>NZ_JAJVDH010000001.1 GCF_022758145.1 Pontibacter vulgaris
CTTTATATATAATAGCGTAAGGTTCGCTTATCTATAACACCTTGACCGCCTCCACGTAATCCTGCAGGTATTTATACTTTGTAGTTAGTTCACCGCTTCTGGCTATAGTTGCTCTTTCCAGCATCCCTCCTTCGTCATTGTTAAATAGCTGCGGAAATACATAGTCTAGCAGGTTACGTCCGAAATCACGGGAGGCATTACGTGGCAATTCGCAAGGCAGGTTATCTACTGCCATAATAGTAATGTTGTCGCGGCGACTATAGGCTTGTTCCAGTTCTCCTGTTTGCGGGTTGTAATCGTAGGCGGGCTCTATTATAGTAGAAGAGCGTTTGGTTGTAGGTATGGAGCCATCTACATCGCAGGTAATATCAGCAATTGTATCTATTTGAAAATCAGGTTGGCGGGTATCTTCTTCTGTAAAAAGCTTTGGTGCACTAGGGTTCCAATAGGCACAGGCTAATAATAGATCTGTAACGCGGGTGAATTTGCGGAAAGTAGACTGGTATAGTTCAGGGTGCGTATAAAAATCAGGCGAGTCCCATACTTCTACATCCGGGCGGGTATTGTAATCTCCGGAATGCAACTGTGCATAAACAGGCTCATTAAATTGCTTATATAAGTAATCAAAAACGCTTACTTTTCTGATACCCATTTTATCCAGCACCTCCATGGCCCCACCAGCTACCCTGCCACCACCTGTAACGGCTATCTTTATAGGGGGAAGCTTTACCTTAAAATACTCTTCCTGCATGTCTTCCATTTCGTGGCACTGGTAAGCTGGCTTTAAATCGAACAGGTTCCATTTTTTACCATAGGTAAGTATACCATTATAGGCACCAACTATACCGGCATACCTGCCGAAAGCCACTACACGCTGTCCTTTATTATCTGTCAGGGTTTCGTAATCTATTAAAGTAATGTTCTTGTCAAGTATAGCCCGCAGGAGTTTAGCATTATGGGGCTGCTTTTTTATAGTATGTGAAAAGAAGAAGTATGTTTTGTTAGGTATAAGCTGATCAATCGGCACTTCTTTAACGCCCATCAGTACATCACACTGGCTCAGATCTTCCTGCATTGGTATATTAAGCTCCCGGTATTCGTCATCCTTAAAGCATCTTACCTCGCTGGGCTGTACTATTATCTCTGCACCCGGAAACTCCTGCATGGCTTCTATACACTTTTTTGGCGTTAGCGGCACACGCTTATCTACCGGCACTTTTCCTTCCTTTATGATTCCGATCTTAACTTTACGCATCTGTTTGTGTTCTTGAATTGTTATCGGTTAAAAAGTGTTAAGCAGTCTGCTAAGGGTTAAAGTATAAGCCCCCTGCGGCAGCGTTTAGATATAATCTACTTTTATATCTTAAGCATTGTAATAGAGCTCGAACTATTTAGCTTTTAAGCTTCAATATAATAAACATTTACTATTACTTTTGTAAAAAATGAAAGGGTAGCAACACATCGCTCCTTTTAAGATTTTAAAATCCATAATTCCCAATCAATAGATCACTGCTATGATATTTAAAACCAAACCTGCAGACGTGTTTAAGGAGCGCCACAACGGCCCTGACAAAGAACAGATGCAGGATATGCTTAAGACCATCGGGGTAGACTCGCTGGATCAGCTGATTGAGGAGACCGTACCGGCCGCCATCCGACTTAAAAACCCATTAAACCTGCCAGCAGCTCTGACAGAGACTGAGTTCCTGAACCAGTTCTCGCAGATCGCGAAGCAGAACAAACTATATAAGTCGTATATCGGCTTAGGCTACAACGACACAATCATGCCTCCGGTTATACTTCGTAATATTATGGAGAACCCGGGATGGTATACTGCCTATACTCCGTACCAGGCTGAGATTGCACAGGGCCGTTTGGAGGCTTTGATCAATTACCAGACCATGGTAATGGACCTGACAGGTATGGAGATCGCCAATGCATCGTTGCTGGACGAAGGTACTGCAGCTGCCGAGGCGATGGGTATGTTCTTTGCAAACCGTAAAGGCGCCCGCAAAGCAGCCAACCGTTTCTTTGTATCGGAACTGGTGTTGCCACAAACTATAGATATCCTGCTTTCGCGTGCTATTCCGATCGGTATTGAACTGGTTATCGGTGATCACCGTGAAGTAGATTTCTCTGATGAAACATTATTTGGTGCGCTGGTGCAATACCCTGCTGCCGATGGTGCCATTTTTGACTATACAGATTTCATAGCAAAAGCACACGAGCAGGAAATGTTCGTAGCTGTTGCTGCCGATATTCTTTCGCTTACTTTATTAACACCTCCGGGTGAGATGGGCGCTGATGCTGTAGTTGGAACTACCCAGCGTTTTGGTGTACCAATGGGCTTTGGTGGTCCGCATGCTGCTTACTTTGCTACAAAGGATTCTTTTAAGCGTGTTATCCCGGGCCGTATTATTGGTATTTCTGTAGATGCAGCTGGTAACAAGGCTTACCGCATGGCCCTGCAGACACGTGAGCAGCATATCCGCCGTGAGAAAGCTACTTCCAACATCTGTACTGCACAGGTATTATTAGCTGTTATTGCTGGTATGTATGCCGTTTATCATGGCCCACGTCGCCTGAAGTATATCGGCCTTAACACACACGCCTTAGCCCAGCAGTTAGAAGATGGCTTGAAAGCATTAGGCTTTGAGCAGCAGAACGAACAGTATTTCGATACGCTGAAAATTGCTGTAGAAAGCGCTGAGTTGAGAGATGCTATCCGTACTGAGGCTGAAGCGGCTGGTATCAACTTCCGTTATTTCGGTGAGAACAACATCGGTATCTCACTTCACCAGAACACAAACCTGGCAGATATTAAAGCTATAGTTGCTGTATTTGCGAAGGTGGCCGGTAAATCTGCGGACGTACTAACTATAGATGCGTTACCGGAAGAAACTGAAGTAACCTGGGCTGATAGCCTGATCCGTAAGAGCGAGTACCTGACGCACGAAGTGTTTAACAAGCACCACTCTGAGCACGAGATCCTGCGCTACATGAAGCACCTGGAGAACAAAGACATTTCTCTTGTTCACTCGATGATCTCCCTGGGTTCTTGTACTATGAAGCTGAATGCTACTGCTGAGATGATCCCGGTTACATGGCCAGAGATCGGGCAGTTGCACCCGTTTGCTCCAGCTGACCAGACAAAAGGTTATGCACAGATATTTAAAGACCTGGAAGCATGGCTTTGTGAGATCACCCGTTTCGATGCAGTATCGCTGCAGCCTAACTCAGGTGCGCAGGGCGAGTACGCTGGCCTGATGGTTATCCGTGCTTACCATGAGTCACGCGGCGATCATCACCGCACAGTTGCGCTTATTCCATCTTCTGCACACGGTACTAACCCAGCATCTGCGGTAATGGCCGGCATGAAAGTGGTGATTGTGAAGTGCGATGAAAAAGGTAATATTGATGTTGCTGACCTGCGCGCGAAAGCTGAACAATATAAGAATGAGCTGTCTTGCTTAATGGTGACGTACCCATCTACACACGGTGTATATGAGGAGTCTATCATCGAGATCTGCCAGATCATACATGACAATGGTGGTCGTGTTTACATGGACGGTGCCAACATGAACGCTCAGGTTGGTTTAACTTCGCCGGCGCACATCGGTGCCGATGTTTGCCACCTGAACCTGCACAAGACCTTCTGTATACCTCACGGTGGTGGTGGTCCTGGCATGGGTCCAATCGGTGTGGTAAAAGACCTGGCTCCGTTCCTGCCTGGTCACGCTGTGGTTGATTTGGGTCGTAAGGATGCGATCAACGCTATCTCGGCTGCGCCTTGGGGCTCTGCATCTATCCTGCCTATCTCTTATGCTTACATTGCCATGATGGGCGGCGAAGGTTTAACAGAGGCTACGAAGATTGCAATCCTGAATGCGAACTATATCAAGGCTCGCCTGGAGCAGCACTACCCTGTGCTTTACGTTGGCTCTAAAGGCCGTTGTGCACACGAGATGATCCTGGATTGCCGTGAGTTCAAGAAGTATGGCGTAGAGGTAGAAGATATCGCGAAGCGTTTAATGGACTATGGTTTCCATGCGCCGACTGTATCATTCCCGGTAGCTGGTACGCTGATGGTAGAGCCAACCGAGTCTGAAGCACAGGAAGAACTGGATAGATTCTGCGAAGTGATGATCTCGATACGAGAGGAGATTCGTGAGATTGAAGCCGGCAAAGCTGACCAGAAGAATAACGTGCTGAAGAATGCGCCACATACGATGAAGGTTGTAATGGTAGAGAACTGGGAAAGACCTTACTCTCGTGAGAAAGCAGTATTCCCGATGGCTTACCTGCGCGAAAACAAAGTATGGCCAACTGTTAGCCGCATCGACAGCGCTTACGGCGACCGTAACCTGGTTTGCTCTTGTGCTCCGATTGAAGCTTATAATGAGCAGAGCCAGGAGATGACTGCAGTTTAAAAACATCTTTTTAAATACAGAAAAGCCTGACGCAGCAATGTGTCAGGCTTTTTGCTTTTACTGCTTTTCATACATCTTTTATACTTCAAAACTGTTTTTATCAACCTACCACCAATAGCGTATACTTTATACTTGCTGCCACTTAATGATAGAACCATGAAAAGCTTCGAGATTAAAGGTATTAGCCTGCTTTTACTCCTGACAAGTATAGTAGGAATGATTAGCTGCCAGCCAACTATGAATGTGCAGAGCAGTTTCAACCGCTCAGCCGATTTTAAGCAGTACAAGACTTTTGCCTGGTATCCGGCAGAGGCAGCCAATAACCTCAGAACCGGCTACGATCCGGAAGTAGACCGACGTGTAAAAACAGCTGTGGAAGCAGCATTCGTAAAGAAAGGCATCTTACCTGATGCAGCTAACCCGGATATCTTGATCGCTTTTGATGTGGCACTAGAGGAAAAACAGGCAGAAAATGCAGATTTAGCACCTGGTTTTGGCTATGGGTATAGTTACTGGTATGGCTACCGGTTTAAGTATGATGTGAACGGCGTACCCAACTCCAAAAGTATAACCCAATACCCGACGGGCACCTTAATCATCGATCTGGTAAACCCCAAAACAAATGAGCTGGTTTGGCGCGGTGTAGCAGAAGGAGAAATTGAAGCCGACCAGACAGACGAAAGAGATATCAGAGGTTCGGTAAGCAAAATACTCTCGCAGTACCCACCCAAATAAACCTCTATAACAACCCGGCATAACAAGCACTTTAAACAGGTAAAATATACTTGTATTTAGAAAATATAGATTTCGCTATACATATTTTCTTACCTTTGTACTGTTACAATTATTTATTGACTTTATTCTTTAATTGCCATGAAGAAAGCAGCTGTATTACAACTTCTGGTAGCGTTTTGCCTGTTATGCTCTACTGCAAATGCGCAGGTAGTGCAGGCCGGTAATACCCCATTTAATTACACTGCTGCTGCGAGAGTAGATGATACTAATAAAGAGAAAGCAACAAATGCTACAGCTGAAAGCAATGCTGCTATACCTCAGGTTACAAAACAACACCTGAACCTGTTACCACAAGCTGACTTTATACCTGGCTCTAACAAAACCGCAGGCGAAATAGCTGAGACAAATAATAGCAATGGCAACACCAAATCAATGGCTGAAGAACTGGAAGCCTGGGTTGCCAACGAACTTATTCTGAAAAAGAGCCGCCGCAAGCTCCGTTAATCCCTCTTCGTAATTCAGCTCTCGTTAACCTTGCCGCGTATAGTAGCTAATAAAAAGGCTACAACATTATGGGAGCTTCTCTGAAAAGGCACGGCATTGGCGCCATTTATACTTTACTTTTCCTCCTTAACCTTATTAGCTGCGCACCTGGTTCTGATGTGCAGGCATCTTTCGATCGGGCAACAGATTTCCAGCGGTTTCGCACCTTTGGCTGGTACCAAGCTACGCCTGCTGCCAATATTCAATCTGGCCAGGCAACTTATAGCACTGATATAGATAAACGGCTAAGACTAGCCATAGAAAGCGAACTGGTAAAGAAAGGCCTCGCGCCAGCCACATCAGACCCAGACCTGTTATTAGCTTACGACCTCAATATTGGCCAGCCTGCACAAGATATTCCGGCTGATGCATTTGCACCCGGCTTCGGCTATGGGTATAGCTACTGGTATGGCTACCGCTATAATTATGATACAAGTCGCCTACCTGACTACCGTACGGTGGCTGCTTACCCTAAAGGCACTCTCATTATTGATCTGATAGACCCGGATACAAACCAGCTGGTATGGCGCGGGTGGGTAACGGACGGAATAACAGAAACCAAAGCAGATAGCCGGGAAATAAACAGAGCAGTTGCAAGCATACTTTCAGGGTATCCGGTGGGTACGGCAGCCAGGTAAAAAGCATGAATGTTATAGTTTATACTTCAGAGTGAGGCCGCCGTAGTAATTCCGGTTAGGTGCCGGCTGAAAGTAGCGTCCGCCAAAAGCATTCAGGTCGTTGCCCAGGCTATACTTCTGATCTGTTATGTTATCTGCGCCGGCAAAAACTTCCAGCTCAAAATGCCTGGCTATACTTTTACGATAACCGGCACGGGCCGCAAGTATAAAGTAACTGTCAGCAAAAACGGTATTTTCATCGTTTAGTAGCGTTTTATCAACATAATTGGAGGTCAGGTTAAAGTATAAACCCGGTTTGGTATTAAGGTCGAGGCCAGCCGTAAGTGTATGCGGTGCCACGCCTGTAAGCTTATTGCCTGACAGATCTTCCTGATCTTTTTGATATTCTTTAAACCTGAAATGGCTGTAAGTATAGCTTGTCCATAGCTTGAGCAGTGTTAAAAGCTGGTCCTGATTTTCCAGCAAAGTATAACCTAGTGCTGTTTCTATTCCTTTCTGTGCTGTAGAGCCTACATTCCGGAACACCGCCACGCCCAATGCATTCTGCCGGCTTACAATCGTTTCGTTCAGGCGGAAGTAAAAGCCTACCACATCATAAGTAAACCTATTATTACTAGTGCTACCTCTTAGCCCAGCTTCATAATTTATCCCTTTTTCGGCTTCCAGGTCTTTATTCAGACTGCCATCCGATGGAAGCAATTCTTCCTCAGTGGGCGGCGAAAAACCGCTGCTGATGCTGACATGTGCCGACACCTGGTCAGTAAGCTTCTTCAGCAATGCTACCCGCGGCGATACTACGGCCTTAAAATCGCGGTTATACTTGTACTGCCCCGTAGCTGCCTGCTTTAATCTGGTAATGTTATACTTTGTATCATTCAGGCTGAGTGCCAGGGTAAGTATAAAATCAGCAGGAAGCTCAAGCTCGGCCTGGCCAAAAATAAAACCGGTTTTAGCAATTACTTCATCATCGGTGCGCAGGCTGTCGGGCGTGCCTGCATTGTTATTATAAGTGCGGGCTGCTTCAAACCCACGCTGAAATTCTGCACCAAAAGTATAAACTGTAGGTATACTTCCTAAACTGGCAGAATGGGTAAAACTGGTACGGCCGCCATATTCCTGGTTTGCCACACGTTCATAATCTGTGTTAAAAGGATTTTCGCGGAAGCGGTGCAAAGTATAAACTGAGGTAGTGTTGCGCCAGTTATCACTGAATTTGTATTCCTGCTTTAGCCCAACATTTATACTTTGCAGGTCGATGGATGCCTGTTGCCGCACGCTGCCAGACATACCGCCCCGCGCCTGACGCGGATTCTGATCGTATTGTTCTTTTGTAATTCCTCCCGGCAGCTCATAGTACAGATCGGTGTAAAGTATGTTTGCGGCTATGGTTTGCTTATCGGAAATATAAAACTCAGGCGATAAGAGAAGCACATGCCTGTCAAGAGCTGATTGCTCGCGGTAGCCATCATATTGCTGGCGGGCATACTGCACCAACACATTACTTTTACTGTTACCAGCTGTAGCAGTAGCGGTATACTTCCGGAAACCATACGAACCTACTGTCGCTCCAACCTGCACCTGTTGTTTATCTGCCTCGGCACGTTTGGGTTCTAAAAGTATTGTGCCACCGGTACCTGCACCATAAATACTGGCAGTCGGCCCTTTCAGGATTTCCATACTTCCTATACTTGCCGCATCTATTAAATTAAGGGCAGTAGTGCCATTTGCCTCTGTTAGCGGCATGCCGTTAAAGTATAGTTTTATGTTCCGGATGCCGTAAGGCGAGCGTAAGGTACTGCCACGAATTGAGAGGCGGTAACTGGCTGGTGCACGTTCGTCCATGCGTACGCCCGGCGCTGTATTCACGGCCCTTACCAAAGAGCTTTCATCAAACCTGCTGATCACATCGCTGCCAACTATACTTAGCGCGCCGGCTGTTTCCAGCAGCGGGCGGTTGCTCTGGTAACCTGTTACAACTACTTCCTGCAAAGCGGCAGCTGTTGGTTGCAGGTATACTTTAAGTTCAGGAGCTGAAACTGGTAGCGTTATAGTTTGCGTTTGGTAGCTCAGGTAGCTAAAGTATAAAACGGAGGCATCAGCTGTTATCAGCATAAAATCACCGCTTTTGCTGCTTATAGTTTGTTGCCCTGTGTTTGTGCTGATGGTTACGCCTTCGAGTGGTAATTTGCTTCTGGCATCAAGCACTTGCCCGGCTATACTTGTTTGTGCCCAGGAGTTAAAGGGCAAGGTACAAAGTATAAATACCGGAAGCAGATAGAGTAGTAAGGTTAATTTCATAGTTACCGAAGATAAGTAGCAAAACGTGCAGCTGCGGTTCTGGGTTAGTAATTTAGCCTTCTTAACTTTATTATAGCTGCCCCAGAAAGCAAAAAAGCTCCGACAGAAACTGCGGAGCCTTTCCAAACTATGAAAGCTAATGAGATATTTTTCAGTCAGTATTACCTGATCTTGAATTCTGTTCTTCTATTGAGCTGGTGCTCTTCTTCGGAGCACTGCACACCTTCAGCGCAACCATTTACCAGTCTGGTTTTACCGTAGCCTTTTGCTGTCAGCCTTTTTCTGCTGATTCCTTTTGATACCAGGTAATCAACTGCGGCTTTTGCGCGGCGCTCGGAGAGCAGTTGGTTATACTTCATACCTTCGCGGCTGTCGGTATGTGCGCTCATTTCTATTTTAATTTCAGGGTTATCCATCAGGGTTTGCACCAGCTTATCGAGCTCGGCAGCTGCATCCTCTCTGATGTCCCACTTATCAAGGTCGTAGTAGATATTCTCCAGCACGATAGCCTTGTTTACTTCATTTTTATCAAACAACAATGCCACCTGCACTGTGTCGCCGGCTGTTTCCGGTATTACGGCTTGCACCGATTGGTTCAGATAACCGTCTTTTGAGCCCTGGAAGGAGTAAGTGCTGCCTTTACGGCCATCCATAAAATACTGTCCCCCTTCATTTGTCATAACCACAGTCGAATCTTTTAGGTTCTTTTGTGCCACAACTAATTTTACCTGCGGCAAAGCAACCTGAATATTTCGCTTCTGTTCGTTCTGTTTGCGCTCCAGCGTTTTAACAGCTAGCACTACAGGTCGCTGTAAATTACCGAAGCTATAGATATCATCAGTACCATCGGCAGCATCGCGGTTCGATGAAAACAGCCCGCTATTGCCTGTGCTGTCGAACATAATACCATAATCGTTTTTAGGCGAGTTAAGCGGGTAACCCAGGTTACGAACTCCTGTCCAGGCTGTGTGCTTGCCTTCTGCCTGAAACATATCCAAGCCTCCCATGCCGGCATGCCCATCCGAAGCAAAGTATAACTTACCTTCTTTATCTACATAAGGAAAGCTTTCGCGGCCTGCCGTGTTTACAGTAGCGCCTGCATTTACAGGTTCGCTCCAGCTGCCATCGGCCTGGCGTGTGGTATAATAAATATCTGTTTCGCCTTGCCCGCCTGGCATATCCGATACAAAGTACAGCACTTTACCATCAGCAGAGAGTGCAGGATGTCCTACGGAATATTCTTCAACTTTGTTATATATAAATGGTTGAATATTGCTCCAGGTGCCGGATTGTTTTTTTGCAGTGAAGATCTCAAGTCGGTTTACATACTCTGTTACCGCCTCCTCTTTCACCCAGCTGGTAGGGTCAGGGTTTACGTTATTGCGTTTTTTAACCAGGTGCGTTCTGGTAAAGTATAGCATCTGGCCATCTTCGGCAGCAGATGCTGTGGCATTATGATACTGTGAATTTATTACTTCCTGCAGCACCATCGGAGATTTCCAGTTACCCTGGTCGTCTTTCTGGGCTGTGAAAAGCTGCAGGTACGGGCGTCCCGTCCAGCCATAAATATCTTTCTTATTGTCGGAGGTCAGGCCACGGTCAGAAGTAAAAATGATGCCATTGCCGTAGCTCATGGGGCTAAACTCGGAGAAGTTAGCGGAGTTTATACTTTGCTCGTGCTTCACTTCAGCCACCGGTGATTGTTGCATCCATTTTGTGCTTTGGTCGCAGGCTGCTATCAGCTGCTGGGCACGTTCGGCCATTTCCGGTGCCTCTTCGCTCCAACGCATATACTGCTCCTTGGCCTCTTTATACTTGCCGTTGCTACGCAGCATTTCAGCGTATTGGTACAGGTTTACAGGGTTACGGTCTGGCATTGCTACTACTTTGGCATACCAGTTCTCAGCTTCCTGGGTGCGGCGTGTCAGGCGGTAAGCATCGGCAATGCGCTGGGCAGTTTGCAGATCGGGTTTGCGCTTTGTTACGGCAACCTGGTATTGCTCCAGCGCCAGGGCAAACTCATAGTTCTCGTAATGTTTATTTGCTTTTCGCAACTCAGATTGGGCCTGTGCAGCGGGAGCTAATCCCAGCATGGCAGCAATCAAAAGGCAAAAGGGTGTAGATTTATAGTTCATCGTATAAGGGCGCTATAGATTAAAAGTATTGCGGAGTAAGCATTTTGGTATCTTTCTTCTTGAAGAAGTAATAGCCAACCGATATCTCGTGCGTGTTAAAGCCATTCAGCCCGTTCAGCATTTTGTCATAGGCATAACCCAGGCGCAGCGATTTCTGAATCTGCAGCTCTGCGATCAAGGCTATGGCTGTGCGCTTTTGCATATCGGTGTTATTATCTGTTTTGCTGAAGAGATCCATACTGGTGCGGTAAGAGCTACCCAGCCACAACTTATCAGCCAACAATACAAATGCGTTCAAATCAACACTGGCAGGAGCTTTGAAATCTTCTTTTATAAGTACACTTGGCTTAAACTTCAGAAAGGTGCCCATATCAAACACATAACCGGTTGTAAAGTAATAATGGCGGGCGGGCTCCAGCATCTGGGCATCTTTAAACTCCAGAAGGTCGGTGGCCGATAAACCTGCATACAGGCGGTCGGTGTGGAAGTATAAACCAACCTTCATGTCCGGTTTTATAGTTGATTCGCTGTTGCTAGGTATAGAAGGGTCATCTGAAATACCTAATTCAGAGCCATCAATAGCATTCTGCACTATACCTGCTGCCAAACCCAGGCTAAGTACGCCGTTATGGCTAACCTGCAATTTTACAGCAGAGTTTACATAAGCTGATAGGGTAGACTGGGCGCCCAGCTTATCGCGGGTAATATCCATACCTAATCCTAAGCGGTTGTTTGCGGCAATGCCATCCAGGCTCAGCGATTGCGTTGTAGGAGCACCTTCTATACCTGACCACTGCGAACGGTGGAAGGCATTCAGGTTAAGTACATTTTTGCTGCCAGTATAAGCCGGGTTAATGGCCATACTGTTAAAAATGTATTGAGAGTACTGTGGGTTTTGCTGGGCATTGGCTGTAAAAGTGAGCAACAGGCCTAGCAGTGTGTAAAGTATTTTCATTTTTCCGGGTGTTTTTCTTTTTAAGGGTTTGCTTAGCGGAAAATGGTTATGTAACCGGTAAACTCTTTTTGTATGCCGTTGCAGAGCTGCACTTTAACTTTATAAAAGTAAGTACCCTGCTCCACCCCGTTTCCGGCCCAGTCGTTCTGATAGTTATTCCTTCTGTATACTTCTGACCCCCAGCGGTTAAAGATCACTACTTCGTTTGTTGGGAATTTTGTCAGGTTATTTACTATCCAGGTGTCGTTTTTACCGTCGCCGTTCGGGCTGATGGCTTTCGGGAAGCTAAGCTCGCCATCTGCCAGGGCAATGTTTATACTTGCTGTAGCTGCAGCGCCTTCGCAGGTGTTGTTGCTGGCAGTTACGGTTACCTCGCCAAACGCATTTGGTGAAGTGGCTTTTACAGTAATAGCTGTTGTGCCCTGGCCCCCTGTGATGGTGAAGCCTGACGGCACTGCCCATGAATAAGAAGTTGCACCAGCTACCGGAGCAATGCTATACTTCAGGCCATCGCATACATTGCTGTTGTCTGCTATCGGGCCGGGAGCTACCGGAGGTATTGTTATAGTAGTAGCCAGGATGTTTGCTGCACTGGTACCACAGCTGTTGCCAGCCGTTACACTGATATCTCCGCCGCTGGTACCTGCTGTTACTGTAATGCTGGCTGTTCCAAGGCCGCTTTCAATTGTCCAGCCGGCAGGCACTACCCAGTTATAAGTTGCTGCGTTACCAGTAACACTGTATACCAGTTTCTCGGCATTGGCGCAAACTGAAGCCGGGCCGCTTATAGCAGAGAGCGTAGGAGGAGTAACTACTTTAACAGTCTTCTCAATATTATAGCAGTTACCACAGATATCTTTTACACACACCCTTATAATGCCTGGCTCTGTGCCCGCATTTAACGTTACAGTATTTCTGTTTTGCGATACGATTCCCCAACCGCCAGACTTTCCGTCTGTCAGTAAGAAAGTATAAGTAGCGCCAGGTATGTCAGTTACAGTATAAACCAGGTTCTTTGTGCCGGCACAAACTGATGACTCGCCTTCTATGGCTAATACAGGAGCCGGACAAGTAATCTGAATTACCTCTGTATCTTTATTATCTGTTGGGTCTGTTTCCGGTGTAACTTCACTTTTAACTTCAGCAATGTTTGTGATCTTGCCACCATTAGTGCCAAAACTTTTGATCTTAGCAACAATGGTTAATGTTGCCGTTCCATTCTTTGCCAGATCGCCTACAGTATAGATACTGGTAGCTGGG
Source organism: Pontibacter vulgaris (assembly GCF_022758145.1). Lineage (GTDB taxonomy): Bacteria > Bacteroidota > Bacteroidia > Cytophagales > Hymenobacteraceae > Pontibacter > Pontibacter vulgaris. The sequence goes on from NZ_JAJVDH010000001.1 coordinate 12,995, forward strand.
TTATAGCTTCCTTGTGTAGCTGTGCTGCTAACATATTCTAACTCTGCCGGCAGTGCATCAACTAAACTTACTACTTGCGAAGTATAAGGGCCGGCATTTTTCACATCGATTGTATAGGTAACATTGCCACCTATTGTATAAGGCCCGCCGCTGGCTACTTTAGTTACCGAGAGGTTAGCAGCAATTACCGGTATTTCTATCGGGAATTTGTCTTCATCATCTGTCGGGTTCGGATCCGGGTTGTCGCCCTCTATGGCAACTTTATTTTCAATCTGTCCAGACGATGCGATTCTGAAAACAATAGTAAGTGTTACTACTTCTCCGTTCTCCAACCTGCCAATATTCCATTTATTAGTGGCGGTATCATACGTACCTTTTGCTGTAGTAAAGCTTACAAACTGCAGGCCGGCCGGCAGTAATTCTGTTACCACCACCCCGGTAGCTGCATTCGGGCCGGCATTTTGTGCTGTTATAGTATAAGTTACTTCATCGCCAATTACATATTCTCCTGCTAGTGCAGTTTTCTTCACCTGCAGATCGGCAATTATCATGGTTGGCAGGTAAATATTGTTGGAGTGAAGATCAACCCCACCGTTTAAAGAAATAGCTCTTCCAATTAAACTTACACCTGCTCCTAAACTAATATTACCTTCAGAAATGATGGTACCCATGAAATTTGTAGAGCTTCCCAGGTCTACTTTACCTTTTACGATCCAGAAAATATTTTTGGCCTGTGCGCCATCCTCGGGCAATAAACCTGTGCCGGGTGCCGGAGGGGCTGGCAGAGGCGTGGTCAGATCGCCATCAATAACAAAAACGAAAGTAGCGTTTACATCCTTATTTCCATTCAGGACAGCAATGCCGTCGAGGTTTACATCGCCATCAAAGTGGTAGATGCCAGGAAATGTAACATGCGATTTAAGGTCGGCGCTTGTAATAGATCTGCCGGGTGCATTACTGTAATACGTATGCAATGCCCTGGCATCAAGCAAAGCAGCAGTTGCAGCTGGCTCATTTATGTTTTTTGCACCCCGTACCATTAAGGTTCCGTTGTCCAGGAACATACCTGCCGGCGCAAGACCTACATCACCTGTAACACCTGTAATACCAGTGTTCTCGATGTAAGTTGAACTTAATACTGCAAAAGTTGAGGCAGTGTTAAGACCCGGATCTGTTTGTCCCAGACTTAGGGTGGTGCCAGCAATCAGGAAAAGGCAGATTAGTAAAAGTCTATGCATATATCGAATTGTAAAGTAATTGGGTCTTTTTGTATATATATATGTAATTATACATATTTATATTGTAAATGTACTGATAAAAATAAATAAGTTTGTGTTTATTAATGAAAAATTTAGATGTTTATATATTACAGGCTTCAAAATACACGGATCAGCTGAATGCAGCCTGCTAATGCTGTTTTCTGAGTCTAAAAGTTGCACTTGGAGTTCTTAAGTACTTGTTAGATACAGTGTTCCATATATACGTAGGCAGATATATTAAAGTTTATAAAATAATATATATAGTGATAATTGAAAGGAGCCGTTGCGGTACTAACAGGCATATAAAAAAGCCCCGGCTGCACAGCAACCGGGGCTTTTATACTATAAATGAGTTTTTTACTAAACGTGCACGTGGCGTTCTGCGTGGTAAGAAGAGCGAACCAACGGCCCCGACTCAACATACTTAATGCCGCGTCTCAGGCCTTCTTCTCTGTAATGCTCAAACAGATCCGGGTGTATAAACTCGGCTACCTCTATGTGCAGTTTTGTTGGCTGCAGGTACTGGCCAAGTGTAAGTATATCGCAACCATTCTCTGCCAGATCATCCATTGCCTGGTATACCTGGTCTCTGGTTTCGCCTAAGCCTAGCATTATACCTGTTTTAGTGCGCTTGCCATATTCTTTAGTACGGCGTGTTTGCTCTAAGCTGCGCTCATACTTGGCCTGCGGGCGCACACGGCGATAAAGTTCTTTTACCGTTTCCATGTTATGCGAAACCACTTCCTGGCCAGGAGATATCATGGTGATCAGGGCATCCCAGTTTGCTTTCACATCCGGGATAAGGGTTTCTATGGTAGTGGCCGGCGACAGCAGCTTTACCTGTTTTACCGTTTCGTGCCAGATGGCAGCGCCACAGTCTTTCAGTTCGTCGCGGTTTACAGAGGTAATTACAGCATGCTTCACACCCATCAGCTGAATGGCTTCAGCTACACGGCGTGGCTCATCCTCATCATACTCATTCGGGCGGCCTGTGGCTACAGCGCAAAAAGAGCAGCTGCGGGTGCACACATTACCTAAAATCATAAAGGTAGCCGTACCTGCGCCCCAGCACTCACCCATATTCGGGCAGTTGCCGCTCTCGCAGATGGTATGCAGTTTATATTCAGATACTATGTTTCTTACTTTAGTGTATTCCTGGCCCACAGGCAACTTTACACGTAACCAGTTAGGCTTGCGTATTTTGCCATTTTCACTCAGCTCGGCGGGAGTAGTGTTAGGCTGTATAACCGGAAGTGATATTAATTCATCCATGCTGCAAAGATAGGAAGTTATGCATTAAGACACTGGCAATTGGCCAAGTTTTGTGTTGCCTCTAATACAGAAACTGCCATCTTAACAAACAACTTAAAAGAAATGTTCGGGGGGTGTTATTTTCTGCGACCGTAGTACAGGTTGAGGTACACAGAGGCGAAAGTGCTGTAGTTCTCGGCCTGCGGAATCATGTTAAGCTTTTTAGTATATTTTTCTACCATAAAGCCAACTTCCATACCTGTTATACTTTCGTTATAGCGGCCATATTCGAAACTAAGGCCAGCTTTGGCATGCAAGCCAAAGTTTACTTTTGCTTCACCTAAACCAGTGAAAACATTTGCGCTGCCTTCTATAAGTTCGATATCGCGGTGCTGTATGGGGTCATACTGCTCGGTACGCACATCAGAATCGGAAGTACGGCTGCCATAGTTGTAACGAATATAGTAAGGTACCAGGAAACCCAGCGACGGCCCTACTGCGCCTACAGCATTTACCTGCACGCCCGATTCGGCTGCTTTTTTAAACAGTACATACTCGGCACCATACTGCGGACGCACAACAAAAAGATAATTCTGCTTACCTGCTATAAAAAAATCGCCGGTGTTGGCGCTGTACAAGCGGTTCTCTTTCGGATGCTTTACCTCCACAATTTCCAATCCGCCGAACTGGTACAAGCCATCTCTTACTAAATATGCCGAACGCCCAAACACACCGCCAACCAGGCCGCCATTCGAGTTAAAGTTTATACCATAGCTCAGCTCATTCCGAAAAGTTTCTTCTTCAGAGGATTGTGCTGCTGCCGGTAGTGTTACACACAGCGCAACGGCCAGGACTAATGCGAGGTATCTTAGCACCTTTTTATAATTTATAGTTTGCTTAAATCTATCTAAATTTACGCTCTTAACAAAACAATCGTTAGCACTTATGGCAACAATTAACAGTACCTATAAAGGCGACTTACGCACTCAGGCTCAGCATATTGCATCAGGCAACACTGTTATTACAGACGCTCCTGTAGATAACAACGGTCGTGGCGAGGCTTTCTCTCCATCTGACCTGGTTTGTGCCGCTCTCGGCAGCTGCATGATGACAATTATGGGCATCGTGGCAAACCGCAGCGAAATAAACATTGAAGGCATGGAAATCGAAACCACCAAAATAATGGCTTCAGAACCACGCCGTATTGCAGAAATAGTGCTAACCTTTAAAATGCCGGCACGCTCTTACACTGATAAAGAGAAAGCGATGCTGGAAAACGCGGCTCGCACATGCCCGGTTGCCCTAAGCCTGCACCCGGAGATTAAACAATCTGTTACTTTCTTATACTAAGTATAGCAGGCATAGGTGCTATACTTTAGCCACTATGCCTGTACTTTCTTTTTAACGGTATCTAAGCTGATGCCCAAATGTGAGGCATCGTAGGTACAAACCCCATCCTCTACCAACAGCAACTGCGGCGACTCGTGCCTAACGTGCAGCACCTCTGCTATCTCATTCGATACCGGCCTGTAGCGCAGCAGATCAAGATAATACGGTTTTACATGGTCTAAGCCTGCATCCTGCCACTGGCGCTCTAGCCTGCTTTTAGCGGTAGCACTGATGGAGCAGGAAGTACTGTGCTTGAAAATAACTACAGGTGTACTTTTAGATTCCTCTATCACTTTTTCTAACTGCTCGGTACTTGTAAGCGGATGCCAATTCATTTCTATTCCTTTCTGTGTATTCGTATTTATTGATCTTTTATTGCAGCCTTTTTATCTTTTTCACTTTAGGCTTGCGCGGCATGGCCTGCCCGTCCTGGCTAAATTTATACTTACCACGCTCATCGCGGACGGCTTTTTTACGTGCTGCTTTCCCTTTTTTAAAAGTATAAGCTTCCGTATTCAGGTGTGTTTCTTTATATGCGGCCTCTGTCTTATCTGCCTGTTTCAGGAAACGCTTCTTATACAACTTGTGCTTGCTGGTTTCTTTATGGCTGATCTGCGCCGATGCGGAGCCGATTGCCATAAACAGTAACACAAGCAATAGCATCAGCTCCTTAGAATATACAACCAATGGCCTGCACATAAAGCTTATATTTTTAGGTGTTATACTTAAGTAACCAATTACTGGTTCGGCAGTTTACATGCGCTTCTTTTTTACGAGGCCATTTTTACCCATTGGCACTTGTATACCTTGCATGGTAGCGCCGGAATTAGGAGCTTTCTTTTTAAATACTTTAAAAATGCCGCCACTACTGCCGGCTGGTTTAGGGCAAGGTATGCCTTTACGCTGGCAGCTGCCTGTGCCCAGCAAAATGGCAAGGCACAACAACGGAAGTATAAATAACCGGGACTTTAGCATATCCAAGGGTGAAATTCGGGTTTTGATCTAGTAAGCAAGTATGGCTTCTACCTTTTCGCGGAGGCGTTGCTTAGGCAGGAATTCCTGCTCCAGCGGCGGCGCGAAAGGTACGGCAGTATCCAGGCTGGCAACGCGTGCCACCGGACCATCCAGGTACTGGAAGCAATGTTCTGCAATCCAGGCTGCAATTTCGCCCCCAATACCACCGGTTAAGGTATCTTCATGTAATACGATTACGCGGCCTGTTTTAGCTACAGTTTTCTCCACAGCTTCTTTATCCCAAGGCAACAGCGTGCGCAGATCCAGGATATCCATACTTAACTCCGGCATTTCCTGCTGTAGTTGCTTGGCCCAGTGCACCCCCATACCATACGTAATAATAGAAAGGTCTGTACCTTCAGCTGCCAATCTTGCCTTGCCGATTTCCACAGTATAGTAATCATCCGGAATCTCTTGTGAGATAGAACGGTACAGCATTTTGTGCTCGAAGTACATAACGGGGTTCGGGTCTTCGAGGGCTGCATTCAGCAGGCCTTTGGCATCGTATGGAGTTGATGGGTATACTACCTTAAGCCCCGGCGTATGGAAAAACCAAGCCTCGTTGCTTTGCGAATGGAACGGGCCTGCAGCAGAACCGGCACCTGTAGGCATACGCACTACCACATCGGCATTCTGGCCCCAACGGTAATGGCTTTTAGCCAGGTTATTCACGATCTGGCTAAAGCCTGCGCTCACAAAATCTGCAAACTGCATCTCTACCATACTTTTCTTACCCTTAACCGACATGCCCAGGCCTATACCAAGTATAGCCGATTCGCAAAGCGGTGTATTACGCACACGGCCTTTACCAAATGCTTCTACAAAACCTTCTGTTACTTTAAACACACCACCATACTCGGCAATGTCCTGGCCCATCAGCACCAGGTCTGGGTAGCGCTCCATACTTTGGCGAAGCGCATCTGATATGGCATCTACAAATCGTTTCTCGGTTTTGGCTCCCGAAGCAGGCTCTATTACTTTTTGCTCAAATGGCTGGTACATGTCGGCCAGTTCTTCCTGCTGGTCGGCAACCGGCATTGGAGTGGCAAAAGCAGTTTGCAGGCCTTCTTCTATTTCAGCCTTTATCTCTTCTTTTATACTTTCCATGGTCTTTTGCGTCAGCACTAACTCTTCTAAGAGGTACTGTTCAAAAGTTTCCACAGGGTCTTTTTTAGCCCATTTTTCGAAAAGCTCCTGTGGCACATACTTGGTACCACTGGCTTCTTCGTGGCCACGCATCCTGAAGGTAATGGCCTCTATCAGCATTGGGCGCGGGTTCTTGCGCATACTATAAGCAGCCTGGCGCACCGTATCGTATACTTCCAGTATGTTATTACCATCTATCTGCAGGGCATCTATGCCATAAGCAGGGCCTTTATCAATAAAATGGTTGAATTTAAACTGTTCGTTGCTTGGCGTAGATAAACCATAACCGTTGTTCTCGATCATAAAGATCACCGGCAGGTTCCAGACAGCAGCCACATTCAGCGCCTCATGGAAATCGCCTTCGCTGGCACCACCATCACCGCTGTAAACCAACGTTACTTTTTCCTTGTTATCTAACAAATCAGCCAACGCAATACCATCGGCAACAGCCAGTTGCGGGCCCAGGTGCGAGATCATACCTACAATGTGGTGTTCGTTGGAGCCAAAATGGAAAGAGCGGTCGCGGCCTTTTGTAAAGCCGGTCTTCTTGCCCTGAAACTGCGCAAACAGCCTGTCGAGGGGCATGTTACGGCTAGTGAAAACACCCAGGTTGCGGTGCAGGGGCAAAATATACTCGTCTTGCTCCAGTGCCATGGCAGAACCAACAGAGATAGCCTCCTGGCCAATTCCGGAAAACCATTTGCTTACGCGGCCTTGGCGCAGCAGCACCAGCATGCGTTCTTCAATTAAACGTGGCTTCAGAATGCCTCTGTAAAGTGCCAGAAGTTCGTCGTCGGTATATTCTTTGCGGTTAAAGTTCATCTTCGGAAAGCAAATTTTCGTTATAGTTAGGCAAGTTAATGTATTAGCGGTTGCCCTGAAATATCCGGCTAATTTATACTTTTGTTCTTAAAATAGATATTAGACGTAAGACTTTAGCCATTAGACTTTCTTCAGGTTTAAATTGTGCAGTCTAACATCTGGTATCTAATTAGCTAACGTCTTAACAGAATCATGATACAATTTAAAGAGTTTACATTAGAAAACGGCCTGCAGGTTATAGTGCACGAAGATCTTACTTCGCCTATGGCTGTTTTAAATATACTTTACAATGTTGGCTCGCGCGACGAAGACGAAGACCACACAGGTTTTGCCCATCTTTTCGAACACCTGATGTTCAGCGGGTCTAAAAACATACCTGTTTACGATGAGCCATTGCAGCGTGTAGGTGGCGAGAACAATGCCTTCACCAGCCCCGACATTACAAACTATTACCTCTCGTTGCCAGCTCAAAATATCGAAACCGGTTTCTGGCTCGAGTCTGACCGCATGCTGGAACTGGCCTTCAGTGAAAACGGCTTGGAGGTACAGCGCAAAGTGGTAGTAGAGGAGTTTAAGCAGAATTACCTGAACCAGCCTTACGGCGATGTATGGCTGAAGCTGCGCCCCCTGGCATACGAAAACCACCCATATAAATGGGCTACTATTGGCAAAGAGATCTCGCATATCGAAAACGCTGTAATGGATGATGTAAAAGCTTTTTTCAGGAAGCATTACTCACCGGCCAATGCTATACTTGTAGTGGCAGGCAATGTAACGTTTGAGCGTGCAAAAGAACTTACAGAGAAATGGTTCGGCCCTATTCCGTCGGGTGTGAAGTATGAGCGCAACATACCTGCCGAGCCTGCGCAAGCCGGCCCGCGTGTGCTGGAAACTACAGCCGATGTGCCACTTAGTGCCATTTATAAAGCTTACCATATGCCAAGCCGCACGCACCAGGATTACCATGCCGTAGACCTGATCAGCGATATACTGGGCCGTGGAAAATCGAGCAGGTTATACAACAAGCTGGTGAAAGAGCAAAAACTTTTCAACTCAATTACTGCTTCTGTTTCGGGTTCTATAGAGCCGGGCCTTTTGATTATACAAGGCAAACTGCACGAAGGTGCCGACATACACGAAGCCAACGCTGCCATTGAAGCCATTAACCAGGAACTGATGGAGCAACTGGTGGACGAGGAAGAACTGAACAAGGTAAAAAACCAAGCAGAAACCACGATTGTATTCTCCGAAATAGAACTTCTGAACCGTGCTATGAACCTGGCCTACAGCAAACTCCTAGGCGACACAAACCTGGTTAACCTGGAAGGTGAGAAAGTACAGGCTGTTACACCGGCAGATATTCTGCGTTGCGCCAAACAGGTACTAAGCCCGAATAACTGCTCTACATTACTATACCGTGCAGAGAAGAAAGAAGAACCTGTAACAGCTTAGTGAGCTGAAAGTATAAAGTATAAAAAGCGGTTGTAACCACACCGGTTGCAGCCGCTTTTTTGTTTTATGGCAAGCTGATATAAGGATAAGCTCTCCTCTGGAGAGTAGCTAGAAGGTCCTTTGCAAACGGCAAGCTTCAATTTTAACTTCTATGCTTCGAGTCAGCTTTCGCCTCGCCGGCAGGCCTTCCTTTTTTCTTGATAAAAAAGGAAGCAAAAAATCAAGACACTTCGAAACTCGCTGAACGCTCAAACATCGAATCGTCAGTTGGTGCACCTGGCTGAAGCTTTTGCTTCGTAGTTCAAGTATAAACATCCCCTAGCCCCCTTCAAAGGGGGGGTCATACTTTACTAGAGCAATACCTATAGTTTCATAGTTCCAACCTTCGCGCGGACAGGTCACGACCTGTCCCTACAACTGGTTCCAATTACACAGCCGCTAACGAAGAAGTATCCTTTCCAGTCCTTGGGTTGAGCGCCTTGTGAGATTCCGGTGCCGCAGGCATTTCGAGGTACGAGCAAAGGAAGGGAACACAGCGCGATGCCAAAGGACGAGCCCCCGCGGGCTTGGAGCGAGCCAAAGCAAACTATGAAACAATTGGTAAGTAAGACTAAGGAAGAAAGCAAAACTGGAAGTATAGCTTAACAGCACCAAATATAAACCAGCCTTATCTTCACTTCATTCAAACTTTTTCCCCTCAACATTTGTATATACAAAGATACGACTTACATTTGCCACACTTTATGCGCATAGAAGACGAAATAAAACAGAAAGACTTTAAAGACGATTACCGCCGTCTGCTCGTGAACCTGTTGTTTACCAACAACTGGGTAAACCAGCAGCTTTTGCCTTTCTTCAAAAATTTTGGCCTTACGCAACAGCAGCATAATGTTCTAAGTATTCTGCGCGGGCAACATCCGGCTCCGGTTTGCTTCGGCGATATTCAGGAGCGCATGCTGGACCGCAACTCTAACGTTACCCGGCTCATTGATAAGCTGATCGAAAAAAACTACGTTACCCGCGATATCTGCCCATCAAACAGGCGCATGATTGAGGTTCGGATAACACCAACAGGTTTGCAATTATTAGAACAGATAGACGAGGAACTCCCAAAACTATACCAGCGTTTTCATAGCCTCACGAAAGAAGAAGCCGTTATAGTAAGCAATATGCTGGATAAGCTCAGAAGCTGAGCTATTTTTTTACCGTAATATTTGTATACACAAGTAATGTATAAACCTTTAAAATAAACCCGTGAAAGAAATAAAGATAAAAGACGCTTTGATACCTGCTCTTGGGTTTGGCACTTTTCAGTTAGATAGCACACAGGCAAAAACAATGGTGGAAGCAGCTTTACACGAAGGCTACCGCCACATAGATACGGCACAAATTTACCGCAACGAAGAAGCTGTAGGGGAAGCCATAAAAGCATCCGGCGTAGCCCGTGATCAGGTATTTCTGACCACCAAAGTATGGCGTGAAAGCCTGGGCGCAAAAGATTTTCTGCCATCGGTAGAAGAAAGCCTGCGCAAGCTCAAAACCGATCATGTAGACCTGTTGCTTATACATTGGCCAAACGCTGCTGTACCGGTAGCCGAGTATATGGAGCAGTTAATGGAAGCGCAGCAGAAAGGCTACACCAAATTTATTGGCGTAAGTAACCACACCATCGCTCTTCTGGATGAAGTACTGGCAACCGGCGCAGATATTATTACCAACCAGGTAGAGTACCACCCGCTTATCAACCAGACCAAACTTTATACTTACCTGCAGGAGCACAACATTACGCTTACCGCTTACAGCCCGATTGCACAAGGCAAAGTAATTGGTAACCCAACGCTTAAAAGTATAGGCGCTAAGTATGGCAAATCGGAAGTACAGGTAACATTGCGCTGGCTCATGCAGCAGGATAATGTGCTGGCTATTCCGCGCACAACTAAAACAGAAAATCTTATATCAAACCTGCAGATCTTTGACTTCGAGCTTACCCCGGATGAAATGGAAAGTATAAACGGACTTCGCAGAGAGAATCTGCGTGTCATCAATCCGTCTTTCGGGCCGCAATGGGACTAAGTCAATTTTGGATTGCTACATAACTGAACGAGTAAGCAGAAAGTTTAACCCTGAATGGGTCTAAAGCTTATACTTGCTTCATTATTAACAGATTAACAATTAACTATATTATGGCACAACCGCTTTTAAAACCGATAAAATTACACGATTTAGAACTTAAGAACCGCGTGGTAATGGCCCCGATGACACGCAGCCGCGCTGATAACCCGGGCAATGTGGCTACCGACCTGATAGCAACATACTATGCACAACGTGCCGGCGCCGGCCTTATCATTTCAGAAGGCTCGCAGATATCGGAGCAGGCTATAGGTTATATTAATACGCCGGGCATTTACACGCAGGACCAGGTAGCAGGCTGGAGAAAAGTAACCAATGCCGTGCATGCAAAAGGCGGCAAAATATTTCTGCAGTTATGGCACGTTGGCCGTATGTCGCACCCAGATTTCCATAACGGAGAATTGCCGGTTGCCCCATCGCCCATCAACCCGAACGATAAATCATACACACCCCAGGGCTTTAAAGATACCGTTACGCCACGCGAACTCACGCTGGAAGACATCAGCCAGATTGTACAGGACTTTAAGAACGCAGCCAAAAACGCTATAGATGCCGGTTTCGATGGCGTAGAAGTGCATGCCTCCAATGGGTACCTGTTGCACCAGTTCTTTGTATCTACAGCTAACGTTAGAACTGATGAGTACGGCAGAAGTATAGAAAACAGAGCGCGCATACTTTTCGAGGTGCTGGATGCTATAAAACAAGTGGTGCCTGCAGAGCGAGTGGGTGTTCGCCTGAACCCAAGCCTGCACAACTCTTTTGGCATTACGCTAAATGAAGAATCTATCCCAACTTTCGATTATATTGTTGAGAAGCTAAACAACTATAACCTGGCATACCTGCACCTTTCGGAGCCGTTTACAAACGTAAGCGCTGTACCATATGCCGAGCCGCATATTGCCAAACGTTACCGCCCTATTTACAAAGGCAACCTGATCATTAACGCTGGCTTTAAGCAGGAAAGCGGAAACAAGGTAATAGAAGAAGGCGATGCTGATATGGTAGCTTTTGGTGTACCGTTTATCTCGAACCCTGATCTGCCGAAGCGCTTTGAGCTATATGCCGAACTGGCCGAGGCCGACAAGAACACGTTTTATTCCACAGGCCCGGAAGGCTACACCGATTACCCTACCTTAGAAGAAGAGCAGAACGAGGAAGAAGCTCGTGCTTAAACTCCTGTTTATACTTTAAAATGAGCCGGTTGCCTTTGGGTAGCCGGCTTATTTTATTTTATACTTGCCTATACTTGCCAGAACCTGAATGTAGTATAAGAGTATGTTCAATTTGGTTTTGCAAGCGAAGATTAAACTTACTCTAAAGGTATAACATCAAAAAACTGCGCAAGCACTACAACTTTAAGCCAATTTAAATTACATTTACCTTTTATACCTGCTGCGTTCGGGCAGGCTTACTCCCAATATTTCATAGCTTAGATTGATGAAACTGAAGATAAGAACCGGCTTTGGCTACGATGTGCACCAACTGCAGGAAGGGCTGGATTTCTGGCTGGGTGGTATTAAGATTCCGCACACGCACGGTGCCCTGGGCCATTCCGATGCCGATGTACTGATACACGTGATCTGCGATGCACTGCTGGGTGCTGCCAACATGCGCGATATCGGCTACCACTTTTCCGACAGGGATCCCAAGTATAAAGGCATTGACAGCAAAATTCTGCTGAAAGAAGTGATGCATCTGCTCTCTCGCGAAGGCTATGAGATCGGAAACATCGACTCTACTATTTGCCTGCAGGAGCCAAAGATAAACCCGCACATTCCGGCCATGAAAGCTTGCCTGGCCGAAGTTATGGGGATACCGGAACATGATATTTCTATAAAAGCCACCACTACCGAGCACCTAGGCTTTGTGGGCAAAAAAGAAGGCGTGGCTGCATTTGCTACCGTACTGATCCAAAAACTATAACCTTTTAAAACTTACCTCTCACCTTAAACAAAATTATGAAGTACAATCACCTGTATGCGGGAATCGTGCTGGCTGCCCTTTCTGCCGGCTGCGCTAAAACACCTACCGCTTCTGTAAAAGCTCCGATCACGGATGCTGCTCAACTGCAGGCAGCTGCCCCAACGTATGCTGCCACCATTACTGCCGCCGACCTTTCCAAGCACCTCCACATCATCGCTTCGGATGAGTATGAAGGCCGCAACACAGGCGAGAAAGGCCAGAAAATGGCAGCTGAGTACATCTCTAAGCAGTTCCAGGCAGATGGTTTAGCTGGCCCGGTTAAAACTGGCAGCAACCCATACTACCAGACTTTTGACCTTGAAAAAGGCAAGTGGGGGCAAGGCTACATTACAGTTGGCAACAAGAAGTTTATGATGATGCAGGACTTCTTCCCGCTGGGCGCATCTGTTTATGGCACCGAGCAAGGTGTTGAAGCAGTATTTGTAGCTAATGCAGCCAGCGCAGCTAACCAGAACCTGCAGGGCAAAATGATTGTAACGCTGGTAAACTCGCTTACCGACACTGAAAAGGCAATGAACGATATGGGCGAACTGGCTAAAACCAGCGGAGCCGCCAGCGTGTTATACATCCTCAATCCTGCCGACTTTACAACCATGTCTACGCGTTATGCCAACCGTTTAAAGCAGTCATCGGTTTCGCGTAAAAACAATGGAGCCAGCAAGCGCGCAACAAACCTGGTAGCATCTGCTACAGTAGGTGCAGCTATACTTGGTACAACTCCTGAAAAACTTTTTGCAGCAAACACCAAGTCAACTTCTTTTAAACCTGCTGCAGGCGTTAAAATCCTGACAGAGCGTGTTGTTACGCCATTGCCTACCGAAAACGTGCTGGGTTATATCGAAGGATCTGATAAAAAAGATGAAATAGTGGTAGTTAGCGCGCATTACGACCACGTAGGCGTAGACTCAACCCAGGAAGGCGATAAGATATTTAACGGTGCCAATGATGATGGCTCCGGCACAGTAGCTGTACTGGAGCTGGCCCAGGCTTTTGCACAAGCTAAAAAAGATGGTAAAGGCCCACGTCGCAGCATGTTGTTTTTAACTGTAACCGGCGAAGAAAAAGGCCTGCTGGGCTCAGAGTATTATTCTGAAAACCCGATTTTCCCGTTAGCTAACACGGTTGCCGATGTAAACATCGACATGATCGGCCGCATGGACTTTGATTATGAAAAGAACAACGACAGCAACTATATTTATGTGATTGGTGCTGACAAGCTTTCTTCAGAATTGCACAAAATTAACGAAGAGGCAAACCAGAAGTATACTAACCTGAAGCTCGATTACAAGTATAACGACGAGAAAGATCCGAACCGTTTCTACTATCGCTCAGACCATTACAACTTTGCAAAGAAAGGCATTCCGATCATTTTCTACTTTAACGGTGTACACGCAGATTATCACAAGGCATCAGACTCAGTAGATAAGATCATTTTTGAAAGTGCTGAAAAAGTGGCTCGCCTGGCGTTCCACGTGGCATGGGAACTGGCAAACCGCGACAACCGCATTGTAGTAGACAGCAACAAAAAATAAATATACTATAAGGCTACGGCAGCCGTTTACCAGAAATAAAGTATAGCTGTAGTGGCTTTTAGAAAAACACCCTAACTTTAAGGGTGTTTTTCTTTTGAATAGCATCCCCTGAATGCAGCTATAATTCAGGAAATACCGTAGGGTAGTATCGTTATGAGTAAACTAAAACAGTTTCTGCTGGATGCGGAAACGAAAGCATTCGATTTAGGCCACCGCAATACCATTAAGTTCAACATCGGCAAGTATAACGCAGCCGTACAGCGTGGCCTCACCCAGTATACCGATCACGAACTCGCTCGCGAAAGGGCATCTTATATAAAAACAAACACCATCAATAACCTTGATAAGTATCTGATGGAGTTTGAGGCCAATTTTACTGCCCGTGGCGGTAAAGTTATCTGGGCACGCGATGCGCAGGAGGCCCTGAAAGAGATTGGTGAGATCATGAAGCGCAAGCGCGCCCGCTCTATTGTTAAGTCAAAATCGATGACAACAGAAGAGGTGCACCTGAACGATTATCTGGAGAAAAATGGCATTGAAACTGTAGAAACGGATCTGGGTGAGTACATTGTGCAGTTGGCAGAGCAGCGCCCTTACCACATTGTAACACCGGCCATGCACATGTCTAAAAAAGACATTGCCGACCTGTTTGTTGAGAAGCTTAAAATAGCCCCGACCGATAGTGCCGAAGAACTGGTAGGCGTAGCACGCAGGTTGCTCCGCGATAAGTATACATCAGCTGAAGTAGGTATAACCGGTGGCAACTTCCTGATTGCGGATGTTGGCGGTATAGCCGTAACCGAGAACGAAGGTAACGGCCGTTTATCAACCACCTTCCCTAAAACGCATATTGCCATAGTTGGCATCGAGAAAATGATTCCGTCGGTGATGGATCTGGATTTGTTCTGGCCATTGCTTAGCACCAGCGGAACAGGCCAGAACGTTACTATCTATAACACCATTTTTACAGGCCCACGCCAGCCAAAAGAGAAGGACGGACCGGAAGAAATGTATGTGGTACTACTGGATAATGGCCGCACGGAACTGCTGGCACAACCCGAAAAACGCGAGGCACTAAATTGCATCCGTTGTGGCGCGTGTCTTAACATCTGCCCGGTTTACAAAAACATTGGTGGCCATACTTACGAAACTACTTACAGCGGCCCAATTGGTTCGGTTATTACGCCACACTTGAGCGGCATGGCCGAGAACAAGCACCTGAGCTTTGCCAGCTCGTTGTGCGGTGCCTGTACTTCTGTTTGCCCGGTTAAGATCAACATTCATAATCTGCTGTTGCTAAACCGTAAGCAAAGCGTAGATCAGGGTCTGGCCGACAGCCAGGAGAAACTTGCCTTTAAGTACTGGACCAAAGCCATGAAAAGCCGCAAGCTCCTGAACCTGGCACCCGCCGGCATCAAGAACTTTGTGGTAAAACATTTCACGAAAGATACCTGGAGCAAACGCCGCGAACCGGTTCACTTCCCGCCTAAAACGTTTAACCAAATGTGGAAGGAAAGGAAGAAATAGAAGTATGATCCTTCAACTAAAAGCCTGCGTAACTGCAGGCTTTTGCTTTTTATCACAATTTGTCATTTCGAACTATAGTGAGAAATCTGATATAGTTACATAGTTGCTTACTTCTGCTATTGGCAAGCAGGCTATACTTGCATAGTTGACTTCATCCTCAGTCTTACTAGTTTCTTGTTTCATAGTTTGCTATGGCTCGCTCCAAGCCCGCGGGGCCTCGTCCTCGGGCATCGCGCTGTGGCGAGTCCTGCCTTCGGCTCCGCCTGCAGGCTGCCCTTAACGGGCACCGGACACACCAAGGCGCTCAACCCAAGGACTGGAAACAGGTTCGATAGCTGCTGGCTATGCAAAAGAATCAACCCCCCCTTTGATGGGGGCGAAGGGGGATGTTCAAACCGCAGCTATAAAACTTATACTTCAAGTATAACCAAAACCAGTCCCCTCTCCTTGAGGAGAGGGCCAGGGTGAGGTGAAAACAGTACCTACAAAGCAACGGCCTTAGCCAGGTGCACCCATTGACGATTCGATGTTTGAGCGTTCAGCGAGTGGGGGTAGGGGCCCTCGATAAACGAAGTGTCTTGATTTTTTGCTTCCTTTTTTATCAAGAAAAAAGGAAGGCCTGCCGGCGAGGCGAAAGCTGATTCAAAGCAAAACAGTTGAAATCGAAGCTTACCGTTTGCAAAGAGCCATTAGGCAAGGAGAGAACTTGGATGAAGCAAAACAACTATAAAACAAAACGGCCTGCTATACTTTAGCAGACCGTTTATACTACGCTGTTATCCGGATTATCTCCGTTGTCATTATCATCCATAACTTATACTTTAAAACAGTGATGTTGCGAAAGGCTTACGGGAGAAAACTGTTACCTCATCTACATCTTTCAGGCGACAGATAAAGCGGGTCATGCGCTCTACTCCAAAGCCACCGCCAGCTGTTTTTGGCAAGCCGTCTTCTCTGGCAATATCAAGATAGTGCTTAAATACCTTTTCATCGGTGCCCACATCGGCCATACGTTTTCTTATCTGGTGGTATTCGTTTTCGCGCTCGGCTCCTGATAAACCCTCGCCAAATCCTTCCGGCCAGATCAGATCATAGTTCAGGTAAGTACCCGGTTTTGCAGGATCTTCTTTGTCGTAAAACTCGCGTTTGTGGTTTAGCAGCCAGAATGGGGTTTCCGCCTCTTCTGATTTCAGCCGCTCATAATCTGGGCCATAAGCAGCTTCCAGTTTTTCGGTGCGGTAAACAGGCCATTTCTCATACTGTGGCAGCAACTCTCCACGCAACTCCAGTAGTATTTCAGGCAACTCTGCGTTCAGGCGAGCAAAAATAAAGTTTACCAGTTCCTCCATAAACTCCATTACATAGAAGCGGTCTTTGCCTTTAAACTCAAAATCGATTTGTGTGAACTCGAATAAGTGGCGGCCGGTTTCGGCACGGTCAGCAAACTCCAGGCGCACGTTCGGCGACACAATGTAAAGGCTTTTCAACTCCGGGTTCAGCAGGGCCAGTTGCTTATGAAAGATCATCGATTTGGTCAGGCTCCAGGGTTTATCGGCATAGCCGATCGTGGCATCTACCACGCCATGGTTAAGCGGGTCGGTGATGGGCGAGAGCATAAGCGGCATAAGCTGCGTAAGGCCTTTCCGGAACATAAAGTCGTGGGTGGCGCGCACAATGCCCTGCTGCACTTGTAGTACTTTAGGAAGAGAGGCACGCCGCAGGTGGTGCAAAGTTGCATCCAGCACCGTTGGTTCGGCAAGTGTTTTTGATTCCATTTTTTTAAAGATTTTACAATTTATTGAGGATTTATACTTCACAAAAGTAACAGATGTTGCTATTTATTACCAATTTGATAAATAATATTTTTCTCTGTTATTATATTCATAATTTAAAGTATGTATATTTGAAACTTTGATAAAAACAGGAAGTATAGAGGCTTATGAATTACGAAATTGATAAACTGGATAAGCAGATTTTAACGATGCTGATGCAGGACGTAACGCGTCCGTACACTGATATAGCAAAAGAACTGAGCGTTTCGGGCGGCACTATACACGTGCGCATGAAGAAATTAAATGAGCTCGGAGTGGTAAAAGGGTCGCAGTTGCTGGTAAACCCAACAGCCGTGGGCTACGATATATGTGCTTTTATTGGTGTGTTCCTGGAGAAGGGCTCAGAGTATAAAGAGGCGGTAGCACAGATGCGCCAGATACCCGAAATTGTAGAGCTGCATTATACTACCGGCTCTTATAGTATGTTTGCCAAAATAATATGCCGCGATACGCAACACCTGCGCGAAACCCTGAATGAGAAAATGCAAACAATACCGGGTGTGCAGCGCACCGAAACTTTTATCTCGCTGGAGGAAAGTATAAACAGGCAGGTGGCTATAATTTAAAACGCCACCTTACTTAACGGTAAGGCGGCGTTTATACTTTAAGGTTTTATACTTCTTATTTCAACTTTTCTAAAGCGCTGCGCAGTCTTGTTAACGATGCTTCTATGGCCTCTGCTGAAGCGCCCCCAACCGACAGCCTGAACCAGCATACTTCCTTACCAGAACCGAAAGCAGAGAACGGTACCACAGCCAGCTTCGCCTCATGCAGCACATAAAAGGTTATATCCTGGCTTGTCTGTAAAATGGTGCCGTCTGGTGTGGTTTTGCCTGCCAGGTCTAACTTAACCGACAGGTAAATAGCACCCATTGGCTCTATGGCATCTACTGCATAACCTTCTTCTTTCAGCGCTTTAAAACCGTTGTAAAGTATATCGAGGCTGCGCTGTACCTTCGCTTTAAAACCCTGCATAAAAGTATCTATGGCTTCTGGCTTGTTCAGGAAAGAAGCGGTAGCCATTTGCTCGGCTTTTGGAGCCCAGGCGCCTACGTGCCCAAGTATAGCCTTCATTTTATCCATCACTACGGTTGGCCCGAAAGCATAGCCTACGCGTACGCCGGTAGCCGCAAAACACTTAGAAGTACCATCTATGTAAATTACATAATCGCGTAACTCAGGGCGCAGGTTAACCGGGTCGTAATGTTTGTGCTCAGTGCCGAAGGTCAGCATCCAGTAGATCTGGTCGTAAAGTATGTAAAGCGGTTTTTCTCCTGTGGCACGGTTGCGGTTCTCGGCAAGTACCAGGTCGCAGATCTCTTCCAGGTCTTTTTTGGAGAACATGGTGCCGGTTGGGTTTAGCGGCGAGCAAAGTGCCAGCATGGTTGCGCCCTTCAGGTGAGGGGCCACATCGGCCGCGGTTGGCATAAAGTTATTCTCTGGTTTGGTCTCTACCATTACAGGCGTAGCACCAGACAGGTGGCAGTAGTGGTTGTTGTTCCAGGATGGCGTCGGGAAAACTACTTTATCGCCCGGGTCTACTAAAGCCAGGTATGTAGCATAAATTAATGGCCTTGAACCACCGGCCACTAAAATATCTGCGTCAGGGTAAGTTAAGCCCAGGTGCTTTTGCGTGAAGGCTGTTACTGCTTTGCGCAGCTCAGCTACTCCATTTGCTGGCGGGTAGTTGGTGTAGCCCAGGTTATAGGCCTCAGCTATGCCATCGCGCAGCTCTGCCGGAATCGGGAAAATACCAGGGTCAAAATCACCGATGGTGAGGTTACAGATATCTTCGCCACGGGCTATCATTGCATTTACCTCGCCGGCCACCCGTATAATTTCGGAGCCGATTAGGGTTTGTGCCATTCTGGAAACGGTCATACTGCTTCGGTTTTTGGTTTAATAGCAAGTTACGATTTCCGGAAAAGTATAGCCCACATTACCGGCAAAAAACCTGCAAAAGCAAACCGCCCGGGCAAGCTGTTTATACTTATCCGGGCGGTTTTATACTTTATAAATATAGCGCAAGCTTCATCGCTCGTGTTTAGTATAGCGTAGCCTCTGGCCACTACTTAACAGGTATAGTTTATCTAATCTACAACTTTAATAGCCAGAGGTCTCACTATAGAAAATTAAGTGCGAAGACACTCGTAACGTTTATGCTTTTCCAGATTTACCACTTATAGTAGCCATTTTCTTCGCCATCGTTCAAAACTTCCGATGCCGTATTAGGGCTTCTGTTTACCTCCGCCAATTTACGCTCTTTCCAGACTGCAGCCGATTCGCGGGCAACTTCCAGGTGAGCATCAGACTTCAGGCGCTCTTTCTCTTTCTGGGCGGCAACCTCATGCTCGGTACGGGCAGCAAATTTGGCCTCGGCTACTGCATGGTGGGTGTCATACTGTTTCTGGCGCTCTGCCACGCGTTGCATTTCCTGTGTGGTGCGTTCATGCTCCACACCTTTCAGGATATCATCGTAAGGGCCTTTGTTTGAAATCAGCTTTGTAAAGATCGGAGCGGTTTCGAGGCAGATGAAAAGCAGGGTTATAAAGAAAACCGGCAGCCAGGGTAATTTATCCATCGCATCAATACGCGCCATCAGACCATCGTAATTCTGGAAACTGGCCTGCCCTTCGGCTACTACCTTATCCTGGTTCATCATCAGGTCGGCAATACGCTTTTCTTTTACCAGAATCCTGTCTGCAGCACTGGCCTGAAGTAGTTTGAGTTCTTCATCTACTTTATCATACTGGCGCTTCTTTTCTTCGTAAATCGGGCCTTTACCAACTTTACCTGTACCACCCGTGCCATCCGATTCGGCAGCAACGGCTTCATATAGTTTATTACGCTCCAGCATTTTTGCCTCAATTTCTTTCCGGATGCCGGCAATTTCACTCTTTACCGAATCTACTTCAGCAAATTGTTTGCCCACCAACGCTTTGTGCTGAATAGCCAGTTCTGCCTGTTTCTCTTTAAGTATAGCCTGTATCTCTTTGTCAAAAATCTTCAGCTCCAATGGCTTTGAGATAACTACAGCTAAAACCAAAGCCAGCAATATGCGCGGCGTTACCATCAGCAGCTCTTTCCAGAACCTGCCCTCTTTCCGCAACGTGGAAACTATAAATCGATCGAGATTAAAAATAACAGCACCCCACAGCAAACCAAAGGCCGTGGCCATAACTGCTGAATCGAAAACTGTGTAAAGGGCATAGCCACCGGAAATGCTGGCCAGAACGCCTGTAAAGAACACGGTGGCGCCAATACCGGCGTATTTAGTATGTTCCGATCTGGAGCATTTTTCGAGGATAGTGTCATCGGAACCGGCGCACCACCAGAAGAATTTTTGCATTATAATTTTACTGCTTGAGAATGCCTGCAACAGGCCATGATTTGTAATAGTACAAAGGTATTCAGTTTATACTTCACAACAAGCATAAGCAACTAAAAATCAACAGGCTAAATAAATAAATCTGCAATTCAGGTTCGTTAATTCAATGCAGCTTCGGTTACGGCTTCATCCAGCTTTTCGTAGAGCAGCAACGATGCCATAGCGCTTGCCAGAACCATACGGGTATCAGGTGCCAGCTCGGGGTGCATCCATACATTGCCGTTATTTATGACCTGCACTGCCCCAACTATAGCATTGCCATCTTTAAACTCATACCCAATAATATCCGACACAGGCAGATTTTTGCCCTCAAATTTATAGACAGGAGCTATAGTATAGGTAGTAGTGCCGTTAGAAAGCTCTCCTTCAAACTTTTTGCGCTCGAGGTAATGGCGTGGGTCTACAGTTAGCAAATGCCACTGACCGCTTTCCGGCGAGGTAAAATGGCTGGCATAATACTCCATGTTAGGAGCTACTTCAATTGTAACGCCGGTGTTATCTTTAAGCGATTTGTGTTGAAGTTTGCTGGCGCCAAATACATACCATTCGCTACCCTGGCCATTCTGCAGGCTAAACTGGTATTGCTGCCTTGCTTTAATATTGTTGTAGCTAAAGATAGAGAAGCCACCCATGTTGCGCCAGCCGCGGTACACATTCGCCACCGTATACTTGCCGATTGTAAAGCTGCCATTGGGCTTAAAGGTTTTTCGGCCTGCTACAGGCAACACTTCGGCCTGCTGTTTAAAAGAAGACTCAACCGCCATTGGAGGAACTGAACAGGAAGCCAATGCAAGCGCGCCTGCCAGCGAAATTAGTAGTAGGTACTTTTTCATAGTTTTTATAGTTGGTGTTTGATCACTTCTGTAGGCAAAATTATAGATTCCATAGCGCGAGCCTCCTGGCTCGTGTTTCGTATAGGGTGGCCTCTGGCCACTGTAATACAAAAAGCACTATTGTTAATAAGGGCCGGAGGCCCAACTATAGTAAGTCACGAGCGAAGACACTCGCGCCATGAAAATTGGAACTATAACTTTCTAATAATAAGAGCCCTAAACTATGAAAACAGTTGCCTGAGCTGTAAAATAAAAGAGGCAGAAAGTATACTTCCTGCCTCTTTTGCTACTATTATTTTATACTTTATACTTCGTCTTCGTCAGGCAGTATTTCTACATCCTGCACCAATACAAAGTTTTCTATTTCGCGGGCTTTTGGTGTGTTGGCCAGGCCGCCTTCGGCAGTCTCTTTGTACTTGCGTTCCATACTTTCGCCTACTTCGCCCAGGGCTGCCACACACTGGTCTACAGGTATAACAGGGTCTACGCCGGCTATGGCCAACTGAGACGATGAATAGGCAATAGCGGCTGCACTGGCATTACGAACGATGCATGGTACTTCCACCAATCCGGCAACAGGGTCGCACACCAAACCCAGCATACACTGTATTGTTATGGCCACCGCATTAAACACCTGATCTACGTTACCGCCAAGGCAGTAAACTATAGCTCCGGCCGCCATAGCAGCCGCGCTGCCGGTTTCGGCCTGGCAACCACCTACGGCACCTGCCAGCGATGCATTCTGCTCTATAATAAGCGCGATGCCTGCCGCAACCAGTAAGCCTTCGTGTATCTTTCTATCGGCAAGGCCATGAAGCTCCTGCAAAGTTGTTAGCGTGCCTGGCAAAATACCTGATGCGCCTGCCGTTGGAGCAGCCACCACGCGGCCCATGCACGAGTTAACTTCTTTAGCACCCAAAGCCCGCGACACCAGCATCTGGAACTCCGGCGACAATACCGTAACCGGCGAGTTGGCCACTTTTTTAGCGCCATTGTTCACCATGCCCGAGCGCGAAGTCATGTTTTCGGTGAGGCCGGTTTTTACGGCATCCTTCATCACTTCGTAAGCTTTGGCTATGTTTTCCCAAATAAATTCTTCGGTGCGGCCTTTCTGCTCAATTTCGTAATCGAGTACAGGCTGATATAGTGGTTCGCCGGTTTCAGCGCAATGCTTGCTCCAGCTCTTAAAGTCGTTGAATAGTAATGACATAAAATGCTTTCTAAACCTATTTGCCGCAAGCCGCGACAAGAGCATTAAAGATAAATCAAATTTCAGGAAACAGCTATACTTTGCCCCAAGTTACAAACACTATCCGCCCTGGTATTTGTTCGGTTTGCTCTCATCAAGTTCAGTAAAATTCTGACTCAAGTATAAAGCTTACCAATTTAAGGTGGCTGCTTCTGTTTTAACCCGGGGCTGGCAGACTGCGTTATTCGGGAGAGAGTTTATACTTTGGCAGCTAATTTATACTTGTAAATACGATGGATAAGCAAAATAAAAAGCGCGTAGCCATGCGCGTGCACGGCAAAGTACACGGTGTATTCTTCAGGGCCAGCACCCAGGAAAAGGCCGAAGAACTGGGCCTGACCGGTTTTGTGCAGAACGAAGCTGACGGTACTGTTTACCTGGAAGCCGAAGGAGACGCACAAGCCCTGGAAATGCTGAAAGCATGGGCACATGTTGGCCCTCGCGCGGCACAGGTTGAAAAGGTAATAGTGAAGGAATTAGACGAACTGGAAGGCTTTGTGAAGTTTGAACAGAGGAGGTAGGGTTAGGAAGATGTATAATAATAGATTAACTTTATACTATATTGAGATGTAATTTATCTTACCAAAATGAGCACAAGAATCCTGCACTGTTCCACATCTGTTGAGAACTATAATATTTGTATTGAACAACAGGTAGCTGGATTTTCCCATCGTGGTCCACAACCTAATGATTTGATTTACCTAGTTGTTAAAGTTGGAAAGAAGACACTTTGCGGAGCTCGATTCAAGCTTGATAAGCTTACGGATTTGAAGCCTTGGCCAGACGGCGAAAGATATAAACATACTTTGAGCCTAAAAGAACTAGAATACTGTAAACCTTTTGACATTTCCATACTTTCACAAGCAGGAGGAAATTCATGGAGCATTAAATACATTCAAGGCTCTAAACCAATATCAGATCAACTTGCAAGCGATTTATTAAATCAGGAGTTTATAAATAATAAGATTGATAAGTTTATTCCTTTTGAATTAGACACTCCTGTAGTTCCTAAAATTGAAGCACAGGCTTTGACAGAACTTGCAGATACTCTTATTGAAGAGCCACCGCTTACGCGCGATTCAATAAAGATTCAAGCAACTATAGCCAAAATCGGAGAAGGTATGGGCTTTAAAGTGTGGCTTCCAAGGAATGATAGAAACAGAATTTTTGAAGTATGGACACCTAAGCAAGGCTCTGTCTTAAAAGATTTACCTCTAAACTATAATCTCGATACTCTGCAAACAGTTGAAAATATAGATGTGCTTTGGATAAATGATCGAACAATAGTCAGAGCTTTTGAAGTAGAACATACAACTTCCATTTATTCAGGCATTTTGAGAATGGCTGATTTGATGGCACTGCAGCCAAACATATCTATTAAAGCACATATAGTTGCTCCTAATGAAAGGAGAGAGAAAGTAATGCAAGAATTATCCAGACCTGTTTTTAAGCATACTTTGGCTCCTTCGTGCACTTTTATTTCTTACGCAGCAATAGAAGAGCTTGCACAGCAGAAGATGCTCAAATTCATTAAAGAATCTATTCTAGATGATTTATCTGAGTCTGCACTTACATCAAAAACTATAGGAACTATAGTTTAATTCTCCCATGCTCCGCGCCCTTCTCCAGCAAATCCCATACTTCACCCCGGAAGATATAGCTGCGTTTGAACCGCTCTGGAAGAAGCAGGTGCACCTGAACCGTTATGACTTCCTGATACGGCAGGGGCAGGTAGAGCAGGGTTTATACTTTGTAACCAGCGGTGCGCTTCGCATTTACTACCCGCTCCCCGACGAAGATATTTGTGTAGGCTTTGGCTACCCGAACACGCTGATGATCTCGTTTCCGTCTTTTGTAGATGGTAAGCCGTCGGCGTATTACATACAGGCGCTTAAAAAGAGCGAGCTGCTGGGCATCAGCAAAACCGATTTGGTAAACCTGATGGAGGAGCGGCCCAACATTAAACGTTTCTGGTACGAGCAACTGGAGAAAGCACTGGTAGGTAAAATAGATCGCGAAGTAGACTTATTGTTACCTGAGCCGGAGCAACGCCTGCAACGCGTTATGCAGCGCAGCCCGCACCTGTTCCAGCACATCCCTAAAAAGTATATTGCCTCGTACCTGCGCATGTCGCCTGAAACGCTGAGCCGCATTAAAGTATAAATACAGGATTAAACAGCAGGTAATGATCTATTTTATACTTTATGGCTGCTACCAAAACTAAGCATAGAAAATCCAAAGCCCATCAGTTTAAGCATAACTGATGGGCTTTGGATTTTTATGAAACTTCTTAAAATCAGTTAAGGCTATTAAAGTATATAACCAGTTCTGTTAAATCAGCATCGTTCTTTACGTTCAGCTTATTTGTTGTTATATACGCCTCTAGCTCAGGTTGTTTTGTTCCTAAAGCCGTGATAACTGATTTCTTGTCTTTCTTTATTTTAACCATTTTATCAGGCGTGGCAATGTAGTACTTTACACTTTCCTTAATCTGCTTGGTTTTTGCATGTGAGCTGGTAGACCGCTCCTCAACAATAGCTTTGGAAGACCTTTTCAATAACTTCGTATCGCCATCAGCAAGAACCTCATAAAACGCTTTTACACTTTCTCCATCTACTGCAGGAAAACCGTTTCGGAACCTTCTTATGGAAGCCTTATTTCCGGGCTCCTGGATTGTAAACTCGTGAACAGGCTCCATAAATAACTGGCGCTTGTTACCATCTGCGTTAAATACCAGCTCATCTTTCATCTGGTCAAATAACAGGCTCATGCCATCGTAAACAATGCCGTTTGCCAGCGTTACCGACCCTTTAGACCAGGTATTATATAAGTATGGAGAACCTTCAACACCGAAGGGCTTGCTCGACATTATATTTACATCATTTGCATCAACAGCAATATTAACTCCCTGTGCATTAGTGCTAATAACACACCCACACATAAAGGCCGCAGACAGCGTTACTTTTAACAGAATCGATTTCATATTAACCAAAGTTATAAAGCAATAGAATTTTAAAATCTATATTACCCAGGTAATTTATATATAAGATTTTGCAAATACAATCTTCCTAAATTAATATGAAAAGCAAAATCAGTTATTAAACAGTATAAAGCTTCTATAAATCTTGATTTCCGTCAAGGATCGGGAAGTATAACCAGCTGTATCTTTGTAGTGTACAAATAAAACTATGAAAACCATGATCACAGTAGAACAGCTATCCCAGAGAGCTCAGAACCTGCACGACAGAGCCGCCGAATTTGCCAGCTTAGACCTGCAACAGTTAAATTACAAACCAGGCCCCGACAGCTGGAGCATACTTGAATGCCTGGAACACCTGAACCGTTACAGCCGCTACTATAACCCTGCGCTGGCCAAGGCCATTGCCGCCAACCCTGCCAGCAATCCTACACCTAGTATAAACTATAGCTGGCTCGGTAAAAAATCGCTGGACATGGTACGGCCTGAAAATATGAAAAAGCACAAGACCGTAAAGCACATGAACCCCAACAACAGCCATCTCGGTTTAAATACCATACAAGAGTTTTTGCAACACCAGCACCAGTTACTGCACCTGCTGCATGCGGCCATAGGCTCCGACCTGAACAAAAAAGCCATACCTGTAGAGTTCTTTAAATTACTGAAGCTGCGAATTGGCGAAACGCTGGAGTTTGTGATAGTGCACCAGGAGCGCCACCTGCAGCAGGCGTTGCGAGTGAAAGAACAGGTAGTGCGCCAGGCTGCCGCTTAAAGTTGTTGTTTCCTATAACACATACTTTTATACTTCTGCTTAAAATTTGCTTTCTTGCGGCCGGTTTGATGTTTAAACAAACTACAACAGGCAAGCACGCGCAAAGGGTATGAAACAGAAGGCAATAGACTACGGATTTTTCCTGACAGGAATGGCTATGTTTGGCCTGGGCAACGCCCTGGCCGTGCAGGTAAAATACCTGGGCTTGCACCCGTGGGAAGTGCTTAACATGGCTTTGTTTCAGAAGTTCGGGTTTAGCCTGGGTACCTGGAGCACCATAGTTGGGTTAGTGTTCGTGATTATTTCCTGGTTTATGAACCGGAAGTATGTGAACATTGGCACTTTCCTGAATGCTCTGCTGATCGGCCCTTTTACTGACCTGTTCTTATGGCTTGATTTCTTACCTAAAGCTACCGATACCTGGCTTGATTTCCTGATACTGGGCAGTACCCTTGTAATTGGCGGTATTGCAGGCGGCCTGTATGTAGCAGCCGGAATTGGAGCCGGTCCCCGCGATGGCTTTATGCTTTCTATTTCGGAGCGTACCAGGCTATCGGTTAGCAATGCCCGCATTCTGGTAGAACTGATCGTGCTGGGGATAGG
Organism: Pontibacter vulgaris; assembly: GCF_022758145.1. Taxonomy (GTDB): domain Bacteria; phylum Bacteroidota; class Bacteroidia; order Cytophagales; family Hymenobacteraceae; genus Pontibacter; species Pontibacter vulgaris. Next base: position 40,154 of record NZ_JAJVDH010000001.1, read on the forward strand.
CTATGTTATGGGCGGGCCTGCTTTTATCGCGTCATTTTTCTATACCCTTATCCAAAGCCCGATATTCCAGTTTACGCTTAAGTTCTTCCGCAACGTGCGCATGAGCATGATCGAGAAACGCGAAAAAGAAAAAACAAAAGTATGCGCCTAGCCTGAGCTATTGCTCTGTACTTGATCTGCTATCTTAAGTATAACTAACCTTTACTTCTTCTTTCTCTCCCGTACTGATATCGATCTTATAAAGCTGGTGGCTGTTGGTGCTGGTTACCCATAGTTGCCCGCCCAGAAATAAAACATCATTAGGTTCGCTTAGCCCATCTGCCAGCGTCCAGACGCGATGGCGCTCCATATCCAGCACTTTTATTTTGCCATTGTAGGTATCGGCAATGTATACATCTGTGTCAATTATCTCCAGGCCTACGCAGTGTTGCAGCAGGGCATCATCTACCGGCCCATCTGCATCACCAAAATCGAATAAGCCCCTGCCAAGCGGTGTTAGCACCATACCTGTTTCTAAATTAACAGACCGGATGGCACTGGCTTCCGCATCGGCGACATAAAGTATGTTTCCCTTATGAGCAAGCCCGCTGGGTTGGTTAAATGCAGCTTCATGCAGCGTACCGTTGGTAAGGGCTTCGCGGCCGCTTCCGGCAAAACGGTATACTTTTTCTGTTACAAGGTCCATGCGCAGTAGCTGGTGGTTGCCGGCGCTGGCAATGTATAAGTTGTTTTCAAGTATAAGCAGGTCCCAGGGGCTGTTGGGATTTACCGGTTCGTTCAGTTTATCATCCAGGAAATAATAATCCAGTTCGCCTGTGCCGGCGGCAGTACTTACCTGTTTCCGATCCAGGTCTACTTTTCGTATGGCGTTATTTTTAGCATCGGCTACATAAAGTATGCGCCCATGCAGTGCCAGCCCGTGTGGCTCATAAAAGCTGGCATCTGTGTAACTACCGTTTGCAAAACCTGCTGCGCCGTTGCCTATAGTTTCCAGTATCTGCCCTTGCTGGTTCAGTTTAAGTATGCGGTTATGCCCGCTGTCGGAAAGGTAAATATGGCCTTCGCTATCGCTTATAAGCTTGGATGGAAAGTATAAAACAGAGTTTTCCCGCGCTTCCACGTGAAACCGGATCGGCTCCCTGTTCAGAATATCCTTAAATTCTTCCTGCATTTTCAGGATGTGTGGCTGCACAGTTTGGTACACGCTTTCGCCGGCATGTTGCCCTACTACCTTTCCATTGGGATCTATGAGCACAATGGTTGGCCATGCCCTTATGCCATACTGGTCCCATAGTTTAAAATCAGCGTCGTTTACTACGGGGTGCTTAATACCAAATTTAAGTATGGCCTGCCTTATAGTTTCGTTATGCTTTTCGGCTTCGAACTTAGCGGAGTGTATACCTATTACAACCAGTATATCGGTAAATTCTTCTTCCAGCCTTTCCAGGTCAGGGATAATATGCTGGCAGTTAATGCAACCGAAAGTCCAGAAATCGAGCAGCACAATTTTGCCTTTAAAGTCTTTTACAGACCAGGCGCGGCCGGAATTTAGCCAACCATATGGGGTATCAATTTCTGGTGCATTTACACGTCCGGTAAGCATAGGTATAGCAGGTTTTAATGTCAGAAATAGTGCCTTACTGTTACCGCTTCGTTGCCGGAAAGGTTATGCTGCCAACTGTGCAGAAAGTATTAAAATGCCAGCGATAAAGTAAGCTTGAAAATGAGGTTATCAGAGGCCTTATCAAAAGCATACGGCCCATAGCGGTAAAAAGCCCCGACACCTATACCTGAAAAAGCGGAGCTGATAACGTTGTTGAGCATAAGACCTGACTCGTAAAACCCTTTCCGCATGTTAGCAAAGTTTACAGGCAGCTCCTGCTGTTGCTGTTTCAGATCGCCGAAGCCTATGTTGGTGATGGCTACCAGGTCAGGTTTAAAAAAGCCGGTTTTGAGCAGGCGTTTGCCAAAGTTTTGTTTAAAAAAAATAGCAGCATAACGGTCAGACAGGAATTCGTAAGGCCGCATCGTTTCGAAGCCATCGCTGGTATACACGGTATAGGTAGAGCTATAGCTGCCATAACCATTGTAAAGGCTCACAAACGGAGCCGCGCCTTCTATCAATCCGCCAGCTAAAGTTAAACTTGTTTCGCCAAAGCTACGGTGGCTTACCGATGCCTCCAGCCGTGCGTCATACTTGCTGTAACTATACGCTCCGTTCAACAAGCCATCAATGCCGCGAGTATATTGCAACCATAGTACAGGGTAAGTTGAGGCTACCGGCATAACCTGGTTAAATTGCTGCATCAGTTGCTCGCCATAGGCATAACGTAAACCAATGCCGGCTTCTGTAATGTTAAACTCCGGCTGAGCTATACTTTCCTGGGTGGTTGTAAGCAGGGTTGGGCGGCGCTGCTCCTGCCGTAAAATTGTCTGCACCTGCATATACCTGAAAACACGCCCCGAAAGCGAAGCACTGTTGTGGGTAGTATAATCAAGGTTATCCAGCACGGCAGGGCGCAGATCAGAAAGCAAACTGCGTAGTTTAAAAGGCAAGCGCCGGCCGCCGGGCTCCAACACGTCTTCAAAATGCTCTGCCGCCAGTTTTAAATCAGAGGGCTTGTGCAATACTACAGAAACATCAGCTCCATACTTTTTCTTTTCATCCCGCAGACCATAGCCCCAGTAACCACCTATACTAAAGCGCTCCGAAAGCCGGTCGTTGGTGTGGGCGCCAATTCCCAGGCGGGTACCTTCAAACCTGCTCACACGAAACAGCCGGTTAATATCCAGGCTAAGGGGCCCTAGCGGGATCTGCTTTGCCACCAGGTATTCGATGGTCCGGATAGTTCTGTCGAGCTTTTGTTTCCTGCCTACACTATCGAGGCGCTGGTAGGTGCGCTGCTCTATGGTGGTTAACGTATCGGGGCGTTGCTGCTGCCAGAAACTATCCTGTTGCCGGCCTGCATCGGCGTTTTGTTTGAGGGCGATAATGCTAAAATCGCGGCTGCGCAAACCCGGGTTCAGGTTTACGTTGGTGATGTAGGTGCGAAGTATACCATAAGGCTGATGGCCACGAAGCAACAAATGCTGCACGGTAATTTCCACATTCAGCTCTTTCGGAAACCATTGCTTTCCGTTTACCAATTCAAACTGCTGCTCCAGTTTCAAGCCACGTTTATCATCCCTGGCCGCCGATTCGGCTATAACATTCTGCACTGCCCAGCCATTGCTGTTGATATAAAGTAAGCCTTTCAGTCCGTCAAAATTCTTCCCGCGCAGAGGCTTAAAAGAGATGATGTATACTGTATCCGGGCCAACTACAGAGGTTTCTTCCAGCAGGAAATCATACTTGCGGATACTTCCGGTACTTAAGGGGCTGAGGTAGCGCTTGCCAAAGAACACGGGCATATCGGCGTAAACGGAAAACTCACGGGCTTCGGCGGCTACTACCCCAAAGCTGGGCTGCTGCAAACCCGAAACCCGCGTGGCCAGTATGGTTTCTTTTGCCTGGTTGGGGCGCAGGTAGGCATAATCGGTTACACTTTCCATCAGGAAAAGGTATTGCTTTGCCAGCAAGTCACGCATTTTCAGGTATGCCGAGTCCTGTTTCGAGAGCTGCAGGGTATCGCTTAGTTCATACTCCTGGGCATCGGTTGCGGTAAGTATAAATTTGTTGTAAGTGCGGTAAGTATAAGCCGGGAGATTTTCGGTGCTGTTGTGTTCGCGGTTCTGGTGCGCCAGCCGGATGATGCGGTGCGCCGGGTTAGTGCCGGAGCGTACAATAACTTCTGTAAGGCGTGCGGCGGCCGGTTGCAGGTTAATATTTATAGTTTCTACCGAGTCGGGGTAAACAATTTGCGGCGCATAGCCTACATAACTGAACCTTACGCTTTTAACAGGCCGGTTGTGCCGCAGTTGATATTGCCCGTCAAGGTTGGTGGTAGTGCCCGTTTCGCCATCGTTTACGGCTATATTTACAAAAGCCAGCTTCTCATTTGTCTGGGCATCGCGCACAGTGCCCCGCAGCGTATACACCTGCGCCAGCAACGGTATGGCTATACTTAACAAACAGAAAAACAGTGTGAGGAGTGGTCGCATCTGGTAAAGATATAAAAGAAATGGCGCCTCGCCCAAAACCGGAAGAAGCGCCATTTTATACTTTTATACTTAGTTTATAGTTTAGTATTTGCCAGCCTTTAAGAACTTAAAATGTTAACGACATGCCCATACCCGGTTTGCCATTTGGCAGCACCGTAGGGGCAATTACAGGATTGTTCAGGCCTTTGTTCTGGAATAGTTTATCATGTAGCCAGTATACTGTATTCACCGAAAGTATACCTACGCCTGCTCCGGCCAGCACATCGGCCATCCAGTGTTCGTTGTTAAGCACGCGCAGCACACCGGTAGCACTGGCTATTGTATAACTGCCTACACTTACCCAAGGGCTTTTATGGCGGAATTCTTTATCAACTATAGTGGCAATGGTAAAAGCATAAGCCGTGTGGCCCGATGGAAAAGCGGTCGGGTCGCCGTTCGGTCTGTCTATGTTGGTTAGCTTTTTTGTAGGCCATACAATAGCGGAAGTAAGCACACCCGAAGCAATCAATAAACCTGTCTGGCGGCGTATGTCGTGGCGGTTCTGAGATGAGAATGCGTTAAAGCCATACATGTAAGCTACCGGCAAAAAGAACAGGTAATCGTCTACCTTCGTGCTGAAATTAGGGAAATTTTCGTGGCGTGCATCGCGGGCATCATGGCTACTGAAAAACCCATTATCCTGGATAGTATAAATACCGGCTCCTATTAAAGCAGCGGCAGGCAAAACGGCACGTGTAACATAGCGTTTGTTACTACCTTCTCTGAGCTGGGCTTCGGTGAAAGGCTTTTTCTGGCCAGGGTAAACTGTATCGGCAGGGGCAGCGGCAGAATCTGCTAAAAGTATAGTTTTGCCTGTATTTATAACAGGAGATTCCTGAGTTTGTGCCACTACCGGGCTTGCCAATGCACTCATCCATAACAAGTGCACGGTTATTAACTTAGATAGCTTCAAAGTATAAATGGGTTTTGAAGGGTTATAGTTACAGAAATGCCATACGGAAATCGTGCCCGAAGCGGTTTTGTTTTTATACTTAGCGGTCTACTTCGCCCAATACAATATCCACGGAGCCAACTATAGCAATCAGGTCGGCAACCATGCAGCCACGGCTAATTTCGGGCAAAACAGAGAGGTTTACGAAGCTTGGTGCACGGCCATGGCAACGGAAAGGCACATCGCTTTTATCGGTAGTTCTAAAGAAATAGCCCAGCTCGCCGCGCGGGGTTTCGCCACGGAAGTATAGCTCCTGTGAGCCTACCATACGCAGCTTTTTAAGGCAGGCCGCCTGCGGGTCAAAATCAGGGGTTCGTTTATAGTCGCCGGTTAACCTGTCGAGGCACTGAAGTATAATTTTGGCAGATTCTCTACACTCTAACGCGCGCACATAGTTACGGTCCCAGCAGTCGCCGGTGGTGCCAACCATGCCTGTACCAATGGGTACTTCAAATTCCAACTCAGGGTATACACTATAACCATCTACGCGGCGCAGGTCATACTTCAGGCCGGAGCCACGCAGCATCGGGCCGGAGCAGCCATAGTTTATCGCTACATCCAAAGGCAAAACGCCTACGTTAGCGGTGCGGTAAATAAAGATCTTGTTCTCTAAAAGTATAGTATCTAGTTCATCCAGCTTGGGCAGCAGGTAGTTTATAAACTCGCGGCAGCGTTCCTCAAACCCGATCGGCAGATCGTAGTATAAACCACCTACCCAGATATAGTTGTAGAGCATGCGCGCCCCCGAAACCCACTCCAGCAAACGCTGAATATGCTCGCGGTCGCGGAGCAGCCACAGGAAAGGCGTAAAAGCACCAATATCGATGGCATAAGTACCAATGGCTACAAAGTGCGAGGCAAGGCGGTTAAGCTCGGCAACCAACACACGGATGTACTCTACCCGCTTCGGTATCTGGTCGGTAATGCCCATCAGTTTCTCTACGCCCATGCACCACACATGCTCCGAGTTCATGGCAGCCAAGTAGTCCATGCGGTCTACGTAGGGGATGGTCTGGTTATAGGCCATGTGCTCGGCGTGCTTCTCGAAACAGCGGTGCAGGTAGCCAATGTGCGGCGCCACTTCCTGAATCACTTCGCCGTCGGTAATCACCTCGAGGCGCAAAACACCGTGCGTGCTCGGGTGCTGCGGCCCCATGTTCACGATCATCTCGCCCGCCTTCAGGCCATCCAAACTAAACTTGTTCGGCTCAGACTGCAGCAGGTATTCTTTATAAATAGTTGACTGGCTCAAGTGCGAAATGATTAATGATTGCCAAAGTTCGGAAAAATGGGGGAATTATGCAGGGGTTTGTTTCGGTAGCTATTGTTCAAAAAATAATATACATTATTAATAAAATATATCATTTTTATCATTTTTAGTTTACGCAACTACCATTGTGGGCTAAACGTAACTTTTAAATGCATCAATAAAAATAACGTCAAAAACCAAATAAATATGATAATTATACATCCGATAGGCGGATTAGCAAATAGAATGAGAGTAATTGCATCAGCAATGGCTTTAAGTAAGTTAACCAATAAAAGAATTAAACTAATTTGGATTAAAAATTCAGATTTGAATTGCGAATTTTTAGATTTATTTAATCCAGTCGAAGAATTAGAAATAATCACAAGTCGAACAAAATTCAGATATGCAAAATCAACAAATCAAACAAAAATGTATAGAAGAATTTTGGTTTGGATAATAAATAACCTGATTGGGATTAATTACTGTATAAAAGAAAAAGATGTTAAGGAATATATATGGGAAAAAAAAGCAGATATTATTAAAATTATAAAAGAACATAATAATATCTACTTTCATACCTGCCTTGAACTAACTAAATTTTCTTATGATTTGAATCTCGGAAAAAATTTAGAATATTTTTCAAGATTTAAACCAAATGATGAAGTGCAACAAAATATTAATAAAATTACAAAATTATTCAATAATAATACAATTGGAATTCATATAAGGCGAACAGATAATCAGAAATCAATTGAATATAGCCCAACTACATTGTTTATTGAAAAAATGATGAAAGAGATTGATAATAATAAAAATACAAACTTCTTTTTGGCAACAGATGATTTAGCAACAGAAAATGAACTTAAGAGAATTTTTGGAAACAAAATTATTACTTATGAAAAAGAACTAAATAGGAACTCCAAGAAAGGTATTGTAGATGCAGTTGTAGATTTATATTGTCTATCTAAAACGAAATACATTTATGGCTCATATTGGAGTTCATTTTCAGATATCGCTTCAAGAATTGGAAAAATAGAATTCAAAACAATAAAAAAATCAGAAATACTATATTAAAATTTAGCATTATTTAGACAATTCTAGCTTAAGTTTATTATAAAAATTAGTTTAATATTGAACCAAAATTGTATTAACTGGTAGCAATAACATACAATACCCGTAAATCAAAGCATTTATGCTTCTAGCTTGAGCTGCATAAGCCCCTATTTGATCCAATACAGCAAATTAAGTGTTATTACAACTTGTGGCCTATCATAGATTCATTTATAACTATCCGCCTATATCTGATTTATATTTACAGTAATTATTGTACTTAATACCAGCTACCGATTCCTTTTAACTGTCGGGATGATACGTCTTTAAAACAAGCCCCTAATGATGTAGAATTTAGCTCGTACCTCTGTCCATTTATATTACCCACTAGTTACAAGCTCGTGCCAGCAGAAAGCTGCTAATCATACTTGTACTTAATATTTTGTAAAATTAGTTCTTATCATAACCAACTATTTATGCAATTGAAATTACTTTTTTCAAGATGGGTACAGGTAGCAGGTTTACTCCTGATAGGAGGTGCTGTGGCCTGGGCTATAAAGCTGGCTGTTATTATTTCCACGAATGGCCAGGTTATTACTACCGGTGCCGCGGCACTGCTCATGAAAATCGGTATCGTGTTGCTTTTGGTAGGCTCTACAGGTATAGGGTATTACCTGACTATTAATCGTGGTGTTTTGCTTCGGGTTATTGCTATCATACTTTCCCCTGCCCTGGTTTTTGGCTCGTTTCTGCTATTTGGTATGGTAACCAGCCCGTTATTTGAGAACAGTAGTATTAGTTATGCGCAGGAGGAAGCCCCGATTGCAATGGCAGTTATAGTTTACCTGGCCGTGGGGTTCTTGCTCTACAGGAGTGGCAAACATCGCACCCAATATTAATAGTGCTTTTGTAGTTGCTTTAACACCTACTCCGGTTTCTCCCGCATATCCGGGAATTGCTCGTGAAGCTGGTTGATAAGCTTTACAGGCTCGCCCCGGAAACCGCTGTACTCGTTGTGATCGTCGTAGGGCACTTTAATGCCGTGGTAGTAATCCTGTAGCTTATAATCTTTTCGGAGCGGGTGTCCTTCCCAGTCGGCGGCGCAAAGTATACGGCGCATATCCGGGTGATCTGTGAATAATATACCAACCAGATCAAATACTTCTCGTTCGTGCCAGTCGGCGGTGCGCCAGATGTGGCTAACAGTTGGTACAGCAGGTATAGCTTCGCCTTCGGAGTTACGTGGTACCTGTACTTTCAGCATCAGGTGATGGTCGTACGGGATAGAGTATAGGTTATAAGCCACTTCCATCGTACCGACTTCTGGGCCATTATCTATACCTGTAACACAGGAAAGAAAATCAAAGTAAGTCTGTTCATTGTCGTGCAGCCCCAGGCATACGTCGGCAAGGCGCTCGGTTTGCAGCACCAAGTAAGGCTGCAGGCTATCGGCTTTCTCAGCAACTATAACTTCAGCGCCAAACTTCTCAACTATAAAATCTCTTAGTTCTCCGAACTGCACTTCGTCTGATTTTTGAATGAGTGAATTTTGAATAACTGAATACTTATACTTGCTGCGTGCGTTTCGCCATGATTTGCTGCACAGCTCTTGGAGCACGTATCGTTTCCTGGCGGATGATTTCCTGAAGTTTCAGAAAACCGCCGATCAGCGCTTCGGGGCGTGGCGGGCAGCCGGGCACATAGACATCCACAGGTATAATTCTGTCTACGCCTTTCACCACATGGTAACCGTGCTCCCAGTACGGGCCGCCACAGTTAGAGCAACTCCCCATTGATATTACGTAACGTGGCTCCGGCATTTGCTCATAGAGTCGGCGCACACGGTCGGCCATTTTAAAGGTAACCGTACCAGCCACGATCATCACATCAGACTGCCTCGGAGAAGCCCGCGGAATAATCCCGAAACGGTCCAGGTCGTAACCCGAAGCATAGGCTCCCATCATTTCAATAGCGCAGCAAGCCAGGCCAAACCCCATCGGGAACAGCGAGGTAAGTCGCGCCCAGTTCAGCAGGTCGTCCAGCTTGGTAATTACAATGCCGCCTTCTCCGGTTTTATCCACAGTAATGTTGAATTATAAATTATGAGTGACTCTGATAAACTATAGCTCGTTTGTCTTTTGTCCCTCGTCTTTTGTCTTTGTGTTATAGTTACGTTCGTTTACGCGCTGGTATACATCCATGGGTATTTTTGATCGGCTTTTAGGTATAACCGGGGCAGGTTTTATCCAGTCGAGGTGGCCTTTTGCCCAGGCATAAGCTAAGCCTAAAACCAGAATACCGATAAAGATAAACATCTCGACCAGCGAGAACCAACCCCAAACGCCATCAGTAGCTTCAATCAGATCTCTTCGGCCAAACACCGTTGCCCACGGAAACAAAAATGCCAGCTCGACATCGAAAATAATGAAGATAAGTGCCACTACGTAAAAGCGCGGGTTAAACTGCACCCACGAGTTACCAATCGGCTCTTCCCCCGATTCATAGGTAGTGAGCTTTTCGGCGTTGGGCCGGCTTGGGCGAATCAGCTTTGCCGTAAACAGACCAATCACCACAAATATGGCACCGCCTACCAAATAGAGCAGGATCGTTCCGAAATCTGAAGTATAGGTTTCCGCCATAGTTGCCACTGTTTACACAAATTTACAATAAAATATTTACCCCACCTTAAATCAGGATAAGGAGCTTATTAAACCTCGCAGCGCGCGAAGCTCCTAGGAGCGTCTTACTCCGAAACAATGGTATTGACATAAAAATCTCAGAGGTTTTGTAAGTGCTGTAAGGCCTTTTGAACAGGCTTATAGTTGTAAGTATAGTTTCATACTTGAGTAACAGGCAAAACCCTCAACCTGCAACTCATTATTAAGTATATTTAGTAATCCGTAGCCACCAACAGCACTATGAAAATTCTAACTGCAGCACAAACACGCGAGGCCGATGCCTATACTATAAAACAGGAAAGTATACCCTCGGTAGAGCTAATGGAGCGGGCTGCGAAAGCTTTTGCAGGTTGGTTCGAAAATAAGTTCACGCCACAGGATGGAGTATTTATTTTCTGTGGCCCCGGCAATAACGGAGGCGATGGGCTGGCTGTTGCCCGCTTGCTGCAACAGCGAAAGTATAAAACACAGGTATTTATAGTTGGCGATACCTCCCAAGCATCCTCGGATTTTAAAGCCAATTTTGAAAAGCTTCCTGCGGAAGTTAAAGTAAACGCTATTCAGAATGACTCTGACTTACCTTCTATTCCGGAAGATGCGTGTGCTATAGATGCGTTGTTCGGCACCGGACTGAACAAACCGGTAACAGGTTTATTTGCAACCGTAATCGAAAGTATAAACAGTAGCAAAGCCTGTATCACTTCTATCGATGTGCCATCCGGGTTATTCACCGATGTTCATACTCCTGCTGAGGGCGCTATCGTAAAAGCAACTTATACTATCAGTTTCGAGCTTCCTAAGCTGGCTTTCTTCCTGCCGCAACACGAAGCTTATGTAGGAGAATGGCATGTAGTGCCTATTGGCCTGAGCCAGGAATTTATAGCTGCTACAGAAACGAACTTCTATTATACTTCTGCACAGAATGCGCGACATATCCTGAAGCCCCGCAAAAAATTCTCGCACAAAGGTACATACGGGCATGCACTGCTATTAAGCGGAAGCTTTGGCAAAATGGGGGCTACCGTTCTGGCTGCTCGTGCCTGCTTGCGGAGCGGCGTAGGTTTGCTTACTGTTCAGGCCCCGGCAATGGGTTATACTATACTGCAAACCGCTGTGCCCGAAGCCATGGCCATAGCCGATAAAAACCGGAAAAACCTATCTGAACTCCCCCAGCAGATGGAAGTATACAGTGCCATAGGTATAGGGCCGGGCATAGGCAAAGAGAAACCGACCAAAACCTTACTGGGCCAGCTTTTAGCAACCTCTTCTGCACCGCTCGTCCTGGATGCCGATGCCATCAACATTATTGCCAGCAGCGATCGTTTAAAATCGCAGCTTCCGAAGAACCGCATCATTTTTACACCGCACCCGAAAGAGTTTGAGCGTCTGGTAGGTACTTCTAAAGACGATTACGACAGGCTACAAAACCTGCGCGAGTTCTGCTGCGAGTACAGTTGTTATATCGTATTAAAGGGGGCTCACACGGCTATTGGAACACCGGATGGCAAAGTATACTTTAATAGCACCGGCAACCCGGGCATGGCAACAGGTGGCACCGGCGATGTGCTAACAGGTATACTTACAGCACTTATAGCGCAGAACTATACATTGGAGGAAGCCTGTATACTTGGGGTTTATGTGCACGGTCTGGCAGGCGATATGGCTAAAATTACAGTTGGCGAAATAGCGATGATTGCATCTGACCTGGTAGATAACCTGCCAAAGGCTTTTCAGCAACTGGCTATACTTTAAGATTTGGCAAGGTATATTAGCGCTGCATGCAGCAGCATGGCCCCATCGGCTAAAAGGGCATAGTATACCCGCGGTTTATTTTCTGATGAGAACATTACTACAAGCGCGGCTCCCACTCCGCTTATCAGCAGTGCAATTCGCGTAGCGCCATCTTCTGTAGATGCAGCCACTACTACATACAGCAACAATAATGACATCGAAAGTAACTTTGTATTCCTGACCCCGATCAGCCCCGGAAATGTAAGTGTGTTGGTTTGGCGGTCATAAGTATAATCCCTGATATCGAATAGCAGTGCAAGGGCAAGTATAAATAAAAACCTTCTCGCGAATAGCAACCATGCCTCGCCGCTCCAGAGTGGTAAACCTGCATCCAGCAACGGGAATAAAGCCGTAACAACCGCCCATACATAAGCTATCAGAAACACTTTTAGCAAAGGCACACTACGCAGGGGCTTTACTCTTTTGGTTTTATAAATGAAGGGAACTGTATAACCTATCGAAATGATGGCCAGGTGCACTACAAACCAGAAGTTAAGGCGGAGACCGTAAGCGAAGTATATATACGTAGCTGAAAGTATACTTAGCAACCCAAGTATAGCCAGCCACGGCTTGTGCCGCTGCACCCACGAAGCATCAAAACGGTTAATCTTCTGTCGGGGGCGCCTGATCATACTTTGCACACTGCTCAGGTTATAGGTAAACAATGTGGCCAGAAACACAAAGATCGCCATCGGTACAGATACTTCCAGGCCAGCCAGCATGTAGGTTTCTACAGTAAGCAAGAAGGCACAACATGATATAAAGATGCTACTAAACAGCAATGCTTCCGCTAGCCAGGCTGCCCCCGATCTGAGGCCTGGCTCGTTATAGCTTTTAAGGGTATTTTCAGTGCTGTTCTTTCTCATGCGTTGCCTGCAAGTTCGTATATTCTGCAGCTTTCCTCAAGTATAGAAGTACCTATAAAACGAAAAGCCTGGCATAGTATACATCTACGCCAGGCTCTACAGGAAAAGTAAAATTTACAATACGCTTTCTTTGGTTGTTCCGAAAGTGGCGTTATATAATTCTATACTTTGCTGGATGATCTCATACGCCTGCTCGCGGCCCAGGAACTGCTCCACAATTACTTCTTTGTGCTCCAGTTTCTTATAATCCTCGAAGAAACGACGCATTTCTAATAAAGTATGCGGAGGTAATTCAGAAATATCGTTAATGTGGCGCACAGACATATCGTTGTTGGCAACCGCAATGATCTTATCGTCTTCCTCGTTGTTATCGATCATACGCATAACGCCAATTACTTTTGCATCAATAAGGCACATTGGCTGCACATCTAATGAACAGATCACCAGGATATCCAGCGGATCTTTATCATCGCAATATGTTTTAGGTATAAAACCGTAATTAGCAGGGTAATTAACCGAAGAGAAAAGTACTCTGTCCAGTTTGAGCATGCCGCTTTCTTTGTCCAGTTCATACTTTGCTTTAGAGCCTTTCGGTATCTCAATAATAGCTGTTACTACATTAGGAGCTTCTTCACCGAAACTCACGCTGTGCCATGGATTGTTATTTTCCATATTCTTTAATTAAACTTTTTCAAATTGCTGCACCACCAGATTGTGGTACTTTATCTATTTCATTAATTCTTGCAATGGTTTGCCTACGCTGCCATTCGGCTCCTGGATATAGAGCCATGATGCGATAGTAGGAGCAATATCGGCTACTTTAACTTCTGCTGAGCTTTCGCCTGGTTTAATGTTCCAGCCATACCAGATTAGCGGAACGTGTGTATCGTAATTGGAGTAAGAGCCATGTGTTGTGCCTTTAGGTTCTTTACCTTCCCAGCCTTCAAACCAACCTGGCTGCAGCAACACAATAACGTCACCTGATCGCTGGGCATTATAACCACTTTCCAGTCGCTCCATTAGCCCGCTGCTCCAGCTGGTGCTTTGCATCTGGTCTGCCGGCACAGCTCTTGCCACACCGTTTAGTCGCATTACAATACCGGCCACTTTTTGCTGTACTTGCGCCCTGTCAAGCTTTTTGCTTTCAATGAGTTTGCGGTTCAGGTATACTTGCTGGTTGGTATACTTTTCGATCCACTTGCCAGTGCCGTAAGCCTTGTTAAGGTAATGTTCTACCGTATCTTGCAGCATCGTGGAATTTGCTACGCCTGCAGGTACTTTATTAGCCTGCATAAAAGCGGGTACATGTGCAGCACCATGGTCAGCTGTCAGAAAGAATAGAACATTCTCTTTGCCCACTGATTTTTCAATTTCACTTATAAGCTGTTCAATATCTTTATCCAGGCGCAGGTATAAATCCTGTGTTTCTATGGAATTCGGGCCAAACGAGTGCCCTACATAATCTGTGGTAGAAAAGCTTACTGCCAGAAAATCGGTATAGTTGCTTTTACCCATATTTTCTGCTGAAAGAGCAGCAAGAGCAAAATCTTTAGTTATGGTATTGCCGCCTGGCAATGAACGTAGCAACTCATAATCCTTTTCTCTGATCGAAGGTACATCATGCGGGAAAACAGGCTTTTTCTCTCCCGGAAGCTGCTGCTCCCAAGCCACATCATCTGCACTGCTCTCTATGTATTCTTCAATTGGAAGTAACGTGTTCCAAACCTGGCTCAGATACTGGTCGCCATATTTTTTATTATTGAACTCCTGTACCCATTGCGGCAAATTGTTCATGTAATAAGTGCTTGTGATCCAATTACCAGATGGAGAATCGAACCAATAAGCTGCATTAGCCAAATGACCTGCCGGAAGTATAGATCCCCTGTCTTTAAGTGCTATGCCAATTACTTTAGAACCTTTGTTTGTTGCCAGCCTCAGCTCATCTGTAATAGTAGTAGTAAGTAAGTTGGCCGGAGACATTAAGCCAGCCTTTGATGTGCTGCCAACTGTATTTACAGTTTTGTCTTCCACGCAGTATACTGACGTAACATTGTTTCTGTTATACCAGTAATTACCAATTATGCCATTCAGTGAAGGGGTGCTTCCTGTATAGATTGATGCATGGCCCGGGCCTGTATAGGTTGGCACGTAGCTATACTGTGTATTCTTAAAATTATAGCCTTCTCTTACCAGCTTTTTAAAACCGCCATTACCATACTTACTCCAGTATCTGTACAGGAAATCGTAGCGCATTTGATCCACTACTATACCTACTACAAGTTTTGGGCGGTTTAGCTCTTTACCTATACCTGTATTTGCCTGCTGTTGCTTATCTGTTTTACCAGGAACCGCACAAGCATTTAAGAGCAATAGTAAGCCTAAGCTAAAAGCCTTTATACTTTTACTATGTAAGAGAGAATCTATTTTCATGGTATTCTGTTTCGCGTGCGCAAATATAAAAGCACTTACGTGTTTAAACACTCTTTAACAGTAATTTAACTTTACAGAACAAAATAAAACATGCAATGGCTTTGTAATAGCTATAAAAAAAGAACGCCCACCGGATTGATGGGCGTTGCTTTTGCTATTTAATGCTGTTGCTATTTGGCAGCCAGGGCTTCGGCACCACCCACGATCTCTAAAATTTCCTTCGTGATGGCGGCCTGTCTTGTCCTGTTGTAAGTCAACTTTAACTGCTTCAGAAGTTCGCCGGCATTTTCTGTGGCTTTATCCATGGCTGTCATTCGGGCTCCGTGCTCAGAAGCGTTAGACTCTAACACTGCCTTATATACCTGTATCTTTAACGATTTAGGAATAAGCTCCTGGATAATTTCTTCTTTTGATGGCTCAAATTCATACTCTGCTACCATTGCGGTTGGTGCATGTGCATCCGCAGGCTTCTCTTCTATTGGAAGGAACTGCTCAGTACGTACAATTTGTGTTGCCACATTTTTGAACTCGTTATAAACAAGCTCTACCTGGTCAAACTCACCGTTGATAAAACCATCCATAGCGCGTTCTGCTGCGCCACGAACTGTATCAAAAGAAAGATTTGAAAACAGGGTGCTGTAATCGCCGATCATGTTATAGCCTCTTTTAGAGAAGGCATCATTACCTTTTCTACCGATGGCCATGAAAGATACATTTCCGGCTTCAAATTGGCTTGCATACTTTGTAGTAGCCAGTGTTGTTACAGCTTTAATAATGTTTGAGTTAAAAGCACCGGCCAACCCACGGTCAGATGTTACAGCAATAATAAGTACACGATTAACTTCACGCTTTTCTGAATACTTATTAGATACTGAACCCTCTGTAAGCGAAGATAGGTTTGCCAGGATTCCACCCAGGCGCTGGGCATAAGGGCGCATACGCAGGATATTATCCTGTGCACGTCTAAGCTTCGCAGCTGCCACCATTTTCATGGCTTTCGTGATCTGCTGTGTCGACGACACCGATGTAATGCGGCTTCTAACCTCTTTTAAACTTGCCATATAGTTTTTGTTATGAACAAAAGTTAAAGGTTAAGGAAATGTCTCCTTAACCTTTAACACATAACTTAAATATTACTTCTTGTATTTAGCTGATAGCTCTTTCGCTACCTGACGCATTACACCAGTTGTCTGGTCATCCAGTTTACCAGCCAGTAGGGCTGTAAGTGTATCCTGGTGCTGAGCACGCATTGTACGCAGGAAGTCTTTCTCGAAAGTTCTTACTTCGTTTACAGGAACATCATCCAGCAAGCCGTTTGTAGCGCAGTAGATAATTGCTACCTGCTCTTCAACAGAAACCGGAGAGAACTGTGGCTGCTTCAGGATTTCCAGGTTACGGCGACCACGCTCAATTGTAAGCTTAGTAGCAGCATCCAGGTCAGAACCGAACTTCGCAAACGCTTCCAGTTCACGGAACTGCGCCTGATCAAGCTTCAGAGTACCTGATACTTTTTTCATGGCTTTGATCTGAGCGTTACCACCCACACGAGATACCGAGATACCTACGTTAATCGCCGGACGAATACCTGAGTTGAAAAGGTTCGTCTCAAGGAAGATCTGACCATCTGTAATAGAGATAACATTAGTCGGGATATAAGCAGAAACGTCACCAGCCTGTGTTTCGATAATTGGAAGTGCTGTTAATGAACCACCACCTTTTACCAAGTGCTTGATAGACTCAGGAAGATCGTTCATGTTACGAGCAATCTCATCTGATGCGTTAACTTTTGCAGCACGCTCTAATAAACGTGAGTGCAGATAGAATACGTCACCTGGGTAAGCTTCACGTCCCGGAGGTCTTCTCAAAAGAAGAGACACTTCACGGTAAGCTACCGCTTGTTTAGAAAGGTCATCATAAACTACCAGTGCAGGGCGTCCTAAATCGCGGAAGAACTCACCGATAGCTGCACCAGTAAATGGAGCAAAGAACTGCATTGGAGCCGGATCAGAAGCAGAAGCAGAAACTACAACTGTATAATCCATTGCACCACCTTCAGTAAGTGCTTTTACTACCTGTGCTACAGTAGACGCTTTCTGGCCTACGGCAACATATATACAGAATACAGGCTGTCCTTTTTCGTAGAACTCGCGCTGGTTCAGGATAGTATCGATCGCAACAGCTGATTTACCAGTCTGGCGGTCACCGATGATAAGTTCACGCTGGCCACGGCCGATCGGAATCATAGAGTCGATCGCTTTAATACCAGTCTGCATTGGCTCGTTTACCGGCTGACGGAAGATTACACCTGGTGCTTTACGCTCAAGTGGCATCTCATACAGATCGCCGGCAATTGGGCCACGGCCATCTATTGGCTGACCAAGGGTGTTAACAACACGACCTATAATGCCATCACCTACTTTTACAGAGGCAATACGATTAGTTCTTCTTACTGTCGCACCTTCTTTGATCTCGCTGTAGTCGCCAAGCATTACGGCACCTACGTTATCTTCTTCCAGGTTCAGAACGAGTGCCTGAAGTCCGTTCTCGAATTCGATAAGCTCGCCAGATTGGGCTTTTGAAAGGCCATAGATACGAGCGACACCGTCACCCACTTGCAGTACAGTACCTACTTCTTCCAGTTCTGCCTCAGTACGGAAGTTTGATAGCTGTTCTCTTAATATGGCTGATACTTCGTCAGGTCTTACTTCTGCCATGATTATAGTTTATTGATATAGGGGTTGTCTTTAAAATTATTTTTCAGCTTGCGCAGGTTATACTTCACAGAGCTGTCAATTTGCTTATCACCTACACGAAGTACAAAGCCTCCAATAAGAGTAGGATCAATTATTTCTTCGAGTTCGATGAACTTGCCTGTCTGGGTAGCTAAGCGCTGGCCCAGTTCGTTGCGTAGTTCAGCAGAAAGAGGAGTTGCAGTTGTTACGCTTGCACGCTGGATGTTCTTAATCTCGTTGTACTGCTTCTGGAATTCTTCTGCGATAAACTCTAAAACTGATTCGCGGTTTTTACGGGCAACAATATTGAAGAAAGCCAGTGTCATCTCCTGCACCTTGCCTTTGAAGATGCCGTTAATGATAGCTTGCTTTTTATCTGACTTCACTATTGGATTGCGCAGCAACAACTGAAAATCACGGTTTCCCTGAACAGTGGCAGAGAACAATTTCATATCGTTCTGCACCTGCTCCAGTATTCCCTTTTCTTCAGCCAGCTCGATCAGCGACTTCGCGTATCTGGAAGCAACTCTAATATCTGACATATTGGTTCTTTATATCAAACAGTGCCAGCTTAAACCGACACCACCTTTTTATACTTTTAGTTCAGCGTTACTTCGCGGATGTAATCCTGCGCCAAAGCCTGCTGTGCAGACGGATCGCTCAGCTCTTTTCTAAGAATACGCTCAGCAATATCAACTGAAAGCGCTGCAGCCATGTTCTTCACTTCCGTGATAGCAGCACGCTTTTCATTCTCGATAGCCTCACGTGCCTGCGCAATCATGCGGTTACCTTCTTCGTTTGCCTTGTTTTTAGCAGTTTCAATAATGCTGTTACCGGCATCACTTGCTTCTTTCAGGATCTTATCGCGCTCCATGCGTGCTTCAGCTAACAGCTTTTCGTTTTCAGCTTTCAGCCCCTGCATTTCAAGCTTTGCTTTTTCAGCAGCGCTTAAAGCCATTTCAATTGAGTCTTCACGATCGCGAAGAGCTTGCATGATTGGCTTCCAGGCAAATTTGGTAAGCAGGAAAAGAACGACAAGAAACGTTACTAACTGCCAGAAAAGTAGACCGAAATTTGGGGTTACTAATTCCATTGTTTATGAAAATTGAATTTAGGTTCTGTTTATATCGCGTTGCCCCTAAGCAAGCGGCTACTATAACTATACTTTCAATTACGTTTTTAATCTCATCGTCCGGACCATGCGTCCGGACGTGAGATCAGCAAAAGCTTTAATTAGCCTTTGAAAGAGATTAGCAAGCAAACTACCACACCGAAAAGTGCAACACCTTCGATAAGAGCAGAAGCGATAATCATGGCAGTCTGGATTTTACCACCAGCCTCAGGCTGACGAGCGATAGATTCCATGGCAGAGCCACCGATTCTACCAATACCCAAACCAGCGCCAAGAGCCACTAGACCAGCACCGATACCGGCACCCATAATCGCGAAACCTGCGCCTTCAGATAGAGCTTGAAGCAGAATTGCTAACATAATTGTAGTTATATATAGTTAAAAAAATAAAAATTCAGATTAATGACCACCGTCGCCATGTCCCATGTCATCTACATGGTCGTGCTCTTCAACGGCACCACCAATATACATGGCTGACAAAAGTGTAAAGATATAAGCCTGCAGTAAAGCCACGAACAACTCCAGGAAGTTCATGAAAGTAGCGAAGGCTACGCTTAGCGGACCAACTGCTACGCTCTTGAAAATAAAGATCAAGCTGAACAGCGACAGGATGATAATGTGACCAGCCGTGATGTTTGCAAAAAGTCGCACCATCAATGAAAATGGCTTGGTAAAGATACCGATCAATTCTACCGGAATCATAATCGGAGCCAACCACTTAGGCACACCCGGAGTTGCAAAAATGTGACCCCAGTAGCTTTTGTTACCGCTAAATACTGTAATAAGCAGCGTCATAACAGCAAGCACAAACGTTACAGCAATGTTTCCGGTTAAGTTTGCACCACCCGGCATAAGGCCAAGCAGGTTGTTAAACCAGATAAAGAAGAAGATAGTAAGCAGGTATGGCATATAGCGCTCATACTTCGGGCCGATGTTTGCCTTCGCAATTTCATCGCGCACAAACACGATAATAGGCTCAAAGAACGACTGAATACCTCTTGGTGCTTTACCCTTGTTGTTTTTATAGCGGCCTGCAATTGTAAAGAATACAATTAATAACAGCGCCACACTAAGAAAAAGAGATGCAACGTTTTTAGTGATAGAAAAATCCAGCAGGCCTGCATGATCTTCGCTTGGCTCGCCTTCAGCATTTGCTCTATAAATATGACCATGCTCTAAAACGTACCCTTTGTAAGGCACAAGCTCATGATGCTCGTTATAGAAGTTACTGGAAGAAAATACATTCACCTGGCCGTTATCAACCAGAATTACAGGCAGATACAACACCATGCCATCTGCAAAATGCCAAGTATAATCATCAGCAATGTGATGCATGATCATATCACCGGGCTTAAACTCCCCGCCTTCAGACGACGCGTTTACACACGTTGAAATCGTCAGAAAAGAAAACAATAAAACGAATAACTTCTTCATTAAGAGAGATTTATAAGCAAACTTTATAAAGCACACCAATATTCTTAGTCCTGCTTTTTCAAATGCGGGCGCAAGTTAGCCAATAAGCTGTAAATTTCAAACCCGGTAAAGAGAAAATATAACACGAAGAAGTTGAGAACAAACTGTAACTCGTTCTCTGAGAAGAGATAGACATAAATAAATACTACACCTATACTTAACATCATCCTGAAACCCATGGAGCCGAAGTAGTATAACTGGAAGTTATCGTTGTCATAGCTTATGCCCAGGCGTGTGATATAGAAGGTACCCGCCGTAATCAGAATAAAGAAGCCGAGAATATACCAGATGTGTGTATGAACTAATGTATTACCTGTAAAATAGGTTAGCATGCCGATCAGCAAGCCTGTTATGCCCGAGAAAATGAGAAGGTTTCTGAAAAAATTCACAAATCTATTTTTTGTTTAAAGATGCAATTACCAACACCATAGATGCCACTACCGCCACCAGCAGCAACACAATGGTAAACCACGGATTTTGTGTTCCGAAATGCTCATCCAGCTTCATGCCGGCAAAAGCTGCTAAAACCATAGCCCCGATCATCTGAAAGGCCAGCCCGGAGTACTTCAGGTAAGGCTTTACCGATTCCTGTCGGTTAGGTTTGTGGTTTTCCAGTTCGGGCGTTTTTTCCATGTAAGTCAGCGGTTTGCAAAATTACTTCTTTTTACGACGTTATCTGCAACCTTAGCTAAAATACCGGCTTTTTATCTATTCCTGTAGTCGATGGTTGCGCCTGCAACCAAACACAGCTGTTTATAGTTCAATAGCTGGCAACTATACATTTGCTAAGCTAGTGTTACAATATGGGCTTATTTTGTATTTTTGTAGTAACACCTTGCATCTGAAGTGCTTTCTAAAGAGTTTAAAGCTATACTTCAATGGTTGCTTTTTTCGTTTACCATATATTATATTATAGTATATAAAACTACACAGCCACCGTACACCCTGCACAACTTACACTTTGAACAAACAATCGCTATACTTATACTTTATATGTGCCTCTCTGCTTTTGCTGGCTGGCTGCTCTGTTGAGCGCAAAAACCCGCTGAGCAAAGCATATCATAATACTACCGCCCATTACAACGGTTATTTTCTGGCTAGGGAGAAGTTGAAAGCAATTGAGGCGGGCATACAAAGTAAAGTTGTATATGATTACAACCAGGTTTTGCCCATTTTCCCGCCCCTGGATTCTGCCACTGCCAAAGCCAACGCCACTGATCTGGAGGATGTGGTAAAGAAAGCCTCCTTCCCGATACAATGGCACAAAAACAGCAAATGGATAGATGACAGCTATGTGCTGATAGGAAAAGTACGCTACTACCAACTGAACTTCGGAGATGCAGCCAAAACTTTCAGGTATGTAAATTCCTCCAGTAAAGATCCTGATGCCCGGCATGAGGCCCTGGTTTGGCTGATGCGCACTTTCCTGGTTACAGAGGAGTTGGATAATGCCCTGGCAGTGTCAGAGTACCTGAAGAAAGAACGCCTGAACAAGGAAAATGCCCGCGAGTTATACCTGGCACGCGCCCAGTATGCCTATTTGCAAAGCGACACTGCTTCCATGATCGAGAACCTGCGCCTGTCTTTGCCAAACTTTGAAGAGAAAGATGCGCTGGCCAGAACCCGGTTTTCGTTAGCAAGGCTCTATCAGTTAACCAACCAACCTAAAGAGGCTTATGCACAATATAACAAAGTGCTGCGCCGCAACCCGCCCTACGATCTGGGTTTTTTCAGCAGGTTATACATTGGCCAGGTTTCTGAACTAACCGACACCCAGGACCGCAACCGCATTGCGGGTTTCTATCAAAAACTATTAAAAGACAGCAAAAACACCGAATACCGCGATAAAATCCTGTACGAAATGGCCCAGTTCGAACTGCGTCAGCAACATTACGACAAAGCACTGGAGCACCTGCAGGCATCGCTTAAAACAACGGGCTCCTTGCAAAACCAGAAAGCTTACTCATACTTGCTGGCAGGTAAAATATACTTTGAGCACCTGAACAAGTATAACCTGGCGCAGGCTTATTACGATAGTGCGGCCCAGGTTTACCCGCAAAATGCCCCGGATTATGCAGCTGTAGTAGAGAGGAGCAAAGTACTGACTGATTTCGCTACGCAATACAATACCATCGTATTACAAGACAGCCTGCTGCGTTTGGCCCGCTTAAGCGAGCCTGAAAGAATGCAGGCAGTACAAACTATAGTGAAGCAGGAGGAAGAGCAAAGAGTACAAAAAGAACAGCTACAGCAAAACCAGCAACTTACCCAGCAGAGACAAAACGTTACAGTAAACAGCAACCAGAATAACATTGCTATAGCCAGCACCAGCAGCACCGGTATCTGGTATTTTGATAACCCTGCGGCCATGGCAACAGCACGCTCAGAATTTGTGCGCCGTTGGGGCGACAGACCGTTGCAGGATAACTGGCGCCTGCGCAGCCGTGGCGAAACCACAAACCAGGTCCAGATTGCGCAGGAAACCGCTATAACCCCAGATCAGCCAGTTATAAGTGCGGAAGAGCGCACAGCAAACCAAGTACAAACTTACCTGCAGAATATTCCGCAAACCACAGCTGCCATACAGCAAGCCGAGAAACAGGTGGAAGAGGCTATGTTTACCCTGGGCAATATTTACAGTCAGAAACTAAAGGCGCCAGCACGTGCAACCGAAACTTTTGAACAGTTGCTTAAGCGCTTTCCAAATACCGAGCATGCCGCCGAAACATATTATAGTTTATACTTGCTTTACGACAGAGCCGGCGACGAACGCAAAAACATATATTATGCAAAGTTAAAGCAGCAGTTTCCAGGCAGTACGTATGCCCAGTTGGTTGACGATCCTTCGTTCTTGAGCAAGAATGCAGCTGAAAACGTGAAAGCCCGCATCCTCTACGACTCTGCTTACACTTATTATGAGCAACAGAAGTATAAAGAGGCGAGCAATTTCCTGGCGCAGTTAGACAGCCAGTACCCGTTAAACGACATCAGTGATAAAGCAGCTTTCCTGGGTGTGATGATAACGGCACGTACTGAAAAACCACAGGCACTGCGCGAGCACTTGCAGCGTTTTAAATCAGGATATCCTAAAAGCCCGTTGCAAGTCAAAGCCGATCAGTTGCTTGCTACTTATACTGATTTAGAGCAAAAAAACCTGTTGCGGCAAGAGGCTCCTCAGGTTAAACGTCCTGATGAGACTGCAAAATCAGTTTTAACCATAACCCCTGAAGAAAAAGCTAGCATAGTAATTGCTCCGGAAACGCAAAAGGAGGAAAGTATAGTTACACCCAGGCAGGAAGAAAAAAAGGAGGCGCAAGCCCAGAATAAGCAATCAGTAAAACAAGGTCAGCCGGACACATCAACTGCAGCATTACCAAAGCAACCAGTTGCTTCAGACTCTACTGCAACCGATACAGCAACAGCAAATAAAACGGCTCCGATTGATGTGATGGCTTATACTTCGGCGCCAGATACAGCTTATTACTTTGTCCTGATTTACCCGACAGCAGCGCCAGCATTTAAAGACATAACTGCTAAGTATGAGAAGTATAACAGCTCCTTTTACAAAAATGAAAGTATAAAAATTGATTCGGCAGCTTTTACCAGCGATAAAACGATGCTGGTGATGCGCTCTTTCAGCGATTATAAAACAGCAAGATCTTTTAACATAAAACAAAAAGCACCGCAGGCTCCTGTTGGTAGAATCCGAGGCGTAGAATTCACTACCTTTGTAATATCTTCTGCCAACTACTCTAAATTTTTGCAGAAGAAAGATTTAGAAGCTTATCTGACTTTCCTCAGAACGAATTATTAAGATGACCACGACCACTCGTCAAACAACAAAGAACGTTTTCCCTAAAATTGTTTCTACCATCTGGATCCTTTTTATAGGTGGTTTAGTAACGTTTATACTTTACGTTTATGCCGTTAGCGCCAATTTCCTGAACCTGTTCGGGGAACTGCCAAACCTGCGTACACTCGAGAATCCTAAAAGTGAGCTTGCTTCTGAGCTATACTCTGCCGATGGCAAGCTACTTGGAAAATACTTCCGCGAAAACCGCTCGCCTGTAGATTACGAAGACCTTCCGGAAAATTTGATTAATGCCCTGCTTGCTACCGAAGATATCCGTTTTGAAGAACACTCAGGTATAGATGCAGAAGCATCTGCGCGCGTTGTTTTTTCTGTATTAACGGGTCAGTCTAAAGGTGGTGGCAGTACGCTTACGCAGCAGGTGGCTAAAAACCTTTTTAACACTCGTGGCGAGGAATTGAACGGAGGCTTGCTGAACGACATACCTGGCGTGCGCATGCTTATCCTGAAAACGAAAGAATGGATAATGGCCATTAAGCTGGAGCGCAACTATACCAAGAAAGAGATCATGACCATGTACCTGAACACGGTAGATTTCGGCAGCAATGCCTTCGGTATTAAAGTGGCCGCTAAAACATTTTTTAACAAAAAACCCCAGGATTTACAGCTACAGGAATCGGCAGTACTGGTTGGTTTGCTGAAAGCGCCTACCTACTATAGCCCAAGATTCAATCCTGAAAACTCTAAGCGCCGCCGTAACACCGTGCTGGCCCAAATGGTAAAGTATGATTATCTGCCTGAAGAGGAATTTAACGCCCTTAAAGAAAAAGATATTAAGCTGGACTACAATGTAGAGAACCAGAACATTGGTATGGCGCCATACTTCCGTACAGAAGCAGCCAAATTCCTTCTGAAATGGGCCCGCGAAAATGGCTATGATTTATACTCTGATGGTTTAAAGATCTATACTACTATCGATTCCCGCATGCAGCAGTATGCTGAGCAGGCAGTAGAAGCGCATATGAAGGATCGTCAGAAACTGTTCTTCGAGCACTGGAAAGGCCGCAACCCCTGGATAGACCGCAACTACAAAGAGATTAAGAATTTTCCGGAGCAGGCAATTAAGCGTACATCGCGTTACCAGAAATTAAATGAGCGCTTCGATGGTAATGAAGACTCCATTAATTATTACTTGAACAAGAAAATCCCGATGACCATTTTTGGCTGGGATGGCGAACGTCAGGTAACCATGAGCCCTATGGACTCGCTTAAATACTACAAGCACTTCCTGCAGGCTGGCTTTATGGCCATGGAGCCTAAAACCGGGCACATAAAAGCGTGGGTGGGTGGCATCAACTATAAACACTTTAAGTATGACCACGTGAAACAGGGTGCCCGCCAGCCTGGTTCTACGTTTAAGCCATTCCTGTACACGGCAGCAATCGAAAACGGTTACTACCCTTGCTACGAGGTGGTAGATACTAAAAACTGTGTGCCGCTACCGGATGGTACCATGTGGTGCCCGAATAACTCTGATAATAAATTTTCTGGTAGCAAGTATACGTTGCGTAAAGCGTTAGCCGAATCAGTTAACTCCATTTCTGCATTCCTGGTAAATAAGCTGGGCGCTGAAACGTTAGTACAAACTGCCAAACGCATGGGCATTACCACGCAACTGGATCCTACGCCATCTTTGGCTCTTGGTACGAGTGATGTTACTTTGTATGATATGGTTGGTGCTTATGGCACTTTCGTTAACGGTGGTACCTGGGTAGAGCCTACTTACATTACCCGCATAGAAGATAAGCATGGTAACGTATTAAAAGAATTTGCCCCAGCTACCAAAGAAGCCCTGAGCGAAGAAACGGCCTATATGATGGTGCATATGCTGAAAGCTGCCGCCGAGCCCGGTGGTACTGCATACTATGGTTTGCGCCACCGAAATGGCCTTAAGAACGAGATAGGTGGTAAAACCGGTACAACTCAGAACTATTCGGATGCCTGGTTTATGGGCATTACGCCTGATCTGGTTTGCGGCACCTGGGTTGGTGGCGAAGATCGTTCTATACACTTCCGTAGCATTGCGTTAGGCCAGGGTAACAAACTGGCAATGCCAATTTATGGCAGCTTTATGCAAAAAGTATATGCAGATAAAACATTAGATAGATCAAAGGAGCCTTTCCCTAAACCTTCTACGCCTTTATCTGTAGAATTAGACTGCGCCAAGTATAATAACAGTGGTGTACCAGTAGACTCTTCCCGCCAGGAAGAATTCCTGCAGATACCGACTGAAATTGACTTGGATGCTGAGATCTAACACTGTTAACCATGGCTGCAAACGAGAAGCTGAAGGAGAGGATCTCTCATCTCCCTCATAAGCCCGGCATTTATAAATTTTTCGACGATAACCACATTATTTATGTTGGCAAGGCGGTTGATATTCGCAAACGCGTAAGTTCATACTTTAACCGTTCTACCCAACACAATAAAAAAACGCTCAAGCTTGTGTCCCAGATCCGGGACATAGAGTTTACCATTGTTGATACAGAGGCTGATGCTTTCCTGCTGGAGAACAACCTGATAAAACAATACCAGCCAAAGTATAACATCTTGCTGAAGGATGGCAAAACCTATCCTTATATCTGCATTATAAATGAGCGCTTTCCGCGGGTCATCAGCACACGTAATAAGATTAACGATGGCTCACGGTACTTTGGTCCTTACCCTACGGGCACGGCCATGTATGTGGTGCTGGATCTTATTCGTACACTTTACCCATTACGTACCTGTACCTATAATCTTTCTCCTGAAAACATAGCTGCAGGCAAATTCAAGGTATGTTTAGAGTATCATATTGGTAATTGCAAAGGCCCCTGCGAAAACCTGATAGACGAAACCAGCTACAACGAGAACATCTCTCAAATCAAAAGTATACTTTCAGGTAATCTTTCTATAGCCAAGAATTACTTTAAAGAACGCATGGCTGCCGCTGCCGAAGAATACCAGTTTGAGGTAGCTCACCAATTCAAGCAAAAGCTGGATATGCTGGATGATTTCCAGGCCAAGTCTACAGTGGTTAGCAATACCCTTACCAATATCGATGTCTTTTCGATTTCCTCGAATGAGAAATGCGCCTTCATTAACTACCTTAAAGTTATGAACGGCTCAATTATACTTACACAGTCGCTGGAGATACATAAGAAACTTGACGAGACTGATGAAGATATACTTGCTTCTGTAATTGTGCAGCTGCGCCACGAGTTTGAAAGTACATCGCGTGAGGTGATCACTAATATCGAAGTAATGCTGCCTCTCGATAACATTACAATTACACAGCCACAGATAGGCGAAAAGAAAAAACTGCTCAACCTATCGTTGAAGAATGCTTTGTATTTGCGCAAAGAGCGTGAAGGCCGCCAGGAAAAGAACAAAGACTTAGGCGAGCAGCGTGAAGTGCGGGTGCTGGAAACTATGAAAAAAGACCTGCGCCTGACAGAGTTGCCACGCCACATCGAGTGTTTTGACAACTCAAACTTCCAGGGTGATAATCCGGTGGCTTCTATGGTGTGCTTTAAAAATGGCAGGCCAAGTAAAAAGGATTACCGCCACTTTAATATTAAAACAGTTGTTGGCCCCAACGATTTCGAATCGATGTACGAGATTGTGCATAGGCGTTATAAGCGGTTATTGGATGAGAACCAGCCACTGCCACAACTTATAGTTATAGATGGGGGCAAAGGGCAGCTGAGTTTTGCGGTTCAGGCTCTGAAAGATTTAAACATCTGGGGGAGAGTTGCTATTGTAGGTATAGCCAAACGCCTGGAAGAAATATTTTACCCCGGAGATAAGCTGCCACTTTATATCGATAAAAAGTCTGAGTCACTTAAACTTATTCAACGCATACGTAATGAGGCTCACCGATTTGCAATTACTTTCCACCGCAGCAAGCGCGATGCCGGCACTCTTAAAACGGAGCTTACTGACGTTAAAGGCATTGGCCCCAATACTGCTGAAGCCTTGCTTCTGAAGTATAAATCAGTAAAAAAACTAAAAGAATTGTCGCTTGATGAATTAACGCAGGAAGTAGGCAAGGCAAAAGCCGCTATACTTTACAACTATTTTAACACACCAGCTTAATTTATCTAAAGTATAAGGCACAAAAAAAGGAGACTTAATTAAGTCTCCTTTTCTATTTCTAAGCTGTACAATTAGTAGCTCCAAAGGCTATACTCGTATTCAATAAGGGCTTCAGCTGCTTCCTGTGCTGCCAGTAATCCTTTCTTACCACCACCATAAATATCTGCCAGACCTCTGTCGCCAGGGTTTGATATTTTTGTGATATAAGAGCTGAATAACCATAAGTCAAAAGCATCTGACAGGTTTTTATGCTGAGCATCATTCTGGGCATTATACCAGATCGCAGTTTCAGGATTGCTTTTGAAAACTTTTACCAGGTCGCTCATTTTAAAAGTTCCTACATTCTGCTCAAAACCTAGTGGGTTAAGCGTAGATGGCACTTTTATACTGATTGACTGGATATCATGGTACATGCGTGAGCGTTTTTTATCAAACACTGCATTTTCCTTTAGCTCTAGCAAGTATAACTGTTTCGGGAAGAATTCATTGCTAACAGGGCCAGTAGCCTGAGTAGCTTTGCTATCGCCTAAGGCAGCACCCCACTCATCATCTTCTTTAGCTTTATCCTGCTTACCAAAACCAGCTGCAATTTCTTCTTCGCTCAAACCTGCTTCCTGCTCTTTCGGCGTCATGTTCGTCATGAACTCTTCGCGAGTAAGAGGTGTGTTCAGCGAGTCGTTTTTATAAGCAACAAGCTCACCACTCTTCACAGCATTGATAATTACTTTCGTAATCTCTCTGTTTTCAGAGAACATTGGCTTGTTCTGCTTCTCACGCAGGTCTATTTTACGCCACACAGTCTTCTTGAATAGAATATCGTGTTCCGGAATAGGCCTTGCTGATGGATTGCTTGTCTGCGTGTTAGAAACCTGCTGCGCCATTGCTCCCATAGAAAGCATCACGCCTGCAGCCACACCTATTACTTTAAATACTTTCATACTTCTTGTAAGCTTCTATGTTTAGTTTAGAGGGATGTTATAGCTATCCTTAACATTTACATCCACTGCATTGCCTTTATAGTTCAGTCGCTTCACATCCAGTACCTCGATAACTACTCTGTCTCCTCTGCTGGCTTTAGCAGCAAATTGCGTCAGGTTAGCAGAAGGACCATTGATATCAGCCTGGTCTATTGGCTGGTTATTTCTAACCAGGTATGCTTTCCACTTTGTTACTCTATAACGAGCTTCCTGTGGTAAAAATTGCTTAAAGCCTTCGTCAGCCTGAGCCTGAATTTCAACTGCTCTGAACGACGCAGCCGGTACACCTCGCTTAACATCTATCGGACGGCCGTTAACCAATGCAACCAGTTGTGGTTTTGGGATAGGGCGTACTTTAAATGTTTCGGAACCGATAGCATTACCACCGCTGCTTACGTTAACTTTAACTTCCGTTGCAGTTGGAATAATGGTTACTTGGCCTTTCTTTGCTCCTTTTATAGCTGAGCCACCTGAAGCTGAGAAGCTAGGATCATAAACTGCACCTAAAGCAGGAACCTGAATGTTCAGTTCGTTAGCACACTGGAAGTATAATGCCTGTACCGAAGCAGATTGCACCTGAATTACCGGCTTGGCTACTATATATTCCTCAACAACCTGGAATGTTGTGTCTTTACCATTCTGGTTGATTGTGATATTACCTTTCCACTGCTGCTTAGAGTTACCATCAGCATCGTAATTAGAGGCAGCCGCTGTAAATTCTACAACACCTTTGCCATCTACCACTTTTACCGGTCTTCCCTGGAACGACATTTTTGGTGTTATCGCATCCGAAGAAGCTGCTATAAACATGTCAGCTTTATACTTTGTACCTGCTGCTACAGTCTTAGACTCAGCGCGGGCCATTGCAAATATCTTCTCAAACTTGATAATATCAGCACCCACTTTAGCAGCCATCTGCTGCAATGCATCTGCTTCATACTTCAGCACTTCAGACTCTTTCTGAGAAAGCACAGCCAAAGCTGCTACCATAGGAGTTTCTTCAAAGTTAAGCTCAGCAAAATCCTTACGTCTTTGAGCTGGGTCTTTAGCTGCAACCGGATCCTCTTTTCCGCTTAGTGCTATACTTTCAGGAACATTTTTGCTATGCTGGCGCAGGAATTTTGTGTACTCATCCAGCTTATCTTTAAGCTCGTAAGCAGCACCATTCTTTTTGCCGCCCAGCATTGTAATAGCTACTATGTCGTTACCTTCCGGCTGCACATAGTGTCCGTCCTGCATACCTCCTGATTTGGTAATCAGCGTTTGGCGAAGCTCCTGAATATACTCAACCAGTTGTTTTGTACGAGTACGGATTTCATCCGCATCTTTCAGCACACGCTGGTCGCTTGATCTGTTACCGCCTTCACTTACAGCGGCTCTAATATTAGATACTACGCCGGCATTATCCGATTTTGTCTTAGTATTCACTGTCTGCAAACTTTCGTCCAGAAACTGAAACTTTAACAGGATAGCCGAGCTCACGTTTAGGGCAAGAAGTGCGGTAAGTACCAAGTACATCATACCGATCATCTTCTGCCGTGGTGTCTCTTTTCCTCCAGCCATTTTACACTATATTTTTCTTGTTGATTAGAACTTGTTTCAGAAAAGATTAACCTCTCATTGCTGTTAGCATGTTACCATACACATTGTTTAGTGAGTGTAGGTTCTGCGTCAATTTGGCTACTTCCTGCTTAAACTGTTCTGTATCTTTGCTGGCATCAGTAAGATTTTCCATGGCCATGCTCAGGTTGCCATAGAACTTGTTCATTGCTTTCAGGTGGTTGTTTGCATCCTGAAGCTCCATCTCATATACAGCGTTTAATGCACCCAGATTACGGGTCATGTTTTGTACCTGGCTATGATATTCTTTAGCATCTGCAGTAGAACCAGCCATGTGAGATAGCGCTTCAGCTGTAGTTGCGTAAGCTGCATTGATCTTGTCAAGTGAATCAGCAGCAGTTCTTACTCTAACGGTATACTCTTGTGTAGCAGCAGTTGCCTGGCTTAAGTCAGCCATCTGTGCAGTAGTTTCGCTAAGTCTGTTAAGGCCTAAGCCCAGTGAGTTAATAGTATCTGGCGTGATATTAGCATTACGCATCATATCATCTAATTTACCTGTAAGTGACGGACCACTTGAAACAGTAGTAGGCACAATACCTTCACCCTGATAGTCATCAGCTAGTTGTGGGTATACTTTTGCCCAGTCCGGATCATGTGGTTGTGGCTGGAACGCACTAAGGAAGAAGATAACGGCCTCTGTACCAAGACCCAAAATCAGCATTTCGTTAGCTCCTGGCCAGTGCTGAATTTTAAACAAGGCTCCAATAATTACGACAGCTGCACCAATACCATATATTTTTGGCATTACCTTGTCGAATAAAACATTGCCTTTAGCTTTGCTCATTTTAAAATTTAATTAAGTTGTGAACGATAGAGTTTTTTGGTAGTGTTCTTTTAATGTTAGCTTATCTGAATTCTCTTCCTGAAGATCTTCCGATATAGATCATGGCATTACGGAAACCGATATAAGATCTCGCAGAATCCTGGTATTCAAAGTTACGTGTTCCTGTTTCTAGGAAATAAGCGATGTCTTTCCATGAACCGCCTCTTACTACTTTGCGTGGCTCATTATCATCGTAATAAACCGGGTTCAGGTCCCATGTAATCGGAACAGTAGCATCAGCATAAGCATCTTCGCACCACTCCGACACGTTTCCGGCCATATCATAAAGGCCAAAATCATTCGGGAAGTATTGTGCAACAGGGGCTGTATAAGTAAAGCCATCGCTGTAGTAATCACCACGGCCAGGCTTAAAGTTGGCTAGCAAGCAACCTTTGGCGTTGCGCAGGTATGGTCCTCCCCAAGGGTAAGTAGCCATATCGCGGCCACCTCTGGCGGCATATTCCCACTCTGCTTCAGAAGGCAAACGGAATTTTGGCATAGGTGCTCTTCCGTCTTCAGCATTGGCAGTATTTTTTAACTTCGTTCTCCAGTCGCTAAAATATTTAGCAGCAAACCAGTCCACGCCAACTACAGGATAGTCGTCGAATGCCGGATGCGTGAAATAATACTCCATAAGGGGGTCACCCATGTGGTAGGTAAAGTCTTTTACCCAAACAGTTGTATCCGGATAAAGCTGTTCCATTACAAACTGCTCACCTAATACATCCAGAGAGTCTGTTTTAATAACATCAATGAACTGGCGGTATTCGTTGTTAGTGATCTCAGTTTCATCCATGTAAAAGCCACCAATTGTTACCTGCTTGTTCAGGTTAGCCATGGTTGCTGCTATATCCTGGTCTGCCTGGCCCATATGAAATGTCCCTCCAGGACAGGCCACCATGCCATATGGTATCTCTTGCGCGTTGTAATCCGGACGATCTTCCGTACCAACAAGATCACCTTGAGGCCCTCTTCTCATCCCACAGCTTGCAAGCAGCACCACCGCTAATGCGAATGAAGACAGCTTAAATAGTTTGTTCATGATGACTCTTAATAGATAAAATTTTTAGTAATGTTTTTTGCACAATTTTACAGATGTAGCAAATATATAAGAATAAAAAGTAATTCAAAAGATTTACGCGCCACACCTATTATATTATTTTTCAACGAAGTACTCTCTTCTATATTATTATGCACACAGCTATTTTTTGCTGCATTTTTTCAAGAGCTATACTTTAAACCTATTTTGTTATCAGATTGAGCTTATCTAGCAAAATTGTATCGTGGTGTTCTCACCGGCGGGCGGAACCTTACAACTGGCTCCGGTAATCTATAGGACACCATAACTTCATGCGAAGTTGGCGCTTTAGCCTCTTTATTAAACGTAGTAAAATCAAAGGCATATCCCAGCCTAAGTGCATTATCCTGTAGAAGCGCGACACCAGCAAGAGCACTAACAGCTTCTTTATGCCGATAATTCACACCGCCCCAATATTTTTCGTTAAATGTTACTCTAGCTCCTGCATCAAAGGAAAAAGTTTCGGTATCATGCTTAATAAGCGCCGTTGGGGTGAGCACCAAATCTTGTACTAAAGGCAGATTATAGCCCGCTGTTACATATATATGGTTTTCTCCTAACACCTGTCCCGATCCCGTTTTTGCAGAATCTGCAAACTCATACTTTGAGCGTAGCAAATTTGTTACTCCACCGCCTGCATAAAATGTTTCCGATTCGTACCACATACCGGCACCCAGATCATATTTGGTGTCTGAGCTGTTATAAGGCACACTCGGATCATTATCATCTATCGCCCTGTAATTACCCTTCTTAATATTGTTCACATTACCCTGGATACCTAAGCCCAGTTTACCTTCGCCTATTTTTATATGAAAAGAATAGGAGAGCGCCGCATTCATAAAGGTAGTGTTGGCAATTTTATCACGCACCAAACCTATCCCGATTCCGCCATGTAACAGCCGCACCGGTGTATGAGCAGTGAGCAACAACGTTTGCGGAGAGCCGCCATCATCAAATGTCGCATCATAGCCAAGCCACTGGTACCTATATATGGATAACACTTCTGGCCTGTTGGTTATACCTGCATATGCCGGGCTTATGTTTAAGCCGTTAAATCCATAATGAGTATACTGAGGCTGCTGCTGAGCCCATGAAGCGGACTGGCAAAACAGCACCAGCAAAAGTACAGGTAGAAACTTTCTCATAGGCAGCTGTATGTTGGCAAGATACGATTAGATGGAGCAAAGACAAGAAAACTAACCAAATTTATACATTAAACGATAAAACGCAAAGCAAGTATAGGAATCCTAAACTCGTTTTGCGTTTTAGATAGTATGGAAAAGCTAAAAATAAGTTACACTGCGTAAATTATTTTTTCAAAGTCTGCTTTTGGTTCTGTATATATACCTCTATAGCACCCGTCATGGACGGCGCATTTGGCATTGGCGCCTCAATATCCAGCTCTAGTCCGGCATCACGCACTGCTTTTGCCGTTGTAGGGCCAAATGCTGCAATACGGGTATTATTCTGTTTAAAATTAGGAAAGTTTGCAAACAACGAAGTTATACCTGACGGGCTGAAAAAGGCAATGCAATCATAGGTTACATCATCCAAGTCAGATAAATCGGCTGCTACCGTTTTATAGATAATTGCCTCTGTAAAGTTTATCTTACTTGCAGCCAGGAAACCAGGTATATCATCTTTACGGATGTTTGAGCAAGGGTAAAGGAACTTCTCGTTCTTGTGCTTTTTAATTACTTCGAAAAGATCTTTCGCTGTTTTCTCGCCAACAAAAAGCTTACGCTTGCGCAACACAATATACTTTTGCAGGTAATATGCCGTTTGATCAGATATGCAGAAATACTTCATGTCTGCTGGCATCTCTATCTTACTCTCCTGGCAGATTCTGAAGAAATGGTCTACAGCATTACGGCTCGTAAAAATAACGGCAGTATGCGCTAAAATATCAACCTTGTCTTTACGGAACTCCTTGTAAGGAACAGGCTCCACTTCTATAAAAGCCCTGAAATCTACCTTTATATCATACTTTTCAGCAATAGATAAATAAGGAGAATTATCAGTGGTAGGCTGTGGTTGCGTTACAAGAATACTCTTGATCGGAATTTTATGTCTTTCTGGATTTGCCCAAGGCTCTACTGTGCTTTCAGCCATATTACTAGAGGTAGTTTATATTTTTTTACCCGCTTAACCCGCCACTACCATACTAAATTGTGCTTTTAGAAGTTAAACACGATCAACTTAAGTATAATTACCAGCGGAATTACTTCTGTGGCGCAAAGGTATGAAAATAAATGCAGATTTAGTACAGGTGCTTTTTTATTTACAGTCACAAAAACCCTAAGCATAGTGAAAGCCAGCATAAAAGAAACTGCCAGATTAGAGATGAGCAAAACAGTTTCGGGCATTTCCATATTCAGTGCCAGGTAAAGCAGCATAACCAGCGGCAGGAAAATACTCAGAAAAAGTATGGTTCTAAGAAACTCCCTGTACTGCAACTGCACTACCTGCTCCAGACCAAATATAAAGGCCATCACACGCAGGAAAAAGTACTTTATCAGGATAAATAAAAATATAGCAACCGTATAGAAAATTATTTTGGTTGTAATATCTGCTTCTGAAACAGGAAACAGGCGGTTGAAAAGCCGGATATGTTGGATGTTGGTATGTATAGCGGCAATTAGCAGCGCAAACGATATGGAAAACGCCAGCACAAACAGCACACTAGACCAGGTACTTATTGGTTTAGCCAGAAAGCCTTCTTCCAGGGTATTCGTCCGGATAAAAGAACTTAACCTGAAAACGCTGTTAAAATCAGCTGGATAGCTAGTCTTAAGGCTGCCATAAATAAGCCCCACAAGCAACATAAACAGGATAAAGGCATTCTGATTTACGTATTCCCGCAGTTTTACAGAATAAGTAGATTTTGCAGCTTGCTGCTGTTTATCCGGTTCAAGCGTTTTGTTTTGAAAAGTGGAAATGTCGGGCTGTTGCGCCGGATGCCATACTGTAAGCAAAAACTTCCTGTTTACTGGTTGTACCTGCTTTGTATACTTTGCCAGGTTTATAGTATAGTTAGAAGCAGAATCGGCTATAAAAATAAGCTGATTGTTCAGGAACAAACATTCTCCTTTTTTGGCTGTAAACCCGATCACAAAAGGCTGCGCAGGGTTTATACTTACCCACTGGTGTATGGCATTAAAATTTGTGTGCAAGCCTGCTGTGTAAGGCACCAACTGCTTTTCGCCGGACTCCTGCACCAGCCAGTCAGCGCCGATAGTGTTTTTCTGCTCAAGGGGTAACACCTGTGCACGCAATGGCATAGCAATAAACGCCAGTGCCAGGTATAAGCCAATAAGCAGAGTTTTATACTTTAGAGACATTCTTCACAGTTCCACGTGGCCTGTATACCCCCAGAAATATGCTGAGAACCACCGAGAAGGCAAGCAAAACCAGCAACAAACTAAGGTTACCCCACTCCCCAAAGTTTACAACAAAAAGAATAACCGCCAAATTTAATATGGCAAGTATTAACACAGTACTGATCTGGTTAAAACCCATACCCAGCAATCTGTGGTGTATGTGGTTTTTATCCGGGATAAAAGGGGAGTTACCTTTTAAAATACGAATAACAGAAACCCGGATAGTATCGAACAACGGGATAAAAAGTATACCTAGTGCAACAGAAGGGGCTGCCGGCACCATACGCATCTCAATAAACTGAATGGCCAGAACCGATACTATAAACCCGCACAACAGCGAGCCGGTATCACCCATAAATATGGTTGCTTTATGAAAGTTATACCTTAAAAACCCCAGCAAGCCGCCAATCAGGCAAAAAGCTACAGCCGCGTAATTACCGTAAGCCTCACCGCCATACAGCACAAAGTATACCCCAAAGGTTGCGCTGATAATCACGACAATTGTTCCGGCCAGCCCATCAAGCCCGTCAATCAGGTTAATGGAGTTGGTAATGCCTATAATTACAAAGAAAGTGAAAGCATAGCTTATACCTATCTGCAATTCGCCGATCCCGAAAATGCCCTGAAAACTGGTAATGCGGATGTCGGCCATAAACATAACAATGCCTGTTGCCAGTAACTGCACTGCAAATTTCTTAAGTGCCGAAATGGGAACCATGTCATCTTTAAGGCCAATAAAAAAAAGTATGATACAGCCGGCCAGCAATTGCTGCACGCCATTATAGAGGTCTGAAAAAATAGTTAGCGCCGACATAAAGCCTGCAAACATGGCTAAACCTCCGAGCCTTGGCGTAAGCGATTCGTGAACAGTGCGCAGGTTGGGCTGGTCCAGAATATTTTTCAGGTGAGCCACCCGGATTATAGACGGAACAGCAAATACCGCTATCAGAAAAGCCCAGCTAAATGATAGTATAAGGGATAGTATATTCTGTTCCATAGGCTTTCAGTGCATCAGCAAAGAAATACAAAATTTGTTATTTATAAAGTATATTTACGTTAGCAGGCGGTATAAGCAGACTTATCCGAAAAAAATCACAACACTTACTATACAGCGCATCAGCTTCTTCCAAAGTATAAATTTGCTAAGAGTGCAGCACGCCCTGCATCTGCAGCATACTTATCTCTATCAGGTTATCTTCTGTAATAGAATCAGGCACGAAAACATACTTTTTATCATATATCTGCCTATCGATATAGTAGCTTACCCAGTACTCGTTGTTTATGTGAAAAATGGCCGGATCAATTGGCTCAATCTGCACAAAGCTCTTCGCCTCTACGCGTTCAAACATGTGGCGTAGCACAGATGTCTGTACTTCGTTTTCGCCTGAAATGCCGTAACCTTTTGAGGTGATGAGCACATTATCGAGCGGGAAAGGGTTGTTATTTAAAAGGTAAACATTCCAGGTTTGTTCTTCGAGTTCATTAATGGAGGTAGCTACTGCAACTGAAACGCCTTCTACCGTACCAAAATCAATGTCTTTCTTCATGGGTTGCTGTGGTAATAGTGGCCCCGAACAGCTGAGCCAAATGGTTAATTAGTATTTCTTCTACCTCGGCAAGCGGCACCTCGCGCCCCAACTCTTTTGCCAGCGATGTTACCTGCTTATC
The DNA here is from genome assembly GCF_022758145.1 of Pontibacter vulgaris. Lineage (GTDB taxonomy): Bacteria > Bacteroidota > Bacteroidia > Cytophagales > Hymenobacteraceae > Pontibacter > Pontibacter vulgaris. Next base: position 78,140 of record NZ_JAJVDH010000001.1, read on the forward strand.
TGTAATGCCGCAAGGTACTATATTATTAAAGTAATCGAGGTCGGTGTTGATGTTAAACGCGAAACCGTGCATGGTTACCCAGCGGCTGCATTTTACGCCCATGGCACATATCTTACGCGGGTTACGCTGTTCTTCGTGGTCGAGCCATACACCTGTTAAGCCAGCTATACGCCCTGCCTTTATACCATAATCCTGCAGCGTAAGTATAATGGCCTCTTCTAAAAGCCGCAGGTACTTATGGATATCCGTAAAAAAGTTATCCAGGTCTAGTATAGGGTAACCTACGATCTGGCCCGGGCCATGGTAGGTGATATCGCCCCCACGATTAATCTTGTAGAACGTTGCCCCTTTGGCTTTAAGGCCTTCTTCGTTAATAAGCAGGTTAGACTCGTGCCCGCTCTTACCCAATGTATACACATGCGGGTGGGAGCAAAGCAACAGGTAATTGGGAGTTTGGTTTTGCTCGCCTGCTTCTGCCTCCGCTTTACGGTTCTGCGCCTTAATATCGAGTATACTTGTAAAGATTTTATCCTGGTAGTCCCACGCCTCTTTATAATCGATCAGGCCCAGCCGCTCTAACTTTATTTCTTTGTTTTGTAACACGCTTTTGCTTTTGAAAGTTAGCCTTTCAGGTATTTACTGTTTCAATTGTGGTCGATTCATTTGCATGGTTTAGAGCAAAGTATGCGCAGCCCTATATGCAGATAATCAAAAGAAGAACGCTTTAATAACCTTACTAATTGCTTAAATCTGCCTCTGAAAACTACCAACCCACAATTCCGTTGTTTGTTTAGCAGAAAAGTAACAGAAGCGAACTTGTCCGTTCTGATAGCAGGTATTCAAAAATGCTTCTTCCGGGTTTTCACAGTATAAAGTTATTTCAAAATTCCTGATTAAGCTTATTTAGCTGTAAAATTTATATTTTAAATGGCATTTCAATCCGGAAATCATATTATAACAGGCTTAAACGGCGAAAGTATGGCAGCGGCTTACCTTCAGGAAAAGGGTTATACTATACTTAGCCGAAACTATAGGTATAAACGGGCCGAGATTGACATCATTGCTGAAAAGCCAGGGTTGCTGGTATTTGTAGAAGTTAAAACCAGAACCAGCGATAAATTCGGCTTTCCGGAGGAAGCGGTTACTATGAAAAAGCAGGAACTTATACTGGCTGCCGCCGAAGAATTTATACTTCAGAAAGGCTGGGAGCAGGACATTCGCTTTGATATAATTTCCATAACGCTCTCAAACCCGCCGGAGCTGCACCACATAGAAGATGCTTTTTACTAACGCTGATCCGCAGAAGCCCGTTTATCCAGCTTATCTTTCTCGTAGACCAGGGTGCCATGGCGGTCATATTGTTTCAGCAAGTATGGCTCAAAAGGTTCGTCGTAAGCCGATTTCGGGTACTGGTACTCGTAATGGCGGCGGTTCCTGAAATCATAGTTCTTAATCCAGACACCTACCTTGCGGCCTTTTTCGTACTGCCCAGTCCATTCTACCTGCCCGTTTTCATAGAACCGGTAATACGTGCCCTGCACCTGGCCATAAGTATAAGGTATAACTTCTTTTATCTTGCTACGGTCGTTGTTATAGTACTTAACCACGGCATCGCGCAGAAAGCCTTTATCAAAATGAGACTTATCAAGCAGAATACCGTTTTTGTTGTAGCGCTCCCAGCGCAGGTGTTTAGTACCTACATAATAATACCCTTCTTCTACCACTTCATCGCCAATCTTTTTCTTATATGGCCCGTGCAGCACTTTATACCTATTCTGGTCTATCTCGCCGAAAGCGTTGGCTATTTTCCTATTCTTGGTATCGAAATAATATTTGCGGGGTGCATAAGCGTTTGGCTCTTCAAAAACGGGCAGAAAACTGAAGGTTTCTAACGTTTCGTTATCGCCACGGCTGCCCGAGCGCACAAAACCACGCTTTACCCTGTAGCCCATAAAGTAGCGTTTGCTAGGCTTGCTCTTCTTTCGTTTCTCGGTTATACTATCGCCTGCCGGGAATTTATTTTCTACAGAAGGAAGCGTTGTATCGGAAGCGGCCAGTGCCTGATCGGTTTTTACGCCTTTTTTCTGCTGCGCCCGGCTCAGGTTATAGTCGCTGTTATACTTGGCAGAGCCACAACCGCCCAACGCAAGTATAAAAATGCAGATGATACTTATAAAAACCAGATAAGGAGTGTGCCTCATATTTTAGTTCTGAATGCCTGAATTGCGCCCGCAGCAAGCAACACTTTTAAATTATACTTTGCTATACTTGCCTAGTTAACAAGATAGCCATTTAGCTTTTAGCGATTTATAAAGCAACGTAAAAATGCGCATAAATCATATAGCTGCAAAGCGGGCCGAACTCTATAACTGCAGCATGGCCTGCTAAGTTTCACGTGCAACGCCAGAAGTATAAACAAGAAAGGCAGCGCCCTGCGGGCACTGCCTTCTATTTTAGGTGTAATATAAATTATTCTTTGTCGATCAGGTCAACGCTGCGCTTTACGAAAGCTGTTAAAGCAGAACCACTCAGCATGTTCTGAGAAAGTAACGCAAGGTCGAATGCCTGGCGGGCAATACGCTCTTTGTTGTCGTCTTTTGCTTTCAGAATGCGCTGGTTTAAAGTATGGTTTGCATTGATGGTTACATTATAAGTATCCGGCATGTCGCCCATAAACATCATACCTCCACCACCGGTGCGGCTCATGTCTTTCATGCGGCGCATAAACTCTGGCAGTGTAATTACTACAGGTGCATCGTCCGGAGCAAGTGGCGCTACCTCAACAGTCATGTGCTGGTTGTTTATGGCCTGCTCGTATACTTTCTTCAGGTCTTCTTTTTCGCCGTCATTCAGTACACTTTCCTTGTTCTCGTCTTTCTCAACCAATTTATCTATTGTTTCTGAGTCAACGCGCTTCAGGGTAGTTTCCTCCAGCTTCTGCTCCAGCAAACCAATAAAGTGGCTGTCAATAAGCGAATCCAGTTTCAGCACATCGTAGCCCCGGTTAACGGCAGCCTCTACGTAAGCGTGTTGCTTATCGGCATCTGTTGTGTATAGCAGTACCAATTGCTCGCTCTTGTTTGTCTGGTTGGCCTGTGTCTGGGCTTTATACTCTTCTAAAGTATAGAACTTGCCTTCGGTGTTCTGCAGCAATACAAAGTCTTTGGCTTTCTCATAAAACTTATCATCGCTCAGCATGCCATACTTCACAAACACGTTGATGTCGTCCCAGTTTTTCTCGAACGTTTCGCGGTCTTTACGGAAGATCTCGGCCAGTTTATCAGCTACTTTTTTGGTAATATAAGTATTGATTTTCTTAACGGCTGAATCTGCCTGCAGGAACGAACGGCTCACGTTCAGCGGAATGTCCGGCGAATCGATGATACCGTGCAGCAGCATCAGGAACTCAGGCACCACATCTTTCACCTCATCGGTAATAAACACCTGGCGTGAGTACAACTGAATCTTGTTGCGCTGCATCTCAAACTCGTTCTTGATCTTAGGGAAGTATAAAATACCTGTCAGGTTGAACGGATAATCTACATTCAGGTGGATCCAGAACAGCGGCGCTTCCGAGAACGGGTAAAGCTCTTTGTAGAAGTTCTTATAGTCTTCGTCAGTAAGCTCAGATGGCTGTTTTGTCCAGATCGGGTTCGGGTTGTTGATGATCTCGCCCTCGAACTCTACCGGAACCGGCAGGAACTTGCAGTATTTGGTAAGTATAGTACGGATGCGGGCCGGCTCCAGGAACTCTTCAGAATCCTGGGCTACGTTAAGTATGACATTAGAACCCCTTGTTTCTTTGTGGGCCGGGGCAATGGCAAACTCGGTGCTGCCGTCGCAGGTCCAGTGCGCAGCTTCGGTGCCCTCCTGATAAGATTTGGTAACAATCTCTACACGGTCGGCCACCATAAAGGCAGAGTAGAACCCTAAACCAAACTGACCGATTATCTGGCTCTTATCGCCTGCAGAATCTTTGTAGCGCTCCACAAACTCGGTAGCACCCGAAAATGCGATCTGGTTAATGTATTTCTTGATCTCTTCGGCTGTCATACCAATACCATTATCGGCAATGGTAATGGTGCGGGCATCTTTATCCACAGACACAACCACTTTCAACTCACCCAGGTCGCCTTTAAACTCACCCATAGACGACAAGCTTTTCAGCTTTTGGGTGGCATCCACGGCATTACTCACCAGCTCACGCAGGAAAATCTCGTGATCAGAGTAAAGAAACTTCTTGATGATCGGGAAAATGTTTTCGGTGTGAATCGAAATGTTACCTCTTTCTTCCATGTTTTTATCTTATAAGTAAGTTTTTATCAGGTGGAATTTGCTTCAGCTACTGCTTTTCAAATCTTGTTCCATTGCCTGGCAAGTATAGATTTTCTGCCATCCTGTCACAAAACCAACCCAACACCTAAGCTTTAGCCGTATTCTGACTTGCATTTTGGCACAGAATATTACTGTTTAACAGCCATCTTAAAAATTTAAGCGTAAATGCAACATTGGTGAATTAATGCTATATTTGTTTACGTTCCATTATAACATTGCGCCGGTTTACGCCATATATCGCCCTGCTTCTGCTCCTGCTCTTCTGTAGAGTGATGGTACCGGATGCGCTTTGGCTCGAACTGCACCCACATACCCATACTGCACACCCGGACCATACTGATACCAAGCAGGCCCAGCTGGGAATGAAGCACAAACACTGCCCTGTAGAGGATTTGTTTGGCGCACCTTATCAGCCTGTTCATACTTCTGTAGCTTTTGCAGAGGCATTACATTTTACTACTTATACTTCCTTTCTTATACTTAACTGGCAAGGCACCCCGCCACTTTATGCACAGTTGCGCGCGCCTCCTGTAGCCTGATATCTGACTGGCAGCTATACTTACCAGCTGGCCTTAATTTATTTTCAGGATAAAGCTATACCCTATTTACGTGCTGTTTTATAGACACTAATTGGGTATTAGCCTCACTTTTTAATTTAGCACGTGTTGATAAAGAAATATATCGGAAGGCTTTTATCGCTTTTAATAGTGCTGGCTTATACGTTGCCGGCAACAGCACAAGAGCAGCCCAGTAATTCTGACAACGGAACCGAACAGGATTGCGGCCTTACCTTATCGGGCAAAACAATAGACCACGACACCCGCGAGCCTTTAATAGGGGCAACTATTTACATAAAGGAGCTTGACAGGGCCACCGCATCCGATGAGTATGGCAATTACCATTTCCACCACCTGTGCCAGGGCACCTATACATTGAAAGTAACTTACATCGGGTACGAACAGGAAAGCTATACTTTCCGGATCACTAATTCCTCGGTGCGCGACCTGCAACTGCACACAGATGCCAAACAACTGAAAGCGGTAGAGATTATCGGAAGCCATGTAAAAACCCAGGCACAATCTTCAGAAACTATAAATGGCCGCGATCTGGACAAAACCCGTGGCTTATCTTTCAGCGAATCGCTTAAAACTATAGCCGGCGTAACAACTTTGCAAACAGGGCCTACCATTTCGAAGCCTGTTATACATGGTTTGCACAGCAGCCGTATTCTGCTTCTGAACAACGGTGTACGGCAGGAAGGCCAGCAATGGGGCTCGGAACACGCCCCGGAGATTGACCCGTTTGTAACAACAGAAATGCACATTGTAAAAGGCGCAGCCGGGGTACGCTACGGAGCCGATGCCGTTGGCGGAGTTGTTATTGTAGACCCAAGGCCATTACGTGATTCGATAGGAATAGGAGCTGAGCTGAATTTGCTGGGCAGCACCAACAACCGGCAGGAGGGTATTTCTGCTATGATAGACGGAAACTCAGCCAAACTACCGCCTCTGAGCTGGCGCCTGCAGGGTACTTTCAAAAAAGCAGGTAACGCCAAAGCCCCTGATTATTACCTGAACAACACCGGCTTTGAAGAGCGTAACTTTTCGGCTGCACTGGGCTATACTAAACAGAACTATGGCGCTGAGCTATTTTTCAGCCAGTTTCATACAGAGTTAGGCATACTTAGAGAATCGCATATCGGCAATCTGACAGATCTTAATAACGCCATTGCACGCGGCAGACCGGAAAATGCAGATACGGCAGATTTTACCTATACTATAGGCAGGCCATACCAGGACGTTACCCATAACCTGTTTAAGGCCAAAGCTTTTGCCAACACCGGCGAGATAGGTAAGCTGGAGTTTATTTACGGTTTACAGCAGAACACACGCAAAGAATTTGATGTACACGGCGGCGACACTAACCCTGCTCTACAGCTAAACCTGACCACACATACCACCGAGGCTGTTTGGGAACACAAGCCTATCGGCAATTTCTCCGGATCGGTTGGGGCCAGCACTGTATACAAACATAACACGTATGAGTACGACGATTTTTTGCCTTTTTACACAAGTATAACAGCAGGCGCTTTTGCAGCCGAACATTGGCAGAGAAACAAATTACAGTTGGAAGCCGGTTTGCGCTACGATTACACCTATTTGCAGGTAAAAAAGCTGAAGAATAACGAAACGCTTATCCAGCCGGAATACACTTTTAACAATTTATCAGGTACGCTGGGCGCTTTATACGATGTGGGTTACCACCTTACATTCGGGCTAAGTGCTACCTCCGCATGGCGAGCACCGGGAGCGAACGAACTTTTCAGCGAAGGTGTGCACCATAGTTCTGTGGCTTACGAAGTTGGTAATCCAAACCTTGATCCGGAGCAGGCTTATAATTTTGAGCTATCGGCAGAATACTATGGTAACCAACGCTTTAACGGCACGCTGAGTATTTACAACAATTACATCAGTAACTATATTTACGCGGCGCCGTTACCAAACCCTGTGTTAACTTTAAAAGGAGCTTTTCCGGCGTATGCTTATAAACAGGCAGATGCTTCGTTCCGGGGCGTAGACCTTACGTTTGATTTTAAGCTCTTGTCACAACTAACCTGGGTATCTAAATCATCTATAGTCCGGGCGCGTAACCTTGATACTGATGATCACCTGGTAAGTATACCTTCCGATAGGTTTGACAATAAACTTACCTATGAGTTTGATAAGCTTGGCAACCATAACCTGGCCGATACTTATATTGGCTTAGGCGGGTTGTACGTAGCAAAGCAGACACGCACCCCGGAAAAATCTGACCAGGATTTTGCACCGGCGCCAGCTGCTTATTTCCTGCTGAACGCTGAGGCAGGCACCACGGTATACTTTGGCAAACAGCCTGTAGAAATAGGTATAACCGGTAATAACCTGCTTAACACAGCCTACCGCGATTACCTAAACCGGTTCCGGTATTTTGCTGATGAAATGGGACGCATTATTATGTTTAGGTTAAAAATCCCACTTAACATCATTAAGGCTTAAGCTTTTAAAGCTAAAACACTATATTTGTAAAGTTGCTTTATCTAAATTAGCATTATGAAAAAAATATTCAGACAGTACCTTGCCCTTTTCCTGATGGGCTCTTTCGCGATTGCCACTTCAGCCTGCGGCGATGATGATAACCCGAATCCGATTGAAGAGAACGAGCAGATCACGACTGTAGAGTTAAGCATGGTTCCAACTAAAGGAAACAATGTAACGGCAACCTGGAAAGATACTGACGGTGCTGGCGGACAAGCCCCAACTATAACTTCTATCGTACTGAAGCCAAATATCACCTATACCGGCACTGTAAAACTGCTGGATGAGAGCAAAACTCCGGCTGCAGACCTGACAACAGAGATTAAAAACGAAGGCGTAGACCACGAGCTTTTCTTTAATGTAACAGGCGCCAACGTTACCATCACTAAAACTGATAAAGATACTAACGGCCGGACAATTGGCCTTGAGTTTACGGCACAAACTACAACAACCGGCACAACGCCAGGCACTTTGCAAGTAGTTCTGAAGCACCAGCCTGGCATTAAAAACGGTAACCAGGCTACAGGCGAAACAGACATAGAAGTTACCTTCCCGATTTCTGTGCAGCTATAATATTTATACTTATAAAACAAGAAGAGCGACCTGCAAAGGCCGCTCTTCTTGTTTTATACTTAGCGTGTTGTTATAGTTTATACTTCTGGGCCAACCCCAGCATCTGCTCTACAATTTTACCTATCCGGTTCGCTCTGGTTTCCGGGCGTTTGGCTTCTGTTACACCCAATACGGCTTCTTTGCGCTGCGTAAACGATAGTTTCTCAAACACCTCCAGAAACCCCATAGAGTCCAGGGCCTCTTTCAGATCATCGGGCACGGTTACGGTACGCGCTACTCTGTCTATACCTGGTTTATCAACTCCGAACATAGAAGGCGCTTTACGCTCCGAGGCATGCTTAAACCTCAACGCAGACCAGGTATCATCAATAGCTACCTGCCGCACGGCCTGGTAATCCAGCTCAGTTATCGTTTTCCAGCCTTCGTTGCGGGTAAGATCTGATTTTATGCCGGATGATTTTTTAGGATAAGCGACCCACAACATGCCCTCCGGTTTAAGCACAGCCACTACCTGAGGCGCCAGCCCATCCAATTCAGTTTTAGTTTTTACGAAAAGCAGCACAGCATCAAACGCACCCGTTGCAGGCGCCACACTGGCAGCAGTAAAAGTATAGCCCTCATCCAAGAATTGCTGCGCAACCTCCTGGGGTGCATTAATTAAAAGTAAAGTATAATCTGGCTTTAACTGCAGTTTCTTTCCGATTTCCGGCATAGGTTTTAAAATATAAAGTGCGAGTACAACCCCTAAAGTATCATAATTAGCAGAAAGGTCAAACGGCAGCTATACTTCAATTGCGTTGGCTACACAGTTTAAACCAGGCAGCAGGCACTCTTCTAAAGTATAATCCCGGAATATTTTTTATTCAATATAGCACAGGCACTTGTGTTATCAGCGCAAAAAGATAAATTTAAAGTATAGATACAGAACTATATATGCCGAAAATCACAACCTCGCCTCAGAAACATTATCTGTTTAATGCCTCCGTTATAGTGGCCGCCCTCGGCTACTTCGTGGATATCTACGACCTGGTGTTGTTTAGCATCGTGCGCATACCCAGTTTGCAAGCGTTGGGTGTTGCCAGCCAGGCCGATCTATTAGAGCAGGGCGTGCTGCTTCTTAACATGCAGATGGCCGGGATGCTGGTAGGTGGTGTGGCCTGGGGTATGCTGGGCGATAAACGCGGAAGGCTGTCGGTTTTGTTCGGTTCTATCTTTTTATACTCTGTGGCCAACATCCTGAATGGGTTTGTAACTACAATTCCGATGTATGCGGCCCTCCGTTTTATAGCAGGCGTAGGCCTGGCCGGCGAATTAGGCGCTGGCATTACGCTGGTATCTGAAGTATTACCAAAAGAGAAGCGCGGTTACGGCACCATGGTAGTGGCAACTATAGGCATTTCAGGGGCTATACTGGCAGGTTTTGTAGGCGAATATGCTGGCTGGCGCACGGCTTATTTTATTGGGGGTGGCCTGGGTTTGTTGCTGCTTTTCTTAAGGATTGGTGTTTTTGAATCGGGAATGTTTAATAACCTGAAAGGCACCGGCGTTACACGTGGAAATTTCCTGAGTTTATTTACCAATGCAGCCCGGTTCAAAAAATACATCAAATGCATCCTGATCGGAATTCCGATATGGTTTGTGGTGGGCATACTGATAACTTTCTCACCCGAGTTTGGCAAAGCCCTGGGTATAACAGCACCTGTATCGGCTGCAAAAGCAATTTCGTTCTGTTACCTGGGGCTTACCTTCGGTGATTTTGCCAGTGGTTACCTAAGCCAGCGTTTCAGGAGCCGCCGCTATATTGTACTTGCATTTTTATTGCTCGCAGCCTTAGCTATTGCTGCTTATCTGCTGGGCCGAGGTTTTAGTTTAAGCACTTTTTATACATTGTGTGTGGCACTTGGCTTTGCCGGTGGTTACTGGGCGGTGTTTGTTACTATTGCTGCCGAGCAGTTTGGAACGAACATCAGGGCTACAGTTACTACTACTGTTCCTAATTTTGTGCGTGGTGCAGTGGTGCTACTTACGCTTGCTTTCAGTGCTTTAAAAGACTCTGTAGGTTTAGTGCCAGGGGCTATACTATTAGGTATTGTATGCCTTATACTTGCTGTCGCTTCTATTCTTACGCTGGAAGAAACCTATGCCAAAGACCTCGATTACATGGAGCCAATCTAGCATTTTAATATATAGGAAAATTTATATCTATCGTCCTAAATAGCACCCATATAAGATTAAAAACAAAGTATATAAATATTCATATAATCACAAACTTAAACATCAACTTAATATTCTAACAGCCAGTATAAAGCAGTATATGCAACTTTAAAATTATACAGGCTTATGAAAATAAACTTTACTCAAAAAATTAATTTACGCTTACCCGCTCTTCTTTTAATGTTATTTTTGGCAGCATGCTCAGCGCGTATGGATGTTGAGCCGCAAGCCAGTGCTACAGACGAAACAAAAGAGCAAACAGCTGTTACGGTAATGGCGTCGCAGACCCAAACCCAAACCGAAGAAGCGTATTTTGACCTGATTGCCGAAACAACCGACTGCCTGGGCGAGAACCTATGGATAGGCGGTAAAGTAGAAACTGTCGTACAGGCAGAAAGCAATACAGGAGACTCTCCAGACCAGAAAGTATACCAGGTAAAAGATCTTACTGCCACCGGCTTAAGCACCAATAAAACGTATACTTTACAGAACAGTGCAGGCACACTAAATGCCGTAAGCGATGCAGATGGCAATATCTATGTGCAGTTAGGCGAAGGCCAATTGCAGCTTATGCCTACCTCAGGCTCCAAACCGGTGGTAATGGCTTTTCAGCCATGGGCCGATACTGAACAAACCGAAGGCATGGCAGGTAAATGGCGTTGCCAGTAACACTAACCGTTTAAACTTAAAAGAGCCGCCTGCATACCAGTTATGCAGGCGGCTCTTTTTATACTTTATATTTTCTCCAATTACATTCCGCTGTCTTCTGTACTACCTTCCCCTTCAAAACCCAATGCTTCCATACGCTTATTAGAGTCTTCCATGGCTTTTTGCAGTTCCGGGTTGGCCTCTATGCGTTTGGCTATGTTCATATCAAACATAATTTCCATCATTGATTTTATGTAAGGCTTTTTTTCTGAACGAACCTTCAGGTCTTCTTTATCCTGCTCCGACATACCTTTAACCCAGCTCTCCAGCTCAGGCTTCAGTTTTGCCATATCGGCGATAAACGCATCGGTTGTTTTATTTATCATGGCAATGGTTTTGGCATCATCTTTCTGAGCAAAGGCTGCTTTCAGGTTGTTGGCATAAACCGTCATGATCTTATCATACTTTTCCTCAGTTGGATGTGTGCCCACAACAGCGCCGGATGTGGCCACCAATGGAACATCTGCTGCAATGGCAGTTTGCTGTTGTAGCCCTAAGCCCATCCCGGCACTCAGGATACTTATGATAAAGAATTTTTTCATGGCAATTAATTGTTATGAAATAGTTATACGGCAGGCGGCAGTTTAAGTACCAGAACGCCAATAAATGTAAGTATAAGCCCCGTTATGCAAAGCACATTGCATAATTTACCCAGCAAGTAAATACTAAGTAGTACCTAATTCGTAATTTTGAATATGATTTTATACAATGTAACTGTAAGTGTAGAAAACACAGTGGCCGACGAATGGCTGCAGTGGATGAAGGAAGTACACATTCCTGAAGTAATGGGCACCGGCTTTTTCCTGAGCAACCAGATTTGCCGCTTAATGACCGAAGTGGAAAACGGAGGTACAACGTATGCCGTGCAGTATTTCTGCCGCAATATAGATGACCTGGAAGAGTACCAGCGCGATCACGCTCCGGCTTTACAGGAAAAAACAGCTAATCGCTATGGAGAAAAAGCACTTGCCTTCCGATCGGTGCTTGAAATAGTGGCAACAGATGTAGAGCGAACCGGAAACGCAGAATAATAAAAAAGGCAGTTGCAACAAAAAATGCAACTGCCTTTTATACTTTAAAAGTATAAGCTTAACCTTTATACTCCTGAATCTGTTGTTCCGTCATGGTGCAGTTTATCCACTCGCCATCCAGCTCAGCGCCTATCTTTTTATAGAATTCAATGGCCGGCTCGTTCCACTCCAGTACCTGCCATCTGAAACGCTTGGCACCTACTCGTTTTGCTTCTTCGGCTACTGCATCAAACAGTTTTTTACCTATTCCGCTACGACGCAGGCGCTCTGTTACTACCAGGTCTTCTAAGTAAATCGTCTTTCCCTTCCAGGTTGAGTAAGCCGTATAGTATAACGACAAGCCAACTATACCTTCTTCTGATTCTGCCACAAAAAACTCGAATATCGGGTGCTCGCCAAAGCCATCGCGCTGCATGTCTTCCAGGGTGTTGGTTACCTCGTTGGGGGCACGCTCAAAAATGGCCAGTTCCATTACCAGGTCACGCACCTGCGGCAGGTCATCTATAGTTCCTTTTCTAACTTGTATCACTTGTATTGTATATTGTTTATTGCTGATTGTTGTTTGTCTGAATCAGGATTTTCAGGATTATAATGGATTAGCAGGATTTTAAAACTTGCTCACCTTCTAACTTCCTAAACTCTCTAACTCAAAACTTCCCAAACTGTCCTGGCCTGCACCAATTCTTTGCCTGTTTCCTGACTGGTAAGTTTGTGCAAAAGTATAGTTTCTGTTTCACCTTTACCAACTTTTGATATAACTGTATCGCCAAGTATACTTTCCGCTTTATAGATGATATCCACTTCACGGAGTTGTTTTTCCAGGATATTAGTTGGCAACGTATCCAGAATCCATTGCAGGAAGCGGGTGTTGGTTACGTGGCGGTTCAGGTCTATGTCATGCCAGCGGACGGGCATTTGCTGCGTATACTGCACTTCCTGCAGTTGCGCCAATTTACCTTTTGCAAAAGGCAATGGCTCCTGACCCGGCACCACTTCCACATCCATTATAAAATCAGGCACCGATACCATCTGGCGTTTCACCACATCCATTACCAGCCACACACTTGTTGCCTGCCCCAGAAGTTCGTTATCGGAAGTATAAATCCTGAAATCGCGGTGCAGGAAAACGCGCTCACGCCCCGATGCCCAGGTTTCCACAACTATACTTTCGCCGTGTTTTGGATACCGGAACATCTCCACGCGCATGCGCAGCAACACCCACGTAAGCCCACGTTCCAGCAAATCGTACATCGAAATACCTAAGTCGCGGGTGTTCTCCCAGGCCGCTTCCTGCATGTAACTTACCAGCGCCGGTATGGTGGCTTTGCCGTGGTAATCAATCTCGCTGGAGCGAACTATAAACTGGCTTTTGCCGGGGTACGATTTCATAGCTGTAGGGTTTGGGTTTATAGTTGCTAAGGTACGGAAGATTTATAGTTTATGCCTTCGGTCGCGTCCCGCGAGCGAAGGCATAATAGATGAGAGCACAAAAAAGCCGCGCTACCTGAGGCAGGCAGCGCGGCTGAAGTATAAATGGCAGATCTATATTTGTGTTATCTGTTTTGAGCTTCGCCTTCGTAAGGGTTTACGCCCATGTTCTTGTAAATGAACGCATAGGTATCAGCATACTCCTGGATAACTAGCGAGGTTGGCTTACCGGCACCGTGGCCAGCACGTACATCCACTCTGATTAAATATGGATTGCCCGGAGCACCTTTGGCCTGTAGTTCAGAGATGAACTTGAACGAGTGAGCAGGTACAACGCGGTCGTCGTGGTCAGCGGTTTTAACCAAGGTAGCAGGGTATTTTACGCCTTCTTTAATGTTGTGCAGCGGTGAGAATTTATACAGGTTCTCGAACTGAGCGGCATCATCTGACGAGCCATACTCTGGTACCCACGCCCAACCAATTGTAAACTTATGGAAGCGTAGCATGTCCATTACACCTACTGCAGGCAGGGCAACTTTAGCCAGCTCAGGGCGCTGTGTCATAAAGGCACCAACCAGCAAACCACCGTTTGAGCCACCAGCTACAGCCAGTCTTTCAGATGAAGTATATTTCTGGTTGATCAGGTACTCGGCAGCACCGATAAAGTCATCGAACACGTTTTGTTTGTTTGGCGTCATGCCGGCTTTGTGCCAGTCTTCGCCGTATTCGCCGCCACCGCGCAGGTTTGGCATGGCATACACACCACCGTTCTCCAGCCATAGCATGTTGGCAATGCTGAAGCTTGGCGTCATAGAGATGTTAAAGCCGCCGTAAGCGTACAGGTAAGTCGGGTTGGTGCCGTCCAGCTTCAGGCCTTTTTTGTGCACAATAAACATCGGCACTTTGGTACCGTCCTTCGAAGTATAAAACACCTGCTTCGTTTCGAAAGCTTCGGTATCTACGTTTACTTCAGTTTTGCGGAACAGGCTTACTTTGTTGTTGGCAACATCGTAACGGTAAATGGTTGGCGGGTAAGTAAACGACGTGAACGTGAAGAAAGTCTCCTTGTCTTTCTGGTCGCCACCGAAGCCGCTAACTGTACCCAGTGTTGGCAATTCTACATTGTTCAGTTGCTTGCCATTCTGGTCGTAAACTATAACCTGGCTGGTAGCGTCTTTCATGTAGCTGGCAATAATGCGGCCACCCACTGTAGACACACTCTGCATTACGTTAGCCGATTCCGGAACTATAACTTTCCAGTTGGCTTCCTGTGGCTTCTTCGGATCGATCATCACCAGGCGGTAACGCGGCGCGTTCTTGTTCGTCATCACCAGCAGCTTGTCACCGAAGTTATCGATCACATTGTACTCGCTCTCGAAGTTATCTACAATCGGTTTTATAGTTGATTTCGGGTCAGCAAGATCTTTGTAGTATAACGCATTGGCTCCGCTGGCACCTTCCGATGCGTTCAAAATCAGGAAGCGCTCATCGTCTGTAGTCTGGCCGTAGAAGTTGCGCAGGGCATGTGCTTTATCTTCGTAAACCAGCTTGTCCTGGCTCTGCGGTGTACCAATTTTGTGGTAGTATACTTTGTGGAATTCGTTCTTATTAGCCAGCTTGTTGCCTTCGGTTGGGGCATCGTAGCGGCTATAGAAGAAGCCATCTTTGTACCAGCTCGGACCAGAGAACTTAACCCACTCTAGTTTATCGTTCAGCATTTTGCCGGTAGCCACATCCATTACCTGGTACGTGTTCCAGTCAGAGCCGCCGCTTGATGTACCAACAGCTACATGTTTGCCATCTTTAGAGAAAGCAAAGGCTGATAGTGCCACTGTTCCGTCAGAAGACAATTTGTTAGGGTCGAAGAATACTTTTGGCTCAGACTCCAGGGTTTCCTGCACGTAAAGCACGCTCTGGTTCTGCAAGCCATCATTCTTATAGAAATAATATTTTCCGCCTTCTTTAAACGGAGCGCCATATTTCGGGTAGTTCCAGATCTCGGTCAGGCGTGCTTTAATGTTATCTCTGAAGTCGATGTCACCCAGGTATTCCTGCGTTACTTCGTTCTGCGCTTTTATCCACTGGTCTACTTCATCGTTATGCGTTTCAAGCCAGCGATACGGGTCAGGAATCTGCTTGCCGTGGTAGTTTTCAATGTGGTCTACTTTTTTGGTATTTGGGTAAGTTAATGCGGGTTCAGCCGTTGCAACTGCGGCTTCAGTAGTGGTTTCGGTATTCACACTTGTTGTTTCAGTTTGGGAAGATTTGCATGCCGACATAGCCGTAAGGCCGCCGGCAAGTAGTAACACAGTAGATTTTTTCATATTAATTTCCGTGTAGTTAAGGTTGTGATACGTGAAAAGCTAAGATAGGTAATTATCCTGAAAACAGCCATTTCAGAAAACTATACTAATTAATATAATCAGCGCAGCACCAAGGGCCAGGATACAGGCATTTTATACTTGCCATCGGTGCTTTAACCAGTTTGTACTCCATTTGCTTTCAAAAGTACATTCAGAATAATATTGACAGCTGGGCACTCATACAAGGCATTATTATGCTAATCAATTTTATATTTATACATATTAATCTGTTAATTTCTTCATATTTGCCAGCAGCAGCATAACGAAGGCGTGTTAATTTCGTACTCATATCGCCGAGATCTGTGCTGCAAAACGTATAACAACCATACTTTAAACTCATGAAAAAACTATTTTTTTACCTGATCGGATTTGTAATCTTAGCCTCCCAGTCATCGTGCGGCTATAATACCATGGTACAGAAAGACGAAACGGTAGAAGCATCCTGGGCTAATGTGCAGAATGCGTATCAGCGCCGCGCCGATCTGATCCCTAATCTTGTAAATACTGTAAAAGGGGCTGCCAACTTCGAAAAAGAAACCCTGACGCAGGTAATAGAAGCCCGTTCTAAAGCTACCAGCATACAGCTTAACGCCGACCAGCTTACACCTGAAAATATCCAGCGCTTCCAGGAGGCACAGGGCCAGTTAAGTGGCGCTTTGTCCAGACTGCTGGCAACGGCAGAGGCCTACCCCGAATTGAAGGCTAACCAGAACTTTCTTGAGCTGCAGGCCCAACTGGAGGGAACAGAAAACCGCATTGCTGTAGAGCGCCGCAAATTCAACGAAAGCGTCCAGGACTATAATACAACAGTTCGATCGTTCCCCAACAACATTATGGCTGGCATTTTCGGGTTTGAGCGCAAAGGCCATTTCCAGGCCGAAGCAGGTGCACAACAAGCTCCAAACGTGCAGTTTTAAACATTTGCCGGTAGCTACCTGCTGTATGCTGGTAGCTACCGGCCACCAACATTATACCTATGCCCAAAGACACGATAACTGCTGAAGACGAAAAGCTGATTCTGGATGCGATAGCAGAAGCAGAAAAAAATACGTCAGGCGAAATCCGGGTGCACATAGAAAACAATTGCGAAGGCGATGTACTGGACCGTGCAACCGAAGTTTTTGCCCAACTACACATGCATCTTACTAAAGAGCGCAACGGTGTGTTATTTTATATCGCCATTAAAGACCACCAGTTTGCTGTGCTTGGCGATGCCGGCATCAACGCTATTGTACCCGACCATTTCTGGGAAGATATTACGGCCGAGGTAATTCAGCATTTTAAGCATAAGCATTACGCCACCGGCCTTTCTAAAGGTATTCTGATGGCAGGCGAGCAGCTAAAGGCGCACTTCCCATACAATGCTCATACAGACCGTAACGAACTGAGCGACGACATTTCGTTCGGGATATAAGACCATGAAACAACCGATCTTTTTCTTATACTTTTTCTTTGTAAGTATACTTACGTTTGCCCAAAAGAGCGATTTCCCGCCGCGCCCTACGCCGCCTCGTCTTGTTAACGATCTGGCCGATATGCTGAGCCCGGAAGAGGAAGCTGCTCTGGAGCAAAAATTAGTAAACTACAACGATACCACTTCTACCCAGATAGCCATAGTTACCATCACGTCTATAGGCGACTACGATGTGAACCAGTATGCATCTGAACTTGGCGAGCTGTGGGGTGTGGGCGGTAAGAAAAACGACAACGGCGTTATCATACTTGTTGCTAAAAACGAGCGGCAGGTATCGTTGCAAACCGGCTACGGTATGGAGCATATTATACCTGATGCCATTGCCAAACGCATTACCGAGTACACTATCAAACCAAACTTTAAAGAGGGCGAATATTATAAAGGCCTCAATGAAGCAACCAGCTTTATTATTAGTGTAGCCAGCGGCGAGTACCAGGCAGACCCAACAGCCCAGGGAGGCGAAGAGGAAGGCCCATCGCTTCTCATGATCATTATCATTATTATACTTGTTGCTGTTATCCTTTCCAGAATGGGTAAGGGCGGCGGACGCGGTGGCCGTGGCATGCGAACACTTGGTGGTCCGTTTCTGGGGCCGGGCGCATTTGGCACCTTCCGTACCGGTGGCGGTATTTTCGGAGGTGGCGGTGGTGGCTTTGGCGGCGGAGGAGGCGGTGGCTTCGGAGGTTTTGGCGGTGGCTCGTTTGGCGGAGGTGGCGCCAGCAGCAACTGGTAAGTATAGTTGTAAATTATACTTACCGTTCAGGTAATACAGCCATAACTTTTGCCACCAGAGCATCGCAACGCCTGTAACCAAACGCAAATACATCTTTGTTAACAGATAGCGCATAAAGGCTTTCTTTGAGCAATGCCTTAGCGCGGTGGTGGCGCACTTTTACATTACTTTCTGATAGGTTAAGGCAAGCGGCTACCTCTGTGTTGCTCATTTCTTCAATTTCGCGCAGCATGTAAATTGTTTTATACTTGGCGGGCAGGTTATCTATTGCCTTTTCCAGCAACAGCTTCACTTCTTTCTGAATTGCTTTATTTTCAGGATTCATACTTATAGCATCTGGTAATTGCAGCACATCCAGCGCAAGGTGGCCAAGCTCCGGGCTAAGTATAGATGTGTATTTTCCTTTTTCTCTTAACCTGCCCAACGCTTCGTTTATACCTATCCGTACCAGCCAGGTAGAAAACTGTGCCTCAGCTTTAAACTGGTATAACTTTTCGTATGCTTTCAGGTAGGCATTCTGCATGGCATCCTCTATCTCGGCCTCGTCTTTCAGGTAGCTTCTGATTACCCGATACAGTTTCTGGTTATGGCGCCGCATCAGCAGCTCATAAAGCTCTTTTTCTCCGGCCAACACCCTTTCTACCACCTCGGCATCAGGTATGCTATGTTCTTTCACTAACAGGCTGCTCACATCTCTCATATTTTGGCTTTATACATTAGATGCACCATAACCCAGGAAGTTACATTTTTCTGTAACTGTTTCGCTACTTCTTCATCTAATGTATAAAACGAATAAATTAACGAATAGGAGGATCTAAACCATGAACACAGCAACAGCCACTACCAACACCGTCCTGCACCAGGTGCAGGCACTTTTAAAGTATACTTACGGCCTGGTGCCTATCGTAGCAGGCCTGGATAAGTTTACCAACATCCTCACCGATTGGGAACAGTATCTGCATCCAGCGCTAGCTAATGCGCTTCCTTTCAGCCCGCATACTTTTATGCTTATAGTTGGTGTAATTGAGATAATAGCCGGTATGCTTGTGCTGGTTAAGCCAAGAATTGGCGCTTATGTAGTAATGATCTGGTTGATTGGCATTGCCCTGACGCTGATTGCCAGCGGCAAGTATCTAGACGTGGCCGTACGGGATTTAGTAATGGCGATTGGCGCTTATGCTTTTGCTAAACTTTCAGAGCTTGATAACCGAAAAACTGTTGCAGATAATTTATCGGGCTCTTTTGGCGAGCATGCGCTGGTAAAATAGGTGCTGCGCAAAGTATAAATTTGAAGCTGATGCATGTGTGCTCTTCAGTAAAAAACAGCTTTGTTGGTAAGAAGAAGAGCCGCACGCAGCTTAATCAATAAAGTATAAAATTTATAAAACGCTCATTACAACTGCCATATACACAGCACTAAGCACGGCGGCTCCAGTCCCCAGGCCAGCAGCGGCCAGGCCCATTTTCTTTTTACGGGCTTGCTGCATGTAGGCTTTGCGGTAGGTTTCGTCTTTAAGGAGGTGGGCATTGGGGTTTGCATCATTTTGTATACCTGGTGGCACTGTCGCAACTACAGCACTTGTTAGCAAACCAGCTGGTGGGTATACCAGCGTAGCGCCTAAAGAACTCCAGAAAGCACCTCTCCCTTTATAATACAACATAGCATCTTGTTTACCTTTCAGGCGCAGCCCGGCAATAGCATTCAGGTCTTTGGCCTCATCAACATAAGCTGTTGTGGCAGGAGCAAGTTGCTGAACTTCCGCTGAAGATGCCATTTTCAGATGTGCAATTTCGGATTTAGGCAAGTATAATTTTGGCCCATTACTGTCTGCAAACATCCTGTAACACACAGAGTCATTGCTTACGGCCAGTAGTTTGCCTACCACTTCATCTCCATTTTTTTTAATGATGATATCCTGGCCTGCAACAGGTAAACTTAAAATTAGCAGGCAAAACATTACTACCTGTTTTATACTTGTTTTCATATTCGTTCCCGAAGTTTTTACCGTTTGATGGCTTGGGCCTCAACAATAGATGTAAACGAATATTTATATTTTTAGATGTGTAATATGCTTTTTAAAAAGTCCTTGCTTTAACTTAAGTATGATCGGGCCTAAACAAAAAAGGGTGCCGGCAATAAAAGCGGGCACCCTTTCCTATGTGTAATTTATTATTGCTGATCTTTTGCTCTGATCATAGTGCCATCTTCATTAAAGCGGGCAATCGCACCTTTTCCTTCGGCATTTTTAAATGTGATCTCATAAGTATAACCTGCTATTGCCGGTTGTGTGCCTGTAGTTGTTGCCGTAGCAGCCGTAGTAGTTGCACCTACTGTGGTTCCGCTTGTAGTTCCAGTGGTTGTAGTTCCGGAAGTGGTACCTGTTGTTGTACCGGATGTGGTAGTACCGGCAGTTGAGCCTACTGTAGTTGCGCCGGTGGTTGTACCCATGGTGGTAGCCCCGGTTGTAGTGCCGGTAGTAGTCGTACCTGTAGTTGCTCCGCTTGTGGTTCCGGTTGTAGCGGCTGCGGCGCCAGTTGCACTGGCTTGTGCAGTAGCCGGCACTTTGTAAATTTCATCTATCGTCCAGGCCTTAAATGCATCTGCTTTAAGTGTATTCAGAATTGTTGGAGGCAGTTCCGCCTGGGTTATTTTCACGCGCCCATCGTCCTGCGTCTTTTGCGTGGTTTGTGTTTGTTTCTGTTTCTGTGTTTGCTGCTTCTGCTGGGTAGTTTGTGCGTTAGCATCCAGTGCTACTGTTCCTAAAATCGCGAATGCCGCTGCAAATACTGTTACCTTCTTCATACTTATCAGTTATTAGATTGCTAAACGAAAGAAATAAGCTAATCATACGCAGATAGCAATTCACCACGATATATTCATATTAATTTCCTATAAATCAATTATTTAAGATTCCATATTTAATATCTTCAGCCAATCATACTTCATTTCCCGCACCAGGTATAGACTATGCAACTAACAGATCAGGTATACTTAGTAATGATCAGACACAATACCTGCAACAACCATCGTCTTCTAATTCACATATAATGTTTAGCACGGCCTGCTCTTACAGGTGCTGTAACTTAGGCTATAGTTCTGGATAATTGACTAACTTTAACGCATGAGCGAACCACGAAAGAAATTATTCCTGCTGGATGCACTGGCACTTATTTACCGGGCACACTTTGCCTTCAGCAAAAACCCGCGCATTAACTCTAAAGGTATAAATACAGGCGCTGCCCTGGGCTTTACCAACACACTGGTAGAGGTACTTCAGAAAGAAAAGCCAACGCACATTGGTGTAGCCTTCGACTCAGCTGCCAAGACCTTCCGCCACGATAACTTTGCCGAATATAAAGCCAACCGGCAGGCGCAACCTGAAGATATTTCTGTAGCCATACCTTACTGCAAAAAAATTGTAGAAGCCTTTAACATACCGGTACTTATACTGGACGGTTACGAAGCCGACGACATTATTGGCACACTTGCCTGCCGCGCCGAAAAGGCCGGTTTTGATGTGTACATGATGACGCCCGACAAAGATTATTGCCAGCTGGTTACAGACCATGTTTTCCTGTATAAGCCTGCCTTTTTAGGCAACGCCGTAGAAGTATGGGATGTGCAGAAAGTACTGGAGAAATGGGAAATTGAGCGTGTAGAACAGGTCATTGATATACTTGGCCTGCAGGGCGATGCCGTGGATAATATTCCGGGCATACCGGGCATAGGTGAGAAAACGGCTAAATCGCTGATCCAAAAGTATGGCTCTGTAGAAAACCTGATCGCACACGTAGACGAGCTGAAAGGCAAGCAAAAGGAGAACGTACAGAACTTTGCCGACCAGGGCCTGATGTCGAAAGAGCTGGCTACTATACACTGTGATGTACCACTACCCTTTAACGAAGATGCCCTGCGCCTGGATAGCCCGAATGAAGAGCAACTGAGCGAGCTGTTTGCAGAACTGGAATTCAGGCAGCTGGCGCAACGTGTATTGGGCCAGCCTATTGCGGCCGCCCCGGCCAAACCTGCAGCCCGTAAAACAACAACATCCGGCCAGGGCCAGACCTCGCTCTTTGATATGGCAGCCGCACCGGCTGCAGTTATCGAAGCCGATATTCCGCAATCGGCTTTGCAGCCCATGCGAACTATAGATAACACCCTGCACGATTATCACCTTATCGATACACCGGAACTGCGCCAGAGCCTTATAAAGTACCTGTTGCTGCAGGATGAGATCTCTTTCGATACCGAAACTACAAGCATCGATGCCATTACTGCTAAACTTGTGGGCATGTCGTTCAGCTACCTGCCCGGCGAGGCGTATTATGTACCCGTTCCGCACGACGACCAGGCTACGGCAGAAAGTATAGTTGCCGAGTTTAAGCCAGTGCTGGAAAACCAGAACATCGCTAAAATAGGCCAGAATATAAAGTATGATATCCTGGTGCTGAAGAACTATAATGTAGCCGTACAAGGCCCAATCTTCGATACCATGCTGGCCCATTACCTGCTTGAGCCCGAAATGCGCCATAACATGGATGTACTGGCTGAGACCTACCTCAACTATAGCCCGGTTCCGATAACGGCTCTTATTGGCCCGAAAGGTAAAAACCAGCTTACCATGGCCGACCTGAAACCGGAGCAGATTAAAGACTATGCCTGCGAGGATGCCGATATTACGCTTCGCTTAAAGTTATACTTCGAGCCATTGCTGCAGGAGCAGGGCCTCATGAAGCTTTTTAACGAAGTAGAGAATCCGCTGGTGCAGGTGCTGGCTGATGTAGAAAAAGAAGGCATTACCATAGATTCCAATGCGCTGGCTGATTTCTCGATTCAGCTGGAAGGCGAGATACGAAACATTGAAGAGCGTATTTTTGACCTGGCCGGCGAAGAGTTTAATATTGGCTCACCAAAGCAATTAGGCGAGGTATTGTTTGACAGAATGGAGCTGCAGGGCAAGAGTAAGGTAAAGAAAACCAAAACTGGTCAGCACGCTACCGGTGAAGAAATTCTTTCTAAACTGGCTGGCGAGCACGAAGTGGTAAGGCTTATACTTGACCATCGCCAGCTTACCAAGTTAAAATCAACTTACGTAGATGCCCTGCCGCAACTGGTTTGCGCGCTGGATGGCCGTGTGCATACTTCCTTTAACCAGGCTGTAACTGCCACTGGCCGCTTAAGCTCTACCAACCCTAACCTGCAGAACATCCCAATACGCACCGAGCGTGGCCGGGAAATCCGTAAAGCCTTTGTTGCCCGCGACAGCAAGCACCTGCTCATCTCTGCCGACTATTCTCAGATAGAGTTGCGCATTATGGCTGATTTCAGCGGCGACCCTACCATGAAGGAGGCCTTCCGGAACGGACTTGATATTCACGCATCCACGGCCAGCAAGGTGTTCCATGTGCCTTTAGAGCAGGTAGATGCCGACATGCGCCGCAAAGCCAAGACCATCAACTTCGGCATTATTTACGGTATTTCGGCTTTTGGCCTGGCCGAGCGCCTGAGCATACCGCGCCGCGAAGCAGCTGATATTATTGAAGCATACTTTACCGAGTTCCCGGCAGTGAAAGAGTATATGGATGAGGCTATAAACAAGGCACGCGAGCAGGAGTATGTAGAAACACTGCTGGGCCGTCGCCGTTACCTCCGCGATATAAACTCACGCAATCAGAACATGCGTGGCTTTGCTGAGCGTAACGCCATTAACGCACCTATACAAGGCACTGCAGCTGATATCATCAAGATTGCCATGATAAACATACGCGAGTACCTGCAGCAGGAAAAACTACAGACCCGCATGATACTACAGGTACATGATGAACTTTTATTTGACGCTCCGAAAGAGGAGGTAGAAATTGTAACCCCAAAAATTGTGGAGCTGATGACCAATGCCCTGCCGCTGAGCGTGCCTATGGAGGTTGGCTTAGGTGTTGGCCAGAACTGGCTGGAGGCTCATTAAAGTATAAACCTATAAGTATAGGCAAGGCTACTGAAGTATAGCTTGCCAATATTTCATCGGTAAAAGCAAGTATAAGGTATACACTAACTATACTTCCTGAGAAAAAGAAAAGGCGCCTCCCGAAAGAGAGGCGCCTTTATTATGGTTTATACTTTACTGTAACAGCTTACGGGAACAGTACTGCACGGTACTTCGTCTCATCCACAGTCGGGATGTTGGCTTTGTACGTAGCGTTGATGTTACGAATGATCTCATTTGCCACAATTGCATTGCCTCGTGGTGTTAAATGCACACCATCCAGTGAGAATAAGTTACCAGAGATAAATGCAGGAGAATAAGCAATGTTGTTAATGGTTAGCTGTGGCTTGTTATCCTTCATCTTTACAGAGTTGAAGAAAGTATTCATGTTTACAAGCGCTAATCCTTTTGCCTGAGCAGCAGCTGCAAGTGCATTGTTAAAGTTAGCTGTAGCAGCCTGCGCAGTAGCAACCTCTGTATTATCAAGCACCTCGTTATTTCTAAGCGGGTTATACGGGCTGAAACCGTGAGGTATTGTACCTACAGGAGTTTGCTCCGGCGTACCTACAGTAGAAGTCAGCAACACATAGTCAGCAGTAGTGGCTACTCTTGTAACGTTATCGCTACCTACTATATAAAGCTTGGTGTTAGCAGCTGCAGCCATCTGAATTAAAGTGGCAGTAGCTTTGGTAGTAAAGAATGGCACACCAGTTACATCCGGGATGTTAATGATAGCACCTTTAGCATTGTTTGCACCTACCAGCGCATTAACCATGGCATCCAGGTTTGTCTTAAACTTATCCAGGTCCGAAATAGCTGCTATACCACCCGAAGTAGCATAACTAAGCACGTCGTTGTTACCTAACCACATAGTAAAGAAGGTTGGTTGCGTAGCAGCAGCAGTAGCTACATATGGTCTTAAAGCTCCTGATGGCGTTACATCATTTGGCAATAAGCGCTCATAATAAGGGTTAAAGGCAATCGGGTTATTATAACCGTAACCAGCAGTAGATACATCTATCATCTTAATACCAGGTACGCCTAGGTTATTTACCGGCTCCAGGTATTCGGTATAAAGTAGTGTTTTATTATCAGCCCCCATGCCACGTACGGCAAGCTCAGTTGTAACAGGCTTTAAAATGGGTAAACCTGATGCATCAAAACCTGTTAAAGACAAGTATCCTGATCCGTTTTTCTGAGCTTCAGTGAAAAGCGGCTGGGTAAATTCGCCACCGCCTGCCAGTTTAAACTGCTCAGCAAGTATAGATGGGTAAGAGTTTAATTGGCCTTCGCGGTATAAACCGCCATCGCTGTAGCCGGCAGTAAGCGAGTTACCAACTGCTACATACTTTGTAAAATCAGCCTCGCCTTTCGATGGAGAAGCACCATCTATTTCCGGATCGCAGCTTGTTAATACGGTAGCGGCAAAAAGAGCCAGCATACCTGATTTATAGATAAAGTTTTTCATGTTCAGCTTAAATTAAGAATTAGAACTTGTAGTTAAGGCCGATACCAGGTATGTAAGCAACCGCTTTATAAGTACCGCCAATACCACCGGATTTATCAGAAAGGTCGGTGCGTTCTTTTTTGTTGATGTACAGGAACGAAGCGTCAAGGCTTAATTTTTCAGACAGGTTATAACCTAAACCAACCGAAACGCCACGCGCATCAGCATCCGGTGTTTCTGGTGTCAGGTAACCATCCTGTACCGGAGAGCTATCATAATAAGCACCTGCACGTAAGGCCAGCGCATCAGTAGCCTTATACTCAGCACCTATACGGTAAATGTAGCTATCTTCGTAGTTACGGGCATTCTCAGAAACTAGACCTTCTGGTGCAGGGCGGCTAACCGGTTCTTCATAATCGAAACGCAGGCTTTTATAAGCACTCCATTCTACACGGTTTACATCAATTGCAAGCGTTAACTTATCGGTTGGTTTTATACCTATACCCAGTGTAAGGGTGGCAGGCAACGGCAAAGTAGCCTCAAATTTAGTATCCGGGAAACGCGCATCAAGTGAAGCTGGTACTGTAAAAGTGGCGTCGCCTTCTTCTACATTCACATCTACTTGCGAGCGGTAGCTAAGGCCAAGAGATATTTTTTCGGTTGGTGCAAAGTATACACCCACATTGTAGCCTACGCCGGTTGCATCGCCATCCAGTTCTGCATGGCCATAGTTACCCTGCTGGTCTTGCACCGGAATGCTGCGTTGCAGGTTCACACTACCCAGCACATAAGTTAGGCCGGCACCAACGCCTAATTTTTCAGTTATTTTATAGCTAAGTGTAGGCTGTATATAAACTGCAGAAAGTTTTAGTTGCTCTAACCCAAAACGACCACTCCACTCATTACCCCACTTTACAGTGCTACCAAAAGGCGTATATACACCAATACCTGCTTTCAGCTTATCAGTTATACCATAAACCCCATATACCTGAAAAGGAGTACCTGCAGGGTTATCGGTTCTGGCTTCGGTATTGCCTGGCTCAAGTGCACGGTAAGCTATTTTAGAGAATATAGCACTTCCGCCTATTGTTACACCGTTCTCGCGCAGGTGGCTCATGGCACCCGGGTTAAAGAAGATGCTGGCGTTATCTAATGCCAGGCCAGTGCCTGTATGGCCCATGCCTATCTGTCGCTGGCCTGCCAGGTTTACTTGGTAACCTCCGGCCATTGCAACGCCCGAAAGTAGTGTACCACCTAATAAGGCTAAGATTTTGCTTTTCATAAAACGCAATTTTTTAATTGTAGGGTGATAATAGGTCTAAACAAATATAGTTATTATTCATACTTGCAATACCTACCAAGTCGCCTTTTTTCAAATATTTTTTAGATTCAGTCGAAAAAATACTCAAAACCACATTTGCAAAAAACACAACCATATAAGCATCAGTTAATTACACTGGATCCACAACATAGCTTCTAGCTTTTGAGTTACTATGGTTTAGGTAACCAAACTTCTTGTTTAACTAAGTATAGATGCATTATTTATCCCCTCTCAATGAATTAGAGGGGATAATGGAAATCTGAATCAGACGGGTATAACATCCCTTTAAAAGGTTCTTTTACCACTGCTGTTTTATACTTTCTGTTAGACTGTACCAGGCTCACGAAGGAATTATTGGCAAGCACAATGGATAGTAAAGTATGGCCGGAAGTATAAGTTAGCATTGGGAAGTATAAAATAAATCAAAACCTTATACTATACTTCTTTTGCCCTTATCCGTTAAGATACTTTCGAAAAGATTTAAGAGATGTACGATGTAATTATAGTTGGCGGAGGGCCGGCAGGATTAAATGCCGCCATGATCCTTGGCAGATCGAGACGTAAAGTGCTTGTGTTTGACAGCGGCGAACCCCGAAACCGTTGGTCTGATAGTATGAATGGTTTCTTGTCGAGCGACGGCGTGAAACCGCAGGATTTTTTAAAGAAAGGCCGCGAAGAGCTTAAAAAGTATAATGTAAAAATAGTAGAGAAGGTTGTAATAAGTGCCACTTACTCTAAAGGCGAGTTTATAGTTAACTCCGATGATTTAAAAGTATACCGCTCGCGTAAGCTATTGCTTGCTACCGGCCTGAAAGATACCCTGCCCGAATTAGAAGGTATCGAGCCCTTTTACGGCAAAAGTGTGCACCACTGCCCTTACTGTGATGGCTGGGAATCGAGGGATAAGGATATAGCTGTGTATGGCAAAGACCGCAACGGCATTGGCACGGCATTGGGCCTTAAAACCTGGAGCGATAGCGTAACCCTCTTCACCGACGGCACAGACAAACTACGCCAGGTAGACCGTGATCTTTTGCACCGTAATGGTGTGGAAGTATGCACAGACGCAATAGCAAGACTGGAGGGAGAAGGCACACAGCTGCAGCGCATTGTACTTAAAAACGGAACAGTACGCCAGCAACAGGCTATGTTTTTTGCAACAGGTACCAAACAGCAATCCGACCTGGGCAACCAGTTAGGCTGCGAGTTCACCAACAAAGGTGTAATAAAAACCCGGCGCCTTCAAAAATCCAACATACCGGGCTTATATGTAGCCGGCGATGCCGCCCGCGATATGCAACTGGTAATTGTGGCGGCAGCCGAAGGTGCCAGGGCAGCCGTGGCCATAAACATGGAGCTGCAGCTGGAAGACAGAAAATAAACAAAAAGGGCAGAACCATTTAGTTGGCTCTGCCCTTTTTGTTTTTGCTTTACCTGCTTAACCGGCCTGCGACAGTTGCCCGCTTTTAGAATCTTCTACGTTCATACTTATAGGCTGGAAGAGGTGCTCTTTCAGGCAATACCTGTAATCTTCCACCAACAAGTGCATTGCCAGGTTTTCTACCGCAATAGGCTCATTTTCCTTTACCAGCCTGGTGTTAGAATACCGGATATTGCTGCCGTCTATAATTGTTACCACACCTGGCCCAAATACCTCTATCTGGTCGCCGTCTTTGATAATTATGCCTGTTTCTTCGCTTAAGCCTACACCGGTATAATCCGGATTGTGCGCCACGGCATGCGCTAAACGGCCAAAGCGCCCACGTTCGGCAAAGTGCGTATCGATGTATACATTTTTGATAAAACCGAATCCGCTGGTAGTTTTCATTTCGCCTTTAATTAGCGAGTAGTGCCCGTAACCATCGTAGATCATATAATCAGACATAACGGCTGCACCGGCACTTGTACCCGAAATAATAATGTCTTCTTCGTGATAGCGGCGAAGCATGATCTTAAGCAGCTCGGTATGGCCCAGAAACTGAGCAAGGCGTACCTGGTCTCCGCCGGTAAAAAAAATTACATCGGCCTTACTGATGCGTTCCAGATATTCAGGTTTATCAGCTTCGTTATCTTCATCTATGTGCATAAACTGTACGCTGCTGCACCCCAGTTCCTCAAAAGCCTCTTTATAAGCATTGCCAGACTCTTCAGGCAGTTTTGTAGCTGTAGCAATTACTTCTATGTTCGAATGGATATTACATATTTCGGAACGAATCAGCTTGATCAGGCCATCGTCATCGCCGCCACCCAACGCAATTAACTTTCCTTTTATTTTACTCATATTCAGCTATCCTTAACTAAAATTTATACTTTATACTTTGCCTGTTACTTTAAGTTTAAAACAGACCCGCCTGCAACTATAAAGCCCAAAAAACTACTATTTAACAGGCTAAAAAGAACATTTGTTCATCCTATTTCAGATGCTGTAACCTATACTATACATTCCAATAAAGTACACGATGCTTTAGAAGAATAGCCCCGCTGATGCTACACTATTGAATAAAGAAAGAGCCATATTGGTGGCTCCGATAAACACCAATAGCTTCAACTTTTCATACTAGCTTTTAAAAGATGTTCGCTTGTGAACAATAAAGTGTTCGCCACCGAACACTTTATACTACGGCAAAACGCTGACTTATTAATATAAATACCTGATTGTCAGCATGTTAAATAGATTGGCACACAAAATGCAATAAGCCAATTAGAAATAAAAAAATTTATAACATGGCAAGCAACCTTTCGCAACTGACTGCCATCTATTAGATAGAAAATTAAACAGAAACCATAAATTTTACTACTATGAAACTCATAATCCTTCTTTTCGCTCTGGTTCTTGGTTTTGGCGCCACAATTAAAAGATCTGCCTCAGATTTAAAAGAAATCAGCCAAAGAACCGAAATCAACGCTTACAAAAACTATCCAAACTTATTACCAGAAGTAGAGATAGTTGCCCACCGCATGCCACGGGCTTAATACCCGGTAAACCCTGACGCCGACCGCTACCTATAAAACGCCATTATTCTTAATAAACCTATGAAAATTATAATCCTGCTTTTTGCCATGTTGCTGGGCTTTGGCCTGGCCTGCAAAGAAACCTTCGACTCTCGCGAGCTTATTGCCAAGCGCACCAGTTCCGAAGTTATGCCTCTGAACAACCACCAAACTTTGCATCCCCAGGTTATTGCAGCTGTATAGCCTGGGATGCTCCTAAAGTTTTCGCCCACTTAAATTAGCCGTTTACTAAATTACTCAGCCACCTTTATGTTACAAACCACCTGGTATTTCGCAAAATAAGCCTTCACAAAATTGCTTTATGTTGCATTATCGAACACTACCGGCATTTACACAGGCATAAAGCTGATGTTACAACGGCCTTCCAAAATTCCTTTTTATATTACTTTACTCTTATTAATTTTACCCCATAGTATAGCACATTGGCAGCTTAAGCAATGATAATCAAATATTTGTCCGGGATAGGCATATGGCGTTGGATAGGGAGACAGCAGGTTACAACTGCCCAGTCATTCAACAATTCTTATCTTATTCCGAACCTGGTATCAAGGTTATTTGCAATAGAGCTGGCTACTATTACTCCAGAAAAGAAGTATAGCACACCGCTGCACTTGCAGGAAAAAAATAGTATACTTACACCCGGAGCCCCTAAGAAGGCAACACCCGGTTACCTGACGCAGCAGATTTTAAGCGCGTGTGCTGCTAAAACAGAAATGTACCATGACCTGATGAAATTGCTTGAGCTTGGTAACGAAAGCAGAAAACAGGTTTTTGATCTTGGCGAACACCTGGCTGCAGCAGGACTGGTAGATATCCGGTTCAGGGCATCCAGAATGTACATCAGGATAACAGAACAAGGCATTAATTATTTAAGATAAAGAAAGGCGGGCAAGTATAAACCCTGATACCAACAAATATACCAAGGTATCTGATTTATTACTCTTTTCAGCACTTACAACACTACATACCCCTACGTGGTGTACGGTATGAAACAAATCTTAACAGGAAACAGATTAAACTAATAAAGTAAGAAAACAGACACTAAGGTATAGCCCGCCTTTCCATTACAACAGAAGCCCGGTATAAGCCGGGCTTTCTTTTTGCAGCTGTAAGTATAAAAAACAATGCTGTAACACAGGCTATATAAAAGATCAATTGCAAGAAAGTATGACTTGCCTGTTTAAAGTATAGCACTGCAGCAGAGCATGCGCTTACATTTTACCTGTTGTCCTGCTGCCTTTTAAAGATCTTCAGGATATCGATCTTCTCTTCGTCATCCTGGTTCTTGCGCTTCCTGTCGCGTCTGCTATCTTCTTCATCATCGCGGTTGCCAAATGGCCACAGGCTTTTCTTTTTCTTCTTTTCCTTCAGAATAACATACCTGATAGAAATGCCTGTGCTCAGGTCTACCCAGTCTTCGTGGTTAATGTGCACGGCAGGTTTAACATCAGCAGAAAGCAAAAAAGGCAAACCATTTACTTTATACTCTACTCCAAGTATAGCATCTGCCCCGGTAAAAACGCCAGAGTCTTTCAGGTTGCCCACGTGGCCACCAGCGCCCAGGTAATAATTAAACCGCCTTCCCAGTATCGGAAAGTGCCACTCGTACAGGGCAGTACCGCTGTACTCGCGCGATCCTACTGTAAAAATGCCTTCTATAGTTCCACGTTCGTGCAGTTTCTGTTGCAGTGTTACGCCAAAGCGGTCACTATCGAGGCGAACCCCGGCTGCAGTACGGTACACCTGTGCCTGGCTTATTGTGGCAATACCAGTAAGTAAACAAAGTATAAGTATGATCTTCTTCATATTTAATTTTAAGATGAGCCTGCCAGTTGCCTTTGCAAATATCTTACCTGAAAAAAGCCTTTTGCAAATGCATCTGGTTTAGAGCTCATTAGCAAACTATTGTATTTGTATAGTTAAATTTATCCTTATTTAAATTCATTCCGTACGATATAACTGTGTCAGTTTTTAACCCAGCAATTATGAGAAACACAAGTATGTTTGCCGTAGGCTTTATTGCGTTTACAGCTTTTATAAGCAGTTGCCAGCAACAAGCTACTACATCGCAGCCTGCTGCACCCGCCACCGAAAGTGCTCCACAGGCCCAAGCCACTGCTCCGGCTACCAAAACCTATACTATCGAAGAATTTATGGCGACTACTTCCATCAGGGGTAATGCCATAGCAACTGACAATAGTAAGGTGCTTTACTCCAGTAACCAGACAGGCATTTACAATGCTTTCGAGGTTCCGGTTACAGGCGGCGAGCCAAAACAGGTAACATCCTCTACCGACAATTCTGTATTTGTGATCTCGTACCTGCCCGACAACAAGCGTATACTTTATGCCAGCGACAAAGGAGGCAACGAAATTACACATATCTATTTACACAACCCCGATGGAACTTCGCGGGACCTGACACCCGATGCTAAAGCCAAATCTGAATTTGCCGAATGGAGCCACGACAAGAAAAGCTTCTTTTATATTTCCAACAAGCGCGATCCTAAATTCTTCGACCTCTACGAAATGGATGTGGCCAGCTTTACACCAAAGCTCGTGTTCCGCAACGACAAAGCGTTGGACCTGGGTGCCATTTCGCGAAACAAGCGTTACCTGGCTTTTACAAAAAGTATAACCACCAACAACTCTGACCTATACTTGTACGACACTAAAACAAAGCAACTAAAGCACCTGAGCAAGCATACCGGCGACATACAGTATCGCCCCGAAACGTTTACCCCAGACGACAAGCAACTATACTTTCTGACAGATGAAGGCCAGGAATATACCTACCTGAAAAGCTACGACCTTGCCACCGGAAAAACCGCTATAGTTGAGAAAGCTCCCTGGGACATTATGTATTCTTACTTCTCTCGTAACGGCAAGTATAGGGTAACTGGTATAAATAACGATGCCCGCACCGAAGTAAAAATTTACGAAACAGCTACTGGCCAGCCCATAAGTTTACCAGCCATGCCTTCCGGCGACATTACCGCAGTGCGCATCTCTGACGACGAAAAGCTGATGTCGTTTTATGTGAACAGTTCCAAATCTCCCAACAACCTGTATGTGTATTCATTTGATGGGCAGCAACCGCGTAAGCTAACCAATACCATGAACCCTAAGATATCGGAAGACGATCTGGTAGAAGGCAAGGTGGTCAGGTATAAATCATTTGATGGCATGGAAATCCCGGCATTGCTTTATACTCCTAAAGGCATTGCGGAAGGCGAAAAGCGACCTGCGTTACTTTGGATACACGGTGGCCCCGGCGGCCAGACACGCCTGAACTACTCACCGCTGATGCAGTACTTGGTAAACCATGGCTATGTGCTGCTGGCAGTAAACAACCGTGGCAGCTCGGGTTATGGTAAAACCTTTTTTGCTGCCGATGACCAGAAACATGGCGACGCCGACCTGAAAGACTGCATTGCGGCCAAAGATTACCTTAACAGTACCGGCTTTGTTGCTGAAGATAAGATAGGCATTATTGGTGGCAGTTACGGAGGTTATATGGTATTGGCAGGTCTAGCTTTCGCGCCAGACGAATTTGCTGTGGGAGTTGATATTTTTGGAGTAGCTAACTGGTTGCGCACCTTGCAAAGTATACCGCCGTGGTGGGAGTCGTTCAGAGAGGCGCTTTACAAAGAAATGGGCAACCCGAAAACAGACTCTGCTGCTCTATATAATAAATCCCCGCTGTTCTTTGCTAACCAGATAAAGAAACCGTTGATGGTATTGCAGGGCGCCAACGACCCGCGTGTGCTTAAAGTGGAATCGGATGAGATTGTAGCAGCTGTGAAAAAGAATAATGTGCCGGTAGAGTATATGGTGTTCCCGGATGAAGGCCACGGCTTTGTGAAAAAGGAAAACGAGATAAAAGGCTATAGTGCCATACTTGATTTCCTGGATACATATCTGAAGAAAGCGCCCGCTGAACAAACCAGAACTTCGGGGCAATAATCCTGAAAAACCTGACGTATAGTTTATAGTTGATGCACACATTGGCTGTAAACTATACGTTGGGTTTTCTTTTTATAACGGTCCTGAAACTTACCAACTACTTCAAGCTTCTCCCCTATAACCTCTGCTGGCTTTTTTCTGCGCCTGCCGCTTCTTGCTTTCGAGGCGTTGTTTAACCGATGAGTGTGTGGGCTTGGTAGCCTTGCGTTTTTTCTGACGGGTTAGTGCCTGGCGCAGCAATTCGTAAAACCGGGCTATACTTTGCTCTTTGTTCTGTAACTGGCCGCGCTCGGTCTGGCTTACCACTTGTAGATATCCTTCGCTGTTAATGCGGTTTGCCAGCTTTTCCTGAATCAGGGCTTTTTCTTCGTCTGATAGCAATTCCGAGCTTTCCACATGAAACCGTAGCTCCACCTTACTGGAAACTTTGTTTACGTTCTGGCCACCGGCACCACCGCTCCTTGATGCCTGAAATGTTAGCTCCTGTTCTAAGCCTCGTTCTTTTAAATCAATCATAAATTTTTAGCGAACTGCATCTTAATTTCTCCGGGCTTCTTTACGGATTATTGCACCAGCAAGCTAAGTTCATACTTTAGGTTGCGTCTTTTCATGCTCTTTAGCGTCATCATTAAAATTATTCGCAACTTTGGTGTTCAAAACTATTAATTGCTTACTTAACCTACTATGAAAAAATTTCTTCTTTGCTGCCTTTTACTGGTATTGTTCAGCCTGCCACAGGTTGCGCAAGCGCTTCAGAAATCATTTTACTTTACTACTTCCGACAGTGTAAAGCTTTATGTGCGCATAGCCGGCGAAGGCAAGCCGTGTTTGTTTGTGCATGGCGGCCCGGGCTCCTGGCCCAAAATTTACTACGCTTTAGGCGGCGACATTACCGAGAAAGACATGACCATGATTTACCTGGACCAACGCGGCTCCGGAAGATCTGGCGGCGATGCTAACACCGATTATTCACTCAACAGAATGGTGAAGGATTTTGAAGAGCTGCGCAACCACCTGAAGTATAAAAAATGGTTTGTTATGGCGCATTCTTTTGGAGGAATAGAAGCTACCGAATATGCTTACCAGCACCCGGCAAGTATAAACGGACTTGTACTTGTTGCTACTACGCTGCACATGCAATCGTCGCTGGAGAGCTATGTAAAAGAAGGCGCGCGCGTATTGGGCCAGCCAGAGTCTGATTTCCGACAGCCTGGCGCACCGGTAGGCCAGACACTAGGGCAGGTAGTTACCAAACTGAACGAGAAAGGCCTCATGTATAAAATGATGTACCCTAACAAAGAAATGTTTGCTCAAATGAACGCCGTAATGGATACCACCCTTAACTGGCATTTCGGAAGCAAAGTATGGGGCTTACCAGAGTATGAGCAAGATTTTACAAAGAAATCTGCGTCTATAAAAGTGCCTGTACTGGCCTTTGCCGGCAAGTATGATTATGCTGTTGGCCCGGAGCATTACAAGCTATTTAAATTCCCGAACGCTAAGTATAAAACCATGGATACAGGCCACTGCCCTTACCAGGAAAAACCAGAGGAATTCCGAAAGTATGTAAAAAGCTTTATCGCGCGGTTAGATTAATTATCAAGCCAACTATGACCTACAAGGCAGCTGCACCACGCAGCTGCCTTTTTTAATTTCTGTCCTTTACCAAAGGGCTGCCACCCTGAGCTTCAGCGCCCCGTACTTTATACTTCGGCTTTCATGATAAAAGTATAAACAGAAGAAATTATGCTGAAGATAGGATATCATGCCTCGCATGAGCAGTTTAAACCAAGCGCTCTATTAAAGTATGTGCAGCAGGCCGAACAGGCAGGTTTTAATGCCTCACTTTCATCAGACCATTTTTTCCCATGGAGCCCGGACCAGGGCGAAAGCGGCTTTGCCTGGTCGTGGCTTGGGGCCGCCATGCAAGCCACTTCACTAACTTTTGGTATTGTAAATGCTCCCGGTCAGCGTTATCATCCGGCTATTATTGCGCAAGCAGCTGCTACCCTCGCTGAGATGTTTCCGGAGCGCTTCTGGATTGCTGCAGGAAGCGGGCAATACATAAACGAACATATTACCGGAGAGCACTGGCCGGTAAAACATATCCGTAACGAGCGCCTGAAAGAGTGTGTAGATATAATGCGTGCGCTGTGGCAGGGCGAAACTGTAACACACCATGGCCATGTGGTAGTAGAAGATGCTAAATTATATACCCGTGCCGAAACGCCACCGCAGATTATCGGCGCTGCCGTTACCCCCGAAACAGCTGAATGGGTTGGCAGTTGGGCCGATGGCCTGATCACTACTTCGCGCCCGCCTGAGGAACTTAAGAAAATGGTTGAAGCTTTTCGCAGAGGTGGAGGCGAGGGCAAACCCATGTACCTGAAAGTGCAGCTTTCTTACGCCACCACCGACAACGACGCCCTGAATGGAGCTTACGAACAATGGCGCACCAATATTTTTGCCAGCAGCGTACTTACCGAGCTTCGTACTGCCAAACAACTACAACTTGCTACCGAAGATATCCCGAAAGAAGTTATGCGGAAGCACGTGCGTATCTCTCATGAGCCTGAGCAACACCTGGAATGGCTGCAACAGGATCTGGAGCTGGGATTTTCACAGCTTATACTGCACAACGTAAACCTGCAACAGGAGCGCTTTATAAATGTGTTCGGCGAAAAGGTAGTACCAGCATTATTAAAACAATAACCAACTGGTGCAAAACAGCTTATACAACACAGTAAGTATAAACAATAGCCTTTTTTATTCGTTTCAGATGTAGTAAGCTTTACTTCTGTAAGTATGAAATGGGCATTAAACCTGGGGCGGATTGCAGGCATCAAAATTCTGGTGCACTGGACATTCCTTTTCCTGATCGGGTGGATTGTTTTTACTGAGATGGGCCGCGGCAGCGACATGGCTACCACGTTGCTTTCTGTGGGTTTTATACTTACTATTTTCCTGTGTGTGGTGCTGCATGAGCTGGGGCACGCATTAACGGCTCAAAAATATGGCATCAACACTAAATCTATAACACTGCTTCCTATTGGTGGCGTTGCCAGCCTGGAGCGTATGCCCGAAAGCCCGAAACAGGAACTGCTGATAGCTGTAGCCGGCCCTGCTGTAAACGTAGTGATCGCTTTTATTCTATGGTTGGTGCTGCCGCCACTTACCAGCCTACCCAATGAGGAGTTTTTTGCACGCATAACGCCTGCCAATTTCTTCTACATGCTCTTTTTCGTAAACCTGATGCTGGTAATTTTCAATGCCATACCTGCCTTTCCGATGGATGGCGGCCGGGTGCTGCGGGCTTTGCTTGCCTTTAAACTGGGCCGTGTGCGGGCCACCCAGATAGCAGCAAACCTGGGCCAGATGCTGGCTGTCTTTTTTATTTTTATCGGTTTCTTCTCTAATCCTTTTCTTATACTGATAGGCATATTCGTGTTTTTCGGGGCTTTTACAGAGAATATGATGGTACAGCACCTGGATTTTTTGCGCGGCCACAGCGTGCGTGAAGGCATGATGACCAGCTTTGTAAAACTAGCCCCCACTGAAACAGTGCGCAATGCCCTAGACAAACTGTTATCTACATCAGAGCACGATTTTATTATAGAAGACGGTGGGCAGGTAGTTGGCACCCTCTCACGCATGCAACTGATACAAGCCGTTAAAAACGAACAGATCCATGTTCCTGTAGCCGAAATTATGTCGCATGAATTCAGGAGCTTTAATGCCAAGGACAAACTTTCTGAAGCATATACTGAAATTCAGAAATCGCCCGGCGCATTTTACCCCGTACTCGAGAACGGTAGATTAGCCGGTGTTATCAATTCCGATAATATCAATGAGTTTATACTTGTAAAATCGGCGCTGATACATTAAAAAGCAGCCCCGTATTCTAGTATAAACTTACCCCCACAAATAAAGCTTTTACCATACCAAGCACCTCGCACACCAACATTTTATTTTAAATACGAAAAAAATCGTAGATAAAATTTCTTTTTACGAAACTCTTCGTATATCTTAGTAGTGCAACTTCTTTCTACCTATAATCATCTTTTAAACTATGAGTACAGAACACCCACAAAAGCCCACCGAATCCGAACTGGAAATTCTGCAGGTTCTGTGGCAAAACGGTCCTTCAACGGTTAGGTTTGTGCACGAAGAGCTTAGCAAAACCAAAGAGGCAGGCTATACCACTACGCTTAAGATCATGCAGATTATGGCTGAAAAAGGCATGGTAGAACCTGATAAAAGCAGCCGCTCGCATGTATACCGCCCATTGCTTACCGAAGAGGCTACCCAACGCAAACTCCTCGACCGGTTCCTGGATACTACTTTCCGGGGATCTGCCATGAAACTGGTAATGCAGGCATTGGGCAACCACCAGACTTCACCCGAAGAACTAGATGAAATCAGAAACTTATTAGATAAACTGGAAGGAGGTAAAAAATGAACTTCAGCCTGAATTTTTTAACCAAAGAGTTGACGCATGCCCTGGGATGGGCGCTGCTGCACTCGCTGTGGCAAGGTGCCCTGGCAGCCATTATTGTGGCCCTGTTGCTGATTGTGCTAAACCGCCATTCGGCAAAAGTAAGGTACATGGTGTCGCTGCTTGGCATGGCTACTGTGCTGGTTTTGTTTATAGTTACCTTCATACATTATTATACTTCCGTGCCTGGCCCGGCTAATGCCTCATCGCCTCAGGAGCTAAGTATGATACAGCTGCAGAGTATAAGTGCTTCGCCGGCTGGTGATGCCACGGCCTGGGAACAGGCCCTGGCATCAGGCAAGTTATACTTTGCACAACACCTGCCTTTGCTGGTTAGCCTGTGGCTGATGGGCTTGCTGGTTATGGTGCTACGCTTTTTAGGAAGTATGGCTTATGTGCAGCGGCTCCGCAACTATAAAACGCAGACACTGGGCATGCACTGGCAGGAAACACTGGCAACACT
Organism: Pontibacter vulgaris; assembly: GCF_022758145.1. Taxonomy (GTDB): domain Bacteria; phylum Bacteroidota; class Bacteroidia; order Cytophagales; family Hymenobacteraceae; genus Pontibacter; species Pontibacter vulgaris. The sequence continues at coordinate 116,757 of NZ_JAJVDH010000001.1, forward strand.
GCAGCAACGTATGGGCGTTAGCCGTGCGGTAAAACTGGCCGAGTCTGCCTTGGTACAGGTGCCGGTGGCCATTGGCTACCTGAAACCAGTAATTCTGCTGCCTGTAGGGGCGGTTACAGGCCTGAGCCAGCGACAACTGGAAGCTATACTTGCCCACGAGCTTGCCCACATAAAACGCCACGACTACTTCCTTAACCTGTTGCAGCAACTAGCCGAAACGATCTTTTTCTTTCATCCGGCGGTGTGGTGGATGAGCAACATGGCCCGCGCCGAGCGTGAGCATTGCTGCGATGACCTGGCTGTAACAGCCTGCGGCGATACTGTTACCTATGCGCGCGCACTAGCCCAGCTAGAGGAACTGCGCATGCCGGCTGGCCCTATGTACGCACTGGCACTTACAGGCAAAAAAGGTTCGCTGCTGGGCCGTATTAAGCGCTTGGTAAATGCCCCCGATCTGCGGCCATCTTTTCAGGAGGGTTTTGTAGCAGCGTTGGTAGTAGTGGTTGGATGCATGTTATTATCTTATGGTGCCTGGGCCGGCCTGAAAGAGAAGCAACCGGAAGAGCTTGCACTTGTACATAATCTGCAGAAAGAAATCATACTTAAAGCGCCGGAAAAGGCAAGTATAGCTGTCACAGAGTTTACCTCTCCCGAAGCCGAGGCTTTACTGGCATCTACGTTAACCATACAGGATACAACCGGCAAAACATCCGACCTGATCATCATCAAAAACAAGAAAGGTGAGATTTCTGAGCTGTATGTAAATGGCCGCCGCATTCCTAAAAAGGATATTCCTGAATTTCAGAAACTGATTGACCAACGCCTGGAACAAACCCGCCGTGCGCCCCGCATGAGTGCTAAAGAGCGCAGAGAAACACTTGACGCAACCCGTAGAGCCCTGAGCGAAGTACAACGCAACCGAAGGAATTATAACTATAATTTCAACTTCTCCCACCTCGATAGCATGGACTTCGATGTAGCAATACCTCCTGTACCGCCAGTTCCACCAATGCCACCTATGCCAATGGTTCCTCCGCCACCGGCCCCTCCTGCGCCGCCAACACCCTATATTTTTGGTGAAGACAGCAAAGCAGCACAGAAAGAGCGTGCTAAAGAGCAGGAGCGATACAAAAAAGAAATGAAGCGCTATGAGCAGGAAATGGAAAAGTATGGAGAAGAGCTGAAAAAAATGAACCTTGAAGTACGCACTGAACGCAGAATACAAAGAGACAACTCTGGCAGACCTGCACCCGATATGCGCCGCCGCGAAGAGGAAATACGCATACAACGGGAGAACATGCGCCTGCACGAGCAAAGCATGAAGCGACACGCAGAAGGTATGAAGCGCCATGAAGAGGGCATGAAAAAGCATGACGAGCAGATAACCTTACTTGAGAACGTGCAAAAGGAAATGATAAAAGATGGCCTGGTAAAAGAAAAAGCCAAAGAGGTTGATGTTAAACTTGATAAGACAGGCCTGTTTATAAATGGCAAAAAGCAATCGCAGCAACTGTATGAAAAGTACCGGGGCATGATGAAAAACAAAGAAGGCAAAACCCTTGACTTTACTATTAAAAAAGATAGTCAGAATCAACAGATTATGATTAACGATTAAGATAACTCCACCATCCAAGCTCCGGCAATGTCGCCTGCCTGTTATTTAAACTATAACGGGCAGGCGACTTGTTTATTTACGGCCTTGCTAAACCTGCAACAAGTACAAAACTATATATCCCTGTGGTTGTTCTTTTCCGTAAGTATAGTGGCATTGCTGTACCTTTGTATAATCCGTGCTATATTTGGTATTGTTGTAAAACCTCACTTCATCTATGACCAATTTTTATATGCCGTCTATTAGCGCTTTAACCCGGAAAGCCGGAGCTTGCCTGGTGTTTTTAGCGCTATTGTTCTCTTCTGTTGCCTATGCCTCGCAGGGACTTCACATGGTGCCGCTACCACTCTCTGAACGCGTGCGCGAAGCCGATTATATTGTGGAAGGTGAGGTTATAGCCAAACAATCTTTTTGGGATGCGGGCCACAACAATATTTATACTTCCAACACCATAAAAATATACAAGGTATTTAAAGGCACTGTGCAGGAGCATCAACTGGAACTAATAACCGAAGGCGGTAACATTGGTCTGAAAAAGCATGTCTTCTCCTCGGCACTGGAGCTGTACCGTGGCCAGCAGGGTATCTTCTTCCTGAACACAGAGAAAGAGATCCGCACATCGCCGGGCAACCGTGGCCTTAGCACACGCGCCTATGGCAGCCAGCAGGGCTTTGTAAAGTATAACCTTGAAAGTGGCGCATCGGCAACAGGTGTTTTCGAAGATTACAAGACAGTGCAGGAAGTATACAAAGCCGTAACTGAAAAAACCGGCCGCAACTACCGCACCCTGCAACAAAACGAGCGCCTGCGTAAAGCTTTGGACCTGCGCCAGACTCAGACTCAAAACCAGACACAAGGCACTTTACTTGCACCTATCATCAGCAGTATTTCGCCTTTAACTACCAGTTCGGGTACCGGAGCTGTACTTACTATTAACGGTTCTAATTTTGGCAACACACGCGGCACTGGCTTTGTTGAGTTCCGCAACGCCGATGATGGCGGTAAAACATTTATCCAGCCACTTAATAAGGATTACATTTCCTGGACAAACACCCAGATAAAAGTACGCATACCGTCACGTAGCCCATCTGGCGGAGCGGCTGGTTCCGGCGAAGTGCGCGTTACAGCTGCCGACGGCACCTCTATAGCAAGCGCCCAGAAAGTAACCATAGAATTTGCTTACTCCAATGTTATACTTGATGGCAACACTACCCGCGCTTTTGAACCCTTGTTATTGGATATAGATAAGGCCGGAGGCTATACCATCCGGTTTGCTCCCAGCATGCAAAGCCGCGCAGCAGCCCAGGAAGGTTTTAAAAGAGCTATGAATAACTGGATCTGCGCTACTAACGTGAACTGGAAAATTGGCGCACCTGTAACCACCGAAAAAGTATCCGAAGATAATCAATCCGTAATCCGTTTTGCCCCGGGCTCCGAAACCGGTGCGGGCGTGCTGGCACGTACCATCAGCCGCTGGGAAGGCTACCGCTGCGATAACGACACCTTGTTCTGGGTAAGCGAGTTTGATATGGAAATAAATAACAACATTACCTGGCAGTATGGCCCCGGCGACGCTACCGGCAATCAGTTCGATTTTGAAACTGTAATGCTGCACGAGCTTGGCCATGCCCACCAGTTAGGCCACGTTATACTTCCGAGAGCTATTATGCATTATGCTGTTGAGTCTGCTATGCTTATCCGGGATTTGAATACAGCAGATATTACAGGTGCCAGGCTGGTGATGTCTAATAGCGTAAAGCCAAATATTTGCGAGCGCGACCCTATGGTACCGCTGCAGGGCGACTGTAAGCTGGCAGAAGAAGTACGTACCTTTGAGGCTAGTTTCAGTGGCACAAACAATGCCGTTGTAAACGTAAAATGGACCACCAATAACCAGCAGGCCGTAGACTTTTATGTGGTGCAACGCAGCGCAAACGGAGTAGATTGGGAGGATATAGCCACAGTTGATGCAGGAAGTTCTCAAAGCTATACTTACACAGATAATAACCCACTGCCCCGTGTAAGCTATTACCGCCTGAGAGTAGTATACCTTACCGGAGAGCCATTATTCTCACCGAGAGTACGGTTAATAAATCCATCTGATATAAAGAAGTTTGTTGCATTCCCTAACCCGATTTCACCAGCTACCGAAAGTATACAGCTGGAGTATATTGTGCAGGCTTCTACTAAAATGGAAATTAAGCTTTACGATTATACCGGCAAGCTGGTAAAAAGCTTCGAAGTTACTTTTAGCGATGTGAACGTACCCGTTGAGCTAAACGTAAGCGATCTGTCAGCGGGCATGTACATCATGAAATGGCAGGAAGGCATTAACAGCGGCGAGTTTAAAATAGTGAAGCTATAGCCTTAATTCTAAAGTATAAAAACAGAAAGAGCAACCGGTTTGGTTGCTCTTTCTGTTTTTATACTTTATCAGTCCTAATCAATTTTAATTCGCTTTTTAGGGCGGTCAGTTTCTTTTGTTTTTGGTACATTCAGGCTCAGAACGCCATTTTCATAATGCGCTTTTATGTCTTCTGGCTTCACTGTTTCCGGCAGGCTGAATGAGCGGCTGAAAGAGCTGTAATTATACTCCCGGCGCTTAAAATTTTCCTTTTCTTCGGTTTTGTCTTCTTCTTTCTGGCAGCTAATGGTTAGTGTGCGCTCATCCATATCTATGTCGAAATCTTCTTTCTTCATACCTGGCGCAGCCACCTCTATCAGGTATTCCTTATCATTTTCACGGATATTAACGGCAGGAACATTCGACTCCATCTGCTTGCGCCATTGCATTGGCATCAAGAACATGTCTTTGTCGAAAAAGCGGTCTACATCTGAAAAAAAATCTGTAAAAATAGAATGGGCTGGCGAAGTAGCACCTCCATTTCTTCTCATCACATTTGCCATGATTTAACTCCTCTTTTTAGTTTAACAAGCACTTTAAATTCCAATCATAGAACTATACCAATTAATTCTATACTTTTTTTACGCCATTAAATTCAGAGGGTTATAGCTTTAAAAATGATTTTGATCAGTTCTAATAGCCTTAAAATAACAAAAGACAAGCACTTTACGGCTTCTATGCCGCGTTGCTTGTCTTTTGCAGGCTTATAAAGGAAGTTTTGCCAACCGGTTTTTATTCCGGCTTACAAACAACCTTGCCAGGTTTGTGCACTAATTAAGTTTGATAGCTTGGAAAGGCGCTTATAATATGTTTACAAAAGAGCTTCCAAAATGCCTGCTTTTCAAGGTATTTTTACAGCCAAAAGTAACACGCATAATTTTATACTTTATCACACCAAAAACGTCAAAAAGCCTCTCTGCGCCTATTTTTAAATTAAAATATACTTAAAAAAAGCGCTGCTCGTAACATAGCTAGATTTTAATATTACTTAAATTATTTAGCTTATATGTCCGCAACCGCTGCATACATAAACCATAGTTTTATTATTAAGATAACCCTATATTTGATCTGAAAAGCACGAAAATGGCTTACCATTTACGCAGGCAAAACACCTGCGCAAGTATACCAGCAAAAGCAGGATCTGAAGTATAGGCTAAGGCTGTTTATTTTCAGGAGGCGCACCCTGGTTGTAAGTATGTTAATGGCTTAATTTATACTTGTTCGATTACTTTTTCTTTTATGCAAACCACTACCTGGGACAAACTGATATCAAAAAAACGCTTTGAAACTACTGATAAGAAGTATAACACTGACGAATCTGTAAGAGGCGAGTTTCAGCGCGACTACGACCGCATTGTGTTTTCATCGGCTTTCAGGAGGTTGCAGAACAAAACCCAGGTAATGCCTATGCCCGAAAGCGATTTTGTGCACACACGCCTTACACATAGCTTGGAGGCATCAGTAGTGGGCCGCTCGCTTGGCCGCATAGTTGGCAAAAGTATACTGGAGCGCTACCCGCAACTGGCCCTTGAGAAAAACATACAGGAAGCTGATTTTGGTGATGTAGTTGCCGCTGCCTGCCTGGCCCACGACATTGGTAACCCGCCTTTTGGGCACTCCGGCGAAGACGCCATCTCGGCATACTTTCAGAGCGAAGAAGCGCAGCCATTTTTAATAAATTTAACCCAAGCCCAGCGCACCGACCTTTATAGTTTCGAGGGCAATGCAGCCGGCTTCCGGATACTAACTTATACTTACCCGGCGCATTGCAACCTGCCCGGCGGCCTTAGCCTTACTTATACTACACTGGCTACCTTTACCAAATACCCGAAGGAGTCATTGCCAATCATTCCTAAGACAAAAAACACGAGCGAAAAGAAGTATGGCTTTTTTCAGACCGAGCGCCTGTGGTTCCGGAACATTGCCAATGAACTGGGCTTGTTAAAGAAAGGAGCCTCTGACGAAGTATTCTATCATCGCCACCCACTTGCTTTCCTGGTCGAAGCCGCCGACGATATCTGTTACCGCATCATTGACTTTGAAGATGGCCTGCGACTTGGCCTGGTGCCACAGGAAAAAGGGCTGGACCTGCTCCGCCAGATCCTGAACGATAACCCGAACCGCATTTCCAGCCTTACTTTTTATGATTGGAAAGAGGAAATAGGATACCTGCGCGCACGCATTATCGGCAAACTGATAGACGAAACTGCTCAGATATTTCTGCAGCACGAAGAAGCCATACTTGCCGGTACATTCGATACGCCGCTAATTAACCTGCTTGGCTGCAAACCTACACTGGATGAGATTAAAGATCTTTCTATCAGATTGATTTACCAGAACCGACCGGTGCTGGAAATTGAAGCGGCCGGTTTTGAAGTGCTTGGCGGATTGCTGGATGCCTGCATGAAAGCTGTTTTTAAACCCGAATCGAAGCACCACCGCAAGCTGGCTGCCCTGGTTCCGCCGCATTACATTACGTTACCGGAAACTGCTACAGACTACGAGCGCATCATCCACATCACAGATTTTGTAGCCAGCCTCACCGACCAGGCCGCCTTAAGTTTATACCGCAAGATCAAAGGTATAGAGCTTCCAAAGATGTATTGATTTAAACGCCTGCAAATTGCCTTTTCGATGCCAGGAGAAATCTGATCATGGAGTATCTGCTTCAAATCACTCTCCCTGTAGTCGGGATGACAGGCATTTCTGCAGGCCAAAGCCGCCTTCCCTCAGTTAGAACTGGCTCAGAAATCACCAAATCAACTAGAAGTAGCAGCACGCATTTCATCTACAAAATTCCTGCTCTCATCCTTGTTTGTCCTGTGTTAGTATATTAGCGTTATACTTAACGACGCTACAATTGGCACAACACACCTGTTTGAGCTAAATTTATACTTCTTACAACAAGCTAAATCTGATAGTGGCACCAGCGGCCGCTTAACTTTTAAATTATACTTTACATGAAACGCAAGTTGATGATCTGCATGCTGTGGTGTGCTTCCGGCCTTGCCGCGTTTGCCCAGACCAAAAGCAACAAGATTGAATTCACGGAATATACCCTCGACAACGGGCTGCACGTGATTTTGCACCAGGATAAGTCTACACCCAATGTGGCAGTATCGGTGCTTTACCATGTAGGTTCTAAAAACGAGCAGGAAGGCCGCACAGGTTTTGCACACTTTTTTGAGCACCTAATGTTTGAAGGCACAGAAAACATCGATCGTGGTAAGTATATGTCGATTGTGCAGAACGCTGGTGGCGCACTTAATGCCAACACTTCATTCGACCGCACTTATTACTACGAGTTATTACCATCAAACCAACTCAACCTGGGCCTGTGGATGGAGGCAGAACGCATGCGCCACGCCAAAATAGACGAAGTTGGTGTGGAAACACAGCGCAAAGTAGTACAGGAAGAAAAGCGCGAACGCATCGACAACCAGCCTTATGGCACAATCGGCGAGAACGTGTTTTCTTTAGCATACACGAAGCACCCTTATAAAAACATGCCGATTGGTTCTTTTAAAGACCTGAACAGTGCTAAGATTGAGGAGTTCCGTGATTTCTATAAAACCTTCTATGTGCCTAACAACGCCACGCTTTCCATTGCCGGCGACATTAACATAGATGAGACCAAAAAGCTGATAGAACAGTATTTCGCCAGCATCCCGAAGGGCACCAAGGCAGTACCTAGACCAAATGTAACAGAGCCAAAACAGACCGAGGAGCGCCGCAAAACTGTTTATGACAACATACAGTTACCGGCCGTTATCCAGGCTTACCACATACCGGCGCAAGGCACCGAAGATTACTATGCGCTATCTATGCTGACTACACTGCTTTCCGGCGGCGAAAGTGCCCGATTGCCAAAAGCACTGGTAGATAAGCAGCAAAAAGCCGTTGCCGCACAATCTATACCTTTCCCTACCGAAGACCCGGGCCTGTTCCTGACCTTAGCCATTGCCAATATGGGCGTAGATGTAAACGACCTGGAGAAAGCCATGAACACCGAGATTGACCGTGTTAAAACAGAAGACCTGAGCGATAACGAGTTCCAGAAGCTGCGCAACCAGGTAGAAAGCCAGTTTATCCAGGACAACCGCACAGTAGCCAGCCGCGCCGAGAGCCTTGCCAACTACCATGTATACTATGGCGATGCCAACCTGATCAATACCGAGCTGGAGCGCTATATGAAAGTTACGAAAGCCGACATTAAGCGTGTAGCAAACCAGTACCTGGCAAAAGAGAACCGCGTAGTGCTGCACTACCTGCCAAAATCTGCCCAGCCTAAACAATAACAAGACATTCTACAGAAATGATGAAGAAAATATATAGTACCGCCTTATTGCTGCTGGCACTAACTTACGTGGCACCGGCACAAACAAAACAATCTCCACCGCCGCCAGGGCCGGCTCCTAAAATAGAATTGGGCAAGTATGAGCACTTCACACTTAAAAATGGCCTGAAAGTATACGTAGTTGAAAACCATAAACTACCGGTGGTAAACATGTCGCTGGTACTGGACCGCGACCCGATTCTGGAAGGAGATAAAGCCGGATACGTGCAGGCTGCAGGCCAGTTAATGCGCACCGGCACCAAGAACCGAACTAAAGACCAACTGGATGAGCAGGTAGACTTTATCGGAGCTTCGCTATCGTTCAGCGCAACAGGCTTTGATGCATCTGCCCTTAAAAAACACCTGCCAACGCTGCTAAATCTAACTGCCGACGCTTTGCTTAACCCGAAATTCAGCCAGGAAGAACTGGACAAGGCAAAAAAGCAAATGCTGGCCAGCCTTGCACAGCAGAAAGATAACCCGGAAGCTATAGCCAGCAAAACCCGCAGTATGCTGTTGTATGGCAAAAACCACCCGTACGGCGAGCTTATGACAGAAAAATCGGTTGAAAGCATTACACTGCAGGATGTTCAGAACTACTACAATTCTTACTACAAACCAAATATTGGCTACCTGGCTGTTGTGGGTGATGTAACGCCAAAAGAAATGAAGAAACTGCTGAAGAAATCATTCGGCAGCTGGAAGAAAGGCGAAGTAAAAGAGATGAAGTATGACCTGCCAAAGCAGCCTGCACAAACACAGGTAGTAATGGTAGACCGCCCAAGCTCGGTGCAAAGCGTGCTTTCTTTTACAAACCCAGCCGACCTGAAACCAGGTGCTGAAGATGCTGTTCCGGCCCAACTGATGAATATTATACTTGGTGGTGGCATGGATGCACGTTTGTTTAAAAACCTGCGCGAGAAACATGGTTATACTTACGGAGCTTACTCTTCTGTAACTACCGATGAAATTCTGGGTCGATTTAACGCTTATGCCAACGTGCGCAACGCCGTTACTGACAGTGCTACCATACAGTTTCTGACCGAACTGAATAACATTCGGAATGAGAAAGTAACCGATGCCGAGCTTAACAATGCCAAAGCGTATATGACGGGTAACTTTGCCCGTGGCCTGGAGAATCCGGCTACTGTAGCTTACTACGCCATTAATACAGCCCGTTATGGTTTGCCGAAAGATTACTATGCAAACTACCTGAAGAAAGTAGAAGCTGTAAAGGCAGAGGATGTGCAGCGTGTAGCGCAGAAATATGTGAACCCGGATAAGATGTATATAGTTGCAGTGGGCAATGCCAGCGAGGTAGCCGATAAACTGCAGCGCTTCGACCAGGACGACAAAGCAATTACTTACTACACCCCAACCGGCGAAAAAGCGGAGCGCAAAGCAGCTGCCATACCAGCAGGTGTAACTACTGAAACTGTACTGGCTAACTACATTAAAGCAGTCGGAGGAAAGGCCAATATTGATAAGTTGAAAGATGTTACCATCACCAGCAATGCAACTATGCAAGGCATGACACTTGTGTTCCAGCAGCAGCAAAAAGGCAACGATAAATTAGCCATGCAGGTGCTTATGAATAACAGCCCGATGCAGCGTGTCATCATTAACGGCGACAGAGGTAAAATGGAAGCCCCAATGCAGGGTGTTAACCAGGAGATCCCGAAAGACCAGCTGGCAACCCAGAAACTGGAAGCCAGCCTGTTCCCGGTTTTGCAATACGAAAAGCTTGGCATCAAAACCAACCTGACAGGTATGGAAAAAGTGGATGGCAAGGATGCTTACACTGTAGAAGTTACATTACCTAACGGCCAGAAAGCGACTCACTACTTCGATAAAGAAAGTGGTTTACGTTTAAAAGAGATCAATAACCTGCAGGGCCCTCAAGGTGTAATTACACAAACTAAAAACTACAGCAACTATAAAGAGGTAAACGGTGTGAAGTTTCCTTATATAGTTGAAACCACCGTTGGTGCGCAAGTAATTAAAGCTGAGGTTCAGACTATTGAAGTTAACAAAGGCCTGAAAGACGAGTTGTTTAAGTTGTAAGTATAACTCATTTATAATTTGTAAAAGCGGCTAGCCTTAATTGGTCAGCCGCTTTTTTGTTGTTTACAAGTATATTTTATGTTATAGTTTCATACTTGAAGTTCTTACTTAATTGAACCGAGCCATCCTTTTATAGTTACCTGTTATCCTGGGAGCTTTACTTGCCTACTAGTTTTATAGTTGCTTTGGCTCGCTCCAAGCCCGCGAGGGCTCGTCCTCGGGCATCACGCTGTGTTCCCTCCTGCCTCCGCTGCGCTGCGGCTGCCCTAAACGGGCACCGGATCTCACAAGGCGCTCAACCCAAGGACTGGAAAGGATACTGTTTAGCTGGCGGCTTTGCAACTGGAATCAAGCGTCCTCTTTAGGGGATTATAGGGGATACTTATAATTGAACTACAAAGCAATAGCTTTACCAAGTGCACCAAAGACGATTCGATGTTTGAGCGTTCAGCGAGTGGGGGTAGGGGCCCTCGATAAACGAATTGTCTTGATTCTTTTGCTTACAGGGGTGCAGGGCCCCCTTTTAGACTTTCTCATCAAGGAGAAAAGTGAGGCCCAGCCGGCGAGGCGAAAAGCTAGTTCAAAGCAACACAATAAATGTTTGAGAAACAGTTAGCAAAACATTGTTAAGCTCCCCGCCTTAGCCAAGGAGGGGTTGGGAGTGGTTGGACAAAGTCACTTTCAAAACACCATCTACTATTAAAACAACTCACCCTGCACATGCTGCACAAACTTCTTGGGAGGCTGAAGATCCAGGCAGCATACTTTATTCAGTTGCTCTATTAAATAGGTAGCCAGTTCGGGTGAAGTTACATTATCGGGTTCATGCACAAAGAAGTATAACTTCTGCAAACCAGCATCAAACCATTCCTTCAGGCGTTCTACCCAGGCATTAATGCGGCTATAGTCTGTAGGGTGCAGGCCGTTGCCTACAAAACGCACCATGGCAGTCGGGGTAGTCAGGCGCATGTGCAGCACATCTCTTCTGCCGGCCACATCTGTTAGCACAGTACCGGCTCTATATTTCTCCAACACATCAAAAAGCTCCATACTTGCCACATTATCTACAAACCAATCGGGGTGGCGAAGCTCTACTGCCAGTGGTACGCTTTCAGGTACAAACTTTACAAACGTCTCCAGATCGGGAAGCTGGCGTGGGGCAAAGTATGGTGGCAACTGTAAAAAAGCATCTCCTAAGTTTTCTTCCAGGCCGGCTATAGTTTCACAAAAAGTTGCAGTCAGGTCAAGAGCTTTACTTAACTGGGTTTCGTGGCTGATGAGTTGCGGAAACTTGGGGCAAAAAGTAAAATTCTGTGGCACAGTTTGGCGCCAGCGATCAATGGTATCAGGACTTGGAATATGATAATGCGTGCTGTTCAGCTCTATGGTATTGAACTGTTTGCTGTACCAAAGCAGAGAATCTTTCTCGCGCATGGTTGCCGGATAATAGGTACCTACCCAAGGCTTGTTCACCCATACCGGCAGGCCTATATATACTTTTGGCTTTAAAGCTGCGTTTAGTTTGTGGCGCTCCAGCAGGGGGCGGGTATCCGGATGGTCGGGCGGGAGGGTAAAATCAACCCGGCTAATGTCAGAAAGCTTTCCGAAGTCCATAGTTTTTCAGGCTTTGTTAAAAGTATACGCGAAGTTTTTTAATCAGTAAAAACGATACGCGCTACTGGCACTTATTTATAACAGCATAAGTAGGTTTTGGAAGTTAACGCAGCAGCTCCAAAATAACTTAATTGGCTGGTTTATATACTTTTCCGGAAAAATTTTAATTAGATTTTCCCTATATGGCTTTTATATATAAAAATAGCTATACTAGCTAAAAAAGCCATTTTTTGCATTAGATGCGTTATAGCAATTTTATACTTTACGGCGTATCCCTCCCAATCCATGAGCCAATATCGCCGTAAAAGGGCTCATTTTAAATATTTTTTCTTAACTTTGCTGCTTCACCAACTATTAACTGATATGAACATTAATAGAAAGTGCTTCTTTTTATCGTTTTTATTCATCCTGTTTATCGGCTTCGGCCAACCGGTTTTAGCTCAGAACACTGACAAAACACAAACCGGAACTGCCTCCTGGTACGGCACTAAATACCACGGCAGGAAAACCAGTAGCGGCGAGCGCTACAACAAAAATGAAATGACAGCGGCTCACAACGGCCTCCCTTTCGGTACCAAAGTTAAGGTAACCAACCTGACCAACAACAAATCTGTTATTGTTCGCATTAACGACAGGGGCCCTTTTAAGGGAGAGCGCATTATTGATGTTTCGGAAGCGGCAGCACGCCAACTCAGTTTCCGGGGCGCTGGCCTGAGCCGTGTTAAAGTAGAAGTTCTTGGTAACTCTGAAACGCAGCTGGTTGCCTCCAACACCAAATCTGAACCTGATTTCTATACTATCCAGAAAGGTTCTTACACAGATTATGAGTATGCCTCTAAATTAAGGCAACAGCTAAAGTCGTTTGACAAAAGTGTACCTGTTAAACTGACTGAAGAAAGTATAAACGGTAAAAAAATACACCGTATTAAAGTAGGGCACTTCGAAAACAAGCAAGAGGCTGAAGCCTTTAATGAATTGCTTGAAGAAGAAGGTTTAGCCGGCGAAGTAAAAGAAGCTTAAAACGAGATTACCCAATAGTGCTATACAGAAGCGCAAGGTCCAAAAGCCTTGCGCTTCTGCTTTTATAAGCCTGCTGTTTGCAGAAACTATATTTATGTTCATCTATAAATAAAGTCGTTTTGCCTGTTTATCGGGTGCCTGCAGTTTGAAAAGAAAAAGGAAATGACTATACTTAGTTACCTAAACCGAACTTTTTCAAACTAAACTAACCCTGTTAATACCTTGAAACGACGAAATTTTCTTGAACTGACGGCGCTGGGCTTTGGCGGACTGATGATGCCAAGCATACCTGTGTTCGGCGATATTATTTCGCCGGAGCGCTTGCTGGAGACCGTTGACCCGGCTCTGAAAAAGCGCCTGGCCGATGTAGCCCTGAACTCCGCAAAATCTAAAGGTGCTTCTTATGCCGATGTGCGCATAGGCCGTTACCTGCAGCAGTATGTTTTTACCCGCGAAAAACAGGTGCAGAACATTGTGAACGCGGAGTCTTATGGCGTAGGTGTGCGTGTACTAGCTAACGGAACCTGGGGCTTTGCCGCTACTTCTGATGTATCGGATAAAGGCATTGCAAAAGCGGCTGAGCAGGCTGTAGCCATTGCCAAAGCCAATGCAAAACTGCAGAAAGAACCGGTACAACTGGCTCCTGTAAAAGGCTACGGCGAAGTAAGCTGGAAAACACCTATCGAGAAAAACGCTTTTGAAGTACCGGTTGGCGAGAAAGCTGATCTGTTACTGGCTGCCAATGCCAAAGCAATGGAGAACGGCGCTAATTTCGTAAACTCGGCCTTGTTCCAGGTAAACGAGCAAAAATATTTTGCTTCTACAGACGGTTCTTACATTGATCAGGATATCCACCGCATCTGGCCAAACTTTACCGTTACTGCTGTTGATAAAGCTTCTGGTAAATTCCGTACGCGTGAGGCGCTGAGCGCGCCAATGGGCATGGGCTATGAGTACATGATCCCGAAAGCATCTGAAAAAATAAAAGGCCCAGAAGGCACTGGCTTAACCGGCTACCGTTATGCGTACGACATGCTGGAAGATGCCGCCCTGGCAGCCAAGCAGGCCCGCGCAAAACTAACTGCTAAATCAGTAGCGGCCGGCAAGTATGATCTTATACTTGACCCGAACCACCTGGGCTTAACCATACACGAATCGGTGGGCCACCCACTGGAGCTAGACCGCGTGCTGGGCTACGAAGCCAACTACGCTGGTACATCTTTCGCCACCTTAGAAAAATGGAAGGCCAAAAACTTCAAGTATGGCTCTGATAAGGTAAACATCTTTGCTGATAAAACGCAGAAAGGCTCCCTTGGCCTGGTAGGCTGGGATGATGAAGGTGTGAAAACAAAGCAATGGGACCTGCTCAAAAACGGTGTGCTGGTAAATTACCAGGCCATCCGCGACCAGGCACACATCATCGGCGAGAAAGAATCGCATGGTTGCGCTTACGCTGATAACTGGAGCTCGGTGCAGTTCCAGCGCATGCCAAACGTATCGCTGGCGCCAGGTAAAACCAAAAAGAACGTTGATCAGCTGATCGCTGGTGTAGACAAAGGCATTTACATTGCAGGGCGTGGTTCTTATTCTATCGACCAGCAGCGTTATAACTTCCAGTTTGGTGGCACCGTGTTTTACGAGATCAAAGGAGGTAAAATTGTAGGCCAGTTAGAAGACGTAGCTTACCAGAGCAACACCCAGGAATTCTGGAACTCCTGCGCCGACATGTGCGACGAAAGTGATTACCGTTTATTCGGCTCGTTCTTCGATGGAAAAGGCCAGCCAAGCCAGGTAAGTGCGGTATCACACGGCTCTGCCCACACCCGTTTCAACGGCGTAAACGTGATCAACACAGCCAGAAAAATCTAAGTCTTTCACCTTTAATTGAGCATTAAGTAAAATGGCAATATTAAGTAAAGAAGAAGCTCAGGCAATACTGAAAAAGGCTTTGAGTTTTTCGAAGGCTGATGAGTGTGAGGTAACACTTAGCGGCAACATTGGCGGCAACATCCGCTATGCCCGAAATGAAGTATCCACGAGCGGCGCCGAAGAGAACGTGTCGATGTCGGTGGAGTCGCGTTTTGGCAAGCGCTCTGGTGTGGCAACTATAAACGAGTTCGATGATAAGTCGCTTGAGAAAGTGATACGTCGATCTGAAGAGATTGCACGCATTGCCCCGGAAAGCCCGGAGTATGTAGAGATGCTTGGCCCTCAGAAGTACATTACCACAAAAGAGCTTTTCGACTCAACAGCCAAAATAGACCCGGCTTACCGTGCCGAGGCGGCTGCTAAAAGTATAAATGCTGCGGCTGCCAAAGGCTTAACGGCTGCCGGCTTCCTGGAGCACTATACCAACTTCGTAGCAAAGCTGAACTCTAAAGGCCTGTTCGCTTATCATCCGTCGTCAGTAATAGATTTCTCGGTTACCATGCGTACCGAAGATGGTACTGGCTCCGGTTATGTTACACAGGATTTCTCTGATGCCAGCAAACTGGATACAGGCAAAGCCTCGCAGATTGCTGCCGACAAAGCTGTAAACTCGCGTAATGCCAAAGCACTGGAGCCCGGCAAGTATACCGTTATCCTGGAGCCTGCCGCTTCAATAGACCTGCTGCAGAACATGTTCTTTAACATGGACCAGCGCAACGCAGAAGAAGGCCGCAGCTTCCTGAGCAAAGCCGGTGGCAAAACCAAAGTAGGCGAAAAACTGGTAGATGAGCGCATTACCGTGTATTCTGACCCAACAAACGCCGAAGTTCCATCTGCTCCGTTTTCTGGTGATGGCCGTCCGCAGGAGAAAGTTACCTGGATAGACAAAGGTGTGGTGAAGAACCTGTACAACTCGCGTTTCTGGGCTGGCAAAACAAACAGCAAATCGATACCTGCTCCGGGCAACGTAATCATGGAAGGCGGCACGCAGTCGCTGGAAGATATGATCAAGAGCACCAAACGTGGTATATTGGTTACGCGCTTATGGTACATCCGTGCTGTAGACCCTCAGACACTGCTTTACACCGGCCTTACCCGCGACGGTACTTTTTACATCGAAAACGGTAAGATCATGTACCCGGTAAAGAACTTCCGTTTCAACGAAAGCCCGGTTATCATGCTCAACAACCTGGAAGCTCTTGGTAAACCACAGCGCATCAGCGGCAGCTTAATTCCGCCAATGAAGATCCGTGACTTTACCTTCACTAGCTTGTCTGACGCGGTATAATAACTGTTGCTTATACTTCTAATTTTCCTGTCATCTCGACGATAGGAGAGATCTGGTTCAGATATTAAATTCAGATCTCTCCTGCTGTCGAGATGACAATTAGTTTAAAACTAAATATTCCAAAGTGCCTCCTTTTACCTTCGTACGCTTACAGTACCGCTCCGGCAACTGGGATACCGACCCGCGTATGCCAAGCAACCTGCTGCATTCATTAATTGAGTACACTACAGTGAAGGTAGCCGAACAGGAGAAAGTAGTGGCGCTGGAAAATGCAGAGATCTTCAACTACCCCTTCTGTTACATGAGCGGCCACAGGCTGGTGCAGTTTAACCAAAAGGAGCGCAAGAACTTTGAGACCTATGTGCGTAACGGTGGCTTCGTGTTTGTAGACGACTGCAACCACGACATTGACGGACTTTTTGCAAGGTCTTTTGAAGAGCAGATGAAGCAAATTTTCGGGCAGAGCGCGCTAAAGAAGATCCCGAACAACCACAAGCTGTATAAGTCTTTTTTCACATTTGATGAAGGACCGCCAACTACAAGTTTCGAGCTAAACGGCTGGGGCGACGACCTGGTGCACGACTACCTGAAAGCGATTGAAATAAACGGCAGAATTGGCGTACTATACAGCAACAAAGACTACGGCTGCGAGTGGGACTACGACTTCCGAAATAAACGCTGGCTGGCAGAAGACAACACTAAGTTCGGCGTCAACATAATCATGTACGCGCTAAGCAGTTAATGAATAATTTTAAATGAGAGCTCTTAATGCTACAAAGTATCGGCTTCAGCCTTGTGCATAAATGACGATTTTTTGTTTGAGCGGTCAGCGAGTTCAAAATTGTCTTGACTTTTTTGCTTACTTTTTTTGTCAAGAAAAAAAGTGAGGCCCAGCCGGCGAGGCGAGAAGCTAATTCGAAGCCAATCAGTTAAAGTATAATAAAAGACTTCACTACAACGAAGTATAAGTCAAATATAAAATGACTGAACAAGATATAAACCACCTGTTAGGCAAACTACCACAGCTAAAGCAGGAAATACAGAAAGTAATTGTAGGCCAGGAAGAGGTACTCGACGAGGTACTGATAACCATGATGGCCGGCGGACACGGTTTGCTGGAAGGTGTGCCAGGCCTTGCTAAAACGTTGCTGGTTCGCACGCTAAGCAATGCAATGGATTTAGGCTTCAGGAGGATACAGTTCACCCCAGACCTGATGCCGACAGACATACTTGGTACCGAGGTTCTGGAAGAAGATCATATTACCGGCAAACGCTTCTTTAAATTTAACGAAGGGCCGATCTTCTCGAACATTGTGCTGGCCGATGAGATAAACCGTACGCCACCTAAAACTCAGGCTGCTTTACTAGAGGCCATGCAGGAGCACGAAGTAACCTATGCCGGTAAAACGTATACTTTGCCGAAGCCCTTCTTTTTGCTGGCAACTCAAAACCCTATAGAGCAGGCCGGCACGTACCCGCTACCCGAGGCGCAGCTAGACCGATTCCTGCTTTACATTAAAATAAAATACCCAACTGAGCAGGAAGAACTAAACATACTTTCCAACACAACAGGCACGCGCCAGGCACAGGTACAGCCTATACTTAGCGGCGAAGAAGTAATGATGCTACGCCAGCTGGTACGCGAGGTAAGCATAAACGAAGACCTTCTAAGCTTTGTAAATCAAGTCGTACGCGCCACCCGCCCCGACAGCACAACTATAGATTTCGTGAAGAACTACTGCCGCTGGGGAGCAGGCCCACGTGCCGGGCAGGCGCTTATACTTACCTCCAAGGCCAGAGCGCTGCTGCATGGCCGTTTTGCTGTAACTATAGATGATATAAAAACGATGGCCTACCCGGTACTGCGCCACCGTGTGCTGGTAAATTTTGCCGCCGAAGCAGAGCGCATCACACCCGATAATGTGGTAGATGAGTTACTACAAAGTATAAAGTTGCCGAAGGCGGTGTTGGTATAGTGGCGCGAGCGTCCACGCTCGTGACTAACTATAGCAAGGGCCTCTGGCCCGGTTCATTCTGCATAAAGTGGCCAGAGGCCACACGATAATAAACACGAGCGAAGACGCTCGCGCTATGATTACAGAAAGAAACAGATGGAAGAGACAGCAACTATAAAACTGGCGGACGCAGGCACACAGCTGCTGAAGAAGATCGTGGGGGAGAGAATCTGTTATTTCTTTACCGATAGAGTAAAAGTAGAAGCAACCGGCAATAGGGTATTGTACTGGGCACCGGAGTTTGCGCTTGGCCTTAAAACCAACCGCGGCGACCTGACCTTCATCAACATCAGTGCCGACTATAAACTTACGTCTGGCTCGTCTACCACCTACTATGAGTTTGCCATTGAAGAAAGCAAAATGCCGCTCCGCTGCGAAAAGCTGCTGCAGTCGGGGCAGTACTCTGAGATAAAAGTGCTGTCGTCACAGGTGCTGATGATAGAAGTGTACCATGACTGGCACCAGGAATTCGACGAAACCATCTACTACGACGCAGCCATCGTGCTCTACACCGACTCCCGAAAGTATATGCTAAAAGTGCGCGAGGAGTTAGTTGGTGGTGTGGATATTATATTGGATGATGCTACTATAGAAGCGGAGTTGGTGGATATGAAGTTGCGGCAGAGCTTGGTCTAAGGCTCAAGACCATATTTATAGTGGTTATATATCAGAATGTAATGTTTCAGACTATGGAAAACAGGAGCACGGGGGTAAACGAATTCTTATCGGAGTTGGAGCATCCACTAAAGGATCTCATATTAGAGGTCCGGAGTACCATTATCAAGTCTAATCCTAATTTAAAGGAGCATATTAAGTGGAATGCCCCAAGTTATGCTATCAATGGGGAAGACAGGATAACGATGAAGCTGTTCCCGCCTAAAAACATACAGGTTGTATTTCATACCGGAGCAAAGTCTAAAAAGCAACCCGCAGAAAGATTAATTGCCGATCCTACAGGCATCTTAAAATGGGTGACGAATGACAGGGCCGTCTCAACATTTATAACTATCGAAGAGCTGGAGCTAAAAGCGTCCGAATTCAAGAAAATCATAAATAACTGGCTTGAGGCCACGGCTGTAGTTGTGTAACGCTTGAACCACATATTTTATATTTAAGACCTTACTGCTACATATTCTACCCTTGAGCACCCACAAATTCATCGATCCGAAGGTATTGGCTACCATAAAAGACCTGCCGCTGCTGGCTAAAACAGTGGTGGAGGGCTTTTTGGCGGGACAGAACCAAAGTTTGCGGCGTGGGGCAGGACTGGAGTTTAGCCAGTACCGCAGTTACCAACCCGGCGACGATCTGCGCCAACTCGACTGGAAGATGTTTGCCCGCTCCGACCGCTATTACATCCGGGAGGCCGAAGTAGACACCAACATTACAGTAAGATTTATACTTGATGGCAGCGCCTCGATGGCACACGAAGATGTGAACGGCATCAGCAAGATGGATTACGCCCGGTTTATGGTGGCGTCGCTGGCTTACCTGGCAACTACGCAGGGCGATGCGGTGGGCCTATACGTGCTGCACGAGAACCAACTCATTAACCTGACGCCGCGCTCCGACAACATGCACCTGCAGCGTTTCTGGCACCAGTTGGCAGAAGTAAAGCCGCAAGGTAAGTTTCCGGGTATGGAAGTAGCCGCCAACCTGTTTGCCGATAGGCGGCGGAAAGAGCTAACTGTTTTCCTGTCGGATTTGTATGAGCATGAGCACGAGATAAAAGACCTGCTGTACAAGCTGGGGGCACAGGGCCACGAGTTGCTGCTGGCCCACCTGATGAGCCGCAATGAACTTGACTTTGCCTACAACGGCACCCTCACCTTCGAGGATCTGGAAACAGGGCAAACACTTCAGGTAAGCAGCGCTTCACAGAAGCAGGCATACTTAGCCAAACAACAGGAATGGCTGCAGGATATAGAAAAAGACATGCGCAACCGCCACATCGCCTACGACAGGTTTGTAACCGACGAGCCACTGGATAAAGCCCTCAGGACATTCCTTCAAAAACGGTTACTGTACGGATGATTTAATTGTTAATCGATGATTGTTGTCTGATAAATGAAGAACCCACCCCTAACCCCTCCGAGGAGGGGAATACTTTGGACGAGTAAATTCCCCTCTCGGGAGGGGCAGGGGTGGGTTAATCGCCCCACAAACTAATAACTAATAAACAGCATCTGTAAACTTGACCTTACTCGCACCATATTTACTACTTGCAGCGTCGGCTATACTTGTGCCTATCGCCATTCACCTGTGGAATAAACGGCAGGGAAAGACGGTGAAGGTGGGTAGTCTGCGTTGGCTGGAGGCATCGGCGAGTAACCGTTGGAGCAGTATAAAGCTGAACAATTTCTGGCTGCTGGTGCTGCGCTGCTTTATACTTATACTGCTTGCTATAGCTCTGGCAAAACCAGTTTTAGAAAAAACACCTGAAAAGGAGCCCGGTAAAAAGGCAATTTATGTAAGCCCGGAGTTGTTGTGTAGTTCAGCCCTCAAAGGTATAAAACCAACTATAGATTCGTTGTTGCTGCGCGGTTATACCTTGCATAGCTATACCCCGGGGTTTAAACAAATAATGCAGGGGAGATGGCAGAAAATCAGCCAAAGCCCAACCGATTCGCTGGTGAGGAACGGCAATTACTGGGCACTGCTGCCGGCACTGGCACAGCTACACCCTCACAAACAAGATAGTGCCTGGCTCTTTACTTCTGATCAGCTGCGGCATTTCAGAGGTACCCCTACAACTTTGCAGGAGAATATTAACTGGGTACCAATAGCACTTGAGGCTTCCACAAACTGGCTGCAGACTGCAAACGTCATCAGCCAAGATAGTATTCAGTTTATACTTGGCCACAGTACAAGAGAAGGCACCACCTATAACCGTATTCGCGCTGCTTTCTCAGGCAATGCCCAAAGTATAAAACTAGCTGATGGTAAAGCAATCAATCTAACGCAACAGGGCGATAGTTTGTGGGCGCAAATGCAGGATAATGAGCAAAAGGTGTTCGTAAGAAAAGCGCCGTTGCGGGCAAGTATAGTTTATGATAAAGATCAGCAACCGGAGGTGCGCTACCTGCAGGCTGCCATTCAGGCTATCAGCAAGTATACAGGCATTCCGGTTGCAACGCAAACTATAGCAACTGCCGCCGCACCGGATGCAACTACAGACTGGCTCTTCTGGCTCAGCAGCGGAAAACTACCTGAAACCTGGCTACAACAAATACAAAAGCAGGGAACAAATGTATGGCTGCAACCAAGTATAGAACCAGCAACTACAACAGCTCATTTTGCCGCAACTGCAGGATACATCAATGTAAAGCAACTTGCTACAGATACGCTTACCGGTAATTATACTATGCTTTGGCAAACATCCGGAGGCGAACCATTACTGGTTGTGCAGGCAATGGGCAAAGGCAATGTGTATCATTTCAGGAGCAGGTTTAGCCCGGGCTGGAGCCAACTGGGGCAAAGTGCACAATTGCCGGAACTGTTTTTGCCTTTGCTGTTGCCTCAACCTGAAGCTACTTTTTACGATGTTCGCGCTATTTCTGAAAAGCAACTGAAACCAGGTATAAAACCCATACTTGCAAGTATAAAACAGAAGGAGCAGCAGCAAAACCTTATGTCCTGGCTGGTATTGGCCGCTTTTATCTTATTTTTAGCAGAACGATTGCTAACCACCAGTAAACGAGCCAACCTATAATGCCAGCACAGGATAGCCTATACATTCTTCAGCACATCCGCCGGAACTACATTCGGCAGAAAGGTCTGCTGTATGCCTTGCAGGCGCTGGCTGTAGCAGCTTTGGGCGGCGCTATACTTTACAAATGGGGAACGGAAGTAACTATACTGGCTACACTTGCTACAACCTTAATTTTAGGTGCGGTTTTATACTTTGCCTGGGCAATGCGCTCCGTTCTAAAAACAGATTTGCTACAGGTTACCCGCCACCTTAATCGCGTTTACCCGCAACTAGAAGATAGCACAGAACTCCTGCTTCGCCCGGAAGACAATCTAAATTTGCTCGAAAAATTACAAAGGCAGAAGATTACCACACAGCTGCAGGCAATCTCCCCGGATCATCAGCAAACGTTTCATCTTAAAAAAAGCAATAGTCTGGCGGCACTAAGTATAGCCTTGCTGCTCTCACTCGGGATTTTATACTTGCCGGCTGCACCACTGGCTGGCGCCGCTTCACCAGTACAGCTTAAGATTAATTTCCCGGATGCACCTAAAGAAGCAGCTGATACTGCTGTTGTTATCCAGAAGATTGAAATAACCATTACGCCGCCGGCTTATACCGGCAAAAAAGCTTACCAGGCTGATAATCCGAATCTGCGCGTAGAACAGGGCGCTACTGTTAACTGGCGCATCACTACAAACAAGCCTGCTCAGCAACTGCAATTGGTTTTAAACGAAACCAACCCGGTTAAACTGAATGGCAAAAATGGCAGCTATACCTTAGCTAAAATCTTTACGGAGCCAGCGCTTTACCACTTCAATCTGAACGGGCAAAAGTCGGTTTATTATACCTTAGAGATTATCCCTGACGAAGCGCCTGTGCTTCAGATTACGAAACCGGAACAATATACCGAAATACTTTTTGGCGATGCGCAGCGCGTTACGCTTCAGGCAAAACTAACAGATGACTACGGCCTACGCGACGCTAACATGATCGCCACTGTAGCCAAAGGAACCGGCGAGGCCGTGAAATTCCGGGAAGAAAAGATCAGCCTGGGCTTTGGCAAACAAACCCGCCAATTTAACATCAGCAAAACCATCGACCTGAAAAAACTGGGTATGACCTATGGCGATGAGTTATACTTTTATGTGCAGGCCTGGGACAACCACCGTGGCTATACCCGCTCCGAAACCTACTTTGTGCAGATTGAGGATACGGCTGTGGTAGAAAGTATGAGCGACCTTTCGATGGGTGTAAACCCGGTGCCAGAATATTTCAGGAGTCAGCGCCAGATCATCATCGATACCGAAAAACTGATTGCAGAACAAAAAAGTATAAACCGTACCGTTTTTGAAGAGCGCAGCAATAACCTGGGCGTAGACCAGAAACTGCTGCGCCTGCGCTACGGAAAATTCCTGGGCGAAGAATTTGAAAGCGGTATTGGCCCCGGTGGCGGAATTCCTGAAGGCGAGGAACACCATGCCGAAGATGGTCATGATCATCCGCAGGTTACCAACCCGAACGACGCACAGGCGCTGCTGGACCCTTACATGCACAAACACGACCAGGAAGGCGAAGCCACTATTTTTGAACCTGCCGTAAAAGCCAAGCTAAAAGGCGCACTCGCGCAAATGTGGGAAGCGGAGTTGCGCCTGCGCACACATAAACCAAAAGAAGCACTGCCATTTGAGTACAAAGCCCTGCGTATGCTAAAAGAGGTGCAGCAAAGTACCCGTGCTTATGCAGCTAAAACCGGCTTCGAGGCGCCACCGCTTAAAGAACCTGAAAAGCGCCTGACCGGAGATTTAAGTAAAATAAAAGCACCATCAGAAAAGCAAAGCATAAAAGCAGAAACAAAGCTGCCAAATACGCGCGAGGCATTGCAGTGGCTGGAGCACCAGAAGCAAGGCGGCAAGTATAAACCTGCGGATGCGGCATTGCTGGAACGTGCAGGCCGTGAACTGACGCAGGCAGCACTGACGAGGCCAGGCCGTTACCTGCGCGCATTGCAGGATTTGCGCACCCTGATAGCTGACATAAACTCCGGCAAAGTTTTGTGTATAGAATGCCTGCAAACCGTAGAGCAAACCTGGAATGAATTACTGCCGCCCGCTGACCTCACACCTCAGAAACAGAGCACTACCAGAAGCAAACTTGCCAGGGCATACCTACAGGAACTAAAAACAACCGGATCAAAAAAACAAAAATAACCAGTGCAACCATACGTACCATACCTACCCTGGATACTTGCCATAGTTGCGGTACTGCTGCTTTTGTGGCTGGCCTGGCGACGGCCTAACCGGCAGCGACTGGCCTGGCGGTTAGTAGCAAGTGCGGTGGCAGTTATAAGCCTGATGCTGTTAGTTTTCCCGCCTACTTACCAACAAAGTATAAACCCGGCTACAGCTATACTGCTAACAGATGGCTATAACTCCGATACTCTAAATACATTACTGCAGAAGCTGCAACCCAAGCCACAGGTTTATACTTACCAGACAACTGCAAAAAATGCAGAACCTGTAACCGATCTGTATACTTTCCGGCAGCGCCAACCGCAGGTGCAGGCGGTGCATGTTTTAGGCTATGGGTTGGATGAACAGGACCTCAACGCGCTTGATTCGCTCAACCTTATCGCGCACCAGTCAGCATTACCGGCAGGCGTTAATGCGGTAACCTGGCCGGCTTCTGTTAAACTTGGCGAGGCCGTAACGGTAGCCGGTAAATTTAACAGTAAATCAGGGCGACAAACGAAATTATACTTACAGGCAGCCGGCAAAGCCCAGGACTCTGTAACAATCAAAGCAGCTGGCAATCATACTTTTAGTCTGAATTATATACCCAGGCAGGAAGGGCGCTTTGTTTATACCTTGTTCACTAAATCCGAAGATCGGTCAGATACAGTAGGGCAAGTGCCTGTGCAGGTGCAGGCGCCGCAGAAGCTGGCGGTACTGCTGCTTTCAGCATCACCTTTGTTCGAGTTTAAGTTTCTGAAAAACCATCTGGGCCAGTTGCAGCATAAAGTGGCCCTGCGCAGCACGGTCAGCAAAGGTATTTCGCAAAACGAGTGGATCAACATGCCGCAAACCGATCTTGGCAGAATCACACCAAAGTTGTTGCAGCAGTTTGATATCGTGATAACAGAAGCCCAGGCCTTGCAGGAGTTTAATTCTTCCGAAAAAGCAGCTTTGCAACGTGCCGTAAACGACAATGGATTGGGTGTACTGACAATCGCTTCAGAGCAGCCTTCAGACCGAACAACAGCTTTCTTCACCAGTTTCCCAAGCAAGCGTTTATCGCAACAGGAAACCCGCAATGCACGCGCCACCTGGGCAAACCAAACCACCACTGTGCCAGCCCTGCCTTATACTTTAACCGGCACTGAAACCGTAACAGGATTGATAGGAGAACAAGGGAACTACCTGCTGGCAGCAAGCAAGAAAGCTGGCTGGGGAACTGTAGCACTAACAGTTATACCTCAAACTTTTAGCTGGCAACTGGAAGGAAAGCAAAGCACATATGCTACTTACTGGGCGCATCTGCTATCTGCAGTGGCGAAAAAGGAAGAGCAGGAAAAATTCTGGCAGCTTGCCAAACCACAGGCGCCGCAGGTACACAAGCCGGTTATGCTTTCCCTGACTGATTATACTTTAGAAACCCAGCAGGAAGCACCCGAAGCTACGATCCGAAGTATAAATGATACTACCAGCGTAAATATAGCTTTAGCGCAAACCGTTCATCAGCCGGAAGTATTTAACGGCATTTTTTGGCCTAAGCAAACAGGCTGGCATGTGGTGGAATCGGAGGATGTGAAACCTTTTTATTTTTTTGTGCAGGATGTAAAAGCATGGCCACACCAAGCTATACTTGCCAGGCAACAGGCAACACAACAGTTTGTGCAGCAGCAAAGTATAAAACCAACTACTATGGCCTCTACTGCTTACACAAATGAGCCTGTACCCATTATCTGGTTCTTTATACTTTTTGTATTGAGCAGTGGGTTTTTATGGTTGGAAGAGAAGCTATAGATAGGTTTACCAGAAATCCGATGGGCTGTAAATTCTGGCTTTATTATTCAAGAGAATGCCCAGCACTACTTCGTGGCTGCCATAGCCCGATTTGCTGATTCTTCCGCTTGCCATATCGTAGGCGTACCCCAGTTGAAACATGTTGTTTACATTTACACCACCTAATAGTATAACGGCATCGTTATGCCTGTAAGAGCAACCAGCCCAGATTTTATCAGAAAACAGCACTTTCAGGTTAGCATCTGCTGAAACAGAAGAAGATCGCACATATTTAAGCAACACAGAAGGCAGCAACGAAAGGTCTTTGGACAATACCACCTTATAGCCCCCTGTAAGGTAGCTATGCATGTAAGAACGATTTTGTTTCTCCAGGTCGGTTTGCCCGGGTGTTAGCTCATCTTGCAGTACCTGAGCCGTAGTAACGCCAATATAAAAGCGTTTTGAATAAAGTAAAGCTCCTGCGGTAATGTTTGGCTTTACACGGTTATAACCGCCATCAGTAAAAGCAGGGTCGCTGGGGTTTGAAAGCAAGAGCAACCGCTGATCGATGTTATATACCGAAACACCTCCCGATAAACCCACCGACATATTCATAGTTGTATTTAGGGGCAGGTGATAAGCGTAGGTCAGGCCGATATCGGAGCGGCTCAATGCCCCTGCTTTATCTGCTATGGCAGTAAGTCCTACACCATGGTGGGGTTCTGCCATCCTGATCTCATCGTGCATGTATTTGCGGTATAAGAATTTACGGCTGTTGCGGTCGCGGCTGGGCAGTGTAGCGGCTGTAGTATTGCGGTCTATTTTGCTTATGGGCATTTGCAGCGTCAGGTAATACGATTTAGGTGCTCCTTCCAGCCCGGTCCACTGGTTGCGGTAACCTACTTTTGCCTCGCCATAGTTTTCTGAGCCAGCCACGGCAGGATTTATGAGGTAACCATTCAGCATGTACTGGCTGAAATGCGGGAGTTGCTGCGCTTGTGCCAGGCTACATACGGCAGCCAGCAGCACGATCAAAATCTTTTTCATCCCATTTTACCTTAGCACTGTTATTGATCCTTTGAATGGCTTTCTGCCCCGGTGTGTGTCGATGATGTAATAATAGGCGCCATCCGGAACAGGGGTGCCGTTATGGGTGGCATCCCAGGGAGTTCGGTATCCTTTGGAAGCATACACAATCTCGCCCCACCTATTATAAATGCTAACCGATATATCGGGGTAAAACTCTATCCCTTCCAGTACCCAAGAATCATTGATTCCATCGCCGTTAGGTGAAATGCCCGTGGTTACTTTCAGATGATCGAGCACTTTTACAGTCACAGTTTTTGAGTTGGTGCAGCCATCTTCGGTTGTAGCAGTTAAAGTATAAACTGTGGTTTCTGTGGGCGAAGCAGTTGGGGTTGCACTTGCCGGGTTATCTAAACCGGTAGCCGGAGACCAGAGCAAACGGCCATCGCCACTGCCAGGTATAGTTACACTGCCGCCTTCCAGCACTTCTATTTCTGTATTTGGCCCTATACTTACTCCAGGTATCGCACTGAATTTTACCTTTACTTCATCTACTGCTTCCAGACATGGGCTACTTTTAACAGTCCAGCGCAATGTATAAAGCTGCCCTTCCTGCCCATAAAAAATTGCTTTCGGGTCGGTTGCATCCGAAAAACTGCCCCCTGCTCCGCTAGCGATAGTCCAAGTGCCGGTTGCTGGCATTTCTGGTGTATTGGCTGCCAGCTTTGTTGTAACAGGCCCGCACAAAGGTACCTGATCAGGGCCGGCCTTGGCTACAGGCGGTGTTACCACGTTTACAATTTGCTCCAGTGTATTGGTGCAACCATTAGCTGTTATTGCAACCAGGCGTACTTTATACTTCCCTTTTTTACT
The DNA here is from genome assembly GCF_022758145.1 of Pontibacter vulgaris. GTDB lineage: Bacteria > Bacteroidota > Bacteroidia > Cytophagales > Hymenobacteraceae > Pontibacter > Pontibacter vulgaris. The sequence continues at coordinate 144,633 of NZ_JAJVDH010000001.1, forward strand.
GTAAGTGTGTTGCGGGTTCTGCTCGTCAGAGCTGCTTCCATCGCCAAAGGTCCAGTGCCAGCTTTTTATACTTCCGTTAGCTAAAACAGTCTCGTTTTTAAAAGTTGCCGGGCCAGTAATGCAAACCCCTACAGGCGAGAAAGCTACTTTCGGAACTGCAAATACATTCACATTTTTGCTAAAGCTATCTTGGCAGCCATTCTCTGCGGTAACGGTCAGTTTTACATTATAAGTACCTGCCTGCGCATAAGTATGCGCAGGCGAATGTGCTAAAGACCCATTTCCATCACCAAAGTCCCAGACCTGTTTTACTATTTTTCCGCTGCTAAATGTGGAGTTGTTGGTAAATATCGTTTTTTCGCCGAAGCATACGTCTGCTGTGGCAAAGCCGGCATCGGGGCTAGGTATAATAGTGATGGTTTGTTCGGTAATATCGTAGCAACTAATGCCGGAATATGCCTTTAACCTTACCTTATAATTCCCGGGTTTAGCATATTTATGTGTGGGGTGTTGCTGATTGGACGTAGTACCATCTCCAAAATCCCAGACCCATTTTATGATTCTGCCAAACGTTAAGCTGGACCTGTCGGAAAACTCTACTCCATCTTTCTGGCAAAAATATACAGCTTCAAAATTGGCTTTAGGGTCTGAGCTGTTTACTGTATAGTTTACTTCTAAGCTATCTGCACAGCCCTTAGCTGTAACCACTGCCAGTTTTACTTTATAGTTGCCATAGGTAGCATACTTGTGTTTGGGGTTGCTGTCTGTGCTTGTAGCCCCATCTCCGAAATACCATTTATACTTAACCGATTCGTTTTCTATACCTGTTTGATTCTTTATAAAGGCTACATCCTCTGAACAAATATTAGGCAGGCTAAAAAGTGGTTTAGGCGTATGATTGACTAATACCGATCTGGATACGGAACGTGTGCAACCATCAGACGTACTTACTTTTAGCGTTATTACATAAGTTCCGCCTTTGGCATAAGTATGGCTTGGGCCCATTTCCTTTACATGTGGTGTGCCATCCCCAAAATCCCATTCACAACCTGTTATGGTGCCTTCAGCAACTGTAGATTTATCCGCAAAAGTTATTACTGAACGGCTGCATCCGCCTGCCACCTGGAAGTCCGGCACAGGCTCTATCCCGATCTTTACCTGTTTTGTTATTTTATCGCTCAGGCCTAAAGCCGATTTAACTTTCAGCTTTACAGTATAGGTGCCCGGAGAAGCGTACAGATGCTTAGGATTCTGCTTACCAGAGGTGCTGCCATCGCCAAACTCCCAATACCAGCTCACCAGTTTGTTTACATTACCGGATGTTACACTACCGGTGGCCATAGATGCGTCTGTGAAAACCGTTGAATCGGTGCCGCAATTGGGCACAAATTGAAATTCAGCAATAGGGCTTATACCTCCTACAGCAATATTACTAGCATTACCTGTTGATGAGATTTTATCCTCAACCGATGATTTCAGACTTTTGTCAGTAAGGCTGCCCTTTGCACCTGCCTTTGCTCCACCAAGTATAAACAGACTAGTTAGCAGCAGAAAAAGGCATCTTGTATAGATGTTCTGTAAAAAGTGCTTCATACTTTGCCGGTGTAATATTAAGAATACTAAAATCTATAGAAGTATTTCTCTATTACTCAGCATTTTGCAATTTGTTTAACAATTAAGTTATATTTTTTATTGTAAATCTATAAATTATATCAAAATTGTTTAAAAAATCATTCTTTTAAAGGCAAAATAGTACAATTATAAACAATCAGATATGGCTATAGCATTTAATAACTATACCTACTTATAACCAGCATTTTGCTTTGGCGAACAGAGTTACAAAGAGGTTCTATTTAATTAATTAAACAATGTTTAAAATACTGCCTGTAGTATTGTGCAAAAGTAGCTACACAAAAATATTAACTGGGCTTGGGCAAGTTGGCGTTGTTATGGTTTAGCTATAAATACGAAAGCCGTGGCACTATAGGGCGCCACGGCTTTCGTAATAAAACCTAGTTATACTTTACTTAATGATCTTAAATTCGGTACGGCGGTTTAACTGATGCTGTTCTTCTGAGCAAGTTACCCCATCGGCACATTTGTTTAGCAACTGCGACTCGCCATAACCTTTGGCTACTAACCTGTTCCGTTCAATTCCTTTTGAAATAAGGTAATCAACGGCAGCTTGTGCACGCAACCTTGAAAGCGTATCGTTATAGCGTTGCGTATTACGGCTATCCGTATGCGAACTCAGCTCTATTCGTATAGTTGGGTTATCTTTCAGCGTTTGTACCAGTTTGTCTAGCTCAAGCGCCGCATCCGGCCGTATTTCATGCTTATCAAGATCATAGAAAATATTCTCCAGCACAATAGGCTTGTTTGGCGTATCGCGGTTAAAGACCATTTCCACTTTTACCGAATCTGTATTAAAGATACACTGTGGTACTACATTTACGGTTTGTGTCAGGTAACCTTTCTTACTACCTCTGATGGTATAATTCAGGCCAGCTTTTACTTCGAATTTAAACTTACCCTGAGCGTCTGAGAATATCTCTTTTAGTACGCCGTTTTCTTCTTCAAACATTTGTAAAAACACCTGCTCTACCGGCACTATTTTCTTTTTAGTAGTACCTTTTACTGTGATGCGCTCTATAGTAACACCAACAAGTGAACAGGGTACTCTAATCCTCTTAAAAGTATAGATATTATCAGAGCCATTGTCACTGTTACGGCCAGATGATAGCATACCCCTTACTCCAGACGTATCAACCATGGCACCAAAATCATCGCTTGGCGAGTTAACCGGATATTTTAAATTTACTACGCTTTTCCATGTACTGCGATCTCCCTCTGCTTTGAAAATATCGAGTCCTCCAAGGCCTGTATGTCTGTCTGACGAGAAGTATAAATTGCCATCAGCACCTATAGAAGGAAAGCTCTCGCGACCACTTGTGTTAATAGTGTTTCCAGCATTTACAGGTTTTCCCCAACTACCATCTTTCTGGCGTTCGCAGTAATAAATATCAGTTTCGCCAAAACCGCCTTCCATGTCAGAAACAAAGTATAGGAGTTGCCCATCTGGGGTAACAGCCGGGTGGCCTACAGAATACTGAGATGCTTTGTTATACTTAAACGGACGTATGTTTACCCATTTATCTCCTTTAAGTTCGGCCATAAAAATTTCCAGCCTTATTGTAACGTTTTTGCCTAAACCTAAACCAACCCAGCTTGTAGGATCCGTGTTACCTGTTTTGGCACTTCTTTTACCGTGATTGGTGCGTGTAAAGAATAGCGTATTTTCTTTTTCCAGAAAAGAGGCAGCACCATTATGGAAACTGGTATTGATCGATTGCGGAAGTGGTTCTGGATTTCCAAGCGTACTGTCGGCAGCCATATAGGAAAAGTATAACTGCACATAGCCATTACCCGTCCAGCGGAAACGGTGTAACTGTTCTTTGTTACTGCCATTAACAACAGGTTTGTCAGAAGAAAAAAGCACGCCGCCTGGCATTGGCGTCGGGCTAAAATCAACACTCTCCGAACTAATAGCAGAGGATTTTTTTATATCATAAGACTGCGGCTGCTTTATCCAGAGTATTGCTGAATCGCAGGAAGCAGCCATATGGTTAGCAAGGTCTATTTTGTCTGGTACACGTTTGCCATACTCGTTAAACATTTGCTTAGCCATGGCATAATTGCCATTCCGCTTGGCAGCCTCAGCATAAAAATAAAATGCTGAAGGATCTGCATCATTAAGGCCTGTTGCCTGCGCATACCAGAACTCAGCTTCTTTGCTATTATTCATCAGGCGGTATATGTCTGCTATACGCTGTATAATAGTCGCATCAGGCTGCGTGTCTTCCAGTATTTTTTTGTAGGCTTCCAGCGCCAGTGTATACTCAAACTGCTTGAAATGCTTATCTGCCTGCTTCAACTCTTGCTGTGCAAAAGAAGAAAAAGACAAGCCAAGTATAAAAGTGCTTAGGAGTAAAATAAATAAAAGCTTTTTCGTAATCATTGCCTTCGGGAAATTAAAAGTAGCGTGGAGTAAGCATACGAGCATCAGTATCTCTGTACAAGGAATAACCAAGTGATACTTCATGGGTTGCATTTTCTCGCATGCCGTTCAGATTTATGTCGTAAGAGTATCCAACCCGAAACTTTGGAATAATGTATATCTGAGTCATTACAGCCCAGGCATTACGCTTTTCCAGGCCGTATTCTTTTGGCAGCTTGGTCATCAGAGGCACGGAAGTGCGATAAGATGCTCCTAACCAAATACTCTCCTTAAATAGCATAAAAGTATTCATATCCACGTTTGTAGGAGCTTTAAAATCCTCCTTCACCAAAAAGCTTGGCTTCAGTTTTATGCTTGGGCTGATATTGACAATATAACCAGACGATAAAAAGTAATGACGTCGTGGTGTAGTTATATACATACCATCACCTTTAAAGGGAATAAGGTTAGCTACTGAAAAACCAGCATAAAAGAGCTCTGTATTAAAGAACAAACCGGCTTTTGCATCAGGCAGCAATTCTGTTTCCCGGCCTTGTGGTATTGCCACATCCGGCTGAGTGGTACCCGGGTGCAGCCTGGTGCCATCCAAGGTATACTGAGACACACCTGCTGCAAAACCCATTGCCAGTTTAGAATTGGCACCTACCTGTAAACGCACTGCTATGTTGCCGTAAGCTCCCATTTGCTGCTGCACGCCTAGTTTGTCATTAAGTATGTTTAAGCCGTATCCAAGCTTCGCGCTTCTGGAGGCAGCATCCACACTTAATGTTTGCGTCGTAGGCGAACCTTCTATACCTGTCCACTGGTTTCGGTAGGTTGCATTAATATTCAGCACCTCCTTACTACCTGTGTAGGCAGGGTTAATGATCATCTCATTAAAGATATACTGTGTGTATTGCGGGGCTTGCTGAGCCAAAACGCCGTTTGCCCATAGCAACCCTAGTAACACCCATATTTTTTTCATCTCGATATACTTTAAAGGTTATACTTACCTTACTATCATCACAAATCCCTTAAACACCTTTTCTGTACCATTGCAAAGCTTCACACGGGCGATATAGTAATAAGTACCTTCTGTTAAGTTATCACCAGTCCAATCGTTCTTGTAAGACTTGCTGCGGTATACTTCACTGCCCCATCTGTTCAGGATAGTTATATCATTATCCGTATAGTTCAGAATGTTGGTCACTTCCCATGTATCGTTGATACCATCGTTGTTTGGCGAGAATACATCCGGGAAAATCACTACACTTTTTAGCAGCTCTAAGTCTGGTGTGATAGAGGCTACATCGCTATCGCATGTTCCATTATTAGAGAATACTTTTATCTGGCCTTTTCCAGGTCCTGGAATTACAGATATGGTGGTAGTTCCCTGACCTGATGTAATAACCCAACCCTCCGGTACAGTCCAGTTATATATTCTGGCATTATCTGCAGGGTTAACCTCATAGGATAATCCTCTGCATGGAGTAGTGAGATCACGTATGCTGCTGATGGTTGCAACAGGAACAGTTGCTACAACTAACAGGGTGGCTCTACTGGAGCCGCAGCCGTTATCAGCTGTTACACTTATCTCGCCAGAAGAAGTACCTACTTTTACTGTGAGCTGAGTTGTTCCCTGGCCCTCTACAATCTCCCAGCCTGGCGGTATTACCCATGTATAAGAAGAAGCTGTTGCAGAAGATTGAATATTATAAGTAGTAGTATGAGTAGCACAAAGTTTAGTGGTACCGTTTATACTTATTGGTGCAGCAGGCTCATTGCCAACGGTAGTTACTGTTCTGCTACTTTCCGGGCTTGCGCCACAAACGTTGTTTGCTTTTACAGAAATCACACCGCCTTCTCCTACTACTATAACTGTAATCTTATTTGTGCCATCTCCCGATTTGATTGTCCAACCGGTTGGTAAGGTCCAGATATACTTATCTACACCATCCATCGCCGGCACAAAGTATGTTGCTTCCGAGTTCCTGTTACAAGGTGCAGCAGGACCTTCAATTTTACCTGGCGCTGCTAATGGTTGCTGTGGCCCGGTAGCAAGTGTTGTGCTTGTTCCTACACCACATAGGTTGGAAGCGGCCACTGTTACTTCGCCATTTGTTGTACTGGCTGTTACTGTTATTCGAGTTGTACCTTGCCCGTCTGTAATTACCCATCCTTGAGGTACAGTCCAGACATAGGATGTAGCACTAGTTACGTTGGCAATACTGAATACCAGGCCGGCTGTATTCTGGCAGAATTTCCCGTTATTATTGGTAATAGCGCCTGGGGTAGGAGGCACACCATCTGTAGGAACTACTGTCAGTGCATTGCTGGTGTTAATACCACAGCCGTTGGAAGCTATTACTGTAACCTGGCCTGCTGTCTTACCTGCTTTAACTGTAACTGTTGTTGTGCCCTGGCCCGATACAATCTCATAGTCTGCCGGAAATTTCCACTGGTAAGCAATTGCTCCGCTTACTGCTTCGATAGAGTATATCTGGGTAGTGCCTACGCAGAATTCAATTGCGCCAGTAATAATACCCGGTTTAGCAGGTATAGAAGAAGAAGTGGTTAAGGCTTGGGTAGTTGATGATCCGATACCACAAGCGTTTTCGGCAGTTACTTTAATAGTACCGCCTACGGCTCCTACTTTCGCCGTAATTGTTGTTGTTCCTTGGCCGCTTTCAATTGTCCAGCCTTGTGGCACTTCCCACTGGTAAGAGCGTGCTTCTGCTACTGCATTTACCTTATAAGTAACTATACTGCCAACGCAGGCATCCAGATTACCAATAATGGCTGCCGGAGCTGCCGGGATTCCAGTCGCAGGTGTTACATCTAATTCCTGGAAGGTGCTGACACCGCAGTTGTTTGATGCCATCACTCTTACTTTACCTGCAGTAGCATTTGGTATAACAGTTAGTGAGGTTCCGTTTTTACCGCCTATTATTTCCCAACCTGTTGGTACCTCCCATGTATAGCTTGTAGCATCTATTACTGCTGCTATGTTGAAAGTAACAGCTTTACCAACGCATGGCTTTATTTCACCTGCAATAATTGCTGGTTTCATTGGGGCAAATTTGAAGACAATAGCTGCTGTTTGGGCAGGGCTTTCTTTACCGCAACCATTTAAAGCTATTACTTTAAGTGTTATGGCTGTAGTTCCTGCTGATACTGTTATTGTTCTGGTACCTTGCCCTGCAGTAATTCTCCATCCTGAGCCTGCCGGCACTTCCCATATGTAAGCAGATGCACCCGGCACTGGGGCAACAGAATAAGTAAGCCCTTGCTGGCCTGTACATACCCGGAGCTCTCCGCTTATGCTGGTCGGCATAGGCGGCGCTGTATTGGAAGGAGTTACTTTTAAGGATGCCGGTGTACTGGCACCACAATCATTTGAAGCACTTACTGTGATATATCCCTCTGAAGTACCTACTGAAACGGTAATGGTAGTTGTTCCCTGTCCAGAAGTAATGGTCCAGCCAGTTGGCACTGCCCAGATATACTCCAGTGTGTTATCAACCGGGTTCAATGTATAAACTACACCTTGCTGGCCCACACAAACATCTGCTGCACCATCAATACTATATGGCTGAATAGGTGGGCTAATGAATGGGGTCACCATCATTGATTTATTGGCGCTTGCACCGCAGGAATTAGATGCACGAACACTTATGTTACCAGGCTTGCTGCCAATTAGTACCAGTACTTTAGTAGTACCTTGACCACTTAGTATGCGCCAGTCATCAGGCACAGCCCATGTATAGTTTTGCGCTGTTGCTACAGGATCTGTTTCATACGTGAAGGTGCTATTTGCGCAGCCATATGCCGTACCTTTTATTGCTAACGGAGTTGCAGGTGCAGCTTGCAAGGTAGAAACATCGAGGCTTTTGCTGGCACCAACACCGCAATCATTCTGGGCTTGTACTGTAATTTTACCCTGGCTGGCGGTAGCTGATAAAGATACTGTGATCTCGTTAGTTCCCTGGCCCGCCGTAATGGTCCAGCCGGCAGGTACATACCATATATAAGATGATGCTGTACTTACAGGCTCAATAGAATATTTTTGATTGCTGCTGCCCAAACAAGCTGCCGGCGATCCCAAAATAGCACCTGGGGCTGGCGGCACAGACGTTACAGGCGTGATACTGAAAGATGTAACCGGACCATAACCGCAGGAGTTACCTGCTTTTACAGTAACTGCACCTGCTTCTGAAGTAGGCTTCACAGTTATACTTATGGTACCCTGGCCACTTATAATCTCCCAGGTAGATGGTACCTCCCAGAAATAAGTGGTAGCATCAGACTGTGATATAATACTATATGTAGCAGCGGCTCTGGATGAACAGACAGGATTTATACCAGTTATTGGCGCTGTTGCCGCAGGTACTGTCAGGAATGGTTGTACTTCAAGTGTGCTTACCTGGCTGGCACCACACATGTTGATGGCTTTGACCTGAATGGTTTTAACGGTGTTAGTACCGCCTGGCATTACAGTAATAGAAGTACCCGAATCGGATACCTTTGTCCAGCCCTGCGGTAAAATCCATTCATAAGATGTCGCATAATCAACATCAGCAATGGAGTAAGTTACAGATGAGCCCACGCAAACCTCTTTGCTACCGGATATAACACCTGGTTTTGCAGGAGGCCCCGGGAAAGTAGAAACAGCCAAACGGCTAGGTAAGCTTTCGCCGCAGGTATTATTTGCTGTAACTGTAATAGCACCTTCACCAACACCGGCTACTACAGTTATGCTGTTACCATTGTAAGTATAAGTCCAACCTATTGGTACATTCCAGGTATACTTGCTCACTCCTTCAATAGGTTCTATAGAATAAGTTGCAGTATTGCCCACGCACAATTTAGTAGGTCCTGTAATAGTACCTGCATCTGCTAATACTATACAAAAGCTAAGATCTGCTGCGTTGTTATTGCGCAGTTCATCTATACTTGCTCCGCCTACAAACCCTCGTATAAAACCAGGTCCGGGCTTATCTATGGTCACTGTAATAGTAAGTGTAGCTTCGGTATTATAATCCATATGCCCTACATTCCATACCCAGCTATCATCTGCATTTTTGGTTAAGGTTGTACCTGCTATACTTGAATTATAACCTGTTACCACCCCGGATAAACGAAGGTCGGTTACCTGAACATTATCTTCATTAACCGGCCCATTATTCTTTATCTTAATAGTATAGGTAATGGTTTCGCCTACAACGTAGCGGTTGATACCGTTAACTCCCGGAGTCTTTTGCAGAGTGATCTCGAGATCAGCCGGCATGTTTAGCTGGTTGTTGATCAAAGTAACCTGACCGCCCAAAGCGGCTAATCGGCCCTGAATAGTGGTGGCATCACCTAAAGAGATATGCTGTTGGGCTAAGAAGTTACCTTTTAACGAAGCACTTTTGCCCGTTATCATGTCGCCATCTATTATCCAGTAAACGTGCGCGCTGGCTGCATCCCGTTTCAACGTAACCAATGCATTATTGGCAATATCCAGCAATCCCTTTACTTTAAATATGAAAACCGAATTCGGGTTATTTTCTCCGTCCAGGACAAGTTCTCCGGAAAGCAAGGTGCTGCTACCATTAAGCTCATACACCCCTGGCGACAATGTACGGCCGCCCAGGTTATAGTTTGTATAACTACTAGTATTGGTACGGCCCGCTGCTTCTGTAAAAGCAGTTTGCGCATCTTGTTTCGCCTGAAGGGCTAATGCATCTTTATCGTGAGTATCACGAACAACGATGCCGGGAGGGAAACCGGTTATTGTACCTGTTGTTACACCCAGGCTGGCATTAACAACTGTACTACCTGTATTTACTACGTTTGTTGCACCCAGTATGCTGAACTCATAAAAGGAGCCGACAGAAATAGGTCCCTGGGCAGATGCCAGAAGAGGGCATACACAAAAGCATACTATAAAAAGTATGACTTTTTCAAAGAAGCTTCTCATTAAATTTTAGTATAAATGCGCTATATTAATTTGTTTTCAGGTTCTACACCTCAAGCTTTGCTATCTTTTTGTCTTGTACTCAATCAGAAGCTAACACTTGAATTACTATTTATTTACAATTTTTTTAATACAATTCAGACACTAAGAAAAACAACATACCTTCATTGATAAAGCAAAAAAACTGCAGGGCTTAATTTTTAAACATCTAAATTTTAATAATTTATAATGCAATACAAATTTTATATAAAAAATAAAAAATATTTATGGATGAATGCAAAAACAAATCGAAAAAACGCAATATACTGTTTTGAAAATATTTAAATTTTATAAAGAACATCCCTAAAGACAATTCTCTGCAAAATTGAATTATACAATTATTTTAAATAGCATATATATCAAAAACAATCATATTAATATCCTCAAAACTACAGCAATTTATTTGTATCGTTCAGCTTAAGTGATTATCTCAAAAAGAATTGCATATAAAGCAGCCTTAAGTTGGTAGCAGTTAACCAAAAGACTGAAAATTAAGTGTCTACATTTTTATACCTAAAGAGAAGTATTTAGAAATCTAAGGCTACAGCAATATTCCAGATATGTTTAAATCAGTAACTGCTGAGCATTTATAGGTTTGCACTGAAGGCGATGCGATGATTGAAACGATGATGAGATCCGTACTTAACTAAAGACCCTCCTCTGTAATTGTAATGCCAAGGAGATAGTAAATAGCGCCTTTATTTTGATATTTTAATTTGCATTAAGTAGCGTCCTGACTCTGAAGGACTAAAGGATTTTTCTACCCTATTTGTCAACAAACTTTACAGGTAATAGGATGTTAGAGTACGCAGGATGCATTAAATGAAAAGGAGTAAAAGATATACCATATCTTTTACTCCTTTTCATTTAATCAGCTGTAATATTTATGTAGGTAATCGTTATTTTAAAGCACTACCAGATCCATTGCGGGCAAATTACGCGCCTCTTATTCAGCAACTTAAAACCAACTACTATTTCATGCGTACCTGTGCTTACTTTGTTAATATTGGATACTGTAGCATCGTAGGAGTAAGAGATATCTAACAAGGGATTAACATATACACCAACCATACCTACCAGGGCATCTTTATGCCGGTAAGAGGCTCCTACCCAAAAACGCTCGTCATATAGTACACGCACATTTGCATCTATAGCAGCCGGGCTCGGGTCAGCCAGCTTTAACATGAAAGATGGGATTACATCTAGCTTAGGAGTAGGGCTTAAACGGTAGCTACCTGTTACAAAATAGTGCCGTTGCAGATTTAAAGCAGCTCTATCATCTTCGGCAGCCCGGAAAGTACCAGCATCCTCCAGCAACTGTGCCCCTGCTATACCCAATGAAAAATCGCGCGAGTATAACCAGAAGCCCAGACTCAGGTCGATCATATTTTCGTTTATATTACCGCCTCCTACCAGGGGATCGTTCGGATTTGTGAACTGCAGCTCATTTGCATTAAGGGAATTACGGATAACCCCGGCGGCTACGCCAGCCGAGGCATTTATACTTCGGGTAAGCGGCATGTGATAAGCATAGGTACCAGACAAGCCTGAACGGCGCAAAGGACCGGTTTTATCTGTATGGAAAATAACACCCACGCCATGATGTGCCAATGCTTTATGGTACCGTGTGCTGGCAGCGCCTTTGTTGAGCGGAGTATGTGCGGTAACATAATACGTTACCGGGGCGCCTTCCAGCCCAACCCACTGCCGTCGGTTGCTAATTCTTATATCAGCATAATCTTCTATGCCTGTAATAGCAGGGTTTAAGAGAAAGTTATTGACCATGTACTGGCTGTATTGGGGGCGCTGCTGCGCCGAAGCCTGCAGGGCAACGCTTACCCAAAGTAGCAATAATAAAAGCGGCTTCTTCATAGGTATTATCTGATAATGGTAACGTTACCCGAGATAGGACGCTCGGAGCTGTTGAGGTAAATGATGTAGTAATAAGTAGCCACTGGCAGGTCTGAGCCATTGTAGGTACCATCCCACGGGGTGCCGTAACCGTTAGAGGTGAAAACAAGATTGCCCCAACGGTTAAATATCTCTACCCGCACATCCGGGTAGTTCTCTATATTTTCGATTTCCCATACTTCGTTCACGCCATCGCGGTTAGGTGTGAAAGCGTTAGGTGCCACAATAGCCGGAATAACTGTTACAGTTACTTCATCGATATCAACACAGCCTTCGGCAGTGGTTACTGTTACAGTATAGGTTGTAGTAACTTGTGGGCTTGCTACCGGGTTAGCTACATCGGCGCTGCTTAACCCTTGTGTAGGTTCCCATTTATAGGTAGTGCCTCCTGAAGCCCGCAACTCCACTGTTTTACCCTGAATAATGGTAACATCATCTCCGGCGCTGGCTTCTGGTGTTACCAGTGTTACTGTTGCTGCTGTACGAGTAGTGCTAACACAGCCATTTGTATTTACAGCCTGCACATAATAAGTAGTTGTTTGCGTTAAAGGCGGGGTCTGGAAGGTGGCTCCTACGAAAATGGGGGTACCCCCTGAAGCTTCAGTAAACCACTCGTATGTGCCGCCATTACTGTTTGCTATTGTTAGTGTAGCTGAGCCGCCTGCACAGGCTGTAGCATTACGCACAGTAAGTACAGGCGGTGCCGGAGCAGGGTTTACTGTAATTGCAACTGCCTCGGAAGGAGTGGAGCAGCCCGCCGAACTTACCACGCGCCGATACCAGGTCTTTTGAGTAATAGCTGCCGGTGTATAACCGGGGCCTGTGTTATTACCTGCCGCAGGCGAGAAACCAGCAGTTGGCCCGCTTATACTGCTTTCCCAAAGGTAAGTATAAGTGCCTGTACCTCCGGTTGGTGTGCTGCCTGTAAGTGGAGCTGGTGTTTCGCCCTCGCAAATGGTCTGATTTGCAGAGATACTGTTGTTGGTTACACCCTGATTAATGGTGATCTGTACGGCAACACTGGTATCGCCGGCACAGGCTGCAGAGGTTACCACACGCCGGAACCAGGTAGTTTGCGTAAGGTTGCCAGGAGTATAGCTCTGCCCATTGTTAGTACCCTCTGCCGGACCAAAGCCTGCTGCGGCACCTGTTGTACTGCTTTGCCATAAATAAGTATAAGTGCCGGTGCCGCCGCTAGGGGCAGAACCTGTAAGTGGCTGCGGGCTAGTTCCGGTACAAATTGTTTGGGCATCGCCAACCGTGTTATTAGCAAGCGCTGGGTTCACCGTAATTTTTATAGGCTCTGAGTATGAAGTACAGCCACCGGATGTAACTGCGCGTCTGAACCAGTTCTCCCGTTGTGTAAGTGCACCTGCAATGGTATAGTTTTCAGCATTATTAGCGCCGGATGCCGGCACAAACCCACGGTCAGGTCCTTGCGTGCTTACCTCCCAAAGGAAAGTATAAGGGCCGCCTGCACCACCTGTAGGCCGCGAACCAATTAGCGGCTCCGGAGTATCGCCGGCGCAAATCTCCTGCGCCGGGCTTATAGTATTGGCGCTAGCTGGTATTGGGTCCACTGCCTGAATCTCAACAACATTACTTGTATCTGCGGAGCAGCTTGCCGAAAACACAAGCCGCCTGAACCAGGTAGTGGTTGTAACAGGCTCTGTCGGTTTATAGTTGATGGTATTATTTACACCCGGTGCTGCCGTAAAATCAGATGTTGGCCCGGTAGTGCTTCGTTCCCAGGTATAAGCATAAGGCGTTCCGGTATCGCCTCCGGCTGGCTGGCTTCCTTTTAATTCCGCAGGTGTTTCGCCTTTGCACAGGCTTACGATTTCATTTCCTTCTATACTATTATTCGTAACACGGCTGCGTACTGTTAAAGCTACTTCTGTACGTGGGCTTCCGCAGTTATTTACATCTATGGTTGCTACATAATAAGTAACATTGCCGGTAAGCGGCGGCGTTGTAAAAGTCGGGCTAATGGCCACAGGCAGTGCGGCCGGTTCAGGGCTATCGAACCAGGCATATACCGGGCCGGGTCCTGTTGGAGCCAAACGCACGGTATCGCCTTCGCATACTATGCCCGGATTTTGAATTGTAGGTTTTGCCGGTAGCGGAAGTATGATAACTGTTTGCGCCGGTGCTGGCTGTCCCTGATAAATGGAATTAGAACTCCCACACTCGTTTACAGCCTCTACTGATACTTTATAGGTACCTGGTTGTGTAAAATTATAGTTGAACTGGTATGGAAAAGTGCTGAACGTTTGCGTTGTGCTTACAGGGCCTGTAATTGTAATGGTTACCCGGCTTATTGTTCCCAGGTTTTCATCTATAAACAGGCCGGTACCTCCGCCGGGGCCGCCTCCTCCTGTACCTCCGCTGCCACTATAATCTACCGTAGTAGGGCCACATTCTGTAACATCGGCAGGCACCTGCACCTGCGGGTAGCCTACTACAATACCCTGAGAAGTGGTATCGCTGGCACAACCGTTTGTAACTATAAGCTGAATAGTATAAAGTCCCGATTCTGTAAACCTGAAAACCGGATCAGGCCCCGTAAGTGAACCTGACTCTAACTCATACCCCTGATCGGGTTGAACCGACCATTCGTAACTAAGGTCGCCTCCTGAAGAACTATCTGTGGGCGTAACGATTACAGGAATACACCCGGGACTCTGATTTGGCTCGGCCCGCTTTTTATCCAGTGAAAAGTTGGCTTTAGGCTCCTGGCTGAATTTAAATACTTGCTCAAAAATAGCTTCGCAGCCGTTAGCACTCACCGCTCTTATCCGAATCGGGTAATTACCCAGTGTATCGTAAGCAGTTGGGTTTTTAAGAGGAAATGGGTTTGGCTGGCCCGGGTAAGTTACTTCGCCTTTGCCATCGCCCCAGTCAACAAAATAGGTAGCAATGTTTGTGTTAAAAGGGGCTTGAGTAGTATTGGTTATTTCTGCGAAAATGGCCGTATCGCCGGGCTCCACAGAATCAGGGATACATACCTGGAAATCATTTTTCTCAGTGAAAGATACTTCCGGCACCTGCTTTACTGATATAATTTGCGAAACGGTATCGGAGTCGCAGCCATTGCGTGTGCCAATTACCTTTACCCTGAATGTGACAGTACCTGTGCCCACCGAAGTATACGTATGGGATCTGGGGTTACCCTGCTCAACGGTACCATCTCCAAAAAACCAGGTATAATTAACATCAGTTTCAGGACTGGTAATAAAGAAGTTTATAGGTGTGCCTGCACAGGCAGCGATGTTCGGATCGAAGGCAAAAGTAGGCAGGTTTGGCTTTGGCGTTACGTTTATCTCGATGCGCCCTGCCGAAACAATGCGCTGGCAATTAGGTCCGCTAGCCTCTACGGTATATATACCGGATTGCGTAGCAGTATAAGTAGCAGCAGTACCCGTACCGTCTGAAATGGCAACACCATCCCGAAACCATTGCCAGCTGGTTGCATTAAAGTTGTTCGTGCTTTCGAGCAAGGCACTTCCGCCCTGGCAAAAGTTCGTACTACTTTGTGTACTTATTCCTACTGCGCAGTTTGCCTGTGCCATTGCCTGGCCAGCAGAAACTAGTAGCAGGAAAAAAAGCACCGAGTAGAAAAGCTTCGGTAGAAGTAAGCGCATCTGACTAAGGTTAAAGGGTGACTGCGCTATGGTACTTTTATGAAGATAAGTTCAGGCAATATGAATAAGCCAAGCGCAAGTATATTTCACGTAAAGAAGGCCTAAACTGTTTCAGGCTAAGGGCTTGCAGCAGCATATTTATTCAAGTTTTTATATTTATAGCTGATAGTTCAGATAGCAGCCTTTACTTACAGCAACTATAGCAAAGAACTAAAAGCCTTTGTGAAGTATGATTTCAGTTGCAGGCAATACAAGAAAGATATAAATATGTAATAGCTGATTTGCACAGCAATAGGCGATTTTACTTAAACTTTTAGCGCTTAAAGCAAGAGAACTACACATGCTAAATGCTGCTTTTAAAGTATAGATCTTGAATCCGGAATGGTTATCAGCAGCTACAAAACAAAAGCCCCTATACTGCTAGCAGTACAGGGGCTTTTAACTTTGCATGGCATACTAAATTACGCCTGGTTTATACTTTACTTAATCAACTATAAAAAGCTTACTGCTTGCCTGCCCCTTATCTGATACAATGCGCAACAGGTAAACACCCGTTGACAGGTGAGTTAAATCAAGCTCCTGCTGACCCTGTAATACAGGCAATTTCTGCCGATACACCATGTGCCCTACGGCATTTGCCACGATCACCTCTACATGCATTAGGGGTTGTTTAGCAGCTATAAACACCTTGCCATGGCTTGGGTTAGGATAAATAGTAAGCCCTAACTTTTCTATGGCATCGGCTATGCCGGTTGGTTGCAGCACTGCCGCTATTGGCTCTGAAGACGCAGAGTAACAACCTTCCCCGTTTCTGACACGCACTGTATAGTTGCCAGATTCCGTTATAGTTATACTTTGTGATATCGCATCAGTTATAGTTATACCGTCTTTCGCCCATTCGTAAGCGGCGCCGGCTATACTTGCCGTAAGCTGGTTGGTGGTTTGCGTAATAGCTGGCTTATCCGGAACCGGGTTTACTGTAACTTTAACCGCTTCGCTTATGCTAGTGCCGCAATTACCGGAAGTTATACTTCTGCGAATAAATGTAGTGGCGCTTAGTTGCCCAGGAGTATAGTCTCTGGCATTGTTCACTCCGGCGGCAGGTATAAAACTGTTACCATCAGCGCTTGTCTCCCATAAGTATGTATAAGAGCCTGTTCCGCCTGTTGGCATAGTACCCGTTATAGTTGCAGGCACCTGGCCTGCACAAACTGCCTGCGCAGCACTTATGGTATTATTTGAAACAGGTAATGTTACTGTAACAGCCAGAACAGTTACAGCACTTGGACCGCAATTGTTTGCTACAGCTAAGCTAACTTCCCCGGCATCATTACCAGCTTGTACTGCAATTTGCGGAGTTCCGGCACCAGATGTAATTACCCAGCTCGCAGGCACGCTCCAATTATAAGCGATAACACCAGGCTGCATAGTTGCGGAGTAAATTACTGTTTCGCCAGCACAAATAGTTGAGGGCCCGTTTATAGTTGGTGCATCTGGCGCGGTGCTAACATCTACAGTTACTTTAGTAAGAGCACTCAGGCAACCTGCAGCAGTGGCGGCTCCTACATAATAAGCTGTATTGGCCGTGAGCTGCGGTGTGGTAAAATTAGCTCCGGTTCCAAGCAACGTTTCGCCTGTTTCTGATGCATACCAGTTATAAGTTAATGATGCATCCGGGTTTGTTATCTCTAATACAGCACTTGCACCTGCACAGGTAGTAGCAGCAGTTGCTACAGGAGCCTGCGGAGCAGCACTAACCGTTATAACCACATCGTCTGAATAAGTACAGGTTCCGTTAGTGGCCGTTACAGTATAAGTATAAGTGCCAGGAGTAGAAGCCGTGAAAGTCGGGTTTGCAAGAGCAGCACCTGATAAGCCGGTAGCAGTGGACCATTGGTAAGTATAACTTGTTACAGCTGGTGCGCCAATAGTTATACTTGCCCCGTTACAGACAACTTTATCCGCTCCAGCGAAATCTTCCAGTGGGTCTGCATCGCAATCTACTGCAGGGCTCACTCCGAACAGCGCCACATCTTCCACATTCCAGATTTCATTGGATGAGTTATTTTTAATGCTAACTTTTGCTTTTACAGTAGTTGTACCATTTGGTATGGTTACACGAAGTATAGATGGTGCATTATCTGCAGACAGTATGTTACCAGTAGATAATTTCTCTGTAAAAATTTTCTCTACCAGCGTGCCTGCTGCGGTTGTTATAGTTGCTGTACCATCCATGCCATAACGAATGTTATTATCAGTGGCATTTGCAGTAATCCTGATATCTGGAGTTGCTGAAAAATTAGCACCATCTAACGCAACATATACTTCCAGGTAATCTCCTGCATCAAAACCATTGCCTGTTGTAACCGAAACAGATGAGTTATACAGCTCAAAGTATACATCCTGTTTGCCAGCTACATTCACATCGCTGAAAATCAGCTCACGGGTTGCGTTGGCAGTTTGCAAACTTGAGCCGCTGCGCAGGCGCTGCCCGTTTGGCAAACCAGTATTTATAGCCGAACTACTAAATCCGGAGGTTACTACCCAGCCATCAGATGCAGTGCCATCAAAGTCCTGTAGCGCGAGCAGGTTGCCGTTGCCAGGTGTTGGTACCTGTGTCGCATCAGCCGTTTTAATTTCCAGGACCGGTGCATTGGTAATCTGGTAAGTATAACCGTTAGAGCAGCTCTCAAATACCTGGGCGTAATAGGTAGAGCCGGCAATAAGACCTATAATTTGCGTACTGTTGCCGCTACCGTTGTAAACCAACCTGCTTCCATCTGCAAGTGCAGCTGCCAAAGTATAGTTTGCGTTGGCGCCTGTAAAAGCTTCGCCATTGGCCGGAACAAATGTAACCGGGTTATCTTTTTTAAGCACTACCATTCTGCCGTCGCCGGAGCCATTGGCCCAGTTCAGGGTAAAACCGGTTTGAGTTATACTTGCACTGTTTAACCCAGTTATTGCCAAAGGTATACCAGAACAAGTATAATCTGATGTGGTAGTTGCAAGGGACGGGGCTGCTGTGGTATTATACTTGTTACCGGAAGAGCAGAACTCAAAAACCTGTACATGATAGGTTTTATTAGCAGAAAGTCCTCTTACAACTACGCTATCGCCAGTGCTGCTATAAACAATGCGGTGCCCGCTCCCCTGGTCTGTGGCCAGGCTGTAGTTGCTGTTAATACCCGTATAGCTTCCTGTAGGTGTAAAATTAACGGCTTCGTTTTCTCTTACAACAACCAACCGCTTGTCGCCGCTGCCTTTGGCCCAGCTAACTTTAAACGTGGTTGTGGTAACTTCTGAAATAGCCAGGTTGCTAAGCTGTATAGTTGGCTCACAAACAACAGGCACAAGCCCCCACGCTTTTGCTACCAGTTCCGGATAATCTATATAAGGGTTACGGTTACCCTGCACTGCCTGCACGCGGTTATTTCGCTCGCGTTCGCGGTCATCTACAGGGTCTTGCAGGTGCCACTGGTAAAGGGTGTTTATATTACCAACACTAGTTATACTTCCTGCCTGCGTTGGGTACATCGTAAAGAAATAGAAAATTGCTCTGGCAGTATTTCCTTTATGATCTTCGCGCGGCTCAAAAGTATTGGAGTATGATTCGCTGTAAGAATCTATGTTAACTGTAGGAATAGTTGCCGTTGTGTAATAGCCTTTACTGTCGCCGACGTGCCAGGTAGTTGTAACGGCATCATTTATATCCGAAAAAGGATAGTTGCTGCGTGTGCCGTTTGGCTTTGAGTGTGTTGGAAAGAGGTGGTGAATATCCGAAACCATTGGGTCAGACTTACCAAAAAATGACTGCGGCACAGTATGTTCGCAGTTAATATTGGTCATAGCTGTACTTCCGCCAGTTGCGCTAAAAGCTTTTAGCTCCTGATAGCCTGTATAAATACAGGTAACTTTGCCGTCATAGTTATCGACATAACTATACATGTACCCGCGCGCACCCTGGCTGCCATCGTAACCTAAAGTTTTATGGTAACCATTGTACCAGTTTTCGCGGAGCCATACTTTAAGAGATTCGCCTGACAGGGTAGAAGGCGGAACAGATTGTGCCCAGGCATATTGCGTTAAAAGCAACAGCAGGAACAGGGTATGTAAAATTTTTGCCATGAAAAGGTTGGGTTGAAAAGATAGGCGAAGTTAATGACTCTATCTCTTCTAAAAACCTTTTGCTGTTACCTTTCTATTAAGTTACCGCAACTCATTAAATTTATTGCATATATTCATCGAAATAGCCAAAAACCCAGCTATTAATCAGATCATTAAATAAGTTTTTATGTCTAGTATTCTGGTGCTACTGGCAAGTATAGCATCAGGGGTAGCAGGTAAAACTAAAAGCCTGTGAGGTAAATTTGGACGAAACTTGAACGTCTGTTTAGATCATGTCATACGACTTCGCTCATCAGAATAAACCTAAAGTCTGTTCTATTTAAATATGTTCTTTTTTGATACTTAACAGAGAGCAGAAGTATATCCTTTCTAGAAATGTTGCTTGACTATCACTAGACAGAACGCTCTGACAATAGCTTATTGATTTTGTCAATGAACTTAATACCGTCCTGGTCAACTAAGTAGGTGGTGAATGATTTATTTTCGTCCATGATAGGCAACCCAATATCAATTTTATTCCTCCGAATTATTTGCTCAAGGTAAAATGCAAATTCTTCATCATTCCACTCTCTTAAGGTCAAATTGTTCAAAGTGTTTACGCGCAAAACCTTGTCTTCCATGTTGAAGATGTGGAAATACTTTGGTGTATTTTCAGCCAAGTGCTTCCCATAAAAAATTCGGGCTGAAACTTCCAGAAACTGGACATGGTTGAGGCTAAAGCTTTGCAAATACTTAAGTTTCTTTAAAAAAAGTTCGACACAATTATTGTCTTGAAACACAATTGACACACCTATTTCTCCAAATTTTAGACTGACACCCAAGGCAGAAATATCATTCATGTAATCAAAGTCATGTCCTTTATAATTAAAGACAAAAATGCTCCACGGCTTCGGGTCTACAAATTCTGTTGGAATCCTTATTGACTGCAGAAACAAATGCATTGCTTCATAACTTTCCACGAATTCAACAGGCAGAATATTTCCTTTCAGCGGGTTGCTCCTATCATATAACAAAGACAATTCCTTAAACATGGTACCATAAAGCAATTTACTAGTCCACTGGAAAATCACTTGCTCATCATCCATGGTCAAGTTCTCAAATCTGCGGTCGAAGAGGAATTGAAATTTTATTTCCATTTTAGACAAGTGCACCCCATTGCACTCCTTGCAACATGGAACGGTAAGGTATCTGTAACGCACTGGCGTTTGATTAAGCACTAGCAATGACTGATTCCACAAAGAGTACTTCCTTTGAAGCCATTTTGGAAATATATGCTCATCACTTCTAGTATCAACATCTAATTCAAGCCCACATAAGAAGCATTGATTATTTGTAAAAGTTGACTTTTCAAATGGCTTAAAGAACCCTAGTTCAAGCATTGTACAACATGTAAAGAGTTACAAAATGACGAAGACTTGTAATCTATGACTTAACATACATCAAGCCTTAAATTTGCAATTCATTCTTTGTTAATACAAATTTCACTATGTATGGGTTAAGCCTGATAATTCGTTTTAAGTAGCTCGTTTTTATTTGCCTTTTTTGGGCTTGAATTCAAGTAGTCAAGCCACATGTTTTTACTACAGATTACAAATTTAAAAATAGAGAAAACGTAGTTTAGGTAACATAAAACTATTTATAGGAAGCAAAATGAATGCATAATGGCCAACCTAGCATGTTCACACATGAAAAAACGTTCATATAAAACTGACATAAGCTGGCTTTAACCTAAAGTTTATAGCGCTATAAAAATGAACAGAAGCAAAATATTTAGCGGTGGTGCAGCAGGAAGGAGAACTGAAAAAAAAATTATGTTACACAAAGCGTGCTTGCAGGTGCCGTTAAAAGCCTGAGAAGTGAATTTGAAATGACTATAAAACAAAGAAGCCTGACTCATTTCTGAATCAGGCTTCTCTTTAGGTAGCGGGAACAGGACTCGAACCTGTGACCTTTGGGTTATGAGCCCAACGAGCTACCAACTGCTCCATCCCGCACTGTTATTGTATGACAAAAGTAGTATATTGATTTATACTTTGCAAGCTTTTATACCTGAAAAGGGCAAAAAAAGTTAGAATTTACTTGTTACACCAAAGTGTATTTTGGAGTATTTCAACGAAAGTGGCTGTTGCTCAGAGCGTCCCAGAGAATATACCAACTGAAAAATTCCTGCGCCTGTACTAAAACTAATTCCGCCGCCAACACCTAAGGGGTAATCCTGGGCCAGCGAAGCCTGTAAATCGCTGCGGTAATAGCCTTGGTCATAGAAAAGCAACACATAAGAATCGGCGGCGGTAAACAGGCGGTACTCCAGCGTGGCAACAGCGTAGGACGATGCATAGAAGAAATACTCGTCAAACCCGCGCAGGGTATTAAGGCCGCCAATCCGGTACATGTCGTTCAGAAAAACCTGGTCGTTGAGCAGTGCCTCGCCACGCAGGCGGGTTAGCAAAGCGCTATTTGTACTTAAGCGCAGAAAATTTTCGAGCCTTAACGCCAGGCTGAGCTGGGTGGTTTTCAGGTCCAGGGTGTCATAAAAACTTTTCTCGAGATCGGCGTTACGCAGCAGTTTTTTTGTACCTGCCGCCAGTTGCAACTCTACCAAACGGCCACGGCGCGGAAAGTAAAAATCATCAAGATTATTCCAGAGGTAATTAAAGCCATAGGTATTTGTTTTGGCATCAGCCAGGTCTAATTTCTGCAGACTTTGTGTATTGGCTGATGAAAGTATACGCGAGTTGCGCCACTCCGTGAACACACTGAATTTGCCATACTTCAGTGTATAATATGCCAGCTGCAGGCGTGGCTGTAAGGTAATAAACGATGAATCCTGTTTTAGCAAATTAAACTTTGTACCCAGCTCGAAAGGTGTGCCCAGCAAATTAGGGTGCAGGTACTCGCCGTTAAGTATAACCGAACCTTTGTTTACGTGCCGCCACTGCAGCCCCAGTTGCTTACCTGTACCACGAATATTGCGTATGTTCAGGTTGGCTTCGCCGGTTATCAGCAGTTTGTCTTTGCGTGTTGGGTCTGGTAAAAAGCCTACAACCCCATCTATCTGGTTAGCCTGACGGTCTTCCAGGAAATAGTATACTTTGGCTTTATCGCGGGCAAAACGCACCTGCGGCGGCCTTGTTGATTTAATGTAAGGCAGTTGCGTAAGCATGCGTTGCGACGCATTGATCTGGTCCTGGTTATAGATCTGGCCGGGCAGCAGTTGCAGGTAATGCATCAGGAACTTAGGCTGCGTCTTTGTTTTTCCTTCAATTTCCAGCGAGTCATAAGTAACAACAAAAGCTTTTTCCACCATCAGGGCAGCTTCAATTTTATTGTCGTTTATACTTATACTATCCAGCCATACACTGGCAAAGGGATAGCCGTTGCGCTCGGCATAATCAAGTATGCGCTGCTGCAGCTTTACATACTCGGCTGGCTTAAAAGGTACATTGTGGTAAAACTTCTCCCTGAAACCCGACTCGATCAGGATGCCTTCGCTCAGGTTCCCATTCCGCAGGCTGGCAAATTCAAAGCGCTGGCCAATGTATAGTTTCACGTGAAGCGTATCGTTGCGCAGGTACAGGCTATCGGCAGAAGTGAGCAAATAAGCATCCTGCTGCATCTCGTACACCAAAGCTTTTACTTCTTTGCTAGCTTCTACAGAATCGGGATGAGTAGTTTTGTAAGTATAACCACGCAGGCGTGGGGCATCTTCAGGAGTGGTATGTACACGAAGTATAAGTTTAGGCTGTGGCACAGCATCGGGTTGCGATTGGGCCTGCACACGCGGCAGCCACAAAAGCAAACACAATACTACGGCAGCTATTTTATACATTTGTGTAATTGATTGTTGAATTGTTTAGCGGCTAAATTGTTAACCTTTTAGACTACTAGGCCTTTATACCTTGCTATACCTACAAATGTAACGGGTTATGTTTTACAGATTTATAGTTCATCAACAATTTAACCATCCAACAATTTAACAATTAACTCTTGGCCGGAATATACCTTCATATCCCTTTCTGCAAACAGGCTTGCCATTACTGCGATTTCCATTTCAGTACAAGTATGGGTCACAAGTCGGCAACTATAGATGCCATTGCCCGCGAGCTTGAACTGCGGAAAGAGTATCTGCAGGGCCAGACGATTGAAACCATTTACTTCGGAGGCGGCACACCATCGTTGTTAACCCAACCTGAGTTGGAGCTGTTGCTGCAAACTATAAGATCATTGTTTATAGTTGCTGATAACGCAGAAATCACACTGGAGGCTAACCCCGACGATCTTTCGCCGGAGAAACTACAGGAATTGAAAGCTGCAGGTATAAACCGGTTAAGTATAGGATTGCAGTCGTTTCATGAGCCGCACCTGCGCATGATGAACCGCGCCCACAACGCTACCGAAAGTCTGCAATGCGTGAAAGATGCGCAGGCTGCCGGGTTTGATAACATTACTGTCGATTTAATCTATGGCATTCCGGCGCCGGATCACAGCATCTGGCTGAATGACCTCAAAACACTTTTCTCACTGAATGTGCAGCATGTATCGTGCTACGCCTTAACGATAGAACCTGATACTGCGCTGGGCCGCTGGAGCAAAAAAGGCAAGTTTATACCTTCCGAAGATGATTTCACGGCACAACAGTTCGAGATTTTATTAGAGCAGATGGCGCAGCATGGCTTTGTGCAATACGAAATCTCAAACTTCTGTAAGCCGGGCTTCGAGTCGAAACACAACAGTAATTACTGGCGAGGTGTGCATTACCTGGGCGTAGGGCCGAGCGCGCATTCATTTAACGGAAACAGCAGGCAGTACAATGTAGCCAACAACCGCAAGTATACCGAGGCCATAAGCCAAAACAGCATCCCAGCTGAAATAGAAAACCTTACCCTAGCCGACCAGGCTAACGATTACCTGCTTACCACGCTACGCACGATCTGGGGCTGCGACCTTACACAATTGCGCGATAAGTATAACTACGATGTGCAGGCAACCCATAACCTATACTTGCAGGAACTGCAGCAAAAAGAACTGGCAAGTATAAAAGCCGATGTGCTATACCTGACAGATAAAGGCAAACTGCTCGCCGACCAAATCACGCTGGATCTGTTTGTTGAATAATTTCCTTAATAGCCGGCAAACTTACTTCTAGCAGTATACATTCGTTGAAAGTATCCGTAAAGGTAACTGTTCTCAAAATGCTTCCCGAATACATGCAGACATTGCCCCTGATAACGGTTTATGAATCGGATGGACTAAAAATTGAAGTTGCTGACAGCCTTTGCCTGGTCCGGACAGAATGGTTGCGCACCTTACCCGATGAGCAGTTTCAGGCCGAAGCTATGCAGGCATACCATGTTATTGCAGAAAGAAAAGCAGAAAAGGTACTGGTAAATTCGCAGCAGACATCTATACTTGGCCCCGAAACCAAGGACTGGCTCTCCAACACCTACTATAGTTTGTTTTCTACTACTGCCCTCAGAAAGATGGCCCGCGTTATGCCCGATAACCTGTTCAAGAAACTGGCGCTGGCATCGGTGGTAGCAAGAGCAGATGCTGCCGGCGATATTTCTTACACTATCCGGGACTTTGCCTCTGAAGATGAAGCTATCAGCTGGCTACTTGAAGAATAACATACTTTTAAGCGCTTTAAAGTATAGTTTCCGATTTTTCGCTTATACTTGCTAAAAGCCCGAAACTATGGAAGCCAACATCACCTACCACGACCAGGTTTATACTTTCAATCCGTTGCAGCCACTGGACATTTCGATGCCGCTACACGACAAAGAGCTGCAACCGGAGTGTTTCTGGGCCGAGCCCGTTCAGTTTGATGTGATACGGGTAGGTGATTTTGTAGGAAGCGTGGCCGAAGGCGGCAGTACCAACTATAAACGCGTGCACGTAACGCCGCACGGCAACGGCACCCACACCGAGTGCTACGGCCACATCTCCGCCGATGAGAACGCCACCATTCACAATTGCTTGAAGCGCTTTTTATTTGTAGCCCAGCTCATAACTATAACACCACAAAAGCAGGAAAACGGCGATGAAGTGGTAATGCTGGAAGATGTGCGAGAGCAATTGGAAGGTATAAAATGTGAGGCCGTTATACTTCGCACCTTACCAAATTCGGATGAGAAACTTACCCGCCACTACTCCGGCACCAACCCGCCCTACTTAGAGCATACTATCGGGCAACACCTGGCCGAAAAAGGCATACAGCATTTACTTTTAGACCTGCCCTCTGTAGACCGCGAACTCGACGAAGGAAAATTGCTATGCCACCATGGCTTCTGGCAATATCCTAAAAACACCCGCTGCGGCGCAACTATCACCGAGCTAATTTATGTGCCGGATCATATTACGGACGGTTTATACTTGCTGAACCTGCAAATAGCCAGCTTGCAACTCGATGCCAGCCCGAGCAAGCCTGTACTTTATACTTTATCGCCTGTTTTTCCAGAACTATAGTTTACAATAACTATAAAACAGCATGCCTCCCTACAGAAAAAAGGCTGGAGCGTTAGCCCCAGCCTCAGGTAGTTTAGTTGTTTGTAAGGAGTGTTGTTGTTTCTAAAATAGCGCTTCGGCTACTTTTCTAACAGATTCTGATTTGCCCATCGAGTAGTAGTGCAGGCACGGCACGCCAAATTCCATCAGTTCTTTTGATTGCTGTATCGCCCACTCCACGCCAACCTGTGCGGCGGCCTTGTTGTCGGGGCAGGCTTCAATGGCATCAGCCAGCTCACATGGTATCTCGATATGGAACAGGCTTGGCAGTAAGTTAAGCTGTGTTTTGGTGGTCATTGGTTTCAGGCCCGGGATGATCGGCACATTTATACCTTCCTCACGGCAGCGGTTCACAAAGTCAAAATACTTCTGGTTATCGAAGAACATCTGCGTAACAATGTACTCGGCCCCAAGCTCCACTTTGCGCTTCAGCCAGCGCAGATCCGATTTCATATTAGGTGCTTCAAAATGCTTCTCTGGGTAGCCAGCCACGCCAATACAGAAATCTGTTCCGCTGTTGTAAACTTGCTCCTCATCCAGGTAACGTCCGCAGTTCATGTCCACCACCTGCCCGATCAGTTCGGTCGCATAATGATGTCCGCCCGGCTCTGGCACAAATCGCTGTTCGCTTTTTACACAATCGCCACGCAGCACCAGTACATTGTCTATCCCTAGAAAGTGAAGGTCGATCAGGGCATTCTCGGTTTCTTCTTTGTTAAAGCCTCCGCAGATCAGGTGCGGCACTGTGTCCACTTTATAGTTGTTCTGGATAGCCGCACAAATACCTACTGTGCCTGGTCGCTTACGTGTAGTGATCTTCTCTAAAAGACCATTTTCGCGCTGTTTATACACATATTCCTCGCGGTGATAGGTCACATCAATAAACGGAGGCTTAAACTCCATCAGCGGGTCGATGTGGTTAAACAGGATTTTCATATTCTCGCCTTTCAGCGGAGGTAATATCTCAAAAGTGAACAGGGTTTTCCCGTTGGCATTTTTGAAGTGGTCTGTTACTTTCAATTTATGTTAAATTGTTAGATGGTTTAATTGTTAGATGGTTGTTTGCGCTGCCGGATCCAACCACCCCTAACCCCTCCTTGTCTAAGGAGGGGAGTTTTACCTACTACTTCAACCTATGTAGCTTATAGTTTGCGCTATTGCATTTCGTAGCCTTCAGCTTCAAAACTTGAAGTGTAGTAAAACAACAGCAGGCTCCCCTCCTTAGACAAGGAGGGGTTAGGGGTGGTTTGATTACACCGCCTGCTGTGCTACCGGTTTCGGCTCATAGTTCAGGTTCGGCGATAACCAGCGTTCCAGTTCCTCTTTAGCCATACCTTTACGTTGCGCGATATCGGCCACCTGGTCTTCACCTATCTTGCCTAAACCAAAGTATTTCGATTCCGGGTGCGAGAAGTATAAACCGCTTACAGCCGCGGTTGGGTACATGGCCAGGTTCTCAGTAAGTATAACCCCAGACGTTCTCTCCGCATCCAGCAAATTAAACAGCGTGATCTTTTCGGTATGGTCAGGGCAGCCCGGGTAACCTGGTGCCGGTCTAATGCCTTTATAGTTTTCCTTGATCAGGTCTTCGTTGGTTAGGTTCTCATCTGGCTCGTAACCCCATAGTTCCTTGCGAACTTTGGCATGCATCAGCTCGGCAAAAGCTTCCGCCAGTCTGTCTGCCAGGGCTTTTATCATGATGGATTTATAGTCGTCATGCTCGGCCTCATACTTCTCCAGCAGCTTCTCAATGCCAAAACCAGCTGACACCACAAATCCGCCGATGTAATCAGCCACGCCTGTTTCTTTCGGAGCTACAAAATCGGAGAAAGCCAGGTTAGGCACGTTTGCACCCTTCTTGCCTTGCTGGCGCAAGGTATGGAACTCTGTCAATACATTTCCACGTGAATCATCGGCGTATACTTCGATGGTATCATCTGCCTCCACGTTGGCAGGATAGAAACCTACTACAGCGCGGGCTTCCAGTAATTGCTTATCCACGATTTCCTGCAGCATTGCCTGCGCATCGTTAAACAGTTTGGTTGCTTCTGTGCCTAATTCCGGATCGGTCAATATTTTCGGGTACTGGCGCTTAAGCTCCCAGGCGTGGAAGAATGGCGTCCAGTCGATGTACGGCACGATCTCCGAAAGCGGGTAATTAGTGTATGTTTTATTGCCCAGGAAGCTAGGTTTAACCGGTTTAGTAGTGTTCCAATCAACTTTATACTTGTTGGCGCGGGCTTCTGCTATAGTTGCAAACGCACGGTCTTTGGTGCGGCTCAGGTGGTCTTCGCGCAGCTTCTCATACTCTGCTTTTATCTCGGCAATATAGCTGTCGCGTTCGCTGCTCAGCAGGCTACTCACCACCGTTACACTTCTGGAAGCGTCGTGCACGTGCACTACCGGACCACTATACTTTGGCGCAATTTTCACGGCTGTATGTACGCGCGAAGTTGTAGCTCCACCAATCAGCAGTGGAATCTTCATGCCACGGCGTTCCATTTCCTGTGCCACATACACCATTTCATCCAGTGAAGGCGTGATCAGACCGCTCAAGCCAATGATATCTACTTTATGTGCTTCGGCTTCTGACAGGATCTTATCCAGCTGCACCATTACGCCTAGATCAATTACCTCGTAGTTGTTACAAGCCAGTACCACACCCACAATGTTTTTACCGATGTCGTGCACGTCGCCTTTTACAGTAGCCATCAGGATGGTACCTGCTGTAGATTTAGAAGTATCGCCGGCCAGTTTCTCCTGTTCCATGAACGGCAACAGGTACGCTACCGACTTCTTCATAACGCGGGCACTCTTCACCACTTGTGGCAAAAACATTTTACCAGCACCAAACAAATCACCCACCACCGACATACCTGCCATCAGTGGACCCTCGATCACATCCAATGTTTTGGTTGCTTGCTGGCGTGCTTCTTCGGTGTCTTCTTCTATAAAATCAACTATACCTTTTACCAAAGAATGTTTCAGACGCTCTTCTACGGGGGCTTCGCGCCAGGCAGTGTCGGCAGCCGTGGCAGTTTTGCCTTTGCCTTTTATAGTTTCGGCATAGGTTACCAGTTTTTCAGTAGCATCCGGGTGGCGGTTAAAGATCACGTCCTCGATCAGGTCGCGCAGCTCAGTTGGTATTTCGCTGTACACGCCCAGCATACCTGCATTCACAATACCCATGTCCATACCCGCCTGTACGGCATAGTATAAAAACACCGTGTGCATGGCTTCACGTACTATATCATTGCCACGGAAAGAGAAGGAAAGGTTGCTTACACCGCCACTGATCAGCGCATGTGGCAGGTTCGCTTTTATCCATTTTACAACTTCGATATAATCTACCGCATAGTTGTTGTGCTCTTCTATACCTGTGGCAATCGCCAGTATGTTCGGGTCGAAAATGATGTCCTGCGGCGGGAAACCTACTTCATCAACCAGAATGCGGTACGATCTTTCACATATCTCTTTTCTGCGCTCCAGCGTATCAGCCTGGCCCTGCTCGTCAAAAGCCATTACCACTACGGCGGCACCATACTGGCGCACTTTGCGGGCCAACTTTTTAAAGGCTTCTTCGCCTTCTTTTAAGCTGATGGAGTTAACTATAGATTTACCCTGCACACATTTCAACCCGGCTTCTATCACGCTCCATTTCGAAGAGTCGATCATGATCGGCAGTTTGGAAATATCCGGCTCAGAAGCGATCAGGTTAAGGAAATTGGTCATGGCCTGCTCTGAGTCAAGCATGCCTTCATCCATGTTCACGTCTATTATCTGCGCACCACCTTCTACCTGCTGACGCGCAACTGCTAGGGCTTCTTCAAACTGGCCGTTAACGATAAGCCGTGAGAACATTTTGGAGCCGGTTACATTGGTGCGTTCGCCGACATTTACAAAAAGGCTTTCGGGGGTGATGGTTAGGGGCTCGAGGCCGCTGTAACGTGGGAGTGGGGCAACAGGGGTAGGAACGTGCGGTTTATACTTTCGCACCAGGTCTGCAATTACTTTGGTATGTACGGGCGTAGTGCCACAACAACCACCCAATATATTTACCAGCCCTTCCTTTAAATACTCTTCAACTATAACACCCATCTGCTGGGCTGTCTCATCGTAGCCGCCAAAAGCATTTGGCAAGCCGGCATTCGGGTAAGCGCTGATATAACAGTCTGAAATGCGGGATAGCTCCTGGATGTGTGTTTTCAGCTGACGTGCACCTAAAGCACAGTTAAAACCTATACTAAGTATAGGGGCATGCGAGATGGAATTATAGAAAGCCTCTACCGTCTGCCCAGATAAGGTACGGCCACTGGCATCGGTTATAGTTCCGGACACCATGATCGGAAGCTCTTTGCCACCATCATTTACAAATTGCTGTATCGCAAAAAGGGCAGCTTTACAGTTTAGCGTATCAAAAACAGTTTCTACTAACAGCAAGTCAGAACCACCATCCACTAAACCACGCACCTGCTCATAATAAGCTTCTACCAGTTGGTCAAATGTTATGGCACGGTAACCAGGGTTATTTACATCCGGTGAAAGCGAAGCTGTACGGTTAGTTGGGCCAATCGCGCCCGCTACAAAACGTTTATGCGAAGGATCTTTGGCTTCTATTTCATTTGCAGCTTCACGGGCAATCTTAGCCGACTCATAGTTCAGTTCATACACGATATGCTCCAGCGCATAATCGGCCATAGCTATACTTGTACCACTAAAAGTGTTGGTCTCGATGATATCAGCGCCAGCTTCCAGATACTCAGTATGTATGGCTTTAATGATATCCGGGCGGGTAATGGAAAGCAGGTCGTTGTTGCCTTTCAGGTCGGATGGATGATCTTTGAAGCGCTCGCCACGGAAATCTGCTTCCTGCAATTGGTAACGCTGGATCATGGTGCCCATGGCGCCGTCAAGCACAAGTACGCGCTCTTTCAGTAGCTGGTAAATCGGATGTGTTTTGGTCATGTTCGGGGTCTTTCTTCTCGTAAGTCTTCTGCGTTCGCTTATCAAGAAGGACACCCTAAGGAAGGATATACTCTCTTATCTTCTCTCAACTATAGTATAGCTAAGAAGGGAATTAGCACCAAGCTGGTACAAGGTTGCTAAGACGTCATCGGGCCCTTCCCTCGGTCTTTCTTGATAAGAAGCTGCAATTTATACAGATATCCATAGAATACGAAATATTCTTTATTTTAGGTACGGGTTGGGGTAGGCATAAAAACAGAAAAGGACACTTGTGGTGTCCTTTTCCTACTTAGTCTGTTCTGCTTTTGAGGGCAAATCAAACTATCTGATTATATATACGCCACACCCGGTGCCGGGTTGCGGCAGATTTTATATTTTCTTAAAATAAAAAAGGGATACCTTACGGCATCCCTTTTTGTATCAGCAAAGCTTAAAATTAAGCTTCTGCAGTTACGTTAGGTACTACAGAAACGAATGAACGGTTCTTAACACCTTTCTTGAACTCAACTACACCATCAACAAGTGCAAACAGTGTGTGGTCTTTGCCAATACCCACGTTTTTACCCGGGTGGTGTGCAGTACCTCTTTGTCTTACAATGATGTTACCAGCGATGATATCCTGGCCACCGTAAATCTTAACACCAAGTCGTTTAGAGTGTGACTCGCGGCCGTTATTAGAACTACCAGCTCCTTTTTTGTGTGCCATTTTTTTAACTATTTACTCCGGGTTAGTAAACTAAGCCCGAAAAGATTTTACGATTAATTTCTTCTTACTGCTTATCCAATGCTCTCGATCAGGACTTTCGTATACTGCTGGCGGTGACCATTCTTCTTACGATAGCCTTTTCTTCTCTTCTTTTTGAAAACGATTACTTTATCGCCTTTCACGTTGCCAAGGATTTTACCAACCACTTTAACACCGCTAACGAAAGGAGCACCTAAAGTAATAGTGCCGTTATCATCAGTAAGAAGAACATTGGCGAACTCAACGGCGTCACCATCATTGCCGGAAAGCTTGTTAGCGTAGATGAACTTACCGCTCTCTACTTTGGTCTGTTGACCTGCGATTTCTACAATTGCGTACATCAGCTTCAATGTATATTTATGAAAATTTAAGTTTGCAAAAGTAAGGGACTTATTTTTAATATGCAAACCATTGCTTTTTAATTCATTCCATAATTTCACAGCTTCCTCCACACTTATGTGGAAAACATTGTTGAAATCTACACACCATTTCCAAAAGACCTCAAAACTTTGTTCTAACAAGCTAAAATAAAGGCATTTATCCTTAAATTCAAAAAATCATCTTATCCACAAATTGCACATCAAACCACCTCATCAACCAAAACCCTACCCCGCTGTGTTACCACAAAATTATACTTTACACACCCTGCCTATGCCCGCATAAGCTCTAAAGGCCATTTTAAACTCTATTTTACTGTATTTAACATCGAATTAATAGATAAATAACAATATTTTAACACAACTATATAAGTTATCAACTATGTTTATAACACTGTGGATTACAGCATAAAAACCTGACCATTAGCTGCTTAACAATTTGTGGAGAAATTGAACAACTTTGGATACCTATTTCAAGTTCAATTCTCTATATTTGAACTCACAATATTGCCGGGCGTTATGCAGACACCCGTGCAATGCTTAAATTTATCTGGGGTGTTTTCTAAGCTTATTGCTTACCCCTTCAACCAATAAAACGCTTATTTACAAGTTTATGGAGCCAATACTACAAGAGAACCCAAACCGCTTTGTACTGTTCCCAATTCAGCATGATGAGGTATGGCAGATGTATAAAAAGGCTGAAGCCAGTTTCTGGACCGCTGAAGAGATCGACCTGAGCCAGGACCTGAAAGACTGGGAAAACCTGAATGACGGCGAACGCCATTTCATCAGCCATGTTCTGGCCTTCTTTGCTGCTTCGGATGGCATCGTGAATGAGAACCTGGCCGTAAACTTTATGCAGGAGGTGCAGATACCGGAAGCGCGCTGCTTTTATGGTTTCCAGATCATGATGGAGAACATCCACTCTGAAACCTACTCTCTGCTGATTGATACTTATATAAAGAAGCAAAGCGAGAAAGACCACCTTTTTAATGCGCTGGAGACGGTGCCATGCGTGAAGAAAAAAGGAGAGTGGGCCATTAAATGGATCAACAGCGAAAACTTTGTGGAACGCCTGATAGCATTTGCTGCCGTGGAAGGCATTTTCTTCTCCGGTTCGTTCTGCTCTATCTTCTGGATGAAGAAGCGTGGCTTAATGCCTGGCCTTACTTTCTCTAACGAGCTTATCTCAAGAGACGAAGGCCTGCACTGCGATTTTGCCTGCCTGCTATACTCTATGCTGCAAAATAAGCTGACTGAGGCTCGTGTACACGAAATAATTAAGGACGCAGTAAGTATAGAACAGGAATTTGTTACCGACGCCCTGCCGGTAGACCTGATCGGGATGAACGCCAAGCTGATGAGCCAGTACATCGAGTTCGTGGCTGACCGCCTGTTAGTAGCGCTCGGCTACAGCAAAGTATACAACGCCACCAACCCATTCGATTTCATGGAAATGATTTCGCTGCAGGGTAAGACAAACTTCTTCGAAAAGCGCGTGGGCGAATACCAGAAAGCCGGTGTTTTAGGCGGTTCTGATAAAAATGTATTTTCACTCGACGAAGACTTTTAAGATCAGATTTTAGTTCTTAAGTTTATAAGACCAAAGGGGAAAGACATCCTACCTTTTCCCTTACTGGTTTATACCTTTATACTTCCGGCACCACCTGTAAAGGCAGAAGCGACCGCTTCAGGTTACGGAACCATAGCTGGCAATTGCTATCAATAAGGGGCTACAGGCCTCATCACAAGTAAAAGCATTAGGCTTTACCTATAAAGTATAGTATTTCAACGGCTTACGTGGGTATTTACGTATTGCCTTATGAATATATTAGCATGTTTCAGCCCACTGCCCTGGTAGTGGCATATCATATAATTTTATACCTGTTGATAACCCGGGGCCTTTAACCTCGCTTAATGTATATACACTATGTTAGTAGTTAAACGAGACGGTAGACGCGAGTCCGTCAAATTCGATAAGATCACAGCACGCATCGAAAAACTGTGCTATGGTTTACACATGGATTATGTATCGCCGATTGAAGTAGCAAAGAAAGTGATCGATGGTATTTACGATGGTGTTACTACTGTTGAGTTGGATAACCTGGCAGCAGAAACGGCAGCTTCACTTACGACCAAGCACCCGGACTATGCAGTACTGGCAGCACGCGTTGCTATCTCTAACCTGCATAAGGTTACCAGCAAGTCGTTCTCTAATACCATGAAGCGCCTTTATACTTACGAGGACCCTAAAACAGGCGCTAATGCATCATTACTGGCAAAAGATGTATATGAGATTATCCGTAAACATGCTGCCACGCTTGATTCTTCTATCATTTATGACCGCGACTACAACTACGATTACTTTGGTTATAAAACACTGGAGCGCTCGTACCTGCTGCGCCTGGATGGTAAAATAGTAGAACGCCCGCAGCATATGCTGATGCGTGTTGCTGTAGGTATACATAAAGAAGATATCGAGTCTGCCATCGAGACTTACAACCTGATGTCGGAGAAGTGGTTTACACACGCTACGCCAACCTTATTTAACGCCGGTACACCAAAGCCACAGCTTTCGTCGTGCTTCCTGCTGGCCATGAAAGACGATAGTATACCAGGAATTTACGATACGCTGAAGCAATGTGCCCAGATTTCGCAAAGCGCTGGAGGTATAGGCCTTAGTATTCATAACATAAGAGCAACGGGCTCATACATTAAAGGTACCAACGGTACTTCTAACGGCATTATACCTATGCTGAAAGTGTTTAACGACACAGCCCGCTACGTAGACCAGGGTGGTGGCAAGCGCAAAGGTGCTTTCGCTATTTACCTGGAGCCGTGGCACGCCGATATCTTTGAATTCCTGGATCTGAAAAAGAACCATGGTAAAGAAGAGAACCGCGCCCGCGACTTGTTCTATGCTATGTGGACGCCAGACCTGTTTATGAAGCGCGTGGAAGAAAACGGCGAATGGAGCCTGTTCTGCCCGAACGAAGCACCTGGTTTGGCTGAATGCTGGGGACAGGACTTTGAACGCCTGTACGAGAAGTATGAGCGCGAAGGCCGTGCCCGCAAAACAGTAAAAGCGCAGGATCTGTGGTTCCATATACTGGAGTCGCAGATAGAAACAGGTACGCCATACATGCTGTACAAAGATGCTGCTAACCGCAAATCAAACCAGCAGAACCTGGGTACTATAAAGAGCTCGAACCTGTGCACCGAAATCATGGAGTACACCGACGAGAATGAGGTTGCGGTTTGTAACCTGGCATCGCTGGCATTGCCACGCTATGTAAAAGAAGAGAACGGCCATAAGGTATTCGACCACCAGAAGCTGTTTGATGTAACATACCATGTAACTAAAAACCTGAACAAGGTTATTGATATTAACTATTACCCTGTAGAAGAGGCCAAGAACTCTAACATGCGCCACAGGCCTATTGGTTTGGGTGTACAGGGCCTTGCCGATACTTTTATTGCGTTGCGCATGCCATTCGAAAGCGAAGAGGCAAAAGGCTTGAATAAAGATATTTTCGAGACGATCTATTTTGCTTCGATGACAGCTTCTAAAGACCTGGCAAAGAAGAATGGACCATACGAAACATTTAAAGGTTCTCCGTTATCAAAAGGCATCTTCCAGTTTGATATGTGGAATGTAACGCCAGATAGCGGCCGTTGGGACTGGGAAGAACTTCGCAAAGAGGTTATGGAGCACGGTGTGCGTAACTCGCTTTTACTAGCGCCTATGCCAACTGCATCTACTGCGCAGATCCTAGGTAACAACGAATCGTTTGAGCCTTATACTTCTAACATTTACCTGCGCCGCGTACTTTCTGGCGAGTTTATGGTGGTAAACAAACACCTGCTGAAAGACCTGATCAACCTGGGCTTGTGGAATGATAACATGAAAAATGCGATCATCGCTGCCAACGGTTCTGTTCAGGATATCCCGAACATCCCGCAGAATATCAAAGACCTGTATAAAACAGTATGGGAGATAAGCCAACGTACGGTTATAGATATGAGTGCCGACCGTGGAGCTTACATCTGCCAGAGCCAGTCGCTGAACCTGCACGTGCAGAACGTGAACTTTGGTAAGCTGACCTCTATGCACTTCCATGCCTGGAAGAAAGGCCTGAAAACAGGTATGTACTACCTGCGCACCAAAGCCGCTGTAGATGCCATTAAGTTTACAGTAGAGAAACAAGCCACTGAAACCCTGGAGCCGGTTTATAACCAGGACCAGAACCGCAGCGATATGGCGTGTAGCCTTGACAACCCAGACGCTTGCGAAGCTTGCGGATCGTAACTAACTGAATAAGGAGGGCTTAGTGTCCTCCTTATTTTTTACCCGAAGCACGTGTATCCTATGTTACTGCTAACACCCTGTTAGTGGATGCAATCCTGTTGTTGATACTTTTAGCCCAAAATGTTATAATAAAAAAATTGAAATCAATTGTATTGTTCGGCAACGGCTTCAATAAGCTGTTAGCAAGTTTGGTAAGAAATTATCCGGAAGTTAATAAACCCAAAGATCTTAAAACTGACCTAGCAACAATATCAAATAACATCAATGATGTTGCGGGTCTATGGGAGAGATTTAAAGATGCGTTTCCTAAAATTAAGCGGTCTCATCCTAACCTATGTGACGAGCAAATATTATGTTTACTCAATGAACTATCTAATGAAGAATTTTTTAAAGAAGTAATACCTAAAGACAAAATAGAAGAGTTAGCAGGAAGAGTTGACACTGCTCGAAAAAATAGCTTGAGAGAAGTCGCATCAGACTTTAAACGTTTTGAAGATATATCAGGAAACAAAGTCATACGCAAGCTATTTCCATGTTTTGGAATTGGCTTCGATAACATGTTGAACTATAATGAAGTAGAGGAGTTATTTATTTGCACTACTAACTATGACGGTATACTAGATACTCTCTTAACATCACCAGTAAGAATCAATGGTACAAATTTCATTTATCCTGATTGC
The DNA here is from genome assembly GCF_022758145.1 of Pontibacter vulgaris. Lineage (GTDB taxonomy): Bacteria > Bacteroidota > Bacteroidia > Cytophagales > Hymenobacteraceae > Pontibacter > Pontibacter vulgaris. Next base: position 181,888 of record NZ_JAJVDH010000001.1, read on the forward strand.
TTTGGACGAAGTAATATTGAAGGGCACCTAAAATTAAATGAATATATGCTTAGAAATGTAAAAAGGTGTATGGTGCATTTACATGGCTCTTATAAGTTTACAAAGAGAGGGAGCAGTACATATAAATTAACAGGTGATATCTTTAATGAAGAGCCTGTTTTAGTATTTAATAACCCATTCTTAAAGGAGAAAGAAATTTTAGAGGACCAAGTGCTATCTATATACTATAGAGCTCTCACAGAAAGATTAAAAGGTTATAATCGGTTAGTTATAATTGGTAACTCTTTTAGAAATGAGCCGCATCTAAAAGAATTGATAAGCCAGCATTTCAATCGAATAGGCACGGAGGTAATTGTTTGCTCTCTTAATCCGGAAGAAGTTGCTAATGAATTAAAAGACTGTTATCAAAAAGAAATATTTCAATTTACAACAAAGTCTATAGAGAATGAGAAACAATTGATTGATCTACTTTATCATCTTTTTATGCCTGATATTATGAATAGCAACCTTTGTCTTAATAATAGAGGGCTTGTAGCATAATTTGCAAACTAAGACCTAGCAGGAGCGAACGCCGCCAGGGCTTTACCATAAAACAAAAGGCACCTGATTTATATTTCAGGTGCCTTTTTTAAAATCTATACTTTATACTTGCTAAACCTCCAACGGCTCCATCAGCCAATCCATCGCTTCCTGCTCATCAGTGAAATCGAGTGGCACAACTTTGGTCTTTAAGGTATGGCTTTGTTCTATCATTGCATTTACGGCTTCAAGATTTTTCTGGAACTGAGAGGGAAGGCGGGCAAAACGCAGCAACGAGCTATTGCCTATCCGGGGAATGTAATTCTGCTTGCTCCACTCCAGGTCGGCAGGCTCTATGGATTTCATCAGGCGGTCGTCGGCCAGCCAGCGGGTAAGCATAAAACGGTCAATCAGTTCAAGGCAAAGCAGAAAAGCTTCTCTTAGTTCAGCGCCTTCTAAATGCCCATTCCATACTGCTTTCCCTAAACGAGATTCTTTATTATAGTAAATGCTAACAAAATTATTCTTAAAGTATACTTGCATTATAAGCGTATTGGTAAAACTGGAAACTCAGATAAAATATAAACAGGTGGGGCTATTCCTTGTCCTGGAAAGAGATTGGCTCATTAAGCCAGGCAATTGCATCTTCTACACTATCGAATTCTTTGATTACCATATCACCTAAGTTATCTGCGCGCTTAATCAATTGTTCAACTGCCATTTTATTAAACACATCTTCAGACACTACAGTAGCATTACGTCTAAGCGTACCGGCAGCCAGCCTCGGGAAAGCGTACTCTACAAACCACTCCTGATCTGACTGCCTGATGGCTCTTAGTTTGCGATTATCGCCCAGCCACCTCAGAGCTTTATACTCTTCCATTAACTGGAGGCATGCAGAAACGGCTTCTTTAAATTCTTCGCTACTCAAAAACCCATTCCAAATAGCAGTTCCCAATTGTAATTCATCGTCGTAAAGGATGGTAACCACATGATTCTGGAAGTAAGTAAAAACCATAGCGTAAATTTTGCCTGTAAATTAATAGCAGGTTGCAAAGTTAAACATTATACTTAAAGCTCAGCCACTAAAATTGCACTTTAGCACTATACCTGAGGCAGTTATACTTTAGTGAACTTGTTAGTTGTTGCTGAGTAAACACATATATTTTTATCAATCAAGGAGTTAACAAATAGTAATTCCACGGATAGCTGCACCAGATTCTTCCCGTAGCCCGAAATGGCATACTAAACAACATTGGGCAGAAACATGGATAAACAAAAAGCCACTGCAACATACAGTGGCTTCTTGCTATAGCAGTGTTTTTACTACTTTGTATTTCTAACCACAATTTCTACACGGCGGTTTTGCTGGCGGCCCTGTGCTGTAGCGTTTGTTTCTAAAGGTTTAGCCTCGCCAACCGGGTGCATCGATATACGTGAAGCATCGATCTTACCATTTTTCTGAAGCCAGTTTTTAACAGCTTCGGCACGTTTCTCGGCTAGCTCTTTGTTATAGCCGGCACTACCCTGAGCATCGGTATAGCCATATATTCTAACCTTACCATCTTTGCTGCGCTGCATAATAGAAGAACTAATCTTCTGCAGGTTTGGCTCTGCACTTTTTTTGATATCAGATTTATCGGTGTCGAATAAAACGTTCTCGCCTAAAGCATACACGCTGTATTTATCGTTACCTCGTACTTCAACATCAGTGTCTTTAAACTCGGGCCAGTTTACAGTAGGTACGTTCATGTCTATATCGTTCCAGTCTGCATCGCCACTGGCATCAACATCAACTATAGAACCATCTGCGGCAGAGTCCGGAGAAGCCTGATTTTCGAAAGCAACAGCGGTATCAGCGGTTGCTTCAGTTGCTTCGTTTTTCGATTCCTCCGTTTTCTTGTTCATATCGTTGCAGGCGCTTAGCAAACCGATGGTAGCACATGCCATGCAGAATATAGCTTTTTTCATAGTTTTATAGTGTTTGTTTTACGCTAGAAGTCCATACGGGCTAATTATACTTTAGTTGATAAAGCCGGCAACCGTGGTAGTATGAATAAACTAGAACAAGTATAAGCCGGCCCTAAAGCTTTAGCATGAAAAAAACACCACAAAACCCTGACAGAATGGCCTTAAGCGCATTTTTTCTACTTACAGGGTAAGTCATAATGTCTGTAGCTTTAAGCTAGAGTTAACTGGCATTCTGTTTGCTTTAATTGGTTTATAAAGAAAGAGGAGACAGACATGAAACTGATAAAAGATAGAGAGTTTTTACGCAGTATTGCCAACCAGATAAACCTGTTTAATACAATAGGTGGCGGTATCAGTGAGACTTATGTTGATATTAAGAAGTATAAAAAAGGAGCTGTAATACAGGTATGGGCAGCGGGTGTAAACCCGGAGGCTTTTAAGGTTGTATTGCAAAATAACCAGCTTACCATTTTCTCACTGCTGCAAAACCAGAATAGTGCTGACTTAACCGTACCAATGTTTACCCAGGTTTTCCTGTTGCCGCCACAGGTAGATATAAGCCGCATTGAGGCCGTGTATGAAGAGGGCCAACTGCACGTAAAACTACCGTACCACGATGCCGCCATCAGGCCCAAAGAAATCGAGATAAAACAACTATAAAACAGAAAAGGCTACTGGTTTCAGTAGCCTTTTCTGTTTTATAGTGCTGCTGTTTAAATAAACTTCGCTTTTATAATAGAGGTTAAGAAATCGTATACTTCCACCGATTCTTTATCGAACGAAAAAATATTGTACTGATCGGCGGTGGTTTGCATAACGCGACAACCGTTCTCAATCATCATAAATATTAACTCGCGCAGGCGGTACGGATGCCCGGCTACATTTAGTACGCAAATGGCGTCGCTGCTCTCCACGTGCAAAAACATGTGTTGCACCTGGTTTACGTCTGTCATGGTGGTGTCTTGCTCCAGCATAATCTTAATCTTTGGCTACTTATTGCTAGAGCAAAATATTGGCAAAAAAAGTGCCGCAACACTTGCACTATTTTATAGCAGAAGGCTTAAAACATGCTATAGTTCAATCTATACTTTATACTTTTAAACTAAACAAAGATATATGGGCAGCTTATACCTGGCGCTATGGCCTAAAAAGCAGGGCAATAAAAAACCCGGCTTTTCAGGGCCGGGTGTTCATTATTCTGAATGCTTCCGCTCGTGATATTTTTTTTTCAAGAATCAACGGCGGATCGTCGTCTTTTGCGACCACTAACGTATAATTGTTATTCGTATCCTGATAGAAGATAAGCGTAGTCAGATCCTCGTAGCCAATGCTGAAAATCTTCCTGTTCTTATCTTCATAAAAGTTATATGTATCTAATTTAATATTCTTCAATAGCCTCATACCCCAACATCTTATTTATATTTTAACGGCACTCACAGCCCAGAATGTTTCAAATCCGTCAGAGATACAATCACTTTCTTCTTAAAGTTATACTATTGTTTTACAGATAGTTATATATAGATTGCTTAATTTAGTAACTTCTCTAAGTATAAAAATACCTCTAAAAGCAGTACATTTATTGTAAAGTACAGGCTACTGGCACAGAAACAGAACAAGGCATAACATGCTGATAATAAGAAATTTGCACCAAACCAGATGAGTATAAGAATTGAGGAGATTACAGGCCTGGAAAATATGCTGTTACAGTACCATCTTATACTTCAGCTTAACCCCAGCATGGCAGAAAGCCGCTACCGGGAACTGCTGCAACAAATGCTGCCCAATGGCTACCGTATGGTGGGCGCTTTTATAGGAAACAGCTGTGTTGGCTTATCAGGTTTCTGGGTTAGCGCCAAGTTATACAGCGGCAAATACCTTGAGGTTGATAATTTTGTAGTAGACGAGGCCTACCGGTCTGAAGGAATTGGAAAACTGCTCTCTGACTGGATGCATACTGAAGCACAGCGGCTTAACTGCGACACAATAATGCTGGATGCGTACGTTACCAATAGTGCGGCCCATAAGTTTTATTTTAGAGAAGGCTTTCATATCAAGAGCCTGCATTTTTACAAAAGCCTGTAGCTTATGGAAAGCAGAAACAAGATAACCGGCCTGTATGGCTGGCTGCTGTTTATACTTTTTGAGGTAGTAGTGTACCTTAGCCTGAGCAGCCTGCTTTCAGGTATGGGCATGACCAACCAAATACAACCAGAAAATACGATAGTGCCCAATTGGGTAAAAGCAGTAACATTTATCCTGTTATATATTATTTGCCTTTTGGGTGCCCTTGCGCTGGTAAGTAACTATGTGCCTGCCAGGCACCGTAAGCAGCTTATGCGCTGGGTATACCTGGCATTGCTGGGTTTAGTACCTATGCTGTTTCTGCTTTTTAACTAAATTGTATTTCTAAGTTCTATTGATATAATTAAGTATAAAGCGCTTTAACTTAACCAAGTATAACCTATGAAAAAGATACTGACGTTACTGCTGTTTGCTGTGGTTTTTTGCCTGCAGGCCAATGCACAGAACGAACCAAACCAGCAGGGCCGCTACTATGTGCAATTACAGAATGGCCAGATAGTATACGCTGATAAGCTTAAGTTTAAGACCCCAATCTTTAAGCAGGATTATTTTCTGCTCAACGACTCGATGCAATTCAGGCTGGATGCTGTGAAAGCTTACCAGAATGCTGATGGTTATTATGCACGTGTAGGTTACGGCAGCCGCGCCAATGCCTTTGCCAAGCGTATACTTCATGGCCCGCGCATTTCTAAGTACTATACCACTACCTACGATTATTACAACATGGGTTACTCGCCTTATGGGTATGGTATGGGTGCTCCGTCGCGCCGCAGGGTATACTTTTTCTCGAAAGATGATGGCCCGCTACAGTCTTTTAACTATGGTAACCTGCAGGAAGCGCTATCCGACAATGCATCGAGTATGGTAATGCTGAAGCGTTATAAAAGCGAACGCTTTCTGACTACAGGTTTATCTGTTTTAGGGGCCGGTATCGCGGCTTTTGGAGTATACAGTTCCAGCAACAACAGTAATGGCAGTTTATCACCGGCTGTGTATGCGGGCGTTGGGGTAGCCGCCATCCCGTTTGTGTTGCAACTTTTCCAGAAAGATAAACTCACCCAGGCCATCGAACTTTACAACTACCAGATAAAGCAGTAAAATACCCTATAAAGCTGCCAACAAACTATTATTCACAGGCTACCTCCTGAAAATGGAAAACCTTATACTTTTGCACGGAGCTCTGGGCTCTGCAGCTACGCTTGCACCTTTAAAAAATGAGCTAGAGGCAAACTACCGGATTTATACCTTGGATTTTAGCGGCCATGGTGGCAAACCGTTACCAGAATCGCCTTTTGCTATGCCACTTTTTGCCCAGAATATTCTGCAACTGATGGAGCAGGAACAACTGGAAAGAGCTCATATTTTCGGTTATAGTATGGGCGGGTACGCTGCTTTATACTTTGCCTTGCAATATCCGGAGCGGGTTAAGAGCATTTTTACGCTGGCTACAAAATTTGCCTGGTCGGCGGAGGCGGCTGAGAAAGAAGGTAAAATGCTGAACCCAGAAAAGATACAGGAAAAAGTACCGCACTTTGCGCAGACACTTGCTCAGCGCCATGCACCACAGCGGTGGCAGGACGTTATGCTGAAAACTGCTGAAATGATGCGGCATCTCGGAGATAGTCCGGCCCTTACTGCCTCGTTACTGGCGCAAATACAGGTTCCCGTGTTAGTAGCAGTAGGCGATCGTGACAATATGGTAACGCCCGAAGAAACGATCTGGACATACAGGCAATTAGCCAATGCAAGCCTGCTGGTATTACCAGATACCCGACACCCGCTTGAAGCGGTTAGTCCAGGTATACTTGCACAAACCATCAGGCAATTCCTGGCTCCTAAAAACGTTACTATTTCGTAAAAGCCTGATCTATGTTATTATCTATACTTCACAAATCATTTGTTCACCTGCGATTTCCATACTTTGTAGCAATAATCATAAGTATATTTTTGCTGGCATCATGCACCAGCACAGCGCCATCGCATGGGCAGCGTGGCTACACCGAAGAGGGTAAAGCTTCCTATTATAGCAGAAAATTGCAGGGCCGCAAAATGGCTAACGGAGAACCTTATAAGCGACATAAGCTAACAGCAGCCCACCGTACTTTGCCGCTTGGTACTAAAGTTAAAGTTACCAGCCTGCAAACACATAAAACTGTTAAAGTTAAAATCACTGACAGAGGCCCGTATGCCAAAGGCCGTGTAGTCGATCTATCAGAAGCTGCGGCCCGCAAGCTGGGCTATATTAATGCCGGCGTAGTGCCTGTAAAAGTCAAGGTTATACGGCCTGCAGCTGGTAAATAAACTTTAAACTTTTACACTAATTCTATACTTGCCCCGGTGTACACATCGTTTACACACGTAGTTAGAGGTTTCCCTAAAATATCCTAAGTAATTATTGTATTTTCAAATTCAGGATAGTACATTTGATTGTGATTAAACTGCGCCTACATATTCGCTTTGTATTGCCTTTAGCAGCTACTATGCTCTTTAGCATGGCTACTGCGCCTGCCGTACAAGCTAGTAATAATGGCTGCACAACTACCACCTCGCCTAATAACCAGACCGAGCAACAAACTTCAGTAACTGCTCAGAATAAAAGCAAAACCACAACAAAGGCAAAAGCACCGGTAAAACCTCAGGAAAAAGCTCCTGTAAATGCTTCAGACCTGAACAAATCGTCGTTTTCTTTTAAGGACATTACGGGTTCTGAAGAAAGCGAAGATGATTCTGACACTTTTCACGGCACCGATCCGTTAATGAATGCGGTAAAGGTAATTGTGGCTACACTGCTTTCTACAATTATCTAATTCCTGTTTTACTTCCTGCCTTATACTTTATACCTGTTTGCTATTCAGCTGCTTTGCTCTTAAAGCCTTGCTTTCCGCGCAGTATATCAAAGAACAGCATAAAATCCGAAGCCAAACTATAAAACGGGTATTTAAAAGTGGCAGGCTTGTTACGCTCAAAAAAGAAGTGCCCCACCCAAGCAAAACCATACCCTACCAGCGGCACTAGCCATAGCCAACTATACTGCTTCCATATTATGGTCGCTAGGGCAATAAGCAATAAAAGCCCCGTCCCTGCAAAATGCAGCACCCGGCTTGTTGTATGCTGATGTTCAGATAAATAGTAAGGTTAAAATTCTTTTAAAGAAGTATAAACTTTAGGTTGCGGAGCCATAAATGCCATTGTTGTAACCAAAGGAAGTTACAAAAGTATAGGCAGTGCCGCAAGAGGAAAAATACTTACAAGCCCGGCAAGTATAAATTTTAGATAAAATTGCTTACAAGCGCCAGGAACAGCCCCAGAAAAGTGGCCATCAGTTTATTTCGGTTGAAATGGTGATCAGGGCTGGTTTCGAAAAGTATGGTAGTAGAAATATGAAGGAAATTACCTACCACCAGGCCGGTAAGGGCATTATAAAGTGTGCTATCCGGCCCTGATGCTAAAACGGTGTTACTTACAATAATACCCAGCGGCGAACCTACTGCAAATATCAGTAACCACATAAAGGCTTTATTGAAACTACCCAGCCGCGACATCAGCACCGACATCAGGGCAAATGCTGCCGGCACGTGGTGGATTGCAACTCCCATGAGTACCAGGTAAAAATTGTCCTGCTCATGCCCCTGGTGCAAATGCCTGTTCTCGTTATCTATCAGTATACTTCCTTCCAGAAAAGAATGCAGAAATAACGACCCCAGCAGCAGAAATGGCATGGGGCCTGCATGGTCATGTTTGTGTAAGTGTATGTGCCCATGCTCTACACCCTCCGAAAATTGCTCCAGCAACAGCTGCAGAAAAAAACCACCCAACACCCAATAGCCAACAGTATGTGGCTTGCTGCTCCCCAGCAGCATATCTGGCAACAGATGAATGATAGTGATACTGAACAGGTAAGCCCCGCTGAATGCCAAAGCCAGCTTCAGCCATTTATTGTTGTGTGGCGGAAAAGCCTTAACCAGGAAACTGGAAAGTACAACCGTAAAGAACAGGACAAGTATAGCTGTGATCATGTACCTATCTATTTTTTAAGTACAAAGATCATTCGTTCGCTGCTTTCGCGGTTATATGGGGCAAGGTTGTAATCGCCGAAGATTTCTACAAGCCGCAACTGCGCCATTCCAAAATACTCCATAAAGTCTTCTTCGCGTAGTGCCCGCACACGTTCCTCAAAAGCATAATCCTGCCCTTTATCTGTAAAGCAGATCTTTTTAACTATAAAGCCATTCTCAACACCCCTGCTGATATTAAATTTAATGCCGCACACCTCTTTTTCTTCGTGTGCCACTAGGTTGGCAATGGTCAGGTCGGTGTTCATAAAATCAATTACCAGCTTGCCGCCATGCTTTAATGTTTTGGCTACGGCACAAAGGGCTACCACATTTTCGGTTTCGTTCTCGAAATACCCGAAACTGGTAAAAAGGTTGAGCACAAAATCAAATTCCTCTGGTTTGTATACCTGCCGCATGTCGTGCACCTCAAAATGCAAATGCTCATTTTCGAACTGTTTGGCATAGGCTATACTTTGCTCCGAAAGATCGATGCCGGTAACATCGAAGCCCCTTTGGTTGAGCTGCACCGAATGACGCCCTTTGCCACAGGCCAGGTCCAGTATTTTGTGTTCAGGTTTAGGATGGAGGTAAGCCAGCAGGTTATCTATAAACAACTGCGCCTCGTCTTCGTTGCGGTTGTTATAAAGTATGTGGTAGTACGGAGAGTCGAACCAGGTACTAAACCAATCTTCCTGTTGTGCCATATTAAGGGTAAAAGCAATAATGTTGCAAATATAGGCTTTATTTTGAAACTGCTTATACGCGCAGTTAAACGGCTTGGGTAATAAATGCTCTATATTATTGATTCCTGAAAATAACGTCATAAAAAAGCCTGCCGCTGCTATGGCAACGGCAGGCTTTTTCTTAAGCGGGCAGGCTTAGTGCTTTACGCTGTCTGCTTTAGGTGCAGTGTTGCCTGGCTTGCTTACGCTGTCAGCTTCGTTTGCCTTGTTTTCTTCAGCATGTACGCCACCAGTCTGCACATGATTGATCATGGCTTCATCCTCATTTTCATGGCCCATTGGTGCGTGTTCAGTTTCGATGTTGTTGGTATTACGCGTTCCCGGCGCTACCGTATCAACTGAAACTTTCTCCTCTGGTCTTTGATCAGAAGGAGTAGAGCAAGAAACCATAAATAACCCGCACACGGCGGCAAAAACTGCTAATACGTTCTTATTCATCTTTGTTGTGTTTATACTTCTTATAGTTGCGCCTTATACTTTAAATTAAAGGCATCATTTCTTTGCTTACGCCCGGTTACAGGTTAAAGGTTATCAGGTGCTTATGCCAGCAGGTTCTTGCGGCGCAGCATCGATTCCATCAGCTTAATATCGTTCGGGCTGTTAAATATACGGTAGGGCAGGTTAATAAAAACCGGCACCTGGAAAGTACGTGCCAGCCAGCCTTTCCAGCCGGTAGGCATTTGCTCTTGTGTTGGCGGCTGCAACCACAACATAAAGGCATCGTCTTTTTTACGCGCAGATTGTATCATGTTCCAGGTTAGAGCCATGCCTTCACGGTCGTTGCGTTTCATCAGGATCTGGCGCTGGTCAATTTCATACGTCATCTTCTCGAACAACGGATTGCCTTGTTCCATTTGCGTTACACCCATTACCTGGGCCGAGCGCAACAGCACAAAAAGTATGGTTACAATAATAGCAATGGCTACCCACCACCACGAAAAACTGAATAATGCCGGTATTAAAAAAAGTGCCAGCGGAATAATTGCCTGCCACCAGTCTTTGCGCCATACTTGTGTAAGCGCTAAGTTCGTGTAAAGCTTCTTGTCGAACTGATACTTTTTTGTGCGGATTGCCATCGGGGACGAACCTTGTGGCTGCCTAAAACCGCGTTGATTTGGTTGCTGCATAAACTAATAAAAATTCAATACTAAATCCTCTGCAAAATTTCCCCTCATGCCCTGGCTGCAGATGGAATGCCAGGTAGCTTCAGCAATTGCCTTAAAACTTTTGGCAAAGGTACTTTAAATTAATATGCTTTCAGGCTTAGGTCCATACTTTTGATGGAATGTGTGAGCGCGCCCACCGAAATATAGTCTACACCACACTCAGCTACGGCACGTATAGTTGCATCTGTAATACCACCGGAAGCTTCTGTCTCGTAACGGCCAGCAATCATGGCTACAGCTTCGCGCATTATTTCCGGGCTCATGTTGTCCAGCATAATGCGGTGAATACCACCTGTTTCCAAAGCCTCACGCACTTCATCCAAGGTACGGGTTTCTACTTCAATCTTCAGGTCTTTGCCTTTTTCCTGCAGGTAGCGCTGCGTTGCTGTAATAGCTTCGCGAATGCCGCCGGCGTAATCCACATGGTTATCTTTCAGGATGATCATGTCGAAGAGGCCGAACCTATGGTTCACGCCGCCACCAATCAGCACTGCCCATTTCTCCATAATACGGAAGTTTGGCGTGGTTTTGCGGGTATCCAGCAGTTTGGCGCCAGTACCGGCTATCAGCTGGTTAAGCTGGTGCGTAAAGGTAGCAATGCCACTCATGCGCTGCATGCAGTTTAACACCAGGCGCTCGGCTGTAAGTATAGATTGTGCCTTTCCTTTTACGGTCAGGGCTACATCGCCATACTTTACCTGGGCACCATCCTGCAACAGTACATCCAGCTGCAGTTCCGGGTCTACGGCTTTAAAAATATAACCAGCCAGCTCCACGCCCGCCAGTATGCCATCGCCTTTCACAAGCAAGCGCGCCTGGTTCTGGGCATCGGCCGGAATAGAGGCCAGCGAAGAGTGGTCTCCGTCGCCGATGTCTTCGGCTAAGGCACGCGATATAAACTCGCTAATGCTTTGTTCGGTAAGGTATGTCGGTTTCACAGTGCAAAAATAAAAAAAGGCTCGGGATATACTCCGAGCCTTTTTAAAAATCTCATTATTATCTGCTTAATCTTTTATAAAGTTCATCGATTGTATCAGAAATTTGCCTTTCGACTCCTTCATGCGTACAAGAACAGTATACGTACCACCTTTAGAAGTATAGGTACCGATGGCATAACGCTGCCCTTTGTCGGAAGCGCCCTGGTGGCTGTAAGAGAAATCAACAGGTGCGTTTTTATTGAAAAAGTTCTTCATCACGAACTCTGCCTGGGTGCTGCTGTAACTTGTGGCCTCGCGCCCATCCAGTGTAAGCTCCACCACGCTGTTAAAGTTGCGGGCAAGGTCTTTTGAAGAACCAATTTTGATGGCTGATTTTACGTTACCCATAACATCGCCTTGTGCAACAGCCTGGCCCACCGATAAAAACGCCGCAGCCAACAACAAGGAAAATACGATGGTAATGTGTTTAAATTTTTTCATAAGTGATGTTTGTAATCTTGCACTGGTAATAGCCAAAACTATGCCAACTCCCTGATGTACACTTGAGACGTTAAAGTTAATAGGATTCTCTAAATATATACATACAGAACTTTATACTATAGCCAACGTTGATTCGTTTGTGTTAGTTTCCGGCTGTTGCCATACTTTCCAGGCATTGTATTCAGAAAGCTTTTGCCCGGCTGGCTTAAGCAGGCTTTGGAAGTTTATAGTTATATTTGCAGCATGAATAAGAAGGTACTTTTAATGATTTTAGATGGTTGGGGCATTGCCACTGACCTGTCTGTTTCTGCTATAAATAAAGCGTATACTCCCTTTTACGATTCTATACTTCAGAAGTACCCGCATACCAAACTGCAGGCATCTGGCGAGGCGGTAGGTTTACCCGACGGGCAGATGGGGAACTCCGAAGTTGGCCACATGAACATAGGCGCCGGCCGCGTAGTTTACCAGGACCTGGTACGCATTAACAAATCTATTGCCGAACATAAACTGGCGCAGATGCCCGTACTGGCCAATGCACTTGCCTTTGCAAAAGAAGAACATAAAGATGTGCACCTTATCGGGCTCTTGTCTGACGGAGGCGTACACTCGCATATAAATCACCTGAAAGCGATCTGCTCCGCCGCAAACGACGAAGGGCTGAAGCAGGTATACATTCATGCTTTTACCGATGGCCGTGATACCGACCCTAAAGGCGGCGTAAAGTATATTAACGACCTGGAAAAACACCTCGAGAACACAACCGGCACCATCGCGTCTATAGTTGGCCGCTACTATGCCATGGACCGCGATAACCGCTGGGAGCGAGTAAAACTGGCTTACGACCTGATGGTAAACGGCATCGGAACGCCATCGCAAAATCTTATAAAATCGGTTCTGGATTCTTACAACGAGGGCGTAACCGATGAGTTTATTAAGCCAATTGTAAAAGTAAACGACCAGCAGGAGCCAATTGCGGTTATTAAAGAAGGGGATGTGGTTATCTGCTTTAACTTCCGCACCGACCGCGGGCGCGAAATTACACAGGCCCTAACCCAGCATGATTTTGCGGAGCAGAACATGCACAAACTGAACCTGCGTTACATTACCCTCACCAACTACGACGATACTTTTGTAGGTGTAGAGCCTATTTTCGATAAAGACAACCTGAACAACACGCTGGGCGAAGTAATAGCAAAAGCGGGCAAAAAGCAGATCCGTATTGCCGAAACCGAGAAGTACCCGCATGTAACTTTCTTTTTCTCGGGTGGCCGCGAAGAAGTTTTCGAAGGTGAAAGACGTCTGTTGTGCCCTTCGCCAAAAGTTGCCACTTATGACCTGCAACCGGAAATGAGCGCTTACGAAATTCGTGATACTATAGTACCGGAACTGCATAACAAGACCGCTGATTTTATTTGCCTTAATTTTGCCAACCCTGATATGGTAGGCCACACCGGTGTATTTGAAGCAGCCGTTAAAGCATGCGAAGTGGTAGACTCCTGCGCCCAGACGGTAGTTGCTGCCGCACTCGAAAGCGGCTACGACACTATTGTGATTGCAGACCATGGCAACGCCGATTACATGATAAACCCGGATGGCACCCCAAACACGGCACACACTACTAACTTGGTGCCTTGCGTGTTGGTAAGCAACGATTTTAAGGGCACTTTAGCAGAAGGCAAACTAGGTGATATAGCGCCAACTATACTGGAACTGATGGGCATTGAGCGACCTGTAGAAATGACGGGCAAATCGCTTATACTTAATGAGATATAGCTTGAGTAAGTATAAATTTATAGCACTGTTTGGCCTTTTAGGGTTTGCTGTTGCCTGCGAGCGGCCAACACCGCCTGCTTCAGGAAATGCAGCAGGTGCTGCATATAACCTGGCTGCTTACCTGCAGGCACAGGCAAAACGCCTGCAGGCCGAAAAGCCAACTGTTATTAAGCGGGCTAAAACCGAAGACAAGGCTGCCGAAACTATAAAAACTTCTGAAGTTGACTGGGAAGATGAGCTTGCCATTTTTCAGGACGTAGATATTTCAAAACCTTCGTTGCGCGAGTACTATACAGAAGAAAAGCAGCCGTTTGGTAATAACCTAACAGCTTATACTTATACCAAAACTGCCGAAGCCGAAGCACCTGTACAACACCTTACCCTGCAAACAAACCGGGAGCAGAAATTACAAGGTATGGAGGCAGTGCTGCTGGAGGAGAACATGCTGTTTTACTCTAAACGTAAAGTAACGTTAAGCACAAACCCTGCTACCGGCAACATTACCGGTTACCAGATCAACGGGGTACAAAAGCTTGTGTTCGGCGACTCGCTGCATTATAACGTTACGGCTATTATTCAGGAGCATTAACCAGCTCAGCAGACTGCTATACTTCTTCTGATTTTTGCTGAATAAACATGATAAGCTTCTCAATTATACTTGTTTAGTTGCCGGTTTTATGCACAGGTTTATACTTGCCTTTCTTTTCAGTTTATACTTTGCTGCAGCCTGCCTGGGCCAAAGTATAAATTCTGATAAAGGGCGAGCCTGCGCTACAACTGCTTATATCGAGCTGCTAAAACAGAAAGATGCCGGCTTTAGCAAAAGGCAATCAGAGGCAGAGCAGGTTATTCAACAGGAACTAAGCAGGCCACAGCAGGGGCAGAACCTGCGGTCGGCAGTAATTACGGTTCCGGTAGTTTTCCATGTAGTATACAACTCTGCTGCAGAGAACATTTCAGATGCACAGGTGCTATCGCAGTTGCGGGTACTGAACGATGATTTCAGAAGACAAAATGCCGATGCAGGACAGACCCCTTCATACTTCCTTCCTTTTGCCGCTGATGCCGAGATAGAGTTTTGCCTCGCTACCACCAACCCAGATGGCGAACCAACCAACGGCATTACCCGCACACGCTCCACAAAAGAAGAATTCAGCTATACCACCGACGATGTAAAATTCTCGAAGGAAGGCGGTGTTAACGGCTGGGACCCTAGCCAATACCTGAATATCTGGATCTGTAACATTGAGGGCGGACAAATTATAGGTTACGCCACGCCTCCGGGCGCTGCCAGGGATATTGATGGCGTAGTACTGCATTATAAAACTATCGGAGCTGCGCCTGCCAACCCCTTTGTTACTAACTATAACATGGGCCGAACCGCCACACATGAGGTGGGCCATTGGCTGGGCTTGCGCCACATCTGGGGCGGGGGTGGCGCTACCTGCACCGACTCCGACGGCATTACCGATACACCAAATCAAGAACAGGAAACAGTGGGCTGCCCGGATGGTATTGTGCAATCGTGCGATAACAGCCCGTACGGCAATATGTGGCAAAACTACATGGATTACAGCAACGATGCCTGCATGAACCTGTTCACATTTGGCCAGGCCAATTATATGAAAGCAGTTTTAAATACCTCACGCTCCTCCATCTTTAATTCTGTAGTTTGCAGTAATACACTTCGGTCTGAGTTTAGAGCTTTTAATGAGCGCGACACACTGGTTATAGCAGGTACTTCTGTTCGCTATTCTGATGCCTCGCTGGGCGTGCGCCCTACCTCGTGGTTATGGGAGTTTGAAGGAGGCACGCCTGCTACTTCGACTGAAAGAAATCCGGTAGTCAGGTATACAAAACCCGGCAAGTATAATGTCAGTTTAACTATCTCTAATGGCAACCTCAGCAGCACAGAAGTAAAAGAAGATTACATACACGTAACCGTGGATGACCTGGCAGTGTACCCGAATCCTGCCGTTGATTTTATAACAATTGAACAGCCTGCCAAAGTACTGGTAAGAAAGGTGCAACTGCTGAATAATTTAGGTGTTGCTGTTTTGGATGAGGAAGTACGTAGCCGCATCATAAGGTTTGATACCCGCCATCTGCCTGCCGGTATATACTTCCTGCACATCGAAAGTACCAATGGCACTGAACTCAAGAAGATTAGCATCCTGAAGTAAGCGGCTAATCGAAGTAAACTATACCTCTTATTCAGTTATTCAGCCTTCATTAATTCAAAATTAAATTTACTCTCCCTGCAGCGTAACTACCACCCAGCGCTTAGATGCGTGGTTGCGGTGCTCGCATAAATAAACGCCCTGCCATGTACCTAAGTTAAACCTGCCATTGGTGATTGGTATAGTTACCGATGTGCCAAGTATAGCTGCTTTCAGGTGGGCCGGCATATCATCGGGGCCTTCGGAAGTATGGCGGTAGTAAGAAGCATTTTCGGGTACCATGCGGTTAAAATGACTTTCAAAATCCTGCCGTACGGTTGGGTCTGCGTTTTCGCTTATGGTTAAACTTGCCGAGGTGTGCTTGATAAAAATATGCGCTAAGCCTGTTTTTATGTCCTCCAGCTCCGGCAGTTGCGATTCCAGCAGATCAGTGATCAGGTGAAAACCACGTTTAACAGCCGGCAACCTTAGTTCTTTCTGAAACCACATACTTTTTTAATAACTGAATTTTGAATAATTGAATAACTCAATAAATGAAGTATAAATTAACTCATGCTAGCCCTTGCTGCGTATTTTCTCCAGCAAGCAATACGGCCTTAAATAGCAATGCTAACAAGGACAGAATAACAGAGAAGCTTAAACCATGACTGATACCCTTTGCCAGCCTATCCTCTTACATATACAAGTATAAACTACAGGATATATTCACTCATTCAAAAGTCAGTTATTCAAAATTCCAAAGGCCTCAATCTATACTTCGCTCATAGGCACCTATATCCGGGGTAGTTGCGCTGCGCTTTTTGCCTTTGATATCGGTTGTAATTTCTGGTAAAAACCTGGCTGCGGAGCTGGCCGGCGAAAGAGTATCCAAAGAGAAATCAAGCTTACCTATAGCTTTGAATTTTGGCTCTATGTTCAGCTTGTTGCCGTTTGCGTTAAGGCTGGTTTTATACTTCTCGGTGCGTAGCATGTTGTTTGTAATTTCCAGATGGGCAGCTGCGCCTGCTTCCAGCAATACTTCATCCCGGAAACTATCGCTGTATACGATCGAGTTAATTAACCGAAGGCTGGTTGGCTGATTCTTAATGTCGGTGCCAGGTATAAAATCTGCCACTACAAAGGCTGGCGTTTCGCGGGGCAACTGGTTACTGTAGCTCACAATGGTAGAATATAACACCTCGTAATTTCCGCCGCCCAGGCCACCAAAACCATACTGTCCGAAGTTGCGGATCAATGTATTTACCAATTTCACATCCGAAGTATAACTCACAATGCCATCCATAAAAGTATAAGCCACGGTGCAGCCTTCTACTAAAGTACCGGCCTTACCCGGGTTGCCAATGCGCAAACCATAAACCGTATTGTTGATATCAGCATACTTTATACTGCTGTTTTCGCTTTTGGTAAGTATTCTGATGCCTTCCCACTGGCCCGGGGCTTCGGTATAAAGTGGTTCGCGGCGGTAACCACTAAAACTTACCCGCTCGGTTGGTGTGCCTTCTACCAGCAGTCGTCCATTTACAAGCAATACGGCTTTGCTGGCTGCAAACACGCGCGTACCTTTCTGTATAGTTAAAGTAGCGCCTTCCTGCACCAGCACAGTATCCAGCAATACATGAGGCTTATCGTTTGGCCAGGTAGTGGTGCCAATGGCTACTTTGCGGTGGAAATAGGCATTCTGCCCGTAAGCTACCAGCTTTACCTGCTGCCTGTTGCCGTTGGTGTTAAAAAGTATAGAATCTGCTACCAAAAAGGGGAGATTTACATCGGAAGGGTTTACGGTTACTTTTACAAGTATGTAAATACTATCCTTTCCGCGTAGCTCAATGTTGTTTGCCAGGGGGCTTTCTATGCCATTTATAGTGAGTTTATAAGGCGAGGAGCTTGTGCCGGCTAGGGTAATATCGCTGATTCGGACTGCTTTTTTGTTAGGGTTGTATACTTTCAGACGCTTGGTAATGCTGCCCTGGGTTACAAAAACAGTATCAAACAAAACGGTATCGCCTGAAAACTCCAGCTTTGCCTCCGGGTCTGTGGTTATTATTTCATCATCTGGTTTGCAAGCCAGTGCCGACAACAATAACAACAGGGGCCATATGTAGCTTAGAAATTTCAGCGGAGAGTATACGTTAGGTTTATACTTCAACAAGATAAACAATCAGTGCGAAATGTGTAAACAAAATCAGGAATGCAGCTTTGGGATTTTGTCCCTTACTACATTCCTGATGCTATAGTTTATACTTTTAGAATTAAGCTGTAGCGCCTTCTTTCAGCCTCTCAGCGTTTTCAGCGATACGCAGTTCTTCCACAAAATCATCAATACCGCCATCCATTACGGCAGGCAGGTTGTAAACAGTGTAACCAATACGGTGATCAGTAACACGGCCTTGCGGGTAGTTGTACGTACGGATCTTATCCGAACGGTCGCCGCCGCCTACCATGCTCTTACGCTGTGCACCTTCGGCTTCCAGTTTCTTGGCAAGTTCCTGCTCGTAAATACGCGAACGAAGTACCGCAAGCGCTTTATCGAAGTTTTTGAGCTGCGATTTCTGATCCTGGCACTGCGCCACAAGGCCTGTTGGGATGTGCGTTAAACGAACGGCTGAGTAAGTCGTGTTTACCGACTGACCACCCGGGCCCGAAGAACAGAAAAGATCCTTGCGGATATCGTTCATATCAAGCTCGATGTCAAACTCCTCTACTTCCGGCAATACTACCACCGAAGCTACTGAAGTATGAATACGGCCCTGCGTTTCGGTAGCTGGTACACGCTGCACGCGGTGTACACCCGATTCGAACTTCAGTTTACCGTACACATCTTCGCCCGACATGCCTACGATAATTTCTTTGTAACCGCCCGATGTACCTTCTGTGGCATCAATCAGTTCGGTGCGCCAGCCCATCTTTTCAGCAAAGCGGCTGTACATACGGTAAAGGTCGCCGGCAAAAATAGAAGCCTCATCGCCACCCGCACCCGCACGGATCTCCATGATAATGTCTTTGCTATCATTCGGATCTTTCGGGATCAGGAGTTCTTTTAAGTGATCTTCCATGGCTTCACGCTGCGGAAACAGGGAGTCAAGCTCCTCTTTTGCCATCTCGCGGAAGTCCTCGTCTTTTTCAGTAGCGATAACCTGCTTTGCGCTATCGATGTTACTAAGTATGTTCAGGTACTTCTTATATTCAACTACTATCTTGTCAAGATCTTTGTACTCCTTGTTCAACGCCTTGAATTTCTTCATGTCGCTGGCCACGTCAGGCTGGATAAGCAGTTGGCTAACTTCCTCAAATCGCTGATTTATGGCTTCTAATTTATCTAACATTGTTCCGTTATGGTTTTAAAGTGCAAAGATACTAAATTGGCGTATAGTTTCTTTAATACAAATATGAATAAAAAGATGTTCAAACCGCGCAATTTGCTCACCTACATAACCTTTACCGCTGCCCTTATAGTTTCAGGGTGCGATGTAAAAGTAAAACCCATTGAAGGAGGCAAGGAAATAGCCCGTGAACTTGAACGCCACAAGATAAAACGCCTTACGCAAAAAGACATACTGGCGGCGGCCCAAAAAGCCGGCGACTCGGTGGTAACAGTGGCGCAGCAGCAGCTGGATGCAAAACTACAGGCAGGCCTGCAACAAGGCGGCGTGGCTACAGCTATACCTTACTGCCAGCCCGAAAACTATACCGAAGTGCAGGAACTGGCCCATAAATTCGGGGGCACACCGCACCGCACCGGCACCCGCCTGCGCAACCCACAAAATAAACCAGATGCAACTATAGCTGCCATACTTGCCAAGTATGAAAAAGGCCAGCTAAAGGAGCCGCAGGTAGTAGCCCTGAACCAAAACGAGCTGCTTTATACTTCGCCCATTTACATCCGCAATCAAAACTGCCTGCAATGCCACGGTACTGTTGGTAACGAAATAACTTCTGCAGCTTATGAAAAGATTAAGCAAAAATACCCCGCCGATGCAGCCATAAACTATAAACTGGGTGAGCTGCGTGGCATGTGGCACATTACCTTTAACAAGAAAGAATTGGTAACTTTTTTAAACGATCAGCCTAAAAAAAGAAGGCGCCGGTAACATTTGCCCAAGGCAGCTGTTATACTTTCTATATACCTGAAACACGATATTCTGGCCTGAAACCTTTAATTTTGCTGCCAGTAAGAGTAAAGCATATTTTAACTTTGAACCATTTTTCCAATTATAAGATTTAAAATTATGGCCGTTATACAAGCAACTGACAACGATTTTACAAGCGTAATTAATTCTAACCAGAATGTGGTAGTAAAATACTATGCCGATTGGTGCGGTAGTTGCCGTTTGTTTGCCCCAAAGTTCAAACGTTTGTCTGATACCGATCAGTTTGCAAATGTCGCTTTTGTGGATGTTAACGCTGAAAAGAACCCGGAAGCCCGTAAAGTTGCCGGAGTAACAAACCTACCGTTCTTCGCTATTTTTAAAAGCGGTAAACTGGTAGATACGGTGGCAGCCAGCAAAGAAGAGGCTGTACTTGATTTGATTCATAAACTTGCTTAAAAACTGATATGAAAATACCTGCGATTAAACAATTAGTCGAAAATTACACATTAGAAGACCTGGTTGCCGCTGAGGCAGCTATTATTGAAGAGCAGCAACTTGCTATAGAAGTTGCCGGAGACGACGAAGGCGAACAACTGACACACGTGTTAGCCGCCGTTTGGATACTGAACCACATGCAGGACGAAGAGTCTGATTTTAAAACAGCACTGCGTGAGTATACCAAAAAAGTACGCGTTTCTATTAGCTAATAACTTAACGTACAGCTATAAAAGCAAAGGCCCGAAGCAGTTTATACTTCGGGCCTTTGCTTTTATATTACAGGTTGTTTCTGGAGAAATACTCTTCTGCCATTTTACCGCCGGCATCGGTGCAAATGCCCCGCACATAGTATAGGTAAATGCTCCGGAACACTTCCGACAGGTTATACTTCTGAGGAGGGAAAACCGCAGGGTTTATCATCATTAAAAACTGCTCCAGGATAATTTTGGTAACAAGCTGCAGGTTAATATCTCTTCTGAAATAACCTTCCAGTATACCCCGGTTTAAGATTTCAGCATTTACGATCTGGTTATTGGTGCTTACATGCTCCATACTTAACTGCCAGGCTTCAGGGTAGCGTTGCATATCTAAAATATACACCGGGTTAATCTCCTTCATCTTCTGAATTCCGTCCTGCAAAAGCATCATGATTTCTTCTACAGGGTTAACCGCTTTCGCCAGCATGCGGGCCTGTTCCTGTTTCTGTTGCTCAATATCAAAAATGGTAACCTGCCGCACCATATCAGCTTTATCAGCAAACAGCTCATGGAAAGTCGATGACCGGATATCAAGCTTCTTAATGATATCAGCCTCCGAGTTTGCCTCTATACCTTCCCGCTTAAAAATCTGAAGTATTTCCCCTAAAATGGTTTCTAAAAAAGTCATCTTGCCTGTCCGTCTCATTGTCTCTTATCGGGGTGCCAACTACATTACGTAATAAATAACCGTAAAGTGTTACGCGTACCTAATTGAAACACCTGTAAAAGTATTGCATATAATCTGCTGATACAAGAACTTTTACTGAAGCACAAGCAAGCTTTTACAAAAAAAGATACAGTCCTATAAAAAAAAGCAACTGCACGGCATATACATAGGCGGAGAGCTTATTTTGCTTGCGGAAAGATGCTTGCTGAAAGTATACCTGTAACAAAAAAGCCAGCGCCATCCAGCCAGCATAATTACTGAATGGAATAGTATTACCCTGCCAGCTCCAGAAATCATACTTCATGGCCACAGGCTCTATAAAGAAATCCAGCAGCACCATAAGCATAGCTCCAAGTATAGCTTTAAGCAGCCAATGTAACTTTGTAAGATTTACCAGGTGACCGGTAACGTATACCAGCATCAGCCAGTTTAGCCCTATCAGCAGGGGCACATTCCAAAGCTTCAGGCCAAGCGCGGCGCCATAAGTATAGTTGCCGAATAGCAGGCCAGTGTGCACGCCCACCACCTCCGCCAGGAAACCAACTGCTGCCACAACTACTGCAAAAAGTATAAAAGCGCCATTCCACTGCCGGTGAAAGCTGAATAGGAGCAAATTGGTAAGCAGCAAATTAAGCGGCGTAAGCTCCTGAAAATAACCCGGGTTATTGCTGAACAACAAACCCCAGAAACCAACCCCATGGAAAATAACCAGCACTGCTATAGCCGCAGGCAAAGTATAACTTTGATAGCGCAGTAGTATAGCCGGAGGCATAGGAGCTTTTTGTGTTGTTTCGGGCATTACAGTTTATACTTTCTCAGGTGTTGATACTTTGGGAGCAAGCTCGCCTACAATTTTAGCCGATAACAGACATAACGGGATGCCGCCACCGGGGTGCACACTGCCTCCGCAAAAGTATAAGCCTTTAATTTTAGAGCTGAAGTTAGGGTGCCGCAGAAAAGCAGCCATGCGGTTGTTGGAGCTGCTGCCATAAAGTGCGCCTGCGTAAGAAGATGTCCGGCTTTCGATCAGCAAGGGGTCTAATACCTGTTCGTGTTCTATTAAAGAGGCAATATCGGTTTTCAGGCTTTTGCTTAGTTTATTAAGTATAGCTTCGCGCGTAGTAGTTACCAGTTCTTCCCAGTTCTGGCCCTGGTTATGCGGCACATTTACCATCACAAACCAGTTTTCCGCGTTTGCCGGCGCGTCATCTTTTTCCGCTTTGGACGTGATGTTGATATATACCGTAGGGTCGGGGCCTATGGTTTTATACTTGAAAATGTGCTCGAACTCTTCTTTATAGTTCTGGCTGAAGAAGATGTTATGCACATGCAGCTCCGGAAATTCCCGCTTTATTCCCCAGTAGTAAATCAGCGCAGAGCTGGAGCGTGGTTGCTGCAAGGTAGCCTCCGGCGCAGGTTTGTCAGGCATCAGCTTCCGGTAGGTAGGTACTATATCCATGTTGCTTACCACAATTCCCGACTCATACTTGCCATTTGCAGTCTGCACGCCAACCGCTTGGCTGCCTTTGGTAATAATGCGCTCTACTTGTTGCTTATACTTGAATACCACGCCCAGTTCTTCAGCAAGTTTTACCAAACTGCTGGCTATGGCATAAATTCCGCCTTTAGGGTAAAAAGCGCCTATATTGTGTTCTAAGTGCGGAATGAGGTTTAGGGTGCCCGGAGCCTGGTAAGGATCGGAACCGTTATAAGTAGCAAACCTGTCGAGCAGCTGAACAAAGCGGGGGTCCGAAAACTGTTGCGCATTGGCAGTATGCATGGTCGTAGTAAGGCCGAGGTCGCTGAGACAACCCAATGCTTTTAATACATCCGGGCTTAGGTAAGTACCTGCCTTGTGCAACGATTTGTGCAGAAATGTATCGGCGGTACCGTTGTAGAGCCGGGCACTTTTATGCAGGGCATTTAGTACTGTTTGCTGCGGCACACCCAGTTGCTGCTCAGCTTCGCGGGCAAACTGTTCAGGGTCGGCGTAGGCTTTTAACTTACTGCCATCAGGCCAGAAATAATGCGTTATCGGGTTAAGGCGGGTATAGGTAAAATAGTCTTCTGGGTTTCGGTTGGCAAGTATGAATAGCTCATCAACCAAATGCGGCAAGGTAAACAGCGAAGGCCCGGCATCAAACCTATACTCGCCCAGCCAGAACTCGTGCATTTTGCCGCCAAAGCTTTCATTAGCTTCAAATACAGTAACATCATAGCCTTTTACAGCCAGCCTTATACTTGCTGCAATACCGCCAATGCCTGCGCCAATAACTACTGCCTTTGCCATGCTTTAAGTTACGGATTTATACTTCCTGTGTGCTAAACTGAAATAGGGCAGAAAGGTTTATACTTTGCCGAATACCCTCCTGTAAACCGGTTTCCGCATACTAAACTGCGCCAGCATAAGCGGGTAAAGCAACAAATCAAGCCATTTGTTACCAGTGTTATAAGTGATGATGTCGTGAATGGTGGAACCTGCGCCATACTCTGTTACCAAATGTTTGTGGTGCCATAGTTTTAGCGGGGGAGGCAGGATCTGGCCTTCGTCTACAAAATAAGCTTCGGTATCAGTTATACTTCGGTCGGTTATCAGGCTTGTCCATTTAAAGGATTTTATACCTGTCTGCAGTTCTACTTCCACTACATCGCCGGGCTCAGAGCCATCAAACCTGTTCAGTTTTAATTTAGGGTAAGGAGGCGCCAGTTTCCGAAACAATTGCTCATCAAAAGCATTAAAAACCTGCAGGTAGTTTTGGCTAACGTTAGTTTTAAGATGGATCTGCACGATTCAATTGCTGCTTGTTAAATTATTTATTGCTGGTCCTGGCGCTGGTATAACTATAGGGTAAGCTATATGAGTGCTACACATACTACTAATATAAAGTATAACCTCTTTCTGAAGCTAAAGTTATACTTACGGCAAAAGAAAAGCCGCTGCAGTTATACTTGCAGCGGCGGTTATATTTTATACTTGTTACTGATCAGCAATTATCAAGTAACAATCAACAACAAAGCTTTTAACTCAACAGGTTATCAATATCTTCTCTGCTCAGGCTTTTGATAATGGTTTCATCGGTACTGATCAGGTCTGTAACAAGCTGTATTTTGCGGCTTTGCAGGGCCAGGATCTTTTCTTCTACAGAATCTTTGGTAATGAATTTATAGGTAAATACCGTATTCTGCTGCCCGATGCGGTGCGCTCTGTCTACGGCCTGCGCCTCTACAGCCGGGTTCCACCATGGGTCAAGTATAAACACATAATCCGCAGCAGTTAGGTTTAGCCCTACGCCACCAGCCTTCAGCGAGATCAGGAACACGCGTATACTTTCATCGGTCTGGAAACGCTCTACCTGTTGCTGCCGGTCTTTTGTGTTGCCATCCAGGTAAGTATAGGTTATTTCGCGCTCATCCAGGGCTTGTCTTATAATCTCCAAGTGCTTCACAAACTGACTAAATATCAACACCTTATGCCCTTTACCTACTACGTTTTTAGTCATGCGCAGAACTTCCTTCAGCTTACCTGATTCTCCTTCGTAGCCCGGGTCGGTCATGAGGGGGTGATTGGCTATCTGGCGGAGTTTCGTGAGGCCCTGTAATAACATGAACTGCGTATTGCCAGGACCGTGCTCTTCCAGGTTCGTCAGGATCTTATTACGGTAGTATGATTTCGTTTCTTCATAAGCATGCTCCTGCTCCTCCGTCATGCGGCACAGCGTGGTATGCTCAATCTTTTCAGGAAGCTCTTTGGCCACCTGCGATTTATGCCTGCGAAGTATAAACGGCTTGATGAGCGCATGCAGCTTGCGGGTTTTATGCTCATCTTTGTTCTTCTCAATCGGTTTCAGGAACTCGTTGCGGAAGAAGTGTTTGTTGCCAAGTAAGCCGGGGTTTATGAACGACATCTGCGACCAAAGATCCATGGTACTGTTCTCTACAGGCGTGCCGGTAAGTATAAGCCTGTGCCTCGATTTAAGCTCACGTACCGCTCGCGAAGTGGTAGAATCCGGGTTTTTTATAGCCTGCGACTCATCCAGGATAATATAATCGAAGTAATAGCTTTTCAGCAGCTCCGCATCCAGGCGCACTATGCCATAGGAGGTAAGCACTAAGTCGTAATCCTTAAACTGGTCTACGTTTTTATCGCGGTAGGTACCCGTATAGGTGAGCACACGCAGGTCCGGGGTAAACTTAGCAGCCTCATTCAGCCAGTTGTAGATCAGCGAAGTTGGCATTACCAGCAAAGATGCAGCCTCGGCGCCGTTCTCCTTGCGGTGCTGCAGCATGGCCAATGTTTGCACAGTTTTACCTAAACCCATGTCATCGGCTAGGCAGCCACCAAATTTATAGTCTTTTACAAAGTGCAGCCAGTTATAGCCCGCTTTCTGGTAAGGCCGCAGCTCGCCCCGGAAGCCAACTGGCAGCGGTTTATCTTCTATTGTTTCAAACTCACGCAGCTTTTCCAGCTTGCGGCTCATGGTTACGGTGGCCAGGTTACCGTTCTGCAAATCGTTTACCAAAGCCATGTGGTGCTTCTTCAGCGTAAGCGCATCTTCGCCTTCTGAAAAAGCAAAAAGCTCTATGTACTGCGTAAACCACTCTTCCGGAATAATAGCGATTTGCCCGTTTGGCAGTTTATACTCGTTGTTTTTGGTAAGTATGTGGTTCTTCAGCTTGATAAACGGAATCTCGAACTCGCCGAAGCGCACGGTACCGTAAATATCAAACCAATCGTTGTTTTCTGTGATGCCTACATTTACTGATATCTCCCCGATAAAGTAGTTTTTGCCGCTCATTTCAGATTGCTGCACTGTAAAGCCAAGTTGCTCCAACTCCTGCAGGTTATTGCCAAGCCAGCTAAAAGCAGCATTTTTATCCAGTACAGCCTGCCCGTTCTTTACTTCCAGCGCCCGCTTCGACAGCTCTTTTACAAACTCTTTTTCATGATTGACATCCCGGATAAGGCGATGAAAAATATAGGAGTCCTGGGTTTTCTCTACACTCACACTCACGCGCTTGGCCTCCTGCGTTGACACCATAAAATCGCCATACTTGAACGAGAGGTCAAAAAGTATTTTATCAGAAACTACAGCTTTAGCATCTGTGCCAGCGAATATGGCAGGTGCGTCGCTAGCGCTCTTAACTTCTGTAAAAGTGAGGTAGGGCGATGGCTTATACTTCTCTGAGTTTATATCGAAGCCCTTGGCATATACATCAAACGACTCTACCAGCGGCGCTACAAACTTGCGGTAATAATTTTCTTCTACAGAGCGTGGGATGGCAATAAACTTCTTGTTCAGGAAAGGCTGCAGCTTTTTACCATCAATCGGTTGCGCAAAGCTATAGATCACGTTGCTTACCATCAGCCAGGCTGGCTCATAGCAAATCAGGGCTGCATCGCGGTACTGAAACTCCAGTTTATCGCCTGCATACTTTAATGTCGGAAAATAATGGGTATTGTCTTCGTTGCGCCTGAAATGGAATAATACTGTAGCCTTTTCCGGTGCAATGCCGATCTTCTTCCAGGTTGGTTCGCCGTCCTTACCCATAATAAAGGTTTGCTTGCCGCGCAGCAATTCCAGAATCTTGCCCATACGGCTCTGGATGTAATGGCTTATACTTTCCTGCAGCGTTTTGTCGCCTTTTTCAGGGTCGTATACTTTCAGGAAAAAATCGGCGGCAGAAACTTTTTTGGTGGAGAACTTCTTCAGCACAGCATCCTGCTGAATCTGGTCGATGAGCGAAATAAGCTTAAGGTCGTTGGCATCAAACCTGGCGGCAAACTCCTGGGCGTTTTTGGCAGAAATATTCTGGTGCTGCAAGGTTAACTGGCCTTTGCTGTTCACCTGCACCACAAAAGACTCAAACAGATAACCCAGGTACTCGTGTTCAAACAACGAGTATACTGCCTGAAAAGGCTGTGTGGTGTATACTTTCATGCCGAAGACATTTTTTTAGGACTTCAAATTTAGTCCTAAAGCTGCTAAAATCCTACCCTTAAAGAGCTACTTCTATCGGGTTTTCTGCGTTGTTTGGCTAAATTTTCGGGCTAAAAACAGCTACTACCTGCAATAGTCTGTTCAGGTACAAAAGCGGCATCTGATCCGGCAGCAAAATTATGCTGCCGGCATTGCAAGAAAGTATAGGAAGAGGAAAATATGAAGTATGAATCTGTTATATGTTTTCGGTAACAGACATGGCGGCGGCCTTGCGTGCCGGCCTGATGGATACCAGCAGTGTAATTACAATAATGGCAACCCCTGTCAGTACAAAATCTTCGATCTCCATTTTAACAGGATAAGAATCTACTACCGATGTGGCCATACCCATAGATACTAGCCCGAATGTTTGCTGCAGGTTGCATACCAGCATCCCCATCGATAAACCATAGGCTGCGCCAATAAATGCAACCAACGCCCCTTCAAACAAGAAAATATTGCGGATAGTAGTAGCTGTTGCGCCCATAGAGGCAAGTATGGCAATGTCTTTCTTCTTATCGATAACTAACATCGAAAGCGAGAAGAAGATATTAAGCGAGGCAATAAGAAGTATAAAGGCAAAGGTGATGAACACGAAAAGTTTCTCTACTTTAACGGCACGCAACAGGCTGGTATGCTGTTCGTCGCTGTTCTGCACTTTAAATTTTTTCCCGAGCACTTCCTGCAACGCACGCTTTACAGTTTCTACGCGGTAGCCTTCTTCTACCTTCACTTCCAGCGAGGTACGGCGGCGGCCATACTCCAGCAATTCTTCGGCAAAGTTAAGGGGCACAAAAACATAGGCATCGTCGTACTGCCGCTCAATGGCAAATACACCACCAGGCGTAATATTCTTGCTGTTAAATGCCCCTTCCGGGTTAAGAGGGTTAAATTTGGTATTGCGCGGGTATAGAAACTGAAGTGGCACAAACTGGCTGTTCGGCCTGATGGATAGCTGATACTGCACACCACGGCCCACTAGGGCATAGTATGTACCATTCATAATAAGCTGGCTGTGGCCGGCCACCACGGCGGAATCAATTTCATTCTGCTGGAAGAAGTTTTCGCTTACGCCTTTTACTTTTACCACCATCTGGCGGTCGTTGTAACGTAGCAGGGCGTTGTCTTCTATTACTTCAGAAACTACAGCCACACCGGGCGTGCGCCGAATGCGGTTCATAAACTCGGTGTCCGTTTCGAAAGATTTGCCTTCAACAACTGATATCTTCAGGTTTGGATCGAAACTGCTGTAAATTTCACGGATCAGGTCTTCCAGGCCATTAAAAACCGATAATACAATAATCAGGGCCATGGAGCCAACGGCTACCCCAATCATAGCAATATTGGAGATAATGCTAATGATGTTCCTCTTCTTTCTGGAGAAAAAATATCGTTTCGCTATCAGAAAAGGTACATTCATTAATTGATATTTACTGATTGTTAATTGTTAATGGTACTGTTGTTAATTGCGAGTGTTTATCATGCTGAAACAGCAATTTAACAATCATCTTTCTAACAACTGAATTACTTCCAGGCTTTCACAATCAGTCCGGTACCGGATGGGTGATTACCATTTACATCGAGCCAGTTAAGCACCAGACAAACCGGGAAAGTAAGCAGGTAGTAGAACGGCAGCAACAGGAAGAAAATTTTAGATACTCCCAGCATCAGCAACGGGTATTTCATGGATAAGCGCCAGGATATCTGCCCCGGTTTGCCATACGAATAACGTGCATCTACCTTACTGAAACCAGCCGAATATAGTTTATCCTGAATCTCCTGGATGTTGTAGCCATCGCGTACGTGCTCCTCTATAAAAGAAGCTTCGCCATCGCCGTGCACATCAGAGCCACCCTGGTCGGAAGGAGTAGAGATAAGCAACATGGCACCCGGATGCATGGAAGCATGGAAGTTTTTGAACACTTCTACGTCTTCCAGGATGTGCTCCATCACATCCACAGACAATACGAGGTCAAAAGTTTCAGGCTGACGGAACTGCACCAGGTCTGCAATACGGAACATTACATTCTGGCGGCCAATAGCCCTGAAGAAGTTATTATTATCAGATACCTGCTCTTCTTTTACATCTACTGCCAGTATGTTCCATTTGTGGCTCATACCGGAGAGATAATAAGTATACTGGCCAAAACCCGCACCGGCATCCAATATCTGGCTTTGTGAGTTTTTATTTGAAGCAGCCCAGTTTCTAAGCTCTTTGTGCACATGCCACGTTCGCAGCAGAAGCAGGTCTAAAAGGTTAAAAAATACGCGGCGCAAAAACGGAGTCTTGTTGAAAACATCACCAAGCACCCGCTTAATCGGGTCATACTGCATAAGGGTGGTAAGCTAAAGCTATTTATTGTCGTTATCGATATCTTCGATATAATCGTCTGTATTGTAGTCTTTATCGGCAGGCGGAATCTCTATTCCAGTGAAAAGCTTATCAATGTTTGCAGCGTAATCAGCGCTGTCGTCCAGGTAAAATATGAGTTCAGGTATAACACGAACCTGTTTTTTGATGCGCTGCGCCAGCAAATGGCGGATGGTTTTTGTATTCGTACGCACCTCTAATAGCAGCGCCTCGTTGTTTTGGGCCATCATTACGCTAAGGTATACTTTAGCTACACCCATATCCGGCGACACTCGTACCACACTCACGGATATATAAGCCCCCCCGAAAAGGTGCGGAACTTCCTTTTGGAAGATCTCTGCTAATTCCTTCTGAATGAGACGTGAAAATTTCTGTTGTCTTTTACTTTCCATATGAAGATGCAAATATCATATTAATTTCGCATTTTTACTCCAAAAGAGCCCGACTCATTTTAGGGCTTTTAGGTTTATACTTTTTTCTAACCCCGTCTTCACTTGATTAGTTACTTCAGAAGCATACTGCCTTCCCGACTGATCCTGCTAATTTTTTTATACTTAGCTATACGATTACCGCTTATACTTTTGGGTATTCCTGCCACCCGGCCAGAGCTGTTATTTATGCTGGTGGGCGAGCGAATGGCCGATGGATTTGCGATGTACCGCGATGTATATGACAATACTGCACCGCTGTCGGCCTTTTTTTACTGGATAATAGATTTGCTAACTGGCAGGTCGTATCTGGCTTACCGGCTTATAGCGGCAGCTTTGCTATTGGCCCAGGCGCTTATTTTTAATGCTACCTTAAACCGCTACCAGGTTTACGCCAGCAAGAATTATATTCCGGCACTGTTATACCTGGTTATGGGAAGTATAACGATGGAGTCGGATATGCTGACGCCCTTACTTATAGGCAATACTTTTATTATACTTTCGCTGCCTTACCTGGTAACTATGGCGCGGGAGGGGTTGGATAACAGCCGTTTGTTTATAGGTGGATTTATACTTGGCCTGGCAGCACTCAGCTACCTGCCGCTCACCTTATTTCTGCTGGTTGGTGCATTTGCTATTATTTTCTTTGCATCCAGCACTTTCAGAAGTTTTTTACTGATGCTTTGCGGCTTTGCTTTTCCGTTTATAGTGTTAATGACCTATTACCTGTACACGGGCGCTCTTTCATATTACCTAGAGTTCCAACTGCTACAACCCTGGCATTTAAAACCAACCTTTATAGTTCCGCCTGCAGATATCATTAAAATAGTAGCTATACCCGGGCTTGTTTTGGCGCTGGCACTTTTCAGCATGGCATCGCTGCCACAACGCCTTGTTTTCCAAGTTAAGTTTCAGCAGTTAATGGTGGTTTGGTTGGTTGTAAGCCTCTTTGTTGCCTTAACCCGAACAGAAGTATCAGCGGGCAGTTTTATGGTTGTACTTCCGACATTAGGTTATTTCAGCGTTTTCTTTTTCTATAGCTTCCGGAAAGTATGGATGCTGAATGTGTTTTTTATGTTACTCTTAATAGGTGTAGTAGTATTGCGTTACCGGCAATGGCTGGGCCTTTCATCTATACTTTCCGTTAACGAATCGGCTTTATTATTACCTGAAAATCCGGCTCCCGAAATCAGCGGCTCTACCGTGTTAGTTTTGGGCGATGATATCAGCTATTATGAGCATAATAAAATTGCAACACCATACCTAAACTGGCAATTATCGCAGCGCCACTTTGGCAACCTGAAACAATACCAGTCTGTTTACGAAATCTACCAGAATTTCCGGAATGAAGCCCCAGCTTATATTGTAGATAAAGCCGGGTTAATGAAGGAGTTAAAATATAAACTGCCGTCTGTTTTTGCGGCATACGAGCCAACGCAAACAACGGCAGTTTACAAAAGAAATCGTTAATTTATACTTCTAGCAATCCGCTATTTTATCTACGCGGTTCTGGTGGCGGCCGCCCTCAAATGCAGTAGTTAAAAATACTTTTACCATCTCTGCTGCTTCTTCTTCCGAAACAAAACGAGCTGGTATGCAAAGTATATTGGCATCGTTGTGCTCGCGTGCCAGTTTCGCTAATTCTGGTTTCCAGCAAAGTGCCGCACGCACCTCTTTATACTTATTGGCCGTCATGGCTACGCCGTTACCGCTTCCGCAAATCAGGATTCCGAAATCAGCTTCCTTGTTCACAATTGATTTTGCCAGCGGGTGCACATGGTCAGGGTAATCTACCGATGCATCAGAAAATGGCCCGAAATCTTTTACATCGTGCCCACCTTCTGCCAGTATTTCTTTGATCAGGTTTTTATAGGTAAAACCAGCATGGTCTCCTCCAATAGCAATTTTGTAAGCCATAGTTTTATGCGTTATTCTGGTTTAATTTCTTTAGATCACTTTTGCGTATCGAGCTCGACACACTTATACTTACCTCATAGAGCAGCATCAGCGGCATTCCTATCAATAACTGGCTTACTACATCCGGAGGCGTGATAATGGCTGCAATCACAAGTATAATTACAATGGCATGCTTGCGATAAACCTTCATTATCTCTGGCGATAGCAATCCGGCTTTTGTAAGGAAGTATACGATAACGGGCATCTCAAACATTAATGCGCATGATAGGCACATAGTTGTAAGTGTAGATACGTATGAGGTCAGGTCGAACTCGTTTACAATAGACGGATCAACCTGGTAACCGGCCAGGAAGTTGATTGAGATAGGAGAGGCTACATAATAACCAAATAATAACCCCATCAGGAAAAGTATAGATACAAAAAACACTGCGCCTCTAGAGCTTTTCTGCTCCTGTGGGTATAGCCCCGGTTTTACAAAACGCCATATCTCCCAGAATGCATACGGAAAAGCGCAAGCCAGGCCAAGTATAAACGATACCATCATGTGCATCGTTAACTGCCCGCTCATCTGGCGGCTCTGAATCGAAAAGGTCATTTTATCGATACAGAGCGCTTCAGTACCTAATTTATTACCCAGCTCGCACATCATCCGGTAACTAAAGAAATCCGGCCTTGATGGGGCAAGTATGATATCATGAAAAACAAAGCCCTTAGCTAAAAAAGCAATTACTGAAAAAACAGCAATTGAGCCTAAAGCCCTGATGATATGCCACCTCAACTCCTCAAGATGATCCACAAAGGACATCTCGTTCTGCTGCGCCTCTTCTAAATATGGTTGGTCCATCAAAAGGGTATAATGTTATGTATGTTTAGATTAGTATGCAAACAGCGGATACTGCTGCATCCAGTTGTTTACTTCTTTACGCACTGTCTCAAGTTTGCTGTCGTTGTCATGGTTTGTCAATACGTCATCCATCAGCTCAACAATACGGGCCATATCGTTTTCTTTAAAGCCTCTAGTTGTAATGGCAGCAGTACCTACACGCATTCCAGATGTTACAAACGGAGATTTATCATCGAAAGGCACCATGTTCTTATTAATGGTGATATCTGCTTTAACCAGTGTGTTCTCAGCCAGCTTACCTGTCAAGCCTTTTGAGCGAAGGTCAATCAGCATCATGTGGTTGTCGGTACCGCCTGAGATAATGTTATAGCCACGCTCCAGAAATGCTTTGGCCATTGCCTGTGCATTTTGCTGTACCTGCTTAACATAAACCAAGTAATCATCTGACAGGGCCTCAAAGTATGCAACAGCCTTAGCAGCTATAACGTGCTCCAGCGGACCACCCTGCGTACCCGGGAATACGGCGCCATCCAGCACAGACGACATCATGCGTGTTTCGCCTTTTGGAGTTTTCAGGCCGAACGGGTTTTCAAAATCTTTGCCCATCATGATCATACCACCTCTAGGGCCACGCAGTGTTTTGTGGGTTGTAGTGGTTACAATATGGCAATGCTCAAACGGGTTGTTTAATAATCCACGGGCAATTAAACCGGATGGGTGAGAAATATCAGCCATCAACAAGGCTCCCACTTCGTCAGCTGCCGCGCGTAATTTCTTATAATCCCAGTCGCGGCTATAAGCCGATGCACCACAGATTATTAACTTCGGACGCTCACGTCGTGCAGTTTCCACTACTTTATCAAAATCGATAAGGCCTGTTTCCTGCTCTACACCATAGAAAGATGGCTTGTAAAGCTTTCCGGAGAAGTTAACCGGCGAACCATGCGTTAAGTGGCCACCATGCGACAGATCAAAGCCTAGGATTTTATCGCCAGGCTGCAATACTGCCAGCATAACAGCTGCGTTTGCCTGTGCACCCGAATGTGGCTGCACGTTTACCCATTCAGCTCCAAAAAGTTCCTTTGCACGATCTATAGCTAATTGCTCCGCCTGATCTACTATTTCACAACCTCCATAGTAGCGCTTGCCAGGCAAGCCCTCCGCATACTTGTTGGTCATTTCGCTGCCCATTGCACGCATTACCTGCTCCGAAACAAAGTTTTCAGAGGCTATCAGTTCAATACCATGCATCTGGCGGGCTTTTTCTTTAGCAATTAGGTCAAATATAGCTGTATCTTTTTGCATCACTTTTGTGCTTTATTTAATGTCCAAAATTAAAGTATGCTTGGGAATAAACCAATGTTTCAGAAGTTTATATACGGTGTTGCCTCTGCCTGCAGATTGGCCGCCAAAAAAGTATAACTTAAACCACCCCAAAAGCACAAAGGCCCGGCACTTTATCAGGTGTCGGGCCTTTGGTATAAGCTTAAGTAGGCTACTGCTTTATTACCTTTATTTGATGTAGTTTGTCTTCCAGTTCTACCGTCAGAATATACAAGCCGCTTTGTAATTTATCATAAACAGGCAACTGTATTTCATTCTGCCCTGCCCGTACCTGCACTTCTTTCGAGTATACCAGACTACCTTTTACGGAAGTTAATCTTAATTTGCCTTTGCTAGCATTTATGGCTGAAATGTATACTTTGGAGTTATAGTTTAGTGGGTTAGGAGCGATGGTTATTTCTTCAGCATGAACTGCAGCAATGTTTATCGCTACAATTTTGCTATAAGTAGATGTGCCATCCAAATCTACCTGCTTTAAGCGGTAATAGCGTGTTCCGCCACCTTCCGTGTAATGCTTATAAGTATACTTAGTAGTAACAGAACTATTGATTACTTTACTTTTTACTGTTCCTACTTTCTCAAAGCCCGTTTTCAGATTATGTGCGACCTCAATATCGAAGTAGTCGTTATCTTTTTCTGAAGCTGTAACCCAGTTCAGCATTATAGCATCCGAATGATTGCCGGCGCTAAAAGATACTAACTCAACTGGTAGCGGTTTCGGCACTGCCTGTAACGTCAAACTCTCAGTGTTCGCTCTTAGGCTAGAATGAGCAATGGAACCATCAAGAGCAGAATTTGCAGTTGTTGGTGAATATTTAACCCAGATTGAGGTTGGTGCCAGAGTTTTATTAGAGATATTATCTGTAAGCACAAGCGACTTGGCAAATGTACCTGTTTCAGATGCTGAAATAGTATATTCCCCAGCTCCAGAAACACTAAGCGCAACTTTATTGTCTTCCAGATTTTTAGCTTCTACTACATATTGCTGTGTAACCGATTTATTTGGCTCAGAAGTGAAAGTAAGCTGACTTGCACTGAGAGTAATTTTAGGCATATCGACTGTGTAGACACTGGAGGAATATACTTGTCCCTGAGGAGTACGCACCAGGATTGCACCTGTTGAAGCCAGCGCCGGCACAGTGACTTTAAGCTCGGTATCGCTAACCACAGTAAAGGCGGTGGCCATGCCGTTGCCCACATACACCTGGGTGGCTCCGGTAAAATTGCTGCCCGTAACCGTTACCACCGTGCCCACAGGACCCGAGGCAGGCGTAAAAGATGTTATGGTTGGTGCTCCTGTTACTGTGTAGACACTGGAGGAATATACTTGTCCCTGAGGAGTACGCACCAGGATTG
>NZ_JAJVDH010000002.1 GCF_022758145.1 Pontibacter vulgaris
AGGCGGTGGCCATGCCGTTGCCCACATACACCTGGGTGGCTCCGGTAAAATTGCTGCCCGTAACCGTTACCACCGTGCCCACAGGACCCGAAGCAGGCGTAAAAGATGTTATGGTTGGTGCTCCTGTTACTGTATATCTGCCAGAGCCAATAACTTGCCCTTTATTAGTTATCACTCTTATTGCACCTGTTGAAGCCAGCGCCGGCACAGTGACTTTAAGCTCGGTATCGCTAACCACAGTAAAGGCGGTGGCCATGCCGTTACCCACATACACCTGGGTGGCTCCGGTAAAGTGACGCCCAGTAACCGTTACCACCGTGCCCACAGGACCCGAGGCAGGCGTGAAAGATGTAATTACCGGTGCTCCTGTTACCGAATAGGTGCCACTGCTTGTAACTTGACCATTAGAAGTACGGACTACTATTCTTCCTGTCGAAGCCAGCGCCGGCACAGTGACTTTAAGCTCGGTGTCGCTGACCACAGTAAAGGCGGTGGCCATGCCGTTGCCCACATACACCTGGGTGGCTCCGGTAAAATTGCTGCCCGTAACCGTTACCACCGTGCCCACAGGACCCGAGGCAGGCGTAAAAGATGTTATGGTTGGTGCTCCTGTTACTGTATAAGTGCCACTACTCGAAACCGAACCTTTATTAGATTGTACCCGCAGTACACCACTTGAAGCTTGAGTTGGCACTAATAATTGTATTTCTGTATTACTTAAAAATATAAAGTCCTTTGCTTCAACTATCCCATTACCCACATACACTTGGGTGGTACCAGTAAAGTTGCTGCCCGTAATCTTTAACACTGTACCCACCGCACCCGAAGAAGGCGTAAACGATGTAATTACCGGTGCTCCTGTTACTGTATAGGTGTCGCTGCTGAAAACCGATCCTTGATTAGATTGTACTTGAATCTTTCCTGTCGAAGCAAAGGCTGGTACTACTACTTTTATTTCCGTATCACTTACTACAGTAAAATCTGTGGCCGCCCCACTGCCTACATGCACTGCGTTGGCACCAGTGAAGTTGCTGCCCGTAATCTTTAACACTGTACCCACCGCACCCGAAGAAGGCGTAAACGATGTAATTACCGGTGCTCCTGTTACTGTATAGGTGTCGCTGCTGAAAACCGATCCTTGATTAGATTGTACTTGAATCTTTCCTGTCGAAGCAAAGGCTGGTACTACTACTTTTATTTCCGTATCACTTACTACAGTAAAATCTGTGGCCGCCCCACTGCCTACAAGTACTGTATGAGTATTGGTAAAATTAGACCCAGTAATAGTCATTATCGTTTCTACCGGACCCGAGGAAGGCGTAAAGCTGCTAATTGAAGGTATTTGCCCATAGCCAGGCATCACAACGCATAAAAATAATACAAGCTGCAGTAAGAAAGAATACTTTAACTGTTTATATGTTTTTTTGTAAAAGTGCGCCATACCTACTTTAAATAATGAGAATAACTTACTGTAATTTTACCCTATTAAATGGATATATTTTACAAAGTAGTACAGTTTTTTGCTCACTATCAATATTAGTAGAATTTTTTTTTATAATATATGAAACTTTCTATATAACTTTTAACAAATACACTGACTATCAATGCAATCTAAAAACCACCGTAATAAGGCTAAATCTGTATATTCATTAGCTTTTATAGGCTGATAAGCCCATTTAATATATTTTTGGATGATTTTTATGCCTTAAATTATCTAATTTAAGTACCCTACCATACAAACATACTTTTAGAGTGATTTGTATTTTTTCCTTTACTCACAGCTTGAGACAATTGCTAATAGGAAAGCTTAACTTAAAACTCAATATCAGCGAAGAAATAGAATGCTTCTATAATACTATCTTCCTTTAAATTTACTTCCGACCGCCGCTATACGGCTTGTCTTCGTTTGGCTGCACAAATAATTCCTGGGAGTCCAGATCATAGGCTACAAGGTTACCATAAGGGGCATTTTTATAGTAGGCACAGCCAGCATCAAGGTTGAGGCGCTGCTCTTTATGTATAACACTCTTTTTTATAGTATAAAGCGAAGTAGGTGTATGGCCGTGCAGAATTTTTTTATTGCCGATTTTATTCCAGTCTATTTTATAGTCCCGGATATTCATCATTGCCTCCGTATCTTTAAATATATCGGTTTGCTTAAAATCAAAGCCTGCGTGTACCAGAAAATAGTCCGGAAGCTCAAGAAAGTATGGAAGACTGGCTAGGAAATCTGTATACTTTGGCGCCAGATGCCTGAAATCCTTTATCCCAAAGCTTTGTAGGGTCTGTTGTTTTTCGGCAGTACTTAAGGTTAAAGACGCTTCACCATGCTTAGCAGCTTTTAAAAGCATATGGTCGTGGTTGCCGCGCAGGCAATGCACCTGGTAGTGCTGTTTTTGCAAGTGAAGTATAAAGTCAATCACACCTTTGCTGTCAGGCCCTTTGTTCACATAATCTCCCAGTAAGTATAATTCATCGGTTTTTTTTAAGCGCATGTGGTTTTCGACTAATGCTTTAAAAGTACGGGAGCAACCATGTATATCGGTTAGAGCATATCGGGCCATGCAACTGAGGTATGTTTGGTGTAAATGTATATAAAAATAGCACCTGTTAGTGCAGGTGCTATTTTGTGATCTGTTATTCAAAAGCAGTGCTTAATACCGCCCCCTGTCTATATCTGGTTTATTCAGGTTACGGTTAGGGTTATTTATTTTGATACCTTCAGCTGGTTCATCAGGCCCTTTTGTATACTTATCCTCTAACTCATCGTGCTCAGCTCGTGTCTGATTAGGGTCAACTGGTTTAGCACCAGCCTTGGATTGTCCTCTTCCGCTAGGATTACCTTCGTTCTCAGAGCTTGGCTGAGTGTGTTTGTATGATGGCATCTTTTCCTCCTTCTTAAATTTAGTTTAACAAAAGGCCTGTAGCTGCAGCAATAAAATGCAGCTACTACAGTACCTGAAATTTATACTTTAGCTAAAGACCTATATATCAACTACCTCGGCCTTCATCTTCGGTGCGCATATTATCCGGTGGTGGTGTTCCGTCATCAGCATAATCGTTTACGCCTGTGGCAGATGGACCTTGCCCGGCAGTGTCGCTGCCGAAACCTTCTTTACCATCTCTGTTTCCGAAACCACCACGCTGGTGCTCATTCTTTGGCGGATCTGCACCAGGTATAATGTGCCCGGCACGCATCTCCAATTCCGAAGTATCATCTTCTATTACACGCACTGGCCTGTTTCTGCCATTATTATTTTGCGGGTCGTTCTTTTCTTTGTTCTGCTCCATAACTTTAATAGTTAGTTGCTCATACACACAGCATAAGCTCTTAAGGGTTTTTACTCCTATTAAGGAACTATGGTTTAGTATAAAATCAAGAACCTACCTGCTCACCACCATTTATGTGTAATACTTGCCCTGTAACGTACGAACCATCTTCTGAGGCCAGGAATACATACGCCGGTGCTACCTCAGAAGGCTGCCCAGGGCGTTTCAAAGGCACATTTTGCCCAAATTCTTTTACCTTCTTTTTATCGAATGAGGCCGGAATAAGCGGTGTCCAGATCGGGCCTGGCGCTACCCCGTTTACCCTGATATTTTTTTCTGCCAGATTTGCTGAAAGAGAACGCGTAAAGGCTGTAATGGCTCCTTTTGTAGAAGCATAATCTATGAGATGGTCGCTGCCGCGGTAAGAAGTAACTGATGTGGAGTTTATGATCGCGCTGCCTTCTTTCATGTGTTCCAGCGCTGCTTTCGTCATATAAAACATTGCAAAAATATTGGTCTGGAAGGTGCGTTGCAGTTGCTCTTTTGTTATATCGCGCAGATCTTTTTGCTCGTGTTGTTCGGCAGCGTTGTTTACAAGTATATCCAGCTTCCCCAGCTCTTTTACTGTTTTCTCTACTGTTTTCTGGCAGAACTTTTCATCGCCGATATCGCCGGCCATTATCAGGCACTTCCGGCCTTCCTCCTCCACCATCTTTTGGGTGTCTTTTGCGTCTTTGTCTTCGTTCAGGTATACAATGGCTACATCGGCACCTTCGCGGGCAAAATGCACGGCAACCGCACGGCCAATACCACTGTCGCCACCCGTAATCAGGGCAACTTTCCCTTTTAGTTTATCACTGCCTTTATAGTTATCACGGATAATTTCGGGCTGAGGCGTCATTTTATACTCTTTGCCTGGCTGTACTTCCTGTTCCTGAGCCGGTAAAGATTCTGGCTTCTTCTTCATAGTTTTCATAGTTTTATAGTATAAATACCCCTGGCTAAAGGCTTTTTGCTATACGCCTGCCTTTCTGGGCTTGTTTCCGTAAGTAGAAAAGCGGCAAGCCATGCCAGGAAGTATATTTAAACTAAACATGCCATACCAATATGCAGCAGGAGGAGGATAACAAATACATCTGGAAAGAAGAAGACAATAAGCTGAAGCGCAGCTTTAAGTTTAATGATTTTAAAGAGGCAATAGCCTTTATGAACGAAGTAGCCGATATTGCCGACGAGCTGGACCACCACCCGTGGTGGAGCAATGTATACGATACTGTTAACATAGAGCTTTACACCCACGATGCAGGCAATACTGTAACCGACCGTGATCGTAAGCTGGCACAGCACATTGATACTATTTACGAGCAATACGCCTAAACCCATAGTTAAAAAAGCCCGCAAAGTATAACCCAGGCAGCTATACTATAAATTCGTGTGCCATACGTAACCACGCCCAACCGTAATCTTGCTATCTTTACACCATGCAGGAACCAGAGAAAACCAGTTTATACTTAGTACCAACGCCCATCGGCAACCTCGAGGACATAACCTTGCGTGCCATCCGGGTACTGAAAGAAGTGGATGTTATACTTGCCGAGGATACCCGCACCAGCGGTAAATTGCTGCAACACCTGGGTATAGATAAGCGCATGCATAGCCACCACCTGCACAACGAACATAAAGCAACCGCTCATCTGGTTGAAAGACTGAAAGCTGGCGAAGTAATGGCGCTTGTTTCGGATGCGGGTACGCCCGGAATTTCTGACCCCGGTTTTTTGTTAGTGCGTGAGTGTGTTAAGAACGGTATTAAAGTTGAGTGCTTGCCAGGGCCTACTGCTTTTGTGCCTGCCCTCGTTAAATCTGGTTTCAGCACTGATAGGTTTACATTCGAAGGGTTTCTGCCGCTTAAGAAAGGTCGCCAGACGCGCTTACTGAGCCTGGCAAACGAGGAGCGCACCATGATTTTTTATGAATCGCCGCACCGCCTGCTTAAGACACTTACCCAGTTTAAAGAGTATTTTGGTGGCAACCGCATGGCATCTGTTTCACGTGAAATCTCTAAAATGTTTGAAGAAACCATCAACGGCACTTTAGATGAGCTGGTAGAAATTTTCACGACCAAACCGATTAAAGGCGAATTTGTGCTGGTTGTGGCAGGCGCGCCAAACACAAAAGCTTCTAAAGACGAAGAATAAGGAAGTATAACTCCAGATGAAAAATCTTTTAAAATCGCTTTGGCTAATAGGCGCACTTTGCCTTTTGTCGTTCCAGAGCCAGGCCCAGTTCGAGGGTATCCGTATATCGCCGGATGCTAAAATAAGCCTTATCACCTGTTCGCCGGGAGCAGAATTATACTCTGTTTTCGGGCATAGCGCCGTGCGCGTGCAAGACCCAGCTTTAGGCCTGGATGTGATCTTCAACTACGGTACCTTCGATTTTAACGAGCCAAACTTTTACCTCAAATTCATACAGGGTAAGTTAAACTATAAACTATCGGCGGCACATTTCCAGGACTTTGTATATAACTATGAAATGGATAACCGCTCTATTTACGAGCAGGAACTGAACCTGACACCCGAGCAGAACCAACAATACTGGCTGTTTCTTACTAACAACTATTTGCCTGCCAACCGCTTTTATCTCTACGATTTCTTTTTCGATAACTGTGCCACCCGCATTCGCGACGGCCTTGAAAAAACTTTCCCAAACGAGGTAAAATTCAACATCAGCCAACTCGATAAAGACCTGAGCTTCCGCAACCTGATCGATTTATACTTGCCACCGCAGCCTTGGGGAGATTTCGGGATTGACCTGGCATTAGGCGCGCGTATCGACCGGGAAGCAACACCATACGAATATATGTTTCTGCCGGATTACCTGAGCAAAGGCTTCGCAAATGCCACGCTTACGCAAAATAGTAAAGCTACTCCGCTAACTAAAGGCCAGAAAGTAATTTTTGAACGCGACCCGAACCAAACACCACCTGCTGGTTTCTTCACGCCTGCCGTGGCGCTCTGGTTGTTTTTTGCAATAGCACTTGCCCTAACCATACTTGATTATACTCGCAAGCAGCGCAGCCGCGGTTTCGATCTCGGTTTGTTTCTTGTAACCGGCCTTTTAGGCGTGCTTTTATTCCTGCTTTGGGTTGGTACCGATCATCAGGCTACAGCAAATAACTTTAACCTGTTATGGGCGCTGCCTACGCATGTTATAGTTGCTTTTTACCTGCGTAAGCAAACTTTGCCAGCATGGGTTACTAAATACCTGCTTGTTTCGGCTACTGTATGTGCTATACTTTTAGCAGCTTGGCCGTGGTGGCCGCAGCAGTTTCATGTGGCCTTTATACCTTTGGTTCTTACCCTAGGCATGCGGGCTGCGTATACCGTATGGCTTTCTAAACAGCAACCCGTACAGCAAATCCAGAAACAAAGAACTTAACCCGAAACTATGAACCTGCGACAGCTTTGCCAGAATGTGAATGTAATAACCCGTAGAGTAGGGGCTTTTATAAAACACGAGGCGGATAATTTTGACCGATCTAAGGTAGAAATGAAAGGCTTTAACAACTTGGTTTCTTACGTGGATAAAGAGGCAGAGCAGCAGCTGGTAAATGGTTTGCGCGAATTATTGCCCGAAGCAGGTTTTATAACCGAAGAAGAAACGGATAACACGCAGCAGGAACGCTTTAACTGGATCATTGACCCGCTGGATGGCACCACAAACTTTACGCATGGCCTACCCATTTTTTCGGTAAGTATAGCCCTGATGGAAAATGATGAGATTGTGCTGGGTGTGGTGTACGAACCTAACCGCGACGAGTGCTTTTATGCCTACAAAGGTGGTGGCGCTTTCTGCAACGATATGCCTATTAAAGTATCCGAAGCGCCTGCCTTGAAAGATGCTTTGGTTGCAACCGGTTTCCCATATTATGAATTTGGCCAGACAAGCCATTACCTGCAGGTGTTGGGTTCATTTATGGCCAAGTCGCATGGCGTACGTCGTTTGGGCTCTGCTGCGCTGGATCTGGCGTATGTTGCCTGCGGGCGTTTTGAGGGTTTCTTTGAATTTAATTTAAATGCCTGGGATGTGGCGGCCGGCGCTTTAATTGTGCAGGAAGCAGGAGGTACAGTATCTAAATTTACAGCGGGAGGCGACTATATTTTTGGACGCGAAATTGTTGCCAGCAACGGCAACATTCACCCGGAAATGCTGGAAACTATTGCTGAACACTGGAAGCAGCCTGCTCACTAAACTATTTATACTTTTGTATAGTTGTACTGGTAATCTATGGTACAGGAAATTTTAATATTCGTCATTTTTATTGCTGCTGCCTTCTACATTGGCCGCATGCTTTACAAAACCTTTACAGCAAAAAGTGGCTGCGCCAAAAGCTGTGGCGCCTGCTCTACCATCGATTTTAAAAAGATACAACAAGACCTCGACCGCAAGGCGCTAAACCCCGAAGTATAAATCCCGGCCACAATTACCTTAAAGTATGATGCTATACTTTGGAAGTTAATTTTTGCCGCCTATCTCGTATACTTCACCTGATTTTGCGTATAGTTCTATACTTGAACAGATATTCAACTTAAAACTATACACCATGCAAGATAAAGTAGAAGAAAGATCTTTGGTAAACGTGCTGAACCGACTGAAAAAAGACGGCTATAAAACTGATTTTAAAGTTTCAGGTGAAGGCCGCCTTTGCAACATGGAGGATAAGAAAGAATTTAGCCCGGAAGAAGTTCGCATTGTGGATTTTTACCGCTTCGAAGGCGAAAGCGACCCCAGCGACATGTCGA
Source organism: Pontibacter vulgaris (assembly GCF_022758145.1). GTDB lineage: Bacteria > Bacteroidota > Bacteroidia > Cytophagales > Hymenobacteraceae > Pontibacter > Pontibacter vulgaris. Next base: position 8,073 of record NZ_JAJVDH010000002.1, read on the forward strand.
TTTTATATGCCATAGAAACTAAATCGGGTATGAAAGGCACTATCTCAAATTCTTATGGACCTTACGCCGACCAGAAAGTAGACAGCTTCCTGAAGCAGGTAGAAGACCTTGGCAAAAACCTCGATAAAAAAGATAAATAAACAGAAAGGGCCGGTAGATATCGGCCCTTTCTGTTTTAAAGCACACTTGCTTTATTTTTATACTTCCTCCTCATTCTCCTGCTCTTCCCGGCCATTTTGCAGATAAGCTGTATAGTTCTTCAGCTGCTCGGCCAGTTTTTCTCCGCCTTTTATACCAAAGTCCAATGTACGAATCGGGAACGGGAACATGATCTTATTCTGATCGAAGGCCTTTTTTATGCGGATGATGGCATCGCTTTTAGCACCAACATAATCAACCTGCCGGCTATACGATACCCAGAAACGCGCTTTAAAAGTAATGGCGCTATCTCCGAAAGCATCAAACATTACTTCTATTTTGCGGGTTTTTACGCGGTTCTTCACATCTTCCAGGGCTTCTATTACGATGTGCTGCACCTGCTCCAGGTCTTCGGCATACGAAACGCCTACTTCCAGATCAATGCGCCGCATGCCGTTTGATGAAAAGTTAGTGAGCGGGTTCTCGAAAACCATTTTGTTAGGCAACTTTACCCGCTCGCCTGTTGTCTGCCGGATGTCTACCGTACGCAAGGTAATGCGCTCTATCACGCCAAAATATTTGTTCGTTTCGATCATATCGCCCACGCCAAAAGGCTTTTGCACGGCAATAATAACCCCCGAAATAAAGTTGGCGGCAATATCCTGAAAGGCAAAGCCCAGGGCCAAACCAATAATACCCACACCAGCCAGCAACGACACTACTACTTTATCAAGCTGCAGTATGCTAAGTACAAAAAAGAAACCCACCAGCACCAGCGAGATGTAAAGCAACGTTGAGACGAGGTTATTCAGCGCCTGGCTGTGAGAAAACCGGTTTATAACCTTATCAAGCGCATTGCGAGCAATACGGGCAATAAAAAACGTAACTATGAGCAGGATAAGCGCCACAAATATGTTTGGCAACATAAGCACCAAGTGGTTACCCCAAAGCTGGAGCTTTTTAAGCAGCAGGTCCAGCGCCTTATCCAGGTCTTGCATTTGATGGTTTTGTATAAGGGTTTATACTATACTTTTAAAAAGCGGTCAGGCCCATACTCTGGTACCTTCAGTGCAATTACGGCACATTTCTACCTCGGTTCTGGAGCGTAGTAATTTCTGCCGGAAATTGTTGTAGGCCGGGCCTCTCCATACTTGCTTAAAGCCTGCCTGCTGCACATCGCCCATGCGGTACTCCGCGTCTTTATCAAAGCAACAAGGCACTACCAAACCATCCCAGGTAATTACACAGGAGTGCCACATTTTCCAGCAATGGTTCAGCAGTTTGTTTTTGATGCCATACGTACCATCGCCGTTATTTTTGTACCTAGCGTAGTAATCTATAGTTGGGATAAGTGGGGACCCTTGTTCATAATTATAGATCTGGGCGGTTTTAAAAACCACTTCATCAACGCCCAGTTCTTGGGCCAACTGCTTCACATCTTCCAATTGATGCTCGTTTGGCCGAACAACTAAAAACTGGAACATAATGTGTGGCGTGTTTGACTTAAGCTCCCTTTTCCATTTTACAACATTCCGAGTTCCTTCCAGCACTTTGTCCAGTTTCCCGCCTATGCGGTAAGCTGCGTAAGTTTCCTGTGTAGTTCCGTCTATTGATACAATTAACCTGTCCAGCCCGGATTCCACGGTTTTGCGGGCCGTTTCATCATCTAAAAAATGGGCGTTAGTAGAAGTGGCGGTGTATATACCTTTACTGGATGCATACTTTACCAGCTCCAGAAAGTTTTTGTGTAAGTATGGCTCGCCCTGAAAATAGAAAATAAGGTATAGCAACCTACGGTGCAGTTGATCTATGGTCTGCTTAAAGAGCTCATCCTGCAGCATGCCGGTAGGGCGCGTAAAAGAGCGCAGGCCGCTGGGGCATTCGGGACAGCGAAGGTTGCAGGACGTGGTAGGCTCCAGCGAAATGCTAAGCGGATAACCCCAATGCCTTGCCTTACCTGTAAACCTGGAAAGCACGTAACTGCCAACCACCTGCATCGCATTAAATACCCGCAGAGGCGTTAGTTTGCGGGCAAAATTCAGGCTATCGGTCAGGTGTAACATTCTGGTTCAGGTATATTGTAGTTGGTGGCAAGTCTGGTTGGTAAGTATAAAATAGCATTAAAATAAAAGGGCAGCCGCTCTGGCTGCCCCACTAAGTTATACTATATGGCAGTAACGCCCAAACTATAGCATTTTAGTATCTAAAAAGTGCTCTTACGTTACCACTGTCACCTACTTCAGACATGCCGTTGTAGCTGCTTACAAACACTCTGCCACCCTGCGAAAGGGTTTTAATAGCTGCCAGATTTATAAGATCGTCGTCGCCGCGCTGGTATTCATCGTGCACAACAGCGGTAGCATTTTTAGCATCATAAGCACCCCAGACCGGCTGGCCAGGTGCAATAAACAAAGTATCTACGCGGCCATGTATAGCTTCTGCAGCCACAGTGGCAATATCCTCGGAGGTAACGCCGGTACCGGCAACATTCTCGTAGCGCGAAAGCGAATCGGAATGGTTTTGCTGCATAAGCGGCCTTACCAGCTCAAGCGCTTTTTCATGAATGACATTGGCACTCATGCCCGCAGCACTTTCATTTACATTAATATTGCCCTGTACTATGTTTTTATACTTGCTGATGTTGCGGTAAATGGCGCAGTAATGGTCTACGCCGGCTAGTACCAGCGGTTCGTGCTCATCATGCAGTATTTGTTGCAGGTTATTGTCTATTTCCAGCATAAACTCTCGTACGCGTTCATGCTCTTCATCACCTTTCTGTGAGCCTGCTCCGTGCAAAATATTGGTGCCATTAACAGTAGAGGTAGAGTTATGGAAATCCTGGTCATGGCCTTTTACATCAAAGCGCAACGCCTCGTTCATACTGGATGGCACAAACGCAGTAATATCTATTGGCCTGATGCGCTCTATAGTTGCTTCGTAAAAACCTACCTTCTCGCGGTTGAGGCAAAGTATAAAAAAGCGTCCGTTCTGGCTGAGCACCGGCAGGATAGGAGTGAAGTAAAACTGATCCAATACATATACCATTTCAGAAACAGCTATAGGCAAACTATAATGTTTCGAGAATCCTTTGGTTATAAAAACCACCAGTCCTTCGCTTTGATGGCGCCAGAAATTAGTATCCGCTAACAGCGTTTCGGCAGGTTTTATATAGGTTTCTATTTCTTCATCCGGAACATCATGCCTGGCAAGCAGTGCTTTTGCCTCACGTATCTTGTTCTTAAAGAGCGTCTGGTCCTGACCATTTAATACTTCGTTACCCGATCTGTGCGTTGGTATGTAGATGGAGATGCACAAGCCATTCTGTACATTAAGCAGATCCTCAATGTCCTTTTTTTTGATTAATGCCATAGTTTAATGGTTTATAAAATATCAGAAAACAAAAACCGGCCATACCCCTGAAATTACTGCAGAGGTGTGAAATTTAATTACGCAGCTACTCATACAACGGTTATTTATACCTCCGATATAGAAATTAAATAACCCGGTAAAACATAAAAAGCCCGACACCTTTTCTGGTACCGGGCTTTTTAAAGTATATAAATGTACGCTTACCGCGCCGACGCCTGATCGCTGCTGTTTAAGTAGCGTGTGATCTCGTTAGGCGTTTCCCGGTCGGTTGGGCGGCGTGCCTTAATACTAATGATATCGCCGTTGCCATCTATCAGGAAGTAAGCCGGGGCATCTTTCAGCCCGAATTGTTTTGCCAGTTCGGCAGTACCCTGATGCAGGTTTATACCTTGCAGCTGTTTCTTCTTAACCATATTCTGCCAGGCAGCTACATCGTCATCCAGGCTGATGTTTATGAATGCAACGTTCTTGCCGGCAAATTTACCAATCAGTTCCTGCAGGTGTGGCTGCTCTACAAGGCAAAGGCCGCAGTCGGTGCGCCAAAAAGAAAGGTATATCAGCTTGCCCTTAAAATCGCTAAGGTTTGTTTCTTTGCCGTTTACATCTGCCAGCTTAAATGCAGGGGCAGCGCTACCGGCAGCCAGCTCTCGGTTATTGGAAAGTGTGGCTAAAAAAGCTGTTGCTTCGGGCAGTTTATAGTTGTTATTAAAATCCTGTACAATTTCCTGGCTATACTTTACATGGCCTTTCTGCAACGATTGTTTAAGTACCTGCAGCAGTGCTATAGTTTGTGCATTGCCTGTAAACTTCTGTTTAGCCAGGTTATAGCTTGCTTTGTAGTAAGTAGCATCGGTTTCCTTCAGGCCGGCCTGCTTTGCCAGATACGAAGTATAATTGCACAGGAAGGTTGTATAAGAACTGCTGAGCAGGTTAGCAGGGCGCTGCAGATCAAGCTCATTCAGGAAAGAATAATAACCGGCAGAAGGGATCAGTCGCTTCTCGCTCATTACAATACGCTCGCGCAGGTCTATGTAAGTCAGCCTGTCGTTGGCGTAGTTAAAATCGATCTCGGCCTGGGCGTAGGCTTTAAACTTTTCAGAAACCGGGTACTTGCTCAGGTATTTCTCTAAGTTTTTAAGCTGATCTTTTTTACGGCTGTCCAGAAAAGCAAGAAACTCCTTCTCGCGGAACCTGATGTTGTCGGGCAGCACCTGGTAATCTTCTTCTTCATCAAAGCGCAAAGTATAAGCTGCCAGGTAGTTATTCTCGTTGGCGCCTTTGCCTTCAAATTTTATACTTTTAATGAAATTATCGCCGTCGAAAGCTACCGTAAGAGCAAAACCCGGCTCCAGGTAAACAGGAATAGATTCGTTGCCATGCACCAGTTCTGACATAGTTGGCGCTGTAACCGGCGCTTCCAGCACGAACTGGTCTTTTGTAAGCGTTGCTTTTGTTTCTGCCTCCTGCGGCACCAGTTGCGAAGGGCGTGTTACAAGTATAACCTCATCGGCCAGCGAGTTAGTTACTTTACCTTTCAGGATGGCTTTGGATTGAGCAGATACGTTTGAGGCCACTGACAGGAAAGCCAGCAGCAGGAGTAAATGTACTTTTTTCATGGGTAAGCTAAAAGTTGAACATCTGAAGCGCTTTTCGCACTGTTTACACTATAAAATATACTTATCTGGCAAGCATTTATACTTAGCCACCAGGCAGGTATTCCCCTGAACAGCAAGGCTATAGTATAAAATTCCAAAGCAAATAAATTTTCAGAATTTCGCAGAAAGAAGCAACCTGTTCCACTAAAATTACGGCTGACAGCTTACCCGAACAAGCCTGTAAAAACCTCCTCCAGTCGGCCAAAAGCATGTATGTTTATTGAGAACTTGCTCAGGTCTACGCCCTTCTTGTTATACTTTGAAATGTAGATATCGCGGAAGCCAAGTTTTTCAGCTTCTGTTATCCGGTTCTCTACACGATTAACGGCACGTACCTCGCCACCCAAACCAACTTCCGCGGCAAAACAGGTGGTGCTTGGTATGGCAATATCCTCGAAAGACGAAAGTATGGAGGCACAAACAGCCAGGTCAAGGGCAGGGTCTTCTACTTTTAGGCCGCCGGCAATGTTCAGGAACACATCCTGCACACCCAGGCGATAGCCTCCCCGTTTTTCCAGAACGGCCAGCAGCATGTTCAGGCGCTTGCCATCGAAACCGGTGCTGGTACGCTGCGGTGTACCGTAGGTGGCGGGGCTTACAAGGCTTTGCACTTCTATCAGCAGAGAGCGGTTTCCTTCCAAGGTAGCACCAATGGCAATGCCACTGAAAGCATCCTCGCGTTGCGTTATCAGGATTTCCGATGGGTTGCTCACCTCGCGCAGGCCAGATCCCAGCATTTCGTAAATACCTAACTCAGAAGTAGATCCGAATCGATTTTTAGACGTGCGAAGTATACGGTAGGTCATGTGGCGGTCGCCTTCAAAAGTAAGTACGGTATCTACCATGTGCTCCAGAATCTTTGGCCCGGCCAGGTTGCCTTCTTTGGTTATGTGGCCGATCAAAAATACCGGCGTACCGCTTTCTTTCGCAAATTTCAAGAGCTCGGCAGTACATTCGCGTACCTGGCTAACACTGCCTGCTCCGGCCTCTATAAAAGAGGAGTGAAGCGTTTGAATAGAGTCTACTACCAGCACTTGCGGGCGCAGCATTTCTATTTGCTTGAATATATTCTGGGTACCGGTTTCGGTAAGTATAAAGCAATCGGATGTTTGGGCTACAAGGCGCTCAGCGCGCATTTTTATCTGCTGCTCACTTTCCTCGCCGCTAACGTAAAGCACGCGCAAGCCGCTCAGGCTAAGGGCAATCTGCAACATCAGGGTAGATTTACCAATACCCGGCTCGCCGCCAATCAAAACCATAGACCCCGGCACAATACCACCACCTAACACGCGGTTAAGCTCCTGGTCCTGCGTCAGGATGCGTTGCTGCTCCTGGTAAGTGATATCAGCAATTGGTTTGGGCTTGCTCGATACCTGTGCCGAGCTGCTGCCCACCTTCCAGGCGGTGGTTGGCGTCAGCTCTTCGCGTTGTACTACTTCTTCTACATAGGTATTCCATTCGCCGCAGGCAGGGCACTTACCAATCCATTTAGCCGATTGTGCGCCACAGTTCTGGCAGAAGTAGGATGTTTTTATTTTAGCCATTAAATCGAGATTCTACTTAATGTTTACTTTTCTATTTATAACAAATTTAACGATAACTTATGGCATTGCCACCTTATACTTAGGACATATATGAGCACTGCGCTAGCTTAAAAATATCATGCTATATATTTAATTATAACTATTTTTGATTGCTCACGTTTTGCAACTCACAATATTATTTAAATCAATCTTTAACCCGTATGAGGATCTTCAGGTTTGCCTTCGCTTTAATATGCTTTGCCATTGCTTCACCTATATTATGTACAGCACAGGACCAGGGATACATCATTACAATGGAGGCCGATACGGTAAGAGGTATACTGCAAACCAGTAAGGCACAGCAATCAAGTATAAAGTTTAAGCCAGAAGGTGGCCAGGTCTTTACAGAATACACTGCCCGGCAAATTAAAGGCTATGGTATAGAGAATGTTGTTTTTAAAAGCAGAGGAGTACTGATTGATAATAAAGAGCAGATTGTTTTCCTGAGAGTTATTGCAGACGGGCCAACAACGTTATATGGGGCACTAAACCCAATTGCGAACGCTACATATTTTATTCAGAAGCCGGAAAGCCCTGTTATGCCCTTGTTCCGGGATTATTACAAAGGCACTTTAGCCGCTACGCTAAACAATTGCGCTTCTTTAAAAATTGCTGCTGATGGCAGAAACCTGCCAGCTTATACTGCTACCGCTCTTTCTGAGTTCGTTGCCAAGTATAACTCCTGTACTTATCCTGGCCAAACAACTAATATTAACCTGGCTCATAACAGGATAAATGTAGGATACGGCGCCAGAGCAGGATTCATAAGCTCAAGGCTTACATTAGAATCTTCCTTACCCGAAGATGTATACACCTTCGAACCTGATAATAAACTAATGGCAGGTTTGTTTATGAATATTAGCATGGAAGGAAAAAGGCTTTCTATACAACCGGAGGTTTCTTTTGTGAAGCACAGCTTTGTAAGTTACTATAATTACGAACACCCGCACGCCATGGATTATGAACTGAAGTATACCTACACTGCCACTTATCTTCAGGCGCCGCTTTTGCTCAAGTATACTTTTGGTAATGCAAGGGTAAAACCGTTTTTAAATGCTGGGCCAAGTATAAGCTTTATACTTTCGAATGATGCAAGCCAGACAATAACTTATGAAACCGGCCAAGCTACGCATACTACTTATACTAAAGACAACCGGGTGGTTGGCTACCTTGGAGGCGCAGGTATAAACTTTGAAATAATTAATAAGCGCCAGCTGTTTATGGAAGCACGTTACTCCAGAGACCTATCAAACAATAACACTGAAAACAGGAGATCTGTCATTAACAGCTTGCAGCTTTCGGCAGGAATTATACTTTAGCACCTGGGCTTATGCAACTTCTGTAACCGGCTCCTGCTTAAAGTATATTTTAAAGGTGGTTCCTTCTCCCAGTTGGCTCTCTACTTCTATTTTGCCCCCGTTGTTCTCTATAATGCGCTTTACAATGTATAACCCAATACCTGTGCCCTCTACGTGCTTGTGCAGGCGCTTAAACATGGAGAATAGCTTGTGCTGGTGTTCTTTTTTAATACCCAGCCCGTTATCCTGTACCCGCAGCACTACGTAATCGCCTTCTCTGTAAGTATTAACAAGCACCTTTACCGGCCTCTCAAGCGACCTGTATTTGATGGCGTTGGATACCAGGTTATAAAGTATGCTGCGCAGGTTTTTACGGGCATAAAGCATTTCTTTAACCTGGAAATCCTCAACTATACTGGCATCAGCTGCACTGATCAGGTTGCTGATATCCGTTTTTACATCCTGCAGAATATCGCCGAAGAACAGCGGCTCTACAGTTGCCTGCAACTCCTTCTGCACTTTGGTTATTTCTGCCAGATCGGCTATAGTTTGTTTAAGCTTGTTTATAGATACGCCTACCATGTCAAGCACTTCGCTGTCATCTTCGTTCAGCTTGCCTTGTAGTATATCGCGCAGCAGCGTTATCAGGCCTTCCATGTTCGCAATCGGTGATTTCAGGTCGTGGGAGGCAGTATATACAAAGCTATCGAGGTCGTTGTTGATGCGGATGAGTTCGTTATTTTTATCGCTGAGCTCTTCGTTAATAGCCACCATCTTTTTGCGGGCAGTCACCAATTCGGTGACCTCCACGGCAAATACCAGCACCGCTTCTACTTTGTTTTTAGCATCGAGCAGGGGCTGATTTACCAGGTTAAAGAAGCCGTGTACAATATTGCCATCGTTCTTTCTGTCTATCGCCATCGGGATCTCTTTGCCAACATAAGGCATACCCGTTTCAAAAACTTTTTCCAGCGGTTCTAATACGCCCTGTCCTTCGAGTTCGGGGTGTGCTTCACGTATGGTTTTGCCAATGAGCGTGCGGTTGCCGTATAGTTTGCGGTAGAGTGGGTTTGCCAGTACATATTGCTTATCAGGAGCGCGCACCAGGGCAACCAGCGCCGGCACTTCTAAAAACAGTTTCTGCAATAGCTCGGCATTCTGTTTTACTTTCCTGTCGGCCTCTTTTATTTCGGTTATATCCAGCACAGAGCCTATGTGGCCCAAAAACTCGCCGTTTGCACCAAAGCGAGCGGTGCCTGTACTTACAACCCAGCGCAGTTGCCCATCGTGGCGGCGCATGCGATACTCAGCTCTGAAACCATCGCTTTCGGCAGATGCTTTTTTATAAATGCTCTCGAAGTATGGCAGGTCATATGCATCTATGGCTGTTTGCCAGCCAAAATCCATACTATCTTCCTGGCTCTGTCCGGTAAAGTCTTTCCATTGCTTGTTTACATAAATGCACTGGCCAAAGGCATCAGCCACCCAAATCATAACCGGAGCATTATCGGCCATCGTTCTGAAACGGGCTTCGCTCTCGGTAATGGCTTGCCGGGTACGTTTTTCTTCCGTTATGTCGCGCACCTCGATAATAGTATAACCCGAGCCGCCCTCTTCTTCAATTGGTTGCACCGCGCACGAAACATTAAAAAACGAGCCGTCTTTGCGAATAAATATATCCTCATGCGCACGCAAACTCCCTTTAACAGCGAAGGTAGTATGAATAGGGCATTCTGAGAACGGGTATGGCCGGCCATCCGGATGTGTATGATGGATCATTTCATGCAAAGTGCTGCTTTGCATTTCTTCCAGTGTATAACCGGTCATTTCTTCTGCTGCCGGGTTCATAAAAGTACAGTAGCCATCTGTATCAAGTATAAACAGGGCTGCCGTGGCATTATCTGTAATGGTTTGCTTTAACCTGTTGGAGCGGCGTGTATTTGAAAGCGACCAGATGATAAAGCTCATCAGCATACTGATTACGAGGCCTCCTAAAAGTATAAAGTAAGGCAGCTCCGTATCAGAGGAGTTGCCAAAAGACGGCCTAGCTGAGCAGTAGACGCGCCAGGTATGGTTGGCCATACTTATAGTGCTTAACTTTCCAAACCGGCTTTTATCTGTTTTACCATAATGCAGCGTGCTGTCGGAGCTAAACAACAATGACTTTTCAGAAGGGCTGGTGCCATCGTAAACTTCTACATCCAGGTCCTGGAAGTCGTCGCCTAACACAGAATTCATCAGATCTTTAGCACGGAACGGGCTATATATATAACCTTTGATCAGATTTTGCCTGTCTTGTATAGTTTCCGGATCGGCGTTTTTTTTGTAAACTGGCAGGTATATCAGAAAGCCTGCCTGCAAGTCTTGGCCGGTTTCCTGCACCAGCCGCACCTTACCCGACATTGTAGGCTGTTTTGTGTCGCGGGCAATCTGCATGGCCGACCTTCTAACCGGGTTACTGAACATATCATACCCAAATGCGCGCAGGTTGCGGTCAATAAAAGGCTCTATGTAAATAATGGAGGTATAAATGTCGCGCGGGCTGGCGGGTCTTATGCTAAAATCTTTATAACCTTCTGCTCTTACTTTTCTTTCAAAAGATTTTACTTCATATGGCTTAAGCACATGGCTATAACCAATACCTTGAATTCCGGGATAGTTCTTTTCCAGATTCAGGGTTTCGTAGTACTCGCGCCAGGCTCTTCGCTCAACCGTATCGGATGCTATAAACAGCGCTTTTGCACCTATCAGAATCTGGGTATAGTCGCGCATGCGCAGCTCAAGCGATTCCGTAGCTTGTGTAGCCCTTACATCAAACAGCTTCAGACGCCGCTCTTCTGCCCGCTTCTTGGTTTCAGAGAACACAAACAACGTTAACAGTAAAATCAGCAAAAAGGAAGCTATCGCGATGTAATGTTCTTTTACAAAACGTGCTAAATTGGCAAGCATCATCTGTTTTGGTTTTATAGCGGCTTTTAAGCCAATACTTCGTTCAGGAAGTATAATCTTTTAAAAATAGTACAAAAATAATAAAAAACACCTTGCTCTTTACATTATTTCGGATTCTGGTTTATAACAACAAGTGCAATAAATGTTTTGGCAACAGGAGAAATATTATTGGTTCTGATGTGGCAAGTTTGTACCTTAATCAGGTTAATTGCGAGAACGTTTAAGTATTGGTAAACATTCAACAAAGTGCAAAAAAATGAAAACTATACAGCAGTGGTTTGATGCCTACGGCGAAAGCCACCAGAACCATACAAACAAGCTTATACACTGGGTTTGCGTTCCGCTTATTTTTTTCAGCATCATTGGGCTGCTGGCCAGCATTAAGGCACACGCGCTGCAAGCACCTTTTCCGCCTTCGGTACAGCCTTATGTGCATTTTGGTACTGTTATAGTTTTGCTGGGGCTGCTGTTTTACCTGCGGCTGTCTTTTACCATGTTTCTGGGTATGGCAATAATCTGCGGGCTTGCACTATGGGCAGTGCATACATTGGATACTGCTACGGATACCCCGCTCTGGCTTATTTGCCTTCTAATATTTGTATTAGCCTGGATCGGGCAGTTTTACGGGCACAAAGTAGAAGGCAAGAAACCCTCTTTTCTGAAAGACCTGCAGTTTCTGCTGATAGGCCCGGCCTGGTTGTTAGGTTTTATTTATAGGAAACTGGGAATACCGTATTAATTTTGCGGTATAGCCTATAGTTCTTATGATTGAAATAATTAGAAATCTCCTTATCAGCTTTTTTGCAGTAGCCGTTTTGTTGCCGGTGGTGCGTTATGCCCTACGCAGCATGTCGACGGCACCGAATGCACAAACCCTTACACCAGATGAGGTAAAATATGCACAAAAACAGGAACTGCGGCTAACGATAGCGTACTTCTTTTTTGCCTGCGTATTGTCGGTTTTCAGTGCAGGTATGCTGGCCATGATATCAAGTATATTGCATACTTCCAGCGCACATTTATATGTACTTACTCCAAACTTTGATGCTCTTTTTGCCCCAGGCCTGCTGATTGGCCTTACGCTGGCAGTTATACCTTTGCGGCTGGCACAACGTGCGCTATTAGGCCACGAGTATGATCATTACAAAAAGTACATGCTGCAGCAGGAGGGGCCGCGCTCTAACAGATACTACAACATACTACTCATACTTATGCTGCTTATTTCGGGAGCAGTTGGCTGGTACGCCATGCGCTGGCACGTAACCATAGATCGGGAAGAAATACGTGTTACGAACTTCTTTTATAAGAACCGTGCCTACAGCATGAAAGATATAACACGCATCCAATACTTGGGCGCTGAAGGCCAGTACCTCGTCGATTTTAAAGACAACACCAACCTGAATACTACCTACCTTAAACCTATTCAGTTGGAAATGATTGCCTTGCTTGCTGAGGAATCAGAGAAGAGGGTGATAAGGTAGTTGAGCTTCTAGTTTTATAGTTTTTCTTTTGTCATTTCGAGCGTCAGTCGTGAAATCTTAATTGTCCTATAGTTGCAGTTTATACTTTCCTGAACCAAGCTAAACTTTCATAGTTGCTTCTAATCCTGGGAGCTTAACTTATCTATAGTTGCATAGTTAGCTTTGGGGCCCTCACGGCGGGGGTAGGGGCCCTCGATAAGGGCATCGCGCTGCTGATTTGAAGCTACCCTCGTACCTCGGGTTGCCTGACGGCACCGCAACAAATCAAAGGCGCTCAACCCCAAGACTGATATCAGTTCGACAGTTTCCTATATTCTATACTTTGAAACGATAAGCTCCGAGAATTGTCGGTATATTCCGTAGGGACAGGTCGCACCTGTCCGCCCGTGGACTATACCGACAAAACTATAACCGGAAGTATAGCAGTTGCAGAACTGTCCCCTTGAGGACAAGTGAGAACGAGAATTCGAAGGTAGCGAGCGTAGCTCTGAGGGGTTGGGGGTAGTTGGACCACAGCAACTATAAAACTATAGCAACACCTAAACCATCAACCAAATCCTAAAATCTTTCCATCTTAAAAATCTTAGTCCTTATCTTTGCACCCGGATTTCCGGAAAGTATAAAATGAAGTATAATTTATTGGTAATGATGCTGCTATGGAGCGTGGCGACTATAGCACAGAAGAGAGCAATTACCGTAACTGAGCAAAGTATAAGCATACCGGCAAATGGCCAGCAGGGAGTATATTTTTATGGTTTCCAGAAGGGCGATGTGGCAGTTATAGCTATTGACCCCGATAAAGCTGGTGAGGCTATAAACCTGGAAGTGCAGGAATATACTTCTGGAGCTGTGGTGTATAACAGCAAAGGCTTGAAAAAAATAAAAGACCTGAAACTGACCGTGCCGCAAAAGCAGGTTTATAAGTTTATACTTTCAACTGCCTCCGATAAAGCTATACCTGCACGGCTAAGTATAAAACGCCTGCCTGAGAAAGATGAAACCCGCCACTTCAATTCTAACATCACCTGGAAAACCAAAAATGATACTACCTGGGCCACCACAACCGAAAAAGTATTGGTAAAGGGCGAATTGACACCTGTTACTTTGATTGATAAAACCTTCAGAGTGGCATCTATGGCAAACCTGAACCCAAGCCGCGTGTCGGTGCCGTTTAAGTTACCGGCTAATACGGTGCATTGGGTTTACTGGATTGGCGTGGGACAGCAATCGGTGGAAGACCTAAAGAACATGACCAAACTGGTAACAAAAGGCGCTTCTGTAATTGCTTCCTCTACTGTGAGCCCGGTAGTGGGTTTTGGATTAGGTTTATTACCGAGTTTGCCACAGGTAAATGCCAGCGGAAACATCGACTATTACTTTATGAATAAAGCATCGGCAGAGAAGTTTGTGGCGGATGTAGATGGCTGGAAACCTTATACTTTCGCGCAGGGTACCGGCATTATTTCCGACTACAAAAAGGTATCGCTCGCTGAGACTCCTAAAACCACCGACAGCACACTTTACGCCACTTTCAGGAACAGCAACACAGTAACAGGTCTGGACATAACGCTTAAAATTGTAGCCTTTGAGCAGGAAAAGAAGTACGTAACCAGGCAGGTGCGCAAACCCTTAAAAGTGGAGCAAAAACAAGTACCGGTCTTTGGGGAATCCTGAAATAACTCGTAACCCGAGACTCAGAACTCAGAACTCTTTTTCGTAGTTTTGCCGCCGACAATTTTGATCCTTTAAACCTAAGTATAAACTATATGCAAATTCGCGTAGAGAAAGACACGATGGGCCCTGTAGAGGTGCCTGCAGACAAATACTGGGGCGCCCAGACGCAGCGCTCTAAAGAGAACTTCACCATCGGTGGCCAGCTGATGCCGAAGGAAGTGATCGAGGCTTTTGCTATACTTAAAAAATCGGCTGCATTTGCCAACGCAGAGCTGGGCGTACTGGCACAGGACAAAGCTGAGATAATCGGTAAAGTTTGCGACGAGATACTGGAAGGCAAGCTGGCAGACCAGTTCCCGCTGGTAGTTTGGCAGACAGGTTCGGGCACGCAGTCGAATATGAACGTGAACGAAGTGGTAGCTAACCGTGCGCACGTACTGTTGGGTGGCAACCTGATGGACGAGAAAAAGAAGATCCACCCGAACGACGACGTAAACAAGTCGCAGTCTTCTAACGATACTTTCCCGACAGCGATGCACATTGCCGCTTACAAAAAAGTGGTGGAGCATACCTTGCCGTTGGTTAAAAAACTACTCGACACCCTTAACAGCAAAGCAGAAGCTTACATGGATGTGGTGAAGATCGGACGTACGCACCTGATGGATGCTACGCCGCTTACACTTGGTCAGGAGCTTTCTGGTTATGTAGCCCAGCTGGATTACGGCATGAAGGCGCTTCGCAACACACTGGAGCACCTGAGCACGCTGGCCCTTGGCGGTTCTGCGGTAGGTACAGGCCTTAACACACCGGCTGGTTACGATGTGCTGGTTGCCGAGAAGATCTCTCAGTTTGCCGGTCATACGTTCATCACGGCTCCTAACAAATTTGAGGCACTTGCTGCACACGATGCTATAGTTGAGACTTCTGGCGCCCTGAAGCAACTGGCTGTATCGCTGATGAAGATTGCCAACGATATCCGTTTACTGGCTTCTGGCCCACGTTCTGGTATTGCTGAGATCCTGATCCCTGAGAACGAGCCGGGTTCTTCTATCATGCCAGGTAAGGTTAACCCTACACAGGCAGAAGCTATGACCATGGTTTGCGCGCAGGTGATTGGTAACGACGTGGCTATCTCGGTTGGTGGCATGAATGGTCATTTCGAGCTGAACGTGTTCAAGCCAGTGATGATCTACAATCTGTTGATGAGCGCCCAGCTGATCGGTGACGCATGCGACTCGTTCGACAAGCATTGCGCTGTAGGCATAGAGCCGAACACAGCCCGTATCAAAGAAAACCTGGAGAACTCGCTGATGCTGGTAACAGCCCTTAACCCGCACATCGGTTATGACAACGCAGCCAAAATAGCGAAGAAAGCCCACAAAGAAGGCACAACCCTTCGCCAGGCAGCTATCGCGCTGGAACTGCTTACCAACGAGCAGTACGACGAGTGGGTACGCCCAGAAGATATGATCGGCAGCTTGAAGTAAGAACTATAGTTTACTGATAAATGAAAAGCAGCTCCGGAAGGGGCTGCTTTTTTGTTTTATGCAAATTCTTGTAGCTTTTGCTATATTTATACTTATATATAATTCAAAGTCTAATACTGATGGAAAGAAAGCCGAGATTGTTTATTGGATGTTCAGCAGAAAGTTTAAAAATAGCTGATGCTATCAATGAGAATCTTGATCATTCATGTGAAGTTACTATTTGGAGAAACGGAACATTTAAATTATCAAACAACACAATAGACTCTCTAATTGAGAAAGCATTTTCTGTTGACTTTGCAGTCTTTATCTTCTCTCCTGATGATATAGCTACAATAAGAAATGCTGAAGAGAAGATAGTTAGAGACAACGTGATTTTTGAACTTGGCTTATTTATTGGTACTATCGGTAAACAGAGATGCTTTATAGTTAAACCTAGAGGTATTGATCTACATTTTCCGACAGATTTACTTGGGGTAACGACTGCGGATTATGAGCCCAAAAGATCAGATGGCGACTCTACTTCTGCTCTAAATTTTGCGTGTTCTTTAATTAAAAAGGAGATTGAAAGGATAGGTTTGATAAAAAGTATAAATACTTACAAAGCTTCAAACTCTAACTTTCAAATCACTGATATAAATCTATCTGAAATTGATTTTAATTTCTTAGCTGTACTTCTAGCAACAGCCACCAACTCTCCTACTGGGCTAAGTTTATGGCATATAAAAGAAACACTTAAAATAAGAGATCCTAGAGTTGATATTTCATCAATTAAGCTGGAAAAGCTAGGTCTCCTTCAAAAAGAAAATGAAGTTGATGGACGTGAAGATTATTATGCATATAGGATTACACAAGATGGTTTAAGCGTACTTCTCAAAGAGGAGCAAAGGCTTTATAAATTGTATGAAGTTGAGGAAGATGATTTACCATTCTAATTTCCTCAAAGTCCCGCAAGTTTAGTGGCAGCGCAACTTGTGGTTATACTTTGAGGCCAGTTTGTAACTGGCGTTTTCCGCAATCACACTTTCTCCAGTTACAAACTGGCTGCCATACTTCCCACAAGTTACCGCTGCGCTCAAACCTGCGGGATAAATAGCTATCACAACTATAGATTTACCAAAACCTTCTTAACTTTTCGCTGTTCTTAAAACCACACGTATAAACAGAGCAACAGCAAAGCATAACCTATGAAAATTGCAAAAGACCCATCAGAATATAACAAGCTTACCCCGGAAGAAGAGCGCATTATAGTTTACAAAGGCACCGAATACCCGGGCACCGGTGAGTATGAGCATAATAAAGCAGAAGGCGTATACTTGTGTCGCCGTTGCAACGCGCCACTTTATACTTCGGAGTACAAGTTTGAGTCGCACTGCGGCTGGCCAAGCTTTGATGATGAAATAACCGGCGCCGTAAAACGCATACCAGATGCCGATGGCCGCCGTACCGAAATTGTTTGCGCTAACTGCGGCGCGCACCTGGGCCACGTATTCGAAGGCGAATACCTTACACCGAAAAATATCCGCCATTGTGTAAATTCACTCTCCCTTAAATTTGTGCCCATAGAGGATTTGGAAAAGGAAGTATAGGTTTCAATTTATACATGCCGCGAGCATCCTCGCTCGCGCTATAGACAAAATATCTCATGTAGCTTTACATGCTATTCGTACGCAACCAGAAAGTAGACCCAAGCGGGAATGAGCAGGAAAGCGGCGTTTATACTTGCTCTAACTGCGGGCAGGTGTTGTTCAGTGCAAAGTATAAATTTAGTGTTGGTTCGGGCTTCCCAAGTTTTTGGGCACAGGTAGGCGACAATGTAGAGCAGAACCCGCTGGATACGTATGGCCGGGAGCGGATACAGCTCTTGTGCAGCCAATGCAGGCAGCATTTAGGTCATTTGTTTGAAGATGCCCGTACACCAACCCAAGTGCGCTACTGTATAAATGCGGATGCACTGAAATATAAAGACTAAATTATCAAAGTAGAGGATAAGTAAATGGAAATAGCAACGTTCGGAAATGGATGCTTTTGGTGTACTGAGGCAGTTTTTCAACAGTTAAAAGGTGTGGAAAAAGTAGAGTCGGGCTATGCAGGTGGCCATGTGGAAAACCCAACCTATAAGCAGGTTTGCAGCGCCACCACCGGCCACGCAGAGGTGCTACAAATAACTTTTGATCCTAACGTAATCAGCTACGAAGAGCTGCTGCGCGTGTTCTGGGAAACCCACGACCCAACCACTTTAAACCGACAAGGCAACGATGTTGGCCCGCAGTACCGCTCTGTTATTTTCTACCACAACGAGGAGCAAAAGCAGCTAGCCGAAAAGTATAAACTGGCTTTAGATGAGTCTGGCGCTTTCGATGACCCTATTGTTACGGCCATCGAGCCTTTAACCAATTATTACCCGGCCGAAAATTACCACCAGAATTACTTTTTAAACAACGGAAGCCAGCCTTACTGCGCATTTGTGGTGCGGCCAAAAGTAGAGAAGTTCAGGAAAGTATTTATAGACAAGCTTAAACCGGAGTTTGGCAGCTAAATTATAGTTCGGCTAAGTATAAATCTGTTAACTTGAAACGGACTTACTAAGTATAACCTATTCTTAAATTATAATCCCCATTGGAGAGTTACTTCAAAAAGCGCTATAACAGCTTTAAGTTTGCCTTTAAAGGTATAAACTCGGCTGTGCGTTCGGAGCCACACATGCGCCTGCACATACTGGCTGCTATCGGGGTTATACTTGCCGGTATCATTTTCAGGGTTACTAAACTGGAATGGTGCCTACTGGCCGGAAGTATAGGTCTGGTCATAACTGCCGAGATTTTCAACACTGCCATCGAAACGCTTACCAACCTGGTGTCGCCGCAGCATAACCCGCTGGCCGGCAAAACCAAAGACCTGGCAGCAGCGGCGGTGCTGGTTGCCGCTATTACGGCAGCTATTGTTGGTACAATCGTTTTCCTTCCTTATCTCTTAGATTATCTGAGTCTAGCTTAGAAGCAGGCTTTTCTTATTCCACTCTATTAAATACAAGTATAAAATTCGTAGTTCTAAACCCATAATTCGTAATTGAATTATTGCGTACCTTTGCGCCTCTTAAAAAAAAACACGCCTCTATGACTATGAAAAAAATGCCTGTTTGGGCATCACTTGCATTGCTGCTAGCTTTTGCTTCAGGCTGTAAAACAACTGGAGCCAATACAAACTCACAAGCTCCGTGGCTTAGCCAGCTTATACAGCAACTGGAGCAGGAGGCACCTGCCAACCCTCCGGCTAAAGTATACCGTTATACTTATAACAACCAGGAAGTATACTACCTGACGGGTCGCTGCTGCGACATTCCGGGTAAGCTGTTTGATAAAGATGGCAACCAGCTTTGCGAGCCGGATGGCGGTATAACCGGAAAAGGGGATGGCCGCTGCACAGACTTTGCCGAGAAGCGCACAAACGAAACTTTAATTTGGGAAGATAAAAGAGAACGCTAAGAAAATGACAGGAAACGACGTACTGAAGAACTTATCAGAATATAACATCTGGGCCAACCAGACCATGCTGGATGTGTTCAGCAGCTTACCGCATGTACCTAACAATGCGGCCCGCTTAATGAGCCACGCCCTGAACGCACAGGCCATCTGGATAGCGCGCATTACAGGCACAACGAGCCCGGTAAAAGTATGGCAGGAGCATAACCTGGAGCAACTAAAGGAGCTGCACAAATCGGCATCTTACAAACTGGCCGAAATTGTAGCCAACGCCGACGAAACTGAATTTAACCGCCTGATAGACTATACCAACAGCCAGGGCAATAAGTATAGCACGCGTGTGCTCGATATTTTAACGCATGCTTTTAACCACGCCACGTACCACCGGGCACAAGTTGCCACCGACCTGCGCAAAAACGGCCACACACCGCCAAACACCGATTATGTTACATACGTGCGTGAGCTGATGGGCCAGGTGTATTAAGACATTAGAGATAAGATACTAGACAAATAAAAAGGAGCTCTTTATGATGAAGAGCTCCTTTTTATTTGATATCAGCTAGATTTTGAACTAATGTACAAAGTCAAAATTTCAGATTTTATACTTGTAGTCCTGTATCTTATATCTAGCGTCTTACATTATTCTTTTGGCAATTCTACTGTGCCAAGGTCTTTTACCTGATTTTGCGTTACGCTTACGTTCTCTATAGTTTTGTCATGCGCATTGCCTTCGGTGTAGAACTTAACTTTGTAAGTACCTGCTGGCACGCCTTTGATCAAAAAGTCGCCGTTATCGTTGGCAAAACCACCTATGGTATCGTTTGCAGCTGAGATAACATAAATACCGGGCTTATACTCGGCAGGAGTTACCTTACCTTTAATACCACCGGCAATTGCCTGTGTAATAGTACGAACAACGGGCTTCAGGTTATACTGGCCATTTCCTCTTGGTACTATAGATTTAGCAGCATCAAAATCGAGCAGCAGCATGTACGTAACATCTTCTTCCAGCTCGGCATCAATTTTCAGTTTAATACCGGATGTCTGGCCACTTGGTGTTTTAAGCGCTACCGTTGTGCCATCTTTTAATTTAAGCGTGTTGTTATCACCTAATATCAAACGGATCTGAGAGATTGTACCTGCAGGCAGGTTAGCACTGGCAAGTAAGGTATCGCGGCCATTCGCAAAATCCAGCAGGTTATAAATGCCCGGATGAATTTCTTCCATCGTGATCCAATCAGCCTCGTCAGTATCTCCCTCTTTAATAATCTGTACCGATTTGATATCAATATTAACCTCCTCGTAGTCGCCGGGAGCATCTGTCATACGAACCTGCATTTTAGCAGTACCCGTGTTTTCGCTATCGTCGTTGCATGCGCTAAAACCTAACAGGCCGCACAGCATCAGAGGGAAAATGAAGTTTCTTTTCATACGTGTTGTTTTATTTAAGTTACGCAGCAAATATCTGACCCGAAGATGAAGACAAAATGAAGAATCAGTTATTTGCTATATTTTTTTATTCAGAGGCTTTACATCTATACCTTTAGCACTTCTGAGTTTTAAGAACGGCGCAATGTTGTACTAAATTATATAAGCAGGAAAAATAAAAGGCAGCAGATATAAGCTTCTGCTGCCTTTTTGTTGTATTATAAACTACAAGTAGCTTATACTTTATACTTCAAGCATTTTATACTTTAACTAGTTACCTGTAGCTGCTGTATCGGGTTTGGCGGCAGGTCTTGTTCTGGATCTTAGCAGGTCGTTAAGCTTGTTGCCCGCTTTTTGCTTTAACTGCTGTTCGGCCTCCAGGCGCTTTTTATCCAATTCCTGGCGGGCTTTCTGCTCTGCCTGCACTCGCTTCTTGTCCAGTTCTGCTTTTATACTGTCCTGAGCCTGCAGCTTGCGTTGCTCCAGTTTCAGCTTTGCATCATCCAGCTTATTCTGCACTACATTTTTAACCAGGTCTTTTGCCTGCGCTTTAGCACTACCGCCTGCCAGCGCCACACGTGGGCTCGACAGCGTACCGCCAATATTCAGATTAAGTGTTATGCGCTCAGAGCCAGCCAGTTTTTCGTTGCCAATAAGCCCGGCAAGGCGCGAGTTAAGCTCTTTACCTACTTTACCAGCCGGTACATTTAGGGCTGTAATGTAATCGATGTTACCATTAATGTTGTTAGAGCCGCCTACTGTCATTTCAACGTTGCCTACTTTCATATCAAATGGCTTAATAACCAGGCTGCCATCTACGATCTCGGCATCTATATAGCGGTTTTCTACCACAAAATTACGAAGCTCATCAAAGTGGGTAAGGCTGCTGATCTTATCTACGACGGCTACGTTGCTCACCGCTGCCCGTATTACCTGCACAATACCCTCGCCATCCATTGTTTTGAATATCGGGGTCATGTCCTGGCCCAGCTCGCCTGCAAAATTAAACTTGGTAGAGAACGTACCATCAAGCAAGCCTGCAATTGGTGCTATAGCCTTTATAGTATTAAAGGTGTTGAAAGCTTCTTTAAACTGGAGGTTCTTAATATCCAGCTTCATATCGAACAGAGGATGCTGCAGGCTTTGGGTATTGTAACTTCCGCTGGTAGCAAAAGTAGCGCCCAAGGTATTAAAGGTAACGCCCTGCAGTTTTGCAATTTTGTCTTTAACCTGCACCTGGCCATTCACATTGTTCAGTTTCAGGTTATCGTAAAGCACTTGTTTGGCATCTACCTTCAGTACCAGGTCTAAGTTGGCGGGCACCTCTACCACACCTTCTGCCTCTTTGGTGGCAGCAACGGTTTCGCCGGTATTTTCATCCACCATCCACTCGTTTACATTAAAGGTATTAGAGCGCAGGTTTATAGTACCACGCAACGACTGGTTATCAGCCAGGGCATAACCCATGTAGTTAGAGATAGTACCATTGGCCTGAATATCGCTCTTACCTAAATGGCCGCTCATGTTCTGCAGCTGAATACGCTCATTATTGAACACAGCATTGGCAGAGGCTATTTTCATACCTTGCGGCAGGTCGGTACTTACAAAGTTCAGGTTACTGATAGCCATAGTTCCGCTGGCAGTAATGTTGTTATACTTCTCGGCTTCTATGTCGCTCATTTTGCCTTTAGCAGCCACGTTAGCGTTTATGCGCCCCGATACTTTCATATCATCCAGCGGGAAGATCTTCGTCAGCTTTGTAAGGTCAAGTATACCTTTAATGTTGAAGTCGAAAGCAGGCTTATCTATACCTTGAATAAGCGCACGGCCAGCAAGTGGCTCGCCATCCAGACTCATATTAAAGTTCTGGATATTGATGCGGGTATCGTCGGTGTTGCCGGTGGTGTTAAGTATGTTGGCTACCATATTCAGGCCTTGAATAGGAGCAGGGAAATCTTTAGACTTCACATAACCATTTGTCAGGCGCATATCGGCATCTATTACCGGCATTTTGGTTTCAGAGTAAGTACCTTTCGCATCGGCATCTACTTTGAGCAAGCCACGCAGTGTCATACCTTCCACCGGAAAAACTTTTGTGATCTCGGCTAGATCTATACTTGCTTTCACGTTGCCATCTACGTCCATCGGCTCCAGGCCTTTTACCAATACTTTTGCATCTACAGGATTTTTACCCAGATCCAGGTGTAGTTTGCGCACATCAACCAGCAGATTATTTGTAGTATTACCGTCTTTGTTATCGATGCGCATATCTACGTTAATGTTGCGGGCGGCCTGAGGCAGGTCAGGGTATTTGAACATACCATTTATGATCTTCAGATCGGTACCATAACCAGGCATCAGGGTATCGTTCATGCGGCCTTTAAAGTAGCCGTCAAAACTCAGTTTACCTTCGGTTTTAATATCCTTAAACTGCTCAGTATACATACCGGGCACTACCGAAAGCACATGTTTAAAGTCTGTTTCGGTAGCTTTAAAGGTCAGGTCGAAATCCATGTTCTCGTCCGGCATAAGTATGGTACCGGCAAAAGTAAACGGCAGCTCGTTTAACTGAATTTTGTTGTCTTTAAAAGTATAAAGCGATTTGTTCAGGTCCATGGCCATGGTAACATCGGCGTTCAGCTTACCATTCTCGATGTAATTCACACCATCATAAGTCATGGTAAAACGATCAGCGGTGGTTTTAGAAACCATATCAAACACATCTTTCTCGAAATCGCCACTACCGGTATGGTTCACATTATAGCCAGCTAAACCAAAAGGAATGCTCAGGTCGTCATAAAAAAGTGTTCCATTGTTCACTTCCCAACCTTTTATGGCCATTTTAAAATTGCTTGCAGCAGTATCGGCAGGAGTAACTGCAGCCGTATCAGAAATGTAAATATCCCAGTTAGCTTTACCGCTTTTTAACACCAGCAAGCGTATTACAGGCTCATCAAGCGTAATTTTGTTTACTTTAAGCTCGTTTCCGGTTATTACGCTCATCAGGTTTAAGCCCATTCTAAAGGCAGGAATGCGGGCTAAAGTGTCGGTGGCAAAAGAATCTTTACCTACTACGGTGAGGTTCTCAACGCCTAAAGACATATCCGGGAAATCATGGAAAAGAGAAAGGCTTACGTCATCTGTATTATAGATAACATTCGCATTTATATTCTTGGCGATCTGTTTGTCCAGGGCCTGTTTAATTTTATCTTTGAAAAGAAATGGAACTAGCGCTGCCGCTGCAAACAGTAGCGCCAGAAATACGAAAAAGCCAATTACTAATTTTTTCATAACGGTGGTTGATAGATACAGTAAAGCTAAACTATATAATTTATAGCTAAAACCATGCAAATTATAGTTAGCCTCCTTTTATTTAACTCTCTGTTGCTGTTTGTTTAGTATAAAGATGTCCGTAAAAAAAGCGATTTGCGCCTGTTTAGCTTATATCTGGGTTTTTACAACCCAGGCACAGGATGTGCAACTAACGCAGCAATATGCCAACCGGATATACCTGAACCCGGCTTTTACCGGATTAGGCCGCCAATGGAGCGTAGGCTTAGCCCATCGTAACCAATGGCCCGCCCTAAACGGTTCCTTCAGAACAAACCAACTCACTGCCGACTATAGCTTTGCTGGTACTAAAAGTGCAATCGGGCTATTGCTGCAACAGGATAAAGCCGGTATAGGAGGATTACAAAAATTACAGGCCGGAGCTATTTATGCCTATCATACCAATCTGAGCAGCAAATGGGCTTTTTCAGCTGGCTTGCAGGTAACTGTAGCCTCCCTGCGCCTGAACTATGATAACCTGGTTTTCGGCGATCAATTATCTGATAATGGTAAGGTAGCCGTAAGCTCGGCAGAGGCCAATACGTTTGAGCCCACCAACTATGCCAGCTTTACTGCCGGAGGGCTTTTATACTCTGATAATCTATGGTTTAGCTTTGCAGCTGCCCACCTGAATAAACCCGCCTATGGGTTTGGTGAAACCACCCGGCTGCCTATACGTTTTACTGCCACTACGGGGTATAAATTTTACGCCCGCAACTATACCGATCAGGGCCGTTTATTCGAATTAAGCTTTACCCCATCGGTAACATACACCAAACAGGATTTTTTTAGCAAAACAGATATTGGCCTGCATACTATTTATACACCCTTCACGTTAGGTTTAATATACAAAGGAGTGCCTGTAACCGGTGATGCTAACCAAGATCAGGCCTTGTCCGTAATAGCAGGGCTGCAGTTAGAGCAGTTTAAAATAGGTTTCAGCCACGATGTAGGCCTGGCAGGTTTTGGCAAGCAGGCCGGCGGAGCCAACGAAATATCGCTAGTATTTGAACGAAATGATTTAAATAAATTGTTCCGGAACCGTTCTGCAAATAAATTTAACACCGGCATTGTTTGCCCATCATTCTGATTTTAGTTATAATTGCACATTAAACTACGTTACAAGAACCTTATCTAAATTGGGTGCTATTTTATGAATCTTATTAAGTATCTATCGGTAGTGGTTGTGGGAGGATTTATCCTTACATCCTGCTCCAAAGGAGGACAACCCACCAGCACAGATCCTGGTGACACTAGTACCGCCACTGGTATAGCCTATAACGAAGACGAGAAATCGTTTCAGGTAGCAGACTATGCAGAATTTCCGCAAGGTCCGGGCCTGGTGTTTATAGAGGGTGGCCGCACAACCCTGGGCTCAATGGAAGAAGATGTAGCCATGACACGCGACAATATTGAGCGCACTGTTACGGTAGCATCTTTTTATATGGATGAGACTGAAGTTGCCAACATACACTGGTTGGAGTACCTTCATTACCTAAAGGCCGACTCGCTTCCGGAAGTATACCAGGCTGCTTTGCCTGATACTACTGTATGGTCGCAGCAACTATCTTTTAACGACCCTTATGTATCGTATTACCTGCGTTACCCTGGTTTCCGCTTTTTCCCTGTTGTGGGTGTAAGCTGGTTACAAGCTAACGATTACTGCATCTGGCGTACTGCCAAGGTTAACGAAAACCTGGCACAGCAGGCAGATGGCGGTGGCGGAAGAAGAGGCCTTTTCGGCAGAAAAAAGAAAGGTGCTGAAGAAGCTCCTGCTGAAGGTTCTAAACCATCAATCGAATCTGGCTATGTATTGCCGAACTACCGCCTGCCAACAGAAGCTGAGTGGGAATACGCTGCACAGGCTCTGATTGGAACGCAGTACTCTGACGACGAAAACCAGAACAACAGAAGACTTTATCCTTGGGATGGCCACCAGGTTCGTAACCCATATGGCAAGCAGATGGGTAAGTTTATGGCTAACTTTAAGCGTGGCCGTGGTGACTATGCAGGTATTGCAGGCTCACTAAACGATGGCGCCATGATCACAGATTACATCTATAGCTACCCGCCAAACGACTACGGTTTGTATAACATGGCTGGTAACGTAAACGAGTGGGTACAGGATCTTTACCGCCCGCTTTCTTACCAGGATGTTGAAGATCTGAACCCGTTCCGTCGTGATGGTTTCCTGGATGACTCTTCTAACTATGATTCAAGCGAAGGTTACCACTCACTGATTAACGACGAAGTTCGTGTATTTAAAGGTGGTTCCTGGAAAGACGTAGCTTACTGGTTATCTCCGGGTACACGCCGTTTCATGGCCCAGGATTCTGCAACTGCAACTATCGGTTTCCGTTGCGCTATGATCAACGCCGGATCAAACAAATAAGCATCAGATTTTTATTTATAACAAAAGCCCGGAATCAGTTCCGGGCTTTTGCTTTTATACTTACTCTAAAATATACATACTATGGATAACGCTGTTCAGCACGAAGAAATCATTTTCAGGTTTTTTAGCGAACTCTTTGATCAGGAAATGGAAGAGGCACTCTGGGCCGTTGTAGTGGATAAAGAAAAAGGACACTATAAAATAGATAGTCTCCCTTTTTATGCGCCGCTGGTAGCAACCAATGATATAGTCCACGCCACATTTGATACAGACGAAAACAAACTGGTATACAAGGAAACAGTAGAATATTCAGGTAACTCTATCGTGCATGTGGTAATTGACGATGAGACAAAGAAGATAGATGATATACGCGATATCTTCACACACCTTGGCTGTGTTTCAGAAGCCCTGAACGAACATTACTTTTCGCTGGAAATCCCTTTTAATGCAGATTATGCTATAATAAAAAAGGAACTGGATGCACTGGAAGATGCTGAAACAATAGAGTATGCCGAGCCCAGTTTATCGGATATTCATAAAAAGCAGACATCTTAAGGAAAGAAAGAAAAGCGTTCTTAAAACAGGAGCGCTTTTCTTTTTTGTAGCCTCATACTTCACAATTCAAAACATTTCAAACTTGATGCCTTTTCAGGTATACTTTCCTATCAACTAGAGCACATCATATTACTGATCAAGCATAATTTCTTATATTAGAAGATCCTAATTCAGATATAAGTCATGAGAATTTCGCGCTTGTTAGTTTTGTGCCTGCTCCTAGGAACAACTACTTCTGTTTCTGCACAGCAAAAAAATGATCCGTGGTTAAAAAGAATGTTGCGGAGACAAGCTTCTCCATTACTTAAAGATGTTTTAAATAAACCTGATACGTATCAGTACCAGATCATTTATACCCGCATCAACAGGGACAAAAACAACCAACCGCATTTTAAGCATTCCTATTATAACGTAGACAGAAACCGCTACTACAACCCTGCCTCTACAGTTAAACTACCCACAGCTATACTTGCTCTCGAAAAGCTCAATGAGCTTAAAGTAAATAACCTGGATAAGTATACGCCCATGCTTACCGATAGCGCTTTCAGCAAACAGACCAAGGTTGCTGCTGATAGCACCTCCAAAAATGGCTTGCCTTCTATAGCACATTATATTAAAAAGGTATTTTTAGTAAGCGACAACGATGCCTACAACCGCTTGTATGAGTTTGTAGGGCAGCAAACATTAAATGAGAAACTGTGGCAAAAAGGGTATAAAGATGTGCGCATAACCCGTCGGTTTACGCCCATGACACCAGAAGAAAACAGGCATACGAACCCTATCCGATTTTTACAGGAGGGAAAGTTGGTATATGCCCAGCCGGCAGCTTACAGCAAGGCCACATTCGACTTTAGCAAAAAAATACTGATAGGGAAAGGCCACTATAACTGGGATGAAAAACTGATCAATGAGCCGATAGATTTTACTACCCACAACAACCTGCCGCTCGAGGATCTGCAGCAAATGGTACAGGCGGTGATGTTTCCGGAATCGGTGCCGGCCCAAAAGCGCTTTAACCTGACACAACAGGATTATACTTTCCTGCACGAGTACATGAGTAAACTGCCTTACCAAAGCGATTACCCAAAGTATGATACCACCGAGTTCTTCGACAGCTATACCAAGTTCTTTTTATATAAGTCAGGTAAAAGCAAAATCCCGGATTACATGCGCATCTATAACAAAACGGGTTGGGCTTACGGCTTCCTGACGGATGCATCTTATATAGTTGATACCAAAAACAATGTCGAGTTTATGCTTTCGGCAGTGATCTATGTGAACAGCGACGGCATTCTGAACGACAATAAGTATGAGTACGACGAAACAGGCCTGCCTTTCTTTAAAGAAATAGGGGAGATTATCTACAACTATGAGCTGAAGCGAAACAAGAAGTATAAACCCCAACTCAGCAAGTATAACGCTAAGCTATAGTTTTTAAAATATAATTTAAGCAGCCGCTATTGTTATCACGCTAACTTCGGTAGAGCCGGCGGCTAACAAGGCAACGGTGCAGGCCTCCAGGGTAGCACCGGTTGTCATTACATCATCTACTAGCAACACCCGTTTACCAGCAACCAACTCAGGCGACAATACTTTAAAAACATGTTCCACGTTTTGCCAGCGGTCTAACCTGTTTTTGCTGGTCTGGGTGGTGGTATTCTCTATGCGGGCTAGGCCGGTTGCCTGCCAGGGCAGTTGCAGTGCAGTAGCCAGCCCTTTTGCAAAACTATCGGATTGGTTGTAACCCCGGCGGCTCAATTTATACTTGTGTAAGGGCACTGGCACTATAACATCAAACTGCTGGTTATACTTATGGTCGGCTAAGATAGTACCATACCGCTTGCCCAAATGCTCGCCTAAATCATGGCCACCTTTATACTTTAGTTTGTGCAACAGTTTTTGTACCCGCCCCTTCGGCCTGAAGTATAAATAAGAAAACGCAAACCGAACAGGTACTTTGCCCCAGAAGCGGCGCTGTAGCGGGTTCAGTTCGGTGCCGCCATGCAGGTGCACATCGGTGTAAGGCAACTTTACATTACAATCGGTACATATAAAGGATTCGCCTCTGGCTAAAGCGCCATCACAGGCAAAGCAACTCTCCGGAAAAAATAAGGCCAACAGGTCTTCAAGCATGTCTCAGGGCAGGGGATAAGTATAAACTCCGTATTTTCGCGTAACTTTATCTTTTATACTTTATTAAGCTTTTTACAGCAACAGAACATACAACAATGAGTCAGATAGAAGAATTCAACGAATATCGCTCGCGCATGAACGAGCGCATCATGTCTTACGACAATAAAGTAATTAAGCGCTTTTTTAACCTCGATACGAATACATACGCAGATGGCGCACTTGATGTAAAAACAAAAGAAATGCTTGGCCTGGTAGCCTCTATGGTACTGCGTTGCGACGATTGCATTAAATACCACCTGGGCAAATGCTTTGATGAAGGTGTAAACGATGAGCAGATCTTTGAAATTTTCTCCATCGCAAACCTGGTAGGTGGCTCTATTGTAATACCGCACTTCCGCCGTGCTGTAGAATATTGGGAAGAACTTAAAGCGCAGAATATTTAATCGCTGATTGTTAATTGTTGTAGACTCTATAATAATAACAATCAGCAATCAGTAACGAGCAACAATTACATGGTAGAACCATCCGATAACTTAGAACATAGGTGGACCAACCTCCGGGCTGCGCTTATGAAGCAGTTTGGCAAAAAGCCCGATATGAATGCTATACTTTTCCTGATCGGAATTCAGGAACTGGGGCAAGGGATTTTTAACTTCACAAAAGAGCAGAAGCAGGACCTCATGCACATTGCCACTTGTAAGGTTTTCAGCATATCCGGTTATTATGAACTAGAGCGCTTAGACGAAGAAGGTTGGCCACATTACAAAGCTGTTAAACCTATTCCGTTTGCTAACCTGCGCGAACAGGAAAATATGCTTAAATGGCATGTGCTGGAGTACTTTGATAGGCTAGAACAAGTATAAATTAAAAACAGATTTGAGACATAAGATTCAATATCATTGACTATAAGTTACCAGAAGTAAATGATCCAGTGTCTTATTTCCTACGTCTTCATAAAGTATTATGAGAATTATTACTTATAACGTGAATGGCATCCGGGCAGCGCTTTCCAAAGGATTTCAGGATTGGCTGAAGGCTGCAAACCCTGATGTACTGTGCCTGCAGGAAATTAAAGCCTGCGAAGATAAATTCGACAAGGCCGTTTTCGAAGATATGGGCTATAACGTATACCTGCACCCGGCCCTGAAAAAAGGCTATAGTGGTGTGGCTATACTTTCTAAAGAGAAACCAAACCACGTGCAGATTGGCTGCGGCATGGATTGCTACGATAACGAAGGCCGTGTAATCCGAGCTGATTTCGACACCCATTCGGTAATGAGCGTATACATGCCATCAGGCTCGAGCGGGGAGGAGCGCCAGAACTTCAAGTTCCAGTGGATGGATGATTTCT
Source organism: Pontibacter vulgaris (assembly GCF_022758145.1). Taxonomy (GTDB): domain Bacteria; phylum Bacteroidota; class Bacteroidia; order Cytophagales; family Hymenobacteraceae; genus Pontibacter; species Pontibacter vulgaris. Next base: position 38,375 of record NZ_JAJVDH010000002.1, read on the forward strand.
ATGGTTACATAGGCGACCTGAAACAGACGCTGCCAGGCCTTGTTATCAGCGGTGATTATAATATCTGCCACCAGGCCATCGATATCCATAACCCGAAATCCAATGCCAACAGCTCAGGTTTTTTGCCGGAAGAGCGTAATTGGATGGGTAAGTTTATCGAGAGCGGTTTTATAGATTCGTTCAGGCACTTTAACCCAGAGCCACACAACTATACCTGGTGGAGTTACCGGGCGGGGGCACGCAACAAAAATCTTGGCTGGCGTATTGATTATAACATGGCCACCGATAACCTGCGCGACCGTTTAAAGAGAGCAGCTATACTTGCCGAGGCAAAACACTCAGACCATTGCCCGGTATTGTTAGAACTGGATTAGGTACTATACTAAAGTATAAGCTTCTATAGTTTATACTTTAGTACACCTTTCCGCTGCTTTTCTTTTGAAATACAAGTAATTACAGGATCTGAAGATAAGGCTGGCATGTACTAACAAAGGAGCAACGCTATGAAACAACATGATGCGCTTGACAGATTGCTGCAGCAACTCCAGGAGTTCAAGAAAAAGTTCTACCTGAATATGTTGCTCAGGGGTAGCATTTTTGCCCTTGGCCTGCTGCTGTCTACCTATATCATGTATAGCATACTAGAGTATCTGTTTTATTTTCCACAGTATGTTCGTGCTTTCCTGTTATTTTCCTTTGTTGGCATTGTGCTGTATGTTTTCATCCGCTGGATCGCCTTACCCATCTCGGCTCTTGCCAATCTTAAACGCGTACTTTCCGATGAGCAGGCCGCCTTGCGCGTTGGCAGCTTCTACCCCGAAATAAAAGATAAATTACTGAATGCGATTCAGTTAAAAGATTTAGACCGCACCAATGAGCTTATTGCCGCCAGTATAGAGCAGCGCTCGGGCCAGTTGCTTACTTTTAATTTTACAGATGCTGTTAAGTTTAAAGAAAACCGGCCACTGCTAAAGTATGTAGCCCTTCCGGCCATTATTGCCCTACTTATTGCCCTCGTTTATCCGGCCATATTTGTGCAAGGCACTGAGCGGATAATCCACTATAAAAAGTTTTACGCACCAGCTGCTCCATTTAAATTTATAGTTGAAACCAATCCTTTACAGACTTTCAGAGGGGAGGACTTTGAATTAAAAGTAGCCATAGCCGGCAAAGCCATACCCAGCGAAGTATTTATACTTTACAACGGCCGCCGGCAAAAGCTAAACAACAACGGCCGCAACAGCTATACTTATACTTTTAAGCAACCACAAAAGTCCGTAGATTTTGAACTAGAGGGTTCGGGCTTTACATCGGATACTTATACTTTGCAACTGCTTTCGCGCCCCAACCTGAAGGACTTCCGGATGGAGGTAAACTTTCCGGCTTATTTGAAGCGGAAACCGGAAGTAGTACAGAACACTGGAAATGCTACCATACCTGAGGGCAGCACACTGAAGTGGAGTTTTACAGCCTCCGAAACAGAAAGTATAAACCTTGCTTTTGATGAACCTTCTCAAAGTATAGCTGCCACAAAAGAGGGAGACTCTTTTAGCCTGAGTAAAAAATTCAGCGAAAGCCAGAACTATACTATAAAGCTGCGCAACCAGTACAGTACCAACAAAGAGCAGATCAGCTACCAGATCACCACCATACCAGATCGCCACCCACAGATCAGCATCGAGCAGTTTCAGGATACAGCACTATATAGTTTCCTTGTTTTAGGAGGTGATGTTTCTGATGATTATGGCCTTACACGCCTCGCACTGTTTTACCGCATCAGCAACGATAAAAATCCTAACACCAAGTATAAAAGCAGGCCATTACCTATTAATCCGCAGCAGCAAAGCCAGACTTACTATTACCAATGGAACACTGCAGGCCTTAATATGCAGCCCGGCGACAGGCTGGAGTACTTTGTACAGGTTTGGGATAACGATGGTATACACGGCCATAAAAGCACACGCACGCGCACTTTAGAACTGAAGGTCCCATCTAAGCAGGAACTACAAAAAGAACTGGACAGCAATTCCCAGTCTATCTCCAGCCAATTAAGCAAATCGTTAGAGAAATCGAATAAGCTGAAGCAGGACCTAGAGAAATCTGAAGAGAAGATGAAAACCAAGCGCGACCTGAACTGGCAGGACAAAAAACAGCTGGAAGACCTGGTACAAAAGAAAAAGCAACTGGAACAGGATATCTCTTCGATGAAAGAGTTGTTTGAAGAGCTGAACAAAAAGCAGAACATGCTGAGCGAGCAAGACAAACAGCTGGCTGAAAAAGCGCAGGAGCTGCAAAAACTAATGAACGACCTGCTTGACCCGGAAACAAAGAAACTATACGAAGAGCTCGAAAAACTACTACAGGAGCAAAACCAGAACGATCCTGAACTGCAAAAACTACTTAGCAAACTGGATAACCGCGAACGCAACCTCGAAAAAGAACTGGAGCGTGCCCTCGAGCTATTCAAGCAGTTGCAATTCGATCAGAAGCTGGACAACGTAACCAAGAAACTGGATGAGCTGGCGCAGGAAGAAAAAGAACTTTCTGAAAAAACATCTGAGAAACTGGCTGATAACAAACAACTGGAACAGGAGCAGCAGGATATAAAACAGGAATTCGATGAGTTGAAGAAACAAATGGAAGAACTGAAGGACCTGAACGAAAAGTTGGAGAGCCCTGCCCAGATGGATGAGCAGCAGCAACAGCAGGACCAGCAGCAGGTAGAAGAACAAATGCAGCAAAGCCAGCAGCAACTACAAAAGCAACAAAACAAAAAAGCCAGCGAAGCGCAGCAGAAAGCAGGGGAGAAGATGAAGCAGATGGCACAGCAAATGGAGCAGATGCAGAGCAGCATGGGCATGGCCGGCATGCAACAAAACCTTGATAACCTTCGCGACATACTTGAAAACCTTATTAAGCTTTCTTACGACCAGGAAGCGCTAATGAAATCGTTCCGCGGCGTTAGCCAGAGCGACCCACGCTTTATTACCCTATCGCAGCAACAGCTAAACCTCCGCGATAATGCTAAAGTCGTAGAAGATAGTTTACAGGCACTCGCTAAGAAAGTGTTTCAGATCCAGTCATTTGTTACACGCGAAGTAGCAGCCATGAATCAAAGTATGGATAACAGCATGCAGGAACTTCGTGATCGCAACGTTGGCAAAGCTACAGTACAACAACAATTGGCTATGACAAGTATGAATAACTTGGCCCTGATGCTGAACGATGCCCTGAAGCAAATGCAACAGGCAATGCAGCAAATGCAGGGAAACATGGCCGGAAAACAGAAGGGGGCTAAGCCAAAACCCGGTGATTTTGGAAAAATACAGCAAGAATTGAACAAAAAAATCGAAGAATTGAAAAAAGGTGGCAAAACAGGTAAGACACTTTCTGAAGAATTAGCTAAATTGGCTGCTGAGCAGGAGGCTCTCCGAAATGCGCTGAAGGAAATGGAAAAGCAAAGCCAGAAACCTGGCGAGAATGGCAAAAACGGCGAACTAGGAAATATTAGCAAGATGATGGAACAAAGCGAAACTGATCTCGTTAATAAACGTTTGACCGAGCAAACCATCATGCGCCAGCGCGAAATCCTTACACGCCTGCTCCAAGCCGAGAGGTCTATGAAGGAACGTGAATTGGACAATAAACGCGAGGCTAAAACAGCGCAGGACATTTCGCGCAAAGTTCCTGCCTCCTTTGAAAAATATTTAAAAGCGAAAGACAAACAAACGGAATTACTTAAAACAATACCACCTGCCCTTTCACCGTATTACAAGCAGAAGGTTAATGAGTACTTTCAGAATATAAGTAATAATTAAGCACCTATAGTTACACTTAACGAGTAATATGAATCAGGTTAAAATTCAGATTCCATCACTAATTGAGAACATCAGAGTAATAGAGAGCTTTATCGATAACTCCAAGGATGAATTTGATTTCGAAGATGATATTTATGGCAACATTATGGTTGCTGTAACGGAATCTGTAAATAACGCCATCCGCCATGGCAACAAATTTGATAAAGACAAAAACGTTTATCTTACACTGCAGGTAGAGCAAAACCAACTGCTTTTCGAAGTTGAAGATGAAGGCCCTGGCTTTGATTATGATAGTTTACCAGATCCTACTGCACCTGAAAACCTGGAAAACCCTGGTGGCCGCGGTATCTTCCTGATGCGTAATCTCTGCGATGAGGTTAACTTCCTGGATAATGGAAAAAAGGTACAACTAATCTTTAATATCGTAACAGCAACTAATGGATCATCCAATTGAGTTTTTTAGCGAGGATATTGATTTCACGCTACCGAACCCAGACAAAGTATCAGATTGGATTGCATCTGTAATTGAACAACACGACAGCGAATTAATAGGGCTCACCTATATTTTCTGCTCCGACGATTACCTGCACGAGATCAACGTGGAATATCTGGACCACGACACCCTAACAGATATCATCACCTTCAATAATGCCGATGAAGAAGGCACGATTGAAGGTGATATTTTTATAAGCGTAGACCGCGTTCGCGATAATGCCAACACCCACGGCACCTCTTTTGAAGATGAAATGCACCGTGTACTCATACATGGCGTGCTTCACCTGTTAGGTTTTAAAGACAAAACTACCGAGCAGGAAGCACTTATGCGTAAACAAGAAGATTCTTGCTTATCTTTGCGTAATTTTTAATCAGAAAAAGGAATTACGTTTCTCTTCTTGATGTTTCACGTGAAACATCTCTAAAATCAAAAGTACATGTTTGCTGAATACGATATAATAGTTGTTGGTGCAGGGCATGCAGGCTGTGAGGCCGCTGCTGCTGCTGCCAAAATGGGTTCAAAGGTGCTGTTGGTAACCATGAACATGAATACTATTGCTCAAATGTCTTGTAACCCGGCCATGGGTGGTGTAGCTAAAGGGCAGATTGTTCGTGAAGTAGATGCACTCGGAGGCATGAGTGGTATCATTACCGATAAGACTATGATCCAGTTCCGGATGCTGAACAAATCTAAAGGTCCTGCTATGTGGAGCCCACGAGCCCAAAGCGACCGCATGCGATTTGCTGAGGAATGGAGACTTACGTTAGAGCAAACAGAGAACATTGACTTCTGGCAGGAGATGGTTTCAGGCATAGAAGTAGAGAACGGAAAAGCAGTAGGAGTACGTACCAGCCTGGGGATAACTATACGCGGAAAGGCCGTTGTACTAACTAACGGCACGTTTTTGAATGGCATTATCCACATTGGAGAGAAACAATTAGGCGGAGGCCGGGCAGCTGAAAAATCTGCAAAAGGTATAACCGAACAATTGGTAGAACTTGGTTTTGAAGCAGGCCGAATGAAAACCGGAACACCTCCAAGAGTAGATGGCCGGAGCCTGGATTACAGCCGAATGGAAGAACAGTTCGGCGATGAGAATCCTTCGAAGTTTTCATACACCGAAACAGAACCGTTACAATCACAGCGAAGCTGCTATATAACTTATACAAACTCAGAAGTACACGAGATTCTAAAAACCGGCTTCGAAAAATCTCCGATGTTCCAGGGCCGTATTCAGGGATTGGGGCCACGCTATTGCCCAAGTATAGAAGATAAGATCAACCGCTTTGCTGACCGCGACCGCCACCAGATATTTGTAGAGCCTGAAGGATGGAGCACAGTTGAAGTATACGTAAATGGTTTCTCAAGCTCGCTACCGGAAGACGTGCAATTAAAAGCGCTTCGTAAAATAGTAGGCTTTGAGAATGCTAAAATGTTCCGCCCGGGTTATGCGATCGAGTATGATTTCTTCCCGCCAACACAGTTAAATCTTACCCTGGAAACAAAACTGGTTCAGAATTTATACTTTGCTGGCCAGATAAACGGAACTACAGGATATGAAGAAGCAGCTTGCCAGGGACTGATGGCAGGTATAAATGCCCACAACAAAGTACACGGCAAAGAACCATTCGTTCTGAAACGTTCTGAAGCATACATTGGCGTTTTAATAGATGACTTAGTAAACAAAGGTACAGAAGAGCCTTATCGTATGTTTACTTCACGCGCTGAACACCGCATACTCCTGCGCCAGGATAATGCTGATATTCGCCTAACAAAGCTGGGCCATAACTTAGGACTAGCAGATGAAAGTCGTTTGAAAGCTGTGGAAAAGAAGGTATCAGAAACAGCGGAAATCATCGCATACTTAAATAACAAGCCGATTGAACCCGGAGATATCAACAGCATGCTGGAGAGTTTAGGATCTGCTCCTATACCTGAAAAGCAACGTGCCGGCCAGCTTATAAAACGTCCAAATATCGAGATCCAACATTTAGCAGCAGCAATACCAGCCATAGCAGAATACCTGAGCAAATTCAAAGCAGATAGTGTAGAGCAGGCCGAAATAGCTGTTAAGTATGAAAGCTACATCGAAAAAGAACATGTGATGGCTTCTAAAATGGGTGAGCTCGAAAACTACATCATCAAAGAAAGAATTGACTACCGCAACATACCTGCTTTATCTTCTGAAGCGAGAGAAAAACTCTTGAAAGTGAATCCTGAAACTATAGGACAGGCTTCGCGCATCAGTGGTGTTTCACCGGCAGATATTTCAGTGTTAATGGTATACTTAGGCAAATAAATGAGCTACGAAAGACTGGAGCACTGCCCGATTTGCGGCAAAGAAGAGTTTAAAAATTTTCTGGTAGTAACAGACAATACGGTATCCAAAGAGAGCTTTGTAATTGTGGAATGTGAGAACTGCACATTCAAGTTTACAAACCCAAGGCCCGATGTAAAAAGTATAGGCAGCTACTACGAATCTGATGATTATATCTCTCATAGCAATACTAAAACAGGAATTATCAACAGAGCTTACCATGTTGTAAGATCTATCACCACTAAGCAAAAAGTAGAACTTATCAACAGGCATGTACCAGCTAAAGGAAATATACTTGACTATGGTTGCGGAACCGGCGTATTCTTAAATGCCTGCAAAAAAGATGGCTGGAAAGTAAGCGGGGTAGAGCCAAATGCAAAGGCAAGAGAACTGGCTAAAGAACAAATTGGTGATACAATCAAAGAAACGCTGGCAGAAGTTGCAACCGAAAAGTTTGATGTAATTACACTTTGGCACGTATTGGAACATATCCATACGCTTAATGAAACGATGGATCAACTGATCTCGCGCCTTAACCCGGAAGGAGTACTGATAGTTGCTGTACCAAATGCCGATTCACATGATGCGCAACAGTACAAGGAAAATTGGGCTGCCTACGATGTACCACGCCACTTGTACCACTTTACGCAACCAACCATGAAGCGCTTGATGAAAAAACATAAGATGGTATTGGAAGAAGTGCTGCCCATGAAGTTTGATGCATACTATGTAAGTATGCTAAGTGAAAAGCACAAGGATGGAAAAACAAAAATGCTGAGCAGCGTTATGAATGGTTTCAAATCAAATAGCTATGCAGAGAAAAATGGCAATGACTATTCGAGCCTGATTTTCGTAGCTAAAAGAAAATAACCGCACCAAAGAAACTGTTAATAAAATGAATAAAGGGCAAGCGAAAGTTTGCCTCTTTTACTTTAAAAGCACTTACACATGAAGTTTTTCAACACACTGCTTGCCATTTCATCTATAGCATTTCTCACTGCCTGCGCCACAGTAAACAACCCGGAAGGCGGAGCTAAAGATACCAAATCGCCAAACTTAACAAGCAGTAGCCCTAAGGCAAAAGATCTTAATGTAAGTACGAGATCTGTGGTTCTGGAATTTGATGAAGAAGTACAGCCAAACAACCTGACAAAGGAATTACTGATTACACCAAACACTGGTAATAAGTATAAAGTAACGACCAAACGCAACCGAATGGAGCTTGTGTTTGAAAAACCTCTGGAAGATAGCACGACGTATACTTTTAACTTCCGCAACGGAATTCAGGACATAACAGAGAAGAATACAGCCAAAGGTTTAATGCTGACTTTTAGCACCGGGGCATACTTAGACTCTAGTAGAATAAGTGGAAAAGTAGTAGACTTACTTAGCCAGACGCCAGAGAAAGAAACATTAGTGGCACTTTATCCACTGGCTGATACAATGAATATAAAGAAGGGTAGCCCTTATTATCAGGCTCTGACAAATGAAGCAGGGGAGTTCTCTTTTGAAAATATAAAAGAAGGCGATTATAAAATTTATGCGCTGTCTGATAAGAACAATAACAGCATATACGATAACGAAAACGAACGTGTAGCTTATAAATCAGAAGCGATAAAAGTAACCCCTAAACAACAACAGATAGAATTACAAACTATCAGGATTGATACAAAAAAACCTATACTTCAGCGCCGCGAAAATTTTATAGACCGCTTTACAGCTAACTACAACGAGGGCATTAAATCTTTTATAGGCCGGAGTGTTCAAAGCAAAAAAGATACTTTACTTTATAAAATAGCGCCAGACGGGAAAGCAATAGATATATTCGGCGGAAATGGTTTTACAGGAGGTAAAGCTATCATAACAGCTACAGATTCAGCGGGCAATGCAACTACTGATACCTTACAAATAGCTTTCCAGGGTAAAAGACCACAACGCTTCCAAGGCGCTCAAATAAAAAATAACGGTGTTAAAAATGGAGCAGGCTATTATAGCGGCCAACCAATTACACTGGAATTTGAAACACCTGTTAAAATAAATTCAAAAGAACCAGTTCTGATCTATGCTGATTCAATAGTAACGAGCAAAATAAACTACCCACAGGAAAGTAAATTAGACCCGACAGCAACCGAACTCACTTTTAAAGTACCAACTATAAAAACCCGTAACAAACAAATATCAATTGGGCTTGATAGCATGGGAGTAGTAGCAGTACAAGGAGGTAAACTTAAATTTAACCAATTACCAATAACTATAGCTGAAGCCAAAGGAACAGGCAGTCTGAAAGGAACGATAACTACAAAGTATACTTCTTATACCTTGCAACTCCTGGATAAAGATGGGAAAATTAAACACCAGTCACGCAATCAGAAAAGCTTCGACTTTAGGAACCTCGAACCAGGCGCTTATAATTTACGCGTGCTTATAGATGAAAATAAAGATGGCAGATGGGCAGCCGGAGATCCAGAACTAAAACGCGAACCAGAGAAAGTATACATCTACAACAAACCACTTGAAGTTAGAGCAAACTGGGAAGTGGAAGCTATCAAACTTGAGTTTTAAAAATTTGAAAGTATAGAAGGGAGGTCAGAAAGGCCTCCTTTTATTATGCCATACTTCAGCCGTGGCTTGTGGAAAGTATGAAATAAAACACAGCCAAACTTAGTGCAAGCGCAATAACATTGCCACCTTTCAACATACCATCCCAGTTAAAATTCAACACCTGGTTTGCTCTGAAACTTCTTCTAAAAAAATCAAGCTCGATGCATATAATATGCATCGTTACAAACCAAACTACCTATCCGAACTTATAAGCTTCTCCCTTAAACTATCACCAAAGTATAATCTTAACATCGGTTTCATTTGTTTGTAGAAAGTCTTTAGGACCAGACTACAGACTTGTGAACCATTCCTGATCAGCTTGTGCGTAAAATAATTTCCTCGCGTACAATTCTGTAAAAATAAAGCTGCAGCGTTAATAACATAGCAATGTAAACTCTGACCATAGTTACACTACCAAAGCAATACATAACGATTAAAAAATATCACTTAAGAGGTATCAGTAGAGTTTAAAATATGCGCTTCTTCTTAAAACAAAGTATAGCCAAAGTAATTAACAATAAGGGTGGGTATAACTGTGGAAAAGCGTGGAAGAAAAATGTAAAACTCTGGAACCCTAAATTACACACTACATAAAAGATGCCGTGGAACACTAAAAAAGTGGAAACAGGTGCAAAAGTGAGTATAGTAAAATGGTTTATCCACGTTTGTGTGTAGTGTTTAAAAAGAAATTCACAAATAACGTTTAAAAGTGGAAAACACCTCTAAAAGATTGATGCATAAAAATATATCCTAAGAAAGTATGTGGAGAGAAAAGTGCACAACCCGGGAAGTGTAAACAAGTTACCAAGAGTAACAAAAGAGTATAAAACATATCAACTTGTACACACCCTTAATAATGAAAGAGAATTTAGTTTAAAGAAAAATTTAATTAAAAAATATTAAAGGTTGAAAAGTGTGGAAAGGTGGATTAAAAGGAAAAAAGGAGAGAAGTATAAAGGAGTAATCGGAAGCCAAAAAAAGAAATTCGTAAATTGAAGGACATCGAAAAATATAAAGCATGAAATTATTGTTAAAGCTGACATTACCCCTGGAAGAACCAGTATTAATTTTTACGCTGGTTCTGCTTATCATACTTGTATCAACGATCATACTTAAGAGGTTAAGAATTCCAAGTATAGTAGGCCTGATAGTGGCGGGGGTAATTGTTGGCCCCAACGGAATAGGCTTGTTACAGCGGGACGCTAGTATGATCCTGTTCGGTACAGTGGGCATATTGTATATCATGTTTCTGGCAGGTTTGGAAATGGATATGGTTGGCTTTAAAAAGACGAAGTCAAGAAGTATAGTATTTGGTGCATTAACCTTTTTAGTACCTATTAGCATAGGGTCTTTAGTATTTATATACCTGTTCGGCTACGAAACAAAATCAGCTATACTATTGGGAAGTATGTTTGCCTCCCATACTTTGCTGGCCTACCCGATTATCAGCAAATTAGGCTTAGCTAAAAATGAGGCAGTAACAGTTACCATAGGCGGTACAATAATCACAGATACAGCTGTACTGATTGTATTAGCAATTATTGTTGGCACCACAACCGGCAATGCAAGCACAATGTACTGGGTAATGATGGCTCTGAAATTAGCTGCTTTTGTAGCTGTGGTTTTGTTCTTGTTTCCATTAATAGCAAAGTGGTTGTTTAAAAGGATCGAAAGCGAGAAAGGTGCCCAGTTCATATTTGTTCTGTCGCTGGTATTTGCAGCAGCTTTTCTGGCAGAGCTTGCAGGCGTAGAAGCTATACTTGGCGCTTTTTTGGCTGGTTTGGCATTAAATCAACTTATACCTCACACTTCAGCGCTCATGAACAGGCTGGAGTTTGTGGGTAATAATATTTTCGTTCCCTTCTTTTTGCTGAGTGTGGGCATGCTGGTAAATGTAAGCGTGTTGTTTGAAGGCTGGGAAGCATTGTTAACAGTTGTTACTGTCATACTACTGGCCATAGCTTCTAAATGGATAGCAGCTTTTATTACCCAAAAACTTTATGGCTACACAATAACACAGCGTAATCTTATGTTCGGCTTAAGTACGGCAAGAGCGGCAGCCACACTGGCAGTTATACTTGTAGGCTTTGAGTTTGGCATTGTAGAAGAATTCGCCCTGAACATGACCGTGGTGCTTATACTTGCTACCAGTCTTGTCAGCTCGTTCATCACCGAGAAATCAGGAAGAATACTGGCCATTGTAGAGAGTCGTAAAAAACCAGATCTCAGCGATAAACCAGACCGCATTCTTGTACCAATTGCCAACCCGGCAACAATTGAAAATCTGGTAGACCTTTCAATCATGCTCAAGAATCCGGATTATCATGAGCCAATCTATCCGCTGGCAGTGGTAATAGATAACGAACATGCTGAAGAGGAAATCTATAGGAAAAACAAAATGCTGCAGGAAGCCATTAAGCATGCATCTGCTACGGATAGCGATGTACAACTGGTATCCAAAATAGATACCAACGTGGCAAGCGGTGTACTGCGGGCAATAAAAGAGCTGATGATAACGGAAGTAGTGTTAGGTTGGAATGCCAGGATAACAACAAGGGGGAGAGTTTTCGGAACTGTACTTGACGATCTGCTCGACAATACGGAGCAAATGATTTTAGTGTGCAAGATCATCCAGCCCCTGAATACCACCGCACGCATACTTGTGATTGTACCTGAAAATGCTGAATTGGAACGGGGCTTTTTAAGGTGGATACGTTCTGTTAAACTGCTTTCGTTGCAGCTTGGGGCCAAACTGATATTTAAAGGCAGCAGGCGTACCTTAAATAAGCTCAGACAAACAATTAAAAGCGCTAAGCCAACTGTTGAAGCAGAGTACGAGCAGTACATCAGTCTGAAGGAGTTCCAGAACATGAGTACCAGGTTACGCAAAGACGATATGGTGATCGTGATCTCAGCAAGAAGAGAAACAATATCGTACCACAGCGACCTGGACCAGGTACCGCGTGTGCTGTCGCGTAACTACAAGGATAACAGTTTTATTGTAATCTATCCGGAACAAAACCCCGTACTGTATCAGGACAATGCTAAAATGCGTGAGCCAAGTTATACAGATGAAGCCAGTACAGGGAAAAGCATTTAACTATAACCTCGATTTTGCTGAAACAGATTTCCGGAAGCACCCGGAACTATACCGTGTAGGCAAAGGCGAACAGGGCGTGTTGCTGGTAGAGCCTTATAAATCGGAAATACTTCCGCATTGGCGATTTAAAAACCCGGAGATAGCGCAGGCATCGTCTCAGAAAATCTATGAGTTGTTTCTGGAGTATCTGGAGCAGGAAGATTTTGTAGGCGCTGACATGGCCCGCAAATACCTGCAGATGGGCTATACCAGGTCGAGGCGCTATGCCAACCATAAATCCGGAAAGAAGTATAACGGACCTGTACCTGACGATAAGAAAGGGCAGAGCGGCGCGCATGGCAGAGACCAGTTACCAAGAGAAGAGGATCCGGTTAAAGCTGAATCAGCGAGAATTTTCTGGGAAAAATGGCAACAGGCAAAGCAAAACGATACGTACCAAAAACTGATGCAGGAACATAAACAGAAGTATGGCACAGAAACATTTTAAATCTTTTAAAGCTTAGGGCTGTTTTGTAAACTTATTTCGGAATAAACATATCTTTGCATAATAAGAAAACCAATACAAAAGCATGATCAACAAAGACATCAGGTTGGGCAAGGGGCTTGGTAAGATCAAGTTTGGCCTGACAATGGAAGAAGTAGAAAAACTGTTAGGCGAGCCTGAAGAGATAGAAGAATCAGAGGAAGAGGATGAGTTTGAGCATCAGGCCTGGAACTACTGGGAAGAAGGCTACTCACTATACTTCGATAAAGAAGACGACTATAAACTAAGCTGCATAGAAACTGCAAACCGTGAAGTGCAACTGTGGGATGAGCGCATTTTCGAAATGAGCCGCGATCAGGTAAAAAGCCTGTTCACAGACCACAATATCACGGATGTAGAAGAAGAAGAAATGGAGACCGGCGAATACCGCATCTCTTACGAAAAGGAAATGATCGATTTATACTTTGATGACGAACAACTGATAGCTATAAACTTCGGTGTATTCATCAACGATAATCTGGAAGTTGTTTGGCCTGAGAAATAAGCCAGCCATACTTACACACTTTAAGAACCCCGGTTGCAACTTAGTAGCCGGGGTTTATTTTTTATATCAATTAACTATACCTCCTGTAGAAAAGAAAGTATAACCAGCCATTTTATACTTGTGGAAATCTAATATAAAAAGGCTTAATAAGCTGCTTAAGCCAGCTTTTAGCGATTCTGAATCCACATCAAGTATAAAGCAAACAAGTATAAAATGAAAAGGCCCGGCATAATTGCCGGGCCTTTATTTTTAAATTATCAGGGTTCTTATTTGAACAGGAAATTCATGATCTCTTCCTGGATAACCGGGTTAATGGCAACAGCAAGTATAATCGAAATGATAAGACCTATAGTTACTGAAATGATATCTTTAAAGATCAAGTTAAATGTTTTGGCAAACTTCTCGGTGCTATCGTGGGCACGCAGGCGCATGCCTAACTCACGGCCGGCCAGCAAACCAACAAATACCCAAGTAGTACTCATCGGTATGTTGTTCACCTCTTTAAAGTAGTAAAGTATAAGCGAGTAAACCAGGTCAATGATAGTGGCGCTTCTAACATCACGTACTTCCGATTTCTCGTTGATCACATTCTGTATCTTATCACCTTTCTTATAGAAAAGGAAACCAAGACCAAGGAAAATAAAGCCGGTAAAGGCAAAGAATTCGTACAAGTTCATTTGGCGCGGCAGGTAAACGGCAATGTTAGCCAGATCCTGAGCCAGCCAGATGTACCACAGGAAACCACTGATAAGCCACTGCGCAACTGTCCAGAAGGCATGCGCTTCGCCTTTAATAAAGCGTTTGATGATTTTGGTAAGCAACAGGTAGATAACCAGCGCAGAGATAAATGCAGCAAAGTAACCCAGCAAGCTTTTGTTTACCATGCTGATGATAGTGCCAGAAGTAGCTGTAAAAACACTAAGCAGCATAAAGGTGGTAGAAACCGGAATACGGAACCTGGTTAAAAGCAGAAGTATGATAGGAGAAGCCAACTGCAGGTAAACAAAGCTGGTTGGCGTTTTTTCAAGTCCTTTGGTGGCCAAGCGCTCATAGGTAACGTCGCCATTAAACGCATACCAGCTATACGATACAGTGGCAACAAAAATAAGCCCCATAAACAACCATTGCCAGTACCATTTTTTGTCTTCGTTAGATCCAATGAACGTACCGATGGTTTGGATACTGTCGTTGGCAATGGCAGAATAACCTGCAAAAGCAAAACCTACCCACATAGCTATATTTGGGTAAGGGTAAACCGCCCCAGCTACTATAAGCGATACTGCAATAAAGTATAAGAATTTTTTCTCCTTCTGAAGAACAACATCAAAGAGGTTATACCTTTTGGTAAACTTGTGTGGGTGAGCCTCTAAAACGTGTTTCGGATGTTTTTTAGTCTTAGGCATTTGAGTGTCTAAAAGTGATTAATTTAAAAGCCGCGCAAGTTACATTAATTTAATGTTACCAATGTATGTCTAATGTTAAGGAATTGTTAACACACGCAAATCAGTAAGTATAAATGGTATCGGAGTGATAGTGAAGCAGAAAAGGAGAACACAGCGCAAAGTATAAATCAGCAAGCCGAGCCAAAAAGTATAAACCACGTATGGCATAATCCATCCTTAATCAGCTATCTTTGCACCCATGGCGACAAAAGAGAAAACTACTGAAGAAAATACCCAGTTAAAAGACATCATTTCGCACGCGAAAGAGTACGGTTTCGTGTTCCCAAGCAGCGAGATTTATGATGGTTTACAGGCCGTTTACGACTACGGCCAGATGGGTGTGGAGCTGAAGAACAACATAAAGCAGCTCTGGTGGAAATGCATGACCCAACTGAACGAGAACGTAGTTGGCCTTGATGCAGCCATCTTTATGCACCCGCTTACCTGGAAAGCTTCCGGCCACATCGATAGCTTTAACGACCCGATGATCGATAACAAAGACTCGAAGAAACGTTACCGCGCCGATGTGCTGATAGAAGAAAAAGCTGCTGCTTTAGAAAACGAAGGCAAGATTGAAGAGTCTGGCGCACTGTTAGCTGAAATGGGCAAGCTGTTGGAATCCGAAGATTTGGACGGCGTACGTGAGCTTATCGTTCGTGAAGGTATAAAATGCCCGATATCCGGTACTACCAACTGGACCGAAGTTCGTCAGTTTAATTTGATGTTCTCGACGCAGGTTGGTTCTGTAGCCGAAGATTCAAGCACTATTTACTTAAGACCAGAGACGGCACAAGGTATATTCGTTAACTTCCTGAATGTGCAGAAAACCGGCCGCATGAAAGTGCCTTTCGGTATTGCGCAAATTGGTAAAGCCTTCCGTAACGAGATTGTGGCACGTCAATTCATCTTCCGTATGCGCGAATTTGAACAGATGGAAATGCAATTCTTCGTGCGCCCTGGCACCGAAATGGAGTGGTACGAGAAATGGAAAGCTGCCCGTAAACTATGGCACGAAGCCATTGGTATTCCGGCAGAAAGCCTTCGCTATCACGACCACGAAAAACTGGCTCATTACGCTAATGCCGCGGTGGATATCGAGTATAAATTCCCGTTCGGCTTTAAAGAAGTAGAAGGTATCCACTCACGTACTGATTTCGACCTGACTCAGCACCAGGAGCTGAGCCGCAAGAAAATGCAGTACTTCGACAACGACCTGAACGAAGCCGGCAAACCATACGGTAACTATATTCCTTACGTAATCGAGACTTCAGCCGGCGCTGACCGCCTGTTCCTGATGACGCTTTGCAACGCCTACCAGGAAGAAGAAATTACCGAAGGCGAAGCTACCAAAACGCGTACGTTCCTGAAGTTACACCCAGCACTGGCACCGGTTAAGGCAGCTATACTTCCGCTAACTAAGAAGGATGGCCTGCCAGAGAAAGCAACCGAGATCTTCAATTCATTGAAGTTCGATTTCAACATGATCTACGAAGAGCGCGACAGCATTGGTAAACGTTACACCCGCCAGGATTTGATTGGTACACCGTTCTGTATTGCCGTTGACCACCAGACACTGGAAGACAACACTGTTACCGTTCGCGACCGCGACAGCCGCGAACAGGTGCGTATGCCAATTTCAGAACTGAGAAACTACATCGACAAAGCTGTTAGCTTCAGAAGCATTCTGGAAAAACTAGCCTAAGTATAAAGTATAAAATCAGCAAAAGCCGGAGGTCCTAAGCCTTCGGCTTTTTTGTTTCTAGGCTCCAAAGTAGAATGATTTTCTAGAAATGCTTATCTAGATGAAGACCGATTATTATAGATTTTGTCCCAAAGTGTTTTGATTATGTTAATGTGGAACGATTAATATATTCCAAAAATCAACTACAGTTTCTTGTGGAAAATTTCTGCTAAAACATCAATTACAAAGCGTAACTGCGGTTTATACTATAGTTTATCCTCTTGATAAAAGTGATTTCTGCTCCTACTTTATTTACTGAATCAACTATAAATAGCCCAAGCAACTCAACCTTTTAATTAAGCAGAAGTTAGAAATAGTAATTTGGTCCTAACTCGGTGAAGCTATGTATAGAGGATTAAAATTATTGTTCCTGCTCTGTTTGGTACTACAATCTGCCTGTAACGAAGAAGATTCAAATGAACAGCCTGCTCCCGCTCTTCCTGATCCTGTACTTCCAGAAGCAGAGTTGAAGGATAGGGTACTAACAGAAGGGCTTTCGCACCCGTGGGAGTTGGTTTGGGGCTCAGATAATTTTATCTGGATAACAGAACGTGCAGGTAAGATCAGCCGCATTAATCCGGAAACAGGAGCAGTAACTGAAGTGGCAACTATAGACGAAGTAGAAGCGAGAGGCGAGGGAGGTTTACTTGGAATGGCGCTGCACCCGGATTTCAGTTCTACTCCGGATGTATTTCTGGTATATAATTATAGCAAAGCAGGCACCTACACCGAGAAAGTGGTGAAGTATAGGTATAATGGCACCACTTTAATAAATCCTGTTGTGTTGATTGATGGTATTTCGGCAGCAAATATTCATAACGGCAGCAGGCTGCTAATAACGCCTGAGCTAAAGCTTTACATTACTACTGGCGATGCAGCTAATAGTGGCAGAGCACAGAACCTAAACTCTTTGAATGGTAAAGTATTACGCATTAATCTGGATGGCTCAATCCCTGTTGATAACCCTACTAGCGGCAGCCCTGTCTGGAGTTTCGGCCACCGCAATGCGCAGGGCTTGGTTGTGGCTAATAACAAACTATACAGCAGCGAACATGGCCCTAGTACCGACGACGAAATCAACATCATCGAGAAAGGCAGAAACCATGGCTGGCCAAACGTAAACGGCTTTTGTGACTCAAACGAACAGAATTTCTGCACTGAAAACAATGTAGTAGAACCCCTGAAAAGCTATACCCCAACTATAGCTGTAAGCGGAATGGACTACTATAACAACGGCCAGATTCCACAATGGAAGAACTCGCTTTTAGTAGCGACCTTAAAAGACAATACCCTTTACCAGTATAAACTAAACGAAGCAGGCGACGAGATAACAGAAGCAAACGAATTCTACAGAAGCAAGTATGGCCGCCTACGCGATGTGTTAGTAGCACCAAATGGTAAAGTATACCTCTGCACCAGTAACGGATCAAATGATAAAATTATCGAGATCAGCCGTTCTAACTAACTGTTGAAAATTAAACTAGTTTATGCCTTTACTCTCCAATTTTAAGCTTTTCAGGCTCACTTTTCAACTATTGTTTCTGGGCGCGTTTCACAAGGAACATAAACATAGATCAGATTCAGTTGTTAACTATAAACCGAAATCAACTAAACTATAGAGCTATGGCAAACACATCAAAAATGGAGAGCAGCAAATCATCAGAAAAAGACCCGTGCTGGAAAGGCTATGAACAGGTAGGTATGAAAGATAAAGATGGTAAACAGGTGCCGAATTGTGTTCCGGAGAACAAATCATCCACTTCATCATCAAAAAAGAAAAGCTAGTTTAGGCAAACTATAAAGTACAAAGCCCCGCTTAAAACGGGGCTTTTTTGATGAAGCACTTTTATATAACTGCTGTTGTTAGCTTTAAGAGATGCCGGTAAGCATTTTGAGTTTATAAGAATGAGCAAAATTGCCTAACTTTACCGGCTTAGTGCTAAAACTATAAAGTATGGCTGCTCAGATATAAGTATAAAAATAGTCTTAGCGTGCCATCTGCTAAATAACGAGATCAAGATAAACCTGAAAACGGTGAAGTATAACGAGTATAAAAATCTGAATTACGCCAAGCTTGGCGAAGACGTACTGGCTTTCTGGAAAGAGCACAACATCTTCCGGAAGTCGGTTGCGACGCGTGAGGGCAACGACAACTTCGTGTTTTACGAGGGCCCGCCATCTGCAAATGGTACGCCGGGTATTCACCACGTAATGGCCCGTGCGGTTAAAGATATTTTCTGCCGCTACAAAACCCTGAAAGGCTACCAGGTAAACCGCAAAGGTGGCTGGGACACGCACGGCCTTCCGGTGGAGCTGCAGGTTGAAAAAGAGCTAGGCATTACTAAAGAAGATATCGGTAAGAAGATAACGGTAGAAGAGTATAACCAGCGCTGCCGCGAAACGGTAATGCGTTTCAAGGATCAGTGGGACGACCTGACCGAGAAAATGGGTTACTGGGTAGACCTGGACAACCCGTACATTACTTTCGAGAACGAATACATTGAATCGTGCTGGGCACTGCTGAAGCGCCTGTACGACAAAGGCTACCTGTACAAAGGCTATACTATACAGCCATACTCGCCAGGTGCTGGTACAGGTCTTAGCTCACACGAGCTGAACCAGCCGGGCTGCTACAAAATGGTAAAAGATACGACCATCGTAGCGCAGTTCGAAGTACGCAAGATCACCCGTAATATGTTCCTGTTCGACAACGAAGACGAGCAGGTATACTTCCTTGCCTGGACGACTACTCCCTGGACGCTTCCGGCTAACACGGCTTTGGCTGTGGGGAAAGGTATAAAGTATGTGAAGGTGAAAACCTACAACCCATATACTTACGCGCCAATCTCGGTTATACTTGCCAAAGACCTGGTAAGCCGCTACTTTAACGATAAAGCCAAAGATCTTGCGCTGGCAGATTACAAGCCAGGTGATAAACTGGTGCCATTTAAAGTGGTGGAAGAATTTGTTGGCGCCGACCTGGCAGGAGTGGAGTATCACCAGCTGATGCCATATGTGCAGCCAGATAAGCCAGCTTTCAGAGTAGTGGTTGGTGATTTCGTGACGACAGAGGATGGTACCGGTATTGTACATATATCGCCAACGTTCGGTAGCGACGACTTTAGAGTAGCTGCACAGAACGATATTCCGGCGCTGCTGGTAATGGACGAGAATGGTAAGCCATCGCCTATCGTTGATAAGCAAGGTAAGTTTGTGAAAGAGATTACGGACTTTGCCGGCATGTACGTGAAGAACTACGACGGTCAGGATGAGTCTGCTGCAGACTATAAGCCAACTGACGTACTGATCGCTATTAAACTGAAAGAAGAAGGCAAAGCCTTTAAAGTAGAGAAATACGAGCACACTTACCCGCACTGCTGGAGAACCGATAAGCCGGTACTTTACTATCCACTGGATAGCTGGTTCATCCGTACAACTGCGGTGAAGGAAAGAATGATCGAGCTGAACAAGACGATCAACTGGAAACCGGAATCTACGGGCTCTGGTCGTTTTGGTAACTGGCTCGAGAACCTGGTAGACTGGAACCTGTCGCGCTCGCGCTACTGGGGTACGCCGCTACCAATCTGGAGAACCGAAGACGGTGAAGAAGAAATCTGCATTGGCTCTATTGCTGAACTCAGTGAGCTGATAGATGTAGCTGTTAATAAAGGCTTCATGGATGCGGCGGTTGAGATAAACGACCTGCACCGCCCTTACGTGGATAACATCGTGTTGGTAAGTCCATCGGGTAAGCCAATGTACAGAGAGCCAGACCTTATCGACGTTTGGTTCGACTCTGGCGCGATGCCTTATGCACAGTGGCATTATCCACTGGAGAACAAAGATATCTTTGAGCAGAACTTCCCGGCAGATTACATTGCAGAAGGTGTTGACCAGACCCGTGGTTGGTTCTTTACGCTGCATGCCCTGGCTGTAATGCTGGAAGACAGCGTGGCATACAAGAACGTAATTGCAAATGGCCTGGTGCTGGATAAGAACGGAAACAAGATGAGCAAGCGCTTAGGCAACGCCATCGATCCGTTTGACATGATTGGTACCTATGGCCCGGATGCTGTGCGTTGGTACATGATCGCGAATGCGCCACCTTGGGATAACCTGAAATTTAATGCGGATGGTGTAGTGGAAACACAGCGCCGTTTCTTCGGAACGCTGCAGAACACGTATTCTTTCTTCGCGCTGTACGCTAACCTGGATAACTTCACGTATGCCGAAGCCGATGTGCCGTTGGAGCGCAGAACGGAAAGCGATCGCTGGATCATCTCGAAACTGAACACGCTGGTGCAGGACGTAGACGCATACTTCAACGACTATGATCCAACCAAAGCTGCCCGTGCTATCCAGGATTTCGTGACGGACGACTTGAGTAACTGGTACGTGCGCCTGAACCGCAAGCGTTTCTGGAAAGGTGAGTACAACGAAGATAAGATAGCTGCTTACCAGACACTTTATACTTGCCTGGAAACTATAGCCAAGCTTGCTTCGCCAATCGCGCCGTTCTATACCGAGCAACTGTTCCGTGACCTGAACAGCGTGAGTGGTAAAAACAAGGTAGAGTCGGTGCACCTGGCTTACTACCCTGAAGTGGAGCACACTGCTATAAACGAAGACCTGGAAGAGCGCATGGCGCTGGCGCAGACAGTATCGTCACTTGTACATTCGTTGCGCAAGAAGCACATGATCAAAGTTCGTCAGCCGTTGCAGCGTATACTTATACCTGTACTTAGCGAGCACACGCGTCACCAGATCCAGGCAGTTGAAGACCTGATCATGAGCGAAGTGAACGTAAAGCACATCGAGTATATTGATGATACGTCCGGCATTTTGGTGAAGAAGATCAAGCCTAACTTCAAGAAGCTGGGTCAGGTGTTTGGTCCGAAGATGAAACTGGTAGCTGCCGCTGTACAGCAAATGAACCAGGAAGACATCGCGAAGCTGGAGCGTGAAGGTGGTTTTGAAGTACTGATAACTGACGATGAAACTGCCGTGCTGACGCCGGATGATGTGGAGATCTCTTCAGAAGACATACCAGGTTGGTTGGTAGCCAGCGAAGGTAAACTGACTGTAGCCCTGGATATAACTATAACCGAAGAACTGAAGCAGGAAGGTATAGCCCGCGACCTGGTTAACCGTATCCAGAATCTGCGTAAAGACTCTAACCTTGAAGTTCAGGACAAGATTTATATCCAGATGCAGCCGTCAGCTCCTGAAGTAAACGCTGCCGTTGAGAACTTCAGAGACTACATCTGCTCCGAAACACAGGCACTGAGCCTTGAGATAGTAGATGGACTGGCTGATGGTACGTTGCTGGAAATGGACGAGTACCAGATCTACATGCAGATTCGTACGGAAGCTGTAGCAGTTTAAACTATAAACGCACCCGTTTGTCTAAAACAGACTGGTGCGTTTATTTTTATTAAGTATACTTGCAGTAGCTGATAACTATAACCAACCAGCGCTGCTTACCTAACACACATGAAATACTGGAAATTTTACCTGCTCAGCCTTGTTGTGATCCTGATAGACCAGGCCGTAAAGCTGATCGTGCATTACAACATGGAAATGGGTCTGCCCGGCGAAATCCACGTTATAGGCGACTTCTTTAAGCTGCACTATACGCTTAACCCAGGTATGGCCTTTGGCGTAGAGTTAGGCTCTGATTATGGTAAACTTATACTTACACTGTTCCGATTGGTAGCCATGTTCGGTATCGGGTATTATTTATACTATCTCGTTAAACATCATGCGCCAAAAGGTTTGATCTGGTGCATTGCGCTTATACTTGGCGGCGCCATCGGTAACCTGGTAGATAGTACATTTTATGGTGTCTGGTTTGATAATGCGCTGTATGGTTCATCCACACCATGGTTTCATGGACAGGTAATCGATATGTTCTACCTCGATATATGGGAAGGCATTATACCACACTGGGTACCTATTCTTGGTGGTAAACCAATGTCTTTGTGGCCAATTTTTAACGTAGCCGATGCTGCCATCTTTATAGGTGTGTTGCTGATTCTTTTCAACCAGAAGCGCTTTTTTGGTGAGCACCACGAGCAGGAACACAGAACGGTACAACAGCAAGGTTTGTAATCAAAAGTACAAAGTATAAATAGAGGCGGCTGTTCCATGTGGAGCAGCCGCTTTTATATTTTATTTTCTTTTATTAAATACTCCTGAAAACGTAATACCAATTGAGTTAGCCGAATAAGTAGTGTTCGTCTGGTCAGTGTACTTCATGGCAGTGTAAGATATGCCAACTATACTATAAGCTACCTCAAATACAGGACCGCTAGCACCTTTAAAGGTCATGTCTTCTCCAATGCCATCTGCCTTAAAACGAATAGCCTGATGGGTAACAAGCCCTGCACCTAATCTTATTTTATCAGTTGCCATCCAGTTTGCAGTAAATTGTAAAGGAACGCGGGTTAAACGGATATGGGCATTGTCAGCCTGCGTGGTAACATACTTGTAGCCTACCGTAGTTCTTAAAAGTAATTTCTCAAGTTTAGGAAACTGGAATTGCGCCCCTAAGGCAATAGAAACGCCTTGACCGGCTTTTACAGACTGGTCTTCGCCATTTGTAAAGTATACTTTGGCCACATCGTCACCACCAAATTCTAAAGCGCCACCAAGCAAAAAGCGAACTGGCGAAGGTTTTTTTTCTACATCCTGATCCTGCGCAAAAGAGCAATTAAGGCTAGTTAAGATTAGCAATGAAAGTAGTAATAGTTTTTTCATAAAATTAAATAAGGCTGAGTTGTGTACGCTAAATTTATGAGATATTAGGATTAACTAATATAGTTATTGCAATATATTTTTTAAAAATGCGAATCTACTATACTATCTGGTAAACTATTTACTTTTTAAATTGAGTAACTAATGAGAAAGCTGTTTCAAAAACTAATCTTAATCTCGGCCATAACAATTGCCTAAAAACTCTTATTTTTACCAGAAGCATTAACCCGAATTACCATTGGCAACTCCAACTCCTATACTTAAAGTCACAGATTTAGAAACTGTTTTCACCACGCACCGCGGCACTACCAAAGCTGTGGATAAGGTATCGTTTGAAGTATACCCCGGCGAGACAGTGGCTATAGTTGGGGAGTCTGGTTCAGGCAAATCGGTAACATCGCTTTCAGTAATGCGGCTTATCAATACACCGCCGGGCAGGATAGCAGGAGGAACGGCTATTTTCCAGTCAGAAAAGTTCGGGGAAGTAGACCTTTTCCAGTTGCCGGAAAAGCAGATGCAGCAGATCCGAGGGAATGATATTTCGATGATATTTCAGGAGCCGATGTCGTCGCTGAACCCGGTTTATACTTGTGGAAAACAGGTAGCTGAGGTCTTGCTGCTCCATACTAATATTTCAGAAAAAGAAGCCAGAGAGCGAACTATAGCCCTTTTTGAGAAAGCAAAACTGCCACGGCCGGAGAAAATTTACAACGCTTATCCACATGAAATTTCGGGTGGGCAGAAGCAGCGCGTAATGATTGCCATGGCCATGGCCTGTGAACCAAGTATACTTATCGCCGATGAGCCAACTACTGCCCTGGACGTAACGGTACAGGCGCGAATGCTGCAATTAATAGATGAGCTACGTGTAAAAGAGAATACAGCTGTATTGTTCATCACCCACGATTTGGGTGTTGTGGCCGAGATTGCTGACCGCATATTGGTCATGTATAAAGGCAAACTTGTAGAGCAGGGTAAGGTGATGGATATCTTTACAAATCCGCAGCACCCCTATACCAAAGGGCTGCTGGCCTGCCGACCGAAGCTATCAGCTAAAGCCCAGTCTATACTTCCTACTGTATCTGATTTTATGGTGGAAGACGAGTTTGGTGACATCATCGAAAGAAAGCAGCAGGCATATGAGCCGTCGTTAGCCGATGTGGTGAACAGCTATGTAGGCACCGTTACCGATATAAAACACCAGCAGGAAAACCGCGAGAAGCCACCGTTGCTTAAAGTAGAGAATTTGAAAGTATACTTCCCGATAAAAAAGGGTTTCTTTGGCCGTACTACTGATTATGTAAAGGCAGTAGATGGTGTAAGCTTTACAGTTAATCCCGGCGAAACAATAGGTCTGGTTGGCGAATCGGGTTGTGGAAAAACTACATTGGGCCGTACCTTGCTTAGATTGGTAGAGCCAACAGAAGGAAGTATAATATTTAATGGCCGTGATATAGCCCAGCTTAGTTCAGAAGAGCTCCGCAAAAGCCGCCGCGATTTCCAAATGATCTTCCAGGATCCATATGCTTCGCTTAACCCGATGCATACTGTAGGCGAAGCTATCATGGAGCCGATGCGTGTGCATAACCTATATGCCAACGATAAAGAACGCAAAGCCAAAGCTATGGAACTGCTTGAGAAGGTGGGACTTCTGCCTGATCACTTCCAGCGTTATCCACATGAGTTTTCGGGCGGTCAGCGACAGCGTATATGTATTGCCAGGGCTTTAGCATTGCGACCAAAATGCATTATCTGCGATGAATCGGTATCGGCCTTAGATGTATCGGTGCAGGCGCAGGTACTTAATTTGCTGAACCAGCTGAAGCAAGAATTCCAGATAACCTATATCTTTATTACCCACGACCTGTCGGTTGCCAAGTATATGTCGGACCGTATTCTGGTAATGAGCAAAGGCCAGATCGTGGAGAGTGGTACTCCAGAGCAATTATACCTGAACCCAAAAGAGGAATACACCCGCACACTTATCAGCGCCATCCCGAAAGGCGAGCCAGAAGATATTATCAAAGCCCAACAGAAACGGGAGTTAATGAAAGCAGAAGCAGGAATTTAGTCCTAACCCAATAGAGTATGGTAAATATTAATGGCATTGTAGCAGCAGTTTATTTGGCCATTTTTCTATTTACAATATGTATAGTAGTATTTCTGATTGTTGGCTACAAGGTTATTAAGCATAGAAACAAGGTAATTGCCTCTTTATACTTCTTGATTTCTCCTGCTTTTATACTTATCGGGATAGCTTTAACTAAATGGCTTCATAATCCTGACTTCATATTAGCCACATTATTTCTTCTGCTATTTTTTAATTCCTTATTTCTGCCCTTATCTAAGCGATATATTGACTAGTAAACGCAAACTCTTCCCACTTATATAGAAATTTCTCTATAAATTGACGTCAAATTGCTTAATGCTTTAGCCTTGCCTTACCCAAAAGGCGTATAGTACCTAAATTATTCTAGCTAAAGTTTATAAATGGTTATGGTTGCAAAGGGCAGCCGGGCCATAGAGATACCTACATACATGAGAAGTAAATTCAACAAAAGAAACGACAGAGCCGAAGACGGCGCCAGTGGAAAAAAAGCCGGAAGAGGTTCATCAGCGAGAGGCGATAGAGAAGGAGCAGCAAGGGGAAGAGATTCGGAGAGAAGTGGTTCTTCTAAAAGAGGTTCGTCCAGAGGAGGCGGATCAGGGCGCGGAGGTTTCCAGTCAAGAGGAGGCGAGTCCGGAGGCAGAGGCAGTGGCCTTAAAGGCATGAAGGGCAAAGTATACGAAACGTTTGCCCAATCCCCGGATGTGGCTTTAAGCTATCGGCAGGTATTCCGCAGGCTGGGCGCTACCAGCAAAGCTGCCCGCCTTGAAATAGACGAATGTCTTAAATCATTGAAAAAAGATGGCAGGCTAATCGCGGTGGATGATGATAAATTCATGCTCAACCTGCGCGTAAATATTATAACGGGTAAAGTAGACCTGGCCAATAGCAAGTATGCATACATTGTATCGGAAGAAACCGATGACGATGTGCGTGTTTTCAGGGAACACCTGAAGTATGCCATGCATGGCGATATTGTAAAAGTAGAAGTGCTGCCAACAGTGCGCGGCGGCCGCCAGGAAGGTATAGTTGTAGAAATATTAGAACGCCAGCGCGAAGAACTGGTGGGTATTATGCAGCTTACCAAAAATTTTGGCTTTGTGGTGCCCGATTTCAAACGCTTATACTTTGATGTGTTTGTGGGCGAGAGTGGGCTGAACAATGCCCAGAATGGTGATAAGGTACTGGTAAAAATTATTGATTGGCCGGATAGCCCTGATAAAAACCCAACCGGGGAAGTAATTCGTGTGTTTGGCCCGGCGGGTGAGAACGAAGCTGAGATTCACTCTATTATGGCTGAGTTCGGGTTGCCGTTCGAGTTTCCGGAAGCCATAGAGGCAGAGTCTGAAGAAATTTCAGATAAGATCACCACTGCAGAAATAAACAAACGCCGCGATTTCAGGGATGTAACCACATTTACTATAGATCCGGCAGATGCGAAAGACTTTGATGATGCCCTTTCTATCCGGAAACTGGAAAATGGTAACTGGGAAATAGGCGTGCACATTGCCGATGTTACACATTACGTACACCCGAAAACCCTGCTCGAAAAAGAAGCTTTCCATAGAGCTACCTCAGTTTACCTGGTAGACCGTACCATCCCGATGTTGCCCGAGCGCTTGTCTAACGGCTTATGCTCGCTTCGCCCTAACGAAGAAAAGCTAACCTTCTCAGTTGTTTTTGAGCTCGATGATAACGGCAAACTATACGATACCTGGTATGGCCGCACGGTCATTTATTCTGATCGCCGGTTTGCTTACGAAGAGGCACAGGAACGCATCGAAACAGGCGAGGGAGACTTTGCTGAAGAGATAAACGTGCTGAACAACATCGCTAAAAAGCTAAAAGATAAACGCTTTAAGAATGGTGCCATCAGCTTCGAAACAACCGAGGTAAAGTTTAAGCTCGATGAAAAAGGCAAGCCACTTTATATCTATGTTAAAGAGCGCAAGGATGCCCACAAACTTATAGAGGAATTCATGTTGCTGGCCAACAGAAAGGTAGCTGAGTTTGTTTACAACCTGGGCAAAGGCAAACGCCGCCCAACTATGGTTTACCGTACGCACGGCTCCCCGGATCCTGATAAGCTGAGCACTTTCTCTATATTTGCCCGCAAGTTTGGTTATAAAGTAGACCCGGATGGAGACATCTCAACTGAACTAAATACACTGGCAGAAGAAACAGAAGGCAAGCCGGAGCAAAGCGTGCTGCAGAACCTGGCTATCCGAACAATGGCGAAGGCAAAGTATAGCACTGAGCCGGAAGGTCACTTTGGTCTGGCATTCGATCATTATTCTCACTTTACTTCGCCCATACGCCGCTACCCGGATATGATGGCGCACCGCCTGTTGCAGCATTACCTGGATGGAGGCTCATCGGCAGAGAAAGAAGAGTTCGAAGAGCGCTGCCGCCATTCTTCTGACATGGAAAAACGCGCCGCCGATGCCGAGCGTGCCTCTATCAAGTATAAGCAGGTAGAGTTTATGAAAGATACTATCGGCAACGAGTACAAAGGTATAGTGTCTGGTGTTACAGAATGGGGTATATTTGTGGAGATCGAGGAGAATAAATGCGAAGGCATGGTGCGTCTGTCAGACCTGAACGACGATTACTATGAGCTGGATGCAAATAATTACCGCATCATAGGCCGCCAGAGCAAGCGCATTATTTCTTTTGGAGATGAGGTGCTGGTACGTGTAAAAAGTGCCAATCTTGCCGAGCGTACCATCGATCTGGAACTAATAAAAACCCTGAAACAACACTAAACACCCAGTGGATATCTCACGCCTTTCAGACAAGATAAACCATACGCTTACTACCTTACATTACGGCGACAACCCGGCGGAGTTGTACGAGCCTATACGCTATATTATGGCGCTGGGCGGTAAAAGAATAAGGCCTCTTTTAGTGCTTCTGGCTGCAGAAATGTATGATGATAATGTGGAAAACGCTCTTTTGCCCGCTGCGGCAGTAGAGGTTTTCCACAACTTCACGCTCATGCACGACGACATCATGGACCGTGCTCCATTGCGCCGTGGTAAGCCAACCGTACACGAAAAATGGAATGCCAACATAGCCATACTTTCCGGCGATGTAATGCTGGTGCGTGCTTACCAGTTACTGTTGCAGGTAGAGCAGAATAAGCTGGCAAAAGTGCTGGAGCTGTTCAGCAAAACTGCCGCCGAAGTATGCGAAGGCCAGCAGCACGACATGAATTTTGAGCAGCGCGAGCAGGTAAGCATTCAGGAATACATCCGGATGATTACGCTGAAAACAGCGGTCCTTCTTGGTTTCAGTTTAGAGTTGGGAGCTATACTTCAGGGCGCGCCTGATTCGGATGCCGAACACCTGAAGCTTTTTGGTAACAACATTGGCATTGCTTTTCAATTGCGCGATGATTTGCTGGATGTGTATGGCGACAAAGACAAGTTTGGCAAACAGGTAGGCGGCGATATTCTCTCTGATAAAAAGACTTTCCTGATGCTGACAGCACTGGAAAAAGCGAACCAGGAGCAACTGCAAACAATAATTAGCTGGCGCAACAGAACAGGAGCCGACACTGCCGAAGAAAAAGTGAAAGCCATCACCAAAGTATACGATGAGCTTCAGATCCGGCAGCAAACCGAACAGCAGATTGATTTATACTTTAAAAATGCCATCCATCATCTGGATGCCGTGCAGGTAACAGAAGAGCGTAAAGCAACGCTACGCGGCCTGGCCCTGCAACTGATGGAGCGGGATAGTTAAGATTTGGAAATTTGAAGATGGTAGAATTTGAAAATGTTTCTCATCTTACACCTGTATTCAAAATTCAGTTATTCATTCATTCAAAATTAACCAATGAGCATCACCCTCATCCTGATTATACTTACTGTCGGAATTTCCTGGTACGCCTGGAAAAACCATGACCTGATGCATCGTTGGATTTTCCAGCCGTATGCCGTGCAGCGCGATAATTCCTGGCACCGTTTCCTTACATCAGGTTTCCTGCATGCCGATTTCTCGCACTTGTTCTTTAACATGTTCACGCTGTTCTTTTTCGGGAGAGCGGTAGAAATGACATTTATAGGCTTGTTCGGGCCTGTAACTGGCGTGCTTTTATACTTACTTATTTACCTTGGCGGCATTATTATATCAGATGTGCCAACTTACCTGAAACATCGCAACGACCCGGCTTACCGCGCGCTTGGAGCATCTGGCGGAGTTGCTTCTGTGGTATTTTCCAGCATCCTGTTTTACCCAACACAGGATATTTGCCTATATGCTATACTTTGCCTGCCTGGTTTTATACTTGGTGTAATTTACCTGATCTATTCTTATTATTCGGGCAAGCGTATGGGCGATAACATTAACCACGATGCTCACTTTTATGGCGCTGTGTATGGTCTGTTACTAACATTAGTTTTGTTTCCGGCGGCAGGGCCAAATTTTGTGGAGCAGATCAGTAACTGGCGTATGTTCTAATCATTAGTATTATTTGCATCACATTTCCTGTAAGCTTTAGCTATAAACTTTAGGATCTCGTATAAATCGCTATAAATGAGCATTTATGCGTATGAATATTGATCCTAAAAATATAACGATAAAATTTCTGGTAATAGGGCTGCTTCTGGTTGTAATGCAACCAGTGCATGCTCTTAACGCCATCTGCGTGCAGCAACAGCAACCTGTTACGCTGCTCGAGCAGATCATGAAAGACAGGCCGGTATTGGTACAATTGCTAACTACTGCAGGTTATGCACCTCTGCTTACCGGCGATGCCCCTTATACTTTGCTTGCCCCACCTGAGCAGGATATAAAAGCTCTGAAAAATGAATCTCCGGAAAAAATCAGGGCTATAATGGCGGGCTATATTCTTAAAGGTAAACACATTGAAAAGAGCCTGAAAGATGGTACTAAAGTAGAAACACTGGCAGGTACATCTTTATCTATTTACCGCAAGGATGGCCATACTTTGATAAATGGGGTGCGTATTACCCATCCTGATAACGATTGTAAAAACGGTGTTATACATGGTTTGGCCGGCGCTCTGAACTCATAAACAAGTATGGTAAATGGAGTTTGGCCGCAGGTGCATGGCCACCGTGGCTGCCGCGGGCTGATGCCTGAAAATACCATAGCTGCCTGCCTGAAAGCTGTAGACCTAGGCGTTGATGCCCTGGAGCTGGACGTGGTAATAACTTATGACCGGCAGGTGCTTGTATCGCACGAAGCATACTTTTCATCTGAGTTTTGCCTGCTGCCAGATGGAAGCCCTATTTCTCCTTTCCAGGAAAAAGATCATAATATTTTCCGGCTGCCTTACTCCCAGATCAAACTGTATGATAGTGGCAGCAAACTACACCCGCGTTTTCCGGCACAGGAAAAAATGCGCACCCATAAACCTTTGTTACAGGAAGTAATTGCAGCGGTAGAGCAACATGTGTTGGTACATAATCTTCGGCCTGTCGGGTATAATATCGAGCTGAAATCTTTTCCGGAAGGAGATCATATTTTTCATCTTCCGCCGGAGGAGTTTACAGAGTTGGTAATGCAGGTTTTACAGGAGCAGCAGGTTACAGAACGCTGCATGATACAGTCTTTTGATAAAAGGCCTTTGCAGATATTGCACCGATTTTATCCGGAGATAAAGCTTGGCCTGCTTGTAGAAGATGATCTGCCTACGGAATGGCACTTGCAGGCGCTTGGTTTTTACCCCTATGCTTATAACCCGCAGTATAAATTATTAACCCGCGACCTGGTAAATTTTATAAAAGCAAAAGGCATGCGAATCTGTACCTGGACAGTAAATGAACCTGAGCATGTTAAGGAGTTACTGGAGATGGGCGTTGATGCCATCATTACCGACTTTCCTGATTTTGCTGTTGGGTTGTGCCAATTATATAGGAATGGAGCTACAAATCCTTAGCTAAGTATAAAGCACCAACACAGAGCCTGCGTATACATCACGAGCCATGTTAATCGCTAACCACAATACCGCCCCGGATGACGCACGAATAGAGGTTGCTAAAAACCTATGTTACGAGATATACTTTAGCATGGGTAAGAACAGGGCATACCTTACTTTAAAAGGTTTCTGGAAATCGAAGCAGGTTGTGGCTGGTTACCTCGAAGATCTGAAGAAATTACTGGTGCTGACTGAACCTGGGTTTACCATACTTACAGACCAGAGCCAGTTAGTTACGCATCCGCAGGAATTAAACGACCTGCATCTGGAAGCACAACGCTTGATGGTAAAAGAAGGTGTGCAGCAAGTGGCCCACATTATGCCTTCAGATAAAATTGCAAGCCTGCAGGTAAATGCCATTGCAGACCAGACAGGGCTCCCCATTTCTAAATTCGCAACTATAGAAGAGGCTGAAACGTGGCTCGATAACACGGTTTCTTTTGAATAATCGTTAATCTATACTTTAAGTTGGCTGCTGCACATGTTCCACGTGTGACGAATTTGTGTTGATCTCTAGTACGAGTATAACCTAAAACTGAATTCCTGGGCCAGTACTATAGATAACCCTTTGCCTGCAAAGTAAACAGTTCGGCATACTTGCCATTTTGCGCCAGTAATTCTTCATGGGAGCCCAGCTCTTTCAATTGCCCCTGTTCCAGGAAAAGTATACGATCAGCCATACGCACAGTAGAGAAGCGGTGGGAGATAAGTACAGCTGTTTTGCCCGCTATCAGCTCCGAGAAACGTATAAACACCTCATGTTCGGCGCGCGCATCCAGGGCGGAGGTAGGCTCGTCAAGTATAAGCAGCTGCGCGTCGCGCATATAAGCACGTGCCAACGCTACTTTTTGCCACTCGCCACCCGATAGCTCCACACCTTTGTTAAAGCGCTTACCGAGCACCTGGTCATAGCCTTCGGGCAACCGCTGTATAACCGGGTCTGCCAGGCTTTTGCGGGCCGAAGTATGAATGCGGTCTGTATCGTTAATGTTGCTGATTTGGCCAATGGCAATGTTATCGGAGGCTGTCATCTGAAAGCGAACATAATCCTGGAAAATAATACCGACCTGGTGGCGCAGGTCGTTCAGGTCATAGTCGCGCAGGTCAGCACCATCCAGCAAAATTCTACCTTCTGTAGGTTCATAAAGTCTTGCAAGCAGTTTTACCAGTGTAGTTTTACCGGCACCATTCTCGCCAACTAAAGCTAGTTTTTCGCCTGCCTGCAAATGAAAGGAAAGGTGGCGTACTGCCCAGCGCTCGCTGTTATGATATTTAAAACCTACGTTCTCGAATGTAAAGCCATGTTTAATGGGCCTTGGCACAGGTAATGGGTTAGCGGGCGGAGTTATCTGAGGTTTCAGCTCCAGGAAATCAAACAGGTCCTGCAAGTATAAAGCGCTTTCTGCTATCTGGGAAAAACGCGTCATGATGCCCTGCAGCAAGCTTCGCATATTGCTGAACGAGCCCGCCAGAAACGTAAGACTACCTACTGTAATAGCGCCCGCTACCGTCTGGAAAAGTATAAAGATGTAAGCACCATAGTAAGCCAGTGTACCGATAGCTGAAAGTATACTTCCCCAAACGGCACGATTCACGATAAGGCCTTTATTCAGATCATAATACCTGTCGGATAGTTGTTTAAAACGGTGAGCCAGGAAACCGGAAAGGTTAAAGGTTTTGATTTCTTTGGCTGTTTCATCGCTGGCGCCAATGTAGCGCAGGTAATCCAGCTCGCGGCGCTCGGGAGTCCAGGAGCGGGATAGGGAGTAAGTGCGCTCGTTAAAATGCGTTTCGCCCAGGAAAGAAGGTATAACCGCAATCAGCAGTATAATTATAAGCCAGGGGTTAAAAGCTATCAGACCAACTGCTAGAAAAGCAATCGTAACCATATCCTGCAACTGAGAAAGTACCTGCGACATCAACACCACACGCGTTACTGTTTGCCGGCGTGCCCGCTCCAGTTTGTCATAAAAAGTGGCGTCTTCAAATTGTGCCAGGTCCAGGGTGGCAGCATGCTCTATCAGGGTTACCGAGGTTTTATTAGAAAAAAGATCGCCCAGTAAACTATCCAGAAGCGTGATGCCGCGATTTATAAGGTCGGATAGGAGGGCCAGCCCCAATTCAGAAGCCACCAATATCCAGAGATAGGACAGCTCGCGCTCTCCGGTAACGTCTATCAGCCTGATAACCTCATCAATGATCAGTTTACCTACATATAGCATAGCCAGCGGAAGCGCAGCTTTAACAAGGCGCAGCAGCATGTTGCCAACGGTCATACTTTTGCTGGTTTCCCAGATAAGGCGGAAGAACTTAGGCAGGTTTTTAAGCGCTCCCATCTGCTCGCGCAGGCTCTTCTTTTCTCCGTCGGGTTTTGCTGAGGCCGCCCTTGTTCCTTTTTTAATAAAATCCATATACTGTTTACGTGCCTTTGTGTGGGGTAATGCCTATAACTATACCAATTGATGCGAGATATGTTTAACAGGCTCTTACCGGAATGCCAGCTATGATTATCGGATAAATAAAAAGCGCAGCTTCAGATATTCATCTCCTTATAACAACTGAAGAAAAAGCAGCCGGCAAAAACGTTCTGCAAACTAAATTAACTTCAGCAATAGTGGTTAGGTGGGATATCGTGGCGTGAATACGTATCAGTTGGTATTTAGCAAAGGCCGTTGTTGGCTAGCCAGTTTGCTCTTTACACCCGAAATACCTTAGCAAAAGTTGTTAAAGCAGTATATGAAATAGTATAAAATGAGAAAAGCCCCACCAAAATGGTCGGGGCCTTCTCTCACCTTAAACAAACTAAACTAATCTAAACTTTAACTAACCTTATCTTTGTTATTTTAACTTCTGTTTTGTTGAATATAGCATTATCCAGTTTTAATTTTAGACAGAACTGCTATAATAGAAATAGAGAGACATTTTTTTTAAAAATTGTTTGCTTTACAAAAAAAATGTATTGATATTAGCTTACCACAATAAGCGCCCTCTTAATTCGGGTGCAAAAGTACGTTTTTGATTTCTTATAAAAAAGAAGTTCCTCAAAAGATTTTTTAAAATTTTTATATTTCCCCGTCTCCTGCTTCTAAACCTGGTTTTATAGGTTTTAATTTTACCTGTTCTTAATTAGCCTCTCTACATAAATTTATACTTAAGCTAAACTATACTTGAGTATAATATGCTTCCTTATTAGGTTTTAATAATCCGTTGCAGGCCAAACGGGATGGTTCGTGCTGTTATATATCAGAATTGTTGCTAAACCATCTGCCAGTAAAACTGTTATTTGTATATTTTATGGCTAAACATCTAACCAGAGGAATAATTAAAATAAAGGCTGGGAAAACGTTTATTTGATAAATTTATTTACTTTGCTGTCTGTTATTAAGGGAGTTATAGTTGTAAACTTCCGAATTGCTCCTTTTTAAGGGTAGAGCATAACAAAAATATATCAAATAAAGTATAGCTATTAAAAAATATAACTAATAGCAGAATAAGTAGATGTCTAAACTTTACAAGCCTTTTTTACTTACAGTAGGTGTACTCGTTTTAGTACTGCTGATGTGCTTTGCCCGTCCTGGTGCATTTCATGCGGGCCATATGCTTACAGTTGGTCTGTTATACATTATAGGTATGGCGCTGGGTCTGATCAGCGATATGGCAGCTGAAACAGGTAACCGTAGTTAATACTTTCTTTTTCTTAATTTTTGTTACCGGTAGCTACCCCGGCTACATGCTGTTGCCTTTCCTTTTTTAGCTTTCTGATAAGTCTGGCTTTCCAGGTTTAACTGCTTTTAGGTTCTGTAGCTCTTCATTAGGCTATAATATCTCGGCTATATAGTTAGCGCGTTCCACATGAAAAGTGGCGCTTGATTTCCCTTTCTGAATTTTTATAAGGTAAGCTTCTCATTATTTCTTCTTGTCTAAAAAAATAAATTCATACCTGAAGCAACCTTTGGGTTGAATGGGCATCTATTAGGCAGAAGTAAAATCAGAAACCATAAAAATAAACCTATGAAGATTGTAAAGTTTTACGCCACCACGTTAGCTGTTTTTGTTTTAGCGCTGTTTATAGTGCAGATGCCGGCTTTTGCACAAAACCTGAAAGGCAATGGTAACCTGAAATCCGAAACCAGAAATGTATCCGGTTTTAAAGGTATTGATGTTGGCGGCGGCTTTACTGTGGAACTGGTGCAGGGCAAAGATGAAAACGTCCGTATAGAAGCAGACGAGAACCTGCTCTCCAATATTAAAACAGATGTAAAGAACGGTGTGCTACGTATTTACAACGATAAAAGCTTGAGCACGAGCAAAGGCTTGAAGGCCTACATTACCGTTAAGCAATTAAACAGCATCGAAATCAGCGGTGGCGTGAAGCTAATTGGAAAATCTACATTTAAAGCGGATGCCTTTAAACTTGATCTGAGCGGAGGCTCTAAAGTAAACCTGGCTATCGATACCAAAAACCTGACTGCTGATATGAGCGGGGCCAGCAAAGTGGAGCTAACCGGCAAAGCAGACGAACTGAGCATGAATATGTCGGGAGCATCAAATGTTAGTGCCCAGGAACTGGAAGCCAAGCGTGTGAAGATAGAAGCCAGCGGTGCCAGCAGAGTAAAAGTATATGCCCGCGAATCACTTGATATTACTGCCTCCGGTGCATCCGCAGTATACTATAAAGGCAGCCCTAGAATCACTGCTGATACTTCGGCTGCAGCTAGAATCTCAAAGTTATAAAAACACAAATTTAAAATCCTGGAAACAGCAGCCTCTTTGGGGCTGCTGTTTTTATTTAGGAGGATCTTATTGAAACTATGGCAGCAAGTATAAAATCATACTTATAAAGCTTTAAACTGAAGTTCTCAGCGCCTTTTTATACTTGCTATTGTTACTTATGAGCCCTATAAGAAAAGGCCATACTGACTATACTTAGCGAACAGGCACCGGGAAAACAGGAAGGCTTTCGTGGCCTTCGGCATCAACTGCCTGCACAGCAAAAAAGTAATTGTCTTTAGAATAAGGCAGGGTCACTTTTGTATCCTTTACATAGAACTTTTTCTCCCAGACAGGGCTGCTGGTGTCGCGCATCAGAACATAATAACCGGCTGGGCGCTCGCCTTTTTTAGGAGCTTCCCACTGCAGGTCTGTTTTGTTTGTCAGGTTTTTGATGGATACGCCAACATTAGCTGGCGCGTAAGGTGCCCAGGCCAGGTTAGCCAGCGATGCCAGGTTAAGGCCGGCATTTTTACGCATATACTGGTAATCAACAAACTCAGGAAGGTCGCCATACTGCACGCCATTCTCTACACGCACATTCTGGTGCTGATGGCGGTAATCTTCGTTCATTTCGCAAACACGGATAGCCGGGAAGCCATTCTGGCTAAACGGAGTATGGTCGCCGCCACGCAGGAAACGGTCGTTGCGGTACACCAGTTTTACTTCGAGCTGGTCTACATAACGTTCGCCGGTTTCTTTCATGTAGCGGGCTAACTGGCGGCTTTCGCTGTCGTTTTCGCGGTTGGTAGAACGGCGCATTTTAGCTTGCTCCTCTGATTCTACAGCAGGTATGCCTTCGCTGAAAATACGCACTTGCACGTTGTTGCGCAGCTCTGTTTCGTCAGATGATGAATTTCCAATCATATCGTTGTTCAGCATCGCGATCAGGTTCCAGTTCTGGCTTTTCGCTTTTTCGGCCAGGTGGCGTGCACCCTGTAAGCCTTGCTCTTCGCCGGTTACGGCTACAAATATAATGGTAGCCGGAAACTGACGCGATGCCATAACGCGGGCCAGTTCCATTACAGCAGCTACACCAGAGCCATCGTCGTTAGCTCCGGGCGCTTTGCCTTTCACATCCATAATATCCGTGTTGCGGGAGTCCATGTGGCCGCTGATGATCATGACACGGTCGTCGTTAGGGTCGGTGCCTTTCAGCGTTGCCATTACGTTTGCCAACTCCACATCCTGCGGAATACGCTGTCCGTTGGCCTTTACTATGTACTTGTCAAGCTCTACGGTCATGCGGCCGCCCGAGGCTTGTGCATATTTCTCGAACTCAGATTTTACCCACTCGCGGGCAGCGCCAACGCCTTTTTTCTTGTCTTTAAGGGAGCTCAGGGAGTGGCGGGTTTCAAATGATACCAGTTTACGAACCAACGTTTCCAGGTTAGCGGCAGATATTTCGTCTACCATCTTCTTTATTTCGTCGTCGTGGCGCACAATGGTTTGCGCAAAAGTGGCAGGAATAATAGCCAGGTATAACCCAACTATAACCAGCAGGGCAAATAGGCGTGAGAAGAAGTTATTTTGCATTAGGTGTAAGTATAAAGTGCTTAAACCTTAAATATAGAGATGAATGCCCGGAATTACCAACAACTAAAGTATAAGGATTTAAATATAGGCTAACTGGCAGCGCTCGTTCTGTAACAGGTGCAGTTCCTGTTCGATAGCAAGTATAGTTTTGGCTTCCTTAAATTCTGATTGATAGCGTTGCGCCAGTTCGCGGCGTTTAATAGCTTCCAGAAAACGACGGGTATCGTCCGGAGATTCAAGTATAAGCCCGGGCACCTGTACAGGCTTATCGTTATCGCCTTTGGCAACCATGGTAAAGTAAGAGGTGTTGGTGTGCTTTACTAAGCCGGTTTTTACGTTTTCGGCAATCACTTTTATACCTACCATCAGCGAGGTATTGCCCACATAGTTTACAGATGCCATCAGCGAAACCAGTTCCTGTACTTCCACGGGTTGCAGAAAATTTACGCCATCCACCGAAACGGTTACGCAATAATTTCCGGCATGCTTGGCCGCGCAGGCATAGGCTACTTTATCCATCAGCGAGAGTAAAATACCTCCATGAATTTTACCGCCAAAGTTGGCGTAGCTCGGGATCATGAGCTCGGTTAGCGTAGTACGGGAGTAGGAGACAGGCCGGTAAGCTTCGTCGGTCATAGTTTATACTTTGGGCAAGTATACGAAAGCTTTGTTGCTTTTGTCTGAATCAGAATTTTCAGGATTAAAGGATAGACAGGATGCTATAGACCTAGCAGTGTGCGAAGCTCCTGCTAGCGTCTATGCAGGAGCGGCAGGTACTACTTAGCAAGACGCTCCGAGGTTTTGCAAACCCTCGGAGGTCAGTGCTATAAAAACACTACTTCCTTCACTACCTCGTGGCCGGCAGCGCGATTTAGGAGCTCCACCACCTTGCTCTTACTCATGTTGAGTTCGTGTTTGAGCGGGGCAGATGTTAAGCGTACAAATAGTTTGCTGTCCCGGAAGTATAATTCCTGTGTTTTCAGGGCGATGGGTTTGCCCATGATTTCTTCCCAGCGTTGCACCAGGTTTACTTCGTTTAATTTGCCATCGAGGCGGTAAGCTTGCAACAGCGCTTTTATACTTTCACCGATAGGTTGCATATCGGATTTGCGCTTGTCAATCGCCTCTTTTTTCTTGTAGTAGCGCACGGTTGGTTTTGAATGAGTGGGTGAGGGAATTAAGAATAAAATAGAAAGAATTTAAAGCTGGGGAAATCAACTTTTATTTGAGTTCAATCAACTGGTCTGATAAGTAACGGATAATAAATACCTTATCAAACTGACTCACAAACTCATTTTGCTCAAAAGTTTCTACGTCATCGAACCAAGAATTGGGAATAAGGCCTTCAGCTATCACAAGTATAGCTTTATCTACTTTGTCCATGTACCCGCTCATCTTCCTTTCCTTTAATCTGTGAATATTTAATATTTCTCTTTTTGTCAGGTTAGGTACTAATCTTCCTTTGGCTGAATACCAGCTAACACCTTTTACATTTGGAAAGTAGTAGCCACTAACACGAAGCAGTTCTTGCGGTAGATTATATCTTAAATGAAATGAGAAATGTTCTTCAAGTTGCCTCCCGTACGTCTCATTTTCAACTAATTCACAAATCTGCCGAGATAAAACCTGTCTTTGTTTTTCATTTAAAAGAATGTTGTTGGCAAAGGTAAAGCTCATATGTAAAGGAATGTTATTCCTTTGGGAAAATAGTGCTTGCGCAGTTTCTAAAATAGAGTTTTCTGTGGCATGCTTCTGTGCTGGAGGAAACTTCTCATTAGGTCCTTTTTCATTATGGATTTGGGTTATTTCAACAGCTATTGTTTCTGTACCTGTATCGATCAAAAAATCAGGTGGTTCAGGTTTACTTAACCTACCCTTAGGAAGCGAAGGAAAGAGCTCTGTTAACTTTTTGAAAAAGTATTCCTCTATCTCATGTTTATTCTGCATACTTCCCCTTAGATAAAGAAAATGTTGTTCATAATTACCCAATTAAACTCACTTTTCCTTCCTTCACTTCAAATCTACGGATACTTTCTGAGAGGCCGGAGAGAATTTTGTCGGTGCGGTCGAGGTGGGTGTCTGTCAGGAAGATCTGGCCGAAAGTATGGGCGGCTACCATTTGCATGAGCTTAGTGATGCGCTTCTCGTCGAGGCGGTCAAAAATATCATCGAGTAAAAGTAAAGGCTTGTGGTGTTGGCGCTCGGCCATTACTTCAAAGTGGGCCAGTTTCAGGGCAATAACATAGCTTTTCTGCTGGCCTTGCGAGCCAAAGTTTTTCACCGGGTTGCCATCCATCAGAAACACAAAATCATCTTTGTGCGGGCCAACCGTAGTGCGTTGCAGGGCCAGGTCTTTGCGTTCGGCCTGCAGTAGCTGCTGCTCAAAACTGGTACCTAACAACTGGCTTTTATAGGTTAAGGTTACCGTTTCGGAGCTGTCGGAAATGTGGCGGTAATGTTTCTGAAAAACAGGTACAAAGGTTTCCAGAAAAGCGGCCCGTTCCTGGGCCAGTTGCTGGCCAAAAGGTACCAGTTGCTCGTTAAGTATGTGCAGGTAATCTTTATCGAAATAGTGGCGCTCGGCAAATTGTTTCAGCAGCGAATTGCGTTGCTTAAGTATATAATTATACTGTATAAGCTGCTCGAGGTAAGTATGGTTAAGCTGCGATATCAGGCTGTCGAAATACTTGCGGCGCTCTTCGCTGCCTTCCCGTATCAGGTCGGTATCGTAAGGCGAAATAAGCACTACCGGAAAACGACCAATATGCTCGCTCATTTTCTCATAAAGCACTTTATTGTGCGTTACCGTTTTCTTTTGCCCTTGTTTTAAGCTGCACAGCACGGTATGTTTTTCGCCTTCTACTACAAAGCGGCCTTTCACCATAAAATATTCTTCGCCCTGTTTTATATTCTGGGCATCCGAGCTGTTAAAAGCACTTTTAGTTAGCGAGAGGTAATGTATGGCATCCAGCAGGTTGGTTTTGCCACTTCCGTTATCGCCAATAAAGCAATTTATGTGAGGAGAGAAACTAAGGCTAGCTTCGTCATAGTTCTTGAAAAACAGCAAACTGAGATTTTCGAGGAGCATTAGTTTCTACTTTGATTTCTTTTTCCTTAATTTCGCATGCTAAATCCGTTGGCGGCCATTTAGTCGCTGTTTCTGAAGTATAAATTGCTGAGAACAAACAACGGACAACAAAAACGAATAGACATTTACCCATGGCTGATACGAAAGAAAAGGCAAAAGCGAAGTCGGCGAAAGCAAAGGTACAGGCTGAACCCACATTTTCAAAAGAGACTTACATGTGGTGGTTTGAGACAATGAAACTCATCCGCCGTTTCGAGGAAAAAACAGGTCAGTTGTATGGCCAGCAGAAAATCAAAGGTTTCTGCCACCTTTATATTGGCCAGGAGGCTTGTGTAGCGGGTGCTGTTACTGCTCTTGAAAAAGGCGATAAGTGGATTACCGCTTACCGCGACCATGCTCACCCGATTGCATTAGGCACTAGCCCAAATGCTGTAATGGCAGAAATGTTTGCAAAATCTACCGGTTGCTCTAAAGGCAAAGGTGGCTCTATGCACATATTTGATAAAGAAGTAAATTTTGTAGGTGGCCACGGTATTGTGGGCGGCCAGGTGCCACTGGGCGCTGGTCTTGCATTTGCCGAGAAGTATAACAAAACCGGCAAGCTGTGCATTTGCTACATGGGTGATGGCGCCATCCGTCAGGGTGCCTTCCATGAGGCGCTTAACATGGCCATGACCTGGAAGCTTCCTGTGATCTTCGTGATCGAGAACAACGGTTATGCAATGGGTACTTCGGTAACGCGTACTTCTAACGTAACTGAGCTTTACAAACTGGGCCACGCTTTCGAAATGCCATCTGAGCCTGTAGAGGCCATGAGCGTTGAGAACGTACACAATGCTGTAGCAAGAGCTGCCGAGCGTGCCCGTGCCGGCGAAGGCCCTACACTTTTAGAGTTCAGAACTTACCGTTACAAAGGCCACTCTATGTCTGACCCGGCTAAGTACAGAACCAAGGAAGAGCTGGAAGACTACAAAGGCCGCGACTCAATAGAATCTGTTAAGGCAACTATACTTAAAAACGGTTGGGCTACAGAAGAAGAGCTGGAGCAGATTGATGAGAAAGTGAAGCAGAAAGTAGCTGAATCTGTGAAATTTGCCGAAGAATCTCCTTATCCGGATCCGAAAGAACTGTACACAGACATCTACGTGGAGGAGAACTATCCATACCTGATGGACTAAATTTTATAAACTATTAAGGATTAGGAATTAAAAATTATAAATTTGTTGTTCTGCTCCTGTGGGCAAAGCAAAAATTCATTTTTAATACCTACTTTTGAAAGTATAATTCAACAAAGCTAATGGCAAAAGAAACAGTAAAGAAACACAGCGAGTTTGAAGAGCTGATTGAGAATCCGGATGTGTTGGCAGATCGCCTGGCGCAGTCAGAGGATTTTGTTGCAAAAAACAAATCGAAGCTACTTGGTGTGTTTGCCGTAATTGCCGCACTTGTAGTTGGTGCTTTCGTGTTCTATAACTACCGCAGCAGCCAGAACAAAGAAGCGCAGGAAGCTATGTTCCAGTCTGTACATTATTTCGAAGCCGATTCGCTGAACAAAGCCCTTAACGGCGACGGACAGTACGACGGTTTTCTGAAAATAGCAGACGAGTATAGCGGAACAGATGCCGGTAACTTAGCTCATTTCTATGCTGGTGTAGCTTTGCTGAAAGAAGGTAAATTTGCCGATGCGCAGAGCCATCTTGAAGATTTCAAATCTGATGATTACCTGTTGCAGGCCCGTGCTTACAGCTTAATTGGCGATGCCCTGTCAGAGCAAGGTAAAAACAAAGAAGCTGCCGATATGTACAAAAAAGCAGCTGACCATAACGCTAACCAGTATTTCTCGCCACAATACCTGATGAAAGCAGGTATAGCTTACGAAGCTGGGAACGACTTTAAAGCCGCTGCCGAAGCGTACGATAAGATCGTGAAAGACTACGTAGCATCTGCTGAAGTAGCAGACGCGAAGAAGTATAAAGCTCGTGCTGAGGCGCTGGCCGGAGGCAATAACTAAGTATAAACACAGGCTTGCCTGAAGTATAAAAGCGCTTTTGTCTTGATCATCGAGGCAAAAGCGCTTCTTTTTTTATCTGCACTTAAAGCCTTGTAAAAGGTGAGTTATCCAACTTAGAACTATTAACGCTTAACTATAAAAATAAATGGCTACAGCATTAAAGAACCTGAACGAATACAGCAAAAACAGCTTTGCGGACATGTCAGAAAAAAGATTTGGTATAGTAGTAGCCGAGTGGCACACTGAGATAACAAACGCGCTTAGCAACGGAGCCATCGAAACACTGCTGAAACACGGCGTGCAAAGAGAGAACATATACTTAAACACCGTGCCGGGAAGTTTTGAGCTTACGCTGGGTGCGCAGCTTATAGCGCAGAGCGAGGAAATAGATGCCGTAATTTGTTTGGGTGTTGTTATTAAAGGCGATACCAAGCACGATGATTACATTAACCACGCAGTGGCGCAGGGCCTTACTACGGTATCACTTAAGTATAACAAGCCGGTGTCTTTTGGCCTGGTAACCACCAACGATTTGCAGCAGGCTTTAGACAGAGCGGGTGGCAAGCATGGCAACAAAGGTACAGAAGCTGCCGCTGCTGCCATACACATGCTCAGCTTCTAAAAGCAAAGTATAAATCAACTATAAAAGCCTGCGTATTGCACAGGCTTTTATAGTTTTACAATGCGCTAAAAACAGCAATTTGTATACTTTAAGCCAGACAGTATTTACCGTATGACCTTACTTAATGCCGGAATTCTGAAATATTATGAGTAGTTGGTTAATCCATTCAGCTCGATAGAAGTCAAATTAAGTATAGAGCGGGCTTGTCTGGTTTTTTGTAGGATTAAACAGAAAAAAAATTAAATAAAAGACGACAGGTAGCAAAGTATAAATATAACTGCTATTTTTGCACCAATTTTAGCTAAAATGCTAATATAGAGAACAGAAGCACGAAGTATTTCTGGTATTACTATTGCAGAATAAACTAAAAGATAACTGTTGCTGTTATGCCGCCAAAGAACCTGGTGGCTGGGCAAAAGTTACTTAATCATTGGTTAAGGATATTAGCAGACATACAGTTCAAACAAATAAAATGAACACAAACGAAGAAAGACAGCGTTATTCGAAAGAGGAATTAGCAGAGTTTGAGAACATCATTCTTGAGAAGCTGAATAACGCCCGCAAGGAAGTGACTTTTATTAAGGAGACACTTAGCCGCCGTAACGATTCAGGTACTGAAAACACAGCATCAACTGCTAAAGTGCTTGAAGATGGAGCCGACACTGCTGAGAAAGAAAGCTTAAACCAGTTGGCATCGCGCCAGATGAAGTTTATCCAGCAGTTGGAGAATGCCCTTATCCGCATAAAAAACGGAACTTACGGTGT
Organism: Pontibacter vulgaris; assembly: GCF_022758145.1. Taxonomy (GTDB): domain Bacteria; phylum Bacteroidota; class Bacteroidia; order Cytophagales; family Hymenobacteraceae; genus Pontibacter; species Pontibacter vulgaris. The sequence goes on from NZ_JAJVDH010000002.1 coordinate 82,520, forward strand.
TTGCATAGTTACAGGCAAGCTTATACCTAAAGAAAGATTGCGCGCCGTGCCGCATACTCAGCATTCTATTGAAGCTAAATTACAGCGAAACGACTAGCATTTTTACTCCTTGAATATACTGCAAAACCATATTCAGGCACTTGTTTTTTGTGCCCAATCACCGATAACGATCGAAGAACTGCAACGCTGCTTAACTGAAGCGCTTGGGCTGGAAGTATTGGTGAGCGATGTGCTGGAAAGTATAGAAGAAATAAATGAGCGACTGACAGAAACCGGTTTTGCCTTTCAGATCTATGCGATCGGGGGCGGTTACCAGTTCCTGACAAAGCCAGAGTACCAGGATACCGTTGGCGTATACCTGAAACAAAAGTCAAAGAAAAAATTGTCGGCGTCTTCACTGGAGACGCTGGCAATTATTGCCTACAAGCAGCCTATTACCCGCACGGCAGTAGAGCAGATTCGTGGCGTTGGGTGCGATTACGCCATCCACAAACTATTAGAAAAAGAGCTGATTGAAATAAAAGGCAAAGCCGATACCATAGGCAGACCCGTACTTTACGGCACTTCGCAGAAGTTTATGGACTACTTCGGTATTAACCATATCAAAGACCTTCCACAGCTAAAAGACTTCGCCTCAGAAGAAAACATGATCGGCGAAGTAGCCGATTAGCAGCCCACCTGGCTTATCAAGTATAAATTTTATTACTGCACATAAAGATACAGTAGCGATACTGCATCATTAATTTATTTACAATGGCAAGAGATTACGACAGACCTGCACGCGATAACAGCGACGAGGCAGGAAACAGAGGTTCCGAAAGAAGATCTTTCGGCAAACCATCAAACGACCGCGGAGAAAAGAAAATATTTAACAGAAGAGATAAAGGAGATAGCAGACCTGAGAGAAGAGAAGGCGGAGAGCGCCGCTCTTTTGGTTCTGATAGAAAGGATGACCGCCGTGGCGATGACCGTGGCGAAAGACGTTCTTTCGGTGGCGACAAACGCGAAGGTGGCGAAAGAAAATCATTTGGCGCTGGTAACCGTGAAGATAGACGCTCATTCGGAAACGACCGCCGAGAAGGTGGAGAGCGCCGTAGCTTCGGTGATAAGCGCGAAGGCGGCGAAAGAAAAGCTTACGGCGACCGACCAGAGCGTTCTGGAAACAGAGAAGGAGGCGAGCGCAGATCATTTGGCTCTGACCGTCGTGAAGGTAGTGATAGAAGAGAAGGCGGAGAACGCCGCTCGTTTGCACCGCGTCGCGAAGAAGGCGAAAGAAAATCATTTGGCGAAGGCAGAAGAGAGGGTGGCGAACGTCGTTCTTTTGGAGCCGGTAACCGTGAAGGTGGTGAAAAACGTTCTTTCGGTGGCGACAGACGCGAAGGCGGAGAGCGCCGCTCTTATAATAGCGACAGACCAAACCGTTACGAAAATAAAGGCGAAGGTGAAAAGCGTTCGTTCGGCTCTGACAGGAGAGAAGGTGGTGAAAGAAAATCTTTCGGTGCTGACCGCAGAGATGACAGACGTTCTGACCGTGATGACCGCAGCTCAAAACCATCATTTGGTGGTGAAAAGCGTAGCTTCGGAGGTGAGAAGAAATCTTTCAACAATGATCGCAACGACCGTTACAGCAAAGGCTCATCTGACAGAAATGACAGAAACAACAAAGGCCGCGGCCGCTCCGATGACTCTGAGCGCGACCCGCAGAGCCCGAACTATAACCTGAGCCGCTACAAGAATAACCCGCGCATCAAGAAGACCAACATCAAAGAAGAGGATGACGGTACCATCCGTCTGAACCGTTATATTGCCAATGCCGGAGTTTGCTCACGCCGCGAAGCCGATACACTCATCGAGTCTGGTGAAATAAAAGTAAACGGTGAAGTAGTAACCGAAATGGGTTATAAAGTCCAGCCAAGCGATACCGTAGTTTATGGCAAAAAAGTACTGAGCCGCGAGAAAATGGTTTATGTGCTGCTTAACAAGCCAAAAGACTTTATCACTACAACTGATGATCCGGAAGGACGCAAAACGGTGATGAGCTTGGTAGAAAAAGCTTCGAAAGAGCGTATTTTCCCGGTTGGCCGCTTAGACCGCAACACGACAGGTTTGCTGCTTTTCACGAATGATGGTGAACTGGCGCATAAACTAACGCACCCGTCTAACGACATTAAAAAGATTTACCAGGTTGAACTGGATAAGCCGATCACGAAAGATGATTTCCAGAAAGTAGTGGAAGGTGTTGAGTTGGAAGACGGCAAAGCAATGGTAGACGATGTGGCGGAGCTAGGAGATACAGGCAAGTTTTTAGGCCTGGAAATCCATATTGGCCGTAACCGCATTGTGCGCCGTATTTTCGAACACCTTGGCTACGAAGTAGTAACCCTTGACCGTGTACAGTATGCAGGCCTGACTAAAAAAGACCTGCCTCGTGGCGAGTGGCGCTACCTGAGCGAAAAAGAAGTTATTCGTCTGAAGTTTTTTGTGTAAGTATACATGCCGGACCTCGCCATTGATATAGGAAACACAGGCACAAAGTATGGCATCTTTGAAAACGATGTCTTAATAAAGCAAGGCTATTTTAAAGAGGGTGATTTGCCTCAGGACCTGCTTGCTTATACTTTTGATAATGCCATAGTTGCCTCAGTGGCAGGCAAACCGCAAACTATAAAGGCAAGGCTGGCTGTGTCAGGAAGCTTCGTGGAGCTTTCGGCGCAGACAGCCTTGCCTGTTATAAACAAGTATAAAACCCCACAAACGCTGGGCGCTGACCGTATTGCCGGGGCAGCGGGAGCGCATTATTTCTTTCCGAACAGAAATTGCCTGGTAATTGATGCGGGCACCTGTATTACCTACGATTTTACCGATAATCAGGCACAGTACCATGGCGGAGCCATAGCACCAGGCTTACGCATGAAATTCAAGGCACTGCATACTTTTACACAGCGGCTGCCGTTAGTAGAGCAAACTTCTGAAAATTTAATTCTTACCGGCCAAACCACGCAGGAGAGCATTGAAAGCGGTGTTTTGACCGGAACTGTAGCCGAATTGCAGGGAATAATCAATGCCTATACCGAAAGATCTCCCGATCTGGTGGTTATACTTTGCGGAGGCGATGCAGGATTTTTTGAAAGTAAGTTAAAAGGACGCATCTTTGTAATTCCTGAACTGGTCCTGATCGGGCTTCACAGAATATTGACACATAATGTATAAGACACTCCGAGTATTGATTTGCGTTGCCGTGCTGAGCTTAACGCACGCTGTGCAGGCGCAAAATATAGGCAATACCCCGTACTCACGCTATGGCCTTGGCGAACTTAATAATAACCTGGGCAGCCTGCGTACAGCAGGTATGGGTGGCGTTGGCGTTAGTGCCGGTAACAGTTACCAGTCTAACACTGCAAACCCAGCACTGCTATACTATAACAGCACCACCGTTTTTGACCTGGGCGTAAATGGCCAGCTTAAGAAGCTCAAAAACAGCAATGAGTCGCAGGTAGATGGTAATGGCAATATTGCTTACTTAACCCTGGGTGTTCCGATTTCTAAAAGATGGAGTTCTGCTGTAAGTTTAAGGCCTTATAGCGTAGTAGATTACCAGATAAATGCTACAAGCGCATTGCCTAGTAACCCGCAGGCAAGCATAAAAAGCCAGTACCGTGGCGAAGGCGGTATAACAGAAGTATACTTTGGGCATGGGGTACGTATTACAGACGGACTTACCGTAGGAGCTAGTGCTTCTTATCTTTTCGGAACGATCACAAAAGAGTCATCGTCGCTGATAGAAGATACAACGTTGGTGGGCCTTAACCTGGAGCGTGTAATTTACAGTGAGCGTACCCGCTACAAAGATTTCTTATTCAGAGCGGGCGCCAACTATAGAAAAGAATTAAAAGAGAAACTATATTTAAGTGCAGGCGCGCTTTATAGTTTGAAAACAGACCTGAGTGCAAACCGCAAAACTTCTTATGAGCGCCGCACAATTTATGAAGTAGTTCAGGACGAGAACATTCTGCCAGACAGCGTAAAAGGCAGCGTATCACTTCCTTCGAGTCTGCGTGCCGGTATCAGCGTAGACAATGGCTCTAACCTGACCATAGGTGCAGAGTTTTATACTCAGAACTGGTCAGAGTTTCGCAACTTTAACGGGCAGCAGGAACTGGCAAATAGCTACCGTATAGGCCTTGGCGGTGAGTATACACCAGATGCCACGTCTGTGGGTAATTACTTTGAGCGTATCACGTACCGCGCTGGCGTTAACTATGGCAACACACCCTACAAGATCAATGGCGAGCAGATAAAAGACAAGGCTGTAACTTTAGGTATGACATTGCCTATCGGCCGTTCTACTATTTATGATATGTACCAGTTTAATACTGCATTCGCATTAGGGCAGCGCGGCACTACCGATAATAACCTGATTCAGGAAAATTACTTCCAGTTCAGCTTTGGCGTAACTGTTAACAGCCGTTGGTTTATTAAGCGCCGTTTAGACTAAACTTTTAAGCAACAGAAAACATTATATAGAAAGGCCGTTCTTGGAGCGGCTTTTTTTATGGCTGTAACGCAATAGCCAGGCAGTAATAAAAAGGAATGGTAAAATTTACTAACTTCACCACTAAACTAGTTTCAAAATACCTGATGCAGAAAGCATGGATACTGGGGCTGTTAGCTATGGTAGCTATACTTGGCGCCAGTTGCAAAGAAGAGCTAAAAGACCCTGATAAGGAAGTAAAGTATACAGGTCCGTTGATCGAGAACAAAGATGTGCTCACACTTTACAGCGATTCGGCAAAACTGCTTATAAAAATGCAGGCTCCTGTGCAGCAGGAGTTTGAAAATGGCGATGGCGTTTTCCCGAAAGGCATCTATGTAGAATTTTACGAGAAGCCAGGACAGATGTCATCTACTATTAAGGCCAACTATGGCAAGCAGGACCGCAACAAAGAGATATACCTGGTGCGCGGCAACGTGGTAGTAAATAATATCCTGAAAGGCGAGAAGCTGGAAACAGAAGAGCTTTACTGGGATAAAAGGAAGGCCGAGATCTATACCGATAAGTTTGTGAAGATAACCACCCCGGACGAAGTGCTGATGGGGCAGGGCCTGCGCGCTAACCAGGATTTCTCGAAGTATAAAATATTAAAACCAACAGGTATAATTAACCTGAAAGAATAAGAATGAACCAAAACTTGCTGAATACCATTTTGTTATCGTTGGCTTTTGTAGCCATCGTTATTGGTATACACCGAAGTATAGAAGAATCAGATGTGGCAGGCAATTACTGGATTTTTATGATTGCCACTGTACTGTTTATGGTATACCGCCACCGCAAAAAGAAAAACAGCGCTTAAGTACGCCGTAATTCTACATGATAGAACCTAGCCAGATACTTTTACTCCTCCTTGCATTGTTATTCTCAGCCTTTTTTTCAGGTATTGAGATGGCTTTTATGTCGGCTAACAGGCTGCAAATAGAGCTAAGCGAAAAGAACGGTGCCTTGTCAGGCCGTATACTTTGGTTTTTGCTGCAACGCCCCGCACGGCTGATGGGTACTGCCCTTATTGGTAATATTCTGGCGCTGGTGTTATATGGCTTTGTCATAGCCCAGGTACTCCATAATTTGCTGGCATTTTACCTGCCGGCACCACTTCATTTCAGCCCGTTGGTGCTGGTGCTACAGATTATTATAGCCTCTTTGGTGGTGTTGCTTACGGCTGAGTTCCTGCCCCGCAGCCTGTTTGTCATCAACCCGAACCGCATGTTGCAGGTGCTGGCCATCCCGATCATACTTTGTTTTTATCTGCTATATCCGGTAGTATATCTGATTGTGTCGCTTAGCAAATGGGTTGCTGAAAAAGGGTTCAAGATCGAGTTCTCGGAAGACAAACCGGTTTTCGGAAACATCGACCTGAACGCCTATATCAAAAGCAGGCTCTATCAATCTAAACCTACCGACACGCCCGAAGTAGACCCTGAGATATTTCATAATGCGCTTGATTTTAAAACCGTGAAAGTGCGGGAGTGCATGGTGCCACGCACTGAGATAAAAGCTGTAGAGGTAAGCGATACGGTAGAAACACTGCGGCAGGCTTTTGTAACTACAGGCCACTCCAAAATACTGGTTTACAACGATACCATAGATAACATTATAGGGTATTGCCACCAGCTGGCCATGTTTAAACAGCCTGAAAACATAGCAGAAATTTTATCGCCGGTGAGTCTGGTACCGGAAGGAATGCTGGCCAGCGAGCTGTTTGTGCGCTTTGTAACAGAACACCGCTCTGTGGCTGTGGTAGTAGATGAATTTGGCGGTACTTCAGGTATAGTTACCGTGGAGGACGTGATAGAAGAGATTTTCGGGGAGATACAGGACGAGCACGACGTAGAAGACTCGCTGCTGGAGCAGGCGTTCCCGGAGCAGGGCATGTACCTGTTCAACGCCCGCCACGAAATAGATTACCTCAACAACAAGTATAACCTGGAACTGCCCGAGGGAGATTACGAAACACTGGGCGGATTTATCTTTTCGGAACTCGGCGAAATACCTGTTCCGGGCGAGGTGGTGGAAGTTGCGCCTTTCACAATTACGGTCCTTTCCATGGACGAGAATAGAATCAACGTTGTAAAGCTTGTAAAAGCATCAGACTTTCAGGTAGATAACGAATCTTAAACAGAAATTCACAAAATTTTGAATTTTAGCGCGATTAACCTTATTTTGCACATCCTTTTTAAGTTGTATAACAAATGGCATTAATTAACAAGATTAGAGAAAAGTCGGGTTGGGCTATCGGCGCCATTGCCCTTGGGCTTGGTGTGTTTGTAGTAGGCGGCGACCTACTTGGGCCAAACTCAAAACTTATGGGTAACGATGCAACCGTTGTAGGCGAAATTGCCGGCGAGAAAGTAGAGTACCAGGAGTTTGATGAAGTGTTCCAGCAAATAAAGACAAACTTCGAAAATCAGTCTGGCCGTACTGCTGCCGAAGGCGAGCTGGCTATGATTCGTGAGCAGGCCTGGAACCAGCTAATCATTAAGATTGCCTTACAGAAAGAATACGAGCGCCTTGGTATAGAAGTAACCGAGGAAGAGCTGGCAGACATGGTACAGGGTAATAATATTCATCCTTCTGTACAGCAAGCCTTCACAAACCCACAAACAGGTCAGTTCGATCGTAATCAGGTAATACAATACCTGCAGAACCTGGACCAAATGGGGCCAAACGCCCGCCCAATGTGGACAAACTTTGAGCAGAGCATCCTGCAGGACCGCATCCAGACAAAATTTGCTAACCTGCTGGCCAAGTCAGTATACGTTACTACTGCCGAGGCTAAGGATTACTATAATGCACAAAACACAACTGCTAACATTAAAGCATTGTTCGTGCCTTATTTCTCTATTTCAGACTCAAGTGTTAAAGTTACAGATGCCCAGCTTCAGGATTATCTGGACCGTAACAAAGACATGTATAAAGTAGAGGATGGCCGTTCTATTGAGTTCGTTACCATTCCGGTTGCGGCTTCTAAAGAGGACATCGCCTACTATAACCAGGAAACTGCAACGCTTACCAAGCAATTTTCCGCTTCTACAAACGACTCAGCTTTTGTAAATACAAACTCTGATGTTCCTTACAACGGTGCTTATGTAAACGTTGGCGAGCTTCCTGAGCAGCTACGTGCCAGCCTGCCTTTACAGGAAGGTAAAGTATACGGCCCTTACACCAGCGGAAATGCAATGACGATGTTCAAAGTAGTGGATGCGAAAGAAGGTACTTCTAATGCCGTAAGAGCAAGCCACATTTTGATAAAGCCTGAAAACGATACGCCTGAAGCAAAAGCTGCTGCTCTGGCAAAAGCAAAAGATGTACTTGCCCAGATTAAAGGCGGTGCTGATTTTGCTAAAATGGCTGCACAGTATGGTACAGACGGAACTGCTTCTGTAGGTGGTGACCTGGGTTACTTCACTGAAGGCCGTATGGTGCCAGCTTTCGAAAAAGCAGTATTTGGTGCATCTTCAGTTGGTTTGCTGCCAGCTCCTGTAGAAACTGAGTATGGTTACCACATCATCAAGATCACTGCTCCTAAAACAAAGCAGACTTACAAGATTGCTGCTGTTCAGCGTAGCATAGAGCCAAGCGAAACTACACGTGATGCTACTTACAGCATTGCAGATGAGATTTCAGGAACCAGCGCTAACTCTGAAGAATTCAGAAAGAATGTTGCTAAAAATAAGGGTCTTGTAAAGGAAGAAGCTGCTAACATTGGCAAAAACAATATCCTGGTAAATAACCTGAGCAACGCTCGTGAGCTGGTACGTTGGGCTTATAGCAAAGACACTAAAGTTGGTGATGTATCGCCTGTGTTCGAGATTAACGATCAGTATGTGGTAGCAACTTTAACCGGCGAGCGTGAAAAAGGCTATGCAAAAGTAGCAGACGTTAAAGAAGAACTGACAGCTGCTGTTCGCAACGAGTTAAAAGCTAAGCAGATCATCGCTAAATTAGATGGCACAAAAGGTACTTTAGATCAGATTGCGGCTAAGTATGGCCCTGATGCCATGATCAGAGATGCTCAGAATGTAACATTTGCTTCTGGTGCTTTACCTGGTTTAGGTGTTGAGCCGGCTGCTGTTGGTAAAGCGTTTGGCCTGAAGCCAGGTACGCACACTGCTGCTTTCGAAGGACAGGGCGGTGTTCTGATGGTAGAACTGACGCAGCTTAACAAGGCTCCTGAAACAAAAGATCTGGCAGCTGTTAAGAAAGAGCTTATTACTACGCGTAGCGCCAGAACAGAGGCTAATGCTTTTGAGGCAATCAAAGAGAAAGCTGATATCAAAGATAACCGCGTGAAATTCTTCTAATCTCACAAAGTATAAAATATGAAAAAGCCACTCAGTAATGGGTGGCTTTTTTGTTTTACTAATGCGTAAGTATAAATTCAAGTGATAATAATATCAAGTTGTGGCAGATAATCGTTTTATACTGTACTTATGCCTGTAAAACCGATCTATAGTTTTTTTCTCACCCTCTTGCTGCTCTTAGTGGCCCCGGCTGCCATGGCGCAATCGCAGGACCTTGAACTGGCACGCGCATACTTCCAGAAAGGCGACTATGACAAGGCTGCTGCCATTTACAACAAGCTGCTTGATGACAGGCAACTCTATAACCAGGTATACCCCGATTACCTGAAAACTCTGCTGGCTCAGCGCAATTACAAAGAAGCAGAAAAGCTGGTAAAGAAAACCATAAAGCGCTATCCCGGCATTCCAAGTTATGCTGTAGACCTGGGGGTAGTTTACCAGGCAGCTGGCGATAAAGAAGCAGCCGAAAAACATTTCGATAAGTTGCTGGCCCAGATGAAGCCCGACCAGGCTATTGTACTGGCCAATGAGTTTATACAACAGGAGCTCTTTGATTATGCAGAGAAAGCATATTTGCGTGGCCGTGAACTAACTAAAAACCCATCAGAGAATAACCGTGCGCTTATAGCGCTTTATACTTACAGGCAAAAGAACGAGCCGCTGATAGGAGAAGTGCTGAGTTTGCTGCAGGAAAGCGAGGATGAACTGCCTTATGTACAGAACATGCTGCAAAATAGTCTCCGCGATGAGAAAGCCTTCGACACGCTGGAGAAAGAACTTATACTTCGCGTGCAGCAAAACCCTGATAAATTAAGTTATAACGAACTGTTGATCTGGCTATACATCCAACGAAAGGATTTTTACAGCGCCTTGCTGCAGGCCCGTTCCGTAGATAAACGCACCCGTAGCGGCGGCACGCGCGTTATGGAACTGGGAGCCATCAGTGCAAAGAACAAAGACTATAAAGGTGCCATAGAAGCCTACGAATACATTACAAAAGAATACCCCGATGGCCCTTACTACCTTATTGCAAAACAACGCCTGATAAATGCCCGCGAAGAACAGGTACAAAATACTTTTCCGATAGATGTGGTGAAGATAAGAGCATTGGTAGCCGATTATGAAGCGCTGTTAGCAGAGGCCGGAAGAAATGCACAAACAGTAGAGGCGCTGCAGCACATGGCAAACCTGTATGCTTTTTTCCTGGATGATAAGGACAAAGCCATCGCGCTGTTGCAGGAAGCTATCAGCATGCCAAGGGCAAGCACTAATCTGGTAGCAGACAGCAAACTAACGCTGGGCGATATATACCTGCTGAAAGGCGAGCCATGGGAATCTACATTATTATACTCGCAGGTGGAGAAATCGCATAAAGATACGCCTATTGGGCACGAAGCAAAACTGCGCAACGCCCGCCTGAGCTACTATAAAGGCGATTTTGAGCTGGCGCAGGCACACCTGGATATACTTAAACTGGCCACCAGCCGCGAAATTGCCAACGACGCCATGGACCTGAGCCTGCTGATAACTGATAACACCGGCCTGGATACATCTGCCACTGCCATGCGCGAGTTTGCTGCTATCGACCTGTTGATCTTCCAGAACAAATTACAGGAAGCGCAGGCTAAACTGGATGGTATGCTTAAAAAGTACCCAGGGCATAGTTTAACCGATGAAATATACTTTCAGAAAGCTACTATTTATGAGCGCATTGGCAGCTTTAACGAGGCAGTTGCAAACCTGGAAAAGGTAGTAAGCAGCCCTACAGATATTTTAAGCGACGATGCCTTGTATAAGATGGCAGTTATTTACGAAGAGAACCTTAAAGATACACCCAAAGCACTGCAGCTATACAATGATTTTCTGGTGAAGCACCAGGGGAGTATTTATGTAACTGATGTGCGCAAGCGTTTCAGGAAACTGCGCGGCGATACGCCTAATTAGGATGCTTTAATCTCCGAAGAAGATAAAGAGAATCAGCAGGAAAATGATGAAGAAACCATACATCACTAAATCCAGCGAGTAGTTTTTATACTTTTCGTAAAATTCTCTGAATCGTTTCATGTTCAAACCTGTTGTACTGGCACAAAGATACAGACAATTAAAGGAAGCAGCCTAGTAGCAGCATAGGCATGGCCTCAAAATCCTGTTAATTTAGCTACCTTTGTATACAAGATAGCAGAAGCAATATGGAGAAACGGTGGGAGTATAACAAAGAGGCAGAGCCAGAGGTAGTAAGCAGTTTAGCTGATAGCCTGAAGATAAGCCCTACGCTTGCCGGTATACTTTGCCAGCGGGGCATCTGCACTTTTGAAGAAGCCAAGGCCTTTTTTCGTCCTGCCTTAACCGACCTCCACGATCCATTTCTGATGAAGGACATGGACAGGGCTGTTGATCGCTTAAATGAGGCGCTGCATCAATCCGAAAAAATACTGGTTTATGGCGACTATGATGTGGATGGCACTACTTCGGTAGCCCTTATGTATAGTTTCCTGCGCCAATACACGCACCAGATAGAATTTTATATTCCCGATAGGTATAAAGAAGGCTACGGCGTTTCTACACAAGGTATAGAGTATGCAGCCGAGAATGGCTTTAAACTCATCATCTCCCTCGATTGTGGTATTAAGTCTGCTGATAAAGTAGCTTACGCCACTGAGCTTGGTATTGACTTTATTATCTGCGACCACCACTTACCTGACGACGATGTGCCACAGGCTGTTGCCGTGCTCGACCCAAAGCGCGTAGATTGCCTTTACCCTTACAAAGAGCTTTCGGGTTGCGGAGTTGGCTTTAAACTGATCCAGGCTTTCTGTATCCAGAATGATATTGACTTGGAGGCGGCTTACCAATTACTGGACCTGCTGGTAGTAAGTATCGCTGCAGATATTGTTCCTATAACCGGAGAGAACCGTGTGCTGGCATACTATGGTTTGCGCTTGATAAATGGCCCACAACCCATGCGCCCCGGACTTGAAGCCCTGAAAGAGCTGGCAGGTATTACCGGCGATATGGATATTACCAGCATCGTGTTTGGTTTTGCTCCGCGCATTAACGCCGCTGGCCGTATGGGCGATGCCAAGCGCTCGGTAAGTATGCTGCTGGCCCAAACCAAAGAGCAGGCTTTCCAGATGGCCGATATCATTAACGAAACGAATAAGGAAAGACGCAGCAAAGACTCTAACATTACAAAAGAGGCATTGCAAATGATAGAGGAGGATGATTTTCTGCGAAATGCCAGCTCTACTGTGCTTTACAAAGAGAACTGGCACAAAGGAGTTATAGGTATAGTTGCCTCGCGCTGCATCGAAAAATATTACCGCCCCACTATCATACTTACCCACTCAAACGGTAAAGCGTCCGGCTCGGCCCGCTCCGTGCATGGCTTTAACGTGCACAGTGCCATCGAGAGCTGCGCTGATTTGCTGGAGCAATATGGAGGCCACATGTATGCCGCCGGTTTAACATTGCCAGTTGAGAATATTCCGGCCTTCAGAGAGCGGTTCGAACAGTTTGTAGTTAATACCATTACGGATGACCAACGTGTGCCTCAGATTGAGATAGACGGCAAAATTACATTGAACCAGATAACGCGTAATTTTTACAACATTGTAAAGCAGATGGAGCCTTTTGGCCCCGGCAACATGAGCCCTGTTTTTGTTTCGGAATGTGTTTACGATGCCGGCTCTGTGAGAGTAGTTGGCGACTCGCACCTGAAGCTGCGCCTTACGCAGGATGGCAATAATTATATTGATGCTATTGGCTTTGGATTGAGTGATTTCTACAAACCAATTTCCAAAGGCATTCCTTTTGATGTGTGTTATACAGTAGAAGAGAATGTATACAGAGGCATTATAACCCTGCAGTTGCGTATTAAAGATATCAGGCTTAATTAGCACAAAGTATAGCTGCCTACAAAAAAGGCCGGGCTGTGATTTTAAACTCACGGCCCGGCCTTTTTAAGTATAGGTTATGTTATGAAAGCTATTTTATCGGTTGCAGGTTGCGCAGCTCGTCGAGTATCATAGCCTCTGACGAAGCCAGGGTAGAAACATCCGGGAGGCACATGGCATGCAGGGTATCCCAATCACCGGCAAAGAAGTTCATGTCAACGTGTGCATTTATGCCCGGAATGGCGCCTCGGTCGGTGTATTGCCAGAACATCCATTTATCGGTATGGTGAATATCCGGCTCAGCAGGACTGTAACGTGCTATCCAGAAATGATAGTCCTGGAAATAGCCTTGCAGCCAGCGGCGGTAGTAATTCTGGTTAGTATAAATAATTGGTTTAACCCCGTAATGTTGTGTTATAGCCTCCAGCCATGCTTTAATATCCTGGCGCATTTGCTCTCCGCTCACCTTGCTGTCCATAACTTCTATATCCAGTACAGGAGGCAGGTCGCCGGCTTCTAACTTTACCGTATTTTTAAAAATCTCGATTTGTCCCTGAACAGGAGCGCCCGGTATATAAAAATGATAAGCCCCACGCTTAATGCCTACACGTTTGGTTTCGTCCCAGTTACGCGAAAAGTATGGATCCAGGCGATAATCAGCCTGCGTGGCCTTTACAAAAGCAAAAGTAATGTCAGCGCCTTTTACCTGCATCCAGTCCACGTCCTTTTGCCATTTAGATACATCAATGCCCTTCAGGCTGGATGGTGTAGCAGCTTTGGCAGTTACCGTTGTAGGATTATTGTTTTTTGTGTTTTCCGAATGATCCGTAAATGCACCTGCAAACCCAACGTATAGTAACAGGGCAGCAGAAAGCATTTTCTGGCTGGCAGAGTAAAGTAAGGTTAGAATCATACAATTGGCTAAAATTGAATTGAGTTACAAACTAAAAATATATTACATCAAAAACAACATGTTACAGAAACATTTATACTTATAGTTATAAAATTAAAATAGGAATTTACTAATATATCCGTGATTAAAAAGTATAGAAATTGCTGCTTTTTTGCCTGCATTGCAGGGTGTGCCGATATTGTGTAACTTTAAGCGATGATACTGCGAGCAGAACACTTATTTAAGAAATATAAATCCCGCACCGTTGTAAATGATGTGAGCGTGGAGGTAAATCAAGGTGAGATTGTAGGGTTACTGGGGCCTAACGGTGCCGGTAAAACAACATCTTTCTACATGATTGTGGGCCTGGTAAAGCCTAACAGCGGCAAGATTTTTCTGGATACAGAAGATATAACAAACCTGCCAATGTACCAGCGTGCCAAACGTGGCGTTGGATACCTGGCACAGGAGGCTTCTGTTTTCAGGCAACTGACCGTGGAGGAAAATATTATGGCAGTGCTGGAAATGACCGACAGGCCAAAAAAAGAACAGCAAGAAAAAGTAGAGGAACTACTGGAAGAATTCTCGCTGACACATGTGCGTAAAAACAAAGGCATTGTGTTGTCTGGTGGCGAGCGTCGTCGTACCGAGATTGCCCGTGCTCTTGCCGTAGATCCTAAATTTGTGCTGCTGGATGAGCCTTTTGCCGGTGTAGACCCAATAGCTGTTGAAGAGATCCAGGGTATTGTAGCTAAACTTAAAAGTAAAAATATCGGCATCCTCATCACCGACCACAACGTAAACGAAACCCTTTCTATAACTGACCGTGCTTACCTGCTGTTTGAGGGCAAGATCCTGAAATCAGGAAGTGCCGAAGAACTGGCTGCCGACGAACAGGTACGCCGTGTATACTTAGGTAAGCATTTCGAGCTGAAGCGGAAGATTTAATTGCTGATTGCTAATTGTTGATTGTTATTCTCGTATGCTGATTTTATGCAAGAGAAGAAACATCTTCAGTTAAATGATCTGGAAGCTTATAAAGAAGCTTTCACATTAAGTAATTTCGTTTAGTCTGTAGTTGAAAAATGGAGTCATTTTCCAAAATCGACAGTAGGCATCCAATTTGTTACGGCAATTGATAGTGTTTCTGCTAACATTGCCGAAGGCTTTGGACGTCATGGTAAAAAGGATAAAATTAACTTCTACAGGTATGCAAGAGGGTCCGTATATGAATGTTTGAATTGGAATGAGAAAAGCAAAGTTAGAAAGCTCCTGTCGCAGGAAGAGTACGAATATATTTTCTCTATTTTGCAAAAGCTGCCGAAACTGATCAATATTCTGATCAAAATTACGAATGATAATTTACAGGCTTAGCTCGTTGAAAAGCAATCAACAATAAACAATCATCAATTACGAACTTGGAAATAATAAACTCAATAGTATCGTGGGTAATGAAGAAGCGGATTCATGACATTGATCTGTTCCGGAAATACCCGCACGAAGTACAGGAAGAGCTTTTTCTGAACCTGATAGATACTGCAAAAGGTACAGATTGGGGCAAAACGTACGGTTATAAAGATATTTCTTCGGTGCGCGAGTTTCAGGAGCGTGTACCCGTTTCTACCTACGAAGACCTGTTTCCGCAAATAGAACGTGTGCTGAAAGGCGAGCAGAATGTATTGTGGCCGAGCAAAATCGAGTGGTTTGCCAAATCGTCGGGTACCACCAATGCACGAAGCAAGTATATTCCGGTTAGCCCGGAGTCTTTGGAGGATTGCCATTATAAAGGTGGCAAGGACATGCTCTCGATTTATGTAAATAATTACCCGGAGTCGAAGCTGTTTACCGGTAAAGCTCTATCTATTGGCGGCAGCCACCGACCAAGCGAGTATAATGCTAAAATTTCCTGTGGCGACGTTTCGGCCGTGATCATGCAGAATTTGCCAATTTGGGCAGAAGCTATGCGCACGCCTCCTCTAAAAGTAGCTTTAATGGATAAGTGGGAAGACAAGATCGAGAAGATGCTTGAAACCACTATACCGGAAAATGTAACCAGCCTGAGCGGCGTACCTACCTGGACCTACATACTTTTGAAGCGCATTTTAGAAGTTACCGGTAAAAAGGATATCACAGAAGTATGGCCAAACCTGGAGTTGTTTACGCATGGGGCAGTAGCATTTGGCCCATACCGCCAGCTATTCAGGGAAATCATTCCTACAGATAAGATGAACTACCTGGAAGTATACAATGCTTCGGAAGGTTTCTTTGGCATACAGGACCAGGTAGGCACAGAAGACGAAATGCTGCTAATGCTGGATTATGGTGTATACTATGAGTTTATACCTATGGACCAGGTAGAGGAGGAGAACCCTAAAACACTGACGCTGGACCAGGTGGAACTGGGTAAAAATTACGCTCTTGTGATATCAACTAACGCTGGCTTGTGGCGCTACAAAATTGGCGATACAATCCGGTTTACCAGCCTTAGCCCTTACCGCATTAAAATTTCCGGGCGTACCAAGCACTTTATTAATGCTTTTGGCGAAGAGGTGATCGTAGAAAATGCAGAAGTTGCCATTACGAATGCCTGCAATGCCACAGGAGCTATTATCACCAACTTTACGGCCGCACCACTATACATGGAAAGCGGAAAGCGTGGCGGGCACGAGTGGCTGATCGAGTTTGAGAAAGAGCCTAATAATTTATCGCAGTTTACACAGGTGCTCGATAGAAGCCTGCGGGAAATAAACTCGGATTATGACGCCAAGCGCGAAAAAGATATAGCCCTGCAGGAGCCTATTGTGCATGCTGCCCCACGTAATACGTTTACAAACTGGCTGAGCCATAAAGGTAAGCTGGGAGGCCAGAACAAAGTGCCACGATTGTCTAATTCCCGTGAGTACCTGGAAGAGATCATGCAGGTGAACGGGCTGTAATGAGTTCTGAGTGCTAAGTCACGAATTGATAGAAAGAACATAAAAGGAAATCCCCGGCAAGTTTATACCTGCCGGGGATTTTTGTTTGAGTTATAATTGTAAGTATAACCTATTCCTAATTAGGGCGCAGCGTCCTTTTATTCCAGGAAGTTGCTGAGAATGCTGCCTTCTTTGCGGGCATTCTCGCCGTGCGGCATCAGTGCCTGAATCAGTTTTTTAACCGGCATAGATTGCAGCCAGACGCGGCCTGTACCACGTAGCGTAGCCAGGAATAAACCTTCGCCGCCAAATATCATCGATTTTAAACCACCTGCCTGCTGCACACTAAAATCTATACCATCTTCAAAAGCCACTACACAGCCAGTATCTAAGCGCAGCGTTTCGTTGTTGAGTTGTTTCTCTACAATGGTACCACCGGCATGTATAAAGGCCATACCATCGCCCTGCATGCGCTGAAGTATAAATCCCTCGCCACCAAAAAAACCTGCTCCTAAGCGCTGGTTAAAATGTATGCTGAGTTTAGTGCCTAACGCTGCCGCCAGAAAAGCATCGCGCTGTGCAATAAGCGTATTGTTACGAACAGTGCGCAGATCTACAGGAAGTATAGTACCCGGGTATGGCGCAGAAAAAGCTACGCGGCTTTTGCCGTGGCCCTGGTGGGTAAAGTGCGTCATAAACAAAGATTCGCCGGTAATAAGGCGCGAGCCTACAGATACCAGCTTACCTAAAAAGCCTTGCGAGGGGTTAGAGCCATCGCCCATTTTAGTCTGGAAATCAATGCCTTCTTCCATGTAAACCATAGCGCCGGCTTCGGCAATAACGGTTTCTCTTGGGTCAAGTTCTATCTCCAGCACCTGAATGTCGTTGCCAAAGATTTTGTAGTCAATTTCGTGTGAGTTTCTCATAGTTTATAGTTCTACAGTAGTTTCAATGGCAATATAAGCTTTTGTTAAAGCTCTTCTTCTTCGTCAGCGTCTTTTTTAACGCGTGGTGGCAGTTCGTCTTCATCCGAAACAGTATTGGTATTGCGCACAAAATCCTCATCTGTTTCTTCTGTTTCCTCACTTTCCTGTACATGGTATTCCTCTTCTTCCTCACGTTTTGCCTTTTCGGCGGCATCACGTTTCACAAGCTTTTTATCTTCCACGTTTTTGTTCAGGAATTCGTTTATCTGGTCGATATTATAGTTGGAGGTAATTTCGCCCTGTGGGTTTACTTTGATTTCGAAGCCTTCTAAATCTTTATGAACCCGAGCCTTTTTCTTGCCTTTATCTTCTTTTTTATTCTTAGCCATACTTTTATTCTTTTATACTTATGATGTATAAGAGAAGAGGCTGCAATAAGTTACACAACGCCAGGTATAGCCAACAAAAAAAGGCCAACCAATTAAGGTTAGCCTTTTATACTTTGCAATGGGGTTATACTTAAGCCGAAGCGTAGCTGCTTAATTTTGCGATAGCTGTTTCTATTCTGCTAACAGTTTCTTCTTTACCGATAACCTCGATGATGTGCATTAGATCCGGGCCGGCTTCGGCACCTGTTACAGCCAGGCGCAACGCCTGCATAACCTGACCTATTTTCATGCCCTGGCGCTCCAGTACACTATTCAGCAGCTCTTTTACGGTATCAGCATTGAAGTTTTGAAGCGATGGAAGCTCGTTCTTGAATTCCTCGAAAACGGCTACTGCCTGGCTATTCCATTTTTTAGAAGCCACTTTCTCGCTATACTCTGTTGGAGCAACAAAAAAGTAAGCCGCCTCGCGCCAGAACTCCTGCGGAAAGCTTACGCGCTCCTTCATCAGGCCGGCAATCTTTTCAGCTTTCTCGTGGGAGCAGTCAATATTATGCTCTTTCAGAGCATCCAGCAGGTAGTCAGCTAATTCAGCATCTGGTTTGGCACGCAGGTACTGCTCGTTAAACCAACGGGCTTTCTGAATATCAAAACGGGTACCTGATTTACCGATTCTTTCTATTGAGAACTCATTAGCCAGTTCATCCATTGAGAAGATTTCCTGCTGCGTGCCCGGGTTCCAGCCTAGGAATGCCAGGAAGTTCACAAAGGCCTCCGGTAAATAGCCGCTCTCGCGGTAACCTGAAGAAATTTCGCCTGAGAATGGGTCCTGCCAGCGTAGCGGGAATACCGGGAAGCCCAGTTTATCGCCATCACGCTTGCTAAGTTTACCGTTTCCGTCTGGCTTCAGTAACAGTGGTAAGTGCGCAAATTCAGGCATCGTATCTTCCCAGCCCAGGTAACGGTATAGCAACACGTGCAACGGCGCCGATGGTAACCATTCCTCCCCACGAATCACGTGAGAGATCTTCATCAGGTGGTCATCTACAATGTTAGCCAGGTGGTAGGTAGGCATACCATCCGACTTCATCAGTACTTTATCATCAATGGCAGAAGAGTGAACCATAACCCAACCACGGATCAGGTCTTTTAAACGAATCTCTTCTTTGCGCGGTACTTTTAAACGGATAACATAAGGAGCGCCAGAATCTAAAAGCTTTTTAACTTCATCTTCGGGCATAGTAAGCGAATTACGCATGGTAGCGCGGGTAATAGCGTTATACTGTGGCGTAGCCACCTTAGCAGCTTTTAAACGCTCACGCATTGCTTCCAGCTCTTCGGCAGTATCAAAAGCATAGTAGGCATGGCCGCTTTCAATCAGCTGCATGGCATACTGCATGTACATTGGCTTGCGCTCCGACTGACGGTAAGGCGCATACGGGCCGCCATCCCATGGGCTTTCGTCCAGCTTAATGCCACACCACTCCAGCGACTCGCGGATATAATCTTCGGCGCCCGGCACAAAACGGTTCTGATCGGTATCTTCGATGCGAAGGATCATAGTGCCGCCGGTTTTTTTAGCCAGCAGGTAGTTGTATAAGGCTGTGCGCACGCCGCCAATATGGAGAGGCCCGGTAGGGCTTGGGGCAAAGCGTACTCTTACTTCTCTTTCCATGTATCTTTTATTCTATTCTGTGCATTTCTAAAACTGAGCAAAGGTACAAAATAAAGTATCGTTTCGATAATAGTTATACCCGGGTTTGCAGGGCGCCGGCTCAGAAACACCATAATCAGCAGATTCCGTATCTGTTTAAGGTAGATTTATAGTGTACTACATGGTGCGAAAGCGGTTACATATGACCTGGGGCCTGCTCAAGGAAACTTATCTTGAGTTTATAGATAACAATGCCTTTCAGAAAGGGGCTGCGCTGGCGTATTACACTATTTTTGCTTTGCCGCCCATGCTCATCATTATCATTAGTGCCGCCGGTTTTTTCTTTGGCAGGCAGGCCGTGTCCGGCGAAATTTATTACCAGATAAAAGACATGATCGGCTCTGAAGGCGCTTATCAGGTGCAGCAGATGGTAGAGAATGTTAACCGGTTCACCAATCTCAGTTTTGCTACAGTGTTAGGCGTTGTCACCCTTTTTCTGGCTGCTACAGGGGTGTTTATCTCGCTGCAGGATTCCCTGAACGAAGTATGGCAGGTGCGGCCTAAGCCCAAGTATGGCTACCTGAAACTGTTCCTGGACCGGTTATTATCTTTCGGGCTCATACTTTTTATTGCTGTACTTCTGTTGCTGTCGCTCTTATCCAATTCTGTTCTGGTAGCCATCAGCGCTTTCCTGGAAGCCCGCATGCCTGATTGGGTATTGTTTATACTTCACTTAAGCGATTTTGCCACATCGTTTGTGATAATGGCGGTTATGTTTGCCTGTATTTACAAGTTTTTGCCCGATGCCAAAATAAGATGGCGCGATGTATGGGTTGGGGCTTTGGTAACGGCTGTGCTTTTTTCGGTAGCCAAAAGCCTGATCGGGTTATACCTGGGCACTAGTAATCTGTCGTCTATTTATGGGGCGGCCGGCTCTGTGGTAGTCATACTTACCTGGGTGTTCTTTACCTCCCAGATCATTTTTTTCGGGGCAGTTTTTACGTTTGTGTATTCGCGTAAGTATGGCTTTAATATTTATCCTGCAGATTATGCCGTGCGTGTGATTAAGGAAGAAATGGAAGTAGGCAAATCGGCTGTAAATGCAGAACCGGGTAAGCACGAAAAAGAAGCATACGGCGAAGAGGAAGAAGAAATAAGTGAAGAAGAGAACCTGGCCGCAGGCGAGAACATTTAAAGCAATAGCTTAACCTCAATAAAGTATAAAGCCTGCTTGTAGTAGCGAGCAGGCTTTATACTTTGGGTTACTTAACTGCGATGCAGGAAATTTCTACATTCACATCTTTTGGCAGGCGGCTAACCTCTACAGTTTCGCGGGCAGGTGGGTTGCTGGTGAAATAGCTGCCGTACGTTTCGTTTATCTTACCAAAGTTGTTCAGGTCTTTTACGAAGATAGAGCACTTTACTACGTTGCTGAAATCCATGCCGGCCTCAGTAAGTATAAACTGCAGGTTTTTCATTACCATGTGTGTTTCTTCTTCTATGTTGCCCGTTACCAGTTCGCCGGTCTGCTGGTTTAGCGGTATCTGGCCTGAAACATAAAGTACGCCGTTGGCCATAGTTGCCTGGCTGTAAGGGCCGATAGGAGCCGGCGCGTTCTGTGAGTTAACAATGGTATGTGCCATTCTGAATAAGTTTAAATGTTTATCTTTACCATCAAAAGTACAGAAATATGCACATAGTTGTTTTGGCTGGGCCTGAAATGGCCGCTGAGTTTAAACTGAAATTTCCTGAAAGTGGCAGTAGCCACCGGTTTTCGTTTTTGCATAGCCACAGCCTGATAGATGAGCAGCTGGAGCCTACTGATATTGTATTTGATTTTCTGATATACCAATACCCGGAGCGGCTAAGCTATTATGCACCGGAGCAGGTGGTATTTTGTAATACCGCTACAGCCCAACTTGCCGCAATGGTTAAGCAGGCCGGATTGGCTGGGCATCCGTGCACACTTTTTGGCTTTAACGGTCTGCCCTCTTTGTTTAACAGGCCGGTTTTAGAAGTTAGCCTGATCAACTCAGATGATGAAGAAAGATTAAAAGCAATCTGCGAAGAACTAGGTACAGATTATTTGCTGGTAGAAGACCGTGTGGGCATGGTTACGCCACGTATGCTGTGCATGATCATTAACGAAGCGTGCTATACTTTGCAGGAGCGCACAGCAGGTATAAATGATATTGATTTAGGTATGAAACTTGGCACAAATTACCCGAAAGGGCCATTTGAGTGGGCTAACCAGATCGGGGTAGCCAATGTATACCATGTGCTGGAAGCTATGTACAACGATACAAAAGAAGAACGCTACAAAGTATGCCCGTTGCTGAAAACCAAATACCTTACAGGCCAAAAGTTTGAAGTATAGCCGTAACTATAAAGTATAAGTATAAAAAAAGGAGACCTGTTCTGGGTCTCCTTTTGTGTTTTATAGTAAATATAGATTACTCTACTGTTACTGATTTTGCCAGGTTACGAGGCTGGTCTACATTACAGCCACGCATTACAGCAATGTGGTAAGAAAGTAACTGCAACGGAATTACCGATAGCAATGGCACCAGGTGCTCGCTTGTTTCCGGTACTTCAATCACATAGTCAGCCATGGCAGGTATCACATTATCGCCTTCTGTTACGATGGCAATAACACGGCCTTTGCGCGCACGCACTTCCTGAATGTTAGAAACGATCTTCTCATATGAGCTATCCTTAGTAGCAATAACTACAACCGGCATCTGCGCATCAATTAAAGCAATCGGGCCGTGTTTCATTTCGGCAGCCGGATAACCCTCTGCATGTATGTAAGAAATCTCTTTTAGCTTAAGGGCACCTTCCAGCGCAACCGGGAAGTTGTAACCACGACCTAAGTATAAGAAGTTTGTTGCATCTTTAAACATCGCCGATATTTCCTGAATCTGCTCATCAAGTTGCAGGGCTTTTTCAACCTTATCAGGTATGTTTTCAAGCTCAACCATCAGCTCATGTAGTTTGGTAGTTTCCAGCGTGCCACGCTTGCTGCCAATAATCATGGCCACCAGCGTAAGTACTGTTACCTGTGCTGTAAAGGCTTTTGTACTTGCCACACCAATTTCAGGGCCGGCGTGTGTGTAAGCACCTGCATCTGTAGCGCGTGCAATAGAAGAACCTACCACGTTACAGATACCGAAAATAGTAGCTCCTTTCGATTTTGCCAGCTCAATGGCTGCCAGCGTATCTGCCGTTTCACCCGATTGTGAAATAGCAATTACAATATCCTTTTCGCTGATAATTGGGTTGCGGTAACGGAATTCAGAAGCATATTCTACTTCTACAGGTATGCGGGCCAGGTCTTCGATCAGGTATTCGGCTACCAGGCCGGCATGCCACGAAGTACCACAGGCAACAATAATGATACGCTCGGCATTCACGAATTTATTTTCGAATTCGCGTATACCCCCCATCATCATGTGGTTGCTTTCCGCTATCATGCGGCCGCGCATGCTGTCAAGTATAGAGCGTGGCTGCTCAAAAATTTCTTTCAGCATAAAATGCTCGTAGCCACCTTTTTCTATCGACTCTAACGCCATTTCAAGGCGCTGTACATAAGGCGTTTGCTTAACATCTTCTTTAGAGCGGATATCCAGTTCGCCATTTTTGATCACAGCAATTTCATGATCATTCAGGTAAATTACATCGCTGGTATACTCTATAATCGGAGTTGCATCAGAAGCCAGGAAATATTCGCCTTGCCCAACACCAACTACCAACGGGCTACCTTTTCGGGCTGCTACCAATTGGTCTGGGTCATCTTTAGAAAGCACTACGATGGCATAAGCACCTACTACTTCATGCAATGCCAGGCGTACTGCTTCTTCCAAAGAGCAGTGGTTATTTGTTCTGATGTCTTCGATCAGGTTGATGAAAACTTCCGAATCGGTTTCGCTCTGGAAAGTATGGCCTTTCTCTAAAAGAAGAGTTTTAAGAGCAGCGTAATTTTCTATTATACCATTATGTATAATGGCAATGCTTTTAGAGCTAGAAAAGTGAGGGTGCGCGTTTACATCATTTGGCTCACCGTGAGTTGCCCAACGCGTGTGGCCCATACCAATATGACCATGCACATCCTTCTCAGCAATAAATGCCTCCAGTTCGCTTACTTTGCCCTTCTTTTTGTAAACATTCAATGATTCATTCATCAAAGCGATGCCTGCGCTATCATACCCTCTGTATTCTAATCGCTTCAGACCCTTGATAATAATCGGGCATGCTTCTCTATGCCCTACATATGCTACAATTCCACACATATAATTTTATCTATAAAATATAATAGGTACCCGTAAAGGTACCTATTTCTCAAATATGAATATAAATTTTTTAGTTAAGCTTTGAATAATAAAGGAGAAGCTTAGCTTTATCGGTGCCGGTATTGCTGATAATGGCACGGTATGGGCGCGACTCTGTCTGAATCTGGCTTTGGCCAAGGTTTCCTGTTGCTACTACATTAGCTGGCGCAAGTAGTATGCCGTTATTTTGCTTATTGCCTAAAAGTATAGCCTGTATATAAGGCGTAACATTAACAGTATAATATTCCTTAGATGCAGGTATAGTAAGCACCGCCGGGTATGCGGTTCCATTAAGTCCGCTTGATCTACTTAACTGTACAGAAGTTGGCGTACCGGCAGCATTCCTGATAATCTCATTTTTGCTGTTTGTTTCATACATAACAAGCTGCGGAGGTGCGGTCAGCGTGCTTGCAGATGATTTTTTGATTGGTACAATAAGCTCAGCTCTATTGATGATGATATTACCTTTTGCTTCTTTAAATTCCTTCAGGTAAGGTATAGTGAGTTTAGTAAGCAGCTGCGTATTGGTTTGGATGTAACTTTCGCCTCCTGTTTCTGAAGCTGCTTTAAAGTCGCCTTTGTTTTGCAGAGACTCTACCGAGGTGCCCGTTCTGTTGCCTGTTACGCGGTTAAAGCTTCTTACAATATCTCTGTTAAAAGTAAAAGAATGCTTCTTTTGCTCAGTGCCGTTTTTATAGTACAGGATAAAAGAAGTGTTGGCCGAGGTCATATTAAAACCTACTATGCTGCCTGCATTGTCGGCTGCTACTAGGGCTATACCTTTAAGGAAGTTGTTGAAATTGGCCTGCGTTTTAAGTGGGTCTTTATCTGATTCTGCAACAATTTTCTGCAGGAAGGCCTGGTCAAATTTTATCTTTACAAGTACAGCAGAGTCTACTTCAACATTGTTCTTCTTGATTTTGATAAGCTGCGGCACAAAGGTTTTAGAACCTATGGGGCTGCTTTCGTAAGCAAGATTGGAGTTGGTAAAATATGTAGCTTTCTCCTGAAAGCCCTCTGTTAGCTGGTACACATTAAGTGTAAGGGGCGCTGTTTTGTTGCCATAAATAAGGTTATAATCCAGCGTCAATACTAACGAGTCTGCTACCGGGTTATCGCCGAACTTTAGGTTAGATGTTCCAAGGCCCAGTTCTGTAAAATTATTGGCACTAACACTGCCCAACACCGGGTCGTTATACTTGCCCACCAACGCAGGCGATGCCTTAAACGACAGAATAGAGTCGTTCAGGAGCACAGTGCCAGTGTTTATAGTTAGTGTATCAGTATAATCTGTGCCTATTTGGTTTTCGTCCTGCAGTTCAATACCAATATCTTTGGCATCTTCGCAGGCAGTAAGGGCAGCAATGGAAAAGAAGAACAGGAGGAATCTTCTAACGGCTAAGTTCATTATATAGGTTGTAGTAAGAATCTAACAGGTTGTCGTCGGCGCTGATGGTATTGATGTTCTTGGTTTTCACGAACTCATTAAACAGCGCATCTATATTTTCACTGAAATTCTCATTTGTTTTGATCACGGAGTCGGCATACTGCATACCAATCTTCATGAAGCTGTCCACGTCAGCAGACTGCAGGTGCGTTAACATGCTGTCATCAATGTCAAGCATTTTAACTTTGCCTTTCAGGTCGCCCTCAAACTTCTGTGTGCAATCGTGGTTATACACCGTGAACATCGATTTTGCATCCTTAAAGATCGGGTCTTTTTTGTAAGTCGTCTTCAGATACATTGGTATTAGGCCTGTCATCCAGTCGTTGCAATGTACAATATCTGGTTGCCAGCCTAGTTTTTTAACCGTTTCAAGTACACCTTTGCAAAAGAAGATGGCGCGCTCGTCGTTGTCCTGGTGGAAATTATTGTTCTTGTCAACGAAAACGGATTTTCTGTGGAAATAGTCTTCGTTGTCGATAAAATATACCTGCAGCTTGGCATTAGGTATAGAAGCTACTTTAATTACAAGTGGTTTCTCATCATCGCCAACTGCTATGTTGATGCCCGAAAGGCGTACAACTTCATGTAAACGATTTTTGCGCTCGTTTATTAGCCCGAACCTTGGAACGAAGATGCGGATCTCCATTCCTCGCTCTTGCATCCCCTGTGGTAGTGTATTCAGAAACTCTGCTACTTTCGTGGTTTGTAAGAAAGGATTGATCTCGGTGGCAGCGTATAGGATTCGCAATTTGGACATGATATGGAGTTAAAAATTAATAAGCAACAGTATTGGGACGTGCAAAATTAGTAATTTTTATTCTAATTTTCAATTTTCTGTACTATAACTTACTTTTACCGGCTTTAACCAGACGAGCTAAGTAAACCAGCCATAATGGAAGTTATAGAACAGGTTGGCACCATCCGACAAACGGTGCAGGCACTCAGGTGCAGTGGTAAAACCATCGGCTTTGTGCCAACTATGGGCGCCCTGCACGAGGGGCACCTACAGCTCCTGCGCGCTTCTGCCCAGGAAAACGACATTACCATCTGCAGCATTTTTGTAAATCCTACCCAGTTTAATAACCCGGACGATTACAAACTATACCCCCGCACCATGGAAGAGGACATTGCGTTACTGAAAACAGTAGGCTGCAATTATCTGTTTGCACCAAATGCCGGAGAAGTATATAGAGAACAGACACTGCTGCAGTTTAGTTTCGGAGTGCTGGAGACCGTAATGGAAGGGGAGCACCGCCCCGGGCATTTTAATGGAGTTGCCACTATAGTTGGCAAACTGTTTAACCTGGTGCAGCCACATAAGGCTTATTTTGGGCAGAAGGATTTGCAACAGGTAGCTATAGTGCGGCAATTGGTAAATGGCTTAAGCTTTAACCTGGAACTGGTTTGTTACCCTACGGTGCGCGAAACAGATGGGCTGGCGATGTCTTCGCGTAACAAGCGCTTAAATGAGGAGCAGCGGCAAATTGCAACACATTTATATAAAGCATTGCAGCAGGCAAAAGCAGAGCTTAAGCAAAAGCCGGTAGCAAGTATAAAACAAAGTATAGCAGAGTATCTGCAAAGTATAAACCAGGTTGCGTTAGAGTATTTTGAAATAGCAGATCCTGATACGTTGCAGCCCGTGGAAGATGTAAGTAAGTATAAGCAGGTGGCTTTGTGTATAGCAGCTTTTGTAGGCGAAGTGCGCCTGATAGATAATATCATTGTGAATTTAAATGAAGTATAGATTGTTTTGCCTGCATGCTGTGGGCAGATAGCTATACTTTGGTAGTTAATCTGATGCTTATTGTCTAACTTTGCGCTTTATTTCAATACCAAACCATGCAGATTGAGGTTTTAAAATCTAAGATCCACCGTTGTAAGGTCACGCAGGCCGAGTTGCATTATGTAGGTAGCATCACAATTGATGAAGACCTGATGGATGCCGCCAATATGGTGGAGAATGAGAAAGTGACTATCGTTAATATAAACAACGGCGAGCGCTTCGAAACCTATGTAATTAAAGGCGAGCGCGCTACCGGAACCGTTTGCCTGAACGGGCCAGCTGCCCGCAAAGTACAGGTAGGCGACATTGTGATCGTTATATCCTATTGCACCGTTAATTTTGAAAACGCGCGCAGCCATAAACCTACGCTTGTTTTCCCTGACCAGCATAACCGCCTGGTATAATTCTGTTCATGAAAAAGCTGCTCTCATTTCTAAAGTATGTTTTGCTTTTAGCGGTTTCCGCATTTCTGATGTGGTACGCTCTAAAGGAACTGGACTTTATGAAAATGTGGGACGAGCTTAAAAATGCAAGCTATTCCTGGATCATACTTTCGTTGGTGATGGGGGTGATAAGTTACATGAGCAGGGCCTACCGCTGGCGCATGCAGTTTAACTCTACCGGTTATCAGCCCTCGCTTGGGAATACCTATAATGCCATGATGTTTGGCTATGTGGCTAACCTGGTATTGCCGCGTATGGGAGAGGTGGCCCGCTGTACCATGCTGCGCCGCACTGAGGGAATACCGGTAAATACCGGATTTGGCACTGTAATAGCCGAGCGTTTTGTGGATATGCTGATGCTGTTATTGGTTATAGGCATTACTTTTCTGGTAGAGCTTGACCGGCTGCAGGATTTGCTACTGGGTCTTTTTGCTGACAAGTATAATAACCTTGAAAAAAGCCTGGATTCCTTATACTTAATAGGAGGTATTACAGTAGCAGTGATTGCCATTGCATTGGTGCTTATACTTGTGTTTTTAAACCAGTTGCGGCAAAACAAATATTTCCTGAAAGTTACCGGTTTTTTAAAAGGCATGCTGGATGGTATCTTTAGCCTTTCGAAGTTAGAAAACCCGGTTGCTTACTGGCTGCATACTTTTTTTGTGTGGGGTATGTATTATGGTATGAGCCTGGTTGTTTTTTACGCTTTGCCCGCTACCGCCCATTTATCGTTTGGGGCGGCACTATCTGTGCTTGTTATTGGTAGTTTAGGCATGGCAGCACCTGTGCAGGGTGGTATCGGCGTATACCATATTCTGGTGCAAACTACATTGCTCTTATATGGCGTGCCCAAAGAAGGCGGCATGGCCTATGCGTTGCTCGCACATACTTCACAAACACTTTTGGTCGTTCTAATGGGAGTGCTTAGTTTTATGGCAGGTATGCTGCGGCGCAATAAGCCCGTAGCTGAAACCATACAGGCAGAAGTAACTACTCATCATGAAATCAACCGATAAAATCCTTTCCGTTTCCCAATTACAGGAACAAGTAAATACCTGGCAAAACCAAGGCCAGAAAATAGTTTTCACCAACGGCTGCTTTGATCTTCTGCACCTGGGGCATGTTGATTATCTTGAAAAAGCACGACAACTTGGCGATAAATTAGTACTTGGGTTAAATACAGATGCTTCAATCAGCAGAATTAAAGGCCCGAATCGCCCGCTTCAGGACGAAATGTCACGTGCAAGGGTAATGGCATCGCTTTTGTTCGTAGATGCAGTAGTGCTCTTCGATGAAGATACTCCGTTGCAACTGATACAAGCCATTCAGCCGGATATACTGGTTAAAGGCGACGATTACAGCATAGAAACTATAGTAGGGCACGAGGTAGTTATGGCTAAAGGTGGAGAAGTAAAAACTGTACCACTGGTTAAAGGCTATTCTACTACCAACATCGTAAACAAAATAGAAAATCAACTCAACCCTAAAACAAAGTAAAGTATAGCTATGGCTGGTATATATTTAATAGGTATAATTTTTATGCTGATAAGCTGGCTTGTAAGCTGGCGCCTTAAAAGCAAATTTCAGAAATACTCTCAGATTCCGATTAGCTCTGGCCTGAGTGGCCGCGAGATTGCGCAGATGATGTTAGCCGATAACGGTATACACGATGTGAAAGTAATTTCGGTAGCCGGCCGTCTTACAGACCATTATAACCCGGCAGATAAAACAGTAAACCTGAGCGAGTATGTATATGAAGCGCGTTCTGCCGCCGCCGCCGCTGTTGCCGCGCACGAATGTGGCCACGCTGTACAACATGCCAAAGCCTATAGTTTCCTGAAGTTCCGTTCGGCTATGGTGCCTGCCTTAAGTATAGCTTCGCGTTACATGCAGTGGATTATACTTATCGGTATCTTCATGCTGCAGACAACTCCAATTCCGTTAACAATTGGTGTAACACTTTTTGCACTTACAACTATCTTTAGTTTTGTTACGCTACCCGTAGAATTTGACGCGAGCAAGCGGGCACTTGCCTGGATCGAATCGAATAATGTTGTAACAAAGCAAGAGTATGCCATGTCTAAAGATGCGCTTAAGTGGGCTGCTTTAACTTACGTGGTTGCTGCGCTGGGCTCGTTAGCAACATTGTTATACTATGTATCATTACTAATGGGGCGCCGCGACTAACTGAAGATGTGTTCGTTGTATAGGTCTGATTATTAATAAATTAACGTCATTTGTTTTAGTAGCAAATGGCGTTTTTTGTTTGTTAAATCCTATTTTGTCACTAATGCGTTTAATATAATAAATTGGAGGTTTGTGGCGGGTTAAACAAATATTACTATAACGGGTTGTTTTAATACCTCTGAATTTCATAGTTTTGCGCCCGATAAAACTAAATAGATTGCACTTAAATTTATATAAGCATGAATTTCCAATTAACAGAAGAACATTTGGCGGTACAAGCTGCTGCCCGTGAGTTTGCACAGACCGAACTGCTGCCAGGCGTAATAGAGCGCGATGAGCACCAGAAGTTCCCGGCTGAGCAAATCAAGAAGATGGGTGAGCTTGGATTTTTGGGTATGATGGTAGACCCTAAGTACAATGGCGGCGGTATGGATACAATATCTTATGTACTGGCCATGGAGGAAATCTCTAAAGTAGATGCCTCTGCTTCTGTTGTAATGTCGGTTAATAACTCGCTTGTTTGCTGGGGTATTGAGAAGTATGGTAACGAAGAGCAAAAGCAGAAATACCTGACCAAACTTGCTACTGGCGAGATCATCGGTGCTTTCTGTTTATCTGAGCCGGAGGCTGGTTCTGATGCTACTTCGCAGCGCACCACTGCCGAGGATAAAGGCGATTACTACCTGCTGAACGGTACAAAGAACTGGATCACAAACGGTAGTTCAGCTTCTGTATACATTGTAATTGCGCAGACAGATGTAGCAAAAGGCCACCGTGGCATCAATGCACTTATTGTAGAGCGTGGTATGGAAGGTTTTGAGATCGGACCTAAAGAAAATAAGCTGGGTATACGTGGCTCTGACACCCACTCACTGATGTTTACTGACGTGAAGGTGCCGAAAGAGAACCGTATCGGTGAAGATGGCTTCGGCTTTAAGTTCGCTATGTCTACGTTGGCTGGTGGCCGTATCGGTATTGCTTCGCAGGCATTAGGTATAGCTTCAGGCGCTTACGAGCTGGCGGTTAAGTATTCTAAAGAGCGTAAGGCATTTGGCGTAGAAATCTCGAAGCACCAGGCTATCCAGTTTAAGCTGGCTGATATGGCTACAAACATTGAGGCTGCCCGCCTTCTTTGCCTGCAGGCTGCTTATGATAAAGATACACACGCCGATTATGGTAAGTCGGGTGCTATGGCTAAGCTTTTTGCATCAAAAGTTGCAATGGATACTACCATCGAAGCCGTACAAGTACATGGGGGATATGGTTTCGTGAAAGAATACCATGTAGAGCGTTTAATGCGCGATGCAAAAATTACGCAGATATATGAAGGTACTTCTGAGATACAGAAAATAGTAATTTCAAGAGAATTGCTTAAGTAAATCAAGTCTTAAATATCTGTTAATCTGTAGTTTATGCTAAGAATAGGATTTGTTGAATTAAAATTTATTTTTTAAAATTAATTTGAATTTTATAAAGATTAGTCTTAGCTTTAGGCCTTGAATTAAGGGTTTATAGTATAAAAGTTAGTTGGTAACACACATGGAAGATTACAATAAAATTATTGAATCGCTTGGGGTGCGGTTCATTAAGGCTAAAAATCTGGTGTTGCAGCAGCCGTTTACGGTGCGCAACTACTATGATGTAGGCAACAATCTGATCCTGCTCCACAGGGGTAGTATCTTTTTCGGCGACGAGGAGCAAATGGTAGAAGAAGGGGAGCTTCTGTTTATTCCGGGTGGCCGTAGCACAAAAGTGACATACGGTTCCAGCGATGGCAGAACTATCTCTAACGATGACCTGATCACAAACAGAGAGAAGTTTTTCAAAAGCAACAACGAGCTTGATCTGATCGGTGATGCTGAGGAAAGCCATAGCTATGTTAGCTTCGAAGCAAAAGTATTTGACTCGGTTAACTTCTTCGCCTCACTAGATCTGCCGGCGTTCCTGATTTCAGGTAACAACAAACTGGCTAACCTGGTGATAAAGGTTGTAGAGGAAAGCATGCAGGACCTGCCAGGTAAAGAGCGACTGATCAGCATCTACACTGAAAACATTGTAGTAGAGATCGTGCGCCACATTCTGCGTAACAAAATGTTCGTGGAGCAGCTGGCAACAAACAGCACCTATTTCAAAGATCCTCGCCTTATCGACCTGTTCAACTATATCAAGGAGAACCTGGGCGGCGACCTTTCAAACAAAGTGCTTTCTAACGTAGCAAACGTATCTGAGGATTATGTAGGCCAGTATTTCAAAATGCTGACTGGTATTAACCCACAGGATTACATCGAGTACCAGCGCATGGAGCGTGCCGTATTCCTGCTACGTACTACCAAGAAGAGCATCCGTGAGATTGGTAAAGACGTGGGCTACAAAGACACTGCGTACTTCTGCCGTCGCTTCAAGATGATGTTTGGTATACCAGCTGGTAAGATGCGTCGCAGAGAATCAGCGATGAATATCTAAGGCAACATTATAAGAAGAAACAATTTGAGAAACCTCGGCCAGAAAGCCGGGGTTTTTTTCTATGTGGTTACCTACCACAATCACATCGGCACCAGCATCAAGGGCAGCCTTAGCTTTTTGTTTAGTATTAATGCCTCCGCCAACTATAACCGGGATATCCACCGCTTTGCGTACCGCCGAAATCATAGCCGCACTAATAGGATTCTGGGCACCGCTGCCACCATCCATGTAAATGTAACGCAGGCCAAGCATCTCGCCGGCCATAGCCGTGCAGGCAGCAATCTCAGGCTTATCGTAAGGTATAGGTGTAGTGCCGCTCATATATGAAGCCGTGGTTTGGCGGCCGGTATCAATAAGCATATAGCCGGTAGGATAAACGTGCAGCTGGCTGGCCTTAAGTATAGGAGCCGAAAGTATGTGCTGGCCTATCAGGAACTCCGGGTTACGGCCTGATATAAGCGAAAGCAGTAAAATGCCATCGGCTTGTTTATCAATGTGCAGGCTGTTGCTCGGGAAAAGTATAACCGGGATATCAGAGTTGGATTTAAGCAGACGTATAAGCCCGCCCTGGTTATTAGTAGTGATGAGGCTGCCACCTACAAAGAAAAAATCTATAGGGTGAAGTTCGCTCAGCGCAAGCAGTTGCAGGCAGGTAGCCTCATCAAGGTTGTCTGGGTCTAGCAGTACCGCAAAGTGCTTCCTGCCTGTTTGTTGCTGCTGTTGCTGGCGAAGGTTTTTAAATGGCATCCTCTTCCGGATAATTATACTCAGTAGTTTGTATCTCAGTCGCCTCTACAGGCTTAGCTGCAATATCGGGATTTTCAGATACACTCTGTAAGTATTCTTCTACCTTTTTCGTGATGTAAACCATTAAAAGGGCTGTAAGCTGGCTGGTGATCAGCTTGGTGAAGCCGGAATCCATAAAACTTTTGGCGGCACTTTTATTTTTGTGCTCGGGCTGTTCTGCATGCGGCATACGTTCTGATGATAAAGTATAATCATCTTCCTGCTCATGCAGCATAGAATCGTAGTCTACTACGCTGGTCTCTGCAGCGGCATTGTGGCTTACATGAAGCGGCTCTTTTGCTTTCTTTACTTTTTTAGCTTTTTTTTTACCGCCGCTAAACATACTGCTTAATAAATAACCTGCCAGCAATACACCGCCGGCAATGGCTACTTTTTTGCCAATCTGCTGCGACTGTGTCTTAATCTGGTCAACATCGCCCATTAAAGCATTTCTGTATTCTTCTTTCTGACGCTCCAATAACTCTCGCTCATTCTCGAACAAGGGGTTGCTTAGCTCACTCATAGTGTTTTATCTCGTTTGTCGGTTTTATAGATTGTATTGTCAAAGGTTTTATCGGCCACATTCTGAAATACTTTTTTATCCAGGCCAATAATCAGCACAACCAGCACTGCTACATAAAACAAAGCCACAATGCCAAAGCCCCAGAACGAGCTATCCAGCAAGTGATTGAGCAACAGGGCAATAAAGAGGTTGATAAAAATAAAGCTCATAATCCCAACAAAACCTAGCAGGAGCACGTGCAGTAAACTAACGAAGGAAGTTTTTAGTTTATCCTGTATCTCCAGTCTGATTATATCGATGCGGGTATCGATGTACCCCATCAGGTTTTCGATGATATTGGTGCTTTTCTCGCGTGTGCCGTTGTCGTTGTTGGCCATAGTGCTAAGCTTTTTTAGTGCCTGTTTTGTATACGATTAAAGAATGAAAAATTACTCAATGTATAACCGGATAAAATGTACTACGGAAATTTCAGATCAGTTGTATAAAATTACAAAAGATAAACGTTAACCTTTTTGTACTTTCGCCTGCTTGGATCAGAATTATTACATAGTTTTAGGAGTAAGCCGCACTGCCACCACGCAGGAAATTAAGCTGGCTTACAAACGGCTTGCGCTGCAATACCACCCCGACAGGAACCCCGGTAATGCGCGTGCCGAAGAGCAATTTAAGCTGGTGAACACCGCCTACCAGACACTTTCTAACCCAAGCAAGCGTGCCCGATACGACCTTAAACTACAATATGTAAGCGAGCAGCGCCGTGTAGTGCAACCGCAATCTTATTACGATCCCCGTTATAACCATACCCGCGAGCCTGCATCGGTATCGGAGCGTTATTACCACAAACGTCCGGTTATGCAGGAGCAGCGTTTCTCGCGACGCGATGCATACATTACCGCTGCATTTGTTGCCTGCCTGTTGCTGTTTAGCCTGCTGCTTAAAGTGGTAATGGATTACGTGGCCGGAGAAGATAAGTATAAAACAGCCTTATCATACATGGCAGACGGTAAGTATAGCAGTGCCCACAGCCTTTTAACAGATGCCATATATTTCAGGCCCAAGCATGCCGATGCATACCTGACCCGCGCAAGTATAGAACTGAATGTGTTTGAGGATTACCAGGATGCCCTGCAGGATCTGAACCAGGCAATAGCGCTACAGGATAATGTGCCCGCCGAAACCTATTATATGCGCGGCAAATGTTACCAGAAGCTATCGCAGTTTAAACTGGCAGAACAAGACTTTAGCCGGACACTGCACCTGGATAGTACTTTGTATGCCGCGCACCTGGAGCGAGGTGAGGTGCGCCTTTTTTACCTGCAAAACTATAAGCTAGCCATTGCAGATTTTACAGCTTTTTTAAAACGCTCGCATAGCGGTGAGTCTTGGTCTAAGGCGCTTACTTTTAGGGGTTTTGGATATTATAAATTAGGTGATTATACTTTGTCGGAGGCTGACTACCGCCGGGTGTTGGATGTGGATAACAGTAATGGCCGTGTGTATTATTTATTAGGCAGAACAGAGCTGGAGCAGCAGTTTGCTGATTCGGCCTGCGTGCATTTTAAGAATGCCTACAGGTTAGGTTATACAGCAGCAATGTTAGAGCTGAGTGCAAATTGCCAGTAAGTATAAGATTGGTGCGCTAAGTTTAACAGGGCTTTTATTGCGGGCTCGGCAAGTATGGGCAGCGCAAACAATGTAAAGTTTCGGGAGTTAGATAAAGTATAAAAACAAAAAACCCTCTTCGGTTAAGAAGAGGGTTTAAGCTGGTGGTGATGATTGGAATCGAACCAACGACACAAGGATTTTCAGTCCTTTGCTCTACCAACTGAGCTACATCACCAGCTCTTGTTGTGCCCCTTGTTTCTAAAGGGTATGCAAAAGTAGCAACTAAGATTGAACGTGCAAACATTCAGCTCAAAAAATTTTAAAAAAAGTTCCTCATGCACGTTTATTCTTCGTATTCTGCTATCTTTAGGTATAAATTGGTATGTATAACGAATAGTTTATCGTGATAGGATTAGAGAACATTATCTTCCTGATTGTTGCTGCACTGGGCATAGGCTTATTTGTGTGGCAGATACGCAAGATCCGAAAGAATATACTTATTGGCCGCGACGTAGAGCTGGCTGATAACCCATCGGAGCGCATTAATAAAATGTTGTTAGTTGCCTTTGGCCAGCAGAAAATGTTTAAGCGCCCGTTGCCGGCAGTACTTCACCTGTTTGTATATGTAGGCTTTCTGGTAATTAACATCGAAGTACTGGAGATCATGATCGATGGTATTTTCGGAACACATCGCGTGCTGGGTTTTATGGGGCCACTCTACAGTGCCCTCATGTTTGTAAATGAGATATTGGCTGCCTTGGTAATTGTGGCCTGCGCTATTTTCCTGTGGAGAAGAAATGTATCAAAGGTGCCACGCCTGGCAACTGGTGTGGAAATGCGTGCCTGGCCTAAAATGGACGCCAATGTTATCCTAATCACCGAGATCGTGCTGATGTTTGCGCTATTCGCTTTTAATATCTCCGATATTAAACTGGCAGAGCTGGAAAACCGCCACATGGCCGGCAGCTTCCCGGTGAGCCAACTGTTTGTAAATGCTTTTGGGTCTGATGCTGGTACTTTGCATGCCATTGCTACCGTAGGTTGGTGGATTCACATCTTGGGCATACTGGCGTTTATGAACTACCTGCCAAGCTCCAAGCACTTCCACATTATCATGGCTTTCCCGAACGTATATTACTCTAAGCTGTTCCCGAAAGGCAAATTCTCTACAAACCCAAGTATAACGCACGAAATAAAGGCCATGCTGGACCCAAGCTACCAGCCGCCCGCTCCTGAA
Organism: Pontibacter vulgaris; assembly: GCF_022758145.1. Taxonomy (GTDB): domain Bacteria; phylum Bacteroidota; class Bacteroidia; order Cytophagales; family Hymenobacteraceae; genus Pontibacter; species Pontibacter vulgaris. The sequence continues at coordinate 118,847 of NZ_JAJVDH010000002.1, forward strand.
GTAGATGCCGAGGGCAACCCGATTGTACAGCGCTTTGGAGCCAAAGACGTGGAAGACCTGAGCTGGAAGCAGCTGATGGATTCTTATACTTGTACCGAGTGCGGCCGCTGTACTTCTGTTTGCCCGGCCAACATAACAGGTAAGCTGCTTTCGCCACGAAAGATTGTGATGGATACCCGTGACCGTATGGAGGAGAAAGGCGAACATCCGGCTATCTTCAAGCCAAACCATTATAAAGAAATGGGTGTGGAGCGTGTAGAAACTACCGATGAAAAAACATTGCTGAGAGGTTACATCACGCCAGAAGAGCTATGGGCTTGTACAACCTGTAATGCCTGCGTAGAGTCCTGCCCGGTTAACATCGATCAGCTTTCTACTATCATGGACTTGCGCCGCTATTTGGTACTGGAAGAATCTGCTGCGCCGGCTTCGCTTAATGCTATGTTCACTAACATCGAGAACAACGGTGCGCCGTGGGCGTTCCCGGCGTCTGACCGCTTTAACTGGGCCGACGAATTATACTTACCTTCGAAGAACTAGACAAAAGAATTTTCAGACAAAGAACATAAGTCATTGGATGTAGGAGTTGATTATTGATTCCTTTGTCTTTTGTCAAATTGTCCTTCGTCCTTTACAAATACACTGATGGAAGAAAATAAAAGATTAGTGAAAGTGCCAACGATGGCCCAGATGGCTGCCAACGGCGAAGAACCTGAGATCCTGTTCTGGGTTGGTTGTGCCGGCGCTTTCGACGACCGTTATAAAAGAGTAACCCGCGCTTTCGTTCAGATTCTGGAGCATGTGGGTGTAAAATATGCCGTATTAGGTACCGAAGAAAGCTGTACCGGCGACCCAGCCAAACGTGCCGGTAATGAGTTCCTGTTCCAGATGCAGGCCATCACTAACATCGAAGTGATGAATGCTTATAATGTGAAGAAGATCGTAACGGCTTGCCCGCACTGCTTCAACACGATTAAAAATGAATACCCTGACTTGGGCGGCAACTATGAAGTAATTCACCACTCCACGTTCCTGCAGCAACTTATAAACGAAGGCAAAGTGCATGTGCAGGGCGGTGAGGCGTTTAAAGGCAAGCGCATTACCTACCACGATTCCTGTTACCTGGGCCGCGCCAACGATATTTACGAAGCTCCACGCGATGTACTGGCTGCCCTGGATGCCGACCTGGTTGAAATGAAGCGTAGTCGTGCCAATGGTTTATGCTGCGGTGCCGGTGGTGCCCAGATGTTTAAAGAAGCTGAGCCGGGTAAAAAAGAGATTAACATCGAAAGAACGGAAGAAGCACTGGCTACTTTAGGAACAGAAGGCGTAATTGCAACAGCCTGTCCGTTCTGTATGGTAATGATGAATGACGGCGTAAAGAACAAGGAGCAGGAACAAAACGTAAAAGTTTTTGATATTGCCGAGCTTATCGCACAAGCCGAAGGACTTACAAAGTAATTGTTGATTGGTAGTTGCTAATTGTTTTAAACGATTAAGAACCAACGATCAATAATAAACAACTAACAATAAATATGTATATTCCGTTTGACGAGTTGCCGCCGCATGCCCGGCTGTGGATCTACCAGGCAAACAGGCCTTTAACCGAGGTCGAGCAAACCGAGATAAAACCACTGCTGCAGGCTTTTGCAACTGAATGGAGCAGCCACGGAACAGGTTTGCAGGCATCGGCTAAATTACTGCACGGGCAGTTTCTGGTGCTGGCTAACAACGAAAGCGCAACTGCTGCCAGTGGTTGCTCCATCGATAAGTCGGTAAATTTTGTAAGGGAGCTGGAACAACGCTTTGAAGTTTCTTTTTTCGATCGTACACAGCTTGCCTTTTTAAACAAAGGGCAGGTACAACTGGTAAGTATAAGCGAACTAAAAAACAAAGTAGCTACCGGCGATATAAAAGAAGATACGTTATACTTTGATACGCTTGTAAACAATTACGAAGACCTGCAAACGGAGTGGCCTCGGCCAGCCCGTGCCAGCTGGCTTTCGCGGTATTTCTGATTCTGGCTAACCATAACTTTACACTGTTCATGCGCCAAACGCTACAACCAAAGCTTATTGCTTTTTACCTGATACGGTCGGGTATGTTTATACTATTTGTGCTGTTGCTCGCAGCCTGCGGTTCTGGTAAACACATCAGCAAAGGCGATAAAAAGTTTGGGGAGGAAGAGTATGAGCGCGCCATTGAATACTACAAGCAGGGCCTGACCAAAGCAAAAAATCCGGGAGAAATAAACTATAGAATAGCAGAAGCTTACCGCATGTCTAACAGGCTTGCGCAGGCAGAACCATTCTATAAAGCTGCCCTGGATGCGAATTTCCGTAGAGAAGATGCTTACTTTTATTATGGTATGGCGCTCAAAGCTAATGGCAAATACGAGGAGGCCCTGAACCAGCTACAGGATTATGTGCGTGTAGGCAGCAACCCACGGTTAAAAGGCCTGGCAGTACGCGAAGTAGAGAACTATAATGCACTAAGCGATATTTTACGCCGTGCACAAAAATTTGAAGTACAGAACCTGGAAGCCCTGAACACGGATGCTTCTGAGTTTGCGCCATACATACTTAATAACGAGCTCATTTTTTCATCTACCCGTGGTGCCGGTAAAAAGTACTGGGGTAATGGAGAGGGCTTTATCGATATTTATGCCACAACACTTACCGATTCGGCTGCAGCTATGGGCGGTGCTGTGCGCAAATTTGATGGTATAAATGTAGAAGGCTTACACGATGCGCTGGCTACTTTTACTGATGAAGGCAGAAGTATGGTGTTTGCCCGTGGCAACGAAGGCACAAAGAAAGGCCGCCAGAACGTAGACCTGTACATTTCTTTCTTCCGCTCTAATGCCTGGTCTGAGCCTAAGATTTTAAGTATAAACGATGCCCGTGCCTGGGATTCTTCGCCGGCATTCTCGCCAGATGGTAAAACGTTATACTTTGCTTCTGACCGGAAAGGCGGCCTGGGCGGTAACGATATTTACAAAACCACCATAGACGATAACGGCCGTTTCTCTACGCCGGAAAATCTAGGGCCGGATGTGAACACACAGGGCAACGAAAGCTTTGTTTATGTAGCACCGGATGGCACTTTATACATTGCTTCTGATGGTTTACCCGGCTTAGGCAACTTAGATCTGTTCCGTATAGAAAATGGTAAACCTGTAAATCTGGGCGCACCCGTAAATTCCCCGGGCGATGATTTCAGCATTTACTTTAAAGATGGCTTAACTGGTTATTTCTCGTCTAACCGCGAAGGCGGAAAAGGTGGCGACGACCTGTATAGCTTTGCAAAATTGCAGCGCAAGCTTGTTAACTTCTTTGTAGACGGTACCGTTTTCCAGCGCCGTGAAGGAGCAAAGCAGCAAACTATAGTTCCGAACCAACTGGTAGTGCTGCAGGACGATAAGGGCAAAAAACTGCGCGAAGTTAACGCCGATGCCGAAGGTAAATTCTCCTTTAGTTTAGATACAGCAGCAACTTACTCATTAGTATCTGAAAAGCCTGGTTTCTTCACAGCCCGCCAGCGCATAACTACAGTAGGTAAAATTCCACCGCAGGAGCAGTTAAAAGACGAAGTAACCGACATCAGGTTAACCGCTACGTTGGTGATGAATGAAATTGTGAAAGAGAAGGCAATTGTGCTGGAAAACATTTTTTACGATTTCGATAAAGCCAATATTCGCCCGGATGCTGCCATAGAACTGGATAAACTGGTGGAAGTACTAAACGACAATCCTAAAATCTCTATCGAGCTGAGTTCGCACACCGACTCCCGTGGTGTAGATATTTATAACGAGGATCTATCGCAGCGACGTGCCGAATCTGCGGTGAAGTATATTATCTCGAAAGGGATAGATAAATCCCGTATTACCGCAAAAGGCTATGGCGAAAAGCGACCAGTTGTGAAGAATGCCAAAACAGAAGCCGAGCACCAGCGCAACCGCCGCACAGAGTTTAAAGTGGTTCGCATTCAGGAATAGCTTTAGAGTGAGGAGTGCTGAGTCAGGAACTGTAACTTAAAGTATAAAAAAGGCCTGCAGATAAACTGCAGGCCTTTTTTATACTTTAAGTTACTAAACGCAAGTTGCTTGATGCTTTACCCTGCTGATAACTTACCCACCCCTAACCCCTCCTTGGAGGGGAACTACAGGTACGTGTACAAATTCCCCTCCAAGGAGGGGTTAGGGGTGGGTTTACTATAACGGATGATACATAATAGCTTTATCGCCCAGCTTGAGATAATCGTTAGAATCTCAACAAAGCCACGTTTGATCAAATTATCAGATCTGTATTAGAAAGCAGATCTCATTATCCCGCTACTTCAGCAAAAACTTAACGCCTACACCAATAGTTCTGGCTTGCTCTAGCGGCATGCGAGGCTGATAAGGACTATTATCGAATCGCATGAACGGAGCCCGGTAATCAAGAGAGAGGGAGATAGGCGCTTTTTTGAAAGTATACTCCATGCCAAAACTTGCCACAGTTACCAGGTTAGTTGTTATATCTGGCTCTTCGGGGTAATAAGTATAATTATGGCTGCGCATAACCCCAAGCCCTAAACCAGCATAAGGCCTGAAGCGCGAAGAGGTTAGCAGTTGTGGCTGCCAGATGTAACTGAGCGAGGCCAGAAAAATGCGCGAGTCCTTTATTATACTTGACTGTGCTTCCAGCGCCGACTCTTTACCTATAAAGTACTTGGCCGATATGCTGATATCTGCCCCGGTCGGGCCACCATAAGATAAACGTGCCCCGATGGCTGCTTTATAAGGAGCCGTGGCTTGTGGTTTTACACGCAGCGAGTCTTGCGCCTGCAAGGTGTTAAGCGAACTCAGCAAACAGAGGCAAAGCAGCATGATCTTGTTTTTCATAGTTTATTTTTTAGGTTTATATATAGTATGATGCCTATAAATAGGCAAACGTTGCATGTTATTAAGTATAAAATTGTAGTATACTAAGTATAGATTTGCACGCGTTATACTAAGTTTGTATGTGTTAGCCCAGCTTGGATTACCAAATTCATCTTTTTGCTTTTTAACCTCGCTAATACCACGGCCTTTCTTAAATTTGTAGACAAACCATTCTCCAGCTATGGAAAACAGATATCTGCGACGAGGCGTGTCTGCGTCGAAGGAAGACGTACACAACGCCATCAAGAACATCGACAAAGGCTTATTCCCGAAAGCATTCTGCAAGATCATCCCCGACATTTTAACCGGCGACCCGGACTACTGCGCTATTATGCACGCAGACGGAGCCGGCACCAAATCGGCATTGGCCTACATGTACTGGAAAGAAACCGGCGACCTGAGCGTGTGGAAGGGCATTGCCCAGGATGCTGTGGTAATGAACACCGATGATTTGCTTTGTGTGGGTGCTACCGATAACATCCTGCTATCATCAACTATAGGCCGCAACAAAAATCTGGTGCCGGGTGAGGTAATTGCCGCCATTATTAACGGTACTGAAGAAGTGCTGCAAATGCTGCGCGACAATGGTATGGGTATTTACAGCACCGGCGGCGAAACAGCTGATGTAGGCGACCTGGTGCGCACAATTATTGTAGATAGCACGGTAACAGCCCGCATGCGCCGCGACGAGGTTATCTCGAACCATACTATACAGCCTGGCGATGTAATTGTAGGCTTCTCGTCTTCGGGGCAGGCAACCTATGAAACAGAGTATAACGGTGGCATGGGCAGCAACGGGCTAACCTCAGCACGCCACGATGTGTTCCATAAATATTTGGCCGCATCTTACCCGGAGAGTTTTGACCCGGAGCTGCCAAAAGACCTGGTATACACCGGCAATTACAGGCTGACAGATGTAGAGGAAGAAACAGGCATGGAGGTTGGCAAGCTGGTACTTTCGCCAACGCGTACCTATGCACCCATTGTAAAAGCAATATTGCAAGAGTACCGCCAGCACCTGCACGGCATAGTGCATTGCAGTGGAGGGGCGCAAACCAAAGTGCTTCATTTTACCGACAAGGTACACATCATAAAAGATAACCTGTTTTCGGTGCCGCCGCTGTTCCGCATAATTCAGGAGCAAAGCCTCACCGACTGGAAGGAGATGTACAAAGTGTTTAACATGGGCCACCGGTTGGAGATCTACTTACCAGAACAATATGCGCAAGACTTAATTAATATCTCGAAGTCGTTTGGGGTAGATGCACAGGTTATAGGCCGTGTTGAGGCCAGCAATAAAAATGAGCTAACTATTACCAGCGATAAAGGTGAATTTTACTACGAAGGGTAAGCAGTAGCTATACTTATACTTTAAAGGCCAGAGGTTTTATACTTGTGGCCTTTAATTTTTTTCCGGCTTTGATGTTACAATCAAGTATAAAAATGCCTGAGCATTTGGTTCACAATTAAGCCCTGGCAGGCAATTATTACCGCAAAATCATACTAAGAAAGCATAAATAAGCTGTTACAAACGCTGTGTAAATGGCTTTTCAGGTTACAGGAATAGTCCGTAACTAGCTTGTGCAAACATGAAGCGCTGTTAATATATAGCAGCAACTAGTTAGGCTGTGGCGCAAGCCCGGCCTGATTTACTACATCATGAACTCCGGCAGGCTGGTGCTTCAGCAAACGCAAGGGCATTCTTTCACAAAACTTGGCACAATAATTGGCTTCGCTCAAAGTATAGAAATAAACCTATACTACTATGAGAAAGCTTCTACTTCCGCTCCTGCTTGTACTGCTGGCATTGCCGGCCTGGGCACAAGCTTCTTTAACTTTCACTACGCACAAAGGCGATCCGTTTTTGGTAAAGATTGATGGCAGAACTGTAAGCCGCGTTGCTTCTAACTTTGTGCGGGTAGCCAACCTGAGGCCTGGAAAACACTTTGTAGAGTTTAAGATAATGGGCCGGTATGGCGTGCATAGCATGGGCTCTAAAATATATGTAACCGATGGCTACGAAGCTAATTATGCGCTGCATACTGCAGGCCGAAGCGGTAAAGCCATACTACGATTGATAGACGAAGTGCCGCTTAGGCCAAGAATTCCGGTACCACCAGCACCGCGTTACCCGGACCGTTACGAGCCTCGCCACCCTGATTACCCTCGCCACGACGATGATTACCGGTACGAAAAATGCCGCAACCTCCTTAGCAACTATGAACTGGATAGGCTTATGGACGCTATGGATAACCGAAGCTTCGAGAGCACTAAACTAAGTATAGCCCGCGAAGCCTTGCGCAACAACAGCATCATGGCCGAAGACCTGAAAAAACTGCTCGGCCAGTTCGACCACGAAAGCACCCGCGTGGAGTTTGCCAAGTATGCCTACGATTATGTATGCGACCGCGAGCGCTTCTACTATGTATATGATGCCTTTAAATTTGACAGCAGCGTGCGCGAACTGGAAGAATATGTTAGCCGAAGAAGATAATTTGAGTATTAAGGTGATAAGTTAAATAGTTTGTGAATAAAAAAAGCCGCTCCAAAGTAACTGGAAGCGGCTTTTTTTGTTGAATAAGTAAACTATACATTCACTTAATCAAAAGTCAGTTACTCAGAATTATCTCAGCCTGTCTACAGATCTTACCAGGTTTTCATCGCGGCGGATGAAGCGGTTGGCCAGTGCGTTAAGCAGCAGTGCCAGAATAGGCATATAAAAGCCCGGTTCGTATTCGCCTGGGTTACTGGCCTGAATCATGTCGTTGCCAACATACATGGCGTAATAAAAAGTTGTGCCAAGTAAAGCAGCCAGCACCAGGGTGTTAAGTAAGCCCATTTTCATCTGGTTCAGGCGGTTCTTAAACTGGAAAATCTCATACAGCGCCAGCACAGCAGCTGCAATAGCCAGCATACCAATGGCAAAAGTGCCTTGCGAAGGCAGGCTTGCGGCCGCATCGCCCTGAGCTTGTTCCGGTTTCAGGTTCCAGGCAGTAAGTATAAGCGTTTGGTTAGTAGCCGGGTCAGTCTTAGACCATAGCGGTAAAAACAGCATGGCAACCATAGATAGTACCAGCAGGAATAGAAATACGGATTGAATTCTTTGTATCATAAGTCGGTTAATTTAACTTGCAAGGAGATGCAAAATTAGACAAAGACCTGTAAATCCAAAATTGATGAACACAGCTTATATAGTTGATATACTCAGAACTCCTGTCGGAAAGTTTGGTGGCACGCTTAGTTCGGTGCGCCCCGATGACCTGGCCGGGCATGTATTAAAGGAATTACTGGCCCGAAATCCCAACCTCGATCCGGGGCTGATAGAAGACGTAGTGCTGGGTGCCGCCAACCAGGCCGGCGAAGATAACCGTAATGTAGCCCGCATGGCCTTGCTGCTGGCAGGACTGCCCGAAACTATAGGTGGCGTTACTGTTAATCGTTTATGCGCCTCCGGGTTGCAGTCAATTATAGATGCCAGCCGTGCCATTGCCTGTGGCGATGGCGAAATATACCTGGCCGGTGGTGTAGAAAGTATGACGCGTGCTCCTTTTGTAATGGCAAAAGCCGAGACGCCGTTTGCCCGCACTGCTGAAATTTATGATACAACCATTGGCTGGCGCTTTACAAATCCAAAGCTTTCGGCGCTATACCACCCGTTTACCATGGGCGAAACAGCCGAGAATGTGGCCGGGCGCGAAGGTGTTTCACGTGAAGCCCAGGACGAATTTGCCCATAGCTCGCAGGTAAAGTATAAAGCTGCTGCCGAGGCCGGTAAATTTAACGATGAGATTGTGCCTGTAACTATACCACAGCGCAAAGGCGATGCTATTGTTTTCGATACCGATGAGCATCCAAGGCTTTCTTCAGTTGAGAAGTTAGGCGAGTTGGGAGCAGCCTTCAGAAAAGGCGGGTCAGTAACGGCTGGTAACTCATCAGGTATAAACGATGGTGCTGCTGCGTCCATTATAGTTAGCGAAGAGGTGCTTAAACGGTATAATCTTACCCCTATGGCACGTGTGGTATCGGTAGGGGTTGCGGGCGTAGATCCGGCGCACATGGGTTTAGGTCCGATTCCGGCCACTCAGAAAGCGTTAAAAAGAGCGGGCTTAACTATAAATGACATATCGCTTGCCGAAATTAACGAAGCTTTTGCAGCCCAGGCCATACCTTGTGTGCAGCAACTTGGCATTAATCCGGACATCGTAAACGTTAATGGAGGTTCTATTGCTATTGGCCATCCGCTTGGCGCCAGCGGTACACGTATTACAGCTACCTTACTGCACGAAATGAAGCGCCGCACCGATGTTCGCTATGGTTTGGCAACTATGTGTGTAGGCGTAGGGCAGGGTGTGGCTGTTATTTACGAGAAAGTATAAATTTAACTTATACATTTAAAAAGCCCGCTCTTGCTAACAGAAGCGGGCTTTTTGCTTTTAATTAATGCTTGAATATAGCAATTCCTAATTTCTGGCACTTGCTTTGCCTGTGTATCATCAAACCTTAAAACAAAAGCTTATGAAAAAGTTGATGACACTCGCATTGGTAGGTATAATGGCTTTTGCTACGCAGGCCGCCACCGCCGCAGACCATGATCATGATAAGGGCAAAGGGCATAAAAAAGGTAAACCTTCTTTTGTAGATAAAAAGCACCGCGCGCATGCTCAATGGAAGCGCGAAAAAGAACACGAAAAATACAGAAAGTATAACGACAAAGATCGGCGCGACTGCGACCATGACCACGATGATGACAGGTATGAGCGCAGAAGAGACAACGATAGATATGAAGATCGTAGAAGAGATGATGATCGCAGAAGAAACGATGACCGTTGGGAACAACAGCGCCGCGAAGAGCAGCGCCGTCGTGATAACAGCGGCCGTGGTATAGGCGATATTATTCTGGATGGAGTAAAAGACGGCCAAACCCGACAGTAACGAAGCGATTTAAAGAAGACTATTATCTTTTCAGTAGCGGCAGCCCGGTAAGGCTGCCGCTGCTGTTTTACCGGCAACTCATCAAAAATTAACAAGCATGAAGGCTTGCACAAGGGATTTATAAACGGTGATTTCTAGAAAGGAGGAATCTGGTAAGCCGGGAACAATAACCAAAGTATGGGCCAGCCGGTGGATACAAAGTATGGCGGGGCGATTAATAATGACATCATGTTCAACTAAATCCGCTACTAGTTCTGTCTTATTTTACTCCACTATTAAATTGAAATGATAACTTTGCCGCATGCGGTATTTTTTAGAGATAGCCTATGATGGCACCCGTTTTCATGGTTGGCAGGTACAGCCTAATGCATTATCGGTGCAGGAGGTGCTGGATGATTGTTTAAGCAAAGTATTACGCCAGCCAATCAGCTCTACAGGCAGCGGCCGCACCGATACTGGCGTGCACGCAAGTCAGCAGTTTGTACACTTTGATGTAGCGCAGCAACTTGACACCGAGCAGATGGTTTACCGCTTTAACCGCTTACTGCCTGATGATGTTGTAGCCCGGAACTTATACCTTGTGCCAGACGAGGCACATGCCCGCTTCGATGCTTTCGCGAGAACGTATCATTACCACATCATGCTCGCTAAAAATCCATTCAAGCGCTATTATGCCACCTATCTTAACAGGTTGCCCGATGTTGAGAAAATGAACCAGGCGGCGGCTATACTTCTGAAATATGAAGATTTTACCACTTTCTCTAAAGTAAAAGGCGATACCAAGCACTATAACTGCAATATCTACGAGGCGGCATGGAGCCAGGAAGGAGAGGAGTTGCGGTTTACGATCCGGGCAAACAGGTTTTTGCGAGGTATGGTGCGCCTGGTAGTAGGTACCCTGCTCGATGTTGGCCGGGGTAAACTTACAGTAGAGGGCTTTGAGGAGGTAATTGCCAGCCAGGACCGCAGCAAGGCAAGCGGAGCGGCACCTGCCGAGGGTTTATACTTAGCCAAAGTAGAATACCCGGAGCATCTTTTCCAGAAATCAACCTAAAACAAACTATAACCATGCAATTGGAAGAAGACCATCGTGGGCCGCACCTAAACGGAAAACACCTGCGGCCAGAAAGTTTAATGATGAGTTACGGTTACAACCCCGAGTGGTCGGAGATGGCCGTAAAAGCACCAATCTACCAAACTTCTACCTTTGTTTTTAAAACAGCTGAAGAAGGAAAAGCATTTTTTGAGCTGGCATACGGCCTGCGCGATAAGAACGCGGAAGAGCAAATGGGCCTTATCTACAGCCGCCTCAACAACCCCGACCTCGAAATTTTAGAGAACCGCCTCCGCTTCTGGGATGGTGCCGAAGATGCGGCAGTGTTTGCCAGCGGTATGGCTGCCATCAGCACCTCGCTGCTAGCCTTGCTTAAGCCCGGCGACGTGATCCTGCACAGCGAGCCAATTTACGGCGGCTCCGATTATTACATCAAAAACATACTTCCTAAGTTTGGCATACAAAGTATAGGTTTCCGGGCAAATGCCACTGCCCAGGAAGTAGAACAATTGCTCGAAGAAACTGGTGTGGCTGGTAAACTGGCCATGATTTATGTAGAAACACCAGCCAACCCTACCAACCACCTTGTTGATATTGAAGCCTGCTCGGCACTGGCTAAGAAACATTCTACTGCTGATAAAAAAGTGATCGTGGCGGTAGATAATACCTTCTTGGGGCCGGTGTTCTCGCACCCGTTAAAGCACGGTGCTGATCTTATACTTTACTCCGCTACCAAGTATATCGGTGGCCACTCTGACCTGATTGCCGGAGCTTGCTTAGGTTCTGCTCCGCTCATGAAACAGGTAAAGGCCATGCGTACATTTATGGGTTCTATGGCCAGCCCCTGGACCGGCTGGATGCTGATGCGCTCGCTGGAAACATTAAAGATACGTATGGAAGCGCAGGCGAAAGGTGCCGAAACTGTAGCTGCCTACCTGAAGCAGCACCCGAAAGTAGAAAAGATCTATTACCTGGGCTATTTGCAGGACAACCCGCAACAGCAGGCTATTTATGAAAAGCAATGCACCTCAGCTGGTTCTATGATCGCATTTGATATAAAAGGCGGTGAAAGAGAAGCATTCCTGTTCCTGAACAATCTGAAGCTCATAAAACTGGCTGTAAGCTTAGGCGGCACTGAATCGCTTGCCGAACACCCGGCCTCTATGACGCACTCCGATATTTGTCTTGCCGACAGAACGGTGATGGGTATAGGCGAGGGCATGGTTCGCATTTCGGTAGGCGTAGAGCACCCTGAAGATATTATTTCTGATATAGAGCAAGCGCTGGCTAAAGTATAAATCTAGGTTAGGATTTAGAGAGGCTGAAGCTATACTTAGTTTCAGCCTTTTTATTTTATAGTTGCTAGTTATCCAGCTACTCCTGCTGTTTCACCTCACTCTAATCTTCATCTTAAGGAGAGGGGCCGACCTTTTATACTTTGGAAGTATAAGTTTCATGGCTTCTGTACAAACACCCCTGTAGTCCCCTCAAGGGGACAGTTGTTTCTAGTTGCATAGCTGCTTGCTATCGAATCTGATTTCCCAGTCCTAGGGTTGAGCGCCTCGAGAGGTTCCGGTGCCTGAAAAGGCATTATGACGTTAGGAGCAAAGGAAGCGAAAGCAGCGCGATGCCTTTATCGAGGGCCCCTACCCCCAGGACGAGCCCTCGCGGGCTTGGAGCTAGCCATAGTAAACTATAAAATGATTGGCCTTGTAAGACTGAGGAAAACACTAAGGATAGAAGTATAGCTTGTTCGAATGAAGTATACACATCAACTAAGCAACTATAAACTTCCATTACAAAACCAGTACTCTGCAGCAAAACCCTTAACTTTACAATCGGTTAGAAGCCAGCATTCGTATGTACAAAATTGCGCTGCTACTGCGGGCTATACTTGCTAAACCATAACAAAAGCAGAATTCCTACTTTGGACGATAAACCTAAAAATACAGGTAAAGTATTTGATGCCGACGTGCTGCAAAGGCTCTTTACGTTCGTGAAGCCGTATGTGCGCATCTTCTACTTTATCATATTCCTGACCTTTGCCTCGGCTATACTTGCAGCCGTGCGCCCTTTCCTGATCCAATATACTGTAGACCATGAAATCCTGCAGAACGACTGGGAAGGGCTGAACAAAATGTTCGTGATACTGGGCGTTTTGCTGGTGGTGCATGCCATTGTGCAATACCTGCATACATACTTTGCCGGCTGGCTGGGGCAGCACGTGGTGCGCGATATTCGTGTGCAGCTTTATCGCCATATACTTAACCTGCGCCTCAAGTTTTTTGACCGCACCCCAATTGGTACGCTGGTAACCCGCAACGTGTCGGATGTGGAAACGCTGTCGGATGTATTCAGCGAAGGCCTTGCTGCTATGATCGGTGATATCCTGCAGCTGGTATTTATACTTGGTTTCATGTTCTACATCGATTGGGAGCTGACACTGGTAAGCCTTTCTACACTGCCTATTATGTTGTTCAGTACCTATGTGTTCAAAGAAAAGATCAAGAGCACGTTCCAGGAGGTTCGTACGGCGGTGGCCAAGCTAAACTCCTTTGTGCAGGAACATATAACAGGTATGAGCATCGTGCAGATCTTCAACAACGAGAAGCGCGAGATGGAGAAGTTCAAGGAGATAAACAAAGAGCATACAAAAGCCAATATCCGTTCTGTACTTTACTACTCTATTTACTTTCCTGTAGCAGAAATTATTGGCGCAGCCGGTCTTGGCTTGCTGGTATGGTATGGTGCCTATGGTGTTATAAACGATAACGTATCGTTGGGTACGCTGATGGCTTTTATACTTTACATCCAGATGTTCTTCCGACCGATACGCATGATTGCTGACCGCTTTAACACACTGCAGTTGGGTGTGGTAAGTACCGAACGACTGATGCGCCTGCTCGATAGCAAAGAAATGATTGCTGATAATGGAACATTTGCTCCTGAAACTATAAAAGGTGACGTGGCTTTCCGGGATGTATGGTTTGCTTACAACGATGAAGAGTGGGTGCTGCGCAATATTTCCTTTGATGTAAAGGCCGGCGAAACAGTCGCTTTTGTAGGCGCAACCGGTGCTGGTAAAACTTCCGTCATCAACCTGCTCAACCGTTTCTATGAGATCAATGGCGGGCATATTCTGGTAGATGGCCACGACCTGAAAGAGTTTGATCTGAGTGTGCTCCGCCACCACATTGGTGTAGTGTTGCAGGATGTTTTCCTTTTCTCGGGCACCATTGCCGATAACATCAGCTTAGGAAATAAAAGTATAACTGAAGAACAGATGTGGCATGCTGCCGATCTGGTGGGCGCACGCAAGTTTATTGAACGGTTGCCGGGTGGCTTGCACTACCAGGTAATGGAGCGCGGTGCTACACTTTCGGTAGGCCAGCGCCAGCTTATTTCGTTTGTGCGCGCTATGGTGTATAATCCAAAGATCATTATTCTGGACGAGGCTACTTCCAGCGTTGATTCCGAAACCGAAGAACTGATACAGTTTGCGATTGAGCAGCTTATGCGCGGCCGTACTTCCATCGTTATCGCACACCGTTTATCAACCATACAAAAAGCAGATAAAATTATTGTAATGGACCGAGGCGAAATAAAAGAAACGGGCAACCACGAAGAGTTGCTGCGCCACAACGGCTATTACGCCCAGCTGTACCAGATGCAGTACAAGAACATGATCGACTTATGAAAAAATTTCTCTACGTAGTGGTTGGTATTGCCATCCTTGGGATGGTATTTTATACTTATATGGGCGGTTTTGCTACCCCTGAAGTAAAGGTTACCACCTCCGAAACAAAGTATATCGCGGGCCAGCCATTTAGTGGTTCTGTAAAAGATGAAGCCTTGGGCAAAGCTTTTCAGCGGGCAGCCGAAGTGGTAGATAAAAAGGAATTGCAAGGTGTACTGGGCAGCATTTACTACAACGACCCCGACAAAACCAGCGATAGTTTGAAAGCTTTTATTGGGGTGATCGTTCCGGACAAAAATGTGGTTTTGCCTGCCGGGTTTGAGCTGAGAACTATACCAGGCGGAAAAAAAGTAGTGCACGCCGAAGTAGAGGCAAGTATAGCTATGGCCCCAAAGCGCCTGTACGCGGCTGTTTTTGATTACGCCAAAGAAGAAAAGCTGAAACTGGAAACGTTTTATGTAGAGTGGTTTCCGGAGGAGAAGCGTGGCGTAGTGGAGGTGCCGATAAAGCAGTAGCCGGAAGTTGCAAGTATAGATTTATACTTTATCTTTGAGATAAGGGAGCCAGTTTGGCTTCGATAGCTAATTTAACCACAGTGGGTACTAAAGCAGAGGCAAAAAAAGAGCAGATACTGGAGGCGGCCAAATCCGTTTTCGGTAAGCTGGGCTACAGCAAAGCTACACTCGATGATATTGCCCAGGCTATCGGATTAAAGAAACCCACGCTTTACTATTACTACAAAAATAAGGAAGTACTTTTTATAGAGGCCTTTTCGCAGGAGTGGAAAGACAGCCTGTACCGGATAAAAAAAATTGCTGAAGAGGAATCCGATCCACACCAGCGCCTGCTGTTATACATTCAATCCTCGTTGCGTTATTACCAGGAAATTGTAACACAGCACACCATTTCCATTAAAGTGCTTATAGAAACGCGCAGCCTTTTCCAGACACTTTTCAAAGAATCGAGGGCCAAAGAGGCCAACTTTTATACCAGCGTAATTAAGGAAGGTATAAGCAGCGGCGTGTTCATACCTTGCGAGGCCGAACGTGTGGGCAACTCCATTATGGTAGTAAAAGACCTGATCCAGTTCGATGAATTTGAAAGGGTGTACTATCAGCAGCTGCCAACAATAAATTTCCAGAAAATAGAGCAGGATGTACTGTTTACGGTAGGGCTTATACTTAACGGCATCAGCAGCAAAGTATAAACTGGTGTTTTTACGCCTGTTGGCTTGCTTTAAACGCGTCTAGCTTGGCACGCAGGGCATCTACATCGGCGTGGTGGCCTTTGGCTATTTCGGCAGCTTCCAGTTCCATCAGCATGTCTTTCATCTGCTTCAGGTAGGCAGCTTTATCTTTTTTCAGGCAGCCCTTGTGGTGGTCGTTGCAATTGCCATCCTGGTCCATTGGTTTAAACATACTGCCTTCGCCGTAAATGATCCACTGTGGGTTCAGGTCCTGGAAGTGTTTCAGAATGCCAACCAGCTCATCCAGCATATAGTTTTTGCCGCAGATAATGTTCTCCAACATGTCTGTCGGCGCACCCGTTATCTTTTCCAGATCATTAAGCTCCAACTCCTTCAGGTGGGTATAAAAACGGAATCGTTTACCAATTTGCTGTAAGTCAATAGCCATAGATTGATATAGTTATGTTTGATAGATAAGCCTCTATACGTACCTATAACAGAATCTGTAGCAAAAAATTCCTGAGAAGTGTGGTAAATGTGCAAGCGCAGGTAATTATAGGGCTAAGCAAGGCGCTGATTTAGTGAGTTATACTGAATCTTCGGACTGCAATTGGCGCTCGTAAAGTACCTTGTATAAGCCTTGCTGGTTAATAAGTTCTTCGTGTGTGCCATGTTGTACGATCTCGCCATCATCCAGCACCAGAATGCGGTCAGCCAGTTTTACCGACGAAACTCTGTGTGAAATAATGATGGAAGTACGATTGGCCATAATGCGGCGCAAGCTGTTCAGTATAGCATCCTCAGTCTTGGTATCAACTGCCGAAAGCGAATCATCAAGTATAAGTATACTTGGCTCTCGTACTAAGGCCCGGGCAATAGAAACACGCTGCTTCTGGCCCCCAGATAAGGTAATGCCACGCTCACCTAATTTAGTCTCAAACTTCTCAGGGAAGCGCATAATGTTTTCATACACATCCGCATCTTTGGAGGCCTGTACCATTTGGGCCTCGGTTATACTTGGCAGGCCAAAGCCAATATTATTCCGGATCGAGTCGGAGAACAAGAACACATCCTGCGGTACGTAGCCTATCTGGCTGCGAAGGCTTTCAAGGTTATAATCACGCACGTCAACGCCATCAATTAAAATGCGCCCTTTAGTGGTATCATACATACGCGGCAGCAGGTTAGCAATGGTGCTTTTGCCTGAGCCAGTGTTGCCAATAACCGCCAGCGTTTCGCCATGCTGAATGCGGAACGAAATATTTTTCAGGGCCTGAATGTGCGTGTCAGGGTAAATGAAATCCACATGCTCAAAAACAATATCGCCTTTAATGGGCTTGCTGATGTTTTCCCGTGAAACGATGTCGTTTTGTGTGTGCAGGAACTCGTTAATGCGTGCCTGCGAAGCGGCAGCCCGTTGCACCAGACTGGCCGTCCAGCCAAGCGAAGTAACCGGCCACGTAAGCATGTTCACGTAAATGATAAACTCGGCAATGTTACCCGGCGTGATGGTGCCGTTAATAACCTCCTGCCCGCCAATATAAACCGTGATGATCGTGCTCAGGCCCACCAGGAAAAGCACCAGCGGAAAGAAGAGCGAGTTTACAAAGTTCAGGTCCAGCGATTTGTCTTTATACACATTGCTGGCAGTAGTAAAGTTATTGTGCGAGTCGTCTTCGCGCACAAAAGATTTAAGTACCCGGATGCCGGAAAAAGCTTCCTGCACAAATGTGGTTATACCTGAAAGGCTCTTTTGTATCTCGTCGGATTTGCGCTCTATGATGTTGTTTACATAATAAATGCTGATGGCAAGTATAGGCAATGGTATCAATGTATACATGGTCAGTTTCACGTTTACAGACAGCATGTAGGGGATCACCATCACAAAAAGCACCACCAGGTTTATACCATACATAATGGCTGGGCCTACATACATGCGCACACGGCTCACATCTTCTGATATGCGCGACATCAGGTCGCCGGTGTTGTTTTTGCGGTAAAAGCTGAGGGGCAGGCTCTGGTAGTGTTCGTAAATTTCGTTCTTGAGGTCGTTCTCTATCAGGCGGCTCATCACAATTATAGTTTGCCGCACAAAAAATAGGAAAACACCCCGCAACAACGCCATCAATAATATGATCACGCCGTACACGAGAATGCTATTCGCGAAAATATCATAAACCAAAGTTTGCTGGTTCAAGCCATCGTACAGGCTGTGCAGGCTGATGCCTTCCCGGATCAGGTTAAAGGCATGGCGCACTACCTGTGCCGGCAGGATCTGGAAAAAGTTGGAAATAATAGTAAACAGCAGGCCCAGCAAGAGCCTGTATTTATACTTGAGCAGGTATTTATTTAGATAGCGTAATGATTTCACTTTTTAAAGCTAAGCCTGATGGCTTTTACGTGGAGTTAGTAAGTACAAATTGAATTAATCAAAAAAAGATTTAATTTTGCAGCGCGAAACAGGGGCTTGTCATACTTGTCTCATGCACACAAAGATAGAATAACACTTAATCAATTTCATAAATGGTCGAAATTAAAGAAGTAGAACTGAAGAAAGAGAACTCGATCTTCGGTCAGATTTCAGAATACAATCACGAAAAAGTTGTTTTCTGCCATGACCACGAGACTGGCTTAAAAGCCATCATCGGTATCCACAATACAGTACTTGGCCCGGCGTTGGGTGGTACGCGTATGTGGTCTTATGCTTCTGATGCAGAGGCGCTTGATGATGTTCTTCGTCTTTCGAGAGGTATGACCTACAAAGCTGCTATCTCTGGCCTTAATCTGGGTGGTGGTAAGGCTGTGATCATCGGTGATGCTAAAAAAGATAAAACTGAGGCTCTGATGCGCCGTTATGGCCGTTTTGTTAAGAACCTGAATGGTGCTTATATCACTGCAGAAGACGTAGGAACCACTACAAAAGATATGGAGTACATCAAGATGGAAACAGATCACGTAGCTGGTTTGCCTGAAGCTGTTGGCGGTAGCGGAGACCCTTCTCCTGTAACGGCTTATGGTACTTATATGGGTATGAAAGCCGCAGCTAAAAAAGCTTACGGTTCTGATTCACTTTCTGGTAAAAAGATTTCTGTGCAGGGTGTTGGCCACGTTGGTGGTTACCTGGTAGAGCTGCTTGCTAAAGAAAATGCTCAGGTTTTCATTACGGATATTTATGAAGACCGCCTGAAAGAGATCTCAACAAAGTATGGCGCTAAAGTAGTGGGTATGGATGAGATCTATGACCTGGATGTAGACATCTACGCACCATGCGCACTTGGCGGAACTGTAAACGATAACACAATTGAGCGTTTGAAGTGCCAGATTATTGCTGGTAGCGCAAACAACCAGCTACGTGATGAGACAGTGCACGGACCAGCGCTTATCGAGCGTGGCATTTTCTATGCGCCGGACTTCCTTATCAATGCTGGTGGCTTAATTAATGTATACTCTGAGCTGCAGGGCTACAACCGCGAAAGCGCTTATGCCCAGACAGAACGTATCTACGGTTATACTCTGGATATTTTTGAACTTGCTGAGAAAGAAGGTATCTATACGCAGCTTGCAGCTACCAAGCTGGCTGAGAAGCGTATCCAGAGCATCGGTAAAGTGCACTCAACTTACTAAGCAATACTTAGTATAACTACCGTTTAAGTCAAAAGTGCTGCATAATCTGTGGCACTTTTGCTTTAAACGTATTTAAACAGAAACGGAACTATAAACAGCCTGCCTTGCATTCTGATTTATAGTTGAGAAGCGGCAGCTGAAAATGCTCCGTTATTTATACTTTGCGCCATATGCGCATTTTAAAGAGTACACAATAACAACACTATACGTTCTTTATAATACCAATATGCTCAACCGCAGAACACTACGAATCAAGGCAATGCAAGCGATCTATGCCTATAAGCAGGCCGAAGGTTCAGATTATCTGCTGGCGTTAGACCAGATAAGCGATGATTTTGCACCAGACCTTAACTCAATGGAGGTGCAGGACAAGAAGCTGCTCGAAGGTAAAAAGCAGATAGCTCAGCTGCTTTTTAAGGAATGGCACGAAACACGCCAGTTCGAGACAGAGGAAACAGATAAAGAGATAATCGATGCGGTAAACAGAGCGATCGTGTACTACCAGAATCTCATCAAAAAAGATTTTAAGGGCTACGGCAACCAGATGCTGAGTGCTGTAGAGCGCATCTACGACCATTACCTGGGTTCGCTGCAGATTCTTCAGGTGCTGGTAAATCTTATTGAGGAAGAGGAAGACAAAAAAGAAAAACGTTTTACGGCTGCAAGTGGCCCTGATGTGAAACGCTTCCTGAATAACCGCCTGGTTCAGCGCCTGCTCAGCAACAAATCATACCTGGATAATATCATCCGCCGCAACATCAGCTGGGGTTCTGATATAAGCGATATCAAGTCGGCTTATAAGAACATTCTGAAGCAGGATGAGGTCTTCCTGAACTACCTGGCACTGCCTGCGCCAACCCTTTCAGACGACTTCGAGATCGTTAAACATATTTTCAAAAACATTATCTTTAAAGAAAAAAACTTACAATCTTTGTTTGAAGAGCAGGACCTGAATTGGGTAGAGAACAAAGCCATTGTAAAGAGCCTGGTAAATAAAACCATCAAGGTTTTTAGCGAGGAGACCGAAGAAGAGCCTGTGTTGCTGGAGCTTTCTGCAAACTGGGAAGACGATAAAGCTTTCTTTGAAGAGCTTTACAACCAGACCTTGCAGGACGATGCAAAGTATGAGGCCATGATTGCCGCCAGCGTAAAGAACTGGGATGTAGAGCGTGTAGCCCTGCTCGATAAAATTATACTTAAGATGGCGCTTTGTGAAATGTTCATCTTCCGTAGCATACCAGTAAAAGTAACCATCAACGAGTATATCGAGATATCCAAGCTATACAGCACACCTAAAAGCAAGCAATTTATTAACGGCGTGCTGGATAAAATGGCACAGGAACTCGCTACCAAAGGAGAGATTCGTAAGTCAGGCCGTGGCCTTATCGATAATAAATAACCTTAGGCAGGCATTATGCCGGCCAATTAGGTAAAATTGCCGTAAAAGGCACAAAATAGATTATCCGACATATTAGAATATATAAGAAACCATGGGTAAGAAAACCAACACCTTATTAGCCTTTATGTCAGGCGCCGCCGTTGGGGCTGCTGCAGGCCTTTTGTTCGCTCCTGAAAAAGGAAGAGAAACACGCAGCTGGCTTAGCTACCGTCTGGAAAAATACCGCGACACACTTGCCGATTTACTGGAGCAACTGGTGGATAACCGCAACATGTTGCCAACCACAGCAAAATCAGAAGGCCAGCGTGTGATTCAGGATGCCAAAGACAAGGCTGAGAAACTTTTAGGCGATGTAGATTCGCTTATTAATGAGATTAATAGCAGGAAAGAAATTTAAAGCATGAGACAAGTTACGCTTATTCCCGGCGACGGGATAGGACCGGAAATTACCGAGGCTGTAAAAGCCATCTTCAGTGCAGCCAATGTACCTGTTACCTGGGAAGAGGAAAATGCCGGACAAACTACTTTCGATTCTATCGGGGAGTTAATTCCATCTACCCTGATCGCATCGCTGAACAAAAATAAAGTGGCGCTTAAAGGCCCAATCACAACTCCGGTTGGCAAAGGCTTTAAAAGTATAAATGTGCAGCTGCGCCAGATGTTTGACTTATACTCAAATGTGCGTCCTGCGAAAACCACAGCCGGTTTAAAAACCAAGTTCGATAATGTAAACCTGGTGCTGTTCCGCGAGAACACAGAAGGTTTATACTCTGGCCTGGAAATGTTTGACGAGCGCCTGCAGATCTCTGATTCTGTTGCCCGCCTGACGCGTGTAGGTTGCCAGAAAATTGTGCGTGCTGCATTTGAGTATGCCAGCAAGCATGGTTGCAAAAAAGTAACTGCAGTTCATAAAGCTAACATCCTGAAAAGCGCGGGCGCATTGTTCCTGGATGAGTTTCAGAAAGCTGCAAAAGAGTACCCGCACATTCAGGCTGATGACAAGATCATCGACAATATGTGCATGCAGCTGGTGGTAAAACCAGAGCAGTTTGATGTACTGGTAACTACTAACCTGTTTGGCGATATCCTGTCAGACCTTTGTGCCGGTCTTGTAGGCGGACTTGGTGTAGTGGCTGGAGCCAACATTGGTAAAGAAATGGCTATTTTTGAAGCCGTGCACGGTTCTGCCCCTGATATTGCAGGTAAAGGCATCGCCAACCCGACTGCTATGTTGCGTTCAGCTATCATGATGCTGCACCATATAGATATGAAGGACGAGGCTTACAGAATTGAAGCGGCACTGGAAGCTACGCTGGCACGCCAGGAAGAATGTACTGGCGACTTAGGCGGTAAAGCCGGCACCATGGAGTTTGCTCAAAATATTATAGCGAAACTATAGTTTTAATTGTTTAAATTGTTCTTGATTATGAAAAAGAACCTATTTTTCTCGGTTGCACTAGGCGTGGCACTTATGACTGCCAGCTGCGACCAAGCCAACACAACTGAAAATACAACTACTGATGCAACAGCTGCTACAACTACTGAGCAGCCACAGGCAGTAGCAGTTGATAACCCAAATATTGCTGCTTCTGAACCGGTAGTTGCTTCTGAAAATGCTCCTGCTTTCACGTTCAAAGAAACAGAGTATGATTTCGGTACTATAAAGCAAGGCGAGATTGTAGAACATGTTTTTGAGTTTACCAACAGTGGTAAGTCGCCGCTTATTATCGAAAGCGCATCTGCTTCTTGTGGTTGTACTGCGCCAGAATGGACAAGTGAGCCAGTAGCTCCGGGTGCTTCAGGTAAGATCAAAGTTGTTTTCAACAGCACAGGCAAAGGAGGTCAGCAAGCGCCTACAGTTACCATTCGTGCTAACACAGAGCCTAACCTGACTAAAGTATCGATGAAAGGTAACGTGCAGGCAAGTACTATGCCTACTGCAGGTGCAGAAGGACCAGTTAAATTAAACTAAGCAAAACCTCTGCAAAGAGAATAGGATAACATGCAAACAATATTTCTGCAAGCCACTACGGATGGAGGTATGCTGCCACAGCTCCTCATGTTCGGTGCCATTATACTTGTTTTTTATTTTTTCATGATCAGGCCGCAGCAAAAGAAAGCGCGCGATCAGAAGAAGTTTCGTGATGAGCTAACCAAAGGAATGAACGTTGTAACCATTGGAGGTCTGCACGGGAAACTGGTAAGTATAGAAGACGATACTGTTACCATTGAAGTGGATAAAGGCGTTCGCCTGACATTCGATAAATCAGCCATATCGGTAGAAGCCACCGCAAGGGTGAAATAAAAAACGGTACCATTGCCATTTGAGAAAGCAAGAAATATAGTTTTATGGTTTGCGAGGCCATTCAGGCCACAAACAAAGCAATACTGGCGAGTAGTATTGCTTTGTTTTGTGGCTGCCTCTACCTTCTGGCTACTTAATGCGCTTAATAAAAGCTACTCCACTCAAACTACCTACCCGGTAGCTTTTATCTATAATGATCAGAAACTGGTTGCCACCCAAGCCTTACCGGAGGAGGTTACTATAAATGTTACAGGTAAAGGCTGGAAACTGCTGCGTAAATCGCTGAGGCTGGAAGTAAAGCCGGCCGAGATCTTTATCCGTAATCTTCCAAGAAATAATTACCTGCTGGGTTCAGCCCTTCGGCCAGCCCTGGTAAATGCCATGGATGGCTTGCAGCTGAACTTTGTAATTACAGATACCCTTCATTTTCGGTTCGAGGAAAAACTAACACGTCGCATTCCGCTTAAGCTGGATCCAAAGCAGAAAATAGCGGATTCTAATTTTGCTGTTGTAGGGCAAGTAAATATCACGCCTAAATTTATCACGTTTACCGGTCCATCTTCCAAAATAGATAGTATTCCTTCGCCATACTTGTTACGGCTGCCTGAAACCGGCCTGAAAGCGCCTGCTGAGATAGAAGTGCCAATCGCTCTTAAAAATGCCCTGCTTACTTCGGATATTGAAGAAGCTATAGTAAAAGTAAATGTGAAAGAGCTGGTGCAGGAAGAGAAGCAACTGGTTGCTGAACTTATAAATGCTCCACAAGGGAAAAAGATCGTGCTATTGCCACCTCATGTACTGGTGCGTTACCAATTTCTGAACGATTCGGTAACTACGCTTAACCGCGAAGGTTTTAAAGTTATCCTGGATTTTTCAAAGTATAGCCAGCAAGACTCTACGCTGGTACCTGAACTGGTGCAAAAGCCTGCAGGTGCGCGTAACATTAAGCTTTCTCCTGTACGCGTGAGGGTGCTGACCGAATCAAACTAACTACATGCTAAAGATTGGTATAACCGGGGGCATAGGCGTTGGCAAAAGTATTGTTTGCCGCCTGTTCGAGCTGCTGGGTATTCCTGTTTACGATTCTGATGCACGCGCAAAATGGGTGATGCAACATGATGTAGCATTAAAGCAGGAGCTGCAGGATGCTTTCGGAGAAGAAGCGTATACTTTGGCAGGTGAACTTAACAGGCCATACCTGGCAAGTATAGTTTTTAATAACCCCGACCGCTTAGCAAAATTAAATGCATTGGTGCACCCGCATGTTGGCGCTGATTTCAGTAACTGGGCAAAGGCAAATGCAAAAGCGCCTTATGTATTGAAAGAAGCAGCGCTAATGTTTGAATCGGAGGCATGGCGCCAGATGGATAAGATAATAACCGTAAGCGCTCCGCTTAATGTGCGTATTAAGCGCCTGAAACAACGTGACCCCCATCGCACCGAAGCAGAAATTTTAGCTATTATCGGCAAGCAGTTGCCGGAAGAAGAAAAAATGGCTCGCGCCAACTATATCATCCACAACGACGATAAGCAACTCCTCATCCCTCAGGTGCTGCAACTGCACCAGCAATTCCTTTCTCTGTTAAAGTAATTTATACTTTAGGTTAAGCTGCATTAATAGCAAGTATACATCGCTTATACTTGCAGCAGAAGTATGTGCATTTTAAGTATAATGGCAGTTAATTAACTCTACATTAAAAAGATAGAGGCAGGGTAGGAGAGGTGTCTTGAAAAAGTATGGACATAAAAAAAGGACAACTTTTACGTTGTCCTTTTGTGGGGCGTACTGGATTCGAACCAGTGACCCCCTGCTTGTAAGGCAGGTGCTCTGAACCAGCTGAGCTAACACCCCGTTTTTTCGTTTCGTTGACCTTTTGTCCCCGTTTGATGATGCAAATATGGGGCATATTTTTTTAACTGCAAAACATTTGAAAAAAAAATTAAAAATATTTTTTGTGCCGGTGCTGCCTATTGCTCACCTCTTATTACTGCAGTACCTTTAGGTTTTGTAAGGTGCTAAAAATCTGAACTTTCCCTCTGTGCGAAAAAGAGCTGTTAAAAAAGTGCTATTTTATACTGTTGCTGTAGCCATAGCTATAATGGGTATGGCTATGGGTTTAGTGTATGTATATCAGGATAAAATAATTTCGCTTTTTGTAGCAGAAGCTAACAAGCACATCAAAACCAAAGTGGAAGTGGAGAAGATTTCGCTTTCGCTATTCGATAAATTTCCGCAGGTGGCGGTAACGCTTGATAAAGTAAAGATACTGGAAGGGGTGCCGGAAAGTGAAGCCACACTAGGCAAGGCAGCAAAACTGTACTTTACATTTAGTGCTTGGGATGCATTGCTTGGTAAGTATAGTATAAAGGAGCTCCACATGGAGCAGGGTGAAATACATGTAAAAGTGCTGGAAGATGGGCAGGTGAACTATGAGATATTTGCCGCAGATACTACTGCATCTAATAAAGATTTTTCTTTTGACCTGGAGAAGATAAACCTGAAGGATGTGCTAGTGCAGTACAGCGACCTGCAGCAAGACCAGACCTACACCGCCAATGCGCACCAGATGGAGGCTGCCTTAGCTATAACAACACAAACTATAGATGTAGAGGCAAAAGGCAAAGCCACCGTTAAAAGCCTTAAAATAGCCCAAGGCGAATACTTTAAAGAGAAAGCAGTAGATATAGCCACTATCTTAAGTATAAACCGGCAGCTTAAAACTATAAAACTACAGCCATCGGAGGTAGCTGTTGAAAAAGCAGTTTATGAGGTATCCGGCGATATTGCGTATGGAGGCACAACGGAGCTTGATCTGAAGCTGAACGGTAAGAACACAAGTATACAGTCTATGCTGTCGTTATTGCCGCAAAGTATAACCCGCGAATTCCAGCAGTACCGCAGCGATGGCGATATCTACTTTAACGGACGTGTAAAAGGAAAAGCATCCGGCAAGTATAACCCGCTGGTGACATTTGATTTTGGATGCCGCAACGCTTCATTTTATCACCCTGATGCCAAAGAAAAAATAGAGAAGTTAAGCTTTACAGGCAGCTTTACAAATGGCGCCAATCGTAACTCCAGCACATCAGAACTTAAACTAAAAGGCCTGAAGGGGGTGTTAAAAGGCCGCCCATTCAGGGGCAACCTCACATACCGTAATTTCAATAACCCCTATCTTGCATTTGATGCCACCGGTATGATAGATGTGGGATATGTGCTGGGTTTACTGAAGGTGGAGGAGATAAAAGCCGGAAGTGGCCTGGCTGATGTGCATGTTGCATTTGCCGGAAATCTGAAAGAGTTTGAAGCGCGGCCTGGCAATAGTACTCTCAGTACTTCTGGCGATATTACGCTGCATAATGTGTCGCTTTCGTTAAAAAAGCTGCCATTGCCTGTTACCGGGTTGGGCGGCAATTTCATGTTCAAGAAAAATGATGTTGCTATTTCAGATTTCAGGGGAAAACTTGGCGAGTCTGACTTTGTGCTGAACGGCATGTTCCGGAATGTAATGGCCTGGTTGCTGCTCGATAATCAACGATTGTTAGTAGAGGCAGATTTTAAGAGTAACTACCTTAACTTCGACCAGCTTTTAAACGAAAAACTAAACACACCTGCCGGCGAACGCGAAGGCAACAGCAGTGCAGATTACAAATTCATCATTTCGCCGGATATTGCCTTTAATTTAAGTGCCGATATAAACAGGATGACGTTCCGGCGGTTTCATGCCAAGAATATAACTGGCGAGGTAAAGCTTCGGAACCAGGTGGTGTCGTCGCCGGATATTTCGTTTAATGCCATAGGTGGCAACTTTGCTGTGCGAGGTAGCCTGGATGCCCGCCAACGCGAGCATATAAAGGTAAGCACTGCTTCCAGGCTAAATAACATGAGCGTAGACAGTCTGTTTTATGTGTTCGAAAACTTTAAGCAGGATTTTATAGTTAACCGCCAGCTGCGTGGCAACCTGACCGCCAACATCATTTCCGAGTTATACTTTGATAGCCAGCTTAACCCTAAAACAGATTTGCTGCAGGCAGAAATAGCCGCTACAGTGCGCAATGGCCAGCTTATTAACTTTGCCCCAATGCAAAAGATGTCTGCTTTTGTGCGGCGCTCTGAGCTTGCCAATATGCGGTTTGCCGAGCTTCAGAATAATTTCTGGATTCAGCAGCGTACGATATACATACCAGAAATGGATATCCGATCCAGTCTGTCTGCTTTGCCGGTTATATCGGTGTCAGGCATGCATACTTTCGACCAGGATATGGATTATAAAATTAAGCTGCCTCTGTTTAGAAGCCGCCGCCCTGATAAAGATGCAGCATTTGGTGTGGTTGCCGAAGATACAGATACTGGCAGCATGTTGTACCTGACGCTAAAGGGTAAAGAAAATAACTTCAAAATAGCCTACGACAGAGAGCGTGTGCGCGAAAAAATTCAGACCGAGCTGCAACAGGAAGGCAATGAATTACGCGACTTACTTCGAGGTAAAAAGCCGGTGCAGAAAGAGAAAAAAGTAGAGCCGCAGCACGGTGAATATTTCGATTTTTAACCACCGCTATAACACCAGACAGGCTACAATAAATTATTAAAACGCTTTGTGTATTAGTTAAATTGCACGCCTTTTAGCCAGTATACTTACTGGGTAAAAGCATGTAGTATTGTAAAAGTTATATTTTTGCTGCGCCCTGTGTTATAGTTTGCTTGCTTCTCAAAAAATATATTATAATAGAAAAATTATGTTTTAAGTATAACAATATGCGCCTATTGCCGTTAAAGAAAGCAAAATTACAAATACCTGTTTTAGATTGCTAAGGCATAAAATAAGGTTCTGTTTTGGAAAGACTTGATTTGGTTATAAATAATAGGTTAGGTTAATTTAAATTAGTAGTAAGGATATACTTAAAATATAAGGGTGAAAAAAAAGCCGGAGTTTCTCCGGCTTTTTTATTTATGGTTATTCTAAATCTGTAGCTGCTGTATAGTTTATACTTTGCATGGGTTGTGGCTGCCTCTCTTGTTGCTGCTGGAAGTATAATGTTTGAGTAGGGAAGGCAAATTCTGCTCCATGCCGCTCTACAATTTCTACGACCTTATAAGCTACCTCTTCTTTAATATCTATATACTCGTTCCAGTCCATAGACTCCACAAAGTACAGCACCATGATGTTCTTGGAGCTGGCTCCAAGCGTCTGGAACCGCACGCGGCCATCCTGGTTGGTGTTGGGGTGATTATCTATAAACTGCTGCAGCTCGGTACTGATCGCTTTCATCTGCGCTGAAGTGGTAGTATAGGTCAGGGTAATATCAAAACCTACTCTCCTGAAGGTGCGCAATGTCAGGTTGTTCAGCGGCTTATCGATCATGTGCTTGTTTGGCACAGTTACAAAGGTCTTTTCCAGTGTTCTGATGCGTGTGCTCCGGAAGCCAATTTTCTCGATGGTACCGGTAATGCCGCCAACCTCAACCAGGTCGCCAACTACAAACGGGTGATCGAGGAAAATAGTAAAAGATGCAAGCAGGTTTTCAAGGCTTTCTTTTGCTGCAAAGGCAATTGCCAGACCACCTACTCCCAAACCAGCTACCAGGCCGGCCACATTCACTCCAAAAACCGAGCCCAGCATCACCATAAAAGCCAGTATCCAAACTATAACTTTGGTAAAATCCTTAAAAAAAGGTACCAACTGGTCGTCGAGTTTAGAAGCGGTTTTTTCGGCGCGATGGCTGAAAATGAGCCCGATAAAATCAACAAAGCGTGTAATAACCCAGGTAATAGCAACTATAACAAATACCTGGTAAGTGCGCAGCATAAACACCTTAAAAAACGGGTCCCCTTTTCGGGTAACAGACGGATCTAAAGGATAATCGAGCACATTAAAGGCAAAGAACAGAAATATCAGGAACAGCACCATCTCGAGCGGCTGCAATAACAGGCGCTTAAAATTTGCCTGGTTATCTTTATCAGAAAACCTCCTTACCATCTTAAACATTACCCCGGTAAGAATTTTGGAGAGCAATGTTTTAAAGATGAAGCCAAACAGCAGTATGCCCACTGATAGCAGGTAATCGGAAACTGTGTTGCCTAAAAAAGTATAAGAAAGTACTTCCCTGATATCCATAGCGAAATTATAACAGCTGGCTTAGCGCAATTTCAAACGAAGCTTTGGCAATTTCAGTATTAGCCGGATTTTTGGCTTTTGTTTTTTCCAGTGCTCTAAGTATAGTATTGGAAATATCGGAGAAAATGGCTTCATCCGTTATTTCAACTTCATTCTCCATGAGGTAAGCAAACACGCGGGCCATGCCACAGTTGGCAATAAAGTCTGGTATAACAGCCACATTCTGGTCTGCAAACTCGCCGGTAGGGCCGAAGAAAATTTCAGGATCCTGGAAAGGCACGTTGGCGCCACAAGAAATAACTTCCAGGCCATGACTGATCATTTGCTCCAGTTGCGGGCGCGTAACAAGGCGCGATGCTGCAGCTGGTATAAATATTTCGGCTCCAACAGACCAGATACGGTTATTCACTTCCTCAAAAGGGAGCATGTTTTCGGCATACAAAGTATTGCCCTGGCGCTGAAAAAACAATTGACCAATCTCTTCAAAAGTATAACCGTCCGGTTTTAGCAAGCCGCCGGCACGATCAATGATGCCTATAATCTTGGCGCCCTTTGCTGACAAATAATATGCAGCAGCAGCGCCTACATTGCCCCAACCCTGGATAATAGCACGTTTGCCCTCAAAGTTGCCGCCCCATAAGGTATAATAATGCCTTACGGCCTCAGCTACGCCGTAACCTGTTATCATATCGGCTACAGTATACTTGCGCGATGCAGCAGGAGTATAGTGTGCGTCTTCAATCACTTTTATAACACCCTGGCGCAACTGGCCTATCTTGTTTATCTTTTGAGGTTCTGTAGCATTAAAGTGCCCGTTAACTACACCTTCCTGGGGGTGCCATAAACCGTAATCTTCGGTAATCGGAATTACCTCGTGTATCTCGTCCACGTTCAGGTCGCCGC
This sequence comes from Pontibacter vulgaris, assembly GCF_022758145.1. Lineage (GTDB taxonomy): Bacteria > Bacteroidota > Bacteroidia > Cytophagales > Hymenobacteraceae > Pontibacter > Pontibacter vulgaris. Next base: position 148,987 of record NZ_JAJVDH010000002.1, read on the forward strand.
CCGTGCCGTAGTAATTTTTAAGCAACGGAATAACAGCCTTGTACCAGCGCTCTAAAACGCCGCGTTTGCGTGGGTCTGCCGGATCGAAATTTATACCTGATTTAGCACCGCCAATTGCCGGGCCCGATACCGTAAATTTTACTTCCATTGTTTTGGCCAGCGATTCTACCTCATGTTTATCCAGGCCTTTACGCATACGGGTACCTCCGCCGGCGGCACCACCTCTCAATGAGTTTATTACTACCCAGCCTTCTGCTTCAGTTTCAGGGTCTTTCCACTCAAAAACAATTTCAGGTCTTTTATTTTCAAATTTCTCTAACAGCTCTTTCATGAATGAGATACACGTTTGTTAATGTGGTGCAAAGGTACAAAAATACATGGTAGCATACAGGTGTGCAGCTTATACTTAGATGCTGATAACCATAAAGCTGAATGCTATTTGCAATGGAGTTAAAGGCGTTTATAGTTGTAAATGATTATACACAAAGGCGCCCTTTTGCTGTTATACTTATAATAAACCCGGATTATACTTTCGGATTTAATATTAAAGTAACTCTTTCCTGAAGAAATTGTTATTTGTCCGGAATTGGCCAAAGATTCGGATTGTTAAAAAGTGGTGCTGGTATTAAGCACAATTTCATCAGATACTTTACTAAAGGGTTAAGCTTAAAAAGCAAAGCGGGAGGTGAGCAAATTCAGGTATCATGGAGGGAGTCAATCGGACCATGTGCATATTCTAATGTAGTAGCATTAAGTATATTATATATCCAATTTTGGTTTTTATACGTAAATCTAGAAGACGCTATGTCTCAGGTGTTAAATAGCATCTCGCGGGCATAAGCTGAAATGCATGATAAGTGTGCATGTGACGAAAATAAGAAAATGATTTTAGGCTATTAAGCCAAATAATGTAGCCGTCGTATATATCTTATTATGATTAGGATTGTTTAATGAATGTAGAAACTGTTAGGTGTTAATTTAATTATGAAAAGTTTGTTGTCTAGAATTGAGTCGAAGAAAATAGATAAGGCGGCAGCCATGCTAAAGGTGTTGGCCCACCCTAAAAGGTTAGCCATTGTGGATTTGCTGGGTAAGGAAGAAAAAATGACCGTTACCGAAATTTACAAATACCTGGATCTGCCGCAGGCAATTGCCTCACAGCATTTAATTACGCTAAAAGATAAGGGAGTACTTTCTTCCTTTAAAGTTGGCACCAAAATCTATTACTCTCTTTCAATACCTAAATTGATTGATGTAATAGATTGTCTGGAGGAATGCTGTATTGATATTTAATAGGGTAACCGGCATAAGACGTTTACGCTAAAGTTTTGTAGGCTAGAAAATGCCTAAGGGCTCCGTATTGCTTATATTAATAGCTCCCGGAACCCTTAGGCATTTTTCATTCACTAAGAAAAACAGTACGTTTACTTATTTTTCTGTTTGCACTTCAGATGATTGTTTTTCCAGGTCAAACAGGTCGTTCAGTACATCTATAAGTGTCTCGGCTTCACCGCGTTTGCAGGCAGCTTTCAGTTGCAGTACCGGTAGTTTAATTATTTTCTGCATCATCGATTTTGTTACATTATCCAGGTGTTTGGCTTCTTCAGGGCCAAGCTTTTTCATGTAACGGGCCATTTCTTCCTGTCGGATCGCCTCTAATGCATTTTTCAGCTTATTTATAGTTGGCGATACCATCATCTCTTTAGACCAGTCGTTAAACTGAGCAATAGATTCAGTGATGATCTCCCTTACTTTAGGTATGGCATTAATGCGACTCTGAAGCGCCTCCGATGCTTTGTTTTGAATTGTATCGATGTTATATACCAGTACACCAGGTATGCTCTCTACTTCGGCCTCCACGCTGCGTGGCACTGCCAGATCTATAAAGAACTTATAAGAAAGTACATTCAGGCGCTGAACCATTTCTTTTGTAAAGAAAGGCGTTTCGCGCGCTACCGAAGATATGATCACATCTGCCTCTTTCAAGCCCTGCACCATATCTTCAAAAGGTAAAACTTCCAGCTTACACTCTTCTGCCAGCTGCTGCGCTTTGGCAAGGGTGCGGTTGGTTATCTTCACATTCTTAAATCCTTTGTCGCTTAGGTTGCGGCAAACATCAGCGCCAATTTCGCCCAGGCCAACTACAAGTATAGCCGGGTCAATAATATCAGCAGTAAGTTCTTCGATCAGTTCGATAGAGGCATAAGAAGTAGAAGCGGCACCATGGCGGAAGGCTGTTTCCTGAACCACGCGTTTATTCGTGAAGAAAATGGTGTGCATCAGGCGGTGCAGGAACGGACCGGCAGCATCGCAGTCAGCGGACCATTGGTAGGCAACTTTTACCTGATTTGATATCTGCATATCACCCACCACCTGCGACTCAAGACCCATGGCAACCTCAAACAGGTGCTGCACGGCATCGTTGTGCTCGTTCAGGATGGTAAAAAAATCAAGGTATTGGGTAATGTTCTGGATGCCTTTTGTAATGCCTAACAGCTTTACAATTTCGGTGCTGTAATCAGCATCGGCATTATAGTATACTTCGGTGCGGTTGCAGGTCGATAGCACCAATATATCAGAGGCTTGAATAAAGTCTTTCAGCGTCTGAAGAAATTGCCTGCACGAAATCTCATCTAAGGCAATCAGTTCCCGGATATCCAGCGGCGCTTTCTTGTAAGATAGGCTGATTGCTTTAAAATTCTGAAGCATAATAACGTTCGTAATACTAAAGTACAAATTTACTGTATGATTTTTTTAAAACGAAACTTCTTGCCCTATTTCATTAATTTATACTAATTTCAAATAATTTTCGTGTACCCTGCATGATACCGATTTACTCCCAGAAGAACAGAATTAAACTTATTGTGGTTGCAGTTGCCCTGGTTATTGGCGCTGCCACCATCATGTATACGAATGTTTTGGTAAGTAAACTATCTGAGCGTGAGCAGAAACTGGTGCAGCTATATGCCAAAGGTTTGCGCTACATGATCAACGCGCCCAGCGACGATAATATCGTTTTTATTGAGGAAGAGATTCTCTCCTCTAACCATACCGTACCTGTAATACTCACAGATGAGCAGGAAAATATTCTGGATTACAAAAACATTAACCTGCCAGACAATATTTCGGAAAGCAAGAAGAACAAGCACCTGCGCAGTGAGATAGAAAAAATGCGGGCGCAGCATGCGCCTATTGTAGTGCCCTGGGCCGAAGGCTCTGAAAATTACGTGTTCTATAAAGATTCTGCTTTGTTATCGCAACTGCGCTATTACCCTTATGTGCAGCTTATGGTTATTGCCTGTTTTGCATCTATGGCCTATTTTGCTTTTAGTTATTCGCGGAAGGCTGAGCAGAACAGGGTTTGGGTTGGCCTGGCCAAAGAAACGGCCCACCAGTTAGGTACGCCACTCTCATCGCTGATGGCATGGTACGAGTACATGAAGGCCAGCCCCAAATTTGAGAACGAAGCCATAGTGGCGGAGCTTTGGAAAGATATCCGGCGACTGGAAGTAATTACGGAACGCTTCTCCAATATTGGTTCAGTGCCGTTGCTGCGCGACGAGAACATACTGCAGGTAACTCAGAATGCGATAAACTATTTACAGAATCGCATTTCGCGGAAGGTAGAAATCAGCGTAAAATCATCCTTCTCACCAGATATAACGGCTAAAGTTAATGTGCCACTTTTTGATTGGGTAATTGAGAACATCTGTAAAAATGCAGTAGATGCCATGGAGGGAAGAGGGAGTATAACCTTGCAGTTAGTATTGCTGGGGAAAAGCAGCATCGCCTTGGATATTACAGATACAGGAAAAGGAATACCTAAAAGTAAAGTAGACTCTGTTTTCCTGCCTGGTTTTACAACCAAAAAACGGGGCTGGGGCTTAGGATTGGCGCTGGCAAAACGCATTATCGATAACTACCACCAGGGAAAGCTCTTTGTAAAGTGGTCTGAAGTTGGAAAAGGCACCACTTTTAGAATTGTTCTGAACCGGTAGGCTCAGGGGTGCTGAGTTCTGAAAGTTGGCTAAGTATGGCTATGCTTTACAGTAATTGATTTGTTTATACTGAGAAAAAGAAAATTGCTGCAGGTAATAACGTATAGCGCGAAGTATAAATCTGAGTGGGATGCTTTTGTGGCCGCCTCTAAAAACGGCACCTTTCTATTACAACGCGATTACATGGATTACCACGCAGACAGGTTTACCGACCACTCGCTGCTGTTTTACTACAATAATAAATTAATTGCGCTGCTGCCTGCTAACCAACAGGGGCCGGAGGTATACTCGCACGGAGGCCTTAGTTATGGCGGCATAATCAGTGACGCCGGCATGAAGACAGCGCTGATGCTGCAAGTGTTTGAAAAGATGGCTTTATACTTCCGGGAGCAGGGTTTTGCAAGTATAAAGTATAAAACCGTACCGCACATCTATCACCAACTGCCAGCCGAAGAAGACCTGTATGCCCTTTTCAGGATGGGAGCCAGTTTATACCGCCGCGATATAAATTCTGTAATCACACTAACCAATAAACTGCCTTACGCCACGCTCAGGAAAAGAAAGCTGAAGCAAAAAGCCCAACATAATCTGCAACTCGGCCAAAGCTATAGTTTTGATCAGTTTTTAAGTATACAACAAGCTTTACTACAGCAGAAGTATAAAACAAGCCCAGCTCACACAGCAGATGAAGTGAAAATGCTGGCCGCCCGTTTTCCGGATAACATAAAGCTGTTTACTGCTACTTTAGAAGGGGAGATTTTAGGAGGTATACTTGTTTATGAAACGGCTACCGTTGCGCATTGCCAGTATATTGCCGCCACACCACAAGGCCAGCAGCTAAATGCTTTAGATGTGCTAACAGATTATCTTATTACCGAAGTATACCCTTATAAAGAGTATTTCAGCTTTGGAGTATCTTCAGAACAAGAGGGTTTATACTTAAATGAAGGGCTTATCCGAAACAAAGAGAGTTACGGGGCACGGGCCGTGGTTCACGATTTTTACCATCTACCCCTGACCTGATTCCTTCATATTTAAGATTAGACCGATGACAATTTCATTGGTTTATTTGATTTCAACTTTAGCAGTGGTTGCATGCAGCCACTGTAGTTAATAATTGCTTTCAATATACTTTTCTTTTTGCAGCAACTACATCCATCCTTTTCATCGCTTTTTATGCATCAGCAAGGTGCAGTAATTCAATAAGTTAAATGCTGTTTTGTGCATTCTAAAGTAGAATTACACAAAATTTTTATTGCATTATTTTAAGCATAAATTTCCCGCAAGGCAAGAAATCTACTATAAAATTGGACTAGTTATAAATTAACAAAAATCAGTGCAATTAATGTGTTGTTAAATTGATAATGTTATATATATTTATATAATATTTAAAAACTGTTGCATGAGGATTATTATGGCTGCCAAGAATAGTTATAATGATTATAGGTCAAGTTTTAAATCTATGTTGCGGCGCAAGCTGTGCAATCAACCATTCCTATTGAAGTCATTCAGTCTTCTGAGTTAGTTCAATTTTATGTGTGCATAATTCCATTTTGGGTATAGGCTGGCGCTTAAGGTTTGTGCCAGGAATAACCCCTTAAAATATCACTGTAAAATTTAAACTGTTATGGGCATTTTTACTTACCTGAGAAATTTGTCACCTCTGAAACTATCTTTTGCCATTATTCTGCTGTGCATGCAAAGTGCATTGCTGATGGCCCAAACTACAACACGCTGGAAAGGTACCGGAACAAAGTGGGACGACCCTACGAACTGGACGGCAGGTGCACCGGATGCTACAAAGCATGTTGTTATAGGTGATGCAAGTTTTACTGGTAATAAGCAACCCACTATAGAGCAAAACTATCTTGCTGAGTGTCTTTCATTAACAGTTGGAGGGGTAAACACTTCTAAATTATTGGTTACTAGTGATAAAGGCCTTACGGTACATGGAGATGTGGTAATTGCGGCAAACAGTGAACTAGAAAATGAAGGGAGTTATTTAACAATAAAAGGTAGTTGGACCAATAATGGGACCTACACTGAAAAAATATTTGTACAAGGTCAATCTGCTAATGCTCGAAGTACACAAGACCCTAAAGTTGAGTTTTCCGGAACAAGTAAATCGATTGGAGGAATCGGATTTAATAGTTTTAACACTCTTATTATTAGAGGGAGTATTAACTTGACTTCTGGTATAAGCATGGTTGCCCGTTCTAATACAAGCGGTAACAGAACAACACAGCCATCCTTGCAAGTATATGGTACTTTAGATCCAGGATCAAGCCTGGTAACTATGCCAAGTATAGCAGGCGATAATACAACCTTTCAGATTGGAGATGCTGCTACAGTAATGGTGAAAGCACCAACATATTTTAACAACTATACTATTAAGCCTACAAGCATGGTCGTCACAGGGATAATAGACTATGCAGGTGGCAATCAGGTAATAGAAAGCTCAATAATGTATGCAGTACTAAGAGTAAGTGGAAGTGGTACTAAAACTTTAAATGGAAATACAAGTGTATTTAACTCACAGGAAACAAAACTAATTATTGACGCAGGTGTACTTGATCTCGGAACTAACACTCTGGATAGAATCTCAAGCCCTGGCGGCACCTTAAGCATAGCCTCTGGAGCAACGCTGCGTATTGGCGGCACTAACACCTTTCCGGCAAACTATGGCACAAACACACTGCATGCAAACAGTACAGTAGAATATTATGGCTCTAACCAAACGGTAGCTCTCCAAACCTATGGCCACCTGCACCTGAGCGGTTCGGGCACCAAAACAATGCCTGCCACAGCCATGACGGTTGCAGGAAACCTGATAAGCTCCGGAACAGCATCTTTTACAGCTGGGGCAGCAATAAATGTAACAGGTAATGTTGCAATAGGCACAGGCTCTACTTTTAATGGCGGTAGTGCAACGCATACTGTTGGCGGAAACTGGACAGCAGACGGTACTTTTACAGGCAATGCCAGCACTGTAACCATGACAGGCACGAACAAAACAATAGGCGGCACGGCCAACTCACCGGAGTTCTTTAACCTGACAGTAAACGGCACAGGCACCTACGTTACATTTCCATCTTTAATCATACGCGGCAACCTGAGTGCAACCGGTGGCATTTCACAGGTGGCAGATGGCACCATTGCCTTTACAAATACTGTCAGCAAAAGTATTAGCGGGAATAGCCTTAACTTCCAGAACCTGACCATTGATGGTATTGTAACAACAGCTTCAAGTATGACCCTGAATGGAAACTTTACAACTAATGCGGGCAAGAATTTTACAGCCAGTGCAGGTACAGTAAGTATGGCCGGAGCAGGCAAAAGTATAGCAGGGCCGGGCAGCATGAGCTTCTTCGGGCTTAACATTGCCAATACCACTTCCACGGCTAGTTCCTTTACAATTACCTCGGCAATGAGCGGCACAAGTGCATTAACAGCATCAGCCGGCACAGCAACATTTGCATCTGCTTCTACCTTCGCAAACACGCATTACCTGAATGATGTAGCAATAACTGGCACAAGCTTGCGCCTGATGGCCAATTCCAATCTGCATATAGCCGGGGCATTTACAAAAGGAGGCACCTCAGCTTTCGATATTTCCACAGCAACACCCAACACAGTGCATTATAATGGTACGGCCGCGCAAACTATACTTCCGGTAAGCTATCATAACCTGGTGCTGGCAAACAGCGGGATTAAAACAGCTGGTGGGGCAGTAACCGTTAACGGTGACATAACTATAAGTGCAGGAGCAACTTTAAATGCTGGTGCATACAACCATACCCTAAATGGGAATTTTATTAACTCCGGAGTATTTAACCACGATAACGGCACCATAACTTTTGCCGGAGCAGCTGATAAAAGTATAACCGGAGCCACAGTATTTAATAACCTGGCGCTGAGCAAAACAAGTATGAGCAACTCCATTACGCTGAATAATAGTGTAACAGCCTCAATGCTGCAAATGACCAGCGGAACCATACAGACAGGAGCAAATAAGGTAAATATACTTAATAACAGAAGCGGCAACGGATGGGTGATAGGTACTGTAACCAGAAGCCATACTTTTAACGACGGCATAGCTTATGCTTTTAATGCACCTTACTCACAGCTAACTTTTGCAACACCAAGCGGCATAAACGAGGCAAGTATGACCGTAACCTCCGAAAGTATAACTGATTTTACAAACCTGGGGGCCATCAACAGAAAGTATGCAGTAGCTATACCAGCAGGAACTTACACAAACGGAACCTTGCAGCTACAGTATTATGATGCTGACCTGAACGGAAACAACGAAGCCGGCTTGCAACTATACCGCTACAATACAGGTGTGGCGAGATGGCTTACGCAGGGAAGAACGAGTGCGAATGCTACCGATAACTGGGTAAGCCGAAGTGCTCTCACAAGTATGGATGGTTCCTGGACAATGTCGGCCAGCCCGAACACATACAGGTGGGTTGGTGGAACAAGCACCGCCTGGGAGCTGGCGGATAACTGGCTGAACACAACCGATGGATACGTCAGTTCTGCAGTTGTTGCCCCACTTAGCAACGATATCGCAAATCTAGGCGAAGTAGTACCTACCAACCATCCGGTTATAAACTCTGCAGTTACCATCAGTGGCTTAAAGTATAAAGGAGCGGGCCAGACTAATTTAAACATTGCAACCGGCTCGCTCACCGTAACAGGCAACCTGGAAGCTACAGGTGCTGGCTCTGCAATACTACATTCTTTAAACGTCAATAATAACCCTCTGAGCGTAGGGGGCAACCTGGTATTGAACGATGGCAGTGCCGGCAACAGCATTGCGCTAAGCAGCGGGTCGGGTAACATAACGGTTGCAGGCGCATTGCAGCATAGAGGCTCGAGCAGTGTTGCGCTGAGCAACGGCATTTTAGCCATCGGAGGAGATTATACTTACGAAGCAGGCGCTCCTTTTACTGCAGGTAGCAGCACTGTTATGTATAATGGCACGGGCTCACAGGTAGTGGCAACCGTACCTTACCATCATCTTACTATAAATAAACCGGGAGGTATGGCAACTTATACTTCAGCGGCGGCACAAAGTATAACCGGTAACCTTACCATCAATAATAACGGTTTCTTAAACCTGAATGTACCAACTTTTAATGTAGCCGGAAATGTAAGTATAAGTGCAGGCAGGTTGCAGGCTAACGCAACTACAACTATTATCGATCTGAAAGGAAACTGGAGTACAGCCAATATCTCTTCTTTTACAGCGGGCGCCAGCACTGTTGTCTTCTCGGGCAGCGCAGACCAGACCGTATCGGCTACCACGTTCAATAACCTGAGCAAGACAACAGGCAACACATTAACTACAACTGGCAGCTCTACTTTAACTGGAAATTTAAGTGTGCAGGGCGGAACGTTGGTGCTGAATGGCCATACGATGAACAGAAACGCAGCTGGCGGAACGCTTACGCTTGCCAACGGCGCTACATTACGCATTAATAACGCAGCTATTTACCCGGCAAACTTCGGAACAAATACACTGGGTTTGAATAGCACAGTTATTTACTCCGGAGGAAGTATAGCTATAGCGCCGGTAGTGTATGGTTATTTAACCGTTCAGGATGGCAGCACCAGAGCCTTGCAGGCTGATACACGGGTAGCTAACCTCATAACAGTTACAAATGCGACCCTAAACAGTGCAGCCGTAACCTTAACACTTGATAACGACCTGTTGAACAATGGCACTATTAACGCACCAGCTACAAGTATAAACTTTACCAGTGCATCAGCTAAGATAGATGGCACCGGAACAACGGTAATGAACGACCTGACAGTAGCAGGAGGCGCCGGTTTAATTGTTAATAAAAATATCGCCCTGCATGGCAACCTGGTTAACAATGGCACAAGCTTTAGTGCACCGGCAAACCAGGTTGAGTTTACTGGCACAAATGCAGCAAGTATAACTTCGGCAAGTCCGGTAAGTATAAACCAGCTGCGCATCAGTAAAGCTGCGGCAGCCACAACAGTAACGCTGGCCGCCGACATAAACGAAATGCAAAGTATAGATGTAGCTGCCGGAACTCTTGATGCAGCCACCCGGGCACTTACTAAAAAGGCAGTTTCAGGCACTACACTTGCAGTAGCTGATGGCGCAACCATGAAGGTAGGGGGTACTAATTCATTGCCTGTTTTCGATGCTTATACTTTAACTCCGGCCAGTACCATCGTATACAACGGCATCAACCAAAGTATAAAAAGCATACAGTATGGCCATCTCGATCTGCTGAACACGGGCACAGCTACCTTCGAGGTAGGCACAGCAAGTATAGCCGGCAACCTGACCAAAGCAACTACGGCAACAGTAATTACACCTGCTGTTATAAACTATAATGGTGCTGCCACGCAGGTTGTAGCTGCCCTCGACTATAATACGCTTACGCTAAGCAGCACAGGTGCTAAAACATTTGCCGCCGGCGATACCAGAATTGCAGAAGCGCTCACAAAGCCAGGTACAGCTCCGGTAGATGCCCGAACCAATATTACCACGGTTCATTACACCAAAGCAGGCGACCAGAGTGTATTCCCGCTCAACTACCATAACCTGAACTTAAGCGGAAGCGGTACTAAAACTTTCTCCGGAATTACCGGTATAGCCAACTCTTTTACAATAACGGATGCTGCTACAGCAGATCTCATCACTAGTGAAAGCACTATAGATTTTAATGGTGCCGGGGCGCAGGTTATTCCAGCGTTAAACTACAGCAAGATCCTGTTATCTGCCGGAGGCGATAAAGCATTGGCAGGTAACACAGATGTAACAAACGAGCTTAGGCTGACAAGCGGCAAAATAAACACCGGTGGGTATAAAGTAACGCTAGGTAATGCTGCTACTATTATAGAAAGTGAAGGCAATTATGTAACAGGTATAGTAGAAACCACACGCAGTTTGCCAGCCGGCGTTACAGAAACATTCGGTAACATAGGTATAAATATACAGCCTGATCCGGCCGGAGCGCCAATTGGGTTAACTAAAGTTACCCGTGTTACCGGTACTACTGTGGGTACAACCGGTAAAAGTATACTCAGAAGCTTTAAAGTAGAACCAGATAGCCCTGGCTCAGAACTAAATGCTACAGTAGGTATATTTTACCTGAATCATGAGCTCAATGGTCTTTCAAACGGTAGTCTTTCATTGTATCAATCAGACGCTGCCGGCAATAAATGGACTGCTCTACCTGCAGCAAGTACAACCAACCTGGCGCCAGCTGTAAATAAAGTATCGGTCTCAGGAATTAGTAGCTTAACGAGCTTTACACTTGGTGATAGAAACATACCGTTACCAATAGAGCTTCTCTCGTTTAAAGCTGTCAAAAGTGGCTCGGATGTAGTATTGAGGTGGGAAACGGCGATGGAGAAAGATAACGAAGGGTTTGACGTAGAAGTATCAGCGGATGGTTATAGTTACCGCAAACTGGGCTTTGTGCAGAGCAAAACTACTAACTCAGTTGTAAAGCAGGAATATACGTTTACCGATACTGAAAATGGCAAGAACGGAACGCGCTACTACCGCCTCCGCCAGCGCGACCTGGATGGCACAGTTAAAGTATACGGTCCTAAAACTGTTAGCTTCGGCCAGGTGTTCAGCACTACTATAAAAGCTTATCCTAACCCGTTCCATAACCGCCTGGAGTTAGCCATCGATGCTGCGGCAACCGGACAGGCTATCATCAGTTTACGCGATGCCGTAGGCAAAACGATTTACAAAAATGAAGTAACAGTTGAGGCCGGGATTTCTGTATTGCCGGTAACTATAGGCGAAGGCTATCAGCAAGGCTTGTATATCCTGACAATAGAGCTAAATAACCAGACCTATCAGCATAAGCTTATCAGGCAGTAATAGAGCCGAAAGTATAAAATCAGAAAGGCCCTCAAAGTTGAGGGCCTTTCTGATTTTATAGCAATGTTATAACTGTCTACTTCGCCCGGTTCACGATAAACACGCCGGCAAGTATAATTACCATACCTACGTAGTGCCACAGATGTATAGTTTCGCCATCGAGCACGCCCCACATTAAGGCAACTATAGGTATAAGGTAAGTAGAAGAGCTGGCAAATAAGGTAGTTGAAATATGGATCAGCTTGTTAAAAAGCACCAAGCCTACCGCCGTGCTGAAAACAGCAAGTATAGCTATGTACATCAGCGCTTCCCAGGCACCCGGGGCATGCTGCAGTTTATCTATCGCACTGGTTGTAAGTAGGTAGCCTAGAGCCATTGGGCCAACCGTAAGCAACGCCACGCTCGACATTACCAGCGGTTTCATGCCCTGCAAACGGTGCTTTATAATGTTTACGCTGCCGCCATAACAGATACAGGCAATCACAATATAGATACCGTAAAAGGTGTTGTCCATGTTGGCGCTGCCACCCGAGAAAATAAGTACAGCTGTGCCCGCAATACCAACTATAATGCCCAGCATGCGCATCCAGGTAATGGCCTGATGGAAAAGCATAGCACCAACCAGCAATGTAAACAGTGCGGTAAGCGAGTTAAGCACGCCGGCTAAGCCGCTGGCCAGGCGCGTTTCAGCGTAAGCGAACAGGAAAGCCGGAATCAGGTTGCCCAGCAAGCCGCTGCCCAGCAAAAATTTCCAGTGGCGCGGCTCTACCTGCCGGATGTGTTTTATGGCAAAAGGCAACAGTGTAAAGCAGGCAATGGTAATGCGCAAAGCTCCCAGCTCATCTGAAGTGTAGATTACCAGGCCTTTCTTGATGAGAATAAACGATGTGCCCCAGATAAGGGCAAGTATGATCATCAGGAACCAGGCAAGGGCAGAGGTAGCGGGTTTTTCCGGTGCGGGGGTAGTTATTGTTTTGATAGCAGTATTGGTGAAATATGTTGAGTGCAAAATTACAAAAGGCCGCTGAGCTTAAGATAGCTTAGCGGCCTTTTCTTTTATACTTGCCCAAAAAGGTTACACGTAACTCATGGTTTGTGCAATCTCATCCAGAATGTCGTAGATTTCCTGGATATCTTCGGTTTGCACCAGGCGCATGCGCAGTGGCTTAAAGTGCGAAAGGCCACGGAAATAGTTAGTATAATGGCGGCGCATTTCAAAAATTCCCAGCTTATCGCCCTTCCATTCCAGCGAGTGCGTAAAGTGCTGCCGGCATACTTCCACGCGCTCCTCCAGGGTTGGCGGTGCCAGTTCCTGGCCGGTTTTCATGTAATGCTTGATCTCGTTAAAGATCCAGGGATGGCCAATAGAGGCGCGGCCAATCATAATGCCATCTACGCCATACTTGTTTTTATACTCCAGCGCTTTCTGCGGCGAATCAATATCACCGTTGCCAAAGATCGGAATCTTCATGCGCGGGTTATTTTTTACCTCTGCAATTAAGGTCCAGTCGGCTTCGCCTTTATACATCTGCACGCGTGTTCGGCCATGTATACTTAGCGCCTGTATACCAATATCCTGCAGTCTTTCGGCAGTTTCCACTATATACTTGGTGTCTTCGTCCCAGCCGAGGCGGGTTTTTACGGTAACCGGCAGGTGTGTTGCTTTCACAATTTCCTCGGTCATCTTCACCATTTTAGGTACATCGCGCAGCAGGGCGGCACCGGCTCCCTTGCAGGCCACGTTCTTTACCGGGCAGCCATAGTTAATGTCGATCAGGTCGGGGCCGGCCTGCGATGAAACAATGGCAGCCTCGCGCATCGAGTCTATATCAGACCCGAATATCTGAATACCAATCGGGCGTTCGTAATCAAAAATGTCCAGTTTTTGGATACTTTTTGCTGCATCACGTATCAACCCTTCGGAGGATATAAACTCCGTATACATAAGGTCAGCGCCATTAGCTTTGCACACTTTTCGGAACGGCGGATCGCTTACGTCCTCCATGGGTGCCAGCAACAGCGGAAACTCTCCCAGCTCTATGTTCGCTATCTTTACCAAAGCAAAATTTAAATTTTCGCGTAAATTTACGTCAATTAAACCTAATCTTCTCTATGAAAGGTTTCATAACCAAGGATGTACACCCATTTTTCGTGTTGCTGCTACTGTTAGCCTTCATGACGGGGGGCTATTTTGTAGCCAGTTTTTTCTATAGTTTGCTGGTAAACTGGATCTTTGGGATAAGTATAATGGAGCTGGTGAAGATTGTAGAAAATCCTGCTGCTTACCCTAATGGGGCTAATGCCATGCTCATGTTCCAGGGCTTGGTGCAGTTTTTTTCCTTTGTAATTGCGCCACTTTACCTGCTAAGGGTGAGTGGTTACAACATAAACCTGTACCTGAACTGGAAAGAGCGCCCATGGTTGCCACTGATTTTATTAAGCGGCCTGCTGGTGTTGCTTATAATGCCTGCCAACTCGGTTATTATAGAATGGAACGCCACCGCTAAGTTCCCTGGGTTTATGAAAGGGCTTGAGGAATGGGCGCGTGCCAAAGAAGACGAACTGGCTGAACTTACAAAACTGATTGCTGATTTTGGCACCCTGCCGCGCCTGCTGGTTGGCCTGTTGGTAATAGCGGTTATACCTGCCATTGGCGAAGAGCTGGTGTTCAGAGGGGTTGTACAAAAGCAATTGCACCGCTGGACCGGAAATCCGCATGTAGCTATCTGGGTAGCGGCGCTGATTTTTGCAGCCATACATGTGCAGTTCTTCGGCTTTGTGCCGCGTGCTGTATTGGGTGCCTTGTTCGGGTATTTATACTACTGGTCGGGTAATATTATTGTGCCCATTGTGGCGCATTTTGTAAACAACGGCTTCTCGGTATTGCTGCTTTATCTGCACCAAACCAAAGCCGTTAAGTTTGATGTTGAATCTACAGAAGCGATGCCTTTGTATAGTATTATACTTTCGCTGGTGCTGAGCGCAGCTGTTTTATACTTCCTGCATAAACACTTTTCAGAGCTGCGCCTCCGCAACCAGGAGCTGCCAGAGCCTGCTTCAGATACTTTGTAAACAATTGCCTAATACCTATAAACCTGTTACTTTTACAGCTGCCTTATTCCGGCTACCAACCCTTGCATGAATAAAAAGATCTCTACCTTAAGTAACTGGCAGCAGCGCGTCATAGTCGGAGTATTGGGCGTTATACTTTTCATCGGGGGTATCCTGTTTAGCGAGTGGACCTATTTCCTGCTTTTCCTGGGGCTCACGCTGCTGGGTATGGTAGAGTTTTATAAGCTGGTAAATACGCAGGGTATAAAACCAAACTATAAATCAGGTTTAGCTTTAGGTGCCCTGTTCTTCACATCAGTTTTCCTGGTAGAAAAAGAAATTATGCCAGCCGAGCTGCTTTATCTTTCGGTGCCCGTTCTCTTTCTTACATTTTTGCTTGAGTTATACAGAAAACACCAGCAGCCATTCAGCAATATTGCTTTTACCTTATTGGGTGCAATTTATGTGGCTGTTCCGTTCGGGCTGTTGCACCAACTGGGCTACCTGCAAGGCGAGTACAGCTGGCAACCTATACTTGGCGTGCTCTTCCTGACCTGGGCTTCTGATACCGGCGCTTACATTTTCGGAAAATCATTTGGCAAACATAAATTACTGGAGCGGGTTTCGCCGGGTAAAACCTGGGAGGGCTGGGCTGGTGGTGTATTAATGGCCATACTTGTAGCCTGGGGGCTTTCATACTTTTTTCAGGACCTGGAGCTGTACCAGTGGATAGGCATTGCGCTTATAATGTCTGTTTTTGGTGTAATGGGCGATCTGGTAGAGTCGTTGCTGAAACGTAGTCTGGGAGTAAAAGACTCCGGCACCTTGCTGCCCGGGCATGGCGGCATATTAGACAGATTCGACAGCCTGCTGATGGCAATTCCATTTATAGTAGCCTTCCTGAAGATTTTCTGATTTTTGTTACTTGTTTGTTAGGCGCTTGTAAGTATAAATTATATAACTTTGCCGCCACAATTGTTAATTACTGATAAATAATCATAGTAGACAAAACAATGTTATACAAAGAGCCTGCGCCGATTAAAGATAGGGAGAACCCTTTCGAATCGATGATGTCGCGTTTTAATATTGCTGCTGAAGTGCTTGGGTTGGATGAAGAGACATACAATGTTCTGAAATCGCCTACGCGTCAGGTTATCGTTAACGTTCCGGTAACGATGGACGACGGCAAAGTGCGTGTGTTTGAAGGATACCGCGTAGTGCATTCTACAATCCTGGGCCCGTCTAAAGGCGGTATTCGTTTCGCGCCGGATGTGTTCCTGGATGAAGTTAAGGCCCTAGCTGCCTGGATGACCTGGAAGTGTGCCGTAGTTGATATTCCTTACGGTGGTGCTAAAGGTGGTATTATCTGCGATCCTTATTCAATGTCTGCAGGTGAGATTGAGCGTCTTACAAGAGCCTATACACAATCACTGATAGATATTTTCGGACCAGACCAGGATATCCCGGCTCCGGATATGGGTACA
The DNA here is from genome assembly GCF_022758145.1 of Pontibacter vulgaris. Classification (GTDB taxonomy): domain Bacteria; phylum Bacteroidota; class Bacteroidia; order Cytophagales; family Hymenobacteraceae; genus Pontibacter; species Pontibacter vulgaris. The sequence goes on from NZ_JAJVDH010000002.1 coordinate 165,405, forward strand.
GGCCCACGCGAGATGGCCTGGTTAATGGACGAATATTCTAAGACCAAAGGTTCTACCGTACACGCTGTGGTAACAGGTAAGCCGCTTGTGTTAGGTGGTTCGCTTGGCCGTGTAGAGGCAACTGGTCGTGGTGTTATGGTTTCGGCTATGGCTGCTATGGAAAAACTGGGCATGGACCCAACCAAATCTACAGCTGCAGTACAGGGCTTTGGTAACGTAGGTTCGTGGGCTGCTAAATTAATGGCTGACCGTGGCGTTAAAATTCTGGGTGTGAGCGACGTTAGCGGCGCTTACTGGAACGATAACGGTATTAACATAGACGAGGCCATTGAATATAAGAACGGTAACAACGGCCGCCTGGAGGGATACAAAGGCGCTGAGCAAATGAATCCGGATGACCTGCTTACTTCTAAAGTAGATGTACTGGTGCCTGCTGCCGTGGAAGATGTGATCACGATCCATAACGTAGAGAAGATACAGGCTAAACTTATTGTGGAAGGTGCTAATGGCCCTACTTCTTATAAGGCTGACAAGATCATCAACGAAAAAGGCATTATGGTTGTACCGGATATCCTGGCTAACTCAGGTGGTGTAACCGTATCTTACTTTGAGTGGGTACAAAACCGCATGGGCTTTAAGTGGACACTGGAGCGCGTAAACGAGCGTGCCGAGCGTATCATGAACGAGTCTTTTGAGCGTGTTTATGCAGCTTCGCAGAAGTATAACGTACCTATGCGTATTGCAGCTTACATCGTAGCTATCGATAAAGTAGCTATGACTTACAAGTATCGTGGCGGTTTTTAATCGTTTTTCTTGTTAATTACATTAAAGTTTACATAATTTTATTGCAGGTAATAGCCCATCCAATTTAAACGGATGGGCTATTATAACTTACAAAAACCTGCAGCCAATATAAATCACGGATGAAAATTCATAAAGAAGGTAGAAGGATACTGTTATTCACTTTATTGACCTTGTTGGTGCTAAACCTGCTGCTCTACAACTTCAATGCAGACAATGATACCTTTAACCGCATCTTTTCCGGAGTTTCAGCCGTGCTGTTTCTGCTTATACTTCAGTTTTTCCGGAGCCCATACCGCAACCTGCTGCTGCACGAAGACCTACTGGTAGCACCTGCCGATGGCAAAGTGGTGGTTATAGAAGAGGTAGAAGAGACCGAATATTTTAAAGACAAGCGCAAGCAGATCTCTATTTTCATGTCGCCGATAAACGTGCACGTAACCCGTAACCCGATATCAGGCATTGTGAAGTATTTCAAGTATCACCCGGGTAACTATTTTGTAGCCTGGCACCCGAAATCAAGTACACAGAACGAGCGTACTACCGTGGTAGTAGAATCTACTGCAGGCCCTGAGGTGCTTTTCCGCCAGATTGCCGGCGCTATGGCGCGCCGCATAGTATGGTATGTAAATGAGGGAGATGAGGTAAGCCAGGGCGAAGAGTTCGGTTTCATTAAATTCGGTTCGCGCGTAGATGTTTTCCTGCCACTGGATGCTGAAGTGAAAGTGCAGCTGGGCCAGAAAACAAAAGGCGGCCAAACCGTTATTGCCCAACTTAAAACTGAAACGCCAACTTTGTTTGGATAATATTCAGATACTAGATTTTAGTAGTTAGATATTAGAAAAGGCCGCTGCAATTTATACTTGCAACGGCCTTTTTGTTTTTATACTTCGCAGGAACTGCGCACGCTACGGGGTCTGCAGCTAACAACCAAACTAATACCAGCTTTCTACCAGTTTCATCAGTTGCTCCAGATACTTCTGGTCTACCTCATCAAAATCGTTTAGTTGGTCGCTGTCTACATCAATTACCAGTTTTACTTCACCATCTTTAATTACAGGCACTACAATTTCAGATTTAGAATCGCTGCTACAGGCAATGTGCCCCGGAAAAGCTTCTACATCAGGTACAAGTATAGTTTCGCGGCGGGTGTAGCAGGCACCGCAAACGCCTTTGTGGTAAGGTATGCGCGTGCAGGCAATCGGACCCTGGAACGGACCTAATACAAGTTGCCCTTCTTTATTAAAGTATACGCCTACCCAAAAAAAGCCGAAACCTTGCTTTAAAGCAGCCACCATATTCGAAATATTGGCGATCAGGTCAGTTTCTCCGGTTGTTAGCGCTTCTATCTGCGGGAGCAGGCTTTTATATTTTTCCTCTTTCGTGAGGGTCTGGTCTACTATAAGTGATTCGGCCATGAAGTTTAATTTTGAATTACTGAATTTTGAATGACTGAATAGATATTGCTGGTTGTTAATTGCTCAATTGTTCCGGTAATGCAACAACAGATCTGTACCTAAAGTTTGTGATGCTGTTAGCTGGCCCTTTACCATGGCCGGAGCTTTTATACCTTCAGCTATAGTTTTATAAGTGTTTTTAAGTATAAATGCTTCGTCCCAAAGGCTGGCCTGCAGCAGGCTCTCAAGTAAAATAGTGCCGCCTTCTACCATCACAGAAAGTATATTGCGGTTGTACAGATCCTGCATGATCTGATCTAATATCGGTTCGTGTTGCTGCAGCTGCACAAAGTATACATTCTGCTGATCTTCCCGGCTTTTATAAGTATAAACTATAGTTGCGGTGCTTTTATCAAACAGGTGCAGGTGCTCGGGGAGTTGCAGGTTCCTATCGATAACAATGCGTGTTGGGCTCTGGCCGCTCCAGTGGCGCGTGTTCAGGCGTGGGTTATCGTAGAGCGCCGTGCGGGTACCCACCATAATGGCCTGTTCCTCCGATCGCCATTTATGCACCAGTTGTTGCGCCAGTTTTCCGCTGATCTGTACCTGCTCGCAATTAGGGCCGGCTATAAATCCGTTGGCTGTTTCAGCCCATTTCAGAAGTATAAAAGGCCGCTTCTTTTCATGAAACGTGAAGAAACGCTTATTCAGCTCCAGGCCTTCGTATTCCAACACGCCTACTTTTACCTGAGCATCCGCTTCAAACAATTTCCGGATACCGCGCCCTGCTACCAATGGGTTTGGGTCAGTGTTACAGATAACTACATCGCGTACACCACTACTGATGAGTAAATCAACGCAAGGCGGGGTTTTACCAAAATGCGAACAAGGCTCCAGCGTTACATATACCCGGCTTTTCGGTAACAAGCTTTTATCTTCTACAGCGGCAATGGCATTTACTTCGGCATGCGGGCCACCATATTGCTTATGCCAGCCTTCGCCAATAATTTTACCATCATGCACCACTACGCAACCTACCATTGGGTTAGGAGAAGTATAGCCAGCGCCTAACTGAGCCAGCTCCAGTGCGCGCCGCATGTACAGTTCGTCAGCCGTTGTCATGGTTTCTTTCTATCTTTGCAAAGGTACCTAAATTGACCAAATAAAATACGCCCGTGCCTACTGTTCAGGAAACCATACAACAATTTAAAAGCGCACTCTCTGCTATTTACAGAGAGGATGAAGCCGGTGCCATGGCAAACCAGGTAGCAGAGCATGTGCTGCATAAAAACCGGTTAGAGCTGAGTTTAAGTCGCCAGGAAAATGTGAGTGAAGCAGCTGCGCAAAGTATAAAAGCTATTCAGGAGAGGCTTTTGCTGCACGAGCCCCTGCAGTATGTTCTAGGTTCCGCTCATTTTTACGACCTTGAATTGTTGGTAGATGAACGTGTCCTGATCCCGAGGCCCGAGACTGAAGAACTGGTAGATAGGGTAGTAAAAGAGCATCGGGGTAAAACCGGGTTGCGTGTGCTGGATATCTGTTCCGGCAGCGGGTGCATTCCGTTAGCTTTAGCCGCTAACCTGGATACAGCGAAAGTATACGGGCTGGAAGTTTCGGAAGGAGCCCTGGAAGTTGCCAAAGCCAATGCTGCAAAGTATAAACTGCCCATAGAGTGGCTGCACCAGGATGTTTTTGAAGACATTACAAGTATAGCACCTCATTCGCTCAACATTATCACCAGTAACCCGCCGTATGTGCTGGAAGAAGAGCAGGCCCGCATGCGCCCGAATGTGCTGGAGTATGAACCGCACCTGGCCCTTTTTGTGCCAGACACAGATCCGCTCAGGTTTTATAAACGTATTGCCGAACTTGCTGCCAACCTTCTACACAAAGGCGGTAAGTTATACTTCGAGATAAACGAACGTTACGGAGCCGAAGTGCGGGAGCAGCTGTTGCAAGCAGGTTTTTCTGAAGCCGGCATAATTCAGGATTTGTTTGGGAAAGAGCGCATAGTGCAGGCCATACTTTAAGTATACTTTTCCTGTTATAGAATTATCCTGTAAGTATAAAATATTACATTTGTAGTGATATCTGCAACAGGTATATTACAACCTTAATACTTTCTTCTGAAAGCAAGCTTTGAAAATGAATAAGATATTAGTAACAGGTGGAGCCGGCTACATTGGCTCGCATACAGTAGTAGAGTTGGTAGAAGCAGGTTATGAACCTGTAATTGTAGATAATTTTTCTAACTCGCAGGAAAGCGCGCTGGAAGGAATTGCAGCTATTTTGGGCAGAAGTATAACCTGCCACCGCATCGATTGCACCAGCACTTATGCCCTGCGTGATGTGTTTAAAAAGGAAGGCGATATTGCCGGCGTTATCCATTTTGCAGCTTACAAAGCAGTAGGCGAATCGGTGGAGGAGCCTCTTAAATATTACCAGAACAATGTTGGCTCTTTAATGGCGCTGATGCAGGTGATGGAAGAATTCGGGGTTAATAATTTGGTGTTCTCGTCGTCGTGCACGGTGTATGGCATACCTGCCGAGCTGCCCGTAACGGAGCTAACGCCGGTGCAAAAGGCTAATTCGCCTTATGGCAATACCAAAAAAATGTGCGAGGAAATTCTGACGGACGTTGCCGCAAGCGACAGCAGCCTGAAGACAATCGCGTTGCGATACTTTAACCCGATCGGGGCGCACCCATCAGCTAAAATTGGTGAATTGCCATTAGGCGTTCCGAATAATCTGGTGCCGTTTATTACGCAAACTGCAGCAGGCATACGCGAGCAGGTAACTATATTTGGCAACGATTACGATACCCCAGACGGTACCTGTATCCGGGATTATGTGCATGTAGTGGACCTGGCAAAAGCCCACGTGGTAGCCATAGAAAGATTGTTGAGCAATAAAGCTGAAAGTATAGAATTCTTTAATGTAGGTACAGGCCGTGGCACAACGGTGCTGGAGGCTGTGCATGCATTTGAGAAAGCTACAGGCGTAAAGCTAAACTATAAAATAGGTTCTCGCCGTGCCGGCGATGTGCCTAAAATCTATGCTGACGTTACAAAAGCAACAGAAATACTTGGCTTCAGAACAACCAGCACCTTAGAAGAAACCATGCTGAGTGCCTGGAACTGGCAATTACATTTACAGGAATCAACTGCAAACGCATAATATGAGAGTATTAATTACAGGCGGGGCCGGGTTCATCGGTTCACACGTAGTCAGGTTGTTTGTTACCAAATACCCGGATTACCAAATCTATAACCTCGACAAGTTGACCTACGCCGGCAACCTGGCAAACCTGACAGACATTGAGGAGCGTGAAAACTATACTTTCCTGAAAGGCGATATTGTAGATGCAGCCTATCTGGAGGAGATTTTCACCAACTATAAATTCGATGCCGTTATACACCTGGCTGCCGAGTCGCACGTAGACCGCTCCATTGCAGACCCGTTGGCTTTTGTAAATACTAACGTGATCGGCACAGTGAATTTGCTGAACGTGGCTAAGAAGCACTGGGTAGCTAACCTGCAGAATCACCTGTTTTATCATATCTCTACCGACGAAGTATACGGCTCGCTTGGCGAAGATGGCTTTTTTACAGAAGAAACTGCCTACGATCCGCGCTCACCCTATTCGGCTTCCAAAGCCAGTTCCGATCATTTTGTGCGTGCCTGGTATCATACATATGGTTTGCCGGTTAAAATTTCCAACTGCTCCAACAACTACGGCCCAAACCACTTCCCCGAGAAGTTGATTCCGCTGGCGATAAATAACATTCAGAACGAAAAGCCGGTGCCGGTTTATGGCAAAGGCGAAAACGTGCGCGACTGGCTTTATGTGCTGGATCATGCCCGTGCAATTGATGTTATTTTCCATAATGGCAAAGTTGGTGATACCTACAACATTGGTGGCAACAACGAGTGGAAGAACCTGGACCTGATCGAGTTGCTGTGCGATGTGATGGACGAAAAGCTGGGCCGTGAAAAAGGACACTCCCGCAAGCTGATCACGTTTGTAAAAGACCGTGCCGGCCACGACCTGCGCTACGCTATCGATTCTTCCAAGCTGATGAACGAGCTGGGCTGGGCACCTTCGGTAACTTTTGAACAAGGCCTGGCCAAAACTGTGGACTGGTACCTGCAAAACACCGAATGGCTGGAAAACGTGACTTCCGGTAATTACCAGTTATACTACGAGCAGCAGTATACTGACCGCTAATTGATTGTTAATTGCTGATGTGAATTGTTTAAACAGATCGACAAACAAACTGAACAATTTTACAAAATGGCAGAAAGTTTAATTGTTGATTGCAGGAAAAAGCAATCAACAATTAAGCACAACAATAAAACCTATGAAAGGAATTATACTTGCCGGGGGCTCCGGTACCCGCCTGCACCCACTCACGCTGGCTGTTAGCAAGCAACTGATGCCGATCTACGACAAGCCGATGATCTATTACCCGCTGTCTACGCTGATGCTGGCCGGCATTCGGGATATTCTGATCATCTCTACCCCGCACGATCTTCCCCTGTTTGAGCGCCTGCTGGGCGATGGAAGCCAGATCGGGTGTAACTTCAGTTATGCTGTGCAGGAAGTGCCGAACGGTCTGGCGCAGGCTTTTGTGATCGGAGAAGAGTTTATTGGCAAAGACAAAGTAGCGCTTATACTTGGCGATAACATTTTCTATGGCTCAGGTATGAGCAAGCTGTTGCAGCAAAACAACGATCCGGACGGTGGCGTGGTGTATGCCTACCATGTGCAGGACCCGGAGCGTTATGGTGTGGTGGAGTTTGACAAAAATTTGAATGCCATCTCGATAGAAGAGAAGCCTAAAGAGCCAAAATCAAACTATGCCGTGCCGGGTTTATACTTCTACGACAACGATGTAGTGGAAATTGCCAAAAACCTGCAGCCAAGCCCGCGCGGTGAGTATGAGATAACGGATGTGAACAAAGAATACCTGCGCCAGGGCAAACTGAAAGTAGGCATCCTGGACAGGGGAACCGCCTGGCTCGACACCGGCACCATCCAATCGCTGATGCAGGCTGCTACTTTTGTGCAGGTTATTGAGGAGCGCCAGGGCCTGAAGATAGGTTCGATAGAAGAAGTAGCTTACCGCATGGGCTTTATTGATGCCGGGCAATTGCAACGCGTGGCAGAGCCTTTGCGCAAAAGTGGCTATGGCGAGTATCTGCTGAGCCTGATAAAGTAAGTTTATACTTACTAAGCATTTGTGAAGAAGGTATAGGTAGGTCCTGTACCTTCTTTTTTTATGGAAGTATAAACCCGATCAGTAAGCCTGAAATAATAAGTACGGGTGCCGGAATGCGGGTAAACATAAGTAGGCAGAATGTTATAATAACGATGCTCACGTTAATGATCGTGTTATCTATCGGGTGGTAAAGCATAATGGCGGCGGCTACCACCATGCCTGAGCTCACAGCACTTATTCCTTCCAGCGATGCACGTACTACCCTGTATTTTTTTAATTCGTCCCAGAACCGTATCACAAAGAAGATCAGGAAAGTGCCAGGTAGGAAAATGCCAACTGTAGCCACAAAAGCCCCCAGTAACTGCCCCCAAATTCCGTAGTTGCGCATTGTTAGTGTACCAATGTAAGAGCAAAAAGAAAATACCGGCCCGGGTAGTGCCTGCACAATCGCATAACCCGACAAAAACTCCTCGGCGGTGAGGTAACCTTTAAAATCCACAAACTCAGTATACATAAGCGGGATTAATACCTGGCCTCCTCCGAAAATAAGGCTGCCGTTACGGTAAAAATTCTCGAACAACCTGACCGGTAGCGAAGAAGTAGTAGCACCCACAACAGCCGCAGTTATAAGTACGCCTGCGTAAAGTATAAAATTTGCCCACTGTATGCGCAGCTTCTTATCTTCTTCTTTAGGGTGCTGCCGGAAGTGTAAAGCTGTAATTGCGCCACCTGCAATAAGCAAGGCAGGATATGCCCAGGGCGACCGGAAGAAGTAGGAAAGTATAGCCGAAACAACCATCAGGCTGACAGCCAGCCGGGTATGCACTACTTTTGAGCTGATGCGGTAGGCAGCATAAGCTACATAAGCAACAGCCATTGGTTGTATAATGCGAAGGAATTTAAGGGAAACGCCTTGTTGCTGTAAGTATGAAATAACCAGTGCAGCGGCGGTCATGGCAACGGAGGCAGGCAATAACCAAACAAGTAAGGTAAGATATGCTAAATTGGGCCCTCCGATTTTATAGCCAATAGCTGTTATAGTTTGAGTAGAGGAGGGGCCAGGTAAAATATTGCAAAGGGCATTGAGTTCTATCAGGTCTTGCTCGGTAAGGTAGCGGCGTTTTTCTACCAGCAGCTTAAACATCATGGCAATATGCGCCTGTGGGCCCCCAAACGCGGTAAGGGCGAGCATCAAAACGTCTTTCAGGAAGATGTAGTAGCGCAAGCTCATGCCTGAATATCAAAAAAAGAGAGACAGCGGTAAGCTATCTCTCTTTTAGGTTATTGGTGGTGTTATGCTTTTTTCAACCCTAGCTCTATCAGGCGCTCATTCAGGAATTCACCTGCTGTTGCATCCGGGTAAGCTTTTGGGTTTTGCTCATCTATGCAGTTCTCCAGGCAGGTCAGGTCCATTTCAGAACGTGGGTGCATAAAAAACGGAATAGAATAGCGTGAAGTGTTCATCAGCTCGCGCGGCGGGTTAACCACACGGTGGATAGTAGACTTCAGCTTGTTGTTGGTAAGGCGGGCCATCATATCACCTACGTTTACCACTACCTGCTCTGGCAGGGCTGTAATTGGAATCCACTTGCCATCGCGGCGAAGTACCTGCAAGCCATCGGCGCTAGCGCCCATCAGCAATGTGATCAGGTTGATGTCACCATGCTCGGCAGCACGTACTGCATCAGCCGGAACTGCATCCGGGTTCTCGATCGGGAAGTAATGGATCGGGCGCAGAATGCTGTTACCGTTATGCACTTTGTCGTCAAAGTAATTTTCAGGTAAGCCAATATGAATGGCAATAGCTCTAAGCACTTGCTTGCCTGCAGCTTCTAATTTACGGTAAGCCTCCAGCGTTACTTCCTTAAATTCTGGTACCTCTTCAGGGAAGATGTTATCAGGGTATTCGCTTTTGATCGGGTCGTTGTCAGTTACTTCCTGCCCAACATGGTAAAACTCTTTCAAGTCGCCAGTGTTGCGGCCTTTTGCATGCTCTTTTCCTTTGCCTGTGTAGCCACGCTGGCCAGCCAGTTCCGGGTTTTCGTACTTCTGCTTCACCTCATCAGGCAGGGCAAAAAACTTTTTAGTAGCAGCATACAGTTTCTGTGTCAGATCATCGCTCAGGCCATGGTTACGTAGGGCAATAAAACCGATGTTCTGGTAAGCATCACCTAACTTTTTCACGAACTGTGCTCTTCTTTCCGGGTCTCCTGAAGTGAAATCAGCTAAGTCCAGCGACGGCACTTCGTCAAACAAAATCTCGCTCATAAATACAATCTGTATACTTTTTTGTAATCTTCTCGTAGTTCGCAATATACGAAAAATTATTACCGCCTACTTAGCTGTATCCCCTAACCAAACCATAAATAAATGAAAAAATCGTATTTACTCCTGGCATCGATGCTATTGCTGGGTTTTTCTGCCTGTGACACTGCCCGACAGACACAGGATACTGAAACCCGCGCACCCATAGCAAGCACCGATGGAGGCCCTACACCAACCGGCGCTGTTATGTCTAAAAATGGCTTGCGTGTATTTGCCTTTAATGATTCGCAACAATACCCTGAATCGCAGTTGCGCCTGAATGTGCCCCCTGCCGATGGCGTAGTAGAAGCCGGGCCGGTGGAGTTCTCGTATGAGTTGTCTAACTTCCAGCTTACACGCATGACACCGCACTCCAATGCAGAGCACATGGCCAATTCGCAGCAAGGTCAGCACATTCATAATATTGTAGATAACGAACCATATACAGCCCATTATGAAACAACCTTTACAAAAGAGCTGAAAGAAGGCGACCATGTTATACTTTCTTTTCTATCAAGATCGTACCACGAAAGCCTGAAACACAAAGGCGCTTATGACCTGCGTATGGTTACTGCCGGGAAACCCGCTGAGCGTATGCAGTTTGATATGAAGGCGCCGCATATGTTTTACAGCCGGCCAAAAGGCGAGTATGTAGGCCCAGATACCAAGCGTATTATGCTGGATTTTTACCTGGTAAACACCGAGCTGTCTGCTAAAGGCAATAAAGTTCGCGCTACCATTAATGGCACTGAATTCATGCTGGATAAGTGGATGCCTCACATTATAGAAGGCCTGCCAATGGGCGAAACAACTATAAAACTGGAGCTGGTAGATAATAATGGCAACCTGATACCGGGGCCATACAACAGCGTTGAGCGCAAAATTACGCTGAAAGAGAGCTAAGACTTATACTTGTACTTGCACAAAATACAAAGGCCACAACTACCTAAAGTTGTGGCCTTTGTATTTATAGTTGAGTTTAGTTATGAGGTTGGTCTGGTTGGCCCGCCCTGGTTAGGGTTGGCTATCGAGTTTCGCATGTCAGTATCAGACTGGATGTTCTGCATTTTATAGTAATCCATGATACCTAAGTTGCCGCTACGGAAGGCAGCTGCAATAGCCTGCGGAATCTCTACTTCGGCTGCAATTACAGAGGCACGGGCTTCCTGGGCTTTGGCTTTCATTTCCTGCTCCACGGCTACGGCCATAGCGCGGCGCTCTTCGGCTTTGGCTTCGGCTACTTTCAGGTCGGCGTTAGCCTGGTCTATCTGTAGTTTGGCACCAATGTTTTCACCTACATCTACATCGGCAATATCAATAGAAAGTATCTCGTAAGCTGTGCCGGCGTCAAGGCCTTTCTGCAATACCAGTTTCGAGATCATATCCGGGTTTTCCAGTACAGCTTTATGCGAAATAGATGAACCGATAGACGTAACAATACCTTCACCCACACGGGCAAGTATGGTTTCTTCGCCGGCACCACCTACCAATTGCATAATGTTGGCACGAACTGTTACTCTAGCCTTTGCAATCAGTTGTATACCATCCTGGGCCACGGCGGCCACGTTAGGTGTATTTATTACTTTCGGATTAACGGATGTGGTTACAGCTTCAAACACGTTACGACCTGCCAGATCTATAGCCGTAGCCTGCTTAAACGATAACGGAATGTTTGCCTTGTCAGCAGAAATTAAGGCTTTGATAACAGTTGGTACATTGCCCCCCGCCAGAAAGTGAGTTTCCAGCTCGGATGTGGTGACAGCTATACCTGCCTTGGTCGCGTTTATCATGGAGTTAACAATAAGGCTTGGCGGCACTTTGCGGATGCGCATAAATACCAACTCCAGCAGCCCTACGCGTACATTCGAGAACTGTGCCGTGATCCATAGGCTGATCGGCACAAAGTATAAAAAGATCATGAGCAGGATAATGGCTCCTGCGATCAGAAGAATAACGGATATTTCCATTTATAAAGGTTAGCTGATTTTCTCTACAATAATTTTATTCTGACTTAGTCTGATAATACGAACTTGTGTATTAGGTTCTAAATACTCGCCGTTGGTTTGAACTTCCTGTTGGCTGTCGCGGAAAATGGCCGTGCCCTGTGGGCGCAACGCCGATACCGTGCGGCCAATCTCACCTATCTCAAATGTCTGGGCAAACTCTTCATTTACGTGGCTCTCGTTTCTTTCCTTTAGTGCAAACCGTGTCCAGACATCGGAGCGGAAGCTATAAAAGAAAGCAATACCACCTACCAACACTGCTGCCGCCAATATCACATGACCGGTATTAGACCCTAGGGCTGCATACCCAATCCAGATGCCTATGGCTGTAAGTATAAATCCAAGGATGCCTATAATGGTGGTGCCTGGTACAAATATCAGCTCCACAATAATAAGTGTAAGCCCTATCAGTATTAGCAGTATTACCGTTATCCAGTCTATAAGCATAGCGTGCCTGTTGGTATATTAGTAAATATAGTAAATTTTATATGGGATTACGAAATATTATAGTTGAATCACCTGATATTATTACGAGTCAACGATGGCTCTGAGTTCGATAGCAAGATTTTATACTTTGCTGTATTTCTTCGTTTTATAAAGCAGTAGTTACATTTTATACTTTGTAGCAGATCCACCAATTATCAGTAATACAAGCCGAAGTACCTTTGGAGGGGCGAGGGAGATGATTATACTTGGGCTATGAAACTATGCTTATAGCTATTGCACCGGCTCCAAAGACCTACGAGCGTTTGCAAAACCTTGGAGGTCTCGTGGACTAACCGTTTCTCCGTAGCAAAACGCTCGTAGGAGTTGCGAACGCTTCAAGATTAAAGCAAGCCCGATTCAGACTAAAGCTTGGAAAAGGGCAATACAAAAGCGCCACTCCTTATTCAGAAGTGGCGCTTTATTTATAGTTACTCTTGCCGATCAACAGTCAGCAATTGCCAATCAATAATTAATAAGCTTTTGCAAAGTATACGCGGCGCTTGCTTGGCTTGCCGGTCAGCATGTCTACACCGTCTTCATCAGGGGTGTTAAGTGCGATGCAGCGTATAGTTGCTTTTGTCTCTTCTTTTATGCGTTCTTCGGTTTCAGGAGTGCCATCCCAGTGCGCTAACACAAAGCCTCCTTTGTTCTCCAGTACATCTTTAAACTCTTCGTAGCTATCTACTTTAGTGGTGTGCTCTTCGCGGTAAGTCAGGGCTCTGTTGTAAATGTTCTCCTGAATCTCATCCAGCAACGCAGGAATGTAAGTCGCTAGGCTGTCGAACTGCTGCGAGCTTTTCTCTTTTGTATCGCGGCGGGCAACTTCTGCAGTACCGTTTTCCAGGTCGCGGGCCCCGATGGCGATGCGTACCGGCACACCTTTTAGCTCCCATTCGGCAAACTTAAAGCCTGGGCGCTCGGTATCACGGTCGTCAAACTTCACGCTGATGCCTTTTGCTTCCAGCTCTTTCTTTAGCTGCAACACTTTATCACTTATCTGGGCAAGCTGCTCTTCGCCTTTGTAGATTGGAACGATTACAACCTGTATCGGAGCCAGTTTTGGAGGTAATACCAGACCTTCATCATCAGAATGCGCCATTACCAGCGCGCCCATTAAGCGTGTACTTACCCCCCATGAGGTTCCCCAAACGTGCTCCAGGCCGCCATCTTTGGTAGCAAACTTCACATCAAAAGCCTTGGCAAAATTCTGGCCCAGAAAGTGAGACGTACCAGCCTGTAATGCCTTGCCATCCTGCATCAGACCTTCAATGCAATAGGTATCTAAAGCGCCGGCAAAACGCTCGTTCGGTGTTTTTACACCACGTATAACCGGCAGGGCAATGTATTGCTCGGCAAACGTAGCGTATACTTCCAGCATCTGCTCAGTTTCGGCGATAGCTTCTTTAGCAGTAGCGTGAGCGGTGTGGCCTTCCTGCCACAGGAACTCAGCGGTGCGTAGGAACAGGCGTGTGCGCATTTCCCAACGCACTACGTTTGCCCACTGGTTTATAAGTAATGGCAGGTCGCGATAGCTTTGTATCCAACCCTTGTAGGTGTTCCAGATTACAGCCTCAGAAGTTGGTCTAACTATAAGTTCTTCTTCCAGTTTGGCATTCGGATCTACGCGCAGTTTTCCTGGCTTATCAGGGTCGGTTTGCAGGCGGTAATGTGTAACTACGGCACATTCTTTTGCAAAACCTTCGGCGTTCTGTTCTTCAGCTTCGAACAAGCTTTTGGGCACGAATAGCGGGAAGTATGCGTTCTGGTGGCCTGTTGCCTTAAACATATCATCTAGCTGGCGTTGCATTTTCTCCCAGATGGCATACCCGTATGGTTTTATAACCATACAGCCACGCACAGCAGAGTTTTCGGCTAAGCCTGCTTTTTTTACCAGTTCGTTATACCACAAGGAGTAGTCTTCGCTTCTTTTTGGTAGCCCTTTGCTCATTTTTTAATAAATATTTACAGTATTTCTATTTTGAGATATTTTTGGAATAATATTTGCTTCTGTGCTAGAAGAAAAGAATATCAAACCAGCTCAAAATTACGTTAATATATTATACTATTGATAAGGTTTTGCGCTATTGTGTGTTTATCTTTGATTTAGAAGCAGTTTAACTCCCAGAATGCCATGAAAAGATCATTTACTATCGCTATAGCGCCATTGCTCATGGGGTTGCTGGCGGGTTGCAGCAGCCATTCAGCTATGCAGTCGACTGAGTACGACGACATGTACTATAGCTCTTCTGATAAAACCGAGTATGTGCAACCAGAAGTACAGATTCAGGAAGAAAGCTACGCACAGGAAGAGCAACCACTTACAGAAGGCGAGGTTGTAAATCCGGAATACTCATCTGGTAGCAGCAGCGCTATAATAGATAATTACTACGGCGATGAATACTACGATGGCCGCGAATATAACCCACGAAACAACTGGTACAGGCCAAACTATTCCTTTATAGACCCATACTGGAGCAGTGCCGCTTATTACCCATCTACATACTATGGCTATAGCCGCTACAACCGTTATACCCCATATTACGATCCGTTCTATGATCCATTCTATGATCCATTGTATGCCCCAATAGCTTACTCACCTTACTGGACACCTTACAGATCTGGTGTAAGCGTTATTATTGGTGTTAACTATGGCTGGGGTGGTTATGGCTGGAACAGGCACCCATACTATGGCGGCCATTATGGTTGGGGAAGGTATAACAACTATTACAATGGTTTCTATCAGGGTTTTTACCAGGGGTATTACTCAGGCCACGGATATTACCACGACAGACCAGGCATGGTCAGGAAAGTACAGTATGGCCCACGCGGCGAGCGCGGTGGTGAACGCATTGATGCAGGCGGAAGAAGTACAGGCAGAACAGAACGCGGAACACTTTCAGAAGGAAATGAGCAGCGGGCCACTAACCCGGCAGGCAATACTGGAACTGTTCGCCCAGGCCGCCCGGCCCGTACCGAGCGCACCAATAATGTACCAGCAGTAAATGAAACCAAAGAAGCGTTGCCAGCCAGGCCAAGAACAGATGAATATGTGCCACGTACCGACAGGCCTACTACAAGAGAGCGCCAGGTTAGGCCGCAACCAACAGAACAACGCCAGCTTAGACCAAGAACCGAGACTGAACGCATACAGCCGCGCCGCCAGGAACGTGCACCAAGCGGAGAGTATAACCAACCTGCACAGCGCCAGCGCCAGGAACGTATTCGAGATTATACGCCAAGTACAGAAAGCGCACCGGTGAGAGAGTATAGACAACCCGAGCAGCGCCAGCGCACAGAACGTACCGAAAGCAGAAGCTACGAACGCAGCAGCAATACTTATGAGCAGCGCAGCAGCACACCATCTAATAACTCTAGTAACAGCGGTTCTAATAGCAATAGCAGCAGCGGCAGACCGCGCCGGGGAAACTAACCTTCAGCTAAAACACACATGAGAATAAATAAGATATTTTCGGCCAGCCTGGCTCTTTTGCTAGGCTGGAGCGGAACCGCTTTGGCTCAGAATGAGATAGATGCATTGCGCTATACCCGTTTAGGTATCACCGGCTCGGCCCGTATACAAGGCATAGGCGGGGCACAGACAGCACTTGGCGCTGATATTTCTACAATAGGCGTGAACCCGGCAGGTTTGGGTATGTTCCGCAGGTCAGAAGCAAACTTAGGTATAGGCTTTGAAAACAATACTACCGATTCCCGCTTTCTTGGCCAGACCACACCAGACGAGCGAACCACAATAAGTATACCTCACGCAGGAGTTGTATTCAGTAAGCGCCGCAGCGATGACGATACCAGCAGCGACTGGCGCGGCACTACTTTTGGTATTGGCATTACCAGGCTCAACAGCTTTAACAACCGCACTTTTTATAAGGGTACTACCGGCCCGAATGATGCCACCATCCTGAATTACTTTGCAGAGCAGGCTTACTTAAACAACCGTACTGCCGCTGACCTGGATGATGAATTCGATAATGGGATCACATCCCTGGAAGGCTTAGCTTATGGTACTTATCTGCTCAACTTCGGAAGTGATGGCTTGCCGATCGATACGCTGAGCAATAACATCAGCATAGCTGAAGAGCTGGAGCGAAGAGGTTCTCAGAACCAGTTTGACTTTGCCTTTGGTGCCAGTTTCCGCGATAAAGTATACTTGGGTGCATCTTTAGGAATCATCACATCCAGCTTTACACAGGAGCGCATTTACAGGGAAAGCGATTCTGACGTAACTACTGATTTTACAAGCCTGGAACTACGCGATGAATTTACCACTGAAGGCTCTGGTGCAAACCTGAAAGTGGGTGTAATTATAAAACCGGTTGATGCTTTTCGATTTGGCCTGAGCCTGCAAACGCCAACGTGGTATACTTTTAACGAAGCATACGACCGCTCTTTATACTCTACGCTGCAGTCAAACGGTGGCCCTGTTGAAAATTACAGCGCATCAGAATTGCCAGGAGAGTTTACTTATCGCCTTACAACGCCTTTTAAAGCCAACGGTGGGGTAGCGGTTTTCCTGAGCAAGTATGGCTTTGTAACGGCTGATGTGGAATATATAGATTACAGCAGCATGCGCTTCTCAAACGATGACAGCGATGGCTATGGCAGTTATTTCAGTGGCGTGAACAGCCGCATAGATGATCTTTACAAATCTGCTCTGAACTATAAAATAGGTGCCGAAGGCCGTTACGAAGTGTTCCGTTTAAGAGCGGGCTATGCCGTATCTGCCAGTCCGTACAAAAACAGCAGCCTCGATGCCAAAATCAACACCCTGACTGTGGGTGCAGGCGTGCGTTTACAGAAATATTATGCCGATGTAGCCTTCACGCATTCTTCGGGTAAGAAGCAGTATTCGCCTTATACTTTCGAAGATGCTACTTTTGACCCGATCGTGGACCTGGACAATAAGCAAAACAACGTAATGTTTACAGTCGGCTATAATTTCTAAGTATAAATAAAAATACCTGTTTTCAGTTGGCGGCGGTTCCGGAAGGGGCTGCCGCTTTTTTTATACTTATAAGTGTATTGCAAGTATGGTTTTAGCTGTTACCTATGGCATAACAATAATATTCAACTAAATTAGGGGAGCTAAACTAACAATTAACTAAACGCATGTATATCAAACTCAGATCAAACCTTTTGGCTGCTCTGTTGCTTTGCTTCACTTTTGTGGCGCAGGCCCAGCAGAAAAAAGACATCACCCTGGAGGATATCTACCGCAAAGGTACCTTCCGTGCCCAGTCGGTGTATGGTGTAAACTGGATGAAAGATGGCCAGTACTATAGCTCTACAGTTGCTGATGAGCAGAACAAAGTAGCCGACATTGTAAAGTATGATGTAACTACAGGCAAAGCGGTAAGCACCATTATTGAAGGCGAAAACCTGAAGCCAGCCGGCAGCAGTACACCTATCCAGTTCGATAACTACACGTTCTCTTCGGATGAGCAAAAGGTGTTGTTCTCAACAGAAACAGAGCCGATCTACCGCCGTTCGTCTAAAGCTGAGTTCTACATTTACGATATCGCCTCTAAAAAACTGACCAAGCTGAGCGATGGTGGCAAACAGATGTACGCTACGTTCTCTCCGGATGCGAAGCGTGTAGCTTTTGCCCGCGAAGGCAACATGTTTGTAACCGACCTGGCCAGCATGAAAGAAACGCAGATCACGACAGATGGAAAGTATAACTCCATCATGAACGGGTATGCAGACTGGGTTTATGAGGAGGAATTCTCTTTTGCGCAGGGCTTCCATTGGTCGCCGGATGGAAAGAAGATCGCATTCTATACTTTCGATGAGACCAATGTGCCGGAGTTTAACATGCAGATGTGGGGCGACCTATATCCGCAGGACTATAAATTTAAATACCCGAAAGCTGGCGAGGCTAACTCAAAAGTAAAAGTATCGGTGTATGATGTGGCCAGCGGCAAAACCGTGAAAATGGATACTGGCAGCGAGGAAGATATCTACATCCCGCGCATCAAATGGACCAACAATCCTAATTTGGTTTCTATCCAGAAAATGAACCGTCTGCAGAACACCTTGGAGATTTTGCACGCCAATGCTACAACCGGTAAAGCGGATGTGGTTCTGAAAGAAACAGATAAGGCTTACATTGATATTACCGACGACCTGACTTACCTGAAAGATGGCAAGCATTTTATCCATAGCTCAGAGAAAGATGGTTTTAACCACCTGTACCTGTACAAAATGGATGGCAAACTGGTGCGCCAGATAACAAAAGGCAACTGGGAAGTAAGCAGCTATGTAGGCTTCGATGAGAAGAACGACCGTTTATACTTTATGTCTACGGAAGTATCGCCGCTTGATCGCCACCTATACAGCATCAGCAGCAAAGGCAAAAAGAAAACCCGCCTGACTGAAAAAGCCGGAACGCACAGCATTAACATGAGCACCGACTTTAAGTATTATTTAGATTACCACTCGGCAGCCAATGTGCCAACTACAGTTAGCCTGCACACTGCAAAAGATGGCAAGCTGATAAAGATGCTGGAAGACAACGCCAAACTGAAAAACACACTGGCCCAGTATGACATCGCGAAACAGGAATTCTTTAAAATGAAAACCTCTGACGGTACTGAGCTGAATGGTTTCATGATAAAACCAACGGATTTCGATCCTAAGAAAAAATACCCTGTACTGATGTTTGTGTACGGTGGTCCGGGCTCGCAGACGGTAACCAACAGCTGGGGCGGAAGCAACTACCTGTGGTACCAGGTGCTGGCTAACAAAGGTCTTATAGTTGTAAGTGTAGATAACCGTGGTACAGGTGCCCGCGGCGCTGAGTTCAAGAAAATGACCTACGCCAACCTGGGCAAGTATGAAATTGAAGACCAGATAGAAGCTGCCAAGTGGTTAGGCAACCAGTCGTATGTTGATAAGAACCGCATCGGTATCTGGGGCCATAGCTTTGGTGGGTACATGACGCTGCTGGGCTTAACGAAAGGTAACGGCGTATTTGCAGCTGGTATTTCGGTTGCCCCTGTTACTAACTGGAGATACTACGACAGCATTTACACAGAGCGCTTCCTGAAAAAACCACAGGATAACGCAGCTGGTTACGACGATAACTCACCACTTTTCTTTGCTGATAAACTGCAGGGCGAACTGTTGCTGATTCACGGAACTGGTGATGATAACGTACATTTTCAGAATGCAGTAGCTATGCAGGATGCCCTGATCAGTGCTAACAAACAGTTCGAAAGCTTCTACTACCCGAACCGTAACCACGGCGTGGGTGGCGGCATCACATCGCTGCACCGCTTTAATATGATGACTGACTTCCTGGTACGTAAGCTGATCAAATCAACTGAAGTTAACCAGTAACAAAGTATAAACTCAAGTAAAAAAGGCTCGCTATACTTAGCGAGCCTTTTTTGTTTTATAGCAAAGTAAGTGGTCCTACAGTTCTAATCTGGCAAAGTATAAAAATTGGGTCAAACGGATGTGGCTTGTGGTAAATCAACTATATTTATACTTGCTTAAGCGCTTTATTTATAGTTGATTAAGTAAAGTATAATCCGACCCTAAAACTATAAACTATGAAGTTATCTCTTTTACTGGTGTTGCCCCTGTTGCTATGTGCATTTCAGGCTGCCAACTCAACCCGTGATAAAGCTTTGGAAAGCCTTGCCAACGCCGAACGCAACTTTGCTGCCACATCTGTAAAAAAAGGCTTTCACCAGGCGTTTGTGGAGAACATGGCTGACGATGGAATTGTGTTTGCACCAACGCCAACTAACGGTAAAAAACTGCACGCCGAAGCTCCCGAAAGCAAAATCTTACTAACCTGGTATCCGGCTTACGCCGATATTTCCGCTTCCCTGGATTGGGGTTACACTACCGGCCCATACGAACTCAAAGCTAACCCGGAAGATGCTAAACCAGTTGGTGCCGGTTTCTATTTATCTGTCTGGAAAAAGCAAGCTAACGGGCAATGGAAAGTAGCGATTGATATGGGTAATTCGTTTTCGCCGGAGCTGATAAAAGAGGAAGTATACCAGCCGACAACAGCAACTAAAGGAAAAACTGCCAAAGGCGCAAAAGAAGCTCTGTTGGTGAAAGATGTACAGAAAATACAGCCTTACCATTCCGAGACGCTGATCTACCGCCATGGGGAATATCCTGTAAAGTATAAAGAGGTGTTAATTGAGGCGGCAACTAATACTAATATAGTTTATACAACACTGGGGCATGATATTTCATCGGCGGCAGATATGGCCTATACTTACGGCAGTTATACTTCCAGCTCAGGCGAAAAGACAGAAACCGGCCATTACCTGAAAGTATGGAAAATGCTGGACAGCCAATGGAAACTGGTAGCGCACAACCTGGTACCCGATAAAAAGTAAGGTGTTTAATGGCCTGTTATACTTGCCAGGCAGGTATACAGGTATTGTTTTTCCTGTTCATCAACAGGTAATTTATTAATGTGGCTGCGGAGCTGCGCGTTTGTGATACCCGAATTTAGTGGTGGGTTATGCTTGTACTCGCGTAGTTCTTCTACAAGCGCCCGGATTTGGGTGGCTACCTGATCGGCGTTAGCGGTAAATTGATTTAGCAGCCAGAGCAACCTGTTTAGTAATTCGCTTGGGTTGTGGTCATGGTAGCGGAGGCAATGGTCTACTTCGCTCCAGCCTTCCTCAAATAAAGTTTTAACCTGAACCTCTACAAAATATAACTGTTTGTTTGGTCGTATTTTAATGATGTAATGCTCTGCCTGGTACCCTTTAGGATTTATAAAGACCTCGTAATTATCTGAAGAGAATTGCCTTGCAAGGGTAGTATATTCGCCTTTAACATATGCATAAGGTTTACGTTTCAGCTCCCATACCTGACGTATGTAACGCCCTATTTTGTAACAGTCATCTTTGTAGAGGTGCAGTATGCGAACGCCAACCAGGTCATTAATATACTCCAGGTAATTGCTGGTTGTTAAGCAACGTTCGGGGTATTCTTTCTTTTTCCGGATGATCTTTCTGAGCAGGTGGAGCGGCGCCTTAACCCGGTGCCGAACGGCATGCACATCTTCCTGCCGCATCAGGAAATTGGCTACCAGCGAGGCGATATCCTGTAGTTCGTTAATGCGGCTGAGGTAATCATTGTAAATGGCAAGCAGCTCCTGTGCATTTATGTCCTGTGCATGCAGACTTTCCGCGCTCTCATTCAGCTCGGCAAATATAAAAGGGAGTGTTGCTATCTGTGTATGGTCAGCCATCCTTAACCTCGGAACATACTTGCTATACTTACAGTACGCTCCTCAGTTAAAAAGGCTAAACCTATACTTGCCAACTACTCGTGTTCGCTGCTTTTTACACCCAGCTGCGCGTTAATAAGAGGTGTTTTAGGCGCCAGGAAAAAGCCCGTTAAGCTGGCAAACATAATAGGCACAAACTGATGAAAACCGGTTAAAGTAGAAAGCAGAATAATAGTGCTGATAGGTGTGCGTGTAACACAGGCGTTAATAGCGGCCATGCAGCTAACAAGTATAAGCGGCAGGTTTTGTCCCGGAAAGAGGGCATTAACTATCAGGCCGGTAATGGCCCCTACAAAAAACAGCGGAATAATAAAGCCGCCGCGCCATCCCGAAGTTACCGTAAAACTGATGGCAAATATCTTGGCGATCAGCAGCGTAACCAGGAACTCCATTGTAAAGTTCTCTTTCAGAAGTATAGATAATTGGTCGTGGCTGAAGTAGCGGGTGAGCGGCATATAGTAGGCTATAATACCTATCAGTAAGCCACCAATAGCCATTCGAAGGTAAATAGGCATGCGCACCACACTAAAAATAGCTTTGCTCTGCCGAACCGTAAAAATGAAAAGCCAACCCACCGCCGTTCCTGCCAGTGCATATAGCATGGCATAAAAGAAATCGCTTAGCTGCGGCGTACTATAAACCGGGAATGCCCACGTAGGCCCGATACCGATGTGCGTGATAAGTATAAAAATGACAAAGCTGGAGCAGCTGGCTACAAAGGCAGGTATAAGCGCCTGGTAATACTCTACTACGTGCCTGTGGTGCAAGATTTCTAAAGAGAATAAACTACCACCCAGCGGTGCGCCAAACAGTGCCGTAAACCCCGAAGCCATACCAGCTATAGTTAACGAGCGCAGGTCTTCGCCTTTAAATTTAAGCTTCCGCGCTATCCAGGAACCGGTAGAGCCGGTAACCTGCACCAGCGGTGCTTCTGGGCCTGCACTACCACCACTGGCAATACACAGCAACGACGATAAGATCATGGCCGGGTTATTCTTGGGTTCCAGCTTGCCGCCCTTAAAACGAATGTTGTTCACGATCAGGTCCATTTCGCCGGGGTCGCCGAGTTTGTGGATGATGAGACCAGCCAGTAAGCCCGCCGTAGCCATTAAAGGTATAACAAGCAGCCCCTGAAACTGGGATAGGAAATGCAGCAGTTGCTCGAGCACGATCCAGTAAGAACCGGCAATAATGCCGCCAATGGCACCTACAGCTACCCACAAAAAGAACAGTTTGCTAAACACGAACGGGTTAAACCGAAGCGGGTAGTTTAGCCGGTCCCGTAACAAAATGAACCGTTTTGCTTTTTTATACTTCATGCCGCAAAGGTACGCAGAAAAGTAAGGAAGGGTAAAGTATAACTTGGATTTAGAAGTATAGTGTTGTGAAAGAGTAAGTTCCCCTGCATTTTGCTAGCGCGAGCTTGTAGCTCGTGCCTATTTAAAAGTTGTGAAAAAGTTAAAAGCACGAGCTACAAGCTCGCGCTAGCGGCGAAACAAAAGAAGAATTAGTTAAGGTCTCAGTCCAAATGGGAATAATTTTAATGTGATTCCCCAAGTGAATTAGCCAGTACTTACTATGAATTGTCCTGATATTAATTCATTACTTAAAAAGTTTTGAGATAGGAATAAACAGTCCCAATACTCCAACAGAAGCAATCATAAAGTTTAGAAGTCCAACAGCAACTTCAAACCAGGTAACTTTCTCAACTCTGTGTCTACGTACGATAGACCATTTCTTCCTTTTGAAGAGAAAAAAATTAAAGACTGCCAAAGCACAGATAAAAGCCATAAATTCTGCTTTACTAACATCGAAACTAGTAGCCATCTTAATAATAGCTATTATAACAACAGTGAAACAGCACTGTATAAATGTTATAGCAATAATAGCTGAATCTATAGGGCTTTTGGAACCAAGCTTCTGGAATACTTTAGAAAGAAAAATAAGATAATAACTCATAATTAATAATTAGGCTTCTCAGAAATTTTAATAGAATCGAAACCTTTATCTAAGCACCCGCTGTAATCGAGCATATCAACAGCTAACACAAGTTACGTTCACGCTAAACTTGCGACATATGCTTTCAGACAAGGATGTCCGAAAGAGCAAGTGTGAGCTTTACTAAAAGCGTAGAATGTTGGCGCAAGTTTGCAACCCGTGTTTTTTATGATGTTGAGTTTGTAACTTAACTGGGCCAGGGGCCCCACTATCGTTCAACACGAGCGAGGACGCTCGCGCCATAGAATAATAAAAAGTAGGTTCTTCGCTTTTCGAAAATCAACACGTAACTCCCTACAACTTCACACAAACATTCTGAGGCTCTGTAAAGAATCGTAGTGCTTCAAAGCCGCCTTCACGGCCAACGCCGGAGTTTTTCATACCACCGAACGGGGTGCGCAGGTCTCGCAGGAGCCAGGTGTTTATCCAGATAATGCCGCTGTGTACCTGGTGTGCTACCCGGTGAGCCCGTTGCAGATTGTTTGTCCAGATGGTGGCGGCGAGGCCATATTCGGTGCAGTTGGCGTATTGGACCACTTCTTCTTCGCTATCAAAAGGCATGAGCGTAACAATCGGGCCAAAAATCTCCTCGGTGTTGGTGCGGCAGTTGTAGGGCAGGCCTTCAATTATAGTTGGGGAGATAAACCAGCCTTTTGTGCAGCGGCCATCTACTTGTACCTGGTGCCCGCCGGTAAGTATAGTTCCGCCTTCCTGTTTGGCCAGTTCTATGTAAGACAGCACCTTCTGCATGTGTTGCTCCGATACTACAGCGCCCAGTTTAGAGCCTTCTTCCATCGGGTCACCTACAATCATGGCTTTCACTTTTTCTACAAAAGCATCCCGGAACTTCTCATAAATAGGTCGCTCAATAAAAATGCGGGAACCACATAGGCAGATTTGCCCCTGGTTGGCAAACGATGAATGTATAGTTGTATGGAGCGCGTTGTTAAAATCACAATCTGCAAAAATGATGTTCGGGTTTTTACCGCCAAGTTCCAGCGATAGTTTTTTGAACATAGGAGCCGCTGTGGAAGCTATAGTTTTGCCCGTTGCTGTGCCGCCTGTGAAAGAGATGACAGGAACTTTCGGGTGAGCCGTCATGGCAGCGCCTACTTTATGCCCGTAACCATGCACAATGTTCAGAACACCAGCCGGTAAACCCGCTTCAATACATATCTCCGACAATAGGTAAGCCGTCATGGGAGTTACTTCCGATGGCTTGGCAACTACACAATTTCCGGCAGCCAGGGCAGGAGCAATTTTCCAGGTGAACAAGTATAAAGGCAAGTTCCAGGGAGAGATGCAGCCCACCACGCCATGCGGGTGACGAACGGTATAGTTAATGGCATCGGTGCCTTCCATGTAATGCGCTTCCGAAGCGAAGTGCTGAATGGCCGTACCATAAAACCGCATGTTGCTGCTTGCTCGCGGTATATCAACAGACTTAGCCAGTTTCAGTGGCTTGCCATTGTCTATAGATTCAGCTTCGGCCAGTTGGTCCAGGTTTTGGTCAATCAGGTCGGCAATGCGCATTAATATCTGCCCACGTTTTTCGGCTGGTGTTTTAGACCATGCCGGGAAAGCCGCCAACGCCGCCTGCACCGCCTGCTCCACATCCTGCTCATCCGAGTCAGGTATAAGCGAGTATACTTCACCCAATGCCGGGTTATAGTTATCGATGTACTGCCCGGCCACAGGCATTACCAACTCGCCGTTTATATAGTTATGTATGTGCTGCACTTGAAAAGAATTAATAATTAGGAATGTAGTCCAACAATTAACAATCAGTAATCAACAACTATAAACACCCTGTTCTGCCGCCATCTACCGGCACGTTTATACCGTTAATGTAGGCAGCAGCAGGTGTAGCCAAAAATGCAGCGGCCGCCGCTACTTCTTCTGGCTCGGCAAAACGACGGGCAGGTATTTCCTTCATCATTTCTTCTTCCACGGTATCTACTTCAGTAGCTGTTTTCTTAGCTTTATTTTCGATGATGGACTCCAATCTGCCGGTGCGGGTAGCGCCCGGTAGCACATTGTTTACGGTTATGCCGAATTGCCCCAATTCATTAGCCATCGTTTTCGCCCAGCTCGCCACAGCCCCACGAATGGTATTCGATACGCCCAAGCCATGCAACGGCTGCTTTACCGATGTACTGATGATGTTGATGATACGGCCATACTTTGCGGCCTTCATGCCAGGTATCACGGCCTTGGCCAGCAGGTGGTTGGCTATAAGGTGTTGGTTAAATGCATTCAGAAACTCATCCGAAATAGCCTCGGTAATAGGGCCGCCAGCCGGGCCGCCGGTGTTGTTTACAAGTATGTGTATTTCAGGGCGCTGGTCCAGGTAAGCCTGCACCTGTATATTCAGGTTATAAGGATCAGAAAAATCTGCAACTATATATTCGTGCTGCTGCCCATGCTGTGTGTCCAGTTCTTTGGTTACTTCCAGTAGTTTGTCTTCGTTGCGGGCAACTAACGTAATGCTGGCTCCAAGCAATGCAAGCTCGGTAGCTACTGCTTTGCCAATACCTTGTGTGCTGCCGCAAACTATAGCGCGTTTGTTTGTCAGGTCTAAATTCATAGGCTAAATGTACGCAAAAGGCTTTATACTTGCACGCAAGAATGCTGCTAACAAATGAGCTGCATTACCATTTCTGCAAGCTTTTGCGTACCTTCCATGTATCAACCTAACTAAACAAAACTATGGCCATACAACGCGCTTTCAATTTTAAGCAATGGATAGACGAACACCGCCATTTGTTAAAGCCGCCGGTGGGCAACCAGCAGGTATTTAAAGGCAACGACGATTT
The DNA here is from genome assembly GCF_022758145.1 of Pontibacter vulgaris. GTDB lineage: Bacteria > Bacteroidota > Bacteroidia > Cytophagales > Hymenobacteraceae > Pontibacter > Pontibacter vulgaris. Next base: position 191,718 of record NZ_JAJVDH010000002.1, read on the forward strand.
TATTGTGATGGTAGTAGGCGGCCCGAATGCCCGCAAAGATTACCACTACGACGAAAGCGAAGAGTTTTTTTACCAGGTGGAAGGCGATATTGTTTTGAAGATCATAGAAGATGGCAAACCGGTTGATATTCCGATTAAAGAAGGGGAAATATTTCTGCTGCCGCCACGTGTGCCGCACTCGCCGCAGCGCCCTGCCAACACGGTTGGGCTGGTAATTGAGCGCTACCGCCGTGCAGGGGAGAAAGATGGTTTTATGTGGTTCTGTGAGAACTGCGGTAACAAACTGCACGAAGATTTTACCGAAGTAACCGACATTGTAAAACAGCTGCCTGAGATAATGGGCAATTTCTGGAACAATGAGCAACTGCGCACCTGCAGCAAATGCGGTGAAGTTTTGCAACCACCGGTTAAACCCGCAGAAGCAGTAAAGTAAAGTATAAATTAGCCTTTCTGTGAGCAAGTAAGACGATCATTTACAGCGTCATCTTTGCTTTCTATATTTTGAAAGCTGCATTTTAAATGCCTGAATTTATGTAATTAAGCTCCGGAAGAGGAAACTTAAGTGCACTTTATATATTTTCAGTAAAGTATAAACCCGCCTTTGCCTGTTGTAGCGCTGTGGCGGGTTTATACTTATAAGGGCTGTATACTTTAAGCATAAGTCTGTGGCTTAAACTGCTGTTTGTTATTTAGGCTTTTGCGGTAAAACATGCGTAGAAAGTATAAATTCCTTATATTGTAGGATTGCCCGATTGAGCTATACCTCGTATAGCAGCACATTTCGTTCGATTAACAGCATGCAAGTACATAACCCTACACCAGCTATACTTACCAGCCAAGATCTGCTTAAGATCGACATACATACGCATATTTTACCTGCCACCTGGCCAGATTTGCGCGAGCGTTACGGATATGGTGGTTTTATCAGGCTGGAACACCATAAGCCGTGTTGCGCCCGCATGATGATGGATGACAAGTTCTTCCGGGAGATACAGGACAATTGCTGGGACCCGAAAGTACGCATGCACGAGTGCAGCCAGCACAAAGTAGGAGTGCAGGTGCTAAGCACTGTGCCGGTAATGTTTAATTACTGGGCAAAACCCGAACATACTTACGACCTGAGCAAATTCCTGAACGACCACATTGCCGGTATTGTAGCAGATTACCCCGATCGTTTTATTGGCCTCGGCACCATACCTATGCAGGATACCGAACTGGCTATTAGAGAACTGGAGCGTTGTGTGAAGGAATTGGGCATGCCGGGTGTGCAGATAGGGTCGAATATAAACGGCTGCAACCTCGATGAGCCAAAGCTGTTCCCTATTTTTGAGGCAGCAGAAGCGCTTGGAGCCGCCATTTTTGTGCACCCCTGGGACATGCTGGGCAAAGACCGCATGAGCAAATTCTGGATGCCTTGGCTGGTAGGTATGCCCGCCGAAACTACTGTAGCCATCTGCTCTATGATATTTGGTGGTGTGCTGGAGCGGCTGCCGAAGTTGCGCGTTGCTTTTGCCCATGGCGGAGGTTCTTTTCCGGCAACCATAGGCCGTATCGTCCATGGTTTTGAGGTGCGCCCCGACCTCTGCGCTATAGATAATAACGTAAACCCGCGCGAGTACCTCGGCAAGTTCTATTTCGATTCGCTGGTACACGACCCGCAGGCACTCGATTATCTGGTTAATCTAGTAGGAGCCAACTGCATTGCCCTCGGCACCGATTACCCGTTCCCGCTCGGCGAACTGGAGCCCGGCAAACTCATCGAATCCATGCCTTATGATCAGGCAACAAAAGAGCGTATGCTCAGCGGTACAGCGCTGGAGTGGCTTAATTTAAAGAAAGAGCAGTTTGTTTCCGGGGTAGCCTCAAATTCCAAATCCGGGGTTTTAAGTTAAATGAGCTCTAGAATTTAACTCATCAAGAAAAGTCATTTATACTTGCTGTACTTTCTGTCATCTCGAGCGGTAGGATAGCTCTTATACAGTTAAAGTATAAATACACCCTGCACTCTCCGGGGAGGGAAGTTTAGTTGATGCTATAGTTGAAAGTATAGTTCTATATCCTCTGTAGTTCACCCACCCCAATCCCTCCTTAAATTAAGGCGGGGAGCTTTTGCCTGCTATGTTTTAAGTTATAGTTGAAATCCACGAGCGGACCGGTCACGACCTGTCCCTACGGAAATACATTTACAATAAAACAACCTTCCTTAAATTTACAGCCCCAACAATCTGATATCAGCAGAAATCCTATCAGAATATCAGTTTTATCACCCTGATATTGCTGATGGAATTTCCTGTTTTTTTTTTAACAAAGTATAAACAGCTGAATTCTAGCCTGGAACTGCAGGAACCTCTATTCTTAAATCACCGGTGCCTTTTGTAAAGGTTATATGCAGCAGAACCGTTCGCTCTTGTGCTGATCCGGAGTTTAACGGGCGGGAGTCATTTAACTGCATATACTTTGCCAGGTCTTTGTATAAGGCATCAACTCTGCGTTCTTCAATTTCGATGATCATACTTAAAGAAACGTCTGAAAACATTTTAAAATCGGCAGTAAATCCATGTTGGTTAATGATCTTATTGATCTCATTTATTGCCTGATTCCTTTCTTTATCACAATACCCGACCCAATAGATGCTTTGCATTTATACTTTCTTTTAACCTTGCTACAAGCTAAGTATACGCAAAAGTAAACCGCGGCAAATTAGTATATTCGCAGACCTTAACGAACAGCCCTCCACTAAGGTGGCGCAAACTATAAAGATCTGCATACAAACATGAACTACCAGAATACCCTTGCCTTTGCGCAGGAACAAGACCAGCAAGACCCGCTTAACCATTTCAAAAAACGCTTTTACGCACCACAAATAAACAAACAGGACGCTATTTATTTCTGTGGCAACTCGCTTGGTTTGCAGCCAAAATCGGCGCAGGCTTACATAGACCATGAAATGCAGAAGTGGGCCGACCTGGCAGTAGAAGGACACTTTAAAGGCGAAAACCCATGGTTTAATTACCACCAGCTGTTAACAGAAAGCGCAGCGCATGTGGTAGGAGCCAAGCCGGTAGAGGTGGTGATTATGAATCAGCTGACAGTAAACCTGCACCTGATGCTGGTATCGTTTTACAGGCCGCAAGGCAAACGGTTTAAAGTAATTATGGAGGGTGGGGCTTTCCCATCAGACCAGTATGCGCTGGAAACACAGACCAGGTTTCACGGCTACAACCCGGAAGAGGCAATCATTGAGATTTTCCCGAGAGAAGGGGAATACACGCTTCGCACCGAAGATATCCTGAAAACCATAAACGACCACGCTGATGAACTGGCGCTGGTGCTGATGGGCGGTATAAATTACTACACCGGCCAGGTATACGACATGGAAGCCATAACCAAAGCAGGCCACCAGGCAGGTGCTGTTGTAGGGTTCGACCTGGCACACGCTGCCGGAAATATTCCTGTAAAACTGCACGACTGGGATGTAGACTTTGCCGTTTGGTGTACTTATAAATACCTGAATTCAGGGCCGGGTGGTACATCGGGTGTGTTTGTGCATGAGCGCCATGCCAACAATCCCGACCTGCCGCGTTTTGCTGGCTGGTGGGGCCACGATGCAAGCTCGCGCTTCCAGATGAAGAAAGGCTTTATACCTATGGTGGGAGCCGAAGGCTGGCAGTTAAGCAATGCACAAATACTACCTTTGGCAGTACACCGTGCTTCTTTGGAGCTCTTTGAAGAGGCCGGCATGGAAAACCTGCGTGCCAAAAGCGAAAAACTGACTGGCTACCTGGAGTACCTTATCGATGATGTGCACGCAGATAAAGATGTATTGGAGATGATTACGCCGCGCGACCCGAAGGCCCGTGGTTGCCAGATATCCATGCTCGTAAAAAAAGATGCACGCCTGCTGTTTGATAAATTAATGGAGGCCGGCATAATTGTGGATTACCGTGAGCCAAACGTAATCCGGGTTGCTCCTACACCTTTGTATAACTCTTTTGAAGAAGTATACCGCTTTTCTGAAATACTACACCAGTGCCTGCAGGCGCACTAAGCAAGTATAAAGTATAGTTTACGGAGAGGTTGCTGCAAAGCGGCCTCTCCGTTTTTGTTTAACCAGGTTCTGGGCTCAAACAACCGCGGTAATATTGATTTCACTTACCTAATGCATTAAACAAGTATAAAGAGTTAAATGATTTTAGGCAGCTGCGGCACAAACTTTCTGTTGGTTGTCGTAGTAGTATAAAAGCTTCCTTGCAACAGCCTAAGCACTGGTGCAACAGTTGCCCCTCAGAGCTAAATTACTGGTCTTCTCCGGGGCACATACCTGAGCAAAAACTCCTATGGATAGTTACATACTTGTTCTTACGTTGGTCGGAATTGCGGCAATGTCTATGGCGTGGGTGCCCAAATTGCTGGAAAACAGCTTTATATCGTATCCTGTTATTTTTGTGGCAGCCGGAGCTATACTATACATGTTGCCCCTAAACCTGCCCCTGCCAGACCCGGTTTGGCACGAGAAGTATGTAGTGCACCTGACCGAGCTAAGTGTGATCATATCTTTGATGGGAACAGGGCTTAAAATAAGACGGCGCTTTAACTGGAAAAACTGGCAGATACCTTTCAGGCTGGTAAGTATAACCATGTTGCTGTGTATTGCGGCGCTGGCTTTTTTAGGATGGTGGGCACTGGGTCTGGCGCCTGCTGCAGCGCTGCTGTTAGGGGCAGTATTGGCCCCAACAGACCCTGTGCTGGCCGAGCAGGTACAGGTAGGCCCGCCGCATGATGCAGAAGAAGATGAAGTGCGGTTTTCCCTTACAGCCGAGGCAGGTTTAAATGATGGGATGGCTTTCCCGTTTACATGGCTGGCGGTAGTAGTGGCCGTAGCAGCAGGCACTGCCGAAAGCTGGCTGGGTGACTGGCTACTGCGTGATCTTTTGTACCGGATTTTTGCTGGTGCAGCCGTTGGCTTTTTAATAGGCCGCGGCCTGGCTTACCTGCTTTTTGAATTGCCCCGTAAATCCGGTTTTCCGGAGGCCCGCGATGCGTTCCTGGCATTATCGGCTACATTGGTTTCTTATGGTTTAACCGAGCTGGTGCATGGCTATGGCTTTATCGCTGTTTTTATAACGGCTATTACCATGAGCTCTTTTGAAGCAGAAGATAAGTACCACACCGAAATGCATGATTTTGTAAACCAGATAGAGCGCATACTCATGGTAACATTGCTGCTGATTTTTGGAGGCAGTCTTGTAACCGGGCTTTTAAACTACCTTACCTGGCAAGGCGCACTTATCGGGCTGGTGTTTTTGTTCGTCATCAGGCCGGTGGCTGGGTTAATAGGCATGTGGGGCATTAAATTACCGCGTCGCGAAAAAATAGCCATCAGTTTCTTTGGTATTCGGGGCATAGGCTCTTTTTTTTACCTCTCGTTTGCCCTGGCTAAAATTGACTTTGCCGATGCAAATGAGCTATGGGCAATAGTATCATTTATTGTTATGGTATCTATTCTGTTGCACGGCCTCACCGCCAACCGTGTTATGGGGCTACTCGATGAAAAACGCGAACAAGCTGAAGCCTCTTCTGAGTCTGTATTAGATTAAAAAGATCTCCCTGTTTATTATGCACATCCAGGATTTTCATAAGTTGCCCATGCCCGATGCCGAAGTATACTATGCGCCTCATTTTTTTATGCAGGAAGAAAGCGATCTATACTTTACACAACTGCAACAAGCTATAAACTGGCGGCAGGAAAGTATAAAAATGTTCGGGAAAGAACTGCCCATGCCCCGGCTAACAGCCTGGTACGGCGACAAAAGCTATACTTACTCGGGCTTGCTTAATGAGCCGCAGCCCTGGCTGCCCATACTTCTGGAACTAAAGAAAAGGGTAGAGGAAGTTAACGGAAAGAAGTATAACAGTGTATTGCTCAATTTTTACCGCGCCGGCAACGATAGCATGGGCTGGCACCAGGATAACGAACCCGAACTGGGGCCCGAGCCGGGTATAGCCAGCCTGAGCTTTGGCCACGAGCGCCGTTTCAGTTTCAGGCACCGCACACGTAAAGATCTCAAGCCGGTAAGTATAACGCTGGCACACGGTAGCCTGCTGCTAATGCAGGGCCTTACACAACATCATTGGTTGCATAGTCTGCCCAAAACTGCAAAGCCTGCCGGGCCACGCATAAACCTTACCTTCCGGCACATCATCACCTGAGTTGCTCTGCAAAACGATTGGCAAAGCTGAAACTAAAATGCTAATTTACGCCAATAAGGTGCCTTGCCTTCACTAACCTATGACCGAGAAAAAGAACATCACTATAATGGGAGCCGGTTTGGTCGGTTCGTTGCTGTCGTTATACCTGGCTAAACGGGGCCATAAAGTTGATATTTACGAACGCCGTCCCGATATGCGCAAAGTAGTGCTGGATGGTGGCCGCTCTATAAACCTGGCCCTCAGCGACCGCGGCTGGCGCGCGCTTAAAGGTATAGGTATAGAAGAAGATGTACGGAAAGTAGCTATACCTATGTATGGCCGCATGATGCACGACGAAAAAGGCAACCTGACCTATCAGCCTTATGGTAAAGAAGGGCAGGCTATTTATTCAGTGTCAAGAGCGGGGCTAAACATGGCCCTGATGGACCTTTCGGAGCCAAACCCGGATATCAATTACCACTTTAACCGCCAATTACTTGATGTAAACCTGCGCAACAGCGAGGTAGAGCTACGCAACACCGAAACAGGCGAAAAAGAAAGGTTAAAAACAGATTTGCTTTTTGGTGCTGACGGTGCTTTTTCGATGCTCCGTAATGCCATGCAGAAGACCGAGCGCTACAACTACTCACAAAGCTACCTCGAGTATGGCTACAAAGAACTGACCATACCACCGGCTGCCGACGGGAGCTGGCAACTGGCTGAAAAGAATGCCCTGCACATTTGGCCACGAGGCAATTACATGATGATAGCGCTACCAAATATTGATGGGAGTTTTACCTGTACTTTGTTTTTCCCTTTCGAAGGCGAGCGCTCTTTTGCCGCTATCAAAACCGATACCGATCTGCTCAATTTCTTCCTGGAGGTGTTCCCGGATGCAGTGCCACTAATGCCTGACCTGGCTGAAGAATATTTCTCAAATCCGATCGGGTCATTGGTAACTATAAAATGTTTTCCGTGGTCTTATGAGGATAAAGCGTTGCTGATTGGTGATGCCTGCCATGCTGTGGTGCCTTTTTACGGACAAGGTATGAATGCCGGCTTCGAAGACATTACCGTACTGGACCAGATGCTCGAAAACTTTGATGGCGATTGGGAAAAACTGTTTAAGGATTTTGAGCGCAAGCGCAAGCCGGATGCAGATGCCATTGCCGACCTGGCTGTAATGAATTTTATAGAAATGCGCGATGAAGTAGCTAACTCAAGGTTTCTGTTGCGCAAAAAAATAGAAGGTAAAATAAGCGAGCAGTACCCGGATAAATGGCTGCCACTTTACTCTATGGTTACCTTCTCCGATCTGCCATACTCGTATGCGCTGGAAACCGGACGCTTACAGGAGGAGATCATGCGCAAAGTGATGAAACATATCAATAGCGAAGAAGATTACTCCAAGCCTAAAGTACAACAGCTACTCGAAGAGCAGATCATACACAAAGAGAAGTTAAAGAAGTATAACGGAGGAGAAGCTGAGGTTAACAGATAAGCTTTAATCTTTTACTGATGATTATACTTTAGCAAGTATAAAAAATCCCCGCCAGATATCTCTGGCGGGGATTTTTTATTTAGGTACCAAAAGGTAATTACTGCTGTTGCTCTGCTTCCGGCTGCCTTTGGTTTTGGGCAAATTCCACTATCCGGAAGGTCTTTGTTTTACGATCATAATAACCATAATGCAGTTTATCGCCATAACGGTACATGGTAGCATATTCCGGTTTGTTTTTCAACTCTTCCTCAAAGCTTTCCACCTTATCCTGAAGTATAACCGACGCATTGGCAGAATCTACTTTGGCTAAGTTATTAGTGTTTAGCACTGAGCGGAAGTATGTGCTTATGCCCGGGCCAGTTGGTAAATTACTACCTCTGCCATACGGGTCGTAAAAGTACCGGCTGTAGTAAGGCGAATCGAGGTAATAGTTAGGTACATAGTATGCTGGTACCCAACGGCCTGGTATCAGCATGGTTCCTCTTGGAGTATACACATAACGGTCGGGGGTACGTACCATACGGCTTGGGTCCTGGCTGCGGTCATTGGAGCGCGGTGGCTGGTAAGAACCTATGGTTAACTGAATAGTGCTGTCGCTGAAGGCATCAACCGTGATAGCCGGAATGCCGCCTGCCAGGTTCTTCATTACCTTCGAGGTCTTTTCAATTACTTTGCTTTCCGATGAAAATAAGGCCTTGGCTCCGCGCTGGTGCACCGGCGTAGACTTTATCGTTATTTCTTCATCACCCGAAAAATTGTATGTTTTTACAGGCTGCAGCGTAGCAAAATCATAGGCTGTCAGGTTGAGTTTGTCTTTATCAAGTTGTAACCTGAAAAGTGTGTTCTGATGCAGGAACGAGTTAAACTCCGGATCGCCGTTTTGCTCAATGGCAGGCAAATTACGGTAATTTGTCTGGCCGGTGTTCCAGTCCAGCGTCAGGATTTCGGTAGTAGCTTTGTCGCCCTGGCCTTTTAATCTGAAGCCATCAAAAACCATCAGTATCTTATCGCCGCGGGTGTAAATCTTGCTGCGGTGGTGGCCTGCAATAACGGTGCGTTCCAGGTTAGGGTGCACAAATATCAGGTCTCTCTCGCGGTCGTAGCGGTCGCGGGTGCGGGGCAACTTAGGAGAGAAAGTTTTTTTTGTCATGCGGGCTTCCTGGTCGTCGCGGTACAGGTGCAGGTTTTCCTTCTTGTCGGCGTACAGCATATAGAAGTAATCGGCATCGGCAAAGCCACCCATAAAGTACTCGCCTTTGTCTTTTTTCAGCTCCATATCAGGCAGCGTCCGGAATTTGCCGTCCAGGCGGTTCACGGCAAAAGGGCGCACAAATTCGCGGCGGCCATTTACAAAACGGGAGTAAAATATGAATTCATCATCGGTAACGCGGGTCCCCATTATCTGCGGTTGTTCGCTCCAACGATACGGTATTTCCTGCGAAGCTATCAGCTGGCCGGATGGTGAGATCAGGTTGAAGTATAATCTGCTGCTCTGGAAAAAGTATACACACACATTACCGCTTTTCTCATCTGCCACCGATACTAAATCTTCGGCGCGGCGCATTGGCAGGTCTATGTTTGCAAACTCGCGCTGGGCAGTTGCCATCTGCGCAAAGCCTGCAAACAGAAGCAGGGTTAGGATGAATCTATGCATAGTTTAATATACGTATTATTAAGTATAACTAGCAAATTTCCAGCCAGAAGTAATGGATTTGGAGATAATTTATGATGCCATTTCGAACATAATAGAGCAACCTATTTCAGCTTATAGTTAGAGTCTACACTTGTTTCAACCAAGCTGTACTTTCAACTGTAGCACATCAATTAAATTCCCCTCCTCGGAGGGTTGCAGGGGTGAGTTTATACTTTGGCTGTATAAGATCCCTCGGCTAGCGCCCGGGATGAAAGGGAAAAAGGCGGTTGCAGAATGAGGCCTACTAAACTAATCCTGATTCAGGCAAAAACAAGAAGCCCGGCCAAAGTATGGCCGGGCTTCTTGTTAAGTATAAAATATGATTTCAGATTAAAACTCTGCGTTCTGCGGTGTTCTCGGGAAAGGAATAACGTCGCGGATGTTACCCATACCTGTTACAAACTGCACCATACGCTCAAAGCCAAGGCCAAAGCCGGCATGCGGGCAACCACCAAAACGGCGGGTATCCAGGTACCACCACAGGGCTTCTTCTTCAATGCCTACACCTTTCATGCGCTCTACCAGAATGTCGATACGCTCTTCACGCTGCGAACCACCTACAATTTCGCCTATACCCGGAGCAAGTATATCCATAGCGGCTACAGTTTTGCCATCATCGTTCAGGCGCATGTAGAAAGCTTTGATATCTTTCGGATAATCCGTTACAATTACCGGCTTCTTGAAGTGTTTTTCTACCAGGTAACGCTCGTGCTCGCTTTGCAAATCGATGCCCCACTTTACCTCGTACTGGAACTTCTTCTTTTTATAAGCCGGTGAGTTAACCAGAATATCGATAGCCTCGGTGTAAGTTACGCGCTCAAAGCTGTTGTTCACTACAAACTCCAGTTTTTCCAGCAAGGTCATTTCCTGACGCTCGGCCTGTGGTTTGGCTTTATCTTCTTCCACTAAGCGCTGGCCCAAGAACTCGATATCCTCGCGGTTTTTCTCTAAAGCGTAGCCTATGATATACTTGATAAATTCTTCGGCCAGATCGGCGTTTGCCTTCAGGTCGTAAAAAGCCATTTCCGGCTCAATCATCCAGAACTCGGCCAAGTGGCGCGTGGTATTGGAGTTCTCGGCACGGAACGTAGGCCCGAAAGTATAAATATCGCTAAAAGCCATAGCAGCCAGCTCGCCCTCTAACTGCCCTGATACCGTAAGGTTAGTAGCTTTGCCAAAGAAGTCTTCTGCGAAGTTGATCTTACCTTCTTCCGTGCGTGGCAGGTTATCCAGGTCTAAGTTGGTTACCCGGAACATTTCGCCGGCGCCTTCTGCATCCGAAGCCGTGATGATAGGCGTGTGCATGTATACAAAGCCTTTCTCGTTGAAGAACTTGTGTACTGCAAAAGCCAGTGTGTTACGCACTCTGAAAACAGCACCAAACGTGTTGGTACGGAAACGCAGGTGCGCTATCTCGCGCAGGAATTCCAGGGAGTGCGCTTTCTTTTGAAGCGGGTAAGTTTCAGGGTCAGCTTTGCCGAGTATATCTATCGTTTTAGCGATAACCTCGAACGCCTGGCCCTTGCCCTGAGAAGCTACCAACTCGCCGGTAATAGCTACGCAGGCACCGGTTGTAATGTCTTTCAGCGCCTCTTCGCTAAACTTTTCTGCATCGGCTACAACTTGCAGGTTATTTATAGTGGAGCCGTCGTTTACGGCAATGAAGTTTACAAATTTATTACCGCGCTTGGTGCGTACCCAGCCTTTTAGTAGAACGTCTTTGCCTACTTCGGCACCCGTTAAAAGATCTTTTACTTTTGTGCGTTGCATATATGTGTAGCTTACAGAATCAGTGTAATGTTTAAAAGTATAAATTTTGAACTATAAACAGTAGTTTTAGTATGTTTCTTTGTTGCTGAAACATCAGGTTGCCGCAACAGCCATTGTGAAGCAACTTATACTTTCTGAAAACCTAAAGCTTATAGTTTGGTTAATCTCGAAATATCCCTCAAAGTAACGATATTTTAACCTTTTTTGTAAATGCAAGTAAAATTATCCTAAATTTGAACGTGCACTTTTTAGCACAAAAAGCCATTTTTTACCTATGCAGCGACTCGATTTAAGACAACTCTTATCCCAGAAGTTATCGCCGCAGCAGATACAATTTATCAAGCTGCTGCAGATACCTACTGCCGAGTTAGAAGCGCGCATTAAAGAAGAAATGGAGATCAATCCGGCTCTGGAAGAAGGTAGTTCCGATGCTGATACCGATTCTTATGAAGATCAAGATGGGGATAATTATGAGGGCGAGGATGATTACGGAAAGAACGACGAAGTAGACCTGAACGACTACCTGCACGACGATGAAATAAGCGGCTATAAAATGCAGGGCGACCGTGGTGGCGATAGCGAAGAAGAGCGTGAAATGCCGATTGCCATGACCACCACGCTTACCGATTCGCTCATGGACCAGCTGGGCTTCCTGAACCTTGACGACAGGCAGTATACCATTGCCATGCAGCTGATAGGAAGTATAGACAGCGATGGCTACATACGCCGCGAACTGAGCTCTATAGTTAATGACCTGGCTTTCTCGCAGAACATCGAAACAAACGAGGAAGAAGTGGAGCAGCTGCTGCATATGATCCAGACGTTTGACCCGCCGGGCATTGGTGCCCGCGACCTGCCTGAGTGCTTATTACTGCAATTACAGCATCGCGAGCAGGATGCCACCACTATACTTGCCGAAAAGATAATTGCGGATGCTTTTGATGAGTTCACTAAGAAGCATTACCAGAAAATACAGGCTAAGTTTGGCATCAGCGAAGACGAGCTGAAAAAAGCAGTGGACCTGATCATCAAGCTTAATCCGAAACCGGGCGGCTCCGGTTCGGGCAGCACGCGCGTGCAGTACATTATTCCGGACTTTATACTTACCAACAATAACGGCCAGCTGGAACTGTCGCTTAATTCGCGCAATGCCCCGGATTTGCGTATCAGCCGCTCTTATGCCGATATGTTTGATGCTTATGACAAATCAGACAAGAAAGATAAGAAGCTGAAGGAAACGGTAACATTTGTGAAGCAGAAACTGGATGCGGCCAAGTGGTTTATAGATGCCATACGCCAGCGCCAGAACACACTGCTGCGCACCATGGAGGCGATTATAAAGTACCAGCACGACTTCTTTCTGGAAGGTGATGAAAGCGAGCTTCGCCCGATGATCCTGAAAGATATTGCCGAAGAAATTGGCATGGACATTAGTACCGTGAGCCGCGTGGCCAACAGCAAAGCCGTACAAACAGAGTTTGGTATTTACCCGCTTAAGTATTTCTTCTCGGAAGGTATAGCCACCGATTCCGGCGAGGATGCCAGCAGCCGCGAGGTTAAGCATATCCTTAAAGAGATCATCGATGGCGAAAGCAAGCGCAAGCCACTGTCGGATGAAAAAATAGAGCAGATACTGAACGAGAAAGGCTATAACATTGCCCGCCGTACCGTTGCCAAATACCGCGAACAGCTGAACATACCGGTAGCAAGATTGCGTAAAGAACTATAGAAGTCAGTTATTAATGATGTGTTAATAATTAGAGTTCATTAAAGTATAAATGCGTAAGTATAGCTAGAAGTATAGATCCAAAACTCAATTCATAATTTCTAATTTTAATTAACCAAAAGTGAACCGCTCTCTTGCGCAGGTACTGTCGGTGTTGTTTCACCCGCTGTTGTTGCCTACATACCTGTTCGCGTTTATACTTTATTACCTGCCTGTAGCTACGCTGTCGTTGCCGCTGCAAAGCCGCTGGATTGTTTTGAGTATGATCTTTTTTTCTACTTTCATAATTCCAGGCCTGGGTGCTTATGCCATGGTGCGCAGCGGCCAGCTCGATTCGGTGGAAATGCACAAACGCGAACAGCGCCGTACTCCGTTGCTGTTTACCGGCCTTTGCTACAGCACTACGGCATACCTGCTGCATCGCGAACCCGCCTTCGACCAGATATTTTATTTCATAATGGGACTGGTAGCGGCCACCGTTTTCCTCACGTTTGTTGTCTCGCTGTTCTGGAAAGTAAGTGCACACGGCGTAGGGTTAGGTGGCACGTTGGCTATACTGCTGATGCTACATAAAATTGCCCCTGATTTCCAGATGGTGCAGCCTGTTGTGTTTTCTACTTTAATTGCAGGCGCTGTGCTTTCTGCACGGCTGGCACTGCATGCCCACACACCGGCACAGGTTTATGCCGGCTTTGCCAGCGGTTTTTTGCTGGTATACATGGCAGGTATAATCGGTTTTTAAATGTTTAGCATAGGGCGCCGGAATTACTGCATTATTGCCAAACCTTATACTTTGCTTATATTTGATAAAAGCAAAATCAACGAAACTGAACTATGACTTACGAGTGCCTGCTATATGAAGTACAGGATGGTATTGCTACCATTACCCTGAACAGACCAGATGTATTTAATGCCTTCAACGACCAGCAAAGCTACGACCTGCAGGATGCCCTGAAGCAGGTAAGCCGCGATGCAAACGTGCGCGTAGTAGTGCTTACAGGAGCCGGAAAAGCCTTCTGTTCTGGCCAGGACCTGAAAGCCATTGCCAGCGCCAGCAAACGCGACCTCTCAGAATCCCTGGAGAAACGCTACAACCCGATCATCCGGGCAATGCGTAACCTGCCAAAGCCGATTATCTGTAAACTGAATGGTGTAGCTGCCGGAGCCGGCTGTTCATTAGCGCTTGCCTGCGATATGATAATCGCCTCAACAGCTGCCAGCATGATCGAGGTATTTGTAAATGTAGGACTGGTGCTCGATTCTGGGTCTTCTTTCTTTTTGCCGCGCGTAGTAGGCTCATTAAAAGCTTTTGAGTTGAGTACGTTAGGTTCTAAAGTATCAGCAGAGGAAGCTTTGCAGTTAGGTATGGTTAACAGGGTGGTGGCCCCGGAAGAACTGGATGCTGCAGTTGCTGAACTGGCTGCCCGTTTTGCTGCAAGCCCAACCAAAGCCATTGGCCTGATGAAAAAAATGCTCAACAAATCTTTTAGCTCTACCCTGGACGAGATGCTGGATTACGAAGCACATTGCCAGAAAATTGCCGGAAACTCAGAAGACTATAAAGAAGGCGTAGCTGCCTTTAACGAGAAGCGCAAGCCCCAGTTTAAAGGTGCTTAACTTATACTTTGTAAAGTATAGAAAGCCAGCCATCGTGCTGGCTTTTTTTATGCTCTTTTTTGCTGCACTTATACTTGCGTATTCTGGCTGTTTACTTTAAAAACATAGTTAGAGAATGCCTGCCGCCTTTAGAAACAGTATATTTTTATAGGTCTAACTATTCACATTTAACATTATCAACCATGAAAAATACGATACTGTTACTGCTGCTTTTAATGTTTGCTTTTGGCCACCCTACAAAGTTGCGTGCACAAGATAATTGCTCGGATTATCTGCTTCTGCGCGAGAATGCCCAGTATGAAATACTTACTTATAGTAGTAAAGACAAGCTCATGAGCCGTGCTGCCTATCAGGTAAAAGATGTGAGCAAATCGGGAGATAAAATAGAAGCTACCGTGCAGTCTAAAGTATACGACAACAAAGACAAGCTGAATACGGAAGGGGAGTTTACGGTAGGTTGCAGCAACGGTAGCATCTGGATGGATATGCGCTCGATGGTAAACCCAGATATGATGGAAGCTTACAAGAACATGGAAGTAAGCATGACCGGCGATAAAATGCTATACCCCAGCGAATTGAAGGCTGGGCAGAAACTGGAAGACGGCACCCTGAACATAGAGGTAAAAGATAAAAGCAGCGGGCAGGCTTTCAGTAACATGACCATGAAAATTACAGACCGCACCATAGAAGGAAAAGAAAGTATAAAAGTACCCGCCGGCACCTACGATGCCTACAAAATAAGCCAGAATACACAGATGGAAAACCGTGCCATGGGCATGAGAATGCCTGGTATGCGTGTGCAAACTATCGAGTATTATGTGCCCAATATGGGCATGGTGCGATCAGAGTCTTACCGCAATGGCAAACTGATGTCTTACAGTGTGCTCAGTAAAGTGAAATAACAAAGCTTATAAAGTATAAAGCCGGCACTATAGGGTATAGTGCCGGCTTTATACTTTATAAGGTAAGCTTAACGCAGTGTTATCAGTTTGGCCTTACCGTTTATAGTTACTTCAGCTATTTTATCGCATGGCTCTTTTCCGGTCGGGTCGTAGTTAAGCTCCATGGTTTTGCCATTGGTGTTGGTAATGCTGATAATGCCGGCTACAAAATTACGGGCACAACCCGCACTCAGTACTCTTTTCAGCGGCTGTTTAATCTCGGCAGTATAAGCAATGCCTTTACGGTTTACACCCGCGGCGCTGCCTGTTACCTGCCACACATCATCAGACAGTAACAGTGTGCCTGTACCGGCAACCTGCTCTATTACGCGGTCTGCGCTCCAGGTAGCAGTACCTCCGGGGGTAGTTATACTTGCATCGCTCACCTTCACACTAATTTTATGGTTGCCCAGGTAGGTGCTTACTTTAGTGCCTTTCAGTTGGTTATCGTTTACAAAATAATCCTGAAGCGTAACGGTAAATGACGAACCAACTGTAAAAGGAGTACCCGAAAAAGATGCTACTATTTTACCGCGGCGTTTCAGGCCATCGGGGCAGGTGCAGTTGGTAGTACCAAAATCAATGATAATGGTGCGTGCTTCTTTGTTAAAAGTAGCGGTGGCGCAACCGGGCAGGCTTGCTGCCACAGCAATGCGGCCATCTGCCTCAGGCTCTGCTTTAGCAACATCCGTTACAAACTCATCAAGCGAAGTAAACTCGGTTTCAGCCATGGCATTCGCCTCCGCAGACTCTACATCCAGGCTTTGGTCTGAAGTTTCTTCATCTTTCTGGCATCCTGCAAAAACAAGCGTACAGCCAAAGGCCAGCATTAACGGTAACCTGTTCAAAAAACCTGTCTTCATAAAAGAATTAACTATAGTTTATGATATTCAGATGCATAACGAACTTTGCTGCCAGTTATATATGCAAAGTATATATTTAATTTAGTATGCGAAACCAACAGATATTTTGAGGTGTGGCGTAGGCAATGCTGTAATTACCGAGTTATCGTCAGAGGTAAGTATATGCCCGGTTATAGTATTGCGCATTTCTTCTTCGCCGCCCACAGCGCGGGCATATTTCACTCTACCACCCAGCCCGCCGGCAACCTCTAAAGTCAAGTGCCGGCTAAGCATAAACTGACCGCCAAGCTGGTAGTTCAGCTCCAGCGAGTTCTGGTAAAGGCGTCCTACAAATTTATAGTTAGGGTCGTCTTGGGGTAATTCCTCTCGCCCGAAAACGTTTTTCTCGAATGCCAGAAACTTATAGCCAAACATGGGCCCATGGAAAAAACCGAAAGGCGCCTGCTTTTTCTTGGAAGTATAATAACGCTGGCTCATACGAACAGCTGCGCCTACTGTTTTTTTGCTTTCGGGTAACCACATGTCTCCGTTTAGCCCGCTGCTGTACACATAAGATAGCCCTATTTCGTTGCTGATGCGCTTAGCGCGTACTTTCTCATAGGATACATATACTTCGCCTATTTGCAGGGGATGTATTTTAAACAAGCGGTTATGATCCTGGTCAATGCTTGCTGATAGTTCCCGTTCTTCCAGTTCCTGCTGTTCCAGCTCTTCCTCTTCTTCCTGTGTCTGGGCTTGTGCGTAACCAAAGGGCAACAGTAACAGCAATATAAAGTATAGGGTTACCATTGGTTTGCTTTCTCTTCTCTTCATGGGATTGTAAAAGTTTGCTTATATAGTATTAAATGTAAGTGATTTGGTAATTGATAATTGCGGCTGTATGCTTGTGTAAATTTGTATTATTAGAATTATTGATATTTCAATTGCTGCATGGTGGTTAGTGTTTTGTAAAGTATAACTCCATGACATATAGGGCGTATACTCATATGTTCGAAATATACTAAACACTAAGCGATAAATAAAACTATGAAAAAAATTGCATCAACAGGGCTTTTGGCGTGCGTTTTTTTATTTGGCGTATCAGCCTGTAACCAGGAAAAAAAAGAAGACAGTGTAGAGCAGGCACAGACCACAAATGAAGAAATGGCTGAAGGCACTGAAATGGAGGAAACAAAAGATGAGCAGTCAGACTTTATGACCATGGCTGCCAGTGGCGGTATGATGGAAGTAGAGCTTGGCAAACTGGCGAAGCAGAATGCGGCCAACCAGAAGGTAAAAGATTTTGGCGCCATGATGGTGAACGACCATACCAAAGCCAATGATGAGCTAAAGGCACTTGCTACAAAGAAAAACATTACCCTGCCAGACAGTATGAGCGAAAAACATATGGGCCATATAACAGAACTACGTGATAAAAAAGGTGCTGATTTTGACAAGGCTTACATGGACCTGATGGTAGAAGACCATGAAGAAGATGTGGAAATGTTTGATAAAGCAGCCAAGGACCAGGAAGACCCGGATGTAAAAGCATTTGCTGCTAAAACAGTAACTACACTTCGTAAACACCTTGATGAGGCTAAAAAAACGAAAGATGTTGTAGATAAAGCAGCTGGTAGCAAAACAAATGCAGCTACACCTAAGTAAGGGAAAGCGGATACAACCCGCAGAATAATTATATCAAAGCATCTGCGAGACAAGTTCTTGCAGATGCTTTATACTTTAAAAACAGATGGAAATGGAAAAACTTATACTTACAGGTTTGCTGGCTATCGGAGTGCTGTTATGCACTGGTTGTAACACAAACGATAGTATAAAAAAGGCAGCAGATAAAAGTGTGCAGCAGTTTGAGCAGGCAGGCATACAGAACATGGAAAATGATGCGCTGTTTGCTGCTGAGGCAGCCAGTGCCAGTCTGCTACAGGTCGAACTTGGAGAAAAAGCCCTGGAACGCGGCACCAGCCCTGAAGTGAAAACGCTGGCGCAACGTATGGTAAACGACCACCAGCGCATACACGAAGATCTGAGGGCAATGGCTTCTGCAACAAACTTGGTATTACCGGGCACACTTGGCCAGGCGCATGAAGATTTGCTAAAAAAAGTAACAGACCAATCAGGTATAGCTTTTGACTTGGCGTATATAAAAACTGTAGCCGAACAACACCAGAACCTGCTGGACCGCTACCAGGATATGTCGGAGAACGGGACAAACATGAAGGTGAAAATGTTTGCCTCGCAGCAATTGCCGCTCCTGCGCCAGCACCAGGAAATGATCGATAAACTTCAAGAAAAAGTAGAAGGCGTGTAAAACAAAAAAGCCGCAACTATAAACTATAGCTGCGGCTTTTATACTTTATTCCTGCCCGTCTTCACGGTAGTGGCTGGTGGCCAGTTCTTCTTTCAGGAAACGGGAAGTATAGCCTTTCTTCACTTTGGCCACTTCTTCAGGAGTACCTTTCGCAACTATAGTTCCGCCCCCTTCGCCACCTTCCGGACCAATATCAATAATATGATCGGCGATCTTGATCAGGTCGAGGTTGTGCTCTATAATAAGAACCGTGTTACCCTTGTTGGTCAGCTTGTGCAGTACTTCTGATAAGTGCTCAATGTCCTGGAAGTGAAGTCCGGTTGTTGGTTCATCCAAGATGTAAAGCGTTTGCCCGGTATCTTTCTTGGATAGCTCCGTTGCCAGTTTTACACGCTGCGCCTCACCACCGGATAAAGTAGTAGCCTGTTGACCAAGTGTAATGTAGCCCAACCCAACTTCGTTCAGTGTCTGTATTTTGCGCAGGATTCGTGGCTGACTTTCAAAGAAATCCACAGCCTGCTCCACGGTCATGTCCAGCACGTCAGTTATACTTTTGCCTTTAAAGCGTACTTCCAGGGTTTCACGGTTGTAGCGCTTGCCTTTACATACTTCGCAGGGCACGTACACATCCGGCAGGAAATTCATCTCGATGGTTCGCATACCGGCCCCTTCGCACGCTTCGCAACGGCCACCTTTTACGTTAAACGAGAATCTACCTGGCGAATAACCCCTGATCTTAGCTTCCGGCAGCTGTGCAAACAAACTTCTGATGTCCGTAAACACGCCGGTATAAGTAGCTGGGTTAGAGCGCGGCGTACGCCCAATCGGTGACTGATCCACTTCAATAACCTTGTCTATCTTATCCAGCCCTTCTATTTTTTTGTAAGGCAGCGGTTCGCGCTTCGCTCTAAAGAAATGGGTATTAAGTATCGGATAAAGTGTGTCGTGAATTAACGAAGATTTACCTGAACCCGATACGCCCGTTACGCAGATCATTTTACCTAGTGGCAACTCCAGTGTTACGTTTTTCAGGTTATGGCCGGTAGCTCCGATCAGCTTTAACGTTTCGCCGTTGCCCGGGCGCTTGGTGCGTGGTACGGCAATGCCACGTCGGTTACTCAGGAAGTCGGCAGTGGTGGTGCCGGCATTCATCATTTCTTCCGGCGTGCCAGCTGTAACCACCTGTCCACCATGTATACCTGCGCCAGGTCCGATATCCACCACGTAATCAGCCTGCAGGATCATGTCCTTATCGTGCTCTACCACAATAATAGAGTTGCCCAGGTCGCGCAGGTCTTTCAGGGCATTTATCAGGCGTTCGTTGTCGCGTTGGTGCAGGCCTATACTTGGCTCATCCATGATATATAATACCCCAACCAACTGCGTGCCGATCTGTGTTGCTAATCTTATTCGCTGACTCTCGCCACCCGAAAGTGTTTTCACCGGGCGATGCAGGCTCAGGTAATCCAGACCCACATCCAGCAAAAAGCCGATACGCTTGCGGATCTCTTTCAGTAGTTCGCGGGCAATTACATTCTGGCGCTCGCTCAGGCGTTCTTCAAGCCCCTCAAACCAGGCAGCCAGTTTGTTTATATCCAGTACAGAAAGCTCACCGATGTTTTTGCCGGCAATCTTAAAGTGAAGCGATTCTTTTTTGAGTCGGTAGCCGTTACATTCCGGGCAGGTATTGGTTTGTGTAAAATCTTCTACCCAGCTGCGGATGTTATCCGAATCAGATTCCATCTGGCCTTTCAGGAAGTTGATGATCCCTTCGAACTCAACTACATAGTTGCCTTTTTTGGTATTCACTTCCAGGTCTTCTTCCAGACCATAAAGCAATACCTTCATCACATCCTCAGGCAGGTCCTTTAGTGGTGTAGAAACCGATACTTTAAAGTGCTTGAACAGTGCTTCTATCTGTTTAAAGATCCAGATGTCGCGGTACTCACCTAATGGGGCAATGCCACCGCGTCGTATGCTTAAACTCTTGTCAGGTATAACCGATTCTTCTGTAATCTCCTGTATCTCGCCAAGTCCATTACACACCGGGCAGGCACCGTAAGGGGAGTTGAAAGAGAAGGAGTTCGGAGCCGGATCGTCGTAGGCGATACCGGTGGCAGGGTCCATGAGGTGGCGCGAGAAGAAGTGTGTCTTGTCGGCATCGGCATCAAGTATAAGCACCGTGCCTTTGCCATGCGTCAGCGCATTTTGTATAGAGCTCGACAAACGGAAACGATCTTCTTCCTTCACCACGATCTTATCGATCACGATCTCGATGTCGTGGATCTTGTAGCGGTCTACCTGCATTTTAGGCGCTATCTCCAGCAGTTCACCATCTACGCGGGCACGGATAAAACCCATTTTACGGATCTGCTGGAAAAGCTCGCGATAGTGCCCTTTACGGCCTTTTACCACCGGAGCCAAGACCACAATGCGCTTACCATCGAAGTGCTCCAGGATGTGATTCACGATCTGCTCATCGCTCTGACGCACCATTTTCTCGCCAGTCACATAACTGAAAGCCTCAGCGGTACGCGCCCATAACAGACGCATAAAGTCATAGATCTCAGTGATGGTACCAACAGTAGAGCGCGGGTTGCGGCTCGTGGTTTTCTGCTCTATAGAAATTACTGGTGACAGGCCTTCAATTTTGTCTACGTTCGGTCTTTCGAGGCCACCCATAAACGAGCGGGCATAAGCCGAGAAGGTTTCCATGTAGCGGCGCTGCCCTTCGGCATAAATGGTATCGAAAGCCAGCGACGATTTGCCAGACCCACTGATGCCTGTAAATACAACCAGCTTGTAGCGCGGCAGGGTTATAGAAATGTTTTTGAGATTATGTTCGCGGGCGCCATAAACTTCAATCTGCTGCGATTCGCCGTTATGCGAGAAGGCTGCTGAAGCTACGCCGGTATCTGTAGTTTGCTTTTGTTCTAAAGCCATTCAGGATGCGTTGATTTTAAATAGCAAAGGTATAAAATTGCCAGCGCTTTACGTTAGTAAAACTCCAACCCTTCTTAACAGAAAACCGAGGCAATTGGTTTAGCATTTCATAAGTTTCCTTAAGCTATACTTCAATCGGTGTTGCCGTAGCGGGAGGCTTCTTTTTCATGAATGGCGGCGTGGTGGTGGCTGGTCTGGGTAAACTCTTCCTTCTGGCTCTTTATCAACTTTTGTTTCTGTACATACCGGTACAAACTATAAAGGGCAAGTGCAAGGCCTGTCGGCATCAGAACCAGGCCGACTATTTCCATGTAAATATGTTTGGAGAGCTTAATGGCAGCAAAGCCGCCGCCTATAATGGCAATAGAGGTGCGCAGGTATGCCATCAAAGTGCGCTCGTTTGCAAAAATAGTACGCTGTACAGCCATCTGGTCCCGGATCTCGGTATTCTTTTTCTCCTGCTGCTTCAGCTTCTTTTTCAGCTTTTTAATTTCTTCCTGTTCCGGGTCGGGTAGCATCATGGGTTAGCAAGTATGAATTGGCAAGTATAAGCTATAGTGTTTTTGCACTTGGGTTTGGTTCGGCTTTTTCCTGGGCAGCTACTTCTGCATGTATCGGGCTGGTAGGGGCATAATCTTTTGTATGATTCGAAATTCTATCCTGCTTTTTGCAATACCTGCGGTAACCAATAATGCCAATCACAATACCGATAGGTATAAACCCGGCGCCAATAATTTGATAAACCGGATCTTCGAAGAATTTAATAAAGGATAACCCTGCCAGTACAAGTGCCATGGCTGTGCGGCTATAAGCCAGAAGTGTACGCTCATTAGCCAGCTTGGTACGTTCCATGGCCAGGTTATCCCTAACCTCAATATTTTGCTTTTCCTGTACTTTCAGGTCTTTTTTTATTGCCTTACGCTCCCGGTGGCTCAGTATTGATCTCCAATTCATACTGAAATTATACGGCTGTAAGGCCTAAGAGTATACCTCTATTGCATCACCTCAAGCCAGCCTTTGTAAGTGCGGCCAGTGGTGCGATGCTCCAGCATATAATAGAACATGCCTGTAGTTGTGCCGGGTTGTGGCGCCCAATCATTTTTATAGTTACCAGTGTGGTATACTTTGTTTCCCCAACGGTTAAAAAGCGTTAGCTCCCAATCATCTTCTGTCAGGCCATGTATAAAAAAGACATCGTTCAGGCCATCGCCGTTCGGGGTAATGATGTTAGGTATGAACAAACCACCAATACACTCTTTGAACTTTACAGTGATTTCATCGGAGGCTTCGCAGTGCTGGTTATAAGCTTTTAATTTATAGGTGCCGGGTTTGGTAACTTTATACTTTGCTTCGGTGCTGCCATCCTGCCATTTATACTTGATGCTGCCCGGTAATTCTTTGCCTATTACGAGCGTGTCGCCGTAGCAGAGCGTGGTATCGTTACCCAGGAAAATAGTTGGGCGCACCAGGTAAGGAACCCATATTTCGTCGCGTACAGTGCAGCCAAACTCGTTGGTAACATCTACCCAGTATTTTCCGCTTTCCATCACCTTAAAAGTAGGAGCCGAAGAGCCGTCCTGCCACAGGTATGTAGCGTTAGGGAATGTAGCATTGAGAAGCAACGTCTCGTCGGTGCAAAGGGTGGTGTCGCGGCCCAGGTTTACTACAGGTAGTGGCAGGTGGTTTACCCGGATAGCATCGGTAGCGGTGCAGCCTTTGCTGTTGGTAAGCGTTACCCTGAATTCCCCTGCCTGGGCTACTGTTATAGTTGGTGTAGTTGCTCCTGTGTTCCATTTATAGGTCATGCCGGGTTGGGTGGCATCCAGGGTGATGGTGGTGTTGGCGCAGATGTTGTGGTCAGGGCCGAGGTTTATAACAGGCAGCGGGTTATACTTTATGCTGATCTCGTCTGTTTGTTTGCATCCGTTCTGGCTGGTGACTTCCACGCGGTAAGTGCCTGGAGCCGTAACCGTAAAAGTTGAATTGGTAGAGCCATCCTGCCACAGGTAAGTTGCTCCCTGGTTAAAGGTATTCAGTTCCAAGGTTTCGCCTTCGCATAGCTCTTTATCTGCGCCTAGGCTTACGGTTGGCAAAGTATAGTTAGATATTCTTACCTCTTCGCGTGTGGTGCATTCGGCTACCGTTACATCAACCCAGTAAGTGCCGGGAGTGGTAGTGCTTATACTTGCCGATGTGCTGCCAGTGCTCCATTTGTAGGTGGCATTTAGAGTGGTGGCATCCAGGGTTACTTCGGTGCCAGGGCAAACCCAACGGTCGGGGCCAAGATCTACTACTGGTGGTGCTGTTATTTTTATACCTATAGTATACGTTTCCTGTTTGTTGCTGATGTGACGGGTAAAGGTAACGGTGTAATCGCCGGGTGCGCTGAAGTTGTGTTTGGCACTTAATGTATTGACTATATTAGCGGCGCCGGAAGCCGGATCGCCAAAATCCCACTGCATAAACGTGGGTACGTCAAACGGCGAAGCATCAAAGGAAAAAGAGCTTGCGGTACCGAAACAGTTAATGGTATACTGTACATCGTTTGAGTAGTTAAAAAAGCTTTGAATAAAGCTGGGCAGGCCGACCTGGCTAACTCTCCCACCTAAGAAAACACCATTGTCTAACAGCCCGCAGTCAGTGCCTTTTGCATTTGGGTTCTGCACTACCGCCAGGTACTGGCTCTGCGGCTTAGCTATGTATAGTTTACCATCTGGCCCTAATTGTATGGCTGCTCCAGTATAGCGTGTGGTTGTTGCAGGTGTTAAATCGCCTATTACAGTACGGGTATCTTGTATGAGCCCGGCTGTTAAATCATACTGAACAAGTTTAAGGCCAGCCTCTATGGATACATAAAGCTTGGAGTTATCCGGAGAGAATTCTATGCCATAAGGGCTGTTCCCGGTGGTAAGTATAAGTGGGTTACTTACCACGCCAGTAGCGTTGTTAAAATCAAAGAGCTCTATTTTGTTTGAGTCCCAGTTGCCCAGGCCTAATGAAATCCCCAGTTTTTTGCCATTAGGAGAAGCTTTCATACACCCGATGGCGTTAATGCCATTGGTTTCTTTGGTATGTATTGTACCTGTTTTACTTACGACGGGAGTTGTAGCGACCCCGCTTGAAGCAACCAGATAGGCCATAATAGAATTGGTGCCATATTCATGCGTCAGCACCCAGATATCTCTTCCGTTTGCATGTAGCACTGCGGTCATTTTTTCGGTAGTAGGAGTATAGAGCGGTATGTTTTTCTCCGTTACCTCACCCAAACCATTTTGCTTTGCTATATCGATTGTGCTATACTTCAGACCATTCGGGCGGCCATTGCTATCCGTGGTAAAGAGGTAGTAAATGTTCTTCTGTTCCGGATTAGGCACAATAATGCACGACTGTGAGGAACTGGGGTGGCCCAATAAGCCCGTTCCGTTAGTCATTACCTGGTGCTGCTTGTTCCATACAGTACTACCATCTGAGTAAAAAAGCAGGTTACCGTTGTTGTCTGCAATAGAGGCTGTGCCTTCAAAAGCATTCATGGCGCTATTGGTTAAAGCAATTATAGGGGTGCCATGGTTAAAATCCAGCCCGGCCCTGTCGCCGAAGTACCAGATATTGGCATGCTTTTGCGCCTCTGCCTTCTGTGGGAGTAAGCAGCTTAAAATGAAAGTATAAAGTATAAAAGCTGCTGCTTTACTAACAGCAGAAAGCTTACCCCAAAGAGCCATATTATTTTACAAGCGATAATGATCCAATATGCTGTAAATATAGCTTTTGTGAGATGTTATAAGTATAGCAGAAGGTAAATATTTAGTGAATGAAATCCGGGCGCTTAAGAAGTATAGGTATAAAAAAGCAGGTCATTGCGGGACCTGCTTTTGAAGTATAAATACCTGAAAGTATAGTGTTTAGTGTGTGCTGTACTACACCGTTCATGTTACTTAATATTTCCCTCACAATTCAGCAGAGGTCTTTCATCTGGAGTCAGGTAGAAATTTACAACTATAGAATCTCCTATTTGGGTAATAAGTGGCTCAGTTTCTACTGCTAGATAACCAACAGCAGTAGCTGATAGCTGTAGTTTGATATCGGCTGCCTTGGTTTTTATCAGGTAACCTCCTGAATCTGCCCGTTGAGAAATACAACCATACTTTATGGTCGGGGCTACTAACATAGCCTTTTTATTCAAAGCACTTATCTTACCAACTATAACTATACTGTCTGCTATTGTCAAGGCTTTACTATTATACTTGTTAAGTATAAAGCCCCCCTTATTATATGTTGGTTGCAATGCACTTTTTGAAGTATAGCATCCACTTATTAAGAATACCATCAGGTATAAAAGAAGCCTATTCATAGAGTTTTGTTTTAGCAATCTATACTTTCGTTTTGTTAGGACTTATATTAACTGATTTGAATTCATGTCTTTTATGGTTTTTTAAACTTAATGCTTTTTAATATTTCTTCAAGAATCTTCTCAGCTGTCTCTTTATTACCTTTGTCATATTCTAGAGTTCCCACTAATATACTATCTCCGCTTTTGTTGTAACTCCTCAACAAGAAATAGCCCTTATCTCTTCCTGCGTCTTCAAAGTTAGTGATTACAATAGACTGGTTCTGAAAGTGTTTAATCGAAGAACTGTATACTTGGGGCTGTGATAAGCTAAAGAGGTCATCCATTTCCCTTTTTTGCTGCTCCAAAAAGCCAGGTGTTGGTGTGGTATAAGCGGCATTTAACTGTATTAGAAAGTTTTCTCCCTTATAAGAATCTCCTTTGGATTGCTCATGAACGATTGGAGATGTTTCCCCATTTTTTGGTTTAAGGGCAGCCAGTTTCTCTTTAGTTAGTTTTTCAGCGTTATCGGGTAGGGTTATAGTAACAATGTCATGTATTGTAACCTGCTGCTGACTGAAGCCATTAACATATAACAGCAAGCCAAATATTGTTAATATTACTATCTTTTTCATCTTAATATATTGTTGAGGTTAAACACAGGGCATATTTGTAAGCTGTCCTTGACTATCTATTTGAAGTGGTTGAAGTTATGTAGACTCTATTGGTGCTCTATATAAATTAATTGCATTCCCATACATTTTCAATAATGTGTAAGCTGTCATTTCTTTTAGGTCAGTGCGATAGAAAAAAACTCACAGTCCATATTATATCAAGCAACAAGATTACTTTAAATATACCTTTTATAAAATATTGGAAGTGCAACCGGGATATAATAATTAGCGAAAAGATAGAATTAATAAAAGCAAAAAGCCCGCTGTGGTTGCAGCGGGCTTTTGAAGTATAATGTATAGTTTCGTCTCTTAGAAGTTCGGAGACAGCAGGTATTTGCTGTAGAAATCGTCGATAACTTTAACGGCTTCTGAAGCGTCGTCTACAATGTGTACCAGGTCAAGGTCTTCCGGGCTGATGTTGCTTTCTTCTTTCAGCATCACATCCTCCACCCATTTAAATAAGCCTTCCCAGTAAGAGCGGCCTACCAGTACGATCGGGAATGCACCGATTTTCTTTGTCTGGATCAGTGTTATCGCTTCGAAAAGTTCATCCAGCGTACCAAAACCGCCTGGCATTACCACAAAGCCCTGCGCATACTTCACAAACATTACTTTGCGCACAAAGAAGTAGTCGAAGTTGATAAGCTTGTCAGAGTCGATGTAAATGTTGTTGAACTGCTCGAATGGTAAATGGATGTTAAGGCCAACCGATTTGCCACCTTCTGAGTGTGCTCCTTTATTACCGGCTTCCATAATACCCGGGCCACCACCTGTAATTACACCATAACCATGGCGCACCAGCTTGGCAGAAATTTCTTCGGCCATCAGGTAATACTTGTGTGTTGCCTTGGTGCGCGCCGAACCGAATACCGATACGCAAGGGCCTATTTTAGATAATTTCTCGAATCCTTCTACGAACTCCGACATTACCTTAAATATCTGCCAGGAGTCAGCAATCTTGATCTCGTTCCAGTCTTTGTCTACAAACGCTTTACGAATGCGAATATCCTCTTCAGAGGCAGGAGGGGCCATTACTTCGCCGGCTTCGCGTAAGTCGGTAATAG
Organism: Pontibacter vulgaris; assembly: GCF_022758145.1. Lineage (GTDB taxonomy): Bacteria > Bacteroidota > Bacteroidia > Cytophagales > Hymenobacteraceae > Pontibacter > Pontibacter vulgaris. Next base: position 219,328 of record NZ_JAJVDH010000002.1, read on the forward strand.
ATTTTGCCTTATTTAAGTTTGCATCGGGTTTTAAAATGGTTTGCCCGCTGCCGGTGTTCATTGTTTCGTCTTGCAGCTTTGTTTTGCTTGTTTTTCTCAGCTTTGTCATAATTATTTCTTCATCTTCTGCAGGAGGCGGGCTCCTGGGTACTGCACATCTTTAAGCAGTACTAATCTACATATAAATACATACTAAAGCCTGCAGGCAAGGTGGTGAGGGGCACCATGCAAGCGGCTGTTTAATTTCTTTTTTTTTACTTGGAGCGGATAGCTGTTACGGGGTCTAAATTTGAGGCTAGCACAGCCGGGATAATTCCTGAGAGCATTCCTATCACCGCCGATACGCCAAGGCCAAGGGTAATGTTGCCTAACGAGAGCGATATTTTCATCATATCCTGCGGTATAAGCGTGAGCAAAAATACGAGTAATATACCAATTCCGCCACCTAATACGCTCAGAAACACCGACTCAAACAAGAACTGGAAAAGTATAAAATAGTTTTTAGCGCCCAAAGATTTTTGTATACCAATAATGTTGGTACGCTCCTTAACCGACACAAACATGATGTTGGCAATACCAAAGCCACCTACAAGTATGGCAAAGCCGCCTATTACCCAGCCGCCAAGCCCCACAACCTGAAAAAAGCCGCTTATAGCTTGTGTTGCCATTTCTGGGCGGTTCATGGCAAAGTTATCTTCGTCGCGGGGGCGCAGGCCGCGTACATTGCGCATTATGCCCCTTATTTCATACTCCAGCTCCAGCAAGCCTTGGTCTTCTTCGCGGCCTTTTACTGCTATAGTTGATTCTACTCCATTAGGCCCCGTATCAAACATTTTGCTGAAAGCGCCATAAGGTACAATTCCCAGCTGGTCAAAGTTAGCCATGTTAAACAAGCTCTCGCCCTGCTTCTCCAGTACCCCGATTACGTTAAACTTTTGCCCTGCTACTTTTACCTGCTGCCCGATCGGGTCCTGAGCCGGGAAGAGGGCTTCTGCCAACTCGTTGCCAATAATAATAACATTGCGGGCGGCATCAATTTCCTGGGGTACAAAATAACGGCCCTCCGATACAGGTATTTCAGCAACCTTATTATAGTTATAACTAACACCTAACAAATCGGCGCCTGAAAAACTGTTGCTGCGGTACTTAAAGGTATTGTTACCCTTGTCGGCAAAAATAGCAGTGCCGGCATCGTTGGTCAGGTTGCGCTCCAGTTGCCTGAATTCACGCATAGTTGGTTTCGGGCGTTGGAAGTACTTCCACCAAGGGTACTCGCCGCCAAAAGACCATGGCCATTTTTGTACGTAAATTACTTTGTCGCCAATAAAGCTCATACTATCGCGCACATTGCGCTCCAGGGAGTCAACCAATGTAAACACCGATATAATAGCAAAAATACCTATAGTAACGCCTAACAGCGATAATATGGTGCGGAGCAGGTTTGATTTCAGGGCCTGCCAAGCAAATCGGAAGCTTTCAATAATCAGGCGCAGGTAGATCATAGTTGGGTCAAGTGCGAAGTAATTTTTCTAAAAGTAATAATATTTCGGCCAAACTGAGTAAATTTGCCCCTTGTTTTTTGTTATAGAACAAAGCCGGCTGTTACAAACCTTAATAAACGGCAGAACCTTATTTTTTAAAGCAATATACATAAATACACGCGTTTTAATACCGTAATATTAAACATATGAAGTTATCAGAATTTAAATTTGAATTGCCACCTGAGTTGATGGCTACACACCCGGCTGCAAACCGTGATGAGTCGCGCATGATGGTATTGCACCGTAGCACCGGCCAGATTGAGCACCGCATTTTCAAAGACATACTGGAGTATTTTGATGATGGCGATGTAATGGTGGTAAATGATACCAAAGTTTTCCCGGCACGCCTTTACGGTAACAAAGAAAAAACCGGTGCCAAAATAGAGGTGTTCCTGCTGCGTGAGCTTAACAAGGATATTCACCTTTGGGATGTGCTGGTAGACCCTGCCCGTAAGATCCGTGTAGGTAACAAGTTATACTTTGGCGAAAGCGACCTGGTAGCCGAAGTAATTGACAACACAACTTCCCGTGGCCGTACAATTAAATTCCTGTTTGATGGCCCGGACGAGGAGTTTTATAAAACGATAAACGACCTGGGCGAAACGCCACTGCCAAAGTATATTAAGCGCGAGGCCGAGCCAGAAGATAAAGACCGTTACCAGACAGTGTATGCCAAGAATGTTGGTGCAGTAGCGGCTCCAACTGCTGGTTTGCACTTTACCAGAGAAGTACTGAAGCGCCTTGAAATTAAAGGTGTGGATGTAGCGCCTATAACGCTGCACGTAGGTTTGGGCACTTTCCGCCCGGTTGATGTGGAAGACCTGACCAAGCATAAAATGGACTCAGAGAACTTTAGCGTTCCTGCAGATACAGCTGAGATGGTGAACAAGGCGCTGGATAACAAGAAGCGTGTTTGTGCTATCGGTACTACTACTATGCGAGCCCTGGAGTCATCGGTATCGGCTAACAACCGCCTGAAGCCGAACGAAGGCTGGACAGACCGTTTCATTTTCCCTCCGTACGATTTCAAAATTGCGAACGCGTTGGTTACAAACTTCCACATGCCGGAATCTACCTTACTGATGATGACGGCTGCCTTTGGTGGTTATGAACTGGTAATGAAAGCTTACGAAGAGGCTGTAAAAGAGAAGTACCGTTTCTTTAGCTACGGCGATGTAATGCTGATTCTGTAAGTTATACTTACCAAGACAAAACAAAATGCCCCGGCCACTCAGGTCGGGGCTTTTTTATGATAAGGTTATGGATTTATACTTTGCTACTGGCTTAAACCGATGTACTAAAGTATAAAGCCGCAGAATTACCCATCTTCTGATTTTGGCAGTAAAAGAATATACTTGTAACTCTGGTTGCCTGTAGTGGCTTTTGATATATTTTCGGTTACTTAAAACTATAAAACGATGGCCGGTCCTGATCCAAACACCATTTTCCCGCTGCCTAACCACCAGAAGTTAGTGTTCCTGAAAAACATCATCCGCAACCCGAACATACAGGTGGGCGACTATACTTATTACGACGACCTGGAAGACCCCTATAACTTCGAGAAGAACGTATTGTATCACTTCGATTTTATTGGCGATAAACTCTTGATCGGGAAGTTCTGTGCCATTGCATCGGGTGTAAAATTTATCATGAATGGCGGCAACCACGAAACCAGGCCTATTTCCAGTTATCCGTTCCAGATATTTAGTAACGGTTGGGAGCGTATTGCAAACAACGTTTCTTATCCGATGAAAGGAAATACTGTGGTGGAGAATGATGTATGGATTGGTACCGAGGCAGTGATTATGCCTGGCGTGCGAATTGGAAATGGCGCCATTGTAGCTACCAAAGCAGTAGTAACCAAAGATGTTCCTGATTATGCCATTGTAGCTGGCAACCCTGCTGTGGTAGTAAAAATGCGCTTCCCCGATGCTCAGATACAGGAATTGCTACGTATAGCCTGGTGGAATTGGGATGTAGAGAAGATTAGCCGCAACCTGCATCTGATTCATGCCACAGATACGGAAGCACTGGCAGATTGCAGGTAGCTGCTGCGCGCTTTCTCTAAAAAAGTTATCTTTGCCACTATGGCGCAACTTCCGGAATATGCAATTATAGTAGCAGGTGGCTCTGGTAGCCGCATGCAGCACGACATACCCAAACAGTTTATAGAACTGGCAGGTAAACCCGTGCTCATGCATACCGTGGAGCAGTTCTACAAGTATAGCCCGGAGCTGAGGCTGGTAATAGTGCTGCCTGAAAATCAGCTGGAAGTATGGCGGGAACTATGTAAGAAACATAATTTTAACCTGTTTCATATTGCAGTGGCTGGTGGAAACACTCGCTTTGGCTCTGTTAAAAATGGTTTGGCTGTAGTACACGGCGAGGCCCTGGTTGCAGTGCATGACGGAGTTCGACCTTTTATCACCGGAATCATAAAAGAGGCTTTTGAAACAGCTGAAAAGTATGGAAATGCTGTAGTAGCCGTGTCGCCTAAAGATTCTATCAGGGAGCTTACAGCAGCCGGTAGCAGCGCCGTGGACAGGGCAAAGTATAAACTGGTGCAAACGCCGCAATGCTTTAAGGCAAGTATACTGAAACGAGCCTATGAGCAGGAAGAGCAGCCATACTTTACAGACGATGCATCGGTGGTGGAGGCGCTGGGGGAACAAATTATACTTGTTGAGGGAAGCTACCGGAACATCAAGATCACAACACCCGAGGATATGGTGCTGGCCGAGGCTTTTATCAAGAGCCAGGAATAATTAGCAAGTATAACTACAAAGACAAAGGCCCACGCGAGGATTCAAGGAAGTCCTGGTTCTGCAGCACAGTCTCGGTAGAAATAACTTCAAGTACAGGGTCAGGTTTGGAAAGGTTGAGTAGGTAGCCGTTCATGGGTAGCAGGTTCAGGAGGTCGTGTGTTATGCAAAGCACGGTTTTGTTATTTTGCTGTACCCATTCCTGTAATAAGATAAATACCTGTTTTTTATAGTATACATCCAGCTGCTGCGTAGGCTCATCCAGCAGGCAAATGCCAGCATCCTGAAGTATAAGCTGTGCCAGCCAAACCAATTGCTGCTCGCCACCCGAAAGGGTAGTAAAATCATGCTCGATCAGGTGAGAAAGCTCCAGTTTCTCAAGTATAGCGGCTGCCAGAGTATAATCTTCTGCGCTATAGTTTTCAAAGAATCGTTTTTTGCGGAACAAGCCCATCACCACCAGGTCGTGCACCTTAATAGGGAAGGAAACGATGTTCTTTTGTGGCAGGTAGGAGAGCAGGCCCTGTGCCGTGGGGTTGGCTATACTTTGAAGGTCTTGCCCCTGTAGTTTCAGGTGGCCCTGGTAAGGCACCTGCTGTTGGAATGTTTTGAAAAGCGTTGTTTTGCCAGCCCCGTTATGGCCGATAATAGCTATAAAAGCCGGCTCAGGCACATAAAAAGAAAGGTTGCGGATCAGAACACGCTGTTCATAACCCGCAACCAAATTATGTGCTTCAACGATCAAAACGATGTCAATTAAAAATTAGAAATTCAAAATCAGAAATGTGAGTGCCGTTCAAGAGCAATTTCTAATTTCTAATTCATAATTTCTAATTAATGTTAGTACTCGTCTTCGTTAAACATGAAGTCTTCCTTAGTAGGATAGTCAGGCCAGATCTCTTCGATGTTCTCGTAAGGCTGTCCGTCATCCTCCAGAGCCTGTAGATTTTCTACCACCTCCATAGGTGCGCCAGAGCGGATAGAGTAATCAATCAGCTCGTCTTTTGTTGCTGGCCAGGGTGCATCCTCCAGGTATGAGGCTAATTCCAGTGTCCAATACATAGTATGTTTCTCCTTAACTTAGTTGCTTTTAAAAATAGTTTGCAAAAGTATAAAAATATAGGTAAACAAAAATATTTACCACAACTTAATTGCTTTTTTTGTCTGTTTTTACAACACAACGCAATCTATAAACAAATGTTCTCAAAGTTTTTGAGTTTTTTGCTGAACGCTGAATCTGAATAACAGATGCTGCACGAAGGCTACATTGGTAAATATAAAAAGCGCCTGCTGCATAAACAACAGGCGCTTCCAAAAAAATATAGCTATAATTCTATATTACTATTTGCTGCTGGTGCTTAGCTGGCCTTTAAACATCTCGATAAGCTCGTGCTTGGTGTTTATTTTGCGGTTAAAGTTACGGATTTTGCCTTGCAGCATGCTTTTAAAAGCATCGTTACTTGGCGTATCGCTTAACTTGCCCAGGTTAGATTCCAGTAATTCGAGTTCCTGTTTATCAGATTTTATAAAATCGCGAAGTGCATTGATGCGGGCCTGTAAGCCATCAGTGTCAGTTGCATCGCCTTGCTGGCGCTTACGGATGTAATGCTCCAGGCTGCTCAGTTCAAATACTTTATCGCAGGCCTTAATAAAGCGCTCCCATACCATATCCGAAACAGAAGGATGCACAGGGCCAACTTTTTTCCATTCGGCCTGCAGTTCTTTCGCGCGGCGCACGCCTTCGCCTAAGCCCTGGTGTTGCAGCAGGTTTTCGGCTTCTTCTACCAGCTGGTTTTTCTTTACCAGGTTAGTTTCGTAGAATTTGTCTTTCGACTCCGTCTTTTCAGTGGTGATTTTTACCTTAAGGCGCTCGAAAAAGTGGTTGTGGGCTCTGCGGAAATCGGTCCAGAGCTTATTGGTTACCTGGCGTGGCAGGTTGCCGCCAACTTCTTTCCACTGGTTTTGCAGCTGCTTTAATTTGGCTGTGGTTTCTTCCCACTCTTCAGAGTTTTGCAGGCGCACCGATTGGTTTATGAGATCTTTATACTTCTCATAGGTGCGGTTCTGCATCTGTTTTTTATCGTTGAAGAAGTTTTTCTTACGCTCGAAGAAGCCTTCCAGCACATCTTTAAAGCGTTCTTCTATTTCTTCGGTAAGCTCTTTTTCAATTGGTCCGGTCTTTATCCAGGTAGCGCGCAGGTCTTTCATCTTGTCAGATGTTTCTTTCCACTCTATGCTATCCTGTATCGCCTCGGCCTCCTGTATCAACCCCATTTTAATCGCAAGATTTTTCTCACGATTGTGTTTTATGGTTTCGTTTATCTCTTCTTCGGCTTTGCTCAGCGTGTTAAAGATTTCCTCGAAATTACCCAGCGCGTCATAGTTGCCTACCTGCTCCTTCATGTGCAGCACCTTCATCAGGAAAGAGCCTTTGTTTTCAGAGGTGTTAATACGCCCCAGCAGGTCGTTTACTTTTTCGCGGAACATGTCGAAGCGTTTTGCAAAATATACCAGAGAATCTTCCTCTGATTCTTTTACTTCGCCAACTTTTCTGGATGGATAATCCATAAAAGCTTTTAGCCAAACTTGCTGGTCCTGAATAAAACCATACTTTCTGGCTTCTTCCAATAGATCGTTGTTTTCCATTTAAGGATCGGGTTATACTTCGAAAATAGGGTTAGGCGGCATAATAAACTAACCATAGCATACGCAAGTTAACGGGGTGCGTTTTTATAAAACTGCTGTAAACTCCATAACAGGAGAAAATTGCAACAGGCAACCTATTAATTTTGTGCTAAAGCAAGTAGGCACACTTAACCCATACAGATTTTTACAAGTTTAAGTATTTCAGATCAATTTTGTGAATCATAAATGCATGAATTTTTACGATATTTGTAATTCTTTTATTATTTAGAAGAAAGATCATGCACCGCCTGAATATGTATTTTCCATATATAGTAAAAGCAGGTAAGGTGATAACAATGAATTAAGGGTTAACAGATAAATACAACATGAGTAACGAGACGATCATCTTTTCGATGGCCGGGGTAAGCAAAATTTACCCTCCCCAGAAACAAGTACTTAAGAACATTTACCTGTCTTTTTTCTATGGCGCAAAAATTGGTGTGCTGGGCCTTAACGGTTCCGGTAAATCAAGCTTACTGAAAATTATTGCAGGCATTGATAAGCAAATACAAGGCGAAGTAGTATGGTCGCCGGGTTACTCTGTTGGTTACCTGGAGCAGGAACCACAGCTGGACCCAACCAAAACTGTGCGCGAGGTGGTGGAAGAAGGCGTAGCTGAAGTGGTTGCCTTGTTGAAGGAATTCGATGAGATAAACATGAAGTTTGCCGAAGAGATGACGGACGATGAGATGAACAAGCTCATTGACCGCCAGGGCGTGGTGCAGGAAAAACTCGACCACCACAATGCCTGGGAACTGGACAACCGCCTGGAGCGCGCCATGGATGCCCTGCGCACGCCTCCGGAAGATGCCATTATAGGTAACCTGTCGGGTGGTGAGAAGCGCCGCGTAGCCCTTTGCCGCCTGCTGTTGCAGGAGCCGGATGTACTATTGCTGGATGAGCCTACCAACCACTTGGATGCCGAATCGGTGGACTGGCTGGAGCAGCACCTGCAGCACTATAAAGGTACCGTAATTGCCGTTACCCACGACCGTTACTTCCTTGACAACGTGGCTGGCTGGATTCTGGAATTGGACCGTGGGGAAGGTATTCCGTGGAAAGGCAACTATAGCAGCTGGCTGGAGCAGAAATCTAACCGACTGGCTCAGGAAGAAAAGACCGAAAGCAAGCGCCAGAAAACACTACAGCGCGAGCTGGAGTGGGTTAAAATGGCCCCTAAAGCGCGTCATGCCAAGTCTAAAGCCCGTATCAGCCAGTATGATAAGTTAGCCGGCGAAGAGGCTTCCAAGAAAGAAGAAAAACTAGAATTGTTTATACCTGATGGACCGCGTTTGGGTGCCCAGGTAATTGAGGCGCACCATGTAAGCAAAGCCTATGGCGATAAACTTCTTTTTGAAGATCTGAACTTTGCCTTGCCGCAAGGTGGTATAGTTGGTATTATCGGGCCAAACGGTGCTGGTAAAACAACTTTGTTTAAACTGATCACAGGCCAGGAGAAGCCGGATGCAGGAGATTTTACTGTAGGCTCTACGGTACAGATATCTTACGTAGATCAGGAGCACGCAAATCTTGACACGACTAAATCGGTGTTCGAGGTGATTTCTGGTGGCACGGAGCACATGATGATGGCTGGCCGTCAGGTAGTGTCTCGTGCATACGTGAGCAAGTTCAACTTCTCAGGTGGCGATCAGGAGAAAAAAGTAGCCAACTTATCGGGTGGTGAGCGTAACCGTGTGCACCTGGCCATGACGCTGAAAGAAGGCGGTAACTTACTTTTACTCGATGAGCCTACCAACGACCTGGACGTGAACGCGATCCGTGCGCTGGAAGATGCGCTGGAGAACTTTGCCGGTTGCGCGGTAATCATTTCACACGACCGCTGGTTCCTGGATCGTATTTGTACGCACATTCTTGCTTTCGAAGGCGACTCGCAGGTATACTGGTTTGAGGGCAACTACAGCGAGTACGAAGAGAACAAAAAGAAGCGTATGGGCGATATTGAGCCGAAGCGTATCCGTTATAAGAAACTGGTATAGTTTTAAGTATAATATAGATCAGAGATTATAGTTAGATTTCTGATTTTAAAGTATAAAATCCCGCTGCATCAATGTAGCGGGATTTTTATTTATAAGTATAGCCGGTTGTATTTCAGGGTGTGGTTTTGGGTGCCGTGTATACTATGTGAAACTCAATGGTAACAATATCTTTTACAGCCATACCAAAAATAGACGGACGCTTGATCTTATAGTTTTCCAGGCTGATAGGGAAGGAGCCGGTTACTAAAATCTCGTTATTAACAAGTTGCTGCTTGGCCTGAAATGTAATATCTTGGGTTATACCATGAAATTGCAGTTGCCCTTTAACTACAAGGTGGGTATTGTGGTCTGTTATACTTGTGCTGGTAAATTTTACTTCAGGATAGGTGGCGGCTTCAGTTACTTTCAGCATATCCTTGTCGCGTGTTCTGTTGCCACTATCAAAAGATTTAACGGGTACTGTAGTAGTAACAGCTTGTATGCCTTTGGTATCATTAATGCTCACTTTGCTTTTTATCCGGGAGCTTGTGCCTCTCACTGTATGTAAAGGGTGTTTAAGAATGTAGTTAATAGTACTCTTCTCAGGTTTACTACTCCAATCCGATTGACCGTTTGCCAATGGCAAAGCATAAGTAGCTATTAGTATGCTGATAATCCCAAAAACAACCCAATTAAAGAGCGACTTCATAGTATGTTATACTATGAGATTTTAGGGAAGTTATAGATGTAGATAAGCAGGCTTTTGTGCTATGTGAATTTTTTATCTTCAGTGCTGATTGTTATTTGATCGCGAAAATATATTGATTCTTTTATAAACTATTTCTAGTCTCTTCTTTTTGTACTCTACCTCTTAGGGCTTAGGGCTGCATGGTATTGAAATATAGATAGTTGCATTTTTTGTTGTTAGGTAATAATATTAAAGTTATAACTTTTATTAAATAAAGTAAATAAAATATATAAGTACTTGTATATAAAATATAACTAATATTTATTTGTGTCGTATTAGCTACCGAATAGCATTCTTTAAATGCTATTCACAACTAGTTTAATACTAAACGTATTGTTCAACCACAAACCCTAAAGCTTAACAAAAATCATGAAAAATTTTACTCTAAATGAAGGATTTGCTTACGTAGTAGTAGTAGCTTATTTTATTACTGGTAGTATAATAAGCACTATGCTTGCATAGCTAGTTCTCATTTACACAAAAAAGAAGGCTGCCCCCTTTCTGGGGCAGCCTTCTTTTTCTAAAGATTTTTCTTGTTAACCAGGCAGATGTTTATGCAAAGCCATAGTTATACTTACTGATTTGCTGCAGACCCTGTTGATATAAAAGGCCGTTATACTTGTATAACGGCCTTTCTTTTCTAATGTGTTTATTTACAAAACAGCAGGTTTGACTTTCGTAAATTCCAGTTCTTCAAAATTGAAGTCAGGGTTATCAGAGTCGAGGCGCATTTGGGCTACTTTACCATTTGCGTCCATCAAAAAGCGGACGCGGGTAGGAGTTAGCAATGCAAAATCGTTTTTCCAGTCCAGGTCAAAAATGTCGTGCTGCCAGTGAGCGAGGGTACCGCCCAGAGATGGTGCTGGTACCATTTGCAATACCAGTTTGCCATTTTGTACAACTATGGTAGCATCTCCGTAAAGCGGGCTGTTGTAAGTGCCGGCGTAATCTTCTAAAGCCATACTTGGTTTACTTTTACGCACCTTTTCTTTAGGCGCTTTTGCAAGGGCTTCCTGTTGCGCTTTTCTTGCTTTTGCTGCATTATCCAAAGCAAACTGGCTCCAGTCGCGGCCATTCTGCACACCAAACAACTGGTCTAAAGTATAGTTGGCAATAGGTGCCATAATGCTGCTCATGCTATTGGTCAGGATCACAATTCCCAAACCTTCTTCCGGTACCAAAACTGTACGGCTGTTCATGCCTTCGTGCCCGCCACTGTGGTTAACTACTTTGCGCCCCTGGTAGTCGGTCATCATCCAGCCCAGGCCTGCGGCAGAAAAATGTGTAGAGGGTGTGATCTCTTCAGCTTGTTTAGAAATTGGTAGTGGGTTATGGGCTGTCCACATATAACGGCTGGCGTTCTCGCTGAAAATGCGCTTGCCTTTGTAAGTGCCACGGTTTAGCTGCAGGCGCAGCCATTGGGCTTGCTGGTTGGCACTAGTGAAAATACCGGCGGCTGGGTTCCAGTTATCCCATGGCATAAACGTAGTGGCATACGGGTTGCGCTTCTCATCATAACCATGCGGAGATGCTACGTTATCTTTGCCGGCAAGCTCTGTTACTGAAGTATAGGAACGGCTCATGCCAAGCGGCGCAAAAAAACGTTCTTTCACGAATGCTTCCCAAGGCTTACCAGATACAGCTTCCACCACCTCTCCGGCGGCAATAAACATCAGGTTAGAATAGCCATAGCCATCCCGGAAACCATAAGCGGGCTGCAGGTAACGGGCGCGTTCCAGAATCTGGCGGCGGCTATAGGTGGTGTTATACCAGAGCAGGTCGCCGGCATACGTGGTAAAGCCTACACGGTGGCTCAGCAAGTCTTCTATGGTCAGGTTTTCGGTAACGTATGGGCTGTACAACTGCAGGTATGGCAGGTACTTTTTCACCGGGTCGTTCCACTTAATTTTGCCTTCGTCTACCAGAATGGCCAGTGCAGCAGCCGTGTAAGCTTTGGAGTTAGATGCAATACCAAAAATAGTATTGCCATCTACGGTGCCGCCGGTTTTAATATTCTGAACACCGTAGCCTTTGGAAAAAATAACAGAATCGTTTTTCACAATGGCAATGGACATGCCCGGTACGTTCCAGTCTTTTAAAGCTTTCTGGTAATAAGCATCGAGCTTGCTGAGAGTTGCAGCAGTATTGGTCTGCTGGGCTATAGCACCTTGCTGAAGTAGCAGAGCTGCCAGAAGCAGAAAGAAACTCCGGAAAGTGAGGATTGTATTTTTGTTGATCATGTATATGTAGCTGTTTGTATGGCAGCAAGATAGTTAGGATAGCCCAAATGGCAAAAGGGGTTTTTAATAGGATTGAATTGAATAAGCCAAATGGCGTTTATACTTTGGCAAATCTGAGATTAGCTGCTGATTTAACTACAGATTTATACTTTATGCAGGCTCCAGATGCTTTTTGTGTCTGGCAGAAGCAGCGCATCTCCTTCCTCGCGTGGCTTGTGCGTGCCTTTCTGGTATTCTTCCTGCTCCATTTTCAGGCGCTGCCGCTCTTCCTCTGATATATCAGTTGCAAAAGGCTTGAACTCGGGCTGGCCGGCATCTACCCATGCCGTAAACCAATAACTGGCTACAGTACGAATTGCCAGGCGCATCTGCCGTTCTATCTGGCCGTTCAACTGTTTATGGTAATTTTCAGAAAACTCCCGCGAGTATACCTTGGTGGTTTGGTTGTTGCGAAGCTCAAAACTATACTTTTTGTCTTCTGCATAAGCTCTGGTCAGTTCCCGCTCAAAAGTTAATACAGAATCCAGGGCTAGGTGTGCGCTGGTAACCAGTTCCCATGCTTTTAGCTGCGGTTGCTCTATGTAAGTAGCTTGCCCTGTAAAGAAATCATAGTTAGCAGACAGCAACTCCGGCAGCCTTGATTCCCAAAAACCATGTATGCCATGTTGCCCTGTCAGTTGCCCGTTATAGTTGTGGGTGGTATGTAGGGGTACGCAGGCATCAGCTATGTAATGGCCCAGGTCAGCAGATAAGCGCAGTACGCGGTCCAGGTTTCGTTCTTTAAATGCCTGTGTGAGTTGGTACTTCATCAGGTTTATATGCCAGGGTACAATGCCATAAGCCTGAAGCGTATCTTCGGTATACTTTGCTACAGCATCGGGCCAGAAGCGCGGCATTTTGTAGATGGCACTGTCGCCGTACACGTCTATATCTATGTAGTGCCTGGCAGCTTCGCCCTCCACCGCATAGCGGCGTTTATCTGGGTTTACAGCATTTTCTGTGATGTAGCGGATGTGTTTTTTGTAAAAGCCGATCATCTCGGGCGGAAGTGAAAACACTGCCAGCCGGTTGATGCGCTGGTGTGCATAAAAACCCCAGGAATAACCCTGTAAAGGCAGCAAAATTGCAAAAAGTATAAGTATAACTTTTAAAGGTCGGGCCATACCTGCCGTGTACGAAACATAACTATAAGTTGATTTTGGAACTGCTTTATTCTTTACGCGGGAGGCTGTTTATACTTAAGGACTATAGTTGTAAGGCAGAAACAGATTACGGACATCAATAAGTATAGGTAGGGCTTTTGTTATTAACTTATGACTTTGATCATCATAGATAAATAGCTTAACCTATGCTTTTGAAACCAGTTAAATAATGGATTAATGATTAACAGAAAACCCGCTCTGCTGATGAAGTTATAACCGTAACCCAAAACCAGTACATCAATTTTGTGGAGTCGGCTACGTTCAGGTTTTTTGTGGATGTGTGGTTGTTGGTTGCCCATTAGCTGGAACTGGACACTCCTATTTAGGTGGAGTACAAAACTGTTCTTGAAAACTAATAGTATTGAAATGAAAAACAAATAACGCATTACAACCTTGCCTTTACGGAAGCTACATTACAGCAAAGCAGGTCCGAGAGCGGCAATTTGTAAACCCATACGAAATACAGAACCGGCAAAATAACATAAACCCTACTTTGGAGTTATGAAATCAGATGAATGGGCTTTCTGTTAACACCAACAACATTAAGAAAGGACTAACTGGTAATACGGATCAATAATAAGTCAAATTGTAAGCAGATCTACAAATGAACAGGCAAGAAGCTACTCTTTTACAGGGAATTGATACCATAATTGTTCGTGTCAGTAACCTGGAAACCTCCAAAAACTGGTATCAGGATAATTTAGGTTTTGGCCTGCTTTGGCATGACCCTGTTACGAAGCTTGCAATTCTGGATACTAATGGGCCTACCAGCCTGACACTGTGGCAAACAGATAAAAAAGTAGAAGCTGATAAGGACACTGCTTCTTTCCCAATCTTTAAGACAGTGGATGCAGTTAGCCTCAGACAAGATCTTCTTCAAAAAGGCTTAGCTGTAGAAGAAATAATGCAGGATAATTATGTGAAATATTTCTTGTTCTTCGATCCTGATGGCAATGTGCTGGAGGCTTGCGAAGTGCTGGGTTAATGAATTTACATACAGTATGGGGTTTTGGGATGTAGGTTAGGCCATGCAATTCGCCTTAGTTCATACTATCAGCCCGGTTATTTAAGCAAACAGAGTAGCTATAAGTATGTAAAGACAACATTTGCCGTAGCGCGACGATATACTATAAATCCGTGAAAATATTGGCTTTATAAATTATAGGATCGCTATGGAACACAAGTCTGCTACTGATTTGGTTAAAGATGCCAAACAGCAAATTGAAAACCTCTCGCCGGACCAGGTGAACGAAGAGTTGTCGAAAGGCAATGCGACTTTAATTGATATTCGCGAACGCGAGGAACTGGAACAAAACGGCAGTATTCCGGGCTCCGTACATGCGCCACGTGGCATGCTCGAGTTTTATGCCGATTCTACATTACCTTACCACCGGCCAGAGTTTGACAAAAACAAGCGGCTGATCTTGCATTGCGCCTCGGGCGGGCGTTCTGCTCTGGCTACATCTACTTTAAAGCAAATGGGTTATAATAATGTTGCCCACCTGGATGGTGGCTTAAAAGCGTGGGTAGAATCTGGCAAAGCGGTTACCAAATAAATAAAAGTATTAACCTGATTTTATCAGAATATATAAACCAAAACGGCCTGCTATAAAACTATAGCAGGCCGTTTTTATACTTCGTAAACTAAAAACTTAGCGGCGTCTGTCTACCGCCGGGAACTTCATGCGGTAATCGGCGTCTACTTCGCCTTTCGATATTTTGGTAAGCTTGTTCTTGATCAGGCGCTTTTTCAGGCCGTTCAAGTGGTCGGTGAACAGGATGCCTTCGATGTGGTCGTACTCGTGCTGGATAACACGGGCAGTCATGCCATCATAGGTATCGGTATGCTCATTCCATTCTTCATCAAAATATCGGATAACAATGCGCTCTGGGCGGTAAACCATTTCGCGCACGCCCGGTATGCTCAAGCAGCCTTCTTCAAAACCCCATTCTTCGCCATCCTCTTCAATAATCTCCGGGTTAATAAATGCCTTTTTCACACCCTTACCTTCGTCTTCATCATCCATCATCGGCTCTGAGTCAATTACAAACAGGCGGATGCTTTTGCTTATCTGCGGGGCAGCCAGGCCAACGCCATGGGCATGGTACATGGTGGCAAACATATCCTCGATCAGTTCCTGCAGGTTCTCATAATTCTGCGGAATATCCTGGGCAACTTCCTTTAGTACAGGGTCGCCGTAGGCGGTAATAGGGTAAATCATATCGCTTTGCTTTCTAAATACGATTGTAAAATAATGGCAGCACTTACACGGTCTACTGTGGCTTTGTCCTGGCGGGCCATTTTTTTAAGGCCACCGGCCAGCATTGCTTTTTTTGCCATACTCGATGTAAAACGCTCGTCCACGGTATGCACCGGTATAGCCGGAAACTCCTTCTGTAGCTTGCGCACAAACCCGATCACATGCTGCGTGGCATCGGTTGGTTCACCTGTCAGGCGCTTGGGCATACCTACCACAAAAGCATCCACAGGCTCGCGCTGCACATAGTCTTTCAGGTATGTAAACACATCTTTGGCATGAACGGTTTCTAACGGATTGGCGATCATCTGCAGCACATCGGTAACTGCAATGCCCACCCGTTTATTCCCGTAATCAACTGCCAGTATTCTGCCCATAGTTTTTTTGGCAAATGTGCCATTCTAAACTGCAAAGGTAGCATATTTATTCGGATAAGATGCTGCTACTGTAGCTGTGGCACTATGCTTGATAGGATAAATACAAGTATAATTTGCCTAACCGAACAAAGTATAGTGCTTTAGGTGTTTAAATTAAAACTTACTGCAAGCTGCTCTGGTAAAAGGAGTTAGGGTTGGTGTTAAGTATAAACAGTAATTTTTATAACAGGAGAGGCTCCCGAAAGCGATTCCTACCCTTTATATTTAACCATATTTACTAAAGATATGAGCGAGGAAATAAAACATACGGCAGAGCAGGAGGGCCACCCGCATAAGCAGCGTAACACGTTGTTTCAGGTGCGCTTGCCGCTATACATTGCTATGGCACTGGTTGTGGGCGTGCTGATAGGGGCAAACACCTTTTCACCCTCGGGCAATAACCCGCAAAGCACTGCCAAAGGTTACCTGAAGTTCCGCGATATCCTAAGCTATATTGACCGCGATTATGTTGATACCGTGGACATTGAAAAGCTTTCGGACTACGCCATCACTAAAATGCTCGAGAAGCTGGACCCGCATACTTCTTACATTCCTGCAGAAGAGTTAGCCATGGCCAGATCTTACCTGGAAGGCGATTTCGAAGGCATTGGTGTAGAGTTCAATATCTTTAAAGATACTATTTATGTGATCACACCTTTAAGCGGTGGCCCATCGGAAGCGGCAGGTATACAGGCCGGTGATAAGATCATAAAAGTAGATGGCAAGAACCTGGCAGGCGTAGGTATTACAAATGAAATGGTATTTAAGCACCTGCGTGGGGCAGAAGGTACCAAAGTAAACCTGAGCATTCTGCGCAAAGGCAGTAGCAAACCGCTTACATTTAACTTACAGCGCAATAAAATACCTACCTCATCAGTAGATGTTAGCTACATGGTAAATGCCAATACCGGCTACATTAAAGTGAGCCGTTTTTCGGCCAATACTTTTGATGAGTTTAAGCAGGCGCTTACATCGCTGAAGAAGAAAGGCATGCAGCAGCTTATACTTGACCTGCGCGGCAACCCCGGTGGCTACATGGACCACGCCACCCGCATGGCCGATGAGTTTATTGCCGGTGATAAGCTTATAGTTTATACCGATGGCAAAGGCACCAAGTATGATTCTAAAACACATGCCCGCACAAAAGGCGATTTCGAAAACGGTAGCCTTATAGTATTAGTGGATGAAGGCAGCGCTTCGGCTTCGGAGATTGTGGCAGGCGCCCTGCAGGATAATGACCGTGCACTTATAGTTGGCCGCCGTTCGTTTGGTAAAGGCCTGGTGCAAATGCCGATTCCGTTAAACGATGGCTCCGAGCTGCGCCTGACAATTTCACGTTACTACACACCAAGCGGCCGCTCTATTCAGAAATCTTATGTAGATGGTGCAGAGAAGTATGAGCAGGATATGTTGCAGCGATTTGAGCGCGGTGAGTATTTTCACCCGGATAGCAGCCTGTTTGTAGACTCGTTGAAGTATAAAACAACAAAAGGGCGTGTAGTATATGGCGGCGGCGGTATTATGCCGGATGTATTTGTAGCCCGCGATACAACAGAGCTTTCAGAATACCTGAGCCAGTTATATACCAAAAATGTTATCCGGGAGTATACTTTAGGCTACTACCGCGATAACCGCAAGAGCCTGGAGAAAATGTCTTTCGAGCGTTTTAACAAATCGTTTGATGTATCAGATAAAATGCTGCAGGAGCTTGTAAAACTGGCAGGCGAGGAAGGCGTGGTATACAACGATGCCCAATTTAAGCGTTCTAAAAACCTGATCCGGAATAACCTGAAGGCATTTATAGCCCGAAGTGTATACGGTAATAAAGGCTTCTTCCCGGTATTGCATGAGTCGGATGAGGAGTTTCAGCAGGCCCTGAAGCAGTTTGCCCGGGCACAACGCCTGGCAAAAGGTAACTCATAAACTATACAGTTTTAATTAGTTGCTTATATTTGCAAAGCCCCGCTGGGCAGGCAAGTATAACTATAAGCACAGACAAAGCACATGGCTTATTACCATAAATTAGGAAACATTCCTCATAAAAGGCACACGCAGTTTCGCCAGCCAGATGGCAGTTTGTACGCTGAGCAGCTGGTGGGTACATTGGGTTTTAGCGGCGTTTCGTCGTTGCTGTATCACATAAATCCGCCAACACGTATTGCCCGCATTGGCGAGCCGGTGCCGTATGCTCCTAAAGTGGCAGCAGGTATAAAACTGGCACCGCACCACCTGCGCACGCTGGATGTGAAAACCACAGGCACCGATTACCTGAGCGCCCGCAAAACCATGATGCTGAACAACGATGTTGCCATTAGTATCTGCAATCCATCGGAGTTGGAGATGAGCTACTCCTATAAAAACGGACAGGCCGATGAAGTAGTGTTTGTGCATGAAGGAAGTGGCGTGCTGTTGTCGCAAATGGGCAAGCTGGAGTTCCGGGAAG
The DNA here is from genome assembly GCF_022758145.1 of Pontibacter vulgaris. Classification (GTDB taxonomy): domain Bacteria; phylum Bacteroidota; class Bacteroidia; order Cytophagales; family Hymenobacteraceae; genus Pontibacter; species Pontibacter vulgaris. The sequence goes on from NZ_JAJVDH010000002.1 coordinate 237,599, forward strand.
GCGACTACATTGTAATTCCGCGTACTATTATCCACCAGTTTAAATTTAACGAAGGCCCGGTACGCTTACTGGTAATCGAATCTTTCAGCCCGATTGAAACGCCACGCCGCTACCGCAACCACTTTGGCCAGCTGCTGGAGCACTCACCATTTTGTGAGCGTGATATCAGGGCACCGCACGAGCTGATCGAGTTTGAAGCCGGCGGCGAGCACCTGGTACAGATCAAAAAAGATGGCATGCTGCACCAGTATCACTATGAGTTCAGCCCGTTTGATGTTGTTGGCTGGGATGGTTATTTCTACCCGTACGCGTTCTCTATTTATGATTTTGAACCGATAACAGGCCGCGTGCATCAGCCACCTCCCGTACACCAGAACTTTGAGGCGCACAACTTTGTGATCTGCTCGTTTGTGCCACGCTTGTTCGATTATCACCCGGAAGCTATACCTGCGCCATACAACCACTCTAACGTAGACTCTGACGAGGTGCTATACTATGTGGCTGGCGACTTTATGAGCCGAAAAGGCGTAGACCGCGCTTCGTTTACGGTGCACCCTGGAGGTATTCCGCATGGGCCGCACCCGGGCACAGTAGAGGCAAGTATAGGCAAAAAGGAAACGCATGAATATGCCGTAATGATTGATACTTTTAAGCCACTACACCTGACCGAAGAAGCAGTAGCTTACATGGATAAGAATTACCCGATGAGCTGGAATGAGAATCATCCGAATCCGCCACGCTCTGCCGATATGTTCGACTAAAGTATAAATTTCAGTACAAACCTAACCTTTAGCAAGTGGAGCAAGTATAGTCATTTTGCTATGTTTATTTTTAATCTATACTTAAATAAATTTACCCTTTACATTATGAAGAAAGCACTTTTTGTGTTGATGGCCTTTGTTGTATTTTTTGGAACGGCCTGTGAGAAGCTGGATGAATTGCTGACATTCTACATCAACGAAGACGAAACAATTAAAATCGAGTCTAATTTTCCGATTGGCGCAGTAGTACCCTTAACACCGGTTGCAGTTACGACTAACTCACAGGAAACTTTTAAAAATAACAATACGCGCGCCGAGCTGGTAAAAGATGTAACGCTGAACAAACTGACGCTGACAATTTCGGATCCGCAGGGCCAGAACTTCAACTTCCTGAAGAACATCGAAATTTATATCAGCAATTCAGAGAATGGCGATACGCGCCTGGCTTATCTGGATGAGATACCTCAGAATGTTAGCAGCCTTACTCTGAAGTCTACCAACGCCCAGCTTGATAAATATATTAAGAGCGACTCGTATACTATAAAAACAAAGGCTACGCTGGCGAAACCAATTTCGCAGGATATTTCAATAAGAGCAGATATGCGCTTTAAAGTTACAGCTGACCCTATATAACATGCATACATTGCAAATGAGAGTTTCTGAAAAGAACAAGTTAGAAAAAATCATTATCGTAGGCGACCGCGTGCTCATAAAGCCCAAGAAAGCGCAGGAGCAAACCAAAAGCGGTTTATACCTGCCGCCCGGAGTGCAACAGAAAGAGAAAGTGCAGGAAGGCTACATTATGAAAGTTGGGCCCGGCTACCCGGTTGCAGCTGATTATGGTTTTGAAGAAGAAGAACCCTGGGAGCAGCAGGAAGAAGAAGCGGTGCGTTATATTCCGTTGCAGTCTAAGGAAGGCGACCTGGCCATTTACCTGCAGCGCGATGCCATCGAAATAAGCTACCTCGGCGAGAAGTATTTTATAGTTCCGCAATCGGCTGTTCTGATGCTGGTGCGCGAAGAAGATCTGTAAGTATAAAGTATAAACCCAGCTATCAGGAGCCATACCCCACAAAGGGTATGGCTCTTTTGTTTTTATACTTCCTGCGATGGTTTTCCGAGGCGAACGCAAGCTGGCTGAAATCAAGTTAAATATTTTCTAAAATATTTTTTATTCTTCAAGCAACCTTAGGTATCTATTTTTCATCTTTCCAGAGCCGTTACTTTCTAATTCTTACATTTGCAGCAGATTTAACCGCCACACATTTCCAAACTATGAAGAAATTATTACTATCCGCCTTTTTATGCCTGGTAGTTGTTTTGGTAGCCCTGTTGCCTGCTACCCATACTATGGCACAAAACGTAAAAAAGAAGCCGGCTAAAGAGTTGCAGGCACTTCGCATAACAGATGCGCCTAAAATAGATGGCGTGTTAAACGAAGCCATTTGGCAACAGGCCCAGATTGCCACCAATTTTATCCAGAACAGGCCAACTCCCGGACCAGCCGAAGTACACCCCACGGAAGTACGCATACTGTATGATGACGAAGCCATCTATATAGGAGCGATCATGAACGACGTGTCGCAGGATAGTATATTCAGGCAAATGGGGAAACGCGACGATTTGGGCAATACCGACTTCTTTGGCGTTTTCCTGGATACTTATAACGACCAACTAAACGGGTTTGGCTTTTTTACCACACCGGCCGGCGTGCAGCTCGATGCCCGCTACTCCTCTAACGGCGAAGATTTTAGCTGGAATGCTGTTTGGGAAAGTAACACCAGCCTGCAGGGCAACAGTTGGGTCGCCGAGTTTAAAATTCCTTATTCTGCAATTCGTTTCAGCAGCAAACCGGAGCAGTTGTGGGGCCTTAACTTTATGCGTAACCGGCAGTCAACGCGTCAGGGCTATTTCTGGAACCACGTAGACCCGGCAGTAGATGGGTTTGTGAACCAATGGGGTAAATTAACCGGCATCAAAAACATAGAAGCTCCCTTGCGCTTATCTTTCACGCCTTATATTTCAGCTTATGCCGAAAGCATTCCACAACCAAAAGAAGGCAGCAACGGTGTGAGCTATAAAAGCGACTATAACTTTGGCGGCGGCATGGATGTGAAGTATGGTATTAACGATGCCTTTACGCTGGATATGACACTTATACCTGATTTCAGCCAGGTGCAATCTGATAACCAGGTACTGAACCTGTCGCCGTTTGAGGTGCAGTATAACGAGAACCGGCCATTCTTTATGGAAGGTACCGAGCTGTTTAATAAAGGTAACTTCCTGTATTCGCGCAGAATTGGCGGTGCACCCATTAACCCGCTGAGTAGCGACGAGGAAGCAAAGCTTGGAAATAAAATTATCGAACAACCGCTCGAAACCAAAATGCTGAACGGTACTAAAGTATCGGGGCGTACACAATCTGGTTTGGGAGTAGGTATTTTTAACGCCGTGGTGGGCCGGCAGTTTGCAACTGTAGAAGATAGCGAGGGCAACAGGTTTGAGAAAGAAATACAGCCGCTTACCAACTATAACATAACCGTTTTAGATCAGTCGCTGAAGAATAACTCTTACGTTACCCTGATCAATAACAACGTAATGCGGCAGGGCAGCACCTACGATGCTAACCTGACAGGCTTAGTATTTAAACTGGCGAATAAGAAGAATACCTATGCCATAGACGGAAAGGCAGCTCTGAGCCAGCAGTATTTTTCTGACAGTACAGCACTGGGCCATACTTACCGTGTAGGCGTTGGTAAGATAAGCGGCAACTTCCAGGTATACGGTTCTCATACGCTTATTTCCGATACCTATAACCCAAACGACCTAGGTATCCTGTTCGTGAACAATTCCGTGGAGGAAAACCTGCAGTTTAATTATAACTTCTACCAGCCGTTCTGGAAATTCCTGAATATGTATACTAACATTGGCGCTGTTTATGCACGCAGGTATAAACCCGATACGTTTCAGAATTTCGTGATTTACGGTAACCTGAACACTACCTTTAAAAACTTTATGAGTGCAGGAGCCTTCTTTAATATTGAGCCGGTTATTACCTATGATTTCTTTGAGCCGCGTGTAGCAGGCAGGTATTATACTTTTCCGACAAACAATAACATAGGCGGCTATGTATCTTCGGATTATCGCAAAAAGTTTGCCCTGGATGTGAGCGGTAATTACCGTTGGTTTGACGAGAATAACAGGAACAACATTAACTTCGATATTTCGCCAAGATACCGTGTAAACGATAAGCTTTCGTTTACATATAGCTACAGCCGTAATCTGCGGTTTGACGAGATGGGATTTGCCAAAAAGATAAATCCTGAACCTGGCATAAATGATACGAAAGAGCCTTTTGTTATTTTCGGCCGCCGCAATTTAAATACGACATCAAGTACCCTGACAAGTAACTTCAGCTTCAATAACAAAATGTCGGTCTCGTTGCGGGCACGCCATTACTGGACCAAAGCTGAGTATAAAGACTACCACCGTTTAACTGCCGATGGCTTATTGCAGCCCGATACGTATCCGAATGGCTATAACGACAAATATGCAGGCGCTAACCATAACATCAACTTCAATGTGTTCAATATCGATATGATTTATTCGTGGTGGTTTGCACCGGGCAGCGAGATTAGTGTTGTCTGGAAAAATGCCATACACGAGAGCAAAAATGTAGTGGTGCCACGTTACCTGGATAACTTCTCTAACACGATCTCATCGCCGCAGAACAACAGCTTCTCTGTTAAGGTGCTTTATTATATCGATTACCTTACCCTTAAGAAACGCCTGAAGAAATCGTAAGCTGCTTTAAGTTAACAAAGTATAAACATAAAATCCGGAGCAAGTACAGCTCCGGATTTTATGTTTTAAAGCAGTTGCTAAAATGTTGCGTCAGGTCGAAATCTGCGCGGAAATGAAGTATAAGTATAAAAAAGGAGCGGCCTTATCAAAAGCCGCTCCTTTATAGTTGGTTTTTATACTTTCAGATTAATGCTGTACCATCAGTTTTTGGGTATAGGTGGTGCTGCCATAACGCACACGCAGTAGGTAGATGCCCGATGCTCTAGATGAAAGATCCAGGGTGCCTTCATATAAACCATTAAACTTCTTCACATAGCGGGTATAAATCAGGTTGCCCATCAGGTCAGTAACATCAACGCTGATATCCTCCGGCTGGCTTGTTTCTAATAGTATTTTAAAGCGGCCTGTGCTTGGGTTTGGCGATACTACCAGCTCAGCTCCGATCTCAGGGCCATCCTGCTGGAAAGAGAAAGTATAAGCTGTAGACATTTCTGAGATGCAGCCATCCTTCACCACCATAACAGTATAATTTCCGCTTTGGGTAGGTATGTAGTTCTGGTTTGTAGCATCCTGTATAAGCCTGCCGTTCAGGTACCAGCGGTTGCCCTCTGCTGCACTCGATTTCAGGGTAAGGTTGCTGCGGGTAATTTGTGGCTTTTGCAGCGGTGTGCCTATCTTTTCAGTTACAGGTATACGCTCACTTTTACAGCCCAGCGCACTTACTTTCAGGTCATAGAAATAATAGTAATAGGCTTCTGGTGTAGTGGTGGCTGTGTTACCGGTTATGGTAAATACATTAGGTATGCCAAACGGATAGCCTGTTACACCTGCATTGTTGCGGTAAATGGTAGCACCGTTTTCATAAGAAATAGCAATTTTATAGTTGCCCGCATGTGGCAGTTCCAGGCCAAGGTAATAAACGGCTCCCTGGTCAGCCGGATCATCTGGCTGATCCTTCGGGCCTGGTATGGTTCTGGTCGGCGTAACAGTTAATGTTCTGGAAGATACGGGTGCCCCATCCTGATCATAAGCTGTAAACGTAATCTTGCCGCCGTTGCCAATGTATAACCTCGCACTTTCCAGCAACATGGGTGCATTGGTAGTAACAAGAACGTCCGGTGTAAACTGGTTATAACCACCGCCCGTGGCAAAGCCTTTGGTAGCAGGGCCAATAGTTGCCGAAAAGTCATTAAGAGAAGCGTAAAGTGTGCCGCCCGATATAGTAAGTGGTAGTTGCAGTTGGTTGCCTGCAGCTATAGGTTGAGTGGCAGTAGCAGAAGTATACCAGAAAATGGTGCCATCGCCGGATCCGGTTAAGCTATACGTACCGGCGCTGCCGCAACGATAAATAGCAGCCTGCGGCGCAGCAGCATTAGCGGCTATAGTTATACTTTGCCGGGTGCTGTTGTTTGCTGGCACGGCATCGCCGGAAAATTCGGTAAATGCCTCCAGTGTATAAGTCGCGCCTGCTTCTGTGGCAAAACCATTGCTAAACATTAACTCATCCTGCGAGAATGCTGCCAGCGTGCCTTTGTATTGCTCAGAAAGTGTAGTAACCTCCCGGCCATTGCGCAGAACTTTTACTTTAACAGTTATATTGGATGCTGCGGCAGTACCAAAGTTGCGTATTAGTACACTTAATGGCTGGTTTGGAGTAGCGCAAAGTGCCGAGGTTGGGAGTTTGATAGTGGCTACTCCTACATCCTTCTGCGGGCGCTCGAACTTTACAAGGTAATCCTGGGTTTCGCCGCGCTCGTAAGCGCCACAAGCAGTTATACTACCGGCATTTGCTGTTTCAGCCAGCACCACACGCATCCGTACGGTTCTTCCAATTTCTACGGTTGCCGGGGCTGTTATGGAAGAGGTGAAATCGGCATTGCCGGTTAGCGTGCTGAATGTTGCTGCTGTTTCGCTGGCATCGTTAAAATCTCCGTCTCCGTTCCAGTCTATAAACACTTTAGGAGCTTTGGCTGCGTCCGTTCCGCATGTGCCCGTTGATATACTTACCGACTTGGTCTGGCCGGGCTCGAATGTATAAGTATGGTTGGTATAGTTGCTGTAAGTGGTGCATGTGCCCGCCTGCCACTGCCACTTTGCAACATCACCTACTTTAAACTCATCAATAAAAGCGCCCTGATCTGTGTTTGGTGCGCTGGTGCAATAAGCTGTACCGCCAACTCCGCTTGCCAGCAACGAAAAAGCCTGTGGCCCGCGCTGAAGAGTGCCTTTGTGTTTTACTTTGATAGTATACGTTTCGCCTGGTATTGCATTTTCTACCAACACTTGTTCCACGTTATCCAGAATATTATCTCCGCGGGAAGCTACGTTAGCTGGGTTTTTAGGGTCAAGTATCCATGGCAGGAAAGTAGTAGTTGAGTTTGAGATGCGCACATCCAAGTCGTTTACCAGGCGTGGAGCAGGATTGTCTAATGCGTTGGTGTTTAAGGCTACGGCTGTTGCTTCAGGGTCGGTCCAGGCGATGGTTACTACCAACGGGCCTGCTCCGGATGCTGTTACCTGCAGCGTGTATTCCTCGTTTTGGGCCAGTGTTTTTTCCTGCAAAAGGTGTGTGCCATTGGTGTTGGATATAAGTGCTGCGGCTTTGCCGGCATTCAATAATCCCCAGCCATAAACATAATCGGGGCCGGGTGCTGTGCCTGCCTCGCTGGCAGTATGTATGGCAAGGCCGCGCAAAGTAGCCGCACGCATTACGTTTCCGTTGTTCAGGTTGCTGTAGTGCTCCTGTAATAGTAACATACTTCCTGCCACGTTTGGCGACGCCATAGATGTGCCGCTCATACTTTGGTATGCACGGTCGCTCTCGCTGGAGGTAGATAATACTGCTACACCATTACCAACAATATCTGGCTTTATACGGCCATCATCGGTAGGGCCATAGCTGCTGAATCCGGAAATACGCACATCAGAAGGCTGGTTATAGCCAGTAGAGATGGGTTCTACAGCGCCTACAAGAAGTATGTTTTTAGCATTGCCGTAAGTTGAGATGATATCATAGCTATTGTTACTGCTGATGCTGGCCGGGCGGCTGCTTACTAAGTTGAATTTGCCGTTGCTGTCGCGCTGGTAATATGGCTTGCCTACTTCCGGCCCGGTTTCGCCACGGCTGTTTCCTGCTGATTTAACGATCAGGTAATAAGGTGCTTCGAATGCAATCTTATCCCACTTAGAGGCAGACTCATCATAGTACCCAAACCTATAATCTTCGGTGCTGCTGATGTCGGGGTTGCCCCACCACTCCCAATAAGGGTCTTCGGCTGTGCCTTTGCGGTCGGAGTTAAAGCGCCAGCCCGTTAAAGAGCCATACGAGTGGTTAGATACCAGCAGCCCTGAAGCTGCCGCTGCCATTTCTGTTATGTCGTTGTTGAAATCATAAGCCATCAGTGTTTTTGTGCCGAATGCCATACCTTTGGCCAGTGCATTAACGCCGCTGGCAATCATGGTACCCGCTACGTGGGTGGCATGGCCGTCGACTTTGGTAGGTTTATCTTTCTGCACAACACGGCCTTTCAGTTCCTGGTGCGTTTCCAGTACACGGCCACCATCCCAGATTCCTAATTTGTTGTTTACGGCACTGCCAGCACCGCTCAGGTTCAGGCCCAATGAGCCGCCTGCCCACAGCTGGTCGGTGTTGGTGGTAGCAGCCGCGCGGGTGTTGTTATAGGTAATGTAGTAAACAGGTAAGCCTCTTTTATCAAGCCCCTGCAGCGACATGTGCGTGCCATCAGAGTAGGTTTTTTCTATTACCCATCCGTGTTTCTTTGCAAGGATCAAAGCCTTCGCGTAGTTCTCTTGGTACTCTTTATCAGCCTGGGTTGCAATTTGCTGCAGCGCCACTGAGTTCGCACGTTTAGGAGCATTGCCCCGCTGTGCATACGCCGTTGTGGTAGTTGCCACGGCTAAAGCGGCAAACCATAGGCTTAATCCTTTCATAAAAACTTAGATAGAGTAAAAATTATAGCCTTTCAAGTTACTATAAATGTACGATAATGCCAACCTGGGCTATTAAAGCGCTAAATAATACTATTGTTACTGTTTTGGATTGCAACAGAAGTATAGCGGATAAAGGTCATTTTCAAACACAAATTTTGTAGTATGCCGGAAAAGAAAAAAAGCGCACCAGGTTAGCTGGTGCGCTTTTAAAGTATAAAACAGGTTGTCTTACTTTTTCAGATACTGGGCAAACTCCTTGGCAAAGTATGAAAGTATAATATCTGCTCCGGCACGTTTTATACTTGTCAGCGTTTCTACCATGATCTTTTCGCCATCTATCCAGCCTTTCTGAGCAGCAGCTTTTACCATGGCATACTCACCGCTTACGTTGTAGGCAGCAATGGGCAGGTTAGAGTTATCGCGCAGCAGCTTAATTACATCCAGGTAAGATAGGGCAGGTTTTACCATCAGGTAATCGGCGCCTTCAGCGGTGTCCAGCTCGGCTTCAATCAGAGCTTCGCGGCTGTTGGCGTAGTTCATCTGGTAGGTTTTCTTGTCGCCGGCTTTAGGAGCAGAGTCCAGAGCATCGCGGAACGGGCCGTAGAAAGCACTTGCATACTTGGCAGTATAAGCCATAATGCCCACTTTGGTAAAGCCATGCTCATCCAGCACGCGGCGGATGTGGCCAACACGTCCGTCCATCATATCGGATGGAGCAACAATATCGGCTCCGGCCTGTGCCTGCACCAGTGCCATTTTACCTAAAACTTCCAGTGTGGCATCGTTCAGAATTTCGCCGTTCTCTACTATACCATCGTGCCCGTCAGAGCTATAAGGGTCCATGGCAATGTCGGTGATCAGGGCAACATCCGGGAAGTTCTTCTTTATCTCGCGGATAGCGCTCGGGAAAAGGCCTTCCGGGTTATAGCTTTCAGTAGCAAATTTATCTTTATACTGCTCTGGTACAGCCGGGAAAGGGGCAAACGCTTTAACGCCAAGCTCAACGCAGGCTGCAACTTCGTCTAAAACTGTATCAACAGAAAAACGATTAATGCCTGGCATAGAGGCAACCTCGATGCGCTGGTTCTGGCCTTCTATCAGGAAAAGCGGGTATATAAAATCATGGGTGCTCAGACTTGTTTCCTGCACCATATTGCGGATCGCCTCGGTCTGGCGATTACGTCTTGGTCTTCTGTTCATCATAATTATGGAATATTCAGAAAAACTGTTCAAAATCAAGTTGATGCAAAGGTACGGCTAATGGTGTGGAATTGAAATGATGGCTGTCAGTTTTTATGTTTATACACAGATGTTAAAGCTGAGCCTTCTCATTGCTCAAAGTATAAAAAGTAAACTTATAAATGTCCGGATAATTAAAAAGGCGAAGCCATTACAACCTCGCCTTTTTAGCAATCAACAAGTATAGTTTAGAAACTCATTAGTACTTCTTCAATAATATCGCAGCACTCGTGCAGTTGCTCTTCGGTAATAACCAGCGGCGGGGCAAAACGGATAATATCGCCGTGCGTTGGTTTGGCCAGCAATCCTTTTTCCATCAGTTTTACGCATACATCCCAAGCTGTGCGGCCATCCGGAGTAGGGCTGATGATAACGGCATTGAGCAAACCGCGGCCGCGAACGAGTGTAACCAGCTCAGGGCGCTCTAGTTTAATCTGATTCATACGCTCCCGGAAAATATGACCTAGGGTATGGGCATTCTCCGTCAGGTTTTCTTCTTTAATAACCTCTAAGGCTGCAATGGCTACAGTTGCTGCCAGTGGGTTACCCCCAAATGTAGAACCATGTTCGCCGGGTTGTATGCACAGCATGATATCGTCGTTAGCCAATGCCACCGAAACAGGAAGTACGCCACCAGAAAGCGCCTTGCCAAGTATAAGTATATCAGCGTGTACGTTATCATAATCGCTTGCCAGTAATTTGCCGGTGCGGCCTATGCCTGTCTGTATCTCGTCAGCTATCAGCAGCACGTTGTATTGCTTGCATATTTCATGTGCTTTGGCCAGGTAGCCATCGTTTGGTACCATTACGCCGGCTTCGCCCTGAATAGGCTCTACCAGGAACGCGCATACATTTGGATTTTCTTTCAGGGCCAGTTCCAGGGCATCTGTATCGTTGTAAGGTATAACCTTGTAGCCTGGGTTGTATGGTCCGAATCCTTTGGTTGAGTCAGGGTCAGTTGAGAAGGATATAATTCCTGTGGTGCGGCCATGGAAGTTATGCTCAACCACAATAATTTCGGCCTGGTTAGGGGCGATGCCTTTTTTAAGGTAACCCCACTTACGAGCCAGTTTAATAGCTGTTTCTACGGCCTCCGCGCCGGAGTTCATAAGCAGTGCTTTGTCGTAGCCGAAATACTCACAAATATACTTTTCGGCAGCGCCTAGTTTGTCGTTATAAAAAGCACGCGAAGTAAGCGTAAGCTGCTGTGCCTGCTCTACCAGTGCATTAATGATCTTAGGGTGGCAGTGGCCCTGGTTAACCGCACTGTACGCCGACAGGAAATCGTAGTAATGTTTTCCTTCCACATCCCAGAGATGAACACCTTCGCCGCGTGTAAGTACTACGGGCAGTGGGTGGTAGTTATGGGCGCCATACTTGTTTTCGATTTCAATAGCCTGCTGGCTGGAGGTAATGGTTAGCGTGCTCATAGTTTTGTTTGTGAATTTCTGGTACAAGGCCCCTGCTGAAGCAAGAGTCCATATAATTTACAGATAAAACTGTATATAGTTGTAAAAATAGTTAAAACCCGGCAGGTATAAAACCTTTTATACATATTGAGCCAGCTCAGGCGCGGCGTGCGCTAGGGTAGTTGCAACGCTCCAGTATGGCGGCAAATTCATCAGGTTCATACTCGGCATAAGCATTTGTCATCAGGCCCAGCATATTGTTTGCGGTCTTAAAGCCAAATACTTCACGCGCACCGGCAAGGGTTTGCGGGGCTTTTACTTCATAATGCTCCAGCAATGTAAGCTGTTCCGGCGCAAAAGTAGCATCTTGTTCTGGGCAGTAAATCTGGCGATGCTGGATAGTGAAGGTGTTTACGAAGCCTCGTTCGCGCATGGCACTGATGGCTTCGCTTAATGTCTGGTAGCTTGGCATAGGCAATTAATTTAAAGTATAACTATGGCCGTTGCGGCATTGGCTATAAAGTAAACGAGTAACCTGTGCCAACTGGTGTGCCGTGTGCCTGTTTTTGGCCGATGCACAGGAAATGCGTTTATTTGTACTTTAAAACTAAGTATAGGTTTGAGCGAGCAGTTAAAAGAAGGAGAGGATTATTACCTGAACGAGCAGGGCTTGCTGGTTTTTACTGCCAAATATCACCTGAAGCGTGGGTACTGTTGCCAGAATGGCTGCCGGCATTGCCCTTTTGGTTTCAGGAAAAAGCAGTCCGCATTAAAAAAGTAGCAGGCGAAAAGCCTAAATAAAAGTGCTGTTGCGGCAAATAAAGGCTGTTTTTCTAAAAATATTTGCTATGCCTTTGAACTTCTGTAAGTTTTTATGGATATTTGCACCCCTATTGAAATAAATTAGACAAAAATACAAGATGGCACGAGTTTGCGATTTAACCGGAAAAAGAGTACAAGTAGGAAATAACGTTTCTCACGCTAACAATAAGACTAAGCGTAAGTTCTATCCTAACCTTCAGAAGAAGCGTTTCTTCATACCAGAAGAAGATGCTTGGATCACACTTAAAGTTTCTACATCAGCTCTTAGAACTATCAACAAGAATGGTATTTCTGCAGTGCTTAAGAAAGCAGTAGAGCAAGGTTTTATCCTTTACTAGTAACCAGTTTCCGGCTGTGTTTGCTGCCTTGGCTGTTTAAATAGCTGAGGCATAGTATAAACAGGCCGGGCAAGCCATCTGGTACTTTAGATAAAATTCGCCGGCAACGGAGCGCAGCCATGTAAGTGGTTTTAAGATCGCTCCGTTGCCGGTATTTTTACGTTTTATCCGGGGCGTGGCTGTGTTGGTGCAAATGCTGTAGGAGATAGCCGTGCGCGGGTAATTGCCTTTGTGCTGGCAAGGCAGACTTTTATACTTTAAGGATTGTTCCTGTAAAGCAAAAGCGAGCTGAAAAAGTACTGTTCCGGGGCTTAAATCAAAGCTCAGGAATAAAATTTATACTTTGTTTGTAATTAGAGATTTAAGCAATTATATTTGCAGTCCTAAATAAAAAATTACTGTTGAGATGGCTAAAAAAGCAAAAGGTAATAGAATCCAGGTTATTATGGAGTGCACAGAGCACAAAGCTTCTGGCATGCCTGGTACTTCAAGGTACATCACTACCAAAAACAGAAAAAACACTTCTGAGCGCCTTGAGTTAAAGAAGTATAACCCTGTGTTGAAAAAAGTAACTGTACATAAAGAAATTAAATAACCATGGCTAAGAAGGTAGTTGCAACCCTAAAAACCGCCACAGGTAAAGACTGGGCAAAAGTGATCAAAGCCGTTAAGTCGCCAAAAACTGGTGCTTACAGCTTCAAAGAAGAAATGGTTCCTGTTGACAAAGTGCAGGAAGTCCTTGCTAAGTAATTAGGCCTACTCTACTTAACATAGATAGATTACATGAAGAAGTCCCACTATTGGGACTTTTTTAGTATATTACCGTATCACCCTCATAATCTTCACCCTACAGAAAAAGCAGATGGGCATTTTTGACTTTTTTAGCAAAGAGAAGAAAAAAGAATCGCTGGATAAAGGTCTCGAAAAAACCAAATCGAGCTTCTTTGGGCAGCTGAGCAAAGCTGTAATTGGTAAAGCCACCGTTGATGTAGACGTGCTGGATGAGCTGGAAGAAATTCTGGTGCATGCCGATGTAGGAGTAGGTACCACTGTCAAGATCATTGACCGCATAGAAAAGCGCGTAGCCCGCGACAAGTATGTGAGCACCGATGAACTGGACAAGATACTACGCGAAGAGATTGCAGCGCTTTTAGAAGAAAACCGTGCCGGCGATGGCGCTAACTTTGACCTGCCGAAAGACCAGAAACCATACGTAATTATGGTTGTTGGTGTAAACGGAGTGGGTAAGACTACCACCATTGGTAAGCTGGCCTCTCAGTTTCACAAGGCTGGTAAGAAAGTGGTACTGGGTGCTGCCGATACGTTCCGTGCTGCTGCCGTTGATCAGTTGATTATCTGGGGAGAGCGCGTAGGCGTGCCGGTAATATCGCATGGCATGAACACCGATCCTGCTTCAGTAGCTTTCGATGCTGTGAAGAAAGGAGTGGACATGGGAGCCGATGTGGTGATTATAGATACCGCCGGCCGACTGCATAACAAGGTTGGTCTGATGAACGAGCTTTCCAAGATAAAGCGGGTAATGGAAAAAGTGATTCCGAATGCGCCACAGGAAGTGCTATTGGTGCTGGATGGAAGTACCGGCCAGAATGCCCTGCTGCAAGCACGCGAGTTTACCAAAGCTACAGACGTAACAGCTCTTGCCATTACCAAACTGGATGGCACGGCGAAAGGCGGCGTAGTAATTGGCATTTCGGATGAGTTCAAGATCCCGGTGAAGTATATCGGGGTTGGTGAGAAAATTGAAGACCTGCAGTTGTTTGATAAGCACGAGTTTGTAGACTCGTTCTTCTCGCGCAAAAAGTAAGTTAAGTATGAAGGGGTTTCTGTTTTTTGTGCTGCTATTGCTGGCAGCCTGCTGCGGTAGCAAGCAAGGCAAGCCAACTACAGCTTCAGAAACAGGAAAAACTACAGTAATACAGGTGCAGCAAAGTCAGGCCGCTATTAAGCAAGGTATAACCGGTCGCATTCTATGGAAATCTGGCAACCGGATGCCATCGCCGGACGCGCCGCCAACCGAAAGTAAACGTGGTATTGAGCGTACGGTTTATATCTACCAGCTCACCAATGCCAGCCAGGTTACCACACAAGACGGTGTTTTTCACACCAACATTCAAACTAATTTAGTCTCTCAGGTTGTTACAGATGCTAACGGATTCTTTTCTGTTGCACTGGAGCCCGGCAAGTATAGCCTTTTCACGAAAGAAGAGAAGGGGCTATATGCTAACCTTTTTGACGGAGAAATGAATATTTTTCCGGTTGAAGTGAAGGAAGGGCAGGTAACAACAATAGAGTTCCTGATAAATTACCAAGCAAGTTATTAATACGTGAAAGTAAGAAGCTTAAAGAAGGATAAGGTAAACGTGATCACCTTGGGTTGCTCTAAAAACCTGGTGGATTCGGAAGTGTTGATGGGGCAGCTGCGTGCCAACGAGTTTGATGTGGCGCACGAGTCTGACAAAGATGATTCGAACATCATTATTGTGAACACCTGTGGTTTTATAGACAATGCCAAGCAGGAATCTATAGATACTATTCTGCGCTACGCTGATGCCAAAGAAGCCGGCCAGATAGACAAACTATACGTAACGGGTTGCCTTTCGCAGCGCTACAAAGACTCTCTGGAGGCGGAGATTCCACAGGTAGATGCCTACTTTGGTACACTGGAATTACCGCGCCTGCTGAAGACCCTGGAAGCAGACTATAAGCATGAGTTGATCGGCGAACGTCTGTTAACCACACCATCGCATTACGCTTACTTTAAGATAGCCGAAGGCTGTAACCGCCCTTGTTCTTTCTGCGCAATACCATTAATGCGTGGCAAACACGTTGACCGCCCGATTGAAGATCTTGTAAAGGAAGCGAAGCGCCTGGCAGGTATGGGTACAAAAGAACTTATACTTATAGCCCAGGATCTTACTTACTATGGTTTGCAGCAATACGGTGAGCGTAAGCTGGCTGATTTGTTAAGAAACCTTTCGGATGTAGAAGGAATTGAGTGGATAAGAATGCAGTATGCGTACCCGTCGCAGTTCCCGATGGAAGTGTTTGACGTGATGAACGAGCGCGACAACATCTGCAAGTACCTGGATATGCCGTTACAGCACATCTCGGATAACATGTTGAAGACAATGCGCCGTGGTATCAGCAAGCGTAGAACTATAGAGTTAGTGGATTCTATTCGTCAGCGTGTGCCGGACATTGCATTAAGAACAACGCTAATCGCAGGCCACCCGGGCGAAACAGACCAGGATTTCCGTGAACTATACGACTGGGTTGAAGAAACACGTTTCGACAGACTGGGCATTTTTGCTTACTCGCACGAAGACAACACGCACTCTTATACTTTGGAAGACAACGTGCCGGACGAAGTGAAGCAGGAGCGCGCTGATGCGATTATGGAGTTGCAGCAGGGTATTTCTGTAGAGCTGAACGAAGAGAAAGTAGGTAACACGTACAAAGTACTGTTCGACAGAAAAGAAAGCGGTTATTTTGTAGGCCGTACCCAATACGACTCTCCGGAAGTAGACAACGAAGTACTTGTGCCAGCTGACAGTAACTATGTACGTCTGGGCGACTTCGCGAATGTAAAGATCACTGACTCGTCGGATTTTGATTTGTACGGCGAAGTGATTTAACCCCACCCTGCCCTCCCCTAAAAACAGGGGAGGGTGTAAGATATCTTAATAAAAGCCCTTACCTGACTTTTGGTAAGGGCTTTGTTTTTGGGAACAGGTTTAAGGTATTTATGTGTTAGCGGGCAAAGTATAAACCTATGCGGAAAGACCAGCTACACAGTATTCCAAACTTGCGAAAAGAAAGAGCTTTACTCAGAAGCAATTTAACTCCGGCAGAAGAAGAACTTTGGAGACTGCTGCGCAAGCATAAAGTCGGTGGGCGTAAGTTTAGGCGTCAGCACAGTATTGGGAGTTATATTGTGGATTTCTATTGCGCTTCAGAGAAATTGGTAATTGAAGTGGATGACTCAGTACACGACACTATAGAAGCCATAGGGAACGACCAGATCCGGGATGAAAACCTACAACTTTTAGGCTATAAAGTTATCCGCATCAGAAACTCCGAAGTGTTTGATAAACCTGAAATGGTACTTCAAAAAATATCAGCAGCATTCAAAACCATATAAAGAACCCCCTCCTGTTTTTAGGAGGGGGCAGGGGGAGGTCAAAGCACATACTTGCTCAACACCTTATAAGCCTCGTTTATATTATCTCCTTTCCTGAAATCCTGTTTTATAGTTGGTGCAGACTCACCGGTTAGCCAGATCTTTAGTTCTGCGTCAAAATCCATCATTCCGGCAGTTTCTTTTGAAAACATTTTGATGCTGCTGTATGGGATGGATTGATAATCTACTTTAGAGCCGGTTAAGCCTTGTTTGTTCACAACTATAAGCCGCTTGTTGGTAAACACCAGCATATCGCGAATCAGTTTATAAGCTTTTTCGATGTGTTCGTTATCCAGTAAAATAGGCTGGAATTCGGTGGTTAATTTCTCGATAGACACTTCCGATGCGTGTCCCATCAGGCCGCTAAGTAATCCCATAGTTTTGTTTTTATAGTTTGATGTAGAGTAAGTTAGTGTTTATGCTTTATAGTTGAAAGTATACGATTTTAAAATACGCCTGTGCTGTGTCAACTGCTTTCTGTCGTAGCATCTGTAAATCAAAAAATAAAAGCCTTACTTTGTAGCGTGGCCGGCAAAGTATAAGCCCCACCGAAACCCAAACACGATTCTGCTGTTAAAGTAGCTATAAAAGCACCTCGTTACCGATGGAAGTAACCACTATGAAGATTACGAAGATGGATTATGCCGCAACCGGCGCCTTCTCCCAAACTATAACTGATTACCTGGCACAAAACGAAAAGTTAAAGCCCTTCTATAACCACTTCCCAAGTATAGATGCGTTTGAAGCGCAGATTAAAGAGAAAGAGTTTACCGTAAAGCAGCGGCAGGTGTTGCACAAGGCTTTGCAGGAGCAGTATAGTTCTATATCGGAGATCAGCCCGAAAGTGCAGCAGAGCATCGATCTGTTATTACAGCCCAATACCTTTACCATTACTACCGGCCACCAGTTAAATATCTTTACCGGTCCGCTATACTTTGTTTATAAGATCATCACGGCTATAAATACCTGTAAGCAACTGCAGGCACAGTACCCGAACTATAATTTTGTACCGGTTTACTGGATGGCCACCGAAGACCACGACTTTGCCGAGATAAACCATTTTAATCTATTTGGTAAGAAGTATAGCTGGGAAACGGAGCAGACCGGGGCTGTAGGAAGATTTTCTACTGAAGGTTTGGATAAACTGCTGGAAGAACTGCCGGAGCAATTTCCGGTATTTGAGGAAGCCTACCGCAACAGCAAAACCTTAGCCGATGCCACCCGCGCCATTACCCATAGTTTGTTTGGCGAGTATGGATTGGTAAGTATAGATGGCGACCACGCCGAGTTAAAAAAAGCACTGACTCCGGTTATCGAAAAAGAACTAACCGAAAACCTATCGCATAAGCTGGTTTCTGAAACAAGCGCGCAACTGGAAGAGCTAGGCTATAAACCACAAGTATATTCCCGGGAGATAAACCTGTTTTACCTGAAAAATGGCCTGCGTGAGCGCCTTGTGCAGGAAGATGACAAGTATAAAGTTCTGAACACCGATATCAGTTTTACACTGGAAGAAGTACTACAGCTGGCAAAAGAACATCCGGAGCAGTTCAGCCCGAATGTTATACTTCGGCCGTTGTACGAAGAGCTTATACTTCCGAACCTGGCTTATATTGGCGGTGGGGCAGAAGTAGTGTACTGGTTCCAGCTGAAGAAAGTATTTGAGAATTATAAAGTAGCTTTCCCAGTGCTGATGCTGCGTAACTCGGCTATGTACATTAACCGCGGAAATGCCAGCCGTATGCACAAACTGGGTCTTAAACCGGAGGAACTGTTCAAGCCATACTTAGAGCTGAAGAAGTATTTATCCAGCCAACTGCACGAAGAAGAACTGACCCTGGAGGCACAGCGAAAAGTGGTGGAAGATGCTTTTAAAGAAGTAGAAGAACTGGCCAAAACTATAGACCCAACGCTGGTAAAAGCAGTAGCCGCCGAAGAACAGAAAGCTTATAATGCGCTGCAGATGCTGGAGAAAAAGCTATCCAAAGCCCGCGACAACAAGCACGAGCAAACCTTTAAGCAACTTGAGAACCTGAAGGAAAAGCTGTTCCCGAATGGCAGCCTGCAGGAGCGCCAGGATAACCTGCTCTCAATCCAGACCAATAACCCGGATTTTATACCTGCGCTGGTGGATGCTTTTGAGCCGCTGGAGTTTAAGTTTACCATACTGGAAGAAGAGTAATGCAAAAGGCAGAGCTACGGAAACTGATGCTGCAACAGCGCAGAGCTTTGCCTGCCGAAGAAGTACAGCGCCTCAGCGAATGTATAGCCGATCAGTTTTTTGCTAATTTCCCGTTACAGCCTGGTCAGACCGTACATATCTTCCTGCCGATCATCAAAAATAACGAGGTAAACACCTGGCCTATTATTAAACGGTTACGACTGGAGCATCCCGAAGTGCGCGTAGCTGTGCCGGTTACCGATGTAGAGCAGAACATACTTACCCACCACCACCTCACCGACGAGGCTATACTTATAGAAAACCCCTGGGGCATACCGGAACCGCAAAATGCACAACACATACTTGCCCCTGAAGTAGATATCGTGCTTATACCTTTGCTGGCATTTGATAAAGCAGGCCATCGTGTAGGTTATGGCAAAGGTTTCTACGACCGCTTCCTGGCCGATTGCCGACCGGATGTGCTGAAAGTAGGTTTATCGCTGAAGCCACCCATCGAAAGTATAGCTGACCCTAACCCGTTTGATGTGCCGCTTGATGACGTGGTAATGCCGGACGGGGTATGGAAGGGTAAATGATCTATTCTTCTTTTCCTTTGCGTTTATCATCCGCAGCTTCTTCTTTGCCTTCTTCAATTATCTCCGATGCTTCCTCCTGGGTTTGTGCATCAGCTTCAGGCTCTTCTTGCTCATACTTGTTTTCGGGGGCAAAGCTTAACCTGATATACATAGGGAAATGATCAGAATTGATATCGGGTAGCCTTTTAATGTTCTCAACCTTAAAATGATTGGAGTGGAAAACATGGTCAAGGGGCCAGCGCAGAATAGGGTAATTGGCATTAAAGGTATTGTAAAAGCCACGGCCTAAGCGTGGGTCTAAGAGTTTGCTCACCTCCTGAAAAAGCTCCGTAGTGCGCGACCATGCTACATCGTTAAAATCACCGGCTACTACCACCGGGTATTTGGAGTTGGCAATGTCGCGGGCAATCATCACGATCTCAGCATCTCGTTTTTCAGAAGTGGCATCCTCGGTTGGTACAGGTGGTTTGGGGTGCACCACATGCAGTTCTACCCAGATTCCGTTACGTAACTTTACAAATGTTTTAATGGAAGGAATGTCTTTATCGAGCAGGTAACTTACTTTTTGCTGGCGCAACGGCAACCTGCTGTAAAGGTGCATGCCATAAGTGTTTTTAAGCGGTATCTCGACGCGGTAAGGGTATTGTTTAGTAACATTTGATAAACCCTGCTGCCATACCAGATCAGACTCCAGTAGCAACACAATATCAGGTTTCTGCTTTTGTATAAGTGCAGCAAGCTTGTCATGCTCTTTGTTGTCCATAAACACATTCGAGACCAGTAAACTAAGCCAGGAATCGGAAGGAGTGTTTTTGTCTGCGTCTTTTACTTCTTTAGGAGCCAGGAAAGTATAAGGATAAATGTTGATAGCCTGGTAAATAACAGCAATGGCAAGGCCGGCAAGCAAAAACTTATCGCGTTTTCGGTCTTTCGGAGCAAGCCAGATGTAAAGTATAAAACTAACTACAGCCAGCGTAAAAAGCTGCAGGCGCGGATAATCAAATACCCGTATGTACCATTCCTGTGAATGCAGCAGCGGCAAAAATGTACCAAGTATAGCAAAAGTAGCAAGGGCTTGTAGTGTAATAACTAAAGCCGGTCGTCTGATAAGGGCAGATGGTTTAGGTGCAGCTGACAAAGTATAGTTTAAACAGTATTTGTGCTGCATTACGCATTTGCGTAACCTAAGTTAATATTGCACCGATCAAGCTAAAGCAAAAAGCCCTGCTGGTGTTAACCAACAGGGCTTGTATACTTGCAGCCGAAACTGTTATTTCTTTTTCTTGCCTTTGTTCAGGCTTTTCAGGTGCTGTACCGGGCCAAACTCAGCCTGCTCTATCGTTTTGCCGCCAATATAGATCTTGCGCAGCTGCACTTCTACAGGAGCCATGGTCTTGGTCATGTCAGAAGATACAACTTTGGTATAAAATTCTTTTGCTTGGAGAGCAGCACCACGCTCGAAAGCATGCTTCTGCTCGTTTTTGTTAACTGGCATACCAGGAATAACCTGGTAGGTAGTACAAACTACCTCGTACTTCGACTGGAAAGGCTTAACGACACCTCTTCCTATGGCCTGCAGCGGGCTGATAGCTTTTTTAAATAACTTCTTCATTAAGAATGGTTTTGTAGAGTTTGTTTCATGCTGACGCAAAATATTGTTTAATTCTTAAAATTAAAATGCTGTTGCTAAATAGCTGGTTAAATGCAGTTATTATGTTAGTATAGTTATACTTTTGGCCTGCCTAAGTGTCTGTAAAAAAGCTATATAGCAAGTATAAGTTCTAAATTACAGGCTTTAATCCGCGTGTCATTTCCCGTTTGCCCGGAGGGCCTGGCAATGCCTCTACCTGAAAACCTGCTGCTTTTAACGTGCGCTTAAAAGAGCCTTTGGCGCAATAGGTAACCAGTATACCGCCTGGGCGCATGGCTTTGTACAACTTAACAAACATTTCTTCTTCCCAGAGTTCCGGTTGCTTTTCCGGGGCAAAGGCATCAAAGTATACTACATCGTAGTAAGAGCCTGGCGAGCAAAACTCCTCCAGCGTTTCGTGTATTTTTTGCAACGTAAAGTACGGGATAATATCTATCGGCTCGTTCCAGGGCGCTTTGTGCATGCGCATAAAGTAATCCTGCAACTCCTGGTTAAGTATAAGCTTATCGTAATCAAGGTCCGCTATAACATCTGCTGTAAGTGGGTGTTTTTCCAGCGTGTCGTACTGGATAAAAGCTTTCTGTGCCAGCGAAAACGGCAGAGAAAGAATTGCGTTAAGGCCGGTGCCAAAACCTATTTCCAGTATTTTGATGTCTTTTTTCTGTAGCAGCGCGTGTTCAAGGCCATGTTTAATGAACACATGTTGCGACTCCTGCAACGCCCCATGTACAGAGTGGTAGTGCTCGTTCAGTTCGGGTACATACAGGGTGTTCGAGCCGTCTTTGGTTTGCCGTATTTCGAGGTGCATCTTTTTTGTGTTACTTTACAAATGTAAGAAAACCAAAGCCCTGCCTGCAACACAATCAGGTCAGATTTTGCAAAAACATCTGAGGCAGTTTATACTTTTAGTCAATTTTTACAGTTTTATACTTTCACATCTAGCAACTAATAGCATGGCACGGGTACAAGTATACATCCCAGCGCACTCGCATTTTACAGCAACTATACCGGTTCGCATCACAGATCTTAACTATGGCAACCACCTCGGCAACGATGCCCTGCTGGCTATACTGCACGAGGCACGCATGCAACTGCTGCAAAACTTTGGCTACAGCGAATTAGACCTTGGCGGCGCCAGCCTGATTATGGCGGATGTGGCCATTGTGTATAAAGGCGAAGGCTTCTACGGCGATGTGCTAAGTATAAACATGGCTTTTGATGACATAAACAAGTATGGCTTCGATATAACCTACCATGTGCTGAACCAGAATGGCAAAGAAGTGGCACGTGCTAAAACCGGAATGTTGTGCTTTAACTACAAAGAACGAAAACTTATGTCGTTGCCCGACGAAGTAAAGGCAAAGATTGAAACTATTGCCTGAGTATTTTTGTAATTTTGCAGTATGGATTTGATTGCAGACATTAACATCATCAATAAGAAAGACATCCGGAAGCTGAGTTTGGATGACCTGAAGGCGTGGCTGGTAGAGCAGGGCGAGAAACCGTTCCGTGCAAAACAAGTACACGATTGGCTCTGGAAACATGCAGCACAGTCTTTTGAGGAAATGAACAACGTGAGCCTGGCGCTTCGCGAAAAGCTGGAGCAGCACTTTGCTATTAATGCCGTGCAGGTTGCAACTCAACAGCTCAGCACTGATGGTACTATAAAATCTGCTTTCAGGCTGTATGACAGCAACATAGTAGAAGGTGTTCTTATACCGCACGATGAGCGTAAAACGGCCTGCGTTAGCAGCCAGGTGGGTTGTTCGCTTACCTGCAAGTTCTGCGCTACCGGCTACATGGACCGTGTTCGTAACCTCGATGCCGCCGAAATCTATGATCAGGTGGTGCGCATTAACGAGCAAAGTATGAAGCAGTACGGCGAACCGCTTACTAACATTGTATACATGGGTATGGGCGAGCCAATGCTTAACTATGCCAACGTAATGAAGAGCATCGAATACATTACTTCGCCAAATGGCTTGAACATGGCCGCACGCCGCATTACGGTAAGTACAGCCGGTATTGCCAAAATGATTAAGAAGATGGCTGATGATGGCATAAAGGCTAACTTGGCACTATCGCTGCACGCTGCAAACGACGAGAAGCGTAACCAGATCATGCCAATCAACGAAACCAACTCTTTGGAGGCGCTGAAAGATGCTCTGAAGTACTACCACGAAGTAACAGGCCGCAAGGTAACCTATGAGTACATCGTGTTCGAAAACTTTAACGATACCCTGCAGGATGCCGAAGAACTGCTACGTTTTTCAAAGATCATCCCGTGCAAGGTAAACCTGATAGAATATAACCCGATTGCCGATGCCGACTTTGTAAACACAAACGAAGACCGCTGGCAGGACTTTATTTACTACCTCGCCGACCGTGGCGTGCAGGTAAATGTGCGCCGCAGCCGCGGTAAAGACATTGATGCCGCCTGCGGACAATTAGCCGTAAAAGAAAAGCAATCGGTGTAACGTATAAGTAAGCACTGGCTTAAATTAAGTATAAAGCAACAGCCCCAGCTCCTCCAGGAGTTGGGGCTGTTGCTTTTTCAGGTAGCCTGTTAGTTGTCAGAACATAGATTAGTTTGTATATTTGTTATATACAATATACCGCTAACATGAAACGCGCTTACTTCCTCCTTTTTGCCCTTGTTTTATCTTTTCAGGTGGCAGCCCAATCAAACTTTAAGCCTGGCTTTATTATAAAAACAGATGGTAGCAGGAGCGAAGGCCTGGTAGATTACCGAGGTAACGAGCGCAATGCAACAGGTACTACCTTTAAGTCAGAAGAAAGTGCCAGCCCTGTAGCATACTTGCCAGCAGATTTGCTAGGTTATGGTTTTAACGGAGGTAAGCTATACGAGTCCAGAAGTATAAAAAGTATAGGTATAGAAGACGAGGAAATAGATCAGCCTTTTTTCATGGAAGTGCTGGCAAAGGGGCCTGTGAGTTTATACTTTTTAAAAGAATTGGGTAAAAAAGAACGCTACTTTATACTTAAGAAAGACGAAGCCGCCGTTCAGGAACTGGTGCAGGAGGTAAGGCAGGTAAAGCAAAATGGCAAAACTTTTACGGCAGTCTCTAAAATTTATATTGGCACGCTAACTAATAACATGGCAGACTGTGCGGCAGCTTTAGACGGCATTGAAAAAGTAAGATTAGAGCAATCTGACCTTATTAAGCTGGTAACGAAGTATAATGCCTGCATATCACCTAACGCGGTAGAGTTTGCAAAACCTGTAACGGCTAATGCTAAATTTGAAAAAGGCATATTACTCGGAGTTTCGAATGCCAAAGCTACTTTCACTGCCATGGAGGGTTCTTTTGAATACCTGGCTAAAGGTAAGTTCTCTTCTTCTACAAATTTAACGGGTGGCTTCTTCCTGAATTTCAGTATGCCAAAAGTAAGTGAGAAATTAAGCCTGCATTCTGCTGTTATGTACTATCAGTACAAGTATAACGGGAATTATGAGTATGTAAAATCCGAAAGTATACACGACGAATACAGCGGTTCTATTGAAGCATCTTACCTGGAGGTGCCATTAATGCTGCGGTATACGTATCCGAAAGGCAAAACCCGCCCTTACTTTGCTTTGGGAGTGCAAAACAGGTTTATGCTGGATTTTGCCAGCCCGGTTGTTAAACATTCAACTTTCTACACTTCCACATCTACCAGAGAGTATGAAGCTTTAGAATCTTACCGGAAGCATGAACAAGGGTTAATAGGAGGTATTGGATTACGCGCTCCTTATAAGGGAAAAATAAATCTTTTAGCAGAGGCAAGGTATGAGATCAGTAACGGTGTTTCGTATTACGAATCTCTCCGCCACACAAACAGAACTGCAACTTTGCTGGTTGGCTTATCCTTTTAAGCAGCTGTAACAATTTATACTTGCTTAAGGGTTCTTGTTAAACCTGCCTTCCGGTTTAGGGCGTCCGCTTTTTTTATCCTGTGGCTGCTCGGTTACTTCCTGCTCTCTCACAAAAACAGCATGCGGTTTGGGCCTGATATTCTGGCCCAGCTGCAGGGCATATTGCTGTGTAAACTCGGCCCCGAAAAACACGATGAGTGAGGAATAATAGATCCAGACAAGTATAACAATGATAGAGCCAGCCGCGCCGTAAGCAGAGCCCGGGTCGCTGGTGCCAATGTGCCAGCTTATCAGGAACTTGCCAATGGTAAACAGCAAGGCTGTAACAAAAGCGCCTATCCAGATGTCTTTCCAGCGGATGGTGGCATCTGGCAGGTATTTATAAATAAGGGCAAAAAGTGCTGTAATAATGCCCACAGAAACTACAAAGTCGGCGAGTTTAATAAAGAAAACGCCAACGCCAGGTATAAGCTGAGCCAGGAAATCGCTTAAAATGGCAATTACCGCACTTATAACCAGCGATAAAAGCATCAGCAGGGCAATGCTCAGCACAATGCCAAAAGAGAAAACACGTACCTGCAGCATCTTTACAATGCCGTTGCTTGGCTTTACTTTCAGGTTCCAGACTGAGTTCAGCGACTCCTGTAAGGTGGCAAAAAACGTAGTGGCCGCAAAAATAAGCGTACCTATTCCTATCCAAAGCGCAATGCCGCCTCCTTCGCTTACCTGCGCATTTTTAAGCACAGTTTCGATGCCCTCTGCGGCACTTGGCCCGATAGCGCTTCCAATCTGATCTGAAAGCTGCCCTGAAACAGCCTTCTCTCCGAAAAAAGCCCCGGCTACTCTTATAATGATAATGAGCAGTGGCGGAATAGAAAATATGGCGTTAAAAGCCAGAGCACCTGCCAGCCTGAAAGAGTTGTTCTCGTTAAACTCAGAAAAAGTTGATTTGAACAAGGGCAAAATGCTTTTAATAGAAATAGCAGTCATAGACAATTATTTTATAGTTCTCTTTTCAGGGCGCAATTCTGATACGATGGCAACTCTCTTAGGTTAATGAGATGTGGGAACAGGTAGCCTTATCCGGGTTTTACGTATACATAGCATCCTGAAAATTTAGAAAGCTATGCTCCCGAGAAAACGCTTTTACCTGCTGCTTTTACTGTGCCTGGTACTGCTGCAAGGCTTGCAGTTGCACGCTCAGATAACTACTACTTCAAATGCTAAAGCAAGAGAGCTGGCACAGCAGATAATGAAACAAATGGGCGGCCGGAAAAACTGGGATAACACCCGCTACCTCGCCTGGACTTTTAAAGACCAATACCAGATCTGGGATAAACATCAGAACAAATTTCGGTGGGAAAACGACAGCCTGGTAGCCATTATAAATACCCAGACAAAAGAAGGCAAAGTATATGTGGCGGGCAGGGAAGTACAAAACCCGGAGGAAACGCTGAAGCTGCGGGAGCGTGCGTATGCCATGTTTATCAATAACTCTTACTGGTTGGTAATGCCTTTTAAGCTCCTGGACCCGGGCGTTAACTTAACATACATAGGAGAGGGCAAAACTACAAGCGGAGCCCCTGCCGATGTGCTGGAAATGACATTTGAAAAAGTAGGCTTAACACCACAAAACAAGTATAAACTTTGGGTAGATAAAGAGCAGAAGCTGATAACGCAGTGGGCTTTTTACAGGAATGCCACCGATACCAAACCAACCTTTACCCGCCGCTGGGCAGACTATAAACTTTACGGAAATATAAAACTGGCCGACAACCGCAGCAACCCTACCGGCGACTTCTTTCTCACCGATATTGCAGTTCCTGACAGTGTGCCCGATGCTATCTTTAACAGCCCTAAGCCGGTTGCCAGGGCAAGTATAAAATAGCCTGTTGTACCTACAGTTTATCTACTGTAGCAGTAAGGTTGCCTTTAGCGTTAACAACAGCTTTTATACCTGTGGGCGTGAGGTAAATATTTTCGGGGGTAATTTCCTTTATATTGCCACGCAGCATCACCGATTCGTGTACCCGCCCGGATGTGTTCAGCATGTTCTGGAGCATGGTATGGGCTTCGGTAAGCTGGCTTTGCACCGGTATACTTACCTGGCTCTGTATCATGTCTTTAAACTTGTTTTTGGCAAGCCAGCTGGCCGTGCTTAAGAGCCTGTCTTTTGTGTCAAGGTCATAGTCTACATCGCGTACTTTGATAGAGGCAGTCTGGGCATCGTAGTAAGGCGTGCCGCGCAGGTATACTTTGCCTACTATCTTCTTAGTGAACAAGCCTGCTTTGGTTTTTCCGTTCACATCCAGCATCAGCACCAGTTGTTCGCCGCCCGGCGTAATAGCAGCATTGTTTACCCTTACTTCACTTTTGCCGCCATCAAACTTATAGGTCTGGTTAGCTACCTGTTCCTGTAGCAGCTTGCTGGCATGGGCATACGGTATAGTTGCAGTCAGCCCGATCTGTATGGCATCGGTCAGGCGGTTATCCAGCACCAGTTTCGGGAGGTTCCTGTTTACCTTTACATTGGGTTTGCCATCGGTATCAACGCTAATGTAAGAGGTAATACCGATGCGGGTGTTAAGATTGCCGTTGCTGGCAAAAAGTGGGGCAATGCGCACATCCTTGGGTACAATGGTTAGCCAGGCATTATAGGCATCATTTAGTTTTAGTGGTTGCTGCACCTGCTGCCAGGCCTCGACTACATACTGGCGCATGTTCAGTCGGCTTTGCAGGTCTTTATCGAGCTGTTTGGTAAGTATGGCCATTTGCTCGCGCATAGTAGGCTCTACAAAGCGGGCCAGGCCAATTTTAAGCGGGCCAAGTTGAAGTACAGGCTTGGTGTCGCCCCATTCAAAATCGCCGCTTGTAGTAGTTTTTACTGCATAGTCTTCGGTAAGGCCAATCTTACTTTCCGTCTTTATCACCATGTCAAAATTGGTGTCTTCGGTTTTATCGATGGCAGGGCAAAGTTTGCAAGGGTCCCATTTCCAGCGGCCTTTGGCATAAATGCGAAGCGGTACGCTAAAGTATACTTTATCTTTTTCGGCACGCATGCTCATGCGCCCCAGTTTAGACACCGTTACAGCCACATTATCGCCTTCCAGGTTATCGTCTTTGTAAAGTATGCCCTTAAACTCCTGGTTCAGTTTATCTTC
Source organism: Pontibacter vulgaris (assembly GCF_022758145.1). Lineage (GTDB taxonomy): Bacteria > Bacteroidota > Bacteroidia > Cytophagales > Hymenobacteraceae > Pontibacter > Pontibacter vulgaris. Next base: position 265,570 of record NZ_JAJVDH010000002.1, read on the forward strand.
GATAGCGGCAATAGGTATAGAAACAGGTATGGTAATAGAAGACAGCTTGGGTTGGTAGGCAGGCACAGCTACAGCAGTAGCAGCGGGCGCTTCAGAGTTTATTTTAGATGTGCTGGAGCAGCCCGGAACTATAAAAGTGGCAGAGCAGGCAAACAGCAGTAGTATAAATTTAGGTAAGTTGTTTCTTATCACGGATTTAGCTGATTAATAAAAGCAACGCAAGTTACTGATTTTACACGTCAGCTACCAGAATGCAAGGCTAGTGCCAGGTTATTGATATTGGTTTTATACTTACAGCAGTTTCGAGAGCATGCCGCGCAAGTCTTCTTCGGTGGCTACAACGCCGCAATCCACCAGCATGCTGTCTTTGTAAGTAGCAAAAAAAGGTGTTCCGGTCATGCTTACTTCTTTACTGGAAACCGGATTCTCTTTAGCGCTCATCCGCACAAACGTAATGTGTTGGTAAGCCGGCTCGGCAGAAATTCTTATAAACTTAGGATGTATAGATTTGCAAACAGGACAATCGTCTGCCGTAAATTTCACGATCACGCGGTCCTTTTTAAATATGAGTTGTCTAAGCTCTTTATCGTTTGATTCCAGTATGGTCATTCTTTTTTTTTCCTCAGGTTGAATAAGTCTGCCGGGTTAGAAAACTTATGCATGCAAGTATAGACGGGGAATACCTGCTGGGGTTAGGTGCTTATAGAAGTTGGTTTATGGATTTTCTGAGAATGCCCATCGTTTATACTTTACTTCGGCCTTAGCCAGCGCAGTTGCCAACTCTGCATCGTTCTTAAATTGTAGCTGCTGCAAGGTTCTGTACGCTACCTGTACTTCCAGTCCCGGTGTTGCAAAAGGCCAGGGATCTACTATTAAAGTGTTATTTGCTGTTTGTTTAATGAAGTATACTTTCCCATCGGGGCCTTTTGTAATCTCTAAAGTTCGTTCATCGGCAGGGAGTTCGTTTTTGCAAAGTATAAGCGAGAGGCGGTCGCACCACTGTAGTACAGCATATCCTTTTTCTGCTTCAGCTTTATTTATACGTAGCGCCTGCCGGCATTTGCGCTGTACGACAAGTTGTTCATCCAGGAAGTTATCGGTGCTTTTGTTTTTGCCGCGCTGGCTTTCATACAAATAACTCATGTGCATAGAGGTAAGCAACATTACCCAACTGCTCTGAAACCTGGTGGCGTGCATCAGTGCTTTGGCCTGATCGAGGGTAGTTGGTAGAAGTGTAAAATCAGCGGGAGCGCCGGCTTCTGTCAGGCCATCTTTTCCTTTCCATGTTTTCTGGCGGTTGTCGTGGTTGGCAATTGCAATTATGGTTTCAACCCAGTGCCGGCAGTGTAATTCTGGTTTCAGGTGAAATGCTAACTGCGCTGCCAGCACCCCATGCGCCTGCTGGTAAATAATTTCCCAACCTTCAGGTATCGCATTTACGATCATAAGCTATTAGTTTATACTTGGCCAAAGTATAAACTGCTTTTATTGGAGAAAGTTGATGTGAGGTATAGGGTCATTAGTGGAAGTTCTTTAGACCTCATAGCGTACGCAGCTCCTACAAGCGTCTTACTTATAGTTGGTGTTTCCAACCACCCCAGCCCCTCCTTAACTAATGAGGGGAGCTCAACGTTTCATTGTAAACATTCTGTTTAACATGCACCTTCTATGCTTTGATTAAGCTTTCGCCTCGCCGGCTGGGCCTTACTTTTCTCCTTGATGAGAAAAGTCTAAAAGGGGCCCCTGCACCCCTGTAAGCAAAAGAATCAAGACAATTCGTTTATCGAGGGCCCCTACCCCCACTCGCTGAACGCTCAAACATCGAATCGTCTTGGGTGCACTTGGAAAAGCTATTGCTTTATAGGTCAAGTATAACACCCCTGTAGTCCCCTCAAGGGAACAGTGGTTTCAGTAGTACTAGCGTTTGCTATCGAAATTGTACCCAGTCCTTGGGTTGAGCGCCTTGTGAGATCCGGTGCCTGAAAGGCAGCCGTAGCGTAGCGGAGGCAGGAGGGAACACAGCGCGATGCCCGAGGACGAGCCCTCGCGGGCTAGGAGCGAACCAAAACAACTATAAAACGATAGGCAAGTAGAGCTCCCAGGATTACAGGAAACTATGAAAGTATAGCCTGTTAGCCACAAGCTAAAGCTTCAACGATAGAACACATAAGATTTCTCGACTATCGCTCGAAATGACAACAGAATGAAAACAAAAAAGGGTGATATCAGTTATGACATCACCCTTTTTTTAAATTTTATACTTACCAACTTACGCTAGCGTCTGCTCTTCTTTCATTTTTTTCAGGTTGAGGAGCATGTCTTCCGTCATGGTATCCAGATTATAAGCTGGTTTCCAGTTCCAGTCCTGCTGGGCAGCGCTGTCGTCGATGCTTTGTGGCCACGAATCTGCTATCTGCTGGCGAGAATCAGGCTTGTAAGATATCTGGAAATCAGGGATGTGTTTCTGAATAGAAGCGGCTATTTCTTTAGGCGAGAAGCTCATGGCGCTCAGGTTATAAGAACTACGAACTTTTACCTGCTCCGCCGGTGCATGCATCAGGTCAATGGTAGCTTTCAGGGCATCCGGCATATACATCATAGGCAGGTACGTGTTCTCGCTCAGGAAACATTCGTAATTACCACTTTCTAATGCCTGGTGGTAAATATCCACAGCATAATCTGTAGTGCCACCGCCAGGTAGGGCTTTATAGCCGATCAGGCCCGGGTAGCGAAGGCTACGCACATCAAGGCCATACTTTTCGAAGTAATATTCGCACCAACGCTCACCAGCCTGCTTGCTAACGCCATATACCGTGTTAGGATCCATGATGGTGTGCTGCGGCGTGTTCTGGCGCGGCGTGTTAGGGCCAAACACAGCAATAGAACTTGGCCAGTATACTTTCTCCACTTTCTGCTCCAGGGCCAGGTCCAGCACATTAAACAGGCCGTCCATGTTCAGTTTCCAGGCAAATTTCGGATTCTTTTCGCCAGTGGCCGAAAGTACAGCGGCCAGGTGGTAGATCTGCTTAAATTTATACTTAGAGGCTAATTCTGCCAAAACTTTCGTATCCAGTACATCCACTTTCTCAAAAGGGCCGGAATCGCGCAAGTCAGCCTGCTTTGGTGCTGAAATGTCGGCTGCGACCACATTTTGCCCGCCATACATGTTACGAAGCTCGAGGGTAAGTTCCGAGCCAAGCTGTCCGCAGGCGCCAATCACTAATACCGTATCACTTGTGTTTGCCATAGTTAAGGAATTCTATTTGTGCAAAGTAACCGATTTCAGTGCAATAGTAAAAGTATAAACCACAAGAAAGGTGAGGGCTTAATACAAGATAAATGTCTGCGACAGGTTATACAGCCTTACATCGCCTTCTATGCACTTCTTCAAAAGTATAAGTGGTTGAAAACATGAGTTAACGAAGTATAAAATAGAAGCAACACAGCTCTGTTGCAGGAGGTTGATTTTCTTATATTTGTAGAGGCAAAAGAGTAAATTTAATTTATAACCGTTATTTAGAAGCGAAGCCTGTAAATTTGCAGCACCCAGGCTGGGTTAAGCTAACAAAGCATGACGTTTGAAGAGTACCTGATAAAGAAGCGTATAAATAAGGCTGCCTTTGAGGCAGAAGACACGGCTCGTTATAAAGCATGGGAGGAGATGTATGCGCAGATGCACCCTAACAGCTTTTATGTAGCTGTAAAAATGCTCATCAACAATGTGCGTTTAAAATACCATTTGCGGGAAGAGGATGTTCCGAAAGTTGCCCCTGCCACTACTGCAGTACCACGGCCTGCCGCTGCAAGGCGTGCTGCCCCTGTTGCAAAACCTGCTGATGTTCCGGCTTCAACTATTGTTCCACAGGAAACAATTGAAGAAAAGCCGGTTGCGCCAGCTGCTGTACCAAAAGCAAGGCCTGTTATCAGCAGGCCGGCTGCTATGCAAAAACCTCCGGTAGAGGGAGAGGCACCAGTATCTGAGCCAACACAGCCGGCTGCTGCCAAAGCAAGGCCGGTAATTAAACGGCCTGTAATAACAAAACCAGCTGCGGAAGCAGCCAATACAAATACAGAAGCTACGCCACAGGCACCAGCTTCAGAAGAAACTAAACCAGTTGCCAGACCCCGACCTGTTATAAAAAGGCCGGCAGCGCTTCAGAAGCCGGCAGAAGAAAAGACCGAAGCTATAACACCTGTTGAGCCAACTGCAGAAACAGAAGTGCCAGCTGCTATACCTTCTCCCCGACCAAGACCGGTAATAAAACGCCCGACCGCGTTACAAAAACCACCCCAGGAAGAAACGCAGGCAAGCGCCCAAGAAGAAACAACAATAACTACGCCTGCTGCTGAAACGCCTGCGCCACCAAGGCCACGACCCGTAATGAAACGGCCAGCTGCATTGGTAAAACCTGAGGAAGAAGCAGGCAAACCTGATAAAGATCAACCTACAGAAGCTGCACCTGCGGATGAAAAAACAGATGTGCCGGCACTAAAACCGCCTAGGCCACGTCCTGTAATAAAAAGGCTAACGCCACCAGCAGCTGAACAGGAGCAAAAGCAGGCTGAAGAGCAAATTACAGAAACTAAACCACCTGCAGACAGTGCCCCGGAAGAGAACCCGAAGCCTCCGCGCCCAAGACCTATTATCCGGAGGCCAACGCCTAAACCCGACGAAAGCGGGGAAGTAGCAGATTTATAGTTATACTTGACAAATACCCAAAATTGATATACAAACAACAGATATGTACGAGACTTTAAAACCAGACTTAGCACAGCAGCTTGCTGAAATAGAAGAAGCAGGATTGTATAAAAGAGAGCGCATCATTACAACGCCGCAGGGTGCTGATATTGATACCACGCAGCAGAAGCATGTACTTAACTTTTGCGCCAATAACTACCTGGGCCTTTCGGCGCACCCGGCAGTAATTGAGGCAGCCAAAGAAGCGATCGATACACATGGTTATGGCATGAGCTCGGTACGTTTTATCTGCGGTACCCAGGATATACACAAAGAGCTGGAGCGTAAGATATCTGAGTTCTTAGGCACTGAAGACACCATACTTTACGCAGCTGCTTTTGATGCCAACGGTGGCGTTTTTGAGCCGTTGTTCGGCGAAGACTCTGCAATCATTTCTGATGCCCTGAACCATGCTTCTATCATAGATGGTATCCGTTTATGCAAAGCGCAGCGCTTCCGTTATGAGCACAACAACATGGCCGACCTGGAGGCAAAACTGCAGGAAGCTGTTAGTAAAAACACCAAGCACCGCATTATTGTAACAGATGGCGCTTTTTCGATGGATGGTACTGTTGCCCAGCTGGATAAAATAGTAGAACTGGCTGATAAGTATAAAGCTCTGATCATGATCGATGAGTGCCATAGCTCCGGCTTTATGGGTAAAACAGGCCGTGGTACACACGAGTATCACAACGTAATGGGCAAAATCGATATTATTACAGGTACGCTTGGCAAAGCGCTTGGTGGTGCTATGGGCGGCTTTACTTCCGGGCATAAAGAGATCATCGATATGTTACGCCAGCGCTCACGTCCTTACCTGTTCTCAAACTCACTGGCTCCTTCTATTGTAGGTGCTTCTATTGCCGTGCTCGATTTACTTAGCTCAACAACAGAGCTGCGCGATAAGCTGGAGTGGAACACCAAATATTTCCGTGAGAAAATTACAGAAGCCGGTTTCGACATTAAGCCAGGCGACCACCCGATTGTGCCGGTAATGCTGTACGATGCCCCGCTGGCGCAGGAGTTTGCAGCCCGCATGCTGGATAAAGGCATTTATGTTATCGGTTTCTACTACCCTGTAGTTGCAAAAGGCCAGGCGCGTATACGTGTGCAAATGTCTGCGGTGCATGATAAAGAGCACCTGGATAAATGTATAGCTGCCTTTACCGAAGTTGGTAAAGAGCTTGGTGTTATTAAGTAAGTTTTATACTTGCTTGCAAAGTATAAAAGCTGCCCCTTGTAACGGGCAGCTTTTTGTTTTTAAGCATAGTTCTTATACTTTTAAACTGAAGCAAAATTGATTGAAAAATGGAGTTAGCAGCAGGAAACGGAGCCTTTGTTGAGAGTTTGATTTTTACACTTGTAGTTGTTAATTACCTGCTGGTGGTGCTTACAGTAGTGCATATCATTTTCAGGTCTAGCTATGTGCTTACTGAGCGGTTACTCTGGATGGTAGTAGTATGGGTAATTCCGGTAATCGGGTTTTCAGCTTATTGGTTTTTCTGGAGAAGAAAGGGAAATTAATCTTTTTTATCTTTAAATAATTATATGTCGTATAAGCAGCAAAAGTATAGCTATGGAGACTGCTTCTCAGAATATCCTATCTACAGTTGTTGTAATACTACTGTATGTGTTTGCTGCCGTAGTAGCAGCACAGATTTTTAGCAAGTCTAAGTATAAGTTGTTTGCGAGGATAAAGCGGGCTAGCAGTTTAATCGAAGTACCGTTACTCAAACCGATGATGAGTAAGCTATACTTTCTAAGCAGAAGGAAACAGCAGCGTGTTAAAGAAAAAGCTTAATCGGTTATAGTTACAGTACTAAGCTGCATTTACAGACTTTTCAGAAGGGGCTGCTGCAGGGCGCTGATCCATATCAAAAAGGAACTGGTTGAGCTTCACACGCAGGTCAGCGGAAGAAAGGTTGCGGTATACTTCGCCGTTTCGTACTAGGGCAATCTGGCCTGTCTCCTCCGAAACTACAAGCACTACACTATCTGTAACCTCTGTTAAACCAATTGCAGCGCGGTGGCGCAAACCCATAGAGGCCGGAATCTCATTGTTTTCAGTAACAGGTAAAATACAGCGGGCAGCCTTAATGCGGTTGTTAGCAATAATAACAGCGCCATCGTGCAAAGGGCTGGTTTTGTTAAAGATAGACATCAGCAGGCGTTTCGAGATAACGGCATCAATCAAATCTCCCGACTCAGCATAATATTTCAGCTCCGAGCTTTTTGCGAATACAATAAGAGCGCCGGTATTTTTGCCAGCCAATGATTTGGCAGCTTCTATAAAAGGAGTGAGGCTTAGTTTTTCGGTTTGTTCGCGGCGCCACGGAAATCCCCAGAAAATACGTTCGTTATTAAAAGCTGTGGTTTTGCCTATCATCAGCAGGAAGCGCCGGATCTCGGGCTGGAAAAGTATAATAGCAGCCAGCACGCCCACGCCCATAAACTGACCCAGAATTATACTCAGCAACTCCATACCGGCGGCGCGCACCACCAGGTATAAGAGGTAAATAGAGAGCAGGCCCAGGAAAATCTTGAGCGCTACGCTGCCTGTCAGGAGTTTGTATAGCTGGTATAGCAATACAGTAACCAGCAGAATATCAATGATATCAAGCAGCTCAATCTCTAAAAACCCTATGCTGAATAATAATGTCAAAGTGTTGTTCTCTTATATAGTTTTATAGTCTGTTTAGCTTCTTTTACGTCGTGCACCCGCAAAATGTCCGCCCCTCTGGTTAACGCCAGTGTATTAACGGCTATTGTTCCTGTTAAGGCATCGGTCTGGTTAATGCCCAACGACTTGTAAACCATGGATTTGCGCGAAAGGCCAGCCAGCACAGGCAAGCCAAATATGCGCAGCTCATTCATGTGGTTTAACAACTCAAAATTATGTTCAATGGTTTTAGCAAATCCAAAGCCAGGGTCAAGTATAATATCCTTAGCACCAAGTTTTTTCAGTTTTGCAACCTGCACTTGTAGTTCAGCTATTACTTCTGTTACCAGATCGGTATAGTTCGACAGCGATTGCATGTTTTGCGGCGTGCCGCGCATGTGCATAAGTATGTACGGTACCTGCAGCCTGGCAACAGTTTCAAACATGTTTTCATCCAAAAGGCCGCCTGCAATATCGTTTATGATGGATGCGCCCGCATTTATACTTGCCTCGGCTACAGCAGCCCTGAACGTATCAACAGAAAGTATAGCCTCTGGAAAAGCATTCATAATAGCCTCTACAGCCGGAATTACGCGGTCCAGTTCTTCCTGAACAGTTATATCCTCAGCACCCGGCCTGGATGAGTAACCTCCGATATCCAGTATGTCGGCACCTTCGGCAAGCATGGTTTCGGCGCGCTGTAGTACCTCTTCAGTTGAGCTCAGTCGGCTACCTGGGAAAAAGGAATCTGGCGTAATATTCAGGATGCCCATTACCAGTGGCGTATCCAGCGAGAGGATTTTTCCGCGGCAGTTAAGTGTACTTTTTTTTCTAAAAAGCTTATCTTTCGATTCCAATGCTGGCAATTATGTCGGTCGTTTTAAAATTAAAGCTAAAAAGTTGATAAGTCAAACGCTCCAGGAATATAATCAGGTAGTAAATCGCTGTAAAGATACGTTTGTAAAAAAGACGAAAGATTATGGCACCGCGTGGCGTGTGCTGCGATTGCCATCTATTACCGACCAGATATTTATTAAGGCCCAGCGCATCCGCTCTATTCAGGAAAAGGGCAAGCAGCTGGTAGAAGATGACATCCGCGATGAGTTTGTTGGCATCATAAATTACTGTGTTATTGCCCTGATGCAGCTTAACCTGCCTGCTGATGCCGAGCAGACGTTGCCAGCCGATGAGGTAGAGCGCCAGTACACGCACCACATAGAAGAGAACATAAAACTGCTCACGGCTAAAAACCACGATTACGGCGAAGCCTGGCGCGACATGCGAGTTAGCTCCATCACCGACATTATCCTGATGAAGCTATACCGCACCAAGCAGATAGAAGACAACGAAGGCCAGACCCTGATCTCGGAAGGTGTGGAAGCCAACTACCGCGACATGATCAACTACGCCGTTTTCGCGCTGATAAAGCTAGGTGCAGCGGAGAAGGTTAAGTAGGGTTATAGTTTATAGTTAGGCTATAATTGATATTCTCTTTTTTGTCATCCCGAGCTTGGCCGAGGGACCTTATACCGCACAGCAGGTGGTCAAATAAGATGTGCACGAAATGAGGGTTTGAAAACTTGCTTATTTAGGAGTGGATTTTTATTCTTTACTAAACAAAAACATAATCCTAACCTCCTCCTGTTTTTAGGAGGGGCAGGGGGAGGTCAACCATGAAATACATCACCAAATTCTTCTGGCTCTTTGTGGGCGTGCTATTCATCTTTTCCGGACTGATCAAAATTAACGACCCGGTAGGCACCGCTATTAAACTGGAAGAGTATTTCGAAGTTTTCTCGGCAGACATTGCGCCGTTCTTTAAATCGCTGGAGCCGGCGGCGTTGTTCCTGTCTATTTTCCTGAGTGCGCTGGAGATTGTGCTGGGCGTGGCTTTGCTTGTGCGATGGAAACTGAAAGAAGTGCTATGGCTGCTGTTGGCCATGATCGTGTTCTTCACCTTCCTGACATTCTATTCAGCATACTTTAACAAAGTAACCGACTGCGGCTGCTTCGGCGATGCCATTAAACTAACGCCTTGGGAGTCGTTTACAAAAGATATTGTGCTGCTGGTAATGATTGTGGTATTGCTGGTGACGCGCCGGTACCTGCAACCGATTATGAAGCCAACTATGGGAGCAACAATAACCGCACTTACGGCTATACTTTCGGTAGGTATTGGCTGGTATGCTTACGAGCACCTGCCTTACATCGACTTCCGTGCTTATAAGATCGGTAACAACATACCTACACTCATGAAGCCATCGGCGCCGCTAAAGTATAAGTACATTATGGTGAAGAATGGCGAGGAGCAGGAGTTTGAAGAATACCCAACCGATCAGAGCTACAAGTTTAAAGAAATGGTGCCGGTAAATCCTGAAGCCGGACCTAAGATAACAGATTTTAATGTATGGAACGACCAGGGCGATTTTACACAGGAAGTACTGACAGGTAAAAAGTTGCTGATCATTGTGCACAACGTAGCAAAAGCCGATCGTTCTGACTTTGATAAAATTAACCAACTGGTGGCCGGGGCAGAAAAACAGGGTATAACACCGCTTGTAGTTACATCCAGCAGTAGCCAGGATTTTGAGGCTTTCCGCCACGAGGTAAATCTGGCAGCTCCTTATTACTTTGGCGATGGCACTGTTTTAAAAACGATGATGCGCTCTAACCCGGGCATTATGCTGTTGCAGGATGGTACTGTAAAAGGCATGTGGCACCATAATGATACGCCAGCTGTAGATGAAGTAAAGGCATTGCTTGCTGATTAAGCATTGCCCAAACTGATGCGTTGCTGTTTCAGACATTTTTGTCCGAAACTAAAGCTGAAGCGGGTTTTCTAATCCGCATAAATTATAACATTGGGATTAGGAAATTCTCGGCAGTTGGTTTCTGGACTGAGAAGTTCAGAAGAGTTGACCGAAAAGGCTTCTAGAGAATAACATAACTTACAAATTACTACTAAATGAAATTCATAGGATTTATACTTAGCCGACTGGGGCATGGCCTGCTGATTCTGCTGGGGGTGCTGGTGGCAGTGTTTTTCCTTTTTAACGTATTGCCCGGCGATCCGGTGGCTTTGCTGGCTGGCCAGCGCTCCGATTTAAGCACACGCGAAGCCATCACAAAAGAACTTGGGCTGGATAAACCCTTGCCAACGCAGCTGTTGTTTTACATGAACGATGTGTCGCCGTTGTCGGTGCACGAGGATACGGAGGAAAACCAGCAGAAGTATGAGTATAATAAGCTGGCAAACATAGGCGAAGATGCGATTGTGTGGAAAACGCCATACCTGCGCAGGTCTTTCCAGACAAACAAAAGCGTAACCGATATCCTGCTTGATCATTTTACCGGCACACTCTGGCTGGCGCTGGCTGCCATGCTTATTGCCACCGTGTTTGGTATACTTTTCGGGGTACTGGCCTCGCTGCGCCCGCACAGTACCTTAGATCATACTTTGGTTACTTCATCGGTGCTGGGTATTTCGGTGCCTTCGTTTGTGGCAGCCATACTTATTGCCATTACATTTGGTTTTTACTGGAGCAACTGGACCGGCCTGAGCCTGACCGGGCAGCTTTACGAGATAGACCCCTTTGAAGGCCAGCACCTGATGCTGCGAAACTTGCTGTTGCCAGCCATCGCGTTGGGTATCCGTCCTCTGGCGGTTATTGTGCAGCTTACGCGCAGCTCTATGCTCGATGTAATGTCGCAGGACTACATTCGTACAGCCCGCGCCAAAGGCCTGGACCGCTACCATGTTATAGTTGGGCACGCCCTTAAAAATGCACTCAACCCGGTAGTTACAGCCGCTTCCGGCTGGATGGCTTCGCTTATGGCCGGTGCCTTCTTTATCGAGTATATCTTTAACTGGAAAGGTCTGGGCGCAGTTACTATTCAGGCTGTTCAGAACCTCGACTTTCCGCTGGTAATGGGGGCCACGTTGTTTGTAGCTTTTCTGTTCGTGCTCATCAATATTTTCGTAGACCTGCTGTATGCTGTCCTGGACCCAAGAGTGAAACTGGACTAGAGTAACCAGAAATCAGTACTTTTCTACCTCAAACACCACCAATTCATAAGTTCTAATTAAAGAAAATGCGAATCTTCCTGATAGGTATGATGGGAGTGGGCAAGACCACGCTTGGGCGGCAATTGGCGCAAAAGCTGGGCTATACTTTTGTAGACCTGGATGATTATATAGTACAGCGCGAGGGGCGAAGTATAACCCAAATATTTGAGCAGGAAGGCCAGCAAAAGTTTCGGGAGCTGGAGCGGCAGGCCTTGGAAGCTGTGGTGCAGGAATATGAGCAGGCTGTAATTGCCACAGGCGGCGGCGCTCCCTGTTTCTTCGATAACATGGCCTTTATCAACAAGTATGGCAAAAGTATTTTTCTGGATCTGCCAGCCAGTGAATTGTTGCAAAGACTTCAGAATTCAGACCTATCCGTAAGGCCGCTTCTTTCCGGAAAATCATCAGAAGAGCTTTATACTTACTTAGTTAAAACAATTAAGGAGCGCAGGCGGTTTTATGAGCAGGCAAATTATACTTTATCCGAAAAAAATCAGACCATTCATGGATTAGAAACGTTATTAAACATTAAGTAATCTATCTCGTTTATGCCAGTTATAGTAGTTACAGCATATATTCTTCCTTGAATTTTGAGTAATTCCGCACCAGGTACAAAGCATAAATAAAACGATGAAACCAAATCATAAAGGCCGCGCGCAGATTTTTCAGAACCCTGTTCTGGAAAGACTAACCAGAACGCATATTGCCCTTCCTATTACCATTTTCATACTTTTTTCTATCGGGCTGATCTACTATGGCATCACGCATAGTTTTATAAATGTGCTGGAGGCAGTAGGGCTCTTTTTCCTGGGGTGGTTTATTTTCTCCTTCTTGGAGTACCTGGCGCACCGGTTTGTTTTTCATATGGATACGGACACGCCAGCCAAGGCTCGCATACAATATACTTTCCATGGCAACCACCATGATTTCCCTAAGGACAAAGAGCGCCTGGCTATGCCGCCCATTGTAAGTGTGCTTATTGCCTCGTTCCTGTTTTTTGTGTTTAAGCTGATATTCGGGCAGTTTGTATTTGGCGTAGTGGCCGGCTTGTTGTTTGGATATGCCATGTACTTGTTTGTGCATTATGCTGTGCATGCGTATGCGCCGCCTAAAAACTTTTTAAAGCAGCTCTGGATACATCATAGTATACACCATTATAAAGACCCTAATGCCGCGTATGGCGTATCGTCGCCGCTATGGGATTACCTGCTGGGCACCATGCCAAAACGCAGCCGATAAGTATAGCAAGTATAAAAAAGGGAGCCAATTGGCTCCCTTTTCTTTTAGCGTCTAAGTTTTCTGAAAAGCCAGCCTACAAGCAGTACAATCAGCACAATAATAATAACTGCTGTCCACATGCCAGCCTCAAAAATGTCTCCTACAAGTTCGCAGCTACTTAATGTTACAGCCAGCAATACGAACAAAACCGATAAATATGCTCTTATATCTTTCATGATTCGAGGTTTAAATCCGGCGTTAACAACATGGGCTTCTGCCTGATAAAGACACATTCGCCGTTTTATATGAAAATATTGCCATGTGTATTAAAAGATACTGTATTGCGGCTTAAAAGGTTGAGATGTGTAATGGAACAGCATTGCATAAGTATCTGCTGGCATCTTAATTTTTTCGGGCGTAGCCTGGCATGTGGCGCCCATTAAGAAAGTAGTATTTGCGGCAAAGTATAAGCTATAAACGTACTTCTGATATAGCATTTGTAACTGGCAAGCTTTTGCTACCCACAAGCAGGAAAGTATGGATAGAATGATTGCAGAACATAAAACCACAAAACCGCTTACAAAAAACGGGTGGCTGCTGGCATCTATACTTGTTTTCGTTATTGTATGGATCAGTACCCTGGTAGGCACTACTGACATGAACAATTGGCTGCTGGAGAACGCACTTACTTTTACTGCTCTTCTCTTCCTGGTTATAACCTATAAATGGCACAGGTTTAGTAATGCAAGCTATGTGCTTATCAGTTTATACTTGTGCCTGCATGTGTACGGTTCAAAGTATACGTATGCCGAGAACCCGGTGGGGTATTGGCTACAGGATCTATTCGACTTATCCAGAAACCACTACGACCGTGTTGTGCATTTCTCATTTGGCTTATTGCTCACTTATCCAATGCTTGAGATATTCATTAACTGGCTGGGGTATCCGCCAAAAACTGCCAGGTTTGCACCCATTGTAGTAACATTGGCTATTAGCGCTGTTTATGAACTGATAGAATGGGCTGTTGCTGATATTTTCTTTACCGAGCAGGGGCAGGCTTATTTAGGAACGCAGGGCGATATCTGGGATGCCCAGAAAGATACATTCCTGGCTTTTTTGGGTGCTACCATAGCTACTACCATTCTCCTTTTTACACCAAAAGCCTGGTTTAGCTGGCAAAATAAGTAAGGCGCCGGAAAAATTGATGAATGTATAAAAACCGATTACTTAGCTAAGTATAATTAGCACTCTGAAGTATGGATAGGCTATAAAACAAAAAAGCCACTCGATTGAGTGGCTTTTGCTCTCCCTCCTGGGCTCGAACCAGGGACCCTCTGATTAACAGTCAGATGCTCTAACCGACTGAGCTAAGGAAGAGTGTTTTGTTATTCTTGGCGTTGCTGCCGTTGAATTACAATGCAATATTAAGGCAGTTTTTCAGATTATGCAAGCCTGTGGCTAAAAAAACTTTTAAATAAAGTATAAGATTCTGTAAATCAATCTGAAAAAATTAATTCGATATGTATAGAATAGAGCCACTGAGCGCTGTTTTGTACTGCTTTAATCCATAAACCGTTGGCCCGGACATAACGCCTCCCTGAAAATTGAATTGGGAGCTGCAGCATTTATCCACTATGAACAGGTTAGACTGGTCGGCTTCTACACCGGAACAGGAAGAAGTAGGGTCGTAAGGGCAGGCTCTTTCAAAGGCTAAGTATAAATTGGCATTCTGCCGCACTACCATAATTCCTTTATAGCCGCCCTGCAGGTAAGCGTAGCCACCATCCTGCCGGAGCATGGGGTATTGCAGGCTGGTCACATTTATCTGCTCGCTAACAAGAGTATCAGGTATAAGGGGGCCGTTGGAGTTATCGCTGCAGGAGAAAAGGGTAAGCAGGACCAGCAGTGGCAGGAGCTTACTGATAGTCGTAAAAGCCCTTGCCCGATTTGCGGCCATGGTGCCCGGCATCCACTTTTTGCTGTTGTATGCGGCTTGGTCTGAATTTCGGATCATAGTGAAAAGCCTCGAACATAGATGTTGTAACCGAGTAATTAGTATCAACGCCGATAAGGTCCATTAGTTCAAATGGTCCCATTTTAAAGCCGCTGGCCTGCATTAGTTTGTCAATAGTTTCTATACTTGCCACGCCCTCTTCCAGCAGCTTCAGGCCTTCAACATAGTAGTGGCGCGCCACGCGGTTCACTATAAAGCCGGGAGAGTCTTTGGCCATTACAGGCACTTTATCCAGTTTCAGGGCTAGTTGTTTTATAGTTTCAGCAATATCAGGGGCAGTGGCCGCTCCTGATATTACTTCTACCAGCTTCATAATATGGGCCGGGTTAAAGAAGTGCATGCCTACTACACGCTCCGGGTGCGGAATGCCGGCAGCAATGCGTGTTATCGGAATAGAAGAAGTATTGGAGGCAAAAATAGTTTCGGGGCCGTTAATACTGTCAAGCTCTTTAAAGATGCTCTGCTTTACCTCCAGGCGCTCTACAACCGCTTCAATGATCACATCGCAGATAAGCTGCAGTGTATCGCCGGTGAAGGTGAGGTTGCCAAGAGTAGCCTGCTTTTCGGCTTCGGTAAGCTTACCGCGCTCTATGCCTTTGTCAAGGGTTTTGGTTGTAGTTGCTTCAGCCGACTGCAGTACCTGGGCATTGATATCGAAAAGTATGGTTTTGTAGCCAGCCTGCGCACAAATCTGGGTAATACCTTGCCCCATAGTGCCGGCACCTACTACGCCTATCGTTTTTATATCTTCAAATTTCATAGTTTTTGGTATTGCTTATAAAACGAAAAGTGAATGCTCTGCTATAGTTGTACGGCAAAACATTCACTCATTTAATTATTCAGTCATTCAAAATTACTAGATAACCCCTTCAAACTGGCGCAGGAAGCGTACATCGTTCTCGGTGAACAGGCGCAGGTCTTTTATCTGGTACTTCAACATGGCAATTCGCTCGATGCCCATACCAAACGCAAAGCCGGAGTATACTTGAGGGTCGATGCCACAGTTCTCTAAAACATTCGGGTCTACCATACCGGAGCCGCCAATCTCTACCCAACCGGATTGCTTACAGATGTTGCAGCCTTCGCCTTTGCAGATAAAGCACGAAATATCGATTTCAGCGCTTGGCTCTGTGAACGGGAAGAATGACGGGCGGAAACGGATCTTAGTGTCCTGCCCGAACATTTCCTTAGCGAAAAAGTATAGCGTCTGCTTCAGATCGGCAAAGCTCACGCCTTTATCCACAAACAAGCCTTCAACCTGGTGGAACATCATATGTGCACGTGCCGAGATAGCCTCGTTACGGTAAACGCGGCCTGGCATAATGCTGCGCAAAGGCGGCTTCTGCGTTTCCATCAGGCGCACCTGCACGGTTGATGTATGCGTGCGCAGCAGTTTGTCACGGTCCTGGCTGAGGAAGAACGTGTCCTGCATTTCGCGAGCCGGATGGTTTTCAGGGAAGTTCAGGGCTGTAAAGTTGTGCCAGTCGTCTTCCATCTCCGGGCCCTCCGACAGGTTAAAGCCGATACGCGAGAAAATACGGTTGATCTCGTTGCGTACCAAGGCAAGCGGGTGGCGCGTGCCTAAGGTATTTGGCACTGTTGGCAACGTAAAATCAAAAGCCGATTCGGCAGCAGTGCTGTCGGCGGCATTAACCAGTTGTTCCTGGGCCTGGTCGAAACGTGCCTGTGCCAGGTTTTTAAGCTGATTAAGGTCTTGGCCAACCTGGCGGCGCTGCTCTGGCGCAACCTGCTTCAGGTCATCAAAAAGCGATGAAATTATACCTTTGCGCCCGATGTAGGCTATTCTGAATTGCTCCAGTTCAGCAGCATTGCTTAGCTGTGCCGCCTCTATCTCTTGTGCTACTCTTTGTATTTTCTCAACCATAATACGCAAAGATAATAATTTACAGGTTTGCAGCTTATAAATGGCGCATGCAGTTGCTGTGCTGTAACTATATTTTTCACAACGATTTAATTAAATTCATAAACTATGATTTTGGAAGCTATACTTGTGAGTTACAGATGGCAGCAAGAGTAAGACAGGTATAGAAAACTAACTATATAGATTTTATACTTTGTATGTTTACCGACGAAATCCCGGGCTTTACCGATTTCTTACCCGGGCCGGCCTATATGGTATAGCCACCAGGAGCCAGCGCAGGTATATTTGATAAAAAAACGAACAACTATGGAAAATCGAGATCTAAACACAAAGCAAGATTACAGAGGCTGGGAGAACCCACAGGACAACCGAAGTGGCAGAGTTATGGGTGGCCTGGTGCTGGTACTTATTGGTGTAGCGCTGCTGGCCTACAAAATGAATGCTCTATTTTTACCGCACTGGGTATTCTCTTGGCAAATGCTCCTGATCGTGCTCGGCTTATTTATCGGGTTCAGGCATTCGTTCCGCAAACCCAGCTGGATCATTTTGGTGCTGATCGGCTCAGTTTTCCTGATCGATGATTTTATACCTGAAATCTCGTTTCGGAACTACTTCTGGCCAATTCTGATAATCGGGATCGGTTTATGGGTGATCCTGAAGCCACGTCACCGCTATCCCAGGCAATTCCGGTCGGGGGTAGGAGCGCAGCCGCCATACGATGCTATAACTGCAACAGCTCCGGATGATTATACTTCTGAAAACTATACTTCGTCGGAGGAGGATTATGTGAACGCAACAGCCATATTTGGGGGTATCAAGAAAAGCATTATCTCTAAAAATTTTAAAGGTGGCGATATAGTAAGTGTGTTTGGTGGCACAGAATTGAATTTAACGCAAGCCGATATGCAGTTCCCGGCTGTGCTGGAAACTACCCAGATTTTTGGTGGTACTACGCTGATTGTGCCGTCTAACTGGAGCGTAAAATCAGAAGTGGTTGCCATTATGGGGGGCGTTGATGATAAACGCATTGTGGTGCCAGGTACCAACTACGACCCGAACAAAGTGCTCGTAATTAAAGGAACAGCCCTGTTTGGCGGCCTCAATATTAAAAGCTACTAACCAGCAGGTATAAGCAGGGCAACTATGTATCCACTCCGCATTATATTGCTATACTTAAGTTGGGCGCTGTTGTGGGCAGTGGTGCAAACATTGGTAATGCTACCTACAAATTTTGAGTTAAGCTTACTTATAAAAGATGCCTTGCTAAATAACCTGTTGCTGGCAGCAGGCGGCTACGCGGTAGGTACAGGCTTGCGTTATTACCAGCCAGGTATACGGCAAGGGGCTTTTTTTATGGGCTGGAGTATAGCGCTGGCAGGTGTTTGTACCCTGGTTTATACTTTGCTCATGGCTAAAGTAGCCGAAGCAAACCCGGCTTACCTGACTTTTGTAAATACTACCTTGCCTGTTCGTATGGCTTTTGCTTGGCTTATGGTGCTGCTGATGCTTTTGCTAAGCTGGCTCTGGTTTTATACCCGTGCCCAGCAGCACGCCGAAGACCGCAAAACTGCCGCAGAAAAAATGGCCCGCGAAGCAGAACTTCATACTTTGCGACAACAATTGCAGCCTCATTTTCTGTTCAACAGCCTCAACTCTATTAGCGCACTGGTAGTTGCAAGGCCCGAGCAGGCCCGCACCATGATTCAGCAGTTATCTGATTTTCTGCGGGGTACGCTTCGCAAAGATGAGCAACAACTGGTAACGCTGGCCGATGAGCTGCAACAACTGCAATTATACCTGGAAATAGAAAAAGTACGTTTCGGCCATCGCCTGCAGACTACTATAGAAGT
Source organism: Pontibacter vulgaris (assembly GCF_022758145.1). Taxonomy (GTDB): domain Bacteria; phylum Bacteroidota; class Bacteroidia; order Cytophagales; family Hymenobacteraceae; genus Pontibacter; species Pontibacter vulgaris. Next base: position 283,997 of record NZ_JAJVDH010000002.1, read on the forward strand.
TGATAAGGCTACTTCAGCTATGCAATTGCCGGCGCTGCTGCTGCAACCTGTAGTTGAAAACGCCATAAAGTTCGGCCTTTATGATACCATTGGCGAAACCTGTATTAAGGTAAAAGCAACGGCTGAGAATGGCATACTTGTAATTACAACTTTAAATCCTTTCGACCCTATCACACAGCAGCCCCGGCAGGGCACTGGCTTCGGCCTTAACTCTGTCAGGCGCAGGTTATACTTGCTTTATGCCCGCCAGGACCTCCTCCTGACCCGACAGAATAATAGCGTTTTCGAAACAACTATAAAAATCCCCCAGACCGCATGATCAAGTGCCTGATTATAGATGATGAGCCCCTGGCCAGAAGTATAGTATTGGAATATCTGCAGCATTACCCAACCATAGAAGTGGTGCAGGAGTGCAGCAACGGTTACGAAGGTGTAAAAGCTATTATGCAGCACCAGCCTGATCTTATTTTTCTGGATATACAGATGCCTAAGATCAACGGTTTTGAAATGCTGGAGCTGGTGGAGCATGTCCCCGGCGTAATTTTTACAACGGCATTTGATGAGTATGCACTAAAGGCCTTTGAAGCAAATGCGGTAGATTATCTGCTAAAACCCTTTAGCCGCGAGCGTTTTGATACTGCTGTTAATAAATGGCTGGAAAAACAGAAAGCTGGTGTTGCAGAGGCGAAAGCAAGTATACTTAATGACCTGCCGGCTAAGCAGCCCGAAGAGCAACAGCGCATTGTAGTTAAGGCCGGCAACGATATCCGGATTATACCTGTGCAGGATGTACTATACCTTGAAGCTTACGACGACTATGTAAAGATCCACACGAAAGATGGCCTGTTCCTGAAAAAGAAAACGATGGGCTATTACGAACAGACGCTGGATCCTGCGCAGTTTGTACGTGTGCACCGATCTTACATCATACCTCTAACCCAGCTAACCCGCATAGAGCCTTTTGAAAAAGACAGCCACCTGGCACTGCTCCGCAATGGCGTGCGCGTTCCGCTAAGCAAGAGCGGCTATACCCGACTCAGAACTGTACTTGGTCTGTAATTTTTTTGTAGTAATCTTTTGTGTTGTAATACCGACCTGGTGTGACAGTGGTTTTGCCATTACTATAGTTTGTGCAGGTGTTAGTCTATGTAACACAGTAGTTTGTCAGGTTCAAGGCTAAAAATAGATAAGTATAGCTTTTTGCAATTTAGCTGGAAATGAGATTTTTATGCTCGTTTTTCTAAACAAAATACCCTTCAGGAAACTTTGGATATAAAAATCGTTTCCATAGTTTTGCGCCGTTATGAGCACCACCGAATTAGAAGAAAGAACAAACGCCAAGACAAAGATTTCCTGCACCGCTTTCCAGTTGTTTTGCCAGCGGGGCATTAAAAGCGTGTCGATGGATGATATTGCCCAGTTTCTGAGCATGTCGAAGAAAACGATCTACAAGTGGTTCGAGAACAAGAACGAGATCGTGGTAGCCTCTACGGGGGCATACCTGGATGATATGCAGCAGCGCTGCGAAGTATATTTCCAGAATTCCGGTAATGCCATTGAGGAAATATTTAACATGATGGATATGACCCGCGAGCTGTTCAACCAGTTTCACCCTTCTATCTTCCACGATCTGCAGAAATACCACCCTGAGGCATTCAAACTATGGATGCAGCACCGCGATGAGTACATGTTTGTGAAGATAAAGGAGAACCTGGAGCGCGGCATAAAGGAAGGCCTTTACCGGAAAGACCTGGATGTAGAAGTGATGGCTAAAGTACGCCTGGTGCAGGTAGAACTACCTTTTAACCCTGTGCTGTTTCCGCCCCACAAATATGACCTGAAGCGCGTACAGATGGCAACCCTGGAACACTACATGCTGGGCTTAGCTACCCTTAAAGGTCACAAACTGATAAACGAGCTCAAGCATATCAAAGAAGAAGAATAACCTACACCTATTATCTACCAGAATAAAACATGGAAAAAAGAGTAAAACTGATAGCTTTGATTTTGGCCCTGATGTCATTTAAAGTGGTGCAAGCCCAGGAAGTGCAGCAGTTTAGCCTGCAGCAAAGTATAGAATATGCTTTGCAGAACAGGGCAAGCCTGCAAGCCAACCGCAACAACGAGAAAAGCGCCAAAGCCAGAGTAGGTGAGATACGTGCTATGGGGCTGCCGCAGATAGATGCTGCCCTGGATGTTGGGGATAACTTTGTGCAGCAGCAGAGCTTCCTGCCAGGCGAGTTTTTAAATGATCCGGACGACCCGAACTCTCCGCAGCCGGGTACTTTTGTGCCTGTAACCTTTACGCCGGCTTATACCAGTAATGCTACGGTTATGGCCAGCCAGCTGCTTTTCGATGGCTCTTACCTGATAGGTTTAAAGGCCGCTAAAACTTATACCGAGTTATCGCGCAAAACAACCACACAAAGCGAGATTGAAGTGGCCGAGCAGGTAAGTAAAGCTTACTACGGCGTGCTGGTAAGCCGTGAGCGTATAGAATTGCTTAACCAGAACTTGGTACGCCTGGATACCCTGCTGAAGCAAACCCGCATTATGTTTCAGAATGGTGTGGCCGAACAGCTGGATGTAGACCGCCTGCGTGTATCGTACAACAACCTGAAAGTAGATCATCAGAGGGCAGAGCGCCTGATGCAGCTGAGCGAAAACCTGCTGAAGTTCCAGATGGGCCTGCCGCAGAGCCAGCCTATAATTCTGACAGATAAGTTGAGCGAAGTAGAAGTAGATGCTTCGGCAATAATCACTACAAACTTCAACTATAGCAACCGCATCGAATACTCTTTACTGGAAACACAGCAGAGCCTGGCACAACTCGATCTGCGCAACATTAGATCAGGTTACCTGCCTAAACTATACCTGAACGCCCGCTATGGTTACAATGCAGCCAGCAACAGTTTCAGCGATATAGCTACCACAAGCAGCTACTTTGAATATGGTTATGTGGGTGCCCAACTCCGCATTCCAATTTTTGATGGCCTGCGCAAGCATTACCAGATACAGCAAAGCAAAGTAGCAGTCGAAAACACCAAATACGGTTTCGAAACACTTCGCCAAAGTATAGACCTGGAACTGGAACAAGCCTCTACAGAGCTGACCAACTCTTTGGATGTCCTGAAATCGCAGCAGGAGAACCTGGCCCTGGCACAGGACATTGCCCGCGTGGCCAGGATCAAGTACCAGGAAGGCGTGGGCTCTAACCTGGAAGTGATTACCGCCGAAACCGACCTGAGGCAGGCGCAAACTAACTACTACGCCGCTATTTACGAAGCCCTGATCTCCAAAGTAAATCTCGGCAAAGCTACCGGTACTTTACTAACTAAATAAAACTATAGAAGAAGACAGTATTACCATGATCAGACCTAACATGAAACGATTAGCAGGTATAGCATCTGTAACGGCCATACTTGCATTTACAGCTTGTGGTGGCGAAAGCAACGATAAAGCCGCACAACTGGCCGAGTTGAAAAAGCAGCAGACCGAAATACAAAATAAAATTGCCCAACTGGAGGCAGACCTGAAAGCCGAAGGCAAAGGGGGAGTAGCAGAAAAGAAAACAGTACCGGTAACTGTAACAGCTGTGCAACAAGACACTTTCCGCCACTACCTGGAAGTACAGGGCAAGGTAGATTTTGACCAGAACGTGTTAGTGAGTGCCCGTGTGCCGGGCGTGCTTACAAGCGTGCGTGTTAACCGCGGCGACCATGTTGCTAAAGGCCAGATAATGGCAACTATAGATGCACAGGTGCTGGAGCAGAACCTGCAGGAATTACGCACCCGCCTGGACCTGGCTCGCATAGCTTACCAGAAGCAGCAAAACCTCTGGAACCAGAAAATTGGTACCGAGATGCAATACCTGACGACCAAAAATAACAAGGAAGCCCTGGAGCGTAGCCTGGCGGCATTGCAGCAGCAGCGCGACCAATACAACATTAAAGCGCCAATCAGTGGTGTGGTAGATGAGGTTATTCCGAATTCAGGCGAGGCGGTAGCACCGGGTGTAGGCATTATCAGGGTGGTAAATACCGAAGGCAGTAAGGTTGTGGCCGAAGTATCCGAAGCATACCTATCTAAAATAAATAAAGGCGACCAGGCAGTAGTATACTTCCCCGACCTGAACCGCGAAGTAGAAACTACAGTGAATGTGGTAAGCCAGTTTATCAACCCTACAAGCCGCACCTTTACAGTAGAGCTTAAGCTGAAAAACGCTGCCAATGTGCCACTTCGCCCTAACCTGGTTGCCGTGGTTCGCATCCAGGATTATAAGAACGAGAACATCGTGGTGGTGCCTGTAAACCTGGTGCAGAAAGACGAAAAATCGCAGTATGTGTACGTGGCCCAGAAAAAAGGCGATAGCTATGTAGCAACCAGGAAAGAAGTGAAAACCGGCATGTCTTACAAAGGAAATGTGGAGGTGCTTAATGGCCTTGCTGCAAACGATCAGGTGATCACTGCCGGATACCAGAATATAAATGAAGGGCAGCCAGTGGTTTTCGACCAGGTAGGTAGCGCGCAGAAATAAAAAACTAAGTATAAAACTATGAAACAGTTCAAGCCAACCAGTTGGTCCATCGATAATAGAACCAGTATCTATATCATGACCATCATTATCACGCTGGCGGGTATTATATCCTATATCAAGTTACAAAAAGAGAACTTCCCGGATATAGTTATACCTACTGTGTTTGTGAGCACAATTTACCCGGGTACTTCCCCATCTGATATGGAGAACCTGGTAACACGCCCTATCGAAAAGGAGTTGAAAGCGATTTCGGGAGTGAAGGAGATTTCCTCTAATTCTATCCAGGACTTCTCTATGATTGTAGTAGAGTTTAATACAGATGTGGAGGTAGCGGTTGCAAAACAACTGGTGAAAGATGCCGTGGACAAAGCCCGCACCGATCTGCCTTCTGACCTGGACCGCGACCCTGACGTGCAGGAAGTAAACTTCTCTGATATTCCGATAATGTCGGTTAACGTGTCGGGTAACTATAGTATGGACAGGCTGAAGAAGTATGCCGAAGACCTGCAGGACCGAATAGAAGCTGAACCTGAAATTACCCGTGTTGATTTGATTGGTGCCCTGGATAAGGAAGTACAGGTAAACGTGGACCTGTATAAAATGCAGGCTGCCCAGGTTACATTCGGCGATATTCAGCGTGCTATAGCCACCGAAAACATGACCATTTCGGGTGGTAACGTTACCGTAGGCGAAATGAAGCGCTCTGTGCGTGTGGTTGGACAGTACGTGGATCCTAACAAGATCGGGGATATTGTAGTGAAATCGCTGGCAGGGGCTAATATTCAACTCAAAGAAATTGCCGAAGTAAAAGAAGGCTTTGAAGAACAGGAAAGCTTTGCACGCCTCGATAATGCCCCGGTTATTACGCTAAGCGTGATCAAGCGCAGCGGCGAAAACCTGATAGAAGCTTCTGATAAAATTCAGGCAACTGTAGAAGACATGAAAGGCACCGTGCTGCCCGACGACCTGAAAGTAACTATAACCGGTGACCAGTCTACAGAAACCCGCCATACGCTTAATGACCTGATCAACACGATCATCATTGGCTTTGTGCTGGTAACTATAATTCTGATGTTCTTTATGGGGGCTACCAACGCCATATTTGTTGGTTTGTCGGTGCCTATTTCCATGTTCATCGCTTTTATCCTGATGCCTTTGCTCGGTTTCTCGCTGAACATGATCGTGCTTTTCTCGTTCCTGCTGGCCCTGGGTATAGTGGTAGATGATGCCATTGTGGTAATAGAGAATACGCACCGCATTTTTCATACTACAAACCTGAGCATTGTAAAGGCAGCTAAAGTTGCCGCAGGCGAGGTATTTGTACCGGTACTGGCAGGTACCTTAACAACAGTAGCACCATTTCTACCGCTGGCTTTCTGGCCGGGTATAGTTGGTAAATTCATGTTCTTCCTGCCCATAACACTGATTGTAACACTGTTAGCTTCGTTGTTGGTAGCCTTTGTTATTAACCCGGTGTTTGCAGTTTCCTTCATGAAGAGAGAGCATGGAACTGCTGCCTCGCCTCGAGCCCGCAGAACTTTCTGGATGCTGACAGGTGCTGCGTTTCTGGTTGCTGTAGTGGCCTACATAGTTGGGTGGTACGGAACGGCTAACCTGGTTATGCTGGGTGTGGTGCTGGTGCTGCTTAATAAGTATGTACTTACAGGCTTGATCGAGAAGTTCCAGAACAATTTGCTGCCAAGATTTATGAACGGGTATGAGCGCTTGCTGCGTTGGATGCTGGCAGGCAAACGCCCGATAGCCATGTTCTTTAGCGTAATCGGCCTACTGATCTTCTCTTTTGTAATAACTGGTATACGTCCGCCTAAAGTAGTGTTCTTCCCGGAGTCCGATCCGAACTTTATTTATACTTACATCAACATGCCTATTGGCGCAGACCAGGCTGTAACTGATTCTGTAACCAAGATAGTAGAGAAACGCATTTATAGTGTTATCGGCCAGAACAACCCCGATGTAGAGTCTGTTATATCGAACGTAGCCATTGGCGCCGGCGACCAGAACGATAGAAGCGCAACTGCCCAGTCTCAGAAAGGTAAGGTAACCGTAGCCTTTGTCGATTTTTCTGACCGTACCGGAGAGAAGTCGTCTAGCGAATACCTGAACGAGATACGTGAAGTGGTAAAAGGTATACCTGGTGCCGACATCACAGTAGATAAAGAGCAGAACGGCCCACCGGTTGGTAAACCTGTCAGTATAGAAATTGCCGGCGAAGACTTTAACCAGCTTGTGTCGCTTTCTAAACAGGTAGAACAGTATATTGATCAGCAGCAGATAGGAGGTATTGAAGAACTTCGCTCAGACCTGGAAGACAGCAAACCTGAAATCGTGATCAACATTGATCGTGAGCGTGCTAACCGCGAAGGTATAAGTACTGCCCAGATTGGCTCTGAAATCCGAACATCTATTTTCGGGGTGGAAGCCTCTAAGTTTAAACTGGATGAAGACGAATACCCGATACAGGTACGCTACGCTGAGCCTTACCGCAAAAACATAGATGCCCTGATGGATATGCGCATTACGTACCGCGACATGAACTCCGGCCTGGTGCGCCAGATTCCGCTTTCATCGGTTGCAAGTATAGCCTATGAAACATCGTATGGCGGTATCAAGCGCAAAGACCTGAAGCGTGTAGTTACGCTGGAATCAAACGTGCTGGCTGGTTATAACGCCAACGAAGTAGTGCAACAGATAGAGCAGTCGTTACAGAACTTTGATACGCCGGAAGGTTATGAAGTAAAAATGGGTGGACAGCAGGAAGAGCAGGATGAAACAGCCAGCTTCCTGAGCCTGGCACTGGTGGCAGCCTTCTGTATTATCTTCCTGATCCTGGTTACGCAGTTTAACTCTGTTTCGAAGCCATTTATTATACTTTCGGAGGTGCTGTTCAGTATCATCGGTGTGTTGCTGGGCTTCTCTATCTTCGGTATGGAGGTGTCTATAGTAATGACGGGTGTGGGTATTGTGGCGCTGGCTGGTATTGTGGTAAAGAATGGTATCCTGATTGTGGAGTTTACAGACATACTCCGCGAAGAAGGCAAAGAAATGCGCGAGGCTATTGTGGAAGCCGGTAAAACACGCCTTAACCCGGTATTGCTGACGGCTACTGCCACCATGCTGGGGCTGGTGCCGCTGGCCCTGGGCATTAACCTTAACTTTTATACTTTATTCACAGAGTTTAAGCCGCACTTCTTTATGGGCGGTAATAGTGCCGCATTCTGGGGCCCGCTCGCCTGGACAATCATTTTTGGTCTGGGATTTGCTACCCTCATTACACTGCTGATTGTGCCGGTTATGTACCTGCTCAACGAGAAAGTTGGTGAAAGACTGAGAGGCAGGAAAAAGGCAGCAGGCACCATTAAAATAACCGGTCAGGAAACTCCTGTAAACGGAAAAGTGAGAGAATATACCCTATAATTTGAATATGCTTACAATTGACAAAGCTATTGAGAAGGAGGTTATCCGCATCATTAGCAAAACCAAGGAAATAAGACCTGCCCGCTTGCAGGCCACAGCCCGCCTTACAAAGGATTTTGGCTTTGATACCGTTGATGTTGTTGATATTATACTTGAGTTAGAAAAGAATTTTCACATCACCATTCCGGATGAAGTGCCTATTAACACGGTAGGCGATTTCATAGAGTATGTGGCCCTGCACGCTGCACCATCTGATAATTAGACAGTATAGCATTCATGCTTATTAAAAACAGAAAGAGCGGGGAAAATTCCCCGCTCTTTCTGTTTTTAATATTCCCGGTTTTGATTTTATACTTTAACTGAAGTATAGAATTGCGTTAGGGTTGATTTCTATAGTTATTTTCTGAAGTATAAATCTAGTATACAGAGATACGGTAGTCTTTCAGTTTTTTGTCTAAAGCTTTTGAGTTACCGCACAAAGTATCCAGCAAAGCCCAGAAACGTGGGCCGTGGTTTTTTTCTACAGTATGGGCCAGTTCATGCAGGATAACATAATCACGCAGATCTTCAGGCAGGCGCATTAAATGCAGGTTTAGGTTAATATTATCGGTGTGCGAGCAACTTCCCCATCTCGATTTCGCATTCTTAATAAATACGCTCTGGTAACTGAATCCGAATTTTTTAGCAAAGTACTCCACACGTTGCGGCAAGTATACCTTGGCCTCTTTGCGGTAAGCTTCCTCTATAGATTTACGGACAAACTTCTGCACATCGCTGTCCAAAGCGTCTTTGTAAGCCGGGTAGAACACGTTTATATAGCCATCTTCAATAACGCAGCGCATGGTATACTGGGCATGTGTAAGCAGGCGTAATGTATGAGAATAGGTCTTAAACTCGCTGTCCTGATCGTAAACCGTTACCCGGGCTTCCTGCTGCTGCATGCGTGCCTGGTGCTCCTTAATCCAATCGGCTTTGGTATAGATAAGCTGTTCGGCTTTCTCAAAACTGATGTGTGGTGGTACGGCTACACGTATACCTTTAATAGGCCTTACGCTTATACTTACGCGTTTTGCTTTATCGCTTCGTTCAATCAGAACTTTCCCTATCCCATCAATATGAAGATTGACAGAAGATAATCTTAAAAATGTTGCAGACACTCGGCTAAAAGTTAAGTACAAATTTGGTAGCTCAAATATAGATAATAAATTCTGTAAAAAACTAATGACAGGGCAGCTTTTATCTAAATTTATTTAAATTTATGTATTTGAATAGTTCTATATCTGGAGACGAAAAAGCCCTTTTAAGCACTTGTAGGTGGTTTGTGGCAGAAAGAGTAGCTATGAAAATTTCTATTTCCTGAAAAATAAAAAGGAGCTCGTTGAGAGCTCCTTTAAAATTGATTAAGTTATACTTTGCTAACGTACGTTTCCGCCTATAGGGCTGTCGTCGTGCCGGCTTTTAGGCACGCGGCTGCTATCGGTAGTGGAGGCGCGTAAAACAGGTTCCTGGTTAAAGGTGGTAGAGCCTTCAGCGGAACCCAAGTGCTGGTGCTGGGCCACTTTAACCGGTTTGTTATTAACCTTCAGGTAGTGTTGCTCTGCAGCTTTATACTTCTCAGCAATGTCGCCTTTTTTCATTGAACTCTTTATGTGCCCGGCTTCATTGCTTTTGTCGATTTCGTGTGCCATAATCTGTCCTTTTTAAGTTATTTAGATGTTTTCGCTTTTGCCTGAATGCACCGTGCCCGGAGGCTGGTTGCTATACTTGGGCGTACCAAAAGAGCTGTCAGCGTGGTGTGCCGGGTCGGTGTGCGTTGTGTTGCGCTCCTGTTCCTGCTTGTAGGCATCCCATTCCTTAAACCTGTCGAGCTCTGCTTTTATACTGGTCATAAACCAGGCCAGCAGGCTGGCATCATCGAGTAAACCTATTACCGGTATAATATCCGGAATCAGGTCTATCGGGCTCAGGAAATAAATAATAACGGCAATGCCACCTACAAGTGTAGTGGTTGGGATGCCTTTATACTCACCGGCCACAGCCGATTTTATCAAACGTGACAGCAGTTGCAGGTTTTCCCAAACCTCGCCTGCCAGAGCGCCAATATTCTTTTTGGCAGTTGCTTTCTTAAATGCATCGTTCAGCAGTTTGGTTACTTGCATAGGGTGCTGCAGGTAACGTTCTGCTTTTTTCAGAAGTCCCTTGAAAAATGCGCTTTGTGCTACATTTTTGCCATCAGGTTGCTGATTTTCCATACTATAGTACGTGCTTATTGTGGTTGTGTTTGTACGTTAAATGGTGCCAGGAGGCAGGTGGTTATACATAGCCCGGGCCAAAGCGGCTGCAATTTGCTTAAACTTAAGGTAACCTATATACTGGCTGCCTGTAAAATTGTTCTGCTTATGGCAAAGAAAAAGCCCTATAGTAACACTACAGGGCTCAGGTTGTTTATTTTAGCTTGTGCTTACATTACACGGCCGGCCGCATAATAGTAGTTACGGTAGTAAGGTTCTTTAAGCGAGCTTATCATTACACCACCGTTGGTAGCAGAATGTATAAACTTATTTCCTTTTAAATAGATGCCCACATGAAAGATCGGTTGCTTGGGGCTGCGGCGGAAGAAAACGAGATCGCCGGTTTTGATGCTGTCTTTTTTAATGCGCTGCACATCCTGAAACATAGAGCGTGAGCTGCGGCTTAAGTCGATGCCGTAAACATCGCGGTATATGCTGGTTACAAAACCAGAGCAATCGGTGCCACGCTTTGAGTTACTGCCATAACGGTAAGGAGTGCCTATCCATTCAGTTACAGTTTCAATCAGCTCCTTGTCTTCGCTGTAATCGAAGTTAAGGCCAAGCGTTTGAGAGTAATATTCGTAAAATAACGTGTCGCGGTAGGTAACCGGGGCCTTCAGTTTGAGGGCATTTACTACATCATCGCCGGAGTTAATGGCGTAAGGTGTAATGCTTGCAGCCTCTGTGGCCGGTGCAGCTGGCTTTACTTCGTAGAAGTAAGACATGGCGAGCGAAGTTAAGGCAAATACGCTCAGTATGGTTGTTTTTATCATCGGGTTTAGCATGTTTTTGGCCCACCGCAGCGGGTAAACAGTTGTCACCATAACTAAAAGCAGACTGCTGAAAAATAGCACTGGCAAAGCCCGCTTTTACTGTTTTAGATGTTGCCGCATCTTAACAAGGGGTGAAATTAAGTACAATTGCTGAAAGAACCAAATTGCGATCTGAAGCCGCTTACACCACGTAATTAGCATATCTGCTTCACATAGAAGCTGGTTGAGCTGTGAGGTGCTTTTGGGCTTGCAACCAAAGGTGTGTATAAGTGCAATTTTTAAGGTATAACAAATGGATTTTAAAATTGTAGAACGATCGTTTTTTGCCCGTATTGCCCGCATGGTTTTAAAGAGCAGTAACGTGGCCATGGTGCTGGGTAATAAGATACATTTGAGCGGCGTAGATGGGCAGACCTTTCTGAAAGATGAAGGCTGGCTGGCGCACGAAATGTGCCACATCCGGCAATTTAAAGAGCATGGCTACACCCGTTTTCTGTGGCTATACTTTGTAGAATCGGTGCGGGTCGGGTATTATAATAACAAGTATGAAGTAGAGGCCCGCGAGGCAGGCACCAAGCACATGCGGCACTTGGCAGGTATAAAAAATAAAGCCGCTGCTAAAATAGAACCTACAACGCTACCGCTGCCAGCCGATGAAAAAAAGGAAGTATAAATCTAGGTGGTTACCATTGTGGCAAGTATAAAACCTTTAACTATTTACCAGTACGGGCGTTTACTAAGGCATTAAGCACTTGTTAAACTATAAAACAAACTGAAAGATGGCTAATAAGCTGGAAGGAAAAAAGATCGCCATACTGGTAGAAGAAGGATTTGAGCAGGTAGAGTTGACCGAGCCAAGAAAAGCGCTGGAGGCGGAAGGTGCCCAGACGCACATCATTTCAACAAAAAGCGGCGAAATAAAAAGCTGGAACCACACCGATTGGGGCGATAAGTATAAAGTAGATAAGACACTGGACAGTGTAAATGCCAGCGACTACAATGCGCTGCTGTTGCCTGGTGGTGTTATGAACCCGGATAAGCTGCGTGTTAATAAAGATGCCGTTGCTTTTGTTAATAAGTTCATGGAAGACGGGAAACCTGTTGCCGCGATTTGCCACGCCCCCTGGACGCTGATAGAAACCGGCAAACTGAAAGGTAAGAAAATAACAAGCTACCACACCTTAAAAACCGATCTGAAAAATGCCGGTGCTGATTGGGTAGATGAAGAAGTAGTAGTGGATAATGGGTTAGTAACCAGCCGTAAACCAGACGATATCCCAGCTTTTAACCGTAAAATGATTGAAGAGTTTGCTGAAGGCCGCCACGACCGTTAGCAGATAATATTTATACTTTGCAGCCGCTTCCTGCCATGTGCCGGGAGCGGCTTTTTTTATACTTACAGCAGGCGCATCAAGTCGGATGTATGTTTTTCGAGTAGTATGGTTAGTGCCAGGTCCAGTAAAAAGAGGAAGAGACCCTGCAGTACCAACGATTGTCCCCAGCCTAAGTATTGCTCCGTTTTCGGCGAGTTGCGTGATTTTTCCTGCAAATAAGCGCCCAGCAACATATAACTCACATCCAACCCTATGCTCAGGTAAAGTATTTTAATGTACCAGTAATGCATGCGCACTGTTTCGGCCAGTGTTCGGGCAGCATTTTCGGTAAGTATGAAGTATAAGGCAAAACCTGCTATGCAGATGTTCACAATGTTGAAATAGATGTTCATTTGGTGAAGAAACTTCTTGCTGCGCGAAGCTTTCATTAGCCGGAAGCTCCCGAAAATAATATTCAGAAGTGCCCAGCCACCAAGTACCACCATCCCTATTTTCAATATTTCGCCCTCCTTCTGGTTAAAAGCTGCTGCCGTGCCGCTCTGGGCACTAGCAGTAAGATTAAACAGCAGAAGCAGGAGCAGGCAAAGGTAATTTTTCATGGTAACACGGCTAATAAGTTTGAGTAGGAACGATGTGTATAGCGTGTTTCGCATAGCTGCGCGGGCAAAAGGAAGTATACTCAGGCTTGCTGAGTGCGCAGCAAAGGGTGCGTGTGCGATGGATTTTTGCTGTAGGTCAGTTTGTTACAGCTGTTTACTTTGCACTTTAACTTTTTGTTGCCTTGCCAGTGGGTTAGAAGGTTTTAAAAGCTAAAGCCAACGTAAAGCTGTAGCGTTCCATGCTTAATGTCTTCATTAATATGTTGTCCGGCCTCATTTTGGTTGCGTAGGTCGGCAAAGCCCAGGTTGTAACGCGCGCCCAGCCGGAACCGGCTTATATGGGCCTCGGCACCTGCAGCAACGCCATAATCAAACGTATTAAATGGCTCCAGATCTATTTCCTTATCTTCCTCCTTCGCCGAAACCATTATACTTGCCTGCGGGCCAAGGTGAAAGCTTATGTTTTCGGTTACATTAAAAACTGCCAGAACTGGTACTTCCAGGTAATCGTAACGGAAGGTAGAGTCGTTTCTTTCGAAGCCTTTGCGGCTATACAATACTTCGGGCTGGAGCGAGAAAAAATCATTGAAGGCAAACTGGGCAAAAACACCTGCATGAAAACTGGTCAGCTCGTTTATAGTGCCCAAGTTGTCTTTATCGCTGCCTCGCAGGGTATTAAAGTTTACGCCTCCTTTCAGGCCAAAACCTTCATTGGGTGTGTAAAGCCCGCTCAGCAGGTTATGGTTTTTCTGTATAGTGGTAGGGCCTGTTACATCTTCAGTTTGTGCAAAACCAGAGAAGGTGGTGAGTAGCAGGGTGGCAAGAATAAATATCTTTTTCATAGTGGTTAGGCAAGCGTAAAATCGCTTTTTAGATATATACTGCAGAATTGTTATAAGAGGTTACAGAAAGTATAAATTGTATCAGAATTCACCACTTTTTCTCACTTACAAGCACTCTTGCTGGGTAGCCATGATATTAACAGCCATTAGTGGCTAAACTTTAATTATTCAGGTATAAGAATATAAATATAAGTATATGTAAGCCCTTTCTTAACATTCAATTCACAGATAAAAGTGGATAAAGTGAGTAAATCAACATAGTTATCCACATTTATCCACAGCAAGAAGTGCTTTTCAAGGGCTTCTGAAAGCGGGTAAGATGTGTTATGAACTTTTCCTCAGAAAGACTTATAAACCGAAGTTAAAACCCTCAAAATTGTACTGGTTCAGGAGAGGGAATTTATACTTGAATTTGGAGTTTTAGAGAGGTCAGAGTAAACCCGGACAGGGGTTTAATTGTTAGCTTTGTGCTATGCTTAAAATTGCCTGGTCCGATATTTTTGCACATGCCCTGCCCGAAGGCCACCGTTTCCCGATGGCCAAGTATGACCTCCTGCCTGAGCAACTGTTGTATGAAGGCACCATTACCGGGAAAAACCTTTTTGCTCCGGAGCCACTGCCGGAACAGCACATACTGCATACCCATGATGCTACTTATTGGAAACGCCTGCGCGATCTGGAATTAACGCCTTCAGAAATCCGGAAAACAGGTTTCCCGCACTCACCGGAGCTGATTAACCGCGAAGTCGTAATCATGAACGGCACATTGCAGGCATCGCTGTTCGCGCTGGAGTATGGCATAGGCATGAACATAGCTGGTGGCACGCACCATGCGTTTACCGATCGGGGCGAGGGTTTTTGCCTGTTAAATGACATTGCCATTGCAGCTAATTACCTGCTGAAGTATAAAGGCATTAAAAAAGTACTTGTAGTAGACCTGGATGTGCACCAGGGTAACGGTACGGCGCAGATATTTGAGCAGGAGCCACGTGTTTATACTTTCAGCATGCATTGCGGCCATAACTACCCGTTCCATAAAGAGCGATCAGACCTGGATATACCGCTTGCCGATGGCACCGACGATAAAACATACTTAGCTATACTTTCTGATACGCTGCCACGCCTGCTGGATAAGCTGCAACCCGAGTTTGTGTTTTTTCAGTCGGGGGTTGATGTGCTGGCCACAGATAAACTGGGGAAACTGGCCATGACCATTGATGGCTGCAAAGAGCGCGACAGGCTGGTGCTGGACCTATGTCATAAAAACAAAATTCCGGTAACGGTAAGTATGGGCGGTGGTTACTCCAGGCAGATAGCGCATATTGTGGAGGCACATGCCAATACCTTCAGGCTGGCGCAGCACATTTTCTTTTAATGCCTGGTTTTTAGTTTGTCGCCTTCGCCGGTTTTCTTGCCGGGCATTATAAGCTTTAGCAGAATATAAATAACAGGTGCCAGGGCCAGTATCAGGATAAGAAAAAGAACAGCTTTTAGAATTTTGAAAAATACTGCAATAACGATGGCGGAAAGTATAAGCGAAACTGCAAACAGGATCCAGAAATTAAGCGTGCTTTTGCTCATAGCGTAATCAGGTAGGTAGATTGAGTTTATACTTGCCGGCGGTGCCAAATGTTTACATCCCGGCTTCGGTTTTATACATTACCAATTGCCACCTAAACGCCCACATCCAACGCAAAGTATAGTTAGAGATACCAGCCTGGTGCAACAGGTTTTCCAGTTCGTGCCTTTTAAAAGCCCGCATAACAGAAAGCGGCGCATCGTTTTTTACAAGCCTTGACCCTGAAAAAATGGCTGTAATAAATTTGATAGAGTAATAAGCAAACCAGTGCCGGTGCAGATCATTGATGATGACGGCTATACTTGCCTGGCTATGCAACTGCCGGAACATCTGCACGAGTTGCGCATCGGTAAAATGGTGGCAGAAAAGGCTGCAAACCAGCACATCATACTTCACCCGGCTGAATCTTTCAGAAAAGACATCGTGCTGCACAATGGCCACTTCTTCAAAAGCACTGCAATTGTGCCGGGCATATTGTACCATAAAATCATTGGCATCTATACCTGTTAGCTGCGTCTGTATTCTTTTACGCCTTGCCCACTTGGCTATACTTCGGAGGGTGTCGCCGGCACCGCAGCCAATATCAGCAATGCGTAACGGTTTTGGCAAAGGATTATACCTGGAAATGATCTTATCCAGCGATTGAAGCACCACCTGGTAACCACCGAGCCAGTTATTTATCACCTCCAGCTCTTCCAGATTTTCCTGGAGTTCCTCACCCGACAGCGTAAGGTCATCCATCAGTTCAGGTGTGTTAGACCGCAGTTTCAGCATAGTGTACTTTTAGCAGCATAGATTCCAGGGTTAGGCCAGGGCCGAAGGCAAAGCTCAGTACCGGCTCGTTTTTTTCTTTAGGCGTAAGCGTATCCATAAGGGCCTGCAGCACAAACAGTACTGTAGCCGACGACATGTTACCGAATTTTTGCAGCACTTCATAGGCAAAGCGGTTGTCGTTGCGGGTCATGCCCAGTTCCTGTTCAATAACTTCCAAAATGCGTCGGCCGCCTGGATGGATGGCAAAAAGCTTTATCTCTTCTATAGTGGTTTTCAGGCCTTGCAGTAAGCGCTCAGTTAGTTGTTTTATACCTGATTTTATGAGGTCGGGCACATAAGAGGAAAGTGTCATTTCGAAACCGGTGTCGCCAATGTGCCAGGCCATGTCGCGTTTGCCCGCCGGAGCCAGGTCGCAATGAAAAGATTGTAGCTCCAGGCTAACTTCCTGGCAAGGCTCTCCCTGCATCAGTACTGCTGCTGCGCCATCGCCAAACAAAGCATTCGATACCAGGTGGTCGGGCTCGGGGTTTTTCTGGAAATGGATGGTGCAGATCTCGGTGCAAACCAGCATTACTTTGGCATGTGCATCGGCCCGGCAAATAGAATCGGCAAGTTTGATGGCATTAAAAGCAGCGTAGCAACCCATAAAGTTTACAGAAGTACGCTGCACATTAGAAGGCAGTTCCAGCTTTTCAACCAGTTCGATATCCAGGCCGGGAGCATACATGCCGGTGCAGCTTACTGTTATCAGGTGCGTAAGATGGCTATACTTTACCGATGGTGTTTTGGCAAGGCAATTCCGGATGGCTTCTGCTGATAATTCCACAGCGTGTTTGCGGTAAACATCCATGCGCTGCTGTACTGTCGGGAAAGGCTCCAGGTCGGGGGTGTTCGGGTAGAAAGTATACTCGCCGTTAGCACGGGTATAATCCTGCAGTACACTGTAGCGCTGGCCAATGCCCGACACGCGGTAAAGAGCCTTCAGTTTGCGGGTATCCGGTTCATTCATCTGCAAAGCTGCAGCCATAAAGTCGGCTACCTGCATCTGCGGTATCTTGTGGGGCGGGTTAGCCGTGCCGATGGCGCATAGGTAGCTTTTCATGTGGTGGTAGTTACGTGTATGGTGTTTCGGGGAAAGCAAGCGATTGATTAACCATTACCCGGTATAAAAGTTACGTCAGGTAATGAAATGCCTGTGATTTTATACCTGTAAAAGGACCGGTTCAAAACACGACAATCGAAACACGCCCTTAACTACGCAAGCAGCAAGAGATTGGATGTAAGCTGTTTTAAAAGACGGGTTAAAAAGGTTGGCCGTGGGTTTGGTGCATAAGCAGGCGCACGGCAGCAGGTATGCGTTTTAAGGTGCCTACCGCTAGCTCAGAAAGTATAAGGCTGCCAAAAAGGTGCTGCACCGTGCGGCCAAGCTTCAGGCGATTGTTGAATTGTTTTTCCCAGGCCAGGCTATAATTTTGCTCCAGTTGGGGGCGGTTTCTGCCGTTTTTAAAGTATGCCAGCGTATGTTCTGTCACAATTTTACCGGAATGTATTGCCATGGCCATGCCGTTGCCGCAGAGTGGCGTAATCATGCCGGCTGCATCGCCGCACATAAGCATGTGGTTTTCTATACTTGTTTTAGTGGCGAAGGAGATCTCATTTATAACCTCCGGTTGCTCATATAAAAACTCGGCCTCCGCAAAAACCTGCCGTAAGTATGGGTTCTGGTAAAGTATGGCTTGCTCCATGGCAGGTATGCTGCCGTATTGGCGCAGGTTCTGGCGGGTAGTCAGGTAGCAGAAACAATAACGCCCGTCTTCCACCGCCGACATGCCGGCGTACCCATCTTTAAAGTTGTGCAGCGCAATAAGGTCTTTCGGAAAGTTATACCTGATGTGATATTTAACGCCAATATAAGGCGAGCGGGCGCTGAAGAAGCTGCGGTTTAGTTTTCGGTCGAGGTTGGCACGCTTGCCATAAGCACCCAGTACTACAGCCGCCGAAATGGCAGTACCATCTGCTAATTTTACCTCAAACTTATCGTCGGCAAAAATAACATCCTGTGCGGTGCATTGTAACCTGAACTCCACACCTTGCGCCTTTGCAAGCTCATACAGGTAATTATCTAACGTATAACGGCTAATGCCAAAGCCACCCAAATCCAATCCTGCTTCAAGAGTATTGCCGGAAGGGGAAGATAGCAGGAAGCGACTTATTCGGGAAGGTTGTAATGGAGTTAGGTCTACGCCCAAACTATTGAGATAGGGGAGCACTTCATTTGATATATATTCTCCGCATACCTTATGGAAAGGATAAGCCTTTTTTTCTATGAGTGTAACTGTGAGCCCCTGTTGTACTAAACCAAGAGCACTTACCAGGCCAGCTAAGCCACCGCCGATTACAATTACATCTTTCAAAAGTATAAATCTTGGTTCTGCTATAAATTTAGTGCAACTTTATGAACCCAATACTTAGTGAATGCACTCATTTAGAGGTGTATAATACAAGAACAAATTATTGTGCAGCGCGTTACAATATTGGAACAACTTTTGTAACACAACAGAACAGGACACTACTATATTTATATGAAACAACTTGTACTTTCTCTTTTTGCCAGTTTAACAGTGCTTTGTGCACAAGCGCAGGTGCGTGGTGCCACTGTAGCACATGCTCAAAGCGAAAAACAACAGCCTGCAGACCAGCTTGAAAAAGAGATATCTATTTATCCAAACCCTAGTAACGGGGTATTTACTATATCGTTGGCTAACCTTGAATCTAAAACTGCTGAACTGCGCATTATTAACGTAATAGGTAACGAAATATTACGCGAAACTATTACCCGCAACGATGGCCAGTTCTCGAAAGAGATAGACCTGAATAAGTTTGCAAAAGGCTTATACTACGTGAAATTAGAGGCTGATAACTATAGCGCTATCAAGCGGGTAGTTATTAAGTAATAAAATAAACTTTAAAGAAAAGGCGGCTCCTGCATGAGGGTCGCCTTTTTATTTTGCCAACACCAGCCTGTAGTTCATAATTGAAGGTATAGCCGGGTAGTGTATACTTTATACCTTGGGATTATTCGGGAAGTATAGTTTTGGATACAAACCCGGTAAAATCTGAAGTGTCTTTATGTAAGCGGGCCTTTATAAACAGGTTGTTTGTAGTATCCAGAACCTGGATTTCCTGGGCTGTATCAAAATTGGTAATAACAGCAGATTCGAAGTCAGGACTGGTGTAAAGCCGGCCACTTACCAAAGGCTGGGTTACCTCAAGCACATCGGCAGAAAGCCGGGGCAAAGCGCCTGTTTCGCTGGCTATCGTCGCTTCAGAATCATCTACTTTTAAGCCCTCACGCTCTTTGCAGGAAGCTATTGCCACACAAAGTATAAGCAGGGCAGCAAATAAGGTTTTCTTCTTCATGAGGTAATGGCCTTATGTAAAGCAATCCATTTAAAGATAAACAATCGGAGCCGGAAAAGGAAATCTGAGGAGGTGATTGTGGCCCTGCCGCGAATCGAACGCGGATCTAAAGTTTAGGAAACTTCTATTCTATCCGTTGAACTACAGGGCCGGTTGCTGGCATGCCAGCGTAACAAAGTTAAAGCAAATACATACTTTATACAAACAGATTACAACGGCGGAAACTTAGTAGCTACAGTTTGGTTAAATACTACAGCAATGGTAAATGCTATAACTGTTAAAACCAGCCCAACCATAAAAATAGTGTATGAAATGCGCAGGATCTTATACTTGCGGCTCAGCACCTCGCCCAGGTAATAAATATCTGTGATCATGTTATTATAAAGCGAGCGCTTATCGCTCATAATCTCATTCATGCCCGTCTGAAAATCCTCCAGCGGAATGCGGGTAAAGTTGCCGAAGAAAAGCAGGTTCACGTTACGGCTTACCATTTTGTTCTTGTTCTTCTTCAGGGCAAAACTTGTGATTTCGGGCTGTGCTGAAATAATGGCAAAAATAACCGAGCCAAGCGTTGTGGCCAGTAGTGTACCAACCGGAATAAGCAAGGTACGGTGCTGTGCAAAATCGGTGCCGATAACGGATGATTTCGCACTTAGGTATGTGATGATGACTGAAAGTATAATCGCATTCAGGCTGATCATCATGTTGGCTTTATTATCAGCAATGGCGCTCAGGTTCAGGTGCGTGCGATAGGTATTGCGAAACATGGTTTCAATGCCTCGTTTCGGCTGCGCCATGGTTTCATAGTGCTTCTTGTCCTGCTTTTTCTGCTTCTTGGTTTCCTTGCTCAGGCGGCTGCGCTGCTCCTGTATGTTCAGGCCAAGTTGCTCGGCATACTTGCGTTGTGCCTCATTGGTATGGAAGGTTGTCGAAAGCAGGAAATCCATCTGAAACTGCTCCCACTCCCGGTCGCTGAATGATCTGTCCTGAAAAATTTCCCATTCCACGCGCAGCAGTTCGGCTGTTGCAAAAAAATTGCTTTTACCAATGTTCGACATATCGGCATCTACCAGTAACTCATGTAGCAGGTTTTCCGGTTCAGTGCCATGCTTGGTAGCCATTATACAATCCACTACCCGCTGTATGCGTTCTTCCGGATAGTTTTGTTTTGCCAGCCATTCCGAAGCAAAGCGGGCGCTTTCTGCCTCGTGGCCTTCATATTTATTTATATAGCCTGCATCATGAAACCACGCTGCCAGCACCAGGTCCTGTAGCTCTTCGGGGCTCAGCTTGTGCAATTTGCCCAGGTCTTCCGCTTCCTGTGCTGTATCAAAAGTATGCCTGTAATTATGGTATACTAGCTTTTTAGAAAGCTTTTCTTTAAAGAGATTAAAGATGTACTCGTTGGCTTTTCTGACAATATTCTGGGTTTCCATAATTGGTATTTACTTCTGATAGGTATGCGTGTAGATCAGTGCAAAAGGCTGCCAGGTAGCTAAAACAGATGCACATGGTAATCTGCCGTTACGCTGAATTGGGGTTTTGGTTGAAGGGATGTCATTCTGTATAACTTTCGGGTAGCAATCGGGTTGTATATAAGGTGCGCCAGGCGAAACAACTAAAATCTTTTACTACTCGTTATGAATCTCAGTTCTGCCACACCTGCAGCACTTCCTGCCTGTATTTCAAAGGCAATGGCACAGAGCAAACATCACCCGCTATGGCAAAAGCAACCACTTATTTACTGCAGCATTGGCCTCTTTCAGGCATATTGTCTGATATGTATGAGCATTTACTGGCGTTGGTGACCTCTTTACGGGTTTGCAGGCTGTGCTTAGAACAGGCTGATTAGCTACCAAGTACTCATGAAAAAAAGAAAGACCCTACCACACTTTATACTTCACTCGTTGCGTATTGCGCTGGTTATAGTTATAGCAGGCTGTACAGCTAAAACCCCCTATTATAGCCGTGAAGCAAGCACCTGGGAACAACGTAAACAAGATACTGAGAATAAGCTCCTGTATACTGTATTCCTGATCGGTGACGTGGGAGCGCCGGATCTTAAGCAACAAGAGCCCTCCCTTAAATTGATGCAGTCGCAGTTAAAGGAAGCAGGTGCAAAAAGTGCCACCATTTTTCTGGGTGATAACGTGTATTATAACGGCTTGCCCGAGGCCGATAAGTATGACCGTGATGTTTCTGAAAAGCGCCTCAACGAACAGCTTGATATTATGAAAGGCTACCCCGGAGAAAAGTATATGATACCGGGTAACCACGACTGGAACCACAGCGGGCGCGGTGGCTTGCAGGCTGTAATGCGTGAGCAAAATTATGTAAACAGCTACCTTACCGAAGAAGGCATTGTTGTAGGCGGCGACTTTTATGTACCCGGCGATGGTTGCCCTGGCCCATATGAGGTCATGATATCGGATGATATTGTGCTTATTGCTATTGATTCGGAATGGTGGCTGCACCCCTGGGATCGCCCTTATGGCAACAACAGCAACTGCGGCACCGCCGATGAGGCCGACTTTCTGATAAAGCTGGAAGATATAATAGAGAAGAACAGCGGTAAAGATATTCTTGTAGTAGGGCACCACCCACTCATGAGCCGTGGGGTGCATGGTGGTTTCTTTACCCTGAAAGACCATATTTTTCCTATGACTTTACTGCGCGAATGGATTTACCTGCCATTGCCTATCATCGGCTCTATTTACCCGTTTGCCCGTAAGTATGGCGGTATTTTGCAGGATATCCCGCACCCAAGGTACCAGGCCTATGTACAAGGCTTGCTCAAGATTTTTGATAAGTATGATAATATAGTATATGCTGCCGGCCACGAGCATGCGCTCCAGTATTATAAACACAACAACCTGGGGCATATTGTTAGCGGTTCAGGGTGTAAGGTGCAGGATGTAAGGCCTGGTGGTACAGCTAGTTATGTGCAGGATGTAAAAGGTTTTGCAAAAGTGCTGTATTATGAAAACGGCGAGGCCTGGACAGAATTCTGGGTGCCGGAAGGAGATGGCTCTACGGGTAAAGTAACTTTCAGAACTCCTATATACGCCAAAAAGCCACGTCGCGAAGTACCTTTGGTAGAAGATAATAACAACTACGCCGATAGCACGATTACGCTGGCTGCCAACGCGGATTATGTAGCCGGAAGCTTCAGAAGCAAATTATTAGGAGAGCATTACCGCAAAGAGTGGGCAACAAAGGTAAATGTGCCGATGCTCGATATGAAAAATGAGCTTGGCGGGCTTACACCTTACCAGAAAGGAGGCGGAAAACAGACCTCATCGCTTAAAGTACGCAACCCCGATGCGCGCGAGTTTGTACTTCGCACCGTAGACAAAGACCCAACCCTGGCACTGCCCGATTACCTGCGCGAAACAGCGGCAAAAGCACTGCTGCAGGACCAGATGTCGGCGCAGCACCCTTACGGTGCGCTTATAGTTCCCAAGCTGGCCGATGCCGCTAAAGTATATCATACTAATCCTAAATTGGTATACATCCCTAATACGCCATACTTGCGCCAGTACCTGGATGAATTTGGCAACACCTTAGCCTTTTTAGAAGAAGACCCCGACGAGAACCACGAAGACGTGGCCAGCCTGGGTTACGCTGAAAACCTGGTAGGTACAGATAAAGTGCTGCGCGAAGTACAGCAGGATAACGATTTCCGGGTAAATGAACAGGCTTTTGCCAGGGCACGCCTTTTCGATATGCTCATCGGCGACTGGGACCGGCATGAAGGGCAGTGGCGCTGGAAAGAAGAAAAAGGAGACAAAACTAAATACTACACTCCCATACCTGAAGACAGAGACCAGGCTTTCTTTAAAGCAGATGGCATATTGCCATGGCTGGCAACCCGCAAATGGGGCGTGCGGAATGTGCAGAACTTCGGCTATGATTACCCGGATATTGTAGGCCTTAACCTTACCTCGCTAACCATAGACCGTACCTTTACCTCCAGCGTTACCCGCCAGCAATGGGTAAGTATAGCAGAAGACATAAAAGCTAACATGACCGATGCCATAATAGAGGAAGCTGTGGCACAATGGCCGGAGCAGGTGCGTGCCATTTCAGGAGCTGAGATTATTGCCAAGCTAAAGTCGAGACGCGATAAATTGCCGCAGGCCGCAGCTCAATACTATGAGCATATGGCCAAAATGGTAGATGTAGCCGGCAGCGACAAGCACGAGCGGTTTATACTTAACCGACTAAGTGATGAGCAGGTTCAGTTAACAGTACTTAAGATTACAAAAGAAGGTGAGCTGCGCGATACGCTTTACAAACGCACTTTCTTTACAAACGAAACAAAGGAAATCCGCTTATATGGTTTAGGTGGGCAAGACCGCTTCGAGATCTCCGGCGATGTAGATAAAAGTATACTGGTTCGCATTATTGGCGGCAACAACGAAGATATTGTTACTGACAACTCGCATGTATCGGGTTTAAGAAAACATACTATAGTTTATGATTCTGATACTGCCAATACCTTTACACTTGGCCCTGAGGCGAAAACAAAAACATCAGAACACCCCGATGTAAACTTCTACGACCGTAACAACTATAAACTGCCTTACATCGGGCCGCGCCTTTCAGCAGAGTATAACCCGGACGATGGCGTTTTCCTGGGCGCCGGCGTAATGCTGCGAACCCAGAAGTTCCGGAAAGACCCATACGCTTCGCAGCACATATTGGAGGGTAACTATGCCTTCCTGACCAACTCGTTTAACGTGTGCTACACCGGCGATGTGCGGCAGGTAATGGGAGGCTGGAACCTTGGGTTGAATGCGTTGATGCAGGGGCCGCAGTATCAGCGCAACTTCTACGGGTTTGGCAATAACTCGAAACAGGACGCAGAGCGGGACGATAGCTTTTACCGCGTACGCTACAAGCGTCTTGGTTTAAATGCGGCACTGACAAACGATATTACCGGTTTCTTTAAATTTGGTATAGGCCCTACTTACGATCGCTTTGAAGTAGTTAACCCGAACCGGGAAAACTTCCTGGTGCAGGAAGCCCAGGCTGGCCGTCTGCAACCCGGTACTTATAATTTTGAGAAAGGCGAGTTTGAGTCGCAGCACTATGTTGGTGCAGCCGCTTTCCTGGATATGGATGTAATTGGCGGTGATAATGATGTAAACCCGCACATCGGCATGCGCTGGTACAGTAAATTCAGCTATAACAGGCAAACCGACGACGAGCAGCTGCACTTTACAAGGCTAAGCTCTGAGTTTATGTTTTACCTGAGCCCGAATTTCCCGCTGCAGCTTACATGGGCTGGCCGCCTGGGTTTTGCACACAACTGGGGCGATTATCGTTTTTATCAGGCCAACACGCTAGGAGGTATGGATAACCTGCGCGGCTACCGCCGCACCAGGTTTGCAGGCCGCAGCGTGGTGTTTGCCAATGCCGAGGCAAGGGTGCAGCTTTTCGATTTTAACCTATACTTAACGCCCGCCAAGCTGGGTGTATTAGGCTTGTTTGATGCCGGCCGCGTATACAATGACGGTATACCGCAGGAAGGCTTCTTCCGCAACTTTCATACGGGAGTAGGAGGTGGCATTTGGGCAGATTTCATGAGAAAGAACGTCGCATCTGTAACCTATGCCGTAGGCGAAGAAGATAAGCTCATTACGCTCGACTTTGGGTTCTTTTTTTAAGAAAACGTATAAGGGGTAAGCGCAGGAGCTGTAGTTTCAGGCTCTGTGCTTACTCTTTTAGTTACTATAACTTACCTGATAAACTATGAAAAAAATATCTACCAATATATTGCTGCTTACTTTGCTGCTGATTACCTGGCACGCCACTGCCCAGACAACCGAACACCATCAGGTAGACACTGTTACATATGCTGGTCCGGGAGTAGAGGGGCAACCAAGGCCCCGTGGAATAGTCATCAAGTATGAACGCCTCCCTGGCTTCGATATAGAGTCTGAGTCTGATGACCCCAGAATAGGAAACGGAGAAGGGCGCGTAAGACGCCACAATAAGTTCTCTGCTTCAGTCGGCGCCCCCCTGATAAACAGGCCTCAGACAAAGCTTATCATAGGCTTTAATTATGAACTGGAGGAGTTTAACTTCGAAGATATTTCAGAAACATCTTATAGCCTGTATCGCTACCTGGAAGACAAAAACCTGAAAAGTGTAGGTTTGCAGCTTGCCTACCAGCATTCTATAGATTCCCGCAAGTTTTACCTGATTCGTGCAAAGGGGGAGCTTAACGGAGATTACACCCGCGACGACATCAATATCTCGGATTACTTTAAAGGAACTATAGATCTGGCTTATGGCTGGTCGCTATCTCCTTATTACTCTATTGGCGTTGGCGTAGAATACGGCTGGGTTTTTGGCAGACAGCGGATTTACCCTGGTATACTGTACAACCGCACCTTTAACGATAAATGGGGAGTAGAGGCTATATTCCCTGCTGCTGTTAGGGTACGACGGAATGTTGACGAAAAAACCTATTTATATGCAGGATACCGCCTGGAAGGTGGCAGCTACGATATTTTTGCAGATGCTACAGAGCTGCAGCAATTTGGAGAGATTGAGTTACGGCGTACAGATATAAAAGGGCTGCTGCGCATGGAGCGTGAAATCTATGACTTTGTATGGTTTGCCGTGGAGGGTGGTTTCCGGCAGTATTACAGGCATAGGGTTTTCGAGGAACCAGGTGATAAAGATGAACTGATAAAAAATGATCTTGCCGGTGCGGGCTACATTGGTGTAGAGTTATACCTGGTGGCACCACGCAAATGGATGGAAAAAGGCCAAGTCAGAAAGAGACCTTTTTAATAAAAAGCAGCGTAGCATACTGTTTTGTTCGGCCGCAAAGTATAGCCAAAATTAAGTATAAAAGGCCAGCTGCAACAGCTGGCCTTTTATACTTTAAAGAGAGCTCGTTTACACTTTCACCGGGTTCATACCTTCGGGCACCAGGCTGCGAAGATAATCGTAGGTGGCATACTGTGCGCGCACATGTGCATCAGAAGTTACATAACTGTTATCGATGTTGCGCGACTTTGTATCATCTGCCAGTTGCAGGTCTACGATGGTTCTTACCTGTTTAATAATATCTGGTTGGTAAAGCGGGAAAGCTACTTCTACACGGCGGTTCAGGTTGCGGGTCATCCAATCGGCAGAAGCAATGTAGTATTCCTCATCGCCATTGTTGTGGAAAATGTAAACACGAGCGTGCTCCAGGTAACGGTCTACAATACTATGCATGGTTATGTTTTCGCTAACGCCTTTTATGCCAGGCTGCAGGCAACAAATCCCTCTTACCAATAACTGAATTTTTACACCTGCCTGGCTGGCTGCATAAAGTTTCCTGATCATGCGCTCATCCTGCAAGGCGTTCAACTTTAAAATGATAGAAGCAGGCAAGCCTTTTTTTGCATTTTTTATCTCCCGGTTCACAAGTTCTACCAGGCGCTCGCGCAGCACCAGAGGAGCCATCAGCAAGTGCTTGAATTTCTTGTCGGTTTGCTGGTCTAAAAAGAAGTTGAAAACCTGCTCCACATCGCGCGTCAGCCTTTTGTCGGAGGTAAAGAGGGCATGGTCGCAGTAAATTTTGGAGGTATCTTCGTTATAGTTGCCTGTGCTTAGGTAGGCATAATTCACCAGCTTACCTCGTTCGTTGCGGGTAATCAGGCCAAGTTTAGAGTGTACTTTCAGGTCCGGCACATTAAAGATTACGTTAGCACCTGCTTTCTGCAATTTGCCTGCCCAGAAAATGTTAGACTCTTCGTCGAAGCGCGCCTGCAGCTCTACAACCACTGTTACCAGTTTGCCATTTTTGGCAGCTTTTACAAGCGATTTGGCAATAGCTGAGTCATCGGCTACACGGTACAGGGTGGCACTGATTGCTGTTACCTGCGGGTCTGTGGCAGCCTCCCTGAACAAACGCAAAACATAATCGAACGACTGGTATGGGTAATGCACAACATAATCCTGCTTTTGCATTGCCTTAAGTATACTGGGTTCTTTTTCGAGTAGCGGGTGCACCAGAGCAGGCTGTGGCTCATACTTTAATTCAGGTAGGTTAAAATCCGGGAACTGGAAAAAATCACGGAAGTTGTGGTACTTGCTGCCTTCTACCAGTTCGTCTTCAGAAATGCCCGTGTGTGCCATAAAAGCATCCAGCATACTTTGGGGTGTTTCGGGGTCATAGAGCAGTCGGGCAGGGTAGCCGGTTTCGCGCTTTTTAAGGCTTTTTTTGATCTTGGCCATCAGGTTGCCCGATACTTCTTCCTCAATGTCCAGCTCTGCATCGCGCGACACTTTCACGGCATGCGCCTCAAACTTTTTATACTCAGGAAACAGGGCCGGCAGGCAAAACCTGATCGCATCATCAATAAACATTACATAGCGCTGGTCGCCAACGGTTGGGAGTTTTATAAAGCGGCCGCCATGTTTTTTGGTTGGTATTTCAATGATAGCCACACGATGTGCTTTACAACCTGCGTCCTGTGGTTCAGATAGCTGCGCGCCTAGGTATACTGTCTGGTCTTTCAGGAAAATGTGCGTTTCGGTTTCGTCAAGTATAATAGGCGACAGAAGCGGCCGCAGATTTTCGGAAAAGTAATTCCTAATATACGTTTCCTGTTCCGGGTTCAGGTCTTTTTCTGTGAGCAGGTGTATGTTTTCTTTTTTAAGGGCAGGCAGAATGCTGTTGCGGAAAGTTTTACCAAATTCTTCCTGCTGGCGCTTTACCTCACAAATTACCTGGTCAAATGTTTCGGATGGGTCTTCCTGCAGTTTCTCTCTCGTTTTTTTCTTTAAGTTGATAAGGCGCTTGAGTGTAGCAACCCGTACTTTAAAATATTCATCGAGGTTAGACGAAAAAATAGCCATGAATTTCACGCGTTCAAGCAAGGGTACGGTTTCGTCTTTGGCCTCCTGTAACACACGGTAGTTAAAGGCGAGCCAACTGAGTTCCCGGTTTATAAAGGGGTATTGTTCTGATTCTTTATGGGCGTGTTCTTTCTCTTTTTCCATGGGTGGTTTATACTTGGTTACCGGCAAAAGTGTATGGTTGGCTGGCCGGTTATATGGTTATAGGTACAGTTTGTAACTGTAAAGTATGGCAGGTGTATGCCCGGGCTTATTTATAGTTCTGAGGGAAATCGAAGAACAGCAGCTCTGCATTGCCGCGGTTTATTTCAAACCAGCTTTCGCAATCAAACTGCACTGCTACAATACCTGCTGTAGGTATACTTGATACGGGTTCTGGCGCCAGCATATTGGCAAACTCTGTTAAGGCATCGTTGTGGCCAATCAGCAGCAGCTTGTCTACATCAGCTGGTGTCTCACGCACCACCTCCAGGAGATCGTCTTTGTCGGCACCGTAAATGCGGTCGTCTATTACAACATCATCAGGGTCATAATCAAGTTCTTTGCTAACCAATGTGGCGGTGGTAATGGCGCGCACAGCCGGGCTCGACAGGATCATATCAGGTTTTACCTGGCGGGCAGCTAACTCCTGTCCCATCAACGGGGCATCATCGCGCCCGCGCTTGCTAAGCGGTCGGTCATGGTCGCTGAGCTCTTCGAACTTCCAGCTCGATTTGGCGTGTCTCAGTATATATAGGGTTTTCATAAGGTTTCAATCACAGGGCCACTACCCTTGTATGGCTACGGGTATTGTGGCATTGTGTCTTTACTGAAAGCAGTGTAAAATGGTTGTGCCGGCTTGTGCTATACTACATTTGATGACGCGGAGGAGTGCTTATTACTGTATGAGGTTATTTATGAAGAGGCAAATAAAAAGGGCTGCACAACCGGCAGCCCTTTTTATACTTCAGTATTTATACCTGATGCACTTACACGTTATTCGGGTAGCGCTCATAATGTATGGCAGCAACACGGCGCAACAGTTCGCCACGCAACTCTTCAATGTTCGTTTTATCTGTAGCAGAAATAAAGAGGGCCGGTGCATGTATCTTGGCCATATAAGTAGCTTTCAGATCGTCTATTGATGGGCGCACATCGGCTTCTTCTTCGCGCAGTTCCTGCTCGCGCTGGGCCAGGTACTGGTCAATTTTATTAAATACCAGCAATACCGGTTTATCGGCGCAGTTAATGTCTTTCAGTGTATTGTTTACTACCTCAATCTGCTCTTCGAAAGAAGGGTGCGAGATATCTACAACATGCAGTAAAAGGTCTGCTTCACGAATCTCATCCAGCGTAGATTTAAACGACTCGATAAGTTTGGTAGGTAGCTTACGGATAAACCCAACCGTATCAGAAAGCAGAAACGGGATATTATCAAGAACTACTTTTCTGACAGTGGCATCTACGGTTGCAAACAGCTTGTTCTCAGCAAACACCTCTGATTTTGAAAGCAGGTTCATAATAGTGGATTTACCCACGTTGGTATACCCAACCAGCGCTACACGCACCATACCGGATCTTGACTTGCGTTGCTCAAAATTCTGTTTTTCGAACTTGGTGAGGCGCTCACGCAGCAAGGCAATCTTGTCGCGCACAATACGGCGGTCAGTCTCGATCTCAGTTTCACCAGGGCCTTTCATACCGATACCACCTTTTTGTTTCGAAAGGTGAGTCCAGAGGTTGGTAAGGCGTGGCAACAGGTACTGGTATTGCGCCATTTCTACCTGGGCGTGCGCCTGGGCGGTTTTGGCACGCAGGGCAAATATGTCAAGTATGAGTAAGCTTCGGTCTACAATTTTTACCTGTAGTTCGCGCTCTATATTTCGTACCTGCGAAGGGCTAAGGTCATCATCAAAAATAACCATGTCCACGTTATTCTCTTTTACATATGCCTGAATTTCCTCCAGTTTACCACTGCCCACAAACGTAGCGCGGTCTGGTTTATCAAGCTTCTGCACAAAGCGTTTTAATGTTTTAGCCCCGGCGGTTTCAGTTAAGAAAGCAAGCTCGTCGAGGTACTCGCGGGTCTGCTCATCGGTTTGGCGGTAGCTTGGTACGGCTACCAGTACAGCAGTTTCCTGCGGTTTTGCGGTTTCGTAAAACTGTTTTTTACCCATTTTATTTTTTTAGCGTCAAGGTATACGCAGCCAGCTCATCTATATCCTGTTCGCTTAGCTGCTCACCAAAGCCAGGCATCAGGCCGCGCCCTTTCGATATAACATCTTTCATGTCGTGCATGCTTAACGAGCTTGCTGCAAGGTTAGCTGCATCGTTGGCGCCTTTCTGGCCATCTTCGCCATGGCATGTGGCGCATTGTTGTACGTAAACTTTCTGTGCGTTGGCCAATGCAGTTTCGTTCATAGAGGCCACAATTTCATTTTGAGTTTCTTCTGATTCGCTGAAAGTTGAATCGCCGGTTTCGGCAGCATCTGTTTCAGGCGATTCGTTAACTGGAAGGGTAGAAGTTTCGGCGTCATCATTGTTCAGCAATCCAATGGCATCGGCTTCAGCTACGGCATAAGTATAAATAAATAGGAGCAGGGCTAATGAGGTAAGCACTTTGCTTCCATTCTTTAATCCAATAATGCCAAGCGGAATACCAATCAGCGTCAGGCTGATTTTTAAAAGGAGATAAGCCGGTAACTCACCATTGTAGTTAAGCAGCATCCAGCCGCCGGTAACAAGTATGAGTGTGCCTAGAATCATGTCCAGTACTTTGGTTTTATTCCTGACAGTGGCAAGCATTTCTTTTTTGTCTAATAGCAAAAGCAATGTTTTAGTCGCAAAAAAGAGCAGGAAGATAACCACCACAAGTATGTGAGTGTGTAAAAAGGCAGTGATGGGCATGATTTTGCTATTAGTCGAAAGTAATGTATGCAATTTACGCTATTTTTCTGAGGATAGCGCTAAATTGGCTAACTTAGCACTTTTTAGCGCTTTAACTGCTGTATCTTTGTCGCCCTTTGTTATGGTGCGAATGCCTGTATGCGAATAGCTATTGTTATAAATACTTCCTGGAACATCTTTAATTTCCGCATGAGCCTAATAAAAGCGCTGCTGGCGGAGGGACATGAGGTGTTGGCAATAGCCCCGCACGATGCCTATTCAGATAAGCTGATTGCAGCCGGTTGTACGTTTGTGCCGGTACTTATGGAGAAAGGTACAAACCCTTTTACAGACCTGCTGCTAACCTGGCGACTGTACCAAACCTATCGCCGCGTAAAGCCGGATGTGGTGCTGCATTATACTATAAAACCTAATATTTACGGCGCTATAGCAGCAAACTGGGCAGGCATTCCGGCTATTAACAATGTATCGGGCCTGGGTACGGTTTTCATTACCAAAGATCATATTTCCAACATAGCACTGCGGCTTTACAAGTATGCGTTCCGGTATCCGGCAAAAGTGTTTTTCCAGAACCAGGACGACCGACGGCTTTTTCTGCGCCACAATCTGGTACGGGCAGGTATAACCGAGGTGCTTCCCGGTTCAGGTATAAACCTGCAGGATTTTGTGCCGGCTGCAAAGTATGAGCGCCATAACCCGTTTGTTTTTCTGATGGTAGCGCGGGTGCTGTATGATAAAGGTGTGGCCGAGTTTGTGCAGGCGGCCACGCAGGTAAAAGCGCAATACCCCGAAGTTAAATTTCAGTTGCTGGGCGCGGTAGACGAGCGCAGCCGCTCAGGTATAAAACGTGAGAAACTGGAAGAGTGGCTGGCAACCGGTGTGCTGGAATACCTGGGAACTACCGATGAAGTAGCAACTGTAGTAGCGCAGGCTGATTGCGTAGTATTACCCTCTTACCGCGAAGGCACGCCGCGCACTTTGCTGGAAGCTGCTGCCATGGCAAAACCATTGATTGCCACTAATGTGCCCGGCTGCCGAGAGGTAGTACAAAATGGAATAAACGGCTACCTGTGCCGCCTGCGAAATTCCCCTGACCTGGCTGCTAAAATGGTACAGCTGATGCAGCTAAGTGATGCCGAACTGGAACAAATGGGTAAAGCCAGCCGCCGCATAGCCGAAGAAAAGTTTAACGACAGTTATGTGATACAAAAGTACCTGCATGCCATAGCCGAAGTAACAGCAAAAGTTAAAGTATAAATTTATTTAAAGTATAGCTGCGGGTGCAGCACAAAGTATAACAATGGAACACAAGCTTTTTCACATAGAGGGCCTTATCGAATTTTCGCCACGTATCTTTCGCGACGACCGTGGTTTCTTTTTAGAAACATTCAGCATGAAATGGTTCGAGCCTTTTGGACTTCAGCCCGATTTTGTGCAGGATAACCAATCCGTGTCGAAGAAAGGCGTTTTGCGCGGTTTGCATTTTCAGAAGCACCCGTATGCACAAGGCAAATTAGTGCGGGTAAGCTCAGGCAAGGCGCTTGATATTGCTGTAGATCTGCGTAAAGATTCGCCTACTTACGGGCAGCATGTTGCCTGTGTGCTGGATGCCGAAAAGCAAAATGTGTTCTATGTGCCGGAAGGTTTTGCCCACGGTTTTGTAGCCTTGGAAGATAACACGACCTTTCTGTACAAGTGTACCAATTATTATGCGCCGGCAGCAGAAGGTGGCATACTTTGGAACGACCCGGCTTTAGGTATAGACTGGGGTGTTACGGAGGCTCTGGTTTCGCCGAAGGACGAGATATTGCCATTGCTACAAGATTTTGATTCGCCGTTTTAAGCGGCGAAAAGTGTAAAAACAGAGAAGCCGGCAACTATAAATTGCCGGCTTCTCTGTTTTTATCTAGAATGGGAAGTTAATCTATATATCTATTTCCAGTAATTTTTAGTTTGGCAACTACCACGCTAACAATCAAAAATAGAATGCTTGCAATCAGAAATTCATTTCTATTTAACGGAACAGATACTTCATCCTGAAAAAAGGAGATTAGATAGAGGGAAAGATTTAAAACTCCTGTAAAGGCTAAGATACTTACTAATGTCCACCTCAACATTTTGAAAAGCTTTTTCATTCTCTCTATTTTATACTTATGACCCTATAGTTTTTCCACAAGCGTCTCCAGTCCCATGCCGCG
Source organism: Pontibacter vulgaris (assembly GCF_022758145.1). Taxonomy (GTDB): domain Bacteria; phylum Bacteroidota; class Bacteroidia; order Cytophagales; family Hymenobacteraceae; genus Pontibacter; species Pontibacter vulgaris. The sequence goes on from NZ_JAJVDH010000002.1 coordinate 317,533, forward strand.
TGAGCCTTTTATCAGTACATAGCTTTCTGAAACCGGATTTTCCTGGAGCCATTTTTCCAGCTCAGGTTTGGTTTCGAAGTATAAAAAGTTGTTGTTTGCTGCTGCTGCATGCTTCATGTCTTTTCCGCACAAAAGTACAGTGCTAAACTGCTGCTCGGCTACAATCCGGCCCAGGGCGCTATGCTCCACTTCGCTTTCAGCACCCATTTCAAACATATCACCCAGTATAGCTACTTTATGTGCTGCGTTCATGCCACCAAAGTTGCGGATAGCAGCTGCCATAGAGGTAGGGTTGGCGTTATAAGCATCCAGAATAATGGTGTTAGAGCCTTTTTGTAGTACCTGCGAGCGGTTGTTTACCGGGCTATAGTTGGCAATAGCGGCATTTGCTTTCTCTAGTGGCACGCCAAAGTATTTGCCTATACAAGCGGCGGCGGCCATGTTCTCATAGTTATAGCTACCCACCAGTTGCGTATGCACTTCGTTATCGGCTTCGTCGCGATAAACTACATAAGGCGATGCTTCTAACAATTCACTATGGTAAAAGTCGGAAGGTGCAGGGTAAGTTACTTTATTTTCGATGAGGCGGCTCATGCGCATCAGGTGTTCGTTGCGGGTGTTGATGAACACAGTTCCACCTGTATTAAACAAGTGTACATACAATTCGCTTTTACCTCTGGCTACGCCCTCTAAGCTACCAAAGCCTTCTAAGTGCGCTTTCCCGATGTTGGTAATTACGCCGTGGCTTGGCAAGGCTATGCTGCACAGCAAAGCAATTTCGCCGATATGGTTGGCGCCCATCTCGATGATCGCCATTTCGTGCTCGGGCTTTATACGCAGCAAGGTTAGCGGCACACCAATGTGGTTGTTCAGGTTGCCCTGTGTATAAAGCGTGTTAAACTTCTGGCTGAGCACAGCATGAATAAGCTCTTTGGTTGTGGTTTTACCGTTACTACCCGTAATACCAATTACCGGAATGCTTAATTGTTTGCGGTGGTGGCGGGCCAGGTCCTGGAGCGTTTGCAGCGTGTCTTCTACCACAAATACGTTATCAGTGGCCAAAGCAGGATCGTCTACTACAGCGTAGCGGGCGCCTTTTTCCAGGGCCATGGCGGCAAACTTGGCCCCTTTAAAATTAGGCCCGTTCAGGGCAAAAAACATACTTTGGGTCTGGATAGCGCGGGAGTCGGTGCTTACGTGGCTGCACTCCAGAAATTTTTGGTATAGAAACTCGATGCTGTGTGGCATGGATTGCGTAATTTTATCTTGATCAGATGCTATAACCGGGAGCAAAGCGCATTTATTGTAACGCCGCTTCCGGCACGGCAATATACATCCAAAACAGCAAAAGCGGTAATCGGGTAAGCAGTAGCAAACCAATTGCTTTGCCAAAATTTAAGTATAAGCAAAGGTTTGCGCTTTATATATTGTTCTCGCAGGCAGTAGTATGGGCATTAACCGTAAGTGCCTTCGCCATATTAACCAAACTATGAAAAACCTGTACCTGCTGCTCATTTTATACTTCAGCCTTAGCCTTTATACTTCGGGGCAAAGTTTGCCGCAGTTTAAACTCCGGCATGATGTGCCTGTAATTACTCCTGCGGGTACCCTGGCAATGCCTTGGAGCGGTGGGCTTAACACGCCCCAGTTTTCTGCTATTGATTTAAACAAGGATGGACGCGAGGATCTGTTTATTTTTGACCGCACGCAACGCAAAGTTTTTACTTACCTGGCCGTGCAGGTTGCGGGCAGCTGGAAGTATACTTATAAGCCCGAGTATGAAGTATACTTTCCGGAAAACCTGGAAGCCTGGGTGCTGCTGCGCGATTACAACTGCGATGGGCTGAAAGATATTTTTACAAGTAGCCCGCTGGGTATCAGGGTGTACAGGCAGGAGGCGGCCCAAGGCGAACCAAAGTTTATACTTGCCGAGGATGCTTTATACTACAACGCCAACCGTGTGAACATGCAAATGGGATCCGCCGATATTCCGGCCATTACCGATATGGATAACGATGGCGACCTCGACATCCTGATAACAGAATTTTCCAGGGGTGTAACCATGGAGTATTACCGCAATATGCGCATAGAGCAGGGCCTTGGCTGTAACACGCTCTCCTTTGTGCAGGATACAGATTGGTGGGGCAAAATTACGGAGTGCGAAGGTTGCGACAGCTACCTTTTCGGGGCCTATTGCCGCATAGCCGCCCCGCTGCATACGGGCCACAGTGGCACTGCCCTGCTTACCATAGACCTTGATGACGACGGCGATAAAGACCTTCTGATGGGCAACGTGGAGTGCAACAACCTTATAAAAATGGAAAATAAAGGAAGCAGCACATCGGCCCTGATGGCTGGTTTTGAAAAGGCTTTTCCGGCAAATACCACACCTGCAAAATTTAATCTTTTTCCGGCTGCGTACTACGAAGACGTAACCTTTGATGGTGTGCCGGATATGGTGGTAGCACCCAACAGCGCCCACCACGATGGCGAAGTTGAAATGCAAAGGTCGGTGTGGCTGTACCGCAACAAAGGCACCGCCAGCAAACCTGATTTCGAGTATGTGCAAAATGATTTTCTGCAGGGCCAGCTGCTGGATTTAGGCGAAGGTGCTTTCCCGGCTTTTACAGACATGGATGCAGATGGTGATTATGATCTGTTGGTTGGCAACCTGGCTTCGTTCCGGAACGGCGTTTATACTTCCTCCATCAGTTATTTCGAAAATACAGGCACCGCCACAAATCCTGCTTTCAAACTGATCACAGATGATTACCTGAACCTTGCCGGGCGGCAGTTGCTAAGTATAATTCCTGCCTTTGCCGATATAAACAATGATGGCGCCCCGGATCTGATACTTACTTACAAAGAGAAATTAAACGGATCGAAAACCTATACGAACGCCAGTTATTACATTTTAAACAAGGCCGCTAAAAACCAACCAGCCAGGTATAATTTAGCAGATCTCAAATCCAATACTATACTTACAAATGGTTACGCGCCGGCGTTTGTAGATGTTGACGGTGATGGCGATATGGATTACCTGCTGGGCAAAACTACCGGAGAACTGGTGCTATACCGTAACACAGGCACAGCCTCCAACCCAACTTATGCAGCCGAGAAAACAGCACTAGGCGGAATTGCAGGCAGTACAGACCGGCGCAATCTTTACCCAACTATAGCCGATGTTGATGGCGATTCCAAACCAGATCTGCTGACAACCGACGATAGCGGATCTTTACACATTTACCGCAACTTTACCCAAGACCTGAACAGCAATTTCACGGCTGATAAAGAACTGCTCGAAAACGATCTTACTTCAACAGTTCAAGCTACACGTTTTGGAAAGGGTTTAAGTATAGCAGCTGCACCTTTGGGCGGCGACGGCAAAATGTACCTGGCAGTTGGCACACAAGGCGGCGGTTTATACTTGCTGGAGCAAACCGCAGGCAATAATGCCTACCCAACCGAACCGCTGGGTAAACTCACCTTACAGCTATACCCTAACCCCGGCATAAAAACCACTCATGAAACCATACTTATAAAAGCTTCGGATGCTGTTTCGCTGGAGGTGTTTGATGCGATAGGGCGCAGAATCTACAGTACAGAAAATAAGTATAATCTAACGCATCGGCTACCGCTGTCTCTTTTTAAAGCAGGAATGTATGTAGTGCGTGCCACTTCACGTACCGAAAAGCAGGCCTCCGCTAAATTTATAGTTCAGTAATGCATTCTTTATTATACTTAGACCTGAGCGCCGGCACATCTTATAGCAACCCGGTAATACAACAGGTAAAACACCAATTTCCGGAAGTGGCTATACTTGACCTGGATATCCAGTCAGATGAGTTGATGCTGCATTTTGCCAAACGGTTGTTGCATGAATCGGGGCGAGCTGTTATTTGCTTTAATGCAACAGAATCAGAAACCGGGTTCGGGAAGTTAATACCTTTGTTAGAAGAACTGCTACAGGTGCAGCCCAACCGTTTATTGTTGCTCCTCGGCCAGCATGCACGCCTGCAGCGCATGGCGCAGGCCCGCCCGGATTTATACTTTAAGCAGGTTTTGAGTGTGGAGGAGGTTATTCAGGAAGTGACGTTATATTTAGGGTAGGTTTAAAGTATTATCCTATCATTTCCCTTTCTGTTATTTCTAGTGGTAGGAGAGATGTGATGTAGCAGAAGTATAAACCCTATCCCAGCCCCTCCTTGTCATTGGCGGGGAGCTAGAAGGATCTTTGCAAACGGTAAGCTTCAATTTTAACTTCTATGCTTTGAGCTAGCTTTTCGCCTCGCCGGCTAGGCCTTACTTTTCTCCTTGATGAGAAAAGTAAGCAAAAGAATCAAGACAATTCGTTTATCGAGGGCCCCTACCCCCACTCGCTGAACGCTCAAACATCGAATCGTCTTTGGTGCACCTGGAAAAGCTATTGCTTTGTAGTGTAAGTATAGCACCCCTGTAGTCCCCTCAAGGGGGCACTTAGTTCCTGTTGCATAGCAGCTGACTATCGAATCTGATCCCAGTCCTTGGGTTGAGCGCCTTGTGAGATCCGGTGCCCGTTAAGGGCAGCCGCAGCGCAGCGGAGGCAGGAGGGAACACAGCGCGATGCCAAAGGACGAGTCCTCGCGGGCTTGGAGCGAGCCAAAGCAAACTATAAAACAATTGGTAAGTAGAGCTCCCAGGATAACAGGTAACTATAAAAGGATGGCTTGTTTACAATCAAAGTATGAAACTATACTTGATTTCTCCTGTCGACCAAATAGCAAGTAAAGCTTATATAAATTCGAAGCCATCGGCATCCAGGTGAGCGGGGAAAGCTTCTCTGAACGCTTCCAGTTCCTGTTTACTTAACGTAACCGTATGAACTCCTTCCTCCTCGTTTACTTCCAGGAGCTGTATACCTTTCGGGTCGATAATGGCGGAGTTGCCGGAGTAAGGGTGGTTATTGCCATCGGTGCCTACGCGGTTTACACCCGCTACATAAGCCAGGTTCTCGATGGCACGGGCTTGCAATAAAGTGCGCCAGGCATGGTTGCGGGCTTTCGGCCAGTTTGCTACATATAGTAGCAAATCATAGCTGTTGCTGGTGTTGCGGCTCCAGACAGGGAAGCGGAGGTCGTAACAAACCAACGGACGAATTTTCCAGCCTTTCAACTCTACCACCAGTTGCTCATTACCCGAAGTATAAGTATGGTGTTCTTTTGCCATCCGGAACAGGTGTTTTTTATCATACTTTTCATAGCGACCATCCGGGCGCACCCATAACAGGCGGTTGTAATAATTATCGCCTTCTTTCACAATTATACTTCCGGTAACTACGGCATGGTGCTGCTGTGCCATTTGCTGCAACCAGCGCAATGTTTCGCCTTCCGGTTCTTCGGCCAGCTCTGCCGCATTCATGCTGAAGCCGGTGGTAAACATTTCGGGCAGTATGATCAGGTCAGTTTTTGGTGCAGCAGCGGCAAGTTTTTCCTGCAGCATCCGGCGGTTTGCAGTTGCATCCTGCCAGTAAAGCTCTGTCTGTACAATTGTTACGCTCAGGTCCATGAATCAGTAATAGTTAATAGTTGTCAACAACTTATAGTTTAACCAACCTTTCGGCGGCAGCGCACAGAGTATCTTCGCCTTTTGCAAAACAGAAGCGCAGGTATTTGTGGTCTGTTTTATCGTGGTAGAAAGCAGATACCGGAACGGCAGCAACACCGATTTCGTGCGTCAGGCGCTTGGCAAATTCGAGGTCATTTTCGTTGGAGATGCTGCTATACTTCAGTAACTGAAAGTAAGTGCCGGCGGCGGGTAGAAGCTCAAATCTGGATGGGGCAATAAGCTCGCAGAACAGGTCGCGCTTGGCCTGGTAAAATGCCGGAAGCTCACGGTAATGCTGTTCGTTATCCATATAATCGGCTATGGCCAGTTGCAGTGGCGTAACAGAACAGAAAGTGATGAACTGGTGCATCTTTCGCATTTCGCTGCTTAATGCTGCAGGTGCAATGGCATAACCAATTTTCCAGCCGGTAGTGTGGTATGTTTTTCCGAATGATGAAATTACAAAGCTGCGCTCGCGCAACGACGGTATCTGAAGCGCGCTGTAATGTTGCTGCCCGTCGAATACCATGTGTTCGTATACTTCATCGCTTATAACTAGTATGTCGGTGCCATCGGTTATACTTGCCAATACCTCCATATCCTGCTTGCTCATAACAGCGCCCGTTGGGTTATGTGGTGTGTTAATGATGATAAGGCGTGTGCGCGAAGAGATACTTTTCTTTACCAGGTCCCAGTTAACATGAAAGTCGGGTAAAGCTAGAGGTACGTAAACCGGGATGCCGCCGCTCAGGCGAATGGCCGGCGCGTAGCTATCGTAACAAGGCTCCAGAATTACTACTTCATCGCCGGGCTTTACCACTGCTGTAATGGCTGCAAACAAGGCCTCTGTGGCTCCGGATGTTACTGTTACCTCGGTATCGGGGTTGGGTAGGTAGCCATACATCTTCTCGGTTTTTTCGCTTATTTTTTCGCGCAGTTTTGGCATACCCGGCATAGGAGCATACTGGTTAAACCCTTCGCGCATATACTTTGCCACCAGCTCTACCAGCTCATCGGGGCAGTTAAAATCAGGAAAGCCCTGCGAGAGGTTAATAGCTTTTTGTTCAGTGGCCAATGCCGACATTACTGCAAAAATGCTGGTGCCCACGTCTGGTAATTTACTAACCGGATGGATGATCATAGTATATAGCGTAAGAGTTCTGGAAAGAGCGTAAGTTCGAAATTTATACTTTATTGATGAAGTAAATCTGCTACTATTCCTTGCAGCACAGGTATGGCTTCCTGCTCAAACCACGGGTGGCGCTTTAGCCAGAACTGGTTGCGCGGCGAAGGGTGGGGCAGTGGCATATAATCGGGCAAATACCCGCGCCAATTTACTACTGTTTCGGTTAAATTACTTTTAGCAGCTGAACCTAAAAAATAATCCTGGGCATACTTGCCTACCAACAGGGTGAGTTTAATATTTGGTAGCAAGGGTAGCAGTTGCTGGTGCCAGTGCCGGGCACATTCGGGGCGTGGAGGCAGGTCGCCGCTTTTGCCCTTACCCGGATAGCAGAATCCCATAGGCACTATGGCTACTTTGCTTTCATCATAAAATACTTCGGGTTCCAGCCCCAGCCATTGCCGTAAACGCTTGCCGCTCTGGTCGTCCCAGGGGGTGCCGCTGGCATGTACTTTGGTGCCCGGCGCCTGCCCTACAATTAGTAAGCGGGCGGTGGCAGATGCCCGCAAAACAGGCCTTGGTCCTAATACCAGGTGCGATTCGCAAATGCGGCAGGCCCGTACCTGCTCCAGCAAGCTTTCTAATGCCTCCATCGGTTAAAAGTATAAGTACAAAGATACAAAGTATAAAAAGGCAAACGGGTTTATACCTAGAAGTTATGGTTTACGGAATTAGCCTCTGTCATCGTCGCGCCAGTATCGGTTTCGATGGCTGTGTGTATCTCGTGTATGTTCGTTGTGTTGGCGGCGTAAATGTTCAGGGGCATGTTCTGCCCATCGGTCTTCGGGCTGTTGGTTATACCTGTTGCGTTCCCAATCCTGGTGGTGCGGTTGCTGCCAGGGGGCATGTGGCTGGTGTTGTTGCCAGTTTTCGTGGCGTGGCCATTCCTGTTCCTGCCTGTTATAGAAGCGCCCCGGATGTTGTGGTTCAAAGTCGCGGTCGCGGTGGGGTAAAACAGGGGAGATGGGCTCCTGCCAGCGGTTACTGAAATCACGAAAACCTTCTCTCGGGTGTCTTCGGTTTTTTTCGTCATGATACCAGCGTTGGCGCTCATCCTGTTCATAATCTCTGTAATCATCTTCCTCGTAACGCATAGTTGTAATGTTTAAGTGATAATCCTGACATGTAAAGGCTGGACTAAATTGTACGGTTGGGTTAAAGGGATGTTCAGAATGATAGGGGAAACCAGGGAGGGTATAAAACAACAAAGCCGGTCTCTAAACCGGCTTTGTATCACTAACTAAAACTAATCTACTACCAAATCTACCTAATCTGGGTGTATATACGGGTGGCAGGCGCTAACGTTTGGAAATCGCTATATTAGATCAAAAAAATTATCTGCGACTTGTATCGGAATCATCTGCCCAATGTGGCCCTCTTTCGTATCCGCGGTCGAAGTTACGGTTGCGGTATTGGTCTGCACCATAGCGCTCGCGGTTTCTCATATCTTCTTCACGATTATACCGATTGCCACTATGCGGGTGGCTGCGCAGGTATTCAGGGTCATCGGAGTGCATAATGTCGTTCCAGGTGTCGCGGATGGTATCGCCTATGCGTTGGAAATAGCTCCTGTGGTCTTCGGGATCGTGATAGGTATGGTTTGGTGTAAAACGACCTTCCTGATACCAGTTATGCGAGCCACTGCCATAGCGGTAATCATCTTCTTTGTAGCGGCTGCGCGTGCCCGGCCCTTCCCTATGAATTTTGTCGGGGTAAGCAGGTGGCTCGTTATAGTTGCCCGGTTTTGAGCTTCCTGTATAACTGCCCTGATATGGGGGCACCTGCTGCGAACGGTTGCCATGGTTCAGGTAAGAGCTCTCGCTGCGGTATGGGCTATCAGAGCGGTTGCCATAGTGCTGACCAGGGTGCGAGCCTTCGCCGGTATAATGGGTGCTGCCTGGGCGATATCCTCTGTCCTGGGGGCGCTGGTCTTGCGCGCCGCGTGGGCTTGGTCCTGTATGGAAGTAATTGCCCTCATCCCATTTTCTGGTAGAAGGCTGGCCACGATAGCCGCTGTAACGGCCCTGGTGTTGCTGGTCTCTCTCGTGTAGTTCACGGCCCAGGCGCTGGTTCATTTCGCCTGAGTTATCAGCGCTTGTATCTCTGTCATCTCGGTTTGCCATCATCTTATATTTTAATACATACTTTATTCGTGTAAAGCTGCCTTGCGGCATTTTTTTGTACGCGAATATGATAGCTATTGTTGATGCCGGCTTATACTTACGGCTGGCTTAAAAGTGTAAAGAGCACCCTTTGGAGGTGCTCTTTATACTTGTGTTTTTGAGGAAAGTATATGTTAGAAATATTCCTGCATAATTTCACGCACGTCGGCCTCGGCAAGTGGTTTAGAATAGTGCCTGCGCACAACAGGATAGTTTTTCAGTCGCTCCAGGTCGTAGAAACTGGCCGAAGAAGTAAGCATCAGCATAGTGGCATGGTTTGTCTCCTTTTCATCCAGTTTGCTGTATTCTTCCAGAAACTCAAAGCCATCCATCACCGACATTTTTATGTCTACAAAAATCAGGTCAGGGCGGGGATAATCGGCAACTCCGGCAAAGGCTTTACCAAGATACTCCAGTGCTTCTTCGCCGTTTGTAACCACCCGTATGTCAGAGGCAATTTCCATCCGCGTCAGCAAGCGCTTATTAAGATAATTGGTTGTTTCGTCGTCGTCTATTAAAAGAACCGTATTAAGCTGCTTCATAATTTTCTGGAATATCCTGCAATATACTCTAAGCTTTCTTCTATTTAAAATACAGGAAGAAGGTTGTTGTATGAGTTAGGGTGTTTTAAAGTTTTCATAAAGCCGTTGCTTTTAGTAATAACCGGTTTCAAAGTAATAAGCCAGGCTTTATCAGTTCGCATCGCCATTAAAACGTGTGAATATTCGGAACAGTTTACGCTGGTGTTTGTTCAGCTTTATTGCTATACCGTTATTTTATACTTACAGTTCTGGTTTATAAGGTATAATGGTGGAAACAACATGCAATTGCAGGCTTTAAATGATTACCAGTCTCGGTGCACCATCTCAGGCTGCGTAAGCTTATAGGTTTTTATTATGTTGTAGTTTTTTGGCAAGTGCTTCTGCTTCGCGTTTGGCCAGTACCAGTTCGGTTACCTCTACCGCCGAAATAAGAATACCTTCAGGTTTGCCGTTACTGTCTGGCAGGGGCTGGTATCGGAAATTAAAGTATGCATCCTTCACTTTTCCCGATTTATCTCTGTTTACAGGTGTTCTGAAACCATCTATATTTACCGTGTTGCCCTGCGTGTATACCTGGTCCAGCAATTGCGGAAAACCTATTTCGCCCAGCTCAGGCCAGATTTCGGCGGCTGGCCTGCCTAAATATTGCCTGTTGCCATACATGGTATAAACGCCCGGAGTCACAAATCTGCATATGTGATCCGGCCCTTGCAGCAGGCAAAGATGCGCTGGTGATAAGTTTAGTATTTCCTGCAGCTGCTGATCTTTTAACTGTAGCTTTTCAAGGGCTTGTTTCTGATCATCTATATCGGTGTAAGTGCCAAACCATAGTTTTATGTTGCCATTTTCGTCGTGCATAGGCACACCCCGCTCCAGAAACCACTTATACTCGTTTTCGAGATAATTTAAAATCCGGTATTCTATTTCGTATGTCTGCCCGCTGGCAAGTGCCTCGTACCAGGCAGTAAGCACAGCAGCAGAATCTTCCGGGTGAATGACACTTATCCATCCTTCTGTCTGGCCCTCCGGCATGCCTGTAAAACTGTACCAGTTCTGGTTGAAATGCAGAATTTTACCGCTTGGCTCTGCCGTCCAGGCCATGTGCGGGAGCACCTCTATCAGGTGCAGGAAGCGGGCATCACTTTCTTTCAGGTCCTGCTCGGCCTGCCGGCTTTCAGAAAGGTCTATAATAGAGCCGATAGTACGGACAGCTTCGTTTTTGTTATCGTAAATGATATAACCCTGGTCCAGTACATGGGCATACGTACCATCTGCCTTCCGGAAGCGGTACTCACCTGTCCATATTTTGCTGCCATTGGAGTTGGCTTGTTCGATAGTTTCCTGCACCTGTGCATAATCATCCGGGTGTACCCTGCTGTCCCAGGAGTCGCCATTCGATCCCATGTCTTCCGGCGTATACCCGAAAACTTCTTCCAGCCGGGGGCCCCACATCATCTGGTCGCGCACAATATCATACTCCCACGAAACAGCATGGATGGCGCCGGTAAGCATAAAAAGTTGCTCCTGGGTGCGCTGGTTTTCCTGTTCTTTCTGTATAACATTTGTCATGTCACAGGTTTCCAGGATTATGTGGGAGATGTTGCCGTTGTTATCAAAAACAGGTTTATTGGTAGTTGTCCAGAAGCGCTCCTCATAGCCACCGCCTTCTTCTTCAAACAACGCTATATCAAAGCGGAATAAGGGTATTGTATGTTTTTCCTTATTAATCAGGACATGCTCCAGCGAGCTTTTAAGTTCCTGTCTGGCATTTATGTTTGATAAATGCGAATTATCAGGAATAAGATTAAGTATATTCTGGTTTAAGATTCGTTGCCGGGGGGAATGCGATGTTCTCAGATACGCATCTGTAGCATCCAGAACGGTAAAGTCTGTGTCCAGGATAAGGTATAAGCCGGGCAGTTCCCTAAAAACAGCGTGTGGGAAAGGTGAAGAATATAAAAAATTAGGTTCAGGCATATTGTGTTTTCACGTAGTAGATTTATACTTAGAGCAGATAAAGTAGAAATTTAAGCAATAAAGCCTGTTCGTGCAACTCTGATTCAGTTGATAATTTTATTTCTGATAGTAGCAGAAGTATAAATATAACCAAGCTGCTGAAATTGTAGCCTGTTACCAGCTTGGCTATAAAGTGGTTTCTGGTAAGATGTAGTTATTATCAGGCCGAATTTATAACAAACTACTGCCGGATTGCAGCAGCTATGCGTTGGGATAGAGTTTTGTAAGATGAGGAAAAGGATCGTTGGGAGTTTATACTTGCTTGCGTAAAATAGCCTGTTATTTTTTAAGCACATATAAAACCAGAACACAGGGCGCTTATACCCTGTGTTCTGGTAAGATTTATACTTCGTCAGTTTCTGGTCAGGCAGAAGCCGGTTCTTTTACCCCGAACCCTTCAAACACTTCCCGGGCATCGGCTATACTTCGTATATCTTCCACTATAACTATAAGCTTATCCTTGGCCTCTTTCAGGCGTGAGCGGCGCGAATGCTGCTGTACATACTTGAGTATGTTGCCAAAAGTATCTGACTGGAAATACTTGTCGTTGTTCTCGCTTGGCAGGTAGCCTTTCATCACTTCTTTTTTGATGGTCAGCTTCTCGAAGCCTAGTTGCTGTGCCTGCCATCTCAGCTTCACGATCTCGACCAGCTTTTGTACCTGCTCCGGCAGCGGGCCAAAACGGTCCACTATACTTGCGCGCAGTTTTTCTAACTCATCCAGGTCTTTGGTGCTGTCGAGTTTGCTGTACAGGTTAAGGCGCTCCGAAATGTTGCTCACGTACCAATCCGGTATCAGCACTTCCATATCGGTTTCGATGTTACAGTCGCGCACCGGCTCTATAAAAGCTTCCAGGTTATCGCCTAAAAACAGCTCCCTGAATTCAGTTTCTTTCAGCTCTTTCACGGCATCATCCAGGATCTGGTGGTACATCTCAAAACCAAGGTCTGTAATAAAACCGCTTTGCTCGCCTCCCAACAGGTTACCAGCTCCACGAATATCCAGGTCGCGCATCGCAATCTTAAAGCCTTCACCCAGGTCAGAGAATTCTTCCAGGGTGCTCAAACGTTTGCGGGCATCGCTTGGCAAACCGGCCACAGGCGGCGTAAGTAGGTAGCAGTATGCTTTTTTGTTGGAGCGACCCACGCGGCCACGCATCTGGTGCAGGTCAGATAAACCGAACATGTGTGCCCTGTTAATGATGATGGTGTTGGCATTCGGGATATCCAGACCTGACTCGATGATGTTAGTGGATACCAGTACATCGTACTCACCTTCCACGAATTTCATCATGCGTTTTTCGAGCTGTTCGCCGTCCATCTGGCCATGTGCATAGGTGATCTTCGCATCCGGCACCAGTTTCAGGATCATGTTGGCGATCTCCTCGATATCCTTCACGCGGTTGTGCACAAAAAATACCTGGCCGCCGCGCTTCAACTCTGCAGCTACGGCATCACGAATCAGGATTTCATCGAACACGTGTAGTTCTGTTTGCACCGGCTGACGGTTTGGAGGCGGCGTGGCAATAACCGAAAGGTCGCGGGCACCCATCAGCGAGAAGTGCAGCGTTCGCGGAATTGGTGTGGCGGTAAGGGTAAGGGTGTCCACGTTCACGCGCATTTCCTTTAGCTTGTCCTTTGTTTTCACGCCAAACTTCTGCTCTTCGTCTATTATCAGCAGGCCCAGGTCCTTGAACTTGATGTCTTTGCTAACAATGCGGTGTGTACCGATGAGGATGTCTACTTTGCCCTCGGCTACACGTTTCAGGGTTTCTTTGGTATCCTTGGCAGTTTTAAAGCGATTTACATAATCTACTGTAACCGGGAACTGTGCCAGGCGATCTCTGAAGGTTTTGAAATGCTGCATGGCCAGCACCGTTGTTGGTACCAACACAGCCACCTGTTTGCCATCGCAGGCAGCTTTAAAGGCTGCACGTATAGCAATTTCTGTTTTACCAAAACCCACGTCGCCGCACACCAGGCGGTCCATAGGGTGCGGCTGCTCCATGTCGGCTTTCACGTCTTCGGTAGCTTTGCCCTGGTCGGGGGTGTCTTCGTAAATAAACGACGATTCCAGCTCGGCTTGCAGGAAACCATCTCTGGTATAAGCATAACCGGGAGCGGCTTTGCGCTTGGCGTATAGTTTGATTAGCTCGGCGGCAATGTCTTTAACTTTGCTCTTAACTTTCTTCTTCTTGTTTTCCCACTCCGGCGAGCCCAGCTTGCTCATACTTGGCGGACCGCCTTCTTTGCCGCTATACTTGCTTATTTTGTGTAACGAGTGGATACTCACATACAGTAGATCATCGTCGCGGTACACCAATCGGATAGCTTCCTGTAAACGGCCACCTACTTCTACTTTCTCCAGTCCGGCAAAGCGTCCGATACCGTAGTCAACGTGCGTGATGTAGTCGCCGGGCTGCAGCGAACGCAGCTCTTTCAGCGTCATGGCCTTTTGCTTGGAATGCCCTTCCTTGGCCTTGTGCTGGTAGAACCTGTCGAACAGCTGGTGATCGGTGTAGCAGGTTATTTTAAGTGTCTGATCGATAAAGCCTTCGCGTAGGGAAATAGCCAGGTGCTGGAAACGGATGTCGTGGTCCAGTTCATCGAAAATAGTGGTCAGGCGGTTTATCTGGCGCGGCGAATCGGTGGCGATGATATTTACAAAGCCATCATTCTGGTGCTCGTGCAGGTCTTTTACCAGCCGGTTAAAATCTTTGTTAAACGATGGCTGTGGCTTGGCCTGAAAAGGTATCACCTCGGCATCCCGGAAATGAAAACGCTTGCCCATCTCCACCACGTTATACTTCTCGAGTAGCTTCTTAAACTGCTTCTGCGTCTGGAACAATTGCTCCGGGTCTGACACGATCTGGGTGCCGCCGCTGCCCGCCATCAGTTTATCAAATGCCTGGGATGCCTTGTCGAAATATTCATCGATCACATCCAATGTCTGACGCACATCCTTGAACCAGATAGTAGTATCGGCAGGCAAAAATTTCAGGAAGGCTTCGCGGGTTTCCTGGAGTAATTTGGTTTGTACGTTCGGGATGATGGAGATCGCTTTCTTGGTCTCAACTGACAGCTGCGTATCCGGATCGAAGGTTCTTATACTTTCAATTTCGTCGCCGAAAAGCTCGATACGGTAGGGTAGGTCGTTGGCGTAAGAAAACACATCCACAATACCACCACGCACGGCATACTGGCCAGCTTCGTACACAAACTCGGTGCGCTCAAAGCCATACTCGGCCAGCATCTCGCTCAGGAAATTCACATCCAGCTTTTCGCCAACCTTAGCCCCCAGCGTATTCTCAACCAGCGACTTTTTGTTTATAACTTTCTCGGTAAGTGCTTCGGGGTAGGTAACTATAAGTTCGCCTTTGCCGGTTTTCTGGTTCAGACGGTTCAGCACCTCAGCGCGCATCAGTATGTTAGCGTTCTCGGTATCGTCGAAACTATAAGGCCGTTTGTACGATGTAGGGAACAGCATGACCTCCTTCTCGTCGCCGAGCAGGTTTTTAAGATCGGTATAGAAATAAGCAGCTTCCTCTTTGTCGTGCATTACAAAAAGTTGGTGCTGGTGATTCAACGTATAAACCGCCGAGGCCAGCACGGCATCCTGGCTACCGGCCATGCCTTTTAACTGCAGGCGATGTGCTGTATTAGCTTTCAGGCGCTCGGCTATAGTTTGCACCACGCTATCGAGGCGGTACAGTTCTAAAAAATCAGATACTTTCATTCAGCTCTATTACAAAACAAGAAAGGCAGAACACAGGGCGTATAGTATAGCCGTGTTCTGCTGGTAGTACTTCTTACAAAGATACGGAAGTTATGGCTTTGTTAGGAGTAGGAGGTGGGGAGGGTTCCGGGGGAAATCAAGATTTTTATAAAAGCCTTCGAGCTTTTATAAAAATAGATAATTGTTATTATTGACAAAGATGGATATCAAAATTTATGATATGATGGGATTGCAATATTATAACCCTTTGGTTTTGAACTCGTAATATTTAAAATCATATAATTTATTGTTATATTTATAGTAATTTCATGCAGTTTTATTGTAAATGTTAACAATAGCAGACGTAAACTTTCGTAGATATCTATAATTATTTAGAAAGTTCTCAAAACAAGGTGTAAGAACAAAAGATTCAAAAGATGGAAAATGTAAGTAATGTAGACGAAATGCTTTTAATAAATAAAAGACAAAAACTATATTATGAAGATATAAAAGACGGGAATCTGGTAAATAAAGGAAACTTTTTAACACAACTATGGAGAAAAGCTAGAAGGTCACAGCAGGCATTCAGAACAGAAATAAAAGTAAACGAATATATTTATTCTTTACATAATGAATGGTTAGGAGATTTAAGGAATAAAGCTGTATTAGATTTAGGGTGTTATGATGGCAACCATTTGAGCTTATCGATTGCTCAAAAAGCAAAATACTACCTTGGTATTGATTTAAGTGAACCAGCAACTGAAATACTAGCCAATAAGCTAAGAAATCAAAATATAAAAAATGCTTATGCTAAAGCAGTGGATTTTTTGTCTGCTGAATTTCAGCAGGAATATAAGGGAAAATTTGATGTAATATATGCTCATAGTGTATTACATCATTTTAAGTATTTTGATGATTTACTCTTAAAGTGTCATTCGATTCTTAAAGAAGATGGTTATATTATTAGTCTGGATCCTTTGCAGACTAATAATACGATGAATTTTATTCGATACCTTTATAGACCATTCCAAAGTGACAAAGATTGGGAATATCCTTTCAAAAAAGAAAGTCTTGCTCAAATCAAAAAGTATTTCAAAATAGAAAATGTTCAAGGAATGATGGGGAAAACCAAATTAGCAATTCCTTTATTTTTCATAAATAAAAAATTAGGGTTAAAAGTAGCCGGCAAATTTTTTAATCATGATAAAGCGTATGCAAATAATGAAGGTAAAGCACTTTATGATTGCTTACAGATTACGATGAAATTAAAGCGAATACCTTTCTAGATTTAATATCCTTGTTTAAGATCACTTATACTTTACATGTTTCCTATCTAGATTAAATTAATACTAATCACCTTATTTTATATACATTGAGAAATTAGCATATTTACTGTTAGAACTTCATATCTTGAATGGATTCTAAAACAAAATGAAACAATCCCTCACTACCAATTGCGGTGCTATACTTGCTGCTTCCCTTTTATTTACCGCTTGTAACACACCCGAAACTGCTATAAAAGAAAAGGCAGACTTTACGCAGGTTATACCAACCTTGAATGCCATTACAGCCGACTGGAACAAAGGCGACCTGGATAAGTTTGTAACTGTTTATGACAGTGAAGCTACCTTTATGCTACCCAAAGGCCCGATTGGAGTGAATGAGATGAAAGCGCACTACAAAGCTGCTTTTACCGAAACGGGCACACCAACCTCAACCCTAAGCTTCGACAGCCTGGAAATGCGACCTTTAGGTGACAGCCATGCACTGGTTACCGGCCGTTATATTTTAACAGCCCAAGACTCTTCGAAGCAAAGCGGCCGCTATACGTTAGTATTTGAGCACACTCAGGATAAAGGCTGGAAAATACTACACGACCATTCGAATTAAACATACTTCTATCAGACACTCGCAGGAGCTACGCACACTGCGAGGTCTTTTATCTACTTCAGGATCACCTTTATCATCTGCGGATCATCCTGCAGCGTTCGGACGTTTTGCTTTAGCTGCTCGAGTTCTCTGGTCAGGTCTTCTTTGGCGGATTTGAACTTCTGGTCCATTTGCTTGGGGCTGCCGCAGAATCGGGTATAAAAGCCGGCGTCGGGGCCGTTTGCTAACTCGTAAAATTCTGTTTTCAGCTCCTCCGACTGGTCAGTCAGTATCTTTACATAGTATTGCAGTTGCTCATCTTGCAATGTGTCCAGTGGCTGGCCTTGTTCCTGCATGAACTCCATCTGCAGGCGTAGCAGCTCGAAGAAGTCATCGTGGTGGTAGGCCTGGGTTACGCGTTTCATGGCTTCTTCTTTCCAGGCGCGTTTGGTTTCGTCTTGTTCTTTGTCAGGGTGCAGTTGTTTGGCTAGCTCGGTATACACGCGGCGGCTGGCCTTGCTGATATTGCTTAATTCCGCTTTCGCTTTCGCTTCTTTTTCTCTTTGAGCTTTTGTTTTGCGGCCTTTCTGGCGGTTCTGTTTTTCCTGTTCGCGTTGTTCACGCTCGCGGTCTAGCTGGGCTTGTATGCGCTTAAAATCATCCAGGTCATCAAACGTATCTTCTATAGTTGGTTCCTCATCAGCTATAGTTTCATCATGTTCTTCGGTATCAAAAGCGGTGCGCTCAGCATAGGTATATTCCGCATAGCGGTCATGGAGTTCGATCATATCCTTACGCTCATAGTTTGAGATCAGATCGAAGGTAATGTTCTCAATAAGGGCCGATATTTTCAACTTCTCCCGGATGCTGAAAATAGGAAGCGGGAAAGCCTGATCTAACAGGTGTGCTAACTCTACACGCTTTTCTAGTTGCTGCAATATAATGGGGCGCAGCTCTTTTTCGATACGCTTCTGAGCCAGGTTTATACTTTCGCGACGGGTAGTTATTTCTTTTTTAAGTAGCTCTATCTGCTCAGTTTTCTGGTTAAACTCCTGTTGCAATTTGCTCAGTTTCCGCTCTGCTGAAGTAGAAATTTGTGGCGTTAAGTTAGGAGCAGGTTTGTTGGAGGCAGGCATAGTGTGGAAGTATAAAAGAGTGATAGAGTTGTGTTACAAAAGTACGGGTTACTGGTTATATATTAGCCTTTGCCTGTTAGGCGCTTGCAGGAACTGTGCATGCTGCAAGCGTCTACCTGATCAATTCTGCTTTACGCTCCCCGATCTGCTGGCGCCACATGGCATAATATAACCCTTTTTGTTCCAGCAGTTCGGCGTGGTTTCCTTGCTCTACAATCTTGCCTCGTTCGAGTACAAAAATGGTGTCGGCGTGCATAATGGTGCTCAGGCGGTGCGCTATAAGTATAGTTATCTGCTCTCTTGATGCGGAAATTTCCCGGACGGTGCTGGTAATTTCTTCTTCGGTAAGGGAGTCGAGGGCAGAGGTAGCTTCGTCGAAAATGAGCAGGCGCGGGTTGCGGATAAGAGCACGGGCTATAGACAAACGCTGCTTTTCGCCACCCGACATTTTCAGGCCGCCTTCGCCAATCTGGGTGTGAATGCCTTTTTCGGAGCGGGATAATAGGTTAGTAGCCGATGCTTTCCGCATAGCTGTCAGCACTTCTTCGTCGGTGGCGTCGGGTTTTACATATTGCAGGTTCTCTTTTATAGTTCCTGAAAACAGGTTGGTTTCCTGGGTAACAAAGCCGAGCTGGCGCCGCGCTTCATTCAGCCAGATTTCGTGGGTTGGGTAATTGTTATAGTATACTTCGCCGCTCACAGGTTTATACAAGCCAACCAGCAACTTTACCAACGTAGATTTACCAGAACCCGACGGACCAACGAAAGCAATGGTATCACCGGAATTGGCTTCGAAAGAGATGCCATCTACCGCATTCTGCTTGGCACCTTTATGCCTGAACACCACATCTTCGAAACGCAGTTGCTGCACCGGGCCAATATCAATTGCCGATTCAGGGCGTGTTTCTACCGGCTTGTTCATCAGGTCGTCAAAATTTTGGAGGGATGCCTCGGCTTCGCGGTAGGTAAGTATAATTGTGCCCAGATCCTGCAGCGGCCCGAATATGCTGACTGAAATAAACTGCATTGAGATCAGCTCGCCCGTCGTCAGCACATCCCTGAAAATAAGCCACAGCAGCGTGAAAAGTATAGATTGCTTGAGCAGGTTAAGCGCCGTGCCCTGCAAAAAAGACAAGGTACGCACCTGCTTTACCTTGGCCATTTCCAGTTCAAAAATGCGTTCGGTGTGTTCGCGCAGGCGGCGTACTTCGGGGTAGGTAAGGCCGAGGCTTTTTACCAGCTCAATGTTGCGCAACGACTCCGTAATCACACCCGACATTTTATTGGAGGCACGGTTAATGGAGCGCTGCATGGTTTTGATCTTAGCGCTGAGCAGACTGGTGAGCCCACCAAGTATAAGTATACCGATCACGAAAATGGGAACCAGCGCCCAGTGCTTGGTAACCGCATACCACACCAGAAAGCCCACTCCAACTATAGATGAGAACAGGATATTGATGAAAGCCGAGATGAAGCGTTCGGTGTCGCGGCGCACGCGCTGTAGTATGGAAAGCGTTTCGCCGCTGTTCTGGTTGGCGTATTCCTGGTAAGATAGTTTCAGGGTTTGTTTCAGGCCATCGTTAAAGATCTGCACCCCGAATTTCTGCACCACCAGGTTGGTGAAATACTCCTGCCTTTGCCAACCGCGAGAGCAGCGCCACTATAACTGCCAGGAGCATTAACCACAAGGCACCTTTCACCCGCTCGTCGCTGGTCATGGTAAAAGGCGGCGTGGCATACTTGTCTATTATCTCCCCGAAAATGATCGGATCGACAAGGGCCAGCACCTGACTAATTCCGGCAAGTATGAGTGAAAGTATAACCAGCCCGCGATGGGGTTTTAAGTAGTTCCAGAGTACGCGCATGAATAAAAAATAGTGATGGCTTATACTTACGCAGGCATCGGGATATGTGTACAGTTCAGTGGTTCGGCAAACTATAAATTCAGGTCAGGCAACCTGTTTCTTTAATATAGCATCTGCCATATGTTAACCTGCTGCTTTAGTTTATTTCAGATCTGGTAACTCAACACCTTAACAAACTAAAACTATGATGATCAAAAGAACTTTACTGCTGCTGTGCTTCTTCGGGAATATGGCGCTGGCAATGGCACAACAAACACAACTGGTGAACGTCGGGGATCATTCTTTGGAGATGATACAGGCTGGCACAGGCGAGTATACTGTAATCTTTGAATCCGGCTTTGGTACAGATTATAAAATATGGGGCAAAGTGGCTTCTGAAGTGATGAACACTAACCAGGTAATGCTATACTCCAGAGCAGGCACCGGAAAATCTGAACCTAACCCAAAACCACAAACACTGGAGCAGGCTGTGCAGAGTTTAACTACACTCATCGAAAAGGCAAACCTGAAAGCTCCATTCATTTTAGTTGGCCATTCGTACGGGGCGTTTATTATCAGGGCGTACGCTGCGCAGCATCCGGACAAAGTAAAGGGGCTGGTGTTTGTAGACCCGGCACATGAAAAGCTGATGCAGGAACTAAAGAAGATTGATCCTGTGAAAGCTCAAAAGGATGTGGAGTTGCAGAACAGTTTTATGCCCGACAAGTTTAAGCAGGAAAATGAGCTAATCAACCAGCTATTCGAGAAAGGTACTTTGCCTGATTTTGGAAAGTTGTCGCAGGTGCCGGCTGTAGTGCTTACATCGGTGCAGAAGAGAACGAACCCTGAGTTGTTTTTACATGAACCAGCAGGTGTGGAAGTATGGCGAAAATTACATAGCGAATTCTTCGGCCAGTTTACCAGCGGCGCGCACATTATAACTGCCAATAGCGGCCATAACATACACCGCGAAGAGCCGGAGCTGGTAGTGAATGCCATAAATCAGGTAACACAAGCGGCAACAAAGCAGAAGATACGCGAAGAACACGAAGCTAAAATGGCCCTGCTAAGTAGTAAATTTACAGAAGCCACTGCTTACCTGAAAAAACGAAAAGATGCGAAAGCTGAAGCTGTTGTGTTTGATGCTTTAAAAGTTTCAGGCTTTAATGAGCAAACTATAAACTCAATTGCCTACCAGCAACTCAAAAACCCGGAAACTATAACGCTGGCAGTGCTGATTTTTAAGTATAACACAGTTCAGTTTGCGGAGTCAGCAAATGCGTTTGATAGTTTTGGAGAAGCTCTGATGCAGCAGGGCAAATTAAAACAGGCCGAACAGCAGTTTAACAAAGCCATTGAGTTGGCAACTATAAATAAAGATACTTCAACGCTTAAAAACAGCCGCAACAACCTGGAAAAAATCAGTGAGCTAAACAAAAGCAGGTAGGTTATACTTTCAGTTATCCCTTCTGCGTTAATTTCGTAATTATAGGGTGTTTGTAAAATATCATCATTCAATTTCACTTTAAGAGAATCACTATGAAGAACACGCGTATTTTTAGCTTGCTCGCATTGCTGCTGGCGTTTGTATTTTCGACTTCAGTAATGGCCCAGGATCAGAAACCGAAGGCAAGTCCACCGGCCACAGCTACAGGTAAAGTAGGAGATGCCACGGTAACTATAAACTATAGCAGCCCGGGCGTAAAAGGCCGAACCATCTGGGGCGAGCTGGTGCCTTACGGTGAGGTATGGCGCTCTGGTGCCAACGAAGCTACAACTGTAACTTTCGACAAGGCGGTGATGGTGGAAGGTAAGCCATTGGCCGCTGGCACTTATAGTTTCTATACTATACCTACAGAAGACAAATGGACCGTGATCTTTAACAAAACTGCCAAGCAGTGGGGTACACAGTATGATCAGAAACAAGACGCGCTGCGTGTAACTGTTACACCACACACAGCCCCAACCATGAACGAGCGCCTGAAGTATGATGTGAATAGCGAAGGACTGCTGCTGAGCTGGGAAAACATGGTAGTGCCGGTGAAGATAACTACTGCTAAAAAGTAACTATATTTATACTTGCTCTCACAAGCCCCTGCAAATCCGGATTTGCAGGGGCTTGTTGTTTGATTATAGCAACTTTTGTATCTTCCTGTACCTAAACAGGATAAAACTCATGCAGAAAATAACCCGCGACCTGATCTACAGCATTGCCCGGCACAGCAACTGGCGCGGGCAAAGTATAGCTGCATGGTTCCGGAAAGAGTACATCTACGCCGATACAACTGCATGGATCCGGTTTATGCAGCTGCTTTTGCTGATGCTGGGCGGCGGTTTTGTAGTGGCAGGTATCGTGTTCTTTTTCGCTTACAACTGGGATGAGATGCACAAGTTCCTGAAGCTAGGGTTAATAGAGTTTCTGCTGATGGCTGTTACGGTACTGGCCGCTTTTACCAGGTGGAGTAAACTGGTAAAGAACCTGTTGCTGATAGCCTCTGTGATGTTGGTGGGCGTGTTGTTTGCTGTTTACGGGCAGATCTACCAGACCGGGGCTAACGCCTACGACTTCTTCCTGGGCTGGACGATGTGGGTTATACTTTGGGTATTGGTAGCGCGCTTTCAGCCGCTCTGGATCATTTTTATGGCGCTCGTTAATACCACGTTTATACTTTATGTGGAGCAGGTGGCTACAGGCTTAGCTTTCCCATTTGAGCTGGACATTCTGTTTGGAATAAACACTGCAGCTGTAGTGGTTTGGGAGGTGTTGTACAGCAAAGGCAGGATCAGTCGGTTTGGCAAGTGGTTCCCGAGGTTAGCAACACTTGCTGTGCTGGTGCCTGTTACCATGAGTATGATCATCTTTATGTTTGATGACTATAGCTCCGGTGACAAAGGTCTTTGCTATGCGTTGGCAGCTGTTGCCTATACAGTTGGCATCTGGTATGGCTACCGTAGCCGCGACCTGTTTTACCTTTCTGTTATTCCTTTTTCTTTAATTGTAGTGGGAGCTGCCGGCATTGTGCGCATCCAGAAAGATAATCCGGAGATGGTATTTTTGTTTGCCAGCCTTTTTGTTGTGGCAAGTATAACCCTGCTCGTTCGCCAAATTATTCACCTGAACCGAAACTGGCATGCCACAGCAAGAGAACTATAACCTGCAGGAAGTGCTGCAAACCATACAGCACGAAGAAGGCGACAACTTTACCTTTGATGCCGCCAAAATTGAGAAAGAGTCACACTGGAGCTCATCGCTCTACACAAACCTGCCCATTAAACTGCTCACCATTTTCGGAGGCTTTCTGGCGACAGGCTTTTTCTTGGGTTTCCTGATGACAACCGGCCTGCTGGATTCCAGGACGGCGATGCTGGTTACCGGTGTAGTATTTCTGGTTGGCTCCGAAGTGCTTAACCGGCTGCGGAACGACCTGTTATTGGAGTCGATGAGCGTATCGCTAAATATTATAGGGTACTACATGGTCGCGTTTGGTTTACCGGAGTTTGTAACAGGAGATACAGCTTTGGCGCTTGCCTTGGCAGGTATAGCGTTGGTGTTTATACTTGTTTCGGGAAGCACGGTACTGGTGTTTTTTGCCACGCTGGTTTTCTGGGGAAGCCTGATCAGTCTGCCGCTTATTTATGATGTGCCCGAGCTGCTGTATGTGCATGTCGGGATGATGGCGGCCATACTTACTTACCTGAGCCTGAACGAGGCAATACTGATTGCGCAGCATCCGAGGCTGGCTAAACTATATGCGCCTGTACGTATCGGGCTGGTGTTTGCTTTTATTGGTTTGCTTATCCTGCTGGCCCATCACAACTTTTTCCCTGAAAAGTTTGATCATCTCTGGTTAGCCAGCCTGTTGCTTATAGTTGCGTTGCTGGTTGTGCTGCGCCGCATTATGCAGGATACCGGTGTTACCGATATTAAAACGCAATTTATAGTTTATACCTGCTGCATCACGATTCTGGCGCCAACTATACTTACGCCTTCACTGGCTGGCGCACTGCTTATTGTGCTGGTCAGTTTTTACATGGGTCATAACCTGAGTTTTATAGTTGGCTTGCTGGCACTTGGGTATTTCATCATCCTGTACTACTATAATCTGGAGCTCACGCTGCTGGCAAAATCAGGAATACTGGTGCTTACTGGCTGCCTGTTTTTAGGAGGCTTATACTTGCTTAACCGTTACATCAGAGCGCATGAAAAATAACCTGAAACCTATAGTAGTGCTGGTAAACCTGGTATTGGTGCTGGCATACCTGAACTGGTCGGTGGTGGAGAAGGAGGATATTCTGGAAGAAGGTGAGTTGGTGCTGCTCAAGCTGGCTCCTGTAGATCCGCGCTCGCTGATGCAAGGCGATTACATGCGTCTGAGTTATGCCATCAGCCAGCCCTGGCAGCAACAAAACCAGGATAGCCTGATCAACCAACCCGGACAACAGCAACAGACCCTTGACAGCCTGGAAAGCCGTGGCTATGCTGTGATAAAACTAGATGCACAACAAGTGGCACAACTGGTAAGATATCAACCCGAAAAAGAACCGCTGCACAAAGGCGAACTGCTGCTGAAGTATACCAAAGGCGACTGGGCACTTAACCTGGGGGCAGAATCATACTTTTTTGAAGAAGGCCAGGCTAAAACGTTTGAACAGGCAGAGTATGGCGGGCTGCGGGTGGACAAAGAAGGAAACAGCGTGCTGGTAGGCCTTTATGATAAAAACCGGCAACTGCTGAAACCAAAGAGAATTAAAGAGCAGAATCAATAAATGACAATAGCCAGGAAGTATAGTTTTAACTTAAACTATACTTTGTAACAGGCCATGATGCTGTTGAGTTACCAACCCATCCGTTTTTTTAACTCCGTAATATGCGCCAGATGGTGCGCGCCGTGCCAGGCATACAGGCCAATGTGTTGGCGAATAGTAAACTCACCGGTTAACGGATGTATGAATTTGCGCTCGAGTTGTTCGGGTGTGAGGCTCAGTAACAATAATACCCAGCGCTTATGCAGGGCATCCAGCAGCATTAACGAGAACTCAGGCGCACCAAATTTCCCGTCGTGCAGTTCTGCCCAGGCTACTTCATCATAAGTACGAATGGTTGGTTTATCTTCTGTGAGGGCGAGTTTCTGGCGTGTGTAGCCATTCAGGTGCGAATCGGGGAGGTGGTGGATAACCTGGCGAACCGTCCAGCCGCCGGGCCGATAAGGTGTATCCAGTTGTTCTTTCGTTAATCCATCTACAGCATCGCGAAGCAAAGTGGGCAGTTCGGCAATAGCATGTATATGCTGGCTTAGCTTTTCATCGTCTATAACCTGAGCTGCATTGTGGTGTCCGATTGGGTAGCGTAACGAATCTGGAGTTTGGTCTTTCATAGTTCGCGGATTAAGAGATGTTTACTTAACTAAGGTACGCGATTTAACTAAAATCCGCAGGATAATCAGCTTTGTAATTATTGCAAATTGCAGCCTTGTATTAATATGGCTGTTACACCAAAGTATAAAAATCTTACGCTATACTTTGTAACATGGCGCATCAGCAGGAAAAATCAGAATGAAAGTGAAAGTATGGTAATGCTGCAGCAAAGTATAAACTCCGGAAAATTCTCCCGGTTTTATACTTTACGGATGAAGTATAGGCCGCAAACTAATGAAGCGGCCATAAGAAAGGGCTGGTTTATACTTTGCTGCAGGTGGAGTTTTGGTTACTGTACCAGCGGAGTGTTTATGTAGTTTTGTTGCTTTAACTTTTTCTGAAGCTGTCGGGCTAAGGTGCTTTCTGCCATGTCGTAGCTTGCGGTGGTATTAGCGTACCAAACCGGTTTCAGTGTTTGCGGATTTATCAGGTAAGAATGAAAAACTACCCGGGTGCCATCCTGCTCAGTGTATAAATTAGCATCATTGGTGTCGTTTGTCTTGGTCAGGGTTATACCCTGGTATTTGCGGTTAACAAACAAAATACCGTCTACGCCGGCTTTCTGCACTTCTTTTAAAAATTGGCTATAGCCTACACTATCATTAACTTTAAACACCTGCGACGACCCAATAACCTGTACCTGGTTTTCTCTTAATGCACTAAACAATGCATTTTCCATTTGGGAGCGATACCTGGATTGTTCAAGGTTGTTGAACTTGCCTTTGAAGTACTTTTCGTAAGTGGTAGAGTCCAGTTGGCTGAAATCAGCATCGATGTTAGCAACCAGCGTCATAATACTGGTATAGTGCTTTTCAGGAGCCTGTACAGTGCTGGTAGTAGTATTGACAGCAGAAGCGCAACCAGTTAACAAAAGCGCAAAAATTAGAGCAGTAAAGATATTTTGCATAGTTAGTTAAGCGTTAGAAGATGGCATGCCTATAAAAACTTATAGTATATTAGCTTTAAGCAATATTTATGCCAGTATACTACAGCTTACTCATTACAACCCTGGTCCATAAGCTGTAGCTGCTCCACCGGAAATCCTTTGGTTTTAGCACTTAGAACAAGTTGGTTATAGGTTTCTTTGTCGAGGGTGGGTTTGCGGCTAAGTATCCAGAGGCTTTCACGGTCAGGCGAGCCTACCACAACATGCTGATAATCCTTGTCGAGCTCCAGTATCCAGTAATCGCCTTTAAAGGGCCAGAAAAACTGTACTTTAAGTTTACTGTTGTTACTGCCATCTACCGGGTAAGCCTTGCCTTTTACATCACTTAATTTGCCAGAGGCACTGTTTTTCCGGCAAGAATTGTATACTTCCACGTAGCCTTCAGAGGCATTTAATTTATACTCGGCCGTGGTGCAATGGCAGCCTTTAGAAAAACGTTGCGGAATAGAAGCGATCTCGTACCACTTGCCCATGTAACGGTTCAGGTCTACTTCAGGAACTGTGGCCAGCGGGGCATACGTTCGGCTGCAACTACTAACGGCCAAACTGCCTAACAGTAATGCGCTTATACTTATTAATGCCGCTTTCGTGTTCCTGTTCATAGTTTATCAGAGTTGCTTCGTCATTTTATAATGCTGTATGCTGCCAAACAACAAGTGGGTTTTTTCTATTACTTCATACCCGCAACGGCGGTAAAAGTTTACAGCTCTCTCACGGGCTTGCAGCGTCATGGTGGTGGCGCCCATACTTCGGGCCTGTTCTTCCAGGTAATCCAATAGCAATTTCCCTAGCCCTTTTCCTTGCTGGTCTTCCCTTATTCCCATAAACCTGATCTGTCCTTCCTGCGGGGTGTGCAAATGCAGGCGGCAAACACCTATAGCTTCACCAGCGTCGTTTACCAGCATGGCGTGGGTAGCCGTAGCATCATCGTCGGCACGTTCGCTGCCTGCCGGCTGGCTCCAGGGGCGGCGCAGGGTGTCGTAACGCAGACTGTAGTATTGTTCGAACTCTTCAGAAGTATGAGGTTGTATAATGTGCATAGCCGGTCTGTGTGTTGTGAGTTAAAGTATAACCTAAGCTTAATTTGGTGAATAAACTGAGGCAGTGGTTAGCTACTTTTTTATTTACCCGCTAAATGCGTACTTCAATCAAGAATTAGGCGCCAACAATTAACAATTTAAAATAACTTTGTTGTCTCTAAACCGTGTAAACTTAAATTTAAAATAAAGCTAAAGAAACTATGGCATCTTTCGACATCGTAAGCAAAGTTGATCCGCAAACTATGGACAACGCCGTAAACACTGCCCGCAAAGAAATCATGAACCGTTACGATTTTCGTGATACAAAAGGCTCGCTGGAATTCGATAAGAAAAACAACGAGGTGCATATTGTAATGGAGAACGAGATGCGTGTGCAACATACCGAGGATGTGCTCATCAGCAAAATGGTAAAGCAGGGACTGGATGCAACGGCACTTGATTTCTCGAAAGAGCATTACCAGTCGGGTGCCATGGTAAAGAAGGATATAAAAGTAAAGGCCGGCATCGATAAAGAAACCTCTAAAAAGATCATGAAGCTTATAAAAGACAGCAAGACCAAAGTATCGGCTGCCATTATGGACGAAATGATCAGGGTAACCGGTAAAAAGATTGATGACCTGCAGGAAGTAATCGGGTTAATGCGCAGCAAGACCGAAGAAATTGGCATGCCGCTGCAGTTCATCAACATGAAAAGCTAATTGGTTGTTAGTTGTTACTTATTGATTGTCAGCGAAGTATAACAATAGATCATTTCCTGCAATGCAATAAAACCAAATCTCATACTTATTACAGTACTTTTGCTGAACAGCTGAATGTCAAGACCATAGTCTACCAATCAGCAATAAATAATTAACAATATAACCTTATGGAGATTTTTGCTAATCCGGACACCTGGATCAGTTTGCTAACCCTGACCTTTATGGAGGTAGTGCTGGGTATAGATAACATCGTGTTTATTTCGATCATTGTCGCCCGGTTACCGCAAGAACAGCAGGGTAAAGGCCGTACAATCGGTTTGATGCTGGCACTTGTTTTCAGGGTTATACTTTTGCTTTTCATCAGTGCCATTGTGCAGGCAAAAGAACCGTTGTTTACATTGGAACTTCCATTTACAGCGAACGAACTGTCAGTATCTATCCGTGACCTGATCTTGTTTGCCGGTGGTCTGTTTTTGCTGGCTAAAAGCACTACAGAAATACACAACAAACTGGAAGGCGAAGAAGAAAGCCATGGAACAGCCAAACCAAGTGCAACTTTAGGCAAGATCCTGATTCAGATCATCCTGATAGATATTGTGTTCTCATTCGACTCTATACTTACAGCGGTAGGCCTGGTAGATAACGTGATGATCATGATCATAGCCGTAATTATCTCGATGGGTATTATGCTATTGTTTGCCAAGTATGTAAGCGATTTCGTTAACAAGCACCCAACCGTAAAAATGCTGGCGCTTTCGTTCCTGCTGCTGATAGGGGTAATGCTGGTGGCAGAATCCTTCCACGTAGAAATTCCGAAAGGCTACATTTACTTTGCCATGTTCTTCTCGCTGATGGTGGAGATGCTGAACATGAAACTTCGCAAGAAAACCATTCCGGTACACCTGCGCCAGAACGAGATCCTGGACGAAGACAAGTATACCGTTATCGACTAGCTTCCTTAACAAGCATTATTAAAGGCTTCCGGTGTTATTTGCCGGAAGCCTTTTTTGTTTAAAGTGCTCACCTGCTGAAGTATAAAGTATAAGTTTATATATTAGAGTTCTGATATACTATATTTTGTCTCCATGCAAAAACGCAACTACGCACCGGCTTTTATACTTCTTGTAGCCCTCACCGGACTTGCCATACTTAGCATTTACCTGGTGCGCGCACCTGAGGCACTGCCTGCCAGTGCACCGGCTACAGCGTTTTCAGCAGAAAGGGCCATGGCGCATGTGCGGCAGATAGCCCGTGAACCCCATGCGATGGGCACGCCAGCGCACGCCAAGGTGCGAAGCTATTTAATAAGCCAGCTGCAAGAGCTGGGGCTGCAACCTGAGATTCAGGCAACTACCACAACAGACCAGGCCGGGCCTGTTGCCCAGGCAGGCTATGTATACAATATAATAGGCAGGCTGAAGGGGAGCGGCAATGGCAAAGCCGTATTGCTGATGGCGCATTACGACTCGCAACCCAACACGCCCGGAGCCGGCGACGATGGTGCTGGTATTGCTGCCATGCTGGAAACGGCAAGAGCCCTGAAACAAGGTAAACCGCTGCAAAACGATGTGATTTTCCTGATGACAGATGGGGAGGAGTATGGCCTTTACGGCGCTAAAGCTTTTCTGCGCTACCCCTGGGCAAAAGGAGTAGGCATGATCGTAAATGTTGAAGCTCGGGGCAACAGCGGCCCCAGCATGACCTTCGAAATAAGCCCTGAAAACGGCTGGGTAATAGAACAGTTTGCAAAAGCTGCCCCTTACCCGATTGCCAATTCGCTGGCTTACGAAGTATACCGTAACATGCCCAACGATACCGATTTTACCGTTTTCAGAAAACAAGGCTACACCGGCGTAAACTCCGCTGTAATAGATGGTTTTGTGCACTACCACAAACTAACCGACTCTCCCGAAAACCTGGACAAGAATAGTTTGCAGCACCACGGCAGCAACATGCTGGCTCTGGCACGTCACTTCGGCAATATTTCGCTGGATAACACAAAGGCTACAGATAAGGTATTCTTTAACCCTGCCGGTACCTGGCTGGTGCATTACCCTGCCTGGCTGAACATGGTACTGGCTGCTATTGCTACGCTGCTACTGGTGGTAACTTTTATAGTTGGTGTAAAGAAGGAGGCTTTTACCTTACTGCAAGTAATCGCAGGTTTCGGTTTATACTTGCTGATGCTGGTTATAATTGCAGGCTTGTTCTTTCCGTTAAACGCTTTTGTTACCAGCCTGCTAACTTACTCCCATCCGCATAATGGCGTGTATGGTTCCAATAGTTTCTTTATGGCTTACCTGCTGCTTGCACTTGGCTTATTTATACTTTTGGCCTGGGTAGTGCTGCGCCGGCTGAGGTTATTTTCGCTGGTGATGGGCATTTACCTGCTATGGTTTGTGCTGTTACTGGCTGTTTTTTTGCTGGTACCATCGGCTTCATACTTGTTCCTTTTTCCGTTGCTGTTCTGTTTAAGTGGCACCTTGGTAGTATTGTTAAAAGGATTGGATCAGCAGACTGGCTGGGCTTATATGCTGATAATGTTGGTGGCGTTGCTGCCTGCTATATTCATCGTATTACCGGTTGTGAAGCTGCTGTTTACTGTGTTTGCCCTGCAATTGCCTGTGGCTATGGTAGCAGTGTTGCTGTTGTTGCTTGGCCTGGCTTTGCCGTTGCTGGTTATACTGGAGCGTAGTTTTAGCCTGAAAGTATGGCCACTGCTGCCGTTTTTGCTTCTGTTGGCTGGTGGCATACAACTAGCCGGTGCTGTAGCCGGCGAAGCCCCCTCCGCGGAGCGCCCTTTGCATAGCCATATAAGTTACTACCTCAATGCAGATACAAAGCAAGCTGTTTGGGCCTCTGCTTTTAAGCAAACCGACGACTGGAACCAACAGTTTTTTACAAAACCTATAACCGCACCGCTAACCGAAATTTACCCTACAGCCTCACGCGGCTTCCTTAAAAATGAGGCGGAACCAATTGCCCTGCAGGCGCCTGTAGCAGAACTGGTTAAGGAAACTATAGTTAATGGAAGAAGGGCGATACAGCTAAAACTGCGTTCGCAGAGAGGTGCGGCGCACCTGGAGGTAATGTTGCAACCTGAAAATCAGGATGATAAAATAGAAGCCGGCCTGAACGGAGAAAAATTATTGTTGCAGCTTGTTAAAGCAGAAGGCCATACTTATTACCATATTAAGGTGCATGGTTTGCCGGAGTCTAATGAAGTGATGCTGGAAGTGAAACTAAACCAGGATAATAAACTGACCTTACTGCTTTACGACCAAAGTATAGGTTTGCCACAGCAATTGGTAAAAAAGGCCAGACCGGCGCACGTTATACCAGAGCAGGGCCGCGACAGTAACCTGACCATTGTTAGGAAAGACTATAGTTTTTAGGGGCAGGATTATTTCCAGAGGTCGGCGGCCTTACGGGCCATTCTGAAGAAAAGCTCCCGTTCGAGGCCAGCTACCTGGCGCGCCTCGCATTCGTTATAGCCGTTTTCGGCTGCATTCAGGTAATCATAATATAGCTGGGCAAGTTCAAGCGAGTCGTCTTCGAAGCATTCTGTGAGGGCTTCTTTAGAAAGTTGCTCCGGCTCAAAAACTTTAGAAGGATATAATTTATCTAATTGGTAGATGAGGTATTTTTTTGATGTCTGGTCGGTTTGCGCACCCAGTAATTTGTCCAGTGGCAGGTCATCGTCGTCGTCGTACTCGTCTTCAAAATCATCATCTACAGATAAGGGTTCATACACGATGATATCATAACCGGTAAGCTCCAGGTAATCGCCGAACTGTTCTTTTACTGGAATTAGGGTAGGTATGTCGTAGGGCTGGTTGAGTACGCTGGCAATGTGGAGGGCAATTTCTTTGCCTTTATCGCCGGCCCCTATCAAAATCTGGTTGAATTGTGTGAAATCGCAGCCGAGGTAAATAAACTTATACTCATCGTCGAGCATGGTAAAGCACCAGAGCGTAATAAACTCGGTGTCATCAATAACCACGGTATCAATGTAAAGCTCGTTTATCTGGAGGTAGTATGGCGTATATTCTGAAGCATCCATGCTGTTAAGCTTGCTAAGTGTACGATTGCTGGAGCAGCCTGGAAGCCAGGTAACAGGTGCCGTAGACCGTATACGAAGTTTTTTAACACATGGCAAACTTTCTATATATAAAATTTAAGCGAAGTTTGGTTATTGCGCCTAAACATGTTGTAAATGAACCTGTGCAGCTTGCCAACGGGCAGTGTTTTTTGCAGAATTTAAAGAACTTATACTTTCGGAGTGCTTATAGAGCTTAATTAAACAAGTATAAATTAAAGCTTATACAGCCCACAATTTTTGCAGGAACCGCTGCGCATTGCCATAGCTTAGCTTTTCCAATTGTTGCTGCGAAAGTTGCTCCTGTAGTTTAGCCAATATATAAGTATAGCTGTTGCCGGCATGCTCATATTCTTTAAAATAATAAGGGTAGCGCGATGGGTCCGGATCGCCGGCAGTATAAAAATAATCGGCTCCGAAACAGATACTATTTTCAGCTCCGTGGCTAAAACCATACAAAATGTGCTGCAGCAAAGCATCCGGTTCGGTGGCGTTCAGAAAATGGCGCAGAAAGTTTATTCCTATCAGGCCCTCACGAAGAACGATTTCCTGTGTCAGTTCATCGGGCAGGTTGCGGTTATGGTCCCAAACCGGGCGAAAGTTGGAATGGCTGGCAAGTATAGGAATGTCAAGTTTTTCGGCGTCAATGTGGTTCAGGATATCAAATGCCAGCGCATCGCTGGTATGCGAAAAATCTACAGCAATGCGGCGGCCATGCAGGTAATCGAGCAGCATTTTGCCTTCTGTGGTAATGCCGCTGGTGGTCATGTTACCACCTCCAAAACGATTGGCATACTGGTGTGTAAAACTGATGTAAAGAACCCTGCCTGTATTTTCGATGATCTTCTCCAGTTTTTTAAATCCATCTTCAAGCGTATCATCTTCTTCGCAAAACCCGGAAGCATTTTCGATGGCTGCTACCATACCTGTGGCACGGCCTTGCATGGCCTGGTGTAAGGTTTCGTTATCGGTAACGGCCATAAAACACTCGTTCGAACCCTCGGCCAGTTTTTTAAACACCTCACTTTGTAGCAAACCATACGCACTGCTGCCGGGCTCTACTGCTGAGTAAATGGCCATTACCTGCAGCTTCACATTGCCTTGCTTAAGTGCAGGCTCCGCACATCCTATATCTTCCAGCTTATCCATCGACGCACCAGGTACATCAGCCAGGTAAGACAAAAGGTCACAATGCATATCGATGATCGGGAAAGCAGCAGGTTTGGTTTGATTCATGAGTTGTTAATTTATGGTTTGGTAAGATACGGAATGAGAAGAGAAAAAGTAATAGAGGTTGTTGTTTCGAGCTTATCGGACAATCTGATATAGTTTCATAGTTAAAGCTGCTTAATAGATAAGCAGGCTATACTTTCAATTATAGCCTGCTTCCTCTGTCTTACCTGCCATTCGTTTCATTTTATACTTACTTAGGCTCGCTCCAAGCCCGCGAGGGCTCGTCCTGGGCTCCTTAGTCAAGGAGGAGCAATTGAATAATTGTAACTATAAAACTAAAACTCATCTTCATCCCCGCTATCCTGCTGGTTTTGTTGTTGGCGGCGGCGTTGGTCGCCTTCGCTATTGATGCGGTAGGTAAAGCCCAGGTAAATAATGCGGCTCTGGCGGCGGTTCTTGCTCTCGGTTCTGAACTCGGGGGCATAGCTTAGAAAATTAAACTGGCGGGTATTAAAGATATCTGATACACGCAACGAGATAGTGCCATTCTTTTTCATAACATCCTTTTTTACGCCCAGGTCAGCGCTAAACATTTGCTCCATACGGCCCTGGATATCGGCCATGGGGGCCCGGTAAAAAGCAGATACCTGGATGTCCATGTTTTTCCAGACAGTCATGGTAGAATTAAGTTTGGAATTCCAGCTGATGCGGCTGTTGCTAAGTTCTGTATCGCCCTGAGTGGTGTTTAATTCTGTTCTGAAACCCGACACGCTACCGTTTAGTTGCCACCATTTTGCCAATGTATAATTTAAGCCCAGCTCAACACCATACGAAGAATTGCTGGCCAGATTCAGGAAAGTGGTTTCGGTGCCGGGTATGGTATCGCCGTCAAGTATAACAGTGGTCGGTGTCCGGAAGCGCTCTATTTCGTCGGTGGTGCGGCGGTAAAAAACAGTGCTGTTAAGCGAAAGGTCGCCCCAGTATTTCAGGTAGCCGAGCTCCAGTGCATTTATAAATTCAGGGTTGAGATTAGGGTTTCCGTAGCTCAGGTTAAAACGGTCAGAGCGGTCCACGAAGGGATTCAGGAAACGGCTGCGCGGCCGGTTAATGCGGCGGCTGTAACTAAACTGCAGCTTGTTGTTGTCATTAAAATCGTTGGTGATGAACAAGGTCGGGAAAAGGCTGAAGTAACTCTTGTCAGAGGTGAGATTCTGAGTACGCTGATCTGATTTTGTAAGTGTCTGCTCGGCACGCAAGCCCACTTGGTAACTGATGCTGTTAAATTTGTTGCTGTAGTTACCATACACAGAATATACCTGTTGGTCGAATACAAAGTGGTTGCTTTGGTCGGAGTTAAAATCCAGGTTGCCGGTAGCAGGGTTCTGGTTAAAGAATCTCGAATTCTCATCAAGGCGCTCAAACGAACTTCTGAAACCTGTTTCTAAATTACTGTTCTCCGAGATTGGGTACACGAAATCAACTTTAGTTACCAGCTCCATGTTTTTATCATCCACTAACGTTTCCTGCACATCTGCCAGGTCTGATGATGCTATATCTGACTCCACAAAACGACTGGTTTCATCATCAATATTGGTATTAAACACAACATCTGCAGTCAGTTCCTGGCCTTTGCGTTCGTAGGTCTGCCGGTACCCCAAGGTAAGGTCCATGGCTTTTTCATCTTCCAGATCGCTTGTGTTGCGGGTGCGCTCGTTGTGTTGCAGTTGGTTCTCATCCAGAAAACGGTAACGTATATTATTGCGGCCTTTGTCCTGGCCAAAGCGGTATAAAACAGAGGCTGATAAGGTTTTGCGCGGGGCCAGAAAGTAATCGGTGCCGAGGCGGAAGTTATGCGACACATCGGTGCTGTAACGGTCGCCGTTTTGCTGGCGGTAACTGGTGCTGTCGGGCAGGCCGGCATCGTTGAGGTAATAGTTGGTGGTAAAACTGTTGCTGGTGCCGGGGCGCGAGCGCTGCCTGAAATCATAGCCGCCGTTCACAGACCATTTAAAATAGCGGTAGTTAAGGTTTAGCGAGGTGTTATAGTTATCGTAAGTGCCGGCCGTTACAGAAGCCGAACCATGAAAACCGGGCTTTTTTTCTTTCTTCATTACCAGGTTTATGATGCCTGAAGTGCCCTCGGGGTTATACTTTGACGATGGGTTAGTAATGAGTTCTATCTTTTCGATAAGGTTGGCCGGGATCTGATCGAGTGTGAGGTTGCTGAGCGCGGAGCGCTTACCATCGATAAGTATGGTTACATTGGAGCTGCCGCGCATACTTACATTGCCGTCGATATCTACCGTTACAGAAGGCAGGTTTTGCATAACTTCGGCTACCGAGCCACTTTGGGCCACAATGTCTTTGCTTACATTTACAACTTTTTTATCAAGGTCATACTGCACCAGTTCGCGTTCTGTAGTAACCTGCACTTCGCTTAGTTTGGTTGATGTAGCTCTTAATACAATGGAGCCAATATTAACCTGCGGCGCTGAGGCTGTTACAGAAATATCAGGTACATACTTAGTTAGATAGCCCACTATGGAGGCCCGAAGTATAAACCGCCCAACCGGCACGCGCTCCAGTACAAATCTGCCTTGCTGATCGGAAGTAGAACCTGTAACAAGGCTGGAGTCGCGGGCTGAGAGCAGCACTACATTTGCAAAACCAACAGGAGATTTTGTAGCCCCATCCTGCAGCGTGCCACTTACCTTGCCGAATGAATTTGAAGTGCCTACAGGCTGATCCTGAGCATATAA
Source organism: Pontibacter vulgaris (assembly GCF_022758145.1). Lineage (GTDB taxonomy): Bacteria > Bacteroidota > Bacteroidia > Cytophagales > Hymenobacteraceae > Pontibacter > Pontibacter vulgaris. The sequence goes on from NZ_JAJVDH010000002.1 coordinate 353,712, forward strand.
TGTAGTAGCCGAACTAAGAAAAGAAAGTATAACAAAGAGCGTGTATAAGCATTTTTTCATAGTAGTTGATCTGCAAACCAGGTAAATAAAGTACAGGAAAAGGGCAGGTGGTATTGGTGTTGAATCGGTAGCAGGAGGGATGGCCTGTGCAGAAAGTATACGTGAAAAGTATAAAACCCCGCTGTGGCTTAACCTGTAGGTAGGACAAACTAACGGAGCTTAGGTTTAAAATAACCTGAAAAAGAATGTTAAGTATAGGAGAGCGTAGAGTCCTGAAACTGAAGCAGCACGGCCGGCTTATACTTGCCAACCGTGCTGCTATGCCACCAGAGTATATCCGGGAATTACTACGCCAGCGATTTGCTCAGGAAATCCCAGACTACCACACCTGTTGCTACCGATATGTTAAGCGAATGCTTGGTGCCGAACTGCGGAATCTCCAGCACAAAATTAGATACGTTTATAACCTCCTGCTCCACGCCAAATACCTCATTGCCAAGTATAAGTGCATAATGCTGGCCGGGTTCAGGTATAAATTCATTCAGCTTCAGGCTATTCTCTGCCTGCTCTACCGATCCGATTTTATAGCCTTGTTCTTTCAGTTTCAAAACCAATTCCAGCGTGCCCGGTACGTGCTCCCATTCTACCGATTCGGTTGCGCCTAAGGCCGTTTTCTCTATGTCGCGATGCGGTGGGGTACCGGTAATGCCACACAGGTATATTTTCTCTACCATAAAAGCATCGGCGGTACGGAACACAGAGCCCACATTATTCAGGCTGCGCACATTATCGAGCACCAAGACTAACGGTATTTTTTTCTTATTTTTGAATTCTTCAACCGACTCGCGGTTAAGTTCATCCATCGAAAGTTTACGCATTTTATTTAAATATTAGACGCTGGACATTAGATGTTAGACTTTCTTTTTTGTAGCGTGCTGCAAAGGTCAGGCTGTTTGCTTTAAAATCAAACTTATAGTTTATAGTTGGTTGTTGAAGAAAGTATAAATCCCCTCCTCGGAGGAGCTAGGGGTGGGTTAATTCATCCCTGATTCATAAATCAGAATTCTAATTACCAATATAGTATGAAAGCAGAAAGCACCGTAACCCCACTGATGAAACAATACAACGCCATTAAGGCGAAGCATCCGGGGGCATTGTTGCTGTTCAGGGTGGGCGATTTTTACGAAACTTTCGGCGAGGATGCTGTAAAGGCAAGTAAGATCTTAGATATTGTTTTGACTAAACGTGGTGCAGGTTCGCCTTCCGAAACTGCTCTGGCCGGTTTTCCGCACCACTCCCTTGATACTTACCTGCCTAAACTGGTACGTGCCGGCGAGCGCGTGGCCATCTGCGACCAGCTCGAAGACCCAAAATCGGTAAAAGGGATTGTAAAGCGTGGCGTAACCGAACTGGTAACACCCGGTGTTTCTTTTAACGACCAGGTACTGGAAAAGCGCAGTAACAATTATCTGGCTGCGGTGCATTTTGGCAAAACGGAAACTGGCGTATCCTTGCTGGATGTGTCTACAGGGGAGTTTATAACCGCGCAAGGCGACCGAAACTATATAGGCAAACTGCTGCAAAGTATGGCTCCGGCCGAAGTGCTTTTCTGCAAGAGCGAGAAAGAATCCTTTTTTGAAAGCTATGGCCCCGACTTCCGATACTATGCCCTGGAGCCCTGGGTGTTTAACTATGATTTTGCTTACGAATCGCTAACACGCCACTTCAACACTACATCTCTTAAAGGTTTTGGTATAGAGGGCATGAGCGAAGCGATCATATCGGCAGGTGCTATACTTCATTACCTGTCCGAAACGCATCACAACGAGATCAGCCACATTGCTACCATCTCCAGGCTGGAAGAAGACAAGTACGTATGGCTGGACCGCTTTACGGTGCGCAACCTCGAGCTTATTTACCCACAGCACCAGGAGGGCGTGCCGCTTATACAAGTGCTCGACCATACCATAACGCCTATGGGAGCCCGTCTGCTCAAGAAATGGGTAGTGTTGCCACTAAAGGATGTTGCCCAGATACGCCGCCGCCTGGACACGGTAGAGGCCCTGAAGCAACATGAAGAGCTACTGGATGAGCTGAGCCAGCACCTGAAAAATATAAACGACCTTGAGCGCCTGATCTCAAAAGTGGCTGTGCGCCGCGTTAACCCGCGTGAGTTAATGCAGCTTGCTAAGGCCCTGGATGCCATTCAGCCGATCAAAAAAATGCTGGCCGCCAGTGTTATACCTGCATTAGTAAAATTGGCCGACCAGTTAGTGCCGTGTGATGGATTGCGCGAAGAAATTAAAAACATACTTCGCCCGGATGCTCCGATGCTAACAAACCAGGGCAACATGATAAATGATGGCATACATGCAGAACTTGATGAACTGCGTGCCATTGCTTTTTCTGGTAAAGATTACCTGGCGCAACTACAACAGCGCGAGATAAAGAACACCGGCATCAGTTCGCTTAAAATAGCTTATAATAAAGTTTTTGGGTACTACTTGGAGGTAACGCACGCGCACAAGGACAAGGTGCCTCCAACCTGGATACGCAAGCAGACGCTGGTTAATGCTGAGCGCTATATAACCGAAGAGTTAAAGACCTATGAAGAGAAGATCCTGAACGCTGAAGAGCGCATTTATACGATTGAATTTGGCCTGTTTAATGAGTTAGTGTTGCACGCCTTAGATTATGTGGCGCAGGTGCAGCAAAACGCAAAAGTAATTGGTGTTATTGATTGCCTCAGCTCGTTTGCAAGTATAGCCTTGGCCAGCAACTATGTTAAACCTGAGGTAAACGAGTCTTATGTGCTGGATATTAAGAAAGGCCGCCATCCGGTAATAGAAAAACAGTTGCCATTAGGCGAAGCTTACGTGCCGAACGATATTTTTCTGGACAACGAAGAGCAGCAGATCATCATTATTACAGGCCCTAACATGGCAGGTAAAAGCGCGCTGCTGCGCCAGACAGCTCTTATTGTGTTGATGGCGCAGATCGGGTGCTTTGTTCCGGCGGAGGCAGCATGTATAGGTATCATCGATAAGATCTTTACGCGTGTGGGTGCTTCAGATAATTTATCGAAAGGCGAATCTACGTTTATGGTGGAGATGACCGAAACAGCAAGTATACTTAATAACCTTTCAGACCGCAGTTTGGTGCTGATGGATGAGATCGGAAGAGGAACGAGCACATACGATGGTATTTCAATTGCATGGGCTATTGTAGAACACCTGCATAACCATCCAAAGTATAAAGGCAAAACGCTGTTTGCAACGCACTACCACGAGTTGAACCAACTGGCCGAAGATTTTCCGCGCGTGAAGAATTATAACGTATCGGTACGCGAGGCAGGCGGGAAAATCCTGTTTATGCGCAAACTGGTGGAAGGGGGCAGTGAGCACAGCTTTGGTATACATGTGGCCCAAATGGCCGGTATGCCTAACAGTGTGGTGTTGAGGGCTAACGAAATTATGCACCACCTGGAGCAGGAAAAGGTAACAGACCAGGCGCCACAACAGAAAATGAAAACGGCGCCAAAAAATAACTACCAGCTAAGTATGTTTGAGCTGCACGACCCACAATTGGAACGTGTAAAAGACCTGATTGGCCAGCTGGATATTAATACAATTACCCCGGTAGAGGCTTTGCTGAAACTGAACGAAGTTAAATTACTCTTACAGGACAAGCAAAAGGAGGCAATCAGGTAGTAAGTATTGCTTCCTTTTGCTCTCTGAAATAGATTCTTTAAAAAACTTTGAAATTTTTCTCTCTGAAAATCAGTAGGAAACGCAAAAGAGAGAGAAAATTTTTAGAGGGGCTATTGACAAGTCGAATTTTGTCTATATCTTTGTATCACTAAATCGCTAGGACGGAAACGAAAAGCGGAATAGTAAATGACTTAAGCGGGAGTAGCTCAGTTGGTAGAGCGCGACCTTGCCAAGGTCGAGGTCGCGAGTTCGAACCTCGTCTCCCGCTCAAAAAGGCAAACAAAGACGTTGTGATAAACAACGTCTTTGTTTTTTAAAGTCATCCTCCGGACGCCGGTTCGGATGGAAGCCGGGATGGTGGAACTGGTAGACACGCAAGACTTAAAATCTTGTGTCCGCAAGGACGTGCGGGTTCGATTCCCGCTCCTGGTACTGATTGTAATGCATAAAGGGCTGTAGGTTAATAACTTACAGCCCTTTATTGTTGCCTGAGTAACAAACTAGTAACAATTTTATGGTTGATCAAAAAGATTAACTTTATTTCCTTCCTTGAGCAGTTTCAGTTTTTTCTGTAATTAATAATTCTATGAGGCGTTTAACTACATCAGTAACTGTGCTAAATATTAAATATAACGCGACGCCCCACAAAAAAACTATCTCAGCATCAGCGAAATTTTTGAAATAACAGGACTTACAAGTATTGTCAAAAGCTTGTAGATATAAGCCTCTGATTAGGGCAAAAGAACTAGCAACAGCGGCTGGTTTAGTTACCATGCCTGATATTTTCTTGAATTGTTCGTAAAACTGATTGAATGTCGTATCCCAATCCCAAGAAGGCTTTTCAATTTTAATTTTATGTAGAATAGTTACAATGAAAGTTCCACCAGTTAAAAAGATATTTAATTCCTTGTATTTAAGTGTTATGATGGAATAATATATAATTTTACCTTGAAATTTGTAAACAAAAAATAAGCTTGTACCTACAAGTATTAATATAAATAACCACTTCCAATCTACTTGCTTTTTATCCATTTGTTAGAGTGGTTCTACGCGTGTTGTGCCTCATTATAAATAATAGACTCAGGTAACTTAGAGTTATTAAACTGGTCTACTTTTTTACTGTCTTCATTGGATTGTTGATTACCTATAATGCCCCCTGCTATACCTCCAATAACAGAGCCAACAGGACCCGCTAGAAATCCTACTACTGCTCCGACTGTAGCGCCAATTGTTGAGCCAGTTGAAGGAGTATGGTAGTATGGATCTGTCTCTGCAAACACATCATTGACATGAAAGCTCCCTATTGATAAATCAAATTGCTCACTTCCTAACTCTCTTACTAACTCGGGTCTTGTAGGTGCAGTAGAGTTCAAGTATACCTTTTCTCCCGTACCTTTTTGCACATAAAGTTTCATAACTAACATGTATAGTTGGTTTAACTGGTACTATATGATTATAGTGCCAGTTTGAATAAAATGTTTAATAGTATACGTGTATTTTATGCTATAACATAAAAGGTTATGAGATATTAATAACAAGAAATCGTGAGTATTAGTATTTACAATTAATCAGGTGTAAAATTGTATATTATACTTCTTATATCAAAAAGTTGACATTAGTAAATTTTCAGTTGATAATCTGCCTTTCATGTGCAATAAAAAAAATTAATTAAAACATTTGGATATTATATTATTTAAAATAATTTTGGGATTAATAAAATATTTATTTGACTCAATTCAAGAGGGTGTTTTCCAAATAATTAAGTCATTTAAATTTTATACTTGCATTTATCTGACCTGAATCAATTATTAAGTAATCATAATCAAAACACTCTTAACACTTGTTTTATGAAAAGAATTATACTCTTTATTGCCTTCGCTTTTTTTGCAATTAATGCAAGCAATGCACAGTCTAAAGACAACCTGGCCAAGGTTAGAAAGATAAATGGAGTAGAGGCATATATTTTATGCGAGCCTTTAAGAGAATATGAAGTTGTGGTGGATGCGGGATCAGGTCTAAAGGCAGAATCTTTATTAACAGGAGGTGTAGTTAATAAAACCATTTCAGACAGAGTTGAGCAGTTTATAAGAAAAGTTACGAAAGAAAATGCCCGTGTTGATGCCGTTATTTACAGTGCCGGTAAAAGAATAGTAGGTGTGCAGTTTACTGATGAAGGAACATCGAAAACGAAAGGTTATGCCAAAGTTTCGAGAGTGATGGGATACCCTGTTTTTGTAATGAACGAACCAGTGCAGGATTATACAACCTTAGGCACAAAAACAGGTGGCATTAAAGTTAAGTCACTAGTAACAGGTGGCCTTATGAATAACTCAATCGAAGAAGATGTTCAGCAGATGGTAAAGAAAGTGCAGAGCCGCGCTGCAGATGGTATTTTGTTTGAAGGTGGTAGAGATGCTACAGCTATCCAATACAAAGGAAAGCATTAATTCGGTAGCTAGCTAATGCAGCAAAATTTTTTAAATGCTTTCCATTGCTGTAACTTAATTTTTTATGAAAACAGAAAAAGCTCCCGATAACGGGAGCTTTTTCTGTTTTGAATTTTATACTTTCTCTACCAAAAAATATACAGAGTTATTAATTTCTCATTTTCTATTTATTCTTTTTCCAACTTTTAAATTGCTTTAGACAGAGCTCTGTGTAGCAGATGTAAACTTACCTCACTAATTCCTGGCTCCGGTTAGCATCAATAGCCAGAAGTATAAAGAGCAAAACTGTAAAAGACCATAACGATGAGCCACCATAACTGAAGAAAGGCAAAGGAATGCCTACTACAGGCGCCAAGCCAATGGTCATGCCTACGTTTACCAGAAAGTGAAAAAAGATGATGGAAGCTACACAGTACCCATATGTGCGTCCAAAAACAGACTTTTGCCGCTCTGCTACTGCTACAATTCTTATCAATAGCAGCATAAACAAAGCAATCAATACAGTACTACCTATCCAGCCGTGTTCTTCGCCGATTGTGCAGAAAATAAAGTCGGTACTTTGCTCCGGCACAAAATCGAATTTGGTTTGCGTACCTTCCAGAAAGCCTTTACCCCAGAAGCCACCAGAACCGATAGCAATCTTAGATTGGGTTACGTTCCAGCCAAAGCCAAGTGGGTCTGCCTCAGGGTTTATGAGTGCTTTTATACGATTTTGCTGGTGAGGTTGCAGCACGTTATTTACAAAGTAGTCCACACTGAAGATCATACCTGAAATCACTACAAGTATAAAGATCATTGTTTTGATACGGCGCATAAGGCGGTAATCAAGCCAGGTGGCAAGGCCCATCAAAACTGCAATTCCAAGTATAAGATAAAGCTTTGGTACGAGTAGGGTAAGTATAAAAATTGCTGCTGCGGAGCCGCCAATAATTAGTATAAGCGGCGACATGCCTTCGCGGAAGAAGGCAAGTATAAATGCACCAAAAACAAGCGCTGTACCGGTCTCGTTCTGTAGGATTATAATAACAGGGGGCAGAAAAGTGATAGCAGCCAGTTTCATCTGGTCCTTCATATTCTGGTGGCGCAGGTTTACACCGCTTAAGTACTTGGAAACGGCCAAAGCCGTAGCAAACTTTGCCAATTCGGCGGGTTGCAGACGCACTCCACCACCAAGATCCAGCCAGGAGCGTGACCCTGCAACAGGCGATGCCACAGCTAATGTAAAGAGCAGGAGCAAAATAATGGAGCCATAAATTGGATAAGCTAGGTGTTCGTAGATTTTATAGTCTACTACCAGTAGCATAATTATAAGTATAACGGCCGTGCCTATCCAGACAAGCTGCTTGCCTGAGTTAATTTCAAAGCTGAAGATGTTAACTATATTATCCGGGCTGTAAACCACAGCATAGATATTCATCCAGCCAAGTGCTACTAATAAAAAGTACAGGAGCACAGTTACCCAGTCCAGGTTCTGGATGATCTTGCGCGAAGTGCGTCGGCTGCTAGGCGCTACTATTCTACCTCCAAGTACTTTCGGCTCAACACCCATTGTTCCATTGGTTTTCTCGACACAGAGTCGGTTAAATACTTTTCAATCATCAGGCCGGCAATTGGCGCTGCAGACTGAGCGCCAAAACCAGCGTTCTCAACATATACAGCTATTGCTATTTTAGGATTGTCTTTCGGGGCAAAGGCTACAAATACTGCGTGGTCTTTACCTTGTGGGTTTTCAGCAGTCCCAGTTTTTCCGCAAACTGTTATGCCAACCTTTTCGAGCTTAGCATTTACACCTGTACCAGATTGCACTACAGCTGCCATACCTTCTATAATTGGGGCATAGTGTTTTGCTGCTACAGAAGTATAATGGCGTTTCTGATATTCTGGCAATGGTTTGCCGTGCTCACCTACAGACCGGATAATGTGTGGCTGGTAGTAGAAGCCTCTGTTTGCAATAATTGCCATAAAGTTAGCCATCTGTAGTGGCGTTACGCCCAACTCCCCCTGACCTATACTTAATGAGTAAATGGTAGAGAACTTCCAGCGGTTTTCGCCATATATGCGGTCATACATCTTATTAGATGCAATAATACCCTGTTTTTCATTCGGTAAATCTATACCTAAGTGCGTACCAAACCCGAAGGTCAGAATTTGCTCGCGCCAGTCTGCCAGGCCAATAGCAGTATCTTTGAAAATATTTTTTGACTTACCCTGGTTAAGTAAGGCCCGGTATACCTGGTAAAAGTATGGGTTACAGGATGTTTTAATGGCAATGGTAAGATCGGTTGGCGCAGGGTGCGCGTGAGAGCATGTAACCAATGCCTGGTTGCATGGGTAGCCAGTGTTAGGCGTAATTACACCCTCCTGCAAAGCAATAAGCGCATGAGCCAGTTTAAAAATAGAACCTGGTGGGTTGCTGCTGGCCATGATAGGACGGTTAAACATCGTCTTGTCAGGACTGGTAAGCAATTTCATATAGTTCTTGCCATAGTCCTTGCCTGTAAACAGATTCGGATCATAGAATGGACTTGAAATATAGGCTAATACCTCGCCAGTAGAAGGTTCTATAGCTACCACGCTGCCTTTGGCACCATTCATCAAAAACTCGCCATACTTCTGAAGGTCAAGGTCTATGGTACTGATGAGGTTCTGACCTGCAACAGAAAGTGTATCGTAGGCGCCATCTTTAAAAGAGCCTTTATCAACGCCACGTACGTTCACCATTTTATACTTTACACCACGGCGGCCCATCAGGAATTTCTCGTATTCCTGTTCTATACCGCTTTTACCAATATAATCGCCAGGGCGGTAGCCTTTGTAAGCAGAGTCTTCCAGTTGTTTTGGGCTGATCTCTGCAATATAACCCAGCGCGTGCGATAAGCTGGAGTGCGGATATCCACGAGCCGTACGTGCGTTTATATAAAAGCCAGGGAAGTCAATCAGGTTATCCTGAATGCGGGCAAAGTCCTCTGTGCTTAGTTTCTGGAAAAAGATAGATGGTTGTACATAGGAAAAAGTACGTGCTTTTTTAAAGCGCTCGCGTGCATCTTCTACCGGAATGTTAAGCAGCTTACATAATCTCAGCGTATCTACCTGTTTTACTTCTTTCGGTATTACCATCAGGTCGTAAACAGGGGTATTTTGCACCAGCAACTGGCCGTTGCGGTCGTAAATCAATCCACGGAATGGGTATTGGATGATCGGCTTAATGGCATTTGTTTCAGCAGCCTGCTTATAGCTGCTGTCTACCACCTGAATGTAGAATAGGCGCAGTGCGAAAACTACCCCTACAATCAGGAAAATGGCCTGTATTACGTATTTTCTATTCTCTAAATAATTCATCTATTCGCTCTCTTAACGGAGAAGAACAGTAACTGTAGTATAATCATTACTATACCCGTGAACAGTACGCTTGCAAATACTTTAGCCAAAGTATACCAGGCCGATTCGAGGCTGATGGTTTCAAGGAAAAATACAGCTGCATGGTGCATGAGTATGAGCAGAAGTGCATACGTTAAAAACCAGCGCCAGCCCATTACGTGTATGTTCACAGAATCTTTGGTATCGTAACCATCACGTGGTGTGAGAAGGTTCAAAACGTGTGGCCGTAAAAAAGCAAGAAGTACGCTGGCCGCTGCATGAATACCCATCGTATCATAGAAAATATCAATGGTAAAACCAGCCAGGAAGCCAAGGAACAGCAGTAATACCCTGTTTATATTGATAGGAAGGAAAAGCAGGAATGCAATATAAATAAAGCAAAAACCGGTACTGAAAAGCACAAGACTATCCATAAGCAGAATCTGCAGGGCAACAAAAAGTATAAACTGTACGATATGTCGGATGCCGAAACTACTGTTCATCAGTTATTATACCTGCGTTTTGTTCTAATATTTCCCGCTCATCCTTTTTAGGATTTTCTACCACATATACATAGGAAAGCTTTGCGAAATCAACAGCCAGCTTAACTTTTATAGTATAAAAGCTTTTGTCCAGCTCTTTCTCTACCGAGCTGATAGTGCCGATCATGATGCCTTCCGGGAAAACGGTGTTAAATCCACTGGTAACAATGGTATCGCCTTTTGTTGGTTTTATGTGTAGCGGAATGTAATCGAGCATGGCCGTGCGGTAATCGCCACCCGTCCACTTTACGGTACCAAAGGTGTTGTTCTTTTTGATTTTTGCCGATATCAGCATTTGCGAGTGCAGGAGCGAAGTTACAGTAGCATAATGTTCTGATACTGTTTTTACGCGCCCGATTGCGCCATTAGGTGCTATAACCCCCATGCCTGGTTTAACACCATCAGCAGTGCCGATAGAAAGCGTCAGGTAATTGTTGGTGCGTCGTACCGAGTTGTTAATTACACGGCCTGCATGCAGGTAAAAAGGTGCTACTGTAGCAGAGTCAACCTTTACATACATGGTATCGGCCAGTATAGTAGCGCTATCAGCTTGCTGCTGCAACCTGTAACGTATTATTTCCTGGCGTAACGCGGCATTTTCGCGAGCTAATGTACTGTTTACAGATCCCAGCCTGAAATAATCTGTCAGGCTGCTCTGGAACTCCAGCACACGCCCCACATAGTTGTTAGCCGAGTTAAAAAACGCCGCTCCCTGGTACGTATTATAACGCACAATCAGGAAAACGCACAGTACCTCGAGCAATACGAATATGAGGAACGCACGGAACCGGTAAATAAAAGCAAAAAGATTCCGCATTTACCCCGGTTACGTCAGCAGTACGTTCTTGAAACCTTCTAAATTCTTGATGGCAGCCCCGGTACCACGCACTACCGCTCTTAACGGATCTTCGGCAATATGGATAGGAAGCTTTGTTTTGGCAGCCAGACGCTTATCAAAACCTCTTAGCAAGGCGCCACCACCAGTAAGGTGAATGCCATTGTCATAGATATCGGCAGAAAGCTCTGGCGGAGCAATTTCAAGAGCCTTCAGTACCGCTTCTTCTATTTTAGATACAGATTTGTCCAATGCGATGGCGATCTCCTGGTAAGTGACTTTGATAACTTTAGGAATACCTGTCATCAAGTCACGGCCGCGTATCTCATAATCAGCAGGAGGGTTCTCGAGTTCGGTAAGAGCAGAGCCCACTTCAATTTTAATTTTCTCAGCAGAGCGCTCACCAATCAGCAGGTTATGCTGGCGACGCATATAATCCAGGATATCTTTTGTGAAAACATCACCGGCAATACGGATAGACTGGTCGCAAACTATACCTGAAAGGGCAACTACAGCAATTTCAGTAGTACCACCCCCGATGTCTACAATCATAGAGCCAATAGGCTGCTCCACATCAATACCTATACCGATAGCAGCTGCCATTGGCTCCTGTATCATCCATACTTCTTTGGCACCGGCGTGCTGAGCAGAGTCACGTACAGCACGTTTCTCTACTTCGGTAATGCCAGAAGGAATACAAATTACCATGCGATGTGATGGCTGGAACAAACGACGACCAGAGTCGATCATTTTGATCATGCCGCGGATCATTTCTTCAGCAGCGTGGAAGTCGGCAATTACACCGTCTTTTAAAGGGCGAATGGTACGGATGTTTTCGTGCGTTTTCTCGTGCATCTGCATCGCATTGCGTCCGATAGCTAACACTTTGCCGGTTGTGCGGTCAACAGCAATGATAGATGGTTCGTCTACCACAATTTTATCATTATGAATGATAAGGGTATTGGCTGTACCCAAATCAATGGCAATATCGCTGGTAAGAAAATTAAATAGTCCCATTCTGAAGTTGTAAAGGCGTACAGTAGCCTGTTATATTTTTAATATACAATATTTCTAGTCAAAAACTTGGCGCAAAATTAGTGAAATTCAGCGGAATTAATAATGCGATTGCCTCATGCATTTCGTGTTTTAAATTATTTTTTTTAAAGTGATCAGTACTTTCAGTACTAACCGCCCCTAATAACGTGTTTCTGCTGCTTAAATTGGAATGAGTAAATTTTTTGCTGTCGGGTAATACCAGCAAGAGCAGGAGAAAATTATACTTATACTCCAGTCTGTGCCGGTTACCGAGTCACAAGTTAGAATAAAGTATAAATAAAAACAGCCCCGGCTCAATTATAAACCGGGGCTGTTTTAAAATAAAGTATAAATCTCTTAGTGTTTGAAGTGGCGAACGCCAGTCATTACCATTGCCATGTTGTGGGCATCGCAATAGTCAATCGAATCCTGATCCTTAATAGAGCCGCCTGGCTGCACTACTGCTTTTATACCTGCTTTATCGGCAATTTCAACACAATCCGGGAAAGGAAAGAAGGCATCAGAAGCCATTACTGTTTTACTCACGTCAAATCCGAAGCTTTTCGCTTTTTCTATAGCCTGACGCAGGGCATCTACCCTTGAGGTCTGGCCGACACCGCTTGAGAACATCATCTTATCTGTAGCAAAAACAATGGTGTTCGACTTGGTGTGCTTGCAAACTTTGGCTGCAAATACCAGCGCTCTTTTTTCTTCTGCGGTTGGTTCGCGTTTGGTAACGGTTTTAAAATCAGCTTCTGTTTCAGTTGCCAGGTCTTTGTCTTGCTCAATAACGCCGTTCAGTAAAGTTTTGAACAGTTTCTTCGGCAACTCTACATTGTTCTGCTTTAGCAGGATGCGGTTTTTCTTGCTCTTCAGCAGTTCCAGGGCATCATTATCAAAAGCAGGAGCGATCAATACCTCAAAGAACAACTTGTTCAGTTCCTCTGCTGCAGCCAGATCTATAGTTCTGTTTGCGATGATCACACCACCGAAAGCAGATACCGGGTCAGAAGAAAGGGCATTCAGGTAAGCTTCTTTTATAGTTTCGCCGATAGCACAGCCGCAGGCGTTCGTGTGTTTCAGTATAGCTACAATCGGTTCTTCAAATTCGGCGGCCAGGGCAACGGCAGCATCCATATCTACCAGATTGTTATAGGAAAGCTGCTTGCCATTTAACTGTTCGAAAAGCTCATCGAGTTTGCCATAAAAAGTGCCTTTCTGGTGCGGGTTCTCGCCGTAGCGCAGCGGAATAGCATCGCGCACGCTTTGCTTAAATACTACTTCTTCCTCTTCGCTGCCATTCAGGTAGTTGAAGATATGCGTATCGTAGTGCGACGAAACGTCGAACGCTTTGGCCGCAAATCGCTTGCGGTCCTGTAGCAAGGTGCTGCCGCTTCTGGTTTTAAGTAATTCTACTACTTCGTCATACTGCTCGCGCGACGATACGATAAGTACATCTTTGAAATTTTTAGCAGCCGCACGAATAAGAGAAATTCCACCAATGTCAATTTTTTCAATAATTTCTGCCTCCGATGCGCCAGCTGCAACAGTTTCCTCGAAAGGGTATAAATCTACTACAACAAGGTCGATTGGTGGAATCTCATATTGTGTTCTTTCAGAAAGATCGCTCTCGTTATCGCGGCGATGAAGTATACCACCGAAAACTTTTGGATGAAGTGTTTTTACGCGGCCGCCGAAAATGGATGGATAAGCAGTCAGGTCTTCTACGGCAATTACCTCAGCGCCCTGCTCTTCCAGGAAAGCTTGTGTGCCGCCTGTTGAGTAGATCGTTACATTATGCTGTTTCAGAAGCTCTACCAGTGGCTCGAGGCGGTCTTTGTAATAAACCGAAATAAGTGCGGATTTAATTTGAACAGGTTGCATCTATGGGTTGATTTTTGATTTCTATAGTTCGTCTTTCTCAAGTAGTAATTTTTCAACTACTTCAGGCAAGTGTTTGTGCTCCAACTGCAATACGCGTGCTGCAAGTTCTTCGGGTGTGTCTTCGGGTAAAACAGGGCAGTACTCCTGAAGTATAAATTCACCTTTGTCGTATTCTGCGTTTACGTGGTGGATGGTAATACCCGATTGTTTATCGCCTGCCTGTACCACGGCAGTATGTACGTTAATGCCGTGCATGCCTTTGCCGCCATACCGGGGCAGCAGGGCTGGGTGTATGTTAATGATCTTGTTTGGGAAAGTATGCAGGAAATTTTGCGGCACCAGCCACAGAAAGCCAGCCAGCACAATTAAATCAGGATGAAAGGATTTAACCTGCTCCAGCACTTTTTCAGAGTTGTAAAACTCATCCCTGGAAAACAAAAGAGCCGGGACGTGGTAGGTCTCGGCTCTTTTTAGGGCATAGGCTTTCGGGTTGTTGGAGAACAGGGCGGCCACGCGTATTTCAGGGTGGTGCTCGAAGTGCTCGAGCAGGCGTTGGGCATTGCTCCCCGAGCCGGAAGCGAAAATGACTATATTTTTCTTATCTGGTCGTTTCAAAAGTATAAGCTTGCTAATGAAGCTGCAAATATAGCCGGTTTGCTTATAGTTGCCAGTAAGTAATGCAAAACTTATACTTTAAAATCCGACCCTTAAGTTTATTGTAAACTATAAATTACTTCCAGTATTTCTCTATGGCAACAGCTACACCGTCTTCTATACTTTTAAGTGTAATCTCATTGGCTACAGCTTTTACCTCTTCGCGGGCATTGCCTACAGCTATGCCCATGCCTACGGATTGCAGCATATCAATATCATTGTAGTTGTCACCAAAGGCCATCACTTCGTGCATGCCTATAGCGTAGCGCGCTTTCAGTAACAGCTCCAGGGCTGTGGCTTTAGAAATGGCACGCGGAGCAATCTCAAGGTAAGTGTCTTTGGAGCGATAGGCGTGTACGTGGTTAGCAAAATTTTGGGTCAGCTCTTGTTGTAGCGCATCAATCTCATCAGCAGGGCCCATGCACATTACTTTATGTGCCCCGGTTGTTGTTTGGTGCCAACTCTCAAGTATAGGCTGCAACTCAGTTATGTTAGGCGATACTTTTGTAATGCGTTCCTCGCGTTCTGCCCAGAAATCAGCGGCGGGTGCATACCAGTTATCCTGTTCGTACAGGCTTACGTGTATGTCGGTGTCTTTCGTGAAATCATGGATGGTCTGGCAAATAGCAGCCGGTATCTGTACAGAATCCAGTTGAACTGCTTCTGCTTTGCCATCTTCAAAATGAATAACATACCCTCCGTTAAAGCAGATTAGCGGATGGTGCAGGATGTTGAGTTCCTGCTGCAGGTGGCGCATGGCGCTCGGCATGCGCGAAGATGCCAGGATTACAGGTACGTTTTGGTCTAAACTTTTGAAAGTAGATATGGTGCGCTGTGATAGCTGGCGATCACTGTTTAGCAAAGTGCCATCTATATCAGTGCAAATAGCACGGAATTTCATATTGAGTAACAGTTACTTGTAAAAAGTGCAAGTTACAAGTATAGATTCAGAATTCTTCTTTTATAACTACAGAATGAGAATTTGTGTGCCGGAAACAGTAAATTAAATCGAAAGAGAAGTATAATTTTAAAGTGGTCAGATCAAATTTGATTAAAATTTATACCAGCTATCCCAAGTCGTGTAAAGTTACATTTACCCTGAACTTATAGCATAGAGATAACAGAATAAGTATATTTAAGCGTCTTAGGCTGGCTTATCTTGTTTTGCTATAGCTCAAACCGCAAGTATAAACTTTAATTATTGAGTGGTATTAGTAGTAAAGGTTAAGACCAATTTACTGTTTCTTAGCCTTTAATGACCATGTAAACTGAAACTCTGCCACTTTATCTCCGGTTTCGTCTACACCTATACTTGTAGCTACTACAGTTACGCCCTCTCCGGTGGCTTTTGTTATGTTTGTTGCTTCTTGTATAAGCTGGCCTTCGTAGCAGCTAAAGGTTATTTTGCCTGTAGCTTTTTTAGTAAAGCTGGCTTGCATGTTCGTAACCAGCATCGATACAACTGGCGAGGATTTGTAAACATGCATCATGCAGAGTACGCCCGTGGATAATTCAGCTGCCATACTTAGGCTGGCAAAGTAAATAGACCGGAATGGGTTTTTATTGAGGTATTTATAAGGTATGGAAACCGATGCATGTTCCCCGGAAACAGATACAACCCGTAAACCTGCCAGATATGCCATTGGTAACTTCGAAAGCATAAACAGCCTTAGCTTGGTAGGCGAAGCAACAATATTCCGGAAAACCTCGGCTTGATTTTGTGATGAACCCATGGCAAGTATACAGTTACAGCAAGTATACTTAAAGATAAAGAAATAGCTCGGAAGTTACTCTAAGCTCCTCGTGGTTTTTAAAACCGGCAAGTATAACTCAGGCAATGGCTTCGCAGTTTTTGCACACACCCTGCGCCGAAAAATGCAGGCTGTTAACTTTGTAGCCAGCAGGTAGTTTTATTTCAGGCACATGTACTTCGTTCAGGCATAAAGTATGGCCACAGGCGGTGCAGCTAAAATGGATATGGTTATCAAAGTGCTGGTGCTGGCTGCAGGCTTCGTGGCAAAGCGCATACTTTACTGCTCCGCTCACATCGTTTATACTATGCAGCAGTCCCTTCTCTTCAAAAGCATACAGGGTGCGGTAAATAGTTACCCTGTCAAAGCGGTCGCCGAGGAGTTGTTCAAGGTCGGCGTGGGCAAGCGCAAACCTTTTATCTAAAAACAGATGCAGTACTTCTGCCCGGCAACTGGTGTTCCGGAGACCATACTGTTTCAGCAATTCCTGCGCCTTATTCATTTTCTTCACGTTAGCCCACAGCAAGAATACTAATTTTTTTTCAGATAGAAGTATAAAGCAATGGCTTTTGAGTTACCGTACCAGCAGCATTGAGAGTATACCGGTAAGCATTATAAACTTGTTCAGGTTGCTGAGGAATGTGAAATCGCGCCGGCGGTCGGCCCGGATCAGTTTCAGTACCAATCCTATACTTGGCAGCAGCACCAATACCAGCATATATACATCAAAAAAAAGCGGCGTTGCCGGATGAAGTATAACTACAATAACAAAAGCCTGAAATGTGGCTATAAGCGGGTATAAAACATACTTTGTGGTGCGCAGGCCGGCCACAATAGGTAAGGTTCTGCAGTTAAAAGAAGCGTCGCCTTTCACGTCTTCCATGTCTTTGATAATTTCCCGGATAAGCGAGATCAGGAACGCAAATACGGCATACCCAATCGTGATCTTGTTAAGCTTATCATCATATACAGCCACCACCAGCAACATAGATGCGGATAACAAAGCAATAGCGATGTTGCCAACCAACAGCATTTTCTTGAGCTGTGCCGAGTAACCCCAAAGCAACAGCACAGCGCCCAGGTTTATGAGCCCGATAGGCAAGTATAACCAGGCACCGATACTTACCCCTAAAAAAGACAGGAATAAGTGCGCAAACATAGCCCGGCGGCGGCGTATACTTTTGCCCACTACCATTTTATGCGGCTTGTTAATGGCATCAATCTTTATATCATAATAATCATTGATGATGTAGCCGGCGGCCGCCACACAAACCGTTGAAAAAGTGAGCAGCGCAAACTCCGGATGCAGCACCATTGCCCACTCTATGCCAGCAGCCAGCAAGCAGGCTTGCACCAATGCCTGACACATTACTATAAGCAGCAGGTTCGGGAAACGGACAAGGCTGAGAAAATCTTTCACGGGGCGGTTAGCTCATGTTGTATTGTAAAGGTAAGGCGCCGGTTTTTGCCGGGCAACTAATAAGCTGATCACAAAAAAAGCCCCTGGGTTGCAGGGGCTTTTTTTGTGCGGTTAAATATATCTACTTAGAGTCTCTGTATATTAACTGCGTTTACTCCTTTTTTGCCTTCCTGTGTGTCGAAAGCTACGCGGTCGTTCTGCTGGATCTGCAATCCGTTCAAGCCAGTTACATGTACAAAGAAGTCCTCGTTGGTGTCGTCTTCAGTTATAAACCCAAAACCTTTAGACTCAATAAAGAATTTTACTTTTCCTGTTTTCATAAAGATTAAATAATTATTGGTATTAAAAACAGTTCAAAGATATTCTTTATTTCTATATATGCAAATTTAGTTTAAAAGAAATTTATAATTTAATTACAGAATAGTATAATATTGGTTACCATGTATCCTGTTCTTTCATTATTTTTTCAATCAGGTCTCGTACTGCACCTTTGCCGCCTCCTTTTTCAGAAACGAATGTGCATATTTCCCGGATATCATTGGCTGCATCGGCAGGGCAGGCGCTTAGGCCACAGCGTTGCAATACTTCCAGGTCAGGCATATCGTCGCCCATATACGCAACTGTAGCCGGGTGCACCCCCTGCATGTATATATAATCTTCAAAAACATCTACTTTATCTTCTGCTCCCAAGAATATATCTTCAATATCGAGTTGCTCCAGGCGCAGGCGTACTCCCGGCTCATTTTTGGCAGATATGATAGCTACACGGTATCCTTGTCTTATAGCATGCTTAATGGCAAAACCATCTTTAATGTTGAAGGCACGTACCTGTTCGCCATCGGCAAAACTATACAGCAGGCCATCAGTAAGCACACCATCTACATCAAAAATGAAGGTGTTAATGCGGGTAAGATCCGGTTGTGTGATTGGCATAGGAAGTATGGGAAATCGGTAGATGTTTTACTTATGAGATGATAATTAAGTATGGGCAGTATCGTACTGTTGAAGGAGCAAATATAGCCTGGGGTAAGGGTTAAAGAAAAAGGTTCTTTACTGGAAAGAACCTTTAGAAGTATAGTTATACTTGCTGCATCAGCAGGTGTTAGTCCTGGTTGTCGCGCCATTCATAAACCCAGGCAGCCTGGATTTGCTCTAAATGGCCTTCATTTGCTTGCTCGCGTGTGCCTTCAAAATTAGGTAACGAAAGCACCCAGTCAAGTAACTCGGTAAAGCGGATGCGGTAAATTTTAGATTCCGTGAAGTCGTCACCAAATTTTTCGTAAAGTGCCATGGCTATATCTTCATGGTCGCCCCAGTTCATTGGTGGCTCATATCCTTTGTTCATATTTTTTCAATTAACAATTTTATCAGTTAACAATCTGCAGTCAAAAGTAAACAGGTTTATATTTTATTGGCTATTTGATAAGTGTTTACTGTTACCTGTTTACTGTAATTAGTGGCCCAGGAAATCCTGCTCTGGTATAGTTACCACTACGTCTTCGTTGCCTTGTATGACGCACTGGCAGGCAAGGCGCGAGTTAATACGAGGGTCTACGGCACGGTCGATAAAGTCTTCTTCCTTGTCCGAAATTTCAGGCATATCGTCCATGCCGGCCTCTATGTATACATGGCAGGTGCTGCAGCCGCAAACGCCGCCACAGTTGTGCTGTAATTTTATATCGTTGTTAAGCGCTACATCCAGCACTGTCTCGCCCTCTACGGCAGGTAGTATCTGGTCTGGTGCGCCATCAGCAAACTTAAAGGTTATATTTATAACTTTCATCTGTTCCTCACATTTAGGCTGCAAAGTTATAAAACCCTCTCCCCGAATCAAAACGCGGTACAATTCTTACGCTGCTACTTAAGCATTACTGCTGCTGATTTTGTATACTCTGGGTAAGTTGCTGGTATAGTTGCTGGTATTGCGGGTGGTTCTGTAACAGGTGCAGGTGCGTTTTAATCACGTTTTCGTCGCGCCTTATAGCGGGCCCTGTCTGCACCAGAAATGGGTGCTGGCTGGCAGCTTTTTGTATGGTTTCCTGTATAAGTGGCTGCAAAAGGGTGGCTGGGAGGTCGGCTTCAAGCAAAATTTCTCTGCTGATGCCCAGCAAATGGTTTGTAAAGTTACAGGCAAATACTGCTGCCAAATGTAAATGCTTCCGTTTTTCGGAGGTTACTTCTATTACATGCTGGCTTATACTTTGTGCAAATGCTTTTAGCAGGGTAAGTGTTGATTCATTCTCGGCCTCCAGCAAAACCGGCACTTGTTTAAAATCAACTGGCTTTCCTTTTGTGAATGTCTGTAGTGGGTAAAATACGCCAATACGGGCATCATTTATACTTTGCAACACCTGCAATGGTAGCGAGCCTGACGTATGCACTACTATAGTACCTGCGTTTACTTTTACCTGGCTGGCAACAGCAGCCACAGCGGCATCTGGTATGGCAATAATTACTATATCGGCTTCAACAGAAGTAAAGTCAGGGGTTGGAATAACCTGTGTGGCTGTAAATTCTTTTGCCAAAGCTTCGGCGGCTTCAACTGTACGGCTGTATAATGCCACCACCTGATGGCCCGCCGCTACTGCCGTATGCGCTAAGTGCCAGGCTACGTTACCAGCTCCTATTAGGGCTATTCGCATTTTTTTGTGCATAAACTTTAAGTACGAAATGGGAGATTTTAGACCAGGAGATCCGTTGGTTTCAGTATCAGGTAAACTTATGCACCATACTTTTCTTGCAGCCACTTTTCAACCTCCGGTATCGGAATGCTGAAATCTTCGATTTCATCTCCGCTTGATCCGATAATTGGAGTATAATCGAAGTTAAGGCCTTTACACAATAACATATAACGGGCCTTCATGATTTTTGCCGGGTGAAACTCCATAACACTGCATTTTTCAGAGAACAACAGGTTTGTCAGACCTGCCCCATGTGGCGATATTATAGCTTCGGCATCATAAAATGTCTGGATCTGTTGTTTGTAATCCAGGTCTTCTGACCAAACTATTTTAAAACCATACTTTTCTAGGACAGGGTATAATTCAGGCTCATTTATGACACGACGAAATCTGGCTTTTGATCTGCTGACATAAATCCGCTGCTTTGGATTGTTTCGTTCTATAGTATAGCTATCCCATATTTTTTCACGAAGCCAACTGCTTACATCCGGTGGAAGGTATCCGCTAAAAGATGATGTTACAAACGAGGGTAAATAGAAATTGGCTATCCTGATTTTGTGGTGTTTATTAATGTACTTAATTTTTATGTGGGGATAATCTTTTAACAGGAATTCCAATGTATGCTTTTGGTAAGCATGAGCGCCCTTCCACATGAGCAGGGTAACAGGTTCTTTTATAGTATTGGCTATAATATAGGCCCGGGGCAAGCTGTCTATAAACCAAAGCGAAATGTTATTGTCAGCCCAGTGGCTGTGTTGTATTGTAGTATAATTGCCTTCTTTAAAGCGGTGCGGAAGCATTACCGTGAAATCACGAAAGGCCTTTGATCTTGTTAATCTATCTACACTTAACCCCGATTCAACGATCAGCTTCTGATTTATCATTATTACCCCGGTGTGGCTAAAAAATGTAACATCATTTAGCTTATAAATGGAAAGCTCCTTTTGCCTGTGGCCCAAAGCATAATCTGATTCGAAATAATTATAGGAAGCCGCGCATGCTTTTAAAAAATCTTTCTCCTGTGCGTTAAAATCCAACTCATACTCTGGGGTTAAGTTTATTTTCTGGCCACGCCCATGTAAGTATGAATAGTATGGGTAATAATTAATAAGCCTTAACGCTACATAAAAGGCGCTGTTTAATTTGCGCTTAAAGACTCTTATAAAATCAGTTGCCATAGTTTTTTTGTATTCCGCCGCTACTTCTTCTGTTTTGCATTCCTGTAGCCAAAATAAGATTGGCAGCGGAAGTATAAATCAATTTAAAGAACAGGATTTAATTTTATAAAAAACAGTGTTGGGCGACTTGCAGTAAAATACATACCCCTTCGAGTTCAGGAATTTATGAATTCCTGTTTCAAATATATTCTCAACCTTTGCCTCCAGTATTTCCACCAAAACGATTAGAGGTCTGTACTTATCCCAGTTGTTGGATTGTAATACTTCTAAATCATAGCCCTCCACATCAACAGAAAGGAATGATATTTCCTGATCAAGAGGTAAATATTTATCTAAAACTACATGAAGCGGAAAAGTATGAACCTCCTTCTTATCAATTATTGGCATATCTCTGCTTTCAGACATTTGCTTGTCAAATCCATTCAGGGCTGGCTCGGGAAACATATAATAAGTTAAGACTTGCTCTACCTGCGAGATGCCAGCCTCTAAATTAATGTCGTTAGGCCTTATCTTATTAAAAGAAGTCATACTATTGGGCATCGCATCTATATTAATGCCGCGCCACCCCTTTTTGTAGAACAGGTAGGTGTTTGAAAATCGTTTAGGATGATGTGCGCCAACATCGATGTAAAACCCTTGCAGTTTAGACTCAAATATCCGCTCGAGCAGTAGGTCTTCACCTTCCTGTGCGTAGGAAATTTTAGTATATCTAAAATCCTTTACTTTATAGTATACCCGTTTAAGTTTTGCAAGCATGCTGAATCATTGTCGAGTTATCCTGTATTCTAAAGTCGATTCTTAATTTAACTATAAGCGTGTTCTGCTTACAAGTATATCTACAAGTAAGTAATAATTAGCTTTTAATAATTTCGATTAGCTAAATTTTAGGCTTTAAACACAAAAGGCGGGCTATACATAGCCTGCCTTTTGCAATTGTAGATTAAAACTCAACTTACGCCACTTGTGGTTTCTGTTGCTTTTTTATACTTGTTAAATCTTCTGTAGCGGTTTTGCCTTCCTTACTGCGGCGTATTACAGCCATTACGAAGCCAATCGACATAATAATAGTACCGATCCAAAGCACATTTACAAAAGGTTTTTCCATTGCCTTAAGTATGATGTAATCTTTCTGGGTAGAGTTTACACCAATCTTGAAGCGGTTGTTCTGGGTGTCGATGTTCATGAAGGTAATGCGCAGGCCAAGGTCTTCGATCTCTTCCGGCACACGGCCCATCATCTGGTCTTTTATCATGAGCACCGGGTGGGCATGGTAATTTTTACGCTCACCCATAATTTTCATGTCTGCCTGTACGGCCACATCGCCTTTGTTTATCTCAACACCCGGCACTTTTTCAACGCGCTCTATGCCGTTAAAAATAGCTACGTAGTCATTTAAGATAATTGTATCCCCAGCAGATACTTCATACTCTTTCAGTTCGCTCCATTCTTTTTCCTCGTTAGGGTCCGGAACGGTAGATACGTGGGTGTATAAGTCTTTTGTAAGGAAGTTCTTAATGTCAGGTGATGCCAGCAGGCCCATGTTCGGGTTTACCTGCGCTCTCGGATAAAGTGTGAAATCTTCTTCTTCGCTCTTGTATTGTACCTGGTAGTAGGTGTTTTCCGGAGAAACAATATTCAGTGTATCGCCGGTTTTAAAGTATATTTTATCACCTACTTTAATATCGCCACGGGCAATAGATTTATACTCGTCTTCTGTAGGGAACAGCAACTCTTTGGTTACATACTCGGGCACGCCTTCTACCTCCAGAAACTGACCATGGTAGCTTACTTTATACTTGCCCATATCTACCGGCGTATTGCGCCACAGCAGTACGTTGTCGCGGTTAATCTCATCCGGAAACTCGCGTGAGTATAGTAAGCCGGAGTTGTTTTGCGAAATAATGTTAGAGTAGCCCGAAGAGAACAAAATACCGATCAGCATAAGGGCTATACCAATGTGAGCTACTGCGCCGCCAGAAAGCGTTACCTTTTTGCGGATCAGGCCCAGCATGATGCTCAGGTTTGCAAATACTGCAAAAAGGGCAGCTACCAGTAATACGATGTAAACGAAATTGTCAATCTTACCAAGTATGATGAACAAGCTTGCAAACAGCAGTGTTAGCATAGCCGGCATCACAATCGCATCTTTCAGGCTGGTTTTGTCTGTTTTGCGCCACCACATAATCTGGCCAACGCCAGAAAGTATAGCCACAGCCACACCCGCCCAAAGCTGGAATTTTGTGTAGTGTGCAATCTGGTCGGCTGGCAGCGCTGCGTTAGAATCTATACCTATAAAACCCAGGAAGGAGTTGTAAACCGGGATAGACGTGGTTGCCAGTACCTGGAAACCAGCCAGGCAGAGTACAGATGCACCAATAAATACCCAGAACTCAGCACTATAAGTAGAAAGTTCTTTTTCAGTTGTCGGGATCTTTTTCCAGTTATACACCAGCAACGCAATGGAGATAACCATGAAGGCTGCCAGGTAAGTAAACAGCTGCCCTGATAGGCCTAAGTCTGTGAAAGAGTGGACTGAGGCATTACCCAATATACCGCTGCGGGTAAGGAAGGTAGCATAAAGTATAAGCAGGAACGAAGCGATAACAAGTATAAAACTTGCTTTCAGGCCTTGCTTGCTGCGGCGGTAGGCCACCATGGTATGTATAGCGCCAACCAGCACCAGCCACGGAATGTAAACGGCATTCTCAACAGGGTCCCAGTTCCAGTAGCCACCAAAGTTTAGGGTTTCGTAAGCCCAGTAAGCGCCCATAACTATACCAACGCCCAGTACAACGGCTGCAAAATGCGACCAAGGCAAAGCAGGTTTTACCCACTCTGTTAATTTTCCTTTCCAGAGGCCGGCAATTGCAAATGCAAACGGTACCAGTGTAGCGGCAAAGCCAAGGAAAAGGGTAGGAGGGTGAATCACCATCCAGTAATTCTGCAGCAATGGGTTAAGGCCGGTACCATCTTTCGGGATGAAGTTCGGGTCCATTTTAAACACCGGTGCATCCGTCATAAAGTCGCGCATCAGTATAAATGGTGAAGATCCGATCTTAAGATCACCCAATACCACACCTAATATCATGGAGGTCAGGAATATCTGAACAAAAGAGAAAGTGGCCATAACCGGCGCTTCCCATGTCTTGTTCTTTTTGCCGAAACCGATAAGCGCTACGCCAAGCACTACATGCCAGAAGATCCAAAGTAGGAAAGAACCTTCCTGCCCCTCCCAGAAACAGGAGATCATGTAATGAACCGGCAAGTGGTTAGATGAGTGGCTCCATGCGTAATAATACTCGTAGCGGTGCGCGTAAATAATATTGAAAAGGCTGAATACAATCATGAACACTGCGGCGCCGTGTACATAAAAGGCTAACCTGGCCAGCGTGCGCCAGCTCGTGTCGCCACTGATTTCTACCTTTTGGCGCGAAGCCATAAAATATGCGTAGGAGGCAACAATGGCCGCTACAAAAGCTACGATCACACTACCGTGGCCTATGTCTCCGATCAGCGTATTTATCATTTCTTAATACTTAAAAGTTGAATTTTGCAGTTAAAAGCAGCGCAAAGTATAAAGTATAACTTCGACTTTTAACCGGGCACTATAAATTACATGCTGGCTGTTACTTCTTTTTCCACATACTTGGATGGGCACTTCAACAGGATCTTATCGGCCACGAACACGTTGTTCTGCATATTGCCGGTAATTACTACTTGCTCTGATCTGTCGAAATCCTGTGGTTTGGGGTTATAGTACACCACGCGCTGCTCAAAGCGGTTTGTGTCTACAAGGGTGAAGGAAAAGTAATTCGGATCAACGAGTGGGTCGTATTGCATGCCTACAATGTGGCCTTTTGCATCTTTTTTAAGTTTACCCACCACGTGTACTTTGGTTGTATTGCCATCTTCGGCGCGCTCAATGGCCTCGCCAAAGGAAACATACGTACTGGCATCGCCTGCTGTAGTCATGATAATGCCTATAGCCAATGCGATAACAATAATTCCGATGATATGTGACTTTTTCATCTTTAAGTTAAAGTATAAGTACTCTTTTTCTGTTAGCCTAACACCTAACGGATGTTTTTAAATCCATCCTGTTTAAAACTATTTATACCAGACAAGAGAGGCACATATCAGCGAAATTATACTTTAGATAGTGCTGGTAATAGGCCTGACTCTGGCTTCAATACTGTTCTTGTCGTCTAATACCTGTTTTGCCTGGTCGATCTCTACAAAAAACTCGTCGCACTCGATAAGTTTATAGGCCCGCAGGTGTCGTTGCGAAATAAACCATACTTGGCGGCTGGTATTGCTTAGTATAAAAAAACACTCCGATGTTTCGCTGGCATTATAAACGCCCAATACTTTATAGGCATAGGCCGGGTCAAAATGTCCATCGTTGATCGGGTGTGGTTTCACATGGTCTAAGGGACTTAGCGAAACAAATAAATTCGGGTTTAGGGTGATGCTCATCGTTATTCTTTAAACATAGATGAGCATATTACGCAAACATCAGCCCTTCTGGCTGCCCGTTATAGTTTATTTTCTGCTGTTATTCTAAGCGCTGGTATTATCTGTTCACCAGGTCGTCTTTCAGCTGCTTTTCCAGTCGGGTTACTTTTCTATCTAAGGCAATCAGGTAAATGATCATCCCGATAAGCACCGTCAGTAACACTACAACTACTACATAAATTTTACCGTCCTGGCGCAGGGCATCGGCCATTTCAACATCGGCTCCGGCTGTAGTAGCCACATATTCGGTCTGGGCCTGCGCAACCTGGGCGCCTAACGTGGCAACAAGTATAAAGCACCACAAGGCCACTATTTTAATGATTTTCATATAAGCGTTGTTTCAATAATTCTAATCTTGACTTTACGTTCACGATCCAGATGCCCAGCAGTGTCCAGCCGATAACAGCCGGGTAAAATACAAGCCGCAGGCGATTGTCGAGGTCGTAGGAGTTAAAGCCGGGGTTGCCGCCGTTACCAGGGTGTAGCGAATCGGTGAGGCGTGGAAGTATAAACAGTAGCGGGATGAGCGCTGCAAATGCAAAAATATTATATACTGCGCTGATGCGGGCACGTTGCTGCTGCTCGGCAAAAGAGCTTCGCAGTACCAGGTAAGCAAAGTATAAAAGCAAGCCAATAGCCGCACCGTTCTGTTTCGGGTCGTTGCTCCAGTATTCGCCCCAGGTAAATTTAGCCCACTCCATGCCGGTAACAATACCCAGCACGCCAAACAGGATACCAACTTTAGCCGCTTCAAAGGCAATCACATCGTTTTTTATACTTGGGTTGCGCAGGTATTTAACAGAATATACCACCGATACTAGCAGGATCAGGATCATGCCAAACCACATGGGCACGTGAAAGTATAAATTACGAATTGTCTCGTTAAGGATGGCCAGCCGTGGTACTTCGGTAAGCAAGCCTGCCACAACGGTAAAAACCAGTAATAGCACTGCCAGAATTTTCCACCAATTCTTCATATTCAGATAGTAGATGTAAGATACAAGACGTTAGACTTTTCCTGAAAAACAGATGAAGCCCTGTTCTGGTTCTTGATAAAGATTTATTAACTCCTTCTTCGCTTTTAACATTTTTGCCTTTATTTCAAGTCGTGCGCCCAGTGCCTTGTGTCTTAAAGATTACGAACGCCAAAGGTACGGGAACAAAATATAAGAAACAGTGATAACGATCATGTTTATGGCAAGCAAAGTAAGCAGTTCGTCGAGGCTGGCGCCGCGGTCAAGGCCATCCAGCGCGTTTTTAGACATTTTTATCAGCATCAGCAACATTGGAATAATAACTGGGAAGCTGAGTACTGCCATAAGTGTGCTGCTGTTAGCTGCTTTGGATGCGATGCCCGAGATCATGGTAAGGGAGGTGGAGAACCCGATAGCTCCCAGCAAAATTGATAGCAGGAACATGGGTACATCCTGCACCGGGTTTCCAAGCACAAACGCATAAAACACGAAGCAGATAAGCGCCAGAACCAGCATCAGGCAGGCATTGTAGAGTATTTTTGAAAGTATAACTCCCTGCGGGCTGACGATAGAGTAAAAGTATAACAACCTTCCGCGGTTTTCCTGCATAAAGCTTTTGGCAATAGCATTAACCGATGTAAACAGAAGTATGATCCAAAGCACAGCGTTCCAGACAGGTACTGTAAGCACGTTGGAGCGAAGGCCAAAGCTCAGGTAGCATACAAAAACGGTGCTGCTGACATATAGCAACATGCCATTGAAGGCATACTTCTGCCGCCACTCCAGCACGAAGTCCTTCTGCATCAAGGATAAAACTTCTTTTAACAGCACTTTTTTAATTTTGCTGCAAAGTTACGACACAATTAAATGAGAAAGTAGTGTTTGTTACGGATTGATGATATGTATCAGTTTTAAAAGTTATACTATAGTGCTATTTCGGGTGACAGCGAGAGATCTAAATTAGAATTAAGACCTGGCAGCATGCGTAGTTCCTGCTAGGTCTGGCTATGGAACAACGGCATTGGCATAGACGATCACAGGTTTTGCAAACGCTGTGAGGTCTTTTGGGCAACGGCTAAAGTTTGGAAGTATAGTTTTATACTTGCTGGTTATCTAATCACATTAACCCCTCAGCGCTACGCTCGTTACGAACCCGTGTTCTCAATATTCATAAGACAGCAAGGTATAAAACAATAAAGCACGAACCGGTTTGGCTCGTGCTTTATACTTTGGAATCGTACTTATAACCAGGCAATAGTTAACCGGTTATTCTTCCTGATTATTGTTGTTGTTTTTGTCTTTCTTCTTTGTCTTATGCTTCACTACTTTGGCATCCTGGTAGAAAATGATCTCCTCGGCAATGTTAGTGACCTGGTCGCCTACGCGTTCCAGTTTCTTAATAATAGAAAGCAATGTCAGGCCTTCTTCAATACTATCCGGGTTATCGCGCAGGTATTTGGCAATAATGCTTTCAGATTTCCGATAGATCTTATTCAGCGTTTTATCGCGCTTCAGCATGGCGCGTGCCTGATCAGTGTTATTAGATTTGTATGCAACACGGCAATCATGGAACATGGCTAACGCCTCATCGAACATCACCACCGCTTTCGTTATTTCAAGTATCTCAGGGTTAAACGGAGCTTTACGGTTCTGAACAAACATAGAAATTCCTTCTGCTGTATCGCCAATGCGCTCCAAGTTTGCGTTGATCTTAAGGGTGGCCAGTACCAGGCGCAGGTCTACGGCAACGGGGGTGTAAAGAGCTAGCAGGTTTTCGCACATGCGGTCTATCTTCACATCGAAGTTGTTTACCTTTTTGCCGAGTTTTACCACCTTCCGGGCGAGTTCCTGATCTGCGTTCAGCATGGCATCGCGGCCACTTTGCAACTGATACTCTACCAGGTCCCACATTTCCATTAACTTAACCTTCAGGCCACTAAGTTCTACATCTATATGGTTCATTCGTTAGTCTCTTTTTAGATTGATAACATACTTTATACTTTGGCAACAAGTATAAAAATCACCCGAAGCGTCCTGTAATATAGTTTTGGGTACGCTCATGCTTCGGGCTGGTAAACATGGTCTTCGTTTTGGCATACTCAACTAGTTCGCCCATGTAGAAGAACGCAGTCTGGTCGCTAACGCGGCCGGCCTGCTGCATGTTGTGCGTTACTATTACGATGGTATAATCGTTCTTCAGCTCATAGATCAACTCTTCGATTTTAGCAGTCGAGATCGGGTCAAGGGCTGAGGTTGGCTCATCCATTAAAATTACCGATGGCGAAATAGCAAGTGCGCGGGCAATACACAAACGCTGCTGCTGGCCACCAGATAAGGCAAGTGCCGACTTGTCCATTTTATCTTTTACCTCTTCCCAAAGCGCTGTCTGGCGTAATGATCTTTCAGCAGCTTCAGTAAGTACTTTCTTGTCTTTTATGCCTTGTATTTTCAGGCCATAAACCACATTCTCGAAAATAGTTTTCGGGAAGGGGTTTGGCTTCTGGAAAACCATACCTACTTCTTTGCGAAGTTCGTCTACACGTACATCTTTACCATAGATATCGCGGCCATCC
Source organism: Pontibacter vulgaris (assembly GCF_022758145.1). Classification (GTDB taxonomy): domain Bacteria; phylum Bacteroidota; class Bacteroidia; order Cytophagales; family Hymenobacteraceae; genus Pontibacter; species Pontibacter vulgaris. The sequence continues at coordinate 383,268 of NZ_JAJVDH010000002.1, forward strand.
AGCAGAATGTCACCTTCTACTCTAAAACCATCGATGTAGTCGTTCATGCGGTTAAGGGTGCGCAGAAAAGTAGATTTACCACAGCCTGATGGACCAATAAAAGCTGTTACAGCCTTTTCTTCCATGGCAATGTTAATGTCTTTAAGCGCGTGGAAACCGCCGTAAAAGGCATTCAGGTTTCGGGCTTCTAATTTATAGGGTTTCTTACTCATGGTTATTTTTACCACTTAACTTTATTCTGCCACTTGCTGCGCAAGTATACGGCAATGCCATTAAGTATAAATGTAATTAAAAGTAGTATAATAATGGCAGCTGCGGCATTAACTAAAAAGTCTGCCTGCGGCCTTGATGTCCAGTTAAAGATCTGAATCGGCAATACGGTAAACTCGTCTGTGGGTGATGTAGGTACAAACGGCACGTAAGCCAGGGCACCAATCACGATAAGCGGTGCGGCCTCGCCCACAGCCCTGGAAAGGGAAAGTATGATGCCTGTAAGTATACCGCCAAACGAAGCCGGAAGAACCTGGTTCCAGGTGGTTTGCCATTTAGAAGCACCCAGCGCATAGGAGGCATCACGTATACTTCGGGGCACAGCTTTTATAGCCTCGCGGGTAGTTACAATGATGATCGGAAGTATAAGCAGTGACAGCGTAAGTGCACCAGACAAAAGGCTTCCGCCTAAGCCAAGTATACGGCCGAAGATTTCCATACCCAGCAAACCATAAATGATAGAGGGTACACCCGCCAGGTTAGCGATGTTGATCTCTAAAAAGTTAGCCAGTTTTGTTTTTTTGCTATACTCTTCCAGGTAAACGCCGGCAGCAATGCCCAGCGGGAAAGCAATAACCGAGGTGAGCCCTAAAATCCAGAGGGTACCTGCCCAGGCAGTAAGTATACCGGCACGGCTGGCTCTTCGGGATGGTAAGCTGGTAATAAAATCCCAGTCTATTCTTGAAATGCCTTCTATCAGGATGTCGATAAGAAAGATAGCGAGCACAACCAGGCCAATGAAGGTGCAGAATATGCCAAACACCTGGAAAGCTTTGTCCTTCAGCCTGTTTTTATCTGAGTTAGTCATATTTTTCCTGGTATTTCTTTTTGATCCAGAAGCTGAGGTTGTTCAGCGCAAACGTAAAAATAAAGAGCGTGATACCCGCTGCAAAAATGGTGCGGTACTCCAGCGAGCCATGCGGAACGTCGCCCAGACTTACCTGTACAATATAGGTGGTAATTGTTTCGATGGGTACGGTAGGGTCTAGGGTAAGTCGCGGTTGCTGACCTGCTGCAATAGCCACGATCATAGTTTCGCCTACGGCCCTGGAAATAGCAAGTATAACCGATACCACTATACCTGACGATGCCGCCGGAACCATTACCCCGAAAGCAGTTTGTAAACGGGTAGAACCCATACCATAAGCCGCTTCGCGCAAGGAGCGCGGCACTGCACTTATCGCATCCTCACTCAGCGAAGAGATCATCGGAATGATCATAATACCCATTACAATACCCGCTGATAGTGCGTTGAAACCAGCCAGTGTCGGGATAATTTTTTGCAGGAATGGCGTAACCACAGTAAGCGCAAAAAAACCATACACTACGGTTGGTATAGTAGCCAGGATCTCGAGCAAAGGTTTTACAGTTTGCTTAAAGCGGCCGGGCGCATACTCGTTTAAGTATACAGCTATAGTTAAACCAATGGGCAGTGCAACCGCAATGGCAATAGCTGTAGTAAGCAATGTGCCTGCCACCAACGGAAGTATACCAAAGTGTTTCTGGGCAAACAGCGGCGTCCATTCTTTATCTGTCAGGAAATCAATTATGGATACTTCGCTGAAAAAGCTGACTGACTCTGACAGCAGAACCCAGATAATGGCTGCTGTAATGAGTATGGTGATCACGGCGGATAACCATAGCAGCCCTTCAATAATTCGCTCTTGTACTCTCAAGGGAAAGTTTTTACACGCCAAATGCGACTTCAGCAGAAGCCGCATTTGGCGTTGATTTTATACTTAGATAAAGATTTTATTTTTTAGCTGCGCCAGATACAAACTGCTGGAACTTTGCTTTCTCTTCTTTATACTTTTCAGCAGGCATCGGGATATAACCAACTTCCTGGCTTAGTGCGGCAGCATTATCCAGGTAGAAGTTTACGAAGTTTACCACCTCAGGACGCGCAGCTGCCTTAGAGTTTACATAAATGAACAATGGGCGGGAAAGTGGTGCATAAGAACCATCTTTAACAGACTCCATGCTCGGAAGTATAGCACCTTTGCCGTTCGCATCATTCTGATCATCAACCGGCACAGCCTTCAGTTTAGTCTGGTTTTCTTCATAATAAGCATAACCGAAGAAACCAAGCGCCAGCGGGTCTGTAGATACGCCCTGTACCAGTACATTATCGTCTTCGCTGGCAGTATAATCGCCGCGGCTTGAGTGGCTCTTGCCAACGATAGCTTCGGTAAAGTAATCGTAAGTACCAGACTCAACACCAGCACCGTACAGGTGAATTTCTTTGTCAGGCCACTCTGGTCGGATCTGGTTCCACTTCTTAATCTTGCCTTGTGCAGCAGGCTCCCATATCTTCTTCAGCTCGGCAACAGTTATGTCTTTTACCCAGTTGTTTTCAGGGTGCACCACTACAGTTAGGCCGTCGTAAGCTACCGATAGCTCTACATGGCTGATATTGTTAGCTTTTGCCAGGCTGTCTTCTGATGCCTTTATAGAACGCGATGCATCCGCAATATCAATTTCGCCGCGCGAGAATTTCTTGAATCCGCCACCGCTGCCCGATACACCAACTGTAACTTTTACATCCGGAGCCTCAGCACGAAATTCTTCTGCTACTGCTTCTGTAATAGGGTAAACTGTAGAGGAGCCATCTATTTGTATGCTGCCAGAAAGATCGCCGGCAACTTCTGAGGTTCCTGCTTCACCTTCTTTAGTATTCTTATCACCACCACAAGAACCTAAAAGTAAGCTACCACCTAAAAGTATAGCAAGGTTCAGTTTTGTGTAAGTAAGCCTAAAATTTGACATAAGCTTTTGTTTTTAGTAAGGTTTATAATTTCTTGAGATAAACTTCTATTAACAATCTGGGTTACTTTAAATCAAAAAAATGTGTAAATCAGAGTGTTATACTGAAAGGGTTAAATACTTGTTTTATACTTGCTCTGCAGTACAAATAGAAAGACTATCCGGCAGACTAAAAACAAGTCAATATTATATTATTGTTAAATTTAGTTACAGTGCCAGCTCCATCTGAAGTCTGAACTGGTAACGATCGTCTCGGCTTTGCTCGTTTACTAATGTAACATCGCTCTGTACTTTAAGCGAGTGCCCTACAATATACTTCGATAAGCCCAGGGTGTATTGTTTCTGGTCGCGCAGGCCTGTATTTGCAGTGGCTTCATAGTTGGTAAAACGGCCGGCTACTTCCCAGTTTGTCGGGAGCAGGTAACCTGCCTGCAGGTTTAGAGCGTTACCGGTTACAAAAGTCTCCAGTGGCGTGCCATCTATATCGCGCTCTACAACTGCTCCGTCAGGGGCTTTGCGGTTGGCATACTCGGCCATAGTAGAGAAACCTTTATACTTGAACATGGCATCTACAAACACAGTGCGCAGGTCGCGCTCGGCAACCAGGAAATGACCAAGCTGTCCACGCGATCTGGTGGCATTGTCGTTATAATCATACGTAGCTGCTACTGATAGTTTAGGAGTTTGTTCTCTTACAAGATCGCCGCCTACATAATCACCTTCGCTTTCGAACTCGCCAAAAGGCAATATTTCTACACGACCTGTATAATCGTAGCCTCCTGCGTTGTTCACGGTAATGTCGCGGCCTTCGCCCATACTTAAAGAGCCTATCTCACGCAGCAATACTGTACCCAACTGGTGTTCGTGGTGAAGTTGCAATCCTGCGTCGCGGTCCAGGTTAAACTGGGCGTTAAGCAAACTGCGGTCTACAAACTGCATTTTCTGTGAAGAGATTACACGCTCGCGGTTACCCGGCAATTTCGTCTGGCCCACCCAAAGTGATAGGTTGGGCGTCATCTGCCATTTGGCAACGGCATCAAGTATAATATTATCCGCGTTGTTGGTCTGGTCTGGTATATCGCTGCCGATGTCGCTGTTGGCAAGTCCCAGCTCTATTTTATACTCCAGCTTAGGAGAGAAGGCGAAACCATCAAATTTGAGGCGGGCTCTGCGGATAAGAAAACGATCATCCCAGTTGTCTGTAGATGGGTTTTGGCCACCCTGGTATAGTAGCTGAAAACGCGCACCCAATCTCATGCTGAACGAAGAGTCGGCAGCTACAAACTGTACTCCTTTGCCAAACTTGGATTCATTTATACTTTGGGCACTTACGCTACTAAATGTTAGTAACGCCAGGGTACCTGTTAATAAGATACCCCGAAAACTGATACTTAAGTTCATGGTACTATGGTTATGGTGAGAACTAATCCTAATACGCTAAACAATATGTTGTAGTAGAGTCCGTATAAGGCTATACTATACTTTGTGATGTGGCAATAAGGGCAGTTAGTCAGGCTGCGTTTTACTGCTTTATCACGCTGCAAAATAAGTATCTTACTGTTACTTCAAGGTTACCCCAGTGTTAACTTATTGTTACCAGATGGATAGGGGTAAGTATAAACAAAACGCCTGCAGCTTTTAGTAAACTGCAGGTGTTTCGGTATGTGTGGGTTTATACCCTAAAAGTTGAACTGGGCCTGTAGGCGCAGGCGGTTGCCATGCTGGCGGTTATTTAGATTGGCTGCGTTGCGTGTTGTTCTGTCGCCTATGCTGTAATCGGCAGTCAGTTCCAGGTTTTTGAAAGCAAGCCACTCTATCCCGGCCTCGGTTTCATACATGGTATGGCTGGTTGCATCGCGCTCATGCTTTTTGCCGCCATCGTAATACTGCACCTTTACAAAGGGGATAAACACCTGCTCGTTCACCTTAAACCTGTACATGGTCTGAGCATAGCCACCTTGCAGGTTTTTTACTTTTATAGTTGAGGTGGCCGCGTCAAACTCAGGGCCTCTGCCAATGTTATATTCTGCCTGGAAACCAAATGGCTGCGGGTATACTACCAGCGAGGCTGCTATGCGCTGGTCTTTAAATCCATCTTTAGCCTCGCTTTCCGAAGCAATGGTTACACCTTCCGATAACTGATCAGAAGTTATGGTATACTTGCCTGTGTAGGCCTGCAAGCTTGGCTCGATGATCTGTTTGCTGCCCACCTGCAATGGGTATGATACGCGTGCTACCACATGTTGTGAGTTATTAGCCTCAGGTTTGTTGGCTGTTTGTCCGTTAAAAATACCTACCCCAAACACGCCATAGTCGCCGGAGCCTTTCAGGCCTTCATCGGTCAGCATTGAGAAACGCTCTCTTATCTCTGCCGGAGCCCAGTAAAAGAAAATACCCAGATCGCGCTCGTTAGCTACCGCACTATTGAGGGCATCGTTTCGGTCAAGGGTAAGGCGGTTGCTACTCGACTGCAGGTTCTCAAAGCCATACGGTATTTTGCTTTGTCCTATCCTGAAGCGGAATTCCTTCTGTTTGTCAAGAGACACATCAAAGTATGCATCGCGTATCTGGAAGAAGTTTAAAGCGGTAGAAGAAGCCGAAGAACCAAAGTCAGGCTGAATGTAGAAGTATACGCGGTCGCTTACATTGCCACTGAATACCAGGCGGCCACGTCTCAGGAACAATCCGCCGTTTTCGCCCAGCGACTTGTCGCATTGGTCGCACTTAAGTTTAGAGTTGGTTTCTAAAAGGCGGTTATACCTGATCTGCGCATAGCCGCGTATCGAGATGATCTCGTACCAGGATTTTTTCTTCGGCTTTTCAGGAGCAGGAGCCTGCTGCATAACCGGCTGCACAGCAGGGGTGGTTTGTGTGGTGTCGGTGGTTTGTGCCACAACACTATTGCTTACACTAAAGCAAGCTGCCATAGCCAGGGCTGCAAGAATTCTCTCAATGTTCATTTTGGGTGAGATAAAAGTTTAACTGTTTAGTCTCGTCCTGTTGCGGGGTCCAGTCGCAGCAGGCAACAGCTTCCGGAAAGTATAAATGCCTGCGTGTGAAATCCCTTGCACTTTCTGCTTCCGATGTTACAAAATTCATTATCCAGTATTAGCTGATTGTTACCCCAAGGTTAACTTATTGTTACCAAGTCAACTGGCCTAAATGCTTCTGTAAGTATAAATTAGGAAGTATAATGGCAGCCTTAATGCTTGTGAGAACGATGGGATTTAACCTGTACTTAACATTGCCTTAAACTCAATTTAACACTACCGGCCAAAGCTTAACGCTATCATAATTTCCGCTTAAACTTCAGGTAAAACAGCTACTCTACTTTTGCAGCGAGACTAAACAACAGTACATCGCTATGAAGTTTTTACTTACAATTCTCACAATTCTTACAACAACAGTTTATGGTTTTGCCCAGCAGGCAGCTTTAAAAGGCAGGGTAACCGATAAGGCCTCCGGAGAAGGAATAATAGGGGCAGTGGTTTTTATTAAAGGCACAGGTAAAGGCACCACCACCGACTACGACGGAAACTATACCTTGCCACTGGAGGCAGGCGTATATAATGCTTCGGTTACGTTTCTCTCTTACAAGCCCTTCGAAAGTACAGGTATAAAAATAAACCCCGGCCAGCCAACTATACTTAATATACAGCTCGAAGAAAATACCACAGAGATACAAACGGTAGAGATTGTAGCAACACGCCAGACAAATACCGATATGGCCCTCCTGCAGGACGTGAAAAAAAGCGAGGTTGTAGTAAGCGGTGTGTCGGGTGAGCAGATTGCCAAATCGCTGGACAGGGATGCCTCGGCCGTAGTGCGCCGCATACCGGGCGTAACCGTAATGAACGATCGCTACATTATGATACGCGGACTAAGCGAGCGCTACAACACCGTAATGCTGAACGATGCCCTGACGCCCAGTACAGAACCAGATTCAAGGGCTTTCTCATTTGATATACTTCCAACAAGCGTTTTAGATAGGATCCTGGTGTTCAAGTCTGGTTCACCGGAACTGCCGGGCGAGTTTGGGGGCGGTGTAATTAAAGTATATACCAAAAATTTTGCTACCGAGAATACTACCAGCTTTGGTTTGTCCGGCGGATACCGCAGCGGCACTACGTTTAACAACATCAGTACCTATAAAGGCGGTAAAACAGATTTTCTTGGGTTTGATGATGGCGCCAGAGCATTGCCAGGCGCTTTTCCTGCTAACCTGAACAATGCCGGTGGCGAAAGTATACAAACTGCTGCTAAACAACTGAACAGCAATTGGGGGATTAACAAAACTACCGCCCTGCCAGACCAGCGCCTGTCTTTTGGTCTGACCCGTCGATTTTATGTAGGCGATACAGAGGCAAGCAACTTAACGGCACTGTCTTACAGCAACACCAGCCAGCTTATTAACGCCGAAAGATTCCGCTACACGGCCTATGATGCACAGCTGCAGCAAAGCCCTGTAGAGTATAAGTATAACGATACCGAATCGAGTCGCAATGTCCGGCTGGGTCTTATCAGTAACTGGGCTTTCAGGCTAAACAATAACAACAAGATCGAATTCAGAAACCTGTTTAACCAGCTAGGCCAGACACAGGTAATAGAGCGTAGCGGGCAGGAGTTGCAGGGCAAAGATGTGGATGTGCGCAACACCGCCCAACGCTACGAAAGCAGAAGCATTTACTCGGGTCAGTTACAGGGAACGCACGATAAAGAGCTTACCACTTATACCTGGACGGCAGGCTACAACTATACCAACCGCAACGAACCGGATTACAAGCGCATCAGATCGCAGCGCAACATAGGCAGCAACGAACCCTTCCGCTGGATCATACCTTACGATGCCAATACATTTGATGCTGGCCGTTTCTACTCCAAAATGCAGGAAAATACGGTAATGGCCGGTGGCCAGGCAGAGCGGAAATTTGCAGGTAAAGATACCCTTGCAGCCAATCAACCAAAGCTACGGGCAGGTTTTTATGCAGAGCGCAAAAGCAGGGAGTTTGATGCCCGCTGGATGTCTTATACTATAGCTAATGCAGCACAGTTTGACAATAACCTGCTGACATTGCCGCTTGGCCAGCTTTTTAATCCGGAGCATATAAGCGCATCTGGATTTACGTTGAAAGAAGGTACCAACCCCACCGACCGTTACGATGCGGCCAATACGCTGGTAGCGGGTTATGTAGGCGGCGTACTGCCTTTAAACAAACTCAACCTGTCGGGTGGGGTGCGTGTGGAGTATAACAGGCAACAGCTAAACTCATCAAGGTATGGCAGCGGCAAAATAGAAGTTAATAACCCGATCACGAACGTGCTGCCCTCGCTAAACGCCACTTATAATTTCAGCGATCGCACTTTGCTTAGAGGGGGCTACAGCCTGAGCGTAAACCGTCCGGAGTTCCGGGAACTGGCACCGTTTGCCTACTACGACTTCCAGCTGAATGCAGAAATACAAGGTAACAGCGACCTGACTACAGCCACTATCCATAACACAGACCTGCGCTACGAGTTTTACCCGAACCCTACGGAGGTTGTTTCAATAGGCGCTTTTTACAAGTACTTCAAAAACCCGATAGAAGTCTATAGCCTCCCGACAGCGGGCAACCCCATCTATAAACCAGGCAATGCCAGCAGCGCACAAAGCTATGGTTTGGAAACAGAGATCAGGAAATCTTTCCTCAACCTATCTGACCGCAGCCTGATCCAAAACATGAGTTTTGTGCTGAACGCTTCGCTGATAAAAAGCAATGTGGATTTAGGAGAGCAAACGGAAGGGCAGGAGCGAAAAAGAGCCATGTATGGCCAGTCGCCTTACATCGTTAACACCGGTTTATACTACCAGGACGATGCCCGCGACCTGCAGGTGAACTTGTTATACAATGTAATTGGCAAGCGCATTTTTACTGTTGGTGATGCCCAGGCACCTACGGTGTATGAAATGCCCCGCAACATGATCGACCTTTCTGTAACAAAAGGTATAGGTGAGCACTTCGAAATTAAAGCCGGCATCCAGGATATTCTGAACCAGAAAGTACGGTTTGTCCAGGACTCAGACAGAAACGCCAGCATCAACAGCACCGACGAGGACTTTACGACTTTCAAACGCGGAAGCTACTCAACGCTAGGCATCAACTATAGATTCTAAAACAACCTAATCAACCTTAACCCCAATTTTATTAACCATGAAAAAAGTAAGCACATTATTACTGCTCGCCTTATTAGGTGTGGCCACAGTCGCCTGCAAAGAAGACGGAGAAGATACTGTTACACCTATCGAACAGACGACAGGCGTTGTGGAGCTGACAGGTTCTATTACTTCTGACATGACTTTAAAGGCCGATAAAAAATACCTGCTGAAAGGATTTGTATACGTGCAGGCGCCGGCTAAATTAACAATAGAGCCAGGTACCATCATAAAAGGCGATAAGGCGACAAAAGGTTCTCTGATCATAGAACGCGGTGCGCAAATCATAGCCCGTGGCACCGTAGATAAGCCAATCGTTTTTACATCTAATCAGGCAAAAGGCACGCGTGCTGCCGGCGACTGGGGCGGGTTAATTATACTTGGTAAAGCTCCTGTAAACTCTGGCAGCTCAAGCGCTATAGAAGGAGGCGTAGACAGGTTGTATGGCGGCAGCGACGCAGCAGATAATTCGGGCGTGCTGAAGTATGTGCGCGTTGAGTTTGCAGGTATAGCCTACCAGCCCGACAACGAGATAAACGGCATTACGCTGGGTGGAGTGGGCAGCGGCACTGAGCTGGACTTTGTGCAGGTTTCTTTTGGCGGAGACGATGCTTTTGAATGGTTTGGTGGCACTGTAAATGCAAAGCACCTGGTAGCTTACAAAACCGTGGACGATATGTTTGATACCGACAATGGTTATGCAGGCACGGTGCAGTATGTAGTTGGCATCAGCGACCCGAACGTAGCAGATGGTTCTAAATCGAATGGTTTTGAGTCGGATAACAACAAGGCTGGCGATAATGCTGCTCCGTTTACTTCAGCTAAATTTTCCAACGTGAGCTTATTCGGTCCAATAGCTACTTCAGGTGCCAGTGTGAACTCCAACTATGGCAGCGGCATCCACTTCAAGAAAAATACGAAGATATCAGTATACAACTCCCTGATCGCAGGATGGCCGAAAGGCATTTACCTGGATGGTGCTGCTGTAGAAAACGGCGCGAAGAACAATGAGTTTAAGTTTAAGAGCAACGTAATTTCAGGATCAACTAGGGCGCTAAACTTGGCCAGCAACAGTACATTTGATATTACTGCCTGGTTTGCTAACAATACGAATATGCAAAAAGCAGCTAACTCAGATGTAAAAGTAGATGGATCTTTCAAGCAGTCCGGAGCGCCAACTTTCCTGCCTGGTTCAGGTTCAGAGCTGCTTTCAGGTGCAAGCTTCGAGGGCGTTACAGGGTTTGAAACCGTTGCTTACAGAGGCGCTTTCGGTACAACCGACTGGACTGCCGGCTGGACGAATTTTGACCCAAACAATACAGAATACTAAGTGTAGAATTTTAAATAAGGCTGCACATGTTTGGTGAGAAATAGTGTGCCAGCCGAAGCAGTACGGCTTAGTCTCCCGTGCTGCGCAAAACCCGCCTGTTCAGGTGGGTTTTTTTATGGATAGGCTTGCCTTATTAACTGATAGGTACTTTGCGAAGTATGGCTTCTATGAAATCCTTGGTTGTAATGCCGTCGGCTTCGGCTTCATAGTTAAGTATAATGCGGTGGTTCATTACATCGTGCGCTACTTCTTTGATATCCTCGGGCAACACATAATCGCGTTCATCAAAATAAGCCACAGTTTTGGCGGCACGGTGTAGGGCTATACTTGCCCTCGGCGAAACCCCGAACTGAATGTAATCTGCAAATTCAGCCAGATCGTACTCGGCTGGTCGCCGGGTGGCAAACACCAGTTCTATAATATACTTCTCCAGCGTTTCAGAAATCTGTACCTGGTTTATCTCGCTACGGATGGCAAAAATATCTTCCTGCGAAAGCACCTTAGAAACGGTATCGCTGAAAGACATGTTGGCCATGCGGCGCATAATTTCCAGTTCGTCCGCTTTTTTAGGGTAATCGATGTATACTTTCATCATAAAGCGGTCTACCTGGGCTTCAGGCAGCGGGTAAGTACCTTCGTGCTCTACCGGGTTCTGGGTAGCCAATACTAAAAAGGGAAGGTCTAAGCTGAAAGTGGTTTCGCCTATAGTTACCTGTTTTTCCTGCATAGCCTCCAGCAACGCCGACTGTACTTTAGCAGGCGAGCGGTTAACCTCATCGGCAAGTATAAGGTTGGCAAATATCGGCCCTTTCTTTACCTCAAACTTAGAAGCGTTCTGGTTATAGATCATGGTGCCGATCAGGTCGGAAGGCAAAAGATCGGGCGTGAACTGAATGCGCTGAAAATCCAGATGCAAGGCTTTCGAAAGTGTGTTGATGGTAAGTGTTTTGGCAAGGCCGGGCACACCCTCCAGCAAAATATGACCGCCTGTAAACAAGCCGATCAGCAAGCGGTTTACCATATACGACTGCCCCACTACCACTTTGCCCACTTCACTAAATACCTGTTTTATCTTAAGCTGGTGCGCCTTTACCTTATCCTGGTACATCAATTCTTCTACTGCCATGCGTCTTGCTTTGGATTTATAACGCTTAAATATAGTAACTATAACACATTACATTCAAGAAAATGCTCAGAAGAGGGGCAATGTTTTATAAGACAGCGGCTTGAATGGGCTAAAATAAAAATAGCACCGGCAAGGGGTGCTATCTGGTAAGATCATACGCAAGTAGAGATCAGGATACTTCTACTTGCTGTGGTTTTGTTTTTTGAGGCTCTGTTTTCTGAAGCGATGCCAAACGATCTTTTTTTGCCTGGCGCACCATTTGTATAAGGGCTCCAACGCGGGTTTCTTCTACTTCCAAAGGCAATACAAGTACAGTGTTAGGGGCAACTATATGAATGCGGCGCTGGCGTGTCATGATATAAAGCATCAGGAAAAAGCCACTGATAAGCGCGAACGAATCATTGAAGTATACAAACAGGGCCGATGCAACACTCAATCCTAAGTAGGCTGTTTTGCCGGTTGTCTTCATTTCCCACTTCAGTATATCTTCCAGCATAACTGATTGCGTGCCACGTAGATCCCATGGTTTACGCTTCCGGATAACCCGGTGCGTGGTAAGCGCCAGCTTATCATCAACTGTTTGCAGGAGGTATTGTTCGCCCACGAGTAATTTTGCATTCGCCATAGCTGGTGAAGCGTTAAGTTTGTTCAATTTCGGGTAGTGTAAAAGGGTCAGAAGCACAGTGTATTTTAATTATCTATACTGTAGATACCAAAAGCATTCAAAAGGTTGCAAGTACTATCTACAAAGATAAAATTTTAATGTTTGATAAATAAGTATACTTCATTTATTAATTTAAGTATACGTAGTATGGATTAATAAAGGCTTAAGCATAAAACATGCCATGGTTATTGACAGGCTTTTAAATAAATAGTTTAACCGCTATATAAAATAATTTTGCTGCGCTAAAAATAAAAGCTCCTTCTGCCGTGCAAAAGGAGCTTTGTGATGCTTAAGCTAAGTATAGTGTTTAGGTAAGGTAGAATTCTCCTTCAAAACCATGAGCACGCTGATTTTTGAAACGCGCAACATCCAGCTGCATGTTATCATAAATCTCCTGAATTTCTTCCGACTCTTCTAGTAATGGTTTAATGTGTTCGCTCAGTAGCTTTGCCGCCAACGGGTAAAACTTAGAATCGTCGGTGTTCTTGGCGTTTACTTTAAAAGAACTTACAGCGCTTTCAAGTTTCTTCAGCGAAGGATATTTAGGCTTGAATTCCTGGATTGTGTCACGGAGTCTCTCCCGAATCATCAGGTATAAGTCTTCCTCGAATGTCATCCCTAAATCGTCATCCTCCTCCTCGTCAAAATCGTGGCTGAACTCATCTTCGTAATCGAAATCGTCTCTCATGGCTAATATAAAAGTTTATGTAAGTTGATATTACGAGCCTGCGACTGCTAGGATACGGTTGAATTATACTTTTTTAGCCAACAACATATTGGCCTGATAAGTATAGTTTGGCCGCCTGCAATGCACAAGCTAACTGCATAATTAGTATTTGCTGCGCTTATTTGCAAAAGTATAGCAGTTACTTTTTTTTAACGGGCAGCTGATTTTATCACTTTCGGGCCTCTACCGGAACGGTTACCGGGGTACATAAAAAAAGCCCCTCCGTTAGAAGGGGCTTAAAGTATAATAGCTGCCGATGTTACGCAAATTTACGTTCTATCAGTTTCAAGAGCTTGTTTACATTTTCCGTTTTGCGGCTCCAGTCGTATTTGCTGGCCAGGTTACGGGTAACAAAATCCTGGGCCTCTTCAGGGTTAGCAAACTCATCTAAAGCCATTATAGCCTGGTAATACGACAGGTTATCGCCATCGAAGAGCTCATTTATAAAGCTGAAACGCTGGTTAATGGAAATAGAGTTTTTCAACGACTCGATCTTGCGGTTGCTATGAGAATCGGCTAACGAAGCATTCGCAGCTGCCTTCCGGAAGTTTTCGTTCAGGGTTGGCTTGCTTTCAGTTCGGAAACGCTCGTTTATATTATGCTCTGCAGCAGGCACAGTAGCGGGGCGCTGCACTATGGTAGCTTCACGCTGCGCCATGTGTATTGGTGCTACAATGTCCTTTTCTTCTTCAGGAGCAGCAGGTGTTGGTTTGGCAAAGGTCTCTATTGGCGGTACCGTTACAGCCGGGCTGATAACCTCCTGTTCGCTTATAGGTAGCAGGCTGTTAAACTGGGCTACTAAATTACTCAGGGGCGTACGGTTGGCCTGGTTTGCGTTAATGTATAGTTTAAAGCGGCTCAGAATGTACTCGCGGTCACGGTTTGATGGCGACAGTGTGTCTACAAAACCAGCGAACAGCTGTTTGTCCAAGTCAATATACTTCAGGTTATCCTGCAGCTTTGGAAGTGTAATTTCCTCCTGTATCCTGAGAAACTTTTCCTCTAAGGTAGCTGCCGGGTTAAGCGCAACTATAAACGTGTCGTAAATGGCTTTCTGCAGCAGGGGCTCAAATGCGTTGCGCTTCATCAGTATCTTGCGCGACAGCACATTCATGAAATTCAGCAGTGCCTCTTTTACTTCCTCGTTTTCATAATCAAAATACGGGCTGCGCAGATTTGCCATTTCATGGTGCCACTTCAGCAGGAGCTCCTTTATTACAAACAGGTTTACCTGCCTGATAGGTGTAAAGCCAATGAGTTGCAGGCCGTTAATAACATCATGCGATGCAAAGTGACGGTCGCAAAGCAGATTTGCCAGCTCTTTACTGTAACGATCCAGGTGTAATTGATTATATTTGTCTTCCATTTGGGGGATGTCTTTCTTCTGTAAAGTTATAAAAATATGCCAAAGTTAGTTGTGCAAAACCTTGCCAGCCGCCAAGTATTTGTGGCGCAAGGTCAAACGTTGCTGAAGGCCCTGCAGGCTGAAGGCATCGACTGGATGCACGCCTGCGGAGGCAAGGGCCGTTGCACTACCTGCCGCATTATTGTACGCGAGGGGTTACAGCATTTTGGCCCGCTTACAGCTGCAGAAACCAGGTACCGCAACAATGGCCGCTTACAGGATAACGAACGCCTGACCTGCCAGTGTACATTAGAGAACGGCGATGCCGTGGGCGTAGTACCTAACCAGACCAAGTTACCACACTTAACTTACACCGCTTAAGTTTTTTTATAGATGTTTATTGAACCGCGCGTAGGCAAAGATAACCACGCACACAGGAGAGGATGGATTGAGGTGATCTGCGGATCGATGTTTTCGGGCAAAACTGAAGAGCTGATTCGCCGGCTTAACCGCGCCAAGATTGCAAAACAGAAGGTGGAGATTTTTAAACCAGCCCTGGATAAACGCTATCATGACGAGGATGTGGTATCGCATAACGCCAATGCCATACGTTCTTCGCCTATAGATTTTGCCCAGGATATGCTCTTGTTGGGTGGTAGCTGCGATGTGGTAGGTATAGATGAAGCCCAGTTTTTTGATGAAGGCCTGGCTGAAGTATGCGTGAAGCTGGCAAACAGTGGTGTGCGAGTAATTGCGGCAGGTCTGGACATGGATTACTTAGGAAAGCCTTTCGGGCCGATGCCAGCGTTAATGGCCGTGGCCGAGTATGTTACCAAAGTACATGCAATATGTGTGCAGTGCGGTGATATTGCCACCTACTCTTTCCGCAGCGATGCCTCAGAGCAACAGGTACTGCTCGGCGAAACTGATTCTTACGAAGCCCGCTGCCGCCATTGCTTTTTAGAAGGCATGAAGCAAAAGCAGTAAGCCGCTATACTTTCCCTTGTTTCAGAAGCCATGTTATACTTAGCCAAACAGCCCTTTGCACAGCTCCTGAACGTTAAGTTTATACTTTGGGTAGTGCTGATGTTGTGTGGCTCCATAAACTATGGGCAAAGTAAAATTGGCATAGGCGAGTGGCAGGCGCATGTGCCCTACCAGCAGGCGCGCGCTGTAGCAGAGGCTGGCGATAAAGTGTATTGCGCTACGGATAACGGCTTGTTTTATTACGACAAGGCGTACAACAACACGCAAACTATATCAAAAGTAGATGGCCTGCGGGAGCAACGCATCAGCACTATCCGCTACGATATGGCTACAGCAACCCTGGTTATTGCCTACACCAACGCAAGTATAGATCTGCTGCAGAATAATCGTTTCACAAACCTTGATGATCTTCTGAGGCTACAGACTACGGGCGTCAAAAGTATAAACCACATTTACATCCATAACAAGCAGGCTTACCTGTCCTGTAGTTTTGGTGTAGTAGTGCTTGACCTGGCAAAGCAGGAAATTAAAGACACGTATAAAGACCTGGGCGCTAACGGCACTGCAGTAAGTATAAACAGTGCTGCCATCCTGAACGACAGTATCTACCTGGCCACCAATTCGGGCGTTCTAGCAGCCCACCGCCTAAATTCAAACCTGAAAGACTTTAACAGCTGGCGCAACCTCAATACAGGGTTACCTGGCGGCGCGGCAGTAACTTCCATTGCAGCGTTCAGCAACAAAGTATATGCAGGCACTACCCAGCAGGGGTTGTATATTCTTGAGGGCAAAAGCTGGCAGAAAACAAGTGCAGAAGCAGATGCCGGAATAACTTCGCTTACCACATCGGCTAACTACCTGGGTATAGTTTCCGGCACAAATGTTCTACTCCTGGATAAGCAGCAGAAAATCACCCAAGTTGATAATCAGAAACTGAAGCAGCCTGCCGAAGCAATAGCAGGAACAGATAACATACTTTGGGCCGCTGACCGGCAGCAAGGCTTGGTCAGGAAAAGTATAGCCAACGCACAGGATGCAACTGTTTTTGTGCCAAATGGCCCTTATGCAGGCAATGTTTTTAAGCTTTTGGCAACTAACGGCGAAGTATACGCACTCAGCGGCGGCTATACTCAAACCTACGCACCACAGAACCTGACGGCAGGCTTTTACAAGTATAGCAACGGCGAGTGGCAGAGTTATAACCAACACCTTTATCCTGATCCGTCTGCTTTCCCGGTAATCCGCGACCTGGTTGCAGCTGCCTTTAACCCGCTTACAAATAAGTTATACTTTGCTTCTTATGGCAGCGGTTTACTTGAATGGAGTGGCTTGGGCAAGTATAAACTATACAACGCAGCTAACAGTTCTTTGCTGGGCACCTCAGGCAATGCAAACCTTGTACGGGTAACAGGAGTGGCTGTAGATGCAAAAGGAAATGTATGGGCTGTTAACCGTAACCAGCAAACCAATGCGCCCGGGCTGCATGTGCTGCGGCCCGATAACAGCTGGCAGGCCTTCACCATTCCGGGTATAGCCGATGGTTCTAATTTAGAGCACCTTGTATTGGGTGATAATAACTATAAATGGCTGACTATAAGCCGAAGTGGTAATAACCGTAGTGGTTTGGTTGTTTATGATAACGAAAGACAAGAGACTCGTTTTTTAGGCGCCGGTAATGGAAACGGAGGCTTGCCAAACGGAAGTATACATAGCATAGCCAAAGACCTGAATGGCGACATCTGGGTTGGAACTGCAAGTGGCGTAGGGGTATTTTACAATACAAGCGCAGTTTTCTCTTCGCAACAGTACGAGGCGCGCATACCGATTATAGACCAGCGGCCGCTGCTGGCGGGGCAAAAAGTACAGGCAATAACTATAGATGGCGGCAACAGAAAATGGGTAGGCACAGAACAGGGGCTTTGGCTTTTCGGCCCAACCGGCGATGAACTTATACATCATTTCAATACTAAAAACAGCCCTTTGCCTTCAGATAATGTGCTCACGGTTGCTGTTGAACATAAGAGTGGCGAAGTTTTTATAGGTACAGATGCAGGAATGGTTTCGTACAGAGCTGGGGCAACTATAACTGAAGGTACTCCTGATTGTGCTATGGTTTTTCCGAACCCGGTGCGGCCCGATTTCTCTGGTTTGATAGGGATATCCGGTTTGCCCGATAATGCCCAGGTGCGCATTACCGATATTAGCGGAATGTTGGTGTATAAAACAAAAGCAGCCGGCGGCACCGCCACCTGGGATGCGCGCAGTTACAACGGAAAACGCGTGAAAGCCGGAGTATACTTAGTTATGAGCTCTGATGAAGAGGGAGCACAAACCTGCATTAGTAAAATAGCCGTACTGGAGTAAATGTTAGTAAAAACAAGAGGCATCGTCCTAAACTATATCAAGTTTCGGGAATCATCCATCATCACTAAGATCTATACCGAGCAGTTGGGTGTGCAATCGTACATCGTAAACAGTGTGCGCAAAAAAGGTACAGGCTCCCGAATTGCCTTGTTTCAGCCCTTTACCTTGCTGGACCTGGTGGTTTATACTTCGCATAAAGGCGGCCTGTCGCGCATCTCAGAGTATAAAAGCGCCTATCCTTTCGCTACCATTCCGTTCGATATCCGGAAGAGTAGCATTTTATTGTTTTTGTCGGAGGTGGTGGCACGCACGGTAAAAGAAGAAGAGGAAAACCAGCCGTTATTTAACTTCCTGTTTAATGCCATTATTTACTTTGATGAACAGGAACAGGGCTTTGAGAATTTTCACTTGCTGTTCTTACTTCAACTTAGCCACCATTTAGGTTTCGGGCCAAGTTCAGGCAAAGAGATAGTGGAGCAGGTAGCATTTTCGGCAAATGCACAATCGCTTACCAGTGCGCCGCCGGTATTGGCACTGCAGGCGCTGGAAGTATACTATGATCAGTTGTTGCATGCAACCGAACCTGTAGAGATACCAAATGGCCGGGTACGGCGCGAGTTATTATCGGTACTTATCCGGTATTACCAGCTTCACGTTGATAAACTGGGCGAGATAAAATCGCTGGCTATACTTTCAGAAGTATTATCAGAGTAAAAAAAAAGAAAGGGCAGCACGTAAGCGCTGCCCTTTCTGCATTAGTTAAGAGTAAGCTCCTGTTAAAGTATTTTAACTACTTTAATATCGAACACAAGTATCTCGTTCGGACCGATAGCGCTATTACCACATGGGCCATAAGCCAGGTAAGACGGAATGTAGAATCTTGTTTCCTCGCCAACCTTCATAAGCGGCAGCGCTTCTTCCCAACCGGCTATAACCTGGCGGGCTCCAACTGTAAAAGTAAAAGGCGACTGTCTGGAGTAAGACTCATCAAATGTACAGGTAGACGGGAGGCCAGCGCATAAATGCTTGCCTATATAATGTACCTGCACCGTTTTGCCGGTAGTTACCTGAGCACCCGTGCCTGCCGTAATCGGAAGATAATGTATACCTGAAGCTGTTTCCTTCATTTGAGTGGTATCTACATTATTCTCGCGCAAGAACTTTTTAATGGCTTTAACATCCAGCACTTTCTGGGCCTGCTTTTCGGTTTCAGATGGCAGACAAGGAGACTTGAAATAGTCATCGTCGCCGCCACAGGCAGTAAGCGAACAGGCTAATGCTAAGAAAAAGAACACATTTAAAAGTGTGTTGCGTTTTGCTGCGCTTTGGATAAAGGTTAGTAAGCTCATAGTACTGGCTGGTAATGTAACAGCTACTTTAATTAGTTTTTAATATCAACAAGCTCCACGTCGAAACGCAGGATAGAGTTAGCCGGCATTTCTTTGCCACGTGCCTGCTCGCCGTAAGCCAGCGGAGAAGGTACTAAAAGTATAGCTTTGCTGCCTTTTTTCAGTTGGGCAATACCTTCGTCCCAGCCTTTAATTACCTGGCCCTGACCCAGCGGGAACTGGAACGGCTGGCCACCTGACATTGGGTTGTTGTAAGAAGAATCAAATTCCTTACCATCAAGGAAAGTGCCTTTGTAGTGTACAGAAACCATATCGCCGGCTTTAGCCTGTGCGCCTTTGCCTTGTTCTGTTACCACATAGTAAACGCCTGATGGAGTTTTCTGTACATTCTGCAGGTTGTTTTTCTTGATATACTCCTGAATCTTGGCATCATCAACTTTGATCTGCTTTTCAGCACGTACAGCAGCTTCTTTCATCTGCGTTTCCATCATTTTCTGCTGGTCAGCAATAGCAGCCTCTTTCGACTGAATTTTCTCAGCTTTGATAAAGAAAGTAAGGTGTGAACCAGGCTTGATGAACGGAGGCATTGGCTGGCCGAAAGTTTTAGCGAAAAGTGAATCAGCGTTGATCTTGAACACACCGCTATCGCCAGGAGAAAGCATGGTTAGTGCTTCTTCCAGAGAGCCTTTAAATGTTGGCTCCATCACCGGGATCATAATTGGCTGGTGCTGGTCGCGTGAGTTAAAAAGAACTGAATCTTCGGCGTTGCGGTAAGACATGTGCATGGTTACCACCTGTCCGATTTTAGCACCGGAAGAATCGCCAACAGCAACTTCACCTTTAGGCTCATACTTGCCGTCTTTATCCTGCGAATAGATCTTATAAGTTAAGCCATTCGCGTTAGTAATAAATTCATCTTTTTTGCCGCAGCTCTGCAGCATAAGGGCACCAGCTAGTACTGGCAACAGTAGTTTAGTTGTTTTAGATAACATGGATTGTAGGTTGATGTAATAATTCGTTAGTTGATTGAGTTGGCAAGCTGCTCCTTATATTGGGGCAACAGGCTTTCAAATTTAGCTACGGTAGCCTCCAGCGTGTCGGTAGACATGCCGCCGGCTGCGTTGCGGTGACCGCCGCCGTTAAAGTGCGCACGGGCAAACTCATTTACAGAGAAATTGCCTACCGAGCGGAAAGACATTTTAACAGCCTGCGTACGGTCTATGATAACAGCTGCAAACACAATACCTTCAATAGAAAGCGCAAAGTTTACAAGGCCTTCGGTATCGCCGGTTTTAGAGTTATAAGCCTTCAGCTCATCAGCCGAAATGGCCATATAAGCAGTTTTATACTCTGGCAAAACTACCAGTTTATCTTTTAAGGCAAAACCCAGAAAGCGCAGGCGCAGCTCCGATGAGCTATCGTATATCAGGCGGTGGATGTTAGAAGTATTAACCCCGATGTGCAGCAGATCGGCAATAATCAGGTGCACATTTTTAGAGGTGCTTGGGTGTCGGAACGAGCCTGTATCGGTCATGATGCCAGCATACAGGCACTCGCCAATGTTGGTATCTATCAGGTCGGCGTCGCCCATTGCCTTTATCAGGTCATAAACAAGCTCGGCAGTGGCAGCGGCATTGGTATTGGCATAATCCAGGTCGGCAAAATCTTCGGGCTGCAGGTGGTGGTCTATCAGTACCTTGGTGCCTTTTGCATTCCGGATATAATCGCCCATCTCGTTTATGCGCGACAGGTTGTTAAAATCGAGGCAAAAAATAACCTGCGACTCGTTTACGATGCGCTGCACCAGCTCATCGTTTTTTTCAGAATATACCAGCACATCATCGTTGCCGGGCATCCATTCTAAAAAGTTAGGGTAATCTGAAGGCGTAATAACGGTAACCCGGTGGCCTTTCTTTTTAAGATAACCTGCCAAACCCAAAGAAGATCCCAGTGCATCGGCATCCGGTTTGTGATGTGTGGTGATCATCACCTCTTTAGGTTCTTTTAAAAGCTCTTTCAGAGCGTTGATATCATGCATACTGCCAGAATAAATCCTCTGATTAATAAGGATATAAGGCGCGAATTTCTGAAGAAATAACTTCTAAAACAATAAAATCGGGGCTAAGCAGCATTAGTTAATGCCAGTGCAGGGAGGCAAAAAGTATAAATGATACAGGTAGTTTGTAAAAGTATAGTTAAAAAGTATGCTTTTAATCCGGCGAAATGCCCTAATTTTGCAGCTTCAAAAAAGAACAATAACCTATAACATTAAAAGAGACATGGCCGGAAACATCACATTCACAATGATTAAGCCTGATGCAGTAGCTGATAACCACATTGGCGGCATTACAAAGATGATCGAGGAAGGCGGCTTCCGTATTGTGGCAATGAAAAAGACAAGACTGACGGAAGAGCGTGCCGGTAAATTTTACGAAGTACACAAAGAGCGTCCTTTCTACGGCGACCTTGTTAAGTATATGT
Source organism: Pontibacter vulgaris (assembly GCF_022758145.1). Lineage (GTDB taxonomy): Bacteria > Bacteroidota > Bacteroidia > Cytophagales > Hymenobacteraceae > Pontibacter > Pontibacter vulgaris. The sequence goes on from NZ_JAJVDH010000002.1 coordinate 404,864, forward strand.
CATCTGGCCCGATTGTGGCGATGATTCTTGAAAAAGAAAATGCAGTAGAAGATTTCCGTAAACTGATTGGTGCTACTAACCCGGCTCAGGCGGAAGAAGGTACTATCCGTAAGGTTTATGCTAAGTCTATCGAAGCTAACGCAGTACACGGTTCTGATTCTGATGAGAATGCGCAGATTGAAGGTGACTTCTATTTTTCTGCTGACGAGCGTTTCTAAGCAGTATAAAGTATAATTAACGAAAAAGCCCCGGCTCTGTGAAGAGCCGGGGCTTTTGTTTTTAGCACGTTTCAGAACTATGTTCTTGGTATTACAAAGCGCTGGCCTGGCTTAATCAGGTCAGGGTTGTCGCCTATAGTTTGCTTGTTTGCTTCGTATATCTTTTTCCAGGCATTGGCATCACCATAATGCTTCTTGGCAATCTTAGACAGCGAGTCGCCGCTTTGTACAGTATAAGTATCCTGGTTAACGGCTTGTTGCTGGCTTTGCTGGTTAAAGATAGAGCCGGAAGTAGAACCTCCAGGAGGAGTAGGTTTTATTTGATCGGCCGGCTTTTTAGCTGGCTCTTCATGTCCTTTTTTAAAAAAATCACGCAATCCCATAGCTTATATTGTTTAATAGTACGTCGGTTTAATGCAGCCTCTGGCAGTTGCCTGCTGCTTAAATAAATACGCCTTATTGCCTAGTTAGTTGTATAAATGCACCGGCAGCTATAATGCTGTAAGCAAACTAACTAATTACATGTTTTGGCCGTAAGCAGACCAAACCAACCTGGGATTTGGGGTTGGTTTTAAAGCGCATGTACAACTATAAACTATGGAATTATGAACATCGAATTGAAAAAGACATTACGTGGCTGGCAGGCAATCTTAACTTTAATGCTGGTGTTTGTGCTGGCAAGCTGCGGAGGTAAAGAGAGCGAAGGCAATCAGAGTATGATCTCTGGTGGCAGCAGCAAAACCTGGAAATCCAGCAAAGAGCTAACTGCATCTGGCGAAAAAGATAAACTATCGAGTGAAGAGAAGCAGGAAACCATGCAGTTTTACTCTGATGGCCGCTTTGCACTTGGCGGCGGCGATGCTCTGCAAACAGGTACATGGTCTTACGATCAGGCTGCCAAAAAATTATCGTTAACTTTTGAAGGCCAGGATGTAGCTGAAACCTTTGATGTAACATCGCTATCTGAAAAGGAAATGCACCTGAAAGCCGCAGATGGTTCTGAGATGCATATGAAAGCTGAATAAACTGTAAAAGAAAGCTTATAAAGTATAAAAGCCGGCCTGTAAGCCGGCTTTTATACTTTATGTTATTTCGCGATGAGTTTGCGGAGCGCAAGAAGCCCAAGTACAGGCCCGGGCACCAGGAAAACAAACAAGTATGGCGAAGGAAGTATACTTTGCAGATACCCCATAAACTGTATGCTGACAATGGTAATAGCAAAACCAATGGACGTGACAACGGTAAGCGCTGTGCCTACAAGCTGGGTTGGTGCTGTACGGGCCGTTAGCGCCGAAAATTGAGGCGAATCGCCGGCCACTACTATGCCCCAGAAAATAAGAAAGTATAAAACAGTATTGCCCTGTAACTGCAGCACCCACACCGATAATAAGCAACATACACCTGAGAACAATAACTGGAGAAAAGCAACTTTGCTACTGCCCAACCTTTGCGAAAGATAGCCGCCACCAACGCAACCAACAGCACCTGCAGCAATTACGGCAAAAGCTCTGATGGAAACTTGGGCAGCTGTAAGATCAGGGTAAACAAATGAAAGTATAAAAGGAACAAAGGCCCATAAAGTATAAAGCTCCCACATGTGTCCGAAATAACCGAATGCAGCTGCTCTGAAATCTTTTGCTTTAAAAACATGCAATATGTTCCGGGCATCAAACCTGGCGCCTTTACCTGAAAAAGGACCATCCGGTACAAGTGTATACATTACCACACCACCCAAAGCTGCCAGTGCACTTATACTTAGCAACATAGTTTGCCAGGGTAACGCAGCTCCTAAACCGCGTAATAAGTGCGGAAAAGCCGTGCCAAGTACCAGCGCTCCCACCAGGTAACCAATTGCTTTGCCCAAGTTGCCGCTATACCAGCTGGCTGCTATTTTCATACCCACCGGGTAAATGCCGGCAAGTAAAAAGCCAGTTATGGCCCGCAGCGCTAATACTCCGGTTATACTTTCGGCCACAAACAAAACCAGGGCATTTGCTATGGCACCAGCCAGCGCACAAACCAAAAAAAGCATCCTCGGCGAAAACCTGTCGGCTAGTGATAGAAAGGCAAAACATAAAGTGCCAAGTATAAAGCCTAACTGTACTGCCGAGGTAAGCAAACCCAACGCCTCACTCTGTAGCCGCAACGATTGTTGCAGTTCTGGCAACACAGCATTGCCGGCAAACCACAAGGCCGTGCCCGCAAACTGAGAGAACACAATGGCAGGCAAAATACGGGAAGGTGGCTCGGGTATACTGTGCTGCATAAAGTAGAAGTATAAACTACGAAGATAGAAGAAAAGCTATGAATGCAGTAAAGGTTAAATGGCTAAAAGTATACAGCCCCATCTAGTGCAGATTAGGCTGTTTTTATAGTTGATTTGCTGCCTGATTATATACTTCTGCTTTCCTGTACTGCAGTCTTACCCATAAATGGTTTCTGCAAATTTTTCGAGGGCTTTGCGTGTTTCGTAGGTGCGCTCAAACATGCCCATGTGGCCGGTTTTACCCAGGAAATTAACCATGCTGTTGTTAGGTAAGTGGCATTGTTCTAATGCTTTGTCAAGGGGTACGGCATTATCTTCTTTCCCGAAAATAAACAGAACCGGGCATTTTAACTTTTTCAGCACATCGGTTCTGTCTGCTCTGTCGCGCATGGCAGCAAAGCCCCCGGTTACGCTTTCTTCGGGGGCTTTGCTGCCAATTTTCTTCATGAGTGCGATCTCGCTACGCAGCCTGTCGCGGTTGCCGCTGTAAAAAAGAGGCTCTATAAACGACTGCATAAATTTCGCTACGCCATGTTTCTTTACAAACTCAATAGATTTGTTGCGGTTCTCTTTTTTCTCTTCCGTATCGGGTAGGGCAGAGGAGTGGAACATACAAAGGCCGCTGAGCATATTGCCATACTTTTCGGCAAAGGCCATACTTACATAGCCGCCCATTGAGTGCCCTACAAGTATAAGTTTCTTTACTCCCAAGGTATCAATCTGCTGCTTCACATACTCGGCCATACTTTCCATACTATAATTTGCAACTTCAGCGGTGTTATCGCCAAAGCCGGGCAAGTCGAGGGCTATAGTTCTGAACTTTTTTTGTAGCGGTTTTATGAATTCTGTCCATACTTCTTTGCTCTCAGCAAAGCCATGCAGAAAAACAATTGCCTCGCCGGTTCCGGCATCAGTGTAGGTGGAGTGTGGCATAGTATATAGTTTGTCTCTATAATTGGTAAAGATAGTAAATACGGGATATCTGAAGTGCCGGGTCAAACCACCCCTGCCCCTCCTTATCCAAGGAGGGGAGTTCTTACTCAATTCTTTGAATGCCATTCATAATATGAAGCTATAAGGATAAATTTCAACTTAAAATAATCATACTATAGGGATTTTATCTAGCTGTTACATTGATTGCATTTACACCTGAAATAGTAAGGAAGAAATTCCCCTCCTTGGATAAGGAGGGGCAGTTTGACCACGTAAACTATAAAACTATAGCAACAACTATAGCATTAGAAGACAAAGCTCCCTCTCCTGTTTTTAGGAGAGGGTTGGGGTGAGGTAATTCAGACAAATAAAAAGCCCTGCAAGTAAAATACCTGCAGGGCTTATATTTAGTATCTAAGATCTAAGTACTAATGTCTGAATTATACTTTAACAGCTACCCCAATCATTTCACGAACGGTGCGCTCGATGTCTTCCGGGGCAAAGCCAGCTTCGCGGTGCAGTTCCAGTTGCGAGCCGTGCTCATAGATCACATCAGCCATACCCAGGCGTTTAACCTGAGAAGTATAACCATTGTCAACCATAAACTCCAGCACAGCACTACCGAAACCACCCTGCAGGCAACCATCTTCTACGGTAATTACTTTATCATACTTTGCAAAGATGTGGTGCAGTAGCTCAGCATCCAGCGGCTTGGCGTAGCGCATGTCGTAATGACCTGGTGTGATGCCATCAAGTGCAAGTTTTTTGCAAACGTCTACGGCATAGTTACCAATGTGGCCAAAAGTAAGTATGGCTACTTCTTCGCCTTCCTGTATGGTGCGGCCTTTACCAACCTGTTGCAATTCAAGCGGCGTGCGCCAGTTCGGCATAACACCTTCACCACGCGGGTAACGGATCGTGAACGGACCCATATTATCCTGCGAGGCAGTATACATCATGTTGCGCAGTTCCTGCTCGTTCATAGGGGCAGCTACCACCATGTTCGGTATGCAGCGCATGTAAGCAATGTCGTAAGCGCCATGGTGTGTAGGGCCATCGGCACCAGCAAATCCAGCTCTGTCTAAACAGAAAACAACGTTAAGGTTCTGCAGACATACATCATGTACTACCTGATCGTAGCCGCGCTGCATAAACGTACTGTAAATATTGCAGAACGGGATTAAGCCCTGGGTAGCTAAACCGGCAGAAAATGTTACCGCATGCTGTTCGGCAATACCCACGTCAAATGCACGGTCCGGCATGGCAGCCATCATAATATTAAGCGAGCAACCAGAAGGCATGGCAGGCGTAACCCCCATGATCTTTGGATTTTTCTCAGCAAGCTCAACTATAGTATGGCCAAACACATCCTGGTACTTAGGCGGCTGCGGCTTTTCCGGAACAGTTTTATAGATCTCACCGGTAATCTTATCGAACAAACCTGGCGCGTGCCATTTGGTCTGATCTTTTTCGGCAAGGGCAAAGCCTTTCCCTTTTGTAGTTACACAATGCAGAATTTTCGGGCCCGGGATATGTTTCAGATCTTCCATTACCGATACCAGATGATTAATATCATGACCATCAATAGGGCCGAAGTAGCGGAATTTCAGGCTCTCGAACAGGTTGCTCTGCTTAAGTAAGGTAGCCTTTACACCACTCTCAATTTTAGAAGCAATCTGCTGTGCATTCGGGCCAAACTTACTGATCTTGCCCAGTACATTCCAGATCTCGTCGCGCACTTTGTTGTAAGTGCGGGAAGTGGTAATATCGGTTAAATATTCTTTCAGAGCACCCACGTTCGGGTCTATGCTCATGCAGTTATCGTTAAGCACCACCAGCAGGTTGGCATTGGCAACACCGGCGTGGTTCAGCGCCTCGAAAGCCATGCCACCCGTCATGGCGCCATCGCCTATAACGGCTATGTGCTGGCGCTTGTCTTCGTGTTTATACTGGGAGGCAACAGCCATACCCAGCGCCGCCGAAATAGACGTGCTCGAGTGGCCTACGCCAAAAGTATCATACTCGCTTTCTTTACGCTTCGGGAAACCAGACAGCCCGCCATACTTGCGGTTTGTATGGAAATTATCGCGGCGGCCGGTTAATATTTTATGCCCGTATGCCTGGTGGCCTACATCCCAAACCAGCTGGTCGTAAGGAGTATTAAACACATAATGCAGTGCGGTAGTTAACTCTACTACGCCAAGGCTTGCACCAAAATGCCCGCCATGTATCGACACCACATCAATAATATATTGTCTCAGCTCCTGGCATACCTGCAACAACTGCTCCGGCTTAAGCTTCCGCAGGTCTTCAGGTGTGTTGATGGAGGCAAGCAGCTCCCCGGGTTTGATGATCATAGAATTGTCTTTATAGACCTCTAACAAAAATAAATCGCAATAGTTTGCAAAGTGTATACTTTGTATCTATCGGACAAAACGTAAAGTTAGTAAAATTAAAAAACACAGGAAGCTTTTACATTACTTTAGCAACCAGTAGCTAAACGCAGGCACCGTAAGTATAAGTATAGCGTAATCTCTATGTATTTTGTTATCTTTTTTTGTAATTGCTTGAATTTCAGTTTTATCAGGCGTTGATGGTGAGTGTATGATGCTTATACTTGCACTAGGAAGAAGTAGTTATGAACCTTGTACCAGCAGATAGCAGTTGTTGTAAAAGTGGCTTGCTGCCTATCTGCCAAAAATGATTACTTTTGCACACAGCGCTGCAGCGCGCCTTTAAAGCATTGTACAGGTGAGTTTTGAAATAAAATTATCGTTGTTCGAAGGTCCTTTCGATCTGCTGCTCTTCTTCATAGAGCGCGACGAGCTGGACATCCATGATATTCCGATCTTCCAGATCACGAATGAGTTTATGGATTACATACGCCAGTTGGAGCAGCTGAACATAGAAGTGGCCAGCGACTTTATACTTACGGCTGCCACTTTAATGCGCATAAAGGCTAAAATGCTGTTGCCCCGCACCGAGAAAGACGAACAAGGCAACGAGATTGACCCGCGACAGGAGCTGGTCCAGCATCTGCTGGAATACAAAAAGTATAAAACTGCCACGCCTATACTTTCCGAAATGGAGGATATGCGCCTTGCCCAGGAAAACCGCGGTAACATACACGAAGAACTGCAGCAGATTGCCAACGCCAACCACTTTGAGTATGAGCTTCAGGACCTGAGCCTGTATAAGCTGATGCGTGTGTTTGATAAAGTGATGACGCGCTTTGAGGAAGAGCAAAACCGACCGAAGCATACCATCATTCAGTACCCTTATACGATAGAAGATCAGCGCGATTACATTCTGAAAGAGATCCAGGCAAAATCAAAAATGAGTTTCTCCGAGATCATTTCAGCCTTCCCCGATAAGATCGGTATGATCTTTAACTTCCTGGCTATACTTGATATGCTGCAGCTAAACCTGATTGGAGTGGAAGTTGGCGATGGCTTTAATGATTTTACTATTACCATTGCCGATGGCGATGCTACGCAGGTAACGCAACTGTTCGTCGAATAAGGACTGGTTTCAGGAACTGATAAGGCTTTATACTTTCAAAGTTGATATCCTTCCGACCTCCGAGCGTTTGCAAAACCTCGGAGCGTCTATGCCAATGCCTTCGCTTCGGACGCTACTAGGTTTAAACCATTCTCAATTATTATACTTCACCATTCATCATTCCCGGCGTACCTTTGCAGCAGAAGTATAAAGTATAGGTATGAAAGTTATAGTTATAGGTGGTGGAATAGGAGGTCTTTGTGCAGCCATTGCACTGCAGAAACAAGGTGTAGAAACTATAGTTTACGAGGCGGCACCCGAACTTAAACCGGTAGGAGCCGGCGTTGGGTTGGCAGCAAATGCCATACAAGGCCTTGCAAGATTAGGCGTTGCTGATGCCGTAATTGCCCGGGGCAAAGAACTGGAAGCCCTCACCATATTCGACGAGCATAATAACATCATCACTAACCAGGATACAAGACCACTCAGCCGGAAATATGGCATCAGTAACTTTGTAATTCACCGCGCTGACCTGCACGATGTGCTGGCTCAGAACCTGAAACCCGGCACTTTATACCTGAACAAACGCTGCCAAAGTATAGATCAGAAAAACGATAAAGTACATGTATACTTTACAGATGGAACTGATGCTACTGCCGATCTGCTGATTGCCGCCGATGGAATAAACTCTGTAGTAAGGCAGCAGTTGTTGCCGGAGAGCAAACCACGCTACGCCGGTTATACTTGCTGGCGTGGTGTTATCGAAAATCCGGGAGTTAAGCTGAATACCATGATCTCTGCCGAAACCTGGGCGCCACAGGGCAGGGTTGGAATGGCGCCGTTGCCGGGTAAAAGAATTTACTGGTATGCCTGCATTAATGCACCGGAGCAGGACGAGCGCATGCGCCAAATGACTCCTGAACAATTAGCCGGGCATTTTACCGGAGTGCATGAACCCGTGCAAGCTGTGTTAGCCGCTACCAAGCCTAACCAAATGATATGGGGAGATATAGCCGACCTGAAACCGCTGGATAAGTTTGTATATAACCGCATCGTTTTACTGGGTGATGCGGCGCATGCTACTACACCCAACATGGGGCAAGGTGCCTGCCAGGCAATTGAAGATGCCGTAGTGCTGGGGCAGTGCCTGGAGCAGGAGACAAGTATAGCCAAAGCCTTAGCCAACTACGAAAAACGCAGGCTAGTCCGCACAGCAAAAGTTATTCGTATGTCCCGGATGCTGGGCTGGGTGTCGCAGTGGGAAAACCCGTTGTTGATCGGGCTACGAAATGCTGTTTTCAGAGCTACGCCGGCTTTTGTAACGCAGCGGCAGATGGAGGATCTGTATAAGGTAGACTTTTAAGCTATCAGGGCCTGATTTAATAAGATAATCAGGATTTATACTTTGTACTAATTAGTTTAGGTGCAGCTATAAAAGGTAAGTATAGCTCCTTTATCTGCTTTCTTAATTTTTACCTCCTGTACAGCATCGGCACCTATCATTATCCGGTTTATAAGCCAGTACACTTCATTGAATGTGAGCTTGAAGGTATAGGTAAAATCGTGGCAGTCGTCAGAGAAAGTATATTCCTCCACTAATCCTTTGGGATAAGTTTTGATGATGGTTTCATACTTTATAGTATGGCCTTGTACAACCTCGCTTTTAGGAATAGTTTTCGTGGCTGGTTTGCCAAATGTAGCAGCATAGTAGGCCTCTTCATCATGATTACCCAACTCCAGTCCTTTATACTTAGATAGCATCCCATCAAATACATAACCTATTATAGTACCTGCCTTCACTTTAACCCAATGCCCCTGCAAGCTTAAAAAACCTTCGTTGAAATCAGGTACAGTTATTTGCAATGGCTGGGCATCAAGTGTGTCCGTCACAACAATTATAACAGTGTTATACTTTAACTTAGCCAGCACAGGTGCCTGTAAAGACGGTTCGGTTCTGATGTTAGCTCCAGTGGTTGGAGCTACAAACAGTTTATCGCTTGGTTGGTAGCTTTCTGCTGCAAAAGTAAGTTGCGGCAGAAAGCCGATAAAAAGGAAGAGAAGCGAAGCAATCATTTGGGATACTGCTATCAGATAGGGCTTAGAGGACTGCATAGAGGTGAAAAGGTTAAGGATAACTTTTGGGTGTACTGTTTTGTATCAAACAGTGGGTACAATCTCAAAGCCCGCCTTGGCAAGTTTATTCAACTACGCCGCTAAATTTTCCATTTTTAATCTTGTAAACTTCCCAGTATTCTCCTGTCGGATCGTACCAGCCGTAGGCTGTACCGGCAAAATTGATTGTGAGAACATTTTGCTCATGATTATTAACCAAGGCCTTTTCTACATTAATCCTGAAGTTATCATTGATGACATCATTAAAAATAACGTTCGTGTTGTTAACCAATACCCTTGCCCCATCAAAATCACTATAAAAGTTGTCCGCCTCAAGCTTTGCCGAAGTATACTTCCATCTTCTGTTCCAGTGAAGCGAATCCTGATCCTGTAATATCAGTAATCCGGGATTTGTCTCATTTTTATAAAAATGCAACCCTAATTGAAGCGTATCCCCATTTTCCAGTTCCACATCAAAGGTAATTCCGCGCGACAACTGTATTTCCCCATTCCCCATTAATTGCCACCCAGACTCTGCATGTGAAATGGTAGCCTGCTTTGCAGAAGTGGAGTAGTTTTTTGTTGAATTTGTACGTTCTATTTCAAACGAAATATCTCCATTGTCTTCTAAAGTAGGGCTTACTTCGTTTTCATTGCACCCGGATAGCCCAATGATGGTCAATAAGATTACGAGTAGTCTGTGTAGGATTCTCATATATAAGGCTTTATCTTATGTATACTTGAACATTCTACTTGCTATGATCCATAATATGCCTCTGTAGTTGCATGCTTACTTTTAACAGTAGCTAACAAATACTGTCAGGTGGAATCAAAAGCCTTACAAGAATTATTTTAAACTTTTTTGTGATTAAATATCAGGGTAATTTTTATATAGTATAAACTCTATATAAAAAATTTATCCCGAAACAAAAGAGCTGCCCTGTTCTCCAGGTCAGCTCATTACTTACTCATTTTAACAACGAGCTACAGATTTCCTAATCCGCGTACACCACCGCTAAATAAAAAACGGGGACTAAGAAGTCCCCGTCAGATAGTTTCCGGACTGGGAAGTCCGGAAGAGCAAATTTTACTATTTATCAGTCTTTTGTCCTTTGTCTAAAAAACTTTTGTCAAAGAAAACTACACCAGCGCGTGCTTCACCAGATATTCCGCGATCTGTACAGCATTGGTAGCAGCGCCTTTGCGCAGGTTATCCGCCACGATCCACATGTTCAGGGTGCGTGGCTGGGTTTCGTCCAGGCGTACACGGCCTACGAGTACTTCGTCTTTGCCGTGCGCGTCCTTCGGCATCGGGTACTGCAGGTTTTTCACGTCGTCTACCACTTTCACGCCTTCGGTTTCGCCAAGCAAGCGGTATACTTCATCTAAGGTAAAATCCTTCTCAAACTCCACATTCACCGACTCCGAGTGGCCACCCATTACCGGAATACGCACCGCTGTAGCGGTTACCCGGATAGAGTCGTCGCCCATGATCTTCTTGGTTTCGAGGGTCATCTTCATCTCCTCCTTGGTATAGCCGTTGTCTTGGAACACATCAATGTGCGGCAGCACGTTCAGGTCGATAGTATAAGGGTAAGCTTTCTCGCCTTCTTTGCCGGTACGCTCGTTCATCAGTTGTTCTACAGCCTTTACGCCCGTACCTGTTACTGATTGGTAGGTACTTACAACTATACGCTTTGCCTTTAGCTCTTCGTGCAGCTTGTTCAGGGCCACCACCATTTGTATGGTAGAGCAGTTTGGGTTAGCGATGATCTTATCTTCTTTGGTCAGTTCTTTGGCATTTATTTCCGGCACTACCAGCTTTTTGGTAGGGTCCATGCGCCACGCCGATGAGTTATCAACTACAACAGTACCAACTGCGGCAAACTTTGGAGCCCACTCTGTAGAAGTGCTTCCGCCGGCAGAGAATATGGCAATTTGTGGGGCAGCCGCAATCGCGTCCTGCATCCCGATAACCTTTATCTGTTTACCCTTAAACTCCATCTGTTTACCAACAGACTTCTCAGAAGCAACCAACATCAACTCTGTTACCGGGAAGTTACGCTCCGCCAGTACTTTCAAAATTTCGCCGCCTACCAATCCGGTGGCGCCTACTACTGCTACTTTCATTTAAGGTATTTATTTAATGTGCTAATTTGCTAATGTATTAATCGTTAGTCGTTTATTGCTGATTGTTATTTCTGCATGCTCTAACTCTTCGACTCTCTAACTAACGCCACGGCCTCGCGTAAAAGTTCTCAATTTTACCAGGGTTGTTGCAGTTGCTCCAGACCTGGCAGCGTGCCAAGCTTCTGCAAGCGTCTTCATCATGCAAGAGCGGCTGCGAAGTTCGTAAGTTTTCAGCACAAATGTATACATGAAACAAACTTTACTGGCTATACTTCTGCTACTTCCATTCTGGGCTTACAGTCAGCTGCAGGATACTTTCTCTGATGGTAATTATACCCAAAACCCAACCTGGACCGGTGATGCAGGCAGTTTTATAGTTAATACCGGCAAACAGCTTCAAAGCAATGGCCCTGCTGTTACAGGCACAACTTTATACTTAGCTATACCATCGCAGGCTGTAGTGGGTACCACCTGGGAGTTTTGGGCAAACCTGAAACTGGCAACCTCTTCCACTAACTACACCGATATTTACCTGATCTCTGATAAGGAAAATCTGAAAGCAACAGACGTAAACGGGTACTTCGTTCGCATCGGCAACACCGCCGACGAAGTAAGCCTATACCGAAAAGATGCCGGTAAAACAGCTGTTATACTTATAAACGGGCAGGACAAAACTGTTGCTACCAGTAATAACGTGATGCGTGTGCGGGTAACCCGAAGTATAAACTATGAGTGGGACCTAAGTATAGATGTAACCGGCACTGGCCAAAGCTACACCAGTCAGGGCAGAGTAACCGATGCAACGCATAAAAGCTCCGCTTACTTTGGGGTGCTGCTCAAGTATACTTCGGCCAACAGTAAAAATTTCTATTTCGATGATTTTAAGATTACCGATACGCAGCCACCTGCACTGGAAGAACTGCAGACTATAACGCCACAGGAACTTATACTTAGGTTTAATGAACCACTGCAACCGCAACAGGCACAAACCATAGATAACTATACTTTAAACGGAAGTATAAAACCAACTATAGCCGGACTACAAAACCCAACTACAGTGCGGTTGGTATTCAGCCAGAATTTCCGGAGTGGTAATAACACGCTAAGTATAGCCAACCTGCAGGATCTGTTTGGTAACAGTTTGAGAAGTCAGATAACGCGTAGTTTTTCCTTTATACCGCCTGCTGTAACACCCAACTATAATGAGCTGCTGATTACCGAAATTATGGCCGACGAAACACCTGCCGTTAGCCTGCCTGAACAAGAATATTTCGAACTCTATAACACAACTGATAAGGTGCTTTCGTTGAGAGGACTCAGGCTGTCAGATGCTACTTCATCCACCACGTTACCGGATATGCAGCTTTTGCCTGGCGAATATGCCATGGTTGTTCCCAATACACAGGTGGCTAATTTTACACAGTTTGGTAAGATTATCGGTATCAGCAACTTTCCGGGGCTTAACAACTCAGGTGAGCTATTGCAACTCCGCAGGCCTGATGGCAAACTTCTTTATGCGGTAAACTATAGCGACAGTTGGTATAAAGATGCTGCCAAACGTGAAGGCGGCTGGAGCCTGGAGATGATAGACGTAACCAACCCCTGTGCCGGCGCGGAAAACTGGACTGCATCAGTAAATCCCAAAGGCGGTACGCCGGCCCAAGCAAATTCCGTAGCCGCAACTATACCTGATAACACATCGCCAACTATTCTCGATGCCACAGCTATTTCGCCAACACAGGTACATATCCGCTTTACCGAACGGCTGGATAGCACCCGGGCAGCAACTATAGCAAACTATAATATCAGCCCAACTTTACCAATTATCAATGCACAGGTGCAAGGGCCGTTATTTACAGAAGTTATACTTACACTTGCCTCACCGCTGCAGGAGCGGCAGCTTTATACGTTAACCGCCAGTAGTATAACTGACTGTTCCGGAAACCTTAGCCAGACTTTAACCACAACTTTTGCGCTGCCCTCGGCCCCCGAGCCTGGCGATGTAGTTATTAATGAAATACTGTTTAACCCGCGGCCTAACGGGGTAGACTTTGTGGAACTGGTAAACCGAAGTGCGAAATATATCGACTTGAAAAACTGGCAACTGGCCAACACCAGCGGCGATACCATCAGCAACATCAAACCGATAACTACAACCAACTATGTGCTGGCGCCCGGTCAATTTGCAGTGGTAACATCCAACCCCGAAAACATTAAAACAAACTATCCGGCTGCCAACGACAAAGCATTTCTTAAAATGGCCAGTTTGCCCAGCTACCCCGACGATGCCGGAACTATAGTTGTGCTGCAGCCGGATGGAAAAGTAGCAGATCGGTTCAGCTATACTTCGGAGATGCATTTTGCTTTACTGGATGATGTGAATGGCGTGTCGTTTGAGCGAATCAGGTTGGATGGTGAAAGTATAGCCAGCAACTTCCATTCGGCGGCTACAACTATAAACGCCACGCCGGGCTATAGAAATTCGCAGGCACAGGATGGGGTAGCAACGGAGCAGGTATTTAAAATAGAACCGCAGGTATTCTCGCCAGATGGCGACGGATTTGAAGACTTTACAACTATAAACTATAACACCAGCCAAATGGGGTTTGTAACAAACATTACAATTTTTGATTCTCAGGGCCGTGAAGTAAGGAAATTAATACGAAACGAATTGCTGGCAACTAATGGCTTTTTCAGTTGGGATGGTTTAAGGCAGGATGGCTCTAAAGCTGCCATTGGTTACTACATTTTCTACATCGAGCTGTTTGGCCTGAATGGCGAGAAAAGCGTGCATAAAGAGAAAGTTGTTGTGGGAGGGAGGTTGTAACATTTGCACCTTGAGAAATGCTAATTAATTTAGAACGTAAGCCAAAAATGTTAGCAACTTGCGTTATCAACATGAGTTTTCCACATTTTGGTGGATAAAGTGTGTAAAATAAAAACGGCCGCTTATACAAGAGGCCGTTTTTAAAATAGAAATGTTATCTGGTGTTAATTTGTAACTACAAAGTTATCCGGGCTGATAAGGGTCTGGCCGTTGTGGATCACATGTATCTTCATGGAACCAGTGATGTTAGAAGGTACTACTGCCTGTATGGTATATTCTGTAACACTTAATACAGTGGTAGAAACGGTTCCGAATTTCACAGCTGTCCAGGACTTGCTAGGCGTAAACCCGGAGGTAGTAATTGTTACCACGGAACCTGGTACGCCAGAGGCCGGTGAAAAAGAGGTGATAGATGGAGCCAGAACTGTAAACTCATCTTGTGCCTCCACCAACTGATTACCATGCTTTACAGCTATTTTGACCTTACCTGCCTCAAGGCCTGACGGAACGTTAACCCGAAGCGAGGATGCTGTTACGCTATGAGCGTTTATAGCTACTGATCCAAAATAAACGGTATAGTACTGATTCGGCAAGAATCTGCCATTGATTACTACCTCTTTGCCAATGCCACCCGAAGTAGGCGAGAACCCGGTAATTACAGGAGAGAGAACCTTGTACTGCTCGGGTGCATTTACTGTATGGGGCCCTGCTGTAACCCGTACATCATAACTGCCAGCAGGCAGGTCATACGGTACCGTAACAGTAAGTTGCCCTGTCGATACCACCGAAACATTAGCAGGCACCTCGCCAAGCTTTACAGTTATATTGCTGTTATAGTAATAAGAACTGTTAAGCGGAAAGTTGCCAAAAACAGAGAAGGAACTTCCTGTTAAGCCAGTCGCAGGTGATATAGATGAAACCGTATGCGGAGTTACAACAAATTCACCGGGCAAAATAGTGGTCACGCCATCAATTAACACTGATATGGATACTTTATCGCTGGCTAAAGTATAAGGCACCTGAACCTGGATGCCAGTGGGGCTATAGCTGGTAACAGAAACCTCCGTCTGGTTCATAAACACCCTGGCAACGCTGTAGTAGTAATAAGAAGAGGGCAGATTTTCTCCGGTAATTGTAACCACAGTGCCGATTTGTCCGGTTTTAGGTGCAAAATCCTTAACTGTTGAGATTACCTTAAAATTAGATGAAACTGTATATTCCTGGCCTGCCATCAAGAGCTTAACCGGTACCTGGTTGTAACTGTAATAGCTGTTTATATTAATGCCGGTTGGTACCTCTGCTATAACTTTAGAAGGCGAAACCTCTATTATTTTGGCCGAAGTGCTGCCAAAACGAACCTCCACCTCTTCCTTGTTATTGGTAAAGAAGTTCCCGGAAATAGTTACTCTATCACCCGCTTTGCCACTGCTGGGCGATATACCCTGCACGTTAGGCGATGGCATTACCACAGTGGAAATCTGGCCAAATACTGTTCCTTTTTCATTAGTCAGGTAAGCTCTGGCGTAAAGGGTTCGATCATAGTAGTATCCAGACAAGTTTAAGCCTGTTATATTATGCGTGTATTCACCTGTCTGTGCATCTTTTCCCAAAGAAGCTTTCGTTCCTCTGGTTTCACTCAAGTCAGCGTTAAAGCCATATACAAACCCATAATCAAGAACCTTAAAATCACCTTTATTAAGGATGAGACCCTTTAGTTTCACACTTGTTGGTGATAGTGCTGTTATTTCTGCTGTCTGTACTTCTGGGTGCGATACCTCGTCTTCCTTGCAGGCCTGTAGTAATAAGACGAAGAACAAGGCAAACAGGAAGGGATGTATTAGTTGGTGTAAACGCATAGCCTTATTTGTCTGGTTCTTAGAATACATACCCTATTCTTACTCCATTCATCAGGCTTGGGCCAAACGAAAAAGAAGTGTTGGTAACATCAGCAGTATTAGAAGGGGAGCTGTTAGAGTCGCTCTGCTTTACCTCTATGTCATCCAGCGATTTTTTACTGAAGCCAAAGTTTACCTCATAGCCAAAGAACAGGTTTTTGGCCATATAAAAGTCAAAACCGGTTACCAGGTTCAGGCCATAGCGAGAGTATCCCTGCTGTGTGTAAGTATAGTATGTCTGTGGTGGATACCCGTTGGAGTAGCTGTTCTCGCGCCATGCACCTGTAATAGTAGTAGTAGAGTTGCCGGAAGTGATTTCCTGCTCTGATGTCTTCTTTTCTAAAATAAGATCAGCTCCTGCATAAGGAGATAGCCTTCTGGTACCTTTAAAATGCTTTTCAATACCAAGGTTCACTCCGATAGTAGTGCTGTTGCGTTCATCTTTGCTGTTGTAAGAGTTCGTGCCGTAAGGGTTAGAGCTCTCAAAGAGTCTGCTCTCTCTGTTACCGTTAAAGCCCAGGCGAAAAGCCATGTCAGACTTAAGGAAGTAACGGAACTTCAGCTGGTTGAGAGAGTTGTTCAGGCTGATGGTGCCGTTAAACGGGTTTACATTAAGCTCTGTGGCTATCTGCTTTGCCTGTGGTTTTAACGATGATACAAAAACGCTGTCTGCCTGTGAAGTTTGTCCATAAGAAGTAATGGCGGCTAGTGTGCAAGCTGAGAGTGCGAGTAAAAATGTTTTCATTAAAATAGATTAAGAATGGATGCGCGAATATAGAAGCTTAAAGTATAACATGCGATAAACGATAGAAAATTTTGTACAATTTTAAAGTTAAAGCGGGGCTGCTTAAACAAGGGTTAAAGTTGGCAGATTTAAATATGGCTGGCTTTGAAGGGTAGAGCAACAGCTTCGGTGTAACGATTAGTATTTAGGGTAAACAAGCGCAGCAGCAAGTATAAATCGAAAATATCTTTACCAAAATGTTCTAAAAATGCGCTCCTGAGCAACAGCCTACCCCGCCGAAGAGCTCCCGGATAGGCTGTTTTAACACAGCATGTCTGTACTTTTTATACTTCGGGTTTTTGAGATGAACTAATTCATGCGCTTAGCACCTTTAAATCAGTGCAAAACCTTAACTTGTGCCACTTTTATCAAAACTAGAATTCAGACTATAAAATAGCTTATACTTCGGTGGAAGAAATTATTTACCTGTGCCTGTTTGCTTTTTTGGCAGGCTTTATTGATTCGGTTGTAGGAGGGGGAGGCCTTATTCAGTTGCCGGCGTTATTGGTGTTTTTGCCGGGTGTGCCGTTGCCGGTAGCTTTTGGCACTGGTAAATTTGCAGGCATTGCGGGTACCACGGCTGCTATGGTAAAGTATGTGCGCACGGTTAAGATCAACTACCTGGCTATACTTCCGGCGGCATTAGCAGCTTTTATCTGCTCGTTTCTGGGAGCCCGCGCCCTGAGCCACCTTGATGTGAGTCTGCTGAAGCCGCTGATTCTGATCCTGCTCATACTTGTTGCGATCTATACTTTTATCCGGAAAGATTTTGGCTCATTACATGCCCCTAAGCTTACCGATGCCAAGGAGAAATTATATGGACTTCTGATTGGCGCTGCCATTGGTTTTTACGATGGCTTTTTTGGTCCCGGCACCGGCAGCTTCCTGATCTTTATCTTTATCGGTATTTTCGGGTTTAACTTTCTGGCGGCTTCGGCGGCGGCTAAAGTAGTGAATGTAGCAACCAACCTGTCGGCGCTTTTATACTTCGGCTACAAAGGGTTTATACTTTACGAAGTGGCTATACCGATGGCAATCTGCAGTATTATCGGGTCGCAGTTGGGTACGCGTACAGCCCTAAAGCGAGGAGTTGGCTTTGTGCGTGTGCTGTTCTTGGTGGTGGTTACCGGCATCATTTTTAAATTTGCTTACGACACGTTTGGTACGGGCGGGCAGGAGTTTGTAAAGCTTGGTGTTGCGCTGCAGGAGTTAGTAGGTTTAAAAGGATAAACGGTTACAAGTATAAAATTACTTCGCCTCCATACTTCCTGCCGACCAGTATAGAAAGGTGCGGGCTTTGGCATACTTCGCCTGTAAGTTGTATAGTTTAACCTGCGCCTCCAGCAGTTTCAGTTCGCGTGAGTTTACCAGGAACAAAGAGCTTTCACCGTTTTCGAAGCGGGTAACTTCGCCATTGCGGAGGATATTGGCATTCTCCACCATTTGCTGCTGCAGGCGTATCTGCTCTTCCAGGGCCAGCCACTCGTTGTATGCAGCCAGCAGGTTATTCTCTATTTCTCTTGAGGCTTGTATCTGCTCCAGGGCATTGGTTTGCTGTTTAGCTTTTGTCAGCTGTAGTTTGCCCCGTTCCTGCCGCAGAAAAAGCGGAAGGCTAAAGCTAAGGCCCAGCTTATAGTTTTCGCCCATAAACCGGTTGTCCCACATTTCGGGTCTCATGTAAAAATCGCTTTGCAGCAGGTTATACTCTGCATTCAGTTTAGGTTTCAGCTTATCGGCGGCAAAGCGTTGTTCTATTTGCAGCTGCTCGCCTTTCAGGGTTAGTTTGCGCAGGTCGGGGTGGTTGGTTCTGGCTGTTTCCAGTAACTGTTTCAGGTCTGCTGCGGATAGGGTTGCCACTTCGCTGCCGACTATGGCGGGTATGGTGTTTTCCTGCAGCTCAAGCGGTGTTTCGTTTTCGGCCCACAGGTGCGTGGCAACCATCAGGCGGGCGTTGTTATAACCTAAAAGAGCCTCCTGCAGCAGTACCTGCCGGGTTTGTACTTCCGTAAGGGCCTCTACAGTATCGATAGCAGCCAGATCACCTTCCTGCGCACGCGCCTTTACTGCCTTCAGCCTGAAATCAGCCAGCCCTACCGACTCTTGGTAAAGCTGAGCCTGCTGGTAATAAAAAAGCCAGTCCCAGTAATCTTTGGTAGCCTGCAACAGCAGTTTGTTGATGAGTTTTACACGTTCTGCTTCAGCAATATCCTGCATCAAACGGGCCTGCCGTATAGTAGCGCGGCGTTCATCTATAAATAAACCCTGACCCAGCGGTACTGATATACCTACCGAGCTTAGCCCATCAGAAGGAGTGGTGTTTTCCGGGTTCAGGTACTGGCCCTGGTTCTTCTCAAAGCCTGCTTTCAGCTCAGGTCCGAACCAGAGAGGCACGTATAGGGTGTTGTTCCAGAGGTTATAGTATTCTTTGCCGCCAAACTCCTTTCGGTATACTTTGCTGGCGATAACTGGGTCTAGAGTGCCGCGGGCAATGCGCAGCTCCTGCCGGGCCTGCTCCGAAAGCAAGGCTGCCTGTGCCGCTACCGGGTGGTGCTGCAGAATAATCTGATGAAACTCCTGCAACGTGAGCACCTTCTGTTGCTGTGCCTGCCCATACGTTAATGCAGGTATAAAGAGCAGAAGCAACAGGGCAATATCTTTGATATAGTTGATCTTATACATGCTCCTGGTTACTTCTTTTCAGAGGGTTTTGCGGTGTCCTTTGATTCTGTTGTGGAAGTATAATCTGGCGGGAAGTTGTTGAGCTGGCGCCATAGTTCGTACCAGACAGGTACCGTTTTCAGCATAGCCCAACCATATACACCGGAGCCCACACGTAGCTGATCAGGCCATGGCTCTTCTTCCGGGTCTGGCACTACCAGCATACGGTACCTTCCGTTTGTTCCGGTATTGTCTATTATGGCTACCTTGCCACCAAAAGTGCCGAAACTTGCGCCAGGCCAACCAGAAAAAACAATGGTAGGCCAGCCTTCAAATTGTAGACGCACTTCATCTCCAGGTTTTATCAGTGGCAGGTCAAGCGCGTTAACATAAAGCTCAGCGGCCAGTTGCGGGTTGCGGGGCATAATGGTGGCAAGGGGTTCGCCTTCTTTTATAGTTTCGCCTATACCTGCTTTCAACGTCTGTACTACATAGCCATCCTGCGGGGCCACTATCTGGTAATACTGGCTCCGGATCTCCGTGCTGCTGTACTCATTCTGCAACTTGGCAACATCGGCCTGGGCAGTATAAATGTAGGAACGGGTAGCGCTGAGCTCGGCCTCTGCCTTGGCAATTTTGTCTCCATACTCCGCCTGCAGCGAGTTCAGTTCGGTGCGGGCGTTCTGCAGCTCGGCACGGGAGGCGTTATACTTGTTTTCCAGCGAAAGTAGTTTTGCCTGAGCCTCCTGTAGTTTAAGGCGGCGCTGCTCCAGCTCCGTCAGCGACTTAAGCCCCTGCTTGTACAGGTTTTCCTGGCGCCCGAACTGCGATTGGGCAATAGCCAGCTCAGTGCGCTGTGCCACTACATCCATACTATCGCTCTGCAGTTTCAGGCGGGTCTGGATCACTTTGTTTCGTCCTTTCTGCAAACTGAACACAAGGCCCTCACGTAAGGCTTTTATCTGCTCCTGCATGGCCTGTTCTTTGGCTCTGTTGGCTTCTACGGCATCCTGTTTGGCATCTACCTGCTCGCCCAGGCGCGCAAGCAGGTTTGGGTCCATGTACTTTTCTTTTATTTCAGACAGGCTGGCAATGGTATCGCCTTTCTTTACAAAAGCGCCTTCCAATACGTGCCATTGCTCAATACGGCCAGCTATAGTTGCCTCCACGGTTTGTGGTCTGTCCTGCGGGCGAAGGGCAGTAAGAGTACCTTGCGAGCGGATGTTCTGTGTCCAGGGCAGGAAGAGTGACAGTATCAGGCCCAGGAAGATACCACCAATCCAATAGCTTAGCGTGCGGCCCAGGTGCGGGGTCTGCACCTCTGACATCACCTCGAGCTGTTGCTTTTCTGTATCGTCAAATACTTTTAGTTCGGGTGCCATACGTTATGCTGATACCTGGGTTAGTTCCTGTAAAACATCAAGGTGCTTAATCTCCTCGTAGCTGCCGTTGGCTGCCAGGTAGCCATCCTGTAATACCAATACGCGGTCGCACAGCTGCATTACTTCCCTGTCGTTCGATACAATGATGATGGTCCAGGTAAACTGCGGGCTGGTGAGCAGGTGCAGGAATTCTTCTTTCTCGGTTTTTGCCATGCCGGCCCAGTAATTGTCGATGATGAGAAGCTTAGGGCGCTGCACCAGGCTGCGGGCCATCACTATCTTACGGGACACACTGCCCGGCAGGTGCAGGCTGCCTCCGGTAAGGTAAGCGTGCAGCCCTTCCGGCAGCGAGTGCACAAACTCTGTAAGGCCGGCTTCTTCAATAGCCCAAAGTACATCGCTCATGGGTAGCTCTCGCCCTAAGGTGATATTATCCAGCAGAGTGCCGTCAAATACCTGTTCTTTTGAAATATTATCGCCAATGAGACTGCGGAGGTTGCCCTTGTGCAGGTCGTGAAGCGAAATGCCGTTAAAGGTAAGGCTGCCCTCGTAAGACGGCAGTAAACCAAGCAGAATGTTGATAAGCGTGGTTTTGCCGGAGTTGTTAAACCCCGAAAGGCACACATGCTCGGATGGCTGAATAGTAAAATCGATGTTTTGCAGCGCTACTTTTCTGGAGTCACGGAACTTGTAGCTCAGATTCTTTGCCTGCAGACTCAGCCCGCCATTCAGCGGCAGCTCGCTTAACTTTATACCTTCCATCTCTTCAATAGGTAAATCAGTTACCTGGCCAATCTTATCGAGGCTTGTCATTACATCATACACGGTGTCCAGCTTGATCATGATCTTTTCTACTGCGCTCATGATCAGGATGATGATGATTTCCGAAGCCACAAATTGGCCAATGTTTATTTCCTGCTGCACTACCAGGATACAGCCCAGTACCAGCAACCCACCTGTGATAAATGTTTTAAAGCCAACAAAGCTGAAGTACTGCGTCATCAGTACCTTAAAGTGCTCGCGGCGTACCTCCAGGTAACTTTTTACAAAATAATTAGTGCGCTCCATTGGCAGGCTGGTGTGGCCCACCAGTTTAAATGTGCTTATCGATCGGGCCATCTCCTCCAGCCAGGCCACCAGCTTATATTTATACTTTGATTCTTTTATGCTTGTATCCAGGCCTTTATCGCCGGTAAGCCAGATAATGCCTACCAACACCAGTACCAGTATCAGCCCCAGAAAGATAAAATAAGGATGGTAGAACGAGAGCAGGATGATGCCAAAAACGATCTGGATAACAGCAGTGGAAAAATCAACCAGTATTTTGGCAAGCCCTTTCTGGAGCGTAACTACATCAAAAAAACGGTTCATAAGCTCCGGCGGGTAATATTTCTGTAATGCCTCCGGCTGAAAACGTGGCAGGCGGTAAGCAAACTCGGAGGCAGTTCTAACAAAAAGGCGCTGCTGTATAAACTCTACCAGCCACAACTGCATTACCTGCAAGCCGCCAACTATAAGCAAGGCCAGCACAATCAGGCTTATCAGCACCACTACCGAAACCGACACCTGCCCGCTCGATACGAAGCCGATTATACTTTGTATACCCAGCGGCAGCACCAGGCTGATAAGTCCTGCAGCTATGGCATACACATATAAGTACATAATTTCCCGGCGCTCTATGGAGAGCAGCTGCAGGAAACGTTGCATGGGGGTATACTTTCTGGCTTGGGTACTCATACTTGCTGCTTTAAGGGTGTGTTTATGGCCGCAAAGATCAGGTGCTGCAAAAATGCGGATGTTTCTGCCTCGGGTTGCCCGTGCCGCTGTATGTTAGTAAGCGAGGGCAGGTGCCGGGCAAAGAATACCTGCTGGTGGGCCGCCTCCAGTATAGTGCTTACGAGTGTCTGCGGGTAAGGATAATCGGGTGCCAGTACCAGCACCATATCGGCAATGTGCCTGCAAAGTCGCTTGTATTCCATAAAATAGCCTTCTCTGTTGTCGGCGTCTACAGCTTTTGTGTGATATACTTTGGAAGCCTCGGCAATTACAATGCGGTGCAGTGCCGCTTCATCTACATGCGGAGTTGCCGGGTCGTTTATATTTGATCTGCTGATAACCGAAATAGCCCGGTTCAGGCACTCAAGTGGGTCTTGTATGTTGTTTGTCTCGAACGTAACCCGGTAATTTATCCAGGCCCAGTACCACGACACCAGGTATACCAGCAGCTTATGCTTGTTTTCGAAGTACCGGTAAATGGAAGCCTCAGTCGAGCTGATTTCTCTGGCCAGTTTTTTAAAAGTGAAGTCCTCAAATCCCAGTTCATCTATCAGTTTTATACTTACTGCGATAATCTTACGGCCCAGTTCGGTGCTTTCCGGCTCACGCAGGTAAGACTGATGGTTGAGATGCAGCTGCACACTTGTTGCCATTTGGTTTATACTTCGTTATTTTTCCTATAACTAGTAGGAGGTATAATTGTTCAGGATTGCTTCTTTAAATAATAGTAATGCTATCATTATAGTTTGTATAGCAGCTACTTTAGGTGGTATGCGGAGTTTAAAATGACCTATACTTACAACAATAAACAATTAGACGTACCTTTGTATGTAGCGCCAGCCGTACGTAAAGTATAGGCAGTGCAAATTATACTTTCGCAGCAACATGAAGTTCGAAGATTACCGCATATCCGACGAGATCAAAAAAAGCCTTGAAAAACTGGGCTATAAAAAACCTACTGATATACAGTTCAAGGCCATTCCACCGATCATGAAAGGGGAGGATGTGCTGGCTATTGCCCAGACCGGTACCGGTAAAACGGCAGCTTTTGCCATTCCGATTCTGGACAGGCTGCAATTCAGCAAAAACAGAAGGCGTGGCGATGGTATTAAATGCGTAGTGATGGTGCCCACGCGTGAACTTGCCCTGCAGATAACCGAGGTTTTTAACGAGATTGGCCGCCATACCCGTGTAGATACTTTTAGTGTGTTTGGCGGCGTAGAGCAAGGCCCGCAGATTGCGAAGCTGGAAGCAGGTATAGATATCCTGGTTGCAACGCCGGGCCGCCTGTTCGACCTGGTAAGCCAGGGGCATATTAACCTGAACCGTGTTGAGGTGCTGGTGCTGGACGAAGCCGATCACATGCTGGATCTGGGTTTTATACATGATATCCGCCAGCTGATTACTAAGTTGCCACGCAACCGCCAGACGCTTTTCTTCTCGGCAACTATAGATGAAAAAATAAAAGACCTTGCCTATTCGCTGGTAAACAAGCCGGTACGCATCCAGATTTCGCCTAAAGACCCGGTGTCTAAAAACGTAGACCACTCGGTGATGTATGTAGAGATGGATGACAAGCGCTTTTTCCTGGAGCGTGTGGTGCGTGAAAATCCGGATAAAAAAATACTGGCCTTTGTGCGCACAAAAGTTCGTGCCGAGCGTGTGGTGGCAGCCATGGAGCGTGCAGGCATTGAGGCCATAAGTATACATGGTGGCAAAGAGCAGAAAGACCGCCTCGATGTGATGAAGAAATTTAAGAAAGGCGACGTGAAGCTGCTGATCGCTACTGACGTAAGTGCCCGGGGTATTGACATACCAAACGTGGATTACGTGGTAAATTATGACCTGCCTGATCAGCCTGAGAACTATGTGCACCGTGTAGGCCGTACTGGCCGCGGTACCGCCAAAGGTATAGCCGTAAGTTTCTGTGCTCCTGAAGAAAAGCCCGTACTCGACGAGATTCAGCAATACCTGACCAAAGACATAAAAGTACTTCAGTTAGATAGAGAAGACCACGAAGCAACCATAGATTTCTCGGCAGCTGCCACTTACGACTGGAAAGCCCTTATAAAAGAAGCAGAAGAATCGGAAGCCCAAGCCAAAATTGCCAAAAGCAAAAAAGCGAAAGCTAAGAGCAAGAAAAAGAAGTAACGCGGTTTATACTTCAACAAAGAAAGCCTGTACTGATGCATTATCGGTACAGGCTTTTGCTTTTTAGAATCGGCTTATTGGGTAGTCGTGCCGTCATTGTCTTTTGTTGGGGCCACTTGCTTAAGCAACAGTTTATCTATGCGGCTGCCATCCATGTCAATTACCTCCATCTGGTAATTGTTTACCGTTAGTTTGTCGCCGCTTTTGGGTATTTTGGCAAGGTGGTAATATACAAAACCAGCCAGCGTGGTATAATGGTCTGTGTTTTCAGGTACAAGCTGCAGGCCCAGCGTATGGTTTAATTCACGGGCAAGTATAGATCCATTAACAAGGTAGCTGCCATCTTCCCGCTCCACTACATCAGGTTCTTCCGTTTCATCAATATCCGGCAGGTCGCCTACAATAGCTTCCATTATATCGTGTAAGGTAATAATGCCTTCTACGGCACCAAATTCATTTACCACTAAAGCCAGGTACTGGCGTTTTTTCTGGAAAAGCCTGAGTGTTTTTACAGCCAGCATGATCTCTGATACAAACAAAGGCTTCTGCAAAAGGTCGGTGAATTTTACTTCCTCATTTCCGTAGTTCTCAAAATAATCCTTCACAGATAGCATGCCAACCACATTGTCTATACCGCCCTGGCAAACCGGAAATTTAGTATGAGCACTTTTCGAGATGGCCTGCCGGATCTTCTCCTGTGGCCAGTTCAGGTCTATTAATTCCACGTCGGTCCGGTACGTCATCAGGCTGCGGTTGCGCTGGTCGAAGAGGTGGAAAACATTGTCGTGTATGCGCTCTTCTTCTTTCTCCAGCACACCTTCTTTGCCCGCTACTTTTATCAGGTGCCGCAGTTCATCTTCTGTAAGCGATGCGCCGCCAGGGTTTTCTTTTACGCGCAGCAGTTTAAGAAAAAGGTTGGTAGAGCCTGAAAGCAGCTTTACCAGCGGATATGTGATCATGGTAAAAACATTGATGATTGGGGCGACTGTTAAAGCGATTCCTTCGGGGTTGTTCATGGCTATGGTTTTCGGAATCAGTTCGCCAATAACGATGGTAAAGTAGGTGATCAGGCCGATGATCAGGGTAATGGAAATTTGTTGGGCGTAAGGTGCCAGCGGTTTTATACTTTCAATAACCGGTTGCAGGTCATCAGACAGTGCGGAGCCGCCATAGGCACCAGCCACAATGCCAATTAGTGTTATACCCACCTGCACCGACGATAGGAAATTTTCCGGGTCTTCCAGCAGCTTAAGTACCGTTTTAGCACTTGAGCTGCCTTGCGCTGCTTTATGCTCTATGCGCGAGCGCCTCAGCGAAACCAGCGCAATCTCGGATAAGGCAAAAAAACCGTTGAGAAGGGTAAGTATAAATATAATGAGTATCTCCATAGTGTTTTAGTACGGGTGGGGGTAGTGCCGGGTAATTTAAGCTACACCTGATTTTCCACTATGTAGTATACCTTACCTGCAAAAAGCCATTGCGGTAGAGGTTATTATGTGCGGGCAGTAGTTTAAGTTTATGCTCGCGGGCATCTGCCGAGAAAAGCGGGATGCCTTTGCCAAGTATAATGGGTATGTAAGTAAGTATAATCTCATCGAGCAGGCCGGCATTCAGTACCAGCGCGTTAAGCTCTCCTCCACCAATTAACCAGATATCTTTGCCGGGTTGTTCTTTCAGTTTCTCTACAAAATCAACAATATTATCCTTTACAAAAGTTACGTGTTCTGTATTCTCGTGCGCTGACCGGCTGAAAACATAGTTCTTTTTGTCGGAGTAGGGGAAAGGCATATCCATGCCGAGGACGGCCTTGTAAGTACTGTTGCCCATCAGTGTGGTGTCTATGGTTTCGAGGAAAGCGCTGTAGCCAAAATCCTCATCGGGTATGTTATACTTTTTATCCTGAAGCCAGTCGATATTGCCATCGGGGCGGGCAATGTAACCGTCGAGGCTGGCGGCAATATACAGTACAATTCTTCTCATAGTTATTGTTTGCGGTAGCCGGGTTATACTTTCCCATACTGCGTAATATTGTTTCGGCTATACGGCATTACCAGCAGATGTATGCACAGTAAGTATAAAAATAATGAAGAACGCTACCGCTTTACTTTTCGGGTTTTTACCTGGCTGCATCCGTTATAGCCTATTGCCTCGTTTACAGGGCAGTAGCGTAGCATGCCGGTAAGTATGGGTATGATGCCTACCACTGCCAGCCATTTTACATTATAATAAGCGCCAACTCCAATCATGGCCATGCCAGCCAGTACCCGCGCTTTTTGTTCTATCATTCCTACGTTGCATTCCATAGTTATACTTTATAGTTGGTTTATACTTGGTTAAATGTAGTGCAGGGATACAGGTAACTGTTCGATTTATACTTTGCTCATCTATGGCGGGTGAAACGGATTTACTTGCTTTTGGTAAATTTTAAGTATAAATTATATCCTGCTAATGGATTACGGCAGCCCTAAGTTAAAGTTAAGGTATAAAACGTGCGTTTAAAACATCCGGAAGTGGTCATAGTTAATCAACAGAAAGGATATTTGCTGGAGGTAATAGTATGGGTGCTGGGTATAACGCTGCTTGCTTTTATGGAACCAGGGCAGGAGCATTTGTTTAGTTTTTGCCCTTTTAGCTGGCTGCTGCAGGATGGTTGCCCGGGTTGCGGGATAGGCCATGCTATAGCGTATATTTTCAGAGGCGAATGGCAGGCATCGTGGGAGGCGCACCCACTGGCAGTGCCGGCTTTGCTTGTACTTGGCCACCGGGTAGTTATGCTGCTCAGGTTATACTTTACTATTACAACCAACCATACTTATATAAAACCAACCCATGGCTAACATCCTGAACATAATGCCCGAATTACAGGCCGACGAGATGGCTTATGTGCAAAACATTATCCGTGATATGAGCGAAGAGCGGGCGCAACAATTCGCTAACATTTATCGGGCCCGGCGCCGAGACCCCATGTTAATACTTGTTACAGCGCTTCTGGGCTTTGTACTGGTGTCGGGTGTGCAGCGGTTTGTACTTGGCCAGATCGGAATGGGGTTGTTATACTTCTTCACAGGTGGTCTTTGCCTGGTAGGTACTATCATCGATGTGATTAACTACCGCCGCCTGGCTTTTGAGTATAATGTGAAAGAAGCGCAACTGGTTAACGCCATGATGAACGGGCAATACGGCAGTAATTATTAAAGTATAAACTTAAGGTTGCTACAGCTTTATAAAGGTAGCGCGGTGGTAATTAGTGCCATCGCTTACCTGAAGTATATACATGCCAGCCGGTAAATCTGCTACTGGTACGGCTGTTTCTTCATTTACTGTTTGCTGAAGGCGCTTTACCAGACGGCCAGTTCTGTCATATATTTCGATGGCAACAGGTATAAAGTTCAGTTTGGCCAGTTTAAGGAAAGTATAAGCCGGGTTTGGGTACAGTAATGGTTGCTCCGGAGCAGGCACCACCAGGTTTTCGTTCTTCAGAGCTTGCGTGTTGTTGTTTAGTAGCCAGTTGTCAGGGTCTGTCTCTATGCCGGTAACGGTGCCTTTTACACGCAGTACATATTGTTCTGCGGGCTCGTTATGCGGAACCCTTACTGTTATATCTTCTTCAGTAGTCTGGATTTTATACGTTACATCTGTTTTGAAAAAAGGTGTAAGGCCGCTGGGTGTTTGCGTTGATGCCAATACTATCTGGTTGCCCTCCTGGTTCCATTCCACATTAAAAGTAGGCCAGCCTTCGCCGAGGTACCATTGCTCGAAAAAGTAATCGAGGTTCAGTTTGCTTGTTTCTTCAAATACGCGCTGCAGATCTGTGGTGCTGGCAGTGCTACCTTTATACTTCTGCTGGTAATTGCGCAATGCCTGAAAAAATACCTGGTCGTTGTTGATGGTATAACGCAGCATGTGCAATACAGCAGCTCCTTTTTTATAAGAAAGCCTGTAGTCAAATATCCGGTTTACATTGGTAGTGTCGGGTACACGCAGGCTTCCATTGAGCCGCTGCAATACAGCGTTATGGGCGAACAGCATCCATTCGCGGGCTCCCGCGGGGTTATACTTTTGCAGGGCCAGAAATTCAGCATAAGAGGCAAATCCTTCATTCAGCCAGATGTCGGACCACGAAGCGCAGGTTACGTTATCGCCAAACCACTGGTGTGCCAGCTCATGGGCTGTCAGTGTAAAGTTAAAGCTGCTTTGGGTGGTCATGGTCTGGTGCTCCATGCCGCCACCAATGGGTGCCATGCTATGGCCATACTTTTCGGCGGCAAAAGGGTATAGCGTAAACAAGTCTGAAAAATGCTCGATCAGCATCGGAATGCCGTTCATCTCATTTCTGTATAAGTTGACAGCACCGCGGTATACATAATTAACAACAGGTATTGGTTTGCTGGCACCATTTGGCCGGGCTTCCACCAGGTATTCTTCATAGTTAGATACAGCCACCGAAATCAGGTAGTACGCAATCGGGTAGCGCGATTTCCATTCGTATCTTACTTTGTTATCAGGCAGTTTTACGGTATTTGTAAGCAAGCCATTAGAACCCGCTTTATTCTCAGAGCTGGTGGTTACAAACACATGCACCGAGTCTGCTTTATCGGTTAACACCTGTTTGCTTGGCCACCACTCGTAAGCAGCATAAGGCTCGCTCAGGCTCCAGGTAACCTGGTTGCCCCACTGGGGCTCGGTAGCCGAACTAAACCCATTACCGATAGCTGCATTGCCGCTGTTAGGCGCAGTGCCTTTATAATTGATGATAGCAGTAAGTTTAGCAGGAGATAATACAGGAGCAGGAATTTCTACAGTAACATCGGAACCAGTACGGTTTATACTTTGCGCCAATTGCCCGTTTATACTTATTGATTCGATGGTGAAGGCCGGGTGCAGTTCAAAAGCAAATGTATCTAAACGGGCGGTTTTCAATTTTGCTTCTGTAGTTACGGAGCCCTCTATATAAGTAGTGTTCCGCTCTAGTTTCAGGTCAAGTTTATAGAACGTAACATCATATTGGTTCATGCGCTGTTGGTGGCTCGGGGCAGCTACTGCCTGGCGCTGCGTATTGTTTATCCGGCTCTCGGCACAACTGGCTATACCTGGCAATTGCTGCGCTACACTAAGGTTACCTGATACCTGTAGTATAATAAGCAGTATACTCAGGAGTAATTTCTTTTGCATAATCAATTACTGTAGTTCTCCAGGTATAATATAGGTAAAAGATTTATACTTTAAGCATACTTCACTATACTTATTTATTGCCGAATTGCATGAGCTGTTTACTCTGTTCTGGTAAGTATCAAGGCTCCTATAGATGGCCGCTCACTGATAAGCGCTGTTCAATTACAAGCCCGAAAATTATAGATGTAAAACCTTGTTTATAACCAGTTTTAACTGATGCCATAACAACGGATAAATGCATAAATTTTGCCATGCTTAAATAATCGTGATTTGAAGCCTTACAGCTATTCAGTATTTAGAATTTCTCCCTCGTTGCAAAGCTTTTGAGAAGCATTTTACATGCTGAAGATAAGAAGTGTGTTGTGCTGTGCCTGTAGCATGTGTCTGTTTGTAAACTTGGGTTGTGTTGTAATATGTTGTGATTTAAGTTTTTACGGAGAATGATGAGGCCCATAATGCGACCTTTATGCATACGTGGTTTTCATGCTACATTCAACAAAGTGCTGAATCATTATTAGGATGGGCTAAGTTATAGGTATTTTAGTTTGCTGTGGCTTAATTATGTGTAAAGTACAATTTTATAGTTTGATTAATGTTAAAACATTAAATTGAATAATATTAATGTTGTTTAAACATTTATTGTTTGTGGCAGGGAGAATTTACAGGGTAAAGGTAAAGGAATCATGGGTTTATGAGCTTTAAACTGTGATTAAGGTCAAATATGAATATAGATCGTTTTTATATGATTTTAATTTAAAAATATTATTTTTGGTTAAAATTTATTTCCTGTGAGTTTGGAATTATGATATTGTGCCTATATTTGGAGACAAACTAATCTATTCACAAATCTATTAATCTTAAGAAGTCTAGTATGAAGAAGAGTTTACTACTCAGTTTCATCTTTGTGCTCGCGCTTGTTGTTCAAGCATGGGCTCAAAGTAGAACAGTGACTGGAAAGGTAACTGACCAAGAAAACGGTCAGGGGCTACCAGGCGTTGCTGTTCTTGTTAAAGGTACCACAACGGGCACTGCTACAAATGCTGATGGATCTTACACTATTAATGTGCCAGCTGATGCAAACACATTGGTGTTTAGATTTATTGGTTATTTAACAAAGGAAGTGGTAATTGGATCATCTTCTAATGTAAATGTTGCTTTAGGCCTGGATAACAAGCAGCTTTCTGAAGTTGTGGTTGTTGGTTACGGTGCGAAAACGAAGGAGGATTTATCCTCATCTGTTTCGGTTATCAGCTCAAAAGATATTGAGTCGAAACCAGTGCCTTCTGTAGATCAATTATTACAAGGTAAAGCGGCTGGTGTTCAGGTAACAGCAGCTAATGGTAAGCCTGGTGCAAATGCTTACATCAGAATCCGTGGTACAGGGTCAATAAATGCTAGCAGCCAGCCATTGCTTGTTGTGAACAATGTGCAGATACCTGACAACATGAGAGATCAGTTCTTTAATAGCATTAACGCTAATGATATTGAAAGTATTTCTGTGTTGAAAGATGCGGCGGCGGCTTCAATTTATGGTGCAAGAGGTTCTAACGGCGTTGTAGTAATTACAACTAAAAGTGGTGCTAAATCTAAGGGTACACTTACTTATCGTTTCCAAACAGGTGTAAATGAAAAGCTGCCTGATAACTTCGAAATGATGAATTCAGCTCAGAAGTTACAGTATGAGTATGAGATGGGATATACCAACCCATACATTAATAGCTATTTTGCAGCGAACTCTACAACATTTCCAAAAGGGACAACTATAGTTAGCATTACTCCAGAGCAGCGTCAGCAAGTATGGAATGCCATCGGTGCCGTAGATCATAACTGGCAGGATGATATTCTTCAGAGTGGAAAAATTGAGCAGCATGAACTTTCTTTTGGTGGTAGCGCAGGAAGCACTACTTACTTTTTCTCGTTGCAGAAGTTCGATCAGAAAGGTATTGTTATTGGTAATGAATTCGGTAGATATTCAAGTACTTTAAATGTTAGCACAGAGATCAAGCCTTGGTTAACTGTGGGTAACTCTTTGAATATTGGCCATACAAGCTCTAACGAAACAAGAGATAGAAACAACGTACAGAACCCGTTCAGGGCTATGTATACATACAATCCTTATGAGCCTGTATTCAATGCGGATGGAAAATACAATGCTACTCACCAAGGTGTAAACATTATTCAGTACATGCAGACTGAGCCTGAAATGCAGAAAAACTTAACTGGCTTAAATGCATTTAATGTTGATTTCCACCCAATTAAAGGCCTTAATGTAACGTCAAGAGTTGGTTTAACATTAAGAGATTACACAAGAGAAGCATTTTCTCAGCCAGGAGGAGCTCTTGATCCTATTGTGGGAGACCCTGCAGCACCAGGCTCAAAAACGGACAATGGTTCTAAAGAATTCTATTATAGCTGGACTAACCAGGCCAGATATCAGTTTAACTTAGGTACTGATCATAATATCAGTGTTATGGGGCTTCAGGAGTTCCAAAAAAGCCACTTTAGCAGCTATAGTTTACAGAAAAAGGGTTTCGCAAGTGCTGACCTGACAACTCAGGATAATGGTGCTTCTAACCTTGGTAACAACACAACATCTAAATCTATTTGGGCACTATACTCTTTAGCTAGCAGTGCAGAATATAGCTTTCAAAAGAAATATTTCCTTACAGGAAGTGTAAGACGAGATGGTTCTTCTAGATTTGGCGAAAATAATAAATATGGAACGTTCTGGTCTACCAGTGCTTCTTGGTTAATGTCGCAAGAAGGTTTTCTGCAAGGCTATGATTGGTTGTCTCTTCTAAAGTTAAGAGCATCAATTGGTACAGTAGGTAACTTCAGCGGTATTTCTAATTACCAGTCATTAGGCACATTTGCATTTGGCAGATATAATGGTGCATTAACAAGTTTCCCTAACCAAATTGCAAACCCTGATCTTACTTGGGAGTCAAAGCTCAAGCGCAACATTGGTGTTGATTTTGAGCTGTTCCAATCAAGAATTGCGGTTGGTGTAGATTATTATAATGAATACACTGATGACCTTCTTTTAAGTGAGCCTGTATCCAGAACTACTGGTTTTACATCTGTGACCAGAAATATTGGTGCAATGTCTAACAAGGGTGTTGAGGCATCTGTTAGCATAGATCTTATTCGTTCTGATAAGTTGACATGGTCTGTTAATGGTAATGTTACCTTCAACAAAAACCGTGTGGAGGAATTAAATAAAGGGCAGGAAGAGATTGTTGATGGTAACACTGGTATCAACGTTTATAGACCAGGTCATGCTTATAGTACTTTTAAATTGGTACGTTGGGCTGGTGTAGATCCGGCAACTGGTGAAGCACAATTCTATACCAAGGATGGGGAAATAACTAAAACTTATTTAGCATCAGATGCAGTTGTTCTTGATGGTAAGAGTTCAAACCCTGACTATTACGGTGGTTTTGGTACAAGTGTAGCATTCAAAGGTTTCGATTTATCTGCACAGGCTAACTATACTATTGGTGGTTATACTTATAATGGCGTGATGTCTGGGTTAGTGTCTTGGGGACCTTCTCGTGCACAGGCATTAAGTACAGCCGCATTAGATTACTGGAAGCAACCAGGTGATGTAACATTCTTGCCAAAAGCTTCTGCAACAAATACTACCAGAACAACAGATCAGTATTTACAGGATGCTTCATTCTTAAGGTTGAGAAACGTAACACTAGGTTATACTGTGCCAAAGAGCTTAACTGAAAAAGTTAAAGTACAGAACCTAAGAGTTTATGTTCAAGGACAAAACCTCCTGACATATATTCCTAATTACTTTGGTGATCCGGAAGTAGGAACAGGTAGCGCAGAAAGCAATTTGTTCATTCCAGGACAATTCAGCTTGTATAGCTATCCTACAACTCGCCAATTTACCTTTGGTTTAGACCTGAGTTTTTAAGTAACAGCTTTTAATTAGATTAAAAATGAAAAGAAAATATATATACATGCTTGCTATAGGACTTATGTCTTTCGCAAGTTGTGAAAGCGAGTTAGATCAAGAGCCATTCAGCGCTTTAAGTACAGGACAAGCATTCAAAACAGAAGCTGATTTTGTGAATGCTCTAAGAGGTGCTTATACTGGTTTGAGAGGTGCTACTTACTACGGTGGCCAGGATGGAGGTTCTATGATCATCACTCCAGACATCATTTCTGATAATTTGATTATAAATTCGCAGGGAAGATTTTCTCAGCAAACTACTTATCAATTAAATTATACAGCGAATAATACCTGGAACATCTGGAATAACGCTTATACTACTATTCTCAGAACCAATTATATACTTGAGAATATAGATAATCTTCCTGAAGGTGCAGCAAAGAACAATATAAAAGCTGAAGCCTTAGCTCTAAGAGCTTTATCTCATTTCGATCTTTTACGCACCTATGGTAAGCGTTATATTGGTGCAACTGATTCTGACTTAGGAGTTCCTTATGTTACTTCTACTGACCCTAGTCAAAAGCCAAGCAGAACTCCACTAAAGAAAGCTTATGATTTAATGGTGGCTGATTTTCTTGCTGCAGAGTCAGGTATAAATTCAGCGAACGGTGTAGGTAGATTGAATAAAGCAGCTGTTCAAGGTTTATTGGGTCGTGTATATTTATACATGGGGCAATGGCAAAACTCAGTAGATAAATCTACTGCTGCAATCGCAAATGTTCCTGCTGCAAATGCACTTGCTACAAGAGCTGAATTCCCTGCAATTTGGACAGACGCTACGGAAAAAGATGTATTGTTCAAGGTGAAAATACTTGATACTGATGCTACTCCAGCTGTTACTGTAGGGGTGGGTTATCAGCAAACCGTAACTGGCAATGTAAGAGCTGAGTATAGCCCAACTTGTGAATTAGTTAAGCTTTATCAGGCAAACGATATAAGAACAACAACTTATATCGGTCAATCCACCTATAGTGGGTTAACAGCCAAATATGTTAAAAAGCATGTTGGTAGAGCTACTGGTGCTTTAAACGTAGTTGATGTTAAAGTAATCAGGCTTTCAGAAGTATATTTAAACAGGGCAGAAGCACTATATAATTTAGGTGCTGCAAGACATGTAGAAGCACTTGCTGATTTGAATGAAATCAGAAGCAGAAGATATGATGCTAATGTGCCACTGGTTGTTGCAGGTCAGGAATTATATGATGCTATCTTAACAGAAAGAAGGTTAGAACTTGCCTTTGAAGGTCATCGCTTCTTCGATCTTAAGCGTCTGAATTTACCAATAGAGCGTTCAGCTACTGAAGGAGATGCAGCTGACTGTAGTGGTGTAGTAGCACCTGCTACAGCAAGAAGCTTACCTGCTGGTAACTTTAGATGGGAATTGCCAATTCCTCAAGCGGAGATAGATGCTAACGAAAATATTGTACAAAATAGCGGTTACTAATTTTTATTAATTGCTACTAACTTAAAGGGCTGCTTGTAAAGCAGCCCTTTTCTTTTAAATTGTGAGTGTGTTATTTGAAAGAATGTTAATTAATAATGAAAACATAGTCAACAATATGTTCAAAAAAACTAAAGTAGCTATACTTGGAGCCACTTGCTTCCTCTCCGGTGCTTTTATTACCAAAGTAGCCGATAACAAAGTAACAGTGGGTATGCTGCAGAATGCACAACATCTACTGGGCCTGAATTTTACCAACGCACAACTCGATTCTGCCACAAGTGAAGTAGAGGAGTTGAGAGCCAGCTATGAAAGTATAAGAAAACAGCCGCTTACAAACGATGTGGCGCCGGCTATCATGTTCAACCCGATACCGGTTGGGTTTACTTTTGAGCAGAAGAAAGAAAAGTTCGAGGTAGAACGAGCAAAAAAGACAAAGCTACCTGTAAACAGAGAAGAACTGGCGTTTTATACGGTGCCACAACTGGCAGAGCTGATAAAAACAAAACAGATATCATCTGAAGAACTTACACGCTTTTTTCTGGCGCGGCTTAAGCACTACGGGCCTACATTGGAGTGCGTAACAACTTTAACAGAAGAGCTGGCGCTGCAACAGGCACGCAAAGCAGACCAGGAAATAAAAGCCGGAAAGTATAAAGGTATGCTGCATGGTATTCCTTTTGGTGTGAAAGACTTGCTGGCAACTAAGAACTATAAAACGACCTGGGGCTCGGTTCCTTACAAAGACCAGCAAATAAACATGGATGCTACAGTAGTGCAACGCCTCGAACAAGCAGGGGCTGTGTTGGTAGCAAAACTAACTTTGGGTGAGTTAGCGATGGGCGATGTATGGTATGGTGGCAAAACAAGATCTCCATGGGATATCAGTAAAGGCTCCAGTGGTTCGTCAGCAGGATCGGCTTCAGCAGTAGCGGCAGGTTTGTTGCCTTTTGCTATTGGTACAGAAACGTTGGGTTCTATAGTTTCACCGTCTACTGCTTGCGGAACAACTGGGCTTAGGCCAACGTTTGGCCGTGTCAGCCGCCATGGGGCAATGGCCCTAAGCTGGTCGATGGATAAAATTGGGCCAATAGCGAGAACTGCTGAAGATTGCGCCATAGTGTTTAATGCCATTTATGGCCCTGATGGTAAAGACCTGTCTGTGCAGGATGCCCCTTTTAACTTTAATAAAAGTATAGATGTTAAAACGCTACGTGTAGGATATCTGAAAAAAGACTTTGAGCGTGAGTATGGTTTTAAAGCAAACGATCAGGCTACGCTGGAGGCTTTACGAAAAGCAGGTATAGAATTAGTGCCGATGGAATTACCTGATATGCCGGCCCGTGACCTGACATTTACTATTTCTGCAGAAGGAGCTGCTGCCTTTGATGAGCTGACCCGCAATGGCCGCGATCAGTTAATGGTTAAGCAGGATAAAAATGCATGGCCAAATACCTTTCGCGCGGGTCGTTTCATAACGGCGGTAGAATATATACAGGCGCAGCGTGTACGCACGCTCATGATTCAGCAGATGCATGAAAAGTTTAAAGATGTAGATGTATATATCAGCCCTTCTTTTGCGAGCAATAACCTGGTGCTTACCAACCTGACTGGCCATCCTTGTGTAGTTCTTCCGAATGGTTTCCAGAAAAACGGTATGCCAACAACTATAACATTTATGGGTAAACTATACGGTGAGGCAAAGCTTCTGGCCTTCGCAAAATTCTACCAAAGCCTGACAGATTTTGATGAGCAGCATCCCAAATTGGCTGCAAAGTGATTTAAGTATTCTCTGTAAAACAAGTATAAGTCTGAGGTTGCAGTCAGTAGTTTGGCAACCTTAGACTTATTTCTTTTATTTGGGTAGCTAACTAT
This sequence comes from Pontibacter vulgaris, assembly GCF_022758145.1. Lineage (GTDB taxonomy): Bacteria > Bacteroidota > Bacteroidia > Cytophagales > Hymenobacteraceae > Pontibacter > Pontibacter vulgaris. The sequence goes on from NZ_JAJVDH010000002.1 coordinate 441,952, forward strand.
AATAAACTACCTGTAACCAAAACAAACATGCTACTCAAAAGTAAAGCTGTTGCCTTTTCTGCTTTTCTGCTACTGTTAGGTGGCTCAGTGCAGGCTCAAACGGGGCCAACCACGCTAAGCGTAGAAAAAATAATGCGTGATCCGAAATGGATCGGCACTTCGCCAAGCAATATCTCCTGGTCTGAAGACGGGAAAAAAATATACTTTAACTGGAATCCGGAAGGCAATCGCAAAGACTCGCTTTACAGTGTTTCGGCCGAAGGGAAGAACATTAAAAAAGTAAGTGCACAAGAGCGCAGAAGCTTGCCAAGCAGGTTTGGTAGCTATAATAAAGCCGAATCAAAGAAAGTATATGAAAGGAACGGTGATATTTTCCTGCTCGATATTAAAAGCGGAAAAACACAGCAGCTTACTAATACCGTTGAGCGGGAGAGTAATCCATCGTTCAGCTTTGATGAAAAGAAAGTAGTATACCTGAAAGACAGCAACCTGTTTGCATGGAATGTGAGCAACGGGCAAGTAGCGCAGTTAACGGATTTCCGCAAAGGCCGCAAACCTGCCGACGAACCTAAAGACCAGCAGAAAGAGTGGTTGCAAAAGCAGCAGCTGGCCTTATTGCAAATAGTGCGCGACAGAGAGGCAGACAAAGCTGCTTTAAAAAAACAACAGCAAGCAGATTCTCCTTCACGTCCAAAGGAAATATATATAGAGGAGAAGAATGTAGATGGCGTTGTGCTTAGCCCTGATGAACAGTTTATAACCTATAGGTTAGTAAGCAGGCCGAAGAATGCCAAAATTGCCCTGGTGCCTAACTATGTTACTTCGTCTGGCTACACAGAAGATATTAATACGCGCACCAAGGTAGGAGATGCACAAGCTACCGTAGAGTTTTTTGTTTACGATACCCGCCGCGATACCACTTTTGCAGTACAGATGAAAGATGTGCCGGGCATTTACGAACAGCCTGCATACCTGGAGGCAAATGCTGCCAAAAGCAGCGCAGGGAAAACAGAGAAGCAGGAACAGCGCAAAACCATACTATATGGCCCATTCTGGTCCGGTAATGGCAAGTATGCCGTAGTTGTGGCCCGCTCCGCAGATAATAAAGATCGTTGGATACTAAAGCTTGATCCTGCAACCGGTAAGTTAACCACACTGGATCGGCAGCGCGATGAGGCCTGGATAAACGGACCGGGTATTGGGTATGATGCCGGTGCTATTGGTTGGATGCCTGATAATGAGCATGTATGGTTTCAGTCGGAAGAGAGTGGTTACTCGCACCTTTATACCGTAAATTTTAACTCGGGTAAAAAGAAAGCCCTGACAAGCGGCAAATTTGAAATCTCTAACGCTACATTGTCTGATGACAAAAAGCATTGGTATTTCATAGCTAATAAGGTGCACCCGGGCGAACAGCATTTTTACCGCATGCCGTTGCAAGGTGGAGAAATGGTGCAGTTAACGACTATGTCGGGCGCAAATGAAGTTGAGATTTCTCCGGATGAAAAAACGCTGGCAATACGCTACTCTTATAGCAACAAGCCCTGGGAGTTGTATGTAATGGATAACAGAAAAGGTGCCAAACCGCGCCAGGTCACGCAATCGCTTACTGAAGAATTTAAGTCTTACAAATGGCGTGAGCCGGAAGTGATTTCTTTTAAGGCAACCGATGGTGCTGATGTATATGCGCGCGTTTATAAGCCAGCCAAACCGGAAGCCAAAGGACCAGCTGTAATATTTGTGCATGGCGCCGGTTACCTGCAAAATGCGCATAAGTGGTGGAGTACTTACTTTAGAGAGTACATGTTTCATAATTTCCTGGCAGACCAGGGGTATACCGTGCTCGATATTGATTACAGAGGAAGTGCCGGTTATGGCCGCGATGTGCGAACAGGGATTTACCAGTTTATGGGAGGTAAAGACCTGAGCGACCACGTTGATGGAGCCAAGCTTTTAGTTGATAAGTATAATGTAGATCCGAAGCGGATTGGTATTTATGGTGGCTCTTATGGTGGCTTTATTACACTGATGGCCATGTTTACGCAACCGGATGTTTTTGCAGCCGGGGCAGCTTTGCGTTCTGTTACAGATTGGGCGCACTACAATCATGGTTATACTTCTAATATACTTAACACACCTTATACTGATAGTTTGGCTTATACTAAAAGCTCTCCAATTTATTATGCTGATGGTTTAAAAGGGGCTTTGCTGATGTGCCACGGTATGGTAGATACGAATGTGCACTTCCAGGATATAGTTCGCTTGTCGCAACGCCTGATTGAGTTAGGGAAAGATAACTGGGAGCTGGCAGTTTACCCGGTTGAAGACCACGGCTTTGTTGAGCCTGCCAGCTGGACAGATGAGTACAAGCGTATTTATAAACTCTTTGAACAAAATCTGAAAAAGAAATAGCAAGTATAAAGTTCTTGTTTGAAAGCGCGGGGTGCATCAGCATCCCGCGCTTTTTTATTCCTGTCATTTTCAATTGTTTTTAAAGAGCAGGCCAAATAGTATCCATACTTATGAATACTATACATCTTATGCCGCAGGGCAATAGAGCTGAGCAAGTATAGTAAAGACTATATATTTGATTTACAGCAATTCATACTTCGGTAAATTATTGATGAGAAGATGAAAATTTTATATTCCCTCGAGATGCAATAAAAGGCAGAATACATTTTTTAGCTGCTGCTTCACTTTCATCTATTATGCTTAAACATAGCTTTTATATTGCAATAATAATGTTTAGACATTATCACAAAATAATGCAACTAAATTATTTTGCTATTTAAATAATTGATTCATAATATGTTATAAAATTAAAATATAGTTGGGTTAGATGAAATGTGCATAAAATGACTGTATTGATAAAATTTTTAGTGTCAGTTTTTACATTGTTATAACATTGATATATATTTGGACACTAACTAATTACACAATTATCAATTTTACTAATCTAACTTTATGAGAAAAGTTCTATTATTAAGTTTGGTAATGCTCCTAACACTTGTTAGTCAGGTGTGGGCGCAAAACCGAACTATTTCAGGGAAGGTAACCGACTCTGGAAGTGGACAACCCCTGCCAGGTGTAAACGTGGTAGTAAAGGGTACTACAGTAGGTACTTATACAGGTGGCGACGGTAGCTATACTGTAAATGTGCCATCTGAAAATGCTACACTGTTATTTTCGTTTCTGGGTTATGTAGCGCAGGAAGTTAATGCTGCAGGCAAAACTGCTGTAAATATTTCTTTGAAAGAAGACAGCAAAGCGCTTTCGGAAGTAGTTGTTGTGGGCTACGGTGTGAAAGATGTAAAAGATGTTACTGGTTCAATTACCAGTATCAAAGCTGCTACAATCGAGAACCAGCCAGTACAAAGCTTCGACCAGTCTCTTGCTGGCCGTGCTGCAGGTGTTCAGATCACAAATACCAGTGGTGCCTTAGCTGATGGTGTTACTGTACGTGTGCGTGGTGTTGGTTCTATTTCTAACAGCTCCCAGCCACTATACGTTATTGATGGTGTGCCTATGGCTCAGGTTGCTAACCTGAATACATTTAACGGTGGTAATGGTACACGTTACAACCCGCTTGCCGACCTTAACCCAAATGACATCGCATCAATCGAAGTACTGAAAGATGCTGCTGCTTCTGCACTTTATGGTTCTCGTGCAGCTAACGGTGTTATACTGGTAACTACAAAAAGAGGTAAATCTGGTACTTCAAAAGTAACTTACGACTACTATACTGGTTTCCATGAAGTAGTTAACACACCTGAAATGCTGAACGGTGATGATTACATCGCCATCCAGAATGAGAAAGCAGCAAACAGAGGATTAGCTCCAATTGCTGGTAATGTGGATATAAATGAAGATGGCGTTCCTGACAGAACAAACTGGCTGGATGAGATTTTCAGAAGAGGTACTGTACAAAACCACCAGCTTTCACTTTCAGGTGGTACTGAGAAAGCATCATACTATGGTTCTGCTACTTATGCTGACCAGAAAGGTGTAACTGAAGGAAACAGATTAAGAAGAGGCGGTGCCCGCTTAAACATCGACATTACTCCAAAAGACTGGTTCAAAGCTGGTATTAGCACAAGCTTTACAAAGTCTCTTAACAACGGTATTCTTTCTGAAGGTTACCTGGCTGGTGCCGGTGTAGCAGGTTTCAATGCTGCTCCGAACGTACCGGTATATGGTAAAGATGGGTTCTATTACCTGAACTCGCTTGGTTTATTGGGAGATGGTGCTAACAACACATCATATAAGTTGAATAACTTCTATCACCCGCTTGCAAACCTTCAGTTACAGCGAAACAATAACACTTCCCAAAGAATCTTAGGTAATGGTTACATTGAAGTGCAGCCAATCAAAGACCTTAAGGTTACTTCAAAGTATGGTATTGACTATATCGACAATTTTGAAGATCAGTATAGCGATCCTCGTATTGCTGGTCTTGGAAGAAGCTACAACGGTCTTGTGCAGACAAACAACCTGCGTCGTAACCAATGGAGCTGGTCAAACTATGCTACTTACAGCAAGCTAATTGCAGAACAGCATAACATTACTGCTACAGCTGGTTTAGAGTATCAGGAGGTTGAGCAATACTTTATTGGTGCTTATGCCGGTGACTTTGCTGATCCATTCTTTAAGGATATTATCTCAGGTACATTCTCTGAGCAACTTGGCGCTGATGGTGGAAGAACACATAATGGTTTTGATTCTTATTTCAGCCGTTTATCTTACGATTTTGGTAGCAAATACTACGCAGAAATTGCTTTCCGTGCTGATGCCTTCTCTGGTTTTGGTATAAACAACAAGCGTGGTTATTTCCCTGCCGGTTCTATTGGCTGGAGAATATCTGAAGAGAACTTTATGGACCAGTTTGAGTTCTTGAACGACTTAAAACTGCGTGCCAGCTACGGTGTTGTTGGTAACTCTAACATCGCTGACTTTGCTTCAAGAACGCTTTATGGTGGTGGCTTATATGCAGAGCAGAATGGTTTAAGCCCGGTAAGGGTTGGTAACTCTGAACTGCAGTGGGAGACTTCAACTAAGTTAGACGTAGGTTTTGACTTATCTATCTTAAACGATCGTATCGGTGCTACTTTTGATTACTTCTACAACGACATCACTGACCTGGTTCTAAATGCCCCAGTACTAAGAACTACAGGTATACCTGGTGCTGCAGTTAGCACAAACATTGGCTCTATGTATAATAAAGGTGTTGAATTATCAATCAATACAGTAAATATTCAAAAAGCTGATTTCTCCTGGAATACATCTTTTAACTTCTCTGCAGTTAAAAATGAGGTGACAAGCCTTTACAATGATGTAGCTGTAGTGAGTGGCTCAAGTGAAGCTGCAGTTGGCTATGGAATTGGTGAGTTTAAGCTGATCCGTTGGGCTGGCGTAAACCCTGCTAACGGTAATGCTCAGTTCCTTGCGAAAGATGGTACACTGAAGCAGTACGATCCAGCAACTAAGAAGTATTACCTGGCAGATGGTACTGAAACTTCAGATATTACTGCTAATGATGCTGTTTATGCCGGTAACCCTTATCCGAAATGGTTTGGTGGTTTCGATAACACTTTCAAATACAAAGGATTTGACTTAGGTGTTTTCTTCCAGTACAGCGGTGGTAACAAGATTCTTAATACTACCCGTGCATCTTTAATGACAAATTACCTGAACAACAACATTGCTGAGATCAAAGACAGATGGCAGAAACCAGGTGATAACACAGATGTTCCAAGACTGTATTTACAGGATAACATCTCTACCCGTACTTCAACAAGATGGTTAGAAGATGGCGACTTCCTGAGACTACGTCAGGTGAGCCTGGGTTACAACCTGCCTGCTGCAGTAACATCTAAACTTGGTATCAACAATATCCGCGTGTACGGACAGCTGCAAAATGCATTTGTGTTGACAAAGTATAAAGGTGCAGACCCTGAAGTAAACACTAATAGAAATGCGAACATTGCTTACGGTGTAGATAACCGTTCTATTCCGCAGGCTCGCAGCTTCACGTTTGGTGTAAATGTTGGTCTATAATTTATTCCATTACAATCATGAACAAAAGAATTAAAAATAATATAACTGCATCACTTTTGCTGGGAGCGCTTTCATTTGCTTCTGTGTCATGTGATGTAATTGAAAAAGAGCCGATCGAGAACTTCTCTCCTGACGCTGTTTTCTCAACCCCTGCCCGTATTGAAAAGGCTGTTGTGGGTATGTACGATGACAACCAGAATGCTGAGTTCCTGGGAGGTCGTGCCTTGATCTATTCAGATGTACGCGGTGCTGATACTGATCCTGCTTCTTTCTTCGGAGGAATTGGTCTGTTCAACACACTTTCTAATGATGGTACAGTAACTGCAGCATGGACTGGTGGTTATAGAGCAATCTATACAGCAAACCAATTCCTTCAGGCTCTGGAAGCTAATCGCACGAAAGTTCCTACTGATTTGCTGGCTAAACAGTATGAAGCTGAAGCAAAATTTATCAGAGCATTAAACCACTGGTACCTGGTAAACCTGTTTGCACAGCCATATACTTTCTCTGCTAACGGTTCACACTTAGGTATTCCACTTTCTCTAAAAGCGTTTGATGCTACAAGTGCATTTACGCCTGAGGCCCAGATACCAAGAAATACTGTAGCCGAAGTATATGCTCAGATTGAACAGGATCTGTTATTTGGTGCGAGCAACCTGCCTGTACGTGCCGGAACTGGTTTCGGAGATGTTGCACGTGCTACTCAGGGAGCTGCTGAGGCTTTATTAATGCGTTTATACTTGTATAAAGGCGATAACGCAAAAGCAATTGAGTTTGCAGATAAAGTTAAAGCTAGAGGTTATGTTCTTAACCCTTCTCCGGTAACTGTATTCAGTAACTATACAACGAAAGAGTCTATTTTCTCTGTGGCTCATAACCAGGGCGATAATCCGAATACCAACAACTCACTTGGTCAGCATTATTCTCCGGTTAAGCGTGGTGATATTTCTGTAAATCCTTACTTAAATCTGTTTGGTGCACAGGAATTAACCGACCTTCGTAAAACTGCTTTAGTTACAGTAGATGCTAAAAATAAAGCATGGACTCTGAAGTATACTGATAACACACAGTGGGTGCCGGTTATCCGTTATGCAGAAGTAGTTTTAACTAAAGCTGAAGCACTTGCAAAACAGTCTGATCTTCCTAGTGTTGAAGCACTTGACTTGCTAAATACTATTCGTAAGAGAGCTGGTGCAATTGAGCTTACTCTTTTGGATGTGCCTACTAAAGAAGCGCTGGTAAATGCTATTCTGTTAGAAAGAAGAAGAGAGCTTGCATTTGAAGGACACGGAATGTTCGACCTGTTAAGAAACAAGAAAGATATTCCTGCTAACGGATCAAATTCTGCTCAGGCTTATGGCTCAAATAAAACTATCCTGCCTATACCTCAGGTAGATATTCAGGCCAACCCTAAGCTGGTACAAAACCCTGGTTATTAATCATCAAGGTTATTTATAAAAAAGGCCCGCAATATTGCGGGCCTTTTTGTTTTAGATATACCTGAAAGGTACTTTAGAAAGTATAAGCAAAGGCAGCCCCGTTAAATTCAGGAGAGGCAACCGGTACCAGGCTCATGTTTGTCTTGTTTGATTTTTTATGCAGTTGCGGCACAAGTATACCGGCGGCTGCACCTAAAGTATAACCAATAATATTATCGCTCAGGAAGTGCTTACCGGCTTTCAGGCGTAAATAGCCAACAGTAGCCGGAATGGCCGCGGCTGTAGCCCATACATATGGACGTGCCCTTGAATCGGGGTTGAAGTCATGAAATACTTTAGCTGCAAAAAATGTAGCACTTGCTGTGGCTGCCGTATGCCCGGCATAAAATGAATTGCGGGCATTAGCAGATTTACGATCCGACATATCTACCTCATCGTTGTAAACCATCGCTCTTGTGCGGGGAAAAGCAGCATTCGCGTTCGTAAATAAAGCGCCGGTAATAGCCATAGTTTCTACATACAGTACTGCTACCTGTCCGAATTTGCTACGCACATTATCATTTAATATCATTACAGCCAGAGGCATGGCAAAAGAACTATAAAAAGGAATGTCGCTTATCTTTTTAGCCTGGTCTGAATGATAGCCCACAGAGAAACGGTCAAAGCCATTTACGTCGTTCTTGCTAAGGTTTGCTATCTCTTCCTCAGTAAGGCCTTCTTTATCCTGCATCCTAGATAAGCCCCAGTAGCTAAGGCCCATGCCGGCTGCAATGATGGGTGCATCTACTTTCGTGCTGGTTTTATACGGCGAGTCGTCCTGTGCAAAGGCTTTGCCCGCCAAGCTAATAAAAGCAAGTAAAATGATTATATAGGATTTCATGTTTTGTCTTTAGAAATGGTACAATGAAGTGCTTTTGAAACGGGAGCACTTTTAAAAAGTTTTAAATTAAACGCCTTAAATAGCTATATAGAGCTTTTATTAACTTCGGAGAGCAATTTTAACTGCTGTTAAGTATAAGCTAGTCAGATTTATGATTGTATTTTATTAACACTAGCGCTAAGTATAACTTTACAAGCCTTAAAAGGCAATGAATTTTAAAGTATGGCATATTTCCCTTAGCTTTGTACCCGCTGCCGTAAAGGGCAGGCAGGTTTATACTTTGTACCTAAACCCAATTGTAAAATGCCATATTTATTTACTTCTGAGTCTGTTTCAGAAGGTCACCCAGATAAGGTTGCGGACCAGATTTCGGATGCCCTCCTTGATGAATTTTTAAAACAGGATCCTCAGTCTAAAGTAGCCTGCGAAACACTTGTAACCACTGGGTTGGTTGTGCTGAGCGGTGAAGTGAAAACGGATGGTTATGTTGATGTGCAAAAAGTCGCCCGCGATGTAATTAAGCGCATTGGCTATACCAAGTCTGAATATATGTTTGATGCGGATGCCTGCGGAATTATTTCTGCTATCCATGGTCAGTCAAGTGATATAAACCAGGGCGTTGAACGTGCTAACCCGGAAGATCAGGGGGCCGGCGATCAGGGTATGATGTTTGGTTACGCTACAAACGAAACCGACAACTACATGCCATTAGCGCTTAGCATTTCGCACCTGTTGCTGCAGGAGCTTGCCGCTATCCGTAAAGAAGGCAGAGAGATGACTTACCTGCGTCCGGATGCAAAATCTCAGGTTACAATCCGTTACAGCGACAACCACGTTCCTGAAAAGATCGATACCATCGTAATCTCTACTCAGCATGATGAGTTTGTAATGCCGAAAGCCGACACAGCAGAAGCAAGACAAGAAGCTGAAAAAGAGATGGTGCAGAAGATCAGCGAAGATATCAACAACATCCTGATTCCGCGTGTACTTAACTTACTGCCGGAGCGTATCCAGAAGCTGTTTGATAACGAGATCGTTTACCACATTAACCCAACTGGCAAGTTTGTAATCGGTGGCCCGCACGGCGATACAGGCTTAACCGGCCGTAAAATCATCGTAGATACTTATGGTGGTAAGGGTGCTCACGGTGGGGGTGCTTTCTCAGGTAAAGATTCTTCTAAAGTAGACCGTTCTGCGGCTTACGCTGCCCGCCATATTGCTAAGAACTTAGTAGCTGCCGGTGTAGCAGATCAGGCGCTGGTGCAGGTTGCTTATGCAATTGGTGTTGCAAAGCCGGTTGGCTTGTATGTAACTACCTATGGCTCTACTAAGGCAAAAGATGCAGCTGGCAATATTATGAGCGATGGCGAAATTGCTGAAAAAGTAAGCCAGTTGTTCGATATGCGCCCATATGCAATTGTACAGCGTTATGGCCTACAAAACCCGATCTTCTCAGAAACGGCAGCTTATGGCCACATGGGCCGCACGCCAGGTATAAAGAAGGTTGAGTTTGTAAAGAATGGCCAGGTTGAGGTGAAAGAGTTCGAAACGTTTACATGGGAAAAACTTGACTATGTAGATAAGATCAAGCAGGCTTTCAACCTATAGTTCAGCATAAAGTATAATTTACTTTCTAAGTATAAAAGAAAAGGCCCGTTGTACAACGGGCCTTTTCTTTTATACCTGATTATGGTTAATGTGCGTTTTGCTTTTCTTTATACTTTTTAAGCTGTTTGCGCATAGCTTCAATAGCTGCGTCAGCGGCTGCTTCAAATGATGGGGCATCTTCTTTAGAGAATAAAGTAGAGCCGGGTACAAATAGCTTGAGTTCTACAGTTTTATTGTCGTTGCCGTCGTTGTTATTATTTTTAAGGAACACTTCGCCCTCTACTATGCGGTCGTAAAATGTTTCCAGTTTGTCTACTCTTTGTTTGATAAAATCGGATAGCTGAGCGTCAGCTTCGAAGTGGATAGAGTGCATCTGTAGCTTCATAGAAGTATCTGTTTAAAGGTTAAATTATGCTTTAGGATGTGCCTTCTCGAAAATCGATTTAAGTTTCTCGATAGAGTTGTGGGTATAAACTTGTGTAGCTGCCAGGCTTGAGTGGCCTAATAATTCTTTAATAGCATTAAGATCTGCTCCATTATTGAGCAAGTGCGTAGCAAAAGAATGGCGCAGCACGTGTGGGCTGTTATGTTCAGAAGTTGTTACCAAGCTGATATACTTTTTTACCACACGATATACAAATTTAGGATATACCGGACGTGCCTTATTAGTAACGAGCAGCTTTTCGGAATTGTTATCGGTAAAATAGGTTTTCTTCAGCGCAGTATAATTTTCCAGGCAGGTAAGCAGCGAATCGTTAATAGGAACAATACGCTCTTTATTGCCCTTGCCCAGTACCCTTACAGTTCTGGCTCTCAGATCTATATCTGAGTGGCTGATGTTCACAAGCTCGGCTAATCGGATGCCTGTGCCGTACAAAAATTCAAGTATAAGCCTGTCGCGCTGGCCCTCAAAATTTTCTTCAAATTCAAAGCTATCCAGGAAAGAGTTAAAAGGCTCTTCGAGTACAAAGCCCGGTAGTTTCTTAGAAACCTTTGGTGCTTTTATGCGCAGCATAGGGTTGGCAGGTATGCGCTGCTGTGAAAGTAAAAACCTGTAGTAAGAGCGGAGGCAGGCAATTTTACGGTTGATAGAGCGCGGCTGAATATGCTGCTGTACCAATGTAAGTAGCCAGGAACGGATAATGGTATGATCTGCCTCGGCTGGATCGGTAATCTGGTATACTTGCTCTAAGTAATTTGAGAATTGTCCCAGGTCGGTGTGGTAGGAGGTAAGGGTATGGGGGCTATACCGCTTTTCGTATTGTAGGTACTTAAAAAATAATTCCATAAACTAGTATACCTGATGGGTGAATCAGCTATACTAATTTATGGAAAAATAAGATATGTTGGTAGAAAGACTAGTAGTTATCTTTCGCGAAAAGCGTCTGGATGTATCTAGCTTTCTCTTTCTGCTTTCTCTTTGTGATAGATGGCTTCTGGAAGAAAGTTCTTGATCTTAGCTCTTTAAGAACACCAGTTCTTTCGAATTTCTTCTTGAATCTTTTTAATGCACGGTCTACAGACTCGTTATCCTTTACGTTTACAATTATCATGTTATTTTTATTACTGCTTCTTTCGATATTTTGGATTGCAAATTTACACAAGCTTTATCTTATAAATCAATAGATTGAGTAAATTATTTATCTCAAACTACGATAAAAGTGCCGCAAATGTGTATTTTTTGTGTGGCAGCGATAGATTTTTACATGCTTTCGCTGGTAATGTTATTTTAAAATGGCTCTGGAAATCACCAGTTTCTGTATCTCGCTGGTGCCTTCGCCTATAGTGCATAGTTTAGCATCGCGGTAATATTTTTCGGCAGGGTAATCTTTTGTAAAGCCATAGCCACCAAAGATCTGAACTGCTTCGTTTGCCACTCTAACCGATACTTCAGAAGCATATAGTTTGGCCATAGCAGATTCCTTATTCACGTTCAGGCCGCGGTTTTTCATGTCGGCAGCCTGGTAAGTTAACAAAGAGGCAGCTTCTATTTCAGTAGCCATATCTGCTAATTTAAAGGCAATGCCCTGGAAGCTGGAAATAGGTTTGTTAAACTGGCTGCGCTCCTGCGAGTAGGCCAAAGCCGCTTCAAATGCACCCTGCGCAATGCCCAACGATAAAGCTGCAATAGAAATGCGGCCACCGTCCAGCACTTTCATCGCCTGTATAAAACCTTCGCCAACTTTGCCTAGTATCTGGCTCTTATGTACGCGGCAGTCCTGGAAAATAAGTTCTGTAGTTTCTGAAGCGCGCATACCCAGTTTGTCTTCTTTGCGGCCTGCACTAAAACCCGGTGTGCCCTTCTCGATTACGAAAGCCGTCATACCGTGCGAGTCGCCAACTTCGCCTGTGCGAACTATAACCACGGCCACATTACCGGATTTACCGTGTGTGATGAAATTTTTGGCGCCGTTAATTACGTAGTAGTCGCCGTCTTCTACAGCTACCGTGCGCATGTTGCCGGCATCAGAACCAGTGTTTGGCTCCGTTAAGCCCCAGGCACCAATCCACTCGGCGGTTGCAAGCTTTGGCAGGTATTTCTGTTTCTGCTCCTCGTTACCGAAAGCCAGAATGTGGCCGGTGCAAAGCGAATTGTGCGCCGCCATCGAAAGACCGATAGAACCATCAATCTTAGATAACTCGGCAATAGCTGTTACATACTCCAGGTAACCGAAACCCGATCCGCCGTACTCCGTTGGCACCAGTACGCCCATCAGCCCCAGTTCGCCTAATTGCTTGAACACCTCTACCGGAAACTCCTGGCTGTCGTCCCACTCCCGCATTTTAGGCTTGATGTGTTTCGCTCCGAAGTCCCGGACCATGTCCGCGATCATGCGCTGGTTTTCTGTTTGTTTTAATTCCATCTATAGTTTGTTGTAGAAATTTTTAAGGTCGGGTATATAACGGGTTACAACTATGCGTTGTTTACAAAACTATACATTTTATAATAATCACCCAATTTAAAAGGTATAATACGGTGCTCCGTGTTTATAAGGGGTATTAAGCAGCTGTATAGGGGTGTAAGTTTTGATAGTGCTTATAATTTGCGTTATTTTGAAATACGTTTGCCCCGTTAACGGCACATTATTGGCTTATATGCCATTATACCTGATTTTTGTTAATGATACAGTTTTTCAAGGACTTATTCGGACGTAACGATGCTACTCCCTCCCTCACGTTAGAGGCATTGGGTGTGGATATGCATTCGCATATACTTCCGGGGCTGGATGATGGGGCCGATACAATGGAGCGGTCTGTGGAGTTGGTGCAAACCATGAAAAACCTGGGCTACCGCAAATTGATCATGACACCGCACATCATGAGCGATTTCTATAAAAACACACCTGCTGGTATACGTGAGCGCTTGCAACAACTGCAGGAAGCTGTGGCTGCCGCCGGTATTGATATGGAGCTTGCCTGTGCCGCCGAGCATTACCTGGATGAAGGTTTCCTGGATAAGCTGGAAAAAGGAGAGGAGTTGTTAACATTCGGGGATAACTACTTGTTATTTGAGACCTCGTTCATGAACGAGCCGCTTAATTTAAGAGAGGCGATCTTCCGGATGCGGTCTTATGGGTATAAACCTGTGCTGGCTCACCCGGAGCGCTACACTTTCTTTTATGGTAAGTTCGATGAATTGCTGGAGCTGCGCGAGCAGGGTGTTTTACTGCAGCCTAATCTAAACTCGTTAGCAGGCTATTACTCACCGGCGGCAAAACAGGTAGCGGAGCGGTTAATAGATGCCGGTCAGATAGATTTTCTAGGCTCGGATACCCATAGTTTAAAACACACAAACGTGCTGCAGAAAGTGGTGAGCTGCAAATACCTGCAAAAGGCACTTGCACTTCCATTGCTTAACAATCAGCTTTAGTATTCTTCCAATTTATACTTGCGACCATGGTTTTTGTAACAGGCGGTAGTGGCCTGATCGGCAGCTTTCTTATTCAGGCGCTTCTTGAGCAAGGGCACCAGGTAAAGGCCATTTACAGAGGGCAAGTGCCAGGTATACCCGGAGCTGAGCAGGTGCAATGGCTGGAAGGCGATATTCTGGATCCTGTGTTTTTGCGAAGTGCTCTGGAGGATGTGAAGTATGTATTTCATAGTGCCGGCCTGGTATCGTATGCACCACAGGATGTGGAATTGCTGAAGCAGATAAATGTGGAAGGCACAGCGAATATAGTAGATGCCTGCCTGGAACAACAAAGTATAAAGCTCTGCCATGTAAGCTCTATTGCAGCGGTGGGCCGGCCCAAAGGCTCTACAACCTTAACCGAAAAAGACAAATGGGACCAGGCCGAAGAACACTCAGCCTATGCCAGTTCTAAATATTTTGGCGAGCTGGAAGTATGGCGCGGCATTTCTGAAGGCTTGAATGCAGTAATCGTAAACCCATCGGTGGTGCTTGGCCCCGCCGACTGGACCCGCAGCAGCACACGCCTGTTTAAGTATGTTTTTGACCAGAAAAGCTTTTACACTAAGGGCAGCGCCAATTTTGTAGATGTGCGCGATGTGGTAGAGGCCATGCTTCAGCTTACTTTTTCAGACATAACCGGCGAGCGGTTTATACTTAATGCCGGCCAGCTTACCTATAAAGAATTCTTTGAACGCGTAGCAGGTTGCCTGGGGAAAAAAGCTCCGGGTATAAAAGTGCCCGCTGCCTTAGCCGAAGTAGTTTGGCGAGCAGAGCGCGTACGCTCCTGGCTTACCGGCAGCAGGCCGTTAATTACAAAAGATACAGCCCGCGTGGCAAGTAAAACACACTTATTCAGTAACAATAAAGTAAGTGCCGCCATCGGGTTAGAGTTCCGGCCATTAGATGAAACCATAGCCTGGAGCTGCAGCCGGTTGCTGGCATTGGCAAGTGCCGCAACAACACCAGAAACGGCCAATTCTAACTAAACTATTTGCAGTAGATAAATGTAGTATGACAAAGGCTGTTTTAACCCAGCCTGTTGGATATAGGAGATGAAAGATAATTTTGATGAGAACAGCGAAGAACTTGAACTGATACAGCGGTTCGAGCAGATGCTGGGAAGTAATGAGACTGCTTTTTTTGACCTTACTGATTTTGAATATATAATAGACCATTACACGGCTAACTTCGACTATAAGAAAGCGATACTAGCCTGTGATTCTGCTATTGCCCAGTACCCTTTTTCTTCTGAGCTGCTGATAGATAAAGCACAGCTGCTGGCCATGTCCGGAAAATTCGACGATGCCCTTACGCTAATTGAGCAGGTAGCTGAAACAGAGATGGAAAACCCGGATGTGTCGCTGACGCGTGGTATTATTTATACCCAGCGAGGCGATTACCGCGATGCCATAGATCAGTTTAAGAAAGCACTGGCTTACGCCGAAGACCGTGACGATATATACTTTAACATTGGCCTTACTTACCAGAGTTGGGGCAAATTCAGCTCGGCTATCAAGTACTATAAAAAGTGCATCACACTGAACGTAGAGAATGAGGCAGCCATGCAGGAAATTGTATACTGCATGGAGGTAACGGGTACTTTGCGCGAACACCTGCCATTTTTCCAGGAGTTTGTAGACGCCGATCCATACTCATATGTAGCCTGGTTTAACCTGGGTAACGTGTATAACAAGCTTGGCTCTTACGACAAAGCCATTGCCGCTTACGATTATGCCACTATTATTAAGGCTGATTTTATTACGGCTTATAACAACATGGCCAATGCCTATGTGTATCTGGGCGAGTATACCAAAGCTATAGAGGCCTTTAACCAGATGCTGGAGCAAGGCTCGCCATCGGCAGAAGTATATTGTAATATAGGCGAGTGCTACGAAAAACTGCTGCAGTGGGACCTTTCAAGGCGCTATTACCAGAAATCCATCGACCTGGATCCGGAAATGGATGAAGCCTGGTTTGGTATTGGGGTTATCCTTGATGCGCAGGGCAAGTGGTACGAAGCAGTGCATTTCTTTAAAAAGGCGGTAAGCCTGTATGATGATAGCCCTGACTACTGGGTGGCGCTTGCAGCCGCTGAATACCATGTAGGGCATGTGGTGTCGGCGCTCGAAAGTTATGCGCGTGCAGCCGAGGTGCAACCCGACGATAAGGATATTTACCTGAACTGGTCGATTATACTTTACGAGCAGGGCAATTTTGAAGAAGCCACAGACATCATTCTTAATGCCATAGAACTGCAGCCAAATGAGGCTGAGCTATACTATAGGGCATGTGCTTATATGCTTTCGGCAGGAAAATATCGCGAAGCATACAATTATCTGGAAAATGCTTTAATTTTGGACTTCGAAAAACATAAGCTGCTCTTCGAGTTCTTCCCAGAGCTGGAGTCGCAGCGGGCATTATCCCGATTAATTGACCAGTACCGCAAATAAAAAAGCATGAACTATACGTTGAATAACCTGCCGGAGCGTGATGTAAAACCACGCGAAAAGGGCTTTACCATGGCTATGGATAAAGGTCTGAGCATTCGGGAGGTAGAAAACTTCCTGGAAGTAGCCGGGGACTATGTTGACATTGTGAAATTGGGCTGGGCCACCTCGTATGTGGTGCCTAACCTGCAGCAAAAACTGGATGTATACAAAGCAGCCGGAATTCCGGTATACTTTGGAGGTACGCTTTTCGAGGCCTTTATCGTGCGCAATCAGTTTGACGACTACCGCCGCATCCTGGACAAGTATAACATGAACTTTGCTGAAGTATCAGACGGTTCTATCGTGCTGGACCATGGCAAAAAATGCGAATACATTCAGACGCTTTCTGAGCAGGTAACTGTTCTTTCAGAGGTTGGTTCTAAAGATGCTGAGAAGATCATCCCGCCATACATGTGGATAAAGCTGATGCAGGCCGAGCTGGATGCAGGTGCCTGGAAAGTGATTGGTGAAGCCCGTGAAGGTGGTAATGTTGGTTTGTTCCGTTCTACCGGCGAAGTACGTAGCGGCCTTGTGGAAGAGATTCTGACAAAGATCCCGTTTGAAAAGATATTGTGGGAAGCTCCTCAGAAAGCACAGCAAGTATGGTTTATTAAACTGCTGGGTGCCAATGTAAACCTTGGTAACATCGCGCCAAACGAGGTTGTACCTTTAGAAACAATCCGTTTAGGCTTGCGCGGCGATACTTTCTTCCATTTCCTGGGAGATGAAGCCGCAGCTTATAAAGGCTAAATATAAAACTCAATATTTTAAATGCCCGTCAGACCACCTGAACGGGCATTTTTATTTTAGCTTTGTATACAAGGTGTCGGTAAACGAGCAAGTTATCTGCCTTTATATGAGTTTCAGGTATCAAAATTATACTTCCATAAAAGATGCGCAGGTTTGGGCTTATCGGTAAAAAGTTAGGGCACTCATTTTCAAAACGATATTTCACAGAGAAATTTGAAAAGGTAGGTGTGCGCGAAGCTGTGTATGATCTTTATGAACTGGAGCAGATAGAGCAGCTGCCAGAGTTATTGGCCAGGGAACCGGAACTGGTTGGGCTGAATGTAACAGTGCCTTACAAAGAGCAGGTAATACCATTTCTGACAGAGCTCGATGCCGCTGCTGCCGAGATTGGCGCTGTAAATACTATAAAAATAGAAGCCGGCAGAACCAAAGGTTATAACACAGATTATATCGGGTTTAAAACTTCGCTCCAAAACTTTTACCCGGAGGAAGATAGGGGACAGGCGCTTGTGTTAGGAACCGGCGGTGCTGCCAAAGCGGTTTGTGCTGCGCTAAAAGCCCTGGCCATACCTTATACTTCAGTAGCCAGAAAAGCCGTGGCTGGTGCTATACTTTATGAGGCCGTTACGCCCGACTTACTTCAGAAGTATAATCTTATTATCAATACTACTCCGTTGGGCATGTACCCCGAGGTAGACACATTGCCGCCAATACCTTATACTTCTCTTACACCGCAGCATTACCTGTACGACCTGGTATACAACCCTGAGCTGACGTCTTTTATAACGGAAGGCAAAGCGGCTGGTGCAAAAACCATGAACGGGCTGGCCATGTTGCAGGGCCAGGCAGAAGCGGCCTGGGCTATCTGGAACGAGTAAAAACGCAGTACAATTTTTTTTAGTATATATTCTTGTATTACTATGTAACAAAATGGTGCCCTGGTCTCGTAAAATAGCAGACACTCTACCTCTTATGCCATGGCACAGCTACACACCCTTAAGCAGAAAACCCAGGAACTTAACACCGAGCTTTACGCTCTGTACTTATCTTACCGCGATGGTCGTGTGCAATGGTATGTGCGCCTGCTGCTGGCCTTTGTAATTGGCTATTCTATCAGCCCGATAGACTTTGTGCCCGATTATGTGCCTGTTTTCGGTTTCCTGGATGATGTGGTTATAGTGGCGATTGGCCTGAGCTTTTCTTCTCACTTACTTTCTAAAAATATACTTGGCCAGGCACGCCTGCAGGCTTACGAAGAGCTTAACGGAGATACTGCCACATTTACCGCTGCTTACAAGATTGTTTTATACGCCTGGATGCTGATCGCATCTGTAGTGGCTGTAATTCTGTACAAATTATTATTCATGAACATGATGTAAGATCTGGCATGAATGAAATAAAATTTAGCTGTTGTGTTTATTAAGATGATAGAAGAAGCCTCCCTATAAAGGAGGCTTCTTCTATTTTGTAAAGTATGCTATTTATACTTAAGTAGTTGTGTAGAAATTTTTACAGCCTTCAATAAGCTATACTATCTGTTTTGCCTTGTATTTTAATATATTTACAGAGGCTAATACAACAGGTAGCTTAATTAATCACTTTGTCTGCCTGATAAAAGAAAATAATTAACAGTGCTTGCAACCATTGGTAGGCTAAATGGCATCCTATGGGAGAGAGGCTCTAAACAGGCAGCATTTGAAGCTTTTTACTAAACCAAAGTCAGACGAGGATAAGCTCATAGAAGGGTGCATTGCCGGCAAACGGGATATGCAACGGCTTTTGTATGAACTGTATTCTAAAAAGATGATGGTGATCTGTTTGCGTTATGCACCAACTTCTTTCGAGGCAGAAGACATCATGCAGGAAGGCTTTGTAAAGGTGTTCAATAACCTGCAGAACTTTAAAAAAGACTGCCCGTTGGAGTTCTGGATCAGGAGGATCATGATAAACACGGCCCTGAAACTTTTGCGGCAAAAACAGCTGCTGACAGTTTCACATGAAACGGAAGAAGCGGTAAGTGTGGCAGCCGAAGCGACAAATTTAAGCGACTACAGCCTCGATGAGTTGCTAGGTATGATCCAGGGCCTGGCACCACGCTACCGGATGGTATTTAACCTCTACGCTATAGAAGGCTACAACCATAAAGAGATAGGCGAAATGCTCGGAATCTCAGAGGGAACATCTAAATCGCAGTTTTCGCGTGCACGAGCCATATTGCAGAATATGCTGGCACGGCAAGATAAACCATATAAAGAAAATGTCATCAGCAGATAAACAGAAGCACGGGAACCTGGAGCAGGAATTCTGGCGCCGCTTGCACGACGCTGAGGCGCAGCCTGCCCCTGATATCTGGTCGCGTATAGACCATGAACTGACGGTGCAGGAAAACTCAAAGTATAAAAACAGGCTGGTATTTTACCGCCAGTTGGCCGCCGCATGCATTGCCCTGTTAATGGTAGCAGGTGCAGCGTTTTTCTACCACTTTAGGCAGGATGCGCTAACAAGCACTGGCCTGCAGCCAGGTATAGCTTCAAATACAGCTACTGCTGCTCCTGAAAAGACCCTGAAAAGCGAAGCAGTACCGGAGCAGGAAAGTATAAATCCGCAACAAAGTATAGATGCTGTTTCAAGTATAAATAATGCGACACCAGTTACAGAGCAAAGTATAAACAGTAGCGTTTCTGAAAGTATAGCAATTGCAGATGTGCCCTCGCAAAATGTGGCGAGCCAAAATTCACAGCTGGGCAATTATGCTTCTAACTCAACTGCGGCGTCATTTCAAAAGCAGAAAGAAAGTGCTTATACTTCTAATAGCTTAGTTGATACAAGAAGTATAGGCGCACCAAAACCACAGGTTAACACAGAAACCAGTGTACCGAACTCAATGATTACAGTTGGAGCAACACTTGCAACAGATGAAAGCACACTGGTTCAGCCACAGCAAAATACGTTGTTTCCATCGGCAAGCCGTGCTATTGCTGCAGTGCCTTCCTCCATTAATAGCTACTATAAAACGGCGGCTCAGCAATTACTGTTAAATCCTGATGCTAACTCCAATGCTGCACAAAGTATAGATAAACAACTTCAGCAGGGAAATAAGAATCTGCAAAAACAGAACGAAGCACTGGTGCTGGCCCTAAACAAAGAAGCTGGTGGCGGATCTGAAAAAGATGTTGCCGGCGGAAACAGCCGCTGGAACGTAAGTATGGCTTATGCACCTTCATACTTTGAGCAGAACATTGGTTTGCCGGAACGCATGATGGTTGCCGTTAATCAACGCAGCTTTGCTGCTAAGGGCCCTTCCATCTCAAGCGCAACGTCAGATAATATGGAGGAAGCTCGCGATGAGTTTGCCAAAAATACCAAACCAGCTTTTTCGTATTCAGTGGATGTGAAAGCAGGTTTTAAGCTTAAAAATAAGCTGAAGCTTTTAACCGGTTTAGGCTACAGCCAGAACACCGCACGCACCAAAACCAATTATGTTATTAAGCAGTTTCTGTTTAAACCATACTCTGGCGAGCGTTCGCAGCTGGCACCTTCCACGGTTTTCCTGCCATCGCTTAACAACAACTTTACAACCGACTCCATCAGCGTGGCGCGCACTAAAAATGCTTTTGATGTAGATTACCGCTACGAATTCCTGACGTTGCCCTTAGGGCTGCAGTACGAAGGTAATATTACTAAAAAATGGTACTGGTATGCAGCCGGTGGCATGGCAGCCAACTTCCTGATGAAGGCCAGTATTGATGCAGATACAAAAGAAGTACAGTCGGTAGCGTATAGCAAAGAATCAGAATCACCGTTCCGCCGCATGCAGTTTTCGGGGAATATGTCGATGGGAGTGGGCAAGCGTATTTCTGATGTGGTTACTGTATCCTTTGGCCCTGAAATGCGCAGTTTCCTGAGCACCTTAATCGAAAACCCTGACAAAGCCGTTGCCACCCAGGGCAAACCATACTCGCTTGGCCTGAACATGGCCGTAAATTACCAGCTCGGTAAAAAATAATTGCAAATTTTTTCAAGCTCTTGCAACCATAAGGCCGCAACCGGAATCATGTAGATAGTAAAGAGAATAGTAACAGTTTAACTACCCGGTAGCCTATGAAAGCAATGTTTAATGCTGCGCTATCTGATGCGGTAACAATCTTTAATTTGTCGGGCTGGTTTGTGTTATTAGTGCTCCTTTTTGCATCGGTTATATAATAGGCATGGTGCTTAGCGCATGTTTTATGCCAGCCGTTGCTGCATTACCTGCTCCTGAAATTATGAGAAAACCTTACCAGGCTGTAGTGGCCTGTATGCTGGCAATTGCTTTAGCTGGCTGCGAGAAACAAGATCTTTCGCCGGCCTTGCTGCGACAAGATATACAATCTGCTGTGCAGGGTAAGTGGGCTTTAGAACGAATTGATTACAGCCTGTGTCGCAATAATAATTGCAGCACAACCACTTACACAGGTACCGGGCTCGATTATTTTGAATTCCGGGCCGACAGTGCTTTCCTGGTAAAAAACGGCATACCGAATGCTTCGTCAGTTAAAGAGAAGTATAAAATAGAATATACCATTGCCGGAGGATTTGAATTAAAGGCTTCCGGCTGGTCGGGGAGGTTTACAGTACGGGATTTAAATGCACGAAGTATGGTATTGGTAACTTCCTTTACCGGCCGAGACCCCGATGCTTTGTTTACCGATACTTATTACTTAAAACGATAATAAAAAATTGCTAACACAGGGCGTGTGTAGTTGTGGTAAAGAAGCTGCTGCCTAACCAGATTTCTTATACCTAACCCTTAATTCAAGAGCAACTGCATATGCCCGCGTTAGCAAAACGCGCTTGGTACAAAATAAAACTATGAAAAGAAGCTTTTACCTCAATCTGCTTTGCTTCTGCCTTTCGGTGGTAATGTTCGGGTGCTCCGAAAATGATCCGGAGCCGCTTTGCCTGCAGGTAGAGGTAGTAGGCGCCGATTGCGAAAATGGCTGGTACCTGCTTCATGTACTCGATGAGAATTTTATAGTTCAGAATACGCAGGATTACACCGGGCCGCTGCAGGCTGGTTATGTTACCACCGATAATTTACCGCTGGAGTACCAGCAGGCAGGCCGCCGCTTAAATGTAGCAATGGATACCAATGGCGAGCGTAGCCCAAGGTGTGTGGCAGTTACCGTAATGTACCCGGCAGTAACTATAAAACGAGTTTGTGATGCCGTACCAACCGGCGAAAGATAATAGATAGATTTTTGATTGATTAGATGAGTGAGTTTGTCTAAAGGCCCGCCCCTGTGGTGGGCTTTTTGCATTTTAAGGGCACCATAACTTATACTTATAATATCTGTAAAAGCTAAACTTACAGTGTTGTTTTGGTGTTATAGTATATCTTTACTTTTCGTAAAATCAACGAATGGATTTTCAGCTAACTTCAGAATTTAAACCAACCGGCGATCAGCCGAAAGCAATAGAGCAGCTGGTCGATGGCGTTAGGCGTGGCGAGCAGGCACAAGTGCTTCTGGGCGCTACAGGTACAGGTAAAACCTTTACCATGGCCAACGTTATTCAGCAAACAGGAAAGCCTGCGCTGGTACTTTGCCACAACAAAACATTGGCCGCCCAGCTTTATGGCGAGTTCAAGCAATTCTTCCCCAACAATGCGGTAGAATACTTTATCTCATACTACGATTACTACCAGCCAGAGGCATACATAGCCTCATCGGATGTATTTATCGAGAAAGACCTGGCTATAAATGAGGAAATCGAGAAGCTACGTTTACATACTACATCAGCGCTGCTTTCGGGCCGCCGCGATGTTATCGTGATTGCTTCAGTGTCCTGTATTTATGGTATTGGTAACCCGGAGGAGTTTGGCAAGAACGTTATTCACCTGGCACCGGGGCAACGCTACAGCCGTAACAACCTGCTTTATACTTTTGTGCAGATTCTCTATAGCCGCACCGAAGCTGAGTTCACACGTGGAACGTTCCGGGTTAAAGGCGATACGGTAGATATTTTTCCGGCTTATGCAGATTTTGCTTACAGGCTATACTTTTTCGGCGATGAACTGGAGCAGATACACCGTATTGATCCTGCATCAGGTAAAAAGCTATCGGATGAAAAAGCAATTACCCTTTATCCTGCTAACCTCTTTGTAACCGGAAAAGATACATTGCAGCAGGCTATCCACGAGATCCAGTACGACATGGTAGCGCAGCACGAGTATTTCCTGAAAGAAGACCGCCCGGCAGAAGCCAAACGCATTAAAGAACGTACCGAGTTCGACCTCGAGATGATCCGCGAATTAGGGTACTGCTCTGGTATAGAAAACTACTCGCGCTACTTCGACCGTCGTGCACCGGGTGCGCGCCCGTTCTGTTTGCTCGATTATTTTCCGGATGATTTCCTGATGGTGATAGACGAGAGCCACGTAACTGTTCCGCAGGTACGCGCCATGTGGGGCGGCGACCGCTCCAGAAAAGTAGCCCTGGTAGAGTATGGTTTCCGATTGCCGGCTGCCATGGATAACCGCCCGCTTACTTTTAACGAGTTCGAAAGTATGATGCACCAGGTGGTGTTTGTTAGTGCCACGCCCGGCGATTATGAGATCCAGAAATCGGAAGGGGTGGTGGTAGAGCAGATCATACGACCTACAGGTTTGCTTGACCCTGAAATTGAAGTGCGCCCAAGTACAAACCAGGTAGATGACTTGCTTGATGAGGTGGATGAACGCATAAAAGCCGGAGCCCGCGTGCTGGTAACTACACTAACCAAGCGTATGTCGGAAGAGCTGTCCAAGTACATGGAAAGGCTGAACATAAAAGTAAAATACCTGCACTCCGAAGTAAAAACTCTGGACCGCGTGGAAATTCTGCGCGAGCTGCGCCTGGGCGAGATTGATGTGCTGATAGGCGTGAACCTCTTGCGCGAAGGTCTGGATTTGCCCGAGGTAAGTTTAGTGGCCATACTTGATGCTGATAAAGAAGGCTTCCTGCGCGATCAGCGCTCGCTTATACAAACGATGGGCCGTGCTGCCCGAAACGAAAAAGGCAAGGTAATCATGTATGCCGACCGCATGACGGGTTCCATGCAGCGTGCTATTGATGAAACCAATCGCCGCCGCGCTACCCAGATGGCTTACAACGAAGAACATGGCATTACACCGCGCACTGTACTGAAATCGAAAGACGAGATTTATGAGCAGACTTCCGTTGCCGATTCTAAGAAGAAAGAGGTGAAAATGTATGCCGGTCCGGAAGAAGTATCGCTGGCAGCAGAACCTGTTATTCAAATGATGAAGCGCGACGAAATGGAAAAACTCATCAAGAAAACAGAAAAGCAGATGGAAGCCGCCGCCAAAGACCTCGACTTTTTACAGGCTGCCAAGTATAGAGATGAGCTGGCCGAGCTGCGCCAGTTGATAAAATCGAAGCGCGATTAACATACTATACTTTAAAGGGCTGTTATGTAATGATAACAGCCCTTCGTTTTTTTGATACCAGACCCTCGTCTAATATATTTATACTTTAACTAAACAGGACTAACATGTTAAAACGATTTATACTTCTTTGCCTGCCTGTTGCTGTCTGCCTGATACCTGCCTGCCAGTCTTCCGTTGTCAGCACGAAAACAGCCGATGCCAGTACAAAAGCTGAAGAAGCCGGCACTGCTACAAAAGCCGCGACACTTACTACAGAAAGCTTTGGTAAGTACCTGCGGGAAGTTTCTGCGGATGAGCTGGAAGGCCGTAAGCCCTTTACAAACGGTGAGAAAAAGACGCTCGCTTACCTGGAGCGTGAGTTTAAGGCGCTTGGCCTGGAACCCGGAAATGGCAATAGCTATGTGCAGGAAGTGCCGATGGTAGATGTAAACACAACAGCCAGCTCAACCATGACCATTAAAGGCAAGCAGGAGTTTAAGCTGGAAGGCCGCAAGGATTACGTTATCTGGACCAAACGTACCGATCCGTCGGTTAAGATTGAGCAAAGCGAACTAGTATTTGCCGGTTTCGGTATTGTGGCGCCAGAATATAACTGGAACGACTATGCCGGGCTTGATGTAAAGGATAAAGTGGTGGTAGTGCTGGTAAACGATCCAGGCTTTTATGCCCAGACTCCAAACGCTTTCAAAGGTAACGCCATGACCTACTATGGCCGCTGGACCTATAAATTTGAAGAAGCTGCCCGGCAGGGTGCTAAAGGCTGCCTGATCATACACGACACCAAGCCGGCTGGCTACGGGTTTGAAATAGTGCAGAACAACTGGAATACCTCTAAACTATACTTAGACTCCAGAGGGAAGGAAACTTATAAGTGCGCCATGGAAGGTTGGGTGTCTAATGAAGTTGGAAAAAAACTGTTAGCTGCTGCCGGTATGGATTATGCTACGCTGGTAAACAGTGCCGCCAAACCCGGTGCAAAACCAGTGCCTCTGAAAATGAAGGTGAGCACTTCCATGATGGTAAAAACAAAGTATGATAAGTCTCACAATTTCATAGCCAAGATCACAGGCACTAAGAACCCTGAAGAAAATATCATCTACTCCGCTCACTGGGATCACCTGGGCTACGGAAAAGCAGATGCCACAGGCGATAGCATTTATAACGGCGCAGTTGATGATGCAAGCGGCGTTGCCGGCTTGCTTGAAATAGCAAAAGCATTTAAAAGTCTCCCGGTAAAACCTGAAAGAAGCATCGTGTTTCTGGCCGTTACAGCTGAGGAGCAGGGGCTTTGGGGCTCAGCCTACTATGCTCAAAACCCGGTATTCCCGAAAGAGAAATCAGTGGCCAACATTAACATGGATATGCTGAACTCATATGGCAGAACAAAAGACATTGTGCTTTTCGGAATGGGGCAATCAGAGTTGGAGGATTATTTAGCTGAGGAAGGCAAGAAAGTAGGCCGTTACGTGGCCGCAGAGCCTAACCCCGAGGCCGGTTTATACTATAGATCTGACCATTTCAACTTCGCTAAAATCGGTATTCCGGCCTTGTTTATTGGCCCGGGTATTGATGTTGTAGACAAAGGCAAAGAATATGGCAAGCAGCAGTTAGACGCTTTTTATGCAAACTATTACCATAAACCTTCTGATGAAGTGCATGACGGTTATGTAATGGATGGAGCTGTAGAAGACCTGACCTTGCTTTTCCAGGTGGGTAAACGCCTTTCAGTGGCAGGAGAGTGGCCAAAATGGAAAACCGGCTCTGAATTTAAAGCTGCCAGAGAAGCCTACATGAAATAGCATATTTTCTGGCATCAGAACGTACCTTGTTAAATTAAAAATAGCGCCCCGGTATTTTTACCGGGGCGCTATTTTTTTACATTATAGTTGTTACTGGGGTAGCAAAACCTGGTCAATTACATGGATCACGCCATTTGATGTTGGTATAGATGCTACAATATTGGCACCATTTACAGTTACTTTTCCATCTTTAACTCCCATTGTCACGCGGCCACCATTTACCTGCCCCAGGCTCTGCCCATCTTCAAAACTTTCGGCGTTTAAAATGCCAACATACACATGGTATTGAAGAATGTTACGGAGGTCGCTGCGCTTTTCTGGTTCAAGCAAGCCTTCTACAGTACCTTTTGGTAGCTTTTCGAAAGCCGCATTGGTTGGCGCAAATACCGTAAATGGTCCGGCATTGGAAAGCACATCTACTAATTCTGCTGTCTTTACGGCTTGTACTAATGTGGTGTGGTCTGGCGAAGACGCGGCAACCTGTACCACATTTTTCTGAGACTCATCGTCCTGCACAGCAGATTGCCCTGCAGATGCCTGCGCATCGGTTGCACTTTGTTCTACTTCGGTAGTAGCTGCGGTTTGTTGTTCTGTTGAGTTACAGGATAACAGCAAAGCGCCTGTCGCTGCCATTGCTGTTAAAAATAGCTTTTTCATAATGTTATTGCTTAGAGATTTAACATCATAATATTAAAGTATAAACTAGCTTCAGGCTATGACCTATGTTAATGCCAGCAATGACTTTTGTCAGTAGGTAGTTACAATTATCAGGAAGTGTTTCAATCGCTTATCTTTGCAAGCATACTATACATCTGCAACATGGCACAAAACATAGCTTATACTTTCCGAAAGGGTACAACTGCTGATGCTATACTTTTAGCCCGGCTGGGCTGGCAGACTTTTAACGAAACATTTGCTGCCTATAACAAACCGGAAGATATGGCGGCTTTCCATAAAACCATGTATAGCCCCGAATTGCAGGCTGCTGAACTTGCCGACCCTGCTACGGAATTTGTTATAGTGGAAGCTGCAGGAGAGGCGATTGCTTACCTGAAGCTGAATACAGGCGCTGCGCCGGCTGCCATTCAGGCAAAGAATCCGCTGCAGATTAACCGGTTGTATATTTCTAAACTATGGCTTGGTAAAGGTTTGGGCGACCAGCTGATGCAGCTAAGTATAGAGAAGGCTAAGCAAAACGGACATGATGTAGTGTGGCTTACAGTATGGGAGCATAATGAGCGGGCCATGCGCTTTTACCAAAAATATGGTTTCAGGGAAGTAGGAGAACTGGAGTTTATTCTTGGACAGGATGTGCAACGCGACCTATACATGCAGCGCGAAGTATAAACTGGTTGTACCCCACCCCTTCCGGTAGGGAAGAGGCAGGACCAGGTAATTCCATAGTTTTATAGGTAGATTGGTAGGTAGCTTGAAAAACAGGACGCAGAAAAATTGCCTGCTTTCTAACTATAAGATGCATTTGCTACTGCGTTGGTTGCACCATCCGAAAAAAATAAGATAAAAAAAGCCGGAACAGCTCATGCTCCGGCTTTTTTGACTTCTATAAATGAAATTAAAGCAATAATAATTCCTTCTCTCTTAACTCAAACCAGGTTGGAGAAGCCATAAACTCATTAAAGTTAAGATGCGCTTCTGCCGGGAAAGTTTCTTCCAGTTGCTTTAGTGTAAATGCTTCGGTGTTTTCGGGTGTTATCTTCTGAAGCGACTCCAGCAGCCACTGGCCAATCGTAGCGGTTGTCTTTATCTGGAAATCTTCTGCCTTTTCGTAAAAAGTGAGTTCGCAACGCTCTATTGTCTGGCCTTTTTTAGCGATCATAGTAAACTCAACTTCCGGAATGTTGCCCAGCCAAAGCAGGCGCGCACCAGTGCGCGTACTATCCGGGCGATGCGGCGCTTGTATGGCTCCGGCAATCATGCTCGGTTTTTCGGTAGTGCGCGGCACTTTAAAATCAAACCAGAATGATAGTGGTTCTTCTAGGGCAACGCCGTGCATGTAATTGTATAAGGCTTTGCTCAGGCCGGGACCAAATAAATTGTGGTCGGCTCCTTGCGGGTCGTTGTGCCAAAGGTCGTTGTTGGCAAAATCGCCTTCGGGTGGCCCAACTTTAACTACGCCATACTTCTCCGGGTTTTTACCAACCGGGCTATGCGCCGTCATACTAAAGCGGTGCCAGTAACCCGACTGTATCACATTGTTCAGAAACAACTGGCGCACTACTTCCAGAGAATCTATCGTTTCCTGAGCTGTTTGTGTAGGGAATCCATACATGAGGTAGGCGTGCACCATAATGCCGGCCTGTGTAAAGCTATCGGTAACGCGGGCTACCTGGGCTATACTTACGCCTTTCGCCATCAGGGTAAGCAAACGATCAGAGGCTACTTCCAAACCACCCGAAACAGCAATACAACCCGAGGCGGCCAATAAGCGGCACAAATCAGGTGTAAAAGTTTTTTCGAAGCGGATGTTCCCCCACCAGGTAATTTTTACGCCACGGCGCAGCAACTCAATGGCC
The DNA here is from genome assembly GCF_022758145.1 of Pontibacter vulgaris. GTDB lineage: Bacteria > Bacteroidota > Bacteroidia > Cytophagales > Hymenobacteraceae > Pontibacter > Pontibacter vulgaris. Next base: position 470,847 of record NZ_JAJVDH010000002.1, read on the forward strand.
AGGTCGCGCAGGGCAACAGGTGGCGCGGCCTCATCTACAAAATGAAAGCCGGTCTGGCCCGTCTGGGCAATTATCTGTTCAATGCGGTCTACCAGGAGTGTAGCCGGCGCCGTTTCGTAGCGCGAAATATAATCCAGCGTGATGTCGCAGAAAGAGCAGCGTTTCCAGTAACAGCCGTGTGCCACGGTTAATTTGTTCCAGCGGCCATCGCTCCAGAGGCGGTGCATCGGGTTTATCACATCTATCACCGAGAGATAATCTTTCAGTGGCAGATCGCTGTAATCAGGTGTGCCTACTTCGGTGTGTGGTATGTCTTTATCGAGGCAGCCGTTTATAAATTCTACTTTGCCATTTTGCAGCATAAACGTACGCTGCAGGAAATCTACCTGGCGCTGGCCCTGCAGGTATTCCAGTATCTTCAGCCACGGGCCTTCACCATCATCCAGCGTTACAAAATCAATGTACTTGAACAGGCGTGGCTCGCGCAGACTGCGTAACTCCGTGTTCGGGTAGCCACCGCCCATCATGGTTGTTATGGGCGGATATTTTTGCTTAACGTACTGTGCCAGGCGCAGGCCACCATACAAATTGCCCGGAAACGGAATCGATAAACCAACTACAGTGGGCTGTACTTCCTGAATTCGTTCCTCCAGTAATTCCAGCAGCAGTTCATCAAGCAGGCCTGGGTTTTCCTGCAGTTCTTCCTCCAACGGATCGAAAGAGGTAGCAGACAGAGCCAGTTTTTCGGCGTAGCGACTGAAAGCAAAATGCGGAGAAACAGTCTCTTTAATCAGGTCGCCGAGATCTTCTAAGTATAAAGTTGCCAGGTAGCGTGCCCTGTCTGTAATGCCCATACTTCCGAAAGCCCAATCCACATCTTCTACCTGGTCGAAGCGTGCTGCTTCAGGCAAGTAACGGCTGTAACTGATCTGCTGCGCCAGTGTCAGGTCTTTGTTCTGGAGGAAACGGATAACGGGTTCTATGGTGTTCAGGTACTCGCGCTTCAAACGTAGTATGCGCAGGCTATTGTCTGATAACTCAAAATCGCCTTCCTCAATGGCAGCAAAAATTCTGGATAAGCCAGCTTTGGTGAACATGCGCAGCACGAGCTCAATACCAAAATCGGCCTGCGTAACCGTATAGCCCTGCCCCTTCAGGAAGCCTTTAAGGTAAGCAGTAGCAGGGTATGGCGTGTTTAGCTGTGTAAGCGGCGGTGTAATCAGCAGGATCGTTGGCTTCTCCAAAGTATAAAAGTATAACGGTAGCAAAATTTAAGAGCGCAAAAGTACGTAATCTGCACCTCTTTTATGTTAACAAAGATTGTATTAGCAACAGCCGGGAGGCTGAGCTGGTTCAGAGTGGGTGTTTGGATATAATATGTTTAAACAAATTTTATTTTAAATATATTTTATTTTTTAAATATGATATTATATTTACATCATATTTAAACTGAGAAACACAACATAATTAATCTACCATGAAAAAACAATTACAACTCTTGGCTATGGCCGTATTACTTGTGGCAGTATCAGCCTGTAAACTATTCACAAAGGATATTGAAGTGCCACAAAAGTTTTCAATCCAGATTAATCAGCAGGCAAATGCTTCCCAACAGTTTTCTACAACCAAGGATGTAGATACAGGATCTGAGGACGTAAGAAAGTATCAGGATAAAATTGATGACTTTAAGATCGACAAGCTGACATTTACAGTGAGTAATTTTACTAGCAGTGCTTCGCCTGTAGTTTCTGGTACTCTGAAGTTCGCTGTAACTGGCACTACTAACTATAAAACATTGGGTTCTGTTACCAACGCAGATCTGAAGGCGCTTGCCGGTAACGGACAGGAAGTAGCGGTTGCTATTACAGATGAAGCTGCTAAAAATGATTTAGTTACCCAGATGAGAGGCGGCAACAAAGTTACCTTTAAACTGGAAGGAACAACTACTGCTGTGCCTGTAGTTGCGACAATGAACTTCAAAATTTATGCTAATATGACAGTAGGGCTGTAAGTAGCCTTGGTTCTTATAAAAGACAAAAGCCCTGTTCAGTCAGGGCTTTTGTCTTTTATAGGGGTGCTTTGTTTATTTCTGGTTAGCCGCTTTATTTACAGCATAGTTAATGCCAGGCACAATGCCCAATACAGTTATGCCTATCAGCGTAAACAACACAAAGAAAGACCGGAGCCAGCGCAAAAAAAAGTCTGAGGCAATGCCGAAAGTATAAAGCTCCAATGCCGAGGCCAGCAAAAAACTGATCAGGACAATAACCAAAAATTTTGTTTTCAGCTGCGATGTAATAACGGGCTTCTTCATATCTGCAAAAGTGTAACGCAAAGGTAAAGCAATTGCGCTGAAAGTATATCAGGAATGGCCTTTTTCTGCTTCTTCGTCTTCCAAGGCCTGGCTGCTTTTGCCTCCGGAGTTTTGCTGCGCTTTTGGCTGAGCCGGTGTGCTGCTTTCTTGTTTTCCTGTACGGCCTACATCCGACGACATGGTTTTAGATGTTTTGGCTTGCTTATCTTCGGGTTTGTTCTCTTTCATGGCGATGTTTTTATAGTTTGTAATGTGTACGTTCCGGTGGGGGCCAAAGTATACAATTTAACTCTATGGCATTTGCGGTCGTAAACGGAAGAGGCAGCACGAATTGCCTTAACAGAATTACAAAGACGCTAACACTATGAATAGAAAAGACATAAAAGCAAACTTACTGGCAATTGCCTTAACGGCAACTGCGGCTATTGGCTTATCGGCATGCAGCACGGGCACAGACCCGGGCGAAACAAATACCGAGCGTAGCGACATAGAACGTACTGAAGAGAAAGAATCCGGCTACTCGCAAAGCAGCGATACTGCAAACCTGGAAGATAAATACTATGAAGGCCGCGAAGGCACCACCATTGGCGACAGCGCCTATAACCAGGATGGCAAACGCGACAAACGGCCTTAAATTCATCAGAAATAAAACGAGAAAGCCCGCTCTGTAAAAGGAGCGGGCTTTCTCGTTTTATAAATTAAAGTTTGGCTTACCGGAAAATAAATCCGTTTGGTGCAATGCCAACTCTGAAAGAATCCAGGGCGGCACCGGTTGGGTTAAAGCGCACCACCCATCCGTTTGAAGTATAGCCTGGTGCCACGCCGGCGTAGATGTAGTTGTTTACCGGATCGATACCCAGGCTGCTGAAGCTCCTGTTAATTACCGGAGTTGTGCTTAGTGTGGTAGCGTTTATATCCTGCTGGTATACTTTGTTATCGTACTCAAAGTATAGTTTGTTTTTAGCCCCGTTGGTGGCCAGCTTACTGGCAAAAGCAGTTTTGCTGCTGAAAGGTAAAGTAGCCTCAACGGTATTACTGCCTGTATTTATTTTTGTAAGTGCACCCGGTGTGTAGTTGGAAGGATCTAGTTGCCAGTCTTTCTGGCCTGTACTTATCACCCAAAGGTTACTGTTTTGGTCTAACGCCAGGCTGTTCGGGCTTTGCGTAACTATAATATTTTTTTCAACGGCGTCTGTAATTGTGTTAATAACAGTAACAGCGTTTTCGCCTACGTTGGCTACGTATACTTTGCCACCTGTTATCACAAGCTGCTCCGGCTGCACGCCAACTTCAATGGTTTTTAGCACAGTATAAGTCTTCAGGTCGATGACAGAGACACGGCCTTTACCATATTGATAGGTGTTTGGGTCGTAAGCCAGCCATTCGGTTACATAACCTTTCTCGTTGTTGAGTGCTGCAAAATAGCGCGGGGCATCCAGGCCATTTATCTCACCTTCAGCTTTAAAAGTGCTGGCATTTACCACGGTAATTTTTTTACTGTTGTTCATCACCAGGTAAGCTTTATCGTTGTGCAGGTTTATACTTTGCAGTACATCGCCCAGTACCTGAGAAGGGTTTGCTGCACTATAGATCTCATTCTGAACCTGTCCTGTACTGCGGTTATAATAACTGACAGAAGCATTGGATTTATTAAAAGCTCCCTCGTTAGAGATTAAAACAGCATCCTGGGCATATTCGCCTGTTGGCGCATCGTCGGAGTTGGTATTGCAGCCGGATATTGTAAGTGCGGCAAGCGCTGCAACCCACATAAAGCTGCGCACCGGGTTATACTTTTTCATTAGTTTAGAGAAATTGAGTTTTATAGTTAGGGAATGATAAAGCGAAAGTTAATGGCATAGTTGCGGCCCGGCATCGGCATGTTTTCCATGGTCTGGTACTCGGTGTTTAGCAGGTTGTTGGCCTGCACCGATGCCTGTAAAGTGTTGCTGCCAAGTATAAATTTGCGGCTGGCAGCTAAGTCGAGCAGTGTAAATGCGGCTAAATTGGTGGTGTTGTCGGAGGTTGTGTAACGGAGGCCGTTATAGCTTACATTACCAGTGAGGCTCCAGTTTTGCCAGGCTGCGCTAAGGGCACCTGTAGCTTTATGAAGTGGCACATAAGCCAGTTGTTTGTGCAGTTCTTCAGGTCCCTCATACGATTTAACCTGCTCCGATAAAGTATAAGTATAGCCTGTAGCAGCGGTTATACTTACTTTCCCTAACTGCTTTGTGGCACTGCTACTGATCTCTATACCTTGAGAGCGTACTTTCTGTAAATTTTTAGGCGTATAAAAGCCCTGTTCAGTTGGCACCCATTGTACCCAGTTATCAACAAGCATGTAATAAACCGTGGCCTCCGACTCAAGGTGTAATGTTCCGGAAGTATACTCGTGCTGCAAACCGGTTTCATAGTTCCAGCCTTGCTCGGATTTCAGGTCAGGGTTGCCGCCGGGCTGCCAGAACCTGTCGTTTAGTGTAGGCACACGGTAACTGCCTGCTACATTGCCTTTCAGGTAAAACAGGTGATTGTTGTTTGAGTAGAATCTATAGTTGGCGCCAAGCGTGGGAGTAGGGTTAGGATTATAACCTTCTGCAAATGCCTGTCGCAGGTTCAGGCTAAGAGCTAGTGCTTCTATCGGATCGTAGCGGAGCAATACGAAAGCTGATGCTCTGTTTTCTTTTTCTGGTTGGCTATACCCATCTACATTGGCGGCGAAATGTTGCAGGTTAATGCCTCCGCGCAGGCGCCAGGTGCGGCCATAAGTATAAGTCTGCTCGGCTTGCAACTGGTAGGTGGCAATGTCTGCTATCGAGTTTATACTTGTGGCGGTATACTTCAGGAGGTCGTTAAAATAGCCTGCTTTTATACTTGTCTCGCCCCAGTTAGTGCCCAGGGTATACTCGGCCAGTAAACGCAGGTTTTTATCAATCTGCCGGGAGTTGTTATGAGCAGCGCCCAGCGAAGCCTGTGGCTCCCGGTCAGCGAAAGTATACCAGCTATGCAGTGCCAGTTTGCTGTTTGTAGAAAGATTCCAGGCCAGATCCTGTGTAAATCCATATTGAAGTATAGCAGCATGCTCCTGTTTACGTTCCGGCGCTCCGAAGCTGGCGTAGTCTGTATACCTGAAATCGTTCTCGGCCTGCAGTCTGTAGCCGCCTGCACTAACCGAAAATTTATCGTTGCCATAGTTAAAAGTAGCCTTGCTGTAGTAGCGGCCAAAGCTACCGGCTTCCTGTTGCAGTTCTCCGCTGAAGCCCTGTGAAGTATAATCCGGGGAAGTTAGCAGTATAGCTCCGCCAATAGCACCGCTGCCATACATTGCGCCAGTCCCGCCATGCTGTATGGCTATAGTGCCCACACCGCCAAGCGGCAACGCTGCCAGATCAGTTTGGCCTAACGATGGACTGGAAATGTTAAGCCCGTTCCAGAGCACAGCTGTGTGCGAAGCCATAGTTCCCCGGAAAGAAACAGACGAAATACCACTCACACCATAAGATTTGATGTAAAGCGGGGTGCGCGCCTGCAATGCTGCTGCCAGCGAAGTGCTGTTGTAGGTACTGAGAAAACTGCTATCTATGCTACTTACGCGGCTGCCGGCGGCGTATATTTCGGCGGGTTGGCCAAAAATTTCTACGCCCTGCAACTGGTAATGTGAGGTATCCTGTTGCGCACGCAAGGTATGCGCAGCACCGAACAGGCCTAACAGGAAAACAATGCTTTTAAACGAAAATCTGGCCACTGCAAAGGTTGCTTAAATCCCGAAGCATGCCGGCAGGTAAAAGGGCAGAGACAGCGAACGCAGTAAGTAGCGGAGGCGGTGCAGCTTTTTACCCGAAAGCATACGACTATGTTTGTCGGACTGGCAGGTCTCCTGGCTCTCTTCGGTTGACCCGCCTTCCCATGCGGCAAGTGCTGCACAGTGGCTGTGGTATGGGCTACCTTTTATTTGAAGATTACAGTTGCGGGAACAGCACAGGTATTACACCTGTTTCCCTTTTAAGGCTTTTACCACGGAAGTAGTATAAGCCACCAATCTGAAAGCAAAAGTAGTTTATTTAATTACGAATTACGAATTTATAATTCTGAATTATACTTATAGCGCGGCCGTAAACCCAGGTGTGGTAGCTTCGTACCAAGCATATATTAAATCCAAAGCCTAGCCAATTTGAAACTCCCTGCTTCTTTTTATACCCGGCCCGATGTGGTGCAGATAGCCCAGGGCCTGTTGGGTAAATACCTGTATACTTCTGTTGATGGCATGCTGACTGGTGGTATGATCGTGGAAACCGAAGCCTATTCCGGCGAAAACGACCGCGCCTGCCACGCTCACATGAACCGCCGCACCCAGCGCACCGAAATCATGTACCAGGAAGGTGGCGTAGCATACGTGTATTTAGTATATGGTATGTATAACCTGTTCAACATTATTACTAATGTAGAGGGAAAAGCCGATGCGGTTTTGATAAGAGCGATAGAGCCTGAAACAGGAGTGGAGGAAATGCTGCTGCGGCGTAACATGGCAAGTATAAAACCTAACTTAACAGCCGGCCCCGGCGTGCTAAGTATAGCCCTGGGCATTAACCGCAAACATTACGGCGAAGACCTGACCGGTAACACCATCTGGGTAGAAGACAAAGGCCTTAAAGTGCCCGCGGAAAGTATAGCCATCGGCCCACGCATAGGGGTAGAGTATGCCGGCGAAGACGCGCTGCTACCCTGGCGCTTCTGGCTGAAAGGAAATAAATGGGTAAGCCGAAAAAAGTAGCAGATTTTATACTTCTGTAACAGGTATTTACGAACCGAAAAACGAGCAGCGTTGTTTACAGAACAGCCCCCGGAAAACGGCAGAATTAAGTTGCCCGGGCGTTGCTACTCCCTGCTCATGAATCTTAAGCCTATACATAAGTACCAGACCCGGAAAAGCCATTTTACCATGCGTTTTTTCAGGAAATTCAGCTTCTGGGTATTAGTAACTTTGCCGCTGCTTGTTTTGCTTTTTGCGGCAGGCAAACCAGTTGCAAACCCCGAGACCCTGGTACTCCGCAACGAAGCTTTGCCTTTCACACCCAAAGAATTTTACATTGCCAATGTGATAGATGCGCGCACCAACCGCAAGGCAGTTGCCTATCTGATTCCGGTAGCTACAACCCCGCAGCAGGCTACGAAAGCCATACCGGTAGATTTGCAGGGTGGTGGGCATGCCGCTATTAGCCAGTTTTTACAGCAAAGCCTGCGCAGTAATACAACCTTGCGCCCGGTTGTGATACGCCTGAAAGAGGCCCTTGTAACAGAAGCACCTGGAACTAACGGACGCATAGAAGGCCGGATTGTAGTAACGATGGCTTTTGAGCTAAACCGCGATGGCGAAACAATTCCTTTGGTCGAGTATAAAGGCGGCGCCAGGTATGTTCGGTCTGCTAACCAGTTAAATGTTGTAGAGCCTGCTCTGCGGAAATCGTTGGGGAATGCACTGGTATACCTGAATACCTGGATGAACCAGGAAGCAGGCCATAACGAGAAACTGGCCAAAAGTATAAAAGTGACTTTTACGGATTATAAAAGCACAGCTGAGGACGACACTGTATTTTATACTTTAAAGCGTCCGCTTGTGTGGGCTGATTTTAAAGGCTACCCAACTAAACCAAGTAAGTATGCGGCGGCCGTAATGCCAGGCTTTGCTTACGAGGGCAGGAGCGAAGTATCCGAAGGAATTGTGCACCTCAATTTATTAATGAAAGTATTTGTGCTGCAAAGCTCATCGTGGGTAAAGGCAGATGCCCGCAACCCCTATAGCCTGAACCACGAGCAACGGCATTTCGAAATTGCAAAACTTGTAGCTGAGCGTTTCAAGCAAAAGATAAAGCCCGATAGCTTAACCATCTCTGATTATAACAGCATCATTCAGTACAAGTATATCGAGTCGTTCAGGGAGATGAACCACCTGCAGGAACAATACGATGCTGAAACCCGCCACGGCCTGGATGAACTGGCGCAGGAGCGCTGGAACCGACGACTGGATGCTGAGCTGAAAACCTTGCTTAAATAGTAGGTTTTATACTTTGCCAAAATCGAGTAAAGTATAAAAAACCTATACTTTACTCCTCGTAAAACTCAATGAGAGCGCCAAAGTAGGCATCGTTCCAGCCTTCGGTAATGTCCTCAAAATCCTGATCCGGGATATTGGTCTGGCGTAGCTCTGCTGAGGTGCCTTGCTTGTGCGGATGCAACTTTATGGTAACGATTGATGGCTCCTGCTGCTCCCCGAAATACCATTCCTGCACCAGCTTTTTACCTTCTTCAAACTCCAGGTTCTTGCCAACTATACTTCCATCGAACAATGAAAACTCAGAGCCCGGCTCTGTAGACATTTCAGCCTTATCGCCAGACCAAAGTTGTATAGTTAAAGGGTTGGTAAGTGCAAGGTATACTTCCTCAGGCGAGGCCGGAATGATGTAATATTTCTTCAGGTCTTTCATGCAAATTGTTAGTTGGTAGCGAAAACGCAGGGCAATTTATACTTGCTGTAAGTTTAAAGCTACCCTCTTATTCGTTTATTCTGCCAATATAAGCGTATTTCCGGGAGATAATTTCTGTAGTTGTAAAAAAGCCACGGCCACAACAAATCTGCTGTGGCCGTGGCGTCAGAAATTATATTTTATAAGTTGCCTTTTTTCTTCTGTTCTTTTTGCTCGTTATCGGTGCGGTTCTGCGGGGTATAGTTATTTACTCCTTTGTCGCCCTTTGCATCACGGGCAAGGCTGTTAGAAATATCAGATTTGTCTCTTTTAGAAGTATCTGTCAGGTCGCTTTTTTTCTGCTGGCCTTTATCTTGTTTCTCGCTTTTCATAGTAGCTGGTTTTATCTTAGTTGTTAATCGGTTTTGCGGCCTGGGTTTTTGCTTCCGGCCTGATTCTGGGTATTACCGGCATTTACCTGGTTCCTAACCTGCGATGCCGGGGCGCCTCCTTTCTTGCCAGCTTCCATCGACTTTTGCGGGTCGCTTTCCGAAGCATGATGCTGGTTGCGCTTATCCTTCTCCTGTTTCATAGCTTTAAAGTTTGGTTATACTTTATTATTAAACGGTTTTGAGCCGGCAGGGTATAAGCGGGCAATAAAAAGCCCGTAACAAATAGCTACGGGCTTTTCAGGTTGTGCAAAAATTATTTTAATTATGAATTCTGTCCTCTGTTAGAACCCTGGTTGCCAGAGCCTCTGTTACTTGTAGAAGAGGACGATTCGCTTGATGAGGAACTGCCACTCTTTTTATGACTCTGACTACCTGCTTCAGCATGTCCCTGCGGATCGCCATGCCAGCCACGGCCCTGTGATTGGTTTTTATTTTGAGTCTGGCCCTGACCTTGTACTTGCGATTGATTTTTATTCTGGGTCTGGCCTTGTGAGCGGCCGCTCATGTTACTTCCGCTCATATCAGAGGCTGAAGTGCTGCCTTGCGAAGAAGCGGCTTTATTTTGAATATTAGAACCCTGCTGTTGCGACGATTGATTCTGGTTACCCGAACGCTGGTTCTGATTCTGGTTTTTCTCATTATTACTTTTCATAGCTTACAATTTTAGTGTAACATAAAGCCTGCTGCATTAGCCGGCCACCCACATTTTTACGGTTCATAAGCCTGATGGTTAATAAATTAAGTGCTATAACTGGAGCAAGATATGTTGTTATTCCGTTATAAATTATTAATTGTTATATAGCTTTATGAAAGTATAACAAAGGGTGTATGTGATTGAGCAATAGTTAATTGAAGGCCTTGCTTAGAAGAATGTAGTTGGGTATGGCGCTGCATAATAGCAAGAAAGGAAGAGCAGAAAAAAAGAATAAATTGATAAGAATTGATTGAAACAGAGCTTATACTTTCTCGCAAACCAACACCACCGGCTTCTGGCTTCTGGTGGTTGTGAAGAATAAGTAAATGTTGCCTCCCTCTTTTATACCTGTCTTCTTCCGGATATCAGCTACAGACTCCGGAAAGTTACGGACTGTAATGTTCGCTTTTTTGTGAGGAAGTAATGGCAACAGTTCTTTTTTGTTGTAACGGGTTACCTGCAAACAACGAAACGATCTGCCCGGAAAATCGGCTAACAACGTTTGCGAAGTATAAAGATGGCTGTTAGGGTGCAGTTTGCCCAGATTCAGGTACTGAGCCAGGTAGCGGTAAGCACCTGCTTTAAGTATGGCAGCGTTGGGTTCGTATATAAAATTAAGTGGTTCCGAAAATTCTGCCTTTGCCTGCTCTTCCTGCTGTGCGTTAAAGTGTAGTTGCTGCACCTGTCCGTTAGCAAGTATGTTAACGGCTTCGCGTTCGGTATCTTCGGGTGGGGTAGACGTAAGCAGGTATAAAACCTCTTTGCATTCGTTCTGTACGGCTACTACCCACACGTTTGCTACTGTTGCTAATTGCGCTATAGCCAAGTCAATATCCAGCATGGGCGAAGTTTTCAGCAGAACGCTTTTGGATTTTGCCAGAAGTACAGGCAATAGGTTAAGTACATCAGGTTCGCAATCTTTTAGCAAATGCACTTTCTCATGGTGCTCGCCGCGCCGAGCCGGGTCTAAATAAATTACATCGGCCATTCCTGCAAAGCCGGTTAAAAAGTCTTCTGCCGTTTTGTTAATAGTTTCGATGTTTGTTGCTCCCAGTAATTCAAAGTTATAAGCCGCAATTTCAGACAGTTCCTGGTTCTGCTCTACATGAATTACCTTACTAAAACGCTTTGAGAAATAGAAACTATCTACCCCAAATCCGCCGGTCAAATCTATCAGCAACTCACCGGATACAAGCGAAGCTTTATAAGCAGCTGTAACTTCAGAGGAACTTTGCTCTACTGAAAGTGTGACAGGAAAAATAACATCCGGATTAGTAACCCAGGTAGGTAACTTGGAAGTGGCTTTCTGGCGTGCCTGTATTTGTTTGGCAAGTTCGGCAACAGGCAGGTTTGGGAAACGTTTGGCCTGTAGCATCAGCGTAGCCACATCGCTCAGGGCGTGGGCCTGCATAAACTGTTTCTCCTGTTCTGTAAAAATTCGCATAAATGCTTTATAGTTAGCTGAGCCACTTGGTAGTTGCCGTTGCAAAGATACGTGTTCTGTAAAAGAGCAGCAGGAATAATATTGTTTAATAATTTTTAATAAACATTAAACAAGTTGTGACTCAGGCTGTTCTGATAGTGTTTAAATCAATTAGTAATAACTAAACAATTAAATGCTATGAACAAGTGGATGAAACTATTGCTCTTATTGGTACTGCCTGCTTTGACTTTTACAAGTTGCGACGATGATGATGACGACGGCGATGCATTACCAGATACAGCACAGGTAATGGTGGTACATGCTTCCCCGGATGCCCCGGGCGTTGACCTGCTGATAGATAATACTAAAGTAAATACGGCTGCCCTGGCTTACCCGAACAACACAGGTTACCTGCAGGTACAGGAGGGCAACCGTAATATTAAAGTAAATGCCGCAGGTACATCTACTTCAGTTATAAATGCAAACCTCGATATTGACAGTGATAAGGATTATACCATCTTTGCCGCCGACCGCCTGAGCAATATAACCGCTGTAGTGCTGGAAGATAACCTGAGCAGCCCGGCATCAGGCAAAGCGCATGTTCGTTTTGTACATCTGTCACCCGACGCGCCTGCCGTGGATGTAGCCGTAACAAATGGCCCGGTATTATTCAGTAATGCTGCTTTCAAAAGCGCCAGTGCCTTTACGCCTGTAGATGCCGGAACCTATAACCTGGAAGTGCGCCTGGCGGGCACAAATACAGTAGTGCTGCCATTACCTAATGTGGCGCTTACTAGTGGTAAAATTTATACTGTGTTTGCAAAAGGCTTTGTAGCACCGCCTTCTGGCAATAACAACAGTCTTGGTGCAGAGATAATAGTAAATAAATAATTGATTATACTTTAGAAAAGCCCGTGCTTACGCATGGGTTTTTGCCTTTAACTAAAGTATGACCATACATACTCTGAGCCGCAGGAACTTAACAGACAGTCTGGCTGCTTATAGTTGAAGATGAACAACAAAATGTGTAATTTTGTGTTTTCATCAGAAAAAAATAGAAAAGATGATTGATACACAGTTGAAGTACAAAGTAAAAGACATTTCGCTGGCTGAGTGGGGCCGCAAAGAGATAAAACTGGCTGAGGCCGAAATGCCGGGTTTGATGGCTATCCGTGAGGAGTATGGCCCAAGCAAGCCGCTGGCAGGTGCCCGCATTGCAGGTTGCCTTCACATGACAATCCAGACTGCCGTTTTAATTGAAACGCTGGTAGAACTGGGTGCTGAGGTTACCTGGTCTTCGTGCAACATTTTCTCCACGCAGGATCATGCTGCCGCTGCTATTGCTGCTGCCGGTATCTCTGTTTATGCCTGGAAAGGTATGAACGCGGAAGAATTTGACTGGTGCATTGAGCAGACTTTATTCTTTGGCGAAGACCGCCAGCCTTTGAACATGATCCTGGACGATGGTGGTGACCTGACCAACATGGTTCTTGATAAATATCCTGAACTAGCGCCTGCTATCAAAGGCCTTTCTGAGGAAACTACTACTGGTGTTCACCGCCTGTACGAGCGTGTGAAAAACGGTACACTGCCAATGCCTGCTATCAACGTAAACGACTCTGTTACCAAGTCTAAGTTCGATAATAAGTATGGCTGTAAAGAATCATTGGTAGATGCGATCCGTCGTGCTACAGATGTGATGATGGCTGGTAAAGTTGCGGTTGTTGCTGGTTACGGTGATGTAGGCAAAGGTTCTGCTGCTTCGCTTCGTGGCGCTGGTGCACGCGTTATCGTTACCGAGATCGATCCTATTTGCGCGCTTCAGGCTGCTATGGACGGCTTTGCTGTTAAAAAAATGGCTGATGCTGTAAAAGAAGCTGATATTATAGTTACTGCTACTGGTAACTGCGATATCATCAGAGGTGAGCACTTCAGAGGCATGAAGGATAAAGCGATCGTTTGTAACATCGGTCACTTCGACAACGAGATCGATATGGCTTGGCTGAACGATAACTATGGCCATACAAAAGATACTGTAAAACCACAGGTTGATCTTTACAACATCGATGGTAAGGATATCATTGTACTGGCAGAAGGCCGCCTTGTAAACCTTGGTTGCGCTACCGGCCACCCGTCTTTTGTAATGTCTAACTCTTTCTCTAACCAGACATTGGCACAGATTGAGCTTTGGACAAACACAGATGCTTACGAGAACCAGGTTTATACTTTGCCTAAACACCTGGATGAGAAAGTTGCCCGTTTGCACCTTGCTAAAATTGGTGTTGTTCTGGAAGAACTTACTCCGGAGCAGGCAAGCTACATTGGCGTAGAGGTTGAAGGACCATACAAGCCAGAGTATTACAGATACTAAGCTATACTTAAAGTATAATAACACGAAAAGCCGGTGCTCTGCATCGGCTTTTTTATTTGTATAAAGTATAAGTTAAGTTAGCGTAGCTGTTTAATTATATAATATTAAAGCGCGACATGAGTGTTTTCTTATAGGATTTTCCGATCGGGATATCGCCTTTTGAGAATACAACTGAATTTTCTTCCAGGGCCTCTATCTTATCCAGGTTAGCTATGTAAGACCTATGAACACGCACAAAATTTTGCGGTGGCAGTTTGCTTTCCATGTCCTTTAAAGTAGAGCTTACCAGGTATTTCTGGTCGGCGGTAACTATAAAAGAGTAGTTATCATAAGCCTCTACCCATAATATCTCGTTGTAATGCACTTTAATGATCCGGTGCTTTACCTTCACAAAAATATAGTCAGTAGCTACCTCGTCTTTATGGTTGCCGTTGTGGTTATTATGGTTGTTGGGTTGCGGGTTCTCTTCAGGGTCTTTGCCTTCAAGGCGATGGCTGTCGTGTTTGTAAAGCGCTATTTCTATAGCTGAACGCAGGTTTTTATCATCGAAAGGTTTAACCAGGAACCCATCGGGCTCAGTTTTTTTTGCTCTGTCTATGGTTGCTTTATCAGCGTAGGCGGTCAGGTAAATAAACGGAATCCCGAATTCAGCTTTTATACGCGAACCTATTTCAATTCCATCTGCTTTACCACGCAGGTTAATATCCAGCAACACAAGATCGGGCTGCGTTTCCCGGATCATATCAATGGTATCCTCGCCGGTATCTATCGCACACGTCTGATAACCTAACTCTTCCAAGCTAGCCGCAAGGTCTTCAGCGATGATTATCTCATCCTCCGAAATAAGGATTTTTGGTTTTGTCATAGCATTAGGTTAATACGTGAAATTAATAATTAAGGTGGTAAAACAAAAACAATTATTGATTTTGTACCATTTATTTTATTGCTGTGAAAACTGAAGCTCCCGTTAAGCTTTTTGGCAAGCGAACTAACCAACCGCAAACCAAAAGACTTTTCCTGGTGCTGTTCTGCATCGGGAGGTATACCAATGCCGTTATCCGAAACTGTTAATGTATATTGCTGATTATCCTGTTGTTGCAGTTCAAGAGTAAGTAACCCATCGCGCCCCTGAAATGCATACTTCAGTGCATTCGATACTAATTCATTTACGATAAGGCCCAGTGTTATGGCTGAATCTATATCCATTTTGATAGGCGGAATATTAAGCTGCATGGTTACCTGTTTTGTGGTAATGCCATAAGAAGCATAAAGGCTCTCGCAAATTCCCCGGAAGTAATCATCCAGGTCTATGTGAGACAGGTCTTCATGTTGGTATAAATGTTCGTGCAGAATGGCCATAGAACGTACGCGGCTGCGGATGGAGCGCATAACTTCCAGGGCCAGCGGGTCTGTTATACTTCGCGCCTGCAGGTTAAGCATACTAATCACGATCTGGAGATTATTCTTTACACGATGGTGGATTTCCTTAATCAGAATTTCTTTCTCTCGGTTTTTTTCTTCCAGCAATTGGGTGCGATGGCGTACGCGCATCTCGAGCAGGGCATTTGTTTTTACAAGATTGCGTTCGCGCAGGCGCACTATACTTATGGCTGCAAGCGCCACTAGTAATAATACCATGCCCACAAACCACTCCCGTTGCCATATAGGCGGTGTTATAGAGAAAGAATAGTTAAGCGGGTGCGGAGTCCAGTAGCCATCACCGTTTTGTGCAAGCAGCTGGAAAGTATAATCGCCGGGCGTTAGGCTGGCATAAGTAGCAAAAGATTGTGGCGTAACCGGCGACCATTGCTCTTCATGGCCTTTTAACCGGTAGCGGTACTTTACCATATCCGGGTTGGTAAGAGAAATTCCATGAAAATTGAAAGTGATATGATTCTGGAAGTATGGCAGTTCCAGATCGTTAGGCAGACCACTCACAGAATCAAACTTATGCCCTGATTTTTGCCAGTTTACGGGTTTAAAAAAAAGCCTGATATCGGTTATTACCGGGTTTGGGTAAACTCTGTTTTGCTTGTCGAGGTGGGGCAGGTACTTGCTAAGGCCTTTAACTGTGCCAAACCATATAGTGCCATCTTTGGTTTGTGTTATGGCATTGTTGCAAACTTCCATTCCTTTAAATCCATCGTTTGAGTCGAAAGAGCGGAAGGTAAGTTTTTTGCCTTGATGTAGTTCTGCCAGGTCCAGTTTTAAAACGTAGCGGCTGGTACCTATCCAAAGGTTGTTACTTTTATCGGCAAACAGGCTTGTAACACCTTCATTTGGCAGTCCTGCTGCGCTGGTAATTACTTTCGGTTTTTTCCATTTAGCATGGGTGGCCATAATGCCGTAATTAAACCCGCCAAAGTATAAAGTGCCCTGCTGGTCTTCAGTTATAGTAGTGATGTCTTTAAAGCCATACTTCTGAAGTGTAGCAGCTGGTTTTATACTTCCGTTTACAAACTGGAAAATGCCCTGCTGGCCTCCAAACCACAACCTGCTTTTACTATCCTTAAATATAACAGCCATAGCGCCCAATGCATTGCCGGCTACAGAAGTATAGTTTACAAACCGGCCATTGCGCAAACAGGATAAACCTTTAGCAGTAGCAAACCATAAATTTCCGGCAGTATCGGGGGCGCAATAGTATACCTCGTCAGCTGGCAGCCCGTTTTTTGAAGTATAATGAACTGTGTTTTCAGGTTTTAATTGCCATACTCCCTGGCTGGTGCATACCCATACTTCATCTTTGTTTTTGGCCCACATGCCGTAAAGGGAAGTACCTACTGGCCATAGGTTGGTTTTCAGCCAGTTTATCTTGCCATCTTGCATGTACCCGGCATGCCCATCGTCGGTGCCCAGCCAGATACGGTCAATAGCATCTTTAGCAAGCCCGGTTATACGTGGTTCCTGTATGTTGTCCAGCTCAAAATAATGAACAAACCATGGGCTTTTATACTGTTGCAGCCCGTAGCCATTTGTACCAATCCAGATGTTGCCTTCTTGGTCGGTAGCTAAAACATTGATGTTGTTTGTCCGGAGGCCGCTTTGGCGGGTTAAATGTGTAAAGCTGTTACCATCATACTTTAAAATCCCGTTCTTCTGAGTGCCTAACCAAATGATGTTATCGTTGTCCTGCGCCAATGTAGTAACCCATGGCGTTGCTATATTGGCAGGCAATGGCAGCTGTTTAAGTGTTAAGTTGTTAACTAACGCTACTCCTGCAGCAGTGCCTACCCATACTTCGCCATTCTTAATTTGCATGAGCGTAGTAATGGTATTGTGCGGCAGCGCGCTGTTTTGTGTATTAAGAGATATGGTGCCCGATTGGCTGATATGGTAAAGGCCTTTATCTTTACTGCCCACCCACAGCTCGGTTTGCGGAGCACAAATCACGGAAGTATAAACCTGCGTTGGCAACTCATTATACTTTATAAAAGCGTTGTCATCGAGGTAAAATAAGCCACTGTCTGTTGCGGCCCATATTTGCCCGATTCCATCTTCCGATAAGTCGTTTATACTTCCAGCCGGTAAAGTATAGTTTGTAAATTTATACCCATTATAGCTGCTGATGCCCTGGTCGTAGGTTCCTATCCATATATGGCCTTTGCGATCCTGGAGAAGGCACTGGATATTATTGCTTTTAAGGCCATGATGCTTTGTGTAGCTATAAAATTCGGCACCATTAAAACGACTTACGCCTCCGCGGGTAGCCAGCCATAGTTGCCCTTTCTTGTCCTGTATTACATCATTTACTTGCGATTGCGGAAGCCCATCTTCTAAGGTCCAGCTCCGGAAATTATATTGCTGCGAGAATAGCGGTACTCCCTTCAGAAGAAGAACAAGAAGAAAAATGGCTCGCATGCGCTATGTTATACAGGTTTGCAGATGATAACCTTTAGATAATGCGCTTTTGATAGGTTTACATACTGCGCAATAAAGGCAATATGCTGTACGGTAAACTTTTAAAAAGGATAGTCTGAATAACTAAAGTGCAATTATGTGAAAGCGTGAACTGCTATTCTAAGATCACCTGTTTGTATATTTTCAGGGTTTCCAGGGCAGTATGTGTACTTGTAAAGCGAGTTAAGCTGGCAGAGGCATTAGCTACAAAAGTATTGCGCAGTTCAGGGTTATGTATGATTTTTAGCGCTTGTGCTGCAAATTCCTTGGGGTGCTGAGGCGCGGCCAGAAAACCGGTTACGCCATCTTTAACCATTTCCGGTATGCCTCCAACATTTGATGCAACAACAGGTACCTGGCAGGCAAAAGCATCAAGTACAGCTGTGCCAAGGCCTTCTTTTATAGTTGTAAACAAGAACAGGTCAAGTTCGGGTAGTGCCTGGTCAATATTTTTTATAAAACCAGTAAAAATTACATCCTGTTGCAGGCCCAGTTCTACTGCATACGCTTTAATTTCCTCTTCCAGGGAGCCGGTGCCAATAGCAAAATAACTAGCTTTTATACCTTGCTCTTTTAAGAGTTTGGCCGTCTGCAGGAAAGTATAATAATCTTTGTGCTTATCTATGGCTGATACGTTGCCAATGAGCAGGTTACCGGGTGCAATGTTATACTTAGTGTGCAGAAAATTTGTAGCCCCCTTTTTTACAGATTTAAATCTGTTCATGTCGATGCCGCTGTGAACGGTTACGCATTTAGCAGGATCGTTTACATTTTTTGCCATCAGGTCGCGCACGCAATCCGATACGCAGATTATTCGCCTGATGCCTTTATAGTTATACTTGAAAAGCGAAAACGGATTTTTGCCGATGCTGAATTCTACGCGCCGGCTGAGTATAAGCCCCGCTTTGGCGCCAAGCACATGTGTCGCAACGCCTAAAGTATGCGCCAGGCTGGAGTGCATGTGTATAAGCTGCACCTGGTGCTCATTTACATACTTCTTAAGCTTTTGGGCAGTAGCTAAAACAGCAAGCTTAGAAAACGAAAGCGCTATGTAAGGTACATTACGTTGCTGGCAGTATTTTTCGAAAGCAGAGCCCGGCCGGCAAGCCACAAAACTTTCTACATGCTGTCTGGCAAGTTCTTCTATCAGGAATGCGGCCTGCTGCTCGCCACCACGCCACGACTTTTCAGAAATCAGATGAAGTACACGCATGCTTAGTCCAGTTTCAGGTTTTCTTCCCTTATTCTCCAGATTTTAAGATAGCGCATAAAAACACTGGAGGCAGCCAGAAACGCGATCGTAAAACCAACCTTACCATCTAAAATGCCCAGCTTAAGAAAGTACTGCTTCAGAAAACGCACCAGTGGTTTTACAGCCAGATGGAAGAGTGTTACATTTTTGGTGCGTGCCGCCTTATCGCGGGCCGAAAGCCAACTATAGCTATTCCATTTATCAAGGTACTGCGCCAGGTCTTTGTAAGTATAATGTATGATTTTATACTTCAGTTTGCCTATATGGCCGGGTACAACCAGTTCTTCATGTACAAACTTATCGGAGTAGCGGCAGTGCTCTCTGTTAAAAAGCCGCACCACGCCATCGTTTTGCCAGCCACTGAAACGCACACGTTCTCCCATAAAATAATTTTTCCGGAAGATCTCATAAGCATGGTGTGCCGGCGTGTTTTGAAGTAACTGTAAAATTTCCTGGCTTAGCTCCGGGGTAACGCGCTCATCGGCATCCAGCATCAGCACCCAGTTATTGGCTGCCTGGGTTGTGGCCCAATTACGCTGTGCTGAATAATTTTCAAAAACATGCTGCAAAATTTTTACCGGATACTTAACGGCAATTTCCAGGGTATTATCTGTGCTGAAAGAATCAACTATAAGCACCTCGTTTGCCCACAGCACCGACTCGATGGCCGCGGCAATATTCTGAGACTCGTTTTTACAAATAATAATGGCAGTAACTCCTTGCATATACAATCAGCGGCTATCAGGGCACAAAAGTACAATAATATTAGCTACAATTTTTTACCAGCCTATACTTTGCCTGCCTGGTTTCAGGAAATGTGCAGTAAGTATAAAATGGTGCAAGTTTTCAGCTCCAAAAACGGGCTTACTGTGGCGTAAGAGCAGAAACCCGCTATAAACCACAACAAAGGTATACTTAGAGCAGTAATAGCAAAAACGCCCAAACCATAAGCGGCTGGTGGCTGCCATATTTATAAATAGGATGTAAAAGCCTGTTTAGCAGCGCGAGCCGGCCGTATACTAAGCAAAGTATAAGGTGGCGTAGGGAGCTTTACTTGAAAACTAGTGGTTGGCAGCGAGGCTGCAACCCAAAAGCTGCAAGCAAGGTATGTAATTAAAATTTCTATATTTGCGTATAATACGCGATAAAAGGCTTTATAAAGGTACAAATTTAAGTCAGATGAGCGAAGAAACAGGTAAACAGCTGAGTAAAGAGGAAAAAGATGCACGGTTCGAGGCCGAATTATTGCCCGTACTGGATCCTCTGTACAATTTTGCCTACCGCCTCACCTTAGACGAAGATGACGCTAACGACCTCGTACAGGAAACTTATTTAAAGGCTTATCGCTTTTTCGATTACTTCGAGCAAGGAACTAATGCAAAAGCATGGCTGTTTCGAATCCTGAAGAACTCGTTCATTAACGAATTTCGAAAAAAGAGCAAGCAGCCTGCGAAGGTAGACTATAGCGAGGTAGAGGGTTATTATAACTCGGATGATGTTGAAGGCGAAGGTGGAGTAACAACTACCACTGATATGCGCTCAGAAAGTGTGCAGGATCTGATTGGCGATGAAGTTGCCAGTGCCCTGAACGCGCTTCCGGTAGATTTTAGAACCGTTATTATACTTTGCGACCTGGAAGGATTTACCTATGAAGAGATGGCCAAGATCCTGGACATCCCGATTGGTACTGTAAGATCCAGGCTGCACCGCGCACGAAACTCGTTGAAAGAGAAGTTGGAAAAGTATGCCAAAACCATGGGTTATAATAGTTAGAGAATTTAAGAGTTTGAGCTAAGATGGAATCTAAATTTACAGAAGTGTATCAGCAACAAGCGTCGGAAGACAGCCACGAGACTGATTGTGAGAAGGTAGCCAATTTACTGGATATAGTAATTGACGGCGAAGCAACATCCGATCAGAGCGAGTTTTTTACCAAACACATCGAAGACTGTGTTACCTGCTTTGAAAGCCATCAAAAGCAAAAGCTACTTAAAGGCCTCATCAGTGGCCACCTTAAGCGCGTGATAGTGCCGGAGCGTTTAGCTCTATCCATCAAAGCGAAGATCCAAGAAACTGTATAACCCCTGATGCAAGGTAAAATTATCATCTTTTCGGCCCCGTCTGGCGCTGGTAAAACAACTATTGTAAAACACCTCTTACAGGTAAATCCTAAGCTGGCCTTCTCTATTTCGGCCTGCACCCGCGATAAGCGCGGCCGCACTGAGGAAAACGGAAAAGATTATTACTTTATAACACCCGAAGACTTTAAGCAAAAGATCGAAGCCGATGAATTTGTAGAGTGGGAAGAAGTATATGAAGGTGCCTTTTACGGCACGCTCAAATCAGAGATAGAGCGCATCTGGAAAAGCGGGAAACATGCTATTTTAGATGTAGATGTAAAAGGTGGTTTAAGTATAAAACACTTTTATAAAGAAAGAGCACTTGCTGTTTTTGTTAAGCCACCATCAGTGGAAGAACTGGCAAAAAGACTTACAGCCCGCGCCACTGATTCAGCCTCCAGCATTTCAAGCCGTGTTTTTAAAGCAGAGTTTGAAATGAAGTTTGAGGACCAGTTTGATGAAGTGATCGTGAACGACAACCTGCAGGACGCCTGCGCTAAAGCAGAAAAGCTTGTAGAAGAGTTTCTGAACGCAGAGCCGGCCATAGTATGAAGGTAGGGCTGCTGTTCGGCTCTTTTAATCCTATCCACATCGGGCACCTGATACTGGCCAATTTTATGGCTACCAACACCGATCTGGATACGGTGTGGCTGGTTGTGTCGCCACAAAACCCGTTTAAGCCAAGCAACACGCTGCTGCACGAATTTGATCGCCTGCACATGGTATCGTTGGCAATTGCCGACAACCCCCATCTGGGCGTTTCCAATATCGAGTTCAGTATGCCCAAGCCAAGCTATACGATAGATACGCTAACGTATTTGCAGGAAAAGTACCCGAGTTATGAGTTTGTGCTGATAATGGGGGAGGACAATCTGGCTAGCTTTCCGAAGTGGAAAAATTATGAGCGCATCTTGGAGTACCACAAAGTATACGTGTACCCGCGGTCTGGCTCGCTTACTTCCGAGATTACGCACCTGCCTAATGTTTCTTTTGTGAAAGCGCCTATCCTTGATATTTCAGCTACCTTTATAAGAGACTGTATAAAGCAGGAGAAAAGTATAAAATACCTCGTGCCTGATGAAGTGGCGGATTACATAAGAGTACACAAGTTGTATCAGTGATGTTGCCATAAGACTCGTCTACTTACTAAATACTTACTAAAAAAGAAGCCCTGTAAACTTAATTACAGGGCTTCTTTTTTATACTTCAGAACAAAAGTCTTATGTCTATTGTCCTGTATTTTATACTTAAGTATAGGCTTAGATGGTCATGATCTCTGCTTCTTTCTTAACAAGCAGCTCATCTATCTTCACGATATAAGCATCTGTCATTTTCTGTACTTTAGCTTCAGCATCGCGAACGGCATCTTCAGAAGTACCTTCTTTCTGCAGTTTTCTCAGTGAATCGTTTACATCTTTGCGGATGTTACGGATACCGATTTTACCGCTTTCAGTTTCGTTTTTAACCTGCTTTACCAGGTCGCGGCGACGCTCTTCAGTAAGTGGCGGAATGTTCAGGCGTATGCCATCGGCTTCTACCAACGGGTTCAGGTTCAGGTCGCTGTTTTTAATGGCTTTACCAATTTCACCTACCATATTCTTCTCCCATGGTTTGATCATGAGTGTACGGGCATCCGGAGTTGTAATGTTTGCCACCTGTGCAACAGGAGTTGGTGTGCCGTAATAATCTACACGAAGGTCTTCTACCATAGCAGGAGATGCCTTACCGGCACGTATCTTAAGCAGTTCGGCATTTGTGTGCTGCACTGTTTTTTGCATCGACTCCTCTGCTTCGCTGAGGTAAAACTGAATTTCTTCCGTCATATCTGATTGTAGCTTAATAAAGTTCTGGTTAAACTATAGTTTGTGCGAAATTACTAATTTTTATCTGTTCTGTTTTGCTGCTCTTCTTCCTGCAACTCGTTTATACTTTCATTCAGAGAATCAGCAACATCATCCATACTTACCAGTGTACCTATCTGCTCGCCCTGCACCAGGCGCTTCAGGTTACCTTGGGTATTCATATCAAAAACAATGATTGGCAGGCCATTTTCTTTACAAAGTGTGAAAGCGGTCATGTCCATTACATTCAGGCCTTTTTCAAACACATCTTTAAACGATATGTTACGGTAGAAAATGGCATCCGGATCTTTCTCCGGATCTGCGGAATAAATACCATCTACACGTGTGCCTTTTAATACTACATCAGCCTCAACCTCAATAGCACGTAAGCTGGCTGCAGAGTCTGTTGTAAAGTATGGGTTACCGGTGCCGGCACCAAAAATAACGACACGGCCTTTTTCCAGGTGCCTGACTGCGCGGCGACGGATGTAAGGCTCGCATACCTGCTGTATATTGAGGCCGGAAAGCAAACGGGTATAAACGCCCAGTTTTTCGAGGGCGCTCTGCAATGCCATGCTGTTTATTACCGTAGCCAGCATACCCATGTAATCGCCTTGTACGCGGTCCAGGCCAACTTCCTCTGCCTGCACACCTCTGAAAATATTGCCACCTCCAATTACTACTGCAACCTCCACTCCAAGTGCTGCCACTTCTTTAATCTCCTGCGCGTACTGCATCAGTCTTGTAGAGTCGATGCCGTACTGCTGTTCTCCCATCAGCGCCTCACCGCTTAGCTTTAGCAATATTCTTTTATACTTCACGATCTTTGAGTTTGAATAGTTAATGTATGGTTGCAAGTGTGCTGAACGAGCAGACCTGCTGCCCAGACGGCAACACTAAAAAATTAAAATTGAATCAAAACCTGGTTTTTTTCCACGTTCTGTCTTGGCTGTACTTTCACTTCTTTAACAATGCCATCGCCCGGAGACTTCAGAATGTTCTCCATCTTCATTGCTTCCAGGATCATGATCGGGTCGCCTTTTTTCACTTCCTGGCCTGGCTGTACTTTAATTTCAAGTATAAGTCCGGGCATAGGCGCTTTTACATCGTTCACCTGTTTAGCGTTTGCATTGCTCATGCCCAGTTTATCCAGCAGCAGGTCGAAGCGGTCTTTCGCGCTCACGGTTTGCTTTACACCATTTATCTTAAAAGTGAATGTTTTGCTTTGGTAATCAGCCTCTATAAGCTCAGCAGTGTAAGATTTGCTGTCTTTAATGATATGAAAAGTATTGGGGCCGATGGGGGCGATGTCCCAGTTAAAAGGTGTTCCGTTTAGAAGTATAGCATCTTTTTGAATATCAACCTGCCATGTTTTGTCGTTAGCGGTTTTTATCTGGAGCATCTTATAAAGTATAGTTTGGGGCTTAAAGATAATTGATTTATCAGAGTATTTTTAGAAATTGAGCTCAAAATTAAAACAATCCATCATGAATCATAGGTTTTTGAGTGTAGTGGGTATGGCCGTAGCTATGGCGTTTACGGGCGGCTGCAGCACAAACAAAGGAGCGGTAACTGCAAAGCAGGGCAAAAGTGCAACGGGTAAAACTGTTAAGGCAGCGGGTGCTGTTCCGGCGTGGGCTCCTAAAATGCACAGCTTTAACCCATCACGCACCAAAGAGCATGATTTGCTGCATACCCGCCTGCGCGTAAGTTTTGATTGGCAAAAACAGCACGTGTTTGGCTTGGCAGAGCTTACGCTTAGACCATGGTTTTACCCACAGAATAAACTTGTGCTGGATGCCAAAGGTTTTGAAATACACAGCATCAGCTTAATGAAAGGTAACGATGCCATTCCTCTAAAGTATAGCTACGACAGCCTGCAACTAACAATTGAACTGAACAAGACCTATACCCGCGATGAAAAGTATACGATAGAGATAGATTATACTGCCAGGCCTAACGAACTGCCAGCTGGAGGTAGCGATGCCATTACCCAGGACAAAGGTTTATACTTTATTAACCCGCTGGGTAAAGAGGCAAATAAGCCACGCCAGATCTGGACACAAGGCGAGACGGAAGCCAATTCTGCCTGGTTTCCAACTATAGATTCTCCTAATGAGCGCATGACGCAGGAAATCTATATTACAGTAGATAAGAAGTATAGCACGCTCTCGAATGGTACTTTTGTATACTCGCGCCAGAACGCAGATGGTACTAAAACTGACTACTGGAAGATGGATCAACCGCATGCACCTTACCTGGCTATGATGGCAATAGGGGAGTTTGCTGTTGTAAAAGATAAGTGGCGAAACCTGGAAGTAAACTATTATGTAGAGCCTGCTTACAAAAATACAGCTAAAAAGATCTTCGGGAACACGCCTGAAATGATGGAGTTCTTCTCTAAGAAACTGGGTGTTAGTTATCCGTGGGCTTCAAAATATTCGCAGGTTGTAGTGCGCGATTTCGTATCCGGCGCCATGGAAAATACAACAGCCTCTACTTTTATGGAAGATGTGCAGTTGAACGAACGCGAACTGCTGGATAAAAAGTGGGATAATATTATTGCGCATGAGCTTTTCCACCAATGGTTTGGGGATTATGTTACAACGGAGTCCTGGTCGAACCTGCCGCTGAATGAGTCTTTCGCAAACTATTCTGAATACCTTTGGGCAGAGCATAAGTATGGTGCTGAGGAGGCAGCCTATTTGCAGATGGATGAGCTGAACCAGTACCTGGAAGAAGCTGAAACAAAGCGCGAGCCACTTATCCGTTACCGGTATGGCAACCGCGAGGAAATGTTCGACAGCCATTCTTATGCGAAAGGTGGGCGCGTGCTGCACATGCTGCGCAATCTTGTTGGCGACGACGCTTTTTATGCTTCACTAAACCGCTATTTGTCTCAGCATAAACTGAACGATGTAGAGGTCGCTGAGCTTCGAATGGCTTTTGAAGATGTTACCGGGCAGGATCTGATGTGGTTTTTTGACCAATGGTTTATGCGCGCCGGCCATCCGGAATTAAAAGTAAATCATACTTACCGGGATGGGCAGTTGAGCCTGAACGTGAAGCAGCAGCAGGATACCTTATATGCGCCAGTATATCGCTTACCGCTTAAAGTTGCAGTATGGATAAACGGAAAAAGAAATGAATACCCGATTGAAGTTACAAAGGCCAATCAGGTGTTTACCTTTCCGGTATCATCACAACCTGAACTAGTGCTATTTGATTCTCAGCAGCAATTACTAGGAACTATAAACCACGATAAAAACGAAAAAGAACTGGTCGCTCAGTTTTACCAGGCAAAACAGCTGGCCCCTAAAATTGAGTCGATCACAAAACTCGCCGATAAGATAAAAAATCCGGAAGTGCAGAAAATGATGCAGGCTGCTTTGCAGGATAAATACTGGTTTGTTAGAAGTTCGGCACTGGGCGCAATAAGTAAGCTTAAAGAGGGAGAGAATAAAGCATTAACTGATAAAGTAAAACAGATAGCGCAGCAGGATAAAAAGGGAGCCGTACGCGCCGATGCTATACTTGCATTAGCAGGGTGGGGTACAGCTAACCAGCAGGAATTATACTTGCAGGCTATGAAAGACAGCTCATATCTGGTAACAGCTGCCGGCATTATGGCCTATGCCGGAACAGGAGCAGCTGATACAAAAGCAAAATTTGCCGCATACGAAAAAGAAAATAATGAAGAGGTAGTTCTGGCTCTGGCAACATTTTATGCGGTGCAGGGCGGCCCCGAAAAGTATGATTGGTTCGTAAGCAAAGTAAAAAATAGTAAAGGAGGAGCATTATATTACCTGTTGCAAAGTTTTAGCGCCTATCTGGCAGGCAATAGCAAAACAAACACACCAGAGGCTATTTCACTGTTAGCCGAAATTGCACAAACTCATAATCTGTATTATGTCAGACTATCTGCTTTTCAAACACTTATGGTGATGTCTGAAAGACCTGAAGTAAAACAATTGCTACAGGAAATCAAGAAAAAGGAGCAGGATAAACGCTTGCTGGAGATGTATAATCAGGTAGTATTGTAGACTCAGAATATTCGATTTTGAAAGTTTTTTAACTTTTTTTCCGAGAATATTTGACTGTAATAAAAAAGCGCTTAATTTTGCATCCACTTAGAACAACAAGCACACTTAAAGCGAGAGGTTCTGAGGAATAGTTCTGCTAGTTTTGTTGAAATAATTAGCAAATGGGGAGATTCCAGAGCGGCCAAATGGGACGGACTGTAACTCCGTTGTTGTAATGACTTCGCAGGTTCGAATCCTGCTCTCCCCACATTTTAAGTCAGGTAATGGCTAGTTGATCTTGAAGCGGGAGTAGCTCAGTTGGTAGAGCGATAGCCTTCCAAGCTATAGGCCGCGAGTTCGACCCTCGTCTCCCGCTCTTAATCAATCGCAATTTACAGACTTGTCTTATGGGTTTGTTTTTGAAGGAATTCTATGAAAATGGATTTCCTTTTTACTATAGGATAAAGTTTGAAAATTATGCCGACGTAGCTCAGGGGTAGAGTACTTCCTTGGTAAGGAAGGGGTCGTGGGTTCAATTCCCATCGTTGGCTCAAAGTCCGTTACGTGTATTTAATAGCGCAACATCAACTTAAACGTTTTAACCTTAATTTAATAATTATACAATGGCTAAAGAAACATTTGACCGTTCCAAACCGCACGTAAACATCGGTACAATCGGTCACGTTGACCACGGAAAAACTACTCTGACTGCTGCCATTACTACAGTGTTGGCTAAAAAAGGTCTTGCTCAGCTGCGCGACTTCTCTTCTATCGATAACGCTCCGGAAGAAAAAGAAAGAGGTATTACAATCAATACTTCTCACGTAGAATACGCAACAGAAAACCGTCACTATGCTCACGTTGACTGCCCAGGTCACGCTGACTACGTGAAGAACATGGTTACTGGTGCTGCTCAGATGGACGGTGCTATCCTTGTGGTTGCTGCTACTGACGGTCCAATGCCACAAACTCGTGAGCACATCCTTCTTGCTCGTCAGGTAGGTGTTCCTCAGCTTGTAGTGTTCATGAACAAAGTGGACATGGTAGATGATCCAGAACTTCTTGAGCTAGTTGAAATGGAAATCAGAGAGCTTCTTTCTTTCTATGATTTCGATGGTGATAACATTCCAGTAATTCAAGGTTCAGCTCTTGGTGGTCTTAACGGAGATGCACAGTGGGTGAAAACTATTGAAGATCTGATGGATGCAGTTGATAACTGGATTCCAATTCCTGCTCGTCTAACTGATCTTCCATTCCTGATGCCAGTTGAGGACGTGTTCTCAATCACTGGTCGTGGTACTGTTGCTACAGGCCGTATCGAGCGTGGTGTAATCAACTCTGGTGAAGCAGTTGAGATCTTGGGTATGGGTGCTGAAAACTTAAAATCAGTTGTTACTGGTGTTGAGATGTTCCGTAAGATCCTTGACAGAGGTGAAGCTGGTGATAACGTAGGTCTTCTTCTTCGTGGTATTGAGAAAACTGATATCCGTCGTGGTATGGTTATCTGTAAGCCAGGTTCTGTGAAGCCTCACATGAAATTCAAAGCTGAGGTTTACGTTCTTTCTAAAGAAGAAGGTGGTCGTCACACGCCATTCTTTAACAAGTACCGTCCACAGTTCTACTTCAGAACTACAGACGTTACAGGTGAGATCATGCTTCCAGAAGGAGTAGAGATGGTTATGCCTGGTGATAACATCACTATCGAGGTTAACCTGATCAACAAAGTAGCAATGGAGAAAGGTCTGCGTTTCGCTATCCGTGAGGGTGGTAGAACAGTAGGTGCTGGCCAGGTTACTGAGATTCTTGACTAATACTATACTACAAACCCGTTTCTAAAGAAGTTTTTTAGGAACGGGTTTGTTTTTATAAAACAATTAAATAAATTTGCACTCCATTTCAGTAATGGTGTGCATTTTTTTACGGGTGTAGCTCAATTGGTAGAGTAGTGGTCTCCAAAACCATTGGCTGGGAGTTCGAGTCTCTCCACCCGTGCAATCAAACAAATAGCAAAGCGAAGAGCAATGAGCAAGATTAAAAGCTATATGGCAGAAACAGTTGAAGAAATGAAACAGAAAGTTTCATGGCCTTCATATTCTGAGCTACAGAGTAGCTCTATACTTGTACTTATTGGCTCGCTGATTTTTGCTCTTGTAGTAGGCGCAATGGATATTGTGTTTGACTCAACATTATCATGGTTCTACAACCAATTCTAGAAAGAAAGCAATGGCTGATTTAAAATGGTATGTAGTACGCGCAGTAAGTGGTCAGGAAAAGAAAGCGAAAGCTTATCTTGAGAATGAAGTTATCAGACAACATCTAGAAGAGTACGTTCCTCAAGTGCTTATACCTGCAGAAAAGGTATATGAAATGCGGGGAGGTAAGAAGCGAATCAGAGAGCGTAACTTTTTTCCAGGGTATGTATTAGTGCATGCAGATTTGTCTCACGGCGAAGCAGAGCACATTATTATCAGTACTCCTGGCGTTATTGGCTTTTTAGGCTCTAATGAAGGTGTTGCTAACAAAAAACCAGTTCCGCTACGCCAATCTGAAGTAAACAGAATTCTGGGGACAGTAGATGAGGCAGAAGAACAAACAGAAGTGCTGGATACGCCATTTATAGTTGGAGAAATGGTGAAAGTGATGGACGGTCCTTTCAGCGGTTTCTCAGGAACTGTAGAAGAGGTGTTTGAAGAGCGTAAGAAGCTTAATGTTATGGTGAAGATTTTCGGAAGAAACACACCAGTTGAGCTGAACTACATGCAAGTAGAAAAAGAATCGTAGTAAATTTAAATAATGGCAAAGGAAATTAAAGGTTATCTGAAACTTCAGATAAAGGGAGGTGCCGCGAATCCATCGCCACCGGTTGGACCTGCACTTGGTTCTAAAGGTCTTAATATCATGGAATTCTGCAAGCAGTTTAATGCAAGAACTCAGGATAAGCCTGGTCAAGTGTTACCAGTATTGATTACAATGTACGCAGATAAGTCCTTCGACTTCGTGGTGAAAACTCCACCTGCTCCTGTATTGTTAATGGATGCTGCTAAAATTAAAGGTGGTTCAAAAGAGCCTAACCGTAACAAAGTAGGTTCTGTTACATGGGATCAGGTAAGAGAAATTGCTGAACTGAAGATGCCTGACTTAAATGCTTTCACACTGGAGTCTGCTATGAAAATGGTAGCTGGATCAGCTAGAAGCATGGGTATCACAGTTTCTGGTAAGGCACCTTGGAACGAATAATTAGTTAAAGGATTATGGCGAAGATTTCAAAGAAAAGGAAAGCAGCTTTAGAAAAAGCTGACCTTACAAAAGAGTATTCTTTAACAGATGCCGCTTCAGTAGTTAAGGACATTACTTATACAAAGTTTGATGCCTCTGTTGACATTGATGTACGTTTAGGCGTTGACCCTCGTAAGGCTGACCAAATGGTACGTGGTATTGTTACACTTCCACACGGTACAGGTAAAGAGGTAAAGGTTCTTGCACTGGTTACACCAGATAAAGAGCAGGAAGCGAAAGATGCAGGTGCTGATTTCGTAGGTCTTGATGACTATATCCAGAAAATCGAAAAAGGTTGGACAGATGTAGATGTTATCATCACTATGCCTGCAGTAATGGCTAAAGTAGGTCGTCTTGGTAGAATATTAGGACCACGTAACCTGATGCCAAACCCTAAATCGGGTACAGTAACTCAGGATGTAGCGAAAGCAGTAAAAGAAGTTAAAGCAGGTAAGATCGACTTCAAAGTTGATAAAACTGGTATCATACACACAAGTGTTGGTAAAGTTTCTTTCTCTGCAGAGCAAATTGCAGCTAACGCTGCTGAAGTAATTCAGACTTTAAATAAGCTGAAGCCTTCATCTGCAAAGGGTACTTACATCAGAAGTATAACATTGTCTAGCACAATGAGCCCTGCCGTAATCGTTGACAAGAACGCAGCAATCTAAGAAAATGACCAGGGAAGAAAAAGAGATAATTGTAAAAGACCTGAGCGAGAAGTTAGCTAATACAAACTACTTCTACATCACGGATGCCTCTAAAATGACAGTGGCGAGCATCAACCAGTTCAGGAGATTATGCTTCGACAGAGGTTTGGAGTATAAAGTATATAAGAACTCACTTATCAAGAAGGCATTAGATACATTAGAAGCAGATACATCTGCTCTTGATGGCGTGCTGAAAGGATCATCTGGCATCATGTTCTCTGCTGAATCAGGTAACGCGCCAGCTAAGTTGATCAAAGACTTTAGAAAAAAAGGCAATCCCCTTCCACTTATCAAGGGTGCTTATATTGACAGTGGTATCTATATTGGTGATGACCAGTTAGAAACTCTTGTTAACATCAAGTCTAAGTTCGAACTTATCGGTGATATCATTGGTTTACTACAGTCTCCAGCTAAGAACGTTGTTTCTGCGCTTCAGAGCAGTGGTGGTAAGCTTGCAGGTATCCTGAAAACATTATCAGAAAAAGAATAATTTAAAAAACGTAATCAATAAGTAACTTTTAATTTCAATAAAAATGGCAGATTTGAAAGCATTCGCTGAGCAGTTAGTAAACTTAACTGTGAAAGAAGTTAATGAACTAGCTACAATCCTTAAGGACGAATACGGTATCGAGCCAGCTGCTGCTGCTCCAGTGATGGTTGCTGGTGGTGGTTCTGCTGAAGGAGGAGCTGCTGCAGAAGAAAAAACTTCTTTTGACGTAATCCTTAAGTCAGCAGGTGCAGGTAAACTAGCAGTAGTTAAACTTGTAAAAGAACTTACTGGCCTTGGCTTGAAAGAAGCTAAAGAACTAGTAGATGGCGCTCCTAAGTCTTTAAAAGAAGGTGTTGCTAAAGACGAAGCTGATTCACTGAAGAAAGCTTTAGAAGAAGCTGGTGCTGAAGTGGAGGTTAAATAATCCCACTTTTTCAACATACCGATAACAGGTAGACCTGGCAATTTCGTCAGGTCTTTTCCTGTTTGTATATGGATTCAAGAAATTGGATCCTTTTTTTGCCCACGGCTGTTCTTAAGTCTGTGTGCTTGTAACTGATTTTAAACGTAAAATTCCAAGGCTTTGGCTAAGAATAAAACGACAGATAGAATCAATTTTGCCTCTATAAAGCAAGTAATCGACTATCCTGACTTCCTAGATGTTCAGGTTCAATCGTTTCAGGACTTCTTTCAGCTAGAGACCCCAGCTGAAAATAGAGCTCAAGAAGGTTTGTTCAAAGTATTTGCTGAGAACTTTCCAATTTCAGATTCTCGCGAGAACTTCGTATTAGAGTTTATCGATTATCATATTGATCCTCCAAAATACTCTGTTGATGAGAGTATTGACAGAGGACTTACTTACTCTGTTCCACTCAAAGCAAAACTCCGTCTTATCTGTAACGATGAAGATAATGAAGACTTTGAGACGATAGAGCAGGAAGTATTCCTGGGCAATATACCTTACATGACAGAAAAAGGTTCTTTTGTAATCAATGGAGCCGAGCGTGTAATTGTTTCCCAGTTGCATAGATCTCCGGGTGTATTCTTTGCTCAAAGCAAACACACTAACGGTACAAAATTATACTCTGCCAGAATTATTCCTTTCAAGGGATCTTGGGTTGAATTTGCTACAGACGTTAACAACGTAATGTATGCATATATTGACCGTAAGAAGAAATTCCCGGTTACTACATTACTTCGTGCTATTGGTTACGGCACTGATAAGGATATACTTGACCTATTCGGTTTATCAGAAGAAATTCCTGCAACAAAGGCAAATCTAAAGAATGCTGCTGGCCGAAAACTGGCTGCACGTGTTCTAAGAACCTGGACGGAGGATTTCGTGGATGAAGATACAGGTGAAGTAGTATCCATTGATAGAAACGAGGTTCTATTAGAGCGTGATTCGGAAATCACTGCAGAAGATATAGATCTAATCCTGGATTCAGGAGTAAAGTCTATCATCATGCACCGTGAAAATGTAAATATTGCAGATTACGCCATTATCTACAATACTTTACAGAAAGATAACTCAAACTCTGAGCAGGAAGCAGTAGAGCAAATCTACCGTCAGTTGAGAAACACTGAAGCTCCGGATGTTGAAACTGCCCGTGACATTATTCAGAAACTGTTCTTCTCAGACAAGCGCTATGATCTTGGCGAGGTAGGACGTTACAGAATAAATAAAAAGCTTGGTCTTGATACAAACTGGGATGCTAAAGTTTTAACTAATGAGGACATTGTTCTTATTGTTAAATACCTGATCGGTTTGATTAACTCGAGAGCTGTAGTGGATGATATTGACCACTTAAGCAATCGCCGTGTAAGAACAGTAGGTGAGCAGTTATATGCTCAGTTTGGTGTTGGCCTTGCACGTATGGCTCGTACTATAAAAGAGCGTATGAACGTACGCGATAACGAAGACTTTAAACCAGTTGATCTGATCAACGCACGTACATTGTCTTCTGTTATTAACTCTTTCTTCGGTACAAACCAGCTTTCTCAGTTCATGGACCAAACTAACCCTCTGGCAGAGGTAACGCATAAGCGTCGTGTTTCTGCCCTGGGACCAGGTGGTCTGTCAAGAGAGCGTGCTGGTTTCGAAGTACGTGACGTTCACTACACACACTATGGCCGACTGTGTACAATTGAAACGCCGGAAGGTCCGAACATTGGTCTGATTTCTTCTCTATGTGTGCACGCACGTGTAAACCACATGGGCTTTATCGAAACTCCTTATCGCAAGGTAAATGAAGGTAAAGTAGAAATGGATGGTAGTGTTATCTATCTGACAGCTGAAGAAGAAGATACGCATCATATAGCTCAGGCAAATGCTATTATCGATGATAATGGTAACTTCATAAATGATAAAGTAAAAGGTAGATTTGAAGGTGACTTCCCTGTTGAAGAGCCATCTACCTATACTTATATGGACGTTGCTCCAAACCAGATTGTATCGGTAGCTGCTTCATTGATTCCATTCCTGGAGCATGATGATGCTAACCGTGCCCTGATGGGATCTAACATGCAACGCCAGGCAGTACCACTATTGAAAGCTGAAGCTCCAATAGTAGGAACTGGTCTGGAAAGAAGAGGTGCAATAGATTCTAGGGCACTGGTAGTTGCTGAAGGCGAAGGTATAATTGACTTTGTTGATGCAACTAAGATTGTTGTTAAGTATGACCTGACAGAAGATGAGAAACTAGTATCATTCAATGCAGAGTATGTTACTTATAACCTGATCAAGTTTAGAAGAACCAACCAGGACACTTGCATTAACCTGACTCCAATTGTTTACACTGGTCAGCGTGTAACAAAAGGACAGCCACTTTGCGAAGGTTACGCAACTAACAATGGTGAACTTGCTCTAGGAAGAAACCTACAGGTAGCTTTCATGCCTTGGCAGGGATATAACTTTGAAGATGCGATTGTAATCTCTGAGAAAGTGGTTCGTGATGATGTATTTACATCTATCCACATCGAAGAGTTTGAACTGGAAGTTCGTGAAACGAAACGTGGAGAAGAAGAATTAACTTCTGAAATCCCTAACGTAAGCGAAGAAGCAGTTAAGAACTTAGATGAAAATGGTATCATCCGCTTAGGTGCTGAAGTTAAGGAAGGAGATATTCTGATAGGTAAGATCACTCCTAAAGGTGAGACTGACCCGACGCCAGAAGAAAAACTGCTTCGTGCGATTTTCGGAGATAAAGCTGGCGATGTGAAAGATGCTTCGCTTAAGGCGCCTCCGTCACTGAATGGTGTTGTTATCGATACTAAACTTTTCTCAAGACCTAAGAAGGATAAGAATTTAAGAGCGAAATCTAAGAAAGAGGTTGAAGAGCTAAAGGTTAAGTATTCTAAAGACCTGAACGCCATCAAGAATGTAATGGTTGATAAACTCGTTGCTTTGCTGGAAGGCAAAACTTCACAGGGTATCAAGCACAAGTTCGGAGATGAGATTCTTTCAAAAGGCGTTAAGTTTAGCAGAAAGAATATTATTGAGGCATTATTCCCAGAGAAGAACCCATACAAGGACGAAAGTAACTATGCGGTGCCGGAAGAGGTGAATATGTTCAAGGATCTAATTCTTGAAAACTGGACAAGTGACGAAAAGGCAAATAGCATGCTGGTAGAGCTTGTTAAAAACTATAACAAGCGCAGAAACATCGTTTCAGCACACTTTAAGCGTGAGCGATTCACACTGGAAGTTGGAGACGAGTTACCAGCAGGTATTGTACAGCTTGCTAAAGTATACATCGCTAAAAAGCGTAAGCTGAAAGTTGGTGATAAGATGGCAGGTCGTCACGGTAACAAAGGTGTTGTGGCACGTATCGTTCGTGAAGAAGATATGCCATTCCTGGAAACAGGTGAACCAATGGATATCGTGCTTAACCCACTGGGTGTACCTTCAAGGATGAACATCGGTCAGATCTACGAAACAGTGTTAGGTTGGGCTGGTAAAAAACTTGGTAGAACATACGCTACACCAATATTTGATGGTGCTACAGACGCGCAGGTTCAGGCTGAACTAGCAGAAGCAGGTCTTCCAAGTTATGGCCGTTCATACTTGTATGATGGTCTGTCAGGTGATCGTTTCGATCAGCCGGTTACAGTAGGTGTTATTTACATGCTGAAACTTGGTCACTTGGTTGATGATAAAATGCACGCTCGTTCTATCGGACCATACTCTCTGATTACGCAGCAGCCACTTGGTGGTAAAGCCCAGTTTGGTGGTCAGCGTTTTGGTGAGATGGAGGTGTGGGCGCTTGAGGCATTTGGTGCATCAAACGTACTGCAGGAAATTCTTACAGTTAAATCTGATGACGTGATCGGCCGTGCGAAAGCTTATGAAGCAATCGTAAAAGGCGATGTGTTGCCAAAACCAAATATCCCGGAATCATTCAACGTATTGATTCACGAGTTAAGAGGTTTGGCTCTGGAGATCACATTAGAATAATAAAGTATAAGCTAAGCGCTGAGGCAACGTCCGAAGCGCTTAGCGCACTTTATAGAGAGTAGCTGTAAAGCATATTCATTGTATCGACATTATTATAATAATATGGCATTTGCGAAAAATAAAAAGCTAACTCAGGACTTCTCAAAAGTAACGATAAGCTTAGCTTCTCCGGAGTCGATTCTGGAACGTTCCAATGGGGAGGTAACAAAGCCTGAGACAATTAACTATAGAACCTATAAGCCTGAAATGGGTGGTTTATTCTGCGAAAGAATATTCGGACCTGTTAAGGACTGGGAATGCCACTGCGGAAAGTATAAGAGAATCAGATATAAAGGCATTATCTGCGACCGTTGCGGTGTAGAGGTGACTGAGAAAAAAGTGCGTCGCGAGCGCATGGGCCACATCGAACTGGTAGTTCCTGTAGCGCATATCTGGTACTTCAAGTCTCTTCCGAACAAAATTGGTTATCTGTTAGGCTTACCAACAAAGAAGCTTGACCAGATTATCTATTACGAAAGATATGTAGTTATTCAACCAGGTATTCTGGCTGAAGACAGTGTAAATACGCTGGACTTCCTGACAGAAGATGAGTACCTGGATATGATTGACAAGCTCCCACGCGAGAACCAGATGTTGGACAATAATGATCCAAACAAGTTTATCGCGAAAATGGGTGCTGAAGCATTGCAAATGCTATTAGAGCGTACGAACCTTGATGACTTGTCATACGAGCTTCGTCATGCTGCCGCTCACGAGACATCGCAGCAGCGTAAGGCTGAAGCGTTAAAACGTCTTCGTGTAGTAGAAGCATTCCGTGATGCTGCAACTCGTATTGAAAACAGACCAGAGTGGATGATCATCCGCATGGTTCCAGTAATTCCGCCAGAGCTTCGTCCGCTTGTTCCGTTGGATGGTGGCCGTTTTGCTACTTCTGACTTGAACGACCTTTACAGACGCGTTATCATCCGTAACAACCGTCTGAAGCGTCTGATCGAGATCAAAGCTCCTGAAGTTATACTTCGTAATGAGAAGCGTATGTTACAGGAAGCGGTTGACTCCCTGTTCGACAACTCACGTAAAGTGAACGCTGTTCGTGCAGAAGGTAACCGTGCGCTGAAGTCGCTTTCTGATATGCTGAAAGGTAAGCAGGGACGTTTCCGTCAGAACTTACTTGGTAAGCGTGTTGACTATTCTGGCCGTTCGGTAATTGTGGTTGGTCCTGAATTGAAGCTTCATGAGTGCGGTCTGCCAAAGAATATGGCAGCTGAGCTTTTCAAGCCATTCATCATCCGCAAACTGATTGAAAGAGGTATAGTTAAGACTGTAAAGTCTGCTAAGAAAATAGTAGATCGTAAAGACCCTGTAGTTTGGGATATCCTGGAAAATGTGCTGAAAGGCCATCCGGTACTCCTTAACCGTGCTCCTACACTACACAGATTAGGTATTCAGGCATTCCAGCCAAAACTAATCGAAGGAAAGGCAATCCAGTTACACCCATTAGTGTGTACTGCATTCAACGCCGACTTTGACGGTGACCAGATGGCGGTGCACGTTCCACTTGGACCTGCAGCTGTACTGGAAGCCTCAATGCTGATGCTTGCTTCGCACAACATCCTGAACCCTGCTAACGGTGCGCCAATTGCAGTACCTTCTCAGGACATGGTACTTGGTTTATACTATGTATCAAAAGGAAAGCGTAGCACAGAAAATGAGACCATCGCTGGTGAAGGCATGAGCTTCTACTCTGCAGAAGAAGTAATCATAGCTATTAACGAAGGCCGTCTTTCTAAACAAGCTTACATTAAAGTAAGAACAACGATTAGAAACGAGCAAGGCGAACTGGAGCTAAAACTCATTGAGACAGTAGCTGGCCGCGTTCTATTTAACCAGTTTGTTCCGGAAGAAGTTGGATACATTGATGAGCTGTTAACGAAGAAGAAACTTCAGCAGATCATTTCAAGAGTATTCAAAGAGACAGGTATGGCTCGTACCGCTCACTTCCTGGATGATATCAAGACATTAGGATTCCAGTCAGCCTACAAAGGTGGTCTGTCAATGGGCCTTGGTGATATTGTTGTACCAAAAGAGAAAGATATACTTGTTGAGCAGGCTAAAAAGGATGTAGATGCTGTATGGCAGAACTACTCTATGGGTCTGATCACAGATAACGAGCGTTATAACCAGGTTATCGATATCTGGACTCGTATCAATAACCAGATTACTGAAACGTTGATGCGCCGTCTGGAAAATGATGATCAGGGCTTTAACTCGATCTTCATGATGATGCACTCTGGTGCACGTGGTTCGAGAGAGCAGATTCGTCAGTTAGGTGGTATGAGAGGTCTGATGGCTAAGCCTCAGAAATCATTGCAAGGTTCAGTTGGAGAAATTATCGAGAACCCTATCCTTTCTAACTTTAAGGAAGGTCTGGATGTAATCGAGTACTTCATCTCTACACACGGTGCTCGTAAAGGTCTTGCCGATACAGCCCTTAAAACTGCTGATGCTGGTTACCTGACCCGTCGTCTAGTTGACGTATCACAAGATGTGATCGTGAATGAAGAAGATTGCGGTACATTGCGTGGTCTTGAAGTAAGTGCACTGAAGGACAATGAGGATATCGTAGAGTCTCTGTCAGAACGTATACTTGGTCGTGTAACAGTACATGATGTATACGACCCAATCTCAAATGAACTGATTGTAGAATCTGGTTCTGAGGTTACAGAAGAAGTTGCTCGTGCAATTGAAAATACAGCTATTGAGACAGTAGAGATCCGTTCAGTACTTACTTGTGAGTCTAAGCGTGGTATCTGTGCTAAGTGCTACGGCCGTAACCTGGCAACAGGGTTTATGGTGCAGAAAGGCGAGGCAGTAGGTGTAATTGCAGCACAATCAATCGGTGAGCCAGGTACACAGCTGACACTACGTACATTCCACGTGGGTGGTACTGCATCTAACATTGCGGTAGAAGCAACCATTAAAGCGAAATTTGCTGGTAAAATTGAGTTCGAGGATGTTCGTACAATTGATACGATCAATAACGAAGGCGAACCGGTGAAAGTAGTGATGGGTCGTTCAGGTGAGGTGAAAGTTGTAGATCCTGCATCTGGCAAGTTACTCATCAGTAATCACGTTCCTTATGGTTCATTCCTGACAGTAAATGATGGCCAAGCTATAGAGAAAGGTGATCAGATCTGTAGCTGGGATCCATATAACGCGGTTATACTTTCAGAATTTGATGGTGAGATTGCTTACGAATCGATCATTGAAGGTATTACTTACCGTGAAGAATCAGATGAGCAGACAGGTTACCGCGAGAAAGTAATTATCGATACAAAAGATAAGACACAAAACCCGGCTATACTTGTAAATCCTAAGAACGGCGAACCAAAAGGTTATAACATACCAGTAGGAGCACACTTGACAGTAGAAAACGGCGAGAAAATTAAAGCAGGTCAAATCCTTGTTAAGATTCCTCGTGCTATTGGTAAGACACGCGATATTACTGGTGGTCTGCCACGAGTTACCGAATTATTCGAGGCTCGTAACCCATCTAACCCAGCAGTTGTGTCTGAGATTGATGGTGTAGTGACTTATGGTAGCGTGAAACGTGGTAACCGTGAAATCTTCATCGAGTCAAAAGACGGTGTGAAGAAGAAATACATGGTTCCGCTTTCTAAGCACATTCTGGTTCAGGATAATGACTTTATCCGAGCAGGTATGCCGCTTTCAGATGGTGCAATCACTCCTACAGATATACTTAATATTCAGGGCCCAGGTGCTGTGCAGGAATATCTGGTAAATGAGATACAGGAAGTATACCGCTTGCAAGGTGTGAAAATCAATGATAAGCACATTGAAGTTGTAGTACGCCAGATGATGCAGAAAGTAGTTGTGATCGATCCAGGTGATACTAGTTTCTTAGAGCACCAGGTTGTTGATAAAATTACATTCATGGAAGAGAATGATAGAATCATTGACATGAAAGTAGTGGAAGATGCAGGAGACTCAGCTAACATGAAGCCAGGCCAGATTGTTACAGCAAGAAGATTGCGTGACGAGAATTCTAGCTTGAAGCGTCGTGATCTTAAACTGGTAACAGTACGTGATGCTCAACCATCTGTATCAAGACCAACTCTGCAGGGTATTACTCAAGCATCATTGGGTACACAAAGCTTTATCTCTGCAGCATCGTTCCAGGAAACTACTAAAGTACTGAGCGAAGCAGCAATCAAAGGTAAGGCAGATGAACTTCTGGGCTTGAAAGAAAACGTAATTGTAGGTCACTTGATACCAGCGGGTACAGGTCTGAGAGAATATCAGAAACTGATCGTTGGTAACCAGGAAGAATACGATTCACTTGTAGAGTCTAAAAAGACTTCAACAAGATCAAAACAGCAGGAGCTGCAGAATAAATAATAAAAATGGCAGAAGATCAGCAAAATCAGATTCAAATAGAACTGTCTGAAGAAATAGCAGAAGGGCAATATGCAAATCTGGCTATGATAGCACATTCAAGCAGTGAATTTGTGATAGATTTCATAAGATTGATGCCGGGAGTTCCTAAAGCGAAAGTAAAATCTAGAGTAGTTATCACACCAGAGCATGCCAAACGTTTATTGGCTGCTCTGGCAGATAACATCAAGAAATACGAAGAAAGCTTTGGAGACATCAAACAGGCACAAGAAGCCCCTTCATTTCCGATGAACTTCGGAGGTACAATGGGCGAAGCATAATGTGCTAATAATTAATGAATTAAAATTTTGAATTTGCAAAGTGATTTTTATACCTTTGCAGACCAAAATTTAGAGTGGAAAAATCTATAATTAACAGATTGTAAATGCCTACTATACAGCAATTAGTAAGAAAGGGAAGAGAGAAATTAACGTCAAAATCAAAATCTCCTGCCCTAGATTCATGCCCACAGCGCCGTGGAGTATGTACAAGAGTATATACTACTACACCTAAGAAGCCAAACTCTGCTATGCGTAAAGTAGCAAGGGTAAGACTTACAAATGGAAAAGAAGTTAACGCTTATATTCCAGGTGAAGGTCACAACTTGCAAGAGCACTCAATTGTGCTTATCAGAGGTGGTAGAGTAAAAGACCTTCCTGGTGTACGTTATCACATAGTACGTGGTGCTCTGGATACAGCCGGTGTTAATGGCCGTCTTCAGTCACGTTCTAAGTATGGTGCTAAGAGACCAAAGCCAGGCCAGGCTCCAGCTGCTGCAGGAAAAGGTAAAAAGAAATAATTTATATAGTATAATACAATGAGAAAAGCAAAGCCGAAGAGTAGAATTCTCCTTCCAGATCCAAAATATAAAGAGACATTGGTAACACGTTTTGTTAATTACCTGATGGTAGATGGCAAAAAGAGTGTTGCTTATGGTATCTTCTATGACGCTGTAGATCTAGTAGAGCAAAGAACAAAAGAAAACGGTCTTGAAACTTTCAAAAAGGCATTGAATAACATCATGCCAAGTGTGGAAGTTAAGAGCCGTAGAGTTGGAGGAGCTACTTTCCAAGTGCCGACTGAGGTTAGACCTGACCGCAGAGTATCTCTAGGAATCAAATGGATGATTTCCTACTCGCGCAAAAGAGGCGAGAAAACAATGAAAGACAAATTAGCAGGTGAGATTATTGCAGCTGCTAAAGGTGAAGGTGCTGCCGTGAAGAAGAAAGACGATACACACAGAATGGCAGAGGCAAATAAAGCATTCTCACACTTTAGATTCTAATAATGGCACGCGATTTAAGATACACAAGAAACATAGGTATTGCTGCGCACATTGATGCCGGTAAGACTACAACAACAGAGCGTATCCTGTATTATGCAGGTAAATCGCACAAGATTGGTGAAGTGCACGAAGGTGCAGCCACCATGGACTGGATGGAGCAGGAGCAGGAGCGTGGTATCACGATCACTTCAGCTGCAACAACAGTTAACTGGAACTATAGAAATAATGATTATCATATAAACATTATTGATACTCCGGGCCACGTGGACTTTACGGTAGAAGTAAACCGCTCACTACGTGTACTTGATGGTCTAGTATTCCTATTCAGTGCTGTTGATGGCGTTGAGCCACAGTCAGAAACTAACTGGCGCCTTGCCGATAACTATAAAGTAGCTCGTATCGGTTTCGTTAATAAAATGGACCGTTCTGGTGCTGATTTCCTTGCAGTTTGTAAGCAGGTAAAAGAAATGCTTGGCAGTAATGCCGTAGCACTTCAGCTTCCAATTGGTGCAGAAGATAACTTTAAAGGGGTAGTTGACCTGGTAAACTTTAGAGGTATTCAGTGGAACGAGCATGATAAAGGTATGACCTTCACAGAGGTTCCTATTCCGGATGATATGCTGGAAGAAGCTGAAGAGTACAGAGAGAAGTTACTGGAAGCAGTAGCTGATTACGATGAGAGGTTAATGGAGAAATACTTCGATGATCCGGCTTCGATTACTGAAGATGAGATTATCGCAGCTCTTCGTGCCGCAACTATAGATATGGCAATTGTACCAATGCTTTGTGGTTCTTCTTTCAAGAACAAAGGCGTTCAAACAATGCTTGACTACGTAATGGCGCTTTGCCCTTCTCCTATGGACAAGGAAAGCATCATTGGTACAAACCCTGATACAGGCGAAGAAGTATCAAGAAAACCAAGCGAAAGCGAGCCATTTGCCGGATTAGCATTTAAAATTGCAACTGACCCTTATGTAGGTCGCCTATGCTTTGTTCGTGCTTATTCAGGTGTATTAGATTCAGGTTCATACGTATTCAATACACGTTCGAATAACAAAGAGCGTATATCACGTATTTTCCAGATGCACGCTAACAAGCAAAACCAAATTGATAAACTTGGTGCTGGTGATATCGGTGCAGTAGTAGGTTTCAAAGACATCAAAACAGGAGATACACTTTGCGATCAGAATGCAAAGATCGTTCTTGAGTCAATGGAATTCCCTGAGCCAGTAATTGGATATGCAATTGAGCCGAAAACTCAGGCTGACTCTGATAAAATGGGTATGGCTATTGCCAAACTTGTTGAAGAAGATCCAACACTTCAGGTGAATACAGACGAGGAAACTGGTCAGACAATTCTGCGTGGTATGGGAGAGCTTCACTTGGAGATCATCATCGACCGTATGAAGCGTGAGTTCAAGGTTGAACTTAACCAGGGTGCGCCTCAGGTTGCTTATAAAGAGACTATCACTAAATCTGTAGAACACAGAGAGGTATTTAAAAAGCAGTCAGGTGGTCGTGGTAAATTTGCGGATATCGTGTTCACAATGGGACCACGTGAAGATGGCAAGCCAGGACTTGAATTTGAAAATGCTATCGTAGGGGGTGTAATTCCAAGAGAATTTATTCCTGCAGTTCAGAAAGGTTTTGAAGATTCAATGAAGAACGGTATTCTTGCTGGCTTCCCTGTTGATTCAATGAAAGTACGTTTATTCCACGGTTCTTTCCACGATGTTGACTCTGATTCGCTGTCATTCGAATTAGCTGCACGTCAGGGGTTCAAAGAAGCTGGAAAGCAATGTGCGCCAAAACTTCTTGAGCCAATTATGGCAGTGG
This sequence comes from Pontibacter vulgaris, assembly GCF_022758145.1. GTDB lineage: Bacteria > Bacteroidota > Bacteroidia > Cytophagales > Hymenobacteraceae > Pontibacter > Pontibacter vulgaris. Next base: position 514,196 of record NZ_JAJVDH010000002.1, read on the forward strand.
ACGTAGTTACTCCAGATGAGTATACTGGTCCGGTAACAGGTGACTTGAACAGAAGAAGAGGTATCATGAAAGGTATGGATACTAAAGGTACATCAACAGTAGTAAAAGCTGATGTTCCACTTTCAGAACTTTTCGGATACGTGACTGATCTTCGTACAATCACTTCAGGAAGAGCCACTGCTTCACTTACTTTCTCACACTATGAGCAAGTACCACAGAACTTAGCAGATGGCATTATTGCAAAATTGAAAGGAACTGCAGCTAAATAGTAGTAAAAATAATGAATCAGAAAATCAGAATTAAGCTAAAGTCTTACGACCATAACCTGGTAGACAAATCTTCTGAGAAGATTGTAAAAGCAGTAAAAGCTACAGGTGCCATCGTAAGCGGACCAATTCCTCTTCCAACAGAAAAGGATAAATTCACAGTACTACGTTCACCACACGTTAACAAAAAGTCACGTGAGCAGTTTCAGCTTTGCACTTACAAGCGCTTGGTAGATATCTATTCAACAAGCTCTAAAACAGTAGATGCTTTAATGAAATTAGAACTTCCAAGCGGAGTTGATGTTGAGATCAAAGTTTGATAATACAACAGTTATAAAAAAAGGAGAGCTAAGAAATTAGCTCTCCTTTTTTTATAACTACATGATTAATAAATATTTTTGACAAAACTTGTTACGAGAGTTTAAATTTTATTAACTTTGCACTCCCTTAGCGAAAACTATAGGGAAGAAATTGTTATATCCATCTTAAAAAAAAGTTGAATGCCTGGAATTATCGGTAAAAAAATCGGAATGACAAGCCTCTTCACAGCAGATGGTAAATACACACCAGTTACGCTTATTCAAGCAGGCCCGTGTGTAGTTACTCAGGTGAAGACAGTAGAGACTGACGGCTATGAAGCTGTACAGCTTGGCTACGGCGACAAGAAGTTAAAAAGAGTAACTAAAGCGGAAGCTGGACATTACAAGAAAGCAAATACTGCTGCTAAGAAAAAAGTAGCAGAATTTGATGCTGAAGGCACTACACTGAATCTTGGTGATTTAGTAGACGCTAGCCTGTTCGAAGAAGGTGAATTTGTTGATGTTGTTGGTACATCAAAAGGTAAAGGTTTTCAAGGCGTAGTTAAGCGTCATAACTTTGCCGGTGTGGGTGGTCAGACTCACGGTCAGCACAACAGAGCTAGACACCCTGGTTCTATTGGTGCTTGTTCTTGGCCTTCAAGAGTGTTCAAAGGAATGCGCATGGCAGGCAGAATGGGTGGTAATAGAGTGAAGGTTCAGAACTTAACTGTAGTACGAGTTATTGCAGATAAAAACCTTTTAGTAGTTAGTGGCTCTGTACCAGGTGCCAAAAATTCTTACGTGTTAATTGAGAAATAAAATGGAGCTTTCTGTATTCAATATTAAAGGTGAAGATACAGGTAGAAAGGTAACACTTTCTGATGCTGTTTTTGGTGTTGAGCCAAACCAGCATGCAATGTATCTTGACGTGAAGCAGTACCTGGCGAATCAGAGACAAGGTACACATAAGTCGAAAGAGCGAAACGAAGTAGCTGGTTCAACTAAGAAGATTAAAAAACAAAAGGGTACAGGTGGTGCTCGTGCAGGTAGCTTGAAATCTCCTGTGTTTGTTGGTGGTGGTAGAGTATTTGGTCCAAAACCAAGAAACTACAGCTTTAAACTTAACAAAAAGTCTAAGGCTGCTGCTCGTATCTCTGCACTTTCTCTTCTTGCTCGTGATAGCAAACTGTCTTTGATAGAGTCTTTCAATTTTGATGCTCCAAAGACTAAAGAATTCAAATCAATTCTGAGTAATCTAAAAGTTGAAGGCAAGTCAATGTTCATTCTGTCAGATGTTAATCAGAATGTTGTATTGTCTGGTCGCAATTTGCCTAAAGTGAAGATTGCTACAGCTAATGATATCAATACTTATGATCTTTTAAACACAGATAAAGTTTATCTGGTTGAAGATTCAATTTCAATTATTGAAAACCTCTTAAGCGCATAATGATGAACGTACTGAAAAGACCGCTTGTGACGGAAAAATTTACTGCCATGAATGAGGTTGGTAAATATGCTTTTGAGGTTGAAATCAAAGCTAATAAAGTAGAGATCAAAAAAGCAGTTGAGAAACTTTATGGTGTTACAGTTAATAAAGTAGCTACTATGAAGACTATCGGTAAAGTAAAGAGCAAGTACACTAAATCAGGTACTGTTTCTGGCCGTACTTCAGCTATCAAGAAAGCAATTGTAACCCTTAAAGAGGGTGAAGTAATAGACTTTTACAGCGGCATATAATTAAATAAAAATGGCTTTAAAAAAGTTAAGACCAATAACACCAGGTCAAAGATTTAGAGTAGCGCCTGCATTCGATGAGATTACAGCTACTACTCCTGAGAAATCTTTGTTGGCGCCGATTAAAAAATCTGGTGGACGCAATAACACAGGTAAAATGACTATGCGCTATATTGGCGGTGGTCATAAGAAGAAGTACAGAATGATCGATTTCAAGCGTACAAAGCATGGCATTCCTGCCACGGTGAAGACGATAGAATACGATCCAAACAGAACAGCTCGTATTGCTTTGGTTTACTATGCAGATGGTGAAAAAAGCTATATAATTGCTCCTTCTGGGCTTCAGGTTGGTACAGAAATCGTTTCAGGTCCTGGTATCGCACCAGAAGTTGGAAACTGCCTTCCTTTATCTGATATTCCTCTTGGTACAATAATTCACAACATTGAGTTGCAGCCAGGTAATGGCGCTACATTAGCAAGAAGTGCAGGTTCTTATGCACAGCTTGTAGCAAGAGAAGGTCGTTATGCAACAATTAAGCTTCCTTCAGGTGAATTAAGAATGGTATTAGTAACATGTTATGCTACTATAGGTACTGTTTCTAACTCTGATCATATGAATGTTAAGATCGGTAAAGCTGGTCGTAACAGATGGTTAGGTAAACGTCCTCGTGTAAGAGGTGTTGCAATGAACCCGGTTGATCACCCTATGGGTGGTGGTGAAGGTAAATCTTCAGGAGGTCAGCCTCGTTCACGCAAAGGTTTATACTCAAAAGGTCTTAAGACTAGAAACAAGAATAAATATTCTGAAAAGCTTATAGTAAATAGAGGAAAGAAAAAATAAATGGCTAGATCATTAAAAAAAGGGCCTTATATTGACTATAGGCTTGAAAAGAAAGTTGACGTGATGAATGAGGCTGGTAAGAAAACAGTTATCAAAACATGGTCACGCAGATCGATGATTTCTCCTGAATTCGTAGGTCACACATTTGCAGTACATAATGGTAATAAGTTTATTCCTGTTTATGTTACTGAAAACATGGTAGGCCATAAATTAGGTGAATTTGCACCTACCAGAAACTTTAGAGGTCACATTGCTAAAAAAGATAAAGGCAAGCGTTAAGATGGAAGCAGTAGCAAAACTAAATAATGTGCCTACTTCTCCTCGTAAAATGAGATTAGTAGCAGGCTTAGTACGCGGTAAGAGCGTAACTAAAGCGCTAGGATTGTTGAAGTTCGAAGCTAATTCTGGTGCTGCCAAAATTGAAAAGCTTTTATTATCTGCTTTAGCAAACTGGCAACAAAAAAATGAAGATGCTCGCATCGAAGATGCAAACCTTTACATCAAAGAAATATTTGTTGATGAAGGTAAAATGTTAAAGCGTCTTCGTCCAGCTCCACAAGGACGTGGTCATAGAATCAGAAAGCGTTCAAATCATGTTACTGTTATCGTTGATAGCATGACGGATGAACAAATAGAGCAGCAATCAAAGAAATCTAAAAAAGCCAACAAGTAAGAAAATGGGACAGAAAGTAAATCCAATCGGTTTTCGACTAGGAGTTATCAAAGGCTGGGATTCTAACTGGTATGGTGGAAAAGATTTCGCTGAAAAACTGGTAGAAGACGAGAAAATCAGAAAATATATTTTAGCTCGTATCCCTAAAGGCGGTATTTCTAAAATCATTATTGAAAGAACGCTTAAGCGCATCACTATCACAATAAATACAGCTAGACCAGGTGTTGTTATTGGTAAAGGTGGACAAGAGGTAGATAAGATCAAGGAAGAACTAAAGAAGCTTACTAGCAAAGATGTTCAAATTAACATTTTTGAAATTAAGCGTCCAGAACTTGATGCTAAACTTGTAGGTGAGTCTATTGCTCAGCAGTTACAAGCTCGTATCTCTTTCCGTCGTGCCATGAAGCAAGCTATAGCTTCTGCTTTACGTGTTGGTGCTGAAGGCATCAAAGTTCAGGTTTCAGGTCGTTTAGGCGGTGCTGAAATGGCAAGAACTGAGCACTACAAAGAAGGTAGAACTCCTCTTCATACACTGCGTGCTGATATTGACTATGCACTGTCTGAAGCACAGACTGTATATGGCAAGCTTGGTATTAAGGTATGGATCTTTAAAGGCGAAGTTTACGGCAAAAAAGATCTTTCACCTAATGCAGGTATGGAAGCTAAAGGTGGCCCTGGTGGCGCACCAAGTGGTGATAGACGTGGTGGTAACAGCCGTAAAAAAACGGATGGTGCTGCACCAAAGCGCAATAACAAGCGTCGTCAATAATTGATTGTAAACATTATTATAATTTAGAAAATGTTACAGCCTAAAAGGACTAAATATAGAAAAATGCAAAAAGGCCGCGTGAAAGGTCTGGCTCATAGAGGCAGTACTATTTCATTTGGTTCATTTGCAATAAAATCTCTAGAAGCTTCTTGGATTACAAGCCGTCAGATTGAATCGGCTCGTATTGCCATGACAAGAGCAATGAAACGTGAAGGTCAGGTTTGGATTCGTATTTTCCCTGACAAGCCTATTACCAAAAAGCCTGCAGAGGTTCGTATGGGTAAGGGTAAAGGTTCTCCAGAGTATTGGGTAGCCGTTGTTAAGCCTGGTACTATCATGTTTGAATCTGATGGTGTTACTTTAGAGGTAGCCAAAGAGTCTCTGCGCTTAGCTGCTCAGAAACTACCTGTAAAAACAAAATTTGTTGTACGTAGGGATTACGTTGAGAATTAAAAATGAAAAATTCAGAGATCAAAGCTTTGTCTTTAGAAGAATTGAAAGAGAAGCTAAACACTGAGAACTCCAACATGCAAAACCTTCGTTTTGCACATGCAATATCTCCGTTGGAGAACCCAATGAAAATCCGTGAGACCAAGAAGGCTATAGCTCGCCTAAACACAGAGATTCGTCGTCGTGAAATTGAAGCTAACTCTTAATACTAAGTAAAAATCATGGAAGAGAGAAATCTTAGAAAAGAAAGAAGTGGTAAGGTTGTTAGCAACAAGATGGACAAGTCTATCACTGTACTAGTAGAAAGCAAAATGAAGCACCCAATGTATGGGAAATTTGTTAGCAAGTCTACTAAATTTATGGCTCACGACGAAAAGAATGAATGCAACATTGGTGACATTGTTCGCATCCAGGAGACACGTCCGCTAAGCAAGAATAAAAATTGGCGTTTAATTGAAATTGTAGAAAGGGCTAAGTAAGATGATACAGCAAGAATCAAGATTAACTGTAGCTGATAATAGTGGTGCAAAGGAAGTTCTTTGCATCCGTGTACTGGGTGGTACTGGTAAAAAGTATGCCTCTATCGGTGATAGAATTGTAGTAACTGTAAAGTCTGCGCTTTCTTCAGGTAACGTTAAAAAAGGTACTGTTTCTAAAGCAGTGATTGTTAGAACGAAAAAAGAGATTAGAAGAAAAGATGGATCTTACATTCGTTTTGACGACAATGCCGCTGTTCTATTGAATGCTAACAATGAACCACGTGGTACGCGTATCTTTGGACCGGTTGCACGTGAACTTCGTGAAAAGCAATTCATGAAAATTGTTTCGTTAGCACCTGAAGTTCTTTAATCATTAATTAGAATCGAAATGAATAAGAAAAAACTTCATGTTAAAACTGGCGATACAGTAAAAGTAATTGCTGGTGATGAACGTGGTAAAACAGGAAAAGTAATAGCTGTTAAAACTGATACAGGAAAAGTAGTTATCGAAGGATTAAACCTGGTAACTAAACATTCTAAGCCAAGTGCTAAAAATCCGCAAGGAGGTATTAGCAAGATTGAAGCCCCTGTACATGCAAGTAACGTTATGTTAGTAGATCCAAAAACAGGCGCTACTACTAAAAGTGGTACTAGAAAAAACAGCGAAGGTAAATCAGAGCGTTATTCTAAAAAGACAGGAGAAGTAATCTAAGATGGCTACTACAAGATTAAAAGATAAATATCAGAAAGAGGTAGTTCCTGCATTACAAGAGAAGTTCCAGTATAAGAACATCATGCAGGTGCCTAAGATCACTAAGATCTCTATCAATAAAGGAATTGGTGCTGCAGTTGCTGATAAGAAATTAGTTGATATTGGTGTAGAAGAATTATCTACTATAACTGGTCAGCGTGCAGTTGCAACTATAGCAAAGAAATCAGTTTCCAACTTTAAGCTTCGCGAAGGTATGCCGATTGGTGCTCGCGTAACGCTTAGAGGTGAGAAAATGTATGAATTCCTTGACCGTCTTTTGACTGTTGCTCTTCCACGTGTACGTGACTTCAGAGGTGTAAATGAAAAAGGTTTTGATGGCCGAGGTAATTATACTCTTGGTGTAAAAGAGCAGATCATTTTCCCAGAAATCAGTATTGATAAAATCAAAGCCATTAGTGGTATGGATATCACTTTTGTAACTACAGCTAAAACTGACGAAGAAAGCTATGAGTTACTTAAAGCATTTGGTATGCCTTTCACTAATATAAAGAAATAATAAAATGGCGAAAGAAGCAATCAAAGCTAGAGAGCTTAAAAGACAAAAGATGGTAGCTAAATATGCTGCCAAAAGAGCTGAACTGAAAGCAAAAGGAGATTACGAAGGATTAGATAAACTTCCTAAAAACGCTTCTCCTGTAAGATTACATAATCGTTGCAAGCTTTCAGGAAGACCACGTGGTTACATGAGAAAATTCGGAATTTCTCGTGTTGTGTTCAGAGAATTAGCCGTTATGGGTAAGATTCCTGGTGTAACTAAGTCAAGCTGGTAATTTTTTCTTAATACATAAAGAAAATAAGCAAGATATTTGTATCTTTGCGGCTCGCTTATTAAAAAGCATTCATTATTTAAGTGAATTCATAATGAACTCAGATCCAATAGCAGATTATTTAACTAGAGTGCGTAACGCTATCAAAGCTAACCACAGGATAGTTGAAGTACCATCTAGCAACATTAAGAAAGAAATAACTAAAGTACTTTACGATAAAGGGTACATCCAGAGTTACAAGTTTGATGACTCTTCTGTACAAGGTACTATTAAAATTGCTCTAAAGTATAACCCAAGCACTAAGCAGTCTGCTATTGTGAAACTTGAGCGTATTAGTAAGCCTGGGTTACGTAAATACACTGGTGGAGATAACTTGCCTCGCGTTCTTAACGGTTTAGGAATTGCGATCTTGTCTACTTCAAAAGGTGTAATGACAGAAAAAGAAGCTAAATCACTGAATATCGGTGGTGAAGTGTTGTGTTACGTTTACTAATAGGAGGATAGACAATGTCACGTATAGGAAAATTGCCAATCAACCTTCCAAGCAACATCACTTTAACAGTAGGTGAAGATAACCTGGTAACGGTTGCCGGACCAAAAGGTACTCTTAGTACTCCTGTTAACAAGGATATTATTGTTAAGCAGGAAGATAACCAAATTGTGGTTGAGCGCCCTACTGAGCAAAAACGTCATAAAGCTATGCATGGCCTTTACAGATCATTGATCAATAACATGGTTATTGGTGTGAGTGAAGGTTATAAAGAGCAGTTAGAACTTGTAGGTGTTGGTTATAAAGCAACAGTTCAAGGTAGTGTTCTTGAGCTTGCACTTGGTTACTCTCACAACATTTTCATGACTATGCCAACTGAGGTTACTGCTTCTGCTGTAACTGAAAAAGGTAAAGCTCCAGTTATAACTTTAGAGAGCAACGATAAGCAACTTTTAGGTCAGGTTGCAGCTAAAATCAGATCACTACGCAAAGTAGAACCTTACAAAGGTAAAGGTATCCGTTTTGTTGGTGAAGTAGTAAGAAGAAAAGCTGGTAAAACAGCATCTAAATAATCATCATCATGTCTGCTAATAAAGTACAAAGAAGACTTAGAATTAAGAGAAGCATCAGAAACAAGATTTCTGGTACTCCTGAAAGACCAAGATTATCTGTATTCAGAAGCAATAAAGCTATCTATGCACAGATCATCGATGACACTACCGGCAAAACGCTGGTAGCTGCTTCTTCAGCTAAACTTGATGATGCTGCTGCTACAGCTAATATTGAAGTATCTAATCGTGTAGGTAAGGAAATTGCTGCTAAAGCTCTGGAAAAAGGAATCAATCAAGTAGTTTTTGATCGTTCTGGTTACCTCTACCATGGTAAAGTTAAATCATTGGCAGAAGGCGCACGCGAAGCTGGCCTTAAATTCTAATAATTATGTTGAAGAATAATATAAGAAGCGTAAAGGCTAGCGAGATTGAGCTCAAAGAGAAAGTTGTTGCTATCAATCGTGTTGCCAAAGTTGTTAAAGGTGGTAGAAGATTTAGTTTTGCTGCCATTGTAGTAGTAGGTGATGGTAATGGTGTTGTTGGTTATGGTTTAGGTAAAGCTAATGAAGTAACTGATGCCATTGCTAAAGGTATTGATGATGCAAAGAAGAACTTAGTTAAAGTTCCACTTTATCACCATACTGTTCCTCATTCTATGGAGGGCAAATATTCAGGTGGTTTCGTTTTAGTTAAACCAGCTGCACCTGGTACAGGTGTTATTGCCGGTGGTGCTATGCGTGCAGTATTAGAAAGTGCAGGTATTAAAGACGTACTTTGCAAATCAAAAGGTTCTTCAAACCCTCATAACGTGGTTAAAGCTACTTTTGATGCTCTTTCTAAAATGCGTGATCCTCTTGCAGTTGCTCAGCAACGTGGTGTAAATCTTCAGAAAGTTTTTAACGGTTAATTGTCATGGCTCAGGTAACGATAAGACAGATTAAAAGCATAATTGACAGACCTAAGAATCAGAAGCTTACAATTAAAGCACTTGGCTTAGGCAAAATCAATAAGTCAGTAACTGTTGAAAATACTCCACAGATTGCTGGAATGATCAATAAAGTTCATAATTTAGTAGAAGTAAAAGAGATTTAATATGTATCTAAGCGCATTACAACCTGCAGAAGGAGCGATAAAGTCTCGTAAAAGAATAGGCCGTGGTACTGGTTCTGGTAGAGGGGGTACTTCTACAAGAGGACATAAGGGTGCTAAGTCTCGTTCTGGATATTCTCAAAAATCTGGTTTTGAAGGTGGTCAGATGCCTCTTCAAAGACGTGTTCCTAAATACGGCTTTAAGAATATCAATAGAGTAGAGTATAAAGCTATTAACTTAGATGTTATACAATCTCTTGCGGACAACAGTACTGAAACTATCTTTAACTTTGATTTCTTCAAAGCTCATGGATTAGTTTCTAAAAATGATAAAATAAAAGTATTAGGTAGAGGCGAGTTGAATAAGGCAATTGAGATTCACGCTCACGCTTTCTCTCAAACAGCAACTACTTCTATCGAAAACGCAGGCGGCAAAACTGTAGCTCTTTAATTGTATGAAGAAGTTTATAACAACTATTAAGAACATTTTCGCTATTGATGACCTTCGGGTAAGGATTTTAAATACCCTTGGCTTCATAGCAATATTCAGATTAGGTTCTTATGTTGTTCTTCCAGGCATAGATCCAACTCAACTTCAAGCTAATACCGCTGGATTGTTTGGATTGTTAGATACTTTCTTAGGTGGTGCATTTAGTAATGCATCCATCTTTGCTTTAGGTATAATGCCTTATATTTCGGCTTCTATCGTTTTACAATTATTGACTATTGCCGTTCCTTATTTTCAAAAGATGCAGAAGGAGGGTGAGTCTGGTAGAAAAAAAATCAACCAAATCACCCGAGTTCTTACTATCATTATAACACTTGCACAGGCTGTTGGGTTTGTTGCAACTATTAATAATGAAGCTATAGCTATAAACCATACTTTATTCACTATCACATCAATGATAGTGCTTACATCCGGTACCATATTTTGTATGTGGCTAGGTGAAAAGATAACAGATAAAGGAATTGGTAATGGTATCTCTATGCTTATTATGATAGGTATAGTTTCCAGATTACCTGGCGCCTTAGTACAGGAGGCACTTTCAAAGCAATTAAATGGAGCACTAGTTTTCTTAGTAGAGATTGTTGTTTTGTTCTTTGTGGTTATGTCTGTTGTAATGCTTACTCAGGCTATTCGCAGAATACCTGTACAATATGCTAAGCAAGTTGGAGGAAGTTCTTTATATAGTGGTCAAAGACAGTTTATTCCTTTGAAAGTAAATGCTGCTGGTGTAATGCCTATAATCTTTGCTCAATCATTAATGTTTTTACCATCGATGATTGCTTCAATTTGGGCTAACACAAATGAAACTGCTAACTATATAGGATCTACTTTCTCTGATTATACTTCATGGCAATATAATCTGGTGTTCGGTCTAATGATTCTAATCTTCACGTATTTTTATACTGCGATAAGCGTTAACCCGAATCAGATTGCTGATGATTTAAAAAGAAGTGGAGGCTTTGTGCCTGGAGTTAAGCCTGGTAAAGCAACTTCGGAATATATTGATAATATTCTAACTAAAATTACCCTTCCTGGCGCTATTTATTTAGCATTGGTAGCTATTGCTCCATCAATTGCTATGCTTTTAGGAGTAACAAGAGAATTTTCTCAATTCTTTGGCGGTACTTCTTTAATTATTATGGTTGGTGTAGTGTTAGATACATTACAACAAGTTGAAAGCTACTTATTAATGCGCCACTATGATGGTATGATGAAATCTGGGAAACTACGTGGTAGAACAGAGAATATCGCCATGGTTTCTTAGCATGATATATTACAAAACAGAAGAAGAAATTGAGTTAATTCGCCAGAGTGCTTTGATATTAAGCAAAGCACATGGCGAAATTGCTCTTCATATAAAAGAAGGTGTTCCAACTATAAAATTGGATAAAAGGGCTGAAGAATTTATTAAAGATCATAAAGCGCAGCCTTCTTTTAAGAACTATAATGGGTTTCCTTATAGTTTATGTATTTCAGTAAACTCTACTGTAGTTCATGGCATGCCAGGTTCTTATGAACTAAAAGATGGTGATGTTATTTCAGTAGATGGTGGAGTTCTTTTTAATGGTTATCATAGTGATTCTGCTTACACACATGCTGTAGGTAATGTTTCAGAAGAAGTTTCTAACCTTTTATCTGTTACTAAAGAGTCATTATACAAAGGAATAGAGCAAGCAATTGTTGGTTCAAGAATGGGGGACTTAGGTTATGCTATACAAAAGCATGCTGAGTCTCATGGCTATTCTGTAGTAAGGGAGCTTGTCGGCCATGGAATTGGTAAAAGCTTACATGAAGCGCCAGAAGTACCAAATTACGGCAAGCGCGGCCAAGGCATGAAATTATTGAATGGCCTTGTGCTTGCAATTGAACCAATGATAAATTTAGGTGTTCGTCATATAGTACAGGAAGATGACGGATGGACTATCCGGACAAGGGATCATAAACCTTCAGCTCATTTTGAGCATACTGTTGTAGTAAGAAAGGATAAAGCCGAGATTTTAACAACTTTTGAATATATAGAACAAGCTAAACAATAATAAATGGCGAAGCAGTCCTCTATCGAACAAGACGGTACCATCATAGAAGCATTATCGAATGCTATGTTCCGGGTAGAGTTAGAAAATGGTCATCAGGTAGTTGCTCATATTTCTGGTAAAATGAGAATGAATTACATTAAGATTTTACCCGGAGATAGAGTTAAACTGGAAATGTCTCCTTATGATCTTACCAAAGGCAGAATTGTTTATCGATATAAATAAATACAATGAAAGTCAAAGCATCAGTAAAAAAGAGAAGTGCTGAATGTAAAGTTATCCGCCGTAAGGGGAAACTTTATGTAATCAACAAAAAAAATCCAAGATACAAACAAAGACAAGGATAATTTAAAGTAGTATGGCAAGAATAGCAGGAGTAGATATTCCGGATAACAAAAGAGGTGAGATTTCTTTGACCTACATCTTTGGTATTGGTCGTAGATTGTCTCAGACAATTCTTACTAAAGCCGGGGTGGATCTTGACAAGAAAGTAAAAGACTGGACTGAAGACGAAGCCAGTGAGATCAGAAATATTATAGCAGCTGATCATAAAGTTGAAGGTGTTCTTAAGTCAGAAGTGCAGTTGCACATTAAGCGTCTTATGGATATCGGTAGCTATCGTGGATTGAGACACCGTAAAGGTTTGCCAGTTCGTGGTCAGCGTACTAAAAACAACACTCGTACCAGAAAAGGTAAGCGTAAGACAGTTGCTAATAAGAAGAAAGCTTCTAAATAATATTTGATCATGGCTCAGAAAAGAAAAGATAAAGCAAAAAAGCGTGTTGTGGTTGTTGAATCAACTGGCCAAGTACACATCAAAGCTTCTTTCAATAATATCATTATCTCAGTAACCAATAACGCAGGACAAGTTATCTCTTGGGCTTCTGCTGGTAAAATGGGTTTCAAAGGTTCTAAAAAGAACACTCCTTACGCTGCACAAATGGCAGCTTCAGATTGCGCTAAGGTTGCTTATGACCTGGGTATGCGTAAAGCTGAAGTTTTTGTTAAAGGTCCTGGTGCAGGTAGAGAGTCCGCCATCCGTACTGTACAAAATGCAGGTATCGAGGTAACAACTATCAAAGATGTTACTCCACTACCTCACAACGGATGTCGTCCTCCAAAACGCAGAAGAGTTTAATCTATCTAATTCGATTTATTAATTATGGCAAGATATACTGGTCCTAAAAGTAAAATCTCTAGAAAATTTAACGAAGAGATTTTCGGCCCAAGCAAAGCATTAAAGAAGAAGAGCTATCCTCCAGGGATGCACGGCCGTGGCCGTCGTAAGAAGCAATCTGAATATGCTATACAGTTAGCTGAAAAGCAAAAAGCAAAATATATCTATGGTATGCTTGAGAAGCAGTTTGCAAACCTGTTCGACAAAGCTCATAGAAAAGGTGGTATCACAGGTGAAAACCTTTTGATCCTTCTTGAATCAAGATTAGATAACACTGTTTACAGATTAGGTATTGCTCCAACAAGAAGAGCTGCTCGTCAGCTAGTACTTCATAAGCATATCACTGTTAATGGTGATATCGTTAACATCCCTTCATACAGCTTGAAAGTTGGTGATGCTATAGCTGTTAGAGAGAAATCAAAGTCGCTTGAGGCTATCACTACTAGCCTTTCTGTACGTAATGCACGTCAGTTCGGATGGTTAGAGTGGAATGCTTCTGAAATGGTTGGCCAGTTTGTGTCTGCACCTCAGCGTGACCAAATCCCTGAGAAAATTCAGGAGCAGCTAATCGTCGAGCTTTACTCTAAGTAAGCAGCATAATCAATTTTTAACCTTTAACACTGCAAGTATGTCAATATTAGCATTTCAAATGCCAGAGAAAGTTGTGATGGAAAAAGCCGACGACTTTCATGGTTTATTTGAATTCAAGCCGCTTGAAAAAGGTTACGGCGTAACCATTGGTAATGCTTTGCGAAGAATATTGCTTTCTTCTCTTGAAGGATACGCAATCACTAGCATTCGCATCCCTGGTGTACTGCATGAATTTTCGTCTGTTGAAGGCGTAGTTGAGGATGTTTCTGATATCATTCTTAACCTGAAGATGGTTCGCTTTAAGAAAATAAGCGAAGTAATTGACGATAAGATTACAGTTACCATTAGTGGCCAAGATACCTTTGCTGCTGGTGATATAAGCAAGTTTACTTCTAGTTTTGAGGTTTTAAACCCTGAACTGGTAATCTGCAATCTTGATAAGAACATGACATTAGAAGTAGAGCTTACAATTCAGAAGGGGCGTGGTTACGTTCCTGCTGATGAAAATAAGCCTGCTGACCAAGTGTTCGGTGTTATCTCTATTGATGCTATTTACACTCCTATTAAGAATGTAAAATTCAGCGTAGAGAACACACGTGTTGAGCAGAAAACTGACTACGAGAAACTTGTTCTTGATATCCAAACAGATGGTTCTATCCATCCGGAAGATGCATTAAAAGGCGCTGCCAATATCTTGATCCAGCACTTCATGCTCTTCTCAGACAACACTATGACTTTTGAAACAGCCAAGCCTGAAGAGGAGGAAGCTGTAGATGAAGAACTGCTGCACATGCGTAAGGTTCTTAAGACCTCGCTGCAAGATATGGATTTATCAGTTAGAGCTTATAACTGCCTTAAAGCAGCTGATATCAAAACACTAGGTGACCTGGTGCAACTTGATATTTCTGACATGATGAAATTCAGAAACTTCGGTAAGAAGTCGTTGACTGAGCTTGAGAATTTAGTTCAGGAGAAAGGTTTGACGTTTGGTATGGACCTTTCTAAGTATAAATTAGAAGAAGATTAATAATCCTACGGCATAATTCCCGATCCCGCTTAGGTTGATCGACGGTATGCACGTGCACAAATTACAATAATGAGACACGGTAAAAAAATAAATCACTTAGGAAGAACCGCAGCGCACCGTAAAGCGATGTTGTCAAATATGGCAGCTTCTCTTATCCTGCACAAACGCGTTTCTACTACAGTAGCTAAAGCTAAGGCACTTCGCAAGTATGTGGAGCCTCTGCTTACTAAATCAAAAAACGATACTACTCACTCTAGAAGAACTGTATTTGCTTACTTACAGGACAAAGAGTCTGTAAAAGAACTTTTTGATGAAGTAGCTGGCAAAATTGCTAACAGACCAGGTGGTTACACTCGTATTCTTAAGACTGGCTACAGACTAGGTGATAACGCAGAAATGTGTGTTATTGAGCTTGTAGACTACAACGAAGATATGATCTCTACTACTGGCGCTGCAGCTGCTGGTGCTAAGAAAACTCGTCGTCGTGCTACTACTAAGAAGAAAGATGTAGAAGCAACTGATGTAGCTACAACAACTGAAGAAACAAAAGATGCTGAATAAGCTCATTTGTTAAATATTATTAAAGGGACATGACGTAAGTCGTGTCCCTTTTTTATTTTTGTAAAAATCTTAATAAATGAAAAAACATACTTTCTCCGAGGCAATCCTTCTTTTAGAAGATGGTACAGTTTTCAAAGGCAAAAGCTTGGGGCGCATAGGTACTTCTGGCGGTGAGTTATGCTTTAATACCGGCATGACGGGTTACCAGGAGATTTTTACAGATCCGTCTTATTACGGGCAAATGGTAGTTACTACAGTATCCCATGTAGGTAACTATGGTGTACAACACGAAGAAGTGGAGTCTGATAAAGTACAAATCAGTGGTTTGGTTTGTAAAGATTTTTCTCATCATTTCTCGCGTAAAACTGCCGAAGGCTCTTTGCAGGATTATTTTGAAAAAGCCGGTGTAGTAGGAATCTGTGAAATCGATACCCGAGCTCTAGTGCGCCACATTCGTGATAAAGGTGCGATGAATGCTATTGTTTCATCTGAAATAACAGATATTGAGGAGTTACGTAATAGGCTTTCTGAAGTGCCTTCTATGGCCGGCCTAGAGCTATCTTCTCGTGTTAGTACACCTGAAACGTATGAGATGAAACCAGAGGATGTTAAGTATAAAGTAGCTGTACTTGACCTTGGTGTTAAGCGTAACAGCCTTTATAATTTTATGCAAAGAGGCTGCGAAGTGAAGGTATTCCCTTATAACACACCTTTCGAAGAAATGGAGAAGTGGAATCCGGATGGTTATTTTATTTCTAATGGCCCAGGTGATCCGGCTGCTACGCTTGATGCTGTGAATAGTGTGAAACAAATTCTTAAAGTAGAAAAACCACTGTTTGGTATTTGCATGGGCCACCAGGTACTCGCACAGGCTAATGGCATTGCGACTTATAAAATGCATAATGGCCACCGTGGTTTAAATCATCCTGTTAAGAACCTGATTACAGGTAAGTGTGAGGTTACAAGTCAGAACCATGGTTTTGTTGTGGATGCTGAGCAGATCAAAAATCATCCGGATGTAGAAGTAACCCATATTAACCTAAACGATAATACAATTGAAGGTATCCGAATAAAAGGTAAGCCTGCTTTTTCGGTACAATATCACCCGGAGTCTTCTCCAGGGCCACACGATTCGACTTACCTGTTCGATGATTTTATCGCATTACTAGAGCAAAACAAGTAAAACCATAAGAAAACTATCCGATGAGTTTAATCACAAGCATTAAAGCAAGACAGATCTTTGATTCAAGAGGAAACCCAACTGTAGAGGTTGATGTGTTAACTGAAAATGGTACGATTGGTCGTGCTGCAGTTCCATCTGGTGCTTCTACAGGTATACATGAGGCCGTAGAGCTGCGTGATGGCGACAAAAACCGTTACATGGGTAAAGGGGTAATGCAGGCTGTAAAGAATGTTAACGACAGTATAGCCGAAGAACTTATTGGCTTCCCGGTGTTTGAGCAGAACTTACTAGATAAGATCATGATCGAACTGGATGGCACTGATAACAAAAGCAAGCTGGGCGCTAATGCTATACTTGGCGTATCGCTGGCTATTGCACGTGCTGCTGCACAGGAGCTTAACATGCCGCTTTACCGTTACATTGGTGGTGTAAATGCAAATACACTGCCTGTACCAATGATGAACATTCTGAATGGTGGTAGCCATGCAGATAATGCTATCGACTTCCAGGAGTTTATGATCATGCCGGTAGGCGCGCCTTCGTTCTCTGAAGCATTGCGTATGGGCTCTGAGGTTTTCCATCACCTGAAGAGTGTACTGAAGAAAAAAGGATTGTCTACAAACGTAGGTGATGAAGGTGGCTTTGCTCCGAACATCGCTTCTAACGTTGAGGCTATCGAAGTGGTATTGCAGGCAATTGAAGCTGCAGGTTATAAGCCAGGCGATGATATGATGATCGCGATGGATGCGGCCAGCTCTGAATTCTACGATGCTGAGTCAGGACTTTATACTTTCAAAAAGTCTACAGGTGATAAGTTGAGCTCTTCTGACATGGTTAGCTACTGGGCTGACTGGACGAACAAGTACCCGATCATCTCGATTGAAGATGGTATGGCTGAAGACGACTGGAGTGGCTGGAAACAACTGACCGACGCTATCGGTAACAAAGTACAGCTGGTAGGCGATGACCTGTTTGTAACAAACGTTAACCGCCTGCAGCAAGGTATAGATCAGGGTGTGGCAAACTCTATCCTGATCAAAGTAAACCAGATTGGTACGCTAACGGAAACTATAAATGCTATTAACCTGGGCTTACGCCATGGTTATAAGAGCGTGATGAGCCACCGCTCAGGTGAAACGGAAGATAACACGATTGCTGACCTGGCAGTTGCGTTAAACACAGGCCAGATCAAAACTGGTTCTGCTTCGCGTTCTGACCGTATGGCAAAGTATAACCAGCTGCTTCGCATTGAGGAAGAACTGGCAGAAGTTGCTTATTTCCCGGGCAGAAAGTTCTAAAATCCTATCTGGTAAAATAATTATGGCTAAGGCTGTGGGTTATATAACTCACAGCCTTATTTTTGTAATAGGTCTTTAGCCAAAACACTTTATGTATAAGCGCATCCCGAAACTTTTCCGCAATTTCTACTTTGTTACTTCTGTGTTGTTTCTGGCTTGGATGATATTTTTTGACTCGAATGATTTTATTACCCAGTACCAGATGAGCAAAAAACTAAGCGACCTGGAGAACGACAAACAATATTACCTGGATAAAATAGACGAAGTACAGAAAGACCGCAAGGAGCTGATGAGTAATACGGAATTGCTGGAAAAATTTGCCCGCGAAAAGTACCTGATGAAGCGCCCGAACGAGGATGTATTTATTGTAGTGCCTAAAAAGGAAGAAGAATAAGTTTATTTTAAATGCTGCTAAGTATAAAGCCAGCATCCCATATCTGTTTACCTTAACACAGCCCCCTCCCAAATTATTTGTAACTTTGTGCCAACGCGCTGCTGCTCTTTAGCGGCGGCCTTATCTAACTATAGATATTATGGCAAAAGTAGCAATAAACCTTTCTACAGGCGCTCTTCAGCAGGAAGAGGTAATTGTAGGTATAGACCTGGGTACAACCAATAGCCTGGTTGCCTATGTGCACCCCGAAACTAAAACACCAACTGCAATAAACGATTTAGGCCGTGGTACCATTGTGCCTTCGGTAGTTCACTTTACACAACAAGGCGAAACCATAATTGGTACGGAGGCAAAAGATTACCTGATCACTGATCCTGCTAATACTATTTATTCTGTAAAGCGCCTGCTTGGTAAATCATACAAAGATTTAGGTGAGCACAAAGATTACTTTGGCTACAAGATAATTGATGATAACTCCGAAGGCTTGGTTAAAATCAGGGTAGGAGACAAGTTCTATTCTCCGATTGACCTTTCGGCAGAGATACTGAAAGAACTTCGTGCACGTGCCGAGCATGCTTTAAAAACTCCCGTAAACCGTGCTGTGATCACAGTGCCAGCCTACTTCAACGATTCGCAACGACAGGCAACACGTGATGCCGGTAAGTTAGCTGGTCTGGAAGTTTTACGAATTGTGAACGAGCCAACAGCAGCGGCCCTTGCTTACGGCATAGGCATAGACCCAACAGAAGAAAAAACAGTAGCAGTTTATGACTTGGGTGGCGGCACATTCGATATTTCTATACTTAGCATACATCAGGGCATTTTTGAAGTACTGGCCACTAACGGCGATACTTACCTGGGTGGCGATGACCTGGACCGCGCCATCATCAACCACTGGATACTGGACAACCAGCTTATTGCAGATACTATAAACTCTGACAAAAACCTGTCGCAGGAGCTGCGCCTGAAAGCCGAAGAAGCCAAGAAAGTACTAAGCACGGGAGAAGTATATGATAGCTATATTAACGATAGCATTAAGTGCCACATTACCCGCCATACTTTCGAATCGCTGATCAGGCCTATAGTTGATAAAACCATAGATAGCTGCCGAATGGCACTGGCTGATGCTAAATTAACGCCTGAGCAGATCGATACCGTTATTATGGTGGGTGGCTCTACGCGTGTTCCGCTGGTTTATACTTCAGTTTCCGATTTCTTTGGCAAGCCAGCCAACAACTCGCTTAACCCGGATGAGGTGGTAGCCCTTGGCGCTGCAATTCAGGCCGATATTCTGGCTGGTAACCGCAAAGATATTCTGCTGCTGGATGTAACGCCGCTCACGCTTGGTATTGAAACTATGGGCGGTTTGATGGATTCTATTATTCCGCGCAATTCTAAAATACCAACCAAGGCAGGCCGCCAGTATACCACCTCTGTAGATGGCCAGGTGAACATGAAAATTTCGGTTTACCAGGGCGAGCGCGATCTGGTACGCGAGAACCGCAAACTGGCTGAGTTCGACCTGAAAGGAATTCCAGCTATGCCGGCAGGCTTCCCGAAAGTAGATGTAAACTTTATACTTAATGCAGATGGCATCCTTAAAGTAGAAGCCATTGAACTGCGCTCGGGTGTTCGCCAGGAAGTGGAAGTGAAGCCACAGTATGGTTTAACGGATGCACAGGTAGAGCAAATGCTGATGGACTCGATTACGCACGCCCGCGAAGACGTATCGGCGCGCATGGTAATTGAGGCACGCACAACAGCTGAACAAATGCTTTACCAGGTTGAGCGGTTCCTGGAGAAAAACGGCGAACACCTGACTGAAGAAGAGATTGATCTGACGAGAAGCAACATTCAAAAGCTGCGTGAATCCCTGACCACAAACGATAAAGACACCATTCTGAAAGCAGTAGATGTGCTGGAAGAACAGACAAGCCCGTTTGCTGAACGTGTGATGCAGATATCGATCAAGAAGGCGATGGCCGGAAAAAAGATCGAGTAACGATAATTTACGCTAAAGAGAAAACGCCGGTAACTATAAATTGCCGGCCTTTTCTCTTTATATACTTATAGCTTATTTAAGATGCTGTTGCAGCCAGTTTATAGTTTGGACTGTATCACATATTTATTAGAATTGCCGTCGTACTTTGCTGGTGATAAGTATAAACTGAGCCTGCTGGTTGCTTACAAGTATAAAACAATGGCCTTAGGTCTGCATTTGATAGACAGACAGAGCCAGGTGCAGAAATTTATAGTTCAGGAAAAGCAAGGTGCCCGCAATTACAACTCCAATAAATAAGTTCGCATAGGCAGCATCCTGTTCTCGTATCTCTTTCAGAGCCCAGTAGATATAAGCAGCCAAAGCAAGTATGGCATACATCAAAAGCAGCGCAGGTACAGCAACCAAAACAAAAGCAGGTACCAATTGCCAGAAATAGTTAAAACCAAACCATGCCAGGTTCAGCACCCAAACCAGCAATTGTGCAGCCATACTTTTCTTCGCTGAGCTTAAACTCAACTTTCTGAAAATGGCTGCCTCTTTGCCTGCTGCCATTTGGTTATAGTTTTACACCCAGCTTTTTGCCCAGCTCTTCCAGGTCTTTTTCAACAGGCTCCAGTAGTGGTATTCCTTTCTTCAGGCGCTTTTCTGTCATTTCACGTTCCGGATCACCAGGAATAAGTACAGCTTTCTCGTTTTTCTTCACTTTGGCGTGCCTGAAAGAATTGATCCAGTTATCCATGTGCGATTTAAACTCATCAGCAGGGCGGAAAGCATCTATGCGCATGGCGCCCAGAAAGTGCCCGATGCCTTCGCCAGGCAGGTTATCAGCCACCGGTAAAAAGCTAACAAAAGGAGGTACCCACGGGCCATAGTTCGCACCCGAAAGTACAGCCGAAAAAATATCTACAATGGCGCCTAGTGCATAGCCCTTATGGCTGCCGTGAGTCAGGTCGCTACCCAGTGGCAGCAGTGCGCCGCCAATTTTCAGTTCGTTGGCATTGTCCGTATCCTCGCCATCGGCAGTCTGTATCCAGCCTAGAGGGGCTTTCTTTTCTTTGCGTTGCAGGATTTCCAGTTTACCGTTGGCAGCTGAGGCAGTGGCAAAGTCGGCTACAAAAGGTGGCTGGTCTTTGGTAGGTATGGCTACAGCAATCGGGTTGGTGCCCAGCATGCGGTCTATGGAATGAGTAGGCGCAACCAAGGGGCTGGCGTTGGTCATGGCAATACCGATCATATCAGATGAAAGTGCTTCCATAGCGTGGTAACCGGCTATGCCAAAGTGGTTGGAGTTTTTAACCGATACCCAACCTGTTCCAACATTATTGGCTTTCTCAATAGCAATATCCATGGCGCGCGGCGCTATTACCAGGCCTAAGCCCGCGTCGCCATCTACTGTGGCTGTGCTTGGTGTTTCGTGTACAATGCGAATTTTAGGTTTTATATTAATGCGGCCGGCTTCCCATAAACGCACATAACCACTCAGGCGGGCAACACCATGCGAATCAACGCCACGTAGGTCGGCTTCTAATAAAACCTCAGCGGCAAGTTTTGCATCTTCGGGCGGGCAGCCCATACGCAGGAAAATTTCCTGGGTAAAATCGAAAAGTTGTCGGTATGGATACATAATGTATAAGCTATTTCAGGGTGGTAAAAGTAATAAATTATGAAAGCAATGCCTCGGATTATACTTTGTTAACTCATTTGGCAACAGCATTCACGGAGCTTTTTTACTTAAAATATCTTCTTTTTTCTATACTTTCGGCCTGGCTTAAGTTTTTGGAACATAATTTGTCTGTGACAGCTTAAGCAAAACAATCTTCCTATGAAAAAAGCGTTACTATCGATTTGGTTATTGGCAGCGGCATTTATGGCGCAGGCGCAAACCAAGCTGTTGTTCGAGGAAACTCTTACCGAGGCCTACCTGCTAAAGTATAACACTACTTCCGGAGGTGCCAGTCAGGCCAGCATCAACAGCATTATTTCAGCATTAGCCACCAGCAGCGGTCGTACTAAACCTGAGTTTGTGGTACGCTACGAGCAGCAGTCCCGCATTTCTGATAACGGCGATCAGTTACAGCTAAAAGTACAGCTGGATCGCATAAAAGTAGGCGGCGATGTAAACTATAAGGGCTTCGATATAAGTGAGGTGTTACTGCCTGAAAAGCTGAATTTCAAGGTAAAACTGCTGAACGCTCAGAACAAAGAGATCAAAAGTTATACTTACACCAACATCGCCTTTAATAAAACAGGCGTGGTGCTGGCTGATTTTACCATACCTGATACAGCCGCCAATCAGAACTATAAGTTAAAAGTAGAGGATAAAGAGCTAGTTTATACTTCGGAAAGTGTGCGCCGTGTGCAGGAGCGCCTGAACCTGGTGCGCGATTATTATGCTGCCGAAACTACTATAAATGTAGCTCTACGCGATATTCAGCGCATCACGCCTGATGATATAGACCGTATCAGCCACCACGACCGCAACCTAAGCCAGATGGAGGAGCTTTTCGGGCGATTGCAGGCTGCCGATTATAAAGAAAAGCTGAACCTACGCCAGTATGACCCTCAAAACCTGGCCTCTAAAATGAGCCAGTTGCACCAGTTGTTGAAAGAGCGCCGCCGTGCCATTGATTATGCACTGGCTACCTTGGATCAGCAGTTCTATAACCGTGGGGTAGGTATGCTTACTGGAGGCAATGTGCGTGCTGCACAGGATTACTTCATAAAATCTTTGGAGGTAAATCCGAAGTTTGCTCCTGCGCACCTGCAACTGGCCCGCCTCGATTTTGTGAACGGCTATATAAAAGAAGCTGCCGGCCGAACCCGCGACATGCTGAAAGGTATGCGCATCGATCCTGAAACAGAACAGATGACATTGGTGCTGGCAAATGATATTTATACTTCCTACCTCAGCCAGGGAAATAACCTGATCTCGCGCGGTGACTATAACAATGCCCTAGCTGCTTTTAACGATGCCCGCGAAATGTGCAGCATAGGTGGGGTTCGCTGCAACATGCCTGCCCTGAACGATGGCGAAGGCCGCGCTGCGCTGGGAGCTTATAAAAGTATAATAGCTGAAGGCAAACGCGCCTTATCACTGAATAACCTGGCTAAAGCGGAGCAACTGGCTGCGGAAGCACTGCATTTTCAGAAGGAATACGATAATTACCTGCACACAGAGCCACAGGCTACAGAGCTGCAAAACCAGGTGAAATACCAGTTTTATGTGCAGAACATAGACAAAGGCAAGCGCTACCTGAACGAGAAAAACTACGAAGCAGCGCTCGGGCAGTTTGAAGAAGCGCTGGAACTGGAACAAAACTATACTTTTAAGTATGTACAGGAACTGGGGTTATTGACTCAGAAAGCGGCAAAACCTGTGTTGCTGGCTAAACTGAACGATGGTTACCAGCAGGCAATGAGCAACCAACTGGCCAATGCCCGCGAAGTAGCTTCAGTTACGCTTGCCATGCAAACCCGTTATGCGTTGGAGCAGGATGCCGATATCAGAACAAAGTATAACCTGCTGCGCGATCGCATTTTTACACAGGAATGTATAAATACACAGGCTGCTTACGATAAGCATTTCCAGGCTGCAAAAGAGCTGATTAAAGCAAAGCAGTTTATATCTGCTGATATGGCCTACCAGGCTGCCATAAAAGCAGCTGACGATATGGCCACCTGCAACATTGCTACTTTTACAGCAAAAGATGGGCGCGAAGCTATTGCTGCAGCAGCTATTTACCAGCGCATGCTGGAAGAAGCAGCGCATTTTGTATATAGTAGCCGTTACACCGAAGCGATCCTGAAGTATAACGAAGCCGAAAAACAGTACCTCACGAACGATGTAAGACGTTTTGGGCTGAACCATATTTCGCTTTTCAACTATGCTAAAGATAACCAGAAGCTCCCTTTTACAGCTGCTGTTGTTAACCATTTTGCAAGTATAGGAGAGGAGCAGATAGCAGTGCAGTTATTAAATGTGCTGCTGGAAAAAGACTATCCGAGGAGAAAAACCAAAAAAGTACAGGAGCAGTTAGGCAAGCAGTTGGCTGCTAAGGATGCGCAATTAGGTTTAAAAGAAGATGTGGAAGCCTTAGCCTCTAAACACACCAACAATAACCGCGACCTGAAGAAGTTGAGAAAGGCTTACGAGAAAGAAAGAAAACGCATATCAAAAGCATAAATGTAAAAAGGCAGGATGTTCTCCTGCCTTTTTACATTTATAGTTGTTTTAATGTCATTTTGAGCGCAGTTGGGAAATCGATTTCAGCTTATAGTTAAAGTTTATACTTGATTGAACCAGGCTATACTTTCATAGTTACATCTATTCCTGGGAGCTCTACCTACCTATTGTTATCATAGTTAGCTTTGGTGCGCTCATGGCCGCGAGGCCTCGTCTTTGGGCATCGCGCTGCTTTCGCTTCCTTTGCTCGTGCCTCGCAATGCCTTCGGCACCGGAACCTCTCGAGGCGCTCAACCCAAAGACTGATAATAGTTCGATAGCTAATCTATAGTTGCAGGAGAAGCTATAGTTTTATAGCCTTTCCTGCAATGTATTCCGTAGGGACAGGTCAAGACCTGCCCGATCTCAGCCAGAAACTATAAAACAATAACTAAAACTATAGCATTTACAAAAGTGTCCCCTTGAGGGGACTACGGGGGTGTTAAAAAGCAACTATAAAACTATAACTTAAACTATAGTAGTAGGTCAAAGCTCCCCGCCTTAGACAAGGAGGGGTAGGGGGTGGTTGGACTGCTATAGAACTATAGCTAGCACAATTGCGTCCCCTGTCCTTTCAGGCCAGTTGAGTCGGAAGACTCAACACCATCCTAAGTCACGAGTCTGGAGACTCGCGCCAGTTGAAACTATAACTTCCTTTCCAGCATCTGCTGCAAAACGCCTTCCTTCAGCGCATAAGCCGACACCCGAATTTCCTGCAGGTTATACTTCTGCAGCACAAAATCTACAACTATACTTGCCAGCACGATCATATCCACACGCATTTCCAGCATACCGGGTATAGCTAAACGCTCTTCGTGGTTTTTGCGGAGCAGCTCTTCGTGTATGGCATAATAATCTGCAATGCTTATAGTTGATGCCGGTGGTATAGTTTGCTGGCGTGATATATCGCCTTTGCGGAGTGCATCAATATCACAAAGCGTATCGAAGGTGCCGGATGAGCCTACAAGTATAGTTGGTTTATAGGTGGCTACAGCTTCGGTGAGCGGTTGCAGCTTTTCGGCTAAATAAGTTTTTTCGGCGGCTATACTTTCGCTTGGTATCGGGTCTGCGGTAAAGAACTGGTCCATCAGGCGCTGGGCTCCTACCTCGAAGCTGCGTTTCCAGAAGATCTCCTGGTTGTTGCAAACTATAAACTCCACGCTGCCGCCACCAATGTCCATGATCAGGGCCGTCTGCTCGTCCAGCACACCAGCGAAGCGCACACCATAGTAGATTAGTTCTGCTTCGCGGGCACCGTCTATTACTTCTACTTCTATGTTGGTCTGCTTATAGATGTCCTTTACAAAATCTTCGCCGTTGGCAGCGTTACGCACCATGCTGGTAGCCATGGCCCGAACCGTTTCAGCACCATGCTCATCAATCACCTTCCGGAAATCTTTCAGAGTTTTAAGGGCACGCTCGTAGGCTTCGGGAGCTATGTTGCCGTTGCTGATGCCGCCCTGCCCCAACCTCACCGGTACTTTGGTTTTATACAGGTCGCGCAACTGCCCCTGCTCATTCACTTCCGTTACCAGCAAGTGAAATGTATTCGTACCCATATCTATTAGTGCAAGGCGGTTGGTCATTGTTTGGAATGTTAATTGATAATTGTTGTAAGAATTAATGCAGAGAGTTTATACTGATGAATTCTTTTAGCTCCTCTATAGTATATGGCTCCTTTCTTTTATGCAACATTGCATGACAGTTGGGGCAAACAGGTCGTAAGTCCTTAATAGGGTCTACTTGGTACTGTCCTCCAATTGAAGAAATTTGATTTAAATGATGAACATGAATGAAGTTTTGACCTAATTCACCAAATCTTTCTTCAAAATTAAAATCACAAACTTGGCAGGATAGACCATAGTGGTCTATGCAAGTTTGTCTAGCAAAAGGATTTCTTTCATATTTTGTAACCAAAACCTGGTTTGGAGTTCCTTCAGTAAAAACTTGATGGTTATCTGATTCAGAGTTTATAAAAGGATTTGTTCTTATGTTTTGTGTCGTAAGAAAATCAAACCATAGCCCTTCTAACTCTTTAGTAAACTCTTTTTGAATTTCTATTCCTGAAGCTTGCGGAGTCCAGTTGATTCTAGATAAATCTCCTTGCTTCAATAAGTCAAGACTTAATATTGGCTCTTGCTCTACATTAAGCAATACATCAAACTCAATATCAACCATGTGGATCGTTTTATTCTCTCCACTCCAGTGTTTGGCTAAGAATACATGGCTTGAAACATATCCGGAGCCAACAATCCCTTTTGGTTCTTCTCCTAAGCGGAAAAGAAAAGCACGATCTCCAGGAGATATTTTTTTATGACTTGCTACGCTCCAGTCTTCTGTTGCCTTTCCTTTAATTTTAATCTTACTTATAGTTTGTTCGAGATCTTTCCATTCCCACTTTTTAGGATTCCATACAAAAAGAAATGTCTTCATATAATGATCGCTTTAAGTTCTAGATATAGAAAGATACCTATTTAAACTATAACTTCTACCTCCCAACCGAAGTAAACCTGAAGAAAGTACCCAACGGCAGTTTCCTGTCACCGCCATCCAGCAGATATAGTTCGCCGAGCTCTTCGTTTTTCACCATGTCGCCAAACGTGCCGCGCATCAGGTTATCGAGCACCATCGCCGAGAAGCCCATCGAGTACAGGTTTATCAGCAGGAAATAATCGGTGCCATCCAGCATTTCGCGGCAGAGCTTTATCATTTCATTCAGTTCGTCTTCCAGTTGCCATTTTTCGCCGTTCGGGCCACGGCCATAGCTTGGTGGGTCCAGGATGATTCCGTTATACTTGTTGCCACGTTTCACTTCGCGGCGGGCATACTTCATGGCGTCTTCCACTATCCAGCGCACGTTATCCAGGTTGCTGGCTTCCATGTTGTCGCGGGCCCAGAAGTTAACCTGCTTTATAGAGTCCAGGTGGGTTACATCGGCACCGGCAGCTTTGGCAGCTAAGGTAGCAGCACCGGTGTAGGCAAACATGTTCAGTACTTTTGGCTGTGGCGTTTTTAGCTTGCGGGTGGTATCATAAATAAACTTCCAGTTAGCGTCCTGCTCCGGAAACAAACCCACATGCTTAAACGACGACAAACCCAAACGGAAACGCAGCTTCAGGTCGTTATACTTATAGTTGATGAACCATTGCTCCGGCATTCCTTTCTTCAGTTTCCACTGGCCTTTTTCCTGGCTGCCTTTGTCGCGGGTAAACACGGCATTGGCCATACGCTGCCACTCCTGCTCAGGCAGGTGCTTGTCCCAGATGGCCTGTGGCTCGGGGCGTGCTACATAATACTGGCCAAAACGCTCCAGTTTCTCAAAGTTGCCACTATCCACTAATTCGTAATCGGCCCAGTTTTCTGTTGTAAGAAAGGAATACATATCTTTGTCGTTTATTTCAGGCGCAGCGCCTATAAGGTGGTAAAATTACGCATTATATGCCACACCTTAAAAAGTGCACGAACCTGCAGTTTTAATTGTTTCAGATACATGGCAATCAGCTTTTACAAATACCAGGGCACCGGCAACGATTTCGTGATGATCGATAACCGGAAACATACTTTCCCGGGAGACAACGAAGCGTTGGTAAAACACCTCTGCGACCGCCGCGTAGGCATTGGCGCCGATGGACTTATACTTCTGCAGGACCACCCGGACTACGATTTCGAGATGGTATACTATAACGCCGACGGCCGCTTAGGCTCTATGTGCGGAAATGGCGGGCGCTGCACTGTTCGCTTTGCCAAACAATTGGGTGTGATAGAAGACGTAGCCTGTTTTTTAGCAGCAGATGGCGAGCACCAGGCAAGTATAGAACGTGACCTGATTCAACTGAAAATGAACGACGTGCAGGGCGTTGAAAGAATTGGCGATGATTATTACCTGAACACTGGCTCGCCGCATTACATTCGTTTTGTAGATGATGTGCAAAGTATAAATGTGTTTGAAGAAGGCCGCGCCATCAGATATAACGATCGTTTTGCAGCTGTAGGTACCAATGTAAACTTTGTGCAGAAGACAGGTGAGAACGAGATTTTTGTACGCACCTACGAGCGCGGTGTGGAAGACGAAACCCTGTCGTGCGGAACAGGTGTAACAGCTGCGGCGCTGGTAGCAGGTATAGAAGGCATGCAAAGCCCGGTAAAAGTAAAAGTGCTGGGCGGCGAACTGGAAGTCGCTTTCCGGCAAACTGGCGAAAATAGCTTTAAGTATATTTATTTGATTGGCCCAGCCAGGCAGGTGTTTACAGGCTCGGTTTCAGTTTAGAAAGTATAAACTATACTTGTAAGTATGGCGCGAGCGTCTATGCTCGTGGCTTACTATAGTTTGGGTGTCCTGCCCAGTGAGTCTGGATACTCTATTACACGCTTCGTTACAATTCTGGCAACTTGCTCCAGAACCGTACAACTTAAAAAAACAAGACTTTCAGCAAGTATAAATTGTTGGGAGTCTTTGCTTTTTATACCTTTAGGTAAGCAAAAAGTATAAACCACGTGTTCCTGAAAACAGACCAGACCTATTTGCGCGCCCTCGAGCCCACCGACCTGGATTTTCTATATTCCCTCGAAAACGACACCTCTGTCTGGCATGTGGGCAATACGCTTATGCCCTGCTCTAAATTCGTACTGGAGCAATATTTAGAGAATGCTACGCTCGATATTTATACTGTAAAACAACTCCGCCTTGTCATCTGTACTTCAGATCATACTCCTGTTGGCGCCATCGACCTGTTTGATTTTGAGCCCTTGCACCGCCGTGCCGGAGTAGGTATTTTAGTAGCTTCAGAGTTCAGAGGCAAAGGCTATGCAAGCGAGGCATTGCAGTTATTGCTGCATTACTGCCAGCAAACGCTGCAGTTACACCAGGTATATTGTTCCGTAACAGCTACCAATATGGCAAGTATAAATCTTTTTACAAAGGCTGGTTTTACAGAAATTGGTACTCGCAGGCAGTGGCTCAGAACCCTGCAGGGATGGGACGATGTGATTGAATACCAGCTTCTTTTTTAAACCTTTCTCAACTGAACTTTCTACCCCCGCTTATCAGTTTTACTTTATCGGCAGCCTGCCACATTGCCACATTTTACCGTTTATGGCACAAGCAAAGTATAGCCTTAAACTAAGTATAGGCTAATAACTATATTGTACCGGTAAATTTGGCAGGCACAGGTATAAGCTGCCACTATGGTATTGTTTTCGTGCAAATTGTAAAATATGTCAGAAAAACAGCTTATTTTTGACGATATTACAGGCACAAAAAACTTCATTTAATAGACTTACAGAATGTTTGATTTTTTCGGTAAAACCGTTGCGAAACTATTCGGAACCAAATCCGACAGAGATATAAAAGAGGTTGTACCCTACGTATCTAAAATTAACGAAGAGTACGCCAAGCTTGCCAGCCTTACAGATGACCAGCTGCGCCAGAAAACGGCAGAAATTAAAAGCATCATTAATGAGCGCTTAAAAGGTATCGATGATCAGATCGCGGCCTTGCACAAGCGCATAGCCGATGAGCCTGAACTGAATATCGTTCAGAAAGAAAACATTTTCGCAGAAATTGATGAGCTGGAAAAACAGCGCAACAAAGATCTGGAAGTAGTATTGATGGAGGTGCTGCCTGTTGGTTTTGCTATAGTAAAAGAAACAGCCCGCCGCTGGAAAGAGAACGGCCAGTTAGTAGTAACCGCTACCGACATGGACCGCGAACTTTCTGCCCGCAAGCCAAACGTACAACTGGATGGCGACAAAGCTATCTGGGCAAACAAATGGGTTGCTGCCGGAAGCGAGATTACCTGGGAAATGTTGCATTACGATGTGCAGTTAATTGGTGGTATTGTATTGCACCAGGGTAAAATCTCAGAAATGGCTACAGGTGAGGGTAAAACACTGGTAGCTACGTTGCCAGCTTTCCTGAATGCCTTGTCTGGTCGTGGTGTGCACGTAGTAACGGTAAACGATTACCTTGCCAAGCGTGACTCTGAGTGGATGGCGCCATTGTTCGAGTTCCATGGCCTGACCATCGATTGCATTGATAAGCACCAGCCAAACTCTGAATCGCGCCGCAATGCTTACCGCGCAGACATCACGTATGGTACAAACAACGAATTCGGTTTCGATTACCTGCGCGATAACATGGCCCGCGAGCCGCAAGACCTGGTACAGCGCAAGCACCATTACGCCATGGTCGATGAGGTGGACTCTGTATTGATTGATGATGCCCGTACGCCTTTGATTATCTCTGGTCCGGTGCCGCGCGGCGATGAACATGAATTCTATCAACTGAAGCCACGCATTGCGATGCTGGTAGAGGCGCAGCGCAAAATAGTTACCAACTTCCTTACAGAAGCAAAACGCCTGACTAAAGAAGGCAACACACAGGAAGGTGGCCTGTCGCTTTTCAGAGCATACCGTGGTTTACCAAAGAGCAAGCCGCTTATCAAATTCCTGAGCGAAACTGGTAACCGCGCCATCTTACAGAAAGTTGAGAACCACTACCTGCAGGATAACTCCCGCATGATGCCGGAAGCTGATGAGCCGCTATACTTTACTATTGATGAGAAGCACAACCAGATCGAACTGACCGAGAAAGGCATTGACCTGATTACAGGCCAGGGCGAAGATCCAAGTTTCTTTATACTCCCGGATATAGGTACCGAGATTGCTAACATCGAGAATAATAAATCGCTTTCCAATGAAGAACAACTGCACGCAAAAGAGCAGCTGATCTCTGATTTCCAGGAAAAGTCGAAGCGTATTCACACGATCAACCAATTGCTGAAGGCTTATACTTTGTTCGAGAAGGACGTGGAGTATATCGTTACGCCTGACCATAAAGTGAAAATCGTAGATGAGCAGACTGGCCGTGTAATGGAAGGCCGCCGTTATTCTGATGGTTTGCACCAGGCAATTGAGGCGAAAGAGAACGTGAAAGTAGAAGATGCTACGCAGACTTACGCCACCGTTACGCTGCAGAACTACTTCCGTATGTACCACAAACTTTCTGGTATGACGGGTACTGCCGAAACAGAAGCAGGCGAGTTCTGGGAAATTTATAAACTGGATGTAGTAGTTATACCTACCAACAGACCAATTCAACGCAAAGACGAGCACGACAAAGTATACAAAACCGTTCGTGAGAAGTATAACGCAGTAGTTGATGAAATTGTAGAACTTACTGAAAAAGGCCGCCCGGTACTGGTAGGTACAACATCAGTAGAAATTTCAGAATTACTGAGCCGTATGCTTACCCTGCGTAAGATTAAACACCAGGTACTGAACGCGAAAATGCACCAGAAAGAAGCCGAGATTGTGGCAGAAGCTGGTAAGCCAAGCACCGTTACTATTGCTACCAACATGGCCGGTCGTGGTACCGACATTAAGCTTACGCCGGAGTCTAAGGCTGCAGGTGGTCTGGCTATTATTGGTACAGAACGCCACGAGTCTCGCCGCGTAGACCGCCAGTTGCGTGGTCGTGCAGGCCGCCAGGGCGACCCGGGTTCTTCGCAGTTCTTCGTATCTCTTGAAGATAACCTGATGCGTTTGTTCGGTTCTGACAGAATTGCCCGCCTGATGGACCGTATGGGTCTGGAAGAAGGCGAGGTTATTCAGCACTCGATGATCACGAACTCAATTGAGCGTGCGCAGAAGAAAGTTGAAGAAAACAACTTCGGACAGCGTAAGCGCCTGCTGGAGTACGACGACGTGATGAACGCACAGCGCGAGGTTGTTTACAAACGCCGCAGAAATGCCCTTTATGGCGAGCGACTGGAACTGGATATCTGGAACATGATCTATGATCTGAGCGAGGAACTGGTAGTTAGCTATAAGAATGCGAATGATTACGAAAACTTCCAGCTCAACATTATCCGCGTATTTGGTTACGATACAGCTATAACACTGGAAGAGTTTACGTCTACGCAGGCTACGCCATTGGCAGAGCGCTTGTATAACGAAGCACTTAACCACTACTTAACCAAGAACAAGCATACAGCAGAGCAGGCTTTCCCGATTATTGCCGATATTCATGCAAACCGTGGGCCGATGATCGAGAATGTGGCTGTACCATTTACAGATGGTAAGCGCCAGCTGGCTGCAGTTGCAAACCTGACCAAAACGTACGAATCGCATTGCATGGAGCTGCTTCGCTCTATGGAAAAGATCATCTCGCTAGGTACAATCGACCAGGCCTGGACAGACCACCTGCGCCAGATGGACGACCTGAAGCAATCGGTGCAGAATGCAGTGTACGAGCAGAAAGACCCACTGTTGATCTATAAGTTCGAATCATTTGAGTTGTTCAAGCGCATGATCGGTAAAGTGAATGAAGAAACTGTTTCTTTCCTGATGCACGCCTTTATACCAGTACAGGCACCAGAGCAGGTGCAGGAGCCTCGTCCACAGCGTGCCCCAAAAGCGCCGATACTGCACGAGCAAAAAGCTGAAGTTCATTCTTCGCTGGAAGATGAAACAGGCCATACTTCTATTCCGGCGCCAGAGCCTCCTAAGTTAGTGCCTGTGCACTCACACAAAGTAGCTGGCCGAAACGATAGAGTAAGTGTTCAGTATAGCGATGGCCGTGTGCTGAAAGACGTGAAGTTCAAAACGGTAGAGGAAGACCTGCTGAATAATCGTTGCATACTTATTGAAGAATAAAAATAGAAGCAGCCACTAACCAAAATTTAGTGGCTGCTTTATGTATTACCAGCTTCTGTTTTAGAGTTAAGTAAGAAGTATAGCCGCAAGGCTGATGTGAAAATATGGCAGGAGAAGAACTTGCATCTTATATAGACCATACCCTGTTGCGCCCTGATGCAACCGCTGATATGGTAGAGCAGCTTTGTGATGAAGCGCGCAACTATAGCTTTGCTGCGGTTTGTGTGCCGCCTTGTTATGTGCAGCTTTCAAAAGATCGCCTTGGGCCGGGTACGCTGGTTAAAATTGCTACGGTGGTTGGTTTCCCGTTAGGGTACCAGCATGCTAAAGTAAAATTCCTGGAAACCCACCAGGCTATTGCCGATGGCGCCAACGAGATTGATGTGGTAATGAACGTGTCTGCTTTTAAATCAGGCAAGTATGAAGAGGTAGAAAACGAGCTGAGCGACTTAGCTAAATTCTGCCATCTGAAAGAAGCCGAGTTAAAAGTGATCATCGAAACCGCCCTGCTTACGCCTGAAGAAATTGTAAAAGCATGTGAGCTGTGCGCGGCTGCCGGTGTAGATTTTGTAAAAACATCTACAGGCTTTGCTGCACGAGGCGCTTCCGTTGAAGATATTCTTGTTATGCGCAAGTCTTTGCCGGGGCATATTAAAATCAAAGCGGCAGGAGGTATAAAAACTTTCGCTGATGCGGAAGCGTTAATCAAAGCCGGCGCCGACAGGTTAGGCTGCTCGGCCAGTATCCAAATCATATCCAATGAACAGAACGCTTAGCCTTATACTATCACTACTTTTTGTGATCATAACAGCATGTGCCTCTTCTTCAGGTACTGCAACCAGCGAAACAAAAACCTCGGGCGGTAAAGCTAAAACAGCTGAAGACCTGAGTGTTTACCGACCAAAGTATCCGGTAGCTGATGCAGGCACCACAACGCCAGCTGCACGCCCGGTACCGGCAAATCATGTAAACGATAAGGTAGAGGCTCTTCTTGATACCGTAGCTAATGTTAACAAGAGCATCAGATATGCACAAGGCTACCGTATTTTAGCTTACAATGGTTCGGAGCGCCAAACCGTAATGAACCTACGTAAAACTATAATTGCGCGCGTGCCGGAGCAAAAAGATTACCTGACGTATCAGCAGCCTAATTTCAGGTTAAAGGTCGGAGATTTTTTTTCAAGGGTTGAGGCACAGCAGGTACTGAACCAGCTTCGTGACATCCTGCCCAATGCCCTGATCGTTTCAGACCAGATAACCATAAACAAAAGTGTAGGCAGAGGCCGTTAAAACCTGTTTTTACTATACTATAAACGTTGCGGTTGCTTTACCAGAAGCCGCAACGTTTTTTTATTTTGCAGCCATCTGTTACCTTCATCAACAGAACAAGCTATACTTTATAGTTTCTTACCTATGACATCATTATTACAAAGTATAAAACAGCTGGCCGCTACGTACACGCCAGACACAGTAGCCGTGCGCCGGCATTTGCACGCCAACCCAGAGCTATCTTTTGAAGAGCATAACACGGCTGCTTATGTAGAGGCTACATTAAAAAGCTATGGCCTGAACCCAGTACGAATGGCGAATACCGGCCTTGTAACGATAATAGAAGGCCGGAATCCGGAGAAGAAAACCATAGCCCTGCGCGCCGACCTGGATGCCTTGCCAATAACTGAGCAAAACGAAGTAGATTATAGATCGAAGAATGAAGGTGTGATGCATGCCTGCGGCCACGATGTGCATACTTCGTCGTTGCTGGGAACTGCCCGCATACTGCAGGAGTTGCGCCATGAGTTTGAAGGAAGTATAAAACTGATCTTTCAGCCGGGAGAAGAAAAATTTCCGGGAGGCGCTTCTATTATGATAAAAGAAGGTGTGTTGCAAAACCCGAGTCCGGAAAGTATAGTGGGGCAGCACGTGTTTCCGCTGCTGCCCGCCGGTAAAGTTGGTTTCAGGCCGGGTATGTACATGGCCAGCGCCGACGAGATTTACATAACCGTAAAAGGCAAAGGCGGCCACGCGGCAATACCTGAAATGAACATAGACCCCGTGCTGATAACATCGCACCTTATAGTTGCCCTGCAGCAGATCGTGAGCCGCCATGCCAGCCCTAAAATTCCTACCGTGTTATCGTTTGGTAAAATAGAAGCCAAAGGCGCTACAAATGTTATCCCGAACGAGGTAAAGCTGGAAGGTACGTTCCGGACAATGGATGAAGGATGGAGACGCGAGGCGCACAAGCGTATTAAAAAGCTGGCAGAAGGCCTGTGCGAAAGTATGGGCGGCAGTTGCGAGATCGATATTAAGGATGGCTACCCGTTCTTAAAAAATGACCCGGCCCTTACAGCACGTGCCATAGAAGCAGCCGAACTATACCTGGGAGCCGAAAACGTAGTTAACCTTGACTTGTGGATGGGTGCGGAAGACTTTGCATACTACTCGCAGGAAGTGCCGGCCTGTTTTTACCGATTGGGTACGCGCAACGAGGAGCGTGGCATTACCTCATCTGTGCATACGCCTATGTTTGATATAGACGAAACTGCACTGGAAACTGGCATCGGGCTGATGGCCTGGCTGGCAGTACAGGAGCTCAACGCCTAACCATACTTATACTTAGCAGATCAACCTGATGCGGTTAAAACTATACATTATACTTCTGATGGGCCTTTTGCCATACTTTTTGCAGGGGCAGAGCAAAGTAACAGCGCCAGCAACTTTATGGCCTGAGCTACAGCTAAATTACGGAGCAGGCGATGCAGGTATACTTTTCGTGCGCAACCAATACCGCATTAACACCGATTCCCGTTACAACGACCTTAAAAGCAGTGGGATACTAAGCAATTTTGAGCGTGTGCAGCTGGCAGTTGGCTACGAACATACATTAACCGAGCATTGGAGGGGAGGTGCTATACTTCGGTATGCGATAGAAGATTTTCCGAAGGCATTGTTTGCTACTGCTTTTCTGCGCCACAATGGTAACATTGGCAGTTTATACTTTAACAAGCAAGGCATGTTCGAGTATGTGTTGCAGGAAAAAAGCCAGGAAGATTACGGGCGCTGGCGCATACTGGGCGAGCTGGGTAAGCGGCTTCCTGTTAAAGATAAATTCCTGACACCAGCCTTGTTGTATGAATTGTTTATACTTTCTGATTTTGGCAACGAGGAGCAAACTGCAGAAGAACGATCAATAGACCGCACCCGCCTTCGCCTCAGCTTAAACTACGAGCTTACGCCCAGGTTTCATATAGCACCATACTTTATGCGCCAGACAGACTATTACTATGTGCTCATCCCGCCTGTGTATGACGAGAACAATAACCTGGTAAAAGATGGATATACTACCAAACGAAACCGCATTACGCCTGTTTTTGGGCTGGAGCTAAAGTATAATCTGAACCTGCAACCTAATACTGCCAGTATTGCTTACTAATCAGTTGTTTATCTGAAAAAAAGTCAGGGAAAGATTAATCGTTAAAGTATATATAATGACATTATTTCACGAAATAAAAGGATAATGTTGTTGGTATGGTTTTTACTCCTAAGTAATTGTACATGTTAAACAACAAATCTTAGGAGGATAAAACTATGGCACTTAGCAAATACAGCGGCATGCAAGAAACAATGCCTCAGAACTTTAGCTCAATGCTGGACAGGTTTTTTAACGAATCTGTAAATACACGTCGTGTAGCAGGTTTTACGCCAAGTGTTGATGCTTTTGAAACAGACAACGGTTACGAGATTGAAATGGCTTTGCCAGGTGTGAAGAAGGAAGATATCAATATTGATTTCCAGGAAGGCAGACTTACAATATCAGGTGAGCGTCGCTTTGAGCGTAAAGAAGACAGCAAGCGCTATCACATGGTAGAAACACAGTATGGCACCTTCTCCAGAACTTTCTTCCTGCCAGATAACGTGCAGGCCGATAAGATTAGTGCACAGTTTGAAGATGGCATTCTGCTGGTAAGCGCACCGAAGGATGTACAGAAAACCATGAAGCGCCAGATCCAGATCTCGTCCGGAAGCCAGGAAAGCAAGGCAGGTGGCAGCAAACAAAAAAAGCAAGTAGAGGTAGAAAGCAACGGTAAATCTGCTGCCAAAGCCTAAGCTTAAATCAATAGAAAAAGAGGCCACCATTTTGGCCTCTTTTTTGTTTATAAAAGGAATAGATAGAAGTACTTACCATGGCACTATATACTATCGTATACTATATTAGCGTTAGAGAATTATAATATAGATAAATCTTAATATTTAAAGTATAATTACATATCAACAAGTATTCATGAAGACAAATCAGTTTATCGTAGGCCTTACCCTTTCTGCCCTCCTGGGTGGCGGCGTGGCTGTAGGAAGCTATAAGCTGCTGGAGGACGACAAAACACAAAGCGCACAGGAGCAACCGGAGCAAACAACTGTTCGCTACACAAGCGACATGCGCAGTAGTACATCTATAGTGCCCGAAGGCCTTAATTTTGTAAAAGCAGCCCAAGTAAGCACACCAGCGGTAGTGCACGTTATGACGGAGTATAGCGTACGCTCATCAGACCAGTATGGCAGCAGCCCTATGGATCCGTTTCTGCGCGAGTTCTTTGGCGACGGCTTTGGCGAGCGTGCTCCCCGTGGCCCGCAAATGGGATCCGGTTCGGGAGTAATTATTGCCTCTAACGGTTACATCGTTACAAATAACCACGTAATTGACCGGGCCGATAAAATTGAAGTAGTGCTGGATGATAAACGCAAGTTTGAAGCTACGCTGGTAGGAACCGACCCCACCACTGACCTGGCACTGTTAAAAATTAATGCAGATAAATTGCCGGCTGTACGGTATGGTAACTCCGATGACCTGCAGGTAGGCGAGTGGGTTTTGGCTGTAGGTAACCCTATGAACCTGACATCAACGGTAACTGCTGGTATTGTAAGTGCTAAAGGGCGTAATATTAACATTCTGCGTACCAATGCTACCAAAGATCTGAGTGTTGAGTCGTTTATCCAGACAGATGCAGCTGTGAACCCTGGCAACAGTGGTGGCGCACTGGTTAACCTGAACGGTGACCTGGTAGGTATAAACACAGCTATAGCTTCGCAAACAGGTACTTTTGCCGGTTACTCTTTTGCGGTGCCATCTTCTATTGTAAGCAAGGTAATTGATGACCTGCTGAAGTATGGTGAGGTGCAGCGTGCTTTACTGGGTGCAACCATACAGGAGATTGATGCTTCTTTTGCAAAAGATAAAGGTATTACTACACTCAATGGTGTATACATTGCCGGCGTAGAAGAAAAAAGTGGAGCCAAAGAGGCAGGTTTACAGGCTGGCGACATTATCACGGCGATCAATGGCGTAGCCGTAAATAAATCGTCGCAATTGCTGGAGCAGGTGGCCCGTTACCGCCCTGGCGATAAAGTAAAAGTTAGCTACCTGCGAAACAACAAAGAAAAGAGTGCCAATGTAGTTCTTAAAAACCTGGAGAACAGCACCAGTATAGCCAAGCGCAGCGTTGCTAAAGCTGTTACATTTGATGGCGCTACCTTTGAGCCTGTAAATAAGCAGGAAATGAACAAGTTAGGTATAGATGGTGGTGCTAAGATCACGGGCGTGCGTGGCAGCAAGTTCCGCGAAACAGGCATGAAAGATGGCTTTATCATTACCAGAATCGATAAGTATGCAGTAAATGAGCCAGCTGATGTGGAGAAGCATTTAAAGAACTTCGATAGCGGCGTGGTTTACATTGAAGGCATTTACCCGGATGGTCTGAAAGCCTATTACCCGATCGGTAAACAATAAAGCTGAAACAAGTATAAGTATAACCTCAGGAAAGCTTCTGCAAGATTGTAGAAGCTTTTTTGTTTTAGTAGATTTGTACTAGACCCTTAACCAATTAAACTATAACCCATGAAACAAACCATCGACGAACTTCCGCTGGCAGCAACTATACTGGATGTACTCAAACAGTTGGGTATAAAAGAGATAAATCCTGCTTACAGCACTGGCTTAGTATGGGGCGGCACTGAAGGCAGAACTACAAAGGCTATACACTCGCCAGCCGATGGCAACCTGATCGCAACAGTTAATATGGCAACTGCCGATGATTACGAACAGGTAGTTCTTACTGCAGAGGAAGCTTTTAAAGTATGGCGCAAGGTACCATCGCCAAAGCGTGGCGATATTGTGCGCCAGATAGGCAACAAGCTGCGTGAGCACAAAGAGGCGTTGGGCAAACTGGTAAGTTACGAAATGGGCAAAATTCTGCAGGAAGGCTTAGGCGAAGTGCAGGAAATGATCGATATCTGTGATTTTGCTGTAGGCTTATCGCGCCAGCTGCACGGTTTTACCATGCACTCAGAGCGTCCGCAGCACCGTATGTACGAGCAGTATCACCCGGTTGGTATAGTAGGTGTAATTTCGGCCTTTAACTTCCCGGTTGCTGTCTGGAGCTGGAATGCTATGCTGGCTTCTGTTTGCGGCGATGTAACCATCTGGAAACCTTCTGAAAAAACACCGCTTACGGCAATTGCCTGCCAGCACATAATAAGAGAAGTTCTGGAAGAGAATGAAATGCCGGAAGGCGTATTTAGTGTTATCATTGGTGATGCAGAAATTGGCAGCCTGATGGCAAATGATAAGCGCATCCCGTTAGTTTCGGCTACGGGCTCTACGCGCATGGGCAAAAAAGTAGGCGAAGCTGTAGGTGCCCGTCTGGGTAAGTCGCTGTTGGAACTTGGCGGTAACAATGCCATCATCATTACAGAAAATGCTGATATTGATATGGCGATGAACGCCGTAGTTTTTGGGGCTGTTGGTACCTGTGGCCAGCGCTGCACGTCTACCCGTCGCCTGATCATCCACGAGAATGTATACAACCAGGTGCGCGACCGCCTGCTTAAAATTTATCCGAAACTGCCAATTGGTCATCCGTTAAGCAACACAACACTGGTAGGCCCATTAATCGATAAGGATGCTGTAAAAGCCTTTAACAATGCGTTAAAAGAAGTACAGAAAGAAGGTGGTAAGCTTATAGTTGGCGGCGATGTGCTGGAAGGCGAAGGTTATGAAACAGGAACATACGTTACGCCTGCTATTGTAGAAGCTGAAAACCACTACCACATGGTGCAGGAAGAAACCTTTGCGCCAATTTTATACCTGATCAAGTATAGCGGCGAAGTGGAAAATGCTATTGAGCTGCAAAACGGTGTAAAACAAGGCTTATCGTCATCTATTTTCTCTACCAACCTGCTCGAAACCGAAGCATTCCTGAGCCACTGGGGCTCTGACTGTGGTATTGCCAACGTAAACATTGGTACATCGGGTGCTGAGATCGGGGGCGCTTTTGGTGGCGAAAAAGAAACAGGAGGAGGCCGTGAGTCCGGGTCCGATGCCTGGAAAGTATACATGCGCCGCCAGACAAATACCATCAACTATAGCCGTGAGCTGCCATTAGCGCAAGGTATAAAGTTTGATATAATGGACTAAAGTATAGTTTAGTAAAGTATAAAAGCCAGCCTCGCAAGGGCTGGCTTTTTTGTGCCTGTACTTAGCCGGTTCGTCCATACTTGGGCTTGCTTTATACTTTGTTAATCTGGTAAAAACGACTATTAACGCCCACAATACACCTGAAAGTATAAATAAACAGCAGCAAAAAATAAATTTTTGCAACTTGATGCAACCTCGCGCAATTGCTTTTGTCTTTAGTGTGGAATTGGATGAAGGAGATGCAGAAATAGAAAGCAAAAACTAAAAATCGAAAGTGTTGCGCTTAACCCGAACGTGTAAAGTAAAACGGTACTAACTTGGAAACACTCAGCTATCAGGATGTGAACATGGGCGTAGTAGACCGGTGCAGGGAAGGCGACAACCGGGCCCAATACGAGTTGTACAAGCTGTACGCCAAGGCCATGTTCAACGTGAGTATGCGCATCACAAACGATTATGCCGAAGCAGAAGACGTGCTTCAGGAAGCTTTCATCAGCGCTTTCAAAAACCTCCATTCCTATAAAGCAGAAGCTTCTTTCGGGAGCTGGCTAAAAAAAATTGTGGTTAATGCCGCCATTAATGCCATACGCAAACGCAGGTCGGAATTAGTACCGATGGACGAGCGACTGGCAGGCGAGGTGCCCGACGAAATAAACAACGACGAGGACACCGAGTGGCAAGTAGAAAAAGTACGCAAGGCTATTCAGAAACTACCGGATGGCTACCGCATTGTGCTAAGTTTATACTTGCTGGAAGGCTTTGACCACGC
Organism: Pontibacter vulgaris; assembly: GCF_022758145.1. Taxonomy (GTDB): domain Bacteria; phylum Bacteroidota; class Bacteroidia; order Cytophagales; family Hymenobacteraceae; genus Pontibacter; species Pontibacter vulgaris. The sequence continues at coordinate 555,264 of NZ_JAJVDH010000002.1, forward strand.
TGAGATAGGGGAGATACTTGGAATAACCGAGTCGACCTCTAAATCTCAGTTTAGCCGCGCCAAAAAGAAGTTGCTTGAAATAATGCGCGAACCGCAGTTTGCGGCCTAGCAACAAGACAGGAAATAACGGGATCTTTAGATATGAAAGATAGACTGGAAGAGTTTGTGAGCGAAAACCGTGAGGCATTCGATGTATTCGAGCCCCGGCCGGAGCTGTGGCAGGAAATATGCCACGAGCTGCCAAAAGCCAAAAAAGAAACTACCAGAGTAATTAAATTTAATTTCGGGGATAGCTTTAGTTTAAGCGGTAACCTTGTGTTTATGCGGGTGGCGGCGGCTGTAGTGTTGCTGTTAGGTTGTGCCCTTACACTTGTGCTGATGAAGCTGAACGCACCTGATACAAATAATACACTGGCAGCCGCAGCCGAACAGGCACCACTTAACAGAATAGCACCCGAACTGGTAGAGGTAGAAGCCTATTACGCCAGCCAGATAGAAGCTAAAAAGAGCCAGCTAAGTGCCTATGACCTAAAAGTGCTGGGCCTGGATAAAGACCAGGAAATAGACCAGGAACTGGAGCGATTGAATACCAGCTACCAGCAACTTAAAAAAGAACTTTACACAACACCCAATACCGATAAGGTTATGGATGCCATGATCCAGAATCTGCAGATACGGATCCGTGTCCTGAGCCGCCAATTGGAAATACTACAGAAAGTAGAACAACTGCAAAAACAGCAAACTTCAGAACCTCAAAAAGATGAAACCGCGAATGTTTAACTCTATACGCTACATTGCCTTACTTATCATTGTAATGGTACCTGCTTTGGTGCAGGCCCAGCATGCCCCGCAAGCACCTTGTCCTCCGGCAGCACCCGCTGCTGGCCCCTTGGTTAAAGTAGTAGGCCCGGAATTCCTGGCTATGCTTAGCCACCAGGGCCCACATATCAATCAGAATCAGGATGCCGAAGCAGCCTATGATTCTGAGAAGCGCAAAACCTTCGAAAAGATTTACAAGGTTAGCAGCTCCGATATGCTGAGCATCGAGAACAAATTTGGTAAAGTACACATCAATACCTGGGATAAGAACGAGATAAAAGTACAGGTAAACATTATTACCCGTGCCAGTTCAGAGCAAAAAGCCCAGGAAATTCTGGATAACATTAGCATCAGTGATAAACGCGAAGGAAAGCTTATTGCGTTAAAAACAATAATGGAACCGATGCGAATTTCCGGCAATACCCAAAAGAGCTTCGAAATAAACTACACGGTTTACATGCCTGATGATAACCCGATCGCAGTTAAAAATAGCTTTGGAGATGTATACCTGGCGGCTTTTAAAGGTAAAGCAGATATAAGCGTTAAATACGGCTCTCTGAAAACCGGCCGCCTGAACAACTCCGCCAACTCGGTAAAGCTGGCTTATGGCTCTGGTAACTGCGGCTACATAAACGGTGGTAACATTGAAGTTTCATACTCAGACATGACGTTGGAAGGTACAAATGGCCTGCAAGGCTTCTCTAAGTTCAGTGATTTTAAATTAGGCAGCTTAAATCAGGATCTGGATATGGAGGTAAAGTATGGCTCATTCCGAATCGATAATGTGAGCAAGAACATCCGGAAGATAAACCTGGAGAGCGGCTTCAGCCCGATTTCATTAAACTTTGAAGACAACACGGCCTTTAATTTCAATGTGAATGTGCAGTTCGGAAACTTCAGAGTAGATAAAGAACTGGTAAATATTACTTCGCTTGAAAAAAGCCACACTTCAGCAGAGTATAAAGGCAAGTATGGCAGCACATCACCAAAAGGATTAGTTAGCATTGTATCCAAGTATGGCGATGTGAAATTCACCAGATAAGATTTCCTGTTAGTAAATAAATTGTTTGTTTAAGGTGAGAGAAAGGGCCGGCAGTAATGCCGGCTTTTTCATTTATGGCTGCTTATCGAATGGGCGCAACGAAACAGGGCCACGGCCAAAAATATCGCCGGTAAGGAAATAACGGTTGGGCTTTCCGGAATAAAATAAAGTAGGTCCATACTGCTGTTGTATAAAACCAGGCTGGTAACCCAGGAACAAAAGTAATGTCGGGAAAATCTGCTGATGAGATTGTTGGTTGGGCTTAGGTATAGTATAAGAAGAAGTATACTTTGATTTATCTAAGACCCAGAGCGGAACATTAGCCTCAATTGCAGCCGTGTTATTTATAGAGGCATGAGCAATGCTAATGCCATCACCAGATAAATCCTGGCCGTGATCAGAAGTATAAATGGCAACCGTGCTGTCGGTAGCTGATATGCCTGGCAGTAGTTTTTTCCAAAAGCCATCTACCGCCCACCGAATAGAATTATAATAGGTGTTACGCGACAGAACAGGGTCTTGCAGCATGCTTTTTTCAGAAAGCGTCGGGCTGAATATGGTGGAATCAGAGTTATATGTTCTGGCATAAGGCCAATGAGCGCCCGCTTTGTTCACATAAACAAACACCTTTTTTTGGGATTTAGTTAATTGTAGCAGCAAATCGGCAACAACATAATCCCGCAGGTAGTAAGGCAGGTCCTGGTTTTGGTCACTAGGCTGGATAAAATGATCTACATACTTTAGATCTGCAAGAGAAACATAGTTTTGCAGCGCGCCCAGGCCAATTTGGGCATCTACAAAATAGGTAGTATAACCAGCTGCCTGCGCATACTGGAAAATACTGGGGCGTGTAAGCGCCAACCCCTGTTTGTCGGGCAACTGCGATAGCTGCACACCGCTCATTAAGGCAATATTGCTGCCGGCGCTATAGTTGGTATAGGAGTTGGCAATTCCAAAATTTATGATGCTGTCCTTGGCCGTTTCCAGGAATGGCGTCGTTTTTTCAGGGTTGCCATTTAAAGATAAAGCGCTGCCTGTTATACTTTCATCCACAATCATAAAAAGATGTTTTACCCCTGTAGCTGTAGCTGTAGCTCGCGCCTGTACTTGCTGGCGGTTTCCAATGGGGAGGGTGTGGTTGTGTACAAGTAAGGTGCTGATGGGAACCCGGTAAAAAGCAGGCAAATCATCTATCACGCCCAGTGAGCGGTTGGCATACCAATACCCCAGCAGCACTGTGGGCAGCAGCACAATGGCATGCCAGGCTTTATAGTTGATCCGGGTGCGGTTTGCTGTCAGGTAAAGTATAGCAACTGTTAGGGTGGCACCCATAAGCGCTAAAATAACGGGAAAGGTATAGTTTGTAAGAGCTGCCTGCAAAAAACTGGCATTATTTAAAGCTGTCTGGGCATCGGTATAAGAGAAATTGTAGCCCGAAATAATGCGGTAACTCAGACTGATGGTAAAAAATACCCAGAACAGCAGCAGGTAACTATACCGAATGGCTTTGCTTTTGTTGAGGATGAAAACCTGCAAGCTCCATACTGTGAAGCCGAATACTGCCAGGTATAAAAGTAAATCCAAAACGCTATCCTGAAAAAGCAGCATCTGCAGTAAAAAGTATACCCGGCCCGGCCGCATTTCAACCGTAACTACAAACAGCGAAAGCAGGATAAAAAACACGAAGGCTTGCGTGTATATTTTCTTTGGTATCAGGTTCATCTTTTAAAGTGCATACCTTTTAAAATGGCTCAGGTATACTTCGTGAAGTTTAATCTTGCCCAACGGCTTTCGGTATGCTTAACCTTAACGCTACTAAATTCCGAACAATGTACTTAAATGCCATAGTTAAAGCTGTTACAACAAGCAGGTAAAGCAACGCCGCTACCCAAGACCATACTACAGACCGATTTCCTAAAGGAACAAAAGGCGCTCTGCAAAGCCCGTGTACAGCAAAAAAGTATAGCGAATTGTTGCCAAAGAAATTCAAAAGCTTTGCTGTTATACTTGTATCGGGTATTGTTATCTGGTTATAGGTTACTAAGAAGAATACTGGCACTAGTATACCCGATAATAACCAGATTTCAGCATTAAAAGCGCCTGCAGCAAACATGATTACGAGTAGCAGGAGCATGCCTTTACTTATTTTTACTTCCCTTTTTCTGGCAAAGTATATGCCCAGGCAAAACTCGGGCAGGTGGCCTAAAAGGTTAAGGCGAAAATATTCCATATAAGCAGGAGCGGAAGTCAGTACCAAAAGCTGAAGGAGAAGGCATGCAGCCGCTATGATAAATAATATTTTGCTATTCCGGATACGAAGTAGGAGCGGTGCAATTAAGTATAACTGGAATATGAGTGAGAAAAACCACCAGGGACCTGAAATACTAAAACCCTCACCGGGTAAAAAATTTGATAGCAGCGTGAGTTTTAAAAAAGCTTGCCAGGCAAAAATTGCGAGGTCCATGCCCTTAGCCGGAAACAAAACAGTTACAAGTGCTTTATAACTGAAGAGAAAAACAATAGCAAAAAATAGTGCCGGATAAAGCTTCTTTAAACGCTGCCAGATAAACAATTTATACTTTAAATAAGATGTGTTGCTGCATTTAACAGCAAGGCCATAGCCACTTAAAAATATAAATACCTGCACCGCATAATGCCCAAAAAACGAAAAAAGCTGTTTAACAGCATCGAGTGGTGTAGTTGCTAAATGATGCAGCAGGTTTAAAATATGAGAGATTGAGAACGTAAACTCGTTCTCGCCGGGTGCATTATCTAAGATATGGTAATAATTATGCAGCATGATAAGCAGGATAGCTATTCCCTTCAGGTGAGTAGTGGCTTGCAGGTCAACTTTTCTGATTATCATACAAGCTAAAATAGGAGATGCTTCCCTTATATCCTATTTCGGACTTGAGGCAAAGTATAAGCAGCGCTGCTTATGATCAAAGTATGAAATGCAGCTTCCTTAACTTTCCGGTTTATTGCTTACTTTTAAGAAGTAAAACCTGCATTCGAACAGAAATAATATACAATGGCAAACGATAACGAACTGTTAAATTCATCTAAAGCGCCAGAGCCTGTTGGCTTGTACCCGCATGCCCGCCGTGTTGGCAACCTGTTGTTTTTATCTGGGGTAGGCCCGCGCGAACGTGGCAGCAAAATAATACCCGGTGTAGAGCTGGACGAGCAAGGCAACATTGTCGCTTACGACATAGAAGCACAGTGCCACTCCGTTTTCCGGAATGTGCGTTATATTCTGGAAGATGCCGGTTCTGACTGGAGCCAGTTAATAGATGTAACCGTTTTTCTGACAAACATGAAAGACGATTTTGCTACCTATAACCGCATATACGCTGAATATTTTAAAGATAACCAGCCTTGCCGTACCACCGTGGAGATAAACAAATTACCCACGCCTATTGCCATAGAACTAAAGTGCATTGCCACCATAGGCGAAGTACAGAAATAGCAAGTATAAATACGAGAAAGTTGAGTAATAACAGAGAGCAGGAATTTAACCAAAGAGCTGCCACTTTTGCCGAAGAAGAGAAGCAAGCCGCATCTAAATCCAGGGTTGTATCGTGGTTGCGGGTGTTGGTATTTCTGGCTGGGTCCGGTGTGGCGTATTATTTTTTTAATGCAGGAGATAATGTAGCAGGTGCGGGCAGCATACTTGTTTTTTACCTGCTGTTTGTGCTGGTAATGCGCTGGCACAGTAAGCTCGATTATAAGTATAAACAATTGCAGTTGCTGCGCCAGATAAATATTAACGAAGTAGAGCGGCTTAAAGGTAACCTGGAGCAGTTTGATGGTGGTACCAGATTTATAGATGATCATCACCCGTATACTTCTGACCTGGACATTTTCGGGCCGCACTCACTTTTTCAGCTTTTAAACCGCTCTGTTACCAGTATTGGCAAGTATAAACTAGCCGATTGGCTTCGTAAGCCGGCACCTGCAAAAGTAGTTCTGGAGCGGCAGCAGGCCGTGGCAAACCTGGCACAACCGCAGCAACTTAATTGGGTGCAGCAGTTTTTAGCTATGCCCATGCATTATAAACATGCCGATGAGCCTTCAGCTGAATTCCTGAACTGGTTACAGCAAAGTGAGTTTTATAAAGACCGTCAATGGCTTAAAGTTGCTCTTTTTATACTTCCTATACTTACGCTTGCCGCAATTGCAGCCTGGTTTTACGGATTCAGCGGATACATCGCTGCCGGGTTTTTAGTAATTCAGTATATTCTTTCTTACCGTTTCCAAAGCCAGCGCGACGAATACTATGAGAAGAGTATAGAAATATATGAGGCCATGCGCAGCTATACTCAACAGTTACAGCACATAGAAAATCATACTTTCTCTGCTCCGGTTTTAGTTGATTTGCACCAAAAGCTAGTACAGAGAAACAACAAAGCCTCGGAGGCAATTGGCAAAATTGCTACCATAATCGATTACTTTTCCTGGCGGCTTAGCACCCTGATGAGCTTTTTCCTGAATACGATTCTAATGTGGGATTTCCTGTGGATCTACCGCCTGGAGAACTGGAAGCACAAGTATGTGGATCAGGTAAAGGATTCGCTGGAAGTATTGGCAAATTTTGAAGCGCTGGCAAGTATAGCCGCTTTTCAGTATGCCAATCCTACGTATGCAGTGCCGGAGTTAAGCAATCAGCCTTTTGAGTTTAGCGCCACTAAGCTGGCTCATCCGCTTATATTCTCGGTGCAGCGCGTAGCCAACGATTTTGAAATGCAGGGAGCCGGCAAAACCATGGTGGTTACTGGCTCTAATATGTCGGGTAAAACTACTTTCCTGCGCACGGTAGGTATAAATATGGTGCTGGCTTTTACAGGAGCTCCTGCCTGTGCCGCTAAGTTGCGGGTAGCGCCTGTGCAAGTATACACGGCTATGCGCACTGCCGATAATCTCTCTGAAAATACCTCCTCTTTCTACGCCGAACTTAAACGCCTGCGCATTTTGCTTACTATGACTGAAGGCCAAGAGCCGGTGTTTTACTTGTTAGATGAGATACTGAAAGGTACCAACTCCCGTGACAGGCACCTTGGGGCGATGTCGCTTATCAGGCAGTTGCATCAGCGTAACGCTTCCGGGCTAATTTCTACACACGATCTGGAACTTGGTGCTATGGAGGAGGAGCTGAAAGGCAGCGTGAACAACTATAGCTTTAACAGCGATATTATCGGCGATGAAATAAAGTTCGATTATAAACTGACCAAAGGTATTTGCCGTAGCTTTAACGCCAGCAAGCTCATGCAGCTAATGGGTATAGCTATTGAAGAGTAACTATAGACAGAGGAGTTTTTGACAATATTTTTAATCCCTCTCTTGAGGGGTAGGGGTGGGTTAAACTTGCTCCTGTTTAGCACATTAACACATAAACCAATTAGCACTTTAAAACCATGAGAGTAGTAGCCGATATACCAAACCCACACGTTAAAATTACCTTGCACTCCTATAATAACAAGTATATTATAAAGCTGGAGAAGGCCAACCTGGAGCAGATCTATAAGATTGAAGAAACCGAAGTAATGGGCGATGAAGGTGTTATAGCTCTACTGGATGAGGATTTTATTGAGGCCGTAGTTAATCGTTTTATAGATATGCGCGATGCTTTTGTAAGTACTTTGCGACGACATAATTAGAATTTTGCTATATTAGGACTGATTTAGCAAACTCTATAATATGAGAAAGTATACTCTGAACATACCAAGTTTCACACTACATCTGATCTTTGGCAGCCTTTTGTTAGGTGTAATTAGGATTATGCTTTCAGTTTATGATATTGTTGAGACAGGTAGTTTATTGAGCTCAATCATTAAGTATGTCTCTGGAGCTATGCTCTTGGCAGGTATAATATTACGCTTATATGAGGCAAAGCATCTTGGTAGCTTTAATTCACTTATGATACGTTTAGCTATTGGCGCTGCTATTGTTATTGTTATGCTTCTGACTAACCTAATGCATACACCAACCTTTTTGAAAGATCTTTTCTAAAAAATTGTGGTATAGGATATAAAAAAAGCCCGCTGAAAGCGGGCTTTTATACTTTAAGCAGAGCTATAGATTATGCACCGATAGCAACACGCTTGAACTCAGTAATTGTTAGACCCTTGCTAGTCTTCTCAAGCAGCTGAGAGATAGTTAAAGAAGAATCTTTAACGAACTCCTGGTTTAACAGAGTGCTTTCTTTGTAGAACTTGTTCAGTTTACCCTGAGCAATTTTCTCAAGCATAGCCTCTGGCTTACCTTCCTGGCGCGCCTGGTCTTTACCGATCTCAATTTCACGCTCTACAGTAGCTGCATCAACACCGTCTTTGTCAAGTGCGATTGGCTTCATAGCCGCGATCTGCATTGCGATATCTTTACCAACTTCAGTTACATCAGTACCGTTTGTGTTGTTCAAACCTACAAGTACCCCTAATTTACCGTTAGAGTGGTTGTAAGCTACAACTTTCTCAGCCTTTACAGTTTCGTAAGAAACTACATCGATCTTCTCACCAATTTTACCCATCAGGTCAGTGATGTGGTCCTGAAGCGAACGACCATCAGCCTGTGAAGCAGCAAGTAAATCTTCTTTAGTAGCAGCGTTTGTAGAAACAGCAGCTTCCAAAACAGCTTTAGCCAGGTTTTGGAAATCAGCAACTTTAGATACAGGCTCAGTTTCGCAAGCCAGAGCAACTACTTTACCAGTAGTACCATCTTCGCTTACCTGAGTCAGAACTATACCTTCAGATGTTGCGTTGTCAGCACGCTTGCTAGCGATTTTCTGACCTGCTTTACGCAAAATATCTTTAGCCGCTTCAAAATCGCCGTTTGCTTCAGTAAGCGCTTTTTTGCAGTCCATCATACCAGCACCAGTTTCCTGGCGAAGTCTGTTAACGTCTTGTGCTGTAATAGCCATCTTTCTATAATTAAGAATTATGAATTAAGAATTACGAATATACTTGTTGGGTTTATCGGAAAGCTCCACGTTATACCTTGACTACTTCCGGACACGCAATTTTAAAGTCTTATGTCCTGCGTCTGATATCTTGTGTCTCTCCAATGCCCTAAAACAAACTGAACATTGAAGCAGCTTCGCCCAATGTTCAGTTTGTATAAAATGCAATATGAACTATTGACTATTGCTCGTCAGCTTCTTGCTTAGCCTTGATGCCTTCTTCTTCAGAACGCTTACGCTCAGTCTCTTCTTTGTCAACCTTACGCTCAGACAGACCCTCTTCAATTGCTTTACCGATGATAGACACGATAAGAGCGATTGATTTAGAAGCATCGTCGTTAGCCGGGATTGGGAAGTCTACCAGCTCTGGGTTAGAGTTAGTATCGCAGATAGCGAAAACTGGTAAGTTTAATTTCTGAGCTTCTTTTACAGCAATGTGCTCACGCTTAACGTCAACGATGAACAGGGCTGCAGGCAGTCTTGAAAGATCTGCGATACCACCAAGTACACGCTCCAGTTTCTCACGCTCGCGAGAAAGCATTAGCTTTTCACGCTTTGCGATAGCTGCATAAGCTGTATTGTCTTTAATCATTTTGTCGATAGTCGACATTTTCTTCAAAGACTTACGAACAGTTGCAAAGTTAGTAAGCATACCACCTAACCAACGATCTGCAACATAAGGCATTTTAAGACGCTTAGCCTCTTCAGCCACGATGTCCTGAGCTTGCTTTTTAGTAGCTACGAACATGATCTTGCGGCCAGACTTAGCGATGTTCTTGATAGCTGAAGTAGCTTCATCAAGAGCAGCCAAAGTTTTGTTCAAGTCAATGATGTGGATACCGTTCTTCTCCATGAAGATATATGGAGCCATTTTCGGATCCCACTTTCTGGTAAGGTGACCGAAGTGAACACCTGCCTCAAGTAATTCTTTATAATTAGTACTTGCCATGTTGTTGATACACCTAAAATATTAACGTTTACTGAACTGGAATGAACGACGTGCTTTACGCTTACCGAACTTCTTACGCTCCACCATACGTGGGTCACGAGTGATGAAACCTTCTTTGCGAAGAGCTGATTTGCTCTCGGCGTTCTCTACTACCAGTGCTTTTGAGATAGCAAGTCTTAGTGCTTCAGCCTGGCCGCTTACACCACCACCTTTTAGATTAGCAGTAACATCGTACTTGCCAATTAGATCCAAGGTTTTGAACGGCTGATTAACTATAGTTTGCAATACTTCGCTAGGGAAGTATGTCTTAATATCTCTACCGTTAATAGTGATAATCCCTTGCCCAGGCGTCATGTAGATGCGCGCCACCGAGGTTTTTCTTCTACCAGATGTATTGATAATTTCCATTAAAATTAGATGTTGAAGGTTAATGCTTTAGGCTGCTGAGCTGCAAATGGATGCTCGCTTCCTGTAAAAACATGAAGATTTCTGAATAGCTCGCGACCTAGTGGGCCTTTAGGCAACATGCCACGAACAGCGCGCTCTACCAGCAGCGTTGATGATTTAGCCTTTAGCTCACGTGGAGAAGTCTTCTTCTGACCACCTGGGTAACCAGTGTGTGTCAGGTAGTACTTCTGATCCCACTTACGGCCAGACAACAGCAGGTTGTCAGAGTTGATAACGATTACGTTATCGCCGCAGTCAGCATTAGGCGTGTATGAAGGTTTGTGTTTACCCTTCAGGATCTTGGCGATCTCAGATGCCACACGACCCAAGTTTCCTTGCCCTGCATCAACAATAACCCAGCCTTTGTTGGCTGTCTTTTTGTTGACAGTAAGGGTCTTATAACTTAAATGATCCATTTTTAGTGGTTGTAAGCGATTTATTTAACTATTTAATTTTCTTTCGAATCTTGAAAATGGACACAAAGATAGATGCTATTTATTTGATATGCAACATGTCCTTAATAAAATGCTGAAAGTAAGCACAGTAGTAGCGTGTTATAAAAGCTTGCAAAGCTCTGGACAAAATAAAAGCACTGAAGAATCCGGGTTTTTGATTCTTCAGTGCTTAAATGTTAGCTATACTTTCAGGCTTTGTATCTTATGGTAGGTGGAGGGAATATACTGGTAGTTTGCCTTACTTTGGGCATTGTTCAGATCATTATCCACCCTACTAAAATCTACTTTTTAGTATAAACCATGATTACGCCATTACTGGCTTTTGGCCCATATTTCTGCACCATCTTCTCGCTGTTTTTCAATATACTTACAGCTTTAATGTCATCAGGTGCAAGCTGTTTTATTTTCTCCATGCTAACCTCTTTGTCATCAAGAATATAAACTGCGTTAGTCGGTAAGGTATCCAACGACTTAGATAAACTACCTTCTGGAAGTGCTTTGGCCTCAGCACTAGCGCTTTTTTGGTTTTTATCTGAACGGATGTCTTTCGTTGTTGTGATGTTTACTACGCCCTTTACCGCTTCGCCGTCTGCCATCTCTCTGGCCTTCTCACCTTTTACCACATCAACTTTTACGATTCTTTTTGGGTCTATACTTTTTATACTTGCTGCAGGCATGCGCTTGCCATCCACAAAGTATATCACGCTATCCTGCCCGGATCTGGTTATGGTAAAGCTGGTTTTTGCTGCCGGAATATTCTGCTGCTGGTTAGTGGTAGCATTTCCCTTTGCTTTGATCATGCTGGCTCCCGGAGAATTCTTTTGTTTGGCAGGAGATTCTACTCTAACAGGTGGCGGCGGAGGTGGCAGGTTTGGTAATGTACCATACTTAGCTTCTGCAGCTGGTATGCGGGGATTCTTGTTGTAATCGTATACTTCTGTCTCACCGTTTTTTAAGTAGATCACAATGGATTCCAGATTATACTCTTTCTTGTTGTTAAACTTCCAGCCTACTTGTTGTACACCAGGGTTGCGCTTAAGGAAATCCTTGTAATCTTCCGGCCATTTTGCTTTATCCTTGTAGTATTCTACTTCGTCGAGTTTAAAGATAAAGGACTCATCCTGGTTTGGTGGTGTGAAAGCTGGAGCCACACTGGTCGCTACTTTCGGAGCCGTCAGGGCTTTTGTGTCAGCACTTCTGAAAGCGAATAGCAACACAGTAACGAGAGGCAGTACAATCAGCAATTTTAGCTGATTTGCCTTAGAGCTTTGTTTTTTATTCATCATGACAATTCTTTGTTTAAGTGATGGGAAATTAAACTGATTGGCAATCTGAGGTTGCGTGGCGCCTACAACTTTCAGTAAAAGGTATTGGTATTCTCTTTTGTCTACACCAGTATCTACAACATGCTGGTCGGCAATAAATTCAAGGTTTTCTTTCACAGCTTTTTTTATGAGCCAGGCTCCGGGGTTAAACCAGTAAAACACAGTGCTCAGCTCAGTCAGCAGCACATCCAACGTATGCCAGCCGGTTATGTGTATCATCTCATGCCGAAGTATAGATTCGAGTTCTTCAGGCGTATGTTGAGCAGGATTCAGGTAGATGGTTTGCCAGAAAGAGAAAGCATGGCTCATACTTTTAACCTCTCTGAAACCGATGTTTTTATACTTGGCCGGCTCCGATGCTGCATGTAGTTTATAAAGCGATACAAACTGAAGTATAAAACGGACAAGCATAACTATAAGCCCGGCCCAGAACAGGTACACCGGCAGCTGCCAGTAATCAGAAGGAGTTGCCTGCGCAGCCGGCTGAGCTGCAATTGCCCAGGCAGGAATGGTTATCATATAGGCGTTGACAATTGGCTCGTGTGCTGCAAAAAGCCCGGCTAGGTCTATAAAAGGGTACACTGTGGAGAACACAATACCAAATACCAGGAAGAGGCGGTTTAAAGTATAAAATGTGAGCTTTCGCAGCACCAGTTGGTAAGCCAGGTAAAATAGAACCAGTGCTATGTTCACTTTCAGAAGGTATAAAAGCAGGGTCGGCATATTATTCAGCTTTTTTGTTTTCGATCATGTCAATAATCTCTTTCAGCTCTTCGGCGCTTATTTTCTGGTCTTTGGCAAAAAAGGCAACCAGTTCTTTGTAGGAGTTCTTAAAATAGTCGCCCACAAAACCGTTCATGAATCGCTTTTTATAGTCTTCAGCTTTTATGCGGGGTGTGTAGCGGTAGGTGTTGCCAAGTTTCTCGCTCTCCAGAAAGCCTTTTTTCTCCAGGTTCTTCACCGTAGAGGCCAGCGTAGTATAAGGTGGCTTAGGTTCTGGCATCTGTTCCAGGAAATCCTTTATAAAACCGCCTCCGGTAAGCCAGATGGTTTGCATGGCATCTTCTTCTTGTTGCGTTAGCTTTTCCATGTTATTACGATGTTTTCGTATAATTACGAAAGCTTCGTAATAAGGTCAAGCTTTTATTAATTATTTTTGATATTACTTTAAAGTATGATTGAAAGCCGGCTTTATACTGGTGTGAAAGAGTGGTGTATATTTACAGAAACTTCTTAAGTGATCTGGCGTCTAAACTATAACCTTACTATTCTGAAGCTATATGAAAGCCATACTTGTAAAACAGCCGGGCGGGCCGGAGCAACTTATGCTTGGAGAGTACGAGCAGCCATTGCCCGGCCCCTCTGAGTTGCTGGTAAAAGTACATGCCACTGCACTTAACCGCGCCGATACCTTGCAACGACAAGGGAAATACCCGCCGCCAAAAGGTGCAAGTCCATTATTGGGTTTAGAGATAGCGGGCGTAGTTGAAGAAGCTGGCATCAACTGCAGGCATTTTAAAAAAGGCGATAAGGTTTTTGGGTTACTGCCCGGTGGTGGCTATGCCGAATATGCCGTTATAGATGAAGCTATGGCCATGCCAGTGCCAGATAACCTGACTATGGAAGAAGCAGCGGCCATTCCGGAAGTGTTTTTAACAGCTTACCAGGCGCTGGTTTGGTTGGGTAAGTTACAGCCCGGCGAGCGTGTGCTTATACATGCAGGCGCCAGTGGCGTGGGCACGGCAGCCATACAACTAGCACTTGCACTTAAAGCGGAAGTGTTGGTTACTGCCTCAGAGAAAAAGATAGGTGCCTGCCTGGAGCTAGGAGCCCATAAAGCCATTAACTATAAAGAAGTGCCTTTCGAAGATGAGGTGTTGGCTTATACTAACTCGGAAGGGGTAGATGTGATCGTGGATTTCATAGCCGGACCATACTTTAAGCAGAACCTGGAATGCCTGCGCCTGGATGGAAGGTTGGTTATACTTGCCAGCCTGGGAGGTGGTAAAGTAGAAGAAGTGGACCTGCGCCAGATTTTAACGAAACACCTGCATATTATGGGCTCCACTTTGCGCTCACGTTCTCGTGATTACCAGATAAAACTTACTCATGACCTGCGGGAGTTTGCGCTGCCGCTTTTCCGGTTGGGCCAGCTAAGTCCTGTAATAGATACAGTATATGATTGGGAAGAAGTAGCCAAGGCGCACCGGTACATGGAAACCAATCAGAATATCGGTAAAATTGTGTTGCGCGTAAACAGCTAAAAGCAAAAAGGGGCGGAAGTAATCTTCCGCCCCTTTTTATACTTTATACTTGGTGTGCTTAACCGTGCTGGCGTAATTGTTTTACCAGTACTGCAAAATCTTTCGGATAAGGGGCCTCAATTTTAATTGGCTCATCATTCAGCTGTTTAAAACCGATTGTGTGCGAGTGCAGCGCAAATCGCTTAATCAGGGGCTGCTCTTCTGTCTGGTTCTTCAGGTTAAACTTGCGTTTGAGTGAGCTCAGGTAAAGGTGTTCGCCTCCGTATAGTTCGTCGCTTACAATAGGTGCCTTCAGGTAAGCCAGGTGCACGCGTATCTGGTGCAAACGGCCGGTAACAGGCATACATTCTATAAGCGTATGGCGGCTATAGTTCTCTAATGTAGTAAAATACGTTTCGGCCGGCTTGCCTTGTGGCGTAAGCTTGGCCACACCTTTGGCGCCTGCCAGTATAGAGCGGCTTACCAGCTCATCTTCAAATTTATGTGTTCCCCAGGCCACGGCATGGTATACTTTGTAAACCCCGCGGTGCTCAAACTGCATTGCCAGGTGGCGGTAAGCTTCCGGGTGTTTGGCAAAAACAAGGCAACCGGAGGTGTCTTTATCAAGACGGTGGCAAGCCTGAAGTTCCGGGTTATACTGCTTGGCAAGCTTTAGCAGGTGCGTAGTGTTGGGCGTGCGATCTTCTAATGTAGATAAAAACGGAGGTTTGTTTACCACCAGGTAGTCCTCGTCTTCGTGTATGATCAGGTCTTTAAAAACCGGGTATTTCATAAGGCAATGTATAAACTATGGCAGCCTGTGTAAAAGTATGGCTGCTTCTGACCTGCAAAGGTACGCAATTTTGGCGGTTATTTTATTGCATAACTATAGTTGCAGACATGCTCCTGATAAGCTGAAACTATAGCTTTTAACCTGTAACAGGAGGGCGCATGAAATAAATTTACTTTGGGTGTATAGTACCTGTGGCTAGTATTTAGCTTTCGATAATTTAAACTGAAGGGTACTGCCTTTGCCTACTTCACTTTTTACCGCAATAAAAGAGCGATGCGCTTCTACAATGTGTTTACAAATAGCTAGGCCAAGTCCGGTGCTGCTGGTGTCGCGGGAGCGGCTTTTGTCAATCCGGTAGAAGCGTTCGAAAATGCGGTTAATGTGTTCCTGCGCTATCCCTTTGCCGTCGTCTTTTACGCTGATCGTATACTTCTTTTTGCCTTCGACAAATGATATCCAAATGTTGCCATTTTTGCGGCCATACTTTATGGCATTATCTACAAGGTTAATAAACACCTGCCGGATGCGGTTACGATCGGCGTAGAGCATTATCTTGTGATCCGGATTAAGGTCGAGGTGAAGTTTGATGTGTTGGCTGGCGGCTTTCTGCTCCAGCAACTCAAAAACTTCTCTTACCAGCAAGACCACATCAAAATTTCGCTTTTGCATGGTTACCACGCCCTTTTCAAACTGCGAAATGCTGATCAGGTCCTGCACCAAGGCATCCAGCCCATCAAGGCTTTTGGCAGCTTTTTCCAGGAACTTATCGCGTACGTTGGGGTCGTCTACAGCGCCATCCAGCAAAGTATGGATAAAGCCTTGCGCGGCAAATATCGGGGTTTTTAGTTCATGCGATACATCGGCCAGAAACTCCCGTCGCATTACCTGCAGGTGCCGCAGCTCGTCTATTTCTTTTTGCTTTTTTTCGGTTATCTGGTAAATCTCGTCCTTAATTTTTGTGAGCGGATCAGATGTGAAAAGCGAACGGCTTTCGGCTTTTTTATACTCCTGCCTTTTTATCTTCTCGATGCTGGAGTATACATTTTTAACTTCCCGGAAAACCAATGCTTCGTAAGAGAAGTGTATGAGTAAAAAACAGCTGATAAACACAAAGGCAAGTGCAACAATAAGCCCCTGTGAAGAAAAGTAACTGGCTAAAGCAAGAAAAGCGGTAAGCACCAAAGCTACCGCCAGCGATATAAGCAGGGCAAGCGTTCGGGAGTTTAAATTCATACTTTAATCGATGTTGAATTTATAGCCCACGCCTTTAATGGTTTTAATATTGTCTTCACCGATTTTCTCGCGCACTTTTCGGATGTGCACATCCACGGTGCGGGCTATTACATACACATCGCTGCCCCAGATATTGTTCAATAACTCCTCGCGGGTAAATACTTTATTAGGTGTTGAGGCCAGGAATGCCAGCAGTTCAAATTCTTTTTTGGGTAAGGTTATTTTTTCAGGGCCTTTATACACAGCAAAGCTGGTGCGGTCTATGCGCAGGCCACCGGCTTC
Source organism: Pontibacter vulgaris (assembly GCF_022758145.1). Taxonomy (GTDB): domain Bacteria; phylum Bacteroidota; class Bacteroidia; order Cytophagales; family Hymenobacteraceae; genus Pontibacter; species Pontibacter vulgaris. Next base: position 571,807 of record NZ_JAJVDH010000002.1, read on the forward strand.
AATTATCTGTTCCTGCTGCTCCTGTTGTGCATCGCGGCGGGCAAAAGCTGCCAAACGGCTAAGCAGGGCGCGCGGCTTAATCGGTTTTGTTATAAAGTCATCTGCGCCGGCTTCAAAAGCGGCTACTTCCGAAAATTCTTCGGCGCGGGCTGTCAGGAAAATAATGTGTGTGTTGCGGAATTCGGACATGTGGCGCAACTCGCGGCAGGCAGCAATTCCATCCAGTACCGGCATCATCACATCAAGCAGTATTACATCAGGTTTAAAAGCTTTCGCGACTTCTATAGCTTTTCTGCCATTTTCTGCCTGCGCCACTTCATAGCCTTCACGTGTGAGGTTATAATGTAGCAGTTCGATGATATCCGGATCGTCGTCTACTATTAAGATCTTGTAGCTAGATGAAGGTTGCACAGTTTTATAGCTAGGGTTAAAGGTACTTATGCCGGAAAGCCTGCTATGAGTAATTCGCAAGTATAAATTTATACTTTGTTCTGCAGTTTTTCCTTATACAAAGGTACATATAGATAAGTAGTAAACTTACATGCTGTAAAATCATAACGTTTTCTTAACATGGTAAAGCGGGTAGGTTATTAAACAAAAAAGCCAGCATTGAGCTGGCTTCCTGTTATTTCTGGGCAATGTATATTTTGTGCTTCAGGTTCCGGTATTCGTAGAGGTCTACTTTAACGGCTCCTACAAACATCTCAGCCTGTATTAGTACCGGTATTTTGTTTTTATCATCAGATAAGTATACAGTTATAGCGTTTTCGCCTTTGAACATATCGTTTTTCGGCATTTTAGGCGTTAGCTTAATGGCTTTTATATTTCCTGCTTTTGTACTCACCGTTTCGCGGCCTTTGTAGGTAACAACCATATCAAAGGTTTCTTCATCAAAAAAGCCTTTTACATTTATTTTGTCGCCAATGTTTAAACGGTCGTAGTTAATGGTACGCAAAAAGTAAAAGCCGCTTACAATATCCTGCACGTTATCTGGCACTTTATAGGAAGCTGTCTGCTTATGTTTGGTCTTCTTCTTTTTCTCTACAAAAGCAGTATTGTTATAGTGGTTAAAATCCACTGTTTCGCGCTTGCGGTAGCTGCCTTCCTCAATATTGCGGAAAGAGCGCTGCGGTAAAATAGCCGATGTATCTATATAAGATTGCCATGTATCCCGGATCTTTATAAACAGATCGAAGGAGCTGTTGGTTTTGCCATATACAGTAGCACGGTAGCACATTCTGTCGTTTACACGGTGCAGGTTAGGCGAAATATCTATTATCGCCTCGGCTGCAGTTATAGGTCCGTAATGTACCTTATACTTTAAAATTTCGCCTTTAGAGAAGCTTTCATTGGGTATGTTGCGCATGGTGTCTTTCAGGGCAAAGCCAGACAGCACAGCTAGTAATAAAAGTATAACCGGGAATATCTTTTTCATAAGGGGTCTCATTATAGTTCCTGTATCTATAGTCAAACAACTATTATACCAACTACCATTGAGCTTTTACTAAGTTACTCAGTTCTTTTTTGTAACCAACAGTTTTAAAAGCAAAAAGGTGCTATAATTCTATAGCACCTTTTCTGTTACTTATTGTTCGGAAATAAAGTTCATTCGCCTGAGTTATCCTCAAGGGCAGCAGCTACTTTCTCCGGCTCGCCTTTAACAATAGCTCTGATTTTGCCTTCGATTTCTTCCTGCAGCTCCGGGTTATCAAGCAGAATCTGCTTCACGCCGTCGCGGCCCTGGCCTAACTTGTCGCCGTTGTACGAGAACCATGAACCTGATTTTTGTACCACGCCAAGCTCTACGCCCAGGTCAAGGATCTCACCTACTTTAGAGATACCCTCGCCGTACATGATATCGAACTCTACCACCTTAAATGGAGGTGCTACTTTATTCTTTACAACTTTAACGCGTGTACGGTTACCTGTAATGTTATCGGCAGATTCTTTGATCTGGCCAACACGACGAATATCTAAACGCACAGATGCGTAGAATTTAAGGGCGTTACCACCAGTAGTTGTTTCCGGGTTACCGAACATCACACCGATCTTCTCGCGAAGCTGGTTGATGAAGATACAGCAGCATCCGGTTTTGTTGATGGTACCAGTTAGCTTACGCAATGCCTGCGACATTAAGCGCGCCTGCAAGCCCATTTTGCTATCGCCCATATCGCCTTCCAGTTCGCCTTTCGGCACCAGTGCAGCAACAGAGTCAATAACTATGATATCGATAGCGCCTGAACGGATCAGATGATCGGCAATTTCAAGAGCCTGCTCGCCATTATCTGGCTGAGATATTAAAAGGTTTTCTGTATCGATTCCGAGTTTCTCGGCATATGCCTTATCGAATGCGTGCTCAGCATCTATAAACGCTGCCAGGCCACCATTGCGTTGTGCTTCTGCAATAGCATGCATTGTAAGCGTGGTTTTACCTGATGATTCAGGGCCGTAGATCTCGATAACACGGCCACGCGGCAAGCCGCCAATACCCAAAGCAATGTCAAGCCCAAGCGATCCGGTTGAGATTGCAGGAATGTCCTCTACCTTGTTGTCGCTTAACTTCATAACGGTTCCTTTACCGTATGTTTTATCGAGCTTATCAATAGTCAGCTGCAGGGCTTTAAGTTTTTCGTTGCTTACGCTCATGTGTGTTTGAATTATTAGCTTTATATTAAAGGTGAAATTACGACTTTCGGAGCCAAATTGCAAATTCTAAAAAGGTATTTTGCTAAATTTTTTAGCTGTTTCGCGCCGTCAGATTACAACAAACACTTTTCACTTTTTGTGCCATTTTCTCTGATTATTTATGCGCTTAATTAAGCCCTTATTTGTAGTAATTCTTTTGTTTTACAGTGTATTGGCGCAGGCCCAGTTAAACAACTATGCCTTACGCCAACGGCAACCTCTAAACCCGGCTCATGCTAATGAGCTTAGAACTTCGCTGCATTTTTTTGGCTTCTCTAAGAACAACGAGTACTTCAATAAAATTGCAGATGGCTATACTTTATTTGGCTATCACCTTAATCCCAGGCTGGAATATTACCCGGCTTCTTTTGTAAAACTGGAAGCTGGTATATTTTTATGGAAAGATTTCGGGAGCTCCGGCTACCAAAGTATAGCACCTACTTTTACAGCTAAAGTACAGAAGGAGAACTGGGCTTTGGTATTTGGCAATCTGCAGGGCAACCTTAACCATGGCTACATCGAGCCTTTATACGATTTTGAACGGGTAATAAACAATAAACTGGAGAATGGCGCACAGTTATTAATAAATACCCATAGCCTGAACCTGGATGCCTGGATTGACTGGAAAAAAATGATCTACCGCGCTGACCCGGACCGTGAAGAAATTAACGGCGGCGCAAGTATAGGTATTAAACTATTGGAACGCGAAGGCAAGTATGGCGCCGGCGATACGCTTAGTCTTACATTGCCTGTTCAGTTTACAGCGCAGCACAAAGGCGGCCAGATAGATGCCTCCGAGCTCCCTCTTGAAACGATGGTGAATATGGCCATAGGAGTGGAGCTAGAGAAAAAATATCCTTTTAAGGTGCTGCACCGCCTGTACACCAAAAACTACCTGGTAGGCTTTAAAGATTTCTCGAATGAACGCTTGCTGCCTTATGAACAAGGATACGGCATATACCTGAACGCAGGCATAGATACCAAATACCAGGACGTGATGCTGAGTTACTGGCAGGGCGATGGTTACGTGGCGGAACTAGGCGGAAAACTTTACCAATCGGCTTCTACCACCTATAAAAACCCTGATTACCTGCAGGAGCAGCGCCGTATACTTATACTCAGGCTGATGAAAGATATAGAGCTGCTGGATAATCTATACTTAACGTTGCGCCTGGAGCCGGTGCTGGACCTGGATAACCCGAAACTCGAATTTTCTAATGCCTTTTACCTAACCTTTGATACAGACTTTTTTGTTGCCAAGCCAAGGCGCTAAGGTAAAGCCAGATTATACCATAGCTTCCGAGCCTGTTTGCTTCACCTGGCGGTGTTGTTCGTAGTCGGTTAAAGTGATGCCATAATAGCCCAGGTCAAGCAGCTCATCAGAGTCTACACCGCGATATTCGTTGCGCAACACACCTTCTTTTATAAAGCCGCAGGTCAGCACAACTTCCTCATAAAAAGCATTAGCCTGGGTTAAGCGCAGGTATACTTTTTTTAACTGCATCGTTTTAAATGCAAAATCCAGCACGGCATACAAAGCTTCCTGTACATGGCTTTTGGTTTCGGGCCAGCCGGTAAAGTATAAGCCAATCTCTGCCTTTGGTATTTTATGATCGATGTTTTTCAGGGCAATGTCACCTATATAAGTATCCTGTCCTTTCAGCCACACGCCAAAATCAAACACTTTTCGGTTATCCCAATCGGTGCGTAATTGCTGTACCTGTATGCGGGCGTCTTCAAGGGCACGCACGCGTGCCAGCCTGCCGCTGAAAGCAGGGTTCAGCTTAACAGAGTTTTCCTGTATAAGGCGCATAAAATCGCTTTCATCTCCTTCCTGGTAAGGGCGTAGTAATAGATTTTCTGTTTCGAGACGTTCTTCAAACGATTCGGGCAGAATGTTAAACAGATAGCTCATTTATAACAAATTAAATTTGATAAGTACAAAATAAAGGGCCGGAAGGAGGTTGTTTTACGCAATTCGCCTCTGTTTTGTAATACGCTAACTATTTAAAAATGTGCACTCTTGACTACTGATTTTTAGCTAAATTAACTTGCCTTCGATTTTTGCCGTTACTGAAAACAGTTTTGTTCTGTTAAACCAAATTTTAAAAGCAACATGAAAAAAAGACTGGAAGGGAAAGTAGCGATTGTGACCGGTGGCGGATCAGGTATAGGTGAGGCCATTTGTAAGAAATTTGCCAATGAGGGTGCTAAGGTAGTGGTTACTGGTTTTCCGGAAGACCCTGTAAAAAATGTAGCGAATGAAATACAGGAAGCCGGTGGCACAGCCATTGCTTTTGCCGGCGACATTTCTACAGAAGAAAATGCCAGACGCTGTGTAGAAACTGCCGTGACCGAATATGGCAAGCTGGATATTCTGATAAATAATGCCGGTGTTTTTCCGGAAGTAAATCTGTTGCAGGACTACTCAGAAGAAGCTTTTGACTACATGATCAAGAATAATGTGAAAACGGCATTTGTGATGAGCAAAGCTGCCTTACCGGAACTGCATAAGACCAAAGGCAATATCGTATCAGCGGGTTCAGAAGCCGGGGTAATTGGTATTGCGCAGAATACGCCATATGGCGGTACCAAAGGATTTATACATTCGTTTATGCGAGGACTGGCCGTGGAGCAGGCTCAGTTTGGTGTGCGCTGCAATATAGTTGGCCCCGGCCCGATAGATACCGCCTGGACCCACGAAAGCACCGGCCCTATGGACAGCAAAATGGTGAAATCTATTAAGCAGGCAACGCCAATGGGCCGACGTGGTACTCCCGAAGAAGTTGCCAATGTATACTTGTTCCTGGCATCAGATGAGGCCTCGTATGTAACGGGCGCTACTTATATGGTTGATGGCGGTATTACGCTGGCAAAGGGGCCAGTTGGTGAAGAAGCTGACTCAAGTATGAAAAAAGAACCGGAAGGAGAGCTGGAATTGGAGCACTCTAAAGATGGCCATACTTCTATCCGGAAGTAAAGTATAAAAACAGCAAAGCCGCTGCTCTCCATAGGGGCAGCGGCTTTGCTGTTTTTATAAAGCTATACTTTATGCGTTCAGGAAAGTATAGTTAAAGTGTTTCGGGCTATGCAATTGCTGCTGTGACATCATTACATCTAACGTATGAGCTGTTTCCTTGAAGTACTCCAGGCGGCGGTAAAGCATCTCTTTTTGTAATACAGTGCCAGTCGCTGTTTTCATGTACGCTCTTTTATCTTCCAGCACACGGTGCATTACCTCGTTTACTTTTTCCTCATTTTGTGCATACCACTGCTGAAAATCGAATATGCGTGCAGCACCAGGAGTAGCTGATGAAAATTCAAGGCCGTGAAGGCGAAGTATATCCGCTAAAAGATCGATCTCCAGTGGTATAGAAGTATTGTAGGGCATTGAACGCACTTCCAGTTTGCTGTTTAATGCGCCGGCTATAGTTGCCAGGTTATCTTTAAAGCGAAAGTATAAAGCAGCCGCTTCCATAAGTCTTTAGAGTAATGTGAAAAATATTGAACGGGTGCAAAATTACACCAATATGGCTAGATTGCTAAATAGTTTGATGGTTAAATTGTTGCGGCAAAGAAAAACCTGGTTACAATTTAAACTAGAGCAATTCCTGGATGATGCGCTCCACGGTTATACCTTCGGCCTCAGCTTTAAAGTTGCGCACAATACGGTGACGAAGTATAGGCAAAGCCACAGCCTGCACATCTTCAATGTCGGGGCTATACTTGCCGTTTAGCAAGGCGTTGCATTTAGCACCAACTATAAGGTGTTGCGAAGCACGCGGGCCTGCGCCCCATTCTAAGTATTGGTTTGCCTGAGCCGATGCCATGGCAGTATCAGGGCGGGTTTTGTGTACCAGTTTTACAGCATACTCTACTACATTATCCACTACCGGCACGCGGCGCACCAATTGCTGAAACGCAAGTATGTCATCGGAATGCAGTATTCTGTTGAGGTGGGTGGTAACAGCGCCTGTCGTATTTTTTACGATCTGCAACTCCGATTCGTAACTTGGGTAGCCAAGCGTAATGTTGAACATAAAGCGGTCGAGCTGCGCTTCCGGCAAGGGGTAAGTACCTTCCTGCTCTATCGGGTTTTGGGTAGCAAGTACAAAGAAAGGCCTTGGCAGTTCGTAGCGGCGGCCCGCTACTGTAACCGAGTATTCCTGCATGGCCTCCAGCAAGGCTGCCTGTGTTTTAGGCGGTGTGCGGTTTATCTCATCGGCCAGTACAATGTTGGCAAATATAGGGCCTGTAACAAAATTGAAGTTACGGTCCTTGTCCATTGTCTCGGCTCCAACAATATCAGATGGCATCAGGTCGGGTGTAAACTGCACCCGGTTAAACGACATGTCCAGAGAAGACGCAATAGTATGAATAAGGAGCGTTTTGGCTAAGCCTGGTACGCCAACCAGCAAGCAGTGCCCCTGACAAAAAACAGCTGTTAAAACCAGCCTGACAACCTCTTCCTGTCCTACAATTATTTTTGATATTTCGGACGTAAGCTCCCGGTAGGAGTGGTGCAGCACATCGGCTGCTTCTTTGTCAGAGGTGTACTGCTTCATAGAGTTTTAATTGGTTAGCTGGAGCACTTTACAGTCCTGGTACTCCGGATCGATTTCGATGTATACGGAATCAATATTTTTTCGGAACCAATCACTTACAGCTTTACTTTTCTTTTCGTTAAGCGCAGCTGTTGCAATTTTCTGGTAATCGTCTTTCAGGTTAGCCTGGTGTGGTACCGACTTTGATTTTAAGGTAACTATACGTACAGCTTCACGGCCATCTTCCGTACGGAAAGGAATTGGCTTCGAAATGCCACCTACCTGCATCGTATCGATCACGAAGAAGATAGACGGATCTACCTGGTCCATTGGTGTATATGTACTGCCCGTAGCGCGGCTCATTATCATGCCACCGTTATCTTTTGTGTTTTTATCGTCAGAGAATTCTTTGGCAGCTTTTGCAAAAGTGAGGCTATCGTTAAGTATAAGCGTACGGATGCTATCAAGTTCCTGGGCAGCTTCCTGTATATCTACTGTGGCTGTTTCCGGCTTGATAAGGATGTGACGTGTGTTAAACTCCTGTCCTTTACGCTCGATCATCTGGATAAGGTGGAAGCCAAACTGCGATTCGATCACGTTTGAAATCTGGCCCGGCTCTAGTTTAAGCGCTGCTGTTTCGTACTCCGGTACAAGTTCTTTTTTCTTGAAAAAGCCCAGTTCGCCACCAGCCTGCGCCGATGCTACGTCCTGAGAATATTGTTTGGCAAGCGTGGCAAAATCCTCGCCGGCAAGTATACGCTTGCGCAGGTCTTCCAGCTTCTGGCGGGCATTGGCTTTCTGCGATTTGCTAACCTGAGCATACTTTACAATCTGGCCCAGCTCTACCTCGCTTGAGAAGTATGGCAAGCTATCCTGCGGAATTCTGTCGAAATAGCGCTTGATCTCTTTTGGCGTTACAGTTACTTTACCGCTGATCTCCTGCTGCATTTTTTCCATTACCATCTGGTCGCGTACAGTGCGGCGTAATTCATCTTTCAGCTGACGCACACTTTTATTATAGTACTGCTCCAGTTTTTCTACACCACCAACCTGTGCTGTCAGGTATTCCATTCGGCGGTTAAGCTCGTTTGTAACCACACCATCTTCCACGGTAACAGAGTCAATATCGGCACGTGCCAGTAATAACTTATCCTGTACCATCGATCTCAGGATCTCGCACTTAAGATTTGGGTTTGGTTGCTGCTTAGTCTGGGCAAGGTACTGCAGGTAACTGAACTCAAGCTCAGAGCGAAGCACAATATAGTTGTCTATTTTGGCAATTATGCCATCTACTTTGCGCTGCACAGGTACTTGTGCAGAGGCTGTGAAGGCAGCAACCCAGCACAGTATGCCGGCAGCCAGTGATTTTACGAACAGGTTGGTTTTTATGGTTTGGTTATGCATGGTTGCTTTTATAGCGCCGTTGCAAAAGGGCGCCTTGCTAATTTTCTTCTAAAACGAAGTTCCTGAATTATACTTATGCTGCAATCTCTTAAGTTTTTCTGAGCAAAAAAAGCTCCAACAACCTGCGGAGCTTTTTTCTTTCAAATTACTTCTTGATCAACTTGTCTACTTCTGCCTGATTTACAGAAACCGGATACTTCTCGCGAAGCTGTTTTACCCATTCCTGCTCCAAGTAATTCTGGTAGTCTGATGTTACAAGCCCGCGGACTTCATTCAGTTTTTTAGGTGCAGGTGCCAGCACATCGTTTATGATGATGAGGTACTCGCGGCCATTTTGCTGTGTAGTATAAGTGCCTTTTTCCCAGGTTACATCATCCAGAGCTTTGTTTTCGCCTTTCTGGAATTTTTTCTCCGTTATCTGTACAGCCAGCGGGTTCTCTGCATTCAGGTTATCGGCCAGGGCGCTCAGTTCAGAAGTATAAAGTATAAATGATACACGTCTGTTGCGGCGGCGACCGGTTTCTGTGTTATCAGGGCCAGCCTGTTTTGTTTTACCTAAAGCAATAGTTTTGAGCTGAGCTTCCGAAACACCTTTATTAACAAAGTAGGCTTTTACTTTTTCAGTTCTGGCTGCAGCAATGTTTTGTTTAGCGGTAGCTTCGCGGGCATCGGTGTGTCCATTAATTTCCAGGGTAAGGTTCTGGTTGTTTTTTAATCGGGATGCCAGCGCATCTAATTGCGTAGTCACTTCTTTGGAAAGGTCGGTCTTGTTAGTTTCAAACAGAACATCCGATAATTTGGCAGAGCGAACGGTATAACGGCGTTGTGCCAGCTGGCTCTGTGCTTTTTGTAGCAGCTCTTTGTTTGCCGCACTAATTACCGTTGCCTGCACCCGAGGGCCCCAGGTATACTTGTCTTTGTTCTGCTCAAAGTATGTTTGCAAGCCTGTTGTGTCTTCAACCGCCTTCGACCATACTTTCTCATCCATTAACTGGAACAACAGAATACCATCATGATACTCTTTTACCAGCATGCGGTAATCGTTGTGCTTGTTTTCGAGGTTAGCGCGCTCGTACTCCAGCAGGCTCTTTTCTATAAAGTTATTATACAGCACATTCATGGCATGTGCCGGTGTGCCGGTTACGCGCGGGCGCTGCTCGGCTTTAACGTAAGTATAAAAATCAGCTACAGTATAAGGCTTGGCCTGAATAGTGAACAAAGTGCTTTTTAAAGCTTTGTCTGCTGTGTTGTAATCCCATTTGCCTTGTAGCAGGTTATCATCTGCTTTTGCTAGGGCTGCTGTTTTAGCTTCAGCATTTTCAGCGAGGTTGTTCTCTTTTTTAATGCGGTTCAGGAAAACAGTTTTGTTGAGTTCTGAGCGAGAATCTTTGGCTACGCGGTTGCGCAGGTTTTGCTCCATGTCTTCGTAAGGCGCCAAGCCACGCTTTTCGAGTAGCTTTATAATGTGCCAGCCGTACGGTGTAAGCACTGGTTTTGAGATCTCGCCCTGCTTTAAGGAAAAAGCTGTTTCTTCAAAAGCAGGAATCATGCGGCCGGTACCAAACCAAGGCAGCTCGCCGCCATTAGAGGCCGAGTTGGCATCTTCCGAAAACTCAGAGGTAAGTTTATCCCAGCTCTCTTTGCGCTGCACACGCTTATAAATAGCGTCTACGCGCTGTTTGGCTGCTAAAGAATCGGCTTTAGGCATGCCTGGCGTGGCACGCACCATAATATGGGCAACACGCACTTCGCCTCGTGCAGGGCGCACATCGTTTACTTTTATTAAATGGTAACCAAAGCGGGTACGTACCGGCATCGATACTTGTCCGGCAGGGGTTTTATAGGCAGCATCCTCAAACGGATACACCATTTGCATAGCTGTAAAATAGCCCAGGTTGCCGTTGCTTTCGGCTGCGGTTGGGTCCTGTGAATTTTCGCGGGCAAGTTTGCCAAAGTCTTCGCCGGCAAGAGCTCGCTTGCGCAATTCCAGCACCTGGTTATAAGCAGCAAGTGTGTCTTCAGGCGCGGCATCAGGGGCCAGGTTAATGAGAATATGCGAGGCGTTTACCTCTTGTTTCATACGCTCATAAGCCTCCTGCACCAGCTTGTCTGTAACACTCTTATCTGTAAGGTATGGCAATGCCAGTTGTTCCTTGTAACCTTCCAGCTCGCGCTTAAATGCGGTGGTGGTATCAAGGCCACGACTTTCAGCCTCCAGTACTTTCAGTTTAAAATTGGAGTACAGGTTCAGGTAATCGTTTACGCTTTCGCGGGTATAAGCATCGCTGTTGCCGTTATTGTTCTTTTCGTAAACGTACTGAAACTCCGATGTAGAAACTGGTTGAGAGCCCAAGGTGACAATAGCGGGTTCTTTTTTGTCATTCTTCTTGGTAGCGGTGCATCCGGCCAGAAGCAGGGCGGCTACCGCAACAAGTAGGTGGTTGCTGCGCATAAGTAGATTAAAAACAAACTTTTAGATTCGCTGGCCTCAGCCAGGATATGCAATTTTAGTTATTTTTTCTGACAGATGAGCCAAAAAGTATGACTATAATCCTATTGCAATTGATTTCGTTCCGGATAACGGACAGAATGAGGGAAAAGTGTACGGCGCGAAGGCTTATTTAATCTTTTTGTAAAGCAGGCAAGTGTTTTTAGTACCATTACTTGTAAACTCTACTTTATCCATGATGCGGTTTACGAGCGCAATACCTACGCCACCTTTTTTGCCCACCCGAATATGTTCTTCGATATTAGGTTCTTTGTACTTCGATTCCTGAAAAGCTACGCCATTATCTGTGATCTCGAACTTAAGCTGGCTTTTTTGTTCGTGTATGGCAAGCGAAATTGTTTTTGTAGGATCTTCGTGATTGGCGTGGATGATGAGGTTTGCACATATCTCATCCACGGCCAATACGATCTGGTTCATCAGAATATCCGAAAGCTCTAAAGCCTGCAGATACTCTGTGACAAAATCTCGTATTAGCTTCAGGTTTTTTTTAGTACAACTAACCCTGATCGAATTATTCATCTGCGATGGTCAAGGCTTCTTCGTAATTCGAAACTATTGTCATCAGCAGGTCTAAGCCGAGGATTTCGAATACGTTGCGTACTTTATCTTGCATGTTGAAGAATATAAGCTTGATCTGGGCATCTTCAAAACGCTGTAAATGCGATATGAATACGCCGAGGCCTGCTGAAGAAATGTAATGCAGGTTCTGGCAGTTTACCAGGATCTTGCTATACTTCATGATCTCAGGGTCAGAGAGTTCTTCGTCAAGTATAACCGAAGAGCTTGCGTCCAGTTCACCGTCTAAGGTGATAACGATGGTCGATTCTTTAATTTCGTGTGTAATTTTCATCGGCGTTCTGTACGTTACAATTACGGGTTAGGTTGAGTAGGCTTAAACTTAATCACGAGCAAGGTTTGGTCATCATACAGGTTGTCGGGGCCTGTAAAATCCTGCAAATCATTAATAATGGCGCACTTAATATCTTCGGCCTCAAGGTGGTATGTTTGTGTAAGCATATACTTTAAGCGCTCTTCGGTATATTCTTCGTTTGCCATGTTGCGTGCCTCCACTATACCATCAGTATAAATTACCATTACATCACCGGGGTTGTAATCGTAATACATTTCCTTTACATGGTTATTGTAGCTCTTGTCGCGGATAATGCCAAGCCCTAATCCATCCGTCTGGAAGTAAAAGGTCTCATCCGTCATAGAGTTATAGTAAAGTGTATGGCAATGGCCGGCCCGTGCAAACATAAAGCCTTTCATGCGGTAATCAATTATATATAGCGCAGAAGTTATAAAAGAAGTTTTCTCAAGGCAACGGCTTAACGCACTGTTGGCTTGCTTCATAAACTCGCTTGGCGGCATATCCTGTTGCATCAGGCCATGGAATATACCTTTCATTTGCGCCATATGGAATGCTGCCGAAATACCTTTGCCCGATACATCGCCTATAATAATGGCAATACGGGACTCGCTCAGCTGCAGGAAATCGTAGAAATCGCCACCAACTTCTTTGGCTGCCAGCGCATGGGTGCTAATTTCAAACCAGTTATCGCTCGGGAATGTTTTAGGAATCAGGTTTTCCTGTACGGTACTGGCAATTTTCAGCTCCTCTTTGTAGCGCTCGTTCTGCAACGATTCGGCTACCAAGCGCAGGTTCTCGATGGTAAGTATGGTCTGGCTGGTAAAAGTACGCAGCACATTTGTTGTTTCCCGGTCAAAACCCTGTTCAATATCTTTCAGCAAGTATAACATGCCAAATAGGTGCTTTTTCGATTTTATCGGAAGTATGATCAGAGCTTTCCAGGGCAATGTAAGATCACGGAAGCCTGGATTACGATCAAGGTTATTATTGATATAATCGATGTTATGGATGTTGTAGGCAAGCAGCAAATGCCTGATACGCACGATCTGTTCGTTGTTGATATTGAGCAGATGCGTTATTTGTGGCTCGCCGTTACGGATAAGCTCGAACCAGGCCGCATTGGCATCTGATGCCCTAATGGTACTTTCAAAAAGCATATCATAAACCTGCTTCTCACTTTGCCCCTGCTGTATAGACTGGCTCAAGCGCTGAAAGTTAAGTAGATCTTCGCTTTTCTGCTCAAATACACTGGAGGTAGGTAAGCTGAACAACGAAACCAAGAATGCGGCCAAGGTATAAAAACCTACAAACAGCATAGCCAGAAGCAGAAAGCCTACATCTGTATAATCTATTACCAATTCCGGGCTATCGGCAAACTGGTAAAAAAAGCGCATAAAAATGTAGCAGCTGAGCAAGATAGCGCCCAGTAATACCAGCGAACGGCTTTTTTTACTGAAGGTAAGGTAAGCAACCCATTTCAGGTTGGTGCACAGGAAAAGTATATAGCAGCCCATCAGCGCCAGCAGTGGCAGAAAAATGTAGCTGGTATAGTTAAAGTTAAGCAGCGTAAGCAGCAGGGTGGCAAAAAGCAATAGCTCAAACCAGTCCCAAGCTATCTGCAGGAATTTATTTTTATGATAAAGCAGCAACTGGCGCCAGATGTAAAATGCCTTTGCCAGAAATAAAACCAATAAACCGAAGTTTACCTGATAAACTATGTGCAGCAGCAACGGCGATTGCAGGTTTGCATAACCCGTAGAAAGGCGGTAGCCCAGAAAAATGGCAATGCTCAAGTAAGCAGCTGTACCCGCTTTTGAAAACAGATTCCAGAGGTAGCCTATAAAGTCAATGCCTTTAAGGTTATCGGCGCTGAGGCGCTGGTACAGGAATACAGAAAGTATAAAAACTACTGTAAGGAGGTTATTGAAGTATGGAAGCGCCCATTTAGGGGCTCCTGCCTGACGTGCACTTTCTGCCGCCAGCAATATGTTAGACAATAGCAGCACCCAGCTAATGATAGCTGTTGTTACAAACAAAGATTTTGCATTTGTTTTATAAAGCATAAAACGGAAATCCGTGTATGGTATTTGTGCGGCGTTTGTTGCCTTTGTGAAACTTAAACAGAGTGAAAGGTACTAAAAAAAATGTTCTTTGTTCAAGATATGTTCTATTGTGTTTTGCAAAACAACTTGCATAACGGAAAAAAGAAGGAGTTGGTTAACCTGTTTTAGCTAACCAACTCCTGCAAGTATAATTAAGGCGTTTTGGGTTATACTTATACTTTATACTGCTGCCCGTGCTTAAAGTATATGCCAGGCAAGGCAAATAGTTTTAAAGTATAACTATAAAGGCAACTATAGCCTGATTAACGGCTGTAGTTTGGCGCCTCGCGCATGATCTGCACATCGTGTGGATGGCTCTCGCGCAGACCAGCCCCGGTTATTTTAACCATTTTAGCATCCTGCAGGCGCTCTATACTTGGTGTGCCGCAATAACCCATACCAGCACGAATACCACCCACCAGTTGGTAAAGCATTTCGCTTACAAAGCCTTTGTAAGGTACACGGCCCACAATACCTTCCGGTACCAGTTTTTTAGAGTCTTTTTCATTGCCCTGGAAGTAACGGTCTTTCGAGCCTTCTTCCATCGCTTCAATAGAACCCATGCCACGGTAAGTTTTAAACTTACGGCCTTCGTAAATAATCTTTTCACCAGGAGCTTCTTCTGTACCGGCCAGCAAAGAACCGATCATAACAGTGCTTGCGCCACCAGCCAGTGCTTTTACAATATCACCGGAGAACTTAATACCACCATCGGCTATAACCGGAACACCAGTGCCCTGCAAACCACGCGCAGCCTCCATAACGGCAGACAACTGCGGCACGCCTATACCAGCAATCACACGGGTAGTACAAATACTGCCTGGCCCAACGCCTACTTTTACGGCATCAGCACCGGCATCGGCCAGGGCGCGGGCTCCTTCAGCTGTTGCAATATTTCCTGCAATAACTTCCAGGTTAGGGTAATGCGCTTTAATATTTCTAACCGTATCGAGCACGCCTCTGGAATGGCCATGTGCTGTGTCTACGCTTATTACATCTACGCCGGCATCAACCAATGCTTTTATGCGGTCCATCACGTCAGGGGTTACACCTACGGCGGCGCCTACGCGCAAACGGCCAAATTCGTCTTTACAGGCATTAGGGCGGTCTTTTTTCTTCAGGATGTCTTTATAAGTGATCAGGCCAACCAGTTTGCCCTGCTCATCTACTACCGGAAGCTTTTCGATTTTATATTGCTGCAGAATGTCTTCTGCTTTTGCCAGGTCAGTGCCTTTTTCGGCAGTTATCAGGTTTCGGGTGGTCATGATAACGCTTACCTTCTGGGTAAGGTCTTTCTCGAAACGCAGGTCGCGGTTGGTAATAATGCCTTTCAGTTTACCGTCGTTATCGGTTACCGGAATACCACCGATCTTATTATCCACCATCAGTTGCACGGCATCGCCTAGTGTGGCATCCTCGCGCAAGGTAATCGGGTCCAGGATCATGCCGCTTTCAGAACGCTTTACTCTGCGTACCTGTTCGGCCTGCGCCTTTATTTTCATATTTTTATGGATGATTCCGATGCCACCTTCCTGCGCCATAGCTATGGCCAGTTCAGCCTCGGTAACGGTATCCATGGCTGCTGAAATAAGTGGAATATTGATCCGGATGTTGCGCGTTAACTGCGAGGAAGTATCTGTTTGGTGTGGTAGTACCTCGGAGTAAGCCGGGAGGAGAAGCACGTCGTCGTAGGTGAGTGCCTCGAATAATATCTTAGACTGATCAGAGAGCATGGCAAATAATTTAGGGGTCCTTATTTGCCGCGTAAAATTACTATAATTAAATGACAAAGCTTTAATACTTAGCAAGATTATTTTTAATCTGAAGTATAAAACTTGTAAAACCAGCAGGTACACCAGTGCAGAAAGCTTGATTTGAGAAGCTTATTTTAATGCAAAGTATAACTATAGCAAAGTATAAAGCTGAGTCGCCTTTTTTGAAATTAATAGACTGCCATAGTTGGGTCTATTTGCGTAGCCCAGGCATGGATGCCCCCTTTCAGGTTTAACAGGTTATCGAAACCCAGGCGCTGAGATAAATAATTAATGGCCTGGGCGCTTCGGAACCCATGATGGCAGATAACCACAACCGGCACATCGCGACGAATGCGGTTGGCCTGTTTTGAAAGCTCACCCAACGGTATAAGCTCACCTCCGATGTTGCAGATTTCAAACTCTTCGGGTTCGCGCACATCTACCAGCTGCATTTTATTCTGGTGTGCCAGTCTTTCCTTCAGTTCCTGTGCGGTAATCTCATCCATATACTTTTCTTTTGCCTATACTTGCAGGTGCAACTATAAGAGTTGGTTTTTGGGTTACAAAAGTAACAAACCCCTTTTGATCTGAGCTGTTGCTCTGCAAGATTAATTTACGATGGAAATAACAGAATTAGCCCGCCTTTCAGCAGAGGTATGGCAACAGTTTGTAAGCGGCATGCAGCAAACAAGCTGGCTGGAGTATATTGCGGTAATAGCGGGTGTGGCCAGTGTATGGTTCTCTAAGAAAGAAAATATACTGGTTTACCCGGTTGGTTTGGTCAGCACTATTATTTACGTATACCTGAGCTTTAAATACCACCTGATAGGGGAGGCCAGTGTTAATATTTACTACTCGGTTTTAAGTATATACGGCTGGGTGTTATGGGCCCGGATGAACCCCCAGCATGAACATACTTTGCATATCACGTTCTCAAACCAGCGGCAGTGGCTCTACCAGATCGGTTTTTTTATGTTGCTCTACGTCGTAATTTATTACTGCCTGATATATCTTCAATCTGCCTTTTACCCGGGCGTTATTCCCTGGGGCGATGCCTTTGCCAGTGCTACTGCTTATACGGGTATGTGGCTGATGGCCCGCAAAAAAATAGAAAGCTGGTACTGGTGGATAGCTACAAACATTGCTTCGGTGCCGCTATACTTTATGAAAGGGCTGGTTTTTACCTCGGTGTTTTACTTTGTATTATTGCTGATGGCTTTTGCCGGCCTGTACGAATGGAAGCAAAGAGCAAGACAGGTGAAAATTAGTTTAGTTAAATCCTGAGCCTGGTGTGTATTTAGAGGAAATTGTAGGTGTTGTTATTTCGTTGGTCCGGGTTTGTGTTTTGATTATTAGGTAGTTATTTGTTTTATTTATAGTTGGTGAAATGCAGTTTTGTGGCTGGTTTATACTTTGCCTGAAATGATTTTATAATTAAAATGCACAATTATCTGTTTATTTTGGAATACCTGCAACGAGTGTAGTTACGTAAACGCTATAGGCTTCGGCCATTCTTCTTGCCGCTCAAACGGAGCGGAGCACCTATGTTGAACTCTAATATACTCCACCATGAAAAGACGTAAAATAGAACTGCCCGAAGAACTAAAGTACGCTAACAGATTGAAGTGGGGATACGAGTCGCCGGACGAAAGTCCAAAACGTTTATACTTCAGGCAATTTGGCGATAAACAGCCAAAAGAGGTGGAAGTGTATAACTTTTATGGCTACAGCTTCTCTGAGAATTAAGATTTCCGGATTACAAGATTTATCCCTGGCTGGTGTAAACTGGTCAGGGTTTTTTATGCCTGTCTCAATAAGTTTTGTTACATGGTTTACACGTGTTGCTGCAGCTTACATGTAATTTTTGCCTTACTTTGCTTTATGCTGAAAATCGCAATTACAGGGCCCGAATCTACCGGTAAATCTACAATGGCTGCCATGTTGGCCCAGGAGTATAATACTGTATGGGTGCCTGAGTATGCCCGCACCTACATAGGTGCTATCGACAGGCCTTACACTTTAACCGATATTGAGGAAATTGCCAAAGGACAACTGCAACTGGAAAGCCAGGTTCAGGCAGAGGCAACTACCATACTTTTTGCGGATACCGACCTGCTTGTACTTAAAATCTGGAGCGAACATGCCTTTGGCCATTGCCCCGACTGGATCCTTAAAAAACTAAACCAGCAGCACTACAACCTTTACCTGCTAATGGGCGTTGATTTGCCCTGGGAGCCGGATCCGCAGCGCGAGCACCCGCACCTGCGCCAGTTTTTTTACGACTGGTACAAGCGCGAACTGCAAGCCATGCAAGTGCCTTTTGTAGAAATAGCAGGCCAGCACCACGAGCGCTTTGCACAGGCACAACGGCATATAAATAACCTGCTCCATAATCAAGATCAATCGTAAACCTGAACATGCTATACTTCATCCAAAATAATAACTATAAAGTAGGCGTAGAAAGCCGCGGCGCCGAGTTGCACCACTTTATTAAGCTTGATGAGCAACTGGAATTAATATGGCAGGCTAACCCGGCCATTTGGGCCAGCCACGCGCCAAACCTTTTCCCGATTATAGGCGAATTGCCCAACCAGCAATATGAGTTTGATGGCCATACTTACCACATGAATCGCCATGGCTTTGCCCGACACAAAGAGTTTAAAGTTGTAGGCCACGATAAAGACAAACTGGTATTTGAGCTCACCCACGATGACGAAACGCTGGCGCAATACCCGTTTAAATTTACGTTGCTGATCGCCTATAAACTTGAAGGCAACCAATTGGGAGTTAGCTACCTAGTGCGTTGCGACGATGATAAAGCTATGTACTTTTCGGTAGGCGGGCATCCGGGCTTTAATGTGCCATTATACCCGAACGAGCAGTTTGAGGATTATTATCTGGAATTTGAACAGGAAGAAAGCCTGAGCCGCTATTTACTTGATGGTACTGGCCTGCTGAACGGTGATACCGAGCGGGTGCTGGAGGGCACAAACATATTGCCGCTAACCCACGACTATTTTACCAAGGATGCCATTGTGCTTAAAGACCTTAACTCAAGTAAAGTAACGCTGGCCAGCCGCACAAACCCACTCAGGATAGAAGTTGCTTTTGATGGTTTTCCATACCTCGGCATCTGGTCGAAAAAGGAGCAGGTGCCTTATATTTGCATTGAGCCCTGGTGCGGCGTTGCCAGCCGGGTAGGCGAGTCTGGGCTGTTACAGGATAAAGAAGGTATTCAGCAGTTAGCACCCAAGCAAGCCTTTGAGCGCACGTTTACTATAACCGTTACAACTTAAGTATAAAGTATAAAAGGATGTCAAGAATAAAAGCCCTGCTTAACATTGGTTAGGCAGGGCTTTTATTCTTGCAGTCACTGCAAAGAAGGCTCCGGAAATTTAGGGACCTTTATTCTTCTCAAATCATAGTCCGGTTCAAAGTCATTTATTGGTAATGAGATGCCGGGGGGGAGGTCCAGATCTGGCAGGTCGTCGCCTAGTGGCTCGCCTCCATCGTCATCACTATCGGTAGAAGGAGGTCTTCTATAGTGCTGGCGAGGTGCGAAGGCGTAATAGGCCAGTATCGTTAGCAATGCTAAAGTATACAGGAGGCTGATCATCATCACGGTTCTACATAATATTAAGTTTTTGGCTGGCAAATTCTCACATCAAAAGCAACTCAGGTAGTATGAGCAGGAAAACGTGCCTTGTTAAGATTAGAACGTACGTTGCAGGTATGTGGTTTTTGTCTTTTACCAAAATTTAAACTCCTTTTAGCAGCTAAATGTTATACTTCAGGCAGGTATTGGCTGCAATTGTTTGTTTAGATCAAAATCGGCTATACCTTTGCCACAGTTTAGGGGTGCCCCAATATTACGGGCTGAGATCATACCCATTGAACCTGATCCGGGTAATGCCGGCGAAGGGAAAACGGAGGGAAACGAGATTAACGGGATGCTAACCCCTGGCATGCCTGTATGTTTCACTTATTTCTTTTTAACCACTTAATGAAAAATTTCTTGTTTGCACTGGCCGTGTGCTTATTGCCATTGCAGTTGCTTGCACAGTTTAAACTGAGCGGGCGTGTTACCGATGCTGCCACCGGCAATGCCCTCGCCGGATCAACAGTTACACTTGAGGGTAACAATACCAGAATTACTGCAGCCCAGAACGGTGCTTTTGGATTTACAAACCTTGCCGCCGGCAACTATACTTTAAAAGTAAGCTTCCTGGGTTTTGAGCAGAAAACTGTAAGTATAAACCTACAGCAGGACAAGTATGTACAGATTCAGCTTCTACAGAAAGCCGTACAGGCAAAAGAAGTAACTGTACAGGCAACCCGCGCCAACGAAAAAACCGGAACTACCTTTACCAACGTTACCAATGAACAGATTGCTGAACGCAACTTTGGCCAGGACATGCCATACCTGCTGGAACAGGTACCATCGGTAGTAGTAAATTCTGATGCAGGCACAGGTGTGGGTTATACCGGTATCCGTATTCGGGGCTCTGATATTACCCGCATTAACGTTACTGTAAACGGCATCCCGATTAACGACTCTGAAAGCCACGGTACCTTTTTCGTGAACATGCCGGACTTTGCCTCATCGGTAGAGGATATTCAGGTGCAGCGCGGTGTGGGTACATCAACAAACGGGGCTGCAGCCTTTGGAGCAAGTATAAATATACAAACCCAGCAGGTGCGCCGCGAGGCCTACGCCGAAACCGATAACAGCTACGGTTCTTTTGATACCTGGAAGAATAACGTACGTTTCGGTACAGGTCTGATAAATGGTAAATTCGCTTTTGATGGACGTTTGTCTCGCATTAAGTCGGATGGCTATATAGATCGTGCTTTCTCTGACCTGAAGTCGCTGTACTTTTCGGGTGGCTACTATGGCGATAAGACCACGGTTAAGTTCGTTACATTCTCGGGCAAAGAACAAACCTACCAGGCATGGTATGGCACACCGGAAGCACTTGTGTACGGAAACGAAGAAGACCTGCAGGATTACATTGACCGAAACTGGATTGAAGGAGCAGACAAAGAAAACCTGCTGAGATCTGGCAGAACCTACAACTACTATACTTACGATAACGAGACTGACAACTACCAGCAGGACCATTACCAACTGCACCTGGCCCATGATTTTATGCCGGGCCTTACCTTATCGGGTGCGCTGCACTATACTTATGGCCGTGGCTACTACGAGCAGTTTAAGCCCGAAGACGACCTGGCAGATTATGGTTTGCCAAACGTAGAAATCGGTGATGAAACGAGAACTACTTCCGATATCATCCGCCGCCGCTGGCTCGATAACGATTTTTACGGAGCTACTTATGCGCTGCAGTATAACCCGAATTCGAGGCTGAATGCCACATTAGGCGGGGCTTGGAACAGGTATGATGGCCGTCACTACGGTGAGGTTATCTGGGCACGTTATGCTTCCACTTCCAACATCCGTGACAGGTATTATGAGAATGATGCCGACAAAACCGACTTCAATATTTTTGCAAAAGCCACTTACGGCTTAACAGATAAACTGAGCGTGTTTGGCGATATGCAGGTGCGCAAGATCAACTATACTTTCACGGGCTATGATAATGACCTGGAAAGTATAGAGCAGGACGTAGATTATACTTTCCTGAACCCAAAAGCAGGTATAGCTTACAACCTCACACCTCAACAACAATTATATGCTTCTTACGCCATTGGTAACCGAGAGCCTGTACGCGACGACTTCACAGAATCTACACCAAACAGCCGCCCGAAACACGAAACCTTACAAAATGTGGAAGCCGGTTACCGCGGCACGATCGGTTTAGGCGAGTTAGCAGGGAAAGCGTTGGGTGCAACTATAGAGGCTAACGTTTACTACATGAACTATAAAAACCAACTGGTAGTAACTGGTCAGATAAACGATGTGGGGGCTTATACCCGTAAAAATATCGACAAAAGTTCCCGGCAGGGTGTAGAACTATCCGGCGCTTTGAACCTGGGAAGTATAGCCAAATTAAGCTCTAACCTGGCCTACAGCCAGAATAAAATCAGTAACTTCAGTGAGTTTATAGATGATTACGATACTGGCGAACAGGTTCAGAACAACTATAAGGAATCGACCATCGCTTTTTCACCGGCCTTTGTTTCAAGTAACCAGCTGGAAGTGGAAGTGCTGAAAGGTTTAAAAGCTGCATTTATCTATAAAACAGTAAGTAAACAATACCTGGATAACACCCAGAATGAAAGCCGTATTATACCTGCCTACCAGGTTGGCGATCTGCGTTTCCGGTACAATATCGGTTTCAAAAACCTGCTGAAAGAGCTGGAGCTTGGCCTGTTGGTTAACAATGTGTTTAATGAGAAGTATGCAGCCAACGGCTATACCTACAGCTACATTTATGGTAGCCAGGTAACCGAGAACTTTTATTACCCACAAGCTACGCGCAACTTCCTGTTATCTGTTGGTCTGAAGTTTTAAACGAAAGTTTATACTTTGCTAAAGGAGCCCTGTCATTTGGCGGGGCTTTTTTGTTTGTCTGAACCACAGATTAATAATGATTGGATGGATTAGCAGGATTTATACTTTAAATTAAACATTGCGCGAGCGTCCTTGCTCGTGACGAACTATAGTTGGGTCTCCGGCCAGTTAAGTTGTAAATTCAAAATCATTGCCTGACGCAAAGTATAATCCAATTAATCTTTTGAATCTCCTTAATCTGTGGTTCAGACAATTCATTTAAAATTTTAACTTTGCGTATTACCCTTTCTCAAACCCTTAAACCAAAACTATGGCTTACGAATCATCAGGTGCGCCCGATTACTTTAACATAGACGATTTACTTACAGAAGAGCATATACTTATTCGCCAAACCATGCGCGACTTCGTGAAGCGCGAGATATCTCCAAGTATAGAAAAGTGGGCACAGGATGCACATTTTCCATCGGAGATCGTGAAGAAGTTTGGTGATGTAGGTGCCTTCGGACCAACTATACCTACAGAGTACGGCGGCGGCGGCCTGGATTATATCAGCTACGGTATTATTATGCAGGAAATTGAGCGCGGCGATTCTGGTATGCGTTCCACAGCTTCGGTGCAGGGCTCGCTGGTAATGTACCCGATCTATAAGTATGGCTCGGAAGAACAGCGCAAAAAGTACCTGCCAAAGCTGGCAAGCGGCGAGTGGCTGGGTTGCTTCGGCCTAACAGAACCTGATTTCGGTTCTAACCCTGGCGGCATGGTTACCAATATCAAAGATATGGGCGACCATTACCTGTTGAATGGTTCTAAGATGTGGATATCGAACTCTCCGGAGTGTCAGGTAGCGGTAGTGTGGGCTAAGAACGAGGACGGTCGCATTAAAGGTCTGATAGTGGAGCGTGGCATGGAAGGTTTCACTACACCAGAGATCCATAATAAATGGAGCTTACGTGCCAGCTGCACCGGTGAGCTTGTTTTTGATAACGTGAAAGTGCCGAAAGAGAACCTATTGCCAAATGTAGATGGTTTGCGTGGCCCGCTTGGCTGCCTTGACTCTGCCCGTTACGGCATTTCGTGGGGTGCTATTGGTGCCGCTATCGATTGCTACGAGTCTGCTCTGAAGTATAGCAAAGAGCGTATCCAGTTCGATAAGCCGATCGGCGGCTTCCAGCTGACACAGAAAAAACTAGCCGAAATGCTGACTGAAATTACGAAAGCACAGCTGATGGTTTGGCGTTTAGGTACTTTGATGAACGAAGGCAAAGCGACTACGCAGCAAATTTCGATGGCGAAGCGAAACAGTGTGGACATGGCCCTGCATATTGCCCGCGAGGCACGTCAGATACATGGTGGTATGGGTATTACCGGCGAGTACCCGATCATGCGCCACATGATGAACCTCGAATCGGTGATCACTTACGAAGGAACCCACGATATTCACTTACTGATAACTGGTGCGGATATTACCGGTATTCAGGCGTTTAAATAGTGAGTCCAGAAGTATAAAATATAAAAGGCAGTTGCGAAAGTAGCTGCCTTTTTTTGTTATTGATTATTCAACAGCTTTGGGTACAACTCCACTGTTTTTCGCATCTTCTTCCGGATCAAACTTGACCATTTCATTCCACAGCTTATCGAACTCGCGGCTGTAGTCCTGAACTATACTTGCGTTATCAGTTATAAGTATGTTTTCGTGGTTGTAGAGAGCGGCGCTGCGGGTCCAGTTGTAGCTGCCGGTTAGCACCCGCTTTTCATCAAAAATAGCAAACTTGTGGTGCATGTGGTTACGCGTTTTATCCACCCAGATCTCCAGCCCCTGAGCAGCCATTTCAATAACATCCGATCCCAGGTCGTGCAGTTTATCGTTATCTGTAATGATCTTTATACTTATCCCGCGCTGGTGTGCACGCATGATGGCCTCTGTAATCCGGTCATCACTAATTGTAAACACACAGATTTTTATCGTTCTGGTTGCTGCGTCTATGGCGCTGATGATGGCGTTCAGGCAATCTTCTCCGGGACTGAAGAAAGCGTGGCTGGTAATATGTTGGATGCTTGGCTGCATAAAGTATAAATTAGTCAGCGAAAGGTACGTTTGCAGCTTCAGTTTAGATATAGAAACCAAGTAATGCTAATGAGATTAGATTTCTGGTGAAACACTATAAAATAATTAGCAAAATTTCGTAAATTCGTAGGTGTAAATGGAGCGAAAGCAATGCCTGAACTGTTACCTTTAGGTATAGCAAAAGCTGATTTTAAAGTATAAGATAGAAGAATGAGAGAAGATTATCTCACTGGCGAAAAAGAGCACATGACGCCAGCCGAACGCGATATTGACAAGGCACTCCGTCCGCTTAGTTTCTCGGATTTTACCGGGCAGGCAAAGGTGGTGGAGAACCTGAAAATATTTGTGCAGGCAGCTCGTCGCCGTGGCGAAGCCTTGGACCACGTGTTACTGCACGGACCTCCGGGACTTGGTAAAACGACCTTATCACATATAATTGCCTCAGAGCTGGATTCAGGCATAAAGATGACATCAGGGCCGGTGCTGGACAAGCCAAGCGACTTAGCTGGTTTGCTTACCAACCTCGACCCGAATGATGTACTTTTTATTGATGAGATCCACCGCCTGAACCCTATCGTGGAAGAGTACCTGTACTCGGCGATGGAAGACTATAAGATTGACATCATGCTCGATTCAGGCCCGAATGCGCGTTCTGTACAAATTAGTCTGAACCCATTCACGCTGATTGGTGCTACTACCCGTTCTGGTTTGCTTACTGCGCCACTGCGTGCCCGTTTCAGTATCAACAGCAGACTGGAGTATTATGATGCGGAGTTGTTGACTTCTATTGTGAAACGTTCATCTGCCTTGCTGGGTGCGCCAATACATGAGGATGCAGCTTTCGAGATTGCCCGCCGTAGCCGTGGTACACCGCGTATTGCCAACAACCTGCTGCGCCGTACCCGCGACTTTGCACAGGTAAAAAGCAACGGTACTATTGATGTAGAGATCGCACGTTTTGCCCTGAATGCACTGGATGTGGATCATAATGGTCTGGACGATATGGACAAACGCATCCTTTCCTGCATCATCGATAAGTATAA
Organism: Pontibacter vulgaris; assembly: GCF_022758145.1. GTDB lineage: Bacteria > Bacteroidota > Bacteroidia > Cytophagales > Hymenobacteraceae > Pontibacter > Pontibacter vulgaris. The sequence goes on from NZ_JAJVDH010000002.1 coordinate 597,259, forward strand.
AGGTGGCCCGGTTGGTATCTCAACTATAGCAACAGCCTGCGGCGAAGAAGCAGAAACCATTGAAGAAGTGTATGAGCCGTTCCTGATTCAGGAAGGTTACATTAAGCGTACTGCCCGTGGCCGTGAAGCTACCGAAGCTGCTTACCGACACTTAGGCAAAATTCCGCCACAGCATGCACAGGCATCAGGTGGTTTGTTTGACCAGGAATAAAGTATAAATTATAGTATAGCAAAAGAGCAGGTGATGAGCCTGCTCTTTTTGTTTATTCTGTTTTCTTGATCTCTGCTATCAACTCTACTTCCAGCACCGATTCAGCATCAAAAAGCCGGGTAATTTCTACCCAGGTGGCGGCAGGATTATGTGTTCCGTAATACTTCTTCCGGATGTCCTTGTGTTTGGTTACAGCCTCAATGTCTTTGGTGAATAAGTTCTCCTTCACTACATGCGTAAAGTCGAGGTTATACTTCTTTAGTGTCAGTTCCAGCGTTTTGTAGACACGTTCCATTGCTTTGTCCATGTCGCCGTTGCCAACTGTACCCGAAATGTAAAGTAGGTTGCCGCTACGGTAAGCCTGCGCGTAATTCCATTCCTTTTCGCCGGGGTGCAGATGGAAAACCTTGCCATTTTTCTCCATTACGCCCTGCGCAAAAGAGCCACATCCTAGTAGCAGGAAGATGAATAGTGGGAATAGTTTTTTCATAGTTATAGGTTTATTTTGTCTGATAACTAAAGTTAATAAAAGTCTTACAATCAGCTATATACTTTGCCTAAGCAGGCTTGCGAAGAACTATACTTTAATGCGGATTTATTTTGATGTAATTTTGTTGCGAAGTATAGCTGCCAAAGTATAAATGGCGGAAAGTATAAAATTGAACAAAGCCCAACACACATATCTTATTAAACAGAAGGCGCAGGAGCTAGGCTTTATGTATTGCGGTATCTCTAAAGCGGATTTCCTGGAAGAGGAAGCGCCACGCCTGGAGAACTGGCTGAAGCAGAACATGCACGGCCAGATGCACTACATGGAGAACCACTTCGATAAGCGCCTGGACCCGCGACTGCTGGTTGATGGTGCTAAATCTGTGGTGTCGCTGCTTCTCAATTATTATCCCGAAGAAAAACAGCCTGAAGAAGATACTTACAAGATATCGAAGTACGCGTACGGCACAGATTACCACTTTGTAATTAAAGACAAGCTGAAAACGCTTCTCGATTTTATTAATGAAAGTATAGGTGAAGTAGGCGGCCGCTGCTTCGTAGATTCTGCGCCGGTGCTGGATAAAGCCTGGGCAAAGAAAAGCGGTTTGGGATGGGTTGGCAAAAACTCGAACCTGATCACGCCGCAGGTAGGCAGCTTTTACTTTATTGCTGAACTTATCATAGACCTAGAACTGGAATATGATGGACCTATAAAAGATTATTGCGGTTCCTGCACCAAATGCCTGGATGCCTGCCCGACCGATGCTATAGTTGCGCCTTACGTAGTTGATGGCAGCAAGTGCATTTCATACTTTACCATCGAGTTGAAAGACCAGCTGCCGCAGGAAATGAACGGTAAGTTTGGTAACTGGGTATTTGGCTGCGATATATGCCAGGATGTGTGCCCCTGGAACCGCTTCAGCAAACCGCACAAGGAACCGGCTTTTGCCCCGCACCCTGACTTAAACAAGATGAAATCTAGCGATTGGCAGGAGCTTACACACGAGGTATTCTCTCAGCTCTTTAAAAAATCGGCAGTAAAACGGACTGGCTACAACGGCTTGTTGCGCAACATTAAGTTTGTGCAGGAAAACCCGGAACAGGATTAAGCTACAGGCTGCATTCTGGTAAATACTTTATTCAGGATATACAGGTATTTGCCAGAAAACTGGTCGTAACACCATTGCTTAAGTTGCTGCAGCTCATCTGCAATAAGAAATTTAAAAGCTTTTCTGAGTTCCTTTTCAAACAGCATTTTGTCGAAGCTAACCTTCTGCAAAATGGTTTTTACATATTCCAACATGTCAGTAAAATAATGAGATCTTTTAGACCAGGTAGTTACTGGGTAATACGTGAACAGGCAGAAAGGTTACAATATTAAAATTGTATATATCTAAATTATTGGTGAAATAATTATATAAAATGGTAAAAGCTCAGAAGCTGGTTTTATCAGCTCCTGAGCTTTAAGTAGATATGTTTTCCAGATATTTAACTAAGCAACTATAAATAAGCTGGCTATATCTAATACTTGTTGCTTGTTCAATGGCTCATCAAAGGCTTCGGTAGCGGCTGCAGAAGAAATATTTCCAGATACTATGTTAACACCAGCCTGGGTTGTTACTTCTTCTCCGTTATAAACAGCCTGTGTTGCTGCCGGCATGCCTGCACCGCGCTCGTTGCCGGTTATCCAGCTTTTTAAACCACGTATGCGGCGTATTTCTGCTGCGTGTCGTGCCTCAACAGAATGTATCTGCAAGGCGGCTGTTAATACTGCATTGCTGCCAACTAAGTTTCCGGCCTGTCCTTTATAGGCTCTTACGCCTGTATCTTCAAAAGCCTGCGCAATAGCCAGGAATACAGCCGGATCGGAGTTCCAGGTAGGGAAATTGCCTTTAGCCGAAAAATCAAAAGTAGGTTTGGTAACAGGTGTTGCATTTAAAGATTTGATAGCATCCTGCAGAAACTTTACGTGGGCAGCTTCGTGCTTGCTTATCTGCTGGATAACAGCTCTGTTCTCTGCCTGCACCGCAGGCGAGGCCAGACCCAAGCGATAAAACTCATCTTCCAGGTACTCCAGCGTAAGCGCAAACTGCAAGGTATCTACAATGGTGTTGCTGGACTGGCCATAAGCTTTCTTGAACATAGAGCCCAAGGCCAGCGGTACGGCAGCGGCTGCTACTTTCATACCAAAACCACTAAAATGCTTGAAGATTGATCTGCGTGAATCCAGGCGCTCGTATACTTCAGGATCAACTTTTTCTATATCCTGTATCAGTTTTAAGATATTCATGGTGCGGTCCTCCTGTTACTTAGGTAAATTGTTAGCGTTAATTTTAGTTTTGATGAATGGAGCAGCCAGCTTCAGTACTTCAGCCGGCGTGCGCGCTACATCAAGGCCATTGGCATCTACTACATCATCCCCTGAAAAATCTTTTGATTTCGGGTTAATAAGGTCGCGGATAGCAGCAGCGTGGCGTGCCTCTACCGATACTATTTTGCCAGCCAGTACCAGGTAATCTAAGCCAACGCCGGTGTCTGTAAACAATTGGCCTGCACCGTTGTAAGCAGAAACACCCAGGTCTTCAAAAGTTTTAGCAGTTGTAAGCACGCTTGTGCGGTCGGCAAAGTTTATTTTGGAGAAATCGGGTTCCAGGGCAGGTATGGCTTTCTGGCCAAGTGCTGCTTTAAAGAATTCGCGGTGCGCTATTTCGTGGTCACGGATATCGGTGAAGAGTTGTGTTTCAGCGGCCGTCATGCCAGAGAATTTAGTAGCCACTACCTGGGTATAGAAAGCTGCTTCAAGTTGCTCCAGCGCATAAGCATAATTCAGTATTCCCACATCACCCGAGCCGAGGTCTACTGCCATCGGGTCTATCATTGTATCATCGTCATCATCGTCGCAACCGGTTGTTAGCAACAGCGTGGTTACAGCTGCGGTGGCGCCTGCATATCTAAAAAACATGCGTCGGTGAATTGGGTTAAGGAGGTGTTTACCCAAGCCGTTTTCCTGTTGGTCAGCTTTCGGTGTTAGTTTTTGCATAATTCCTATAGTTTAAAGGTGTAAGAGATGTACTTTCCATAAGGGCTTCGCCAAAGCCAGAAGCACTTTCGTGAAAAGTAAAAGACCTACGACCAGGCTATAAGACCGGATTGCAGCACTATAAAATAAAGTTCAATTAAGAATAAAAATGCCAGGGTAAAGTTTAGCCGGCGCTAACGAAGTATGAAGGCCGATACCAAGGCCAGGTTTAGCTATCGCGCAATTAAAGTATAAAATTGGAGTTATGCCTGTACGAAATGAGCTTGGTAAGCCCCGGTTAAGTATAAACAAAGTGGAAAGATTAAGTACAAAAAATTGCTAAATTTGCTTTTACACTACTACCTGAAACAGCTTCAGTACCTAATTTATGCGCTCACTTTTGCTTTTTGTTTTTTTGCTGACGATACTGGTGGTGCCGGCAATGGCCCAGCAGGTTAGCATTGAACTGGGTAAAAGTCCGGTGCCCATTAACCAGTACTACACCGTTTCTATTAAGATAAAAGATAAGCCCTTACAGGAGTATACCCCGTTTCCGGAAATAGAAGGTTTTAAAAAGAGTAGCAAATTTTCTACTACAAAAACCATTATAGTGGGCGGGCAAACCTCTACTATACTTACCATTACACAAAACTACGCCGGGCTTAAAGAAGGCGATTTTGTGCTGAAGCCTTTTACCATGAAGGTTAACGGCCAAACGGTGCAATCGGCGGGTACAAGTATAAAAGTGCTGCCAATGGCTGCAGCTACCGCCCAAACACCGGCCACCGAACTGGTAGCCCCTGACGAAGCACCTGAACTGGCAAATGAGCCTCAGCAATATATTGAACAGGCCGATAACGCCTTCCTGACACTTTATACAAATAAAAAGGAAATTTATGTAGGCGAGGGCCTGAATGTGGCGCTATATTTTTATCTGGCCAAGGAAGACCAGCGGCTTTTAGATTTTTATGATTTTGAGAACCAGATAGGTGGAATTTTGCGGCAATTGCAGCAGCCAAATGTGTGGGAAGAGGCTTTTGAGTTTACAGAGATAACGCCTGAAGAAGTAACTATAAAAGATAAAGCATACCTGCGTTTTAAACTGTACGAGGCTGTTCTATACCCTATCAATTTAGAGCCAATCCGGTTTCCGGCATTGTCGCTGAAGATGATAAAGTATAAAGTTGCCAAAAACCCTACGTTGCTGAAGCAGGACCGGCAGGAGGGTTTTAAAACGTTCTTTGCCCGGGAGCGGGAAATAAAAGTGAAAGAGTTGCCGCCGCACCCGTTGCGCGATGTGGTGCCGGTTGGTGTTTATACTTTACGCGAGAACCTTTCTAAGAAGCAGGTGCGTGTAAACAAGAGCTTTTCTTATCTTTTTCAGTTAGAAGGTGAGGGAAACCTGGCTGCTATTATGCCTCCGGTACCTGCTTCCAATGCTGCCCTGGAGCTTTACCCACCTGACCTGCGGCAGGATGTAACACGGCGTGCCGGCAGGGTATTAGGCTCCAAAAGCTTTACATATACCGGGTTGGCAAAAGAACCCGGCACTTATAAATTACAGGATGCCCTGCAATGGATATACTTTAACCCCAATACGGCTACCTATGATACGCTGCAGCCAACACTTGCAGTGCGCGTAACCGGCGAGAGCGACAGCGATGCACTTATACTTTCAAGAGACTTGGGGCCATTTTACAAAATTATTCAGAACGAAGATCACAGGTTGGCAAGCCTTAATCAGTTTGATGTGATAAAGCGCTATACCAACATCATACTCCTGGTGCTGCTGGCAATATCGGCGTTTGTGTTCTTAAAAAAATAAACTATGAGCAATTCTTACGGCAAGCTTTTCAGGATCACGACCTTTGGCGAATCGCATGGCCCGGCGGTTGGCGTAATAGTGGATGGTTGCCCGGCAGGCCTTGATATAAGTATAGATGAAATCCAGGAAGCTCTGGACCGCCGCCGCCCCGGACAATCTGATATAACCACACCACGCAAAGAGGAAGATAAGGTAACTATACTTTCGGGTATTTTTGAAGGCAAGAGTACAGGTACTCCCATTGCCCTGGTGGTAAACAACAAAGACCAGCACAGCCACGATTACAGCCACATAGAGCATGCCTTCAGGCCATCGCATGCCGATTATACTTTTACAGCCAAGTATGGCTTGCGCGATTACCGAGGTGGCGGCCGCAGCTCGGCCCGCGAAACGGTTGCACGGGTAGCAGCCGGAGCACTGGCTGCCAAGCTACTGCAGAAGTATGGCATTAGCATTAAGGCCTTTGTGTCGCAGGTAGGAAGTATAAAATTGCGCAAGCACTACTCCAAACTTAACCTTAACCTGATTGACTCAAATAAAGTACGCTGCCCTGATGGCCAGACTGCTGCCCGCATGATCGGTTTGATAGAAGATGCCCGAAATACGCTGGATACGATAGGTGGTGTAATAACTTGCGTGATCACAGGTGTTCCGGCCGGTCTGGGAGAGCCTGTGTTTGATAAGTTACATGCGGAGTTAGGCAAGGCAATGCTAAGTATAAATGCTGTGAAAGGCTTTGAGTATGGCAGCGGCTTCGAAGGTGTAAAAATGCGCGGCTCCCAGCACAACGACGAGTTTTATACCGATGCACAAGGCAACATCCGGACACGCACCAACTACTCAGGTGGCATACAGGGTGGCATCAGCAATGGTCAGGATATTTACTTTAATGTAGCCTTTAAACCGGTTGCCACTATACTTCAGCCACAGCAAACTATAAACGATGCCGGTGAGGAGGTTATACTTCAAGGCAAAGGCCGCCACGACCCTTGTGTATTACCGCGCGCTGTACCTATAGTAGATGCCATGGCAGCGCTGGTTCTGGCAGATTTTGTGTTGCGCCAGAAAGTGAACAAAGTATAAGTTATAGTTGCTCAAATAAGCACCTTGCACTTTTAAACTTAGCAGTTCTTGTTTATAAGAATATACTTGCACTAGCTATTTGCCAAGCTTGGGAATCATTGGTAAGTATAAAAACAAAGAGCCGCTCCCTGTTATCAGGAACGGCTCTTTTTATAGTTTGAATTCAGATTAGAACAAGTGGAGGTGCACTACCAGGAACCAGATCAGTACCAGTACTGGTAACAGGAACGGAATGGAGTAGCGCACAATGTAGCCGAAAAACGATGGCATTTTTATACCAGCACTTTCTGCAATGGCTTTCACCATAAAGTTAGGGCCGTTACCAATGTAGGTAAAGGCACCAAACAGCACTGATGCCAACGAAATAGCTTCCAGCAGAACCAGCGTAATTGGGTCAGTACCAGTGCCGGTAGCAAACTGTCTTACCTCTACCACACTGTTCTGTGCCATATCATACTTGGCCATAGCCAGCGATAGGAAGTTGGCATAGGTTGGAGCATTATCCAGGAAACCAGACAAAGAACCGGTAGCCCAGTACAGGAAGTTTGGTGTAATGTATTGTGCATATTGCGGAGAAGAAGCGATAGCTGCTGAAAGTTGCAAGGCTGGCATCATGGTAAAGAAAATACCAAAGAACAGGAACACTACTTCCAGGATAGGGTGAAAGCTGAACTGATTACCGGCAAGAGCAGTTTTGCTGGAGTTACGGTAGCAGAAGTATGCTGCAGTCAGCTGTATGATTTCGCGCAGGAAAGAGAATTTATTGCCATCGTAAGCAATGTGCGGCAGGTTCTCTATAACATTCGGATCAAGGAAAATAGCTCCAATAATAATGGCAAGCCAGAACAGGTTGCGCTTTCCTTTAATATAAAATTCAGTATGCTCTTCTATTTTGGCTTTAACTTCCGGGCGTGGCGTATAATCTGTTTTTTTGTTACGGCTGTCTACAATAAAGAACACCAGGCACAGCAAAGCGATAACTACCACCCAGGGTACAATTAAATGCTGAAGTGTCCAGAAGAACGGCACCCCTTTCAGAAAACCGATAAACAGCGGAGGGTCTCCGAGCGGGGTAAGCAAACCACCCGCGTTACTCACTATAAATATAAAAAATACGATCTGGTAAGGCTTTATGCGGTGCAGATTCAAACGTATAAACGGGCGGATCAGTAGAAGCGAAGCACCTGTTGTACCTACTAAATTAGCGAGTACTGCGCCAAGTGCTACCATGGCCACGTTCATGGCCGGAGTTGCGTTAGCGTTAATGTTAACATAAATACCGCCTGCAGCAATGTATAAAGCGCTTAACAGGATAGCAAAAGAAGCATACTCCGCTAGTGTATGTATAGGCATGTGCACATCGTGCAGCACAAAAAGGTAATAAGCCAGCACAGTTAAGCCCAGGCTAACTGCTACTTTTTTATAGTTGTGTTCCCAGAAGTGGCCAAAAAGTACCGGGCCACTGGCGATCATACCTATAAGAATCAGAAACGGGATAATGAGAAATGCAGGGGGCTGATGCTGTACTTGCGCCAGTAAAATTGTAAAATTTAGCATGCGGAATGCAGGGGGTTACTTCTTGTTAAAAATTTAACTGTAACACAAAGTTATACTTTCTGAGTTAAAATGCTATTTAAATAGCTGTTTTAGCCTTTCATAACAAAAGCTAAATACTGCAGTATAAGCCTGTATCCTACTTCTCAGAATTATTAGTTAATTTTGGAAACTTAATAACTAATGCTCAAGTTTTAATTTAAAACCTTGCTATATCATGTTAGAAAATAAAGAAAAAGTGGTTTCGGTTTATGCTGAGGCTAACCCGAATCCCGAGTCTATGAAGCTGGTAATGAACGTGCAACTGTTGCCAGAAGGCCAGAGCGTAGATTACCCAACGCTTGAAAGCGCTATGGAGTCGCCGCTGGCGCAAGAGCTTTTCAACTTCGATTATGTATCAAGAGTATTTATCGCCAATAACTTTGTAACCATTACAAAAGCATCTGAGCTTGAGTGGACAAAACTGATTCCGGAGCTGCGCACTTTCCTTAAGTCTTATATTGAGGCAGGCGGCCCTGTGTTTAATGAAGGTTTTGTGGCTAAAAAGCAGGCTGCAACTACAGAAGGCGATGTTACTGCAACTGCAGAAGATGCTGAGATATCTAAAAAAGTAATTGACCTGTTAGAGAATTATGTGCGTCCGGCTGTTGAGCAGGATGGTGGTAACATCACTTTCAAGTCTTATAAAGATGGCGTAGTAACTGTGCACCTGCAAGGTTCTTGCAGCGGTTGCCCATCTGCTACTGTAACACTTAAAGCCGGTATCGAGAACCTGCTGAAGCGTATGGTACCTGAAGTTACCGAAGTAGTTGCCGATGGCGTGACTATCTAAGACTTTCAAAGTATAAAGTATAAAACAGAAGCCAGCTGCGAGAGTAGCTGGCTTCTGTTGTTTTGAGCAAGTATGAAACTTGAATGGTGGCAGGTCTTTTTGCGTTGCTTTTTATTAACGGAATGCTTTACTGCCAGAAATCACTTATAAACAGAAAAGCCCGAAGCTATTGCCCCGGGCTTTTCTGTTTATGTGCTAAAGCTAATTAGCGAACTTTCTGAGCTGCTGCCTGCGGAGCAGGAGCCGGCTTATTCTCAGCTTTCATGGTATCTACTACAATCGGAGCTGCAATGAACAACGATGAGTAAGTACCGAACAGAATACCGATCAGCATGGCAAGTGAGAAGCCGCGAAGCACTTCACCACCAAATATGAACAATACCAGTACCACCATAAATACGGTTGCAGAAGTAATGATCGTACGGCTGAAAGTATGGATCAGGGCTGGGTTTACTACCTCTCTGATGTGTTTACGTGGATTTTCATCCAGGTACTCACGAATACGGTCAAAGATTACCACGGTATCGTTAATAGAGAAACCAATGATGGTAAGTATAGCTGCAATAAATACCTGGTCCATTTCATAAGAGATACCAAACAGATCAAGTATAGCAAAGATCGCGATGATCATCAGGGAGTCGTGAAGCAAGGCTACCACACCACCCAATGAGAACTGCCAGTTACGGAAGCGGAGCATTACGTAAACGAAGATACCTGCCAGCGCTAATACAAGTGAGATCATGGCTGTGTTCTGGATATCATCTGCCATTGTAGCACCTACCTTAGATGAGCTTAATACTTTAGGGTTCAGGTTGCTGTATTCTCCCAAACCTGCATCTAGGGCTGCTTTTACCTGCTCGTCTGCTTCAACGCTTTCATCATCAGCCAACCAGCTTGTAATTACTTTCATGCGGTTAGATGCACCAAAAGTTTTTACTTCAGTACCAGCTTCCTGGAAGTTATCTACCAACGAAGCACGGATGTCAGAAGCAGGAACTGCTTTATCGAATTCAACTACATAAGAGCGGCCACCTTTAAAGTCAACACCCAGGTTTGGTCCTTTAATAGCCATCGCTACAAAGCCGAACACAAGTATAGCCAGTGAGAATGCATAAGCAGGTTTTTTCCACTTCATTACATCAAACTTCACGTTCTGGAACATTCTCTCGGCTAATGCATTAGAGAACGACAGTTTACCAGCTCTCTTGAAAGTAGATTCAATAAACAGGCGCGAAATAAATACTGATGTAAAGAATGAAGTTACGATACCCAACATCAACGTAATTGCGAAGCCTTTAACCGGACCTGAACCGAAGAAGTAAAGTATAAAACCAGCCAGGAACGTAGTAACGTTGGCATCAAGAATAGTCATGAATGCTTTGTCGTAACCTTTGTTGATTACTTCACGCATGCTCAGGCCTTTTCTGGCTTCTTCACGCATACGTTCGAATATCAATACGTTCGCATCTACGGCCATACCCAGTGTAAGTACGATACCCGCGATACCAGGCAATGTAAGCGCAGCGTTAAACTGGGCAAGTATACCAAGTATAAAGAATACGTTGAATACAAGTGCTAAGTCAGCGATGAAACCACCACGGCTATAGTAAGCGATCATGAACACAACCACGATCAAAAGACCTGCCAGTGTAGAGATCAGACCCTGGTTGATTGCCTCCTGGCCTAGTGACGGACCAACGATAGCTTCCTCAACGATACGTGTTGGAGCCGGCATTTTACCAGCTTTCAGGATGTTAGCTAAGTCTTGTGCTTCTTCAATAGCAAAGTTACCAGAGATAGAAGAGTTACCACCTGTGATTTCGCCTTGTACTACCGGCGCAGAGTATACATAATTATCAAGTACGATCGCAACCTGACGGTTAACGTTGGCACCTGTTAAACGAGCCCATTTCTTAGCACCTGTTGGGTTCATGGTCATGCTGATCTCAGGACGGCCAGTCTGGTCGAAATCCTGGCGTGCATCGTTTACGGCTTCACCTGTAAGAGGAGCTTTTCCGTCACGGCCTTTCTTAATAGCGTAGAACTCTACAAATTCCTGGCGGTTATCACCTGCAATAGGCTTAACACCCCAAAGGAACTTCATGTTAGGAGGGAAGATAGCACGAACCTCAGGGCGTGCAAAAATATCATTGATACGGGCTGTATCGCGCACGTTAGCACCAATACCACCTGGCATTTGCGTGAACAAACGAGCCAGTACGCCAGTCTGAGCGGCTGCAGAATCAACAGCAGGAGTTTCTTTAGTATCAGCTTTTGCAATAGTAGTTGAGTCAGCTTTTGTAGAATCCGAAGCAGCTGCTTTAGCAAGTACGTCTTCAGCAGAATCAGGCTTAGCAGCAGCATTAGCTAGGGCATCACCTTTAGCTTTTGTCTTAACGTTCAGTTTGCCTGCTTTTTCCTGAGTAGTCAGGTACTCATTCAGCTGCATAAAGTATGGCGAGAACTCTTCAGGAGTCCATACTTCCCAAAACTCCAGGTTAGCCATACCTTGTAATAATTTACGTACGCGGTCTGGGTTATCGATACCCGGAAGCTCGATCTGGATACGGCCAGTACCTTTCAGGCGCTGGATGTTTGGCTGGTTTACACCGAATTTATCGATACGTGTGCGCAGAATGTTGAAAGAGCGGTCAATAGCATCTTCCACTTCTTTGTCAATTACCTTCAGTACATCAGCGTTAGAAGATTCGTAGCTGATTTTGCCGCGGTTGGCATTGTTAGAGAAAATGCGGCTCAGGCGTCCGTTAGGCTCTACCTCGCGATAAGCTTCGCCGAAAAGTGTAGTAAAGCTTTCCTGGCTGGTTTTCTGTAACTGCTGCGCGCGTGCCAGTGCTTTCAGGAAATTAGGGTCTTTGCTGTTGCCGGACATAGACTTGATGATCTCGATAGGAGAAACTTCAAGCACCACGTGCATACCGCCTTTAAGGTCAAGACCAAGGCCTAATTCGTTTTCTTTAACCTGCTGGTAAGTCATGCCCATAAATACAGGCTCTTTCCAAACAGAATCCAGGTAGTCTTGCTTTTTGGCATTATCTACATTGCCCTGTGCATCAGTAGCGTAGGCCTCGGCCTTTTTCTGCACATTGTTGGCAACAAACGAAAACGACAGGTAGTACGCGCAAAGCGCCGATACTATTACTGTCAGAACAATAATTAAGGTTTTATTCCGCATTGTTGGTTAAAAATGAATGAAGCGTATAAGTATAATAAATTAAAATCTGCAGGTAACACGGGAGCCGGAAGTATTATATAAACTATGCGAAAGCACAACAGCGTTCCGTACCGTGTTAAAAACTGCTGCGAAAGCAGCTTTCAGTTAAATGAAATAGGAGGGAATTACAGCCTTAAGGGGCGTTTGGCTGTATGGTAACGGGAAATAGCTGGGCTATAAAACTTATGCCGGCAGGCTTGGCTACCATAGCTGGCAGCGGCTCGTCGGTTGGTTGTGCAAAATCAGGGAAAGGAGCCGGTTTAAGGGCCTGGCCTAGGTTAAGGGCTACAAAAGAAGTTGTTGCCTCCAGCGATACTTTCTGCTTTACAACTGTTTTATGCTCCTTTTCAGGGGCAGTTGTCAGTTCAGAAGATGTTTGCTTCGGAGCTGCCTTAGCCGGGTATGTATACGCCACCACTTCCTGGCCATTGAGCATAAGCGCCCAAAGCAGGGTTACGGACATCAGCAGATGCCTGAAGTGATAGTGTATGGTTTTAGCGTTTGGCATGTGTATTTACAAATGTAACGCCTTTCTCGAAAAAATAAAATCCTTAGCGGTTAACTTCTATAAAACGTTTCACATCCTGTTTTTTACCAATAAGAATCAGGATATCAGTTGAATAGATAACGGTATCAGCTTTAGGTACCCCGATAATGTGCTCTACCAGGGTTGGTTTTCCGTCTTGTATCTCCTCAAAAAAACGTTTTATAGTAATCATGTTGAGGTTATACTTCTCGCGCAGCGATATGGCAGCAATGCTTTTATTAGCCACAGCACGTGGCGTATTTATCTCTACAATTTCGTAGTTATCGGGCAGCGGCAGAAAGGTGCGTATACTTGGCTGTAGCAGGCGTTCGGCTACTGTTTTACCAACTTCACCCTCCGGCGACAGGATTTCTTTAACGCCCATTTTCTCAAGTATGCGGCGTTGCTGTTTGTTAGATGCCCTGGTAATAATGCGCTTGATGTTCAGCTCCTGCAGGTTGGCAGTAGTGATTAGCAAAGCTTCAAAATCTTCGCCTATGGCAACTACCACGGCATCTAACTCTTGCAGGTTCTGTGCTTCCAGTGCCCGCAGGTCAGTGGCATCCAGGGCAACGGCGTACGCTACGTCGTCCTTAATATCTTCTACATGGTCTTCATCTACGTCCATGGCCAGCACTTCGGCACCACGTTCTGCAAGGGTACGGGCAATCGAGTTACCGAATACGCCCAGGCCAATAACCGCAAATTTATACTTAACCATTTTTGATCTTCGTGTTTAGGAACGTTGTTAATACATCCAGCCCGCGTTCGAAGTTCTGATTGTTCGGGATAATGATATCAGCATCGTTTTTATAAGGCTTGATGTACTTTTCGTAAGTTGGTGCCACGTGGTGGGTATAACGGTACAATACATCATCCAGGTCGTAGCCGCGCTCTACCTTGTCGCGTACTATGCGGCGCTGCAGTTTAATATACTCTTTTGCATCTATGTATACTTTCAGGTCGAGCAGTTTTGCTATTTGCTCAAAGTAAAAAACAAAGATGCCTTCTACCACAACTATAGGAGCTGGTTTAAACTCCAGTTGCTTGGGTACCACATTTGGGTTGTTAAAAGTATATTCTGTTCTGTAAACGGTTTCGCCCTGGCTCACTTTTAAAACATCGTGTGCGTAGGCTTCGTCGTCTATGCAGGAAGGAAGGTCAAAATTGACAACTCCGTTAAGGTCGCGTGTCTGGTGTTCGCGGTCTTTGTAGTAATTGTCCTGTGAGATAAGGCAGACGTTCTCTGGCGAAAACGACGTGAGTAGCTTATTCAAAAAAGTGGTTTTTCCTGAAGCACTACCTCCTGTAATTCCGACGATATATGGCTTTTGCATTGGGAGTTATAGTTTCAGACTGCAAAATTAAGCTTTTGAGCAGTAATTGACTATACTTGTGCGTGTAAATATTTTATGCGCCTGCCTGGGCTTTCAGAAAGTTAACCAGTTTTCGGATGGCCTGGCCACGATGGCTGATAGCATTTTTTTCGGCTGCGCCCATTTGTGCAAAGGTTTGTTCGTGGCCATCGGGTAAAAATACCGGGTCGTAGCCAAAGCCTTTGTCGCCTTTCCATTCGTGGGTTATAGTTCCGTTCACAATGCCTTCAAACTGATATTCCTGACCGTTTAAGTATAAAGTAACCGAAGTGCGGAAACGTGCTTTGCGGTTTTCAACTCCCTGCAAGCTTTGCAGTAGTTTTGTAATGTTGTCGGAGTCGGAGCGTTGCGGGCCGGCGTATCGTGCCGAGTAAACCCCTGGCGCACCACACAATGCATCTACTTCCAGCCCGGAATCATCAGCAAAGCAATTAACTTTATACTTCTCCCAAACATACTGCGCCTTTTGCCGCGAATTTCCTTCCATAGTATCCTGGTCTTCGGCCAGTTCTTCGTGGCAACCAATGTCTTCTAGGCTCAGCAGTTTATACTTATCCGCAAGCATCTGGCTTACTTCAGCAATTTTATTCTTGTTATTGGTGGCAAAGCAAAGATCGGTCATGGGAGTAGATTGTTAGTTGTTAATTGCTTGTTGCTTTGAAGCAGGTAGTACTTCTGATTATATAAGTGTACTGACTTGGATTATACTTCTGTAAGGGAAGTCTCTCAATATGTAAGGCATTAATACAGATAGCAATCGTTAATTTTGACTTAAGTGTGAATAATTTAACAATCAGCAAATGCAATTAAATCTTAATGCAGATAAGCCGCTACTTCTCCATCCTGTAATACAACCTGTACATGTTCGCGCAGGGTAGTGGCAAGCGAGTAACCGGTATAGGTGGCAGCCACAGGGTACAACGTATGGTGGCGGTTAACCAGGGTAGCTATTTCTATTTTTTTGGGGTTGTGTTGCAGCAATGCGGCTAAAGTAAAGGCCAGCGTTTTGCCGGTGTTCAGTACATCATCTACTATAATTACTACCTTATCGGCTATACTTACCTCAGAAGGGTCTAACTTTACAGGCGTTTCCAGGGGGCTTACTTTATTAAGTGTAACCGTTAGCAATTGCACGTTTATCGGCGAAATACTGCGTAATTGTGTTGTTAGCATCGCAGCAAGTATGGCGCCTTTCTCATGTATACCTGCCAGCACAATGCCCTGTTCCTCTACGTTCTGCTCATAAATTTCATAAGCCATGCGGGTTATTTTCTGCCCGATCTGGTCTTTATTTAAAATGATGCTGTTATTTGCGTGTGTCATGGTATTGATACGTAGGATGTTGGCTTAAGCCGCTGTTAGCTACCGAAGCAAATTTAAACAATATTACAAAGGAGTTGCTATATTTGGCCATCGGCTAAAATAATTTGGTTAATAGCGTTTTAAATTCAGAATTACTTATTATTTTTGCAGTCCGAAGAAGAAATTAAGGTTAATTAACGTTTATAATAATGAAAAAAGGCATTCACCCAGAATACAGAGAGGTGGTATTTCAGGATATGACGAGTGATTTCAAATTTATCACCCGCTCAACCATGACTTCTAGCGAAACTATCACAATGGAAGATGGCAAAGAGTACCCTGTAATCAAAGTGGAAGTTTCTTCTGCTTCTCACCCTTTCTACACTGGTAAAAACATTTTCGTGGATACTGCTGGTCGTGTGGAAAAATTCAACACGCGTTACAAGAAAAAATAAGCGGTTTCTACCGGTTAAAGCGTTTAAATAAAAGTCTTCCTGAGAATATCAGGAAGACTTTTTTATTTTTGTCTTTATGAACATTATCCTCTTCGATGATCCTGCCATCAGGCAGAACCTGTTGCCGCTAACATTTACCCGGCCCGTTTCAGAAATTCGGGTAGGTATACTCACGTTAGCCGAGAAATGGCAGCAGCTCACAAAACAGGCGGTTTCTTCTTTAACACAGAATTACCTGCAGGCGAAGTATGTTTCATATCACGATGTACATAACTGCTATATAAATGGTGCTATCTGCCCCACGCGCGAACTGATAGACCACATGAAAGGCCTGAGTTATGGCGAATCGTATTGGCAGGGCGATACCCTGATCGCTTTTAACGGCGACGGACTGAACATACAGGAAGTTGAAGAGTTGATAAACCTTGCCAAAGACAGCAAGAAACGGGTTTTGGAGGGTGATGTGCCCATGATCCGCAATGTTTGGGAGATATTTGTTTACAATGGCCGTGAGATACGCAACGATTTTGCCTTGCTGACAAAAGACCGTATAAGCCAGCCAGTGAATGATAAATTTACGGCAGTTTACGGCGAGGAAAACATTTTTATAGAAGAAGGCGCTACCATTAAAGCAGCTATACTTAACGCAGAAGGTGGCCCCATTTATATTGGAAAGAATGCGCAGGTGCAGGAGGGAGCTATTATTAGAGGCCCGTTTGCGTTATGCGAAGGCAGCACTATAAATATGGGCGGCAAAATGCGGGCCGATACAACTATTGGCCCATTCAGCAAAGTAGGCGGCGAAATCAGCAATTCGGTTATTTTTGGTTACTCCAATAAAGGGCACGAAGGTTTCTTAGGCAACTCTGTGCTGGGCGAGTGGTGCAACCTCGGAGCAGATACCAATACCTCTAACATGAAGAACAATTATGCTGAGGTGAAGATATGGAACTATGGCAAGAGTGGTTTTAAAGGCACTGGCCTTCAGTTCTGTGGCCTTATTATGGGCGATCATAGCAAATGCGGCATCGATACCATGTTTAATACCGGTACGGTGGTTGGTGTAAGTGCCAATATTTTTGGTTCAGGCTTCCCGCGTAATTTTGTGCCTTCTTTTAGTTGGGGAGGGGCATCTGGCTTCGAAACATACCAGTTGCGCAAAGTATACGAAGTGGCTGAAAAGGTAATGGACCGCCGTAACAAGGTATTAGATGCAACCGAAAAAGCTATACTTGAGGAAGTGTTCAACCAGACACAACAATACAGGGTCTGGGATAAGAAAGTTTAATTGTTGGTTGTTAATTGTCGATTTTCATTTTTGCGGCAATTCATAATTCTTAATTCGTAATTTAAAAACGTGCAGTTTTCACAGATAAAAGGCCATCAGGAAACAAAGCGGTTGCTGACAAACTCGGTGCTACAAAACCATGTGGCGCATGCGCAGCTGTTTTTGGGGCAGGAGGGGAGCGCCAACCTGGCGCTTGCGCTGGCCTATGCTACCTACATAAACTGCGAAGACCGGCAAGCCGATGATTCATGTGGAACATGCGGCAGCTGCGTTAAAATGAACAAACTGGTGCACCCGGATTTTAATTTCGTGATGCCGGTTACAAGCACCAAATCCATTACCAAAGATGTGCTCAGTCAGAAGTTTCTGACAGAGTGGCGCAGCTTTGTACTTGCTAACCCTTATCAGGGGCTAAACGAGTGGATGCAGTTTATAGGCGCCGAGAACAAACAAGGCAATATCTCGAAAGAGGAAAGCCGCCAGTTGGTAAAGCTGGTATCGCTGAAAGCATTTGAGGGAGACTATAAAATTGTACTGATCTGGTTGCCGGAGCTGATGCACCCGTTTGCCGCCAATGCCCTGTTAAAACTACTGGAAGAGCCACCTGCCAAAACGCTGTTCCTACTGGTGTCGCAGTCTGCTGAAAAGCTGCTGGCAACTATAACCTCGCGTACCCAGATCGTGCAGGTGCGGGCTTTTACAGAAGAGGAAATTATTTCTTACCTGGAAGAAAAGTATAATACCGAGAAAACCACTGCCTACCAGATTGCCCAGTTAGCTGATGGTAGTTTAAATGCCGCGGCTAAGCTTACAAGCGAGATCAGCAGCGATTATTTTACGCTTTTCCTTACCTGGATGCGCAATTGCTACACCCGTAAGTTTAACGAGCTGGTAGATATGAGCGAGGATTTTCAGAAGCTGGGCCGCGAGAACCAGAAAAACTTCCTGCTATACGCGCTTAACCTTTTCCGGAAAGTAACACTTTATGGCGTAGATGCCTCTTTAATTACGTACCTGCCGCCAAACGAGCTCGACTTCGTTCAGAAATTCTCTAAGGTAATTACGCAGGACAATGCTGGCCAGCTGGCCGAAGAACTTAACCAGGCACACTACCACATAGAGCGCAACGCCAACCCTAAAATGGTATTTGTAGACAGCTCTATTCAAATTGCCGGCTACCTGCGCGGCAACAACTAAGATATTTATGCAGACAGAATCAACTTTACAAACTATACGCATAGGCACACGCGGCAGCAAATTGGCGCTGTGGCAGGCAAACACCGTTGCCGATAAATTAACATCGGCAGGTTTTGCTACCGAAATTGTGATCATCAGCACCAAAGGCGACCAGGTACTGGATAAATCGCTGGATAAGATTGGGGCAAAAGGCGTTTTTACCGAAGAACTGGAAGAAAGCCTGCGTGATGGAAGTATAGAAATTGCGGTACACAGCGCTAAAGATGTGCAGTCTACTATACCTGCCGACCTGGAACTGGTGGCTTTTATGGAGCGCGAGAAAGTGAACGACGTTATACTTTCTTTTAACCCCGATTTTAAACTGGAACGCGATACAAAAGCTGTGATAGGTACATCATCTACACGCCGCAGGGCTTTGCTTAAAAACTATTACCCGAACATAACTACGGCGGAGTCGCGCGGAAACCTGCAAACACGCCTGAAAAAGCTGGAAGATGGCCAGTTTGATGTGCTGATGCTGGCTTATGCCGGTGTGGTTAGAATGGGTTATGATAACCTGATTGTGCATACTTTCCCTGAAAATGAATTTGTGCCGGCTGCCGGCCAGGGAAGTGTAGCTATTGAGTGCGCCAGAAGTTTGTCTGTTGATCTGAAAAAAGCTTTAAAAGCTGCCCTCGATCATGAAGATACACACGTTTGCCTGCTGGCCGAGCGCGCTTTCCTGCGCACTATGGAAGGCGGCTGCAGCATACCTTCGTTTGCGCTGGCAACTTTAACAGAAACTGGTGTAAGTATAAATGGCGGTATCGTAAGTCTGGATGGGCAGATACTGTTGCAGGAAACCTTGATTGGTGCTAACGCACAAGCAGAAGCTATTGGCGAGCAACTGGCCAGATCTATACTTGCCAAAGGCGGTGCAGAGATACTTAAAAATATAAAAGAGCAGCGCGCAGAAGTATAATAGCAGCAGCAACTTGCTCCGGAGTCCCTGGGTTTATGCTTAAACAAAGTATAAACCCAGGGATTTTTGTTTTGGTATATGCACTGGCAAAAGTTGTTTAAAAACAGCTAAAACCTGCTTGAATTTGGAATAGAGCGAAAAAATGGGAAACTTAAAGTCCGTTTTATATAAACCTGAGATATGTTTAAGAAGCAAAGTATAAAGCACCTGGTGTTATCGGCGGCTTTTGTAGTGTTGGCTCCGGCTATAGTATCTGCACAAAAAGCGCCTAAAGGCAAAGATCAGCTTGTTACCATTTCCACGCCGCAAGGCGACATGAAGCTGGTGCTGTTTGATGATACCCCGAAGCATAAAGCCAATTTCCTGAAGCTTGCCAAGGAAGGCTTTTACGATAATACTACCTTCCACCGCATTATAGACAGCTTTATGATACAGGGCGGCGACCCAAACACTAAAGACGACAACCCGCGCAACGATGGTGCAGGCAACCCGGGTTATACTATACCGGCCGAAATTCTGCCAAAGTATAAGCACAAACGTGGCGCTGTAGCTGCCGCACGTATGGGCGACCACATGAACCCGGAGCGCGAATCAAGCGGATCGCAGTTTTATATTGTGGAGAACCACGATGGCACACCCATGCTGGACGAAGCTTATACTGTTTTCGGACAGGTAGTAGATGGATTGGATGTGATAGATAAAATAGCCGAACAACCTAAAGATGGCCGCGACCGCCCGCTTTCTGACATCAAGATGAAAGTGAAAGTGGAGGAGGTAAAAAAGAAAAAGATCGCTAAGAAATACAACTATACTTACAGCAACTAACAAACGCTGCTTATTACTATGAAGAAAATACTGATTACAGGCTCAAACGGCTTGCTGGGGCAAAAGCTTGCCAAATTGTTGCTGCCACGTACCGATATAGAACTGCTGGCTACCAGCCGCGGGCAAAATAAACTGGCTTCTGTATTTCCGGCGCTGCCTTTTGCCTCAATGGATGTAACCGATAAAGCGCAGGTTGATGCAGTAGTTGCTGAATTCAGGCCGACGCATATTATTCATACAGCCGCCATGACCAACGTGGATGAATGCGAAACCAACCGCGAAGGCTGCCTGAAACTGAACGTTGAAGCGGTACAAAACCTTGTGGATGCCTGCGAAAAGTATAATGTGCACCTCATTCATCTATCCACTGACTTTATTTTTGACGGCGAAGACGGCCCTTATAACGAAGAAGCAGTAGCAAACCCGATCAGCTTTTACGGCGAAAGCAAACGTCTTGCTGAAGAGATTGTAAAGAGCTCAACCTGCAAGTGGGCTATACTGCGCACAGTGCTGGTGTATGGCGTAGTGCACGATTATGGCCGCACCAACATTGTGCTGTGGGTGCGCGATAGCCTGCGGGCCGGCAAAGTAATTAAAGTAGTCACCGATCAGTTCAGAACGCCAACGCTGGCCGAAGATCTGGCGATGGGTTGCTGGCTGGCTGTAGAAAAAGATGCCGAGGGTATCTTTAATATATCTGGCAAAGAAATGCTAACGCCTTACGATATGGCCCTGCAGGTAGCTGATTATTTTGATCTGGATAAATCGCTGATTGATAAAGCTGACCATACTACCTTTTCGCAGCCTGCCAAACGCCCGCCCCGCACCGGTTTTGATATTACGAAGGCCGAAACATACCTCGGATATAAGCCTCATACTTTCCAGCAAGGTATAAAAATAGTGGCAGAGCAGGCCGAAGTATACGGTTAAAACCTGATTTTTTGCAGTTACAACAAGGTGCTGTATAGTATAAAAACAGTATTTTATGTGCGCCTGTAAAAGCAATTTCCTATATTAGAAGTTTAATACCAAACTACACCTAACTAAACCTAAACTAAACGCATTAATTTTTACCCTTATTTATGAGTGCTAACAAAGAATCCTGGGGCTCGCGCGTGGGTCTCATTTTGGCCATGGCCGGTAACGCCGTCGGTCTCGGAAACTTTCTGAGGTTTCCGGTACAGGCAGTACAAAATGGCGGTGGTGCCTTTATTATCCCTTACCTGGTTTGCTTTTTAGTAATGGGCATACCGCTCCTTTGGATTGAGTGGTCTATGGGCCGTTTCGGAGGAAAATTCGGTCACCACTCCACACCATTCATCCTGGATGCAATGGATAAAAGACGTTTTTGGAAGTATATCGGGGTATTCGGTATCTGGACAAACATTGCCGTAGCAGCTTATTATTGCTACCTCGAGTCCTGGACGCTTTCGTACGTAATGCACTCACTGATGGGCTCTTTCAACGGCCTCGACCAGAATGGTGTAGCGGAGTTCTTTAACCACTACGTAAACCTGGACACTTCTACAACCGGTATACCATACGAACCAATCGTATTCTTCGTGATCTGCTTACTGTTAAACACCTGGATTCTTTCTCAGGGGCTGGCAGCGGGTGTTGAGCGAGTTGCTAAAATAGGTATGCCGTTGCTTATAATTTTCGGTATTTTCCTGGCTTACAAAGGCTTTACAATTACTGCCGGTGAGCAGGGCGCTATTAACGATAGCTCTGTTGGCTTAAACTTCCTCTGGACTCCGAACTATGACCAGCTATGGTCGCCGAGCGTATGGTTGGCAGCTGCCGGTCAGATCTTCTTTACCTTATCAGTAGGTATGGGTACAATTCATTGCTATGCTTCTTATGTCCGTTCTAAAGATGATATTGCGCTTAACGCCATGTCTGCCGGTTGGATGAATGAGTTTGTGGAAGTAGTGCTGGGTGGTGCTATTCTTATTCCTATCTCTATCGGTTACCTGGGTATCGACCGTGTAACTGAACTGGTACAATTGGGTGGTCTGGGCCTTGGTTTTAAAACATTGCCATACCTGTTTGCACAGTGGGGGCCTACATTAGCTGCTATCTCTGGTGTTATGTGGTTTGGCCTGTTGTTCTTTGCCGGTATAACCTCATCGCTGGCAATGGGTACGCCGTGGATCGGATTCCTGCAGGACGAGTTTAACTGGAGACGCAAACCAGCTGCCTGGTCTTTTGGTTTGATTGTGTTCCTGCTGGGTATGCCAACCGTACTATACTTTAACTATGGCGTTTTTGATGAGTATGATTACTGGGCCGGTACGGTATCGCTGGTAGTGTTTGCCTTGCTGGAGTCTGTGCTGTTTGCATGGGTATTTGGTATGAACAAAGGCTGGCGCGAGATTACATCCGGATCTGATATAAAAGTACCGAACATCTATAAGTTCATCATCAAGTTTGTAACGCCGCTGCTGTTGCTGTGGGTGTTTATTGGTTCGCTTATCACGCCAAAAGGTGGCGATTGGGGAGCAGCCCTGAGCGGAAACTGGGAACTGGATAATGGCTCTATCATCAAGAAACTGGCGAACAGCGGTTTGAAAGAACAATTAGCTGCCGCCACAGATCCTGCACAGATCTCGCACCTGGAAGAAACCATGTTCTTTGTAAACGCTTCGCGCGCATTGCTTGCCCTTGTATTCCTGAGCCTTGCGCTGCTGGTTTACATTGCTTATAAAAAACGAGTTAGAGAAGGAAGAATTTAATCTTATGAATACGTCTGCACTTATTATCATGCTTACCACCTTAACACTGGTAACCGGATTAACGTTATACTTCTTCGCCAGGGTTTTAAAGACTCCACCAAAGCCGGAGCCTGACTCGTACCTCGACAACGACGACGAGCTTGGCCGCCAGGCTTTATAGTTACCCAGACTGAATGAATAAAATAAAGCGCATTATACGCCGGTACTTTGGTTTTTCGCAACGCGAGGTAAACGGGTTTTTGCTGCTTATACTTCTAATGGTGCTGCTTACGGCAGCACCATTTTTATTTTCTATACTTTACCAGCCAGATGCAAGTAAACATACTGCCGCCTCAGACCAGCGCATGTTAGACAGCCTGGTGGCGCAACTCGAAGCGAGGCAGCCGGAAAAAGGCTACCGGAGTAAGTATAATTTCCCTGCAGTTGCATTGCATCCGTTTAACCCGAACGAGCTTACTGTGGAGCAGTGGCAGGCATTAGGGTTGCCAAAATACATGGCACAGCGCATACTCAACTACCGCAATAAAGTAGGCGATTTTACTTACAAAGCTGAATTAGGTAAGATTTATGGGTTGCCGGATTCCACATTCAGAAAGCTGTACCCCTACATACAATTGCCTGAAGACCGGCCATCAAAGTATAAAACCGGCCAGGCTTACGTGAGCAACACCACACGCCCTGCCTGGAACAATAACCGCTACCCGCGAGAAAAATTTATACTTGCACCCTTCGACATTAACACCGCCGATACTACCAAACTGAAACAGATACGCGGTATTGGCAGCAAACTATCGGCTCGTATTATTAAGTACAGAGATAAGCTAGGAGGTTTTCATAGTATGGCGCAGCTGAAGGAAGTATATGGCCTGCAACCTGATGTGGTAGATAGCTTAGTAAAGTATAGCTACGTGCGGGCTGCACAGGCAAGTATAAACGGGCTTTCTCTGAATAAAGCTACTGTAGAACAACTGAATGCACACCCCTATATTTCACCGAATGTAGCGAGGGCCATTGTAGCTTACCGGCAACAGCACGGCGAGTATAAAGCGCTGGAAGAAGTGCGAAATGTAAAGATCGTGTCGCAGGAGTTGTATGATAAACTGAAGCCTTACCTGGTGTTGTAAGTATAAATCTAGAGGGAAATCTTTTTGAAAATGCTTCTGCCAGTAAAGAAGAGCCCCAGTAAACTGCCTAACAGTAATATACCGTTGCCTGCCAGATAGCCTTGACCGTACACAGACAGCCGCTCAAAATCAAGGGAAAGCACTGTGTTAGCTATTACCACAAAAAGTATGAGGAACACGCACAACAAAAATATTCTTACTTTCATAGCAGGCAAATGTAAGGGGAAACGGATCCGTTTCCCCTCATTATTTATTTTGTAACAGTTGTAGTAGTAGGAGTATAAATTCCGAATGTAAGACCAGCAATCAGACCATCAATAAAAGAATGCTCTGTTTTAACTGTATAATCTTTGGCGCCACCAGCCATTTCAACTGGATTTGACACGCTTACTGGTGCAAGGCCATACACTACATAGTGGTTCATCTTTTTTACTTGTGTGCTACCTTGTGCGCCATTACCTACTACAGTTGTGTAAGTATAGCATGATGTTAACATAGAAGACATTAGCATCGCTGCTGCGAACATTTTTACTGTTTTTTTCATTTGGCTATAAATTAAGTTGAAAAACAGTCTCAAATATAGAAATTTTACTATTATAAATATAAAGCCAAATAGTTAAAAATTATTTAGTTCGCATAATGTGTTCAAAGTATACCCTAAGAAGTATAAGCCTTGGCCTGTATAAAAGTATAAAAGAATACAGCATTTGGGCTTTTGGCTACCAGGTGCATTTCCTGCTTTACTTTTTCGGCCAGCTCCTCGTCTACATAACCTGCTTCGAGTAACTGAGGTAATCCGCTGAGTAGTAGCTCTGTCCAGAAACCGATCATTTCGGCGCGTTTGGCAGGGTTTCGGTTATCGAGGTGGTAGGTCATGGGTTTTGTTTCGATGCGCTGGTAGCCTACAGATTGTAGCAGGTTGCCTAGTTTAGCACCAACAAAGGGATCGCCGCTCATATCATACTGCAGATCGTTGAACCGCATCCAGTATTGCAGCACGCTTGGCGAGTATGGTTCCACAAAAAAGCTGGAGTTAAGCACTTCGGTTATCACAATCGGGCTGCCCGGTTTTAACACACGCCTAACTTCGGATAGCACCCGCGCCGGATCCGGAATATGCTCCAGCACCCAGCATAGGAAAGCTCCGTCAAACTGAGACTGTGAAGAAAAATCCATATCCATGGCGTTGCCTTGCTGCAATTTATAACGGCCTGTAGCGTATGGTATGTTTGCTAAATACTTCTCAGCCTGCTCTATCTGCCTATCAGAATAATCTAGGCCGGTAAGGAAAAGATGTGGATAACGACGCAGCAGAATCTCGGATTGCGCCCCAACACCGCAACCAACTTCGAGCAGGTTATTCACCATCGAGAAATCGATATCGGAATAGATCTTGTTCTCCATAAAACGCGCCTGCTTGTAAAGGCGTGTTTGCTCTTCGGTGGAGTAGCCGTGTAAATATTTTTCTTCTGAGGGTTCTATAGATGTTGTTGCCATAACAGCTCTGTTAAAAAATGTAATCTAAATTTTTAGATACGAGAGGAACGTACTCAGGGGCTTTAAATTTTATACCTGAAGGGTCAGGCTTTTGGGAAGTGGAAAGTGAAGGTAGTGCCTTCGCCTAAAACAGATTGTACCTTAAGTTTGATCTTGTGAAATTCTGCCACCGTTTTTACAATGGGTAGGCCCAGTCCCTGGCTTTCGCCATCAGCTGCATGAAAGCGCTTAAAACGGTCGAAAATATGTGGCAATTGGTCCTCGGGTATACCTACGCCGGTATCTGTTATTGACAGCTCATAGCCTTTGCCAACAGCCCTGCCTTTTATAAAGATGCTGCCACCCGGCAGGTTATACTTTATAGCGTTATTAATAACATTAAACAGCATGGTATGCAGCAACGATTCGTTGCCTTGTTGTAGCGTCCAGTCTTCTTCTACATCTACTTGCAACGCTACTTCTTTAGCTTCAGCGCGTTCGCTTATTTCCTCTACTACCTCATCTGTCAACTGTTTCAGCTCCACAGCTTCGTTTTTAAGGTACTGCTCGTTTTCTATCCGTGAGATGAGTAGCAGCGTTCTTATGATGGTTTTTAAGCGGTGCAGTGTTTTCTGGTTTTCTACCAGTTTTACCAGTAAATGTTCCGGCACGGTTGGGTCGGCCAGCATATTTTCCTGCCGTGTCTGAAGTATAGAAACAGGCGTAAGCAGCTCATGCGATACGTTACCGATAAACTCCTTCTCTTTCAGGAAAGCAGCCTGAATCTGGCCCATCATATCGTTGATGGTATTATTAAGGTATAAGAAATCTTCTGTAGAGGTGTTAAGCCTGGCAGGGATAAAGGTGCTGGGGTGGCCAATGCGTTGTAAGCGTTTAATAATAAGCCGGAGTGGTTTTAGCAGTATCTTACTGAAAGCCAGGTCAACAAAAACTGTTGTAAGCACTACGGCCACCAGAAAGTATAAGGCATACTGTTGCAGTGTATTGGTGTTTTCGCCAATAGTGGCAATACTGCGGCCTATTTCCAGCAGGTAATATTTGTTGTCAACTTCCAGCGTCAGGCTCAGCACGCGGTATTCTTCAATTTCGCCCTCAACTTTGCGCAGGCTGTTCTCGATCATATCCACCACCTGTACCGGCGAGTTTATCTGCTCCAGCGATATGAACTCTTCTTTCAGGAGGTTATAGCTACCATAGGCTCCGTTATCGCCTTCCGCAATAAAGGTTTCAATACCCTGCTTTTCAATCATACTGATCACCTTGTCCCGCTTTTGTAACAGGCGATCGTCGGTATTATGCAGGGCTACCCGGTGTATAATAAATGGCAGCAGCAACACCAGCAAAAGCAGGATAATGATTTTAGAAACAGCACTGAAGAGCGCGATCTTGGTCTGGAGCCGCATACTATGACACAGTTAACCGGTAGCCAACCCCACGTACTGTTTCGATCCAATCGGTTGGTATGTGGGCAGATAGTTTTTTGCGAAGGTTTTTGATGTGCACATCAATGTAGTTGGAGTCGTAATCATCCTCCAGTATGTTGCCCCAGATGTGTTCGGTCAGCTGCAACCTGGTAAGTATGCGGTTTTTGTGCAGAAGCAGGTAATGCAGCAGGTCGAACTCCTTTTTAGTTAATGATACATCTTTATCCTGGTAGCTCACCTTGCGGGCAGTGCTGTCGAGGTTAAAACCATGGAAAGAAAGTACAGATGATTTAACCTTGAACTTGCGGCGCAATACAGCTTGCATGCGTGCATCCAGTTCGAGCAACGAGAAAGGTTTTGGCAGGTAATCATCGGCCCCAAGCCCGAGGCCTTTAATACGTTCTTCCAGAGAGCCACGCGCCGTAAGTATAATTACTGCCGGGTCGTGGTCCAGTTGTTTTGTTTCTTCCAGCAGGTCAAGGCCATTGTAATCGGGCAGGCCCAAGTCCAGAAGTATAAAATCATACAGGTTAACGGCAATCTTTTCAGAAGCATCGCGGCCGGTATGGGCCCAGTCGCAACGGTAGTGCTGCTGCGACAGGAAATGGACCAGTTCCGTTGCCAGGCTGGCTTCGTCCTCTACAATCAATACGTGCATGGGTGCGTGCTTAGGTTATACTTCGGTTTACAAAGTTAAAAGGTATAGCTTACATTAAGCGTATAAAATGACTGTGCCTTAGACTCGTCGCCTTCCAGCAGGTTTACTGGTATAGAATAACGCCAGGACGGCTCTACTTCGAAACTACCCAGGTATATAACCAAAGGCACCTGGAAATCATAGTTCAGTACTTTGAATTTATGCTCCGTAGTGGTGGTTGTTTTAGTTGTTGTGGTGGTTGTGGTACCGCCATTATTATTATTTCCTTTGCCAGGTATAAGCGGGTCAAGTATGCCGCCCCCACCGCCGGTAGATGGGTTATTAATTACCTTCTTTTGTTGCTCGGTGTGCGTTACTGAAAACTCCTGGGTACCTAACGTAATACTGATCTTCGGATCGAGGCCAACGATGCGTTTTCCTTTCCAGATCGGGTTTAGTGGAATATAGCGTGAGTTTTCCAGCACTACAAAGAGGTCGTTGCTGCCGCCAAATACATAGCTTGTTTTCAGGCCTGTAAGCAGGTATTTCCAGTCCAGGGTAGTATAGGCAGTAACGGCATTGGAAGTAACAGCCTTTACAAGCGGGGTATTTTTGCTGAAGAAAAACCGGGAGTAGCCTAAGTTAGCAGCTGCGCGTTTGCTGATACTGAAACTATAACCTACCGATAAGTCGGTTTCATCAATATAATCTTCTGTATTAAAAAGCTGGTAAGTGGTTGCCGAAGCCCACAGGCCGGAGCGGTGTGTATAGGTAGCAGTAGCTGCCGCATACGGGTAACGGGTTGGGGTATTGCGCCCATAAAATGAAGAATTATTGGCGGTTTCAAGGCCCAGGGTCCACCAACCTTTTTTACTTACAGAATCAGCTGCAGCAACTGTGTCGGGCATAGCTGTTTCCGAAGCATGGGCAAGAACCGGCGTTAGTAGCATCAACGCAAGCAGTATCTTTAAACTGGTTAGCTGTTTCATTTTTAACGGGAAAATAAGCCGCTTCTGCTGGGGGCAGAGGCGACTTTGGTTAGCAGATTTTTGTTGCTTATTGCTTGCCTACTTTAATGGCTGAGCCAACTTTTACAGCACTTCCTACACCTACTTTAACAGGGCGGGTTGCGTTAGAAGCAGCACCAGTAACTACTTTTACCGGGCGGCCAGCTCCACCTACAGGGCGTCCGACGCCTACAGCACCATTAACTCTTGCAGCAGTTTTAGTAGTTACCTTACCATCTACTTTTACTGGTTTTTCCTGGCGTTTTGCAGTTGCTACTTCTTTTACTTCCTGGCCTTTGGCACTACCGCTTGCTTCTGTACCCTGAGCTACTTCAACTACAGCATCGCCGTGTGTTTCAGCTTTGGTCTTAACTTCTTTGGCAGCTTTGCCAGTTTTGTCTTTTGTATTCTGAGCAGTTTTAGCACCTGTCTGGATAGCAGTTTCTGTAGTTGCAGCGGCATCAGTTTTTACATTTACGGCTGCTTCTGTAGTAGTTTCTGTTGCCAGCGCAATGTTCTTGTTAGCTGTTTCTTTTACAAGCTGGCCTTTTGCTTTACCTGTTACTTCAGTGCTTTTAGCTACTTCAGCTACAGTCTGGCCGTGGTTGTCGATCTCTTTAGCAGCCTGTTCCTTTTTAGCAGCTTTTTCTTTTTTAGCTTTCTCTTTTCTCTTATTTTCTTTCTCAGGCTTTGTTTTTGGCTCCGGCTTATCGGCTTTAGCTTTTGCATCACCTTTAATGGCGGTCTCGCTTACCACAGTGCCTTTGCCATCAACAGCGGCAGTAGTAGAAGATTGTGCAGCAGTGCTTACACTTTTTCCGTGGTCGTTGGCCGAAACTTCTGTAGAAGTCTGTACGCCTGTATTTACTTTAGTTGTGTTTGTCTGAGCGAACGTAGTGGCTGCACTTAGTACAGCGATAGCTACAAGGGATAATTTTTTCATTGTTCGTATTGTCTTTTTATAGTTTATGTGTCAAAACTATAATGTCAAGATGAAGAGAACATGAAGAACATATTTTTTTTGATTTTTTTTCAAATTTTTTTTCGGATCCTGATTTTCTCTACTCTAAAGCTATTTGATATACCTGCAAGCCGGTACTTGTTAAGACTTTGCAAAAACTAACGTTCAGCTTTATACTCTCTTATAGTATAGCAATTGCCGTTGTAGTATGCTGTTGCGTTATACTTCCAACTCACCACAATTAAAACTAACTTGCCTTTTTAGTTACAGACTATCGTTAAGAGTTTAGCGTTAGCCGATTACCTTACATGAAAAACATCCTCAAAAACTACCGGCGAAGACTTTTGAACCTTGGCCCCGGCAACAGGGCATTGGTACAATTGCGCCTTTCCGCTGAAATGCATGTGGATGTGCAGGAGTTCGATTTTCTTATAAACTCACCTGCTTTTAGTGTAATACAGCACCTGCTGGCCGGTAAAAAAAGAATCATTATAAGCCCTTTTGCCGATAGCCGCTTTGCACCGGTAGAGCCTGTTAGCCGCCGACTGCGCAATATTAAGAGGAAAGAGGAAATGATTTTTGAGGAGCGCGGCAGCCGGGAATTATACATTGGCTGGCCATTTGTGCACGGCAAATTCTCTGACGGAACCGCCGTGCGTTGTCCTTTGCTTTTTTTCCCGGTGGCGCTGCAGCTAAACGCCGCCCGCGAGTGGGAGCTGGTGCAGGACTCCTCGCAACCCCCGCACCTTAACCAAAGCTTTCTGCTGGCTTATGCCCATTATAATAATGTACCGGTAGCAGAAGCATTGCTGGAACTGGACCTACGCACGCTGCCGCACCATCCGTTGGAGTTTCGCACAAAGTTGTATGAGCTGCTGAAAGAAAACCAGTTGGCTGTACATGTTGGGCGTGATTTTTTTACCGACCGCCTGAAGCATTTCCGGGAGTATAAAAAAGCAGATTATGAAGAAAACCTGAGACCTGGGCAGCTGCACCTGGAGCAGGAAGCCGTACTTGGCATTTACCCGCAGGCTGCATCCTACTTGCTGGCAGATTACGATGAGTTGCTGCTGCGCGATGGCCTGCACCAGATGGAAGATTTATTTCCGGCAGTGCCTTCCGAAAGTATAAACAGCACTACACAGGCGCAAAATACCTTTACCGCTTTTGATATAGATGCCTCGCAGGAAGCTGCACTGCAGCAGGTAAAACAAGGCAGGTCGTTGGTTGTGCAGGGCCCGCCAGGCACAGGTAAATCGCAGCTTATCTGTAACCTGGTTTCTGATTTTACTGCGCGTGGCAAAAAGGTTTTAGTGGTAAGCCAGAAACGTGCTGCCCTGGATGTGGTGCACCAGCGGTTGTCTGCAAAAGGCTTCGGTAATTTTGCTGCTCTGGTGCACGATATCCATGCCGACCGGAAAAGCATTTACGCGCAGCTACAACTGCAGATAGACCAGGTAGAGGAATACCGGAAGCAAAACCTGGCCCTCAACAGCATTTACACCGACCGTACTTTTCTGGAGGTATGCCGAAGTATAAACCGATGCACGCAAAAGCTGGAGGCATTTAAACACGCGTTATTCGATACGAGCCGGTGCGGCTGGTCGGCAAAGGAGTTATACTTGCAAAGCAGCCTGTCGCAGTCTTACCTGCCATTGGGCAATAATTTCAGGCAATTTACCGCCGAAACTATAACTGACTTTATGCCACGCTTACGCCAGTATTTGCAGCGTGCTGATGTGTTGGAAGCGCCCGACTTTGCGCTAAAAGAACGGCGAAGTATGCAAGGCTGGGGCTGGCCGCAACGCCAGGAACTGGAACAAACTATAAAAGAGCTGAACAGGAAGTATAACCAGGTTGCGCAAAGTATAACCGAGCTGAGCGGCTTTTCTTTTAAACCGGAAGATTTACCTCAAAGTATAGCCTCGTTGCCAACTATAACCGACCTGCAAAAGTTACTGGCCCAGCCAGAGGTATTACAGAACGTGTTGGTGCTTTCCCAGAAAACAACAGATGCCAAAGCGCTGGAACAGCAGATAATTCAGCTCAGAAAAGTATACACAGCTACCACCTTACCCGATGCAGTACTTCCTGCCGGTAAAACAGGCCAGGTACAGCAGGCTATTAAAGTATATGAACAGCAGCGCGGGCAATGGCTTAAAAGTATAAACTGGCACTTGATCGCCCCGGAAAAGAAGGCGTTGAAAAATGCCCTTGCACTGTATGGTTGGGAACTGACGGAAGAGGCAGTAACTAAACTACAGGCACGATTACAGCTGCGCGAGCAAGCCGAGTCACTTTTGCAAAGCCTGAACCAAAGTATAAACAGCACCTTAACTGTAACCGATTCGCCTGAAACCATACTGCAGCAACTGAACTATGTGGAACAGGCAATACAGGGGCAGAAATTATTGCAGCAGCTACAAAAGGCAAAGGTGTTTTCCCAGAAACTTATACTTCAGCCAGGCTTAACGGCGCGTTTGCAACAGCTCGGCCAAAGTATAACACAACTCCAGAAAGACTATAGCCAATGGCTGCAATGGTTACCCGACATTCAGATTCGTCAGCTGCTAAACCAACCCGAGCACACTTCAAAACTTTTGCAGGCGCTGCAGCAAAACTTCGAACCGCTGGTTGCACACGATACCTTGCTGGCAACTTTTACAAAAGCAGAACAGGAAATGGCGCAGCTTTTATTGGCGCAAAGTATAAATCCTGAGAAAGTAGATCTGGAAGCGCTTTTCCTGAATAGTGTGCAACTGGCCTGGCTGTATGAACTGGAGCAGCAACACCCCGAGCTTCGGATGCCATCCAGTGGCGACATGGAAAGCCTGGAGCAGGAACTGCAACGGCTACTGGAGGAAAAAAATCGTTTGAGCCAGGAAATCGTGTTATCAAAACTGCGCGAACAGACTTATACAAACATCGAATATAACCGCTTGGGCAATGCTGTAACGTACCGCAGGTTACATGCGCAGGTGATTAAGAAACGTAGCCTTTATCCCATCCGAAAGCTTTTTACCTTGTTTTCAGAAGAGATACTGGATCTGGTGCCATGCTGGCTGGCCTCGCCTGATACGGTATCGGCAGTGCTGCCGCTGGCGCAATGCTTTGACCTGGTTATATTTGATGAAGCATCGCAGTGTTATGCTGAGTCGGGCATACCAGCTATACTTCGTGGCAAACAAATAGTGGTGGCCGGCGACGAACAGCAGCTGAAACCATCTGACCTGTACCGCGCACGCTGGAACCCGGAAGGGGAAGAAGCAGAAGAATTAACTGCTGAATCGTTGTTGCAATTGTGTGGTTTATACTTGCCGCAAACGATGCTTTCGCAGCATTACCGCAGCCGTTACCCGGAGCTTATCGGGTTTTCTAACCAGCATTTTTACCGCAATAAACTGGAGCTGATTCCGGACAGAAGAGAGATAAATGCGGGCCACCCGGCCATTCGTTTTGTAAAGGTGCAGGGCTTGTGGCAGCAAAATACAAATAAGCCAGAGGCAGAAGTTGTGGTAAAACTAGTGCTGGACATGCTGCAGCAAGGCCAGCCGGATATAGGCGTAATTACTTTCAACTATAACCAGCAAATGTTGGTAATGGACCTGTTGGAAGATGCCGCACAGTCGCAAAGTATAAACCTGCCGCCCAGCCTGCTGGTAAAGAACATCGAAAATATGCAGGGCGATGAAAAGGAAGTGATCATACTTTCTGTGGGGTACGCGCCCGATGAAAAAGGAAAGCTGGCCATGCAATTTGGTAGCCTGAACCAAGCCGGCGGCGAAAACCGACTGAACGTGGCCGTTACCCGGGCAAAAAAGAAGATAATAGTAGTAAGCAGCATCGAAGCTGCGCAACTGCAAGTCGAAAATACACTGCACCAGGGCCCGAAACTTCTGAAAGCTTACCTGCAATATGCTCAGGCTGTTAGCAATGGCGGCTTTATATACAATCCGGTTGCTTCAACTGCTCCGGCGCCAGACTGGTTATTAAAAGAGCGGCTGCAAACTAACTTTTCTGGCTTGCAACAGGAACTGCCCTTTGCTGATCTGGCCTGGAAACAACAGCAACAGTATAGCGGAGTTATACTTACCGATGATGATTTATACTTCAGCCAACCTTCGGTGCGCCACTCTCATGCCGACGTACCGCAGCTGTTGCAAAAGCGGCATTGGCCATACCTGAAAGTATACAGCCGGCAATATTGGGAAGACAGGGAGGGAGTATTTCAAAAGCTAAAAACTATGGAGGCAGCACTAAACAGTTAATTTATACTTTCATCTATACTTTGGACGCTCACATTAAATTTTCAGGAGAAGTATAAAATCCATTACGCGAACCTTACCCTATGCTAATTAAACTTTTTACACTTTATGTATACTTGCAGGCTACACTTTGCGGCTGTGGGGCCGACCGCCGTAACAGCAATTTTGTGCGGCTCCGGAAAGACTATAAAGTAAAAGTGCGGAAGATTGGCAGGTTAGAAGCTGGTATACTTGAAAGCTCCGGTTTTGCACATGGCCCTGACAGCGCTATCTGGACCCACCCGGATGGCGGCTCGCCAAGTGAGCTATACCTGGTATCGGAAAATGGAAAGCTGCTGCAAAAGGCATCGTTAAGTATAAAAAACAAAGATTGGGAAGACCTGGCCCAAGACGATAAGGGCAACCTATACATTGGTGATTTTGGCAACAACCTGAATACACGACAGGATCTGCGGGTTTATAAAGTGCAGCAAAGTACAATGGCCGTTACCGATACCATAAAGTTTCGCTTCGCCGACCAGACTGCTTTCCCGCCAACTCCTCAGCAGCGGCACTACGACCTGGAAGCCTTTTTTTATCACCAGGATACGCTTTACCTTTTTACTAAAAGCCGCGCGCTTAAAAGTATAACCAGGCTTTATAAACTGCCTGCCACTGCCGGCAATTATACGTTAGCACCACAACAGGAATTACAGGTAAAATCGCCATTAACTGCTGCCGATGCCCTGCCGGATGCCAGCCAGTTTGCCTTGCTGGGTTATGGCAGGTTATACTTCTTTAATCAGGATAATGAACAGGGTATATCCCTTAGTAAGAAGCGCTACTGTCTGCCGCTGGGGCGTACAGGCCAGGCAGAAGCCGTGCTTTTTTTATCGCCGCAAAGTATACTTGTAGGCAACGAGAAAGGTAAACTTTACAAGGTATCACTCAAGTATAAAAACAAGCCGCATTAATAGCAGGCCAAAGTATAAAGAGCCATAGCCTTAAAACAAGTGCTTTCCGTAAGTAGTGGTATAGATTTAATTTAATAAAACTATGCATAAAACAATACTTGTAACGGGGGCCACGGGCACCGTTGGGCGGGAGGTTGTCAAACAGCTTTCCATGCTGGATGATATCAGGGTAAGAGCTGGCGTGCACTCTCTTATTAAAGGCGAGAACCTGAGAAGATTGCCTGATGTGGAAGTGGTGGAGATGGAATTCGAAAATCCTGAATCGCTGCACGCAGCCTTTACGCATGCAGACAAGGTTTTTATGATCACACCTTTTGCCTATGATCAGGTAGAGCAGGCCAGAATACTTGTAGATGAAGCCAAGCGGGCGGATGTACAACATATTGTTCGCCTTTCTGCAAGTGGCGCTGATGCTGAGCCGGGCATACAACTGGGTCGCTGGCACCGCGAGATAGAACGCGATATCGAACAAAGCGGCATCTCTTACACACATCTGCGGCCTACATCTTTTATGCAGAATTTTGTAAACTACTGTGCTGAAAGTATAAAGCAGGAAGGAAAGTTTTATATGCCTGTAGGTGATGGTAAAGTTAGTTATGTAGATGTGCGCGATGTGGCGGCTGTAGGAGTGGAGGCCCTGATAGGAAACGGCCATGAGGGGCAAGCCTACGAGATAAGCGGCCCCGAAGCGCTATCACATACCGAGATAGCAGACATTTTTAGCCAGGTATTAAAAACAGACATTCAGTATGTAGATGTGCCCGAACATACTGCCCTGCAAAGTATGTTGTCGCAAAGTATGCCTGAATGGATGGCAAACGCTATGCTGGAACTATACGGTGTTTACAAATCCGGCTACGGTTGCCACGTTACTGATACTGTACAAAGGGTTGTTGGCCGGCCGGCACGTAGTTTCCTGCATTTCGTTCAGGATTATAATCATTGTTTTGTAGAATCTAAACTATAAAAAAACCCTCCTGAAAAACAGGAGGGTTTTTTTAGCTAAACTTAATCTTGGTCTCTGTCCGGGTTGCGGTAACGATCGCTGCGGTGTGTCTGGTAACCGCTATCCTGATCGTGTCGGCCTGACGAAGAGCCACCTCTTTGTGAGGAGCCTTGTCTGCCCATTCCGCCAGGGTAATTCTCGCGTGAGGTTGAGCCCTGATTATCGCTGTAAAAAGAAGTGTGGCTGCCCATAGAACCATAACGGCTTTCATCGCTGCCGCGGCCACTTTCGTAACCACCTTCACGGTAGCCGCCCTGGCCATACTGGCCACTCTGCGAACCATAACCGCTGCCCATACCTCTTGATGAACCCCACTCAGAGCGGCCCTGTGAACCATAACCGCCTTGCTGTGAAGAAGAACCGTAGCCACCTTGGCCGCTCATGCCGCCACCATAGCCACCTTGCGATGAACCATAGCCGCCCTGGCCACCTCTTTCGCTTCTGGATGAACGGTATTCATCGTTATAAGATCCGCCACGAGAGCCATAACCACCCTGGCTGCCATAGCCACCCTGCATTTCTCGCTGTGAGCCATAACCTCTTGATGAACCATAGTCATCCCTATCGTATTCGCTCATGCCTCTGGATGATCCGTAGCCCATGGAGCCATAGTCGCCTCTCTGGGAAGAAGAACCGTAGCTACCCTGGCCATAACCACCCTGTGAAGACCCATAACCTGATGTACCGGAGCTTCGGCCCTGAGAGCCATAACCGCCTTGCTGTGAAGAAGAACCATAGCCACCCTGGCTACCATATCCACCTTGCTGGGAAGAGCCGTATCCTTCCTGCGAACCGCGTGAGCCGCTATAGCCGCCACCGCCGAACTGGCCGCTTCTGCCACTTTCGTAGCTTCCGTAACCACCTTGCGATGAACTGCCTTCTCTGCCAAATCTGCCGGAAGAGCCGCCATAAACGTTGCTTCCCTGCTCATCGCCTTCACGGTCTTGATAGCCACCTTGCATACCACTTCTTGAGGTTCCGTAATCCTGATCCTGGTATCTGGCGCGGTTACCTTCCATGCCGCCCTGGTTGCCATAGTTGTAGCCACCTTGCGAACCCCACTCAGAGCGGCCCTGTGAGCCATAACCGCCTTGCTGCGAAGAAGAACCATAACCGCCCTGGCCGCTCATGCCGCCACCATAGCCACCTTGTTGGCCGCTCTGGCTGTAACCGCTGCTATCGCCATAACCACGCTGCATGCCACCGCCTTGCTGCGAAGAGCCATAATCGCCCTGGTAACCATAACCGCTCTGGCCACCATAGTTGCCATGCTGCGATCCGTAACCATAACCACCCTGCGAGCCATAACCTTGCTGAGAACCATAGCCCTGCTCTTGCTGAGAGGAACCCCAGCCACCTTGCTGCTGGCTGCTTCCTTCATGTGCGCTCATAGAGCCATAGCTACCCATATCGGCGCTCTGTCCGCTTTTAGCCGCAGTAGAGCTTGTTTTTTTACCTGATGATTTAGAAGTTTTAGTATCAGAAGTTTTACCTTCTTTGCTGGAGCTTGCTTTAGCTTTAGTTGTAGATGACTTGGAGTCTAAGCCTGAAGCAGAGCTTTTGCTGCTTTTAGATGAAGAAGAGGTAAGGCCGGAAGAAGTAGATCCGCCTGCTTTACCTAACCCTGAAGTTGAGCCTGTTGAGCCCATCGAACCTGACATACCTGAAGACCCTGTTGAGCCTGATGATAACCCAGAAGTATTCTGGTTGGATGAACCGGATGATGATAAATTGCTACTCGACGATCCACCGGATGTACTGGAGGACTGGCCAAACCCCTGGTTTTTCTCATTTTCTTTCATAGTTCTGATCTCCTTAGTTTTATAGTTTAATTAATAGTACTCTTTCTGACTTACCCCGTAGCGCTATACTTTTGCTACTGTCTGTTTGCCAAAACTCTATGGGTAAGTATGGTTGCTGTTATACCTTTTGATTTAGTGATTATATGTGATTTTAGGTGTAACAGAACGTTTTAGCTATACGAACCACGGGGGAGAGGGTTATTGCTATATCGCAGTCTGTCAATAAGAAGTATGAAGATTGGTTCCTGAAAAAGTGTTATGTTTACAATTTTATAAAATTAAAATATAGTATTAATCTAATAATCCGAATTATGGTATTAATTGCTCGGAGTGGATTAAAAAGAAACAATTTTAGAGCAGGGAATTGTGAGTGTTTATACTTAGAAGCGCTTGCTAACTAACGGTTTATGAATATTTTAGTCCGATGGGTTGTAATTCCAAAGTAATTATTACCTTTGTCACATTATTATAAATTCATTATCATGCAAACAGGTAAAGTAAAATTCTACAACGTATCTAAAGGCTTTGGCTTCATCATCGCTGACGATACAAACCAAGACATCTTCGTTCACCAGACTGGATTAGTACACGAGATCCGTGAGAACGACCGTGTTTCTTTCGAGCTGAAAGAAGGCAAAAAAGGATTGAATGCAATCAACGTAGAGAAAATCTAAGTTAGAAACATATAGTGCCTCCCGGCACACATTCATCTGTTTTAACCCGCTCACGAGTTGAGCGGGTTTTTTATTTCTCCACGCTGCTGTTTTCCTTTTTTTCTTCGTTTTTCTCCTCACCTTTTTCAAGCCCTTCCTCTATAAGTTCGTTTGCTTCTTTATGGTCTTCGTGTGTGGCCACAGGTTGGTCCTGCGCTTCTTGCTTGTGCGGTTCGTAGCTCAGGCTGATTAGAATAGGGAAGTGGTCGGAGCCAAATTTGGGCAGGCGCTTCATATTAATTAATCGGAAGGCCGGATCGTAAAAAACATGGTCCAGGGGGTAACGGAATAGAGGTATAAAGGCATTGTAAGTATTGTAAAATCCTCTGCCTACGCGCGGGTCTAGGAGGCCACTGATGTTCTTGAATAGCTGCGTTGTATTAGACCAAGCCACATCGTTCAGATCGCCAGCCACAATACAAGGGTTTGGTGTTTTCTTTGCCTGTTTAGCAACTATAAGGAGTTCGGCTTCGCGGGTTTCGGTATTTTTAAGCAGGCGCGGCGGCTGGGGGTGTACCGTAAAAAAATCGAACACTGCACCACTTGGCAGCTCTATAGTAGAGTAAAAAGAAGGAATGCCGTCTTCTACTAAGAATCGTACTTCGCTGGTTAATAGCTTAAATTTGCTGTACATCATCATGCCATAGGTGTTCTCCAACGGCTTTTTGATGGAGTAAGGATATATCTGATCAAGTTCAGGACTCAGGCTTTTATGCCAGGCTTCGTTAGGTTCGTTGACTACCAGTATGTCGGGGTCTTGGGACAAGACTAAGCGCAAAAATTTCTTATGCTTTTTATTTGCCATGCGAACATTTGCGATCATCAGGGAAAAACTGTTCAGGGGCTTTAGTTGTGTGTTGCGTAACGCTTCCGGTTTTGCAATCGGCGTAAAGTTATAAATGTATCGCACCTCGTTTACAATTGCCACCACCCAGATAACAGCCATTATAATCTCAGGTGTACTATGAAAGCCATACAGTAGCCCAAAAGCGGCTAAGGTAAGTGTTAGCAGCAAGGCCACGTGCAACCTCGGGAAATCAAAAATGCGGATCCACCACAATGGTGTTTTAATCAGTGGTAAAAAAGAGAGCAGGGTTAAAATATATCCGGTTATCTGTAGGGCAGTCTTCATGTTGGCGAAGCAGTGGTTGGTAAAACAGCAGGTATTTGTAATAAAACAAATATAGCCTGGCGCTATATAAATTATGGTGCAAGTAGTTGTACGTGAGGTTGGGTATTGAGGTGATATTATTAAAAGAGGAGAAAATAGCATTTGCCATAAAGCAACACGCCCTTCCGGTAATATACCGAAAGGGCGTGTTCATGATTGTACTTTATACTTTATTTACTTCTTATCGGCTGTCTTTTTTGCAACACGTACTCCTACAGCCAGAATGCCCGGAAGCGGATCGCGGCGCATGTATTGTGTAAGAACCAGCTTATAGGTGCCTTTCTGCTTAAAAGTAATATCCTTTAGCGCCAGTGCCTGCAGATCATATAAATCGCTGGAGCCTTTGCCCAGTGGCTTGCCTGTTTTAGGATCCATCAACAACAATTCATGTAGCTGCGATGATAAAGGTTTGCCATCAGGCCCTAGCAACTGGTGTTTCAGGTATAAATTATAATATTCATAAGACAGGGCGTAGCGCACATTAAAGTATACATTATAATGCTGCGTGGTATCTTCTATCTTAAATTCAAATACAGGAGCATTATCCACAGTCCAGCTGCCTTTCTCAAAATCAGTGTTCTGCTCATACACCCGGTTTGGGTCGCAGGCAGTTAGCAACAGCATAGCCATTGCTACCATAATTATAAGTTTATGCATCGGTGCGTGGCTTTTGCTGGTCTGGCTTTTTACCTCTAAATGGTTTGCGCGGCTTCTGCTTTTTTGGCTGTTGCTCGCCAGTTGGCGAAGCCTGCTGTCCGGTGCCTGCCTGTTGTTCAGGTCTTGGCGGCCTGTTTGGTGCGCTTTCACGTGGCTGTCTTGGCTCGCGTTCTGCACGTGGTTCACGCTCCGGTCGCTGTTCACGAGGCTCGCGGTTTTCTTTAAACTCACGGTTATCGCGGCCATCACGGCGCCTGTTATTGTTGTTCTTAAATGGCGCTTTTGGCCTGTTAGGTCTTTGCTCCTGGTTTGCAGGTCTTGTTTCAGCATCGTTAGTTGCTGCTGCTTTAGCAGGAGCATTACCCGCAGGTTGTTGCTGAGGAGCGCTACCTTCAGGACGTGGCTTGTTTTTCTTTTTCTTCTTTTTCTTATTCTTGAATTTATCGTCCAGGCGTTCCAGGTTACCTTCTACCTGTGCTACAAACTCATTCTGCTTAGACTCTTCTTTTACTTCCAGTGTCAGGGTTTCTACTACAACGCCTTTGGCATTGAGCGCCTGAATTTCCTGCACGCGCTCTACCGGAACGGGGTACCAGTTGTTATCGCCTTTGTAGCCAAACCACATCATCTTCTTAAAGATGTCGGTTTTCTGCAACATGGCGTCGCCTTGCTGGGTTTGTAGCGGGCGGTTTACGGTAGGTATATCCTTTAGTGCCTCCATGTAAGTTTCCAGCTCATAGTTGAGGCAGCATTTTAAGCGGCCGCATTGCCCTGAAAGCTTGCTTGGGTTTAACGAAAGGTTCTGGTAACGTGCTGCCGTTGTAGATACACTCTTGAAATCGGTGAGCCAGGTAGAGCAGCAAAGTTCGCGTCCGCATGAGCCAATGCCACCTAAACGGCCGGCTTCGTGGCGCAGGCTTATCTGGCGCATCTCAATACGCACTTTAAACTCTTCGGCCAGCTTCTTGATCAGATCACGGAAGTCTACGCGGTCATCGGCAGAATAAAAGAAAGTAGCTTTGGATTTATCAGCCTGGTACTCTACATCCGATAGTTTCATCTTCAGGCCCAGGCCCTGTACGATTTCGCGGCTACGGTACATTGTGCCGCTTTCCAGGTCGCGTACCTCGTTAAATTTCTCCATATCGCGCTCGTTGGCGATGCGGTATATCGTACGGATTTCTTCGTTGTTATCTACCTTTTTCTTCAGCATTTGCAGGCGTACCAGCTCTCCTTTCAGAGATACAAAGCCAATATGGTGGCCATTTGGTACATCAACTACCACGGCATCGCCGGTGGTAAGGTCTATCCTGTTTATATTACGAAAGAAATCTTTACGGCCGCCTTTAAAGCGCACTTCTATTATATCAAACTCCTCAAAGGAGGTAGGCAGCTCCATATCGCTGAGCCAGTCGAACACGTTTAAACGGTTACAGCCTCCCGTGCTGCAGCCGCCGTTGCTTTTGCAGCCACCAACGCTGGTGCCGCATCCGCCACTAGAACATGAATTACATCCCACAGTTTTATCTCCTTATATAGCTATGCTATTCTTGTTTTCTTAACTTGACAATTAACAAATATACTAATTTTTTGTGCTTTTGCTTCAGACTACGCTAAATGCGATACGCGTGATAACATCAATATGCTGTATTGGGTGCTATACTCTGTAAAATCCACGTCAGATTATATGGGTGGCTGCTGTTTTTTAAAGCAGTGATGGAAATTAAAGTATAATTTTAAGCCATGCTCCGGAAACTGCTGTCACATGCTGCTATTTATGGGTTATCAGCACAGCTGCCCCGATTGGCAGGCGTGTTGGTGCTGCCTGTAATTACGCGCTACCTTACCACCACCGATTATGGTGTAGCAGGTGTGGTTACAGCGTATGCCTCGGCATTGCTGATGCTGCAATCGCTGGGCCTTTCGGTGGTGCTTACCAATACCTATGCCCGGCACCCTGATAAGTATAGCTGGGTCTGGCGGCAGCTAAATGGGTTTATATCGCTTTTCTCGCTGGGGTATGGCCTGCTCATGATTACCGTTTTATACCTGGTTGTACCGCCGGAAGCACATGAGCACAGGTTATGGATTGCGCTGCTTTATAGTTTGCCTGCCATGCTTTTTGTAAGTACCGAGATGCAGACCAGCCTTTACTACCAGCTGTCGCAGAGGCCGTTGCCGCTGGCAGTACGTGCTTTTGTGGTTGGAGCGGTAACAGTGGCGTTAAATGTTTATACTATAGCTTACCTCCGGATGGGGTATATGGGCTGGTTCTATGCGAATTTTTTCGGGCAGCTGTTCGGATTTGTGGTCAATTGCTATAGTTTATACTTCCGGCAGGGCTTATGGCCCATCTTTAATTTTAAATGGTACCGGGTAAGATCAGCCTTAAAAATTGCGTTGCCAGTTGTGCCGCACAACATGTCTTTCTTTTTGATGGATACCTCTGACAGGTTAGTGCTGGATGTATTACGTGTGCCACTCGCACGCATTGGTTTGTATAATGTGGCATCTTCTTTCGGGACATACTTTATGATTGCCAGCAGCGCCATTGTGCAGGCCGCTTCTCCGTTTTACCTGCAGTTTTATAAGCAGGAAGCCGGGGAGCAAGGAGCCATGCAGGCCCGGCGCATGACCTTTGCCTTACAAATTCTCTTTCTGGTGGCTACAACCATAGGCAGCCTCTGGATGAAAGAAATATTCAGTTTGCTCATCAAAAACAAAGACCTGCAACAAGCTTATACGCTGGCCATAATCATTTTAATGGGTTATAACTTCAGGCCGATGTACCTGGCTGTAATGAACCTGTTAGTATACCGCGAAAACACGAACAAACTATGGAGGATATCGGCGGTGGCTGGTGTGGGCAATGTATTGCTTAACTTTATACTTGTGCCGGTATTTGGCTTTCAGGCGGCAGCCTTTACAACTTTTGCAGCGCTAATGTATATGGGCTATGCCGGATTTCTGCTGAAAGAGTACAAACAGGCTGCGCTGGTGAAGTTATACCCGCTGGTCTGGTTAAGTATAACAGTAGCAGCTTTGCTTGTGGTCTATAATTTGGCGGATATGGTTATGATAAGTAAAGTATGGCTGACCGGTGGCGTAAGTATAGCGTTTGGGCTTTTAGCATACTTTAACAGAAATAAGATCAACGGGTTTTAAAATAAAAGGGAGCTGTTTAGGCTCCCTTTTTAAATTTATACTTCCGTTTTATGGCTTCAATACTACCTTCACACAGTTATCCTGCTTTTTATTGAAGATATCATACATATTAGCAGCTTCGCTGAGTGGCACATTGTGTGTGATGATATCATCGAGCACGACTTTACCATCCTGTACCAACGAAATTAACTGATCGATGTAGCGTTGCACCCAGGCCTGGCCGCCCATCAGCTTAATGCCTTTATCGAACCACTGGTGCAGCGGGAAGTTATTGTAAGGCGTACCATACACACCTACCACGGTTACAGTTCCGGCACGGCGCACAGAATCAAAGCATTTTTCTAATACCTTCATACTTCCTTTTTCCATCTGCACTACGTTCATGGCTTTTTCGAGTATGGTGCGGTCGGCTTCCATACCTACGGCATCTACGCACACATCAGCCCCGTAACCGCCTGTCATGTCGCGTATCACTTCTACGGCATCAACTTCGGAGGCATTTATAGTTTCAGCGTTAGCGCTTTTGCGGGCCATTTCTAAACGGTAAGGCTGTATGTCAACACCAATTACACGCTTGGCACCGCGTAGCCAGGCAGATTTCATGGCCATTATACCAACAGGGCCACAGCCCCATACTACCACTGTTTCGCCGCCTTTCAGCTCGGCCCAGTCTATGGCAGCCCAGCCTGTCGGGAAAATGTCTGTCAGGAAGAGTACCTGCTCATCGGTGAAATTATCTGATATTTTGCGTGGGCCAAAATCGGCATAAGGTACGCGCACATACTCTGCCTGGCCACCGTTATACCCGCCGTAAAGATCTGTATAACC
Organism: Pontibacter vulgaris; assembly: GCF_022758145.1. Classification (GTDB taxonomy): domain Bacteria; phylum Bacteroidota; class Bacteroidia; order Cytophagales; family Hymenobacteraceae; genus Pontibacter; species Pontibacter vulgaris. Next base: position 641,379 of record NZ_JAJVDH010000002.1, read on the forward strand.
AAAAAGGGCAGCGCCTTTACCAGTTAACAGTGCACCTTCGGGGCCATAGTTGTCGGGGTTGGAATTTTCGCAATGCGTTGGCAACTGCATGTTACAGAAGTGGCACGTGCCGCAGGAAATCGGGAATGGCACCACCACGCGGTCGCCTTTTTTAAGATTTTTTATACCTTGGCCCACTTCTTCTACTATACCCATAAACTCGTGGCCCAACACCATGTTGCGGGGTTGCGGAAACATGCCATTGTAAATATGAAGGTCTGAACCGCAGATGGCCGTAGAAGTTACTTTAAGTATAACATCGCGGGCATCTTCAATCCGTGGATCATCAACGGTGTCTACCCGAACATCTTTCGGGTTGTGGAATACTACTGCTTTCATAGTTGTGTTGTCGTTAAATGTTTAATAACTACGCCTTTTTGCAAAGACAATAGATTAGGTTTAACGATGGGAGGTTAAAGTGGTTGTTAGCTTCAGGCGGATAGTCTAACCGGATTTACAGTAGCATCAAGAAATATAAGCAAGGTATAAACAGAGCAGGCGCATGAGTTCTAACTATGATTTTAAGCTTTTAACGGCACAGGATCTTCCCATACTTCATCAAACTTTCCTGGATGCTTTTGCCGATTACCTGGTACCTATACAATTAAATGAAGCCCAGTTTAAGGCAAAACTGAAACGCGAAGGCGTGCAAACTGAGCTTTGTGGGGGAGCTTTTTATAAAGAAAATCTGGCTGGATTTATACTTACCGGACTTGGGGAATGGCAGGGCAAGTATACGGCTTACAATGCCGGAACAGGTGTGGTGCCGCAGCACCGTGGGCATGCGCTTACCAGGCGGCTTTATGAGTTTATGTTGCCTGCCATGCAAAAGGCTGGTGTTAAGCAATGTTTACTGGAGGTAATAAAACAAAACGTTCCGGCGCTGAAAGTATACCAAAGCCTCGGATTTAAAATTACCCGCACCCTGGATTGTTTCCGGAGCTTTAAGGAAGAACTTATACTTCACATACCTGCCGCTAAAAGTATAAACATACGCCAGGCAACACAGCCCAATTGGCCACTTTATAAAAGCTTCTGGGATATTACACCAACCTGGCAAAATACCCCGGAGGCCATAACCAGAAGTACAGATCCCAAAATTATACTGGAAGCTTATGATGAATTTAATCAGGTAACTGGCTATGTTGTTTTTTACCCGCATAACGGGGCTATTGCCCAGCTGGCTGTAAGTATGAATGCACGGGGTAAAGGTATTGGCACTGCTCTGCTTCGCGAGGTAGCAAGACTAGCAGCTACACCTGCCCTTATGCTAATCAATATTGATACCGCCGGCGAAGAGTTTATAAAATATCTGGAGAACCGTGGCCTGAGAAGGATATTAATGCAGTATGAGATGGTGCTGCCAATTGGTTAAAGTATGCTTCTACAAGCTTTTAAAGTATAAATCGGGATATGGTTTTAAGTTTATACTTTATGCCAGTGCCTTATTTCGTAATTTGCCAGCTTAACAATTGATAACTATGAATATGGCGTGGGTTTACCTGATATTGGCCGGCATCTGTGAAATTGGATGGGCCTTTGGGTTAAAGTATAGCGAAGGTTTTACAAAAATAGGGGTAAGTATAGTTACCGTTATCGTCATGATTCTGAGCTTTGTGCTGCTGTCGCAGGCTATGAAAACGCTGCCACTAGGTACTGCTTACGGCATCTGGACGGGTATTGGTGCAGCCGGAACAGCTATACTTGGCATTGTGTTCCTGAACGAACCCCGAGATCTTATCCGCATCCTTTGTATCCTGATGATCATAGGTGGGGTGGTTGGGCTTAAGGTTTTTTCAGGAGAAGCTAAGTAACAACTATTGCCAGGTATAAACCTGCATTTGTTGCGGTGTAAACAGGTAAACGCGGTTACTGCTGACGATTGCTGAAGTATACTTTGCTGTAGAAGGAAGTGCTATACTGTGTTGCTTTTGCGTGTAAATATCCAAGAAATTCAATTTACCGTCTTTTACAAAGTATAACTCATTTCCCTGAAAGCCTATCTGGGAAATGCCTGTAACTGGAATTGTTTTTTTATAGTTACCTAAGTTATCGAACACAAAAATGCCGGTGTTATAATCCAGCAGGTATACTGTATTCTGGTACTCACGCAGCAGGCGTATATCAAATCGGGCTTTATCCAATATCAGGTTTAATGATGTTTCTGTTACAGTTCTGCGCAGGCGGGTGTCTAATTTGCTTAGCGTGTAATTTGACTCGTTGAATAGCCAGAAGCCATCGTCGGAGGTAAGTGCGGCTGCTTTTATACTTCCTGAGAGCTCCTGGTAGTCCGAAAAGTCAGTGGACGTAATGGGACGCAAAAACCTATCGAGCAATACAATTTCCTGCCTGTCTTCATAAAAAAGCAGCACTTTCATCGGGTTCCAGGCATCAATGCTTGTAATGCGGCCACCTTTGGCAGGGGAGTAGGTAAGAGCTGCCCGACCTGATGAATCTACCTTAACCAGGTTTCTTTTCGCATCCAGGAAGTATACATGGCCATTACGGTCTGCAGAAACAGTTGACGGTGAGCTTATACTTGTGCTATAGCTATACTTTAAAGAATCCTGTGCTGCTGCAGCTCCCTGAGCGGAAACTCGCCCTGGCAGTATTAACGCCTGGAGCAACACAAGTATAAAGTATAGATTAAGCTTCAAAGTAGTCTAGTTTTAACGATTCGCCATCATACACGGCATACGAGCAAAAATTGACCCATTCGCCTAAATTAACATAGCGGCTGCTGTTATTAATAGGTATATCGAGCGGCAGGTGGCGGTGCCCAAAAACATAGTAGTCGTGGTGCTGGCTGGCTTCCACTTCTTTGCAGTAATGTAATAACCACTCGTTATCGCCTAAAAACTGCTCATCTTTTTTGATGTTACTGATGCGGCTTCTGCGCGACCACATGTTGGCTATGCCTATACCTAAGTTCGGGTGGATACGGGCAAAGGCCCATTGGCAGGCCTTGTTGTTAAACACGCGCTTGAGTAGTTTATAAGTATGGTCGCCGGGGCCCAGGCCATCGCCATGGCCAATGTAAAAGGTTTTACCCCCAAAACTGGTAGAAATGGGCTCGCGCAGTATAGGAATGTTCAGCTCAGTCGGGAAGTAGTCAAACATCCACATATCATGGTTGCCCGTGAAGAACAAAACAGGTATGCCGGCATCGGTCAGTTCAGCCAGTTTGCCCTGTAGCCTGATAAACCCTTTCGGGATGGCATGCTTGTACTCAAACCAGAAATCGAAAATATCGCCCAGCAAAAGTATAGCCGCTGCATCGTGCTTCACTGTATCCAGCCACTTTACAATTTTGCGTTCGCGGGCCAGGCTATGTTCGGCGGTTGGTACTCCTAAATGGAAATCAGAGGCAAAGTATACTTTCTTACCCGGCTCCAGTTCGTTAATGCGGAAGGTCATCAATTAAAAAAAGAGCTAGCTGTTTAGGGCCGTGTGCGCCCATTACCAATGTCTTTTCGATGTCGGCGGTGCGGCTTGGCCCGCTTACCAGCGAAACCATGGATGGGAAATTCTCTTTATACTTATCGCGCACAATTTGCAGGCCGTCCTTGATATCAGGTACCAGTTGGCTGGCTTTTGCCACCACAATGTGTGTGGCCGGGTAAATACCTAACCTGCGTCCGCCGGCATTTGCTGAGCTTACCAATAAACTACCGGTGCGGGTTATCAGTGCCTCGCAGGTTGTAAGGCCAGCTTCAGCATCCTGCACAAACGTATCATCGTTGGCTATAAACTCTATGCCTGCCTGGTAAAGTATGTGCTGCAGGTTAGACTCCCATACAAAAAGGTGCTGTATGTTCTGTTCCTGCTTGAATACGAATAGCTGGTCAAAAAAATCTTCTTCTGATTCGCAGTAGAAAAACAGGCCGGCGTTAGCGATGAACTTCTGCGCAAACTCCACCGACATATCCTCTGAAGGACTGGCATGGAGCGGCGATGTGAAGTCAGGAGTAGGAGGCAGAAAAGGCGCTGACTTAGCCAGCGCCTCTCTTACTCTTCTTAATACAATTTCTTTCGATTTTGCTTCGTACATGCGTATTACTAAGCTCTTCTAGTGTTTAAAGAATCATCCTGGTTTGTAGCAGGTGCATTGTTGTTAACAGGTGCGCCATTTACAGGCTGCTCTTCCTGCTGCCCTTCACGATCCATTTCCATAGGATGCTCCTGCTCAACTTCGCTTTTAGTTTTGCTACGGTCGGTGCCGGCAGTGTGTGCCTGGTAGGTGGTTAAACCTTCAAACGGACGCTTGCCAACAATGCGCTCCAGATCGTTCTGGAACAGGATCTCTTTCTGTAACAGCTCCTGTGCAACCAGTTCCAGTTCGTGGCGCTTATCCATCAGTAATTGTTTTGTGCGCTCGTAGGCTGCTTCAATAATGCTGCGTACTTCATTGTCTATGGTTTCGGCGGTTGCCTCTGAGTATGGTTTGTTAAACGCCATATCAGATTGCTTCGAGTCGTAGAACGATACGTTACCGATTTTAGAGTTCATACCATACATGGTTACAATGCTGTAAGCCATTTTAGTGATACGCTCCAGGTCGCTTAAAGCACCGGTTGAGATCTTACCGAATACGATATCCTCAGCAGCACGTCCACCCAGTGCCATGCACATTTCATCAACAAGCTGCTCTGTAGTATAAAGGAACTGCTCTTTTGGTAAATATTGTGCATAACCTAACGCAGCTACACCACGCGGAACTATACTTACTTTTACCAATGGGTCGGTATGCTCCAGGAACCAGCCTGCAATGGCGTGGCCAGCTTCGTGGTAAGCAACAATTTTTTTCTCCTGCGGAGAGATAATCTTGTTCTTCTTTTCCAAACCACCGATTACGCGGTCAACGGCATCGTTGAAATCCTGTAGTTCTACTGCCTTTTTGTTACGTCGTGCTGCAATCAGAGCGGCCTCGTTACAAACGTTGGCTATTTCGGCACCGGCAAAACCTGGAGTCTGGGCAGCCAGTTTACGGGCATCCACATCAGGGGCGAGCGTAAGTGGCTTTAAGTGTACTTCAAAAATTTCGGTACGGCCGTTAATGTCTGGCTTATCTATACTTACCTGGCGGTCGAAACGGCCCGGGCGAAGTAGAGCAGAGTCAAGGGTATCGGGGCGGTTAGTGGCTGCAAGTATAATTACACCTGAGTCAGTTGCGAAACCGTCCATTTCTACCAGCAGCGAGTTCAATGTGTTCTCACGCTCGTCGTTACCTCCTGGCACCTGGCCACGGCTACGGTGGCGGCCAATGGCATCGATCTCATCAATAAAGATGATACAAGGCGCTTTGGCTTTAGCCTGCTTAAAGAGGTCGCGAACACGGGCAGCACCCACACCCACAAACATCTCCACAAAGTCAGAGCCTGAAAGCGAGAAGAAAGGCACATCGGCTTCGCCGGCAACAGCTTTCGCCAATAAGGTTTTACCGGTACCCGGAGGGCCTACCAGCAAGGCACCTTTCGGTATTTTACCACCAAGTATAGTGAATTTAGAAGGGTTCTTCAGGAACTCTACAATCTCCTGTACTTCTTCTTTTGCTTCCTCCAGGCCGGCCACATCCTTAAACGTGATCTTTACCTTGTTTTCCGCATCAAACAGTGCAGCTTTAGATTTACCGATGTTGAAGATCTGGCCACCTGCACCGCCTGCTGTAACGCGGCGCATCAGGAACCAGAAACCAAATAGTAGTAAAATCAGGAAGCCCCACTGCAGGAAGAAATCAGCAAAGCCGGTACGAGTGTCCAGGCTATAGCCAATGCGTTGCTCCTTTGGCACGTTTTCCTGCATCTTCTCCAAATCTTCCTTAAAAGACTCGGCAGATATGATCTGGAAGTGATAATGTGGCCCCTGGTCAAGTGAAAGTGCACCGCGGTCAGATACCTCATTTTTATACTTTTCGTTCTGCAGCGCTTCTTCTTTCAGGTAAACCTCCACGATTTTGTCGTTCACGATGGTGAGTTTCTTCACATCGTTGCTCAGAAGCATCTCTTCGAAGTTCTGCTGCGTGGTCTCAACAGAGGCGTTACTCTTGTTTAAATAGGTTAATCCGAAAATAAGCAGAATCAGCACCGCCAGCATCCACAGCTGTAAAGTTGGCCGCGGAGGAGTGTTCGGGATGATTGGCTTTTTCTTTCTGTTCCCTTTATTATTATTTTCTGCCATGAATATTAAATTTCAGATGAATTAGAAACACTGTTCCGCCGGTTTTTGTTCGGCAGAAAGTTTTAGTTAAACAGTTTCTACATGATTTATACTGGCATCACCCCAAAGCTCTTCCAGTGCATAAAACTCTCGTTTATCTTTTAGGAAAATGTGTGCTACTACGTCTACATAGTCCAGCAGTACCCATTCTCTGTTGGTACGGCCTTCGCTTTGCCACGGATTCTGGCGAATTGCTTTAAAAACTTCTTCTTCGATAGAGTTGGCGATAGCATCAAGTTGTGTATCGGAGTTGGCAGATGCTATTACGAAATAATCAGAAACGGCATTCTTTAACGATTTAAGATTAATAACGACAATATCGGTAGCCTTCTTTTCCTGCATTCCTTTAACTACAAGTTCTGCCAATATGTCTGAATTAACCTCAACCTTGGTATTTTTCATTTGCGATGTTTAAATTTGAATTACAAAAGTATTAAATTTTGCTTAATCTATGCTGCCTAATACGCTGTTTATGGGCCAGCAGCTGTATTTTCTGCCGGTTTGCGAATCCACTAATTCAGAGGCCCAACAGCTTCTTCTCAAAAATGAAGCCACAGAAGGTTGCACTGTTATAACAGACGAACAAACCAAAGGGCGTGGACAACGGGGTAATGTATGGGAGGCTGCGCCTGGAAAAAACATTACTCTTTCTGTTATTCTGTCACCTACGTTTGTTGCTGTCAGGCACCAGTTTTATCTGAACATGGCTGTTTCGCTGGCCGTGCTTGATTTGTTGCATGAGCAAGGCGCAACAGAAGCCCTGATTAAGTGGCCCAACGATCTCTACCTTGAAGATAAGAAACTTGGTGGGATTTTAATAGAAAACACAATAAATAGCTATTCTTTACAACACAGTATTGTCGGGATTGGTTTAAACATTAATCAACTTCATTTTGGCCATGCTACGGCTACTTCGCTTGCTATGTTACTGGGTTACGACCTGGACCTGAATAAACTCATTGCCCGTTTGCTTGAATTGCTTGAAAAACGCTACCTCGAGCTACGAAATGGTAAAACAGAAAAACTGCGTTACGAATATCTGCAGGCTCTTTACCGCTACCAGGAGCGCCATACTTTTGAAGTAAACGGCAAACGCGTGGAAGGGAGTATAGTTGGCATAAACGAGGACGGCCGGCTTGCGGTAGAAATAGAAAATGAATTGCGTTACTTTGCTTTTAAAGAGATAGCCTACGTTATCTGAGATCTCTGAATTTGTACTTTAAGATATAGATTAAGCAAAAGCGGGAGCCAGAACTGGCTCCCGCTTTTGCTTAAAGTTGAATATAAGTTATTGTACAATCAGCTTCTTCGACTCAATTTTATCGCCCTGCTGGATAGAAATCATGTACATACCTTTTTTGATGTGAAGGCTTTGTAGCAAAAGGTCGGTCTGGCGTGTGCCTGCCACTATAGTTTCGCGGTGAACCTCGCGCCCGTTGCGGTCCATTATTCTAAGTATAGTTCCTGTGGTGTTGGCGTTGCCTAAGGCTACCGTAACAATATTACCGGTAGCAGGGTTAGGGTAAAGCATCAGGTTGCCATCTTCGGCTAAAGTTGCCTTGTTATCTACTGCTATAATTTTGCTGTATTCCGATGTGCCATTTGTGTCAATCTGCTTTAAGCGGTAATAGTTAGTGCCTGCATCTGCTTTTGTATCTGTAAAGTTGTAGCGTTTTGCAGTAGTTGAATTGCCTGCGCCGTTTACCTGGCCTATTGTATTGAAGTTTTTGCCATTGCTGCTCTTTTCAATCTCAAACCTGTCGTTGTCTTTTTCAGAGGCCGTAGACCAGTTAAGCTCGATGCCACTTTCGGTTACTTTGCCCTTAAACGATACAAGTTCTACCGGTAGAGGTACAATAGGCTGGTCGTCGCAGGTGATGGTGTTAAAGCCTGTGTTGTAAAGGTTATCACTTGTAGTGACGCTGATCTGGAAGTATGAATTTCTGTTGTAAAGCTCGGTTGGTATGCTAAAAGTAAATACATCACCGTTTCCGTTCGAGAAGTTAGTGGCATTTTGGGCATCATAAGTTAAAAGGCCGCTTTCTTCATCCAGGGTTACTTTATAATTATACCTTGCTTTGTAAATATTGCCATTGCCGGGTACCGAAACCGGCTGAGGTGCTTCCGGTATTTCAAAAGTTACGGCTGTTACATTAGCAGCTGTTTTGTTCTGAATGCCAAAGCGCAGTGTGGTAGTGCCATCAGTGTTGGTTGTTGCCCCCGCAAAGCCGTAAACAATTTCACCCTGATCGATGATGCATAAAGGGGCAGGTATAGTAGTTGGCAGGCCGCACTCGGCCATGTTAAAAGTTGCTGTGCTGGCATTTGTATTGTTTGCTTCTTTGGCTTGCACGCGTACTGTTTGCAAGGCTGCATAATCTTCTAAAGCTAGGTAATAACGGAAAGTATCTACAGCGCCGGCTTTCAGCTCGATCTTGTTTTTTGCTTCAAACTGAATGGCATTAAAAGCCGTGTTCAGTTTGCTCGAGTTGCCGGTTCTGCCATTTGTTACTATATACTTTGGGTCTCTGGCATAAATGTCAGCAGGAGATGCTGCAGTTTTGCCTTCGGGCAGTTCAAAAGCTACATATTCAAGCCTGGTATTGCAGTTTACCTGTAAAGTATAAGTAAGCATTATGTTATTTGTATTGGTAACTTCTGCCCCGATCATCTGAAATCTAAAGCAGCCCACCTCCTGTGTGCAACCGCTTGCGCTGTCCTGCGCCTTTGCCCCGGCGCAAAAACTGGCAAGTATAGTGAGTAAAAATATGATGCGTTTCATGTAAAGTTCTATCATTAAGTGTAATCCAATTTTGTATGTAAATTTGATTAACGGTATTGAATAACAGCAGTTGCACATTATTAATATGTTTGTTTTTTAGTGCAATTATATTCTTGCTATATTTATACTATTTTAATTGATTTACTTTCTTTTGGCAGAGTTTTAAGAAGTTAGTTGATGTGGTTAGTTATATTGTGATAGTTTTAAGAATATAACTAATGCTTGTTATTGCAAGGAGGTTTGATGCTTGGCTGACAGGTGGGTTGTAGTTAAATAGTGCTATAACTGGAGGTGGAGCAGTTGACTGAAAGTTAAATTGCAAGCTTTATGAAGGACTGGTTATACTTATTTGTTTCGGTATAACCGGTTGCTGAAAAGGAATAGGCATAGTTGTTGTACTATATTTCGGGGAGCAAAATACACAGGCAACCATTGAGACGACTTATGTGTCTCATTTACAAATATTTTAAAAAATATATTTTCGCTTTTAAGGTTTTCGCTTATCTTTGATTGATAAGGGTATAGATTAGAAAAGGAGGTACTATAAAATGAAGACTTTTACTCAATTGGTTTTAACCGTTGCTCTTACAGGTGCACAGCTCTTGGGGTTTGCGTTAAATGCGCATAGCGAGGTAGCAGGGCATAAGGTAAATGCAGGAGTATCCCCTGTAAACAAAGGCGGTGCCACTGTCTGGAAAATGATGCCGGAAAAACAGAAAAGTCTGGTGCTGTCGGCTCAGAATGCGCGTCCTGCTTTCATTATCAGCGATAATGAGCACAATTGCTCAAAAATATATGAATCTGCTGTAGCACCGTCATTCCATTCAGTAGAAACTGCCAGTATTGGCAAAAGCATGTACAGCGCTATTACATTAGCTGCATTTGCGCCTGGCCGCGATATTAAGGAACTGCCATCTATACATGCATATCCGAACCCATCGCGCGGCATTACCCGTTTTTCGCTGAACCATTCCGGCAATGATAACTATAAGATCCGTGTGTCAAACACCATCGGAAGGGTTATACATACCCAGGAACTTACTGCAGCTGACAATACAGACCTGGTGCTAAACATGGAAAGCTGGCCGGCTGGCGTATACTTTTACAGCCTGTTGGTAAACAACAAGACCATTGAAACAAAGCGACTTATTATTCAGAAATAACAGCTTTTAAAATATAGCCTACAGAAGCCGGCCTCCCAAGGCCGGCTTTTTTTGTATTAAATCTCAAAATTGCACCTCGGCAAATCTTTATTTATTATTTTCGGGGCAGAATCAAAATTAGCTATGACTGATTATCGGAGGATAAACAACCTGGTCGGTTGGATCGTGTTCTTAATCGCGACAACCGTTTATGTGTTAACGCTGGAGCCAACTGCCAGCTATTGGGATGCAGGCGAGTTCATTGCCTGCTCGTACAAACTATTGGTGCCGCACCCGCCAGGGGCGCCATTTTACCTGTTGGTAGGCCGTATCTTCTCTATGTTTGCCGGCGATGTTACGCAGGTAGCATGGTGGGTAAACTTGTTGTCGGCGCTTTGCAGCTCGTTCACAGTGCTGTTCCTGTTCTGGTCTATCACCATACTTGCCCGCAGGTTGCTGGTAAAAGAAGGCGAAGCCCCGACAAACGGCAACGTACTTCTGATTATGGGAGCCGGTGCAGTAGGAGCACTAGCTTATACTTTTACTGATTCTGCCTGGTTCTCGGCAGTAGAAGCTGAAGTATACGCCATGTCGTCGTTCTTTACGGCTATTGTTTTCTGGGCTATGCTGCGCTGGGAGTCTAAAGTTGGAGAGGCGCTTTCTGATAAATGGCTTATACTTATAGCTTACCTGGTAGGCCTGTCTATTGGAGCTCACTTACTTAACCTGGTTGCTATACCGGCACTTGCCTTTATTTATTACTTCCGTTTATATAAGCCTACTTTCTGGGGAGGCGTTATCGCTTTCCTGATTAGTGCGGTAGTTGTAATGGCTATACTTTGGGGTGTTATACCGGGCTTGCCGTCGCTGGCAGGTAATGTGGAGGTATTCTTTGTCAACTCGCTTGGCCTGCCTTTCGGATCCGGTATCATCGTATTTGTTGCTATACTTATAGTTGCTATCGTTTTTGGTATCCGGTATTCCATTAAGCATGGTAACCGCGTTCTTAACACAGCTATACTTTGCTTTATCTTTATCCTGATTGGTTATTCATCTTATATGATCATCCCGATCCGATCGTCTTATAACCCGACGATTGATGAGAACGACCCACAGGATATTCTGAGCTTTGTATCTTACCTGAAGCGTGAGCAATACGGCGACCGACCTTTAATCTATGGTCCGCAATACAATGCACAGCCAGTTGATCAGAAAGAAAAAGCACCGCGTTACATCAAAGGCAAGGATAAGTACATAGCAGTACCTGGCGGCGTAGAGGCTATCTATGACAGCAAAGACAAAACCTTGCTACCGCGTATTTACAGCGATAACCCGCAACACCTGGAAGAATATAAAAAATGGGTAGACCTGCGCGAAGGCCAGATGCCGACTTTTGGCCAGAATATGAGCTTCCTGATGCGTTATCAGTTAGGCCACATGTACTGGCGCTATTTCCTGTGGAACTTTGCTGGCCGCGAAAGCGATGTGCAGCAGGCCGGCGTGCTATGGTTTGGTAAAAACGATAACGGCGTGCCGGCTCGTGTAGCAAATAGCATGGCTCGTAACTGTTTCTACCTGCTGCCGCTTTTGGTAGGTATACTTGGTCTGATTTACCAGATCCGCAAGAATGAGCGCGATGCTTTTATAGTTGGTCTGTTGTTTTTCTTTACGGGTATAGCCATTGCGCTTTATCTGAACCAGCCGCCAATAGAGCCTCGCGAGCGAGATTATACTTTTGCAGGCTCATTTTATGCCTTCTCTATCTGGATTGGTTTAGGTGTGTTAGGTTTGGCTGACCTGTTGCAGAAAGTGCTGCGTAATCAGCAGGCGCGTGCTGCGGTAGCTACAGCAGTGTGTTTATCGGTGCCGGTTATACTTGCTGCCGAAGGCTGGGACGATCATGACCGCTCTAACCGTTATCATTCTGTGGATTCTGCCAAAAACCTGCTTGATTCGTGTGCACCTAACGCCATCCTTTTCACAAATGGCGATAACGATACGTTCCCGCTATGGTATGCTCAGGAAGTAGAAGGCTACAGGACTGATGTGCGCGTAGCCGTACTTAGCTACCTGAATACCGATTGGTATATCGACCAGATGAAGCGCCCTTCTTACAAGTCTGCGCCGTGGCCGCTGTCGCTTGAAAATTCGAACTACCGCCAGGGTGTAAACGATTACCTGCCTTATGTTGAAAAACCGCAGGTAGCAGCTGGTATAGATTTGCAGCAGTTTATCAGTTTGGTAAAGGAAAACCATCCGGCCTTGCAGGTGCAGTATGGTGCCGGCACTACGCTGACTTCTTTCCCTACTAAAAACTTCTTCCTAAACATTGATAAAGCAAAAGTGCAGGGAATGGGCTTTATACCTAAAGAGAAGCAGGCTGAAATTACAGACCGCATGCAGTGGACTACCAACAAATCATTCCTGGAGAAAAAGCACCTGATCATACTTGACTTGCTGGCTACAAACAACTGGGAGCGTCCGGTATACTTCTCTACTACAGTAAATGCTTCAGATTTTATTGGTTTGTCTGATTACTTCCAGTTAGATGGCCTGGCGTACCGCATTGTACCTGTCAAAACAGTGAGCGAAGAAATGCCAGGTTACCTGAACAAAGAGGTAATGTATAACAACCTGATGAAGAAGTTCAGCTTCCGTGGTTTCAACGACCCGAACATTTTCTACGACGAGAACTATTTCCGTTTTGCTGCCAATGCACGCGATAAGTTTGGTAAGCTGGCTACAGCTTACCTGCAGGAGGGCAACACAGCCAGAGCGAAAGAAATTATTGATTATTGTTTTGAGCAGCTGCCTGAGAAAACCGTTCCGTTCGATTATTACACGCCTCAGTTTATTACATTGATGTCGAAAGTAGGTGAGCAGCAGCGTGCCAAGCAATTGCTGGATGCCATGGCAAAAAGCTCGCAGGAATCGCTGGATTATTACTTAGACAAAGGTGCCCTGCATGATATGGAGATACAAACAAACCTGTACATTATGCAGCAGCTTGTAACCGAAGCGCAGGCAATTGGCGATGAGCAACGTGCCCAGCAAATACAGGGGCAGTTCATGCAATATCTGCAGCGCATACGGCGTTAAACAAAATAGAGAGTTAAACAGTAAAAAAGCCAGGCAGCGTTTGTTGCCTGGCTTTTTGTTTTCTGGCTGTTGCTCAATCCTATACTTCATGAAGCTCAGATGCTTAACTCTCTTAGGCTGCACAACAATGTTATTGGCTGCATGTGGCTCGCCACCGGATACGCGCATGCCGGAAACAGCTTATGCTAAGCCGCTGCTACCAGAAATTATACTTCAGACGGATCATTATACTTTAAACGACAGTCTGCACCTGTTTATGAAGTTTGAAGATGTGAATCAGGTGGTTGATGTGCAGCAAAGTGCCATGCAGGTACAGTATGATGTGCGCGCAGGCAAAGGCGAAAAAGATCCACTGCTCACACAGGATTCCATTCAGGTAGATACAGAGATTGATCCGGCAAATGGAGGTAGTTTATACTTGTCGCTGAGGCTGCCAGCCAAATTTGTTGCTGAGCCTAATGTGCTATACCTGCGTTTGCGGCAAAAGCTGGTAGGGCAGGAGCGGCTCTCAACCTTTTATAAAGTACCGTTGCAACCTAAAATGCTGCAAAAAAAATACCTGCTGGTACAGGCAAAATCTGGCAGATCGCTTTTCAGTAACTATACTACTACTACCGAAAAATTGCTTTTACACCAGTTCGGCGTTACAGAGCCAATAAAACTACAGCGCTACGATGCTGCATTTATGGCCGCTTTACCACCTATGTCTACCCGGCAGCAAGCTATACCTCAAACTATAAATGCAATAGATACCCTTTCTTATACTTCCGGCGACACGATACAACTACACAATTCTGGCTTATACTTGATTCAGCAGAAGGAAGCGCAGCCAGAAGGCTTATTAGTTGAGAGAGACGCTTTTCCTTTAGTTACCACATCGCAGGAATTACTGCAGCCACTCATTTATATTACAACCTCAGCAGAGCGCGAAGCCCTGTTTAAAGCACCTGACCCTAAAGCAGCTGTAGATGGTTTCTGGTTAAAAGTAGCCGGCGATAAAAGTATAGCCCGTGAGCTGATCAGGAAGTACTATGGGCGTGTAGAGTTTGCAAACAAGCTTTATACTTCGCACAAGGCAGGCTGGGCCACGGATCGTGGAATGATCTATATTATTTACGGAAGGCCAAGCCAGGTAACGCGCGTCGGCAACTCTGAGGTATGGACATACCGCGAATCTGAGCTGATGCCTTACATCAAGTTCGTTTTTAACAAAAAACAGAATACCTTTACAGAAAATCATTATGAGCTGGAACGGCGCCGCGATTACGAGGAGAGCTGGTACAGCACAGTTGCACAATGGAGAGCAGGTATAACAGAAATATAAATTCGCGCTACGGCAGCCCCAGAGCACCGAGAGAAGCCAGAGAAGAAAAGATCGAAATGCTATTCGGGCTTCGTCCGATAATAGAAGCCATGCTTGCGGGCAAAGGACTGGAGAAAATCTTCCTGCAGAAAACAGCCAAGAACCCAACCGTTGATGAGTTGCTGGAGCTGGCAAAGCGTTCGGATGTACCGGTATCTATGGTGCCGATCGAGAAGCTGAACAAACTTACACGCAAGAACCACCAGGGAGCTGTAGCCTACTCATCGGCTATTACCTATGCGCCTTTGCAGGAAATTGTAACCTCCCTTTTTGAGAAAGGTAAAAACCCACTTTTGCTTATACTTGATCGCATTACCGATGTCAGAAACTTCGGATCTATAGCGCGAAATGCAGAGTGTTTAGGTGTGGATGCCATTGTTATTCCGAGCCGCGGTGGCGCTCAGATCAACGCTGATGCCCTGAAAACATCGGCTGGTGCCCTGCACCTGGTGCCGGTTTGCCGCGAGCCAAATCTGAAAGAAACCATAGAATACCTACAGAACTCTGGTATACAGATTGTGGCCTGTACCGAAAAAACAGACGATAACCTGACCGATGATAAAGTAGATATGGTTGGCCCTACTGCTATTATTATGGGAAGTGAGGAAGACGGTATTTCGCCGGAATACCTGAAAAAAGCAGATGCCCGCCTGCGTATCCCGTTACTGGGTCAGATCGGCTCGCTAAACGTATCAGTAGCTACTGGCATTATACTTTACGAGGCTATGAGCCAGCGCCTGAAGGCCGGTGATGTTGCCCTTAAAGCGTAAGTTTAAATAACCATTTATACTTAAAGATTTATACTTCTGAAAGTATAAGGCTATAAAACAGAAACCCCTGCAACTATAAAGCTGCAGGGGTTTCTGTTTTATGTAAAGGGCAAAAGCCTCTTGAAATTTATACTTGACTTAAATGTAATTCGGGCCTTTTTTAGATTTGGCATCCGACATAAATTCTTTTACCTTTTGCTCTTCATCCAGTTTGCAGATCATCAGTACATTGTCGTGTTCGGCTATGATATAACCCTCCAGGCCCTGTACCACTACTAAACGCTCTTTTGGCGTTTTAATGATACAGTTATTCGTGTCGTATAACATTACTTCGCCATCTACAACATTTTGCTGCTCATCTTTCTGGCCAATGGTGTAAAGCGAGTTCCACGTGCCCAGGTCAGACCAGCCAATGTCGCTCAGCAGTACAAACACATTATCCACTTTCTCCATAATGCCATAGTCAATAGATACGTTACGGCAATGTGAGTAAGCTCTAGTTATGAAGTTCTGCTCTTCAGGTGTGTTCAGCTTTTGGCTGCCTTCTTCAAATATTTCATTCACTTCAGGCAGGTACTCGCGGAAGGCACTAAGTATACTTTGCACATTCCAGATAAAGATACCCGAGTTCCATACAAAGTCGCCGCTGTTGAGGAACATTTGCGCAAGCTCCAGGTTCGGCTTCTCGGTAAAAGTTTTTACCTTTTTTAAGTTATTGTCATTGTGGTCAATAAACTGGATGTAGCCATAACCGGTATCAGGGCGGCTTGGTGTAATGCCCAGTGTTAGCAAAATATTATCCTGGCTGGCTGCCTGTATTGCTTCTTTTACCACCTTCGTAAAGGCTTCTTCTTTTAGCACCACGTGGTCGGCAGGGGTAACTACCAGGTTCGCGTTCGGGTTGATCTGTGCAATTTTATGAGAAGCGTAAGCAATACAAGGGGCGGTATTACGGCCAATCGGCTCCAGCAATATCTGGTTATCGGTTAGCTGCGGTAGTTGCTCTTTAACAAGGGCTTCATAGTCGCGGTTGGTAACTATAAAGATGTTTTCATCCGGGCAGATGTCCTTAAAGCGTTTCATTGTCATCTGCAGCATGCTTTCGCCTATGCCCAGCACATCATGGAACTGCTTTGGGTAGTTGGTGCGGCTAAATGGCCAGAAGCGGCTTCCTATGCCGCCAGCCATTATTACCACGTAGGTGTTCTTATCCATTGCTATATAAGTCCTTCTTTCAATAAATCGTGGAGGTGAACAAAGCCTTTGAAATTGCCGGCTTCGGTTACAACTAATTGTGTTATACTTTTATCCTGCATAATGGCCAGCGCCTCAGCAGCATATTGATCTGGCTCTATAGTGAGTGGGGAAGGCGTCATAATATCGACTGCTTTAATACCATCTATAGATTCATATTTGTCCAGCATACGGCGCAAATCGCCATCGGTTATAATACCAACCAATTCGGAGCTATTATTTTTTACTACAGCTGTGGCACCCAGCCTATTAGAAGATATTTCAATAATAATTTCTTTCAGTGTAGCGTTCTCTTTAACACTTGGGGCTTGGTTAAGGCCGTAAATGTCTTCTACTTTCAGGTAAAGGCGCTTGCCAAGCGAGCCACCAGGATGCAGGCGGGCAAAATCGGCACTGCTGAAGCCACGGGCCTCAAGCAGGCAAACCGCAAGGGCATCACCAAGTGCCAAAGCAGCGGTAGTACTGGTAGTAGGAGCCAGGTTGTTTGGGCAGGCTTCGCGTTCTACAGAGGCGTTAAGTATAAAATCGGCGCTGGTAGCCAGGTAAGAATCTATACTGGATACCATGGCCGCCAGTTTAGAACCTTTACGCTTGAGTAACGGAACTAAAACTTTTATTTCCGGTGTATTACCGCTTTTAGAGATACAGATCACAAAGTCTTCGGCCTGGATCATGCCTAAGTCGCCGTGAATAGCATCAGCGGCGTGCATAAAAAGAGCGGGTGTACCGGTAGAATTAAGGGTGGCTACAATTTTAGAAGCAATGTTTGCGCTCTTGCCAATACCCGTTACAACTACGCGCCCTTTAATGTGCAAAATGGCTTCGACGCAATTTTTAAAATCTTCGTCGATAAAATCTGCCAGTCTGGCGATTGCCTCGGCTTCTGCCATTAAGAC
The DNA here is from genome assembly GCF_022758145.1 of Pontibacter vulgaris. Classification (GTDB taxonomy): domain Bacteria; phylum Bacteroidota; class Bacteroidia; order Cytophagales; family Hymenobacteraceae; genus Pontibacter; species Pontibacter vulgaris. The sequence goes on from NZ_JAJVDH010000002.1 coordinate 658,940, forward strand.
TTTTTTTGCGGTCGAGGTTATATTATTAATGATATTCAAGTTAAATTTGTGTTAATGTATTCTGAATGGATACGTTGCACTTAGAATTATTTTGCAAGTTTCATGTCACTAAAAGAGGTCAATCTCAAGAACAAATTAAAGGAAGTTTTCGGGTATAATCAATTCAGAGGAAACCAGGAGCTGATAATAAACAATATTATCAACGGTAAAAACACCTTTGTAATTATGCCTACAGGCGCGGGCAAGTCATTGTGTTATCAATTGCCTGCACTCTCGCTTCCGGGAACCGCTATTGTTATTTCGCCGCTAATCGCCTTGATGAAGAACCAGGTAGATCAGTTAAATGCGTTTGGCGTGAATGCGCAATTCCTTAATTCTACTTTATCGAAGTCTGAAATAAATAAAGTTAAAAAAGAAACGCTGGCCGGCGAAGTAAAGCTTTTGTATGTGGCCCCGGAGTCGCTAACGAAAGAAGAAACTGTTGAATTCCTGCGTAGTTCTAATATTTCTTTTGTTGCCATTGATGAAGCGCACTGCATTTCAGAGTGGGGACATGATTTCCGACCGGAATACCGCAGAATACGTGGCATAATTGACCAGATCGGAAACTTGCCTATTATTGCCCTTACGGCTACAGCAACGCCAAAAGTACAGCTCGACATCCAACGCAACCTGCAAATGGATGAAGCATCGGTGTTTAAGTCGTCGTTTAACCGCACTAACCTGTACTACGAGGTACGCCCGAAGCATAATACCAAAAAACAGCTAATACAGTACGTTAAGAAAAACAAAGGCAAAAGCGGAATTGTATATTGCCTGAGCCGCAAAAAGGTAGAAGAGATTGCCGAATTACTGCGCGTAAATGATGTAAAGGCATTGCCTTATCATGCCGGGCTGGATGCCAGCATTCGTATGGCCAACCAGGATGCTTTCCTGAACGAGGAAGCAGACGTAATTGTAGCCACCATTGCCTTTGGTATGGGTATAGATAAGCCGGATGTGCGTTTTGTAATCCACTATGATACCCCTAAATCAATAGAAGGTTATTACCAGGAAACCGGCCGCGGCGGACGCGACGGGCTGGAAGGAAACTGCCTGATGTTCTACAGTTACGACGATATTGTTAAGCTGGAGAAGTTTAATAAAGATAAACCTGTAACTGAGCGCGACAACTCAAAACTATTGTTGCAGGAAATGGCAGCTTACGCTGATTCTGCCGTATGCCGCCGCAAGCAACTGCTACACTACTTTGGTGAAGCATACGAAAAAGATTGTGGTTTCTGCGATAACTGTCTGCACCCTAAAGAGCGTTTTGAGGCGCAGGAAGAAGCCCAACTGGCACTGAAAGCAGTGCAGCAAACAGGCCAGCGCTTTGGTATAGATCATATTACGGCTGTACTTACAGGCTTGCGCAACCAATACACTACCAGCTACGATCACGACAAATTAGAAGTGTTTGGGGCGGGCAAAGAGCACGATGTACAATTCTGGGGCTCTGTGCTGCGGCAGGTGTTGCTATCTGAGTTCCTCGAAAAAGACATCGAAAACTTTGGCGTAGTAAAACTGACACAGAAAGGCCTTGATTTTATAGAGAAGCCATTTGCAATACAGCTAACCAAAGACCATAACTTTGAGCAGGAAGTAAAAGAAGACGAAGAGAAGGAAGAAACACAGGCCGCTGCCGGCCATGATGAAGTGCTTTTTGACTTACTCAAGAACCTGCGCAAAAAACTGGCGAAAGAAAAAGGACTACCGCCTTACGTGCTTTTCCAGGATCCGTCCTTAAAGGAAATGGCTACCACTTACCCTACCTCTAAAGAAGAGCTGGCGCATATTGCCGGTGTAGGTATGGGTAAAGTTCAGAAATTCGGAAAACCGTTCCTGGATCTGATTGGCAAGTATGTGGAGGAAAACGATATCGTAACAGCCTCTGATGTTGTGGTTAAGACAACGGTTAATAAATCGAAGATCAAAATCTACATCATCCAGCAGATAGATAAGAAAGTAGATCTGGAGGAAATCGCCTCTTCGAAAGACCTGACAATGCAGGAACTGATCGAGGAAATTGAGCATATCTGTTATTCTGGCACTAAACTAAATCTTAACTACTACATTAACAGTGTATTAGACCATGAGCGCCAAGAGGATATCTATGATTACTTTATGAACGCCAGCACCGATAATATAGCCGTTGCCTTAAAAGAGTTAGGAGCGGATGAGTTTACGGAAGAGGATTTGCGCTTGATGCGTATTAAATTCTTGTCGGAATACGCTAACTAATCGTGCGCATGAAAAATTGAAAAGAACAAGGCCAGCAACTATAGTCGCTGGCCTTGTTCTTTAATAAAAGCGCTAAGAACTAAAGTATAAAGTATAAGGTGCTTAAACTAAAAGTGGTAAATTCGCAGCATCAGCATCAGGTTGTGCTACCAGTTTTTGATGAAACATATAAAGTATAAATACTCGTTAACGGTTGCTGTTAACGCATAACTATAAAACTATGAATGTACTCATTATAGGATCCGGAGCCAGAGAGCATGCCATTGCCTGGAAGCTTAGCCAAAGCGAATACTGCGACAAAGTTTTTGTGGCCCCAGGTAATGCCGGCACCTCAGACTTTCATACCAACGCCAGCATCGATATTCATAATTTTGAAGAATTGGCAAAGTTTGCCTGCGATTTTAATATTATGATGGTAGTGGTGGGACCGGAAAACGCGTTGGTAGAAGGCATACACGATTACTTCCAGAATTCTGAATACCTGAAGCACATACTGGTGGTTGGCCCTACAAAAGCCGGTGCCATGCTGGAAGGTAGCAAAGACTTTTGTAAAGCTTTTTTCTCTCGCCACAACATTCCTACTGCACGTTACCAGACCTTTACAGAAGCCACTTACCGCGATGCAGTAGAATACCTGCGCAACCATAGTTACCCGGCTGTACTTAAAGCGGATGGCCTGGCGGCTGGTAAAGGTGTTATTATAGCACAAACATTTGATGAGGCTATTGATGCCCTGGAAGACCTGCTGCGTAATAAAAAGTTTGGTAATGCCGGTAGCAAAGTAGTAATAGAAGAATATCTGCAAGGTATAGAGGTGTCAGTGTTTATACTTACCGATGGTAAAGAATACGTGCTGTTGCCTGAAGCAAAAGACTATAAGCGCATTGGTGAAGCCGATGCCGGCCTTAACACAGGTGGTATGGGGGCTGTGTCGCCGGTGCCGTTTGCCGATGATGCCTTTATGCAAAAAGTAAAAGACCGCGTAATTACGCCAACTTTAACGGGGCTTCAGCAGGATAACATCCCATACACTGGTTTCCTGTTTATCGGGCTGATGAATGTAAATGGCGACCCTTACGTGATTGAGTATAACGTACGCTTAGGCGATCCGGAAACAGAAGCGATCATACCACGCATTAAATCTGACCTTTTTGAGCTGTTCCGCGCCCTGCACGACCATAAACTGGGAAGCTTTAAACTGGAAATAGACCCACGTACTGCCGCAACTGTATTTTTGGTATCTGGGGGCTATCCGGAAGGTTTCGAGAAAGGAAAAGTGATAACCGGCCTGGAAAATGTGGATAAGGATGTGTTGGTGTTCCATGCAGGTACTAAAATTGTAAATGATAAATTGATAAACAACGGAGGCCGTGTTATAGCTGTAACCGCCCTAGGCGATACACTGGAGGAAGCCCTGGCAAAAGCTAACAAAGCTGCCGAAACTATAACCTGGCAAAACCGCTATTACCGCCGTGATATTGGTTTTGACCTGCGCACTATAAAAGCTGGTATATAAAGTATACTTAGTTTAAAAACAGCAAAGGCCAGCTACAATAGCTGGCCTTTGCTGTTTTTAAGGTTAATTAACCGTTAGCAGTAGGCTTCAAAAGCGCCCTGCAGGTTATCAACAATACGGTTAAGGTCATTGCCCTCAATGTGGTAACGCTCGATCATATGCACCAGTTCGCCATTTTTGAACAAGGCAATAGAAGGAGAAGACGGCGGGTAGGGCAGCATAAATTCACGTGCCTTAGCAACAGCATCCTGCTCCATGCCTGCAAAAACCGTAATCATTTTATCCGGTCTTTTATCTGATGATGCAACTGCCATTTTAAGAGCAGGGCGGGCCTTGGAGGCTGCACAACCACAAACAGAGTTGATAGCAACCAGTACAGTACCGTTGTTAGAAGAAAGTGCTTGCTCCACTTCTTCAGATGTCATTAATTGCTCAAATCCTGCAGAAGTAAGGTCTTCACGAATCGGGGCAACCATATATTCAGGATACATTCCCATAATAATCGGCTTTTTATTGTTGTAATATTTACTGATACAAAAATAGTAAATAATTCGCTACTAAGCTTGTATGAATTAATTCAAACAAAAATCCTACCGTACTGGTTTAGCATTAACTTGTTTTTTGGTTAACTATAATTAAATAGGATTATAGTTTGTTTGATGTGGTTGGTTTAAACCCATGTTTAACCTTAGGATTATAGTATAATGTTGCCGTTTGTTGCGTGTTTTAGTATAATTTTTAGTGATAGTTTAATTGAATAATATTTATACAATATTCATCAAATAGTTAAATTCGGGTGTTTTTATTAAACGTATTATAGGTTATACTTTTAAAAGGTTACTCTTGATTAAGTATAATGAAGTGATATTTTTTGAAGTATATAATTGACTTAATGTATAACTTTTGGTTTGTAACTTTTTCTGTGCGAGTTTTGTTGCCAGTATAACATTACACGTTTAGAGGCTGCCAGTAAAACAACATAATTTAGGTAGCAGATACAACGATTAACAGCTTTACGCGATGACTGAAGATTATCCTGATACTGTATTTTATTTTTATTTACCTACCCGTGAGGGCAGACCAGCAGAATTAATTCAAATTTTAAATAGCAACGATAACAACATCTGGGTACCCGAACGCGAACAGGATAATGAACTGACTGCATTTTATTCTAGGCAAATAACTCCCCAGGAAAAACTCTATTTCGGTGAAGAACAGATCTGGCGCATTTTTTCTTCGTGGGAAGAGCTGCAACAAGATCATAAAAAGTTTAGTGTTATCAATAAGGCTTTGGTAGGCCTGTTGAAATATAGAGAAATGTATCTTTTGCCAGAAGAGATGGCAGCTTAGCATAAACCAATTAGCGACAGGGTTTTCAGAAGATTCTGTTACAAGTATAAAAGCGGCAATTGCAAAATCTGATTTAGATGCAATTGTCGTTTTTTTATTTATCAAGCTTGAGTAAATTTACAAAATACTTTAAACCAAAGTGTTACAAACCAGTGATAGAGGAGTCGGCTAATGCAGTATAAGTATGTATACACAGTTCAGAAAGATTGGACAGAAGAAGATAATTTAGTTTTAGACAAAGCTGTGTCGTTTGCGAACGAATACAATAAAAGTGATTTCTTTCAGGCTGTCTGCCTGCTTATATTCGAAACGTTTGGGGTAGATTTTGTACTGATAGGCAGGATTTCGCAGGCTGGCTCTAATAAGGTGCAAGGCGTTGAATTAGCGCACAAGGGCAAGCTGCTTGGGCCACTGGAATATTGCCTCGATAATACACCTTGTGAAAATATAGTACGCTTTGGTTTCTGTTATTATCCTTTTGATGTGAAGCAGCTATTTCCGGACGATGTATACCTGCACAAGTTTGGGATAGAGAGCTACATGGGCACACCCCTCAACGATGCCGATAATAACATGATCGGCTTGATCTGTTTAATGCATTCGAGTACTATTGCGCAGGCAAATCTTATAGAAACATTCCTTACCATACTTTCGCCACGCATCGAAGAAGAGTTACAAAAAGTTCTGGCAGCCTAATTTCAGGAAAATTTATACTTCAGAATTTAACCAAACTAGCTATATAATTAGCTAAGTAAAGGCGTATCCTTTTCTTACTTCTCTTATTTAATACTTGATTATTTTCTTAGTAGTATAATTATCCCCGTACTTTACCTGGAGCAGGTATGCGCCCGGCTTGAGATTAATTAAGTTAAACTCTTTCAGAAGCATTTTAACGGGTTCTGAAGTAGCCAGCAGTAGTTTTTTACCTGTTATATCCGTTATTAAAATTTCTATTGCAGATGTTTCCGGAAGGTTTACTTGCACAGTTATGCTATTTGCCACCGGGTTTGGAAATACTGAAACAGATGGCGCTGAACTGCTAGTTGAGTTGTTAAGTGGCGGTGTTATGGAAAGAGGAGGTGCATCTGCAACTTCTGTATTGCGAATAAGGCATACCCAATCAAGCGAAATATCAGTTGGGGGAGGACCTATACTTTTATTGCCCGAACCAGTGATCTGCTGAATGCTACCACTCTGCAAATCGCCACCAGTACGCGGATTGTACCATTTGACTTCGTAAGTTGAGCTATCACTGCCGGAGTTTACATTCAGGGAGGTTGATCCGCCATCTGGTAAATAAATAGCATATACTTTTCCTGGAAGAGCCAGGCAATAATCGGTTGTACTTGAAGTAAGGCTGTCAGCGTTTTGCATCTGACTATAAGGCAGGTACTTTTTAAAAAACTCCAGCGCATAGCTTGTTAACTCCCACATATGGTTGCGGGAGCGCCAATCCTGGGTTGTTAAGTCACTATTCGGGTAATTATATCCAAAATACCATTCAGTACCACCTCCTCCGGCCATCAGGTTACCCCATAAAGCTGCCTTCCGTATTGCGTCATGCATATAATCTATAGTATCAGGTGCAACTCCTATGCTGGCAGGCCCTATTTCATCCAGATTAACCACCCATTTTCGTCCTTTTGAAGCAGAGTTGTTTACCCATTTTAATGTTTCGCGGTGTACGTCTGTTATACTGGAAATTTGTAGCGAGGCCCCATCTAAAGTGGGATAACCTAAGAGGGAAGTATAAACCACAGATCGTTGTGTGGGGAAAGTATGTATGCTAATGAAGCTTTTGTAAGGGTCCAATGATTTGATGTAATCAGCAAAAGCTTTCCGCTGGCTATCAGTGTTGGTGTTTTCTTCTCCTAAATTCCAGTTAATAGCTAAGTGATGGCCAAAGCGGGCAATTAATTCCCTGTAATAGAGTTTCCGCTGCTTCCCCAGTTCTCCGTTATCTAAAAGCTGGTCGTTTTCTCTTTCCTGCGTTACTACATGCAGCATTATTCCGAGCTTATCCATATGCGTAAAAACTACCTCCCATTGGTCTAGCTTAGATACATCAAACCGGTAGCGTTCAGTATGAGAAACCCAGGGCCATACATCTTTTCCATCTCCGTTAACATTCATGGTAAGAAAATATACAGCATTCATACCTTTAGAGGCCAGGTAGTTTAATGCCCCAATTATACCTTTCCCTTTCCCAACTCTCCAAACAGGGTCACTGCTCTTCCAATCATTGATATGTGGCAGGTATGTTTTGATGGTATTTTCTGTGCCTGAACTATAAGTACTGTCAAAATCTGAAAAGGCTAAAAAATTTTCAGGGCTATCTGCGCCTCCTTTCAGAAAGTATTCGCCGGTTTGTGCGAAGCGCAAATAATGTTCGCCTACATACTGTAACCGCCCTTTATACCTGAAGTCAGTGCCTGCTTTATCGCTGGGGCCAATAGTAAAGCTACCAGTAGCGCCATCAAAAGCTGCGGGGCTACCTGCATTAGCGCTGCTATCAACGGCAATACTGTTGCCAGTACGAAATGAAGCCGTATAATTCCAGATACCTTCTTCATCCGGAGAAAAGTGCACACGCCATTTATTTCCTGACGAAGCTCCTGATTCGCTGGCATTGCCATCTGCAGCATAATAACCCGGTACCTGTATTTGGCGGGTCCCATTGCTGAAAGTAACATTCAGGCGGTAATCTAAAAACGGGTTAGTAGAAGCAGATTCCTTGGTTACAGGGCCGGAGAAAGTAATCGTGATTTTATGCCATTTTTTTAACTCGCCGGTAACTACACTTTCCAAAGAGTTTGTTACTTTAAAATTTATACTTGATGCAATGCCTGCAGTGCCACCGCCATTGGGTGCTGAATAAGGAGTTGCCGTTAAGGTATAGTTTCCAATGGCCGGAGTCCAGGAGTTGTAGGAATCGCCGGAATCTCCAAATAAAGTATAAGGCGGGTGATTTTCTACTTGGCTGTGATTCTGAGTTCCGGTGAGCGTAAATACGACACTGCCTGTGGTAGCAGGGGCGGTATTGGCCTGTATGTTCAGGTTACCCGTAGGTAACGTGTCTAAACTAAAGGCCGAGTTATTGTTAAGTACCTGAATTGGATGTTTTGTATCAGTATTTATCAGGCTGAAACTTACTATCTGGTTAATTAAAGAATTGGAGGGTTTACTTGAAGCAGCTAAAGCTGTAGAATTAGCCTGCAAGCTCCCTGCAATGCTAAATAGTAGTATACAACACGCTTTTATGAATAATAGCTTGAATTTTAATGTAATACGCATTTTATATTTGTTGACAAACCTTTAGCGTATAGCCAGTCTTCTATCAGGCTGAGTGCTTTGAAGGTTTAAGAAATTGTAGAAGCAAATGCAGACGCACAAATCTTTCTTTGTGCTGGAGAAGTGGCAGCAGTATATAAACTACAAGTGGTGGTAACACGAATCTATAAGCCTACTGATCCGTTGGTTTAGGTTAGATATTAGCTTATACTTTCTAAGTACGAATTAGAAAAATTAGTGCTTGTGTTATATGTAATTATACTTAATGTTTTTTATTCAATTAGCCATTGGAACGCCTCAGCCCTGTTAGAGAAGTATCTGAATTGTAATGCTATAGAACTGGCAGTCCTGATTTCTTCGAATGAGGCACCTATCCGTACTTCCCGTTCGCTGTGTCCCGGTCCGATGCAGGCTATTTTCTCGATCATGGTGTGGAGCAACCCAACTGCTAGCTGGGTTAGTAAGGCTTTATACTCAGATTCTAAAAAGTCCTTTGTGTTTTCAGAAAAGTTAAGAAGAATGCGTTTAATGTTATGTTCTCTGGCGCTGGCTACAATTGCCATAAAGGCCTTTTTTACCTCCGCAGTGCTATAAGGCCTTTGCTCTTGCCACGCAGCATACAGCAGGTCCTGGGCTGCAGTATAAGTTAGCTCAATAAGATCGTCACTGTAGAGTTTCATGTCTAAAATAACTGCAGATGCTGAAAAGTGTTGCAATAATAGGTAAATACTTGGTTAAAATTGAATTTATATAAGTAGGCTTGTTTAATGTCGTATTCTTTATAGGTGGGTGTAAAGGGATGTTTTTCAAAAGTGTTTAGAAGTATTGTAAGCTTTTAGATGCCATTTTGCCAATGTTTCAAACAAAAAGAAAAATTATGTTCACATAGTTGTAACATAAGATAAAGTAGCCCGTAAAAGGAAATGGCTAAAAGTTGAAAAGTAAATTTCTCGTAAATAATCTTTTCAAAAATATCGGCGGGGCTCCTCATAAGGGAGCCTTTGCTGTTTATAGATAGGATTTATACTTACTCTAGCAACCAGTTAAATGCATCCTGGTGTTGCTGGAAACTTCTGAACTCTAGTGGCAGCTTCATTATAGCTTGCATGGTTTCATAAGTAGAGTCTACTATACTTTCGCGGTTGGAATCTAGAGTTGAAATACGTGCCACTTTTTCTATTGGCGTAGCAATAAGGTCTACTACCAACTGAGACATCACTATCTTATATTCTGCCTCTGTCATCTTGATAGAGCTTTTGGCAAAATCCAGCAAAATGTGCCTTGTGCCATGTTCTTGTGCGCAAGCAGCCAAGGCATTAAAGATGTGCTTTACATCTTCCTTTCCAAGTACCCAAAAGCCAAGCAACTCCATGCTCAAGACATCTGTGGGCCTGGTATAATGGAGCTTCATATACTTATCCTGATAAACTACCATCGCGATGCAATTGGTTAATAACAAGTAAGATACGATTTTTAGGGAATAAGTATCTTTATGAATAAAGTATTGTGGCAGTTGTAAAGGCGAGGGTAACCTTAATTGATATCAGTAATAAGTTACTTTTTTTGTAGCCAGTTCATAGCCTCCGGGTAAGAGCTAAAAGTACGTATTGTAAGTGTCTCTTTTGCTGATTCCTGTAGTTTCTGACCTTGCTTCTCCCTTTTTTTATCTGCTAAAGCAAGTCGTGCTACTTTACGAAGTTTGGTGGTTATAAGGTCTGCTCCGAATTTTGCTGCTAGAGCTTTATATTCTTCGTCGTTTTCTCCAATATCAAGTTGAGTGCCGCGTGAGTCGAAGAGCGCTTTTGTAATGTGGTAGTTATGGATATGTGAGATAATAATATCTAAGCACGACCGCACCTCAGGTAACGTAAACTGCGATACATTAGGCATTTCAGTTTCTAATATATCAGTAGCGGGGTCGTATTTCAGCGTAATTAATCCGGAGTATAAGATCATTGCTTTGTTTTAGTGCGTTAAAAGTTACGGCCATATTTCCTAAACAGTTCCGATGCCTTAATATCAAAAACTATAGATAATAAAAAAAAGCCTGTCTACTTTCGTAAACAGGCTTTTCGGTGGTCGCGAAGGGAGTCGAACCCCTAACCTTCTGATTCGTAGTCAGATGCTCTATCCAGTTGAGCTACGTGACCATTTTTCCGTTATGGTGATGCAAAGTAACGCCAATTTTTCTTACAACGCAACCCCTAAACACACATTTTTTTAATTTTTAGCGCTCGCTTTTTTCAAAGCTTTCTTCAGGGCACGGTCAAACACAAAGTATAAACCACCTATCGAAATGATTATCAGGCCGATCATAAGAAGTTTACCGCTTGTGCCGGTGTCAGGGTTCTGCAATAAATTTATGATATCATTTGCCTGCGTGCCTATCCAAAAAAAGAAAAGTGTACGCGGAAGCATACCCACTATACTTGCCACAAAGAATTTATTGCGTTGCACCTGCAACAACGACAGCACAAAGTTCATGAGAGCAAAAGGCAGCACCGGCGAAATACGGGTAAGAAAAATAAGACTCCAGCTTTGCTCGCGCAGTTCCTGCATCAGGTTTCGGGCTTTTTCAAAGCGGTTCAGGAAACTCATCATCTTGCCATGATCGATCAGTTGGGCTATACTATAGCCAACAAGCGCCGCAATGCCATAAGATACTACTACACCCGGAAAACCTGGCCAGCCCATGTAAAAGCCGCTAACTAATGCCACAAAGGTAGTAGGAGTAAGGGCCAGAGCCATCGTAAACGATACTGCCACAAAGTATAGCAGCATTTGCCACAGCTCCAGGTTTTGCAGCAGACCCTGGTATTGGTACAGGTAGTAAGCCAGCGTAGAACTTACTACCACCGGCACGGCCACCAGCAACACCATCGATACAAACGTAGAGGCATTCTGACGTATAAAGCCCTGCAGCAGTTGAAATTGCTTCATTTTATAGTATAAAGGCACGAATAATAGGGTGCCGACTTTTAAATATTTACTTAGTTACTTTACCTCCTATACTCGTAACAGGCATGGCAAGTATGTTTAATCCTGAAAAGTAAATTTACTAACTTGCAGCATACTGTTTATACTTAAACGATAGACTACATGAAATTCGGAACAAAAGCTATACATGCTGGCGTAGAGCCAGACCCAACAACAGGCGCCATCATGACGCCAATTTACCAGACCTCTACTTACGTGCAAAAATCTCCCGGCGACCATAAAGGCTATGAGTATTCGCGTACGCATAACCCAACCCGCACACAGCTGCAAAACGCACTGGCTGCCCTGGAGAATGGCAAACATGGTTTGTGCTTTTCATCAGGTATGGCCGCTATTGATGCTGCTATAAAATTGCTGGCTCCCGGCGACGAAGTGATTTCGACAAACGATTTGTATGGTGGCAGCTACCGCATCTTCACCAAGATCTTCCAGAACTATGGCATCAAGTTTCACTTTACCAACATGGCCGACCTGAGCAAGGTAGAGGAGCTGGTAAACGAGAACACCAAAATGATCTGGGTAGAAACGCCAACCAACCCACTGCTGAACATTATCGATATTAAAGGCTGCGCAGCCATCGCTAAAAAGCATAACCTTATACTTGTTGCCGATAATACTTTTGCTACGCCATACCTGCAGACTCCGCTTGATCTGGGTGCTGACATTGTAATGCACTCGCTTACCAAGTACATGGGTGGCCACTCTGATGTGGTAATGGGAGCGCTTATAGTTAAAGACGATGCCCTGGCCGAGCGACTGGCTTTTATTCAGAATGCGTGCGGTGGCACACCCGGCCCACAAGACTGCTTTTTGGTGCTGCGTGGTTTAAAAACATTGCACTTGCGCATGGAGCGCCATTGCCAGAACGGCCGCAAAATTGCCGAGTACCTGCGCAATCACCCGAAAGTAGACAAAGTATACTGGCCAGGTTTTGAAGACCACAACAACCACAATGTTGCTAAAGAACAGATGAATGATTTCGGTGGTATGATCTCGTTTGTGCTGAAAGGCGATAAGATAGAAGATGCTACCCGCACGCTGGAGCGCTTCCATTACTTTGCGCTGGCAGAATCGTTGGGTGGGGTAGAGTCACTTTGCGGACACCCGGCCTCTATGACGCATGCCAGCATTCCGCGCGAAGAGCGTATGAAAGCCGGCCTGAGCGATTCACTTATCCGCCTGAGCGTAGGAGTGGAAGATGCTGAAGACCTGATCTCGGATTTAGAACAAGCTATTGGATAGTTATTTCTAGACACAAGATTTAAGACTTCTGTGTTGAGTCAGAAAGGCCGCCAGCTTAATAGTTGGCGGCCTTTTTTGTTTGTCTGAATCAGGGTTTATAAAATTTTAGGATGGACAGGATTAGAAATTAATTCAATAATGCTGCAAGCGAAGCTACTCGCAGCATGAGTATAAAGTGACGAGCAGTAGCTATTATAGCTCTAAATTCCTTAAATTAACTAACTCTCTAACTCCTAAACTATGAAAGTCCTTTTCCGGGAGCAACAACGGTTTAAGCAAGTATGGCTTTGGGTAGTTATACTTGGCGTAGCAGCTATGTCTTGGGCGGGCTTTATCTACAAAGTTATACTTGGTGGCGATCTTGGCAGCAGGTCGGCTTCTGCAATACAATTAGCTGTTATGGCTGGGCTATTGGGGGTAGGGCTGCCGCTGTTTTTTTATAGTATGAAGTTAACTACCAAAGTATACCCGGGGCTGCTTACTGTACAGTTTTCGCCTTTCCACCTGAAAGCTATGAAAATTCCGCTGCACGAGCTCCGCAATTACGAATCTGTTACCTATAACCCTATACTAGATTACGGTGGCTGGGGCATACGCTGGTCGTTTAACGGAAAAGCTTATAACACATCAGGCAACAAGGGTGTGCAATTATACTTTTACAACAAAAAGCCTTTGCTAATTGGCTCGCAACGCCCGCAACAACTTTTGGAGGCTATCCGGAAAGCGAAGGAAATAAAGCGAACGGATGTTTAGTGGCTCCAATTTGTAAATCATCAGTCATAAAAAAGCCGCTGCCCGGGTTAAGAGCAGCGGCTTTTATGTTTATAATTTGCCTGGACTATTTTTTAGCCTGGATACCGATGATCTTGTAAACTTCAGTTAAGTCCGGAGTTAAGATGATCTCGGTACGACGGTTCTTTGATTTGGCAGTAGCTGTACGTCCTGTATCAGCTGGCTGATAGTAAGCGCGGCCTGCAGGAGTTACTCTGTCAGGAGATAAGCCTTTCTGCGTTAACAGACGTGTGATCTCAGTTGCACGTAACACGCTCAGATCCCAGTTGTCAGCAATTTTCTTAGTGCCTGGAAGAACTTCAACATCATCTGTATGGCCTTCTACCATTACACCAACTTCCTGGTTTTTCTTTAATACGCTTACCAGTTGGTCAAGCGCTTTCTGGCCACCAGCGTTTACTTTAGTGCTACCAGTTGCAAATAATAATTTATCAGACATAGAAACATATACTTTGCCATCTCTGATATCAACGCTAAGATCGCCCTGGTTAAAGCCCTGCAATGATGCATTTAAATCATTTTTCAAATTATCTAATGCCTTCTGCTGCTCGTTCATAGCACGCTCCATTTCGGCAAGTTTCTGCTCGCGCTCTTTCAGGCTGGCAGATAATTCGTCTACTTTTTGGCGGTTAGCCGCCTGCTCTGCTTCCAGGGCTGCTTTGCTTGCTTTCAGGTCATCATACTTCTTAGATGATACACAAGAAGACATCAGGCTGACGCACAGCAACAGAGAAAACGATGCTTTGAAGAAATTAAATTTCATGTGTTTTACTTGTTATGTTGTTAATAAAAGTGAAAAACTATGGTTGCAAATATGGTAAAAGATCGGGTTCCAAACTATTAAAAAAGACGTTAATCTGGCTTTAATACTTTCAAGTTGGTTATAAAACGCAACTTTGTTTGAAATATTATATAAATACTATATATGTTTCAGTGGAGGCACTAAAGGCATAAGTATAAGTTGTTTATACTTTATTGCAGGCAAGTATAAACCCAGCATAATTACCGATTATAAGCTATAATGTATAGGTAAAACTGTCTGTTGAAGTATACATTACCTAATCAATCAGGTCTTGTTCTTTCAGCCAGTCAAAGATCAGTACATCAGTTTGCGAAGACTTGAAGCGATCTGCATAGGTAAGCCAGACTACTTCTTCTATCTCGGAGCTGGCAGTAATTGTACCTTCAAATAAACCGGTGTAGCAGGTCATCTTTACCTCAATGCCTGTTGCATGCCCGTGTGCCTGCGCCTGAAACGTGCCCAGGTATTTTAGTGAATCTGCTCGGAGGGTTATCGTTAATTCTTCCTGTATTTCCCTGATCAGGGCTTGATGGTCTGTTTCGCCTGTTTCTCGTTTGCCACCGGGTATGTAGTAAACATCTTTGCCTTGGCTGCGGGTGCTCAGTACTTTCCTGCTTTGGATCTCTATCCAGGCTAGTTTATCAATCAGCTTCATGAGGCAAAGTTAGTGCGGCAAGTATAGTTTGCAAATGGCGGCAAAGAGGGAGGGTTATAGCAGCATAAAATATACTCTGAATAGCAGCAGGTATAAATGAGCGCCAGAAGCGGTGGCATGAAGTATAAAACCAAAAGCGCCAGCTATACTTTAGCAGGCGCTTCGTCAGTATGTATAAAGTAGCAGCTTTTATACTTTAGCAGGTTATTCTTCTTCCTCCTGAATCCATTCCAAAGCGGTTGTTCTTTGTATGGGCTCAAAGTATTTTACTTTGGCGGTGGTAAACGGGGTAGCCATAACGGTGAGCCAGTCCAGCCACTTTTTGTCGCCCACAATGGCCGCTTTTTTAAAGTCGCCGGCATGCCTGAAATCAAATTTTATATCATCCCAGAGTGCCTGCAACGATATGTCCTCAACGCCCTGCACTTCGGCGTATATGTTGATCTTGCCATACTGTTTTATCTTTTCTTCCAGCAGCGGCAGCATTACATCATAGTCACGTTTATCTACCTGGCCAGTAAGCTGAAAAGCAACCAGGTCTCCTTTCGATTCTTCTAACAACTGCAACATAAGTTTATAGTTTAAGCATGTGGTTGAACCGGTATTTCTATAGTAGCAAGTATAGTGGTTCAGCTATCTAACGCTCTATACGTTGCAATTCGCGTGTAAGCACTTCCTGTAGTTTCATTTCCTGGCCATCATCCTGCCTGATAATATAATATTCACCCGTCATAGACGATTTTGTTGCCAGGTATTTTATAAAATCTTCTGCCGTTTTTATTTTGGAACCATGATTTTTACGCTTCATCTGCAAGTGCTCGGCCGCCTCAGCCGGAATATGCTCTGAACCATTTCGTACCAGCTTGCAGTTTTTCATATTTTTAACAAATGCAATCAGGCGGTCTATCTTCTCCTCTTCTGATATAGTTGTTGTGCTGGTGGCAGCAGTTGAATCTTTATTTGTTTGTGAATGAGCAGCCTGCGCTACTAACAGGCAGGCAGTAACAGCCAGCCCTAACATTGCTTTCTTAAACATGGTAAGCTATTCTTTTGATATATTTTGAACTAGAAATACAGCGTGTATATTTGCATAATAACATACTTATAATCAATCTACAACGTTCAGGTATTTTAACCGCCTGTACTTGTTTTGCTCCTAAAGCTGAAAAAACTCCCCATAGTGCATGAGAAAAATACTTTACGCATTCATACTGTTGCTGTTGTGCCAGCAGGCTGTAGCACAGGAAAATATTGAAACCCGCCTTGGTTATAGTTACAACGATAAATATGAGTTTTCGGACGAGTGGCAATATCTTTCTACAGATTTATACCTGTTTAATGGTACCAAATTTACGCGTGTACTAAATGAGCTGGAGAAAGGGCCACGTAAAGAAAAAAAGCGTTACAGAAATGAACTGGAATACCTTTTTATAACAGCACAGCTTAAAAACCTGAAGCTCTTCGGTAACGACGAAATTGTATACCCGCTTTATAATTTCTCTGTCGGCACAGATAAAAAGACTTATACCACACAGGTAAGCGACCACCAAGAGGTAGTGCGCATTATAGATAAATTACCGATTTCTTCTGCCGGGTTAGGTATAGATGCCAGCATACAGGCCAAAGCCATAACAAACGACGATACAGAGCAGATTTTTGGGCTAGTGGCCAGCCAGTTGGTTAATATTTCTAAAATGGCTACACCAACCGGGGCAGTATTATCTTTAGTAGGGGAGTTTGGTAACCTGCTAAGCTCACGCACCAAGCGCAAAGAGTATAAATTTAACTCCACTATCAGGCTGTATGAAGGCCAGGATTTCGACACGCGCCTGCATTCAGTAAAGGTTTATGTGTTTGTGCCGGGCGAGGTTAAAACGGTAAACATCAAATCTGTTAAGCTTGCCGATTATCTTTCTAAAAACCCGAATAAACTGGATCGGAGGCAGCTGGAAGAGATGATCGGTTATAAGGATTATCCCTATATGGTGGTGGCCAACTATAAATCGCTTTACAAGATGGATGTGTTGACAGGCGATGAAGTTACACTGGATCTGATAGAAAAGCGCAAGCAGAAAATTGAAAATGCGCATAACGCCGGCCTGGTTAACGATGAGACTTATCGCCACGAAAAGTTATTTGTAGAGTACCTGCGCGTTTTTGCCGAGATGAAGCAGAACCTGAACACCTATCGCCTGAATTACCGCAACAACAGCCCTGAAATAAATGCCAAAAACCTGTTCGGCATAGTGCAGGAGTATAAACGCCTGAAAGGTACGATGGATGCCCGTGAGAAAGAATTTGCTAAGAACAGCACATATCAGAATGTATTCAGGGAGGAGTACCAGGCTATACTTTCCAATGCAGATTTATACCTGGAAGCCGACCATAACCTTAAGAGCGGAAAAGTGTTGGTAAATACGTTACGCGAATTAGAAAACGACCAGAAAGCGGGCAGCACCCCTACACAACGGGAGGCGGCACTGGCAAAGCTTTATGCCATAGAATTGCCAAAATCAGAATTTTTGTCAGCATCGGTAGAGGGCGAAGCAATTATGCGCTTGATTAAAAAGCTGGAAGACCAGCAGTATGCCGAAGTTTTTGCCCAGGATATACAGAAACTGAATGAAGTTGCAGCTAACGATGAAACTATAGCCCAGCGCAACAGTGTGCAGGAAAAAGCTGCAGCCAGCAAATGCCTTACTTGCCGCGATAAAGTACGCGATGCCGTAACAGAGTATAACAAGCGCTACGAGGTTTTTAAACTTAAACAGGCACTTAAGAAGAAAGAAGAGTTGAACCTGGCTGCAGAGCAAACCGTGTTAAAGTATTTGAAAGAGCAGCTTTGCATCGAAAGTAACCTGAAAACAGTGGCCTCTACTAACGAGGGGCTGGATGCTTACATGAGCCGCATGCACGAAAAGAATAAGGAATTCGCTAGTAATATAAAGACATTAGACCAATTGAATAAGATTGAGATTGCCGATCCCAAGCTACAGAAGGTACAGGAGTATAATGCCCGCCTGCAGCATCAGATACAGGAAGTAGAAACCAATTTCCAGACAATTGTAACATTAGATAAAAGCCTCTGTAATTGCCCTGAGCCAGGTGGGGCGCCCATTAAAAGTGCAGGCGAATAACTTGCTTTGTGGGTACAAAAAAGAGGCCTCTTCCGCATCAGCAGAAGAGGCCTCTTTCTATATATACTTTAGCTTACGCTAACTGAGCATCAAGTTTAGAAGCAAGCGCGTTTTTCGGAACTGCACCAACTTGTTTGTCTACTACTTGGCCATTCTTGAAAACTAGAAGTGTCGGAATGCTGCGGATACCGAACTTAGCAGAAGTTTGTGGGTTAGCGTCAACGTCTACTTTACCGATAACGGCTTTGCCTTCGTACTCGCCGGCCAGCTCTTCCACGATCGGGCCTACCATGCGGCAAGGGCCGCACCACTCTGCCCAAAAGTCTACCAGCACTGGTTTATCTGAATTGATGATCTCATCAAAGTTTGCGTCTGTAATTTCTATTGCTTTGTTAGCCATAACTTTAGCGTTTTGTTGGTTAAATTCTGTGTTTTAAATATAGTAACATTTTATAGCTTGTCAAATTTAAGCCCAAACTGCACATGCCTGACAAGCTGTCCTGTTTACAAACAGTCTTTGCTGCAAATTTAGAACTTATACATACGTCCTTCGCAGCGGAAGGTATATTTATTTGTATAAACAAATGTTGTGGGATTTAGTTTCATGAGATAGGGACGTGAGTAAAAAGGAGTGCTACCATTAGCAGGAAAATTTAATATCGGTGCAAAAGAGATTTACTTGGATTGATATATAATCAAATTTATAACTGCTTTTCAGGTGAATATTTATAATGCAACTTGATACTTTAGTATAGAATCTATTAATTACTATATTGCTAAAATAGATATTGCATAAATATTAATCATTCTGTATGAAGAGTAAATTTTATTCCTTTTTACTATTATTTTTTGTATTAACAGCAACTGCCAGTTATGCACAAACAATAAGCCAAACCAAGGCTTATATAATTGATAAAATCATAGTTAACCCTTGGGACTCCCAAGTAATGGAAGCAGTATTCCTAGATAAGTTAACAATTGATCAATCGAAACAACTGACAGGAAAGATATTGGAAGAAGATGAAAAGGAAAGGATTTTAAGTAATAATCAAATTGTAGAGGATTTAGGCAAGCAAATCTTTGCTGTAATGTATTCTTTTGATGTTAAAGGAATAAATTCTGTAACACTAAGTTCACAAATACATCCTAAGACTGGAGAGAAGTTAAACTCCTTAATCATTAGTATTAATGAAAGTTACTTAAGTGTGACAAAACACAAAGTGTTTGGAGGTGGGAACACTTATGATAGGAGAGATACTATAGAAATTCCATTAAAATTAAACGAAGCCGAATTAAAATTATTAAAAAAAGCTTTTCTTCATCTTTGTAAACTCTATGGAGGTAATCCAATAAAAGAAGATTTGTTTTAAATTATATGTTAAGAAAAAAGCGAATGGGTTGTGCTAGAGACAAGCCACTCGCTTTTTTTATAACATATTACCAGAACTGAAGCGGATTTCCTAATCCGCGTTAACAGGAAGAAGGGGATTAGGGAATCCCCACCAGAAAGCTTTCGGACTAGGAAGTCCGAAAGAGCAAAAAAGGTACGCTACCTAAGCAGCACACCTTTTATACTTTAAGTAAAGAGCAGATTCATCTCCTCATTTCCGAATCTCCAAATCAACTACAACAGCTTACACTCACCCAGTCCCAAATCTTTTATTGAGTTTAGAAACAACTTCGGATCTACTCTATACTTTCTTGAATATGTTGGCAGGGCCAGTTTTTCATCCGGCACATGCAACGTTATCTCCAGGCGTTTCTGGCCGGCACTGGCAACTATAGCTTCTTCCAAGGCTTCGGCGACATTTGGTGTGAAGTGCTGCAGGTTGATATTAACCTGAACGCCTTGCGCCATCTTATCCATCACATCGCCCAGGAGCTGGATGTTAACAGGCTTCAACTCCCACTGGTCTTCGGTCTTATAACGCAGCTGTACTTTACCTCGGATGAACAAGTATAAACCGGTCTTCAGGTAAGGCGAGAACTTCACGTAATCTTCCCCGAACAGCGCCATCTGCATTGTAGAATCATAATCTTCGATAGAGAACAGCGCAAACGGGTTACCATTCTTAGCCGTACGGATTACTACCTCCGATACCATACCCGCCACGTTGATGTCTTTGTTCTTATGGTTTGCAATATCAGCTAAGGCCGAAGTACAGTAAGAATCAATTTCCAGCTTAAACTGATCCAACGGATGACCAGAAATGTAGAAACCTACTACTTCTTTCTCGCGACGCAGCATTTCAGCCTGGGTCCATGGTTGTACTTCTGGTATCTTCGGCATAGGGGCGGCTACGGCAGCACTACCTCCAAACAACGACTGTTGCGCCGCCTGTAGTTCTGCCTGGTAGTTGTTGCCGTAACGAACCGCTTTTTCCAGTAAGCTGATGTTTTCACCTTCCGGTATATCCATTAACTGGGCACGGTGGTACAAGCCAAACGAATCGAAAGCACCGGCCAAGGCCATGCTTTCAAAGGTCTTCTTGTTCACGGCACGCAGGTTCACACGCT
The DNA here is from genome assembly GCF_022758145.1 of Pontibacter vulgaris. Taxonomy (GTDB): domain Bacteria; phylum Bacteroidota; class Bacteroidia; order Cytophagales; family Hymenobacteraceae; genus Pontibacter; species Pontibacter vulgaris. Next base: position 679,519 of record NZ_JAJVDH010000002.1, read on the forward strand.
TCGAGAAGTCAAAAATATCCTGGTACATGCCGTTCTTTTCTCTTTCCGATATGATGGCATCTACCGCAGCCTCACCTGTTCCTTTTATCGCAGCCAGACCAAAACGAATGTGGCCCTGCTCGTTCACGTTGAACTTAAGCAACGATTCGTTCACGTCCGGACCTAATACCGGTACACCCTGCTTGCGGGCTTCCTCGATAAAGAACGTCACCTTCTTGATGTCGTTCATGTTGTTGGTAAGCACCGCTGCCATGTACTCGGCAGGGTAGTGGGCCTTTAGGTACCCGGTCTGGTACGCAACTACAGAGTAAGCAGCAGAGTGCGAGCGGTTAAAGCCGTACTGAGCGAATTTCTCCATCACATCGAACACCTCCGAAGCTTTTTTCGCCGGAATGTTGTTGATCTCGGCGGCTCCTTTGATGAACTTCTCACGCTCCTCGGCCATCTTTTTCATGTCCTTCTTACCCATAGCGCGGCGCAGCAAGTCGGCACCACCCAGTGAGTAACCGGCCAGAATCTGGGCCGTCTGCATGATCTGCTCCTGGTATACCATGATCCCGTAGGAGTAGTTCAGGATCGGCTCCAACAGCTCGTGCGGGTATTCTACTTCCTCTTTACCATGCTTACGGTTAATGAAGTTCGGGATGAACTGCATCGGGCCCGGACGGTAAAGGGCGTTCATGGCAATTAGGTCTTCAATGTTGGTAGGCTGCAGGTCTTTTAAGTACATGCGCATACCTTCCGACTCGAACTGGAACGTACCAATGGTATCACCGCGCTGGTAAAGCTGGTAGGTCTTTTCGTCGTCAATCGGGATGTTATCTATGTCAATCTCAACGCCATGGTTTTTCTTGATGAGCTCCATGGCATCTTTAATGATGGTTAGGGTTTTTAAGCCCAGAAAGTCCATTTTCAGCATGCCAGCACTCTCGATCACTTTACCATCAAACTGCGTTACCAGCAGGTCGGCATCTTTAGAAGTAGAAACCGGGATGTAGTTGGTAATATCGTCCGGGGCGATGATAACACCTGCCGCGTGTATACCGGTGTTTCGAACAGAACCTTCCAGCTTTTCGGCCAGCTTTAGTACGGCAGCACGAGCGTCGCTACCCTCACGGATGGCAGCCAGCTCCAGGTTCTCCATAAAGGCTTTCGCCAGCGTGGTGCCAGGTGTTTCCGGTACCATTTTCGCCAGTTCGTTTGCCTCGGCAAGCGGCAGGGAAGTAGCGCGGGCTACGTCTTTGATCGATGATTTAGCCGCCATCGTACCGAAGGTAATGATCTGGGCTACCTGCGTTTTGCCATACTTATCCACCACGTAATCGATCACGCGCTGGCGGTTCACGTCGTCAAAGTCAATATCAATATCGGGCATGGATACACGCTCCGGGTTCAGGAATCGCTCGAACAGCAGGTTATACTTTATCGGGTCGATGTTAGTGATACCGATACAGTACGCTACAGCCGAACCCGCCGCCGAACCACGACCAGGGCCTACAAACACGCCCATGTCGCGACCTTTGTTAATAAAGTCCTGCACGATAAGGAAGTAACCAGCAAAACCCATGGTCTTGACAACGTGCAGTTCAAAATCGAGGCGCTCAGTTATCTCTGGTGTAATCTCAGAATATCTTTTTGCAGCTCCCTCATAAGTCAGGTGGCGCAGAAAATCGTCAGCATCAGCGTGCTGCGGCGGAATAGGGAAGTTGGGCAGCAGGATATCGCGCTTCAGCACGGGTGGCGTTATCTTGTCTACAATCTCGTTGGTATTATCTACAGCTTCCGGCACGTCCTTGAACAACTGGTTCATCTCGGCCTGCGTCTTGAAATAGAACTGGTCGTTCGGGAAACCGAAACGAGTTTTTGGGCCAGCCTCATCAATGCGCTGCAACATCTGGCGGATATTGGCACTGCTGCTATACTTGTTACGAACGTTATCTACGGTATCGTAAATCACCTTCTGGTCATCTGTCAGGAAACGGTAATAACGCGTCTGAAAATCGCCAACCGGGGTAGATTGGTCCTCGCCAGTATTCACGCACAGCAGAATGTCGTGCGCGTTCCAGTCGTCCTGGTCCACGTAATGCGAATCGTTGGTGCAGATCACCTTCACATTATACTTCTTGGCCCACTTCAGCAGCACCTGGTTTATATCTTCCTGGCTTTTGCCGGTGCCATCTATGTTCTGCAGGCCGTGGCGCTGTATCTCGATGTAATAATCTTCGCCGAAAACGTCGAGCCACCACTTAAATATCTCTTCTGCTTCTTCTTCGCTTTTCCAAAGTATAGCCTGTGGTACCTCGGCACCAATACAGCAGCTTGTAGCAATAAGTCCTTTGCTATACTTTAAAAGCAGTTCTTTATCAATACGCGGCCACTTGCTGTACACACCCTCAATGTAAGACAGCGAGCAAAGCTTAGCCAGGTTCTGATAACCCTCCTGGTCTTTTGCCAGCAGCAACTGGTGGTGGCGCACATCTTTCTGCTCTTTGGTAAAGGTTTTCAGGTGGCGGTCTGTAACCAGGTAAAACTCGCAGCCCACGATCGGTTTCACGTTATACTTGTTGGCCTCGTTTACGAAGTTGAAGGCGGCAAACATGTTTCCGTGGTCGGTCATGGCTACGGCGGGCATACCATCGGCCTGCGCTTTTTTCATAAGCGCGCTAATGCTGGCCTGGCCGTCGAGCAGCGAGTACTGTGTATGGGTGTGTAAATGCGAAAAAACTGGCATTTGAGGGAATTACGAATTACGAGTTAAGAATTACGAATGACTTCTGTATAAGAGAAAATCTATACTTGAGAATCATTTCGGGATGTTAAAATTACGCAAAATCGGGCGGCCGCCCAAACTATAAAGCGGCTTATGGGGCAACAAAATTTATACTTGAAATGTGCCGTTTTGTACAAGCTTTTCTATCAATCAACTATAACTTAGCAGGCAAGCTTGCACGTAAGAGAGAAGCTGCAGGTATAGGTATGGCACAGGAAAACGAAAGTAAAATAGGAGGAATGTTCAGGGCCTTGCGTTATCGCAACTACAGGCTCTTTTTTATAGGGCAGGGCATTTCTCTTATCGGTACCTGGATGCAGCAGATAGCACTTAGTTGGCTCGTATATCGCCTGACTGATTCGGTTTTCCTACTCGGCGCTGTTACTTTTTCCAGCCAGATTCCTTCATTCATACTTGGTCCGTTTGCCGGTGTTATCGCCGATAAATTTGACAGGAGGAAGGTGCTGGTCGTAACGCAGGTGCTTTCTATGTTACAGGCCTCTACACTGGCTGCTCTGGTGCTGACAGACTCTATCCAGATATGGCATGTGCTTATGCTGAGCGCGCTGCTCGGAACTATAAATGCGTTTGATATTGCCACTAGGCAGGCTTTTGTGGTACAGATGGTGGACCAACGCGAAGACCTCAGCAATGCCATTGCACTCAATTCCTCTATGTTTAATATGGCGCGGCTCGTCGGGCCATCCATTGCCGGTTTGCTGATTGCGGCAGTTGGCGAAGGTATCTGTATACTGATCAATGCAGTAAGTTATATTGCTGTCATTGCCTCGCTGTTGCTGATGCCGCTAAAACCATTTGTACGGGAGAAGAAAGAGCACAAAGTATGGCAGTCGTTGCAGGAAGGTTTTGCCTATAGTTACAATTTCGCTCCGATAAAGGCGCTTATACTTATCGTGGGTTTGATCAGCTTGTTCGGGATGCCGTTTAGTGTGCTGCTGCCGGTTTTTGCCCGTGATATTCTGCATGGTGGTGCTAATACATTGGGTTTCCTGATGGGAGCTTCGGGAGTGGGAGCATTAGCCGGAGCCTTGTTCCTGGCACAACGGAAGTCAGTGGTTGGGCTGGGCAAAGTGATTGTGTTTACTATGCTGCTTTTTGGCTTTGCGCTGATCGCCTTCTCTTTCTCTAAAGTGTTGGTTATCTCGCTGCTGCTGATGTTGTTTACCGGTTTCGGGATGATAGTGACGATGGCTTCGTGCAATACGCTGCTGCAAACTATTGTGGAAGACGACAAGCGTGGCCGCGTGATGAGTTTGTATGCAACGGCATTTATGGGAATGGCGCCTATCGGAAGTATGCTGGCCGGTGCGGTTGCCGAGATAATTGGGGTGAGTTATACTTTGGCTGGTTGCGGTTTGCTTTGCGCTATCAGTATCATTCCGTTTGCCTTAAATCTGAGCCGCCTGCAGGAGATGGTGCAACCGATTTACATGCGCCTGGGCATTGTGCCAACTATAGCTACTGGCCTGCAAACGGCCTCAAACTTAACTGCACCGCCGGAGGAAAAGTAGCAATAAAAGACACAGGGATATTAGACATAAGATACAAGACTGAAATTACTGTAAACAAAAAGGCCAGCACTTGTGCTGGCCTTTTAAGTCTAGAATCTTGTGTCTAACCTACTTTTTCCTGATCAGCAGTTTCTCGCCTGGTTTCACATTAAAGTCTGACTTCTTGTTCCAATCCATAATGTCTTTAATGGTAACGCCATACTTGCGTGATATCTGGTACATACTTTCGCCGGTACCTACAGTATGGTAAACCGTTGCACTGTTTGCTGTAGATGTTTCTGGTGCTTTAACAGGAGTTGTTTCTTCCAGAATTGGAGATTCATCTTCAGAAACTGGGGCTTTTACACGGAGCTCCTGACCTAATTTAATAGCGTTATCAGGTAGGTTGTTCCACTTTTTCAGTTCATCCAGCGTTACATTATACTTCTTGGATATCTGGTAAAGCGTTTCGCCGGCTGCAACTGTATGGATCATCTGACTGCCAAATGGTGCGTCTTGCTCTGTAACTACTGAAGTTTCCTGTTTGAGAGCTGGTGCAGACTGAGGCTCCGCAATCAGTAATTCCTGGCCCATTTTAAGCGGCTGGTCGCCTAAGTTATTCCAGGTAGTAATATCGCTTACAGCTACGGCATACATTTTTGAAATACTATAAAGTGTTTCGCCTTGCTTAACAACATGCCTGGTTGATCTAACTGCAGAGTTTATACTTCCTGTGGTTTCAGCACTTACCGGGTTAGGTTTTTCGCTTGTTACATTTGCCGGCAATTCTTTAATTTCTTCTCCAGTATGAATTGGTGTGCCTGCTGTAGTTGCAGGTTCGTTATTGCCATAACCCAGATATTCTGTTTCTTCTTCCGCTTGCTGCTGTGGCGCCTCAGGCTGTACCGGGGTTACTTTTTTAGTATTCGGGTAAAGTATAAGGTTGCTGTTCTGAGCGGGCTCGGCAGGCGTAATTACTTCCTCTTCTTCCTGCTTTTTTAGAGCATCTTCCAGTTCGGCAACTGTAACAGTTTGTTGCTTTGCAGGAGCTGGCTCCGGTTTTTTTGCAACAGTAGCAGGCTGTTTCGTCTTCTTCTGTTTAAAACTGTTCAGGAATCGCTGAAATCCACTTTCGTGCGGGGCCTGCTCTGTTTGCTTACTAACTGGTGTAGTGTTGTTTGTACTTGCAGCAGCTGTTTTAGCCTGTTTCAGGTCGCGTATTTCTATTGGTGTAGTATGAGGGCGGCGCTTCTGCAACCAAAGCAGGCGGCCTGGCACAGGTACCTCATTACGTGCCATTCGGTTTTTAAATACCAGGTGCTTTAACCTGATGCCATAGTGCTGCGAAATCATTTGCATAGTTTCGCCAGGTTGCACTACGTGGTATTCTGTGTTTGCTGAAATATGTTTTGTTTCGATATAATAAACCTGGCCGGGCTCTATTTTATCAAAATTATGGAGGTCATTGTTCTTTAAGAATTTGCGGGTAGAGATGCCAGCCTGCAACGCCAGTTTATCTTTGGTGTCGCCGGAGCGTGCCACCAGCGCATTCAGGCCATTGCGTTTCACCATCGCAGCCGACTCTACTACTTGTTTTGAGCCAACTGGTGCAGGAGATGTTTTAGTTTGGTTAGATGCCAGCAGGCCGCTATTATCGCTGTTGCGCACTGGTATCATTACATAATAATCTTTATCGGAAGGGATAGAGCTGCCTAAAAGCCACTTGTTATACTTTGCCAGCTCTGCAGGGTCGGTTTGCGAGGCAAGTGCTATATCGGCAAGGCTTTGGCCGGGCGCGGCGCGGTGCTCGCGCAGGGCAAGGGCAGGAGGCGTCATTTTACCTACAAAGTTATCATAAGCTATTTTGTGAGCCAGGAAAGTGAGCACGTAAGGGTGCGTCTTATCCGTGATTTCCATTTTTTTAGCTCCTTTATCCGATGGCTTGGTATAAGCTTTTGCCCCGGTATAGCCTTCCAGGTACGAAAGTAGTGTGTTCAGCCAGTTGTCGTAATAGTTGTTGCTGCGCTTAAAGTATTTTGCTGCCCCACGTGTGGCTTCCAGAATATGGCGGCGCTCATCAACCATGGTATTAATGCGGAGGTTGAAATCTGAAGCAGCCTCTTTCTTAAACTGCCAGAAACCAACAGCATTAGATGTAGATACCGCATCCGGAACCAGGCCGCTTTCCTGCAGCGATAGGTATTTGAAATCGTCCGGCACGCCTTCCTCCGTCAGAACACGTTCGATGAGCGGGAAATACGTATCTGCCAGGTCTACTTTAATTTTAAAATAAGTTTGGTTACGGTGCAGTGCGTCTACTTTTTTCTGAATCTCCTGCTGGCCTGAGTCCGAAATAGTCAGGTGAATGCCTGCAAAGTATACGTTTTTAGGAACAACTACATTTTGCGCAAACGTTAAAAAAGGCAAAAGGAATAATAAGAGAAGTGGTAGAGATTTTCTCATAAATATAAAGGGTAATTATACTTGGCTAATAAGTTATTTCGGATGCTACTTTTGCTTTAAGGCAAGGCCACTAATCAGTTCTGGCATAATATGTTCAGAGCTGAATATAGCTGTTGCAAAATTAACGTAATTTTGCGCTCATTCTAAAGGATAGAACGAACTTCTTTTTTATAAATTTTTGGGGAGGCAATGTAAATGTGCAGTTCCGGCTAAAAGTATGGCCGGAACTGCACATTGTGCGTTCGTTGCAGAGAAAAGTGGTAAGTATAGTTTATAGTTTGCGGGCAATCATCAGGCCATCGCGTACCGGCAGCAAAATGTTCTCTACCCGTTCATCGTCTTGCACCTTTTTGTTAAACGCCAGCAATGCAGCGGTGTCTTCGTCTAATTTTTTGCGGTACTTCTCCAGCACTTTGCCACTCCAGAGCACATTATCGGCAATTATATAACCACCTTTGGCTACTCTGTCAAAAACCATGTCGTAGTAAGTGGCGTTGTTTATCTTGTCGGCATCTATAAATACCATATCAAAAGTAGCATCTATGGTTGGTACAATATCGAGTGCGTTACCAATGTATAGTTTTATACTTTCTGTAAGGCCGGCCTCGGCTATGTAGCCACGCACCATGTCTTCCAGCTCTTCGTTCTTATCTATAGTATGGATAATGCCGCCTGGCTGCAAACCCTCGGCAAGGCAAAGAGCGGAGTAACCGGTATAAGTACCAATTTCGAGCACCTGCTTTGGCTTTACCATTTGCGAGAACATGGCCAGCAGCCTGCCCTGCAAATGCCCTGAAAGCATGCGCGGCTTCAGTACATTCAGGTGTGTCTGGCGGTTTACCTTGCGCAGCAGTTCACTTTCGGCAGTGGTATGCTCTTCTGAATAGCGCAGCAGCTCTTCGTCTATAAATTCCATGGGTCTGATTGTTAATTGATAATTGTTTTTTATTGATTGCTTTTGTAGTAGAGGTATAATGTGAACTCCAAACAGTAAGCAATCAGCAATTAACTAGGCACATAGTTCAGGAAGCTGAGCTGGTCTTCGCGGAGCACGTCGTTAGCAATTTCCACCAGGTCCGGAGCTGTAATGTTCTTGATCTTGTCAAAGATCTCGTTCAGGGTTTCTACCTTGTTCAGGTCTAGTATACTTTTTCCCATCATCATCATCAGGCCCATATTGCTTTCTTCTGCCATTGCCAGTTGGCCCATCAGTTGTTCCTTAGCAGTATGCAGTTGCAACGAGCCAAGCGGTTTTTCGCGCAGCTTTTTCAGTTCTTTCAGTACAAGCGAAGTGGTGCGCTTCAGCTGTTTTTTCTCTGTTCCGAAGTATATCGAAAGCAGACCAGTATCTATATAAGTGGCATAGTTGGCGTCTATAGTATAAACAAGGCCATACTTTTCGCGCACAGCCAGGTTCAGGCGCGAGTTCATGCCGGGCCCGCCCAACAGGTTAACGAGCATAAAAAACGGAATACGGCGCTCATCGCTCAGTGCATAAGCAGGGCAACCCAGTACGCAATGCGCCTGCGAAATAGATTTTTCTATTGTTATAGTTTGCGGCTTATACTTATCAACAAGTATGCGGTCGCGCTCTTTTTTTATAGTTGGGATGTCTTTCAAGAATTTCTCGGCCAGTTTCACTACTTTCTCGAAAGGCAGGTTGCTAACCGAACAAAAAACAATGGCATCGGTGCTTAGGTTGCGGTCAATAAAACTTAAGAAATCCTGCTTCTGGAAACCCGAAACACTTTCTGTAGTACCCAGTATGTTGTTGCCAAGCGGGTGGTTGCCATAGATCACGGCATCAAATTCATCTACAATAGCTTCTTCAGGCGTGTCGAGGTACATGGCCATTTCTTCCAGAATTACGCCACGCTCTTTTTCAATTTCCTTCTCCGGGAAAACCGAACGGAATGTAATGTCTGTCAGCAGCTCAAATGATCGTTCGAAGTGCTTATCCAGCACGGAGCTGTAAAAGCATAACTTTTCCTTGGTAGTATAAGCATTCAGCTCGCCACCTACCGATTCCAGGCTATTAATAATGTGAAAAGATTTGCGCTTGGCCGTACCTTTAAAAGCCATGTGCTCCCAGAAATGGGCCAGGCCTTGCTGCACCGGCAACTCATCGCGGCTGCCTATATCAAGTATAAAGCCGCTGTGCGCGATTTTGGTGTGTGTAACTTGTTTGTGAACGATACGGATACCGTTCGGTAATGTATGGATATGATAATCAAGCATTAAGTCGCGAGTTAGCCTGCAAAGTTACGGGAAAGAGCGTTGAGTTAAAAGTGATGTTAGATTTTTGAGGAGGATATGATTTGATTTCGGTGTTGTTGAAAGTGTGGAATTGTTTTATAGTTGAAGCTTTTGCAGTTAGGTAAGCAGGTATAGTTGCGTAGTTGGTTTTCTTCCTCATTTATACTTACCTATAGTTTCAATTTATACTTTGGTGCCCTCATGGCCGGGCGGCCTCGTCTTTGGGCATCGCGCTGTGTTCCCTTCCTTTGCTCCTAACGTCGCAATGCCTTACGGCACCGGAATCTCACAAGGCGCTCTCTAAAGGGGGCCCCTGCACCCTCACCCAAGGACTGGAAACGACACTTCTTCGTTAGCGGCTTTGTAACTGGAACTAAGTCCCCCTTTGAAGGGGGCAGGGGGATGTTTTATTTCAACTATGAAACTATAACTTATCCATCCAGATTTTTCGCAACACTCAGAATGACAAATCACACTTGTCTCAAAGCTTCTATCTATTCTTTGCCTGGCCGCCAACGTTAATTACAAAACCAAGCGAGAAAACAGAATAGCCGGCTGTAAGAGATTTACGGTTTTTAAGGCCGAAATTACCGCCACTGGTATATTGTAGCTGCACCGATGGGCTTAAGGCAAGGCGGGTATAAAAGATGGGCTCCAGGAAAATATTATCTTCAGTGGTTTGGTCTACGCCATTGAGTTGGTACTTATTCATGTTGATGTAGCTGGCGCGCAGGGCGGTGCCATAGTTAAGCGGAAACTCATAACTCAGCAACCTTAATGATTTTTTGCGTTTCGAGCTGAAGTTTACCTGTACAAAGTATTTACCGAAATTAGCTTCGCGGCGGTCGTAAATCATCTCGCCTTTCTCATTCTCGTCTTTTTCTATACGGTCGCTGCTGCCACGGCCAAGACCACCGTAAATTTCCAGCACGCGGTCCTGGTTAGGGCCGAAGGTGGTAAAATAACCGCCGCCAGCTTCGAGCAGGTTATGTTTGAAATCACGCTTTTTCCGCTCGCTGTTCAGCATAGAGCCATTTACAAGTACAGCAAAATGGTCAGAAACGGCATAGGCAGTGTTAAAGGTAATATTGCCTTTTGGCGTAACATGGGCGGCAGCGCTCAGCTCGCCTTGTTCGGTAAACATAGGCACGTTGGGCACATTGGGCATGTAAGTAGAAACGCAACCCGACAACAAAAATAAAAGACCGGCAATAAGACTAAGAGAGTAAACGTGTTTTTTCATAAAAAGCTGAAAGTGGGTAAAACGTGTGCTTGCAGGATTTTACCGGTTAATTCTGAAATATAATTATGGGCATGTTGCACCAACTGCAAATATCAAGAGACACAACGAGAATCTTTAATTTTTATTCATCCCCAATGCCCGGATTTTAACTGATTGTGGATAAATAATGCTTTTTGTGGAAAGGTATAAGCTGCTTAACTCAAAGCCTGAATTTATACTTTGCTTTTAACTACGGGCACTTTCGCGTAGCTTTGCCTTAACGGCATGAAAAATATACTGATCATACAAACGGCTTTTTTGGGAGATGTGGTGCTGGCAACGGCGCTGGTAGAAAAACTGCATACTTTTTACCCGAATGCCCGCCTGGACTTTCTGCTGCGCAAAGGAAACGAATCGTTGCTGAAAGGCCATCCGCTGCTGAATGAAGTATTGATATGGGATAAGCAGCAAGGCAAGTATAAAAGCCTGCTTAAATTGCTGGGCCACATCCGTAAACAAAAGTATGACCTTGTAGTTAACGTGCAGCGCTTTGGTGCTACCGGCATACTTACGGCCTTGTCTGGTGCCCGTGAAACAGTTGGTTTCGATAAAAATCCTTTCTCCCGTTTCTTTACGCGCCGCTACCAGCACGATGTAGAATCAGGTACACATGAAGTAGAGCGCAACCATTTGCTCATTCAAAGTATAACGGATAGCCAGGCAGCTAAACCTAAGCTATACCCATCTGAACAGGATTTTATAAAAGTACAGCCCCTGAAGCAGCAGCCTTTTATCTGTATGGCGCCAACTTCGGTATGGTTTACAAAGCAGTTCCCGAAAGAGCAGTGGGTTACACTTATTAATAGTATAGCCCCAAACTATACAATATACTTACTGGGCTCGCCGGCCGATAAACAGCACTGCGACGATATTATAGTACAAAGTATAAACAGGCAGGTGGTAAATCTGTGCGGGCAGCTAAACCTGTTGCAATCGGCGGCACTGATGCAGGACGCTATACTTAATTATGTGAACGACTCGGGCCCGATGCACCTGGCTTCGGCTCTGAATGCGCCAACCTGTGCAGTTTATTGCTCTACAGTACCACGTTTTGGCTTTGGCCCACTGGCCGAATTTGCGGAGGTGGTAGAAAGAGAAGAACCATTATATTGCCGCCCTTGCGGTTTGCATGGTTACAAAGCCTGTCCGCAAGGTCATTTTAAATGCGCCCGCGATATCCGTAACGAGCAATTACTTGAAGTGCTGACCCTGGCAGAAGCGCAGGCTGTTATCTAAATCCACTTTTTAAGATTCTATACTTATTTTATACTTGTGGCCGTTAGTTTACAAATGTTGTAAGCCTAACAGGTGCACACTTTATACTTGCCTGCTTCAGAATTTTTATATCTTAGTATCAGCTTAAAATCTATGCCTTCAGGTATAGAAACCGTATCCTGACATAACCAGCAGATAAAACTATGAGATATATGCCCATCAGTCCGGAGTTGTTTATCCAGAACCGGCATAACTTTACCAAGCGGCTCCAGCCCTCCTCCATCGCCATTTTTCACTCCAACGACATCATGCCAACCAACGCGGATGGCACTATGGCTTTCCGGCAAAACAACGATCTGTTTTACCTGTCGGGGGTAGACCAGGAAGAAAGTGTATTGCTGCTTTTTCCGGATGCCCGCGACCAGCGGATGAAGGAAGTACTATTTGTGCGCGAAACAAACGACCATATTTTAACCTGGGAAGGCTATAAACTCACCAAAAAGCAGGCGCAGGAAGTATCAGGAATCAAAACCATACTTTGGACGCACGAATTTAAATCAGTATTAAACTCCCTGATGCTGGAGGCTGAGCATGTATACCTGAACTCAAACGAGCACCTGCGTGCCGTGGTGGAGGTAGAAACCCGCGATGCCCGTTTTATAAAATGGTGTAAAGAAACTTACCCGCTGCATAAGTATGAGCGCAGCGCACCCATCATGCATTACCTGCGGGCCATCAAATCAGAGCATGAAATTGCGCTCATAAAAAAAGCCTGCCACATTACCGAGCTTGGTTTCCGCCGGCTACTGAATTTTATAAAACCAGGGGTAATGGAGTATGAAATAGAAGCGGAGCTGTACCATGAGTTTATCCGTAACCGATCGCGCGGACCAGCCTATGGTTCTATAATTGCCTCTGGCGCGAATGCCTGCATCCTGCATTATGTAGATAACGACCAGGAGTGTAAAGACGGTGACCTTGTACTGATGGATTTTGGTGCCGAATATGCCAACTATGCCTCCGATCTTACCCGCACTGTTCCGGTAAACGGCAAATTTACGCCTCGCCAGCGCGATGTGTACGAAGCCGTATTGCACGTAATGAAAGCAGCCACACAAATGCTGGTGCCCGGCAATACCCTCGATCAGTACCACGCTTTTGTGGGCACTGTAATGGAAAACGAGCTGATAAGGCTGGGGCTGCTTACTGTAGAGGATGTGAGAAACCAGAACCCGGATAAACCGCTATACAAAAAATACTTTATGCATGGCACCTCGCATTTATTAGGTTTGGATGTGCATGATGTGGGAAGCAAGTACAGACCGTTTGAAGAAGGTATGGTGTTTACCTGCGAGCCGGGCATATATATAAGAGAAGAAGGTATAGGAATAAGGTTAGAGAACGATATCCTGGTTACCAGAAATGGCCCTGTAGATCTGATGAAAGATATTCCGCTGGAGGCTGATGAAATAGAAAGCCTGATGAATCGTTAAAAGTAACGAAAGTTTATAATGCCTAAGGAGGCTGCCAATGTCATTGGCAGCCTTTTTTGTTGCACTTACACTATTTTTCCTGCCTTTAAATTTTTTTTTTTGCACGGATAAAACCTTGTCAGGCGGTTGCAGTTGAATTAATCAGGTGTACCTTATTTCCTGACGGGATAGGTATACCTCTACTGAAATGGTGCAATAACACATTTGAATGTCAGGTAATTAAAGTAAACGTTTAAGAAAACTAGAATGTATGGTAAAACTCTACATTTCCTTTCAAGCATCCACATCTCCTTATGAAGTTAACCCGCTTGCCAGAATTTTAATATGGCAGCAGAAAAACTTAGCTGAAATATGTACGTATTGACATATCAAAATATACTTTGTAAAACTATGCAAAAATATCTCTCAAAATTAAGTACAGCTGCTCTGGCGTCTGTCTGCCTGCTGGCAGCTAATACAGACTCACTTGCGCAAAGTGCAGATCAAAAAACAAACATTCAGATATACGGTAGTGCCCTTCAGTACAAAGGCGAGCTTGAAAACCAGCATTTCGAAGCCGACAGGCTAGAGTGGGGTGGTGGCCTTTCGCTTAACCGTTATATCAGCCCGTCTTTTGATGGTGGCCTGCACCTGACCTATGGTAGCACCGAAGCTGCAAACCCGAGCCTGGGTAAATTTGATGCTCAGCTTGGAACTGCCATGTTAGGCTTAAGGCTGAAAATGAACAATGGCAAAATCCTGAAAGAGGATGCATTTATCGGGCCATACCTGTTTGTGAACGGTGGTGGTGCATGGGTTAAAACCGATGCAACAAGAGCCGACGGAACAGTGCAGCAAGATGATAAATTCTTCACGCCAGCTGCTTTAGGTGGTGCCGGTTTGCGTTTCCGTTTCTCTGATGCTGTTAGTGCCTTTATCCAGTCTGGTTACATGGTAACTGGAAACGATAAGATCGATGGTTATGAAGGTGGTGGCAACGACCGCTTCCTGATGCATAACGTTGGTCTTGGCTTTAACTTAGGTAAAGCAAAAGATACTGATGCTGATGGTGTTCCGGACAGAAGAGACAAATGCCCTGATACTCCAACCGGTGTTCAGGTTGATAAGCAGGGTTGCCCTGTTGATACTGACGGCGACGGTGTTGCTGACTACCAGGATGAGTGCCCTGCTGAGGCTGGCGTAGCTAACTTAGGTGGTTGCCCAGATAAAGACGGCGACGGTGTAGCTGATAAAAACGACCAGTGCCCTGATGAAGCCGGTACAGCCGCTACAAACGGTTGCCCTGATGCTGATGGCGACGGTGTTGCAGACAAAGACGATAAGTGCCCAGACACTCCGGCTGGCCAGCAGGTAGGTGCCGATGGTTGCGCTACTGACTCTGACGGTGACGGTGTTGCTGATGACAAAGACCTTTGCCCTAACTCTGCAGGCCCGGCTGATAAAGGTGGTTGCCCTGAGCTTGATGCCCGTACTTTAAAACTGATGGAAGAGAAAGTACGCTTCGAGTTTGACCAGGCTCGTGTACAGGATGGTTACCAGCAATTGCTTGACAGCATTGTAGTTGCCCTTGAGAAATACCCTGACCACGTACTCCTGATCAAAGGTCACGCTGACCACATCGGTTCTGAAGAGTATAACCAGGCATTGTCTGAGCGCAGAGCACAAGCTGTAAAAGATTACTTAGTATCTAGAGGTGTTAAAAACCCAGACAGACTGGTAACTAAAGGCTACGGTGAAACTCAGCCACTTGTAAAAGTTAATACTCGCCTTTCAAAAGCAAGAACTGCTACGGCACGTGCCCGAAACAGACGAGTAGGCTTTGAGCTCAACACCCCTGAGATGAAGATCAATATGGAGTAAGCTCCGGCTAAATATTAAAACAAAAAAGGCGCCGCAGAATTTTCTGCGGCGCCTTTTTTGTTTATGATTAGTGGTAACTATCGGGATTTGTACCTTAATTAAGCTAACAGCTTTTCCAGAATTGTCTTTCCTTCGGGCCAGTCGCCTATGTTAGAGTATGAATTAATATGGCCTTTTGCACCAACGTTCACAAACTCGCTGCCCCAGATATCAGCCAAGTATTCAGCCCGCTCTATGGTCAGGTAATCATCGTCGGTACTAGCAACAAGTATAGTTCTGAATGGTAATTTATGTTTGGGGAAAGGAGCGAAGTCTAACACTTCTTTTAGAGAAACATCTGTTTCAACTTCAGGCGGAGCCACAAGCAGTGCACCTTTTATATTGGCGTTATACTTTCTTGCCCAATGTATCACCGTCAGGCAGCCCAGGCTGTGTGCAACCAGCACAATTTCTTTATTGCCAGCTTGCTTAATTACTTCCTGCAGCTTCTCTACCCAATCATGGCAAACCGGGTTATCCCAATTGTTTTGCTGCACGCGTATACTTTGTGGTTGCTGCGCCTGCCATAAGCTTTGCCAGTGCTCAGGCCCTGAATTCCCTAATCCGGGCACATGTATAATCTGTATTTCGGGCATCTGCTATACTTTGTTTGATGGTTGAAAGCCTGCAAAATAACAAAGTATAAAGTATAGCTTAACCTGAAAGTATAAACTCAGGTAATAATTTCTTCTGGCCACATTAGCATAAGAAGTAATTAAGGGGTAAGTATAAATCTTACAGTGCACTGGAGTATGGGTTGGGTTTGCCGAGCGAGAAAGCTTCGGAAAGCAACCTGTAAGACTCCAGCCTGTCTTCAAAATCGTGGGTTATAGTTACCAGTACCAGCTCATCTGCATCGTAGGCTGCAGCCAGGGTTTCCAGCTTTTCCTTTACCTGGTCAGGGGTACCGCTAATTATGCGTTGCCGGTTATGGTTTATGCGCTCTTGCTCTGCAGGCGTATACTTTTGAGCTACTACATCTTTGTAAGGAGGTATGCCTGCAAGTATGCCTTTCTCAACCCGGAGCATTACCAGGTCCATAGTTTCCTGTAGTTCTGCTACTTTTTCTTCTGTGTTGGCGCAAAGTACAAATACACCTACATTGGTTTTAGGCTTGTTAAAAAACTCCGACGGATGAAAATGCTGTTTATAGTTCTGTACTATAGCTGGCCCGCCGTTAGGATTAATAAAATGTGCGAAAGAGAATGCAAGCCCGAAATTAGCTGCAAATAAAGCACTTTGGCCACTGGAGCTTAGCAGCCATACCGGCGGCACAGTAGGGGCCTGCGGAATGGCGCGTATTTTTTCGGTTACATGGCCTGGCTCAAAAGAGTCGTGCAGGTAGTGGCCCAGGTGCTGCAACTGCTCTATAAATTGCTGCTCATCAAAATCGTTGGATGGATTAAGTATAGCTGCTGTAAGGCGGTCGGTGCCGGGTGCGCGGCCGATGCCCAGATCTATGCGGCCCGGGAAAAGGATTTCCAGCATTTTAAAATTTTCAGCTACTTTAAGGGCGCTGTAGTGCGGCAACATAACGCCACCAGCACCAACCCGAATGCGTGTTGTTTCGCCGGCCAGGTGCGCTATCAGTACCTCCGGCGTTGAGCCAGCCAGGCCACGCGAGTTATGGTGCTCTGATACCCAATAGCGTGTAAAGCCTAAGGTATCGGCAGCTTTTGCCAAATTTATAGTTTCTTTAATAGCCTGCACTGCGTTGCCACCCTTGCGTACAGGAGACTGATCTAACACACTGAGTTTTATCTTCTTTTTTCTATCCATGAATTGGCCAAACCGTTTATATCTGTTAAACAAAAGCAGTATGGTTATAAACAATCTTATACTTGTACAGCTAAACCCTTATTAAAGGTTATTGTTTTAGTAAACAGATACTGTTCAATGTGCAATTTGCCTGCAGGTCGGAGTTATACAGATCAGGATTTTCTGACAAAGTATAAATATGCGGAAGGCAGCCTGAAAGAAAGTATAAGGCAAATGCTTAAGTATAAAGAAGAGGGTAGCAGCTGAAAAGAATAGTTCTTTCAGGTTAGATTGGCAGTAAGTATAACTGTGAGTTTATTGTTTTGAAGCCAGCAAGTATAAAACCGCCATCCGGATAGCAACACCATTTTCTACCTGGTTCAAGATAATGGAATGGTGAGAATCGGCAGCATCGGAGCTAAGTTCTACGCCACGGTTTATAGGGCCCGGGTGCATCAGCGTAATTTCTTTGTCCAGGCTGTCCAGCATTTTTTTGTCGATGCCATAGTATAAAGTATACTCACGCAACGACGGGAAATATTTCATTTGCTGGCGCTCTAACTGTATACGCAGCACGTTAGCCACATCGCACCATTCCAGGGCCTTACGCACGTTTAGTTCTACCTTAACGCCCAGTTCTTTTATATACTTTGGCAAAAGGGTAATAGGGCCGCAAACCATTACTTCAGCGCCTAGTTTCTGCAAGGCAAAGATGTTGGACAGGGCCACGCGCGAATGTAGAATATCGCCAATAATTACCACTTTTTTGCCAGCTACATCGCCATACTTCTCCCTGATAGAAAAAGTGTCGAGCAGGGCTTGGGTAGGGTGTTCATGGGTGCCATCGCCGGCGTTTACAATATTGGCTTTTATGTGGCGGCTAAGAAAGTGAGGCGAACCCGGGCTGGAGTGGCGCATCACGATCATATCCACTTTCATGGCCAGGATATTATTTACGGTATCAAGCAGGGTTTCGCCTTTTTTAACAGAACTGCTGCTGCTGCTGAAGTTGATCACATCCGCTGAAAGCCTTTTTTCTGCCAGCTCAAACGATAAACGGGTGCGGGTAGAATTCTCGAAGAAAACGTTGGCAATGGTAATATCTCGCAACGACGGCACTTTCTTTATCGGTCGGTTCAGGACATCTTTAAAGTTATCAGCCGTTTCAAAAATAAGCTGAATATCTTGTGCGGTGATGTCTTTGATGCCTAACAGGTGCCTGACGCTGAGCTCTTGCATGAGTAAGAATTAGTCTTCGTTTTTAGTGATAAGCCAGATATTATCTTCGGTTGCGCTATCGCCTTTCCATTCTACGAGCACCCGCTGGCTTTGCAGCGAGTTTACCCTGCGGCCTACGTACGTTGCCTCAATGGGCAGGTCGCGGCTATAGAGGCGGTCTATAAGTACCAGCAATTCCACGTTTGCCGGCCGGCCATAAGCGATCATGGCATCCATGGCAGCCCTTACAGAACGCCCTGTATACAATACATCATCTACCAAAATTACCTTTTTGCCCTCTACCAGGAAATCAATTTTAGTAGCATTGGCTGTTAGAGGTGTTTCTCTTCTACGGAAATCGTCGCGGTGAAAGGTGGTATCGAGGTAGCCGGTTGGTACTTGTTTGCCAAGTATAGTTGCCAGCGTTTGTTGTAGGCGTTGTGCTACCTGTTTGCCGCGCGGTTGCAGCCCAAGTATAACAGAATCAGAAAAGTCGCCGTGGTTCTCAATAAGCTGGTGGCAAAGGCGCATCACCATGATATCGAGTAGTTGATGGTTTACGATGAGTCTTTTCTGCATAGCTGAATGTATGTATTGCAAATATAGAGGGTTCAGGCAATAAGCGAAAATAATTGTTGATTCTTGTTTGGATTGTAATGTCAGTTTTGTGATTTCGACGATAGGAGGGATGTGGTATAGCCAAAGTTTTTGTAACTGATTAGAAGGCTATACTTTCATACTTGCTGTTTCGCTCAGTCTTATTACTTTATCGTTTCATTTTATACTTTGGCTCGCTCCAAGCCCGCGTGGGCTCGTCCTTTGGCATCGCACTGTGTTCCCTCCTGCCTCCACTGCGCTGCGGCTGCCCTAAACGGGCACCGGATCTCACAAGGCGCTCAACCCAAGGACTGGGTACAGATTAGATAGCAAGTAGCTATGCAACTGGAAAGCAGAAGTGTCCCTTTGAGGACAACCTAAAGCGGGAGCTTTAGAGTTGCGAGCAGAGCTCAATAGGGGTGTCAAAACAGTAACTATGAAACTATACTTTAACTATAGGGCGAAGGCTGTATTTGCTCCCCGCCTTAGACAAGGAGGGGTTGGGGGTGGGTTTATACTTTGAGATTAGCAAATCATACTTCGATTTCATCATATTTCTCGGCAAGCTTGAAATGACAACTGATATAATAAGCAGAAGCAAAATCCGCATCGCTGTTAGACCCGGTCAAAAACTGATCTTATTGATAAAGAACACGCTTCTCCCGCCATCTTCACCGGATCTGATGCGTTGGAAGCCGAAAGCAGCGAAGTGCGAACCATACCATTTGCGAATGCCGGTTTCTTCGGTGGTGCTGATTTTGTCCTTTTTGTCGTAACTCAGCAGTTCCAGTTCGTTTTCCTTGTCGTTATACTCGTCCTGGTGCATGATGGAATATTTGATTTTGCCATTTTCCGGATAAGCCATTATTACTTTGCCATCGGGGCTGTAGCCAACTTCTAAGGCATGGGTTAGCTCTAAGGTTACTACATCTTTCAGTTTAAAGCAATTATCCCAAAGCAACGTTCCGTTCTTATCAAAAGCCAGGGCAACAGCGTGGGTGCGTTTATAACCCTCCATTGGGCGTGCTCCTGCCGTTCTGATAGACATATTAAAGTATGTAGAGGTGTTCTGATACTGCGGGAAGTATACTTCTAAGGGCAGAATGTAGCCTTCCGGTGTGGTTATAAGATCGTGCAGCAGAACGCGGTAATGGTAACCTGGCTCTTTTCCAGTTTTCTGGCGGTCGGCCTCGCGGGCTCGCAGGCGCTTTTCGCGTTTCGGGCTAATGAATTTAAAAAAGTTCTTTAGCTGAAGCAGGCTGTAAAACTGGCCCTCAACCACCTGTGAGGCAACTGGTGCTGCAAAAAAGCCCTGCATAAAACGCAGGTCGCGGGTGCCATAGGTGCCGAATAGCATTTTACCGGAACTGTCGCCGGGTGTTACTTCTGCACTCAAAAGGCTTTTGTCGGGTTTCTGAAGTATAAAATGGTTGCTGATAAGTTCACCATCGGCAGCAAAGCTCTTTACCTGCAGTCTTGAAATTCGGCCATTGGATTCGGTAAGCACTACATCCATGCGGTTATGTTCCGGGTCAGCGAGCAGGTCTGAAAAAGTAGACTGGTTGCCATAGATGCTGGGTAACTGCTTTACTTCTTTCTTTTCCGGATTAGCGTGCAATAGCAGTGGTTTTTCGTCGGTGCCCTTGCGTCCGATCAGGAAGTATTTGCCCTGGAGCACTTTAAACTCATACAGGAAATCTAGTTCAACTTCGAGTTCGGTTACCTGCAACGCTCCGGTAGCCATGTCTATCCGCAGGAATTTATACTCGTCGGGGTTAGCGTTTTGGAAGGCGAAATAAGTATAAGGCTCTTCTGTAGTATAACGGATATACTGGTCGGCAGCCTCTAAATCCAGGTTTTTGCTCCATACTTTCTCCAGCTTATGGTTATACTTTTCGAGCAGGAAAGTAGCTTTGGTGCCCCAGGCATTATCAGTTTTGCTATAAACCAGCAGGCTGCTGTCGGGTAGTGCAATTACCTGTACCTCGGTGTCTTCTATTTTGTAAGGAAGTTCAAGGCGGAGACTTTGTACAGGAGATTGTGCGCATAGCAGGGCTGGTGCAAGCGCAAGCAGGCACAGCAGCAGGAAACGTACTTTAGGCATAGGGTTAATCATGCTAATAAGTACCAGAATAGTATAAGAGTGGCTTTAGGGCTTTGTACTCTGTTTAGCCCATATTCGTTGTTATACTTTAAAGAATCCTGCTGCCGGCAAGTGCTAGTTGCCCAGGGCAAGCAACACATCAAATTCTTTGGCCTGCAGCGGCATTACCGAAAGGCGCGACTGGCGCAGCAGGGCAATATTCTCAAGGCGTTTGTCCTGCTTTATCTGTTCCAGTGTAACCGGGTCTCTGAAATCGCGGAAAGGTACCAGGTCTACGGCTACCCATTTGGCATCGTCAGTGGTTGGGTCGGGGTAAGCGGCTTTGTCTACTTTGGCTATGCCCACTATTGCTTTCTGGGTTACGCTGTGGTAAAACAGTACCATGTCGCCGGGCTGCATTTGCTGTAGGTTATTTCTTGCCTGGAAATTTCGTACGCCATCCCAGCAGGCACGGCCATCTCTCACTAAATCAGCCCACGAAAATGTCTCGGGCTCCGACTTTACTAACCAGTAATGCATGTGTTAATTTAATTGCTAAATAAATATTGAACTTGAGGTAGATTTTAAAGATTCAGAGCTGCCTTTTGTTAAACCGAATCCCATCAACAGAGTAACTCAGCTTATAAAGTATAATTATTTTTTGGAAGCCTGCTTCTTCCTGATCTTCAGCACGTCATTCTTAAGCGATACTATTTCTAAACTATAGTTTTCTTCGGGGCTGCCATTGCCGTTAATATGAACATTTATAGTATTTTTCTCGCCTAATGTCCATTTCCCGGGGCGCTCTTCCAAGCCGTCAGTTGGGGCAATTTCGTATTGTTTTATCACGTTGTCGGGCTCCAGTGCAAAACCGGTTCTGCCACGCGAAGGCGCAAAATCATACGTGTTGGGGCGGTATACTGTAATGTCGCCTTCGTCTTCTTCAAAAGAATGGAGCCAGGTTTTGCCCATCAGCTCGCTTTTTAATTTTTCCTGTTTTTTACAGGTGCCGGCCAGCAAAAACAGGCACAAAATGCAAAGTAACGAAGCGTGTTTCATAGCAGATACAGTTGCTCTTTTATCAGAGACGGTTTACAAGGCTAAGGTACGTAATTCCGGCTTTATATAGAAGCAAGAGAATATAAAACGTGGTGGCTAATGGATGGCGGGGTTTGTGCCGGTTTTCATATCTTTGTAAGTATACAGGAGATAGCCTTGGAAAATAGAAAGATCATAAAGCTGTTTAAGCTGACGGCCGAGCTGCTGGAGCTGCACGACGCCAACCCGTTTAAGGTGCGTGGTTACGCCAATGCCATTGCCGCGCTGGAACTGGTAGAAGAGCCTTTATCTGTTAAAACGCAGGCCGAGCTGGAAAGTATAGCCGGTGTAGGCAAGGGCATTGCAGCTAAAATTGTAGAAATAAATGCTACCGGCTCTTTCGAAGAACTGGACCAGATGCTGGCCGCCACGCCTCCGGGTGTGGTAGAAATGCTAAGTATAAAAGGCATCGGCCCTAAAAAAGTACGCCTGATCTGGAAAGAACTGGGCACCGAAACCCTGGAAGAACTGCTGGATGCCTGCGAGCAGGATAAGCTGAGCAAGATTAAAGGCTTTGGTGCTAAAACGCAGGAAACAGTAAAACAGGCGCTTCTTTTTACGCAGCAAAACCGTGGTAAACTTTTGTATGCCGAGGCCGAATCTGCTGCCGAAGAACTGCTTCAAAGTATAAAATCCGTGTTCCCGGATGCTAAGGTAGAAGTTGCCGGTGATGTACGCCGCAGGCTCGAGATTGTGGAGTCGTTGCAGTTTGTGGTGTCTACCGATTCTCCGGCCACCGCGCACGAAAAGCTGAACCAGCTGAACATAGTGGAGCAGGATGTGCGAAAATCAGGTCCGGTTGTTTGGCGTGGCCAGCACCGCGTTAGCAATCTGCCATTGGAAGTATACTTTGCTTCTGATGATTGTTTTGCCAACGAGCTTCTGAAACGCTCTGCTTCGCAGGCGCACCTGGGGCAGGTGTTTGCTGCCGGTAAATGCATCATGTCTGTTATCCGCGAAGGAAATCATACTTCAGAAGAAGATATTTATGCATCGGCAGGTATGGCCTTTATAGTACCAGAACTGCGCGAAGGCACCAACGAGCTGCAGCTGGCCATGGAAAACAAGCTGCCTAAATTGCTGGAGTTATCCGACCTGAAAGGTATTCTGCACAACCACAGCACATATTCTGATGGCGCTCATACTTTAGAGCAAATGGCTACCTTTTGCCGAGACATGGGCTACCAATACATGGGCATTTCGGATCACTCTAAAACAGCTGCCTATGCAGGCGGTTTGCGAGAAGGCGATGTGCTGCGCCAGCAGAAAGAAATTGATGAGCTAAACCAAAAACTGGCTCCTTTCAAAATATTTAAAGGTATAGAATCTGATATTTTAGGCGACGGTTCCCTGGATTATGAAGAGGATATTCTGAAGACCTTCGATTTTATAGTTGCTTCTATCCACAGCAACCTGAACATGGATGAGCAGAAAGCGACTGCCCGCCTGATTACCGCCATCGAAAACCCTTACACTACTATGCTGGGCCACCCAACCGGCCGCCTGTTGCTGCGCCGCGAGGGTTACCCGATAAATCATAAAATGGTCATCGATGCCTGCGCTGCTAACAATGTTATCATCGAAATTAATGCAAACCCGTGGCGGCTGGACCTGGACTGGCGCCATGTACAATATGCCCTTGAAAAGGGAGTGATGATAAGTATAAACCCAGATGCGCACCACACCAGTGGTTACGACGATATGAAGTATGGCGTGCTCGTTGGCAGAAAAGGAGGCCTTACAAAAGAGATGACCTTTAATGCAAAATCGGCAGAAGAAGTGGAGAAGTATTTCAGGGAGCGAAAGGAGCGGATAAAGTAATCTGTAATGCCTAAAATCCTAATCCTTCGTTTTTCTTCTATCGGCGATATTGTACTGACTACGCCCGTTATCCGCTGCATTAAGCAACAGGTGCCGGGTGCGGAGGTGCATTATTGTACCAAACCAGCCTTTAAAAGTATACTCGATCATAATCCCTATGTTGATAAAGTACATGTTCTGAGTGGTGGCCTGAATGAACTGATTCAGCAACTTAAGGCCGAGAATTTTGACTATGTAGTAGACCTGCACAATAACCTGCGTACCCGCATCATTAAAACGCGACTGGGCAAGCCAAATAAGAGCTTCAATAAGCTGAATTACGAAAAGTGGCTGATGGTTAACTTTAAGCTAAACCGCCTGCCCGATGTGCATATAGTGCAACGTTACTTAGATGCAGCAGCTGCGCTTGGCATACACGACGATGGCAAGGGGTTGGATTATTTTATACCTGACCAAGATGAAGTAGACTTGCAAACGCTGCCGGTGCCTTTTCAGAACGGTTATATCGCCTTTGCTATTGGAGCCCAGCATTACACCAAACGTTTGCCCACCGAGCGCATTATAGAATTGTGCAGCCTTTTGCAGCAACCCGTTATACTTTTAGGAGGCAAAGAAGATGCTGCCACTGGCGATGAAATTGTGCAACAGGTAGGGGAGAAGAATATTGTACTCAATGCCTGTGGCAAGTATAACCTCAACGGATCGGCCTCTTTGGTAAGGCAGGCAGCTAAAGTGGTGAGTCATGATACTGGCCTGATGCACATTGCAGCTGCTTTTCAGAAGGAAATTATCAGTATTTGGGGCAATACGATACCAGAGTTTGGGATGTATCCGTTCCGGGCAAAGTATAAAGTGCTGGAGGTGGAAGGGCTAAGCTGCCGGCCTTGCTCTAAAATAGGCTATAGCAAGTGTCCGAAAGGCCATTTCAGGTGCATGCGCGATATTAAATTTGAAGATTTAGAAATTAAAGAAAATGCCGAAGTATAACTTAACCTGGCAGGATACAGATGCCCAGTTACTGGACGCTTTACTGCTGGCAACAGGCGGCGAAGGAAACACAGGATTACAGGATGTGCTCCTGATGGCCGATGCTGTGGATGGTACTGTTTTTACGCTTGATGAACTGGAGCAAGGCCTGCAGAAGCTGCTGGCAGTTGGTTTTGTAACAGTACAAAAAAACAAACTGGCGCTAACGCCGGAGTTCCTGGAGAAGTATGAGCAGATTACTTTACAGGAAGATAGTGCCACTGATAATCAAAAACCACTGATAAAACTGCTACAGCAACAGCCATTAAGCGAAGAGAAGATAGAAGAAGTACGAAGCACCGTACTTAAAAAGTATAAACTCAAGAACCATTATCAACAGTACCTGGAACAGTTTGGGTAGGCCTCGGAGAGATTTGAAGAGGAGAAGATGAAATAACGAGCTGTTTCGGATTTCTTAATCCGCGTTAGCAGGAATACGGGATTAGGAAATCCCCAGCAGTTATACTTCGGGCCAGGAAGTCCGAAACAGCCAAAGCCTGGCAGAGCAAGCAATCAAAAGACCTTACAGCGCCTTTAAGACCTGTAAGTGTCTCAAGTAACTATAAAAACAAAAAGCCGATGATGCTCTCAGCGGCTTTTTGTTTTATCAGATTTAGAGAATTTTCAAATCTCCACATCTTCAAATTTTCAAATCATAAACAATCCTCAAATCCTAACCAATCTTCTCAAATCCTAGGTATGGGTGCAGCACCTTTGGCATATTTATACCATCAGGGGTCTGGTTATTTTCAAGTATAGCGGCTACAATGCGTGGCAAAGCAAGGGCACTACCGTTTAATGTATGCAGTAGCTGCGTTTTACCAGATTCAGTTTTGTAACGCAGTTTCAGTCGGTTGGCCTGGTACGTTTCGAAGTTACTGCAAGAGCTAACTTCCAGCCAGCGGCCTTGTGCTGTAGAGTATACTTCCATGTCGTAAGTAAGGGCAGAGGTAAAGCCCATATCGCCGCCGCAAAGGCGCAGCACACGGTAAGGTAATTCCAGTTTTTGCAGTAGGCTTTGTATGTAGCTGCTCATTTCTTCCAGAATTTCATAAGATTTTTCCGGAAGCGAAATCTGTACAATTTCTACCTTATCAAACTGGTGCAAACGGTTCAATCCGCGCACATCAGCACCCCACGAGCCAGCTTCTCTTCTGAAACATGGCGTATAACCTGCGTTTTTGATAGGCAGTTTATCTACTGGCACAATCTCGTCGCGGTAAATATTGGTAATTGGCACCTCGGCAGTTGGTATCAGGTACAGGTTATCGGCAGTGGCGTGGTACATCTGGCCTTCCTTATCCGGTAACTGGCCGGTGCCGTAGCCCGACGCTTCGTTGATAAGTATAGGTGGCTGTACTTCCATGTAGCCGGCTTTCATGGCCTCATCCAGGAAGAAATTAATAAGCGCGCGCTGCAAACGGGCACCCTGTTTTTTGTAAACAGGGAAACCTGCACCGGTTATTTTATTGCCAAGATCGAAGTCAATAATATCGTATTGCTTTATAAGCTCCCAATGAGGAAGAGCGCCTGCATGCAAAGTAGGAATTTCGCCATGTTGGAGAACTACTTCGTTGTCTTCTGCTGTTCTTCCTGCAGGCACACTTTCGTGTGGCAGGTTAGGTAATTTATATAACGCTTTTTGTATCTCATCTTCAATTGCTGACAGCTGCTCGGCAAGCGTTTTGGTTCTCTGCTTCAGTTCGGATGTTTCTGATTTAAGCGATTCGGCTTTTTCGCGTTCGCCGCTTTTCATCAATGCGCCAATTTCTTTTGCAATAGAATTGGCTCTGCTCTGGAGTTCATCGTGTTCGTTCTGCACCTGGCGGCGTTGCTGGTCGAGCTCTAGCAAAGCGGCAACTTCCTGGGCTGCATTTTTGTAGTTTTTCTTGTTCAGTGCGGCAACTACAAAGTCGGTCTGCTCTCTTAAAACTGTTAGCTGTAGCATAAATTAACGTATATAGAGGTACAAAAATATACTTTTTTGAGTAGTATTGCGGCATTTACGAAATCTTTTAGCTAAAATCTGAAACATTTTCAACAAAAAACTCCGTAATATTTGTTAATTAGACATCATTGCAATAACATTGCGGTACATTTTGAAAAAGACTCTTTCCTGAGTCTTACAAACTCTATCACAAGCAAACCTGTTTTCCCTATATTAAGATAAAGCTCGCGCTGCGTTCGCACACCGCGTACCCGGCAAGTTAATTTAACTACCACACCATTATTTATGTACAATATTGAAGAATTGAAAGATAGGCTTCTTTCAGAACTCAAGGAAATTGCGGAAGACTTGGGCGTCCAGAACTTTAAAAAGCTGAGCAAACAAGACATTATTTACAAGATCCTTGATCAGCAAGCCATTACCCCGCCTGAAAAGTTACCTAAAAAGTACAAAACGCCTGCCCAATCAGTCGCTGTTAGCGAGTCCCCTGAAGAAACCACGAAGGAATTAGTAGAAGAGCGAGTAGCACCTGCACCGGTGGTAGCAGAAGCAGCCGCACCTGCAAGACAAGAAAGAAAACCTGCACGTGAATTTGTAGCCCGGAGAGAGGGTAGTGCCGCGCAAACTTTTGTAGCAGCACCTGCACCAGTTAAAGATCATGGCCCGCAGCAGCAACGCGAGCGCATACAGCAGCCGCGCCGTGATAACCGCAACGAAGGCCGCGAACAGGTAGTTAGCGAGCAACGTGCTGAGCGCACCGAAGTACGAGAACAAAGACAAGACCGCTCAGATAACCGTGGTAACGATAACCGTGAGCAGCGAGTTGATAACCGTGGCGAGCAGCAGCGCGAACAACGCCCTGAACGTGGAAACGAAAACCGTGAGCAACGCGAGAATGTTAACCGCAACACCGACCAAGGACAGCGCCGTGGCCAGCAGCAAGTAAATGCCAGTACCAGCAACTTTAAGGAGTTTGACGGAATAATCCTAAACGAAGGCGTTCTGGAGCTGATGCAGGATGGTTATGGTTTCCTTCGCTCTACGCATTATAATTACCTGGCATCGCCTGATGATATTTATGTATCGCCATCGCAGATAAAATTATTTGGACTGAAAACCGGTGATACTGTAAAAGGCCAGATACGCCCGCCAAAAGAAGGCGAGAAGTATTTTGCCCTGTTAAAAGTAGAAACTGTAAACGGCCGTACTACAGAAGAAATTCGTGATCGTATCCCGTTCCAGCACCTTACACCGCTTTTCCCTGAAGAGCGTTTAAAGTTAACTACCCGCCCAAGTCAGCTTTCAACCCGTATACTTGACCTGTTTGCTCCAATTGGTAAAGGCCAGCGTGGTATGATTGTGGCGCAGCCTAAAACTGGTAAAACCGTGTTGCTGAAAGAAATTGCCAACGCTATTTCTGAAAACCACCCGGAAGTATACCTGATGATCCTTCTGATCGACGAACGCCCTGAAGAGGTTACAGATATGGCACGCAGCGTAAAAGCTGAGGTAATTGCATCAACATTTGATGAGACTGCTGAGCGCCATGTGAAAGTATCGAGCATTGTGCTGGATAAAGCGAAGCGTATGGTGGAGTGTGGCCACGACGTGGTTATATTGCTGGATTCTATTACGCGTCTGGCCCGTGCTTATAACACCGTGGTTCCGTCGTCTGGTAAGATCTTATCGGGTGGTGTGGACGCCAACGCGCTGCACAAGCCGAAGCGTTTCTTTGGTGCTGCCCGTAATGTTGAGAATGGTGGTTCACTTACGATCATTGCCACCGCGCTTATCGATACAGGTTCTAAAATGGACGAGGTTATCTTTGAAGAATTCAAGGGTACTGGTAACATGGAACTACAGCTGGATCGTAAGTTGGCTAACAAGCGTATCTACCCGGCTATCGACGTTCCTGCATCTGGTACACGTCGCGAAGACCTGCTGATGGACAGAGACGAGCTGAACCGTGTTTGGATCCTGCGCAAGTACATGTCAGATATGACCTCTGTAGAAGCTATGGAGTTCTTAAAAGACAGAATGACAGGCACCAAGAGCAACGAGGAGTTTTTGATTTCGATGAACGGCTAAGTAGAGCTGAGTTAAAGTATAAAACGAGCCTGTTTGTGGTGAACACAGACAGGCTCGTTTGTTTTATAGGAATGTAATTATAATAGATGAGGGGATGTATGCTTTACTTGTAAACGCTCCTGCCATCTGAACGATAGGAACGATCTGGTATAGTTTCATAGTTACTGCTTTTGATAACTGGCAACCAAACTATACTTTCAAATTACCCATTTTTCTGGGTGCTTTACTTACCTATCGTTTCATTTTTGCTTTGGCTCGCTCCAAGCCCGCGAGGGCTCGTCCTTTGGTATCGCGCTGTGTTCCCTCCTGCCTCCGCTCTGCTGCGGCTGCCCTTAGCGGGCACCGGATCTCACAAGGCGCTCAGCCCAAGGACTGGGTAGGATACATCTTCGTTAGCGGCTATGCAATTGGAACCTGTTGTAGGGACAGGTCTAGACCTGCCCGCTCTTGATCTGAAACTATGAAACTATAGTACTTGTAATACAAAGCCTACGCAGCAAAGTATGGGAATGGATTAACAGGAAAATCTTTTCCAGATAAGTATAAAACACTCACATGTATGCCTGAGCTAAGTTGAAAACAATCAAAATGTTATACTATCTAAACCTAAACTACTGCCAGAAACTATAATCCGGCTGAGACAGCAGGTAGAAAGTATAGGTGGTTACGAAGCCGAATACGATATGTGCAAAAATAATTGTGAGCAGGTAGGTCTTAAGCATTATAATAGGTGGCTTAGGATGCACCAGGAAAAAAGAATACCAGATCAACATGGCGGCAATACCGTGTGCAAACCCCAGTAAAATACTCCAGGAAGCTGTTATCATGCCAACACCTGAATCCCATAATGCAAGGTAGATTATGGCAAAGAAAACGCCCATGGCATAATGAGCAATGGTGCCTACAACTTTGGTACTGGTAGCATCAGAAAGTCCGCCGTCTGGTTGCGTCCGGAATAACAGCATGGTACCCAATGTCTTTACTACCTTCATAACACGGTGCGTAATATAAGATAGCAGGTAAAGAAAAGCTGTCATGGCGGCAGTGCCGGCCAGTCCTGCAATAATAGCGTCCAGCGTCTTCATAGTTTTGTCAGTTTCGGTTTTATACGGATAGAAGTAACTGATTGTAAACTATCTTACCACTAAATCCAGAATAAAGCCAAATCAGCAGTTAAACATCATTTATAATTTATTCCTGAAGCATATCAATCAGACTGCTATGTAGTGCAATTTGATGGCCTTAGCGTATGAGTTTGTTTTCAAGACCAGCTGATATTATGTAATGTACAATTCTGCGATAATGATTAAGATAAAAGCAAGGCTGATACAGAGCGAAGAAGTTTTGTTCATACGCATTGTATTTTCATAGTTTACGGCTTTGGGGTTTTTATGTGCACGCAGCATCCAGTTACCGAAATAGTATAAAATAGGCGTAGTGCATAAAAGAAATACGATGATGTTAATGAATTGCCCGGAAGTAAAGTATAGATACAACAAAAGGCCGGTGCCAATAACAAGGCTAAGGGCAGCAAATAAAAATGTTCCCTGCACACCCAGTAGTAAACTAAGCGTTTTATCGCCTCGGCGGCTGTCTTCGTGGTGTTGGTAAATTTGGGTAAGCGGGTAGGAGCCGCACAGAAAAAGGGTACTAACCAGTGCAAACCACAAATTCGGAAACTGAAGTATATCGTGCAATCCAAAGCCGGCACCAACCTGCACCATCATATACGTAAACGCTCCCTGGAAAACAGTAACTATAATGGTGCTAAGTATAGGATATTTCTTCAGGCGAATTCCTTTGCAACTATAAGCTTTGGATACCAGCAGGTATACTGCAACCATGCAGGCAAATAGCGCAGAAAGCAGTAAAGCTATAGTTACAGAAAGTACATCAAAAAGCAGCACCAGCTGGTAAAGCTCAGGAGTAACTTTGGGGGGCTTTTTTAAGCCGCCTATACTTTCTTCGTCGCGGTCGTGGTAGGAGTTATAGCCGTTACTTGCCGGGTAAACCAGCAAATGCAAAACTATAAAAACCAAAACAGCGCGCCATACTTCGTAACCGGAAACAGTGCTCAGGGCAAACCAGAAAATCGGCATCAGGTATACTGAGAAGGGGATGCGCAGCAACACCAGTGCAGATTTATACTTTGCTAAACCTGTTGCTGTAGTATCGGTTTGGTGTATTGCCTTCATCTTTTTGCCTCCTCCGGATATCCGATCAGGTAAATAACGTGTTTGCCAGGGCGGTTTCCTGCTTTGCCAGCACGCCAGGTATAACTAGGTGCGTTTACCTTTTGCGCCATTTGCTGCAGCATCTGCGGCGTATAAATTCGCAGCAACGATACCACACCATCCCAAAGTATACCTATCGGAATTAGTGGAATAAGGTAAGTGAAGAAAAGTCTGCTCAGTTTAAAAGGCCGGATAAAAGGCGTAACCACAAGTATGATTACCGGAAAGGTGAGCACGAAAAGGATGAGTTCGAACCAGCTTTTGCTTGCCCCTTCAAAAATGCCAATGGCTGCCCGCTTATCTGCTGCATCCTGAAGTATAGCCTGCGCCTGCTTCGGGCAAAAGTGGTGAAAAGATGAGAAGATAGTGCGCACACCAGTTATACTTTCCGGAACGTTGGTGGCATCAACAGGCTGTGCTATAAACTTAAGCGCACCCTCAGATTGCTCCTGCAAATATTTATAAGCGGAAATGTTAGGGTAAAGATCAGTGAGTGTAACCTGCACAGGAGTTCCTGAGCGCTGGCTCAGATCCTGCTGTATACCGGCTATGCCGCCGCCTGCACCCGAGCATAAATCGGTAATGTGGCGCTGGTTGGTTTTAAAAAGTAATTCTTCCAGCAAAGGAATAGCAGCTTCGTAGGCCTTGAGCTTCGATATCATGAACCGCAGAAAATCGAGCATGCCCTGCCGGATAATATGCGGAAACCAGGCTTGGTCTTCCAGTTCGAATAGTTGCAGGCGTATGTTCACAGTAAGCGGTGGTTTAGCTGTAACACCGCTTACTGTGCTGCTACCAGAAAGGTTGCTATGGTAGCTTAGAGCCGCGTTGCGCCATCCACGGGTGCAGCTCCATAATAAGTTTACCGGCTTTAACGGCCGGGTCAGCTTCGGTAAGGGCTTTGGCTTCTTCTAAAGAGGCTACATCAAAAATAAAAATGCCGCGCATTTCGGTGTTATCCAGAAATGGGCCTGCGATAACCAGTTTTCCATCTTTCGCCATTTTCTGGATATGTGCCATGTGAGCTGCCTGAATGCGATTTATTTCGGCGGTATCGGTAGGTTGGTAAGGGCCGCGTTTCAGAAAAGTCATGTAGTACGTTTTCATTTTACTCATGTCCACGTCGTCGCTTTTCGGGATGGCCTGTTTTGCCGGGGCAGCAACTTGTTTTTTTGCGGCCGCTTTCTTTTTTGTTTGTGTCTGTGCGCTCACGCTAAAACTGAGTACCAACAGTATAAGTATGGCAGCACTTTGTAATACCTTTTTCATGCAAGTATAAAATTTAGTTTTCTGATAAATAAAACGAGCATCTAAAGTATACCAGCTTCGCCAATACTTAAACTAAATCCATCGCCGGTGTTGCTGAAAAGCTGCCAGTAAAGTTCCTGTTCTTTTGTGGTGTCAGGAGTAACTATAAGTTTGGCACCATATTCAAAATAAAGTATAAACCCGTTGTTATCTGTTGTTTCCAGGCGTTGCGGCGACATGGTGCCGCCAGCATTTATAAGTTCCTGTAAGCGCTGGTCGCGCAGGTTAGCACCCGGAACTTTCCAGTCGAATTTAAGAGATGGCATTCCGGCTTCGCGTTTGCGCATAAATACTTCGCTGTGCTTTATGCTATCGCCATTGGGTAACACCAGTTGCCACGGGCAATTTACAGCCAGGGTATAAGTACCCACATCCAGTATAAGGCCTTGCGGGGTAGTATAATGGGCACGCCCGAAATGAAAATATTGTACCGTTTCGTTGCGTGTGGTTTTAGTAAGGGGCAGGTCCAGAATTTTTTCCAAACCTTGCTGCAGTTGCTCTTGCATAATAAATGTGTGTTTCAGCAGCGGCAAATATAGGCAGGTGCCGGCAAAGTATAGCTGTTAACTGGTGATGTTCACGAAGTTTTATGTTCTAACAATCATGTATGTTGTGCACAAACGGTATATTTGCAGAATATTTGAAAGAACCGTTTATAGAAATTTCAGAGGGCTGAAGCCCCTTGTTTTAAATAAGATGCCCCAAGAGCAAGAGATAGTAGAAAAGCCGAAAAATAAATCGTGGTACATTAAAATGGTAAGCTTTATCTGGAAAATGTTTTTCCTGGGCTCTGCTGCTATAGTTCTGTACCTGTTATGCGTAGAATTTAACATATTTTACCTATTTGGCTCCTCCCCAAGCCTCGACAGGTTGGAGAATCCCCGAAGCGAACTGGCTTCCGAACTTTATACTTCCGACGGGCAACTGATAGGTAAATATTTCAGCGAAAACCGAAGCCCGGTTAAATATAACCAGCTTTCGCCTATACTTGTAAAAGCACTAATTGCTACGGAAGATGTTCGTTTTTATGAGCATTCCGGCATAGACCCCGAAGCCTTGTTTTCTGCCTTTTACGATAACCTGCGCGGGCAGGGCCGTGGCGGAAGTACCATAACGCAACAGCTTGCCAAGAACCTTTACAAAACCCGCACCGACGATTCTAAAGGTGTTTTGGGGCATATTCCGGGTGTAAATATTGTAATTTCTAAAACAAAGGAGTGGCTTACGGCTATTAAACTAGAGCAACGCTATACAAAAGAGGAAATTCTGGCCATGTACCTGAACACGGTAGATTTTGGCTCTAACTCTTTCGGTATAAAAGTGGCATCTAAAACATTCTTTAATGTATTGCCGGCTAACCTGAAAACGGAGCAGGCCGCTGTATTGGTTGGCCTTCTGAAGGCGCCTACATACTATAGCCCCAAGTTCAACCCTGAAAACTCGACGCGCCGGCGTAATACCGTACTGGGCCAGCTGGCCAAGTATAAATACATTTCCAAAGCCGAGGCCGACTCGCTGAGCCAACTACCGCTGGTGCTGGATTATAGTGTTGAAACACATTACGATGGACCGGCCACTTACTTCAGAGGCGCCGTTGCCGATTACCTGAAAGAATGGTGCAAGCAAAACGGGTACGACCTGTACCGCGATGGCCTGAAGATTTATACTACCATAGATTCGCGCATGCAGAAACATGCCGAAGAAGCCATGGAGAAGCACATGCGTAATTTGCAGCGCCGCTTTAACAACCATTGGCAAGGTAAAAACCCGTGGGTAGATGAGCAGGATAAGGAAATTCCGGGCTTTATAGAAGAAACTATAAAAAGGACAGATTATTACCGACAGCTGAAGAAGCGCTTTGGTAACGATAAAGCTGCCATAAACCGTGAGCTGAACAGGCCGCGCGAAATGAAGGTTTTTACCTGGGATAATGACTCGCTGGAGAAAAAAGTAACCATGTCGCCCTTGGATTCGCTGCGTTACTACAAGAAGTTTTTACACGGCGGCATGATGACCATGGACCCATTTACGGGGCACATTAAGGCTTGGGTTGGGGGGATAAACTTTAAGTACTTTAAGTATGACCACGTGAAACAGGCACGCCGCCAGCCGGGTTCTACTTTTAAACCTTTTGTATATGTAGCTGCTATTGATAACGGTTACTCACCTTGTGATAAAATTGTAGATCAGCGTATTACCATAAATTATGTAGAGAACGGGCAGAAGAAATCCTGGTCGCCTACAAACGCCGACTGGCAGTACACAGGCGCTCCTATGACGCTACGCCGTGGCATGGGTAAATCGGTGAACTCGGTAACAGCAAAACTTACAGAGCTTATTGGCTGGGAAACTGTTGTAAAGTATGCGAAGCGTTTAGGTATAAACAGTCCGTTGCAATCGGTTCCTTCTATTGGTTTAGGGCCAAGCGATGTGTCTATTTTTGAAATGGTAGGCGCTTACAGTACCTTCCCTAACCATGGTTTTTATACCAACCCAATGTTTATTACCCGCATCGAAGACCGGAATGGCAACCTGATACAGCAATTTACGCCGCGCCAGAAAAAAGTACTGAGCGAAGAAACAGCTTTCCTGATGATGCACATGCTGAAAGGCGGTATTGAAGAGCCGGGCGGAACATCACAGGCGCTTTGGGAATACGACCTTTGGAGAGGAAATGAGATAGGTGGAAAAACCGGAACAACCTCTAACCACTCTGATGGCTGGTTCATGGGTGTAACCAAAGATCTGGTAACCGGTGTATGGGTTGGTGGCGAAGACCGCAGCATTCACTTCCGGACATCCAGCCTGGGCGAAGGCTCTAAAACGGCCCTGCCAGTATTCGGCCTTTACATGGAAAAGATCTACCAGGATAAATCACTGGGCTATACGATGGGCAGGTTCCCGGGGCCTACTGTCAAGATCAACAAGAAGTATAACTGTACTACTGTATTACCAAGAAAGGTAGTAGTAGATTCTACAGCGTTAGATGCTCAACTGGAGGAGTTAAACTTCGGAGATTCTATTTTTTAGAGTTTGATTGATCAACATATAAAAGAAAAGGGCCAGCTATACTTTAGCTGGCCCTCTTCTTTTATATGTTATACATTAGTGGTTCTTTTCGTAAAAAGAGTCCAGTGCTTCTTCCAGGTAATTATACTCGAATGTAAAGCCGGTTTGCAATACTTTATTAGCACTTACGCGCTGGCTTGCCAATACAACTTCGCTCATTTCGCCCATCATCAGGTTAATGGCAAAAGCCGGTACTTTAGGCAATACCAATGGTTTGTGCATGGCTTCGGCCAACTCTTTGGTAAACTCCGTATTGGTAACAGGGTGCGGGGCTACAGCATTATATACACCTTCCATGTGCGTATCCTCTATCGCTTTAATAAAAAGGCGGCAGGCATCGTCTATGTGTATCCAGGACATGTATTGTTTGCCTGAGCCAAGTGCAGCGCCAGCCATGAGTTTTACAGGGCGGGCAATCTGGGGCAGTGCACCGCCTTTATCGCTAAGTATGATCCCTAACCTGAGTATAACGGTTCGTAACCCAAGTTCCTTTATATTCCAGGCTGCGGCCTCCCAGTCTTTGCAGACATCTGCCAGAAAATCATCAGCCAAAGTGCTTTCTTCGGACATAAGCTGGTCGCCGGAGTTACCGTAAATGCCAATGGCCGAAGCCGAAATAAAGCCTTTTACATGGTGGTTCGATTTCTGGAGGCAGCTGTACAACAGATTAGTGCCATTTACGCGGCTGTTCCGGATTTCCTGCTTACGCTCGTCTGTCCATTTTTCGTCTGCAACGCTGGCGCCTGCCAGGTGCACCACATAATCAGCCCAGCCAATGGCATTGTCGTCAATGTATGGCTGGCGCATATCCCATTTAAAGGATTTGTAGCGCGAGAATTTATCGGGGTTTCTGCTCAGGTGCGCAACCTCGTATCCAAGGTCAATCAGCATCTCAGACAGGCGTGAACCTACGAGGCCAGAGCCCCCTGTAATAAGTATCTTACCAGGCATAGTTAATTAGTAAGCGTATGTGCGTTGTATGAATTGTACCTATACGTTAACAGGCTTATATTCCGTTATTCAAACTGCGTTCTAAACTAATTAAGTAAGTTTTCAGGGGTGTGGTGGTAGCGTAGGTTATTTACGAATGTGGTGCAGGAACTCGTTGCGATACTGGTCTTGCTGAAATAAGCCGGAGTATTCTGCCGTAATGGTGCTGCTGCTTACATCGTTTACGCCGCGGCTCATTACGCACAGGTGGTCAGCTTCTATCAGTACAGCCACGTTTTCTGTTTTCAGGGCTTCTTTCAGCTCGTTGGCAATCTGCATGGTCATGCGCTCCTGCACCTGCGGGCGGCGGGCGTAATACTGCACAATGCGGTTTAGCTTCGAGAGGCCTATCACACTTTCGTTTGGCATATACGCCACGTGTGCTTTTCCGATAATAGGTACAAAGTGATGCTCGCAGGAAGAGTAGATGGTAATATCGCGCTCAACCAGCATGTGGTTATACTTGTACTTGTTTTCGAAACGGCGGATTACGGGCTTGTTATCCGGGTGCAGCCCGTGAAAGATTTCCTTTACATACATTTTAGCCACACGGCGCGGTGTGCCCTTCAGGCTATCGTCTGTCAGGTCAAGGCCCAGTGTATGCATGATCTTGTGGAAGTGTCCTTCTATAAGATCGATTTTTTCATCATCCGACAAGTCAAAAGCGTCAGGCCGAAGGGGTGTTTCCAATGAACCCATCACGTGGTCATCCATGGTCTCATCCTCGTGCTCCAGGTCCGGGTTATCCATTATATTCAACAAAGTTTCTTTCAGTTTCATAAAGCGTTACAGCCAACTCATATTCTTTATCGATCTTCTTTCTCAGAATTTCCCATATTACAACAGCAATATTTTCTGCCGTAGGGTTCAGAGAGGTAAACTCTACAGTATCCAGGTTCAGGTTTTTATGGTCGAAACGGTTCAGAATCTCTATTTTTAAAAGATCGCTAAGCTTTTTCATGTCATAAACATATCCTGTTTCAGGATCAACAGTGCCAGTCAGTTTCACGATAAGGTCGTAGTTATGGCCATGGAAATTGGGGTTATTGCAACTTCCGAACACAGCCTTGTTCTGCTCATCGCTCCAGGAAGGGTTGTGTAGCCTGTGGGCAACATTAAAATGCTCTTTCCGGCAAACAGTTACTTTCATAGTTTCTTTAACAACCTGGTTCCGACTAATGTTTGATCAAATTCTAAAACGGTAAGAACTGTAACAGTATAAGTTTGCAAAGTTAGTGTAGTAGGCACGAAAGGCAAACCTATTTTTTGCTAAATAAATGCTGGTAACCAAACTGTATCTCAGCTAGAATAGCTATTTTCGTATATAAATTTTTAGCCAAATTATATTATACGGAAATGAGAGGAATTTTACTCGGATTGCTTTTGATGGTGGCCGCCATTTGCCAGGCCCAATCGGTAGAGGTAGAGGAGCGGGAGCAGTTAGTAAATGGCATTACACGCCGCGGGCAGCAGCTTACAGTGCAGCTCGATCCCAAATTTGTGGAGAAGTACTGGAAAGAATTCCTGACTCAGAAAGCAGGCAAATCAAAGTATAGCAAAGGAGTTTATACTTTAGAAGGAGCCGTAATTGATACTATATCCAGCCAACCGATGCGGATTATTTCTACAGTTGGCAGCGGCGCCACCGGAAGTTATGTTTGGTGGTCGTTGGATATGGGAGTGGCTTATGTGGATAAGAAAGCATCACCGAAAGAGTATGCTGCGGCAGAAGGCCTTTTGCGCAGCTTTGCCCGCAAACTTTACCGCGAAGATGTGTTGCGCCAGATTAACGAAGCTGAGAATGTGCTACGCGATACAAAAGCTGAACAAGAGCGTGTTGTACGCCAGGCCAATGATTTGCAGGGAGGTATAGAGCGTAATAAAAAACGCAAACAAGACCTGGAAGCTGAACTGGTACGCAATGCCGAAGGTCTGAAACAGCTACAGGTAGGTGTGGAGAATAACCTGAAACAGCAGGAGGCCAGCCGCAAGCAGGTGCAGGAAATGGAAAAAGCTGTTGAGGCTGTTCGTGCCAAGCTGCAAACTATAAAATAAAGCTAATCTAAGTATAAAAAGAAGGCCGGCAATCCCTACGATTGCCGGCCTTCTTTTTATACTTTACAATTTCATCCAGCGCTGAATTTCTTTCTCCGCAAACTTCTCATCTTTCCAGCCCACAAATTTTGTATGCGCAGTAGGTGTGTTATGCACAAACCATTGTTTTAAAATTTCTTTGGCTGCCGGGTACTGCGTGCTTAATGTATAAAAATCGGTAGCGGCAATTGTCTGGTCTTTTGGCCGGGCAGGTACGGCTATAATTTTATGGTCCAGGTCGCCGGCTGTTTCGAGTTGCAGTACAGCAATTGGTATAACTTCCATTACAGTGCCTTGTGCAGCACTTTCAGACAGTACCAGTATCTCCAGTGGTTTTCCGGCGCGGTTGGTTTCTGTGGATGGTATAAACCCAAAGTTGCCAGGGTAGGAAAGGAAGCCGATTACCCGGTTCTGGCCTGCTTCTTTATCGGTTACAAACTCCTTTGTTTCGCGGTTATACTTAAGTTTAAGGTTGGTGCCTGCAGGTGTTTCTATTACTGCCTGCAACTGCTTGCTGGGGGTGTAGGTTGGCAGCGTCGAGTAATCTGTTTTGCAAGCGGCAAGTGCCATTAAAAGCAGCAAAGGCAAAAGCCGTAAAGTATAGGTTTTCATGCGGAAGTATAAATAGGTGCTTGCGCAAATATACTAAGTATGCGCTTTTGCGGCCACATACTTTGAAAGCATAAAAGGGAGCCGCTTTAACAGCAGCTCCCTTTTATAAACTATGGAAAATTTATGAAAACAGGTATTTTTATCTTCTTTCCTTAATTCTTGCAGCCTTACCTTGTAAACCTCTCAGGTAGTAAAGTCTTGCTCTTCTTACTCTACCTTTTCTCACAAGCTCGATTTTCTCGATTGATGGAGAAAGAAGTGGGAAGATACGCTCTAAGCCGATTTGGTTAGATACTTTTCTTACAGTGAAAGTTTCACCGTTTGTATTTACGTTTTTACGCTGAATCACAACGCCTTGGAACTGCTGGATACGCTCTTTGTTACCCTCACGGATTTTCACGTGAATGTTGATAGTATCACCTGCCTGGAAAGTAGGGAAAGAGGTACGCTTGTCAGTAGATTCCTGTTCGATTAGTTTTAATAGTTCGCTCATCGCTATGTTCTTAAAGTATCTTCTTCAAAATTCGGACTGCAAAGTTAGATAATTATTTCTTACTTAGGAAGATTTGTTTGAAAAAAATATCAATTTCTGAAACTTTATTTTAGTAGCCCTTCAGAGGCTTATTTTTGAAGTAAAAATTACTCTTCCAGTAAGTCCGGGCGGCGCTGTTTCGTGCGGGCTACTGCCTGCTCAAAGCGCCATTGTTCTATCTTTGGCCCATCACCTGATAACAGGATTTCCGGTACTTCCATGCCTTTATACTCAGCGGGGCGGGTATAAACCGGCGGAGCCAGCAAACCATCCTGGAAAGAATCTGTAAGAGCCGAAGACTCATCGTTAAGTACTCCCGGAATGATCCGGATAATGGCATCAGCCAGTACAGCTGCACCTAACTCGCCGCCAGACAATACATAATCCCCGATGCTGATCTCGTGCGTTACAAAATGCTGGCGAACGCGCTCATCTACGCCTTTATAATGGCCGCAAAGTATAATAACATTGTTAAGCAGCGAGAACTGGTTGGCTATTTTCTGGTTAAGGGTCTGGCCATCCGGTGTCATGTAAATAATGGCATCATACTTTCGTTGTGCCTGCAGCTCAGATATGCACTTGTCGATAGGTTCGATCATCATTACCATACCTGCACCGCCGCCAAAAGCATAATCATCGATCTGGCCATGCTTGTTTATTGCATATTTGCGCAGGTCGTGGATGTGTACCTCAACAAGATTTTTGTTTTGTGCTCTTTTAAGTATAGAGTGGCTAAAAGGGCTTTCTAACAGGTCTGGCTGGCAGCTTATAATATCAAAGCGCATTGTTATTTTTTCTCCTCGTCCTGGTCGTCGGCTTCTTCGGGGGCAGTAGGTTGGGTATATACTTCCAGCAGGCCTTCAGGCAACTGCACGTGCAGCACTTTTGCTTCGTGGTCGGCACGCAGTAATATCTCATCAATAACCGGTATCAGCATCTCCTGGCCCATGTATTCCATGGCCATCAGCTGCTGTTGCGGCATATCGTAAAACTCCTTCACGGTACCCAGTTCGCCATGGTTAGCATCCACTACTTTGTAGCCGATTACTTCATGAAAATAAAACTGGTCTTCTTCCAGTTCAGGTAACTCGTTCAGGGGTAAGTATAAAGCAGTGTTACGCAGTTTTTCGGCTTGTTCCATCGTTTTGATATCCTCAAAATGTATGATGAAGCGCCCCTTTTGCTGCGGTTCCATGTCATCAATAAAAAAAGGAATCAGTCTTCCTCCTTGTTCAAGGAAGACTGATTCCAGATCATCATAATCTTCGGGGTAATCTACGTCAAAAAACGCGACTACCTGCCCGCGGGTGCCATGGGTTTTGACGATATATCCTAACTGGAAGCAGTCATCAATATTCATGGCGCCTTTATTTATGCTTGCTCTTCAGTAGATTCAGTTGCTTCGCCTTCAGCCGGAGCTTCAGTAGCCTCAGCAGCAGGTGCGCTGGCAGCAGCTTTCTCAGCTTCACGCTGGCGGATAGCCTCAGCACGAGCTTCTTTTACTTTAGTTTCAGCAGCAAGAGCAGCTTTCTTAGCAGCTTCTTTAGCAGAACCTAAGCTTTCAACTTTACCTGCAATCTTAGCATCTTTCTCTTTCTTCCACTCTTCGAAACGGCTGTCAGCAGTTTCCTGAGAGATAGCACCTTTGATAACACCAATCTGAAGGTGTCTTCTGTAAAGTACGCCTCTGTAAGAAAGCATAGCCTTAACAGTATCAGTAGGCTGTGCACCGTTCATTAACCACTGGAACGCCTTGTTATCATCGAAATCGATAGATGCAGGGTTAGTGTTCGGGTTGTAAGTACCCAGTTTCTCGATAAATTTACCATCACGTGGTGATCGAGCATCAGCTACTACGATATCGTAGATAGCAGCTTTTTTGCGGCCTCTGCGGGCCAGTCTGATTTTAACAGCCATTGTTTATATAAATAGTTAAGTCGGCGGAACCCGTCCGCCATTTTTTAGAACCGCAAAGGTAGTAAAAGTATCCGGATTATTGCAAATATTTCAGGAATCTCTTAAGTGTAGATGTGGTTGAAAATGATGCTGTTAGAGTTAAAGTATAAATGTAATGGAGTAAATGCGATGGGAGGAAACAAAAAAGCCCTCCGTTGTGGGAGGGCTTTCCTTTTATGTCTTGAAGTATTAAGCAGCTACTTTTTCCCGGGCTGCTTTTAGCTTTACAGGTTTCAGTTTGATGATGCTCAGTTTATCCAGCGTCCAGATTACCGGCCAGGTTGGGTCTACTTCCCACCATTTAACACCAAAATTAACACGGTTAGGCAACTTATGGTGGTTGTTCTGGAACAACTCGCCACCTGTCAGGAAGTCGAAGAATAGTGAGTTTCTTGATTTATCGTTGTTATCGAAGTTCTGATAGCCATACTTGTGACCGCTCCAGTTCACGATAGCGCCGTGTACCGGACCCATTAGGAAGTGAATAGGTAATAACAGGAACATCCACCACTGGGTAGCAAAGGCAATGTAAAATAATACATAAGCCACACCCCAGCCGATTCGCGAAAAGTATGAATCGCCTACTTTTTCAAGCGCAGCCCAAACAGGGTAATCGCCTTCGAAGCGGCGCTCCGGCTCAACACGGTGATTTAATACGTTATTATATATTTCTTTTGTCTTCCACATCATCGTGAAAGCATTGTTAGAGAAATGTGGCGAATGCGGGTCGCGCTCGGTGTCTGAAAAAGCGTGGTGCATGCGGTGCAAAATAGCATAAGCACGAGGCGATAAAAACGAAGACCCCTGTGCTATGTAGGTTAGCAGGTAAAATGCTTTCTCCCAAAAAGGGTTCATGGTGAACATTTTGTGGGCAGCATAACGGTGCAGGTAAAACGTCTGAACGAACAGCGACAGGTACCAATGCACGACAAAAAAGATAAGAATTGCCATTAAATAACCGTAAATAAATAATTCAAACTAAAGAAATAAAGTAGGCTCTAAAGCTACAGTATGTAACTGTACAATACAAAATTACAAATCAATAAATAGTAAAGTATAGTAGCACCCACAAAAGTTCAGAAAAGTGATAGATATCACCTTATTATAAAGCCAAAGTATAAAATATACCTTAGGTAAGGCTGCGGAAAGGCGACCATATGGCTGCAGCCGGTAAAGGGGCGCTCACGGTTATAGGAGTTTTAAGCGTGGGGTGTTCAAACTGTAACTGGCGTGCATGCAGGGCTATACTTTTATCTGGCAAAGGTTCGGCTGCGCCATACTTCAGGTCGCCGGCAATAGGGCAGTGTAAGGAGGCAAGTTGCACGCGTA
Source organism: Pontibacter vulgaris (assembly GCF_022758145.1). Lineage (GTDB taxonomy): Bacteria > Bacteroidota > Bacteroidia > Cytophagales > Hymenobacteraceae > Pontibacter > Pontibacter vulgaris. Next base: position 722,169 of record NZ_JAJVDH010000002.1, read on the forward strand.
TCTGGTGCGGGCGACCGGTAATTGGATTTACTTCTATTAAGTATTTGCCTTGTTGCTGGCTCAGTAATTTATAGTTCAACTCAGACCGAAGACCATTTGGGTTTAGTTTGGGGTAAGCCTTGGTTACGTTCCTGGAGCTGTCTTTTACCAGCCAATGCACCAGGTTACCGCTTTCGGGCACGGGTTTTTTATGAACAACGGCCCAATAGATTTTTCTGGTTTTTTTATCCCTGAACAGTTCGGTAAGGCGGGTAAGGGCTTTGGAGGTTTTAGCTAAAAGAACTACCCCACTTACGGGCCGGTCGAGGCGGTGAACTACGCCAATAAATACATTGCCCGGCTTGTTATACTTCTCTTTGATATACTTTTTGGCCACCAGATCCAGCGATTCGTCGCCAGTTTCATCGCCATGTACCAACATACCCGCAGGCTTGTTTACGACCAGCAGGTGGTTGTCTTCAAAGAGAACTTCTAAAGCCATTTGATATAATTAGAAATTATACTTAGTAAGCTTCTTGTTCGGTTGGGAAATCACGGTTCTTTACATCCTGCACAAAGTTCTGTACTGCATCAGTCATGATGCTGTGCAGGTCGGCGTAACGGCGCAAAAAGCGTGGCTTAAATTCTTTTGTGATTCCCAGCATATCATGTACTACCAACACCTGGCCATCTACGTGTGGGCCGGCGCCAATTCCTATTATAGGTATCTGTAATTGTTCGGCAACTCTTTTAGCAAGGGCCGACGGAATCTTTTCAAGTACAATGGCAAAGCAACCCAGGTCCTGCAATAGCTGGGCATCTTCGAGTAATTTTTGTGCTTCGGCCTCTTCTTTGGCGCGAACAGTATAAGTACCGAATTTATAGATTGATTGCGGTGTAAGGCCCAGGTGGCCCATTACCGGAACACCGGCACTTAAGATCCTGGTGATAGATTCTTTTATTTCAGCGCCACCTTCCAGTTTTACACCATGTGCACCGGATTCTTTCATGATGCGGATAGCTGAACGCAGTGCTTCAGAAGAATTTCCCTGGTAAGAACCGAAAGGCATATCTACTACTACAAAAGCCCTTTTAACTCCCCGAACTACCGACTGCGCATGGTAGATCATTTGGTCGAGTGTAATAGGCAATGTGGTTTCGTGGCCGGCCATTACGTTAGAGGCAGAATCACCAACCAGCAGTACATCAATACCCGCAGCATCCAGTATAGAAGCCATCGAAAAGTCGTAAGCAGTAAGCATAGAGATCTTTTCGCCACGCTCCTTCATGTTTTGCAACTGGTGCGTTGTAATTACTTTCACATCGCGTTTCTGAACTGACATAATATTGGGGTTCTGTTGTTTCTAAGTATACTTATTGCCGTTGCTATAAAGTATAAACGGCCTCTGATTATCTGTTAAATCCTGTTCTGTTTTTTGTCAGGCGCAGGTCGCGTAGCAAGGCCGAGCGGGCGTTTATAGTTACGTTATAACCACGCTGAAAACCAACCGGGCTCCAGCCGATGCTCATTTCCCAGCAATGCAGGTCACGGTAAATCTGCAGGTTTGCGTGAGCTATGTTGTTATTAGTGAAGTCGTAGGCTGCCATGTAAGTTATCTTCCACTTGTCGGTCATGTTCAGGGAGCCATCAAAGCTTAGGTTCTTGGTGATCTGGTCTTTCTGGCCCCGTGCAATGGCATTCTGGTAATACAGCGTGAAATCGAAGTTCAATGTCCACGGAATTTTAAAGTCCACATAATCCGGCATCAGCGAGTTCTGGTTCTGCTGCAGCGAAGGCAGGTTGGTTGCCGAGCCTCCTTTATTCGAACGGCCTGATTCAGGGTTCAGGCTGGCTCCCACCGATAAGCTTGCATTTGTAAGGCGTGCCAGGTTAAATCCTGAGTCTTCAAATAAGTACTTGTTTATGCGCTGGCCTTCTGCATTTACCTGGTATGGGTCGAAGGCAGAAGTAAGGTTAACATTGAACAGTTTAAACAACCTCGTGTTCATGTTCATGTTAATGGTGCTAAGCTTAAAAGAATCAGCTGCAAAATTATAGGCAGCGCTTAGCCCCAGGTTATCAATTATACTTACTTTCTCGAATTTTGTGGAAGCTGTATCACTCTTCGACTTCACCTTCATTTCTATGTTATTCTGCAAGCTGAAGCTAAGGGCGCTTTGTAACCCTGCACCTGGTACATTGCTATAGAAGCGAGGCAACGTTAATGGGGTAAATACAGGCTGGTCATTAAGAGTATCTGCTTGGATAGTCTGATAGTAGCCAAACCGACTTTCATTTCCAAAATCCGGGCGGTAGCTGTACGATATGCTTGGGCGCATAATGTGGCGGATAGCCTCTACGCGCTTGCCTTTTACATACACCGTACCATACACGGTAGTATTAAGCGAGGCGCCGGCGTTGTATTCATAAATACGGCCAAAGTTGGCAGTATCAACCTGTACTTTGTTTGAATCGGCGTTATACTTGTATGTGAATTTTTTATCGAGCCATACTTCGTTGTAAGATACGCTTGGCGATAAGTTAAAATAACGAAGCAGTTTAAAGCTACCCAGGCCAATAGAGAAGTTGTGCTGTGCACTGCGGCGGCCATTGTTCCAGAGGCGGTTCAGGTTGCTGCCGTTAATAGCAAAAGTATCAGCACTTGTTTCACCAATAACCGGAATGCCCGATAGCGTACGTGGCTGCACTACATTCGATACCTCGTTGCGGGCAGTTACGTTATAGCCAATCGTGAAATTCTCGAACCACTGGCCGGTAGGCACATTCTTGGTCAGTGCTTCATATATGCTGATAGGCGTCATCGAGAAGTTGACATCCGGCAGCACGAAGTTCATTACGCCAATACGGTTGTTTGTAGCTGCACCGCTCTGCTGGCCCTGTGATAGCTTGGCAGTATAACTGAATGGGGTGTTCTGTATATTTTTCTGGTAAGAAATGTTGGAGTTAAAGGTTGGCGCCAGGTATTGCGTAGTATTGGTATAGGCCAGGCGTTGGTGCAGTGTACTACCCGCATTTACGCTGGCAGTAAAGCGGCCACGACCCGGCTTCTGTACTGGCGAGTGCGACCAGTTAATCCAGAAACTGCGTGTAGACGGCGGTAACTGCGAGCGCAGGTCGGTGCCAACTATATCGGCTTCATCGTTCTTAAAATAATCGTAATCCAGGCGCAGGTTGCCGCTGTAAGAATAGCGTTTGATGTAGCTGTTATCCATACTTACACGGTAGCCGCCTAGCGAGTAAATGTCGCCGGTTATACTTGTGCCGATGTAATCGTTGACTGCAAAGTAATAGCCACCATTGGATAAGTAGAAACCGCGGGCCCGCGACTCGCCAAAACTTGGTACAAGTATACCGGATGCACGTTTTGCCCTTGGTGTAGGGAAAAGGCCGAACAGGAAACCAAGCGGTGTAGGTATATCGCCGATAACCAGGTTAAATGGCCCCGACATAACTTTGTCGTTCGGGATGGCTTTGATGCGGTTGGCATTTATGTAAAAGTGCGGATGCTCCAGATTACAGGTTGTGTAACGGGCATGCAGACCGAAAATTTCGTTGTCTTCGTTCTTTTTTACAATCTCTGAATGTATATAACCTTCGCCTTGTTGCGTTACTACATCGGCAATACGGCCTTTTTTAGTTTTATAGTTGTAGGCTATTTTTTTAGCGGCGTAAGTTTCGGCTCCATCCACAAACACTGGTACTCCTGATTCTTTACCTAAAGAGTCGGGTAGGGTGGTAGCAGTGAGGGTATTGGTTTCGTAGTCTATTTCGATGTAAGCCGCCGTTAGCGACATCGTACCGTAATTTATCTTGGCGTCGCCGTAAAGGTGTACTACTTTGCGTTCAACTTCAAACTGGATAGAATCCTTGGCAGAGTATTTGATAGTCGTCTCGATGTCGCCTTTCGGAGCGGATACTGCCAGCGAATCCTGTACAATGTTAACGGTATCTTTCGCAGCGGCGACACGAAGGCGTGGCGTTACTTGCCCTATTGTTAGTAGAGGAGAAAGTATGGCGAGCTGCAGTAGCAGCGAAAATTTCAAAATGTAGCGCAACTTCTTCAGACTTCCCTAAAGTTTTGTTTATTTTGTACAAAGTTATTGTTTAACTTTTAACTAACGAACGTTGTGAGAAATATTGTTACTGTTTCTGTCCTGGTTTTTGTGCTTTTATTATGCTCCTCAAATACGCTGGAGTACCGCAAAGCGTATAAAGTGCGCACGGTTGTAATAGATGCAGGCCACGGTGGCAAAGATGTAGGCTGCAACGGTAAAGCCTCGCACGAGGCTGATGTTGCGCTTAAACTTGCCCTGCAACTGGGTAAACTCATCGAGAGCAACCTGCCTGATGTGAAAGTGGTTTACACCCGTAAATCCGACACATTTGTAGAACTTATAGACAGAGCCGGGATTGCTAACAAGAACAACGCCGATTTCTTTATCTCCATTCACCTGAACTCAGGCCCGTCTGCTGCTTATGGTACGGAAACTTACACCATGGGGCTGCATACTTCGCAGGGTAACCTTAACGTAGCCAAGCGCGAGAACGCCGTTATTCTTCAGGAAGATAACTATAAAGAGAACTACGGAGGCTTTGACCCTAACTCGCCACAGAGCCATATTATGTTTGCACTGCATCAAAGTGCCCATATTGATAACAGTTTGCGTCTGGCCCAAAAGATCGAAAGAGAGTTTAAGCACAAAGTAGGCCGCAGCAGCCGTGGGGTAAAACAAGCGGGCTTCCTGGTGCTCTGGAAATCATACATGCCAAGCGTGCTGATAGAGGCAGGTTTCCTTACAAATCCATCGGAAGAAAAATTTCTTAACGATAAAGCCAACCAATCGTATATGGCATCAGGTATATATCGTGCTTTCAAGGAATATAAACTAGAACTTGAAGCCATGAACTAATGCACAAGCCAAACACCCCACGTGAAAATATCGAAAGAAATTAAAGTAGCACTTCTTGGAATAGTAGCTATACTTATCCTATACTTCGGATTTATGTTCCTTAAAGGAACAGACATCTTTTCAAATGATAAAAAATTCTATGTTATTTACGATAACGTAGACGGACTTACCGCCTCTAACCCCGTTATACTTAATGGTATACAAGTAGGAACGGTGCAGAAATTAAAACTCCTCACTGAAAAGGGTAACAAAATTCAGGTAGAGTTTCAGGTAATTAAAGACATACAGGTAGGTGATTCCACTATTGCCAGCCTCGGCAACTCCGACCTGTTGGGCAGCAAAGCCATTACACTTTACCTGGGCAAAAGCACTAAGCTTTACAAAGGCGGCGAAACTGTAATTCCATTCATGGAAGAAAGTATAACCGATATGCTTTCCTCAAAGTCTGTTCCTGTAATCACGAAAGTTGATACCACGCTTGCCCGCGTAAACAGGTTACTGGATAGCGAAGCAAAACAAAACATCCAGCTTATACTTGCCAACACGCAGGTTACTACCAAAGCCCTGAACGACATACTTAGGGCAAATCAGCAAAATATAAACGACATTACCCGTAACCTGAGCACGCTAACAGCTTCTTTAAACAGGACCCAGCGCCACATAGACCGCCTGGCATTGAACATGAACGAGATAACCGATACACTGAAGCGTGTAGAAGTGACCAAGCTAGTAAACAATGCCAACCAGGCCGTAGCCGAAATGCAGCAGGCTGTAGCTAAGCTAAACTCAGGGCAGGGCTCGGCTGGTAAACTGATGAATGACGAGCAGCTTTACCAGAACCTGAACCGCTCTACCGAGGCGCTTAACCTATTGCTGCGCGACATTCAGGCTTACCCGAAACGTTATGTGCAGTTCTCGCTCATCGGCCGCCGCGACAAGTATAAAGTAGATCCGACGGGCCGTGTAATAACATTGGATGAGGTAAAAGACATGCAGGACGAGCACCCCGACGAATTCAGAAGACCTGTGCCTGATACGCTGAAAATTCCGTTAAAATCGGATACAACAAAAGCGCAGTAGCCTTGTATGTAAAAATTGTATATTTGTAGAATCCGCTTTAAGGGCGGATTTTTCTTTGTAAGTCTGTCTATACACCCTAATAGCCCTTCATGGACATCGAATTTAACAAGAACGAAGACGCATTAAAGCAGCTTAGTTACCAGCTAAAAACAAAACTTAATAAAGTATACTTAGGAGGCGGCGAAAAACGCATCCAGAAAGAGCACGAAAAAGGCAAAATGACCGCCCGCGAGCGCATTGCTTACCTGCTGGACGAAGGAACTGAGTTTCTGGAAGTAGGCGCATTTGCCGGCGATGGCATGTACCAGGAAGTTGGCGGTTGCCCAAGCGGCGGCGTGGTTACAGGTATAGGTTATATCAAAGGCCGGCAGTGTGTGGTGGTAGCCAACGATGCCACCGTAAAAGCCGGTGCCTGGTTTCCGATCACAGCCAAGAAAAACCTGCGTGCCCAGGAAATCTCGATAGAAAATAAACTGCCTATAGTATACTTAGTAGATAGCGCCGGTGTGTTTTTGCCGATGCAGGATGAGATTTTCCCGGATAAAGAGCACTTTGGCCGCATGTTCCGCAACAATGCCGTAATGAGCTCGATGGGCATTGTGCAGATTGCCGCCATCATGGGCAGCTGTGTAGCCGGCGGCGCTTATTTGCCAATTATGAGCGACGAAGCCATGATAGTGGAAGGAACCGGTTCTATTTTCCTGGCAGGCTCCTACCTGGTAAAAGCTGCCATCGGCGAAACGATAGATAACGAAACACTTGGCGGCGCTACCACGCATTCTGAAATTTCGGGCGTAACCGATTACAAGTGCAAAGACGATAAAGAGTGCCTCGATCATATCCGGAACATCTTCGATAAGATGGGCGATTATAACAAAGCTGGTTTCAGCCGTGTTGAGCCCGTTTTGCCAAAGCTGCATCAGCATGAGATCTATGGGATAATGCCTGCCGACAGGGTAAAGCCATATGACATGATGGATATTATACTTCGTTTGGTAGACAACTCTGAATTTGAACCTTACAAAGACCACTATGGCCAAACGCTTATCTGTGGCCTTGCCCGCATTGATGGCTGGGCTGTAGGTATAGTTGCCAACCAACGCAAGATCGTGAAAAGCAAAAAAGGCGAAATGCAGATGGGCGGCGTCATCTACTCCGACTCTGCTGACAAGGCTGCACGCTTTATCATGAACTGTAACCAGAAGAAAATTCCGCTGGTGTTTTTGCAGGATGTTTCCGGGTTTATGGTTGGTAGCAAAGCCGAACATGGTGGCATTATTAAAGATGGCGCCAAAATGGTGAATGCCATGGCCAACTCAGTAGTACCTAAATTTACTATACTTTTAGGCAACAGCTATGGTGCCGGTAACTATGCCATGTGCGGCAAAGCGTACGACCCACGCCTGATCTATGCCTGGCCAACTACCCAGCTTGCCGTTATGAGCGGAGCTTCTGCAGCTAAAACATTGCTTCAGATTCAGGTATCAGCCTTGAAAGCCAAAGGCGAAGAAATTACACCGGAAGCGGAGCAGGAATTGCTGGAGCGCATTACGGCCAAGTATAATGAAGAACTATCGCCATATTATGCGGCAGCACGTTTATGGGTAGATGGCATTATTGACCCGCTGGAAACCCGCAAGGTTATTTCTATGGGCATTGAGGCCGCTAACCACGCCCCAATTGAAAAACCTTATAACGTGGGCGTTATACAAACGTAAACCTTAAGAATTATAAATTGTGAATTAGAAATTAGAAATGAAGCGCAGGCCATTTGTCAGTAAAGAGGTACTTCTTCTGAAATTTCTAATTTTGGATTTTTAATTAAAGATATAGCGTGACGAAGAAGGAAATAAAAGCACTTATCTCGCTGCTGGATGATAGTGATGCCCAGGTCGCTTCTATGGTAGAGCAGAAGATAGTGTCGTTAGGTGAAAGTTTAATACCTTTTCTGGAAGAGGAGTGGGAAGAATCTTTGGACCCTGAAATGCAGAAAAGGATCGAAGATCTGATCCATAGTCTGCAGTTCGACGGGTTGCTGGGCAGGCTGAAAGAGTGGAAAGAAACCGGCGCTACCGATCTGCTGGAAGGGATGTGGCTGGTAAATACTTACATGTACCCCGACGTGGAACTGGCAACTATACGGCGCACAGTAGAGCAGCTATACTTTGATGCCTGGACGCACATGCAGGAAAATATGCACCCCTACGACCAGGTAAAGGCTTTGAACAATGTGCTGTTCCGCGAAAAAAAGTTTTCTGCCAATACCAAGAATTTCCATTCGCCGGCTAACTCTATGCTGCATCTGGCCCTGGAAACCAAGCGCGGTAACCCGCTTACCTTGTGTGTGATATACCTTACCATTGCCCAGAAACTGGAGATGCCGGTATATGGCGTAAACCTGCCAAACCTGTTTATACTTACATATAAGTTAGACAGCGTGCAGTTTTATATCAATGTGTATAACAAAGGGCTTATACTTTCTAAAGCCGATATAGATAACTATGTGCTGCAGCTGAACCTGAACCCTGTTGATATTTTCTATGAGCCATGCTCTAACCTGGATATCATAAAAAGGGCACTGCGTAACCTGGCCTTTTCGTTCGAGAAAATGGACGATGCGGAAAAAGCTACTGAAGTTACAAAACTGCTCACTGCCATTTCCGACGACGATCCTACACTATAAAAATAAAAAAAGCGGCTCCTGCATAAGGGCCGCTTTTTTATACTTGCGTTATACTTTGATTAGTATTTCCTGATCATACAGCCGGTAGGGCGCTTATCAAGTACAGTAACGGTTTTGTTTGCCAATACCTCATCAATCACGTTTTTCAGGTAACTGCTTTTTACACTTGTTTCTACCTGCGGATTGTCATCAATAGCACCTTTATACTTTAGTACGAAACCGCCGCTGGTGTTATGCAATACAAAAACCTCAGGCGTTTTGGTAGCGCCAAACTGGGTGCTTATTTTTTGTCCTTCATCAGCTAAGTAAGGGAAGCTATAGCTTTTGCTCGCCATATCCTGCAGTGTTTCGCCGCCTTCGTCTCCCACACTTGGGTTAACAAACAAAAATTGCACGTTTTTACCCGAGTAAGCGCCGGCTAGTTTTACCAGCCTGTTCTCGTATAATTTGGCATAAGGGCAGGTGTTATTTGTAAAAACCACTACTACAGCTTTTCCGGAAGAATAATCTTTCAGCGCAACCTCTTTGCCACTGGCATCTTTCAATGAGAAGTTTGCTACTTTATCGCCGAGTTTATAACCGGCTTGCGCAAATGCCCCCACTGTTGCCAGAAAGATTACTACCAGCGTTACGGCTATTTTAAGCCTGTTTATAGTTTTCATGTTTTAGAGTTATATAGTATTGTCTATACTATAGGTTAGTACGTGGTTCTGTATTGTTTCGTGGTAAACCTGGTACAATTTAGAAAAATTTTCGGTTTGCACACGGCCTTGCAAAATATTGTGCCCGGAGGGTGCTACCAGCAGGTTTTCTTTAAACAGCAGCTGCTTTTTGCTGTATAATTTGTACAATGTTTCCTTAGCGCTCCAGTACAGGCAGGTTCGTTCTTCGTCGTTGGCGGTTATACTTTGTTCTGCTTCCGATAAAAACTTATTTGCCACACGCAATGCCTTCCCGCTTATTAACTCAACATCTATGCCAACTTCGTATTTATCAGAAAGTATAACTGCTGCCAGCTCCGGCGAATGCGATATAGAAACATGAAAAGCTGCATCTCTGAAAAACGGGCGGCCATGCTGGTTACGTTCTAAGGTATGGGGCTGAGTGGTAAAATGACTGAGTAATTGGTGGGCAAGTATACGGCTGGCCAGCCACTCGTTCTGGCGGCGCGGGTGCGCTGATGCTATATCAGCGATATCAACGGTGCCGGGTAACGCCTGTTGCAGATCTTCCCTGGTTTCTGTTAAAGCCCATATTCCCAGTAAAGTATGGTTGTTTAACTGGCGCAGTTGGAGCAGAGGCATGGCAGGTAAAGTATAGAAATAAAGGTTAATTAAGCTGTGCAGCCTGTGGATTAGCTGCAATTATTGTAAATTTAATCAAAATTAAGAAACGAGTTTAAGCCAGATGGCGAGTAAAGTACAAGTACAGAAAAAAGCAACCCTTACCGGCCACCGCGACAGCGTGTATACATTGGAGCGCTCTGCCGATGAGGCTGTTTTCTATTCGGCAGGAGGAGATGGAATGATAGCCGCCTGGAACCTGCACGACCCTGAAAATGGAGAATTAATTGCACGCGTAACAACATCGGTATATGCACTACGGCATATACCCGAACGTAATTTATTGCTTATCGGGCAAAATACGGAAGGTATACAGGTAATTGATCTGGCTGATAAAAAAGTGCTGAAATCGATACCCTTACCGAAAGTTGCCATATTTGATATAGCCTATGCACCAGAAACAGGCTGGGTTTACGTTGGTTTAGGTAATGGGGCAATTGCGGTGCTTTCTGCTGAGACTTTTGAGCTGCAAACGCTTATCCGGGAATCGGACCAGAGCGTGCGCAGCCTGGCATTTAATCCGCAAACCCTGGAGCTGGCTGCTGGCTACAGCGACCATACGGTGCGTATTTTTGATGCCGCTACGCATGAGCTGAAGTATAAGCTGCATACCCATACGAACTCTGTGTTTACGCTGGCTTATTCTCCGGATGCCAGTTTGTTACTAACATCCGGGCGCGATGCACATTTGCGGGTTTGGGAAGTAAAGCAGAAGTATAAAGAGATGGGTTATACTATTGCGCACATGTATACCGTCAATCATTTAACCTACAGCCCGGATGGTTTATACTTTGCTACCTGCAGCATGGATAAATCTATAAAAGTATGGGATGCAAAAACCTTTAAATTGCTGAAGGTGATTGACAAAGTACGCCACGCAGGCCATGGCACATCAGTAAATAAATTATTTTGGTCGGCTCATCAGAATCAGTTAGTTTCGTGTAGCGATGACCGCACCATTTCGGTTTGGGATATAAATTTTGAGTTATGAAGATTACACCATTAGAGATCAGGCAAAAATCATTTGAGAAGGCTTTCAGGGGGTTAGATAAAGACGAGGTAAATGCTTTCCTGCTTACCCTTTCGCAGCAATGGGAAAAACTGTTGGACGAGAACAAAGATCTTCGCCTGAAGCTGGAAGCATCGCACCGCGAAACCCAAAAGCTGCGCGAGGTGGAATCATCGCTATATAAAACGCTTAAAACCGCTGAAGATACTGGTAACAGCATACTGGAGCAGGCTACTAAATCAGCTGAGTTGCAGGCACGCGAGGCCCAACTAAAAGCTGATGAACTGCTGACCCAGGCCCGAACCGAAGCGCGCCGTGTGCTGGAAGACGCAGCCAAGCAATCAGAGAAAGTGGTAGCAGATATGCAGCAGGAAGTTAAGGCCCTGGAGCAGGATTACCAACGCCTGGAGAGCTATTTAGATACCATGGTTCGCGACCTGAAAAACCTTGCAAACGATGCGCTGGAGAAGGTAGAAAAAGCCAACGCAAAACCTAAAACTACTACATTCAGTATTCTTTCAAGAGCAGCCGATGTAAAAACACAAACACCGGAGTTGCTGCAAAAACTGAAAGAAATGAACGGAATGATAGCAAATCAACCCCAAATAGCAGAATCGACGGCAGCTAATGCTCCGATAATAGTTAGAAATGGCAATGGGTATAACCCGATCGGCGACCCGGCCCCGGATGTGACGCAACCGCACCCGGAAATTCCAAACCCTGTAACACCTGTGCCAGATATTCCGGCTCCTGAAATAGAGCAGCCAAAACCGGATTACCCGGGCACAGTGCCGGCTCCTGAAATTGAACGCCCGATACCAGACATCCAGCCGGTAACGCCGGATAAGCCGGAAATACAACGCCCTCTGACAGAGCCTTCCAAGAATTATACTGAAAGCCCTGTTAAGCAAACGGCAGGCTCATTCTTCGACGAGATATAGGCAATCACCAGATGGGACAGATCGCACTGGAAGGCATGGAGTTCTTTGCCTTCCACGGCTACTACGATGAGGAACAGAAGATCGGTAACAAGTATGGCCTGGATCTGTACATTAAAACAGACCTGCGCCGCGCCGCCGAATCCGATGACCTGCACCAGACTGTAAATTACGAAGTGCTGTATGCGCTTGCATTAGATGAAATGAAAATACCTGCCCGCCTGCTGGAGCACTTAGGGCACCGCATCATTGATAAGGTATATGATCATTTTCCGTTTGTGCAGTCGGTAAGAATAAATGTTTACAAGTATAACCCGCCACTTGGTGGCATTTGCAAATGGGCAAAGGTTACATTGGAAGAAGCGAGGTAGGGTTTATACTTTTACATATTGAAACAGCCGGTTCAGAAATGAGCCGGCTGTTTTGTTTTTATAGTACAATACTTTTTTCTTTCGGGCTAATCTGGTCATTTGAAATTTACCCCGTCATTTCGAACGATAGTGAGAAATCTGCTATTGTTTCATAGCAAAGGTGTCTGTAACTGGCAAGCAGGCTATACTTCCAAGTATACTTTCTTCCTCAGTCTTATTTACTTAATTGTTTCATTTTATACTTTGGTGCCCTCCAGGCCGGGCGGCCTCGTCCTTTGGCATCGCGCTGTCTATTGAAGCTGCTCCTCGCTCCGCTGCGGGCTGCTGAGCAAGCTCAGCACCGCAACAATAGGAGGCGCTCAACCCAAGCACTGGAAAAGACACTGCTTCATTAGCGGCTATGTAACCTTGGTCAACTGTCCCCTTGAGGGGATTATAGGGGTGTAATCGTCTGCTATGTAATAATATCCAGAACCATCAAAGTAAGAACAAGCTCACCGCCTTAGACAAGGAGGGGCTGGGGGTGGTTGGACTACAATAACTATGAAACTATACTTTCTAATTATAGCGAAGGCAAAATCTCCTTCCCCTGTTCTTAGGGGAAGGTTGGGAAGGGGTAAAGGGCAAGTCCATACCTCAGCTGTATAAGATCCCTCGGCTAGCGCTCGGGATGACAAGGAAAATAATAAAGGCCAAAAAGTCTCCTTAGAAGTCGAAGATCCGGACTTTTCCGGGAGGGGCGTGGGATGACTATACTTAGGCTAGGAAACTATAAATTTCACCTTCAGATACCTTGCAAAGTTCAGAATAACAACTCCTGCCTATACTAATCTTAGCAACTCTGCTGCAGCGGCAAAAGCTGATTTCTGACCAAGCTTTACTTGTTCTGCAATGGCCGGCAGTTGGTCTTTTACTTGCTGGTGAGAATAAAAATTGTCTTCAAGGCCCTGGCGTATCGTTTCATACATCCATTGCAGGTTCTGGTCGCGGCGCTTTTTATCAAAGTAACCATTTTTTTGGGTAAGTATAAGGTAATCGGTTATAGTTTGCCAGATGGTATCGAGGCCAGTTTGGGCGATAGCAGAGCAAACAGAAACCTTCGGCGACCAGCCCGATGCGGCCAACGGGTATAAATGTATTGCATTCTGATACTCGGCGCGTGCAGACTTAGCCTTGCTTATATTAGATCCATCGGCTTTGGTAATGGCAATGGCATCGGCCATTTCCATGATGCCGCGCTTTATACCTTGCAGTTCGTCGCCGGCGCCGGCCAGCATCAGCAGCAGGAAAAAATCAACCATGGCATGCACGGCTGTTTCTGATTGCCCTACACCAACAGTTTCTACAATTACAGCATCAAAGCCTGCCGCTTCGCAAAGTATAATGGTTTCGCGGGTGCTGCGCGTAACACCTCCCAGCGATTTACCTGCCGGCGAAGGCCGTATATAAGCCTGCTGATTAATAGAAAGCGACTCCATACGTGTTTTATCGCCAAGTATACTTCCGCCCGAACGCTGGCTTGTCGGATCTATGGCTAATACCGCCAGTTTTTTCCCCTGCTCCTGAATAAGGTAATTGCCAAAAGTTTCAATAAAAGTGCTTTTACCTACCCCCGGAACACCAGTTATACCTATGCGCACCGAATTACCAGAGTGCGGCAATACCTTATCAATTACAGTCTGGGCCAGATCCTGGTCGGTAGGCAGTTTGCTTTCTACCAGCGTGATTGCGCGGCTGAGCATTACCCGGTCTCCTGCCAGAATGCCACTTACATATTGATCAGGGCTAAATCGCTTTGCCAATCGCTTTGGGTTTTAGGTTGAAAGTATAGTTTACAAATTTAAGGTTTCTGGTTTAGCGTGCTGCAAATTATACATTACATGTACTTGTATATTCAGCTATAGGTATGCTATAAGAAAATACAGGATGAATATTATGTTTTTCAGGAAAAAGAGCTGAACTTGCAGGCCAATAGGAAGTTATACTTTGCCATTACGATACAGCTCTAACTAATGCTTCAGTGGTTTCATAATTTCTGCTTTTTGCTAATCTATACATATACAATATACTTATTCCCAAATTTTACATTCTAATGAAGAAAATGTTGTTGCTTGTTGCTGCGTTTTTGGCAGCAGAGGCAGGTGCATTTGCACAAACAGAGCTTAGCAGCTTTTCTGTTGCGGGCCGTGGCGGCGTTATGAACACGTTTGTTACCGATTACCAGGCGCTTGGCGTTAACCCTGCTAATTTAGGCAGAAATACCTCTATCGTTTCGTTTTCTCTTGCAGAGTTTGGAGCCGGAGCGAGCTCACAGGCGCTTACAAAAGATACCTTTCGCAAATTTGCCAATTTTTCGGAGTCACAGGACCTGAGCACGCAAGACAAAATAGAACTGGCGAAAGCATTTACAAGCAACAATGTGCTGAATGCCAATGCAGATATAAACACATTTGCCATATCAGTAAACCTGCCTAAAATTGGTGGCTTTGCCTTTAGTAACCGGCAGCGTGTATTAGGCCATGTTGGCTTTAATAAGAACTTTTCAGAGCTGATTTTCCTGGGCGACCAAGCTTCTATTTATGATGAAGTAAAGCCGAGGCAGACGGTTTATGTGTCTGAAATTTTTGACGGCACTGAGATGAAAGCATCTTGGGTAAACGAATGGAACCTGGCTTATGGCCGCAAGGTGATTGATCTGCCCTTGTTTAATGTATACGCCGGTGTAGGATATAAATACCTGCAGGGCCTGGCACTTTTCGAGTTCAGCTCTATTGATGGTGAAGTAAAAGCTTACAATGCATCTTCTCCGGTGCTGAACATCGACTACCAGGAATACATCAACAACCCTAATTTTAACTATAAAACTGCCGATGGTTTATTAAGCCCTGTTGGCCGGGGCCACGGTGTTGATGTTGGCCTTTCTGCCGAAATAGCGAAGATCGTAAAAGTAAGCGCTTCTGTAACAGACATTGGTAAAATGACCTGGACAGAAAACCTGCTGCAAGGCCAGGACAATGGTTTTGAATTACCGGAAACAGAAGAAGAAGCCGAGGACTATGAATCTACTATAGAGCTTGCCGAAACAATTATAGACAGCGCCCTTGTATTTTCTCCGATAAGCGAACTAAGAACCGACCTGCCAACTCGTTTAAGAACCGGTGTTGGCATTAAGTTAGGCAATAAAGTACAGGTAGGTGTAGATTACGTTAAACCACTGAACAAAGCCCCAGGCAATATAACACAAGACTTTATAGGTTTAGGTGTTGATGTAATGCCAATTCCTTTTTTCCGCCTGAGCTCGGGTGTAACCAGCGGTGCCGGCGATAAAGTAAACCTGCCATTTGGTATAGCCATCGTTACGCCGTTTTATGAATTCGGTATCAGTACACGTGATGTAACAGCGCCTTTTACTAAAAATAACCCGGGAGCATCTTTTGCAATGGGCTTCCTTCGCTTTAAAATAGGTAAACCACAAGTTCTGTAGTTTATACTTTAAGGCGGAATAAAAAATGCCAACCCAAAACCGGGTTGGCATTTTTTATTTATACTTATTGCAATCTAGCGCTTAGATGTTGTTTTGTAAGTGCCTGGAATTAGGCCTTGAGGGAAGTTAGGTAAACCAAGATCGGATTTGCGGTTAGCCAGGTGAAAACCGTTATCAGTATAAGTGCATTCTTTGCCGGCCACGTTTGGCTTACTGATCACGCCCAGGTAGAAATTATCTTTTCTGGCTACATAAATCTGTCCGTCGGGGCCCAGTAAAAGCGCTCCCACCCGGGGGCTGCCAGACGTACCAACCACCACCGCAGATTTTGAGATCGCTTCGGCGTTACCAGCTTTCAGATCAAACTGGATTACCTGAGCTTTTCCGCCACCTATACCATTGGCTGTGCCGTAAAGTTTGCTTCCGTCCGGCGAAAAAGCCACGCCGTAGGCCTCTTCAAATCCTTTTAAAAGTATAGGGTTCGAGATTTCGCCGGTGGTGCGGTTAAAGTCTAAAACTTCAAAGTTGCTTTTGTCGCTCCAGAGTGCTGCAGCCAACTTATTGCCGTTTGGAGAAGGTACCAGGTAACCAATTGCTTTACGGTTAGCGCCGCCATGCACCGTACCTGCGTTGCTGATGACAGCCTCCGTTTTTACGCCTTCTTCAGTTACCAGATAGGCTACGTAGGCACTGCTGTTCCAGCGGTGTGCCAGTACCCACCAGTCGCGGTTGTTGCTGTGGCGCACTGCCGTTAATTTTTCGGTGGCCGGTGCCATTAAAAAGCTGTTTTTCGATACCAGGTCTCCGTTGCCGCCATCTTTGCTCAGGTTAATGGTGCTGTAGCGTAAACCCTCAGACTGAGCCTGGATATCGGTTGTAAAAATATAGTAAATGCTGTCGTTGCCGGGTTTTGGGAGTATAAGTGCTGACTGGGTAGAAGAGTGGCGCCCCATTAAGCCGTTGCCGTTGGGCATTACACGGTGGTTACGGTTCCAGACGGTGATACCGTTGGTATAAAATAAAAGGTTGCCGTTTTTATCTGAAATGGTGGCACTGCCTTCTTCAGTTACAAGGCGGCCATTTGTGAGCGCGGTGGCTTTGCCGGATGCAAAAGATATTCCGGCGTTTTTACCGAAGTACCAGTTAGTTGTTTCGCCTTGCGCAAAAGCCGTAAGGCTGCCGATGCAAAGTATAGCTATTGCCAGTAATGTTTTCATATTGCCCATGCTGTGCGTCTGTTTTATGTATAACGCCGCTAATGCAAATGCGGTGCCAGCCTTTCAAAAAAAATATGCAAAGGCGCTGATTGCTGAAGTTGTGTAAAGTATAGCCTGAATTTCAGATGGTTAAGCAGAACAGTTGCAGGTGTAAACAAAAGAGGCAAGTATAAACCTGCCTCTTATTTACAGTTTAAAAGCTGATTACTTGTTGCTGGAAATTATAGCAGTAAGTATAAAGATTTCTTAAATCCTATTAAAACGGGTTGCGCACAAACGATACCTGTCCCATGGCATCCTTCTCATACCTGGCCAGGCAAAACTGCTGGAACTGCTGCGCTATCTGGGCACCTTGCGGAGATATTTTATCAGGGGCGGGTTTGCCCTTCAGGAAGAAGTATACTTTGGTGTTGCCATACTTGGTGTGTGGCATGTAATCTCCATACTGGCGCATCTGGTCCCAAAGCGTATCAGCTACGGTTACAGCGTAAATTCTTACTATAGGGCCTGTATTGTTCTCGTTGCGGTAAAAAGCGGTTTCCTTAAAATCGCCTTTCAGATCATCAACACCCGGTTGCGAAAACGAATCCTGGATAAACCAGATAACAAGGGCGGCGGCAATTGCCAGCAAAAGGTATTTTACAGCTTTAGGCGACATAGTTAGTTTTATTAGCAGGATGGAAAAAAATGCTGAAGTATAGTTAGCAACAGTTTCACGCAAACTGATCTGAAGTTACACCTGCAAGTTAAGCATAGTATGTAAAGAAAAGCTCCTGTAAGTATAAACCTGCAGGAGCTTAAAGTATAAATGAAGTATAAAATTAGGCTGCGGCACCTAAACTATAATCGTTGTCTTGTAGCAGCGGCTGTACCTTATCATGTAGTCTTGCAGTAACAAACGAGTTTTGCAGGTGTTTAGGCAATTCCTGAACAAAAGCTTCATACTGCTGCAAGCCCATAGCCTGCGCTACATAACATTCGTGTATGCCGTTCAGGTAACTTACAATCTCCAGCAGCGATTCATGGAACAGCTTAAAATCGATATCGGCCTGTACAAAACGCTCTATCTCGCGGTGCGAATTAGAAATGCGCAACCTCGACAGCAGATCGAACAAGGTGGTATAGCCGACACGCCATGTTAGTTGCTGCCAATGCTGTGGCCCGAACTTTTGCAATATCTCGCCGGTACGGCTGCTCCGGATGGCAGTGCTTGGGTTGGCCTGAAGTTGCTGCCTGATAGCTTTCGCCTTCATACGGCGTGTGGTGCGCAAAAACTGACCAATTTGAGCCTGGGCCTCCAATTCTTTGCTTGCAATCTGTAAGCCAGGTTTATAATGCGCCAGCGGCAGGCGGTTTACTTTAAAATCGTCGTAGTGGCCGGATGCATAAAAGCCTATGGCACGCGGGTACGCATTTTTAACTACCAAACGGCCCACCTCGCGCATAACCAGTGCCTCGTTGCTGCTTAGCACACCGCGTGTGCGCAAAAAAGCCTGCAAACCTGCAAATACAGAGTAATAAGCCTGCGGAAAAGTCCAGTGCAGGGCATTGCGCATATAATCTGCATCGCCAAGCTCGGCTGTGGTGCGCAAAGCATACTCAGTGCTCCAGCTGTTTATTAAAAGTCGTTTTACAGCCTCAATATCCTGTTCAGTCATTTCAGGCTTTGCCTCCCTGAAAAAAGCAAGCTGCTCTAAACCACCATCATCAAAGTTTTTAATGTGGTAATTGATCGCGAAAAAGTAATTTAAAAACACCTGCGCCGGAATAGATTTTATCTGCTCCTGGTCCAGCTGCTTTGGCTCTTCCGGGAATAGCGAATAAATATTTTCTTCTTCTCTCTCTTTCATGTAAACTAAACATTTTTAGCGCTGTATCAGTTGCAAAAACAGCCATTAAATGCTTATCTCAAGTAAAATTATGTTATTGATAATCAGTTAGTTGTGCAGAATAAGTAATGATGTTTTTAATATTTTGAAACTCCCTGTAAATCAGGTAGAAGTATACAACAGGAGCAGGCTTTTTTATACTTCGCGAAGTATAAAAACCGGTTATTTTAAAGCTGCGTCAAGTATAACATCTGGTTGTTTTTAGGAGTATGAGAGGGTTGTATCACACACCAAAAGCAGCATGGATATCTCATACATTATAAACGAGTTAGGCGAGGACCGGGAGCAGTATTTTAACGCTGTGGCGCCACCCATAATCCAAAGCAGCAACTTCGCCTGCAAAACGGTAGCGCAATTGCGGCACATGCTGCAGCACGAACCAGAAGTGCATTTCTATACCCGTGGCAATAACCCGACTGTTACCATACTGGAGCAGAAAATTGCGGCCCTGGAAGGAGCGGAGCATGCCATTGCTTTTGGCAGCGGCATAGCGGCAGTATCGGCGGCGGTGCTTTCGCAGGTTAAGGCCGGCGACCATATTGTGTGTGTGCAAAAACCCTATACCTGGACCAACGCGCTGATGAAAAAGTTTCTGCCCCGGTTTGGTGTGGAAGTAACCATGGTAGATGGCACCGATGCCGAAAATTACAGAGCAGCTATACAGCCAAACACCAAAGTATTATACCTCGAAACGCCCAACTCTTTTACCTTTGAGCTCCAGGATATTGCTGCCGTTGTAGCCATTGCCAAAGAGAACGGATTGGTAACTATAATTGATAATAGCTACGCCTGCCCGCTATACCAGAACCCGATAAAAATGGGCGTAGATCTGGTGGTACATTCGGCTACGAAGTATATAGGTGGCCACTCGGATGTAATGGGCGGAATTATCTGCGGAAGAAAAGAAACTATAAACAGGATTTTCGAGGCGGAGTTTATGACGCTGGGCGCCGTACTTTCGCCCCATGATGCCTGGCTGCTGCTGCGCGGCCTGCGTACCTTGCCGGTGCGTATGGAGCGTATTGCCGCCACAACAAGGGTAGTAACAACATACCTCGAGAAACACCCGAAAGTAGAGCAGGTTCTTTTCCCGTTCCTGCCATCTCACCCGCAACATGACCTTGCGCACCGGCAAATGCGCAACAACTCCGGCCAGTTTTCCATCAAACTAAAAACACAGGAAATAGATAAAGTAGACCTCTTCTGCGATAGTTTGCAGCACTTTTTAATGGCTGCCTCCTGGGGCGGGCACGAGTCGCTCGCTTATCCGGTGTCGGCATCTTATACTTCGGGCAGCTATAAATCGTCGTTGCCTTACAACCTTATCCGCTTTTACATTGGTCTGGAAGATGCAGACTATCTGATAAAAGATATGGAACAGGCTTTTGCTAAAACATAGTTTAAACATTATACTTTGTTGAGTATAAATTATTTGGGTTGATTACCGGCTTCTGAAGTTAAATAAAAAATATTCACTATTCTTAATAATTAGATAACAAAACATCGGATGTATCTGCTTAGATTTGTATGATGCATTCCGACTTTATATGCTTAGTTCAAGCTGACAAGGCAAGCGCTTTACTTGCCCGATGCATCCCTGCCTGCCAGAAAATCAACCCAAATAAATTTTATACTTATGAGTAAACATTTACACAAGCTTTTTGCTCTTGTGCTGGTCTGCTTTTGCCTTTTTGGTAGTAGCGGCATTAGTAAAGCTCAAGAGATTATTTATGACCCATTTGATTACCCTGTAAGTTCAAGCCTTGGGGGAAAAGGTAATTGGGTTAATGTTAATTCTGGCGATGATGTTTTTGTAATTGCTGACAACTTATCTTACGGAAATTTAAAAGCTTCAATAGGTAATAGTGTAAGCTTTGCTGGAACTGGAATAGACCCACAAATTGCTTTTACTAAAGCTACAACGGGTGAAATTTATTTTTCCTTTATTTTAAAAATTTCAGATTTAGGTTCTCTTGATAATACAACAGGTGGGTATTTTGCTGGGGTAGGATCTAGCACTACTAATTTCGGATCTACAATTTGGGTAAGAAAATCTGGTAGTGGTTTTAATATTGGGTTTTCTAAGCGTACTTCTACAGCTGATATAAAGTGGCTTCCTAAAGTTCATGTTATTGGTGAAAATGTTTTAGTTGTAGGGAGTTATGAAATTCTTGCTGCAACGGGAGATGATAAAGCAAAGATTTGGATTAATCCTACTGCTGGTGAAAATACTCCAGTGGCAGATATTGAAACTGCAATAGGCACAGATTTAGGTTCTGTTGATCGTTTTTTCTTACGCCAAGATTCAGATACTGAAACACCTTCGACAATAGTTGATGAAATAAGAGTTGGTACAACTTGGGCCTCCGTGACTCCTGCTCAAGCCGCCGACGAAACAGCTCCAACTGCTTTAACTTTCTCGCCGGCTAATGCTGCAACCAACGTAGCTACTACTTCAACCTTAGGCATTACTTTTAGCGAAGATGTAGTTAAAGGTTCTGGCAATATTCTAGTGATAGATGCAGCTAACCCGGCATCTGTTCAAAGTATAGATGTTACCTCTGTTGGCGTTGCCGTTAATGGCGCTGAAGTAACAATTGCTGCCAACTTAGAAGCAGGCAAGCAATATTATATCGAGATTCCGAACACTGCTTTTACAGATGCAGCCGGTAATGCGTATGCAGGTATCAGTGGCAACACGGCCTGGGCATTTACTACGGCAGCTGTAGCTACGCCTTCGCTTGCAGCAAGTATAGCTGCATTAGATTTTGGCGTACTTCCTGTAAACCGTGCCAGCGCAGCGCTTAGCTATACTTTATCTGCCAGCGACCTTTCAGGCGATGTAACTGTTACTGCAAGCCAGGGCTATCTGATTGCTAAAGTTGGTGGCGAGTTCGGTTCTACACTAACTTTCACAGCTGCAGAGCTGGCAACTGCCCAAACTATAAAAGTACAGGCCACGCCAACCGCTGAGGGTGCACTTGCCGGAACTATTACTCATACTTCTGCAGGCGCTACCGATGTTTTGGTAAACCTGAATGCATTGGCAGTAAACCCATTTGCACAGAATTTTAACAACTGTGCTCCGGTAAACAGTACCACGTTATCTGGTGGCTGGATGCAGTATAGCGTAACCGGCGACCAGAAATGGGGCTGCACTACCTTCGGCAGAAACGATGAAACAACAGGTCTGGCTACTAACGCTGTTCAGATTAACGGTTACAGCGGCGGTGCCAAAGAGAACGAAGACTGGTTGATTTCGCCGGTACTTAACCTCGACAACTTTAACATTCCGTTACTTTCTTTCTGGAGCCGCGTTGCTTTTGCTGGTCCTGGCCTGAAAGTAATGATCTCTGAAAACTACGACCCGGCTCAGGCTCCGGCAACAGCCACCTGGACGGAGCTAAATGGTGATTTCCCGGCTGAAGCATCTGACTACTGGAAAAAATCTGAACTAGATCTTTCAGCTTACAAAGGCAAAGCAGTGCATGTAGCTTTTGTTTATACTTCTTCTGCAACAGCCTCTGCTGCCCGCTGGACATTCGATGACTTTGCTGTAACAAACGTTGATAAGTATGTTATTGCAGACGATTTCAACTTTGATTTCGGCCTGGTAGAAACACCAAATGCTTCTGAAGCTAAAACTTTTGGCTTCACGGCTGCTGGCTTAACTGATAAACTGACACTGACTGCAACCACAGGTTTTGAGCTTTCAAAAGATAATGGGCAAAACTTTGAGCAGGCAATTACCTACACTTCAGCTGAAGCTAATGCAACTCATACCGTACTCGTTCGCTTTAGGCCGGCTACTGCAGCCCTTAAATTCGCGGGTAACGTAACGTTTGCAAGCGGTTCAGATTTCAATGTTACAAAAGGTACCTTAACCGGTTCATCGCTTTCTAAAGCAAAAACGCTTGATATTGTTACCTGGAACGTGGAGTGGTTTGGTGCTGATAAAGATGAAAAAGGTGCGGAACTGGGTCCAAACGACGAAGAACTGCAGTTTGCCAACGTTAAAAAGGCAATGCAGGAACTGGATGCCGATATCTTTGCCTTGGAAGAAGTATCAAACGATGCGGCAATGGCCAAACTTGTTAATGAGCTTGGTAACTACGACTTCGTAAAATCTGATGTAACTTCTTACTCATGGGATCCGACTAAAAACCTTACACCACAGAAATTATACTTCGTGTATAAAAAAGATGTGGTTAAAGTAAAGAGCCAGAAAGTTCTGTTGCAGAAATTGTATACCGATGTGCGCAACGGCGACGCTACATTAGCGAATTATCCTGATGTGCCAAGCAGCTTCTGGGCAAGCGGCCGCCTGCCATTTATGGTAGAAGTAGAAGCTACGCTTAACGGAACAACACAGCTCCTGAACCTGGTAGCCATGCATACCCGTGCTAACTCTGGCACAGATGAGACAAAGTATAAGCAGCGTAAGTATGACATAGAGGTGCTGAGAGATTCTCTGGCGGCACAGTATGGCAACACAAACCTGGTTCTGCTTGGCGACATGAACGATGATGTGGATGTATCGGTAGTGAACAGCCTGACCACTTCGCTTGATGCTTTCGTGAGCAATGCCAACTTTAATACCCTTACACTTGACCTGAGCAAGGCTGGAGGTTATACTTATGCTTCTGGTTCCCTGAAAAGCTTCCTCGATCATATCATCATTTCAAAGTCTCTGGAAGATGAATATATCCAGGAATCAATCACGATCGAAAATGCGCTTGTAAACAGCATCGCCAGCTACCGCACCACAACATCTGACCACGCACCAGTTTCTGCCCGTTTCAACCTGAGCGCAACACCGGTAGTTACTTTCGCAGAAGCAAGTGTTGTTAAAGCAGAAGATGCAGGTACATTTAACGTAAACCTGACGGTATCGGAAGCACAGCCAACTGCGCAAACTGTTACTGTAACGCTAGGCGAAAACACTACTGATTATACTATAGCAGGCGCTGTAAATGGAGTAGCTGCTGTAACTATACCTGCCAATGCAACTACAGCTTCTTTCGAAGTAAGTATAACTGAAGATGCTATAGTAGAAGCTAACGAAGTAGTAAGCTTTAAGCTGTCGGCAGTAAATGCCAACCTGATTGTTGGAACGCAGAATACTTTAGATCTAACCATCACTGACAACGACAAGTCAACTGTAAACTTTGCAACTAATGCACTTGAAGCAGCTGAAGGTACAGGTGAGTATGAAATTACAGTAGAACTGGATCAGCCAACTGTGGCAGAGCAGACAGTGAAGGTATTTGTATCGTCTTCTTTTGCTACTTACGCCACAGATTATACCACAGACCCTGTTGTTGCCGATAACAAGTTCAGCCTGACAATTCCGGCTGGCGCTGCCAAAGCAACTTTCAAGGTAACTATACTGGATGATGCAGATGTAGAACTGAACGAAGTAGTATCGTTTGAACTGACTGAACCAAGTGCAGGTATTGCCCTGGGCAATGGCGGTAACTTCAATATCACTATCACCGATACAGACAAGTCTACAGTTAATTTTGCGACTTCAACGGCTACAGTAAAAGAAAGTGCCGGGAAGTTTACTGTAAATCTGGCTGTAACAGAAGCACAAACAACTGATCAGACTGTAGCAGTAACGATGGCTGAAAATGCCACTGATTATTCTGTGGCAGGTGCTGTAAACGGGGTTCTGAATGTAACAATTCCTGCGAATGCAACTACTGCTTCTTTTGATGTAACTATCAACAACGATGAGCTGGTAGAACTAGACGAGACCTTCAGCTTTACGTTAACAGCTGCTGATTCTAAATTAACAGTAGGCGAGCAGAACACCTTTGCGTTTGTGATTGAGGACAACGATAAGTCTGCAGTAAATTTTGCCGCTGCTTCACTTAAAGTAACAGAAGATGCAGGCACTAAAGTGGTTACCATTACTTTAGACCAGCCAACAGTTACGCAACAGGAAGTAAAGGTAAAAGTAACGAACGGCGCCAATGTAACTGCAGCTGATTATACTGCAACTCCTGCAGCTTCTAATGGCATTATTGCTGTAAGTATACCTGCGGGTGCTAACACAGCTACTTTCTCGGTTGCTATACTTAACGACGAGCTTCAGGAGCAGGAAGAGACGGTAACGTTTGAATTATTTGAAGTGAGCAACAAACTTACTTTAGGTACAAGCAAAACCTTTAGCCTGGTAATTGATAAGAACGACATGCCTACAGGTATAGCTGATGCTACCAAAGGCCAGTTCACACTTTACCCGAATCCAACAAGAGGCAATGCCGTTAACCTGATCCTGCCTGAGCATGTTGCTACGCTGCCTGCTATTAACCTGAGCATCTGGACAGCCGATGGCCGCAAGGTACAGGACTTTACCGGCTCTCAGTACGAAGTACAGCAGCAGCTTAATAACCGTGTTACTACCTTAAGCAATGGCATGTACCTGCTGAAAGTAGAAGCTGGTAAAGTACTTTATACTACCAGATTAATTAAGAACTAAGTATAAATTTATACTTTCTTTAAACGGGCCTGCCATACTTGTGGCAGGCCCGTTTGCTTTTATAGGTCTCCGGGTTTTGACCGTTGGAGTAACATCCAGTATAACCTGGAAACTATAGTTGCGGTAAACCAATGAAGTATAAAAGAGAAAGCTATGACAGAAAAACCGCAAATTGTTAATAACATACATGCAGCTACTTTAATAGGAGCAGGGCTTAGCAGTTACTTCCTGAACAAGAGCAGGCCTAAAACCGCTTTAATTCCGCCGGCAGTTGGTGGCTCGCTGTTGCTGTTGAGCAATGGCCTGAAAAAAGGAAATAAGTCGGTGGCCCATGTGGCTGTGCTGGAAACCGCAGCATTACTGGTACAAACCACCCGCATGTTTCTGCAAGCCGCCATGCCCAACGAAGAAACAGAAGCTAAGTTAGGCAAACAAACACTGCAAAGGCGTTCGCTCGTATTTGGCTTGATGAGTATAACAGGCCTGGCCGCTGTAAGTATTTATGTGGCAGGCTTTATAGAAAAGCGAAGAAAAAGTTATTAAAAGTATATCGAAGTATAAACACAAAGCGGGCGCAACCTCTGAGGTTGCGCCCGCTTTGTGTTGAAGTATAAAGTATGTTTAAAAACCTACCGCCAGGTCGTCGCCGCGTGGGTCAGCGCCTCCTTCCATTTTGCCATCCGGGCGAACCAGTATAGCATCTATTCGGCCAAAACGACCGCGCTCGGTCAGCTTATAGCCTTTACCGGTAAGTATGGTACGTACTTCCGGCGTAATGGCGTCCGCTTCGTGTTGTATCTCGTCGGGTAGCCACTGGTGGTGGAAGCGTGGAGCCGCAACAGCTTCCTGCATCGTCATGCCATGCTCTACCACGTTCAGGATCGCCTGAAAAACCTGCGTGATGATAGTAGAACCGCCAGGTGTACCTACAACCATGTATAATTTACCATCTTTCTCTACTATAGTTGGTGTCATAGAGCTGAGCATGCGTTTGCCAGGTTCAATGGCATTAGCAGTGCCACCTACCAGGCCAAACATATTTGGTACGCCCGGCTTCACACTGAAATCATCCATTTCGTTGTTTAGTAAAAAGCCAGCGCCCTGTACCACTACTTTAGAACCGTAGCTGCCATTGAGGGTGGTAGTAATAGAAACTGCATTACCTGCCTGATCTACAATACTGAAGTGTGTTGTTTGCTCTGACTCCTTCGGAGCAAATTCACCGGCCTTAACAGCAGAGGATGCAGTAGCCTGATCCATACTAAAGTCAGCCATGCGGGCTTTCAGGTATTCTGGCTGCAGCATGTCCTGCACCGGAACCTTAACAAAATCAGGGTCGCCGAGGTAGGTGGCTCGGTCAGCGTATACGCGTCTTTCAGCCTCTGTCATTACCTGTATGGTTTTGGCTTGCTGCCAGCCAGACTGTTTCAGGTTGTAAGGTGCTACCATGTTCAGGAGTTGCAGCAAAGCTACACCACCGCTGGATGGCGGCGCCATTGAGATTATTTTATAGTCTTTATAGTTGCCTGTTACAGGCGTACGCCAAACCGAAGTATAGTTTTTAAGGTCTTGTTTAGAGATAATGCCACCACCAGTTTTCATTTCCTGCACAATCAGGTCGGCTGTTTCACCGGCATAAAATCCATCACGGCCCTTATCGCGGATGCGCTCCAGGGTACGGGCCAGATCGTGGTGACGCAGGGTATCGCCTGCTTTCCAGTCTGTTTGTTGCTTTACCAGGTAAGGCAGGTGCTTGTTATACTTCAGGAAGTAGTCTTTATTTCCGTTAAGGCCAGCGGCTTCTTTGGCAGTTAAAACAATGCCACGTTTTGCTAGGTCAATAGCTGGTTGAACAAGGTCTTTCCAGGGCAGGGAGCCCATTTTCTGGTGTAGCTTTACCATGCCGTCTACCGCGCCTGGTACGCCGGAGGCCAGATGGCCAAGCTTGCTCAGGTCATCGATTGGGTTGCCGGCAGCATCGAGGTACATATCACGGCTGGCTGTTGTTGGAGCCATTTCGCGGTAATCGAGGCCGCCTGTTTCTCCGGTGTGATGACGGTATACCACAAATCCGCCACCGCCAATATTACCGGCAGCAGGAAAGCATACTGCTAAGGCAAATTGTGTAGCAACTGCAGCATCGTAAGCGTTACCGCCTTTTCGTAGTATCTCCAGGCCAATGCGCGACGCATCAGGGTGGGCAGAAACTACCATGGCCTTATCAGCTACCACGCCCTGCTTCTGCGATTGCGGTTTATTGCCTGTGGCGCAGCCTGAAAGTATACTTAGCAGCCAGACGCAAAGTATAAAGTATGAACCTGAAATCGTTTTAAAAGAGTATTTTATACTTTGCTGCATAAGAAGAGTGTTTGTTTAGAGGAGGTAAAATAAAAAACGCCGGCTGTAAAAACAACCGGCGTCTCATTTTATACTTTGGTTCTGCTTATTTAAGATCTTTCTCGATAACAGCTACTGCCTCCTCTACATAAATATCTTTCTGCAGATTTTTCAGGAAGTCTTTGCTGCGGGCAGCTTTGGCAGTATCGCCGCTTACGGCCTGCAGGTCCTGCTGCAAACGGTTTACATTTAGTACCGGCACATTTTTCTGAGCTTCCTCAAAACGTTTTGCCTGTGCTTCAGCTTTCTTTTCTTCCTGCAGGTATTCTGTATACTTAAGCGAGCGTACAGTATTGTCAGATTGCTGCTTCAGGCGCTGGCCGCTTTCCTTTATCAGGGTAAAGCTTTGGTTACCAGAAATACGGTTTCGGCTATTGGCCTGTACCTGAGCTATGTTCACTTTGCTCTTTGTCCAAGGCTTAAATTTGGCCGGAGCAATTTCATCAAACGGAAGCGGATACTCCTGATCTTTTTCGCCAAACTCCAGGAAGCTATACGCATCAGGCAGCACTACATCGGGCTTAACGCCACGCAGCTGCGTTGTACCACCGTTTATGCGGTAGAATTTCTGGGTAGTAAGTTTAAGTGCGCCAAAAGGTTTAAACGTATCGAATTGGGCAGGCAGGGCTTCATCCAGCTCAAAGAATTGCTGTACTGTACCTTTACCATAAGTAGGGCTACCTACAATCACAGCACGTTTATAGTCTTGCATGGCAGCTGCCAGAATTTCGGAAGCTGATGCGCTGTTAGAGTTAACCATAATTACCAGCGGTCCGCCATATTGTACCTGTGGGTCGCGGTCGTCTAACACTACAGCTTTGCCGGCAGCAGTTTTAACCTGAACTATAGGACCCTGATCGATAAACAAACCAGCCATTTCAATAGCATCGGCCAGCGAGCCACCACCGTTGTTGCGCAGGTCAAGTATAAGCCCTTGCATACCGGCAGCTTTCAGCTTCTCAATTTCACGTTTCACATCGGCACCACTGTTAGGGCCACCTTTGTTCTCGAAATCAGCATAAAAACCTGGTAGTTTAATGTAACCGATCTTTTGCTTATCGTTGATCATGGCTGACTGCGCGTACGTTTCTTCAAACACGATCACGTCGCGGATAATTGAAATTACTTTAGTAGAGCCATTCGGTTTTTTAACAGTTAGGCGTACTTCGGTGCCTTTTTTACCTCTGATCAGTTGTATTGCATCGTCAATGCGCATGCCTTCTATCAGTACAGGCTCGCCGTTACCCTGTGCTACTTTCTGGATCGCATCGCCTGGTTTCAGGTCGCCCTGCAGGTAAGATGGGCTGCCGGGTACAATTTCTGCCACTTTAATCTGGCCGTCTTTTTCCTGCAACGAAGCTCCTATACCTTCCAGGCGGCCAGTAAATTCGATATCGAAATCAGACTTGGCCTTTGGAGGGAAATAACCGCTGTGCGGGTCGTACACATTTGTGATGGCGTTGATGTAGGTGGCGCGGCGGTCTTCTTTGTTTACTTTAGCTAAACGCTCATACAGGTCGTCATAAGTTTTAAGTACACGCTGGCGCGCGTCAGCTTCCATTTGTTCAAAAGTCTTCTGCTCTTTTTTAGCATCTTTGGCAGTAGCTTTTTCCTGCTCTTTCTGCATATCAGCCAAACGTACCAGGGTCTGGTACTTCAGTTGCTTGCGCCATGCTTCTTTCAGGGCAGCCTTGTCTTTGGCAAAGCTTAGTTTCTTCCCATCGAGTTCTATATTTTCAGCCTGGTTAAAATCAAATGGCTTAGCCAAAATCTCTTTATAGTAAGCCTGCGACTCTTTGGTGCGCTTCTCCATCAGGTCTGCAGATACATCAAAAAGCTCATAAGAGCCTTGCTGTAATTGATCGTCGATAGCAGTTTCATACTTGCGCAGCATGGCTACGTCAGACTCCAACAGGAATTTTTTGTTGTAATCCAGGCGCTCCAGGTACAGGGCAAATACTTTTTTAGAAAATGCATCATCTACCTTCTCAGGGCTGTAGTGCCCTTGCGATAAACCCTGCATCACAGTTTTTATCAGTATTTCGTTTTTATCTTCCGGTGTGCCCTTTTTTGTATAAAGTATAAAAGAGCCGGTAAGAAGTATAACTGCCAAAACCGACAGTAATATTTTAAATCTAGTTGTCAAGGATAGCATCTATTAACGTTAGTTGGATTCTATTAAAGCTATTACGCAAAATTAGTGCCGCTAACCAGCACAATTGCGCATCAAGAGTGTAATGTACTATAAAAAGCTAAAAAATCATGGCTTTTACGCTTTAAATCAGCTCTGCTTTCTTAGCAATACAATGTACATACGTGCATTGGCAGCTTATATTACAACTGTAAATTGAAATTTTTCGTTTCCGAGTCATACTATTTCCGGCTGCTATGCAACAACAAACCGCTCTACCGGATGTTTTGACCTGTGAGGCATCTAAAAATAAAAGTATAGATGCTGCAGCCTGAAAGGTTATTTACAGGAAGGAGTATAAAGCAGAAGTATACTTCTCTGTATGCCTGTTGCAAGTACAAATTAAGTAGCCTGTTCAGGCTGGCGGCGGTGCAAAAAATGATAAAGGAAGTAAAGAGCATGAAAAGAATACTTTTTTTTGGTGACAGCCTGACAGCAGGGTATGGGTTAAGGGCATCGCAGGCATTTCCTGCTCTTATACAGGAGCGCCTGAAAGAAAACGGCTACCAAGATTATGTAGTAGTAAATGCAGGACTGAGCGGCGATACAACAGCAGGTGGCGTGCATCGTGTGGATAGATGGCTAAACGAGCCGGTTGATATTTTTGTATTGGGCTTAGGAGCAAACGATGGACTGCGCGGTATACCTACCCGTGAAACAACCCAAAACCTGCAGCAAATACTTGATAAAGTAAAACACAAACACCCTGAAGCTAAGGTTATACTTGCAGGCCTCGAGATTCCTGACATTGTGCCGGGGCGCTATGCTGCCGAGTTTCGTGTTTTGTTCCGGGAACTATCCATCAGTAATAACATTTCCTTTATTCCTTTTTTGCTGGAAGGGGTAGCCGGTGTACCACATTTAAACCTGCCCGACCGCGTGCACCCTAATGCCGAAGGACAGAAAATACTGGCCAACCATACTTGGGCTGTGCTGAAAGATCTGCTTTAGATAAAGTATAAACCGAGGCCATCTACACTAACTTGGCCTCGGTTTATACTTTATAGCTTGCTTATTTTTTTAGATCCAGGCGGAAGCGCATGGCTTGTTCCATCTGGGCCTGCATTTCTTTGCGGGCATTCTGAACCCATAAGTTAAATGGAGCCATGTTGTTTTGAGGCACATCTTTAATAACTTCATCAAAGTCCTCTATCGCATCCTGTTGGGCTTCTATTGCGCTGTCCCAGTACGCTTTGTCAAACTTGTCTGTTGTTGTTGCGGTTAGCTTCTTTACATCTTCCTGGTCATCATCGTCCATGGCGGTTGGCAGCGTTAGGTTGTGCTGTTTTGCCATATCGGCTAATTCTTTTTGCCTGGTAGTATAAAGCTGGGTAATCTTCTGGCCGTATTGCTTTATCTCAGCAGATACGCCTTTTTGTGCTGCTACTTTAGCCAGTGCCAACTGCAACTGTGTATGTTCGTACGCTTCGCCTATAAACTCTTTTTGCTCATTGGTAAGCGTAGTGTCCATTGGTGCTGCTGTAGCAGTTGTGTCTGCAGTGGTATCGGCAGGTGCGGTGGTAGTTGTAGTCTCGCCAGCCTCTTCTTTTTTGCCCGAATCGGTGTTACAGGCCGTAAATATGCTGGTTCCTGCCAGGTATACTACAGCCATTATTAGTTTTTTCATAGCATTATACTTTAAGTACAGATTGTTATACCTAAAGCATACGCAGCTACAGAAAATTGTTTACTGGTGTGCCTGCTTGCGGCGGGTAAGTATAGTTTGCAGGTTTGTTCGCGAAAGTGGTTTTTTAATAAAGCCGATTACCGAATCGTACTGGCTGATACGCTCTTTATGGTCTTCTTCATCTGAAGAGGAGAACATAGATATGGCCGTATTGTAAACGTTGTGATAACCTAAGTTGTGGTAACAGTGCAGGAAATCAAACCCGTCTAAATCGGGCATGTTGATGTCGAGCAGGATAAGGTCCGGGAACGGGGCGGCTTTGTTGTTACTGAAGTTTTGTAAAAGATCGAGAGCTTCCTGTGCGCTTTGGCAAACTGAAATTAAGTTACCGGCATTGGCATCTTCTAAAACGATCTGTGAAAAAACATTATTGATCTCGTCGTCATCAATAATGAGTATATGGTTGAGTTTATTCATCTAAATCCTTCCCTTCTAATCTGGCAGCTGGCAATATACTTCGGAAAGGCTGGTATACAAAATGTTATTTAGTGAAGGACTTTTAAGAAATTATTATGCAACAATAATTTACAGGTGAATAGACCATTTACTGATGTAAATGGTAATTTTAAAATGGTGAAGGATGCCGATAATATTGCAGAGGTATAAAAAAGCCCGGTTGTTTAAAACAGCCGGGCTCTTTTTTATACTTTAAAATTGGCTTAGTAATAAATATGCTCTCCACGGTTTTTCTGGAAGTGCTGCTCGAAATAACGGGCATCTTCAGGTGTACGAGGGTTAAATCCTAATACAATGTTACCTTCTTTAATACCGCTTTCATATACTTTAGCACGCTCTTCTGGTATACCGGCACCAACCAAAGCACCAATTAAACCACCTGTTAAACCACCTGCACCTGCACCTGCCAGACCAGCTGCCAGCGGGCCAGCCACAATAAGGCCAAGGCCAGGAATAGCAACTGATGTACCGATAGCCGCAATAGCACCAACAATGGCACCAAGTGTACCACCAATGGCAGAACCTGCACCGGCACCTTCTAATGATTTATTGCCTAACTCTGTAGTGTTATCTTTATCATCGGCACCGAAGTGGCGCTTACGTGCATCATCAGACATTACCACGTTTATATCATCCTTGTCATAACCTCGCGCACGTAGTTCGTTGAATGCCTGCTCGGCACTGTTTCTGTCTCTGAACATGGCGGTCATCATACCTGCCTTATCTCTGTTTGTCATAGTTTTAATTGTTTTAATTGGAGTCACATATGCTACTTGTTATAAAATAGCTGATTCATACTAACGGCAATATGGGGCTAGAGTTACGGTTACAGTTATAACTTTATACCTGCTTAGCTGTTTATTCAGGTTGCAGAGCCATCTATTGTGGTAGTATGTAGTTACGGGATGCGGGCTAATTTTCTTTATTAGCAGGCGGCATACGCACTTTGTCCACTACATGAATTACACCGTTTGCTGCTGCCAGATCGGGTGTTACAATTTGTGCATCATCTATAAGCAGCTTGTCGCTTTCGGTAGTGATTTTAGCATGGCCTCCTTGAGCAGTTTTTATGTGCTGCACACTTTTCAGGTCTGATGACATGACTACAGAGGGCACAATGTGGTACTGCAGTAACTTTACCAGCTCTGTTTTATTTTCGGGCATGAGCAAACTTTCCAATTTGCCGGCGGGCAGTGCGGCAAAAGCATCATTAGTTGGGGCGAAAATGGTGTAAGTGCCCGGGCCCTGCAGCATAGTTGTTAAATTGGCTGCTTCTATAGTTCTTAAAAACCTGGAAAGGTTGGGTTGGGTCTTGATGACAGCTATAAGGTTTCCGGCAGTTTGTGTATCTGCAGTAGTAGTTGAGTCGCCGGTTTCCATTACCTGGTCTTCTGCAATAGGTTCGGAGTTGTCGGTGGTGGTATCGGTGTCGGGGTTGGTAGCACAGCTGAAAAAAGTAAGCCCCGCTGTTACCAGCAGGGCCATATATTTTAAAAGTGACTTTTCCATAGCTTTCAGGTTTCGCGTTAAAGAAATAACATCATCTATTATACTTTAACTTGCCTAAAGCTATTTTGTTGATAGCTGCACTTTACAATTCTGTAAGCAGGAGCAAGGCCGCAGGTATACTCTACTTTATACTTAGCGAATAAAACAGCGGTGTTTAAACGCCCTTGCTGCTGTAAACTTTAACAACAAAAACGTAATCTTTTAACTTCTTCAGCTGCTGTGGTCTGCTGTTGCCGGTCAGGTTGTTTTTCTTTGGTAAAGTTAACGGGGCCAGCGTAGCTGCTGCAGGCAGTTCAGCTATCATTTCAAGCAGGTAAGTAGATTTTACAGCAAATGCCGCACCTTCCTGGCCCACCTGCTTACCGCTGATAATTCCAATCATATTGCCTTTATCATCCAGCAAAGGGCCGCCGGAGTTACCCGGGTTAAGCGGAATTGAGATCTGGTAAGAAGTGGTATCGCCTTCGAAACCCGATGTTGAGCTCAGTGCTCCTTCACCAAAAACAATGTCTTCGCGCGGATAACCTAAAGTATAAACCCGTTCACCCAGATCAGCTTCAGCATTTTTGAAAGTATAAGGCAATTTGCCAAAACCCGTAAAAGCAGGGTCAGCTATGTGAAGTATGGATAGATCATTGTCATGATCTCGGTATACTTCGGTTACTTTATACTTTAGCCCGGATTTGTTTTCAATCATCACAGAGTCAGCACCTTCCAGAACGTGTGAACTTGTAACAATATACCCGTCAGAGCTGATGGCGAAACCAGTACCACTGAAACGGGCCGGGCGCGGAGCAGGCTTTACAGATGGGTCTACACTATTGATATCGTTGATAATAGCACGCTGCTCTTTTTTAATTTTCTCTACTTCGCGGCGTAGCTCTACGTAACGGGCTGTTTGCTGGCGAACCGGTGCTTTTAATTGCTGCACGCTCCAAAGTGTGCCGAAAACTGAAAGCAGGGATACACTTGCTGCTACGGCTATAGTTTGCGCATGGCGCTTCCAGTATACTTTCCAGATTTGCGCTGATTGCGGAGTTGCCTCCTGAGCCAGGTCGAAGTCAGCTTCCATCTCGGCGTGAAGATTATTCAGCTTATGCTTTAATGTCTGGCGCTGGCCGTAATGCTGCATGGCCTGCAGGAGTTGTGCATGTTCCTGTACTTTGGTTGCAAGCCGTGGGTCGGTTTGCAGTAAAGCCTCAAAGGCGGCCCGCTCTTCTGCTGCCATGGCGCCGTTTAAGTAGCGCTCTATCTGCTCATACATGCCGTAGTCCTTCATCTTTGTTTTGTTCTTGGCCTTTCGCAAGGCGGGTACTAATACTTGTTACTGGTGCAGCTTATACTTCTGGTTTATAGGCTGCAAAAAATAATTTCTTTAAGCGCTGCAGGCATTTATACTTCTGGTTTTTGGCTGTATCGGTGTTGGTATAGCCAAACTTATCGGTAATGTCCTGCATGTTCTGCATCCGGATGTAATAGTCTTCGAGCAAGCTGCGGCAAGGCTCGCCAATCTGGCCCAGCGCATCGGCCATTACACCAAACTGCCGCTCATTTTCCTCGTGTTTCTGCACATCCTCCTCCAGTGTCTGAAACTCTTCGGAGTCATCAATGCGATTTGCAAAGCGACCTTTCTCGGCAAGGCGTTTCAACCATAGCCTTCTGCATACAGAGTAGAGGTAGGTTTTTATCTGGCAGCTTAACTCCAGGCTATTATCCTTTATTTTCTCATAGAAAACGATAACGCCTTCCTGGTAAATATCCTTGGCTTCGTCATCGGTTCCGCTGTTACTCAGTATAAAATGAGATATCATCGGGAAATGAAGTTTGTACAGGTAAGCCAGCGCTCTGTCATCGTTTCGCCGGATGCCCTGAATTATCGCCTCGTCCGTCTCATACAAACTCTTCTTCATTCCGTTCAAGTTTTAATACGCTTTTAGTCTGTTTGTAACCCACCGAAAAAATATTTTAAATTTTTTTTAAAACGTGGGTTACCTATGGTTCATTCTGGTATGAAGTTCAAAACCGAAACCAAAATACTTAATCAGAATCAAAAAAATGAAAAATTCAATCAAATTCGCATTCGTTGCTCTTGCCCTTACTGCTTTCACTGCTTGCGAAAACAAAGAAGCTGCTACTGAAACTGAAGCAACTACAACTGAAGAAACTACTGTAACTGAAGAAACTACTGTTGATACAGCTGCTACAACTGTAGATACTACAACTACTACAACTACTACTACTGACTCTGCTACAACTGTTCAGTAATTAGTATCAGAACTAAGCCTTTTAGCTTATAGTTCTAAAAGCACACAAAAGGGCCCCATGCCATCAGGCGCGGGGCCCTTTTGTTTTTTGTGCCTGCTTAAAAAAGCAGCTATAAAGTATAAAGGCCGGCTACAGTAGCCGGCCTTTATACTTTTATACGCAGGCAATCTAGCGTCTCTCTTTTTTGCGGCGCTGCATCTCTTTATTAATGAGCAGAAACTCGCGGCTGCTCTGGCCTGCAATAGCTGTGTTCTCGTTAGCACGGCGCAGCAGGTAAGGCATTACAGCCTCAACCGGACCGTAAGGTACATACTTGGCTACATTATAGCCGGCATGCGCCAGGTTATACGACAGGTTATCGCTCATACCAAACAGCTGGGCAAAGTATATGCGCTCATCGCCGGGAGCAATGTTATACTTGTTCATCAGCTCGATTAATAAGTAGGAGCTTTTCTCGTTGTGCGTGCCGGCGCAAATGGCAATGCGGTCCAGGTGTTCCATGCAGAAGCGGAGCGCATCATCAAAAAGTTTATCGGACGCTTCTTTCGAAATGTTGATCGGGCTTTGGTAACCTTGCTCCTGGGCACGCTTGCGCTCTTTTTCCATGTAGGCGCCGCGCACCAGTTTGCCACCCAGGTAGTAACCACGTGCTACCGCATTTTCATAATCGCGCTTAATGGCATCCAGGCGGTCGTGGCGGTAGAGTTGGTAGGTGTTGTAAACTATGGCTTTCTCTTTATTATAGAGCTCCATCATTTCATAGGTCAGCAGGTCTATGGTTTCCTGTATCCAGCTTTCTTCGGCATCAACAAAAACACGCACATCGGCTTCAAAGCAACGCTGGCATATGGCATTTATGCGGTCGCGGCCGCGTTCAAAGGCCGCGCGTTCGTTAGCGCTAAGTTCCTGCCTGGCCTGTACTTTCTCCAGCAGTTTTATATCTACCAGGCCGGTTACCTTAAACACCGAAAATGGTATGTGCTTGTTTCCGCGTGCTTTTTCTACTGTGCGCAGAATTTCGTCGCGGGTGTGGTCAAAGCTTTGTTCGGAGCCTTCGCCCTCCACGGAGTAATCCAGGATGGTGCCGATGTTATACTTGCCCAGTTCCTGTATGGCACGCTCTGACTCCTGTATGGTTTCGCCGCCGCAGAAGTGGTTAAAAATTGTTGGCTTAATAATAAATTTAACCGGCAGGTGCAGTTTCAGGGCCGTGTTTAGGAGGCCTCCGCCCACTTTAACAAACATGTTGCTGTTCATCGATTTAAACAGCAGGTACATTTTATATAGCTCAGCGTTGGATTTTGATGAGAAAGCGACAGCGGTGTCGTCGAATGATACGTTGGTAACCGGGTTCATGAAAAGTATAAGTTAGCAGCTGCAAAGATAGTGCATCCGTTAATTTAAACCGCATAATTACCTGTTGTTTTGGATTGTACACTGCCCGGAGCCGATAATAAACTACTCTGCGTGCATTGCTGTTGTATTTGAGTTAACTTTGCGACAAGATTTAGCATTGATGAATTTTAATAATAAAGACACCTATTTCAGCCGTTTGCTATCGGAGCGCGGCAAGCCTTTGCTGATTGCGGGCCCATGCAGCGCAGAAAGCGAGGCACAGGTAATGCAGACAGCCGAGGCCCTGAAAAATCAGCACATTCACCTGTTCCGGGCAGGCATCTGGAAACCGCGTTCGCGCCCTAATTCTTTTGAAGGCATTGGGCTGGACGGGCTGCAATGGCTGGGCCGCGTAAAGCGCGAACTGGGCTTGCGTGTGACCACAGAAGTTGCCAACACAAAACACGTGGAAGAAGCCTTAAAGCAGGGGATTGATGTGTTGTGGATTGGTGCCCGAACTACCGTAAACCCTTTTGCCGTGCAGGAAATTGCCGATGCATTGCAGGGAGCTAACGTGCCGGTTATGGTAAAAAACCCGGTTAACCCGGATCTGGCACTGTGGATCGGGGCGATAGAGCGTATTTATAATTCCGGCATTACCGATCTGGCGGCCATCCACAGGGGGTTCTCGTCTTACCAGAAAACAAAGTATAGAAATGCGCCGGTCTGGCAAATTCCGATAGAGCTGAAAGCCCAGTTCCAGGGCATGCCTGTTATAGTTGACCCCAGCCATATTGCCGGTAACCGCGAGCTGATATTTCCGGTGTCGCAGAAAGCGCTTGACTTGGGCTATGATGGCGTGATGATAGAAACGCACCCTGATCCGGCAAATGCCCTGAGCGATGCCGAACAACAGGTAACGCCTGCTGCCCTGGCCGTTATACTTAGCAAACTGCAGGTGCGCAAAACCAATTATGATGATGCCGACCTGGTAAACCGCGCCGAAGAACTACGCCTGCAAATTGACGCAGCCGATCATGAAATAATTGCTGCACTGGCTAAACGTATGGCACTGGTTGAGCAAATAGGCGAGTATAAAAAACTGAACAATGTACAGGTGCTGCAATTGGAGCGCTGGAAAGAGATTTTCAGATCGAGGGCAGATTGGGCAGCGGAAGCAGGTATAAACCCGGCTTTTGTTGAAGAGCTTTATAAACTGATTCATGTGGAATCTATCCGGCAACAGACGGAAGTAATGAAGAAGGAAGTATAAAACAGAAAGAGAAGCCTCATTAGCTTCTCTTTCTGTTAAGGCAAAGTATAAATTCAATTATACATTGTTTTTCTTTCTGCTGAAGTAACTCTCAGCCACTACAGCAATTAATACAAATATACCGGCTCCAATTGCTTGCGCCAGTTCTGGCAAGCTGAGCGGGTGCAAGCCAAAAAACTTATCCAGGAAAGGAGTATAAATAGCGGCTATCTGCAACAGGAAAGTAAGCGTGGCCATTAGTATAATCAGCGGATTTGTGTTAAGCGAGAATGGCGAGTGGCCGTAAGCCCTGAGGCCGAGTGCGTGCCCGATCTGGGTAAAACCTATAGTAGCGAAAATCATGGTTTGCCAGCGCGTGTCCTGCAGGTTGGCCGGATCAAAGTATAAAGCACCCATACATAAGGTAAGGGCCGCAATCAACACACCGGACCAGGATACGTGTATAACATCGTTTTTCTTAAGCACAGACTGATTTGGTGATCGGGGCGGACGTTGCATGGTATCGGCTTCTGCGGGTTCTGTTCCTAAACCTAGTCCCATCAGGCCATCGGTTAGCAGGTTTAGCCAAAGCAATTGCAACGGACTTAAGGCTACATTTATACTTAGTAAGGGAGCGCATAGCATTACCAGTACCTTGCCCAGGTTACCACCCAGCGAAAACTTCACAAAACGGATCAGGTTATCATAGATTACGCGGCCCTCTTCTACGGCTGCAACTATGGTAGCAAAGTTATCATCGAGCAGTACCATGTCGGAGGCTTCTTTGGCTACATCTGTACCCGTTATGCCCATGGCTACGCCAATATTAGCTGTTTTCAGAGCGGGTGAGTCGTTTACACCGTCGCCAGTCATGGCTACTACTTCGCCTTTTTTCTGAAGCATTTCCACAATCCGCAACTTATCTTCCGGCGACACGCGCGCGTAAATTGATACCCGCGATACCACTTCCTCCAGCTCAGCTTCTGAAAGGTTATTCAGCATTTCGCCGGTTACGGCTTCAGGATTGTCGGTGATGTGCAGTTCTTTGGCAATGGCAGAAGCTGTTAGCGGGTGGTCGCCTGTGATCATGATCGGGCGGATGCCGGCAGTACGACAGGTTGCAACTGCTGATTTAACGGCTGCACGGGGCGGGTCAATTATCCCCATCATGCCTACAAACGTGAGTTTTTCTTCCAGCGTCTGGCCATTATTTTTAGGCTCCTGCAGCTTTCTGAAAGCGATACCTAACACCCGCATGCCATTTTGGGCAAGCTCGTTGTTTGCCTCCAGCAGCCTGTTATACCAGTCAGGAGTCATTTGTTCTGACCGGCCATTCAGCCATACTTTGTCCGTTATTTTAAGCAGACTATCTACAGCCCCCTTGGTACAGGCAAAGTATGGAGAGCGGGAAAAATGTTCGAACGCAGGAAATTGAGAACCATCAGCAATCACCTGATGCACGGTAGTCATGCGTTTGCGGTTCGAATCGAAGGGCTCTTCGTGCACACGTGGCAAATATTGCCCTATAGTTTCCTTCTGAAATCCGGCTCGGCTGGCGGCCAGCAGCAAAGCTCCTTCGGTTGGGTCTCCAATTACCTGTGTTTCTTTTCCATCCTCGTTTTTAAGTATACTATCGTTGCAAAGTATACCAATGGTAAGCGCCAACGCTGCTCTTTCAGGTACCTTTATACTTCCGTTACTTGAGAAATCGATCTGCTCATCGGGTAGGTTTATAGTTGTTACCGTCATCCGGTTTTCGGTGAGCGTGCCGGTTTTATCAGAACAGATGATGGTAACAGAGCCAAGGGTTTCCACAGCTGGCAGTTTTCTCATTAAGGCATTTCGCTTCAGCATGCGTTGTGCCCCGATAGCCAGCGTAATGGTAACTACTGCCGGAAGGCCTTCGGGTACAACAGCAACTGCCAGACTCACAGCCGTCAGGAACATATCCTCCAACGGTTCCCCAATCAGTAACCCAATAACCAGCATGAGCGCGGCGGCTGCAAAACCAAGTATAGCCAGTAGTTTGCCAAGCTGGTCGAGTTGCTTTTGGAGGGGTGTTTGCTTGGTGTCTACTTCCTGGAGAAGATCAGCAATTTTACCCAGTTCGGTTTGCATGCCGGTACCCACCACTACAGCTATGCCCCGGCCATAGGCCACATTTGTGCCCAGGTATACCATGTTCTTACGGTCGCCGAGCGGCATGTCGGGTTTCGTGAGCGCTGCCGATTCTTTTTCTACTGCCTCTGATTCGCCTGTAAGTGCCGCCTCCTGCACGCGCAGGTTAGCACTCTCCAATACCCGCATATCAGCCGGAACCACGTTGCCAGCCTCAAGCATTACTATATCGCCTGGCACCAGTTCCTGCGCCGATAGTTCATGTACCATGCCCTCGCGCCGTGCTCTTACTGTTGGCACCACCATGCGCTTAAGAGCAGCCATCGCTTTTTCAGCCCTGTATTCCTGTATAAAACCCAGCACCCCGAACAAAACCACAATAGCAAGTATGGCTATCGTTTCAATGTCTTTTCCTAAGAAAGCGGAAATAATAGCCGCTACAACCAAGATCAGCACCATTGTTTGCGTAAACTGTTCCCACAGCATGCGGAGCGGGCCTTTGCCGGCACGTTCCTGCAATTGGTTGTAGCCATACTTTGTTAACCGCTCACTTGCTTCAGAATCACTGAGCCCGTTCTCTGAAGAACCCAGGTTTTTAAGAACCTCACTTGCGGATTGTGTATGCCAGTTACTCATGATATGCCGGTTATAGTGGTGTGCTAAAGTTGTAAAAGCAAATTTTATAGTTGTAAGTAAATTATAAGGTGTTGGTTTAAAGGGTTATATAGTGTAAGTAACTTTATTGTTTCGATTATGTTTTAAGTAGTAGTTTATACGAATGCCAGGCCACAGGAAATACTTTGCTGCTGGCTGTATCATCGCGTATCTTTGTATACATTCATTTAAAGTATGAGCAAAGTATAAATTGCCTGTACTTCCCGAATCTAACTTATACTTTGCTTTCGCCTTTAAGGAGCGCAGGCAAGAGAACAAGAGCATGAATACTGTACATATTGGCGCTGATGCCTTATCCCAGCTTGCTGAAAACCTGCGAAACCGTGCATTTAGTAAGGTGGCTGTGCTGGTTGATGAAAATACCTTACACCACTGCTACCCGCTGGTAAAGCCATACTTGCCGGAGCACGACCTTATCCGGATCCAAAGCGGCGAAGAGCACAAAACTTTGCAAACGTGCGAGTACATCTGGCAACGCATGACGGAGCTGAACCTGGACCGCTGGTCGGTGCTGGTGAATTTAGGTGGAGGCGTAATAGGCGATATGGGTGGTTTTTGTGCAGCCGTGTTTAAGCGCGGGTTATACTTTGTGCAGGTGCCAACTACGCTGCTGGCCCAGGTAGATGCCAGTGTGGGCGGCAAAACCGGTATCGATTTCCACGGACTCAAAAACCATATCGGCGTTTACCAGGAGCCACAGGCGGTATTTATTTATCCCCCGTTTTTACAAACACTTTCGCCGCGGCAAATTAAATCCGGGTATGCCGAGATCATTAAACATTGGCTTATTGCTGATGCTGGCGCTTTTCAGGAGCAACGCCATGTAGGTTTGTTTACCGAGGATTGGGAAGAACTGATACGGCACTCGGTAAGTATAAAATCCAGGGTAGTGGAGGCAGACCCGCTGGAAGGTGGCTACCGCAAAGTGCTTAATTTTGGACATACCGTTGGGCATGCCGTAGAAAGTTATTTACTGGAAAAACCTGGCCGCGAACTGCTACACGGCGAAGCTATTGCCATTGGTATGCTGTGCGAAGCTTATTTATCAGTAAAAAAAGAATTGCTGACGCAGCAGGAACTGGACAGGATAGAGACTTTTCTGATTTCAATTTATGAAAAGGTGCAGTTAAGTGACGATGATATAAAAACACTGGCCTTTTTAACATTGCAGGATAAGAAGAATACCCGTACTACTATAAACTGTACCTTGCTTAATGGCATTGGCAGCGCCGTATACGACCAGCCTGTTACAGTGCAGGAAATTCAGGAATCCTTACGTTATTATTCATTACTATGAGCAATTGCCTCACCCTTAGCCACGCAAATGGCATACTTAAAGGAAGTATAAACCTGCCTGCATCTAAAAGCGAGGCCAACCGTGCGCTCATTATTTCTGCTTTATCCGGCGCCGGGGCACAACTGCATAACCTTTCCGAAGCTAACGATACCCAACTGCTGCAACGCCTGCTGAAAAGCGATGCTGAAGCAATAGATGCAGAAGATGCCGGCACTGTAATGCGTTTTTTAACAGCGTATTATGCTATAACGGGCCAGCAAAAAACGCTTACCGGAACTGCCCGCATGTGCAAGCGGCCTATAAAAGTATTGGTTGATGCCTTACGCGAACTTGGTGCAAGTATAGATTACTTGGGAGAAGAGGGTTATCCACCGCTAAAAATAAATGGCTTTGAAGGAAATGGCAACAATACCTTAAAGATCCGAAGCGACATTAGTAGCCAGTATATTTCTGCTTTGCTGATGATAGCGCCGCTGTTACCTGATGGCCTTGAACTGGAGTTGGAAGGCAAGATCGGATCGAGGCCATACATCGAAATGACGCTCTCGCTGATGAAGGAATTTGGCGTTGAAGCTGATTTTA
Source organism: Pontibacter vulgaris (assembly GCF_022758145.1). Taxonomy (GTDB): domain Bacteria; phylum Bacteroidota; class Bacteroidia; order Cytophagales; family Hymenobacteraceae; genus Pontibacter; species Pontibacter vulgaris. The sequence goes on from NZ_JAJVDH010000002.1 coordinate 765,345, forward strand.
CTGGCAATAAAATTACAGTTGCGCATCAGAAGTATAAACCGGCATCCTATACCATAGAGCCCGATTGGTCTGCGGCGAGTTACTGGTATAGTATGGTGGCGCTGGCACGCGAGGCTGATATTTTTCTGCCCGGCTTAAAGCAGCAGTCTTTGCAGGGCGACAGGGCAATTGCAGATATTATGAACCGGCTGGGCGTTTATACTTTGTTCTCGGAAGATGGGGTGCAGTTAATAAAAAAGCACCATGAAAAAGTAGTGGCTTTTGACTTTACACATTGCCCCGATCTGGCCCAGACTATAGTTGCGCTTTGTGCCGCATTGGGTGTTACCATTGATATGACCGGGGTTGAAAGCCTTCGCATAAAAGAAACCGATCGCATCCAGGCCTTGCAAATAGAGGTGCTGAGCATGGGCACATCGCTGCAGGAAATTACGGCGGGTGTTTTCCGGATGGAGCCTGCATTGCTTACAAAACGCGAGCTGACTTTCCGGACGTACCAGGACCATCGCATGGCTATGGCTTTTGCGCCGATTGCCTTACTGGAGCCTGTACATATACAAGACCCGGGCGTGGTGCGTAAATCGTACCCGCGTTTCTGGGAAGACCTGGAGAAAGTAGGATTTGAAGTGAAGTATGACTACTAGCAGGCGTTTATATGGCGATGCCAACCTGATAGAAGAACAGCTCAGGCAGATGGAACTGGTTGAAACTGCTGCCGGCGGCTGGGCTTCTGTGTATAAAAATCCTGAAACGGGTGCTTTCTGGATGAAGTATTACGCTACAGCCGCAACGCAGGGCGGAGGTTATCTAACGCTGCTCAAATTACCAGTTCCCACTACAGATGAGTTGATACAAATAGCCATTCATACTCTTTTTGAGGATGAAATGGTAGCTGCTATACTTCGCCTGCTGGATGAAGAACAGATTGAAAAGAAGGATTTTCGGCTGCCATTGATAGAGAAACTGGAAGAACTGAACCTGGCCAATTCGGAAGAAAAAAGGCGGGCGCAGCAACTTATAAAACTAGCCGCCCTTGATGACCCCATGAACCGGCGCGAGTTGCTACATAAAACAGCCGAAGAGGTTAAGAAAGAGGCTGCATACTTCCAACGTATAGCTGAAAGAGCGCAGCGACTGTTAAAACTACCTGAATAATTACAAATCTCCTTTTACCTCCTGCATAAGCCTCTGCAGGTAAGCCGGCGCCTGTAATAACCTGCTGCCGTACCAACTAAACATTTCGCCATCCACTATTTTTATACTTGCCTGTGGGCAGAGTTCTTTAAACTCGGTTATATGTTTTTCATGAAAGGGGTAAGGCTCCGACGATAAAAGTATAAGCTGTGGATTAGCCTGCTGTAATTTCCCGGGAGTAATTTCAGGATAGCGGTCTAAATCAGCGAAAGCATTTTCCAAGCCACAGTGGCAGAGTATATGATGAATAAAATTGTTGCCCCCAACAGCCATATAAGGTTTGCGCCAGATAAAATAAGCTGTTTTTATACTTTGCTGCGCTGGCTGTAAGTTTTCAAAACCAGATTTTATACTTTGTATGAGTTGGCCGGCTTTTGCTTCTGTGCCTGTCAGTTGGCTTACCTGCTGCATCATTTCCAGCGCATCCTGTAAAGTATAAATATCGCTCATCCATACTTTATACTTTGCCTGCAGTTGCTCAATTCCTTCTTTATAGTTCTCTTCCTTATTCCCGATGATCAGGTCGGGTTGCAGCTGGTCTATTACATCAAACTTAAAATTTTTGGTGCCGCCAACTATGGTTTTATACTTTACCTGCTCCCTTGGGTGAATGCAGAATTTTGTAATGCCAACTATCCGATCTCCTAGGCCCAGGTCAAAAAGCAATTCGGTTTGCGACGGCACCAATGATACAATGCGCTTAGGCAAGTATGGCAGCGTTATCTGGTGGCCTGTTTGGTCCATGGTTATCACTTCAGGTAAGTATAAATTATAGAAACTATAAACCCCATAGTTCTTTCGATACCATGGGGTTTATAGTTGTAAAATATGGTAGAATGTTATTTCAGGTAACGGAAATCCTGCTTGTCTTCTATCTTAAGTATAGTTTCGTAAATAAGGTCGATCACATTCTGAACATCATTTTTGTGCACGGTTTCTACGGTGGTGTGCATATACTTCAGCGGCAACGAAATAAGTGCCGATGCCACACCTGCATTAGAGTATGCAAAAGCATCGGTATCGGTGCCTGTAGCACGTGAAACAGCCGAGCGCTGGAATGGTATTTCTTTCTCTTTTGCCGTGTTGATGATCAGATCGCGCACGTTGTTTTGTACGGCAGGGCCATAAGCAATTACAGGGCCTTTGCCGCAATGGATATCGCCACTGTTCTTTTTGTCGTACATTGGCGACTGCGTATCATGGGTTACGTCGGTAATAATGGCTACATCCGGGTTAATGCGGTGTGCGATCATTTCGGCGCCACGCAAGCCAATTTCTTCCTGCACAGCATTTACAATGTATAAACCAAACGGCAGTTTGTGCTTGCGCTCTTTTATCATGCGGGCCACTTCGGCAATCATAAAGCCACCGATACGGTTATCCAGGGCACGGCCAACGTAGAACTTGTCGTTCATAACGGTAAACTCGTCTTCGAAAGTAGCTACGCAACCAACGTGTATGCCCATTTCTTCCACTTCTTCACGGCTGCTGGCGCCGCAGTCAAGGAACACGGTTTCTAAAGTTGGAGCCTTGTCGTTTTCTACTTTTCGCACGTGTATGGCCGGCCATCCGAAAATAGCTTTTACAACACCTTTTGAAGTATAAATATTTACGCGTTTTGATGGCGCGATCAGGGCATCGGAGCCGCCGTTGCGCTTCAGGTAAATATAACCTTCGGGTGTAATGTAGTTTACAAACCAGGAGATTTCATCGGCGTGTGCCTCAATCACAACTTTATAGTCTGCTTCCGGATTTATAACACCTACAACAGTACCGTATGTATCTACAAAGTACTCATCAATATATGGTTTTACATACTCTAACCATAGTTTCTGGCCTTCTACCTCGAAACCGGTCGGGGAGGAGTTATTTAAATATTTCTCAAGGAAATCGAATGATTCTTGTCGCATCAATGTCAGTTAACAATTATCAATAATTAATTATCAGAGATAACGGGCAGCAGCAGGCTTTGTTCACAGCCGCTCTTTAAACGCTGTTATAACGGAATATTGCCGTGCTTCTTGCGTGGTAACTGCACAGCCTTATTTTCCAGCATTTTAAATGCCTTGATCAGCTTGGCTCTTGTTTCAGAAGGCGTAATTACCTCATCTATAAAGCCACGGTGAGCCGCACGGTATGGTGTGGCAAACTTGTCTTTATACTCCTGTACTTTCTCAGCCAGTTTAGCTGCAGGGTCTTCAGCAGTTGCAATTTCACGTTTGAAGATGATCTCGGCCGCACCTTGCGCACCCATTACCGCAATTTCGGCAGTTGGCCAGGCATAGTTCATATCAGCACCAATGTGCTTGGAGTTCATTACATCATAAGCACCACCATAAGCTTTGCGGGTAATTACAGTAATGCGCGGCACCGTAGCTTCGCAGAATGCATAAAGCAACTTGGCGCCGTTGGTAATAATGCCACGCCATTCCTGGTCGGTGCCCGGCAGGAAGCCCGGAACGTCTTCCAGAACAAGCAGTGGTACGTTAAAGCTGTCGCAGAAACGAACGAAGCGGGCTGCTTTGGTGCTGGCATTAATATCAAGTACGCCGGCAAGTACGGCTGGCTGGTTACCAACTATACCTATACTGCGGCCACCCAAACGGGCAAAGCCTACTACTATGTTCTCGCCAAAGTTTTTATGTACTTCAAAGAATGAATCTGTATCAATTATACCTTCAATTACCTCACGTATATCGTAAGGCTGGTTCGGGTTTTCAGGTATGATAGTATCAAGTACAGAGCGGGTTTCATCGGCCTGTGGTTCGTAAGGAACAAAAGGAGGCAGCTCTTCGCAGTTTTGCGGAATATAGCTAAGCAGTGTTTTAATGTAATTGATACACTCTACCTCGTTGGCGCAGGAGAAGTGCGTAACACCGCTTTTAGAACTATGGGTGCTGGCACCACCAAGTTCTTCAGAAGTTACATTCTCATGCGTTACCGTTTTTACTACGTTCGGGCCTGTTACAAACATATAAGAGGTGTTTTCCACCATCATGATAAAGTCTGTAATGGCCGGAGAGTATACTGCACCACCAGCGCATGGACCCATAATAGCCGAAATCTGCGGGATTACACCCGAAGCCAGCGTATTACGGTAGAAAATATCGGCATAACCGCCAAGCGATACCACACCCTCCTGGATACGGGCGCCACCAGAATCGTTGAGGCCAATAACCGGAGCGCCGTTTTTCATGGCCAGTTCCATTATCTTCACAATCTTCTCGGCGTGAGTTTCGGAAAGCGAACCACCTAAAACTGTAAAGTCTTGTGAAAAAACATACACCAGGCGGCCATTAATGGTACCATAACCTGTAACCACACCATCGCCCAGGAAATACTGTTTATCAAGGCCGAAATCTTTAGAACGGTGCATCACAAACTTGCCAACTTCCTCAAAAGAGTTTTCATCCATTAACAGGTGGATACGCTCTCGGGCGGTTAATTTTCCTTTCTGGTGTTGTGCATCTATTCTGTCTTGTCCTCCGCCCAAAAGCGCCTCGGCGTTCTTACGCTCCAGCGTTTCGATCTGGCTTTGTCTGATTTCTCCTGCCATGTATGTAATTGTATAGCTTACTTGTGTAGTTCTGAATGTATTGTGTTTCAAATTTAAAAACTCTGCTCCTAAATCTGCTACAATTGCATTATTTTTTAAATATATAGCTTCTATAAATATAACTATAAACAAAAAGGCCGCCCTGGTTGGGCGGCCTTTTGCTATGTTTTAAATTGAATTAATCTTTCGATTTATCTCCGTCAGTAGACTTGGTAGGCTCTTTTTCTTCCTCCCCGTCGTCAGAAGCGCCTTTGGCTTTTTTGCCGTTGTTCTTCTTTGAAGTGAAAGTAAGCTTGTCGTCGCCTTCTTTATAATCTACCATAAGGGTGTCGCCTTGTGCTACTTCGGCTTTCAGTATTTCTTCCGCAATCGGATCTTCGATATACTTCTGAATAGCACGGTTAAGCGGACGGGCGCCATACTTCGGATCGTAACCTTTCTCAGCCACAAAATCTTTCGCTTTGTTGGTAAGATCGATCTTGTAACCAAGTGTTTCGATACGCTTGAACAGCTTGCTGAGCGAGATCTCGATGATCTTGTGCATATCCTCACGGTTAAGGGAGTTAAACACGATCACATCATCCAAACGGTTCAGGAACTCAGGCGAGAATGTTTTCTTAAGGGCACTTGCAATAGTACCTTTCATAATATCATCCACGTTCTCCTGCTTGGTCTTCGACATGAAACCAATACCGGCACCAAAGTCCTGCAGATCACGGGCACCAATGTTAGAAGTCATGATGATGATCGTGTTACGGAAGTCAACCTTGCGGCCTAAACCATCTGTAAGTATACCATCATCCAGCACTTGCAACAACAGGTTATAAACATCCGGGTGCGCTTTTTCAATCTCATCCAGCAATACCACAGAGTATGGCTTGCGGCGGATCTTCTCGGTAAGCTGGCCACCTTCTTCGTAACCAACGTAGCCCGGAGGCGCTCCCACCAAGCGAGATACACTGAATTTCTCCATGTACTCACTCATGTCTATACGAACCAACGCATCTTCTTTGTCGAACAGGTAAGTAGCCAGTACTTTTGCAAGCTCTGTTTTACCTACCCCTGTCGGGCCAAGGAATACGAACGAACCGATAGGCTTTTTAGGGTCTTTCAGGCCAACGCGCGTACGCTGGATCGCTTTCACCAATTGCTTGATGGCTTTCTCCTGTCCGATAACCTTTCCGCCCAGTTCATCAGCCATGTTCAGTAACTTCTGGCCTTCATTCTGAGCAATACGCTTAACCGGAATACCTGTCATCATGGCAATAACTTCTGCCACATTTTCCTCTTTTACAGTATAGCGCTTCTTTTTAGTTTCTTCTTCCCAGTTGCGTTTTGCAGTTTCCAGCTGGTCGATGAGTTTTTTCTCTTTATCGCGTAGCTGGGCAGCTTCTTCATACTTCTGGCTCTTCACTACACGGTTTTTCTCACCTTTGATATTTTCTATTTGCTCCTCGAGCTTCAGAATATCTTCCGGCACCACAATGTTGTTGATGTGCACACGCGCACCGGCTTCATCTAGGATATCGATTGCTTTATCTGGTAAGAAACGGTCGCTCATGTAACGGTCGCTTAACTTAACGCAGGCTTCAATAGCCTTGTCGGTATAGTTAACGTGGTGGTGGTCCTGGTACTTGTCTTTGATGTTATTCAGGATCTCGATAGTTTCTTCAGGCGTTGTAGGGTCAACCATAACTACCTGGAAACGACGGGCCAAAGCGCCATCTTTTTCAATGTACTGGCGATACTCATCTAGTGTAGTAGCACCGATGCATTGGATCTCGCCACGGGCAAGGGCTGGTTTAAACATGTTAGAGGCATCCAGTGAGCCGGAAGCGCCACCGGCACCAACTATAGTATGCAGCTCATCAATGAACAGGATCACATCCGGAGATTTTTCCAGCTCATTCATTACAGCCTTCATACGCTCTTCAAACTGGCCTCTGTACTTTGTGCCGGCTACCAGCGATGCCAGGTCCAGGGTAACTACACGCTTGTTGAAAAGCACGCGGCTTACCTTTTTCTGGATAATGCGCAGGGCTAAGCCTTCGGCAATGGCAGTTTTACCAACACCAGGCTCACCAATAAGTATAGGGTTGTTTTTCTTGCGGCGGCTTAGTACCTGGGCCACGCGCTCAATTTCTTTTTCACGGCCAACTATTGGGTCCAGCTTGTCTTCTTCAGCCAGCTTGGTCAAGTCGCGGCCAAAGTTATCGAGCACCGGAGTGCGCGATTTTTCGCCGGGTTTCTTGCTTGTGCTGCTGCCAGAGCGAGAAGAGCTACCAAATAATTTGTCTGAGTCATCAGAATCGTCTGTATCTGACGATGCAAGCGGATTATTGCTATGATAATCCAGCGAGTCTCTTATTGCTTCGTAGTTCACGTTAAATTTCGCTAATATTTGTGAAGAAATATTGTCTTCATCCCGCAGGATGGATAATAAGAGGTGTTCGGTGCCAATAATATCGCTCTTGAAGATTTTGGCCTCCAGGTACGTGATTTTTAACACCTTCTCCGTTTGCTTTGTAAGCGGGATACTGCCGGTAATGTTGCTGTTTTGCGAAGCTGTATTTCGGGTAGCTTGTTCTAAAGCGTACTTAAGTTCATCTATCGAAACGCCAAGCTTTTTAAGCAGGGCAATGGCGGTACCTTCTCCTTCCCGTATCATGCCCAGCACCAGGTGTTCAGTGCCAATGTAATCATGACCAAGTCGAATAGCTTCCTCACGGCTGAGTGATATGACCTCTTTCACTCGGTTTGAGAATTTAGCTTCCATGTATACTATATTAATCTAAAAAAAGTCTAAAATTGATAATTGGTTGTGGCTACCACGAGAAGCCTAATTTTAAACAAGCCAGAGAGAACAAATGTTCATCTGAAAGGCATACTTACTGTATAAAAGAAAGTGACTTTGGACCCTGTGTAAACAACAAGTCAATTATACTTAACTCTGGTACAAATTGTTTGCCAAATACTTGTGTATAGGGTTTTACGTGCAAATTGTCAGTATAGATTTTGGGATGGATCTTATTCCTTAAATCTGTCACGTTTTCAGGTACTTCTACCTGGTAAGCATCTGTGAAATGCAATTGTTTGCCTAGCTTAAGAAATTTTAAGTAAAGGCGCAAGAGGTTAACGTTCAGCTCAAACAAATATTTCGGCTGCTGCTCATATACTTCCCGAATATAGTCACTATAAAATTCAAAATAAGGAGCCCGGCCATAAGCTGCCTGTATGGTGCGCCAGTGCACATTATACCACTTCTGGCTGTAATCTATTTCTATGTCAGTAATCCGGATCTTTTCTTTGCTGTTGCCCCTGAGTATAGGTATGCTTAGCGGAACCACGCCCTGCGCTGTAAGTACGTGGCAGCGGTTTCGGTAGCTTTGTTTTACATAGTTCTCGTGCTGCTCTATTAGCAGACTGTCGGCGCGCAGGGCATGCCAGAAGTATTGCACGGGTGGGTTGTAGTGGATTTCGGTTAAGAGAATCAAACGATTTGGGAATTACGAATTAAGAAATACGAATTAAGAATTACTGAAAAGATTATTGTGAAGTATAATCTATCAAGCTCTCACAACTGCTAAATAAGCACGAATTATGAAATTTCATAATCAGGCGCAGGGTTGTACCTTTGCAACTGCTTATTTGCTGATGAAGAAAAGTATAAACATCCCGCCCTTATATTACCCGCTGTGGCTGCTGCTCAAAGGTTTATCTTTGTTGCCGCTACGTGCGCTTTACGTGCTCTCTGATTTCTTATTTCTGGTTATCTACTACGGTATCGGTTATCGCAAAAAGGTGGTACTAACTAACCTGCGTAATTCTTTTCCGGAGAAAAACGAACAGGAAATAAAACAGGTAGCCAAAGACTTTTACCACCAGCTGACCGATGTGATCGTGGAAATTCTGAAGCTGCGGTCTATGAAGAGCGAAGAAATGAAGCAGCGGATAACTTTTACAAATCAGGATTTGCTGGATGATTTTGTGAAAAGTGGTACGCCGGTCATCACCATGGGTTCTCATTCGTGTAACTGGGAATGGGTACTTTCTGCCGGGGCTGTTCAGTTTGGTTTCCCTGCCGAAGGAATCTACAAGCCGCTTAACAATCCCTTCTTCGAAGATTTTATGCTTAGAACGCGGAGCCAGTTAGGAGCAAGGTTGATCAAAATGAAGGATACACTACGTGATTTTGCGGCTAATCGTAATACGCCCCGTGTAATTGCCATGCTATCTGACCAGACACCATTACGGAGCGAAATCACTTTCTGGACAACTTTTCTGAACCAGGATACGCCTTTTTATGAAGGGGCTGAAAAGCTGGCAAAAAAATTTAAATACCCGGTTCTGTTTCTTGATATCAGGCGAACCAACCGCGGATGCTACGCACTCACATTTGAGTTGATCTCTGACGGCACTTCAGATGCAGTCCCTATCACTGAAATTTTTGCTCAAAAACTGGAAGCTTCCATACGTCGCGCTCCTGCCGACTACCTTTGGACACACAAACGCTGGAAGCATCGCCGCGTAGCGGAAGTTACGAGTCCTGCATCCTGAGTTACTCCCTTTAACTATTTTAAAGCAACTCAGAACTCTTAAAGATACTGTTCTATATCTCCGGCGCCTTCGCGAAGCACTTCAAAACCATTGGCAGCATCCACTACAGTTGAGGCTTCGTTGTTGCCATAGCCGCCATCAATAACCAGGTCTACCAGGTTTCTATACTTTTCATAAATCAGTTCGGGGTCGGTGCTGTACTCCACTACTTCGTCTTCGTCGCGGATAGAGGTAGAAATGATCGGGTTGCCAAGCTCGCGTACCAGCGCCAGGGCTATCTCGTTTTCGGGTACACGAATGCCTACTGTTTTCTTTTTAATGCCAGCATAGCGCGGTACTTTGCTGCTTGCCTCCAGCACAAACGTAAACGGCCCGGGCAATGCTTTTTTCATTACTTTGTAAGCCTGCGTATCTATTTTGGCATAGTCCGAAATGTGGGTCAGGTCGGAGCAGATAAAGGAAAGATTCACCTTATCCGGTTTTACGCCTTTTATCTGGCAAAGCCGCTCTACTGCGCGCACGTTGTGTATATCGCAGCCCATGCCGTAAATGGTATCAGTTGGGTAAATGATAACACCACCATTCCGAAGTATATCAACTGCTTCCAGTATCTTTTTCTCCTGTGGGTTGTCGGGGTGTATGCGCATAAAAATTGCGTTGGCCATAGTTTTATCTTGTGATTTGGATGTAAATATAAGTTAAGCATACTCTTTTATAGTGTTAAACGTTTCCGGGGCGGGGCGGCCCGGCAGGAGCAATAACTACGTCAGGAGTATGTTTAGAGCAGGTTAGCAAAGATAATTCACGCATTCATACCTTCACGCATTCACAATTAGGAACATAAGTGTTAATTTTGGAGCTTTAATAACAACAGGTGAGGCGTATCTGTAACGCTGCATCAATTATAACTATGGCTAAGAAAGTCGCAACAACAAAGAAAAGAAAAGAAAAAAGTAAGCTGGTTCCGGGGCTCGTGGTGCTATTCCTGTTCCTGTTCGTGAGCTTCTCTTACTACGCTTACCAGATTGTATACACCGCCAACGTGGATACGAAAGATCAGGAAACCTATGTATACATACCAACTGGTGCTACTTATGAGCAAGCCCTGGATTCGGTAGAGGCAACCGGTACCATCATCGATAAACTGTCGCTGCGCTTTATGGCCAAGCTGATGAACTATGATGAACTGGTAAAGCCGGGCCGCTACAAACTGGAAAATGGCTGGGGTAACCGCCAGCTTATCGGTGTACTGCGCCTGGGCGAGCAATCTCCTGTAAAGCTAACCTTTAACAACGTGCGCCTGCGCACCCAGCTCGCCGAAAAACTGGCAACTGAAGTGGAACCCGGGCAGGAAGAACTAGACGCACTGCTAAACGATAACGAGTACCTGAAAACACTCGGCTTTGATACTACCACCGTTGTAAGCATGTTTGTGCCGAACACCTACGAAGTATACTGGACCATTACCGGTAAAGAACTGATGGAGCGTATGAAAACCGAGTACGACAAGTTCTGGACGGCAGAGCGCAAAGCGAAAGCCGATAAACTGGGGCTAACGCCAAAGCAGGTTTCTACGCTGGCATCTATTGTGCAGGCTGAAACTATAAAGAACGACGAAAAGCCCCGCGTGGCAGGCGTATACCTAAACCGTTTGCAAAAAAATATGTTGCTGCAAGCCGACCCGACCGTGGTATTTGCCGTGCGCGATTTCACTATTCGCCGTGTGCTTAACGTACACCTGCGCCACGATTCGCCTTACAACACTTACAAGTATAAAGGTTTGCCTCCAGGCCCGATCAACGTACCAAACATATCAAGTATAGATGCGGTACTTAACCCGGAGCAACACGACTACATTTATTTCTGCGCGAAAGAAGATTTTTCAGGATACCATAGTTTTGCTACCAATGTAGCAGAGCACCAGGCAAATGCCCGCCGCTACCAGCAGGCCCTGAATCAGCGTAAAATCATGAAATAACTAATTGCTGATGGCTAATTGCTGATTGTTATTTTAATATGTTTCAGCATTTGCCAATCAACAATTAACAACCAGCAATCAACAATTAACATGTTCGAATCAGAAGTTCAGATACGTGTGCGCTACGCCGAAACAGACCAGATGGGGTATGTATACTATGGCAATTATGCTGCTTATTATGAGGTGGCGCGCACCGAGGTATTCCGCAGGTTAGGCATTCATTATAAAGAGATGGAAGCCACCGGCACCATGATGCCTGTTCTCGAACTGAAATGTAAGTATGTGCGCCCGGCAAAGTATGACGATCTGCTCACGATAAAACTGCTGGTTAAGCACAAACCACACGGATCGCGTATAAAATTTGAATACGAAGTATACAACGAAGAGCAAACGCTGCTGAATGTAGGCGAAACCACCATGGTATTTGTGGATATGAAATCCGGAAGGCCAACGGCGGTGCCAGCGCTTATACACCAGAAGCTCGACTCGTTTTTTAGCGAATAGTTTTAGCGGATGAGGCTGAACCACCAATACCTGAAGCGGCGCCGTACCTATCGGAAATTTATCGTTTTCCTGAAAAGATGGCGTTTCAGTAACGGTCGCTATTCGGTTTATGATGTGGTGGATGTACTTTTAGGCGAGCTCCGGTTAGACTCCATTACCAAGCGGGCTTCCTACATGGCCTTTAACTTTACGCTGGCCATTTTCCCAAGTATAATCTTTCTCTTCACGCTTATACCATACATCCCGAGCGTGCTTTCCATGGATCTGAGCGCGAGCATCCTCAATTTTATCGGCGATTTTATGCCTGAAGAGATGTATGCAGCTACTTACAGCACCATCGAAGATATTGTAAACAAGCCACGCGGCGGCTTGCTGTCGTTCGGTTTTCTGTTTGCGCTTATACTTTCCACCAATGGCATCATGTCGCTGATGGATGCCTTTGATAAAAAGTACCATACGTTTTACAAACGTTCTTACCTGCGTAAGCGCATGATCGCAACATTGCTAACCGTTGCTCTGGCATTTATACTTTTTCTGGCGGTAGCGGCTATTTTCTTTGGGCAATGGATACTGGATGTGCTGGTGTTTTACGAAGTGGTTACTGAGAGCTATACGTACGCCCTAATCGTGATTCTAAAGTATGTGGCTATTGTGTTCCTGTTTATGCTGGCAACCTCGCTTATTTATTACTACGTGCCTGCCATACAGGATAAGTGGCCATTTATATCTGCGGGTGCTGTGGTTGCTACCGGGCTCATCTTCCTGGTGTCAATGATATTTTCGATGTACATAAGCGCTTTTGATACTTATAACAAATTTTATGGCTCCATAGGGGCCCTGATAGGTTTGATGATCTGGCTCGATTTTGTATCGATGATCCTGATACTGGGTTTCGAGATCAACGTAAGTATCGACACCGTTACGAAGCGCCTGGTATCCAGAAATACCCGCAAAGTGGTTATTGAAGAATAACCCTCTGCCAGTTTGTGGCATAAAGAGCGGGCTTTTTTCAGACTTCGCAAAAGTATAAACTATAAATAGTCATTGTCAGGCCTTATATGAGGATAGGACAATGAAAAATTTTCAGCTTAAAAATCAGCTGTTTATACTTTAATGCAGAAAACAACAGAAAAATGTTGCCGTATAGTTTTGATAATTAACTCCGGCTATATACTTTTGTGAACGATTAATACAGAGAGTTGGCAGAGTGGTCGAATGCGGCGGTCTTGAAAACCGTTGACTGTAACAGGTCCGGGGGTTCGAATCCCTCACTCTCTGCAAAGTAAAAGCCCCAAATAGCTGATATACAGCAATTTGGGGCTTTTTTTATTTGTTTTTCGTCAAAATTTCGTCAAACATCATTGAATTACAAGTACAAGACACTGCCTGTATTTTACGTGTTTGTCGTAGCCGATTCCAACCGATGAAAATGTAGAATCGAGCATATGCTTTCGGTGCCCAAGATTTGGTACATTGTAATCAATGAGAAGATTCATCACAATAGCTCTGCCTTCTTTTATTCCATACGCATTACATTCTGCAAAATTTTCCTTCTTACACAACTCCCGTTGATGCCCTGTCTTACCCATGATGCCTGATTCTTTTGCGAAGCATTTTGCATTGCTTGTCATGTAGCTGTCAGGCGTTAACGTTGCGGCAGGCTTCATTTCATTGAGATCTTTCAATAGTGATCGCCTGTATGCTTGCCAATTGGCTTTTTCGCCTCTCGTAAGTAACATTTCGGAAGGAATCTCTACCCGTGCATATTTCTTCGGATAAAGACGAGCTAAGTTCAGGTATAGGAGTGTTTCCTTTTCCGTATCGTTCAGATATGTTGCATTCCTACCAGTATCGGCATTGCGCAGCTCTGCTGCTGTCCATTCCACATTCGCTGGCTGCGATGTATGGGTATGTAGTACAAAGGTGAAAAACAGTAGAAGGGAGTATATCATCTTGCAGTCGTATTTAACTAAAACGCAGAAAAATGTTATTGATTACATCATAAGCTGTCGGTAGTACCTTTCATTATTAAAACAGGTGCTTCTATGCAATGTTATTAATATCGAAAATTACGAAAGCTCTGGATCGTTTTTCTTTCGGATAGTTCAAATTCTGGATAAGTCAAGACCTGAAATGGTATATTGCTATCGGGAAACGAAAGTTCTGAAACCTCGAGGGTTGCTCTGTAGGGCGTTGTAAATAGCTTCTGTGTGCCCTTTACACTGCTGTGCACCAAAATGTCGAAACTAATTGGAAGACATGCTACGGGTTCACTCAGGTTCATGATTATATCTTCAATTACATCACCCAGTTCTTCCCGTTGAACAATAAAATCAAAGCCATTGGTAACACTGGTATGCATTGTCAAGGTGATAGTGAATTTGGCATTTCCATTCTGGTACGAGTAAACAGTTTCGATCGATTTTTTACTTGTTTCCATGATCCTGCACTTTGATTTGTTCCAGCCTTCGGGCGTATTCCAAGGTTATTACGTGTAGCATTTCTGATTTTGAAAAATGAAATCCCATATCCAGCATCTGGTTTTTAATCCAATCGAGCTTTGCCATAGTTCGGGCTTTTACCTTTATACTTCGAAAGTCGTTTTTCCTGTGATTGTAATCTGTCATATAATCTTTGTTTAGGATTATATATTCGAATTGAAAATCAGAATCATCGATTTTTCTACATTTTTTTCTACCGTTTCCGATAATGGTAGCGTGCTGTTTTTACTATATACATAGAAAGGATAAAAAGCCATGATTATATTGAAGTATAGCAACCTTGGGAAAGGTTTAACACGTGTGCTAAACCCGTTATCGGGCTTATACGGTGCAATGGACACCAATACAGGAGAAGTAGTAATTCGCCCGAAGTATACCGAATTACATGAATTTGAAAACGAACGTGCTGTGGCTATAAAAGATGGTAAGTATCTTGAGGTAGACAAGGAAGGTAGAGAGTATAGAGATCGGCAGAGATATTTCGATGAGTTGGATGGGATGCGAATATACCTTACGCTTAAAGCAGACTACTGCCCTGCTTGTAGAGATAAAGGCTGTGAATTTTGCCAAGGATTAGGCTTTATTCCGATCAATTACGATTTTGACATTGATTAATGTGTTTTGTCCAGCCGAGAAATGGGCGTGTCGAATTTCGATGCGCCCATTTCTTTTTCCTGCATATCGTTTCACTTGACCTCGCAGATGTATATCTTGTACGGAGATTATACATTGTACCACACATTGTAAGGTCTTTCCATTGATCTTACAACACCAGACATACAGAACTCATTGATAATGAACGGAGAAAGCCTTGCGCCACAGGAAGATCTACTACAGCAACTGAAAGCAATACTACCAGCAGCGTTTACAGAAGATAAGATTGGGAGAAGCTGAAAGCATCACTTGGCGAAAATATTAATTTCAGCAACGAACGATACGTACTGAATTGGGCTGGTAAAAGCGATGCTTTCAGGTCGCTCCAGATGCCAAATACCAAGACATTAGTTGCATCCAAGGATGATTCCATAAATTTCGATGAAACCGAGCACATCTTCATTGAAGGGGATAATTTGGATGTCCTGAAAGTGTTGCAGAGAAGCTATTTCGGCAAGATACGGCTGGCGGTGATAGATCCGCCATACAACACAGGGGGCGATAGTTTTGTGTATCCTGATAAATTTTCTGAAACCAAAACTGAATACCTAAAACGTGTCGGTGATAAAGACGAAGAAGGATTTGTAACGAAAGAGGGGCGATTTACCAAGAACAGCAAAGAAAACGGGCAGTTCCATAGTAACTGGCTGAACATGATGTATCCACGTCTGTTTCTGGCGAGGAATCTTCTTAGCCCAGATGGTCTGATTTTCATCTCGATCGATGATAACGAGGTTCATAATTTGCGATTATTAATGAACGAGATCTTCGGTGAAGAGAACTTCATCGGGCAGCTTATCTGGAAGCGCAGACAGAACGTTGATAGCCGAGCAAAAAAAGGAATTTCCGTTGACCATGAATATGTTATCTGCTACAGTAAATCAGAAGCAGGATCATTAAAGGGTGGTGATAAAGACTTTAATAAATATTCGAATCCAGACAACGATGAACGTGGCGACTGGATGAGCGATAATATGGTTGGATTGGCTACCAAAGATCAACGACCGAACTTACATTATGATCTAACCGATCCCGAAACAGGAATTACTTATAAGTGCCCACCAACGGGCTGGCGATACGAACCAAAGCGTATGGCAGAACTGATTCGGAATAACGAAGTTTTATTTCCAGCAAAGCCGAATGGTAGACCACGGAGAAAGAAATTTGTGAAGGATCTTGAAAGTGATTTTACTGGTTTCTCAAGCGTTCTTAACACCGTTTTTAACACCCAAGGAACAAGAGAACTCAGGGCATTATTTGATGATAATGAGTATTTTGATTTCCCAAAGCCAACGGATCTGATCAAGCTTCTGCTTAAACAAGGTATGGAAGCAGATTCCAACCAAATAGTAATGGATTTCTTCGCTGGCAGTGGAACTACTGGACAGGCTGTTATGGAGCTGAATAAGGAAGATGGTGGTAATCGCAAAATGTTACTGGTTCAGCTTCCGCAACCGTATGATCCTGATGAAGAAGCATACAAAGCAGGTTACAAATCTGTTGCTGCTCTGACACGTGAACGTATTCGAAGATCCATATCCAAAATTCATGCAGAGAAAGAGAACAAGATAGAAGCTTTAGCTGCATTGGAAGCATTGGTATACGAACTCAACGTAGAACTGGAAAAGCTTTCTACCGAAGATCCGCAAGCAAACACCCTGTTCGAAGGAGGCAAAGAATCAAAAGCCATCACCAAACTAAAATTGGAAATGCAGAAGAAAGAAGCTGCAATTGATGCGTTGCGGGAAGAAATAGAAAACATAGAAAAAGTCGATTTAGGTTTCAAAAGTTTGGTGCTTTCGGATAGTAACTTTAAACAGTGGCAACAATTGAATACTAAAGATGTCAATGCGCTGGAAGAACAAATGAAGTTGTTCATAGATCCCGTAGCAGAAACGGCATCCATCGAAAACATGGTATATGAACTGCTATTGAAAGCAGGCAAAGACATCAATAGCAAGGTTGAGAATAAAGGCAAATACTACCGTGTGGCTGGTAACGAATTGATATTGATGTTGGAAAAAGCTACGCAGGACATCGTTGATGCAGTACTCCAAGAGAAACCAGAAAAAGTTATCGCACTCGATAAACTGTTCATAGGCAACGATCAGTTGAAAACCAATACAGTCTTGCAAATGAAAGATGCTGGCGTAGAATTCAAAACGATTTAGTATGAAGATAGCGTTTGAATCGAACCTTCAATACCAGCAAGATGCTATAAAATCGATTACTGCAGTATTCGAAGGTCAGCCATCTGAAGATACTATAAGGGAGTATAGCTTAAATGAAAAGGGCAGCTTGAACCTGATCAACGGCATTGGTAACAGCTTGGTCTTATCACAGGAACAAATATTGTCAAACCTGCAAGCGGTTCAGAAGAAGAATGAACTTCCGATATCCTCAGAACTGGCAGGTATGAACTTCTCTGTGGAGATGGAAACAGGTACGGGTAAAACCTACGTGTACCTGCGAACCGTCTATGAACTCTACTCACAGTACGGCTTCAAAAAATTTGTGATAGTAGTGCCCTCGGTGGCAATACGGGAGGGTGTGATCAAAAATCTGGAGATCACGCACGAGCATTTTCAGAACCTATACGATCATGTGCCATCGAACTTTCAGGTGTATGACAGCTCAAGGACATCATCTCTCAGAGGCTTTGCCACTGCGGACAACATCGAGATACTTGTGATCAATATTGATGCTTTTTCGAAAGACAACAATGTCATAAATACGATTCAAGAAACAGGGGTTAAGCCTGTAGAATACATACAATCAGCTAACCCGATTGTAATAGTGGACGAGCCACAAAACATGGAAACAGAGAAACGTAAGCTGGCAATCGAGAACCTGAAACCGCTTTGTACGCTCCGTTATTCCGCTACACACCGCAACACTTACAACCTAACATACAGCCTTAATCCAGTTCGTGCATATGATCTGGGGCTGGTGAAGCAAATCGAGGTTGATTCCGTGGTAGAAGAAAATGCAAACAACGAAGCGTTTGTATCGCTGGATGATATCAAAGCCACTAAGACTAAGTTGGCAGCCAATCTTTCCATTTTTGCTAACAGTACTTCTGGTGTGAAGAAGAAAAACATTACGGTGAAGTCTGGAGATGACCTGTACAGCCTATCGAACGGAAGAGAGATCTACGCAGATGGCTTCATCGTGGATGAAATAGATGCTTCTAACGGTTTTATTACTTTCGAAAATGGCAACATGCTGTATAAAGGCAGTAGCCAAGGCGGTCTTAACGAAGAGGTAATGAAGTTCCAGATGCGCAGAACCATTGCGGAGCATCTAAACAAAGAAAGGCGTTTCGCAAGGGATGGAATAAAAGTACTGTCGCTTTTCTTTATTGATAAGGTTGCCAACTACCGAGAGTACGATGCTGCTGGAAATCCAACACAAGGCAAATTCGCCAAATGGTTCGAAGAAATTTATCTGGAAACCATTGCCAAGAAAGAATACCGTGATCTGGATAAATTTCCTGTTCAGGAATGCCATAACGGTTACTTTTCAGCCGACAAGAAAGGTATATGGAAGGATATAAGGGAATCAGAAGCAGCACAGAACAGCGAGGCTGCGCAGAAAGCATATCACGCAATCATGCGAGATAAAGAATTGTTGCTGGACATCAACTACCCTCTGCGTTTCATATTCTCTCATTCTGCCCTACGGGAAGGTTGGGATAACCCGAACGTGTTCCAGATATGTACCCTTAACGAAACAAAATCTGCTGTTAGGAAACGTCAGGAAATCGGTAGGGGATTACGATTGGCTGTAGATCAAACTGGAAATAGGGTATATGATCGTAATGTGAACCGACTTACTGTGATCGCCAACGAATCCTACGATGATTTTGCAAGGGCGTTACAAAACGAAATAGAGGAAGATTGTGGCGTTGAGTTTAAAGGCAGGATTAAAAATAAACGGGAGCGTATTGCAGTTAAATACCGCAAGGGTTTCCAAGCTGATCCGAAGTTTCTGGAGATATGGGAGAAAATCAAGCACCATACCACCTATCGTGTCGACTACGATACTGATGAATTGGTGCGTGTCGCAGCAGCAGCGACTCAGGCGTTACCTGAAATAACAGCACCAGCGATCGTGGCAACTAAGGTAGCAATTATGATGTCGGAAGAGGGAGTTGATACCCGTTACGCTGGAACAAAATCTGAATCCTTTGACTACAACTGGTCTATACCTGATGTTCTGGGCTATATCCAGCGCAAAACCGAATTAACCAGGTCCACAGTTTTTGAAATTTTGAGCAAGTCAGGTAGGATTGGCGATATCCTTGTAAACCCACAGCTTTTTCTCGATTATGCATCTCAGGCAATCAGAAAGAGCCTTTATGGATTGATGATTAATGGCATAAAATACCATAAAGTAAACGGTAGTGAATACCAGATGACAAAGTTCGAAGCCAAGGAACTGGAAACATATTTGGATGAATTCACATTCAAGGTCGGTGATACTACAAAGACCATTTATGATGAATTCATGCCATTGGATTCAAAGGTAGAGAATAGGTTCGCACAGGATTGTGAATCCAGTGAACAGGTGAAATTCTACTTCAAATTGCCAAGTTGGTTTAAAATTGCCACACCGATAGGTACTTACAATCCAGATTGGGCAGTGGTGTTCAATGATGAAAAAAAGGTATACTTTGTAGCGGAAACGAAAGATACTGGCACACCAGAAGTTGATCTTTCAAAGCTGACAGAGGACGAGCAAATGAAGATTAAATGCGGCACAGCGCATTTTAAAGAGTTCGATGATCTGGAGTACCAAGTAGTAAACAGGGTTAGCCAGTTGGCGAGGATACACAGCCGATAATACGGATTCTAATATATGAAACGGAAAGCGGTGGGTAGCAATACTCACCGCTTTCCGTTTTAGTTCATGCTACAAATATTCCCGTTTGTTTCAGTGGATATCCAGTGTAACTGTAGCTCAATACATTCATGCGCTACCAATTCTACGCTCCGCTAACATTAAAAAAATATACAACATAATGGTATACATATAAGCTACAATGCATCTGAATATAGGTGATACATGACAAAATATATCCACTATTAATGATAACATATTAATTGTTCCTGCCTGTGGACAGGTAGATTAATATCTTCTGTGTGTACTGCTGGTGTATGCAATAAATATTATTTCTACATCCAACTTAAAACTTTTAAAAATCATGATGTATAACAGGTAGTATACTCGATATATAGTATATGAATAAAAATAATCCAATTATAATCATGAAATATAATATTAAAAGATCATCTGAAGTATATGTGTCGAATATATTAAAAGCTTATGTATCAATTGCTTCGTTATCGTGCATATCCACCGTTACATATGTTACACGGCTAAAAAATAATAGCCATGCGTAGTGCTTGCGCATGCTTATCGAGATCCAGCTACGGGGAAGTACTGGAACTCAGCTACACAGAAATTTGTGGTTCGGCTGCGAGAATCCCGAAAAGGTAAAGCGAAAGGTGTAGTATACACGGAAAAGGTAAAGGCACTTGATATACCTGCTGCCAACGCTTGGCTACCTAACGGATTATCGAAAGAAGATCTCACCATCATATTTGATACATTCTGGAATTATAAAATAGAATGGGAAATGGACATGGTGATCGCCACCATCAACTGTCTCTACTTCAACCGCTACTGTCGAGGCTTCAAGAACGACTTCATGCAAGACGATGGGTATTTATATGTACCCAACAAGCAGTTCCAAAAATGGGTACACGATAAGAAGTACGTGATGTATTTAAATGTACTGATCGAAGCTCAGGTGATACAGCGAACTATTTTCGATTTCAATCCACACGATGTAAGAAAGCCATTATATGCCTACAGAATCAATCCGAATCTGATCGATAGAAGCAGCAAACAGTGGTATAAGATCGGTTATGAATCCGATAGAATGAACATTAAGGTTCACCAGCGTAAGCAGGAGCGGATAAAAAATCTGGGTGTATCCGAAGTCAGAAATATATTAGCGACATGGTGTGAAGAACTGGTAAGAGAAATCGATATCGATGCGCTGACGAGTGATCTGGAAGGTAAAGTGAAACGCAGTAGAAAAGCCGATCCGTGGAATATGTTAAAAGTAAAGAAAACCAGTTACAGTGATTTTTTAGAAATAACTCGTAGGCTGGTAAACGGTGATTTATTCTACTGTAACCTAATGGATATTTTCGGATTTCGGTTTCATTCGCCCTTCACCAACATCCATTCTTTCATATACAATTACGTCCGAATTGATGGGCAGCCCGTGGCGCAGAATGATATCAAAAATTCTCAGATGTATTTCCTGTCGCTATGCTTTTCAGACATGGATGCTGCGTACTCGCTTCTGAAGGAAAGTGATGAAAATGGAAAATTCTGGAGTGCTTTGATGTACATGCAACAGCAAAAAGATGCTGCGGATCTGAAATTATTCTGTACACTAAGTCGATCAGGTGCGGTATACGATGCACTGGCGCAGCGTTTATCGATTAAGAGAAAGGGTGCGAAAAACAAACTAATGAAGGTACTTTTCTCCAACAGATCACAATGTTTTTACGCAAGATCAAAAGTAAAAGAAGTATATCCCACGCTTGTTGTACTTGCAGATGCTCTGAACGATGAAATGCTCATCCCGCAGATGTTGCAGCGTATGGAAGCAAAAATGCTCGATTTGATCTGTGCCGAACTTATAGCATTGGATGTGAAAATAATTACCTGCCATGACAGTATAACCAGTTCGGTTGCCAACTGTACAATAGTGAATCAGACTATAAAAAAGGTTTTTCAGCAACTGAACCTACCGCAGCCGATGGTAGCTGTTAAAGAGTTTAGTGGGTTGAAAGGTGCATGGTAGATCCGTGATTCAAAACCCTGTCCATCGGACAGGGTTTCTTTTTATGCAAACTGATACCAGATATATACTGAAAAATAATACAATGAAATGAGTATATCAGTTGAAGAACTACGTTCGTATATTTTCGAGTTTTATGATATAACGGGTAGGGCAGTGGATGAAAAAGAAATAAATTTTCTGATAGAATGTGTCGGACACAAAGACTACAGAGATGTCGTGATTTCCAGTAACGACAAGGAATTTGTTACATTGATTACAGGATTTGCGCTCTTTTTTAAAGCGCAATTAAGAAAGCACGCTATTCGGAGCTTCTTAGCAGGTGATTAGTCGAATGAAGTAGTTGCGCATAATCAGGCAGGTTGTTCTTCGACCAGTTTCTTTACACGCTGAACGGTGGAAATACCGACATCGCAGAGTTTGGCTGTTTCCCGAATGGTATAGCCATCGTTTAAGTACTTCACAACTTGTTTATATTCCGATAAAACCTTTGATGGAGCTTTCGTACTGTTCTTCGGTCTGCCCAACACCTTACCCTTTCTTCGTGCTTCCTGCAATCCTGATTTTACACGTTCGATCAGCGTGATCCTTTCCATACGACCGAGATCTGTGAGTATGGTTATCAGAAACTGTGTCATAGGATTCACTGAACCATCCTTATTCAAAGTTTCCAAATTGTAATTCATTACTATAACGCTGACACGGTGGTGGTGCAATGTTTCTAATGTTGTCAAAACCTGTGAAGTTATTCTGCCCAAACGAGTTACATCATGCACAAGTAATTTATTGATCTTTCCAGTTTGAGCGAGTTCCAACAGGCGTTGAATCCCTTTTCTGTCTTCATTCTTCTTTGCACCGCTAATGGTTTCAGCAATCGTTTCAACCACCGTGAGATTCCTGCTTTCAGCGAATTCTGTTAACTGTGATATTTGCCTGTCATAGCTCTGATCGGCAGTTGATATCCTAACAAGAAGCGCAGCCCTATTCATAGTTATAGTTAATAATAGTGTATTCAAATATACGAATTTGTATTCATAATAACGAATCTTTTTCACAACACAAGAATCAGGTATTTCAATCTTCGAATTTGAACCGTGAAAGATGTTTTCGTCAGCAACGTTATTTTGAACACAAAACTACTTTGCCAGTTTCAGAATTCTGAACGCACCTCGGATCACGATCACGAACACGGTAGCACCTACCACCAGATCGGGTATTGCTGATCCAGTAAACAGCACCAGCAGACCAGCGAGAATCACGCCACCGTTGATGATGATGTCATTGGATGTGAAGATCATGGTTGCCTGCATGTGTGCCTCCTTGCTTTTGCTTTTCTGCAACAGGTAAAGGCAATAGGCATTGGCAAGTAGGGCAAGTATAGAGATGATGATCATGGTGCGAAAATCGGGCATCGGTTCATCTCCGATTACTCTGCGTACCACTTCCACAAATCCAACTATAGCCAATGTAAGCTGAAGGTAACCACTGATCTTGGCGATGCTCTTTTTCCTTGCAATGGTGCTGCCGACCGCAAAAAGGCTAAGCCCGTACACCAACGAATCAGCCAGCATGTCCAGCGAATCAGCGACCAAGCCCATAGACTTGGAAATGATACCCGTAGTCATCTCAACTACGAAGAAGGCAAAATTGATAAACAGCACAATCCACAGCAGCTTACGCTGCCCTTGGGCATCTTCAACCACCATTTCCTTCTGATCGCTGTGTTCTGTTGCCAGCAGCGAAGAACCCAAGCCAAGTTCATTGATTGAGCCTGTGATTGTTTCCAGTTCACCCGTATGGTAAACCGTTAGCTGGCGTTGCTGTAGATCAAAGTCCAGACTTTTTATAGCAGCTATTCCATCCAGTTTCATACGCACCACGTTTTCCTCGGATGCACAGTCCATATGCTGGATCTTATATGTTGATTTCTCCATTATCAGTATATTATGAAGTAACAGGCTCAGCTTTACTCGATCCGATACCTGTTACTTCGATCATACATAAAAACAAATACGATGCTTACAGCAGCCTGAGTTTGATACCACCGTTGATGATCCTGCCATCCACAGGTGCGTAGATCTCGTTGAATACAGGATTGGTGATCGTACCTGTATAGATGCTGCCGAACTTGCTTTGTCTGGTATCAAAGATGTTTTCGAAGTTGATAAAGATCGAAATCTTGTTGAATGTTTTCTCTGCCATGATACCGCTCAGCCAGTAGCTTCGACCTTTACCGCCAGTTGACAACTGCTGTGGGCTGAAATAATACGTTTCCAGACCGATGCGGAAATTATCTTCTTTTTCCAGCATCAGGATGGCGTT
The DNA here is from genome assembly GCF_022758145.1 of Pontibacter vulgaris. Taxonomy (GTDB): domain Bacteria; phylum Bacteroidota; class Bacteroidia; order Cytophagales; family Hymenobacteraceae; genus Pontibacter; species Pontibacter vulgaris. Next base: position 789,494 of record NZ_JAJVDH010000002.1, read on the forward strand.
GATCCGATGCTTCGGTGTCAGTGGTATTTGTGTAAGTTCTTCGTTGTAGTGCTGCTTGGCATCCGTGTAAGTATACCCCAGAAACAGCCTTGCCCATTCATAACCCAACTTGATGTTGGTTTCCGTGCCCTTTGAATCGATGTGCCCGTTGGCATTCTGGAATTCATACAGGTTATCTGGTCGTAGCGATAGGATAAGCGGATTGTTCAGGTAAGTATAAAAGAACATGTGGTTGATGCTGAAAGTAAACTTCTCTCCAAGCAACGTACTGTAGTTGATGTCAGCATTGCCACCGATGGAAGTTTCAGCTTGGGTTTCGCTGGCGTTCAGTGGCAGGATGTTCCTGAATGTTACGTTTTCAGCTTCTTCCGTAAAGATGGTTGGGGTTTTGTAGCCCATGCCACCACCGATACGAGAGGTTATCTTATCGCTGATCGTAAACATACCAGAGATGCGTGGCAACAGGAAAAGCCCTTTGGCTTTGTTGGCTGGTGCTGGCGTAACGTAGTCAGCTCTCAGCCCTGATTCCAGCGTAAACCATTCCGTTGGAGCGAACGTGTTCTGTGCAAAAGCACCAACGATAGTATAATCATAATCCCTTGCCTGTTCAGCACCGATGCCCTGTTCCTCGAACTTATCAGTCCATAGGTTCGCTCCAATCACCCAATCCAGCTTCCCGACTTTGGTATTGTATGCCACTTCACTGAAGCTGGATAGTTGCTTGCCCTGAAATTCATAATCAGGCACTCCAATATCCCTGTCGAAGAAGCTAAGACTGTTTTTTACTGAAAGCGTGGACTGGTCGGTTAGTTTTTGTGCGTAACTGAACTGCGTGGAAAGCCTGTTGGTGTTGTTTTCCTCAAAATAGAAATCACCTTCTTCGCCATCAATATAACGCATATCACCGCCCAAACGGTCTTCCTTGGATGCGTTCACTCCAAAGGATAGCTGTGTGCGGTCATTCGGGTAAAAGTATAGTGTTGGGTTGACAGTGTAGCGTTCGAATTCTGGGATCGCAGAAAGCCCGATATCGGCTGGATCATACGCTGAATTGCTGTTTCTGGAAGCAAACATGGTTATACCGAACTTCCCGTACTTTTTTCCATAGAATCCACTCAGATCAAGCCCTTTGCCACTGGTAACATTTGCCATAAAGCTGAGATCTCCTTCTTCGGTCGGCTTTTTGGTGATTAGGTTGATCAAACCAGCTATCGCACCACCACCGTACAGCGTAGACGAACTTCCTTTGATCACCTCTACCTGAGATAAGTTGAGCGGTGGGATCTGCATGATACTTAGACCACTGGAAAAGCCAGAGTATAATGGAAAGCCATTCTCCAAGATCTGGGTGTAGCGACCATCCAGACCTTGTATGCGGATGTTGGAGTTTGCACTGGTAGCGGAAGTCTGCTGCGTTTGGATGCCCGTGCTTTCACTGAGCAATATGCGGATATCGCCAGCTCTCATGTTGGCTTTCTCACCAAGTTCTTCGGTGGTGATCGCTTCGATGCGTGTCGGGATGTCAGCAATGGTTCGGCTGCTTCTGGTGGTTGTTACCACCACTTCTTCCAGTTCCTCACCGCTTGGCTCTAAGAGTATCTCAAGCGGAGTAGTTTGGGCTATCGGAAACGTAAGCTTTTGGAATTTATCTTCATAGCCGATGTAGCTGAACCTGATCGTCTGCTCGCCTTCTGGTATGCCAGAAAGCACCACCAAGCCAGTGGCATCGGAACTTGCTCCGATAGATGTTCCCGTGATCGATGCCGTAGCACCTATGAGTGGTTGTTGCGATTCGCTATCCCTGATGATAGCCTGTAAGGTATGCTGGCTATACGCCACAGTACTGCACAATAGCATGAGCAGCACAAAAAAGTACTTCTTCATTGAAAAATAAGCTAATATAGTAAATACAGAAAGTTTGCTACGGTTGCGTAGCGTAATCATTGTGGCAATGCCACGTCCTGGTTATTAGCTTAACTTAGGCGGTTGCCAGATGGAATGATGGAAGTGGGCGATAAAGCTTGGGTTGTAAACTGTATAGGTTACATCAGTAAGCAAGATCGGTTCTGCTGGCGTAATTGGGGGTATGGTGATGGTAAAGCCACTACACGTAGAGCAACTGTTAAAAGGGGAACAGATATCCGATCCGCTTTCTTTGTTATCTGTTTGCTCTGTACTGACTTCGTTTGTGGAACAACTGTCAGTCGGGCAACACGGCATGACCGTTAGCACGAAAACCAAGAGGGTTAATATGACAGTTAAGAATTTCACGGTGCAATAGTACACATTTTATGTTTGTATTGAGAATATATCGGGATCATTGATAATTGAACCTAATTACAAACAGTAGCTTCAAACAAATTCATTGAACCTAATTTGTAAACGCCTTTCATCTATGAAACGTTTTTAATACGAGTACAGAACCTTTATCTTGTGCATTTCATAGCAACTACGCAGGGTAATACGAATCAATGAGCCTTCTTAACAAACTCCACACCCTGATCATACTGGTAGCAGTGATGATCGGGTTACTGATCGGACAGATACCAGTTGTTGCATCGAATGCGGCAACTTTCATCATACCGTTCCTGATGCTGATGCTCTATGGCTTGTTTTTAGCCATGCCCCTGAGTGGGCTAAAGCAAGGCTTCTTCCACAGGAAGTTCGTGGCAGCAAGCCTTTTGTTGAACTTTGTTTGGACACCACTGCTTGCTTATCTTTTAGGCTACCTGTTTTTAAACGAGCAACAGGCACTGTGGATTGGTTTTGTGATGCTGATGGTAACGCCCTGTACAGACTGGTACATCATCTTCACGGGCATAGCAAAGGGGAACACGGTCTTGTCGGCATCCATCCTTCCGTTGAACTTGCTGCTGCAAGTGGTGTTGCTCCCTGTTTACCTGCTGCTGTTTTTTAACCAAACGGGTATGCTGCCGATAGTTGCTTTGCTGGAAAGCATCGTGCTGGTGATAGCTGTGCCTTTTGCATTTGCCCATGCCACTCGGCTTCTCCTGCTCAAATCAAATAAACAGGGTTTTATGGAAGAAAAACTGCTGCCGTTCTTTGAATCCATGCAGATCATTTTCCTTGGGCTTGCCATCACGGCTATGTTCGCATCCGAAGGGCAGCTACTGTTTGAAAGTATAGATATAGTATTGGTAATGCTAATTCCGCTTTTGCTATACTTTCTAATCAACTTCGTGGTGGGCTGGATTACCAGCCGATGGGTGGGTTTAAACTATGTTGATTCCGTAAGCTTGAGCCTAACCACCTTGGCACGGAATTCCCCTGTTTCACTGGCAATAGCCGTTGCAGCGTTCCCAGACACACCGCTTATTGCCTTGGCATTGGTAATCGGACCCCTTATCGAACTACCTGTGCTGGCATTGGTTTCGCAGGCATTGCTTTTGATTAGAAGAAGAACAGGTTCATAGTAAAAGCTTACATATTTAAATAGGAAAGTAAATAATAAAGGCGACCTAATATGGTCGCCTCTGCTTTTATGGGATCTCTATCCAGCACAGCAACTCATTTTCTTCACATCTTTGGTAAAAGACATCGCTGCCAGTTTCACGCCTTCTGCCAAGGTCAGGTACGGGTGCAGTGCCGAGGCGAGTTCTTTCACGGTGATGCCGTACTTGATAGCAAGGCTCAATTCCATGGTCAGTTCGCTACCCTCGGGTGCTACTATCCTTGCCCCAAGCAACTGGTCAGTTTCTGGGTTGCGGATTAGTTTGATGAAGCCACGTGTATCCAGTGCAGCAATGCTACGAGGAACTTCTGTCAATGGCATGATGGTAGATTCATGTGGAATACCTCTTTCTGTTGCCTCTCGCTCGTCCAAGCCCACACCAGCCACCTGCGGATCGGTGAACACCACCCACGGTAGCACGTTGTAGTCAACTTTATGGTTCGAACCTTGGAAAGCATTACCTATGGCAGTCGTTCCTTCGTAGGCAGCCGTGTAGACGAACTGCGGAAGGTTATTCACATCACCGATGGCGTAGATGTTGGGAACATTTGTTTCAAGGTACTCATTCACCAGCACATGCCCTTTTATTCCAGTTTTCACACCTGTTTTCTCTAAATCCAAGTTTTCGGTGTTTGCTTTTCTGCCCGTTGCGATCACTAAGTGTGATGCCTTGATGGTCTGGCTTTGCCCGTTGGATACCAGTTCCGCTTTAACTGCACTGCCTTCCTGCCACACTCGCTGAATGGTAGCACCCGTTTTGATCTCCACACCTTCAGCTCTCAGGTGCTTTGTCAGTTCGTCTGTGATGTCCTCTGTTTCAACCTTTAAGATTCGATCCCTTACCACCACAGTAACTTTTGTACCGAGGCGGTTGTAGAGTTGGGCTATCTCCAAACCGATGTAACCACCCCCCACGATGATAAGCGAATCTGGCTGCTCTTCGAGGTCAAAGAGCGTGTCGCTGGTCAGGAACGCTACATCAGAAAGTCCTTCAATGGGTGGAATGTCCGTGGTTGAGCCTGTGGCGATGGCAATCTTTATGCCTTTGTAGGTTTCACCGTTTACAGTGATGGTGTTCATATCCACAAACGCTGCACGTCCTTCCAGCACGGTTAGGTGTTGCAGGTCAGGAAGCAAATCAAGGTACTTGCGTGTCTGCATCTCAGCTACCAATGCCTGCTTCTGCTGAATGATCTGCTTGAAGTTTACATTCGCACCTTTCGCCTGTACTCCATCAAAAGAGGAATGCATGGTATGGTGTACACTTTCGGCAGCCCTGATCAAAAACTTAGATGGCACGCAGCCCACATTCACGCACGTTCCACCCAGAGGCAAACCGCTGTTGACCATCAGCGTGGAGAGTTGCAGGTCATTTGCTCTGATGGCTGCTGCAAAGGCAGCAGATCCACCACCGATGATGATCAAGTCGAATTGCTGTTGCATATTATCTTTCTTTTTGGTCTGTTACTTTATAGCCTGTTTTCAGAATGGCTTTTTCAATGGCAGCTATACTGGTCTTGGTGCTATCGAATGCTACCACGGCATTACTGTTGTCATAAGAGGCTTTTGCCTTTACAATTCCATTAAGTGCAAACACTTCCTGCTCCACGTGTGCCTCGCATCCGCTACATGTCATGCCACTGATGCCAAACTCCACGGTTTTGGTCGTGTTGATACCAGCTACTGCCGTTTGCATCGCCTGCTTGGGCTTCGGGTAGAAGATGTGTGAGAAGGAAGGAAAAGCGAGCATCACGGCTGCAAATGCTGTAACCGCAAACAGAAAAGTCTTGGTCTGGAAAAAGCTTGACTTTTGAGCTTCGCAGTCGCAATCTTCCTGTTTTACAGGTCGAAGCTTCTGATACCACGCCAGCCCGAGAACGATTATGGTTGCACCAGCCAATACGTAGCGATAAGGCTCTAAGAAGGAAAATGAAGAGGCTACACCGCTTGTGCCAGCGAGCAGAGCCAACAAAGGTGTGATGCAGCACATCGAGGCTGCGATTGCCCCAAACACTCCTAATCCGATGAATTTATTCTCTGCTTTCATGCCAGTTCGAATATTTTATTTTCTTCCAGTAGTTTAAAGAATGGTCTGAGCATTTGCTCATATTTGGGTGTGAGTGAGTAAAAGATGGTCTTGCCTTCCTTGGTTGGGGTGATAAGATCTCGGTCTTTCAGCTTGCGCAGGTGCTGCGAAACGGCAGAAATGGTCATGCCAAGTACATCGCTCAGATCGCACACGCAGAGCCTGCTTTCCTCATACAGCAGGAACAGGATCTTTAACCTCACGTTGTTACCAGCCAGTTCAAGCCCTTGGGAAAGTTCGAAAAATGAATCGCTGAGTTCTGTTACCCGTTCCCTGCACCTTCTGATCTGGCTTTCGTCCGCTGCTTCTCTAATACAGTTGATTTCCATTATTTTAGTTTATCATTTAAGCAAACGCTAAAATAATAAAAAATAAAATACCTTGTTGCTTTGGAACATAAAAAGCTACCAGTACAGATAGAGCGGTTTAGCTGGCTAAGGCTTAAACATGTTTGAGAGTAGTGGTTCAAAGCATGTTTATCATACCAATGATTGGTCGAAGCTACCAGTTAAAAAAAATTTCTTAGAAAGTTTGTAGACCACCCCCTATCCGTATTATACTACCAGAAATCTCATGCTATGCTACAAAAGGATTTAACTCGTGATATAAAAACCAGACTGAATACCATCAAAGGACAGTTGGAAGGCATTATCAAAATGCTGGATGAAGATAAAGATCCCGAATCGGTGCTGGTGCAGTTCAAAGCTGCTGGTAAGGCACTGGAAACCGCTCAGTTCTTGTTACTGGACGAAACATTCAGAAAGTCTTTGGCTGTAAAGTTATCTGAAACGATGGAAAGCTGCACAGGGAATTGTGGACAGGAAGACAGGATTGATATGCTGCGAAGGCAGTTCCCGAACCTTACGGCTGATGAACTGACAAGCAAGATGAAAGAGATGCAGGCTGTTTACGACCAGATGAAAGAGAATCAGTCAAAGAATAAATCTGCTTGACAACCGCCCTATGTCCTGATGTAGCTTTGTTTAAATTTAAAATTTACGATTATGAAAAAAAGAAAAATAGAAGTATTCACCGCAGGATGTCCTGTCTGTGAACCAGTTGTGGAGATGGTAAAGTCCATGACCTGCGAATCCTGTGATCTAACAGTATACAACCTTGCAGAGCAGTGCGATACCCAAGAGTGCGTAAGCAAAGTGAAGGAATACAACATCACTTCCTTGCCAGCTGTAGTAGTGAACGGTGAATTGCTTTCCTGCTGCTCAGGCAGAGGTGTAAGCCGTGAGCAATTAGTGGCTGCTGGAATAGGAAGTGCAGCTTAAACTGGAACATATAAGCAAGGTATAGTTGCTTTGTTTAATTGGCTTTGTTGCTATACCCGACAAAGAGTTTAATGTTTAATATTATGAAAAGAAGATTTTTAGGAATCGCAACTGCCACTATGATGCTGGCAGGTGGATCGTTCTTCGCTTTCGCTGGAAACGGTGAGTTAAAGGATTGCCCGTTGAAAGGTACGCCTGATTGCCCGATCGTGAAGGAGTGCAAATTGAAGAACACGCCTAATTGCCCACTGGTAAAAAAGGAAAAGGCAAAGAAAGCAGAAGCAACGGCAACAGTTGCAGCAGACAGTACCTTGCCATCCTGTTGCAAGAAGAAGTAAAAATTAAAAAGAGCATCCAGAAACGGTTGCTCTTTTTTGTTAGAGCCTACACATACTTCCTTTCATTAACATCTTATAAGTATATCTTAAACAGGTATCATCATTAATGATTTGATAACACTAAACTATTTGTATAATGATTATGTTAATCGTAATATTGCGATCATACGATAAGAATAATGGGACTGACGAAAACCGAGAATTTCTCCGAAAAGCAAAACGAGGTTGCCAAGCTGCTCAAAGCCTTGGGGCATCCAGCAAGGATCGCCATCATCGAACACCTGCTGAAAATGAAAGCCTGTGTGTGCGGTGATCTGGTCAGCGAACTTCCGTTGGCTCAAGCCACTGTTTCGCAGCACTTAAAAGAATTGAAGAACGCTGGCATCATTAAAGGCACGGTGGAAGGTAATGCTGTCTGCTACTGCCTTGATGAAAACGCATTCGAGTACCTGAAAGGTTACTTTTCTAACATACTGGCAGATGTGAAGTGCCAGCAATCAAACTGTTGTTAATATTTTAAATAAGACGACCATGAAACTATCCGAAGTAAAAAATATCCTGCAAACTGCCGATACGGTGGATTTCCAGTTAGATAACGGAGTAAAAGTGCCAGAGCATTTCCACGTAACCGAAGTGGGCGTGGTAACCAAACACTTCATCGACTGCGGTGGCACGGTGCGTACCGAGAAAGTGGCGAACTTCCAGCTATGGGAAGCCAACGACTTCGACCACCGCTTAAAGCCCCAGAAGCTGCTAAACATCATCGCCCTGTCTGAAAAGGCATTGGGCATGGAAGATCTGGAAGTAGAGGTGGAATACCAAGCCGAAACGATCGGCAAGTACGACCTTGGCTTTAACGGAAACAACTTCGTGCTGCAGTCCAAGACGACCAACTGCCTTGCCCCAGACAAGTGCGGCATCCCGAAGGAGAAAATCAGAATCAACCTCAAAGAGATGCAGTCGGACAACGCCTGCACACCAGGTAGTGGCTGCTGCTAAGCAGCCACTACTCTTCCAAAGTTATCCAGACTTATATAATTTACCCTTATACAAGACACCATGAGTAAGATTGTTCTCTTCAGCGACATCCACGCCAACCTGCCTGCCTTGGAAGCTTTCTTTGAAGATGTGGAAACCAGAAAGCCCGACTTCATCTATTGCCTCGGGGATCTGGTGGGCTACAATATCTGGGCAAACGAGGTAGTAGACGAGATCCGCAAACGCAACATTCCGACCATCGCTGGCAACTATGACTTCGGTATAGGCAGAGAAAGCAACGATTGCGGATGTGCTTACAAGACAGATCAGGAGAAAGCCAACGGAGCGGTTTCCATCTCTTTTACCAATGACATTATTAAGCCAGCACAACGCCAGTACCTGCGGTCGCTGCCAGCCCATATTAAAGTAGAGTACCAGCTAAACAACGACAAGTTGAGCCTGCTGCTGGTGCATGGAAGCCCGAGAAAAATAAACGAGTATCTGTTCGAGGATCGGGATGAAAAAAGCCTGCTGCGGATCATGCAGGATGCTGATGCCGACATCATGTGCTTTGGGCACACGCACAAGCCGTACCACAGGATCTTGGATTCTGGGGAAGAGGGCAAGCCACACTACAGACATGTCATTAACATCGGATCGGTAGGTAAACCCAAGGATGGAGATAACCGTGGTGGCTACGTGCTGCTGACCATAGACGAGAACAGTTCGGTGCTGGACAAAAACAGCATTCAGGTAGAGTTCATCCGCTTCAAGTATGATTACGAGAAAGCTGCCCGTGCCATTGAAGAATGCATTCTGCCGAACGATTACGCTGAGAATTTAAGAAAAGGCTGTTAAACTATACGATATGAGCGTTACAAACTGTGCCCCCACGTACGAGAGGAAGAAGCTACGCTTCTTTGACCGCTACCTAACCCTGTGGATCTTCCTTGCCATGTTCCTTGGCGTGGGTATCGGGTATTTTTTGCCTGAATCCTCTGGGTTTATCAACTCCTTTTCCAGTGGCACGACCAACATTCCGCTTGCCATAGGTCTGATCCTGATGATGTACCCACCTCTGGCGAAAGTGCGGTATGAGAAGATGGGGGAAGTATTTAAGAATGTGAAGATCCTGAGCATCTCGTTGCTATTGAACTGGATCATCGGACCACTGCTGATGTTCTTTCTGGCAATCATTTTCTTCCACGACCAGCCTGAGTACATGGTCGGGCTGATTTTGATCGGCATCGCCCGATGCATTGCGATGGTGATGGTCTGGAACGAACTGGCAGAAGGCAACAGGGAGTATGCAGCAGGCTTGGTGGCGTTGAACAGCATTTTCCAGATCTTCTTTTACAGCCTATACGCTTACCTGTTCATCTCCGTGCTGCCACCATACTTTGGGGTAAAGAGTGCTGAGATCAACATTACCATCGGGCAGATAGCCGAGAGCGTGATGATCTACTTAGGCATTCCGTTCTTTGCTGGCGTGATCAGCCGTTACGCCTTGATCAGTTGGAAAGGGCTGGATTGGTTCAACAACAAGTATATCCCATTCATCTCGCCTGTTACGCTGATTGCATTGTTGTTTACAATCGTGCTGATGTTTAGCCTGAAAGGAGAATTGATCGTGCAGATCCCGTTTGACGTGGTGCAGATCGCTGTTCCACTGGTGCTATACTTTGTGATCATGTTCTTTATCAGCTTTTTTATCGGCAAAAAGCTTGGGGCAGACTACTCTAAGAACGCAGCCATATCCTTCACGGCTACGGGTAATAATTTTGAGTTAGCCATTGCCGTTGCCATCGGCATCTTCGGCATCAACTCTGGTCAGGCATTCGCTGGTGTGATCGGACCGCTGGTGGAAGTGCCAGCATTGATTCTGCTGGTGAACGCTGCATTCTGGTTTAAGCGGAAGTGGTATAATAGAAGGGAAACATTGTCTGCAATTGACAATGTGTAAAAGGAAATGATAAGTTGCGTTATACCTGCACTTTAAATAATAAAAAACCCACTGATTTAAACCAGTGGGTTTTTTATTATACTTTGTAACCCTCGGCAGGAATCGAACCTGTATCAAAAGTACGAAACATTAATTCTACTTAAAGTTCAGGGTAAACAGTAGCTATGGCTCTTTTAATGCGTGTCTGGTATTCATGCACTTGATGTATACCTTCTTTAGAGATTAAGCTAATCAGCAGGTTGTTTTCATCGTCTAACACATCTACGACAGCAATCTCTAATGTTGATTCTATAGTTTCAGTTAAAAAATTACACAGATCGTTCTTATAGGCTTCTAAACTCCAATTCGGAATCTGCCAGTTACGCTGGTTAATCTTTTTTGTACTGAGAATTCCATTGTTTATTAGCTGCCTGATTTTGTCTGGTGAAACATTAAGTATATCGGCAGCCTGTTTGGTGGTATAAAATTGCTGATTATTCGTAGCAAATAGTGGATTTGCTTCATGCAATCTTATTTCCAATTTTAAATCTCCACATAGAATCGTCAGCTTATCAATATTAGCCGAAATGGTATCCAGCATCTTTGTCTTATCTATAGCAACACCTACTCTATAATTAACAAATGAGATGGCATCAGATTTTTGTAGATTGTAGTTTTCCAAAATCTCACTATAAATTTCTTTTGTCTTCATGTTAGTTGTAGTTGATATTCATGAAGTCTGACACTTCTTGTATGTCTTCTTCTGGAGATAACTGAATGTATTTATCAAATTCTCGCTCGCTGCTATGCCCCGTAAACTGCATGATCTTACGCTTTGGATACCTTCCTTCATTGTAAAGAATCGAGGCAAACGATCGTCTGCCAGAGTGGCTGCCAGCAAGAGAATAGTATTCTACTTCTTTATACTGCGCAAATTCACCACGCCATTCTACCACCCATACTCGATCTACTTTCTTTAGATATTCAGTAAAAAATTGTCTTAGGAAAACCTTAATGCACTTATTGTATTTACCATCGTTCATATTCAAATCGTAGCTGTTTTTTTCCAGCAGGTCTACAATGGTTTGATTGGAGTTGAGTAGGAACTCGGCATTGGTCTTCTTCGCTTTTTGTTTACCAAGCTCAATATGGTGGCGTTTTATATTTCGTAAATCTGATATCCTGTTTGCTGTAAGTATGCTGACTACAAAGTAATCTTTAGCTCGCACCAACAACTCCTTTGACACACCTTTTTCAAGCTTTTTCCCCTTAGAGTGTTCAATATAGATGTCATCTTTAATGATGCTTTCAAATTCTTCTGAAGCCAGTAGTTTTAAATCTTCACGCTTTTTAAATGCAAATTCGATGTTGGTGTATCCCACAATCTTTTTTTCGCTCTTCACTTTTTTCAAAGCATCACTCACAGTATCATATTTGATATTTATACCCTTCATTTTCTGTGCCCAAAGGATAAATGATCTGAAAGCATCTAATCTCTTCAGTAAGGTATTGTTGTTCATCCCGAAGTTAGTGTCAAACTCGGATTGCTCAGGTTGCGATTTTGATAAAAGATGATTGGGCTTTCCCACATCATACTTCGTGCTTTTAGGCTTATGTAATAAAAAATAATCAATCAGGTCACTGAGAAACTTTTCATTGATGTCGTTGAACTTGTAGTTGCGGTTCTGGAACTGACAGAATTGTGTATAGGCTGATGCAAATGCCTTTACAACACTTTTACTATTCCTATTCTTTTCTTCAAATATTTCAACATACTCAGCAAGATAATCGCTGATGAAAGTATAGTTTCGCTGGCTTTCTTCTTTGTAATTGGCAATAAGATCATCCAGTTGGGCAGCGGTGGGTTTGTCGAGGTGTTCGTCAAAAAACAGTTGAATGATTCTCTCTATTTTGCCTTGCACTTTAATGATCTTATCTTCGTCATCTTTAAAGTTTTGTGGATTCAACGAGTTGTTCTTCGTGAACTTATTACCCTTATCGAACTGTGCCTTATTCTTTACATAGACATTCGTCTTGTACCTTTTAGTACCTTCTCGGGAGTAGTAAACCTTTACATGCACTTTATCACCTTCTTTCACTGCAATTAGTGATGTATGCTTACCTAAATAATCCATTTTTCTCGTCAATATTTCGTCAAAATAATCAAAATTTCGTCAAGAAAGCAAGTATGAAGTTGTATATAGTTATAAGCTAATAATTTATAATATAGATAATAAATAATTGATAATTAGGTATTTAGTGTTTTATTTGTGAGTTGAGTTGTTTGAAGTTGTTAGGAAAAGGCAGAACCTCACTCTCTGCACCAAAAGCCCCTAAATTGCTGATAAAGCGATTTAGGGGCTTTTTCTTTTGCGCATACTTAGCTCACAGCAATAAATAAACTATAACTATGGAAAACCAAGGCACCTGGACCAAAGACGAAGAAGGCTACATGGATTTTGAGCCATCAGAGATGCAGCGCATGTATGAAGTTGTGACCGACAGTTATCATCAGGTGTACAACCAATACCTGGATGAACTTGATGACGATGACGAAGCCTACTATAAAGCTTTGGAAGACGGTTACGAAATGATAACGGATTATAAGTTGATAAACGGCGCTGAGGAATTTGCCACTACTTACACCACACCAACTCATGTTTTGGATATCTGGTATGAAACAGATGCCATTACAGGCAAGCGGGTTTATGACAAAGGCTTTATCAGAATCAGCAGAAAATAGATAAGTTGGGCCCGCTTTAGGAAGTATAACTACATGGTTTTAAGTATAAGCGGGAGCAAGTAGGGCGTTTTCAAGTACGGCGTTTTATAGTTATTCCTTTAATCATACCTAGACGAATAGCTGTAAATTTTCAGGCCACAACCAAAGTACCAGTAAGCCTCCGGCAATAGCAACTCCAAACAAAGTGGCTATGTAAAAGAATATTTGCCGGCCACCAAGTATAGCCACAATACCCGCCTTAAATGCCAGGTTAGCAAGCGCTGCCACCAGTATAATGCGCCAGCCACTATCCAGGGGCAGGTTGCCGGCGTGCATCAGTTGCGACGTGGAAAGCGTAATGGCATCAACATCGGTAAGGCCGGAAATGATGGCGACAATAAAAAGGCCGTTGCTGCCAAAAGTATCTTCTGCAAAAGCCGTTGCCAGTAAAACCAATGCATAAACAGCACCAAAGGCCAGGGCACTTTTCAGCTGTGCCGGGTTGCCTTGCTCAGGCATTTTTTCGTGGGTAGGTTTTTTTATAAAGTATAAAGCGGTAGCAATTACCAGCATCAGCAGGAAAACAGCAGCGAGTGGCGGAATTACCTGTGGCGTTGTGGCCGGTGCAACTACAAATATCTCCACCATTATCCGCAGAAAGGCGATCGTAGAAGCCATAAGTATAATAAAAGCTGCCGGTGTTATACTTGCGTCTGCGCCTTTTGCTCTTCTTGAGAAAGAAACTGTAGTAGCTGTGCTCGAGATCAGGCCGCCCAGAATGCCGCCCAATAATGTGCCTGCTTTCCCGCCAAATACCTTATAAGCAAAATATCCTGCCAGCCCGATACCTACAATTAATACCACCATCAACCAGATATTGTAGGGGTTTAGCACATTGTAAGGGCCGTAGGTTTTATCAGGAAGTATAGGAAGTATAACTAACGAGATAACTACAAACTGCATGATGGCGCGCAGGTCTTTTTCGCCGAGGCGGGCAATAGCCTGGTGCAGGGTTTCTTTCAGGTGCAATAAAACAGCTACTAACCCACCTATAGCTACAGCCACTGCCGTATTGCCGGCAACCAGATAAGCGCCAACGGCAAACATCAGCAGCAGGGCGGCCTCAGTGGTTTGGCCAATATCTACGTGCTCCTGGTTCCTTTGCAACAGGTTAGCCACTACAACTATAGCTGCTGTGCCTACTGCCCCGGTAGCTATCATCCAGCCGCCATAATCCTGCGCCAGCCACGCGCATACCGTACCAAAAACAGTAATAAGCGGAAACGTACGGATGCCAGCAATGCGGGCTTTTTCGTGCTGGCGTTGCAGGCCCACAAGCAAACCAAGACCAAGTGAGATAGCCAATGTCTGGAAGAGTTCAAGATCGGGCATAGAAGATCAGGTGCAATAGAGCTTAAGTATAGGTATAAAAAATAAAAGTATAGCCGAAGCTATACTTTTATACTTGAATATTAGAACTGGGTTATACTTATCAGATTCCGATCTGTTTATACTTAGAATGTCAGAGCGCCTGCAATTTCTTTCAACGATACTTCGGCCAGTTTGGCAAGATACTGCGCGTTGCTGTAGCGTACGGTAGCGTTTACATAATTAAGCTGCGCCTCCCGGAACTCGATAGGGGTGATGCTGCCGATTTTGAACTTATCCATCGTGATGTCGAGATTACGTTTTGCTATCTGCTGGTTCTTTTCTTCAAGGTCTACCAAGGCCAGGCTGGTCTGGTATGTGTTGAAGGCAGTAGTTAGCTGTGCGTTTATACTTTGGCTCAGTCTTTCGTAGTCGAGCTGGGAGTTGCGGATAAGTATGGCAGCGTTCTGCTCGTTGCGTCGCTGCTCAAACCCGTTAAAAATAGGCACAGATGCCGTTACCCCATAGTTAAAGCCGTTACCCGTAGATAAAGTGGTAAAGCCAATTGCTGATTCGGACCGGCTGAAGTTATAGCCTGAGTTAAGAGAAACAACAGGTAATCTGTTAGCTTTAGCCTGTTTCAGGTCCAGTTCGGCGACACGTTTGTTAATGATAGCAGCCTGCAGGGTAGGGTTTTGCTGAGTTGCTTTTTCGGTTAATTGTGCCAGTGTCAGTTGCTCATCAATGGTAATGGTATCAACCACGCTAAAACGGGTAGCCACATCGCGGGCCAATAGCTGGTTCAGTTGCGTCTGGGTATTCTGATACAGTTCGCGCTGGCGCAGCATATTGGTAGTATCGGTGTTAAAATCTACCTGCGCGTTCAGTACCTCGAGGCGGGCTGCTTTGCCTATCTCGAAACGGTTCTGGGCGGTTTGCACCCGCAGTCTCGAAATTGCCATGGCAGTATCCAGTGCTTTAAGTTGCTGCTGTTGCTGCACAAGGTCATAATACGTACCGATCACGTCGCCCACGCGGGCAAGTATGGTTTGCTTCAGGTTAGCTTCGCCAAGTTTCTGCAGTTCTTTCAGCTGGTCGTAACGGGCAAACATGCCAAGGCCATCAAAAACCGTCCAGTTCAGGCTTACGCCATAGTTCAGGTTTGATCCTTTGGCACCATTGCGTTCTATTACCTGGCCGCTTTCACGGGTCTGGGCACTGTTCTGAATGGTGTTTACCTGCGAAAGGTTAGCTGAGACACCCGGCAGCATACCCGCATTTCCGCGCGTTACATTGTTCTGGTTTATCTCCAGGTTATTGGCTACAAGTTTAATGTCGTAGTTACGCTCCAGGGCAATTTTAATGGCGTCTTCCAGCGTCAGGACTTCCTGTGCGTTTACCTTGCCTGTAAATACAAGCAGCGCAAACGCAAGCAGGATAGTAATTTTATACTTCATAAGGAGTATCTGCGTGTGATTTTAGATTAATTAAACAGCTGCTTTTTCGTAAGCTTCGATCTGGTCGAACTCCGGATGGTGCTTGCGCTCTCTCGACCACATGGCATAAATAGCCGGGATAACGAACAGCGTAAGTATAAGCGAGAACATCGTTCCGCCCACAATTACAATACCCATACCCATACGGCTTTGCGCGGCAGCTCCCAAGGCCAGCGCAATTGGCAAGGCACCCAAGGCAATTGCTAAACTCGTCATCAGGATCGGACGAAGACGGGCTTCGGCAGCTTCCAGAATCGCTTCGTGTTTCGGTTTGCCCTGTTCCCGGAGCTGGTTGGCAAACTCCACTATCAGGATACCGTTCTTCGTTACAAGCCCTATCAGCATAATGGTACCAATCTGGCTGAAGATGTTCCAGGTCTGACCAAATAGCCATAACGAAAGCATGGCACCGGCTACCGCCATTGGCACGGTAAGTATAATAATAAGCGGATCGACAAAGCTCTCGAACTGGGCAGCAAGTATAAGGTAGATCAAAAGTAAGGCAAGGCCGAAAGCAAATGAGGTATTAGAGCCACTTTCCACAAAGTCGCGCGACTCACCACCCAAATCAGTTGTAAATGTTTCATCCAGCACTTTTTCCTTCACGCGGTCCATGGCTTCAATGCCATCGCCAATACTCATGCCCGGCGATAAACCAGCCGAAACGGTGGCCGACATATAACGATTGTTGTGGTATAGCTGCGGCGGGCTGCTGCGCTCCGACATGGTTACCAGGTTATCCAGCTGAATTAACTTTCCATCTTTGCTGCGAACAAAAAGCGAGGTCAGATCAAGCGGGTCGTTACGGTCAGGGCGGTCGAACTGGCCCATTACCTGGTACTGGCGTCCGTTCATCAGGAAGTACCCGAAGCGCTGGCCGCTCAGCGATAACTGTAAGGTTTGCGCCACGTCAATTACCGATACACCTAAGCTTTGCGCTTTTTCGCGATCAATAGAAATGTTGATCTCCGGCTTATTGAATTTCAGGTTAACATCTACGTTCGAGAAAACAGGGTCTTTGCTGGCTTCTTCCATAAATGCAGGGATCTTTTCCTCCAGCTTCTGGAAGTTTGGTGCCTGTATAATATATTGAATTGGCTGGCCACCGCGGCGGTTTACAGAGATGGTTGGCTGTTGCGTTACCATAATGCGGCCTTCAGAATATTTACGGGTCAGGCCGGTCAGGTAATCTGCCACTTCCTTCTGCGAGCGCTCACGTTCATTTGGCTGCTTCATGGCGATACGCATCATGCCGCTGTTTACAGAACCGGCACCACCAAAGCCCGGCGAAGTAATAACCAGGTTAACTGCTTTTTCGGGGATAGAATCGTTTACCAGTTGGGTAAGCTCCTGCATAAAACGGTCGGTGTATTCGTAAGAAGCTCCTTCAGGGGCACTTACCTGCACACGCAACATACTTCTGTCATCGTAAGGGGCGGTTTCTTTCTGAAGTATAGTATAGAACAAACCTATCAGGCCAATACAGAAAATAATAATCGGGAAACTAAGCCATTTACGCTGCATAAAGCCACTCAGCGCACTGGCATAACCGGCATTCATTTTCTGGAAGTAGGGCTCTGTAAAGTTGTAGAACTTCGTTTTCTTCTGGTGGCCGCCTTTCATCAGGTAAGCGTTCAGCATTGGCGTAAGCGTCAGCGATACGAAAGCCGAGATAAGTACAGCTGCCCCAATCACGACACCAAATTCCCGGAACAAACGCCCGACAAAACCTTCAAGGAAGATAACCGGAAGGAACACAGCTGCCAGCGTAATCGAAATCGAAATTACTGCCAGGAAGATTTCGTTAGAACCTTTAATAGCAGCTTCTATCGGCGACATGCCTTCTTCTACTTTCTTAAAGATGTTCTCCGTAACCACAATACCATCATCCACCACCAGACCTGTAGCCAGAACTATAGCCAGCAACGTGAGTACGTTTACTGAGAAACCGCACAGGTACATGATAAAGAAAGTAGCAATAAGCGAAACCGGGATATCTATAAGTGGACGGAAAGCGATGCTCCAGTCGCGGAAGAACAGGTAAATGATAAGTATAACCAGTACCAGCGCTATAAGTATAGTTTCAGCCACTTCGGTTACGGACTTTTTGATGAATATCGTGTTATCCATCGCAATATCCAGTTTCATATCTTCAGGCAGGTCTTTTTTTAGTTTCTCGAACTGCTCATAGAATTTTTCTGAAATATCAAGGTAGTTGGTGCCCGGCTGCGGAATGATGGCAAGTCCCACCATCGGCTGGCCGGAGTTGCTCATCTTGGTCTCCAGATTTTCAGGGCCAAGTTCTGCGGTACCCAAGTCGCTGAAACGGATGATCTTGTTGTTGTCTGATTTTACGATCAGGTTATTGAACTGCTCGGCAGTAGACATGTTACCGAGTGTTTTTACAACCAGTTCGGTGTTCTCGCCGCTTATTTTACCCGAAGGTAATTCTACGTTCTCACGGTTCAGGGCGGTGCGCACATCACCTACAGTTAAACCATAAGAGGCCAGTTTCATCGGGTCCAGCCAGAGGCGCATGGCATAGCGTTTTTGCCCCCATATCTGCACACTACTTACGCCAGGTATCGTTTGCAAACGCTGCGAAATCACGTTCTCGGCATAGTCGCTGAGCTGTAACTGATCGCGGTTAGCGCTTTGCACGGTCATGGTAATGATCGGCTCCGAGTCGGCATCGGCTTTAGAAACTACCGGTGGCGCATCAATATCCTGTGGCAAACTTCTTACCGCCTGCGATACTTTGTCGCGCACGTCATTGGCCGCTTCCTCCAGGTTCTTGTCCAGATTAAACTCGATGTTAATGTTACTGCGGCCCTGGTTACTGGACGAGGAGATATTGCGGATACCATCAATGGAGTTAATGGCTTTTTCGAGCGGCTCCGTTATCTGCGACTCAATAATATCGGCGTTGGCACCCGAATAACTTGTACTAACCGAAACAATGGCCGGGTCGATGGACGGATACTCGCGCACCCCCAGAAAGCTATACCCGATAAAACCGAACAAAATCAGAATCAGGTTAATAACGATCGTAAAAACGGGGCGCTTTATACTTGTGGTGGATAAACTCATACTTTTCGCGCTTTATCTATTTCTTTCCAACTGCTACTTTTACAGGCGTACCTTCTTTCAGGGTCATGATGCCGGTGGTCAGAACCGTGTCACCGGGCTGCAAACCGGATGTTACCAGCACATCTTTTTCGGTGCGGGTAGAGGTTTCTACCATCGTTTCCTTGGCTTTTCCATCTTTCGACACAAATACCTTTTTGCCGTTCTGCACAGGTATAATTGCTTCTGTAGGCACCAGCAGGGCACCTTCAATAACAGTTAAAGGCAGCTCAATGTTCGCAAAAGAACCAGGCATCAGGCTTCCGTCTCCGTTTTCAGCACGGGCGCGCAGTTGCAGTGTACGGCTGCTGGCTTCTATTCCCGGCTCTATTGCATAAACGGTAGCAGTATACTTTTTGCCTGAACCAGCTACTGTAAAGCTTAGTCGTGTATTTTCTTTTACCTGTGTGGCATACTTTTCCGGAACCGAAAAAGTGATTTTAATAGGATCGGTGCTTACTAGATTGGCTACCACAGTTTCCGGCGAAAGGTAGCTGCCCTCAGATATAGAACGCAGACCAATACGGCCGGAGAATGGTGCACGTATAGTTGTTTTTGCCAGTTGGGCCTGTATCAGTTGTATCTGTGCCTGAGCAGATTTAAGGTCAGCGCGGGCTACATCGTACTCTTCACGGCTGATGGCCTCTTTTTTAAGAAGCAAACCTGCACGGCGCTCGTTTTCAGCAGCAAGGCTCTGGCGTGTCTGAGCCTGCGCAAGTTGGGCGCGTAATTCCGAATCATCAATCTTTAGTAAAACCTGGCCTTTGCTTACTTTACTGCCTTCGTTAAAAGAAATAGAGCGCACCAGCCCCGAAACCTGGCCACGCACAGCTACCTGCTCGTTTGCTTCCATTGAGCCCGTTACTGAAAGGGAGTTTGAAAACGATTGTGGTTGCACAACTACACCATTTACACGCATAGCCGGCATGCCGCCCCCCTTACCAGATTTGCCCCCAGGGCCTCCGCCTCCAGGTCCGCCACCAGCTCCTTCGCTTTTGTTTTTTGTAATGCGATAGGCTACCAGGGCGCCAAAACCAAGTATAAGTATGGCATAAACGATGTGCTTAACTTTCATAAGTTGTCAGGGTGTTTTATTTATTTTATTGGTGGCGGCTGGCCACACTTTATGTTTTACTTTATTATTGGTAATACAAAGTATAAATTCCTGCTGGCAATATAACTTGTTTGCTGTAAGGTGTTTAAATTGCAATTTATACTTTGTGTTTTACCTGGTCGGGCTTTATTTCGGGCCTGCTGCAAAGTATGCATACTTTGACAGCGCAGCCAGGCAAAGGTTTAATTATAATTTTTTTAGCTAGCCTGTTTCCTGCATTCTTACTTGCGGGCATTCAGCGCTTTTAAAGTTATAACGTTATCCAGTTAAATCGAAACCTGCCAATGTTTTTCTATACAAATGAACACTATTTAAAGACAAACAGCATCTTTGTAGGGCTAAACCGTTTTCTAAAATTTTAGACAAAGTATGAGCGAGGATAAAAGAAATTTTTTTTCGGATGTGTATGAAGTTGTTCGGCTGATACCTGAAGGGCGGGTAACTTCTTACGGCGCCATTGCCAGCTATCTGGGTTCTAAAGGCTCGGCCCGCATGGTAGGCTGGGCACTTATTGCTTCGCATCCTGCTGTTAATATTCCGGCGCACCGTGTGGTAAACCGCGTGGGTATGCTAACCGGCAGCCAGCACTTTGAAGGACCCAATGCCATGCAGGAGCGGCTGGAAAAAGAAGGAGTAAAGGTTAAAAACGACCAGGTAGTAGATTTCGATAAACTGTTCTGGGACCCGGCGAAGGAGCTTTTGTAAGTCTGGAAGTTTAGAAATTAAGATTTTGTTGGGGCGCGACTTGTCTGTGGTTTTAGTGCGTACTTACTTTGGCTATGAAGCTATACCTGATGAAAGCTTAATACATCTCATCTTGTTAAAATTATTGTCCTGTAATCTACTGGTACGTTCTGATTATTCACTGTGATCTGCTTTACTAAGGTGGTGCTGGGACAGCACCCTGATGAGTTGGTGCGGGAGATGGCCAGATTTAAAGTATCGGTCTGACCCAGTGCCGTAACATAGTAAGTGGTAATTTCCGGGATTATAGCTACCTGTACGTGGTCAGTCATGTACCGAACCTGGGCAGGCTGTTTTGTGCCATTCTGCATAAAGTATATTTCTACATCATCCTGCCCGAGCTGCGCATTGTTACTAAACAGTAGGTCTTCACCGGTTGAATTTGATCTGATGGTAAAAGCAAAAGCGTCTACAGAAAGGCAGTCTATACCTCCGCAATTGTCTTTGCAGGAGTAGAGCAGCGGCAGAAGTATAAAAAGTGTAAAGTATAGCTTTTTCATGAGCTGGATATGTTAATGTTTAATATGGTAAGTAACTGTATTATACCCGGCAAAAATGCCCAGGCCGTTGCGGATGTTGTTGTGCACGGGGCCTGGCGTGGTCATAAAGTTGTCGTTATACGATTGCTTTACTAGGGTGCGGGCATAATGGTAATAGTCGGGGCTGATCTGTGCGATATTGAGGTATACCGTCTTTCCTTCAATTAAAGTATAACGCTGCTTCAGCGTGGTGGCTTTTCCGTCAATCAGTTTGTCGCTGAAGAAGTAACTGTTGCCCATCGTGAATTCCTGTTCTATAGGTGCCTGAAAATCCAGGCCAACATAGTTCTTATAGGCCTCACCAGTATAGGCCGTATCCGGAAAGTAGGCGCTGATGGCGTAGTAATTCTGCGTGTTTGGTGCATCATCCAAAACAAAGCTAACCTCAGCCTCCGGTATATTAGGGTCTATGGACGATGACGCCCTGGCTACTTTTAGCGCCCGTGTAGCAGGCAGGGCAGGGGCAAAATTGGAAGCCTCACAGGCCGGAAACCCCGGGGCTGATACCTTCAACGTATAATGCTCCAGTGCCTTTGGCAAAGCTTCCTCCGATTTATACTTGCCATTTCTGGTATGCGCCAGGTTGAACAGGTATTTGCTGCCCTGGTATACTTCCACGGTAGCATTTTGTACCTGCTCGTAAGGTGCGTTGGAGAGGGCGTTCTGGCTGGCACTTATATCCACGCTCCAGGCGCTGTCGGGGGTAAACATGCTGTTTACGACCAGTTGGGGCTCCTGCTCCGGTAATTCCAACTCTACAATATCGGTGCAGCTCCACAGCAGCAGGGGCAGATAAAGCAGGAAGAGTATCTTGCGTGTCAGCATCTTTCTAAAACTTGAATCCATAACTTACAGAAGGTAGCACCGGGAACAAGGATTTCTGGTACAGCCGGCGTGGAGAACTTGTGCTTGAGCCGGTGCTGCTCAGGTACAGGTAATAAGGATTTTTGTGGTTGTAGGCATTGTACACCGACAGGTTCCAGCTGCGCTCGCCCCAGTTCTTCTTTTTGGTATGCGTCAGGCTAAGGTCGAGGCGGTGGTAAGACGGCATCCGGTAATTGTTGCGCTCCCCCAAGTAGTCTGCCGTTTCGATAGTTGGGGAATAAGTTCCGGGGCGGTAAGCTGTCGGGTCTTCCAGCGCTTTATACCTGGTCAGCGGCAAGGTGGTGGCAAAGCCGGTACGGTATACCCAGCTGCTACCCAGGCTCCAGCGCTCATTCAACTGGTGGTTGGCTACCAGGGCAATGCTATGGCGGCTGTCGTAAGTATAAGGGTATTTTTGATTATGGTTAATGCTGTCGAGTTGGCGCCACGACCAGGCCAGCGTGTAGGCAAGCCAGCCGGTGGTGCGGCCCTGCCGTTTGCGCAGCATGGTTTCCCAGCCGTAGCTCCAGCCTTTGCCGCTGGCAATGCGCGTCTCGTAAGGCGGGGCCGCAAAATTAGCGAAGTTGGTTTCAGGTCCGCTACGTATAAAATCGCCTATAAAATCTCCCCCATCTTTAAACTCGGCCACATCCTGCATCTCCTTGTAATACAGATCGGATGTTAGTTCCAGCTTATTCTGGGCCAGCGAGGCGGCCGCGCCTAAGGTCGTTTGCCACGAGCGCTGCGGCTTTACTTTATCGGTGGCCGGTACCCAGATATCGGTAGGAGTGCCCGTGGAGGTGTTGCTAAGCAGGTGCAGGTACTGGGCCATGGTGGCGTAAGAAGCACGTATACTTATACCTTTGGCAGAAGTATAACCCAGCGCCAGGCGTGGCTGCAGCGACGTATAAAAAGCGCCGTTCACGGCAAACCCCGAAAAATGTAGCCCGATGGTAGCCTGCAGGCGCTCGCTTAGTTGCAGGCGGTCGTCAGCATAAGTATAAAATTCATGCGCCCGGATGGTGGAGAAAGAGTCGGAAGTAAGGGTAAGGGTGTCGGTGCGCAGCGTGGTAGATTCCGGGCTGAAGTTGTGATAGGTATAGCTGCCTCCAAACCGGATACTGTGCCGGGCAGTGGCCGCAAAATCAAAATCGGCTTTGGCACCCCAGTCTTTTATGCTGGAGCTATACTCTGTTTGCCGTTGTGTTTTGTTTTCGCTCTGTATCGTGCTGGACTCCGTGTCCTGGCTAAAACTGTAGCGGCTGTGCGTAAGGGTGAGGTTGCTGAACAGCCTAGGCCCGAATATGTGGTTCCAGCGCAGGGCACTGGTGGCATTGCCCCAGCGCATTTTAAACTGCTGCTCTTCTTGCTGGTTTTGGCCGGCATATTCATCTTTATCAGAGAATTTATCCTGGCCGCCATACACGCTCAGGTACAGCCTGTCGGTAGCAGAGAACGTATGGTTTATCTTGGTGTTGATATCATAGAAGTTATAGTTGCTCATCTTCTCACCATTCAAGGCAGCTGCGGCCGCTGCCAGTGCATCGAGGTAGGTGCGGCGTGCGGCTACCAGGTAGGAGGTTTTCTCGTTTCTGATCGGGCCTTCCAGCAGCAGTTTAGAAGAGATAAGGCCCACGGCACCTTCACCGGAAAATTGCTGGTTGTTGCCCTCTTTCAGCTGCACATCCATAATAGAAGAGAGCCTGCCGCCATAGGGAGCCGGAAAGCCACCTTTAACCAGGTCCACGTTTTTAATGGCATCCGGGTTGAAAACAGAGAACATGCCCAGCAAATGCGACACATTGTACACCGGCACGCCATCGAGCAGGATCAGGTTCTGGTCGGGGCCGCCGCCGCGCACGTGCATATCCGAAGAGCCCTCGCGACCTGCCTGCACCCCCGGCATCAGTTGCAAGGCTTTTACCGCGTCGGCTTCGCCCATCAGGCGCGGGAGCTGCTTCAGTTCGGCACTCCGCATCGAAAGGCGGTTGGCCTGTTGCAGGTCGGTTACTTTTTCGGCTGTTACGGTTACCTCCCGCAGCTCGTTTTCTAGTGGCTGTAGCTGCAGCGTGATGAGCGTGTCGCGGCGAAGGGTGGGGGCAGAGAAACTAAGCGGGGTGTAACCTAAATAGCGCACCTGTACCTGCAGCGCGCCGCTTGGTACGCGCAAACTATAAAAGCCATAGGTATTGGTGGTAGTGCCGGTAACTCCTGCCGACACCATAGCGCCGGCCAGGCGCTCGCCGGAACGGGCATCCTGCACAAATCCGCTAACCGTTACCTGTGCCAGGGCTGTGTAGCTGCTGCTTGCCAAAGCCAGCAGTAGCACCAAGTATAAACGCCGCATAATTTATACTTTACCGCTCCAGTACAAGACTGACTTTTATCACCTTTGTTACAGGGTTTGCACCAGCAGGTGTTCTTAATACAATAATGTCGCCTTCCAGTTCCAGCCTGTCGTCATTCCGTTGCACGATGGAATACATATCGGAAAGGTTATAGGTGTTGTAGGGGCCTTTGTGAAACATGCCAAGGCTTTTTCCTTTTTCCGAAACATTATAGGTTAAATCATTGATTGGCTGCGAGCCGAAAGTATACGTAGCGGGGCAGGACTTTGCTGCACCGTCCAGGTCGCATTTGGTGAAGGTGATGCTACCGGAGCTGGGGAGTTTGGTGGTGTCTTGCTTCAGGTGCGTTACCTGTTTTATTTGCCAGGTGCCGTCGAGCTGGTTCAGGGTTTTCTGGTCTTTATCGCAGGCAGTAAAGGCTGCAGCTGCAAGTATAAGCAGCAAAAGGGCGTAAAGTTGTTTCATAGCGGAAACGAAAGAGAAATAGGGTTAGGATATTTTTAAATATACTTATTCCGCTATAAATAAAAAAGGAAAGTTTTGACCGATTTGTAACATCTGCTTTTCTGCAGCAATGTGCTACCTGATGTCAGGAAGGTATTTTGAAAATGTTACGCACCTTGTGTGCAGGAGCTGCTTATACTTGCGGCTTCTGCAGCCAGGTATCATAGCTCATTTCGAACCTGATCTCATTTGATCCATGTAGTCCGGCTTCAGTCCAGCCCTGCAAGCGGTAAAACTTTTCAGCTCTTGTATGAAATCCTGTCCCTAACCAGAAGGTTTCTTTTGTTTGACTGAAATACCAGTTGAGCATGGTGTTGAGTAGCCTTTTGCCAATGCCTTTGCCTTCATACTCTGGCTTCAGAAACAGAGCCCATACATTGTTTTCCTTCAGGTCAACGATGGCAAAACCTACAATTTCATTATTTACCTCGCATACCCAGCCCTTGCCCCGTATGGTCAGGTATTCTACGCAATGTTGGTCGGTTACAAGGGCAGGGTTCGAGAGCACGTTCTCTTTTACTGAGTGCCGTACAATCTGAATCTGGGGAATGTCAGTAATAGTTGCTTCTCTGAAGATCATTTTGGATCAGGGCTGGTTGCCTGTGTTATAAGGTGGCGTTATTTTTAGTTTCGTCAATCTCGGCTTTTATTCTTTTGTTGATGTCGATTTTGGCTCCTGTAAAAGTATAAATTGTTGTTCTGTATTCTCTGGCAAACTTATTTGTTATGGAGCCAGACACTGTAGAAGTATGAAAATACGGACTGGTTTCTTCCAGTTCATTGTTGCTGCCATCGTAGGTTTTAACTCTTATCAGGTGGTTGTATTGCCGGTTTAGGTTAAACCAGTTAATATAATCTGCGCTGAAAGAAACGGCTTTGATATTTCTCATGGTGTAAAAATTTATCGCCCCTGCCTGGCCATAATTATCGCAGAGAACAAGTGTTTTTTCAGGTTCAGGAAGCTTCGAGTAAATGCTATCTACTTTGCGAGCCAGCTCTTTCCAGCCCAGCATATCTGCGTAATCTTGTGGCAATAAATGGTCTTTGCCGTCTTCCCAGCGCAGCATACCCAAATCCTTGTATTGCTGTTTGTGTTTTACTATGTACTCCGGGCTTTTATTCGGGAAGGCTAAATTATACATCGGAATAAAAATCAGTACAGGAATTGAAAAAGCTACTGGTTGCAAATATTTTCGCCAGTCATACTTCAGAATGTTAATCAGGAAAACAGACCCGAACGCGATATAAATAGGGTATAACCCAATAGCGTAATAATCTTTAGCCTTGAAATAGGTAAAAAGGAAAAGCGTAAAAGTAATGGCCCAGAAAAAAGATCTATACTTTTCGAATGGCTTGTAAAACAGCAAGGCATACAGAGCTGCGATAATGACAAACAAAGAGCCTATAAAGAAATGCAGCTGAGATTTCAAGAATCCCCATCTATCCACATGTACTAATTGGGTGTCGGCCAGCTCTTTAAGATGATGTATAACAGGAAACTGGTTAGTGTATTGCCATAAAAGGTTTGGCAGAATAAGCAACACGCCCAACAGAATTGCTAAGTAAAGTGATTTGTTTACCAGTAGCTTACGTTGCTCAGTTAATAAAACCGCCGGTAAAAGGCCTGCCAGTAAAAAGACTATGTTATACTTGTTCAGGAAACCGATTGCAAATACAGCCGCTCCAATAAAAAGCCATTTTTGCTTTTCTGTGTTAATGTACTTTATAACAACAAAGTAAAAAGTTGTCCAGCACAGCACATCCAGGGAGTTAGGTTGATAAAGTGTGTTCAATCTCAGCAGAATAGAAAACAGAACACCGGTTGCTCCCAATGTTAATGCAACCAGATTTCCTTTTAACTCTTCAATCGTTTTCCAGACAACCAGAATGGTTAAGGCACCAAAAAGAGCCGGAAAAAACTTAACCCAAAACACGCCGTTGCCTAACAGCTTAATTAAGAAGGATATCCAGGAGGTAACTGGCGGAACAGATAAATAACCCCACGCTAAATGGTTTGCCTGGTCAAGATGCAGGTACTCATCACGGTGCAGATCGTACGCAGGGCTAATCAGAATATACTGCAAAAAGAATTTCAGAATGATAAACCCTATTAAGATTATTGTTCTTTTTGCCATTTAGAGCTGTGTTTTGAGATAATGGTTGGGACGGCTTGGATAAACTGTGGCGGAGCTAAAGTTTAGCTGTGGTTAGCAGCAACTAATTTGCCTGTAAAAGTATTTTCACTTATTGAAATTTGCTTCAATAAACGTTTTCAGTTCTTTGAACAATAAATTGCAATGTTCCACTGAATCGATGCCTGAATAAAACCAAGTTCTACGAAATTCAATATTTATAGCAACTTGCTCTGGTTCAGTAAAGGATACTTTACGTACTTCTCCAAGTCCATACATTAAATCCTTCTCTGGATTGTGTTTTAAATCATTACATATATCTTTTCGAGCAATAAGACCGATTTTTTCATTGGAAAAAAAATCTTCTATAATTTGCTTCATTTCGGGGAATTCCTCCCTTAAATATTCTTTAATAGAGTAGTAGGTTTGAGTAAAATTAAAGACGCTACTAAAAAGTTTGTCTTCAAGTAACTTCTTTAATTCTTGTTCTTTATTGAAAAGTCTATAAGTTTCTTCATTTAAAGGGTATTGCTTGTGATACCCTAAACCAACTTCAAGAAAAGTGTCTTTTAGAGAATTGTCGTAGCAATCATTGATATCGTCAAGATTAAATTGAAGAGTTTTTAATCTTTGAACAATCCTTTGGTTTTGCATCATTTAAACTTTCATGAAATCTGTTTTACACTAATTAGTAGTTTTGCCCAACGTTTAGTAAAGGCTGTGAACGAGGCATAGCCAAGTTTGGAGCCTGTGCCGTGTTAGCCACTGTAATTCTATTTATTTTCTAAGTGGAATATGCAATGAATTAAATCTCCACTCCTACAAATTTTCTATAATAAGGTAAATACCTGCCAAAACAAATATTATGGAGCTTGATAGAATTTCAATGCTACCTCCAAACCGAACACCTTTAGCCTGTAAATTCCTAATTGATTTATTTATTCCAATGAAACCAATAATGAGCAGGATTGAACCAATTGGAATTTTCACTATTTCTTCCATTTTTATTATTGACCAACTATAGTATAAACGTAACAACATACATTTATACTTCCAAATGCAGGCGGCCAAACGTATGTTGGTTTAAGTTAAACCTTTGTAGCTGATTCATACTTTCCTTTTACATACTTACCGGTAAATTATTTTGCATGCTTGGTTGTTGGGCAAGTATAACTTGTTGCTGAAGTATGTTGCACAGCCAACCGTCTAAAAGCGCTGACGGCCAGGTGCTGGCGTGCAGCAGAAATCTTACCTTTGTAGTATGGAAGTAAAGCTTGCCCCGGAAAGAGGAGTAGAGATAAAGGCATGGAGCCTGCCCGATGTACGCAGTATGGCCCGCAACCGTACGCTGCTGCACGTGGTTTTCTGGCTGGTATACCTGGCGTTCTTCAGTTTGCTTTATGGCAGCTACATAGATGATTATTACAACGCCTTTATGGTAGAGCTGGCGGAGCTGCCGTTTAAAATGGGACTGGTATACTTTAACATGTATTACCTGATGCCCAAGTACCTGCTCACTAAAAAGTACCTGGAGTTTGTTGTATACCTGCTGCTGCTGATGATGGTGATAACTGCCCTGATGCAGTATGTGTTGCTGCCTTTCCTCATTCACCCGATGTTTTGCCCTACAACCTGCAAAGAAGATAATTTAACGCTGTTCCGGTTTGTGAAGAACATCGTCAATATCAACTATGTGGTTATGATCACGGCCGTTATCTACCTGCTCAAGAATTGGTACCGCCACCAGCAGGCCGCGCAATCGCTTACGCAGGACAAACTGGAAGCAGAGCTTAAATTCCTGAAGGCACAGATACACCCGCATTTTTTGTTCAATACCCTTAACAGCCTGTACTCGCTTACGCTTAAAAAATCGGAAAAAGCCCCGGAAGTAGTGCTGAAGCTATCCGAGCTGATGGATTACATGTTATATGATGCCGCGGCGGCCACCGTTCCCTTGGAGAAGGAGCTGAACTACATGCGCAATTATATAGAACTGGAGCGCGTGCGCTACGCCGACCGCGTGGATATTACCTTTACCGAAGCCGGAAGTATAGCAGGCAAGCGCATCGCCCCCATGATTTTGCTGCCTTTTATAGAGAATGCTTTTAAGCATGGCGTAAGCACCGAAACCGAAAATGCCTGGGTGCGGATAGATGTAAAAGTACAGGCTGATGAGCTGATATTGCTGGTAGAAAACTGCAAGTGCGGGGAACAGGCCAGCAGGAGCAACCGCGATTTTGCATCAGGTATCGGGCTTAAAAATGTGCGCCGCCGCCTGGAGTTGCTCTACGAAAACCGCTATAATTTAGAAATAGAAGACGAAGCCGAAAGCTACGCCGTGTGCCTGCAACTCGACCTGTCTGAAGAAGAAGTATAACCTACCCGACTATGAAACTGAGATGCCTGATAGTAGACGATGAGCCGCTGGCGCTGGATGTGCTGGAGACCTACATTGCCCGCCTGGATAACCTGGAACTGGTGTGCCGCTGCAACAATGCCGTGGAAGCCTATAATTGCCTGCAAAAAGAGCAGGTAGATGTGATGTTCCTGGATATACAGATGCCGAAGCTTACAGGTATAGATTTTCTGAAGTCGCTGACAAACCCGCCAAAGGTTATTTTTACCACTGCCTACCGCGATTATGCCCTGGATAGTTACGAGCTCAATGCCGTGGATTACCTCCTGAAGCCGATTTCGTTTGATCGTTTTCTGAAAGCAGTTTCTAAAGTTACGCCTCCCGAGCCTAAGCCTGCTTCTGGTGCAAGTATACCTGCTGCTCCTGTTACTGAGCCTGCCATTGCTAACTATAAAGATGCCTTTATTTACCTGAAAGCCGATAAAAAAATGGTGAAGGTAATGCTAAGCGATATACTTTACATCGAGAGCCTGAAGGATTATATTCGGGTAAAAACGGATGCGAAAGAAATTATTTCCTACCAGAAGATCTCGTTCCTGGAAGAGAAACTGCCGACAGATAAATTCCTCCGCATCCATCGCTCCTTTATAGTTGCCCTCGATAAAATTCAGGCTTTTTCGGCCACAGCAGTAGATATTGGTCAAACCGAAATCCCGATTGGCCGCTTCTATAAAAACGAAGTGCTTCAGATTCTTAACCAGAATAACCTGCTGGAAGCTTAAGTTTGGGATTACGAATTTCGGAAGTATAAATCTATACTTAACAATTCCTAAATTAGGAAGTAGAAGCAGAACTATAGTTGCCTAACCAAAGTATAGCTTTCTGCTCTATCTTTCCATTCTTAATTCGTTCTTAAGTTGTGAACTCCATTTCCAAAAAGAAGCAGTATTACCCGATTGCACGCCCCCTGAGGCGCTACCTGCGCACCTACGACCGCGAAACCCGCCTGCCTGTGCGTTACGACGACCTGCTGCATTACTCCGATTCCTTCCCGTACTATGACAAAAAAGGGCAGGATACGCTTTGGGAAACCGTTATGTACGACCAGCAGGTGCAAGAGGAACTGAATACCGGACTTACCCAGATTTATGCTTTGCTGAAAACAGACGGAGATATGTCGGTGATGGAGCACCTGTATGTGTCCCGGATCGATTACTGCACCTTTGGCAACTCCAATCCTTTCCGGGTTCAGATCATGAACCAGCTTAACGACAACTACGATTATTTTTATGTGAAACGCGCCGATGCATCGCGCATTTACGGGCTGGAGTTGGAGCATATTTTGTCGCCGAACCGCATTAACTATATGGTAGATGGCGAATCTCTGATTGAGGAGCACATTGCCGGCATTCCGGGCGATGTTTTTATAAAAGAGTATATCGACAGGCCCAACACGAACAAGGTGCGCATTGCCAAGGAGTTTGTGAAGTTTAACGAGCGCTGTTTTGTACGGCTCCTGGGCGACATGCGTGCCTATAACTATGTTATTGATATTACCCCGGATTTTGAAGACGAACAGTACCGCGTTCGCGCTATTGATTTTGACCAGCAATCTTACGAAGGCCGCAGGAGCATGTACCTGCCGCAGTACTTCAAAGACAACAATGTTATAGTTGACCTTGTACTTCAACTCCTGAAACCGGAAACTGTAAAACAGTACCAGAACGAAGAACGCACGCTCATGTTTAGAAGGCTCCGCTCGGCCCGCTACCGCCTTAAAGACCTCATAGACTGTATGCGCTCCGACACAATTTCTACTCCTGAAAAAGTAGAGCAACTGAAGCAGGAATTAGCCAAACACCATAACGCCCCCGAGTTTCTTAAATGTAAGTGTATGGGAGATCTCGTAAGGCTGAATCTTAAAATTACCCTGACTAAAACGAAGATTAAAGAAGTTGAAGGTTAAAGCGTTTTCGATTCACATGCTTCTGTCTTCTTGATTTATAGTTTGACTTCTCGACGATAGAGGAGACCTACTACAGTTTTATACTTGAAGTTTATACTTGTTGCAAGTAGGCTATCCCTTCATAGTTACTTGTTATCCTGGGAGCTTTACTTGCCTATTGTTTCATTCTATACTTTGGTGCCCTCCCAGGCCGGGCGGCCTCGTCCTTTGGCATCGCGCTGTCTATTGAAGCTGCTCCTCGCTCCGCTGCGGGCTGCTGAGCAAGCTCAGCACCGCAACAATAGAAGGCGCTCAACCGAAGGACTGGAAAAGACACTTCTTCGTTAGCGACTGTGCAACTAAAGCAGAACTGTCCCTTGAGGGGACTATTGGGGTGTAATCGTCTGCTATGAAACTATATCCAGAACCATCAAAGCAATAGCAGACTCCCCGCCTTAGCTAAGGAGGGGTTGGGGGTGGTTGTAACAACAGCAACTATAAAACTATACTTTGAACTATAGCGCATAAACCGAAATTCCCCTCCTCGGAGGGGTAAGGGGTAGGTTCATACTTCAGCTGGTTAAAATCTCCCACTCGAAATAACGGGGTTTTGTTATAGCCTCTCCAAATCCTTCCTCGTCCGCTCATTCTCTATATTACCTGTATTTACAGTTGAGGCTGGCTCAAAAAGTAAAACTTCTGCTTCGTGGTTAGCTACAGGGCGGTGTTCCACACCACGGGGCACGATCAGGAATTCGCCGGGCCTCAGTGTTATTGTCTTATCACGTAATTCCATATCAAAAGTGCCGCTTACTACCAGGAAAAACTCATCTTCATGCTCGTGGTAGTGCCATACAAAGGGGCCTTTAAACTTAGCCAGTTTTACCTGTTGGCCATTTAGTTCGCCGGTAATACGCGGGTTCCAGTAATCCTGTATCTGGTTAAATTTTTCCTGCAGGTTTACTTTTTCAATTTCCTGTTCCATGAATCTTTTAAGTATAATGATAAATATCAGTTAAATTTATTTGGACTCATTCTAAATAGGGCTTACTTTTGTAGCGCTATGTAAGAAATAGCCTTAGTGAAGATAGAACAGAAGATGCAAGCAGCCACAGAATTAGTCGAGATTTTTGCCACAAACGCAGGCGCCGTTTACCAATGCGACCGTAAAAACAGGCTGATGGTAAAATTTGCCGGTTCTCTTATCATATTAAAAGTAGATGCCTTCCTTCGCCTGAACAAAGCCCTTGAAAGTATAGACCTGGCAAGTATGGCTACCCGTACCGACCGTGCCGCTGACCTGGAGGTAATTTCTGTTTTTGGCTGCGACCGTTGCTATGTACTTACATTGCCGGAATTATACGCATTTCAGGATTTGCTGGCCGGAGCCCGTTTTGCCCTTGAACTAAACAGCATGTTGCACGAGTGCCTGAGCGCGCTGCCTGCTTAACAAAAGTTATACTTACTTTTATACCTGATGCACAGCCCCGCCGCTGTGCATTTTTATTTAGACATTTTCCATATTTGGTCCTGGGATCATATTCTCTAAACATAATCGGTATATTAAAGTATGAATAGTAGAAGCCCTTTTTATGGGTACTACTAATTTAAGACCAAACCAAACACCCTATACTTTATGAAGGATTTACTTAGATTAAGAACATCCCTTACAGAAGAAATAGAGAAAGTTCTGAACGACCAGATTAAAATGGAAGCGGAAGCCTCTGCTATGTACCTGGCTATGTCAGCGTGGTGCGACCGCAACGGTTTCGACTTTAGCGCAGGATACTTTAAAAAGCAGTCGGATGAGGAGCGCGAGCACATGCTGCGTTTATTCAAGTATGTTTCTGATATGGGGGGCAGAGCCATTTCGCCGGATATTATGAATGTGCCGGTAGAGTTCGATACCTTCAGAGGTGTATTTGAGCAGGCGCTTCAGCAGGAAATTGCCGTAACACAATCTTTTAACCGTATTGCCGATCGCTGCCAGAAAGCAAAAGACTATGTGACTTTCTCGTTTTTGCAGTGGTTTTTGAAAGAGCAGATTGAAGAAGAGTACATTGCCCGCCGCGCCCTTGAGCTGTTTGAGGTTATCGGCGAAGAAGGTACAGGCCTTTATGAAATTGATAAGCGTGTGCCAAAGATTACGTACGAAAATACTTACGAAGCTTAACACAAGTATAAAGTATAAAAACAAAACGAGCCCCGGGTTATACTTCCGGGGCTCGTTTTGTTTTATACCTGCTGTATAGGTTAATCTTTGGATGAATGCAGTATATGATCGTTGAAAGCCTGTTTTGCTTTTGCTTCGTTCATGTAATTCAGCCAGGCGTTGTCGGGTTGCATGCTCATAACAGGGGCATAATCACAACGGTCGGTACAATCGGTTTTAACTACTTCCACTTTTCCTTTCAGGCCCATTTCCTTGATCATTTCCCGGAATAGCTTGGCCAGATCTTTACCACCTTTCTTTTTGCACTTGCTGCCGGTGCATACATAAATTACTTTTTCGGGTATGTTAAATCCTTTGCTCATGTATCACTATACTGCTTTGGCCCGCATTAAAGTTGTGCTTTAGTTGCATTGTTTCCGGTAAGTGTGGCAATTCTGTTAAAGTATAAAGTTGGTGCTAAACTATACTTGCTGCGATAATAAGTGCTTTATAAAACAAAGAACCCGCACAGTTAAGTTGTGCGGGTTCCCTGAAATTTCTGTTTAGTTGTAGCTATCTATAGCGCAGCCGGTTTAGCTTTTGGCAGCTCCTTGCGCGGTAATTTTTTATCGCGCATGGCAGTGTGGTATACCAGCGAGGCCACAATAGTTGCAGCCTGTTTCAGATCATCAGCCTGCAGGCGGTCATAAGTATCCTGGTTAGTATGGTGCGTACGGGTGTCGTAGTCAATTTCATCCTGAATAAACTGGAAACCAGGCAGTCCAAGCGCATCAAAAGCAAGGTGGTCGGTGCCGCCTGTGTTTCTGATAGTGATAGTATTGGCGTTCAGGTCAGCAAACGGTGCCAGCCAGGCTTCAAATACAGGCCTTACGGCTTCGTTGCCCTGTAGGTAAATGCCACGTATTTTGCCTGTACCGTTATCCAGGTTATAGTATGCCGAGAATTTCTCGTGCTCCTTTTTAAGCTGCATAGTAGCAGGGTCGCCGAAATGTTGCTTTACATACCCTCTGGAACCATGCAAACCCTGTTCTTCTCCACCCCATAAGGCAATGCGGATAGTACGTTTTGGTTTCACGCCCAGCGTCTGAAGTATACGTACGGCCTCCATCATTACGGCTACACCGGCAGCATTGTCGGTGGCGCCGGTAGCGGCA
This sequence comes from Pontibacter vulgaris, assembly GCF_022758145.1. Taxonomy (GTDB): domain Bacteria; phylum Bacteroidota; class Bacteroidia; order Cytophagales; family Hymenobacteraceae; genus Pontibacter; species Pontibacter vulgaris. Next base: position 824,175 of record NZ_JAJVDH010000002.1, read on the forward strand.
TGCCATGAATCGATGTGGCCGCCCAGCATCACTACTTCGTCTTTCAGTTTACGGTCTGTGCCAGGTATCTCGGCAATCACGTTATAACCTTTCAGGTCATCGGTAAAGAATTTAGTTTTTGTTTCTACCTCCAACTCAAGTGGCTGGCCAGCTTCTAATAAACGAACCATACGGCCATAATCTTCCAGGCCAAGTTCCAGTTCTGGTAACACGGGCTGTGCATCGGCAGCGTAAGAAGCACCATTGCTGGTGAAGTGTGTGCCGTGCATACCGCCTCTGGAGCTTAATACTACAGCAGCGCCTTCCTGCTTAAAGAATTCGTTTGCTTTGGTACGCAACGCCATGCGGGCTCTGTATTCGGCAATGCGCTCCGGTGTCCAGGCAGAGTTGTTGCGTTCTTCCGGGCCGGCAGCCATTTTCTTCAGGTCCTCATCGGTGTAACGCTTCGCATCTGCCTCAAAAGTTGTTTTGGCTTCCTGCGCTATCTGGGTAAGTATGATTTTGCCTTGCAGCTGGCCTTTATACTTTTGCAGGTCTTCTTCTTTATCAATTTTTACATACACAGCTTTGCCTTTTACAGGGCCATTTGTGCCCGGTGTCCAGGCTTTTGGCGTGGCAATCAGGTGCTGGTAATAAGGAGCTGTCATGGCAATGTATGATTTCTCGAACTCCCAACCTTTACCAAAATCTCCCCATGCTTCCAGCTTGGCGTTTTTAAGCCCCCAGTCGGTCAGCCTTTTTACTGCCCAGTCGTTGGCGCGCTTCAGACCCGGCGAGCCGGAAAGGCGCGGCCCTGATACATCGGTCAGGTAAAAAGCGGTTTCCATTACTTTGGAATTTTTCAGGCCTTCTTCGCGTATGCGCCCGATCATTTGCTGGTTTACAGGCTCCTGCTGGGCCTGCGCGGTAAAGCCCAGTTGTAGCGCAAAGGCTAGTAAGAGTAGAGGTTTTCTTGTCATAGTATGGTTGTTCAATAAGAGATTATAATCTATAATTTAAATATGAAATTTGGTTGAGCAATTATTATAGACAAAATATTATAGTTGGCATTAATTGTTTAAGTTATGCTTATTATAATCTTGCAACTGTTAAAAGTAATCGGGAATACATCAAGTATAGGTTTGATTGATTTGTTAATTATTGGCGACGGTAGCAGCAAGTTCCGGATCTGTGTTTTTATGTGCACCCAGGTATAAACGGTAAACTAAAAGTAAGGCTTCTGCAATTGCTAATACAACTATAAACTTAGTTAGTAGTGTGTGCAGATCTCCGTAGGTAATGATAACCATACCTATAAAAGGCAGCAATATAAGTACGGTATCCAGCTTGGTTAATAACCCTGAACGGATAATAGTGGTAGCAAAACTCGCAAATAAGAGCAGCGCCAATAGGTTTGTGAGCATTATACTTACAAAGGTCATCAGTATAGTAAGCAAACCAAACCCGATTCCCAGCCAGCTATACTTGTCCTGACCTATAGAATCAGTAGTTACCGGAATGACTTCATATTGCCGATTAGGCTGAAACAGGAAATGGAATTTGCGATGCTCCATGCCAAGCAATACAAAGTTAAGACCCAGAAAGAACGCGTTTACAAAAGGAGTACCTACCCATTGCATAGATACGGTTACAGCAAGTATAGCCACATTCATAGGGACCAGCATAACGGCGCCCAATAAACTGAATCGTTGCGACAGGAGCAGGGTGCCGCAAATAACCTGGCTTATAGCTACTATCTGGGCAAAAAGCCCTAACCCATACTTTGCCAGTTGTTCCTCCAGCCCCGGTGGCCCTATAATTTGCCCGAACTGCCCGTGTGTGAGTTTACAGATGCCCGCCGAGAAGAAAATATATCCTAAAAACAGGCGGATAAGAATAGTGAGCAGGTCTTTATTTTTGAGCATAGTTTTAAGCGGAAAAGGTGGCAGGAACGATCTATGCCTTTAATTAAAAAATTGCGGGCCGGATTTTAAAATAAATTATACTAACCCTCTGATTTCCATGTTAAACAGCCACTATTTATATACTTTGTTTTTGGATATGTACTTCAGCTATGGGAAATGAATACTTGGCTGGATACTTATATGAAGAATCGTCCGGTTCAGTAACAGGTAAGCTATAGTTTATACTTCAGAAGTCCGGTTGCAGCTTTTGTGGCCGGACTTCCTGTTTTATAGTTTGTTTAGATTCAGGTGTTTAAAAGAATGATAAAGACGTGCGTGTATACATATACTTTTCTGACTGCCTGGGTAACCCTATACTGCAAGTATAGTATGTATAGGTTGTGCTTCAGCAGCGATGCGGGCATTTGCATTGTAAATCAACTATCGCAATATGAACAGAACAAATCTATTAACCTGCTCAGCTGTTCTGGCAGGGCTGTTGCTTTATGGTTGTAGTTCTTCTACTACAACAACCCCGCAAGACACCACTTCCCAAACTGCCGAAACAACAAAGGCAGCTGAGCCCATGAACATGGGCCGCGGTTTGGAACTAGTGAACCTCGATACCACCGTTAACCCCTGCGAAGATTTTTACCAGTTTGCCAATGGCGGATGGGTAAAAAACAACCCGATTCCGGCATCCGAAAGCCGTTGGGGTTCTTTTAACGAGTTGGCTGAACGAAACAATGCCGTGCTCCGATCTTTGCTGACAGATGCTGCTGCTAACACAGCTTCTGAAAAAGGTACACCGGCACAACTGGTAGGCGATTTTTATGCATCGGGTATGGACTCGGTGGCTGTTAACAAAGCAGGTATAACGCCTATAAAACCGGAGCTGGATAAGATAGCTGCTGCTAAAACTACAAACGACCTGATGAAGACCGTAGCCGACCTGAAAACAAAAGGTATGGGCGGATACTTTGGCTTGTATGTAGCACAGGATGATAAAATAAGTACGCAATATGCCTTGCAGGCAGCACAGGGCGGGCTTGGTTTGCCTGACCGCGATTACTATCTGAAAGACGATGAGCGCTCTAAAAAAGTACGTGCAGATTACCTGACGCACCTAAAAAATATGTTCGGGCTGCTTGGCAACGATGCTGCTACATCACAGAAAAAAGCGCAGGCGGTTATTAACATCGAAACCCAACTTGCCAAGGCCTCTAAAACCCGCGTAGAACTGCGCGACCCTTATGCCAACTACAACAAAATGACGGTTCAGGATTTTGCGAAACAGAACCCAAAGCTGACAGTAACACAAATGCTGGAAGGGATGGGAAGCAAAACTGCCAAAGAAATTATTGTAGGCCAGCCTAAGTTCTTTACTGCGCTTAACAGTATGCTCAGTAAAATTCCATTAACCGACTGGAAAACCTATACACAGTGGCACCTGGTGCGTTCTATGTCGCCATACCTGAGCGATGCTTTTGTGCAGGAAAACTTCAACTTTTATGGTAAAGCCCTGAGCGGCGCTAAAGAAATGCAACCACGCTGGAAACGCGTGCTTCGTACTACCGATGGCGCTATTGGCGAAGCTTTAGGTCAGTTGTATGTACAGAAAACGTTCTCGCCGGAAGCAAAGCAGAAAGCCAAGGAAATGGTAGATAACCTGCAGGAGTCTTTTAAAGAGCACGTAAAGGACCTGGACTGGATGAGCGACGATACTAAAAAGCAGGCACTGCAAAAGCTGGATGCCTTTGCTGTAAAGATCGGATACCCTGATAAATGGAAAGAGTATAAAGATCTGGAGATCACACGTGATTCGTATGCTGCTAACGTAATGAAGGCAAACCAGCACGAGTTTAAAGAGAACATTGGTAAAATAGGGAAAGAAGTAGACCGCACCGAGTGGTTCATGTCGCCGCCTACGGTAAATGCCTACTACAACCCAAGTATGAATGAGATCGTGTTTCCGGCAGGTATCCTGCAGCCACCTTTCTTTGATCCGAACGCGGACGATGCTGTAAACTATGGAGGTATGGGAGCTGTAATCGGCCACGAACTTACCCACGGTTTCGACGACCAGGGAGCCAAGTATGATTTTGCAGGTAACCTGAAAGACTGGTGGACAAAAGAAGACCTTGAAAAGTTTAACACCCGCGCCAGTATGGTTGACCAACAGTACAGTTCTTATTCAGTTCTGGATAACCTGCACGTAAACGGTAAACTAACTATGGGTGAGAACATTGCCGATATTGGCGGCCTGAACATTGCCTACACTGCGCTGCAGAAAGCACTGAAGAAGAACAACCCGGGTAAAATAGCAGGTTTTACACCGGAGCAGCGTTTCTTCCTGGCCTGGGCACAAATATGGCGCGTTAACATGCGCGACGAAGCCCAGAACCAGCAGATTCTAACGGATCCGCACTCGCCGGGTCGCTTCCGTACCAATGGTCCGGTTTCTAACATGCCACAATTTTACGAAGCCTTTGGTTGCAACAACGGCGACAAAATGTTCCGTGCCGAAACCGAAAGAGCCAGAATCTGGTAAGTTTAACCAGGTATAAAAAGAGAAGGCGCTACAGAAATGTAGCGCCTTCTCTTTTTATACTTATGCCTATTATTGGTTTACCATCTTAATTTTATGCGGCACCAACTCGGTAGGCCATTTACTGCCATCTACTGGTACTTCAGCAATTTTATCTACTACCTCCAAACCTTCTATCACTTCTCCGAAAACTGTATATTCCTGGTCTAAGCTGGGCTCGCCTCCGATGGTGGTGTATACTTTAATCTGCTCCGGAGTATACTTAAAGCCTTTCTGGGCTTCGATGGCGCGCAGTTGCTCGAGCGGTACCTTGGTGCCCTGCACAATGTAAAAATTATGCGAAGATGATTCTTTTTCCGGGTTGCGCTCATCGCCGTAGCGGGCCATGGCCAACGCACCTTTCTTGTGGTAATACTTTGGATTAAACTCCTGCGGAATTTTATAAGCACCCTGTTTCAGTTTCCGGTTATCAGAGTCGCCGCCTTGTATGGCAAAATCCTTTACTACGCGGTAAAACTCGCCCTGGTCGTAGAAACCGGCTTTGGCCAAACGCACAAAATTGGCTCTATGCAGGGGCGTATCTTTATACAAACGCACTTTAATATCTCCCAGGCGCGTGCTTATAACGGCAATGCTATCCGGGTTTTCCTGGCCAAATGCTGTAAGAGTGTCTACGGCTGTTTCGGTAGTTAGCGGTTGCAGGGTTGGTGTTTTTGCCTGAGGCTCGCCTTCATCAGTGGCTTTGTCTTTATTGGGGTTACAACTTATTAAGGGTAGCAGGCAGGCCACCATCCATAAGATTTGTTTTAAAGAAAATATTGGGTTAAAGTTTTTCATAGTGCTGTGTTTTTCCTGATTCCTAATCTACGAGTTAGCGTTATAAAATGCCAATCATACTTTCTTTACTTGTGAGTGATGATTTGAGTTGGCAATTTAAATTTAGTACAGTAACGGACTTCCTGAAAAGCATAACAATTTTCAAAACTTCTTACTATTCAACGGGAGTATCGTGTTATTGAATTTAGTTGTTATAACACAGGGTGCGTTTCTGGCTTGTAATGCGGGTTAGGTAGATTTAGTGCAAATTTTGCAGTGCTCTTGTTTGGATATATATCTTTAATTCAGTATATTAGAAAATAATCAGGCAGGGCAAATCATTGTCAAAGTATAAACAGGGTTTGCTTTGTGTAATCAATAAGGAGGATTGTAAAAAGCGCCTTTCCCGAAAAAGTATTACTAAGTTTAGCTATTGTTTATTGAGGTGAAAATGAAAGGGGCGACCAGTAGGCTGCCCCTTTTGTTTTGTTTTAGAGTTGCTTTCGCATGATGTAATCATTCATCCAATAAGGGCCAATGGCAATGTCTTCCTGCTGGTGTACATGGTAGCCGCAACGCTCGTAAAACAATTTCGCTTTGTTATAGCGGTTCACGTTCAGGTCAAGTATAGCAGCTCCTTTTTTCTTAACTTCATTTTCAACGGCAGTTAACAGCAGTTTCCCTAAGCCTTTGCCCTGGCACAATGGTAACAGGTAAATCTTGTTAAGCTTGTATACTTTCTCTGCTGTATCTTTTACCGAATAAGCCGCAAATGCCAACGGTTGGTTATCATCATACAAAAGCATAAATGTCTGGCCTTCCTGCATTTGCTGTGTAAGTGCTTCTTCTGTATAAATAACGTCGAACATATAGTTTACCTGCTCTTCGCTAAGGATAGGCAGGTAAGTAGGCGCCCAGGTAGCTTCGGCCAGTGCTTTTATAGTTGGTATATCAGCAAGACCGGCTTCGCGTATGCTATAGTTTGTGTTCATATAAATCCGGGTAACAGAAGGTTGCAAGTTATAGGCTGAGCTGTAAAATGCAAGCGTTGCTATACTGCCTTTACACTTTCGGCATAAGTTATACCTTTGTAAGTATAGGATTTGAACTTTAAAAATACACTATGAAAGCAATATACTTAGAAGCGATAAACAAACCCTTCGAACTCATAGAAAAAGAGAAGCCAACTGCCGGGCCGAATGAAGCCATCGTTCAGGTAAAAGCTGCCGCACTCAACCACCGCGACGTCTGGATTCAGTATGGCCGCTACTTTACAAAAGAGTATCCGGCTATACTTGGCTCTGACTGTGCTGGCATTGTAACCGAAGTGGGCGAGGGTGTTGATAAAAGCTGGTTGGGGCAGGAAGTAGTGGTGGATCCGTCGTCGGATTGGGGTGATAACCCGCGTGCGCAGGGTGGTAACTTTAAAGTGCTTGGTATGCCAGAAGACGGTGCTTTTGCCGAATATGTGAAAGTACGTGCTGCAAACTTGCACAAGAAACCAGCCCACCTGAGCTTTGAAGAAGCTGCCGCTTTACCACTTGCTGGTGTAACGGCTTACCGGGCTTTGTTTACAAAGTGTGGACTGCAGCCTGGCGAGCGCGTGCTGGTAACTGGTGCGGGTGGCGGCGTGGCTTTATTTGCGGTGCAGTTTGCCGTTGCGGCTGGCGCCGAAGTATACGTAACTTCAGGGTCTGAACAAAAGATAACTGCAGCAGTTGGCCTGGGCGCTAAAGGTGGTGTAAACTATAAAACAGAAGGCTGGGGTAAAGAGTTAAAAGCATTAGCCGGAGGTTTTGATGTGATTATAGACAGCGCTGCCGGCGAAGGCTTTGCGCAACTGGTAAAGCTGGCAAAGCCAGGCGCGCGCATTGGCATGTATGGTGGCGGCACCGGTATGATCCAGAACGTGAACCCGGCAGAGATCTTCTGGAAACAGTTATCCATTTTCGGCAGCACTATGGGCACAAACGACGATTTCGCAGCTATGATGAAGTTGGTAGAAGAGAAGAAAATAAGGCCAATAGTAGATAAAGTATTCCCGCTGGAAGAAACGGAGCAGGCCATGCGGTATATGGAAGCCGGTAAGCAGTTCGGTAAGATCGTGGTGAAGGTGGGGTAAGTTTGAGACTTGAGAATTAGCCATGAAAATACTATTAAGTGTTTTACTATTCTTCTTCTGTTTAGAAGCTAAGTCAACTGATCAAGCTCCTGATATTTTGTTTTATGAAGGAGATAAGTATGAATTATATACAAACCATGCTGATATGTCTCCCTTAGAGTCCTTTGATCAAATTAGAGAGGAGTTATCAAAGCAGTCAAAATGGTGGTCTAGCGGGTGTTGGAGGGGTTATATTGCAGAATGGGTGATTGAGAATGGTCAGTTATACTTGACAAAAGTAAAAAGCTGTGAAGATGGAAAAATAGTTAATGCCTTAATAGAAAAAGCAATCAAGCGAAAGTTTGTAGGTGGTAAGATGAAAGCTGATTGGGTAAGTGGAGTATATTGGGGAGGAAGAGGTGAAAGATTTTGGAATGCTTTTGATAAGGAGGTAATGTTCTCTTTCCAAGGTGGATTTTTAGAAAGCACCATAAAACATACTTCTCCTAATTGCTCATTTCAGAATAAAGATACACTCTACCATTTCATATACTCTAACATTGATTGGGAAAAAATGCCAAGTACAAGGGAAGAAGTATCAATAGATTTTGAGACGAATAAAGAGGGTAAGATAATACAGGCAGAAGTTAGACTTAGTAATGGCACAGAATTCGGGAAGGAAGCTTTGCGTGTGCTAAAAATGGTACCCTGCTGGAAAGTTTATACTGTTAGAGGGGAAGTTTTTGGTTGGCGAGATATCGATTTAATTTTTAATGAAGAAAATAGAAAGAAGTACCAGCGATTATAAAATATGGACTTAAATAAAAAAAGCCGCTGCTAAAGTATAGCAGCGGCTTTTTTTATACTTCAGCAAGTATAAATTACTGGTTCTGACCGAGCAGGTTCAGCATGAAGGCATACTGCAGGGCTGTTTCTTTGTAACGCTCGAAACGACCGGATGCGCCGCCGTGCCCTGCTTCCATGTTGGTATGCAGCAGCAGCATGTTGTTATCCGTTTTCATTTCGCGGAGCTTGGCTACCCACTTGGCCGGTTCCCAGTACTGTACCTGAGAGTCGTGGAGGCCGGTGGTTACAAGCATGTTCGGGTAATCCTTCTTCTCCACGTTATCATATGGCGAGTAGGACTTCATGTAATCGTAATATTCCTTGTTAGCTGGGTTTCCCCACTCATCAAACTCACCAGTTGTTAACGGAATGCTGGTATCGAGCATGGTTGTAACCACATCTACAAACGGCACGGCAGCAAGCACGCCTTTAAATAAATCAGGGCGCATGTTTACTACGGCACCCATCAGCAAGCCGCCTGCGCTGCCGCCTTGTGCAAAAAGTTTATCAGGGTTGGTATACTTCTGCTGTACCAGGTACTCGCCTGCATCAATAAAGTCGGTAAACGTGTTCTTCTTTTTCAGCAGCTTGCCATCTTCGTACCACTGGCGCCCCAGATCCTGGCCACCCCGAATGTGGGCTATAGCATACACAAAACCTCTGTCGAGCAGGCTCAGGCGCACCGAGCTGAAACCAGGGTTGGTGCTGATACCATAAGAGCCATAAGCATACAGCAGGGTAGGGTTGTTGCCATTTAACTGCAGTCCTTTACGGTAAACCAGCGAAACCGGAATTTTTGTGCCATCCTTGGCAGTTGCGTAAATGCGCTTTGCCTCGTAGTTCTCCGGGTTAAAATCACCCACAACTTCCTGGCGCTTCATCAGCTTCTGCTGCTTTGTTTGCATGTTATAGTCATAGGTGGTGCTTGGTGTGGTAAGGGAGCTGTACTCGTAGCGCAGTGTGTGGCTGTCGAAGTCAGGGTTCATGCCCACAAAAGCAGTATAGGCCTCTTCGCCAAAATTTATGTAATGGTCAGCTTTAGGGTCGTTCCATTTAGTTACCCGAATCTGGGTAAGGCCATTTTTGCGCTCCTGCAATACAAGATAATCTTTAAATATCTCGATGCCTTCCAATAGCACATCAGGGCGATGCGGTATAACTTCTTTCCAGTTGGCTTTACCGGTTTTAGTTACCGGGGTCTGCATCAGTTTAAAGTTGGTGGCTTTGTCTTTGTTGGTAACAATGTAAAAGTTGTTGCCAAAATGGTCTACGCTATATTCCAGGCCGCGCTCCCGTGGCTGAATTACCTTGAACGTGCCGTTCGGGTTGCTGGCATCGAGGTAGCGATACTCGTTAGATAAAGTGCTGCCTGAGCCGATGATAATGTACTTGTCGGATTTGGTTTTATAAACGAAGGTGCTGAAGGTTTCGTCCGCCTCATGGAAAATCTCTTTGTCCTGCGCAGTTGGTGTGCCCAGCGTGTGGCGGAAGATTTTGAAGGAGCGAAGCGCCGGGTCCTTCATCGTATAAAATACTGTTTTGTTATCGTTGGCCCATACGGCACTTCCTGTTGTGTTAGGTATTTCGTCTTTCAGCAGCTGGCCGGTGCTCAGGTCTTTAAACCTGATCGTATACTTGCGGCGGCTTACGGTGTCTTCGCCAAAAGCCAGCAGGCGGTTGTTCTTGCTCACATTCATGCCGGCTGCAGCGTAGTAACTCAGGCCTTCGGCGCGCTCATTGGCATTTACCATGATTTCTTCTTTGGCATCAAGGCTACCTTTTTTGCGGGCATAAATCGGGTATTCTTTGCCTGTTTCAAAACGGGTATAGTAATAGTAGCCGTCTTTTTTGTAAGGCACCGATTCGTCTGTTTGCTTGATGCGGCCTACTATCTCGTCAAAAAGCTTTTTCTGCAGGTCCTCGGTGTTTGCCAGCATCTGCTTGGTATAAGCATTTTCAGCGTTGAGGTACGCAATTACTTCCGGGTCTTCGCGCTGGTTCAGCCAATAGTAATTGTCAATGCGGGTGTCGCCGTGCATGCTTAGCTCTTTGGCTACTTTCTTTGCAACAGGCGGCTTAGGAGCTTCGGCTACTACGGGTTGGGTAGCAACAGTGGTTTGCTCTGCTGTTGTTGTTGCAGTGTCTGTAGTTTTGCTGGAGGTGCAGCCACCACCCAGCACCAGATAAGCCGACAGCAACAAGGCCGAACCGGTAACGCTGGAGTTTAGTTTTTTCATAGTATAGTTGTTAAGTTTTATACTTCACTGGTGCTCATACTTTCAAGTATAAGCTTATAAGTATATGAAATTTAATAAAATAACTTTGAATACTAAATATTAAATAAGTTATGCATGCAGCGTGTTTTTTAGTAGTTTAGGGTATCACTATACTAACTAAACAACTATATGGCAACACAAGCTGAATTTGAAAGTGCAGTAGAACGATCTAAAACACTGACCGAACGCCCATCAAACGATGTACTGCTGCAATTGTATGCACTGTATAAGCAAGCCTCTGAAGGCGATGTAAATACGGATCGCCCGGGAGGTTTCGATTTTAAGAATATAGCCAAATGGGATGCATGGGCTAAACTTAAAGGCAAAACTCAGGACGAAGCCCGCGAAGAATACGTGCAATTTGTAAATCACCTTCTAGCTGCGTGAATACTTCTAGTCCTGACCTTTATAAAGCCACGTGTTAAGGTGTAAATCCTTGGCTCGTGGCTTTATACTTTATGCCTTTATTCAGATTACTTATATAAGTATAAATAACCATTTCAGTGCCTACGCATTTTAAAGTTGGAGGTTAATGGCAAGTATAAGGCGCTATACTTTAGCCGGTTAAATTACAGGCTTTCCATCCCTTCTATACTTAGTTACCGCTTCAATCCTTTTTGAACAGCTGCAGCTAAATGCAACTACCTTTTCTGGTAATGTAAGCTGTGTTTCATTATAGTTCAAAAATAAATTAGAATTATACTAAATAGTATAATTGGCCGTATAAGTCTCATGCAGATCACGCTGCATGTGTAAAATCCTCATTCCTGTTTTTTTAACCTGATTTCTATGAAAAAACTCTACCTTTTTAAGGCATTCGTCTTTCTGTTTGGGATGATATTGCCACTTGCCCTGTTTGGGCAGACTACTGTAAGCGGAAACGTGACCGATGCGGGTTCGGGAAATGCTTTGCCTGGTGTAAGTGTGGTGTTAATTGGGTCTACAGTAGGTACAAACACCGATGCTACCGGCAAATACTCGCTCCAGTTGCCCACTAATAGCGGAAGACTTCAGTTTTCGTTTCTAGGGTATGTATCGCGTAGTATAGATGTTAATGCCAGTACCGGAACGCTGAATGTACAGTTACAACAAACAACCACCAGGCTTAGCGAAGTTGTTGTAACAGGTTTGGCCACAACGGTTAAACGCGCCAATGCTGCCAATGCGGTTGCAACCATCAGTAACCGGGAAATTTCAGGTATAACCACACCTCAAACTATGGATGCTGCTATAAGCGGTAAACTGGTTGGGGCAGAAGTTGTTTCAAACTCAGGTGCACCCGGTGGCGGTATTGCTATTAAGTTGCGCGGGGTAACGTCTGTTTTTGGTGAGTCGCAGCCGCTGTATGTAGTAGATGGTGTAATTATAGATAACTCTTCTGTTTCTGCCGGGCTAAATGCTGTTACGGCTGCAGCAGCCGGTGGAAACCCGTCTTCTAACCAGGATAACGCCTCTAACCGCATTGCCGATCTTAACCCTGATGACATTGAAAGTATAGAAATTCTGAAAGGTGCTTCAGCGGCTGCAATCTATGGCTCTCTGGCATCAGCAGGTGTAGTTATAATTACAACAAAACGGGGCGCTGCCGGTCAGACACTTGTAAACTTTTCGCAGGACATAGGTATTACAAGAGTGTCTAAATTACTGGGCATGCGCACCTATACCGAAGACCGTGTTCGGGCAACTTTTGGAGCCAGCGCTGTGCCTTTATTTATAGAAGCCCGGGATGCAGGACGACTTGTAGATTATGAGGAAGAACTGTATGGCAACACAGGTATGCTGTACAGCACGCGCCTGAATGTGAGCGGCGGCAACGACCGTACCCGCTTTTTTGTGGGCGGCCTGGTACAGGACGAAGAAGGTATAATTGAGAAAACCGGCTACGAGAAAAAGGCCATCCGTTTTAACCTCGACCATACACTCTCTGACAGGCTTGATTTCAGCCTGAGTACCAACTATATCAACTCGTCTGCTGATCGAGGGTTAACAAACAACGACAATGCCGGGGTATCTTTTGGAGTAGCACTGTCATCTACGCCAAGCTTTGTAAACCTGTTTCCGAACGAATTAGGTGTTTACCCGGATAACCCTTTCGCGGCTTCAAACTTTATCCAGACCCGCGACCTGATCACAAATAACGAAGCTACCGACAGGTTTCTGGGAGGCTTAACGCTGAACACCAAACTATACGAAACAGACATGAGCAATACGAAACTGGTGCTCCGTTCGGGCCTGGATTTTTATGAACTTCGTACACGCGCGTTTTTTCCGAACGTGTTGCAATTCCAGTCAAATGGCCGGGGTACAGGCGGTGCTTCTATACAGGGTAACAACTATAACCTGAATACCAACTTTGCTGCTTTCCTGGTTAATAACCTTACTTTAAGCAACAACGACCTGAATTTTACAACAACGCTGGGTGCCACACGAGAGAACTTTAACCAGGACCAGATACTGAACGTGGCCACCAAACTCATCGGCTCACAAACTAATCTGGACCAGGCAGGAGCGGTGGAAGTAACTCAAAATCGGGTAAAAGAGCGCAATAAAGGCTTGTTCTTTCAGGAAGAAATCAACTTTAAAGACAGAATAATAGCTACAGCCGGCCTTCGTCTTGATAAATCTTCCAATAACGCAGATGTAAATGATTTTCAGGCATTCCCTAAATTCTCGCTGGCGCTTAACCTGGGTAACTTCGATTTCTGGCAGTGGGATAATATAAATCTGTTCAAGCTGCGTGCTGCCTATGGTGAAGCCGGAGGGTTTCCGCCTTTTGGCTCCAAGTATAGTGCACTGGTTGCTTTTAACACAGGCGGGCAGGCCGGCTTGCTGCCATTTACGCAACGCGGCAACGAAAACATCAAACAGGAAAGGCAGAAAGAACTGGAAGGCGGTATTGATATTGGTTTGTTAAACAACAAAGTATTGTTAGAAGCAACTGTCTACCAGAAAACAGTATCTGACCTTATCCTGATCCAGAATCTTCCGCAGTCTTCAGGTTTTCTTACGCAGGCTGTAAACGGTGGCGAGCTTCGTAACCGTGGCGTAGAGCTGGCGCTAAGTTTAAAGCCGGTCGAGTCAACTTTTCTGAAGTGGGAATCACGCACAAGTTACTGGCTAAACCGTTCTGAAATGACGAAGCTAAATATACTTCCGTTTGCTTTGGGGGGCTTTGGTAACACACTGGGTACATTCTTTATTGAAGAAGGCGCATCGGTAACACAAATAAAGGGTATAAAAGGGGATGAAGGCGTTCAGAAATTAGGAGATGCAGCCCCGGATTTCCAGATGAACTTCCATAATTTCTTCACTGTGAAAAATAACCTGACCTTCTCGTTTCTGCTCCACTGGAAAAAAGGAGGCCAGAACATTAACCTGACTGAACTGCTGACTGATCTTGGTGGTACCTCTCCAGACTATGACGACGACGATGATGGTGACGGTGAAACCAATAGCGAAGAGCGTGTAGGTGCACTTGGTGTAACTGCAGAGCCTTTTGTACAGGATGCTTCTTACCTGCGCCTGCGTGAAATAGGTTTATACTATACCCTGCCAGCAACTGCGCTGCAAAGTGTATTCGGGTCTGTGGTGCGGGAGCTACGAGTTGGTGTATCTGCCAATAACCTCTTTACCATTACCAACTACGACAGCTATGATCCGGAAGTATCCAATTTTGGTGGTAATGGACTTTCTACTGGTGTAGAAGTTACGCCTTTTCCTGCTTCAAGAAGAATGTTCTTTCATTTAGCAGTTGGCTTTTAATACTTAATATTTGAAATCATGAAAAGAGATAACAGCCTGTTACATAGTTTGAAGGTGGTAGCCATACTTGCATTTGCATTTGCAGTGCCAGCCTGCGAAATAAACGATTTTGATGACCCCAATAATCCAACTATAAAAACAGTAGACGCCAGTATTGCAGACCTCAATAACCTTGTTGTGGGTACCGAAGCCGGTATGCGCAATATAATTGGCACTTACTATGATAACGTTGGTGTGATCGGGCGTGAGCATTACCGATTCTCTGGCGCTGACCCGCGTTTTACATCTGATTTGCTGGGAGCCGGCAGCGCCGTATTGGATAACAACACATTTTATACTACAAACCCGTGGTCGGCGAGGTATAGGGTAGTTAAAAATACCAATATCCTGATTGAGGCTACCACGAATGCTAAACCGGAAATTGTGTCGGAAGAACAGAAGCAGGGGTACCTGGGCTTTGCCAAAACTATAAAAGCGCACCAGCTGCTCATGAACCTGACCATGATGAATGACAACGGTATCCGGGTAGATGTAAGCGACTTTGAAAATCTGGGGCCGGTGGTTGGCCGCGAAGCAGCATTGGAAGCAATTGCCGGTTTACTTGCCGAAGCAGAGGGCCATTTAAAAAGTGCCGGAACTAGTTTTGCGTTTACCCTTTCCGGCGGGTTTGCCGGTTTTAATACGCCACAAACCTTTCTGCAGTTTAACCAGGCCCTGGCCGCGAGGGTAGCTATTTACCGTAACCAGTTTAGTGAAGCACTTACATTTCTGGATGAGTCTTTCTTAGACTTACAAGGCGATTTTAATAAAGGTGCCTATTATGTTTTTAGTACCGCTTCCGGCGATCAGCTTAACCCGCTTTTTCTGGCTCCGGATGCTACCGGCGAAGTTCGTATTGCGCACCCGAGTTTTGTGACAGATGCCGAACCGGGAGATGATCGTTTAGCTAAGGTTTATAAGCGTAAAGCGCCGGCAACGCAAAGTAACTTAACAGGGCAGTATGATGTGGCCGTTTATAAAAGCAATACCGACCCGGTGCCGATCATTCGCAACGAAGAACTAATTCTGATATATGCTGAGTCGAAGATTCAGACTGGCCAGTTTCCGGATGCTGTTATTGCACTGAACAGAATAAGAACAGGACACGGTTTAAGACCTTATACCGGTGCGATTACCAGAGATGCACTTATAAATGAAATGCTGCGCCAGCGCCGCTACTCGTTATACTTTGAGGGACATCGCTGGGTAGATATGCGCCGCTATAACAGGCTTGCCGAATTGCCAATAGACAGGACCGGAGACGATGTATGGACCAGTTTTCCAATTCCGTTTGCTGAGGGAGTTTAATACTAACTGAAGAATAAACCAGAAGCGGGAGCCTTGTACAAGGCTCCCGCTTCTGGTTTATTTATGCTGCCATACAAATCCGCAGTCGTAGCATTTATACTGCCGGTTTAGGAAAGGTATTGGAAACCCCAATAGTAAGTATGAAAGCGAAAAGACTGTTTTAGAGTATTTTTCTTCTGCAACGTGCTCTGACCCGCAGTTCGGGCAAGTGCTTACCGGCACATGTTCCTGCATCGGAGGTGCCAGCTCAATGTTATCATCCAGGATATATTCGCCGGTGCCCCCCTGGATGTGGGCAAGCAGTGCGCGGGCTTCTTCAGCGTCTCCTTCGGTAACTCTTAACTTAACGCCGCCAACTGCTACCGAATAAAACGGCTGAGCCGATACAATATGCTCATCTCCCAGAAAACATGGTATGCCTTCTGCCTCCAGGCGGCCCTTTACTATGTGGGCTTCTGTTGGCTCGTTAAATGTAGCTATTGTTATCAGGCGCTCGGGCATAAGGGTGGTGCTAAAGTATAGGCGCTAAGCTAGAGGTATAACTTACTGCTTTTTAGGAGGCAGGTCAAAAGCTATGGCATCGTGTTCGAAGTGCCCCTTGTGTGAGCCATCGCAAAAAGGCTTGTTTTTAGATAACCCGCAACGGCATATAGAAACAAGTTCTCTGCCCCCAAGGCCATATACATTACCATCTTTATCTACTATCTCAAATTCGCCTTCTATGCGCAGAGAGCCATTGTTGTTTACTGTAATCTTAGTTTTTGACATTTTATTTATTATTCGTGCTAAACAAATATACTGTTTTTTGCTGAATGCCGGCAGAAGTATGCAATAACGTATGGCTGCAAAAACAACAGGCGGCCCGGAAAAACTTGTTTCCGGGCCGCCTGTTGTTTTATTCCTGTTAAGCTGAATTAGTTGCTGTACAGGTAAGTATAAGTTTCGCGTTTGCCGTTCGGGTTAGTAACAGTCTGGCTGGTTGGGTAACCACGCTCATCGTACTCATAAGAGTAAGAGTAAGTATAAACTTTGCCAGTACCATGCATTTCGGCTCTTGAGCTTAAAATGTTGTTAGGGCTGCTTGTAGTTGCCGGGTCAGCGTATCCGTAGAATGGATTGGTATTGGCATCGTAAGAGTACGTTGTAGTAGAGAATAGCACTGGTTCGCCTTTAGCGTTAACTACGAATTCTTTCTCCTGGGTATAGTTGCCGTTTGGTAGTACAGCGTAAGTAGTATAAGACTTCAGCTGTGCATTTTCATCTGTACCTTCGAAGACAGACTTTTTCTCCAGCTTGTTCTGAGCGTTAAACTCATAAGTAGCATAAGAAGTATAGTCTACTTTAGTGCCTGTATAATACGCAGTGGTAGTTTTGTCGAGGTTGCCCTTATCGTTGTAAGTATACGTTTCTTCTGAAAGCAACGCGTGTGTGTTGCCGGCATGCGATCTGATTTTCTGGATCCTGCCTTTAGAGTCGCGCTCAACCTGCTCGTAGCTCTCTACCTTGCCGCTCTCTTCGTTGTAATGGTTAACCTGACTTAACTGGCTGCCTGAAAAATTGTAAGATGTAACCTCTGCTGAGTCTACCATTACATGGGAAATCATGCCCTGCTCTAAAAGGGGCGTTGCTTCATCCTGCTCTGTTTTTTCACAAGAGGATAGTGCTACCACGCCGAATAATAGCATGGCAGGCAAAAATCTGTTTTTCAATTTCATTTGGCTAAAAGTTGAAAAAGTTTTAAAAAAGAAAAACTATGAGGAACCTGCTGTCCCTGATAGTGTCACAAAGTAAAGGGAAATATTTTTAAGAATTGCACTTGATGAGATAAAATTATATAAATTTTTTTTCTGGCGTGATGGATATATGTGTTTAAAATTATATAAACAGTTAGTAATCAATTATATAATATTTTTACTATGGTTACGTTTTGTGGATAACTTTTTTTAAAATGCAATTAATATAGGATTATACTTGCTTGGGTAAAGTTAATTTAGCGTTGCACTTTGGGCTATTGATAGCAGCTCATCGCCGGAGTCTATGTCGTGGCGGAGCTGTTCCTGGTTGTTTATAGTTACCCTGAGTGCACGTAAACCTTGTACCCCCTGCATCTCTTCAATTTCCAGGAATTCTACCTCTTGCTCTATATACCCTTCGGCCTGCAGAAACTCGATGTAACGCATATATTCGTCAGCCTCTTTTTGCAGCATGTAAACAATGGCAATCATGCCGGGCTGTGTCAGGCGCTCATCTGTGCCTTTTATAGTTGCCTTGTCGAGGCGTTTTTTAATTACCTCATAGCGGATGTTATTGGCGCCTTCTACATCAAACTTTTTCTCATCCAGCCTGAACCTGATGCTGATCGGTGCGCTGTGCACCAGTATCAACTGGGTAATTTCCAGCGGAAGCTTCAGGTTTGCCCGCAGGTTATGTATGCGGCGTGCAATTTCGCAGGTAACCATAAGCTGCCATAAGCGCATGTTTTTGAGGTAGATGTGCTCAAACTGCCCGTTACTTAACAACGATGCTCCTATATAGATATTATACTCTAAACCATCAGTTCTATACTTCTCAAAATAGTGCGGGAATATTTTCTGGGCTTTTTCTTCTTCGCGGTCAAGGAAAGCAGAAATAGATTCGTTAATCATGTAAAGGCTTTCTTCGTAAGCCCGGCGCTTGTTGTAAACTACCTTGTATGGGTTATTAATGGCTTTCAGGTAAGTTTCTATCGGAAGAGCGGCTGCCTCGCTGCGCGCATTAAAATGATCGAAAAGCGGCTCCACTTCGCCCCGCAGAAAATCCAGCACCACGCCTTCGTCGCCGGAGCCAAGTTCGTTAACCAGCTTTTGCGAGAATTTATCGATCTTGAAAATGAGCTCGTCAAGTATAGATAGCGGCAAATGGTCTTTCGCAGCAAGTATAACTTCTTTAGCCAGTACCAACTGTTCAATCAGGTCGCCTTGTATGGCTCTGTTACGCTCGGTAGCCGACCCTCGGATATCCGATGCGCCGTATAGCGGGTATACATCCTTGAACACGATCGGCTCAATTTCGGAACTGATGTTGCGCTCCATTTTTTCGAGCAGGTTAATAGCAGCTTTCGTAAACCGCCACTCTACAACAGGATGTATAGCAGTATACTTTTCTTTGATGATGGTCTGGATGCTGTTGCGTAGTTCGTCGAGGCTGCGGTTCATGGCCAGGGCAAACAGCGGCAAAATCTCTTTCAGTTTAATGGTAGATAGCGCATTAAGCTCGCCGGGAATAGGGGAAGCCAGTTCCAATAGCCCAATTGTAATACCTTCATACCGGAGCGGTGCTATAATCAGGTTGCGAATGCCAGTGTCCAGTAATTTTTGCTCTATGCTGGTAGGGTCCGAGAAATATTTGAGATCTTCTACCACTATAGTATGGCCTTTCTGGATAACGGGCTGGTAAATTGAGTGACTCAGATCTTTCATTTTCAGATCGCAGGTATTGGTAAGCACCAAGCCATTCCATATTCTGCGCGCATAATTGGTGTCAAATTCCTGCAGGGCAGGGCAGGAGGCCAAACCCAGGCGAATGCCGGGCAGCTCAAAAAGCACGCGCAGTTTTTGCTGGAGGCTCAGGAAACCTTCTTCTGTGCTTACAGAGTCGCCGTCAAGCAGGTCGTAACGCAGCGATGATATAGTTTCTTCGTTAGTTACATCAGTGAAATCATAAATTGCAAAGCCAGTAAACTCAAAGTTCTGTGGTGGTAGCTTCTCCATCCAGATATCGAGGTCGTTGTAGCGGTTTATCAGGAAGTTGATTTCAGAGGGTGTTAGCTTGCTGAGTTTACCTTTTGCCTTTACTTCCATAAATTTAAGGTCTATGGTAAGTTTATAGTGGCGCTCCAGTTGTGTAAACTTGTCTTTTATGGTAAAAATGAAAGGCTCATCTACCAAAAAGTTTGCATTGTAAAATTTAGCCAGAATTAAAGTATAAGCCGAAAGCGTCTGACGGAACAACAGTGTTGTCTTGTCGATATTAAGCTTTTCTGAATAGTTCTCGCCGCCCAGCAGGCGTAGTTCTTCCAGGCGCGGGGTGGCATAAAAGCTTTCGAAATGGAAGGGCAACGCAGCGGCTTTCAAATCATTCTCCCAGAGGGCGCTCGGGAAAATATCTTCCATCAGAATATCCACCGTATCAATATGCTTTTCAATTAGAGCAGGGTTCTCAATAGGCTCCAGTAGTTCGGGGGTTTGGCGTAGTAAGCCAGCCAGCTCTTTCACACGCGCTACGTTGCAGCTTGGGCTGGTACTTACCTTGTTTTCCCAATAAGCTATCAGCGGCGACAGGCTGAAAGTGGTTTTAAACGGAAATTCTTTTACGCTCAGGGTAATGCCATCCTGGTTTGTAATGGCTACAACTGTTTCATGAAAGCTTCCTTTGTTACTCATACATGTGTTTTGTTTATACTTGACAGATAGCCACTTTTTGAGGTTATCTTTGTGGAGGGGCTTGCTGTTTATTAGCTATAATTGCTTTAAACGTGCCAGGCTTTTAAAAGATAGTGCCATTAACATTGTTGGCTTATATTTTATACTGGTTTATACGCTGTTGCAGCTATCAGAAGATAAAAATGTGTTCTCTGAATATATTTGTGGCACAATATTTATTGTCTGGAGTAGTTGTAGAACCAATATTCTTTGAAACCTATGAAAAATCTGATGAGATGGGCGCTGACGCTGGTGTTGGCAAGTATAACTTTTATGGCGCAGGCACAAACGCAATCGCAGCTGGAAAAAGACCTGGCAGATCTGCGCGCCTGGATGCGAAATAAGGCCAACCAAGGCGATAGCATTACAAGAGCCGAATGGCCTAACATAAAGCGTGAGTTTAACATCAAAACCCAGAACCTGGAGCAGGGCTCGTCTAAGTTATCGCAGCAATCAAAAGAAGAGTATAGCAGCATTAAAACCAGGTACCGTAGCTGGGAACAGCAGAATGAGGAGCGATACGGCCAGCCACTGAACCGCGAAGAGGCAGCCCGCTGGGAAAAAGAACTGACCGGTACCAATAACATTATGCACTTAAAGGCTAACCAGATGCGCCCTGCTTTTGTACAGTTTTTGGAAGCCGTGCGTGGCCAACGCAGCCGCTGGAGCCTACGCGACTGGGATTACGCCGAGCATGTATACCTGCAGCTAAGTGACCGCAAGCAGCAGGTTTTGCAGCAGATGAACAACAGCGATAAAATGAAAGTAGCCGCCCTGCAGGTAGAATTTAACACCTTGCGTAAAAGCCGCGATGCAAAAGACCTGTATGAAAATATGCGCGAAAAGCGCTAAGTTATACTTTAATAAAAAGGCCGGCAGCACATTTTGTGCTGCCGGCCTTTTTATTTAAATGGCATTTTGCCCTTTGGTACCGCCTGATTGGTCTTTTTCTTTATGGCGGCCCTGAGGACCTTTTTCTTTGTCCTGATCTTTTAAATGATGCGTCTGGTGTTTGCCAGTGTTATGTTCGGCGCTTGGTTTGTTTTTATCTTCGCGCTCTTTGTTATGTCCCTTTGTCATAGTTTTTTATAGTTTGTTTCAGATAAGCTGTACGATAGAACCTGTTTAAAGTATACCTTAAGGCTTTAATCTTATGCCACAGTAGCATGTGTAAAAGTATAGCTCCGGATGTGGAAAAACAGGTAGCTGCTTCTAACGAAAAACCCTTACTTTTGCAGCCGGCATTTACAAATAGTTTACATTATGCATATTGCAATCGTCGGCAACATTGGCGCCGGCAAAACCACCCTGGCCACCAAGCTGGCACATCATTTTAAGTGGGATTTATACTTAGAGGCGGTAGAGAATAACCCCTACCTGAAGGATTTTTATGAAGACATGGAGCGTTGGGCCTTTCACCTGCAGGTATTTTTCCTGAACAGCCGCTTTAACCAGGTGCAGCAGATCCAGGCGAATGGCAAAGACGTGATCCAGGACCGCACTATTTACGAAGATGCCCATATTTTTGCAAAAAACCTGCACCAGTCTGGCCTGATGAGCACCCGTGATTACGACAATTATTACGACCTGTTCCAGTCTATGATCAGCATGGTAAAAGCACCAGACCTGATGATTTACCTGAAGGCTGACCTGCCAAAACTTATCGGGCAGATAGAAAAGCGTAACCGTGACTACGAAAGCAGCATCAGCATTAACTACCTGCGTAACCTGAACGAACATTACAACACTTGGATGGGTAACTATGATCAGGGCAAGTTGCTGGTGATTGATGTAAATAACCTGGATTTTGTGGCTAACCCGGAAGATATGGGAAGCATTATCGAGAAAATACAAGGCGAGTTGTTCGGCCTGTTCTAGACTGCAGCCATACTTTATACTTTAAAAAGCCGTTGCTTTTCCTGTAAAAGGGAGGCAGCGGCTTTTTTAGTTTTACGTAAACATCCGTTTGTACTTGCCTTATACTTTTTAGCAATAACTTTTGGCGCTTTACAGGCAATTCAAAATTTGTTAACTTCCACAATCTATTCGTCACTAAAACATAAACCAGAATGAAACCAAGTCATTTTATTTTAGCTTCGGCAGTAGCGGCTATGGCTGCTGGTTGCACCGGCAAAAAAACAGAAGAGGCCAAAAATACAGAAACAGTTGCAACTGAAGCTACTGGCAACGACCTGCAGCAAAAACTGGATAAGTATACTTCTGTTCGGCTTACTGCGGATATGAGCAAGCTGACTGCCAAAGAGCGCCAGATGATTCCGTTACTGATCGAGGCCGGTAAAATTATGGATAAGCTTTTCTGGTACGAAGCCTATGGCAATGGCGACTCGTTGCTAGCCACGCTTGATAACGATGCCGCCAGACAATATGTAAAAATAAACTATGGCCCTTGGGACCGCCTGGATGATAACAAACCTTTTCTGCCAGGTGTAGGTGCGAAGCCTGCTGCTTCCAACTTTTATCCGCACGACATGACCAAGGAAGAGTTTGAACAGGTTAACCTGAAAGACAAAACTAGCCAGTATACGTTTGTGCGCCGCGATGCCAATGGTAAATTGATTACAGTGCCATACCATGTACAGTTTAAGGATGAAGTAAAGCGTGCATCTGATCTTTTAAAACAAGCTGCTGCCCTTGCCGATGATGCCGGCCTGAAAAAGTACCTGACCATGCGTGCCGAGGCCCTGCTTACCGATAATTACCAGCCAAGCGACCTGGCCTGGATGGATATGAAAAACAATACCATTGATGTGGTTATCGGGCCGATAGAAACCTATGAAGATGCCCTGTTTGGTTACAAAGCGGCGCACGAAGCCTATGTGCTGATAAAAGACCTTGACTGGAGCAAACGACTGGAGAAGTATGCTGCTTTTCTGCCGGAGTTGCAGCGTGGTTTGCCGGTAGGGGCTAACTATAAAAAAGAAATGCCCGGCGCTGATGCCGATCTGAATGCCTACGATGTGGTTTATTATGCCGGCGATTGCAATGCGGGCAGCAAAACCATAGCCATTAATCTGCCTAACGATGAGCAGGTACAGCTGAAGAAAGGAACACGCCGTCTGCAGCTTAAAAATGCCATGCGTGCCAAATTCGACAAGATCATGGAGCCAATTGGCGATGAACTGATCGTGGATGAACAGCAGAAGCATATCACTTTTGATGCGTTTTTTGCTACAACTATGTTCCACGAGGTGGCGCACGGGTTGGGTGTAAAAAATACCATTAATGGCAAAGGCACTGTACGCGAGGCTCTGAAAGAACATGCATCTGCTCTTGAAGAAGGGAAAGCTGATATCCTGGGCCTTTACATGATCACGCAATTACATGAGAAAGGGCAACTCGAAGGTAGCATCGAAGATTATTATACTACTTTCCTGGCCGGTATTTTCCGTTCGGTGCGTTTTGGTGCTGCAAGCGCACACGGTAAGGCCAACATGGTGCGCTTCAACTTTTTCCAGCAGAATGGTGCTTTCGAGCGCGATGAGCAGACAGGTAAGTACCGCGTAAATTATGCTAAAATGCGCAATGCCATGAACAAGCTATCCGAAACTATACTTACCCTGCAAGGCAACGGCGACTACGCCGGTGTAGGCAAACTGCTGAACGAGCAAGGCCTCATCAGCCCGCAACTGCAATCAGACCTGGACCGTTTGAGCCGCAAAAACATACCTGTAGATGTCGTGTTTGAGCAGGGCGTAGAAGTGCTTGGACTGAAGTAAAATCAATAACAACTATAACTATGAAAGCCCGGCTAAGCAGCCGGGCTTTTCTGTTTTAAGCTTGCCCCGGAAGAGGCTTTTAAAAAATTATTTTATACCTGGTTTGTGAATTTTGTAATTGATATACAGTTATATACAAAATACACTATGTAGTTTATGTAAATTCTGGCACAGCAATTGAAAATAGCCCAAACATCAGCTTTAAAGCTCAAAACAAAACTAACCGGGCAAAGCAGCTGAATGTAAAATTTAAACAATGAGGTTATGAAAAATGCCAAAACTTTTATCGCTTATTTTCTAGTGGCTGTTTTTCTTTTAGGATCAGTAGCAGCCAGTGCACAAACAACAACTAAAAAGCCAGTTAGCCGCACTGTTAAAGGTGGCGTTATAGGTGCCGTGGTAGGCGGTGTGGCTGGTGGTTTTATCGGTAAGAAAAAGAAGAATACTGCCGCTGGTGCTATTATTGGTGCAGCCGTGGGTGGTGCTGCCGGCGCCGTTATTGGCCGCTACATGGATAAGCAAGCTGAAGAATTGCAGCGGGAACTGGCTAACGCCAAGGTAGAGCGTGTTGGAGAGGGAATCAAGATCACGTTCGACTCCGGTATCCTGTTCGAGACAAACTCAGACCAGGTTAGCTACGCAGCCCAGAGCAATATTGCAGATCTGTCTAAAACGCTGAATAAGTATAAAGACACCAACGTGATGGTAGAAGGCCACACCGATGCAAGAGGTAACGCTGCGTACAACCAGTCGCTTTCTGAGCGCAGAGCCAGTTCGGTTTACCAGCAGATTACTTCAAACGGCGTAGCATCTACCAGAATTACTACCCAGGGTTTCGGTGAATCTATGCCAATAGCCAGCAACGCTACCACTTCTGGTATGCAGCAGAACCGCCGTGTAGAAGTAGCTATTTTTGCCAACGAAAAGCTGAAGAAAGCTGCCGAGAAAGGTCAGATCTAAGCTATATTTAAGTATAATAATTTTGTAAAAACGGCCATGCCTTGAGGTATGGCCGTTTTTATTTTATTTATTTAAGTGTACCCTTTGTTATCTTGCTGTTATCAAATTATTTAGAAACTAATTGCGTTGTATTAGAGTATCTATGTTTTCTAACTAATTAACAACCAATTAATTAAAATTTAATTTTTTTATGAAAAGCTTTTATGATTTCAACAGAGACAACCCACAGGAGCGACAGGAACGCAATAATCTATACCCAGAGCTGGCAAAATTCCATATTGCACTACGCGAAGAATTAAGCGAAGAAGAGTATCAGCAATTTTTTAAATCAGAACAGGAAAGTATAAAACCAACCTTTTTACAAAACCCCACTAATACGCGCCAATGGATCTCTGTATAAAGCATTATAACATCACTCATTAAAAAAGGTAAACCACAACAAACGGTTTACCTTTTTTAATGCCATTGCTTTTTATGGATTATGATACAGGGTGTTCGGTGGTTTTAAGAAATTTAATGGCAGGTACGGCTTTGGTAAGTATAAAAATAAAGAAGCCTTTTACCAATATGCCGGAAGTTGGGTTATAAGCTGTTCCTTCGGTAGTAGTTAAGTATAAAGTAAGTATAATATCTAATGCCAAAAGCCCGATCATAGAGTAGAGTGCCACCAGGTATAATCGCTTAATGCCAAATGCCAACCCGATGTATAGTATACCAGCTGCAATGCTGGCAGGGCCGGCAGTAAGTGCTTTCAGAATATCGAGGTTTACGAAGCCAGCCAGCAGCCCGATTGCCAGGTTAAGTATACCCAGAAATAACGCCAGGTGGAAAGCGGATTTTACCCGCTGCAACGGATCTGTTGCACTACCGGGCAGGGGAGTCCCGTTCAGCAATACTTCCAGCTCCTGGGATACGCCGCCGGTCAGTCTTATCTGCAACAAATCGCCATTGGGCAATGTGATCGACCTGCCCTCCTTTAACTGTTGCTGGTTATCTATAACCCCTAATGGCTCCCCGTTCCAGCTCAGGGTCATGTTTTTCCAGTTAAATTTCCACTGCAGGGTTAACGTATTATCAGTGTCGATGTGGTAGGTTTTGGCAGGCATTGGTAATGTATAAAAAGGTTTATTTGAATGGAGTTAAGCTTGATCGAGCATTTTCAGTATTAATGCGGCGCCTTCCTCTCCCACTAATGAGCCAATGGCAACGCCCATACCACCCATGCGCACGGCACAGCAAACGCGCCCTGACACCGACTGAACTATAGTTGTTTTTTCAGGCCCTAAGCCCATAATGCCGCTCCAGCGCTGCTCAATCTCAAAAGGTGTATCCGGAAGTATAACTTCTCTTAAAAGCTCCTCCAGTTTATCCTGAACAAGGCCAGTAAGTTCAAACTCAGTAGTTTCTTCGGTTTTAAAATCAAGGTTACGGCCGCCTCCAAACAAAACCCGGTCACCAATATTCCGGAAATAAAAATACCCGCGATCAAAATGGAAAGTGCCTTTGATTTTTAGACCATGTATGGGTTTTGTGATGAGAACCTGCGCGCGGGCGGGTACAACTTGTAACTCAGGCAGCAAATTCCGGGCAAAACCATTGGTAGCCACCAGCGCCGATTTTGCTTCAACGGTTATACTCTGGGTTGTTTCGGCCGCTATACTTTTGCCGTTATCGTGCAGCTTTAAGATTTCCAGGCCATTTAGTACCAATACACCCAATGCCTGTACTTTCTGCGTCAGCGCCAGAATCATTTTGCCGGTGTCTATCTGGCCCTCCGCTACGTTTTCAATTAAATGCTGCACTTGCTGGAGCCCGAACCGGTTTATCTTTTCATCTGCCGGAGTATAGGTTTGGCGCAGGCCGGTTATACTTGCCAGTTGTTTGTTCAGGTAATATAGTTTATCAGAACAAGCTTCGTAAAGTGGTGCAGTATCAAAAAGTTCGTAGCCGCCCCATTGATGAAAATCTATAGTTGCATCGCCGAGGTTCTGGCGCAGGCGCTGCAGGCCACGCCACCTTCGTTCTACAAGGCTGAATACCTGCTCTTCGGTATGGTGGCTAAGGTCGTCTAGTAATTCTGACGGGCTGCCAAAACAAGCAAAGCCAGCATTTTTAGAGCTGGCGCCGGTTGGCAAAAGCCCGCGCTCGGCCACCATTACTTTCAGGTTTGGTTGTGTCGTTTTCAGGTGCAGTGCGGCGCTCAGGCCCACAATGCCGCTACCAACTATAAGCACATCCAGGTTACTGAAGTATGTTTCTTTTTCCCAGAAGCTGAGCTGCATGGTTTACTCGTCTACGCGGTAGTAAGGGTGGTCGTAAGTGCGGGCAGCTGCCTCATCTATCAGGGCATAATCCGTAAGCATGATTTCGCGCTCGCCGCTGTTGGTTGCTTTTACAAAAAGGCCTTCCGGGGTTTCGTAAATGGCATAATTGTGCATGCCAAAAGGATATAAATTATTGCTTTTAAGTACTTTGGCGGTTGTTAATTCCACCTGTTTTCCTTCGGAGGTGGTTACAATATAGAGGTTCTTATTCGTTGTCATGCGGTACAATCTCCTATAATATCGTCCAAGATAGCACTTATCTCCGAAGCATGGCTTAAAACCATCATGTGCCCGGCATTTTTTATTTTAATGATGTTTGGATGTTCCCGAAGCGGCAGGATATGGTCGGAGGTTCCATGGATCATGGTTACATGTTCGTAATGGTCTGGCTGGTGCCAGTTCAGCAGCTGCCCGATAGCCCAGCGCAAAAAATGTGGCTCCGTTTCCATAATCACTTCTTTTAAAAGCACCTTTTCGGCTTCGGTGGCGGCACCAAAAAGCATGGGGGCCACAAAATGGAACCGTTTCATTAACGAAACTGGTATGATCTGGTGCAGTTGCAAACCTCCCATAACGTGGTAGTACCAAGGTAGGTGTTTGCTGCTGGCCATGCTGGAGATAAGTATAGTTTGGCGCGGGTGCAGAAAACGGGACAGCTCAATGGCAACTATACCACCAAAAGACATGCCTACAAGTATGGGATCGGGTTCGGTGATCTGCTCGGCCAGCCTTCTGGCATATTTTTGCAAAGGCTCGTTTTTTTCGGGCTGAATCCAGCGCACGAACACGCGGTTCTTACACTTGATGTGCAAAAACTGGAACATCCGTTCATCCGCTCCCAAACCACTTATGAAGTATACTGTAGTCATGATTTTAATACCGACCCTGGCAGACTATACGATAAGTTGCAGGACGAAAGATAATTTATGCTGCGCTTTAAACTGACAGAAGTATAAGATTACGCTCCCGGCATTTTCAGATAAGAGCTATAACTAACCCTTTTGGATACCCCGAATAAAGGTTAACTCCTACAGGCTGTATTACTCTTCCAGGCTCCTGAACTTACTCCCGAAGAAGTAATAAACCGGTATCCCCAGGCCAACTATAATCAGACCTGGCCAGGTAAAATTAGGCTTATATATGAGCAGGATAATGCAGATAGCCGAAGCCAGCATAATATACATAGCCGGGAGGACAGGATATCCGAACGCTTTGTAAGGCCTTGGCAGATCAGGGCGCTTTTTACGAAGTATAAATATGCCTAAAATGGTCATGATGTAAAACAGCATCACTGCAAAAATTACATAATCGAGCAGGTCACCGTAAGTACCCGACAGGCAAAGTATACAGGCCCAGGCGCATTGCAACCACAAAGCAGCACCAGGCACTCCGTTTTTATTCAGGCGGCCCATGCGCTCAAAGAACAGGCCGTCTTTAGCAATAGCGTAATAAACGCGTGCGCCCGCAAGTATGGCTCCGTTGTAGCAGCCAAAAGTAGAAACCATAATAAGCAAAGCAATTGCTACGGTTGCCTTGTAGCCTCCGATAACTTCTGCAACAGCAGTGGCTACACGGTCGTTGCTGGCATACTTTATACCCAGGCTCATCACATCAGTGCCGGCAGGGTCGCCGTTTAGTGGCAGCACCAGTAAGTATACCAGGTTAATAAGCAGGTAAATGCCCGTAACGATAGCCGAACCTATAACCATACTTAGCACAATAGTACGCTTCGGATTCACAATTTCATCACCGGCAAAACCAATATTATTCCACGAGTCGGAGGAGAAGAGGGAGCCCACCATCGCAATGCCTATCGCCGTAATAAATGCCCAGCCGGTAGGAGGGAAGTTGCCAGAACCGGTTGCAGCTGCGTTTGAACCCCAGAAATCGGAGAAGTTTGCTTCTATAGCAGTATCGTTTATACCGAACAGGAGACCAAAAATGATCAGGCCAAACAGGGCAATCAGTTTTGTGCTGCCAAAAATGTTCTGAATCAGTTTCCCGCTTTTAACGCCTCCTGCATTAATGTATGTAAGCAATATAATACTGCTAATAGCCAGCAGTTGCACAGATGTAAAGTTTATAGGGCCAACTGAAAAAAGTATGTTAGACTCACTGAACCACGGGAAAATAACGCCTGTAAAACGGGCAAATGCTACAGCTACCGCTGCAATTACTCCTGTCTGTATTACCAGAAAAAGCGTCCAGCCATACAGGAAAGCCACCATTTTGTTGTAAGCTTCTTTTAAATACACATACTGCCCACCTACTTTGGGGAACATAGAAGAGAGCTCTCCATAACTTAAAGCACCTACTATGGTCAGGAAACCTGTAAGCAGCCATACCAGCAACATGTTACCTGGTGTAGCTACCGTGCGCGAAATATCTGCGGAAACTATAAAAATGCCCGAACCGATCATGCCGCCGGTCACGATCATAATAGCATCGAAGAGCGTGATCTCGCGCTTAAAAGCCGGAGAAGCTTCTTTTTCCTCAGAAGTCTTTATTCGATCGGTATGTTGCATGGATGCAGGTGGCTTATTTTAGGAAAGTGAAGTGTAATGTATACTAATTTTTTTAGATACAACAAAAATACGGCTTCTATAGTTAGGCAGTTCTTCAAATCAATAAGATTTATATATAACTATAAGTGCTGTAGATTTGTACTTTTTGGCTAAAAAATATGCTGGTAGTTTGTCCGGAATACTTGGCTGTTCACGGATATTTAAAAGCTGTTGGTATAAAACAGTAGCTGTTATTGCAACAGTACCTTGCAATGCAAAGTACATTGTAATATCTTTGAAACATCAAATAACAGTTTTACCATTTAAAGTTTAAAACCATGAAAATTCTAGTTCTTCTTTCAGCTTCATTATTCGGTTTCGGTGTTGCTATGCAAAATACTGCAAACGAAACTAAAAAATCAGTTACAAATACAGCAGCGGTTATGCCAGCCATAGAGCAACCGGTTATGAATGTATTGCTTGACACAGTAGAGATAACAGCTGCTGCACCAGTAGCGCATGCAGCCAGTTCTGCAAATGAAGGCGTGTTACTGGATACTGTTGAAATTGTAGTTTCTGCTCCTCAGGCAATAGCCGCCAACCTGCACTAAGCACTTTGGCGGTTGCCGCCGGGCATGGTACATTGTTGTAACCAGTTAATTGCTTCTTCCCTATTAAAAAAATTACGCATCATCAGCTCGGGTGATACACGTTCTATAAGGTCACGGGCTGATAAGCGGCTGAAAATGTTTTGAGAATAAACGTGTGCCAGATACTTCAGGCCAGCCGCCCTTACCTTGGGCAACCATTCAAATTCAAGCCAGTCGTTCGCATCCTGCCAGTCGCCGGTAACTTCGGTTTTATCATTGAGCAGTTTTGGGCAGGAGTGCTCCTGAATTAGTTGCAGGTATGCTATGGCAGCCGTTACTACTTCATCAGCTGTAATATGTCCGTGCCATTTTGCTTCAATGTAATCAGGCTGGTACGATATGTTTACAAATACATTGCCCTGCTGGTTTTTCAGTTCTAGAGCTGTCTTATTAATATTTTGAGCAGAATTTCTGTTTGCCTCCACAAATTGCATACTTACTCCTTTTTTTCCTTTACCTCATCGCTGACACAACCTGAAGTATAACTACAAGGCTGCCAGATATAGCAAGATAAGCTGATTTAGGCGTATTCTTTAGTGCTGATGACTATTTTGAGTAAATGCCGGGTTTGATATGGTGAAAGCTGTTTCCTCCGTTGCAGCCTGGTGAAAAACTTAGTCTAAAATGCGAAGTGCAGCTGCATGTGCCTGCACTGGGTCTGATTCCATTACAGGGCCCTCAAGCCAGGCCTCAATCTGTTGCCCCTGCTGCAATTGCCCCAGCCTCATGTTATCGCCTTTCTGGTTTTGTATAAGTGTAGTGTTGTCTATTCGGAGATTTGCTTTTCTGAATTTTGTGCTGTCTGTATCGGCAGCCTCTACTAAAACCATGGTTATAGAATTGTCTTTTTTTGCAGCTGCTTTTTTAAAAGTAGTAATGCTGCCCCGGATATCAGGTGTAGTATCCGGCAATTTATCAGGCTCTTCTGCGCCGCACCCCCCAAGTATAAATAAACTAAATAGTACCGGTATAAACTTTAATCTATAGTTGATTTTCATGGTTTAGTCTTCTAGCGTTCTGTTTAAGAACTCCTGTAATGGTTTAACGGTTTCGAAATAAGGTAGTAACCTGGCTTTAAAATCAGGGCTGCAAACCTCTTCGTCTGAAAAATGATGTAATGCTGCATAGCTTTTATACTTTAGCAGCGGCAATGCCGGATGGTCTTTTTTATAGCCTTTAGGTACGCCTCGTAATGCCTTACCCTGCAAATCGCCATAGCTGGCTCTGAAAACTGGGTCGTTTAAGATAGCTTCCAGCTCACCTGGGTTGTAGTCAATTTCCTGCCGTACCTTTTCGAGGCGCTCTGGCCTTGGGTTAGGCATACCGCCGCCTACTCTTGACCTGTTGCCGGGCTCCAGTACCAGAATATAATTCGAATACGCAGAATGCCGGCCGCCCGGAGATATGCCCGCTCCAAACCGTCCTTTATAAGGCGCCTCTCCCTTTTTAGAAAAATCATTTTTATTTATCCTGAAAAGGCATTCTGCCGGCGAAACCTTGTGCAATGCCGGATCTATACCTTTAAGCTCATCTAATGTAAAAGCTACCAGTTCTGTAAAATACTGTTTTGCCTGCAGGTACCCGTCGCGGTTCTCATCCATCCAGGTTTTGCTGTTATTTGCCTGCAAGCCCCGCAGAAAATTAAGTATAAAGGGTGTATTCATTAGTTTAATCAGAAGTCAGGGCCGGATCGATTTTTTACCTGTATACAACGAAACAAATAAAGCATTATTTAGCGCGCTACGGGCCCGAACTATAATACTACATAACAAAGCCCCGTGTTGCAACTGGTTTGCTGCTACACGGGGCTTTTTAAAAAGTGAAGTATAAAATGAGTTATGCAACGCGCATCAGCGGGTCGTCGGATAAGGCTTTGCGAATATTTGCTTCGGAAGTATAGTATGATAAAAAATCGCCTTTGCGGCAGGTGGCAGTGCGCGGCTCCTGCATCAATATAACCTTTGATCGTTTGCCTACAGTTATCAAGCCAATGCCTCTTCGTTTGCAAACGGTGTTTAAATAATCAGCCAGTGCGTTATTCCGGAAAGTAAGACTGCTGATGGAAATACCCAGCCACTGATCATTAGCAGGTAATTTTTTTAATACACTTACTAAGTATTCAATTTTGCGCTGGAGATAGCGGTTTTTTAAATAGGTGTGAAGTATAAAGCCGGTTATGCCGGCAAACAGTGCTACAGGTAGTGCAAACCCTATACCTATTACTGGTTTTATAAGCAGAAAAAAGCCTGCAAATAAAGCAAAGGCCGTAAGAAAACGTAGTTTTCCTAAACCGGTTTTTTTGTAGCTAATAAGCAAAGAGGCTAATTTATCTGAGTTGCCGGTATGCAGCGATGCAGTAAATACGGGGTGTTCTGTATGCGTGAAAACGAACAGGCCATCAGCTTCTGCTGCGTTTTTGCTTATTTCAGCTTTACTTACCAGCACATTCGATACCTTATAAGCTTGGGTGTAATACGCTTTAAGGTAATCGAACGCGAAATCCTCAATTCTGCTTTCTCGTTGTTTTTGCATACTTTTTAAAGTAAGGCTGAACGTAATGGGCAAAGTGTACTTTTAGAATTTTAGCCTATTTAAGCTAAAGATGTAATATAAATTCTGACATTACTTTATAAGGTTATAGTATGCAACCTCTGGTTTAGTAAGCAAAATTATCTTAACAACTTACAAATATATATAATGGTATCGTGATTTTAAGATATTAAAAGCAAGAAATATATTTATACTTATTATGCACTCACAAAATTTTGAAATAGCATTGTATAAGGAAACTTTACAGGCTAAGTACGACCTGAAAAGTCCTTCGGATTTTGAGGAAAATATAAGAGTGGATTAAGATTTGTGGCTGCTGTTTGTCTGGTAGTTTAATCTTTATGTCTGGGCTGGCCACACTGGTTTAGTATTGCTCACGCAGTTTTAATAGATTTACAAGTATAAGTATGCTTCTCAATTTATAGCCCTGATGTATATCATACTATGAAAAAATCATCTTCTGTTATCTGCCGCCTGCTGGCCTTTATTGGTTTGGCAATTTCTCCGCTGAGTGTGCAGGCACAGGCTCCCATAAAGCCATCTGCCGCTAAGGTATTACAGGATCTTAAAAAGCTGAATGTGCTGGGGTCGGCGCTTTACATTGCCGCTCACCCCGATGATGAAAATACACGCCTGATTGCTTACCTGGGCAACGAAAAACTATACAATACCGCTTATTTATCGGTTACGCGTGGCGATGGCGGGCAAAACCTGATAGGACCCGAGATACGCGAAGGCCTGGGCATAATAAGAACACAGGAGTTGCTGCAGGCCCGTAGAACCGATGGCGGTAAACAGTTTTTTACCCGTGCCAATGACTTTGGCTTTTCTAAAAATCCGCAGGAAACATTTACCATCTGGGACAAAGAGCAGGTGCTGGCCGATATGGTATGGGTTATCCGGAAGTTCAGGCCAGATGTATTGATCACACGCTTCTCGCCCAATCCCAGCGAAACACACGGCCACCACACCGCCTCCGCTATACTTGCCGGTGAAGCATTCGTTGCAGCCGCTGACCCCAAGCGCTTTCCGGAGCAGTTAAAGTTCGTGGAAGTATGGCAACCAAAGCGCCTGCTTTGGAACACTGGAGTCTGGTCATTCAGAAACCAGAAAGAATTTGACGACTATGGCTCTAACCTCCTGAAAATAGATGTGGGCAACTATAACCCATTATTGGGTAAATCTTATGGCGAAATTGCAGCCGAAAGCCGCAGCATGCACAAGAGCCAGGGCTTTGGTGCCAGCGGCTCTCGTGGCAGCGCTATCGAGTACCTGGAGCATACCAAAGGCGAAAAAGCAAAAGCAGAGCTGTTTGACGGCATTAACACAAGCTGGAGCCGTGTAAAAGGCGGCGAAAAAATTGAGAAGTTATTGCAAAAAGCGATCAGGGAATTTAAACCGGAAGAGCCTGCTGCTGTAGTTCCTACCTTATTGTTAGCTAAAAAAGAGCTGGATAAACTGCCTGCCAGCTACTGGAAAACCACGAAGCTGAACGAAATGCAGGAAGTAGTGAAAAATGCGATGGGTTTATACTTAGAAGTAGCCGCTACAGATTTTGCAGCCACGCCCGGGCAGCAGGTAACGCTGCAGGTAGAAGCTATTAACCGTTCTAAAGTGCCTGTAACCCTGCAAAGTATAAACTATACTTTCGCATCTAAAGACAGCACGCTTAACAGCCAGTTGCAGAACAATATCGGTTTAAAGTATAGCACTACTGCAAAACTGCCGGAGAGCATGCCGTACACACAGCCTTACTGGCTTCGCAAAGCAGGTACGCTGGGTATGTTTGCTATCGAAAACCAGCAGGAGGTAGGTTTGCCTGAGAATATGCCGGCAGCGCCGGTACAATTTAACCTGCTTATCGCTGGCCAGCCCTTCACTTTTACAGAACCGGTTATTTACAAGCGCACCGATCCGGTAGATGGGGAAGTATACCGCCCATTTGAGGTAACGCCGCCTGTATTCGTGAACATCGCTGAGAAAGTATACATGTTTGCCGACCAGGAACCAAAACAGGTGCAGGTGCTGGTAAAATCAGGCAAGGCAGGTGTAGCAGGCAGCCTGTCGCTGCAATTGCCACAAGGCTGGCGCTCTGAGCCTGCAAGCACTGCTTTCAACCTCAAAGCAAAAGGTGCCGAGCAGGTTTTCTTATTTACCGTGCATCCGCCAAAAGGCCAGCAGGAAGTGCAGTTAAAAGCAATTGCCGTTGTAGATGGTAAAACATATTCCAAAGGCGTAAATACGATCCAATACAGCCATATTCCAGCCCAGACCACCTTTCCGGATGCCACTGCTAAAGCCGTGAAACTCGACCTGAAAAAGAATGGCGAAAAAATAGGCTATGTAATGGGAGCCGGCGATGAGTTACCCATCAGTCTGCAGCAAATTGGCTACCAGGTTACGGTGCTGAAAGATGCCGACATGACGCCTAACCGACTAAAGCAGTTTGATGCCATCATACTTGGCGTAAGAGCTTATAATACCATTGATCGCCTGAAATACCACCAGGCCAAGCTGCTGGATTACGTAGAGAATGGCGGCAACCTGATTGTGCAGTACAATACCAACCATGCGCTTGTGATGCCTGAAGTCGGACCTTACCCGCTTAAACTGTCGCGCGACCGCGTTACGGTTGAAGATGCCCAGGTCCGTTTTCTGCGGCCAAGCCACCCGGTATTACAATCGCCAAACAAAATAACTTCCAAAGATTTTGAAGGATGGGTGCAGGAGCGCGGTTTATACTTCCCGAACGAGTGGAGCAAAGAGTATGCGGCCATACTTTCGTCTAACGACCCGGGCGAGCCTGCCCGCGATGGAGGCCTGCTGATCGCGCCTTATGGAAAAGGTAACTATATCTACACTGGTTATGCGTGGTTCAGGCAGTTGCCGGCTGGTGTGCCGGGCGCTTACAGGCTTTTTGCAAATCTTATTTCACTCGGCAAAAACACACCATCCAAAACAAGCAGTACGCAACCGGCAGTAAAGGCTGCGCAGGTTAATTAACACGGCTGCCTGAGTTTATACTTCACCCGAACTATGAAAGAGCACATCGCTAAAAACGCTGAGAAGGAGACAGAATCACCCCCTTTTTTTAAAACATGGAGTGGGATGTACTGGTTAGTGCTGGGCAATCTCGGATTCCTGATCGTTTTATTTTACATCATCACAAAGCTGTACGAATGAGTGTATTAGATTGGATTGTACTGCTTGGTACGTTAGGCTTTATTGTGATTTACGGTGTCTGGAAAACGCGGGGCAGCAAAGATATTGAAGGCTACCTGAAAGGCGATAACAGCATGAAATGGTGGACCATCGGGCTCTCGATTATGGCAACGCAGGCCAGCGCCATTACTTTTCTTTCTACGCCCGGGCAAGCCTACGAAGACGGAATGCGCTTTGTGCAGTTCTACTTTGGCTTACCGATAGCCATGGTTATTATCTCCATTACCGTAATTCCTATTTTTTACCGGTTGAATGTATACACCGCGTACGAATTCCTGGAAAATCGTTTCGACCTGAAAACGCGTTCTCTGGCAGCCTTGCTTTTTCTGGTGCAGCGTGGTTTGGCAGCAGGTATAACTATTTATGCGCCGGCCATTATACTTTCTACTATACTTGGCTGGAACCTGACCATTACCAATATTTTTATCGGTGTGCTGGTGATCATTTATACTATGTCGGGAGGTACAAAAGCGGTGAGCGTAACGCAGAAACAGCAGATGGCCGTGATGATGGGAGGGATGCTGATTGCCGGTTTTATGGTGGTGCATTACCTGCCTGCCGACGTAAGCTTTGGCGATGCCGTAGCTGTGGCCGGTAAAATGGGTAAAATGAATGTGGTAGATTTCTCCTGGGATTGGCAAACAAGCTGGGACGACCGCTATAACTTCTGGTCGGGCATGACGGGTGGCTTGTTCCTGGCGCTCTCATACTTTGGTACCGACCAAAGCCAGGTTTCACGTTATCTGTCTGGTAAATCGGTTGCCGAAAGCAGGCTGGGTTTGCTGTTTAATGGTTTGCTAAAGATACCTATGCAGTTCATGATCCTATTTATTGGTGTAATGGTGTTTGTTTTTTACCAGTTTAACCAGCCACCTGTATTTTTTAATGAGGCTATCAAAAGCAAAGTGCAAACCTCGGCCTATGCCGGAGAAATGCGCCAGCTAGAAGAAAAACATACTTCTGTTTTCGGGCAAAAGCAGGAAGCTGTAAAAGGATTGGTAACCGCCCTTCGCACAGATGATGCTGTTGCCATTGCCGCAGCCGAAAGCAACGTAAATTCGCTTACGGCTGCCACCAAAGAAGTACGAAACGAAGTAAAAGCGCTGATAGCAAAAGCGGCGCCTGATGCCGAAACCCGGGATACGGATTATGTTTTCATTTCATTTGTGATGAAATACCTGCCCGAGGGTTTAGTAGGCTTGTTGCTGGCTGTAATTTTTTGTGCAGCCATGTCATCCGTATCTTCCGAATTAAATGCGCTGGCCTCTACCACAGTAGTTGATATTTACAAGCGTACTATAAATCCCAGCGGCACCGACCATCATTACCTGAATGCTTCTAAGCTATTTACTGTAGCCTGGGGCATTACAGCTATACTTTTTGCCACCTTCGCGTCTATGTTAGATAACCTGATTCAGGCGGTAAACATCATCGGCTCTATCTTTTATGGTACCATCCTGGGTATTTTCCTGGTAGCATTTTACTTTAAATACATCAGGGGGCATGCTGTTTTTATAGCCGCGTTGCTTGCCGAAGCCGTGGTGCTGTATTGCTTCCTTTACACTGATATAGCCTTCCTGTGGTTTAATGTGATTGGCTGTGGCCTGGTTATAGTGTTTGGTTTTATAGCGCAGGCCATAATAGGGGAGAAGACTAAAGGCGTGCAGGATTTCTAAGTATAATGAGGCATTGCTGTATCATGCTATTCCATACTTTTACATCAAGGGATTATGGATGAGCTACATCAGTGTTGCCAATAAATTCTATTTGGTCGCTTGCTCAAGTCACACTCATTCAACTTTGTAGGTAAGTAATCCAAAAATAAATGAAGAAACTTTCTATCACTTTTTCACTGCTTACTGGACTTTGCATAGCCATCGCTTACAAAATAAAGGATGACTATTTCTATTTACCCTATCCTAATGCCATTGAGTATGTTCTGGTATTGATTATACTGCTCTTTACCGCGGTACTTTTGGTATGGCCTAAGCAACGAAAAAGGAAAGTAATTCTCGGTATGGCGTCAGCAGCTATTTTATTATTGGTGGTTAATTGTATGAACTACCTCTTTGAGTGGCACCCCCTGAGCCTGTCATTACCCTTCACAAAGTCACAGTCTTTTGAAGTTAGCTACGAACCTTACATATGGCAAACTACAACGCCTGCAAACGCTCATCTTAATCAGGAAGAAATAGAGCAATACTTGCAAGAAATAGATGCTTGGGAAAGGTTAAGAGGATTGGTAGTGATCAAAGATGGGAAAATAGTGATAGAGAAGTATCAGAAAGGTGCCACCAGGTATAGCGCATTCAATGTCCATTCTGTCACTAAGAGTATTACATCTGGTTTAACCGGTTTAGCTATTCAAGAAGGATATTTAAGTTCTGAAGATGAAAAGGTAATGCCATACTTTCCGGAGTACCAGCAAGGCGCGTCAGCTAACTTAAAGGAAAAACTTACGGTAGCTCACCTGCTATCCATGCGAGGTGGCTTTACCGGATGGGACGGGCCGCAGAATGCAGAACAAGTTATTCTGGATGAAAAAGTTTCTGAAAGTAAAATAGGACAGGAGTTTAAATATTTTACCGGCTCGCATATGGTGCTTTCTGCCATGCTTGCGAAGGCTTCCAAAGCTACTACAAAGGATTTTGCCGAAGAGAAGCTATTTAAACCTCTTGGTATCCGATGTGGCTTCTGGCGAAAGGTGGATGGTTATTACGCTGGCGGCGACGAGACTTATTTCACTGCAAGAGATCTGGCCAGATTTGGAGAGTTATACCTTACTAAAGGAAAAGTAAATGGTGTACAGCTGCTGGACTCATCATGGGTGGAAAAGAGCTTTGCGAATTATACCACTGAAAGTAAAGCCTTCCGGACTTTAAACTGCTACCAGGAAGTAGGGTATGGTTTCTCCTGGTGGCTGTTAAACCATAATGGTAATACAGTTTACACAGCAAGAGGCAAAGGAGGGCAATACCTTCTGATAATACCCGAGCAGAAGGTGATTGCCGTTATTTTACAGGAATGGAATCTGCAAAAAGACTTTAAAAAGGAGAATGCATATTTATGCAAACTACTCTCTTTAATTACAACAGAAAGTATAGGAACCACCAATAACGTAGCGCATAAGTAAAGCTTGCTGTCTCGATTATACTTATGTAATTCTGAAGTTAAATAATAGCTATAGCTCAGAAGCGCGGGGCTTACGTCCGGCTACAATATAGATTAAACTGCCGCCTGCCGAAATATACTCGCCTTTCTGTAGCTTCTGTTTCAGGTTGAACTTGTTGTATATTAGCTTTTGCCAGTAGTCGTCGAACTTTTCTTTGGTGCCGCCCCCCGCCATAAAGTAATTCAGGTTATCCTGGTAATGGTAACCCATCGCTTCCGATTCTATCCAGCTGATCATCTGCTCCACGCGCAGCATGGTTTCGGCAGAATCGTAAGGCGGAATAATGGAAAGCGCTTTATCAGAAATCCATACTTTGGTATCGCGCAGGCCGGCCTTCAGGAAAAGATCAGGTATAACATCACCCAAAGAGTTAAAGCCTTCGCCCAGCCTTTTTTTGCCTTTCTCAATGCGTAGTTTCACTTCCAATACTTCCAGTGTACTTTCTACATCCAGGTCGGTTTCGCCGTAACGGTCGAACATAAGGTTAGGAACTAAGTTGTTGGGCTCCAGGGCCAGTACCCATCCTCCGGGCTTTGTGATCCGGATCATCTCCTGAATTACGCGTTGCGGATCTTTCACGTGGATCAGCAGCGTCTGGCAAAGAGTTATGTCGGCAATGTTATCGGGTAAGGGAATATCGGAGGCGTTGCCTACCAGAAATTTATAGTTAATATTATTGTTGTATAAGCTTTGCGCACGCTGCCGGGCCTCCTCAATATACTCCGGCTCAAAATCTACGCCGTAAGCCGTGGCACCCGCAGGCATATATTTCGAAAATTTAAAGCCCATCATGCCTTTACCACAACCAATATCAACCAGGGTCTGGCAATATTCCAGGTTCAGCCGCCGCGCCAGTAGTTCCAGGTAATCGTCGTTCCACCAGTAATCGCGGGCCGGGCCCAAATGTTCTTCTGAGTGTTTCTTTTCTTCGTGCTCTTCCAATTAGTATAAGGTAATATTGTAAAACAGAAAGCCCCTGCCAGAGCAGAGGCTTTCCATGTTTAAAAAGCTATAGCAGCTTTATTTCATTTTCTTCCACTCGGCTATGACCTTTTCATTCATACGCACATAGTCGTCGTTGTTTTCTTTTTTTGCAAGCGCCATAGACTGTTCGGCAGTTTTAATAGCACCTTTATAGTCTTTCATCTTTGCCTGAATTTTGGCTTGTGTATGCAAGTTCCAGAATTTAGGTTCGTTTGCATTAGCTTTTTTCATCCACTCGGCAGCTTGCTTCAGGTCTTTGCCAGTTTCCAGGTAGTAAGTAGCAGCAGCGGCATACATACCCGGCGCTACGTCTTTGCCGTTTACAACTTTCTCCTGAATCTGAGCCATCACTTTGCTTTCCACATCTGTTTCGATGGTGAAGCTGGCAATTGTTTTATCCCATAGCAACTCTACATCAGCAGCGTTGTTTTTCAGGTTAGCAAAGTTGATCGTGAAAGATTCTACGGCACGTGGATTGGTTTCAGGCTTTACCTTAAAACGAGCCTGGTCTTCTTCCTGCTTATACTCTTTACCACCATCGCCCCAATGCTTGGTATTTTTATGGAGGATGATCGTCCATTCTGTTTTGCCCGGAATAGTATAAAGCGCATACTCGCCGGCAGGAATTTTATTGCCAGCTATAGTTACTACATCACTGAATTTAATGATAGTAGCAGCATTAGCACCGGTGCGCCACATTTTATCGTAAGGTACTACGTCGCCTCCAAAAATGGTGCGGCCCTTTACCGATGGGCGTGAGTACGTAACGGTAACATCTGTTAAGCCAACTTTCTGGGTTACAGTAGAAGCAGGGCTGGGTGCAGGCATAGCGATCTGAGCCTGAGCGGCACCAGCGCCAAAAAGAAGGGCAGCCGATAGGGCAAAGCCAAGTATACTTTTCTTCATGGTTTTATAATTGGTTTGGATGATTATACTTTCTACCTGTAATATTACTAAAAAGAAAGGGCTTTAGCGAATACGCATTGCAGCCTGCACACGATACACGACAGACTAAAAGCTCCGCCCTATACTCAACCCAAAACGCGGTACGACTGCTCTGCCCGGTGTTTTGGCATTTGGTTCTGAGGAGATAAATGGAGTGGCTGCCAAGCGCACCAGCATGCCTCCCCGCGGCGGCTGATACCGGAACCCGATACGGCCAAAATACATGCTCTGTATCAGGTCGGGGGCATCTGTGAAACGGCGGGTATAACCCAGGCCAAATTCAAAATGTTTCGCCCGGTTGCCCAGCATGCCGAATGCCTCTACGGGTACAATAGGATATGCTGATGGCTCTTCAGGCAGAAAAAAGAGGTTAGAGCCTATGCCAGCCCGTAAGCCGGCTTTTAGTTTTTGTTGCTGGTAAATGATGCGGTCGTAGTTGAGGGAGTATACGTCGCCGTTGCCGCCAAGCTCTAAGTATAAAGAATTGAGTGCTTTTAGTTTTTGCCGGCCACCTTGCGCTGCTACTAAAAATGGCAGCTGAAACAGGCAAAGTATAAGTATAAAAATGCGGGTGTGGTGTAGCATGTAGGGTAGTAGGTGCTGGTGCCGTAATAATGTTGGCGCTTACGAAACATGCATACGCAAAAGTATAGTTTTAAGTATATATAAAACGGAAAAAACCTGCCGGGGAAGCTCCGACAGGTTTCCAGGTTAATCAATAAGTAAAATCTTTAGCTCAGCTCGAACTGTAGCCTGAGCAGGTTGGCATAAATACCGTCGTTGTTGTTAGAAAGCTCATCGTGTGAGCCAACCTCTACTATTTCGCCGCCATCTATCACCAATATTTTGTCTACTTTACGGATGGTTGCCAGGCGGTGCGCGATCACGATGGTAGTGCGGTCTTTCATCAGCTCGTCCATGGCCTGCTGCACCAGTTGCTCCGATTCTGAGTCGAGCGAGCTGGTTGCTTCGTCCAGTATAAGTATAGCAGGGTTTTTAAGTATAGCTCTGGCAATGGCCACGCGCTGGCGCTGTCCTCCTGAAAGTTTTATACCGCGCTCACCAACCAGCGTATCCAGCCCTTCCGGGAAAGCTTCTATAAAGTTGTAAGCGTTGGCTTTTTTAGCGGCAAGTATAATTTCGTCTTCGGTGGCTTCTGGTCGGCCATAGGCAATGTTCTCGCGGATGGTGCCGCCAAACAATAATACTTCCTGTGGCACAATGCCAATATTACCACGCAAGGTGGTCAGGTTCATGTCGCGAATATCCATGTTATCAACCGTAATGCCGCCATGCTGCACATCGTAAAAACGCATCAGCAACTGCACTATAGTTGATTTACCGGCACCACTTGGGCCCACCAGCGCTATTTTTTCACCGGAACGAATATTCAGGTTTATATCGCGCAGCACCTGTACGTCAGTGCGGGTAGGGTACGAGAAAGCAACATTGCTATAGGTGATGTTACCGTGTACTTTTGGTACCTCGCTCAGGGCTTTAATGCTCTTGTCAGTTGGTTCTTCAGTTTCGTTAAGTATCTCCTGTATGCGTTCTGTAGCGCCTAAAGATGCCTGTACTTTGCCATAGATCTCGCCTAAGCCGCCAACAGATGCTCCAATGAAAACCGTATAAATAATAAACGAAGTAAGATCGCCAATTGTAAGGTCGCCGTTATGAACCAGCGTGGCACCATACCATATTACCAGGATAATGCCCCCAAACAAGCCTACGATAATGAAAGTGATAAAAGCACCACGATAGTAAGCAGCAGAAAGGGCTGTAGTTACCGCTCTGCCCAACGATGCTTTGTAGCGGCCCACTTCGAAAAACTCGTTTGTAAAAGCTTTTACCGTGCTGATTGCCTGCAGAGTTTCTTCTACAATAACGTTGGTATTAGCCAGTTCGTCCTGCGTTTTCTTGGCCAAGCCTTTAATTCTGCGACCAAAAACCAAGGCCAGTGCCACCAGTACCGGGAAGGTAGCCAGCATAAACATCGATAGTTTTATGGATGTCCACATGATAATGCCGATACCAACGACAAGGGTAGTTACCTGGCGGAAAAGCTCGGCTAATGTTATCGAGAAAGCATCCTGTACCTGGGCTACATCGGTTGTAATACGGCTGGTAATTTCGCCAACGCGGCGCTTTTCATAGAAAGAAATAGGTAACGATACGAACTTTGTATACAGGTCGCGGCGAATATCGGCCACGGCGTTTTCGCTAACCTGCGCAAAAAAGTATACCCTGAAAAATGAAAAAGTACCCTGCAGCAGGATTACCGCAAACAGCCCCAGCGCAATCATGTTGATGTCTTTCAGGAACCAGTCGGCGTTGCCGGTAGAGGAGTCTACAAGTTTACCCGTGATAAAAGGGAAAACCATCA
This sequence comes from Pontibacter vulgaris, assembly GCF_022758145.1. Taxonomy (GTDB): domain Bacteria; phylum Bacteroidota; class Bacteroidia; order Cytophagales; family Hymenobacteraceae; genus Pontibacter; species Pontibacter vulgaris. The sequence goes on from NZ_JAJVDH010000002.1 coordinate 867,645, forward strand.
TGGTAAGGCTGGAAAGCACCAGAAAGATCAATCCAACTATAAACTTATACTTGTAAGGTAGTACGTAGCTAAAAATGCGGAGCCCGCGACGAAAGCTTTCTTTGCTGATGCTTTTTCTGCCTTCTTTCTCCTGCGCGCTGTTTAGCCCGATTCCGCGTTTTGCCATTAATTAAATGTTGTGTTAAGAATTTGCTGTTTTTCCTATCCTGTAGATGGATTTTAAAGCAATGGGTTTTGTGATTAACAGCGCAGACGCCATAAAAATGCCACAATCCCAACTAATCCTGCAAAGGTAAGCATTCTGCCTGAATTGGCAGTAAAGGTAAGTTAGCATTTATATGTTGGGTTTCATAGTTGAGGCTTTTGCAGTTAGTTAGCAGGCTATACTTACATACTTGCTGTTCTTCCTCAAGTCTTATTTACCAATTGTTTCATTTTATACTTTGGTTCGCTCCAAGCCCGCGAGGGCTCGTTTTCCTGTTCAGCGCTGTGTTCCCTTCCTTTGCTCCTGCGTCGCAATGCCTTGCAGGCACCGGAATCTCACAAGGCGCCTCACAGGAAAACTGATAACTTCCTCATAGCAATTGCTCATTTATACTTTGAAACCGTAAGCTCCGAGATTTTTCAGCACTGTATTTCCGTAGGGACAGGTCGCGACCTGTCCGCGCAGGTCCATAACTATGAAACTATACTTTCAACAATATCGAGAACAGAACACTCCCCGCCTTGGACAAGAAGGGGTGCAGGGTGGGTTTATACTTCTGTCGAATTAGATTTCTTGTCAAGCTCAAAATAACAGGCAAAGGTTTCCTGATCTCCAGATTACTTCTGAGCCAGTTCCAGCTTATTATTTTTTTTAGAAACAGCCAGCAAGCCGGTAAAAGTCAGTAGGCCGTTCAGGAGCAGAACTTCAAAACCAAACTCATATCCAAAGAGCCATTCTTTTGAGTTAGAGCTAATGATATAGGTAAGTACAGGTGCCAACACACAAATAACAGGAACAAACTTGTCGCGGATGTTGCGCTTGGTAAATAAGCCGAATGAATAAAGACCCAGCAACGGGCCATAAGTATAACCTACCAATACAAATAAAGTCGTTATTAGGCTCTCGCTGTTTAACATCCGGAAAGCAAAAATTACCAGCACAAGCACTACCGAAAAACCAGCATGCACAAAGTAACGAAGGCGCACCCGCTCGTGCTCGCTTCGCTCTTTAAAGTTTAGAAAATCAACGCAGAATGACGTGGTAAGCGCTGCAAGAGCAGAATCGGCGGAGGCGTAAGTTATGGCAATAATACCAAGTATAAACGCAATAGCTGCAAAGTATGGGAAGTGATTAAGCGCCAGGAACGGATACACATCATCAGCTTTGGCCGGCAGCGCAATGCCTTTCTGGCTGGCGTAAGTATAAAGCAGCGCTCCCAATGACAGGAAAAGAACGTTTACGATCAGCAAAATAACACTGAACCAGAACATGTTCTTCTTTGCTTCGCCGATGTTCTTGCAGCTCAGGTTTTTCTGCATCATGTCCTGGTCCAGCCCGGTCATGGCAATGGTAATGAAAGCGCCGGAAAATACCTGTTTCAGAAAGTAATTTCCTGCCTTATAATCCCAGACAAATACCTGCGCATACTTGCTGGCTGTAACAGTATCAACCATACCCTTGAACGATAGGTTAAGCTCATTTGAAATAAGAAAAATGGTGCTGATAACAGCCAGCATCATGGCCGCCGTCTGGAAAGTATCTGTCCAGATAATGGTTTTCATACCACCCCTGAAAGTATAGATCCAAATCAGAAGTATGGTAATGATAACCGAAACAGAAAAAGGAATGCCCAGATCGTCAAAAACGGCTAATTGCAGCACGCCCGCCACCAGAAACAGGCGAATAGCCGCGCTGAGCGTACGCGACAGAAGAAAGAAAGCAGCCCCTGTTTTATAAGACCAAAAACCCAGCCGTTGCTCCAGGTAAGTATAAATTGATACCAGGTTAAGCCGGTAGTAAAGCGGCATGAGCACCAGTGCAATTACCACATAACCCAGCAGGTAACCCAGCACCAGTTGCAGGTATGAGAACTGCGCTTTCTCTACCATACCCGGTATCGACACAAATGTAATGCCCGACAAGGTTGTACCGATCATGCCGAAAGCTACCACATACCACGGCGATTGCCGGTTAGCCAGGAAGAAAGTATCGGAATCGGTGTTTTTACTAGTAAAGTATGAAATGAGGATAAGTATACCGAAATAAGCTATAATTAAGCTTAAGATAAAGGTAGCTGACATAGTTTGCTATTGTTAAAAGCTGCCTCGTGCAGCAAGCAGTTGCAAATATAGCAAACTATAAAGCGTAAGAAGCGGCCTTTACAGCAGTTCTTTCAGCAGGAGCGGCTCCCCGATGGCAGGCAGTTGCAGGCCTTGCAGCAAACCAGCAGCTGCAATTTTCTGCAACAGGCGCACCGGCTCTCCCGCTGGCTCATCCGACAGGTCGAATGTGCCATAGTGCATAGGTATAAAGGTGCCGCCGCGCAGGATGTTAAAGGCCTTAACAGCTTCGTTGGGGTTCAGGTGGCTTTGCTGCATCAGGAACGATGGTTTATAAGCGCCAACCGGCATAATGCACACATCCACAGGACCGAACAAAGCTTCTATCTCTTCAAAATGACTATCGAGGGCGGTGTCGCCGGCAAAGTATAAAGTTTGGTTTTGGGTCTTGAGCAAAAAACTGCCCCAAAGCACTTTATTCATATCGTTCAGGCCACGGCGGTGCCAGTGCGATGCCGGTAAAAAGTATATCTCTACGTGATCAGGTGTCAGGTCAAAGCGTTGGTACCAGCCTGCTTCCTGGTAAGGCAGGTGCCGCTCAATGCTACGCAATAAGCTGCCTGCCTGCAAGGGCACCAGGCTTTTTATCTGTGGGTTGTGCTCGTATACTTTCTGGATAGATTTCTTGTCAAGATGATCGCGGTGTGCATGCGACAGCAATAAAAAATCAATGTTCTTTAATTTCTCAGGCGCGCAGGGCAGGCTTGTGCGCCGTTTCATCATCGGCAGATCATAAAATATAGGATCTGTAAGAAAGGTAACGCCACCAAAGCGAATAAAGAAACTGGCATGGCCCAGCCATACGATCATATCCTCCTCAGCATGTATAAAATCACAGTTGCTGATGGTAGCAGGCACATAGGTATCGAACTTTTTCTCGTCGCGTTGCGGGTTAGCAGAAAATTTCCAGCGCAGTACATTGCCAAGCTCAGGTTCGTAAAGCTTATTAACATTGAAAAAGCGCCCGTTCTGGGTTTTGTTTCCCCGGTAATCAGGCTTTATAACAGGGAGCTTGTCGTTTTTGATGTGCCGTATGTGGTTCTTTTTCTGCTGCAAAATAATCTGCCTTTGTTTCAGGAAATATAACTGTAAACGGTAAACAGGAAAGAAGAGGTACAGTTACAGGTATTAAAAGTTGCTGTTTTTACAAAGAAAAACGCCTTCTAGGTATAAGAAGGCGTTCCTGAAATTGTATTGATTCGGATTAGTAACCAAATGGATTGCTCTGATAACTGCCATAACCGGGGCCATAAATCGAGTTGTAATACGGCAAAGCACCATCAGTATAGCGCAAACCACCAGTTACGGTAAAATGCTCGGTTATTTTGTAGGTAGCTTTAAAATCGGCACCATACCTGCCCGGGCTGTAGAAGTTATTGTACAAGTTGTTTTGACCTGCTGTGTTCGAAAAATCTTTCCAGATGTTGCCGCTTAGTATGAGGCGGTTGTTTACCAGGTAATCGCCGCCTGCACTTACGATGTAATGGCCGGTGCTGCCGGTACGGCGCAACATGGTGCCGCCTTCGGGGTTGGCTACAGTTTCGTTATGGGGCAGCACATTCAGGTAAGTAAAACTGGCGTGTGCCCTGAAACGGTTGGTAACATTATAGCGAACCGATGGCTCTACATATGTGGCGCCGCCAAACTGACTGTTAAAGCTGGCGCCTGCCGATAAGTTATAGTTTAACCTGGGGCCTGCGAAAGATGGCTTTACAGCAGCCGGAACCGTTGTGGCTGCTGCGGGCGCTGAAGCTGACGTAGCTGTTGCTGCAGGCACCGCATCCAATGCAGGTTTTACGCCCGACTGCGCCATTGCCTGGCCCGCTGTAAGCAGGCTGCCCGCAAGTATGGTTAGTAGTATTTTTTTCACTGATCTGGGTTCAGGTTTACTCAAAGTTACTGTTTAAGTGCCTAAAAAGCAATGGTTATACTTTGCTTCGTGGTTATAACATCAACGCCTTCAGGCTGCTTTTGTTTTAACCTGCTTTTGAGTTAAGCCACGCTTTTCTGAACTGCTCCATCTCTGGTGTCAGCGTTTTTCCTATACTTTCAAACGGTACAAGCTCCAGGGTTGGTACTTCATCTAAAGTAAGGTTAACAGTACGGGGCTGGCCGAGGCGCTCAAAAGTAACCGGAATGCTGTCGCCGGGTTTGTGTTTGCCCAGTATCTTTTTCAGTTCTTTCTCGCTTCTTACTTTTTTGCCGTCCAGTGTAAGTATAACATCGTTCCTGTCTAAACCGGCCTTGTAGGCGGCTGAGTTAATAAACGTACCGGTCGTAATTTTAGCGCCTGTTTTGCTATACTCATAGCCCATCATACCCAAGGTTGCCTGGCCAGAATTGGCCTTGCGTAATTGCAAACCTGCCTGGGCCAGCAGCGGCTCAAAATCTGGCAACTGGCTGCCGTTAATGCTGTTTTTGAAAAAGTCTGCTGCCCATATTTTATCTCCGGATACTTCGGCCAGGGTTTGCTCTAAATCGGTTAAAGTATAAGGTTTTTCAGGTTTGCCATATTTGCTCCAGAGCGCCTTCATAAAATCATCCAGCGTTTTGTTATTCTTCTGGCGGAGCGTCATGTCCAGGGCGAGGCCGGTCATGCTACCGTAGGTATAGTATGAGATAAAGGTATTGTGGCGGTTTACAGGATCTACGGAGCGGGCGGCATCTACAAAAGGAGCCTGTTTGCTCATCTCTACCAGACTATGGTATTGGCGGCCCGGGGAAAGGAGCACATAATTTAAATCGCCGGCAAGGCCGGATGCATACTTCTTTAAATCAAAAATGCCTGTTCTGGCCATGGTCAGGTCGCCGTAGTAGCTGGTGAAACCTTCTGCCAGCCACAAAGCCTCGCTCATATTCGCTTCCTGAAAATTAAAGGGCTCCAGGCTCTTCGGGCGGATGCGCTCCACGTTCCAGGAATGGAAAAGCTCATGCGATACGGTATTAAGCTGCCCGTTCATGGCTTTTGCCAAAGGCGCAGAGCTGGTAAGCATAGTAGAGTTGCGGTGTTCCATGCCATCGCCTGACGCCTGTGGCATGTAGCAGCCAATAAATGTATAACGGCCAAAGTCATAATCAGGTAGTTCGCCAAAAATGGCACGTTGTTCGGCTACAATTTTTCTGGCTTTATCGGCATAGGCATTAAACTGCTCTTTCGTGCCCTGGTGGTGGAGGGTAACCTGCACGGTTTTGGTTTTGCCGTTTTCATTAACTGTCCATTCGGCCATGTCAAAATTGCTAAGCTCGGTAGGGCTGTCCATCAGGTACTGGAAGTTAGGTGCCGAGTAGGTATTGCCTTTCTCGGGTTTCAGCTGGGTGGCTACTTTCCAGTTGCGGCCTTCGGGCAGGTTAAATGTAACAGCAGCCGGAGCCTTCTCAAATTCTTTGGCGTACAGCAAGGTGGCAGGCAGGTTAAGGTGCGCATGCGTTTCGTCTATACCGGCATAGGTGCCGTCGGCGTGGTCTGCAAACAAAGTATAAGTTACGGTGGCGCTGCCGTTGTGGCCTGTTACATCCCACTGGTTTGTATTTGCCCGGTTTACCGGCAATGGTTTGCCCTGAGCATTAGTGGCGTGTACGCTGTATATATTCTTGGCAAACTCATGCAAGGCATAGCGGCCCGGCGAGCTTCGGCTCATCAATACTTTCAGGGTATCGTTTTTAATGCCGGAAAAAGTAACACTGATCTCGGCTTCGTGGTGAACCGCATTGGGGAAAGACAGGCTATAAGTTACTTTTTGCTGCGCTGACAGTGGCTGCGAAGCCAATAACAAGGCAAAGCCAAGAAGGCCGTATATTTTATTTTTCATAGTCTGATAGGTGTTAAAACTTAAATATAGCTTTTTTACTGAGTTTGCACAACTAAGCTTGCCTGCGGTATACTTTGGATTTAATCATGTTGTGGAAAAATGATTCTGAAGCAACTTGCTGTAGGTTAAGCTCTTCGAAATGTTTCTGATAATCCGGGAGCTTGTTTGCTTTTACTCCGCTTACAGTTCCGAAGAACAAATACATACTTTTTACCAGCAATTGTTGCCAGAACGGCGGCGTAGGTTGCAGCCAGAAATCAGTAAAGAGCCACAAGCCGTTGGCAGATAAGGCTGTGTTAAGCCTGAGCATAAGTTGGTACAGGCGCTGCGGCGGGAAAAGATCGAGGAGGAAAGGCGTGAGAATGACGTCAAACACATCTGCCGGGCGTAATTCAGCTTCCGTTCCCAGCCTGAATTCTACTATAGTATCAGGTTTTATACCTGCATGCTGATAGCGTTGCTGCGCCAGCCGGAGCATGTTGGGAGAAGCCTCTAAGTATAAAATATAACTGGCTTGGCTATACTTCAGAACCTGTTCCAGCACCCAGCCGCTGCCGCCGCCAATAATAAGCACCCGGGCGTGTTGCGGAATAAACTGAAGCAGGAAGTGTTGCGCCTGTTGTTGCGCATTGCCAAAAACAAGCTTTGCCAGCCTGTCGTAAAACGGGGCTACTTTATCAAAACCGCTGTCGGGGAGGTGGGGCAAGTATAAAACGGGCTACGTTAGAAAGTATAAGCTCGGGCAAAAGTATAAACTATGGCTTAACGGTCGTAATGCTCTTCCAGAATTCCTTTCAGCTTTTCGAAAATATAATCTGTCAGTTCTTTGCGGATGGCGAGGCTGTTGCCTTTAAAAACTTCCCTGAACTCCTCGGCTTTACCATCATATAAAACAGACACGAACATGGTGCCTACCGGCTTTTCGCTGCTCTCGGAGGCACCTTCGCCAGCCAGCCCCGTGGTGGCAATGCTGATGTCGGCGTTCAGTGCTTTTTTCAGGCCCATTACCATTTCGTTTGTTACCTGCTGCGATTCGGCTGTGTATAAATCCAGGGTTTCCTGCTTCACACCGAGCAGTTTCTTTTTTGCTTCCGGCTGGTACACCACCAAACTTCCTTTCAGCACATCGCTGCTGCCTTTGCCTTTCACAAATTCCGAAGCCAGCATACCGGCTGTGCAACTTTCGGCAAAAGCCAGGGTAAGTCCTTTGTCTTTTAGTTTTATAATGATTTCTGTCAGTTCGTTCTGCGTCATGGCAAGTATAAGCGAAGTTAATGGAGTGCTTATCTTACTGCTTTAGGCCCTTATTGGTTTTGAGATAAGGAGTATGTTTCCAGCACTGAATACCGTGGGTGAGGCGAAGTGATTTCAGATTGCCACAATCCGATGGTATCTACAGCAAGCGAAACAGGCGTATCCGGTGCAATGTTGGGCAAACCTTTCGGGGCAGGCTTATCTTTCCGGAAACGGGCCAGCGTAATATGCGCAATAGCTTTTTGCCTGGCAGGCGGCTGCGGTGCCAATGCATTTGTCAGGTCGCGGCTCAGGTTCTCGAAGGGTGTGCTTTGTGCAAAACGTGCCCAGATTAGTCGCGGCGATTTAGGCTTTGGGCCCGGCTCGGTTTGTTCCAGCTCCAGTGTAAAAGGGGCATGATTTTGCGCTACCTGCTGTATACTTTGTTTAATGCGGGGCAATTCTGATGGCGGCACGTTGCCGATAAAGTATAAAGTGAGGTGTAAATTTTCTTCGGGCAACACCCGTATAACAGGATCAGTAAAATGGCCCACTGCTTCGCTAAGATGCTTTTTTAACGCTGGGGGCAAAGCGGCTGCAACAAATAAACGTATGGTGTTTGTCATAGAACAGGTACAAGTATAAAAGCGCCTTCTCTTGTCAAAATACGTAAGTGAGAGGCAGTTGTAGCATTTACTGTTTAAAGCAATAAATACAAATGACCCTATGATCCGGAATATCTATAAAAAAATAGTGGCAGAAACGGCCTTATTTACAGTAGAGTTGGTGTTGGTGCTCCTGCTGTTTGTTGTATGTATAATCGGGTTTTTATACTTAGGAAACGAGATTTCGGATGGTAATAACCTGGGCATCGACGAGAAGGCTTTTGCGTTTGCCGGAGACTTGCGGAGTCCGGAAATAAATAGTTTTATCCAGTTTATCACCTTCTTTGCCTCGCGCCATTTTCTTACCCCTGCGGCATTGTTGCTATGTGCTTACTTTCTTTTTATCCGCAAGCACCGCTGGTATACTTTAAAAGTGCCGGTTGTGGCGCTGGGCAGTATTTTACTTAACCTGGTTATGAAATTTTTCTTCGACAGGCAACGGCCGCTGTCGCCACTGGTTGAAGCATCGGGCCTTAGTTTCCCGAGCGGGCACTCTATGGTGGCCGCTTCTTTTTATGGTTTGCTTATTTACCTGGTCTGGCAAAATGTAGAGCGGCCTGCTTTGCGTTATACTTTGGTAGCCCTGATCGCAGTTTTTATTTTTTTTATCGGCTTTAGCCGGATTTACCTGCGGGTGCATTATGCGACAGATGTGCTGGCTGGTTTTGCTGCTGGTTTTCTGTGGGTTATAATCGGGATATCGTTGTTGCGGCGTATAGAGCGTTATACCCGTAAAGAAATTGCCCCGGTAGTAGAGGATGAAATCCTCACTGGAAACGAATAATTTTACAGGCTGCTATTGCAGATAAAAAAATCTGTTATACCTTTGCAATCCCAATCTACAAGGGTTAAAGGGTTTTGGGACAGTACATTTGATTTAGTGCCAATGCGCACGTGGCGAAATTGGTAGACGTGCAGGTCTCAGAAGCCTGTGCCTTCGGGTGTGGGAGTTCGAGTCTCCCCGTGCGCACACTAAGAATGTTAAAGGCCAGCTGCAAAGCTGGCCTTTTTGTTTTTATACTTTTGCCCTTCAAAATGTTATCCTGAGGCTATGGTGGTCTGGTAAAGTTTCATAGTTGAAGCTTTTGTAATTAGGTTAGTACGCTATCCTTTCAAATGTCCTTCCATCCTGAGAGCTTAACTTGCCTATCGTTTCATTTTATACTTTGGTGCCCTCAGGCCAGGCGGCCTCGTCCTTTGGCATCGCGCTGTCTATTGAAGCTGCTCCTCGCTCCGCTGCGGGCTGCTGAGCAAGCTCAGCACCGCAACAATAAAAGGCGCTCAACCCAAGGACTGGAAAAGACACTTCTTCGTTAGCGGCTGTGCAACTAAAGCAGAACTGTCCCCTTGAGGGGACTATAGGGGTGTAACAACAGCAACTATAAAACTATAACTTTAAAAGCAGCAGCAGAAAAACTCCCCGCCTTAGACAAGGAGGGGTTAGGGGTGGTTGGAGCATTTATAACCATAAAACTATAAGCAAGACGCTCGTAGGAGCTGCGCGCGCTACGAGGTCTATACTAATCCTGGCTCAGACTTAAACTCAGAGCCGGGGTGAGGTAAAGCTGAAACGATAGGGGAAATCAATCTCAATAATACACCCGCCACTTCCCAACCTGCTGCTTATGTTTAAAACTTTTTATTAGCCAGACTCTCTCTGACAGCAATTCATCCCCGGTAATCAAAACCGCTTCCTGCTGCACCAAATTTCGCAGGCGGGCTTCATCTTGTTTGTTTGATAACTGCAGGTAATGTTGTCGCCAGGTAGTGTCGCTTTCAAACTGGGTTTCGCGGGTAAGTTTGCGGTTTTTATCCTGCACGGTAACTATGTTTCTTTTTAGCTCAAATGCCAGTGAAGGCAACAACTCATCATATACTAGCAAGGGCCTGTTTGCAAGCTGCTTTTGCCGGAGAAAAGTAACCAGGCTGGTGCTGCTGTTGGTTTTGTCGGGGTTATGGCCTAGCAGGTACGTTGAGTAAGGAATAAGCAATAATGTAAAAGCCAGTGTGGCAAGTATAAATTTCAACCCCGGATCTTTTGAAGAACGAAGTATAAAGGCCAAACTAGCAAGTATAGCCACCGGGAAAAGAAGTGCCCAAATTGGTATCTCAATACCTAAGCCTGCCAAAGGAACAGCCAGCAATGCCAGCGCAAGTATGGCAAAGTATAAACAAGTATAAAAAGTGGCTTTTTGTTGCCGTTCGGGTGGTAAAGCTTGTAACGTATAACCTGCAAGCAGTGCCAGGCCAGCGAAAAGCGGCAAGATGTAAAGTATAAGCTTGGAGCCTGAAAGTGAGAAAAACACCAGCGGAACCAGCAGCCATATTAACAATAAGCGGCTTTGTAGTTTTGGCATCTGTTTTATACTTGCAGCACTAAAAGCTACTAGCGCCGACCAGGGCAAGCTAAGGGCAGGAGCTAGCACCAGGTAAAACCACCAGGGCTTGGAACGGCCAAAGGTTTCGGGGTTGGCATAACGTTGTACGGTGTGTTTCAGCAGAAAATAATCTACAAACTGTTTTTCCTGCCACATGAGGTAAACATACCATGAGGCGCTGAGCAGCAGGAAAAGTGTAAAGGCTGTAAAAATATGAGCTGCTTTGCCATGTAGTAGACCTGTTACCGGCCTGTAAGCTATAGCAACCAGCACCGGGAAAATAATACCTACAGGGCCTTTAGTTAAAAATGCTAACGCCATGGTTGCAAAGTATAAGTATAGCCAGCCTGGGCTGTTCCGGTTTTTGTAGCATAACCAGGCCCAGATCGCCAGCAGCTCAAAAGTGGTCAGGAAGGAGTCGGTGGTAAGGTTGCGCGCCGAAATAAGTACAGCAGGCATAGAAATGTAAGCAACTACCGCAAAAAAGGCAGGCCGTTTGGCCTTAAAAAGCTCCAGCCCCATTTTGTAAACCAGCCAGGCCTGCAACACCAGCGATAGCTGCAGAAAAAACCTTGCCCCGAATTCAGTAACGCCAAAAGCAGCCATACCCCAGGCTGTAATTATATAAGTAACAGGTGGTTTATGAAAGTGCAGGATACCCAGCAGGCGCGGGTGCAACCAGTGTCCGGTAGCCAGCATTTCGCGGCTTATCTCGGCATAACGGGCCTCGCTGGTTTCGATAACGCCCCAGCCACCCAGGTTGTATAAAAGTATGGCCAGTAGTATAGTCAGCAGCAGAAGTACGGTGCGGGAGCCGTAGGCATCATTTTGTTTCAGCATAAAGCTTAGCGTGTGGTAGAGGGTTGCTGGGAGGGTGTTTCGCGCAGGCCTAAGTATAAATTCCGGCTATAAGCTGCCAGGCCGAAAATCTGACCGATAAAAAGTACGGGGTCTTTCCGGAAAACAGCGTAAGACACGATCATCAGGCTGCCCACCAGGCTGATAGCCCAAAACCCCGTAGGTATAACCGAAACCTGCAGCCGCTCCGAGTGGTACCACTGGTAAACAAAGCGCAGCGTAAAAATTACCTGCCCCAATCCGCCCCAGGCTATTAATGCTCCTGATATCTTGTTGTGCTCCAGAATATAGGAAAAACTATAGGTATCGCTGAAAAGGAGCCAGCCAATAGCCATAAACGGGAAAAGTATAGCTGCCCAACGAACTATAAATGGTACCTGATCCCACATGTTTTTCAGCTTCAGGTTGCGCAGGTATATAAAGTAGGATATCATTTGCCCGCCAATAATAACCAGGTCGGTGCGCAGGGCGCCATACACCATGAGCAGGATAGAGGCAATGATACTGGTGGTCCAGAAAGAGCCCGGGGAGAGTACTTTGCCAGCCTGCTCCGATTTTACCCATTGCACCAGTAGCCTGGCCGAAAAAAGCACCTGGGCCAGCAAACCAATGCCGTAGATAATAAGTTCGCTCTTATCCATGCTGCACAGGCTCGGCTTCAAACTGCTCCACTATGCGATAGCGGATATATCGCTTGCGCATCCAACGGAAGGCAAAAGTATCTTGCAGCGGGCCCCACAAACGATTGAACAAGTGATACTTAGAGTAGCCAGCAAAACGCTCAAAATGCTGTACGGGTATCTGTTTTACCTTGCCTCCCTGCAACTGAATAAGTGCGGGCAGAAAACGGTGCATACCATCAAAAAAAGGAATACGCTTGGCCCAGGCTGTATCCATAATTTTAAGCGGGCAGCCGGTATCTGCTATGCCATCCTGAATCATGCGCCTTCTAAAGCCGTTCGCAATCTTAGACGACATTTTTTTTACGAAGGTGTCTTTTCGTTTTTGCCGGATGCCGTTTACCATCTGGTATTCCGCTAAATACTCAAAAAACAGCAGAAAATCGAGTGGCGAGGTTTGTAAGTCTGAATCTATATAACCCACGTAGGGAGTTTGGCAATGGTCTATGCCGGCTTTCACGGCTGTGCTCAACCCGTGGTTCTTTTCAAAAGAGAGGTAAGCATACCCCGTGCGAGCATGGCATATTTCGCGTAGCATTGGCAGGCTGTTATCAGTAGAGCCATCGTTTATGAAAAGCACCTGCGCCGGCACCGGCGATTGCTCCAGAAAAGCATCCATAGATTCGCAGAAACGAGCCAGGCAGCCTTCTTCGTTAAAAACAGGTACTATTATAGTAAGGGTTAGTGCATTCATCAAAACTGCCACTTATGGTAGATGTTTTTATACTTATTTCTTTATTTAAGGTATATGAAAATATTGAAAAATTTTATTGCGATTACGTTATAAGCCCAATTGAAAGCTTAACCTGCAGCTACATACCATTACACTTTAACTATGAAAAACGTGACCAGAAAGTTATGGCAGTTGCTGGCTTTGTTGTCTGCAGAGCTGGTTGTGGTATGGCTTGTTTTCTTTGGCTGCATTATGGCGTTTTCTACTATCGTGAACGAAGTATTTATTGAGCAGGAAACAGATTTTGACCAGGCTTTGTTTGCGTTTGCCGACAGCCATACTTCGCCGGGAATTACGCAGCTTATGAAATATATTTCTTTTTTTGCTTCTGCCGAATATTTGCTGGTAGCTCCTGCAATTGTCGTGTTAATATTTGCCTTTTTTGAAAAGATGCACTGGTTCGGGCTTAAAGTGCTGCTGATTTCCTTTTCAGGGTCTATACTTAACCAGGCCCTGAAGCGCATTTTTGACAGGCCGCGCCCGGATACTGCCATGGAGGAACTGGCCAGCCTGAGCTTCCCGAGCGGGCATGCCATGATCGGGGGCATATTTTATGGCCTGCTGATTTACATTGTATGGCAAACGGTTGCCAACCAGACCTTGCGCTGGATCTATACGCTAGTGCTCACGTTGCTGATTTTGCTCATCGGTTACAGCCGGATTTACCTGAACGTGCATTATGCCACAGATGTACTGGCCGGGTATTCAGTAGGGGCGCTCTGGCTTATCATTTCCATTTACCTGATGCGAAAACTCGAAATTGCCTACCTGCGCCGCTACGAAACCAAAACTCCATCCGAAGAATTATAGTTAACCCATTACCCGGATAAGGGGACTATCTTGTTCATCAGCTTTGAATTAAGCCTAAAGAACTGTACTTTAGTTACTGACGCCGGATTACCTGCCAGGTTTATACTTTGTGCCTGTCAGTAAGTATGATTCCGGTTAATGTAAAGTATTTTGATCAGCTCCTGTAACACCAGTATGCATACCTTTCGCAGAAGAATTATACTTTATAGTTTCGGTTTGTTTATGGCCGTACCAGGCCTGGCCCAGCACCCCGATAATATAGCCGAAGTAAAAGCAAAACTTCAGCAGGAACGAATGCAGGCACAGGCAAGCAAAAGTATAAGCGCAGCCGCCAAAGCCGAAAAGTTGCTGGAGCTTGGCATGTGGCAGGAAGCAAGCCAGGCGCTGACCACTGCCAAACCTTCCACCCAAACTATACTTGCCAAAGCCAAACTGGCCATACTGCAGAATGAGTTTAAGCAGGCCGAAAAGCTGGTGTTGCAGGCACTAAAACAGAACACGAAGCAACCCGAAGCTTTGCTGCTGCAAAGCAAACTACAGGTGCAGGCATGGGAGCTACCCAAAGCCCTGGCAACAGCTGAGCAGGTATTGCAGCAAAATGCTAAAAACGAAGAAGCTGCACTGGCCATAGGCCGCATCCTGATGTTGCAGAAAAAGTATGGCGAGGCACTGAACTGGGCACAGAAAGTACAAAGCTGGAACAAGAATAATGCGGCGGCTTACCTGCTGGAGTCTGATGTCCATTTCTGGAACCAGAAGCCGGAGTTGGCTGAAAAGCCTCTTATTACCAGCCTTACCTTAGATCCTTTTAATGCCGATGCCCGCTTTAACTATGGCTATGCTATCTGGCGTCGCGTAGATGCCACGCAACTTAACGCCATGGCGGCACAGTGGGAACTGGCCCTGGAGCTAAACCCACTGCATTACGTTACGCACTGGCACTGGGGCAATGGCCACACCAACCTTACCTATGCTGATTATGCACACCCAACTGATGAAAAAGTACGCGAAGAGCTAAAGGTGGCCGATAAACTACTCTCGCAGAACAAAGTTCAGGAAGCTTTGGCAGCAGCACAACAGGTACAGAAAAGCTATCCGGAGTCAGTTTTGCCGGAGATGCTGCGTGGCTCGGCTTACTACATGGCTTTCGATATGCCACGCGAGGCACGCCTGGATTCTGCCCAGGCTATTTTTCAGCGCATTCTCAAGTATAAAAAACATTATGGCTCGGCACATAACGCCATGGCCGCCGTTATCAAACAAAAGCAGCTTACTTACCTTGCCGCCTACGATTCGCTGAACCAGGTAATTGAGAGAACAGCAATAAAGGACCCTGTAAATTTTGCGCGCGTGTTTCCGGATGTGAGCTACTACCCGGGCAATACTGTGCAGAAAATGGTGTGGTCGCAGTTGTATGAAAGCATCGTATACTTCCCGTTCCTGTCCAGGATGGGCGAAACATTCGTGGTACCGCCGCTGCACATCGACCTGGCTATTGCCATGAAATCGCCCTACTTCCGGCAGGCTACCACCTTTGATAACCGCCAATGGATGGATATCCGTGGGGTAGGAAGCGGCGCTGCTGCCATCGAATATGTTGTGCGGGGCTCTTTCCTGGAGCGCAACGTGGTGCTGCATGAGTATACCCACCTTTACCACGGCCGTGTTTTTACCGATGCCGAAAACCGCGAAGTACGCCGCCTCTATAACAATGCCATGAAAGAAGGCAGGACTTTGGATTATTACTCCGCCAACAACGAGCACGAGTACCTGGCCCAGACCTATCCGGCATACTTTGAGCCTGTAAAAGTGCATCCGCTCAACCATAAGTCCATTAACACCACCGCCGACCTGAAAGCCAAAGACCCGGAGCTTTATACTTTCCTGGATAAACTGGTGCAACGCCAGCGAGCCTACCTGGCAGGCGATAAGCAGGCAATGGCCAGCAACTGGGCGCAAGTATACCTGAACCTGGCAGAGCGAGCCGAAGGGAAAAAAGAATTTGCCAGCGCAGCAGCCCTGCTGGATACCGCCCTTACCTGGGATGCCAGTTACCAACCAGCGCTACTGGCGTATGCCGGCCTGAAGCAACAGCAAAACGATTATGAAGCTGCCAAATCCTTCCTGCGAAAAGCTGAAAGTATAAACCCGAAGTATGCGCCTGTTTATGTAGCTGAAGCAGAACTGCAGGAAAATATGCGCCGCGCCGGTAAACTATCGGGAAAGAAAGCAGTAGCTGAGCAGGCAAAATTGTACGAAAAAGCCATAGCGCTGGAAGACGACCTGCTGACGCGGGCACAGGTAAACCGTAGTTTCCGGGAGTTTTATACTTCGTACGGGATGGTGCCACAGGCAATAGCGGTAGCAGAATCATACTTGAAAGATGCGCCAACTATTTCTACTTACCTCCGCGACCGGCGCGATGAAGCCCTGGCCTATGCCAATTACCTGAAAGGCACCACCCGGATTGCACCAGAGGCTGTAGAAGTGCTGTCGAAAATAGTGGCGCAGAAGCCGCAAAATTACGAACTGCGCTTGCAATATGCCGATGTGCTGGCTGCCCAGGGCAAGTATAGCGAGGCCATTGCGACATTGGAAGAAGCACAGCGCATTCTGGCTGCGGCCGGCAATGCCCGCCCTGATTTTATGGTCAGGCTGGCAGCTTTTAAGCTGAAGGCAGGTGATAAGGCAGGCGCCCGTGAAGCACTGCAACCTATACTTGATGGCAAAGCAAAACTGCGAACCGATCTGCACAGGTTGGCTGGCGTGTATGCAGCCTTAGGCGAAAAAGAGAAAGCGGCCGAAGTACTGGCACAGTTACCGGAAGCTGCCACATCAGCTGATGCAGCAAATAAATTATTGGCACAAGGGCAGCTAAACGAAGCGGCAAAGGAACCAAAAAAGGCCAGGAAAGCTTACAAAACTGCTTTGAAAGAAAATCCTTACCAATTTGAGGCACGGCAGCAGCTTTCAAACCTCTTGCAGCAGCAGGGTAAAATCCAGCAGGCGGAACAGGTAAAAGCCGAAGGAGTAAAACTGGCACAACTTTAAACAGACACAAACTATACTTTTATAACCAATCTAATCTACACACATGAAAGTTATTTTACGCTTACCATTTTTACTTGTACTGTTGCTGGCAGGGCTTTTTTCCTGCCGTACCACATCTTCCGAAAGCGAAGCTGTTATGTCAAGTAATGCTGCCGCGGCACCTGCCGACTCCACAATTATTTACATTGTGCGCCACGCCGAAAAAGATATTTCTAACCCTGATAACCAGGATCCGGATCTTACAGAAGCTGGCAAAGCGAGAGTTGAGGCATTTCGTGCTCTAATGCAGGGGCAGCAGGTAGATGCACTTTTTGCTACCAAGTATATCCGTACCCAGAATACGCTTAAGCCTTTAGCTGATGAACGAAACCTGGCTATTACCCAATACGAAGCACATGATTTTAATGGCCTGAAAACACAGATCCTGACAAACTATAGCGGTAAAACAGTTGTAGTGGCGGGGCACTCAAATACCTTGCTGCCAATAATAGAAGCCTTTGGTGGCAAGCGCCCGGTTTCAGATATTTCAGATCACCAATACGATTATCTGTTCAGGCTGGCCCTGGCACCTGATAATGGCATAGCCGTTAAAACCGCGCATTTCGGCACACCTGCCAACTAAGCAGCTATAACATACAAAGCCCCGCTACCAGAAAGTATGCGGGGCTTTTTTATGCTAAAAGTATAAGTAAAAGTTGGGTGAAGTATAGGAGTGAATTATCGTTTCACAACCATAGACTCGGCCAGGCGGTCGTGCAGGGTGTTTTTATCAGAGTGATAGTTGCCTGTAATAAACCTGAAAATCACGATAACCATTGTGATGGGCTTTGCAGCGTAACGTACGGAGGCTTTTTTAAAACTGAGGCACGTTCCATTAACATTTTTAACCCGAAGCCCCAGTAATTGCTTGCCTATAGTGGCTTGTATGGCACAACTTTCGGCTCCGGCAAAGTATAGCCAGCCCAGTAAAAAATGCAGGAATAATTCAGGCTTTAGGAGAAAGGCAGTCTCGTCGCTGCTGATCGTAAAATAATCTTCCAGGCCAATAACAGCCAGCAGCAGCAGAGCATCTATAGCAAAAGCAACCACACGAACTCCCATGTCGGCCAGTTCAACGTTGTTTTTTGATGTAGAGTATACCGCTTGCATGTGCTAAGTGCTTATAGTAGAGTGCGTAATGACTTATACTATAGCGCGGCTTACAAGTTGCGGTATGTGGTATGTTATGAAGGGTAAACTGATATTAAAATAATGTAAGCTGCTTTTCAGGCTGAAGAATGCCTTCGTGGCGCAGCAGCCACTCTTTGCGCCATAGGCCACCGGCGTAGCCTGTCAGGCTGCCGTCACTGCCGATTACGCGATGGCAGGGCACAAGTATACACAGCGGGTTTCTGCCATTGGCTGCTCCTACGGCCCTAATGGCTTTCTCTCCGGAAATGCTCCTGGCTACATCCATATAAGAATTTGTTTTGCCAAAAGGTATACTTTTAAGCTGCTCCCATACTTGTTGCTGAAACACGGTGCCTGCAGGCACAAGCGGGAGATCAAAGTCGCGGCGCTGCCCGGTAAAATATTCATCCAGTTGCTGCACGCACTGCTTTAACACATCCGGCACATGCTCCGAAACTACAACTTCGTCTTCGCAGAAAAGTGTGCTGCAGATGCCCGTATCCGTGCCTGTAATTTTAACAACACCAATAGGAGAGGGGTAACAGGTAGTATAAATCTCGGTAGCCATACCTGTAAGTTAAGAAATTTGCGGCCGTATAGCAACAAAAAAGCCGGCACATGGCGCCGGCTTTTTGCACAGGGTAAAGGGGTTATCTCTTTATTAAGCGTTTGGTATCGGAGCCGGCGGCTGTTTCTATTTTATAATAGTAAGTAGCATTTGGCAGGTCGCGCAGGTTAACTTCCAGGGTATATTTTCCTGGTGCCTTATTCTCGTTCAGGAGGGTGCGCAGGGTGGTGCCTTTTTCATCCAGCAGGGTTATTTTTACATTGCCCTGTTTGGCTACAGAATAGGCAATGGTATTAGCATTGGTTGCCGGGTTCGGATAAACCGATACTTCTTTGTCTTTTTTGCTTTTACCGGCTTTGCGTACTTCCTTTTCAGAGCCATCCCAAAGTATAAACTGGGCCGGGCGCAGCAGGTGGTTGTACTGCATGTATGCGCCGCCACGTTTTTTATGTTTGCCTTTCTCTCCGGCTTCAGGCGTTACGCCATACTTGGCCAGAATTGCTTTAATGTCGGCATCCCATTTGGTGCGGTCATCACGCAGGTCTACCTTTATGCGTTGCATCTGCGTTTTATACCTTTCGGCAATGGCTGCAGCAGCTGTGTATACTTGCTTTACTTTTTCGTGCTGTGCTTTTACCTGGGCTTTCTGGGCATCGGTAAGCGGTGTTTTGTTTTCGCCACGGGCTGCTTTAAGCTGCTCTTTCAGGGCTTTGCCTTCCTGGCGGGTTTGCTGTAATTGCTGGCGCAGTTTTTCTATTTCCTGCTTGTCTTTGGCCGATATTTCTTTTTCCAGTTTCAGGCGTTGCGCGCGTAGCACGGGGCGCACATTTTTCTGCATGTAAGTGTGCAGTTCTTTGCGCAGCTCGGGGTTCTTTTGTTTGCCCCCGGCAAGCGTTGCCGTACTGATTGCGACCAGCAACACCAGCAGCATCAGGTTTTTTATTCTGTTCAAGTACATAGAGGTTAAAGGGTTAGGTTTATACTTCTAAGACTGGAACAGAAGCCATAGGTTTAAAGGGATAAAATAAATTTATGCGTTACCTTCTGAAGACAAGTGTACCGGCAATAATATCGTGAAGGGCCTGGTTTTTGTCTGTAAAGCCAGCCATAATATACCCGATGAAAAAAATTGCCGATGATATGATCTTGGAAAGATAACGCCCTGTGGCTTTTGCAAACGAAGGCCGCACGCCACGCTCGTCTGTTACAAAAACTCCCATTATTTGCTTGCCAAAAGTAGCCTGGTATTTAGAGCTTTCCATGCCGGCATAGTATAACCAACCCAGTACAAGGCCAGCCAGGTTCAGTTGCAGCGAAGTTTCAGGGTTTTGCAGGTTAAGGGTGGTCACCGCGCTCCAGGTAAGTATGAGCAGGAAGGTAAGCATAAAGGCAACAATGCCATCCAGTAAAGCGGCTGCAAATCTGGCCCAGAAGCTGGCGTAGGTAGGGGTTGTTTCTTGTGTAAAGGTATTCATGTAAAAGAGTAGTAAATCTGTGCTAATGATAAGGTAATTACCGCACAATGGCAACGAAAAAGCCACCGCAACGGGTGGCTTCTCTGTTTTTGCTATGATTTATACTTTATACTTTATCAGGATTTACTGGCTGTTGCTTTAGGCGCAGGCGAAAATTTGATCACTTTGTTTTTGGTTGGCTCAACAGTGCGCAGGTACTTGTAAATGGCACGCAGGTCTTCTTCTTCCATGCCGCCATACATACTCCATGGCATTACTGAGTTATACCCGTCAGGGCTTACTTTTGCCAAAGCCTCCGGATTGCCTCTCGATTTAAAGCGCTGAACGAAAGTATCCTCTGTCCAGGTACCTATGCCGGTTTCTTTATCCGGGGTGAGGTTAGCAGAACGCACAACGGCATTATTCGGAAATTTAAATTCTACGCCGCCTGCCAGATACATGCCTTCGAGAGGCCCGTCTTTATCCTGTGGTGTATGGCATTCAGCACAGGAGGCCATCGTGAACAGGTATTTTCCTTTAAGTACAGGGTCTTTAAGCTCAGGGTCTTTTGCAGTTGCCAGCGGGCGGTTTTCAGGCAGGGTACGCAGGATCAGGCTGAATGGAAAATCAGGCTCCGATTTAGGTACAACATTTTTAACAGGGGCCAGCGTACGGATATAAGCGATAATGGCATGTACATCCTGTTCGGCCATCTGGTTGAAAGCTTTATAAGGCATCAGCGGGAAAAGTGGCTCGCCGTTTTTACTTACACCCATCGTAATGGCACGGTACAGTTCGCCATCGGTCCAAGCGCCAACACCGGTTTCCTTGTCTGAAGTTATGTTTTTAGCATAAAAAGTGCCCGGAAAACCCATGTTCTGGTCAAATTTATCTCCACCTTTTCCTTCTGTACCCGGCACTAAAGGGCCTGAAAAACGGGACCAGTCGCGCGACGAATGGCAATCGATACACACTGCCACATGGTTTGCCAGGTATTCACCTCGTTTTTCTAGTGCAGCTGTCTTATTAACAGATAGTACAGGGGCTGCATCTACTTTAGGGAAAGTATAGCGGAGGTATAAAACGCCTGCTGCAATAACAAGCACAATACCCACAACTATATACCCAATAATTTTAAAGGCCTTTTTCATAAACACAGGAAGAACAGATGAGATTGAAAGTATACTTAAATAATATGGTAATTTTAATAAAAAATTATACTTATTAAAATAGCAACTTATGATCCAGGCGGTAGTTTTGAGTAAACACCTTGTAGGGAATGGTAAAATAGAACAAAAATAAAGGGGCTAGAAGTTGTCGGTGCATGTGCCGGCTTTAATGGGCAGGACAGGGTTTTGGTTTTACTTGTAAGCAGATGTAGTTGAGGCCAAAAGTATATTGGTAAAAACAAGAAAGGAGAACTTTCGAAGTTCTCCTTTCTTGTTTGAGTTGTTAAAAACTTATCTGAACGTGTCTTTGCTATCCACGATCTTTACGTCTTTTACATTTAGTTTATAGTTGGCGATCTCAGCATCTTCAGCCAGCACTTCTTTTGGCAAGCCTTCTTTTACCAGGTTAGAATAGCTCATCGGCGATGGTGTGTTGTTCAGCAGGGCTTGTTTCAGAGGCTCTGCTTCGCTGTCGTCGGTAACAACGGTAACGAACATATTATCTACCTGCCAGTATTTTTTAACAGCTTTGTTTACATCATCTACTGTTAACTTAGCCAGCAGGCGGTCCATTTCCTGGATATAATTCTGGCGGCCGTAGAAGCGTGAATCCATTAAAAAGCCCAGTTGCTTCTCTTCTGTCTGGATGTAGAGTTTCATGTAGGAGCGCAGAAACTTGCGTGTGAGCTCAAATTCTTCAGCCGTCATACCGTTTTTAATCAGGTTGTCTACCTCACGCACGGCCAGGCGAAGGGCAAAGTGTGCATGGCCAACGTTAATATCCTTTAGCTCTGCATATTGTTGTTTCAGGCCTTCGGCAATCTGAACCGGGCGCAGCCACAAGGCAAAGTAATTGGAAGTGCGCGGCACGCCCGGGTTTGGTAACTGGTAGCTTCCACCGTTGTCGTACCACTCAATGTAAGAGTAGTCGCCATAGTTCATAGAGCGCGTTGTACGGATTTTGTCATATAGTTTACCGTAACTTTTGCGGTGCTCGCCTAGGTATGAGTTGGCCACCATAAGGGCAGCAAAATCATTGGCAGAACGTGTAACCGGCAAAGGCATACCTGTAAATACAGCGGAACCCAGCGCATCGCTTTTCTGAATAATCTCTACCTGAACTCCGTTTGGCCTATTTGGCTGCCCGGCCAGTGGTATGTTTGGTTTTACCTCCGATAGCTGCGCCACATCGGCTTTTACTTTGTTAAGGAAATCCTGGCTATAGTTACCGGCTATCCCGATCATTACGTTGTTGCGGGTAAAGTATTGGCGCCAGTGGTTCTTAACATCATCCAGGGTTATACTTTTAACACCAGCCGATGTGCCCTCAGGCGTGTGCTGGTAGTTGGTGCCCCGGAACAGCAGATCTTCGAGAGCCTTTTTGCTATACTCTTCATCCGACGATGCCCGGATTACCTGGTCTACATAGTTTTGCTGGTTCGAGAGTACGCGCTTGAAATCTTCTTCGGCAAATGCAGGTGTTAGCAACAGGCCACGAACAATCGGGTAAAATTCGTTCAGGAAATCCTGGTGCACTTCAAAAGTAAAAGTGGTTACTTCTTTATCCACGTTGGCAGAATAGCCTGCCGCCATCGGGAAAAGCTTATCCTTTATCTGGGCAGTGGTCATATCCTTTGTGCCACTTTCCGTAATCATTTCGGCTGTAGTATAAGTAAGGCCTTCCTTGCCTTTCGGGTCCGACATAGAACCGTTCTTAAACATCAGCTTGATGATTACTTTATTTGATTGCGGGTTCTGCAGTTCCACTACTTTATCCGGTGCAAAAGCCAGGTTGGCATCGTAGGCAACAGGCATTGTAGTAGTAACGGCGGTGGTTGTTGCGGTGCTTTGCTGAGATGCCTGCGGTTGTTTGGCGCAGGACGCTGCAACCAACGCAACAGGCAATATATAGGCAGCTAATTTTTTCATGCTATAGCGATTGATATAGGTCTTGATTTTATTTAAACCGGATTACTTTACCGGCGACTTTTCGGCCGGCGAGATGGTACCGATAGTAAGTGTCTGGTTCACGAAGTACTTTTTGGCCACATCCATCAGGTCTTTAGCTGTAATGGTATCGTAAACGCTGTAAATGTTGTTAAGCGATTCCGGGTTGCCTGTAAGCCAAATATAGCGGCCCAGGGCGTTGGCAATTGCGTCAGGGCTATCCATGCTCATGGCAAAGCTATACTTGATGCGTGACTTCGTTTCTTCTATTTTTTTGGCATCAATAGGCTTTGTTTTCGCATTGTTCAGCGTTTTTGTTATCTCATCTTTAATGTATTGCATGTCCTCCGGCTTAACCACAGAAGCTGAAACAGAGATCAGGTTAGGGTCGCGGGCAAACTGTGCGCCGCCACCTATAAAGCGGGCTTTCTGCTCGTTTATAACAAGTTTGCGGTACAGGTCAGAGTTCTCTGCAAAAAGTATGGTTGTAAGTATGTTCAGGGCTGGCAGGTCTTTACTTTTGTCGTTAAAAGCGGGGCCTTTATAGTTCAGGCTCAGGTATGGCGGGAAGCCGGCTTGTTTCACGTGGGCGTAGCGGGTTTCGGTTTGCTTTGGCTCTGTTGCAATGTCAGGTTTATAGTTGCCGCGCTTCCAGTTACCGAAATACTGCGCTGCCAGCTGGTTTACCTGCTCCGGTTTTACATCGCCTACTACCATTATAGTGGTGTATTCAGGGCGATAAAAACGATCGAAGAAAGTTAGCGAGTAATCATACTGGTTTGGCATATCCACCACATCCTCGAAAAAGCCCATGGTAGTGTGCGCGTAAGTATGTTTTGTAAAAGCGGTGCTGGCCGTTTTTTCATACAATTGCTGGTAAGGGCTGGCCGAGTTCTTTGTGTATTCACCCTTCACGGCACCGGCTTCTGTTTTAAAATCGTGCACGCTATACTTCAGGTTCTGGAAGCGGTCTGCCTCAATCTCAAACATCTTGTCCAGCATTTCCTTGTTACCGGTCATGTAATACATGGTGCGGTCTATAGAGGTATTGGCGTTGGCCGCAGCGCCCATCGCTTTCATAATATCGCCATAAGCCTCTTTGCTATACTTGTCGGTGCCCCGGAACATCATGTGCTCGAAAAAGTGCGCAAAGCCGGTTTTGCCTTTTTCTACTTCCTCGCGCGAGCCCGCTCTGACTACTAAGTAAAAGGCAGCAATGCCCGGGCTGTTATAAGGTACAGTTACTACGTTCAGGCCGTTATTCAGCATTTTCTGATGGATAGGGTAGGGCAAAATTTTCTTGCTCTGGCTGCCCTGCGCCACTGCCGACGATACAGCAACAGCAAAAAGCAACAGCAAGGCTACAAATCTGTTTTTCATGGTTACACTTTTAGGTAAAGGTTTTAAACCAAAAGGTTCTGTTTTAAAGCTTAAATATAGCTATTCTGAATTTTTAGCTTTGTAGTACGAACGGTAAACTCGACGAATGGATAGGTTTTATCGGCAAACATACTTTGAGAATACTTTTGAAAAACAAAAAGGCCCGGCAAGTATAGCCGGGCCTTTTTGTTTATAGTTCCTGATCCAGGTTAATGAATCGGGTGGTTTTCCTTTTCAGCTATTTTTTCGGCTATTTCAGGACTGGAAGTTGCTACCAGGCCTGTTTCAGGCTCCGGGTTAAACTCTCCTTCCCAGCGGGCCACAACGGCCGTTGCAAGGCAGTTACCCGTAACGTTTACCGAAGTACGGGCCATGTCCATCAATTCATCTATACCAAGTATAATAAAGATTGGCTCTACAGGCAGGTTGAATGAAGCAGCCGTACCTAAAAGTATAACCAGAGATGCACGCGGCACACCAGCTACCCCTTTACTTGTCAGCATCAGGGTAAATACCATCAGCAACTGCTGCGACCAGCTCATATGAATGCCCGCAGCCTGCGCTACGAAGATGGATGCAAGCGATAAGTATAAAGTTGTACCATCCAGGTTAAAGCTATAACCGGTAGGCATTACGAAAGCAACTATACGGCGTGGCACACCCAGTTTTTCCATTTCTTCCATGGCGCGTGGCAGGGCAGCCTCGGAACTGGTAGTGGCAAATGCAATGGAAACCGGTCCGGAAATGGCCTGCAGGAAACGTTTAACAGGTACGCGGGCAATAAGCGCTACCGGCAACAGTACCAGCACCAGGAAGGCAAGCAAAGCTACATAAAGGGTTGCCAGCAACTGGAACAGGTTTACCAAAATACCGAAGCCCATATGGCCTACCGTATAGGCAATGGCAGCACCCACACCAATTGGCGCAAAGTACATGATCACGTTCGTGAATTTGAACATGGTTTCGGCAAGGCTTTCGCAGAAATCAAGCATTGGCTTGCGCTTTTCTTTGGCAACCATAGCCAGACCAATGGCAAACAGCACACTGAAAATCACGATCTGAAGTACCTGGCCTTCCGCTACCGATTTGGCTATGTTCTCAGGGAAAACGTGCAGAATGATATCAGAAACAGTTTGTTTTGGAGCTGCTGTTATACCTTCGTGGTTCTCGGCTTTAAGTGTAATGCCAACGCCTGCCTGGCTTATGTTTATGGCTGCAAGACCAATGAAAAGGGCCAGTGTAGTTACAATCTCAAAGTATAAAATGGCTTTCCAGCCCATGCTACCCACCTGTTTCAGGTTAGAGTGGCCAGCTATACCTACCACCAGCGTAGCAAATATCAGCGGTGCAATAATGGTTTTTATCAGCTTCAGGAAGACCTTGCTGAGCACATTGAGGTTCTGGGAGAAAGCCGGGAAATCATTTCCGATCTCAGCCCCGACTATCATACTGATCAGGATCCAGGCCGTGAGCGAGCGCTTCTGTACGCCATACATGATCAGGACGCCGATAGCGGCCCAACGGATAGCCATCATTGCCGCTTCAGGGAGCGCCAGCAGCTGATTCTGCTGCAATACGGTAAGTATAGCCGCAATCGAGATTACGAGCAGGGTAAGGCGTGGAATAAAAGATTTTTTCATAAAAGAATAAATAAGGGCAATTGGCTTTGGGTGCTTTGCCGTAAGTAATGCGCATTGGTTGCAAGCAGCAAAAATGCCCTTAACACTTGATTACCATGGATGCACAGGTATAAAAACATAGCAAATATAAGTTTTTAGTGCACATTGGCAAAGGGCTGAGGGCTTATATCCCACTTTAATTTAGGGAGTAGCAGTATACTTTTAGGAATTTGTGTAGAGCCAGACAGCGGGGCAAGTATAGCTTATTAGCTAAAAAAGTAGCATCTTCCGCAGTTCTTTACCACCATTTTTAGAAAACAAGCTATGTTAAACTGGCGCATAGAAGCCCTGCACCTGAAGCTGAAGTATACCTGGAAGATAGCCCGTAATGCGAGCAACGAAAAAGTTAATTTCCTGGTGCAGGTATCGGATGGTACGTACAGCGGCTTTGGCGAGGCAGCCCCTAATATACGCTACGGCGAAACCCCGGAGCTTTTACTACAGCAATACCAGGTACTGTTAATGGCCGGGCTGGCGCAGGTAAAATCCATGGAAGACTTGCTGCAGCTTTTGCTCGAGCACCAGCCTGTAAATGCCCTGCGTTTTGCTATCGAATCGGCTTACGTGCATTTTTATTGCCAGCATCAGAACATAGCTGTGCACCAGCTGTTAGGCCAGCCGGCCCCACACCAGCAGGCTACCTGCTTTTCGCTGCCCATTATGGATACCGGCGAGGTTGGCGACTTTATCCGGAAGTATAACATCAACCGCTTTAATAGCCTGAAGATTAAAGTAAACCAGGAGCAGGGTGCTGATTTGGTGGCCGAAGTAATGAAGCACACCAACCGCCCGCTGGTAGTAGACGGCAACGAAAGCTGGCAGGAGCCGGAGGAGTTGCTACGTTTTATACACGGCCTCGACAGAACCCGGGTGGTATTTATAGAGCAACCTATGCCCGCCTCGTCAGCTTCGGCTTATGCAGCTATTAAACAGGAAACACCTATTTCGTTCGTAGCCGACGAATCCGTTACCGATGAAGCTGATTTTGAACTGCTGCGCCAGGAGTTTCATGGCATTAACATAAAACTGATGAAAGCTGGCGGCTACCTGAACGCGGTACGGTTGTTGAAAGAAGCACGCCAGCACGGCATGATGGCTATGCTGGGCTGTATGGTAGAAACCAGCCTTGGTATCTGGTCGGCGATGCAGCTAAGTTCCTCTTTCGACTTTTCTGACCTGGATGGCTTCCTGATTCTGGAAGAAGAGCCTTTTGGGTTGGTGAAAGAGAGGGACGGTATACTTTATCTGAAGTAAAAGACAAGTATGCCGAAGTATAACCTTCATGAAGGATAATTCTGAAAGCACTTTTAACTGCTCTCAGTCAAAATAATTAACCAAAACTAAACTTTTTTGTAAAAAAGGTGTTAATGTGTTTGTACATTAAATGTATGTACATATATTTGCAACACCAATGAGCATACATGCACCTATGAAGATAGAGGAAGAAATAAAGCAGAGCTCTTTTAAGTCAGAGTACCAGAAGGCATACATCAATATGATTTATACTTCGGGCTGGCTTGAGTTGGCGCAGGCAACTCTTTTTAAGCCTTTTGGCCTTACGTTGCCACAGTATAATATTTTGCGCATACTTAGGGGCCAGCACCCTGAGCCCGCTACGGTTAGTCTTTTGATTGAGCGCATGCTGGATAAAACCTCCAATGCCTCGCGCATAGTGGATAAACTGGAGGCAAAAGGCCTTGTAACGCGTAAACAGTGCCCCAACGACCGCCGCACAGTAGATGTGCTGATAACAGACAAAGGACTTGCCCTGCTTAAAGAGATGGACGAGTTTGAAGGCGGCCAGAAAACGGGCATCACAAATTTAACAGAACAGGAGGCGAAGGAATTGAACCGCCTGCTCGATAAAATAAGAGATTAAAGTAAACCAAAACCAACCTTTAGAATACACAATTAAATTTATCATGAAAAAAACAGCAATTTTAGCTTCACTTGCCGCAGCGTTTATGTTCTCTGCATTTACTGGCAACACTTCAACAATTTCTACTTCAACAACTGCTACTGAAGTTGCTACTCCAGCTAAAGGCAAAGCTTTTAAACTGGATGTAACTAAGAGCGAAGTTAAATGGCATGCTAAAAAAGTTACAGGCGAGCACATGGGTACTATTAATGTAGCTAACGGCCAGCTTTTAGTAGCTAAGAATAAAGTAACCGGCGGTACCTTCACCATCGATATGAACTCTATCGCCTGCACCGACATTAAAGATGCTGAGTATAACGGCAAACTGATCGGACACCTGAAGTCTGATGATTTCTTCAGCGTAGAGAAACACCCAACCGCTACATTCAAAATCACAAGCCTGAAGCCAATTGCTAAAGCTGCAGCTGGCCAGCCAAACACTACTGTAACCGGCGACCTTACTATCAAAGGCATTACAAAGCCAGTTACTTTCCCGGCTACAATCACGGTTAAAGGTGGTGTTGCAACTGCAAAAGCAGATGTAACCGTAGACCGCACAAAATACGATATCCGTTACGCTTCCAAGAGCTTCTTCGATACGATCGGCGACAAAGCTATCTACGATGATTTCAAAGTGTCTTTCAACGTAACAGCAAAACAGTAATTACTACCTGTGTTTAGTTGATGAAAGCCCCGCGGCACCGCTGCGGGGCTTTTTCTTTTACCATACTTTCCAGTTGCCTATCTTTGGTTTATACTTCAGTTTATACTTATGTCAGCCACTACACTCATCCGATTTATACTTCCGTTTTGCCTGATGCTTACTTTTTGTTCAGATAAACAACCCGATGCACAGCAGCTGGTAGACCAGGCCATTGCCACGCACGGCGGCGGGAAGTATAACCGTGGCGTTATCAGTTTCAGGTTGCGCGATAAACAATACAGGGCCTTGCGCGATGGCGGAGCCTACGTTTACAGCCGCACTTTTCAGGACTCAACGGGCCAGCGCGTGCACGATGTGTTGCGTAACAGCGGCTTTACCAGAACTATAAATGGAACAGAAGTAACACTGCCGCAGGAACGAAAGGATGCTTTTTCGGCTTCTGTAAACTCTGTTATATACTTTGCGCTGCTGCCATACTTTTTAAATGATGCTGCCGTGCAGAAAGAATACATAGGCGAGGCAAGTATAAAAGAGGAGCCATACTACAAAGTGAAAGTAACGTTTGCAAAAGCTGGCGGAGGCACTGATTTCGAGGATGTATACATTTACTGGTTCCACCAGCAGCGCCATACCATGGATTACCTGGCTTATAGTTTTAAGGAAGATGGCGGTGGCACCCGTTTCCGGGAGGCTGTAAACCCGCGCATTGTTGGCGGCATCCGCTTCCAGAATTATAACAACTATACTATTAAAGAACAGCTTCCGCTGGAGCAGTACGACAAAGCTTTCGAAGCCGGCAAACTGGAGAAAGTATCGGAAATAAAGCTGGAGGATGTGGTGGTAAGCAAGCTGCCTGAATAATAACAGTGATTTTAATAATAGTCAAAGTATAAAACAGTAAAAGCCTGAGAGATCAGGCTTTTACTGTTTGTATGGGAGTAGCTTATTACTCTACTAAAGCTTTGTTAACCCGGGTAGGTGTGTCGGTGCCGGAAACCACACCTTGTGCGCCAAGTGCAATGGCTTTTATCATATTGGTCAAGTGCGCCATATCCAGCATTTCGAACTCATCATTCACAGTATGGTAGGTAGTGTCTTTGTCTATCTGTACGGATGAGATAGTATGTGCCGGAACGCCTAAACGTGCCAGGGTAGCATTGTCGGAGCGGTAGAACAGGTTTTGCTTAGGATAAGGATCCGGGTGGATGCTGTACGTAGTGCCTTGCAAACGTTTCTGTACCAGCTGGCCTAAATCAGAACGTTCAAAGCCCGTCATGTAAGCGCTGTTCGGGCCGAACTTAGAAGGCTTGCCCACCATTTCGATGTTAAACATGGCCACGATCTGATCAGGGTTAAACTGCTCCGAAAACATTTTAGAACCAAAACCACCGATCTCTTCAGCTGTAAAGGCTGCAAAAACGAGTGTGCGCTCAGGTTGTGGCTGTTGCTTGTAGTAATTAGCCAGCATGATCATAGCCGAAGTACCGGATGCATCATCGTCGGCACCGTTGGCAATGCTGTCGCCATCTAGGGTATGGCCGATGCCAATGTGGTCGTAGTGGCCTGAGAATAGCACGTATTCATCTTTGCGCTTTCCTTCAATAATACCTACCACATTGGTAAGCGGCAGCTTTTCTATTTTGTTTGTAGTGCTTGCTTTATACTTTTTAGCTTCTGTGGCATCGGTCAGCAGGTATACTTTGCTGCTGCCTTTGGTTAGTTCTTTTTTGACCTCACCTTTGCCCAGGTAGCGTTTAAACATTTCGAAGGTTTTGGCATGGCTTGGGTGCACCAATACCAAGGCGTCGGTGTCCTGCTTCATAATATCGGAAAACGCCTTGCGTGCATTCTCGCCTTTCTTTATCATCAACACCTTGCGCTTCTTGCTTTGTTTCCATTTCAGCTTTTCTGCAGAGCTGGTAATTAAAACATTTTCGGCGGTTATACTTTTACCGTTCAGCGTTGCTTGTGCGGTGCCCGGGGTAATCTTATAGAAGTAAAACGTTTGCTTGAAAGAGCCCTTGGCTGCTGGCAACGGCGTTAACCCGATACGCTGAAATTCACCCTGGATAAAGTCAGCTGCTTTATCGATGCCGGGCGTAAAAGAAGAACGGCCCTGCATATCGTCGGCGCTAAGGGTTTTAACCAAACGTGTGGTTTCCTGCTCCGAAATGGTGGATAGATCCTGGGCTGAAAGGGCATTGCCAACGCATAATGCAAAGGCTGTCAGCAAGTATTTGCTGTTTTTCATAGTGTGCGGTTTAAGTATAGGTTTTTGATAGATTTTTAAAGAAATTGAGAAAGACAAGCAGTTGTTTCTGCCAGTCTGTTGCTCCGACACACAAGATACTGAAATTATGGAAACCCGCGCTAAAGTAAACTGGCTAAAACTACTGCAATACACCGTGCTGGTTTCTGTGATTTTATACTTTGGCCGCACATTGCTGGTGCCGCTTAGTTTTGCGCTGCTTATCAGCTTTGTACTTTACCCGATCTGTAAGTGGCTCGAAAACAAGCATTTTCCACGCTGGGTGGCCATTATGTTATGCCTGTTGTTGTTACTGGTTCTGTTTGGCGGTTTAGCCTGGTTACTGATAAGCCAGATGGGGCGTTTTGGGCAGGAGTGGCCTGTTATACAAGCCAAATTATTGCAGACGTGGCAAACCATAAGCCAATACCTGGAGCAACGCCTGGGCATAACCAACCTGCAGCAAGCCCAGTGGATACAAAGTATGGCAGCCGATGTAGGATCTTCGGCCTTGAATATGGTGCAGGGGGTAGTTTATACTTCGGCAGTTTCGCTGGTGCTGCTGGTGCTCATTCCGCTTTATGCGGCGCTTATACTTTTTTACCGCGAGCAACTCGCAACGGCGCTTTTTTCGATGTTCCCGAAATCAGAAAAGCAAACCATATGCGCCATACTTGCCGAAACCATCACTACCTATTATAATTTCATAAAAGGCATGGTGATCGTTTACTTTATTGTGGGTGCGCTCAACAGTTTAGGGTTATACCTGCTGGGCATTCCACATGCGGTATTTTTTGGCGTGGTGGCATCTATACTTACTTTTATACCTTATGTAGGCATCACCATCGGGGCTATACTTCCGATGGCTGTGGCCTGGATAACCTATGATTCGATCTGGTACCCGGTTGGTGTTGTGATTGTGTTTACGGTGGTGCAGTACCTGGAGGCAAACCTGATTTTTCCGTGGGCCGTTAGTTACCGGTTACAGGTTAATATGCTGTTCACGTTGCTGGCTATAGTGGCAGGCGGTATACTTTGGGGCGCTTCCGGCATGATCTTGTTTATCCCGTTCCTGGCTATCATAAAACTTATTGCTGATAAACACAGCGAGTTGCGACCGGTTTCTTTGCTGCTGAGCGCCGGAAATAATAAAAAGAAGAGGGTACTGAAAAAAGTGAAACCCATTATCAGGACTGACGCCGGTGCGCCTCCCACTCAGTTTTAAGCAAACTATAAATTTCAAGGTCGAGAAAGCGGCCATTCAGAAATTCGCCTTCGCGCTCAATGCCTTCAATGGTAAAACCAAGATTTTTAGGAATATTGCTGCTTTTAAAGTTTCCTTCACCCACTTTAATCTGGATGCGGTTTATACCCATGTTTTCAAAAGCATGCTGCATCAGGGCTGAGCAGCAACGCCGCATAATGCCCTTACCCTGGTAAGGTTCGCCCAGCCAGTAACCTATCTCGAGTTTGCGGTTAAGCAGATCTATGGTTTTGTACGCAATAATGCCAACCAGCCGCTCTAAGTATACAATGGCAAATACCTGGTCTGTAACGTTATCTTCAGAAGTAACACTTTTAAGGTAAGCTTCATTATCTTTTACCGATCTGCTGAAATCAATGAAAGGGAGCCACTCGCGCAGGTAAGCCCGGTAACTGTCTATCAGGGTATAAATAGCAGGTGCGTCGTTTATGGTTACCTCACGCAATACAAGGTCTGGCGCAATGGGCAGCTGGTAAGTATGGGTTAACTTTTTCATAGGCGGGAGCTTGAAGTATAGTTACAGGCTTTACTGGTAATGGCAATAGTGTAATGCGCTAAACTAAAACGCCCTTTTCTGCAGGTAAGAAGAGGGCGTTTGTAAGTATAAACAGAGGTCTATACTTAATCGAAGTGCTTTTTCAGGAAATCTACACTTAGTTTGTATGCCTCTGCTGTAAATGCCTTGTTATGCTTCGGGTTGCTTGGGTTTGCGAAGGCATGGTCGGCGTCGTACATTTTAACGGTCAGGTTTTTGCCGGCTTTCTTCATGTTCTGCTCAAACTGCTGCACTATTTTAGGCGTGATGTGAGTATCCTGGCTGGCGAAAATACCAAGTACGGGAGCATCCAGCTTTTTAAGTCGTTCTACATCATCTTCGGGCATGCCATAGTACATAACCACTGCTTCCGCATTATCGCCGGCCAGCAGCCCAGCCTGAAGCGCCCAACTACCGCCAAAGCACCAGCCTATGGTGGCAATGTCAGCATCTTTACCTGCGTAGGCAATAGCGCCTTTAATAATGTTCTGCGCCCGTTCGGTTGTTACGGTTTGCACATATTTCTGGGCCTCCTGCGATGTAGTGGCTATTTTGCCATCATACAGGTCAAGCGCCAGTATGTTTACATTGCCTAAATCTTTGCCCAGGCGCTCGGCTTCCTGCTTTATGTAGTCGTTCAGCCCCCACCACTCGTGTATTACAAACAGGTAATTATCGGTTTGCCGGGCAGCTTTAATCTCATAGGCCATACCTGTTTTGCCGTCCGGAGTTTTAAAAGTTACTTTCTTGCCGGTCATATTCTGAAGCTTAAAAGGTAAAGGATTGTCGTGTTTTCCGCGGAAGGCGGCATCGCTGGCCAGCATGGCAAATTGTGCGGTAGCCTCGGTAGGTTTTGTGCAGCAAGCCATAGTGGCCTGGGCATTGGCCCACTGCCAGGTAAGCAGGCAAAGCACCAACAGCATGATCGTTTTTTTCATAGTATAGATTTTGGTTATAGTACGAAAATAATAATAAAACCAGCATTGTTACAGGTTCGGTTACTCTTTATGGGGCTCAGCTTCCTTCGGTTTTTTATAACGTTTACTGCGCCGCTTTACATACACCGCCGAGGAGCCTTTGTCATCTTCTTTCCGGATGATGAACAGTTCTTTATACGCTTTTATTAACTGAATTAGCTGGCTGTACCCAAAGGTGCGTGCATCAAAGGCAGGGTCAAGCTGGCGCAGGCTGGAGCCAATTGCCCCCAGGTGAGCCCAACCATCTTCTCCCACAGCCATTGTAAAAGCTTCTTTCAGCATCGGTACCGGGTTAGGTTGCGGGTTATCGTGGCCGTTTGCTGTGATTTTATCTGCCGATGCTATCTTTTTTTCATCAATATCATCGGTCAGGTTTTCAGTATAAATAAAAATGTTGCAGGCATTTACAAAAGGCTTAGGCGTTTTGCGCTGCCCTATGCCCATTACAAAAATGCCGGCCTCCCTGATGCGGGTTGCAAGCCGGGTATAATCGCTGTCTGATGATACGATACAGAAGCCATCTACCAGGTTGCTGTGCAACAGGTCCATCGCATCTATGATCAGGGCGCTATCGGTAGCGTTTTTCCCGATCGTATACCGGAACTGTTGTATAGGTTGTATCGCGTGGTTGTTCAGGCAGTCTTTCCAGCCGTTCATCTGGGGCGTTGTCCAGTCGCCGTAAATGCGGCGTATGGTGGTAGGTCCGTATTTACCGGCTTCGGCCAGCAGTTTTACAATAAGGCTGGGTTGTGCATTGTCGCCATCAATTAGCATGGCCATGCGGTGTGTTTTTTTCTCGCGGAAATTATCTTTCATGTATAAGGGCTGATGTTGTGGCGGGCGGTGTGCCAGCCGCAGTTGCAGCTGTATAGTTTTTCTGTTATACTTATACTTCAGAGATGAGTTGTGGCTGCACAACAACCGGCAGCAGAATGAGTATGAACAATATCACACTAACCCATACTTGCAGAAAGTATAAAATGAGGAGCATGACGAAGATTATAGGTGCTGTAGCCATGGTTTGCGGTTCGGCATTTTCAGCGAAGGCACAGGTTTATAAGGCCGAGGAGCCATTGGCACATACTTACTCTATTGTTGCCCGCGATGCCAAAACCGGCGAAATGGCGGTAGGCGTGCAAAGCCACTGGTTTTCGGTGGGTACGGCGGTGCCCTGGGCCGAGGCTGGTGTTGGAGTAGTTGCCACGCAATCTTTTACAAACAAATCATTTGGACCTCGCGGGCTGGAGCTGCTAAAGCAAGGCAAAACACCTGAGCAGGTATTGGCTATACTTTTAGCTGACGACGAAGGCCGCGAAGTACGCCAGGTAGCTATACTGGATGTGCAGGGGCGCGTGGCTACCCATACGGGTAAGCAATGCATACGCTATGCCGGGCATATTACAGGTAAAGATTTCTCGGTGCAGGCTAACATGATGCTTTCGGATAAAGTATGGCCTGCTATGGCGAAGGCTTTTGAAACAAGTGCCGCAAAACCACTGGCCGAGCGTGTGCTGCTTGCCATGCAGGCGGCTGAGCGCGAAGGAGGCGATATACGTGGCAGGCAATCGGCCGCCCTGGTGGTTGTAAACGGCAAAGCTTCGGGCCAGCCCTGGAACGACAAAACGATTGACCTGCGCGTAGATGACCACGAAAAACCGCTGGACGAACTGGCCCGCCTGCTTAAAGTATACCGCGCTTACGAACACATGAACAACGGCGACCTGGCCGTAGAAAAAGGCCAGATGGATAAAGCTATGCAGGAATATGGCAAAGCCGAAACTATGTTTCCCAACAATCTGGAAATGAAGTACTGGCATGCCATTACACTGGCCAACAACGGGGAGGTGCACGGAGCTGTAAAACTGCTGCGCGAAGTATACAAGAAGGATAAAAACTGGAAAGAGCTTACCACCCGGTTACCCGAAGTTGGGCTGCTTAACCTCACGTCCCAGGATCTGCAGAAAGTGCTGGATGTAAAATAGGAATTGATAAGTATAATGGTGGTTGCAAGCGTAATTGGCTTTTGTTTTTAGATGACTTTCCTGTCATCTCGAGCGCTAGCCGAGGGATCTTAATCAGCCAAAGTATAAACCCGTTCTTTCACCCGAATTTATCCCTTCCCAACCTTCCCCTAAGAACAGGGGAAGGAGCTTTTACCTTTGGTAAAGTTGATGTTATAGTTTCATAGTTGCTGTTCTCCAACCACCCCAAACCCCTCCTTGTCTAAGGCGGGGAGTTTGGGAAGCTACAGGCAAATTCCCTCCTTGAGGAGGGTAGGGAGGTGTTTCATAGCTGCTAAACACCCCTATAGTGCCCTCAAGGGGACAGTGGTTCCAGTTGCATAGCTGTTTACTAAGAAGTGTCAATCCCAGTCCTTGGGTTGAGCGCCTTCTATTGTTGCGGTGCCCGCAAGGGCAGCCCGCAGCGGAGCGAGGAGCAGCTTCAATAGACAGCGCGATGCCAAAGACGAGGCCGCCCGGCCTAGGAGAGCACCAATGTATAAATTGAAACTGATGGCAAGTATATCTGAGGGTGAAAGTATACTTGGAAGTATAGCCAGACATCAAAAGCAGTAACTATGAAACTATACCAGATTTCTCACCATCATTCAAAAAGACGATAAAGCATAATCAACCATAATCAACCAAATAAACCTCTGACGTTACAACACCATACATCTGTAAAGAAGATTTACTATATTAACGGTCACAAACCTTAACAAACTAAACCAATAATTACATCACCTTTACCATGCAACTGAAACTCAAACTGCGCAACCTGGCTATTGCTGCGGCAACCGTAGTAGCCATGCCGGCGATGGCGCAACAAAATCCTGCTTCCGATTCGCTTACTATCCGGAAGATTTACGACAATGCCCTCACCAGTTACGAAAGCTACGAGAACCTGCGTTACCTGACCAAGAACATCGGTGCGCGCTTAAGTGGCTCGCCGCAAGCTGCCGCCGCTGTAGACTGGACCAAAAAAGTAATGGAAGGCATGGGCCTGGACCGTGTGTATGTGCAGGAAGTAATGGTGCCGCATTGGGTGCGTGGCGAGAAAGAAGTTGGCCGCATAGAGGGAAAGAGAAAGCATGAAGTTGCCATTGCAGCGCTGGGTAGCTCCATTGGTACAGGTAAAAAAGGACTGAAGGCTGAGGTAGTGGAAGTGCATAGCCTGGAAGAGTTGAAGACGAAAGATGTAAAAGGTAAAATTGTTTTCTTCAACCGCCCTTTCGATAACAAGCACATACAAACAGGTGCAGCTTACGGCGGTGCCGTAGACCAGCGTGGTGCCGGCCCGGTAGCTGCTGCAAAGCAAGGCGCGGTTGGCGTTATTGTGCGCTCCATGACAAACGATTACCAGAATGTAGCACACACCGGTAACACCAAATACCAGGACGGGGTAGCGAAAATTCCGGCTGCGGCAATCAGCACAAACGGAGCTGAGTTTCTGAGCAAAATGCTGAAGGAAGATGCAAAACTAAAATTCTTTATGCGCATGAACTGCGAGACGCTGCCGGATGCGCTGTCTTACAATGTTATTGGCGAGATCAAAGGAACGGAGAAACCTGATGAAATTATAGTGGTAGGCGGCCACCTGGATTCTTGGGATCTGGGCGAAGGGGCGCACGACGATGGTACCGGTTGTATGCAGTCTATCGAAGTACTTCGACTTTTCAAAGCCATGGGCATTAAGCCGAAAAGAACGATTCGTGCCGTTATGTACATGAACGAAGAGAACGGTTTGCGTGGCGGCCTGAAGTATGCGGAACTGGCCAAGAAAAATAACGAGAACCACATTGCTGCTATCGAATCGGATGCGGGTGGCTTTACGCCGCGTGGTTTCGGTATTGATGGCAACGACAGCCAGTATGCAAAAGCGCTTACCTGGAAAAACCTGCTGGCTCCTTACGGCTTGCACGATTTAACCCGTGGCGGTGGCGGCGCTGACATCGGCCCGCTGAAAGGCCAAGGAACAGTAGCTCTGATCGGCTTCCGCCCGGATTCGCAGCGTTACTTCGATTACCACCATACCATAATCGATACATTTGAGCAGGTTAACCGCCGCGAAATGCAGCTTGGTGCGGCTTCTATGGCATCGCTGGTATACCTGATTTCTGAATACGGTCTGTAAGTATAGATTTGAAGAAGTGAAGATTGGAAAATGATCTTCAGAAGTAAAGTATAAAGCCTGCTTTGGTTAATCCGAAGCAGGCTTTTTTGTTGAAATAAAATTCTTGTCAGGCGCTTATGGGAGCTGAGCACGCTACAAGGTCATTTATACTTACGGCAGCAGCAACGAGCTATCGCCGTAGCTCAGAAACCTATAGTTGTTATCCAGGGCATGTTGGTATACGTTGCGCCAGTTCTCGCCGATTAATGCTGAAACCAAGAGCAGCAACGTACTTTCCGGCTGATGAAAGTTAGTTACCAGGCCGGCGCAAATTCTGAAAGTATAACCGGGTGCAATAATGATCTGGGTGCTGGCATGCAGGTGATCGGTATTGTTGCGCTCTAAATACTGCAGCAACGCGGTTAAGGCCTGCTGCGGTGTTGGCAGATCTGTACTTTCATACGCCTGCCACTGGCTTACGTGTAAATCCTGCAAAGGAAGCTGCGGATGCTGGTATACTTTGGCTCCTAACCAGTACAGGCTTTCGAGAGAGCGCATGCTGGTTGTACCAACTGGTATGATCGGGTTGCCCAACTGTGCGAGTAGCCTTTGTAATAAGTTGCGGGTAACGTATAGTTGCTCGGCGTGCATCTCGTGCTCTTCCATTACATCAGCCTTAACCGGCTTAAACGTGCCGGCACCAACGTGCAGCGTCAGGTAAGCAGTATCTATACCTTTCTCCTGAAGCTGCGCCATTACTTTATCAGTAAAATGCAGGCCGGCTGTTGGCGCTGCTACGGCGCCTTGCTGCTCGGCATAAATGGTCTGGTAGCGGGTGCGGTCGTCGGGAGTCAGGTCGCGGTTAAGGTAGGGAGGAAGCGGTAGTTTGCCACAACGCTCCAGTACTTCAGCAAAAGTAAGCTCTTCTGGCTGCCAGCTGAATTTTATCAGGAAATGGCCTTCCTGCTGGGCTTCGCGTTCTGCGGTAAGTGTGCCGCCTTCAAACTGTAAGTATAAAGGGCCGCTTTTCCAGCGTTTGTTGTTGCCTACTAAACACTTCCAGGTACAGCTTTGGGTTTGCTGCATGGCCAGTTGTACTTCGCGGTGCGGCAGTACGGGCTCCAGGCAAAATATCTCTATTATACCACCTGTCTCTTTCTGAAAAAGCAAGCGTGCCTGCACTACCTTGGTATTATTGAACACCAGCAAGGTATGAGCCGGCAGCAATTGCGGCAGATCAGTGAAAGTATAATCTGTGATGGCGCCGGTTTTATAGTATAGCAATTTAGACTGGTCGCGCTCGGGTAGCGGAAATTTGGCGATGCGCTCGTCTGGCAGCTCGTACACAAAATCCTTTATGGCCAGTTTTTTAGGGTCTGTTGTCATGGGTAAGTATAATGCAGTGCAAAGGTAATGCACTTAAATAAAAACTGCTGCCTTACTTTTCGGGAGCAGGGCAGCAGTTTTATACTTTATAAAGCATGGCAGTAATTTATACTTTCTGCCAGTATTGATTTCGTTATTGTATACTTTTCAGGAGGTCTTCGTCAATTGGTTCGTCGTCGTCATCGTCGTGGGTGCGGTCAAAATCTACGTCCTGCAGCAGTTCCAGGCCTTCCATTATCAGCTCGTCTAACTCTTCTTTAGAGCCGGCATCCAGCGTACGCTCAAACAGACCAAGTATTTCCTCGCGCTGCGCGTTCACAAAAATCTCGTGGTATAAGTTGTCGAACAGGGCAATCTTTTTCTGCACGATCTTGTCGATCTCGCGGGTATTTTTTGCCTTTATGGCTTGCAGCAACAGGTCGAGTACTTCTTTGGTGTTCTCATTATCAGCGAGGCGGGTAAAGGCCTTTACAAAAGCAATAGCTACGCTCAGGCGTAAAATCTCGAAACGGTAGTTGAGCTCTTCCGAAGCCTGATTTCCTTTTTGCAGCCGCGACGCTTTAAATGCCTGTTCAAATTTCTGGTATACGCTTGCTGCGCCACCTTCCAGGGCTACAGGTGCTTCGGGGGCGTAGGCTGTCTCTAGTAATAATTCAAGGCTTCTGGCGCTCATGCTTGTTTCGAGGTTTTAGAGAAGTAAGGCTGCAAAGGTAACAGTTTATACTTTGTAACCATACGCCTGGTTCAGGTGATGTACTTAACTATACTTTGCCACAAAAAGTAAAAAGGCTCCGCAGTATTAATTTACTGCAGAGCCTTTTATTATCAGCGTAAGCCTTTTACATATTTTATACTTAAGAGATTGCCTGTTTTATACTTACCATACCCATTGCGGGCAAACCACCTTCCGGAAGTTATTGAGCTTAAAGCCAACTACTACTTCGTGGCTGCCGGCAGTAACCTGGTTCATTTCTGAAGTAGCAACTTCGTAAGAATATCCCACATCAAACAAGTGGCCCAGGTTTAAGCCTGCCATTACGGCCCAGGCATCGTTGTGGCGGTAAGAGGCGCCGCCCCAGATATACTGCGAATACATTACCCGCAGGTTGGCATCAATGGCAGGGCTTGCAGACGAGGTTGCCTTTACCATTACAGAAGGAATCAGGGCGACATCTTTAGAGGGGTAAAAACGCAAGCCGGCTGTGGCATATAAATGAGGAAGCAAGGTCATGTTTGGTTCTTCGCCCTGCTTAAAATCGTTCTGGTTGCGAAGTAGTTGCGTGCCCGCCAACCCCACAAAAAAATCCGGGCTGTAAAGCCACATGCCCACGTTCAGGTCTATTTTAGTGGTGTTAAGCCTGTTGTCTGCCAGGTATGGGTCGTTGGGGTCTGGTACACGAGCCTCGATGGTGCTAATGCTATAGTTGGTTACGCCACTGGCTAAGCCGCTGGAGAGCGTGAGGTAACGGCTTACAGGCAAATGGTAGGAATAGCTTGCGTTTAATGTTGATGAGCGGAGCAAACCGGCCCGGTCTACCTGTGCTACACCACCCCAACCATGATGAGGCGCTGCTTTCTTATAGCTGTTTTTTCCTGCAAAGCCAAAGCGGTTTGATTTACGAGCTTTAGGTGAGCCGCTTGTACTGGCATTGCCAATAGAGGAGTGTAAGGTAACATAAAAGCTTTCTGGAGCTCCTTCTACGCCTATCCATTGGCTCCGGTAGCTGGTGCGCAGATCGGTATAGCTTTCTATGCCGCCTACAGCTGGGTTAACCAGGTAATTGTTAAGCATATACTGTGTGTATTGGGGGCGCTGCTGTGCGAACGCCCCGCTTATACTTGCTACTAATGTCAGAACTATGGCTGTAAGTCGTTTCATATCTGCAGACTTGATTATTTAATGATGGTTATACTTCCCGAAAGCGGCACTTCCTTATCGTTCAGGTAGATCACATAGTAGTAGGCACCCATTGGCAGCATCTTGCCGTTCCGGGTTCCGTCCCAAGGCTCTTTATATCCCTTCGATTCAAAAACCTTTTCGCCCCAGCGGGTATAAATGTGCACGGTACATTCCGGGTATTGCTCAATGTTCTCGATTCTGAAGTAATCGTTGAGGCCGTCTCCGTTAGCCGTGATAGCATTGGAGGTTATCACTTTTGGAAGCACTGTGATGGTAACCTGCTTTGTGGTGGTGCAGCCACCTTCGGTAGTTACCGTAACAGTGTAAGTTGTGGTAGTTTTAGGGCTGGCAAACGTATTGGCGCTATTTGGTGCAGATAAACCTTCGGCAGGAGACCAGGAGTAAGCCACGCCACCTTGTGCCGATAATTGCACGCTCTTGCCGGTAGTTATAGTTACATCGGGGCTAACAGTTACCTGCGGTGCTGCCACACGAACCTGTACCAACTGGCGCTCTGAACTGGCACAACCTTTTTCATTTACTGCCTGCACAAAGTAGGCGGTTGTGGCATAAACTACAGGGGTAGTATAAGTAGTGCCAATATGTAGTAAGCGTCCGCCTGATGGTGCGTCGTACCACTCCAGTTGCTGGCCTGTTGCGGCAGTTGCCTGCAACGTGGCAGCTCCACCCGGGCAAATAGTTGCAGCAGTAGCTATAGGTTTAGCCGGAAGTGGTATAACTTCTATCTTCACAGCCTGGCTTATACTTTCAGCACATGGCCCGGTAGCTGTTACTTTTCTTCTGAACCAGGTTGTTTTAAAGTATGCTGTAGTTGGTGCATAATGCTGGGCTGTTGCGCCGGCTATATCCTGATATGTAATCCCGTTCTCGCTGCTCTGCCACTGGTAAGTATAAATGCCATTGCCGCCACCTGGCATAGAACCTGAGATTCTGGCAGGGATTGCGCCACTGCAAATAAGCTGGTCGGTAGCTATGGTATTGTTTGCGACAGGAGAAGAAATTGAAACCGTAACTGCGCGCCGTGTGCTGCTGGTACAACCTTCTGTATTGGTAGCGCTTACATAATAAGTGGTGGTAGCCGTTAAGATGCCCGTAGTAAACGTAATGCCTGTACCTAGTAAGCTGCCACCTGTTGCTGCATTATGCCACTGATATACTATACCTGAACTTGCGTTCTTAACAGCTATAGTTGTGCTGCTACCCTGGCAGGTTGTGGTATTGTCTGCAAGTGGGGTAGTCGGTAGTGGAGTTACAGTGATCTTTACCTCGTTGCTTATACTTTCAGGACAAGCCCCGGCTGCTTTAACTTTTCTTCTGAACCAGGTGTCTTTGGTTAAAACTACAGAAGGATACTCCTGGCCGTTAGTGCCAACTAAAGATTTATAGGTAAGGCCATCTTCGCTGTATTCCCACTGGTAGGTAATAGCACTGCCGCCACCTGTTGGCTGAGAGCCGCTAAGTTTTGCCATAGCACTACCACTACAGATCATTTGCTCAGTACCGATGGTATTGCCAACGATAGCTGGAACAACGTTTACTTCTACAGTCTGGGCGTTGCTGTTACAGGCAGGTGAGGTTGCCGTGTAAGCAATAACTGTAAAGGTAGTATTAGTGCTAAGTGCTTCGGTCTGGTAAGTAGTGCCGGTGTTTAAAAGCGCACCATTTTCATCAAACCATTTATAAACAAGCGCCGGATCAGGGGCCGTAACAAACAGATCAGCGCTGCTGCCTGTACAAACTGTAGCTCCTGAAATTTGGGGTATATCGGGTTTGGCTACTACGTTTACATCAACCTGTTTTTTAACCGTGCTCACACACCCTGTTGCCGTTACAACCTCCACATAGTAAACTTTGCTGGTATAAAGCCCTGTTGCCGAACTATAGGAAATACCTGTACCGATTAAGTCGCTTCCGGCTGCATCGCTGTACCACTTATAAGTCAGGGTCGGGTCCGGATTATTCACCCATAGCTTAACCGTTTCGCCGGCGCATACGGTTGTACCTTCTACAACCGGTGTGGCAGGCATTGGGGTTACGGTTACCTGTACAGCTCTGCGGCCTAAACTTGTGCAGCCTGTCTGGTTAACAGCTTCTACAAAGTATACATTGCTCAGCTGAAGGTTAGAAACAGTAT
Organism: Pontibacter vulgaris; assembly: GCF_022758145.1. Lineage (GTDB taxonomy): Bacteria > Bacteroidota > Bacteroidia > Cytophagales > Hymenobacteraceae > Pontibacter > Pontibacter vulgaris. The sequence continues at coordinate 910,714 of NZ_JAJVDH010000002.1, forward strand.
ACCCTGAACCTGTTGCAAGCAATGTACCTCCTGCAGCAGCATCGTACCAACGATAGGTCAGGGCTGCATCCTGGTCAGTTACTGTTAAGGTTACACTTTCACCTGCGCAGATGGCTTTGTTACTTGCCGCCGGTACGGCTGGCGCTGGCATAACCTCAACTGCTACTGCCTTGCGTGCACTTACACAACCTGAAGTCGTGATTGCCTCTACATAGTAGGTTTTGTTGGAAGTTAAGATATCGGAAGTATAAGTCGGGCCTGTAGCAAGTGCTGTTCCACCTGTGGCAGCAGCGTACCATTTATAGGTCAGGCTCATGTCTATCTGAATAACCGACAAGGTGGCGCCAGACCCGGCACAAATGCGTACATTCTCCGCTTCAGGTACTTCCGGTATAGGTGTTACCAACACGTTTATAGCCTTGCGCTGGCTGGCGCAGGCCTGTGCGGTATTTGTATAAGCTTCTACATAAAATAAAGTGTTAGAACTCAGGGCTGAGGTAGTATAAGAGGAACTGTTGCCCAGCAGTTTGCCGTTCCCATCGAACCAGCGGTAAAGCAGGGCAGGGTCAGGAGCGGTAACAGCCAGCGTGGTTCTGTCGCCGGCGCAGATGGCTTTATCAGCAGCTTGTGGCGTGGCCGGTACTGTTGTGCCTGTAATTACAACTGCTCTGCGTGGGCTGGTGCAACCTTGTGCGTTAACTGCCTCCACATAAAATGTAGTAGAACCTGCCGTTGCTTCATACTTGTAGAAGGAGCCAGTAGTAATGCTGCTTCCGCCTTCAGGCACAGTATACCAACGGTAGCTGATGCCCGCTACAGGAGTTGCTATACTTATGGTGGCTGTAGTGCCGGCACATACTGTTATGCTATTGGCTACAGGCGCTGAAGGTAAAGGCACAACTGTGATTTTAACTAAGTTACTGTAGTGTTCCGGGCAGCTGCTGTTTCCTTTTGCTTTTCTTCTGAACCAGGTAGTTGCGGTAAGGATTTCAGGTGCAAGGTCCCTTCCGAAAGCATCCGGGATAACTGTAAAGTTCTGTCCGTTTTCGCTGCGCTCCCACAGGTAAGTATAATCGCCCCCTCCGCCAGCTGGCAACGTACCGGTCAGTTTAGCGAATGTGTCGCCGCTGCAAATGGTCTGGTCGGCGCTAATGGTGTTATTGGTGATAGTTGGCGTTACAGATACAGTTACCGTTGTGCGGGTGCTGCTGCAGGTTGTAGTGCCGCTTGTTACAGCTTCTATCTGGTAAACAGCGCTGCTGTACAGGTTATCGGTTGTGTAAGAGGTTCCTGTAGCTATTTGAGTTCCGTTCTCATACCAGCGGTAGAGTAAGCCAGGTGCTGTGTTTTTCACCCATAGTGTAACCGATCCTCCTTCACATACTATAGCATTATCAGCTTCTGGTGTGGCAGGTAAAGGCGATACGCTTACTACTACAGCTTTACGTGACGGGCTGGCGCAACCTGTTATAGTTGTGGCTTCTACATAGTATGTTGTGTTGGCATTCAATATACCCGTCGTGAAAGTATAACCTGTAGCGAGTAGTGTGCCGTCGGTGGCTGCATTGTACCAGTTATAAATAAGTTCCTGGTCCGGATTCTCCACCATAATCTCAGTAGATGATCCTGCACAGATAGAAACATTGCCGGCCATTGGCGTAGCCGGGAGTGGCTTAACATCTATAACCACCGTTGCTCTTGCACTTGCACAACCTGTAGTACTTACTGCTTCCACAAAATAGCTTCTGTCAGAGGTTAGTGCCGTTGTAGTCAGGGTGGTGCCCGTGGCGATCGGGGTGCCCCCGGTTGCTGTGGTATACCAGTTATAGATAAGTGCCGGGTCAGGTAAGGTAATTTCCAGTTTAGCTATACTGCCAGAACAAACAGTGGCATTTTCTATTTCAGGTATGCCCGGAAGTTCAGTAACTATAACATTAACACTGCTTCTATCGCTTACACAGGCGGTGCTGGTTGTAGTGGCGGCTTCTATATAATAGGTGGTGCTGGCGATAAGTTTATCGGTAGTATAAGAGTTTCCGGTGCGTAACAGGTCGCCGGAGGCATTGTACCACCTGTATACCTGCGAAGAAATAGGGGCTGTAATTGTTAGCGTTGTAGCCTCTCCTGTACAGACTTCCCTGTTGGTTGCTACAGGTGTTCCTGGTTTAGGAGTAACAGTTACGGTAACAGCGCGGCGGGTACTGGTGCAACCATTACTGTTCATGGCTTCTACATAATAAGTTGCTGTAGCCTCCAGGTTGTATACCGTAAACGACTGGCCGGTGCCAAGGCTATTACCGCCAGTGGCTACGTTGTACCAATTGTAAACCAGGTTATTATCAGGTGTGCTGATAGTTAGACTAGCCTGCCCATACTGGCATATAGTTATACCTTGTGCTGCAGGTGTTGGAGGTTGTGGTGTGATGGTAATTTTTACGATGTTACTTACTGCAGACTGACAGGTACCGGCCGCGCTAACTTTTCTTCTGTACCAGGTAGTGGTAGAAAGTGTGCCTGGCGATAGGTTTCTTTCGGTAGCTCCCAGCAGGGTGTTGAAGTTAATGCCATCGGTGCTGCGCTCCCACTGGAAAGTATAATTTCCTTCGCCGCCTGTAGGTGCAGAGCCTGTAAGAAGTGCCGCAGTACTGCCGCTGCAAATAGTCTGGTCGGCACTGATGATGTTATTGGCAATGGCCGGTGTAACGGTAACATTCACAGTTCTGCGATCGGCGCTGATGCAGGTAATGGCATTATTTGTAACTGCTTCAACATAGTATTCAGTGCCAGACTGAAGAGCGGGTGTTGCGTAAGTTATACCAGTATAAATGTTTAAGCCGTTTGAATTATACCACTTGTAGGATACCCCGGCTTCGGGAGTGATAACTGTAAGTATGGCACTCTGGCCGGCACAAACAGTTGTGTTATTAACCTGCGGAGTCAGTGGGAGAGGAGTTACGGTTATTTCTACTGCCTGCCGGGCCGGGCTTACACAACCTGCTGCTGATTCAGCCTCAACATAATAAGTGGTGTTTGCACTTATAGCGCTGATAGTATAACTCTCTCCTGTAACCAGTAAAGTGCCATCGGTAGCAGCGTCGTACCAGTTATAAGAGATGCCATTTTGCGGATTTTCAACAGTTAGGGTAACCGTAGAGCCTGCACAAACAGACTGGTTATCTGCTACCGGAGTAGCGGGTAGTGGTGTAACATCTACGGTAACTATAGTTCTGGCGCTGGCACAGTTTGCGGCATTTACAGCTTCTGCATAATACGTTTTGCCGGAGGTAAGAATGCCTGTAGTAAAGCTTGTACCGGTAGCAATGGCGGTTCCACCTGATGCAACGGTATACCATTTATACACCAGGTTTGGGTCGGATACTTTTATAGTTAGTGCAGCTGTGCTTCCGGAGCAGGTAGTGGCATTATCTACAAGCGGAGCAGCCGGTGTTGGGTTAACAGAAACAAATACGGTTTTGCGGCTGCTCACGCACACTGGCGAAACTGTTGTGGCGGCCTCTACATAAAACGTGGTACTGGCATTTAGAACGTCGGTTGTGTAGGAAGTGCCACTTGCCAGCAATATGCCTGAGGCGTTGTACCACCTGTAAGTGAGTCCGGTTACTGGGCTGGAAACTGAAAGCGTTGTAAAAGCACCTGCACAGATAGCTTTATCGGATACAACCGGCATGGCTGGAAGCGGGGTTACCTGCACCGTAACCGCTCTGCGCGGGCTTACACATCCGCTGGCATTAAATGCCTCTGCATAATAGGTTGTATTGTTACTTAATTCAGGCGTTGTAAAACTGGCTCCGATAGCGATGGTGCTACCACCTGAGGCTATATCATACCAGCGGTAAGTTAGTGTTGGTTGAGCAGAAGTTATACTTAATGTTGCTGTAGAGCCAGCGCAAATGGTTGGGCTGTTTACAACCGGTATTCCTGGCAGAGGGATTACGGTTATCTTAACTGGTGCGCTTATACTTTCCGGGCATGGGCCATTGCCTTTAACTTTTCTTCTGAACCAGGTATCTGTAGCCAGGGCACCTGGTACATAGTGTTGTGTTGTAGCTCCGGTAACAGGCGCAAAGTTTAACCCATCTTCGCTACGTTCCCATTGATAAGCATACTCGTTTCCTCCGCCTGCCGGCATACTTCCTTCCAATCTGTCTGGTAAATCGCCACTGCATATCTGCTGATCTGAAGAAATAGTATTGTTTGTAACTACTGGTGTTACAGTTACTGAAACTGTAAGACGGGTTGCGCTTGTGCAGGCTGTGGTTGTATTTGAGATGGCCTCTACTTCATAGGTGTTGCTGTAAAACAGGGCATCCGTAGTATAAGATATGCCAGTGGCTACCTGTGAGCCGCCTTGATACCATTTGTAAATAAGCCCCGGCTGTGGATTTTTAACCCATAATGTAGTGGTTTGGCCCTCACAGATAGTGGTATTGTCGGCTTCCGGCGTTGCAGGCAGTGGCGTAACACTTACCAGTACTGCTTTACGGGATGCGCTCACACAGCCATTGGCTGTAGCAGCTTCAACATAAAAAGTAGTATTAGCTATTAATGCAGGAGTAGTATAGGAAATGCCGGATGCAAGCAGGGTACCGCCTGTAGCAGCGTTGTACCAGTTATAGGAAAGGGTTGCATCAGCCGAGGAAACAGTAAGCGATGTTGTGGCTCCGGCACAAATAGCAACATTGCTAGCAACTGGAGTGGCTGGAAGTGGCGTTACGTTTACTGTTACTGCTCCGCGTGCTGTGCTTTTACATCCTACTGCTGTTGTTGCCTCTACATAATAGGTTTTGCCTGAAGTAAGTGCATCTGTAGTATAAGTTGGTCCTGTTGCTATGGCTGTTCCGCCGGTTGGTGAAGTATACCAGGTATAAACCAGGCTGGCATCCGGAGATGAAATCGCAAGTATGGCCGGCGTGCCGCTGCAGGTAGAAACTGGTGCCAGAATCGGAGTGACTGGTACCGGGTTTACAGTAACTTTTATAGCATTGCTTATACTTTCCGGGCAGGTGCCTGCTCCTGTAACTTTCCTGCGGAACCAAGTGGTAGCAGTAAGTGCTCCCGGAGCATAGTCTTTTCCGGTTGCGCCTGTAATAGCCTGGAAATAACTGCCATCTGTACTTTGTTCCCACTGGTATTGGTAGCCTCCTGCTCCGCCTGTAGGTATGGCCCCAGCTATACTTGCCGGGGTAGCGCCACTACATAATTCCTGGTTGCCAGTAATGCTGTTGTTAGCTATAGCTGGTATTACATCAACCGTTATTGCTTTTTTCGCGCTGGTGCAACCAGGGGATGCTTTTGTAACAGCCTCCACATAAAAAGTAGCGCTGGCGGAAAGCGGAGCCGCTGTGTAGCTGGTGCCGGTTGCCAGCAATGTGCCACTACTATCATACCAACGGTAAAACAAAGCAGCATCGGCCACTTTAACAGTAAGTATGGCATTGCTTCCGGCGCAAACTGTTATATTATCTGCATCAGGCTGAGCTGGTAGAGGAGTTACCGTTACATCTACGGCTCTGCGTGTTGTTATACAGCCTTCTGCTGTAGTTGCTTCTATGTAGTATGTTTTATTAGAGGTAAGAACAGGGGTTGTATACGAAATGCCTGTCGCTAAAATTGTTCCTCCTGAAGGTACATCAAACCAGCGGTAGGTAAAGCCTGGCTCAGGATCGCTGACTGCTAAATTTGCCGGAGAGCCCGAACAAACTACATTGTTGGTTACACTAATGGAAGCTGGTAACGGCGAAACGGTTATACGTATGGTGTTACTGATGCTCTCGGGGCAACTACTGATTGCCCTTACTTTGCGGTTAAACCAGCTAGTGGTTGTAAGCGCGCCAGGCAAATAATCTGCTCCGTTGGCACCGGCTATATCTATAAACAGAATACCATCGGTGCTTTTTTGCCACTGGTAAGTATAACCTCCACCCCCTCCTGCCAACTGAGGCGGTATTGTACCTGACAGGCGTGCAGCTGTGCCGCCACTACAGATTTCCTGGTCTGCGGAAATTATGTTGTTTGAGATTGGAGCTGTTACAGTTACACTTGCTGCTGTGCGTGTAATGTTATAGCAATTTGTGTTGGAAGTAGTGGATGCAGCTACATAAAATGTGGCATCGGCGGTAAGTGGCTGCGGAGTTACAAAGCTTGGCCCTGTACCAATTTCGGTGGTGCTGGTAGCAGAGCTGTACCACCTGTAAACAATGGTAGGGTCGGCGTTAGAAACTGTAAAGGTAGCGCGTGTGCCGTAACAGGTATAAGTATTATTTACTATTGGTGTGGCAGGTACCGGAGTTACTGTAATTTTTACGGCATTGGATTCTTCTCCGCAGCCTTGATTGTAAGCAATTCTTTTATACCAGGTTGTTTGGGAGATAACCGGTGGTGTGTAATCTTTATCGCGTGCCGTCGAAATTGGATAGTAGCCTGCATTTGGGCCGGTGGTGCTCTGAAACCACTGAAAGGTCATAGACTGTGGCGCGTTACCTGTCAGCATTTGTGGGCGTGTACCAGCGCAGATTTCCTGATCAGAGCCTATCAGGCCTGAGTTACCGACAGTAGAAGAAACCGTAAGCTGTGCAATAGTGCGTGGCGAAACACAACCTTCGGGCGTAATGGCCTCGATCTGGAAATAGGTATTGTTAGCGGGTGTTTTCGTATAAGATGTTCCCCAAACCAGCAATGCGCCATTGTTATCGTACCAGCGATAGCGAAGATTAGGGTTGGCATCTTTAACCCATAAGGTAGCACTACTGCCTGTGCAGGCAGCTACATTCTCCACAACAGGTGCAGTCGGCAGATCTGTTATGGTAATTATCTGGATATCTGTGGCTGCTTCTCCGCAACTGTTGGTAGCTGTTACACTTACCTCATAAGAACCTGGCAAGGGGAAGTTAATGCTGGGGTAGGCAGCTGTAGCCGTAACTATTCCATTCACCTTCCAACTATAGGAGCTGATTGTGCCAGAATTTGCAGTATACTGCGGGGCGTGATTGGGGCTGGTGGTAGAAAAGGCAATAACCTGAGGGCCGCAATAACCAATGTCTGCAGGCAGGGTAACAGTTGGCGTTTTACATTGTGCAAAAGCTTGCTGCTTCTGAATACCTAAAACAAAGAATAAAATGAGGAGTAGTAAATGTATTCTCATAAGCCTGCCGTTATCATATGTTGGTTATTGGTTGCACAAATCTGAAAAGTGCAAAAAAGAAATAGAGTGCGGTTGTATTAAATAAATTGTAACAATATAATAGTGTTCTGCTGCAGCTGTTTAAACCTGCAGAGGAGGTGCTATTGCCTGTTAATTGAAAGCTAAAATTCTGATTAGTAAGCAATATTGCAATTATATATAGATTGTGAAGCCTGCAGGCGTTTGTTGCCTATGTTACCTTAGCTTGATTTCTTTCCTTTTTCTTGTAGTTGTTTAAGGTTAATATGACCAGGTAGGGGGTGTGAACTATTGTACTTAATTTATAGTTGCTTTTGAGCTTCTAGCGCCTTGTTGCCAATTGATTAGGTTAATTAATTATACTTATTGGTTGTAATTGCCCAATCTGTCATTATTATAGTTTAAGGCCGATGTTACCTATAAGGTAAAAGTTTCCGGATTAGGGCGCTGCAAACTAGAAAAGTCAGCGCTTTTATCTGGCTTTCATACTTGAGGAGTAGGTGGCTTTCTAAAATGAATTATGCCTGCCTTTTTGGTTAGGAGCAGTCAGTCCAATAAAGCTTTTTGAAGAAAAGTTAATAGAACCGCAGCTTGGTCTTAGAAGTGGGTACTATAAATCAGCAGTAAATTGCTTTTGACCTAAGCCGGGCCAGCTCATATAGGTTATTCAGAACAATTGCTTGTCTTTCGTTTTAAACGATTTTGAAAAGAGGTGATTAACTTAATTCGGGTATATGCAGCGTATTGGTTTCTCTTTTGGACTTTATAATTTTTATTGTACTGTATTTTTGTGTTTTAGTGTTAAATCACTTCTTGTTATGTTTAGTCTGTTTAAATAAAATAACGATTTAATTATAATGTGAATTGTTGTATGTGATATTGTTTGATTAATTGAGTTTTTGTATTGTTTGGCAAAATAAATCCTGTTTACTTTAGTATTTGAAACAAGTTTTATGGCTTTAATTGCCTTGTTTATAGGATTTGAGCCCAAGGTTTATGTTGTATTGCTTTAAGCTGGTGATATAATTAAATTTTTATGTATAAACAATTGTCTTGTAAATTATCAAGGCGGGTATATTTTTTTTGTCTATGATTAATTCAATATTAAGGTTTAATTGTGTTTTCTTTTGTAATAGGAATAAAAATTAGAAGAAATGAACAGTTTGCTTCAGGAAAAGCCACGAAACTCAAATTGAAAATTACTTGATACTACTGGCAAAAAAAGTAAGGGCAATACTAAAAGTATAAAGCGCCCTTCTGATATCGCTTACCAGTACCTGAAAACTGAATGAGCTAAAGTGGCCTTCAGTAGTCATTCAGAGGTTCTGAAATAATTGCACCGACAACACTACCACTACTATATGAGAATAAACTTTACTCAAAAATTTAATTTCCTGTTTATTATTTGCCTGTCAGGGTTGTTGCAGTTAGCAGCATCCCGCAGCTTATATGCGCAAGGTAACAGCGTCCCGACATTTAATGTCGACCTTACCGGAAGCCCTAATGGCACCTGGACATCTGCAGCAGTTACCAGAAACGGCCAGGTATGCAACGTTGATAAGAATAGCAACTGTGTTAAGTTTAATATAACACTGGATAAAAATGCCGGAGGGCTGGAGTTTGCTATTGCTTCGGGCCCGGTTCCATCCGGATCTATGGCCTACCAGATTAATTGTGGCCCACCTATACCGGTAGGGCAACCTATTTGTGTGAGTGGAACCGGCCCGCACGTTCTTACTATCTGTATGCCGGGTGGGGCCAGTAACACATACGTGGTTAAATCTATTGCGGCCTTTACTGAGGTTCCGGATGTAGCTGTAACGACTGGCTGCTCTACCATACTGCAAGCTCCTATTGCATTTGAAGAAGCAAGTATAACCTGGAGAGATGTATCTGGAAAGGGTTATGAAAAGTACCTGAGCTTCCCCAATGGAAAGTCGGCTCCTGTTGTAACACCGGATGCAAGTGCTCCTGCTTACGTAGATTATGAGGTTTGCGGAAAGTCTGTAGCTTCTGCCTGTTCAACTTTGCCTTATTGCGATGTGGTGCGGGTATACTTTTATCCTCCGCCAGTTGTAACAGTAGGTCCAACCCCGGCTATTATTTGCCCGGGAGGCAGTGGTGTGGTGTTAACCGGTAATATATCCGGCGGCGATGGTAATTTTGATTACATATGGACTGATGGCGCTGGTAAAGTTGTTGCCAACACGCAAAGCTATACTGCTACAGTTGTAGGCACCTTTACCCTGGAAGTCAGAACCCGTAATTACCCGACTTGCCAGAAATTTTCAGCTTCAGTTAATGTAGTTACTGACCTTACAGTAAATGCCGGTCCAGATCAGCTTGTCTGTTCTTCAAACCCGGTGCAGTTAGCAGGCGCAGTAACGGCAGCTACTGGTGGCGTGTGGAGTGGGGGAACCGGTACGTTTGCAGATAAGAATGCTCTAAATGCTGTTTATATACCTTCGGCAGCCGATATCAGTGCAGGTTCTGTTAGGCTAACCTTAACCTCTACCGGTAATGGATCCTGTTCTGCTGTAAGCGATGAAGTCCTGATCACTTTCTATAATATGAATGTGAGCCTTACGGGCTCATCAACGATTTGTAACGGAACATTGGCCAGTATTACAGCTAACGTAACCGGCGGGCAGGGTGCTGTAACTTACCGTTGGAATACAGGCGAAACCACTGCAACTATTACTAATAAGCCTGCAGGAACTTATACGGTAACTGTCAGTGACGGGCAAAGCTGTTCCATTGTAAAATCATTTACAGTTACACAGGTTAATGGGCCATCAGATTTCACAACCACGCTTAAGCCATCTACATGTGGTAACAGTAACGGCGAAATCGTGGTTGGTGCTATAACAAGTGGTACAGCTCCCTATACCTATAGTAAGAATGGTACAAACTTTCAGACATCTTCCACCTTCGCAGGTCTGGCAGCAGGAAGCCATACCATTACGGTAAAAGATGCCAATGGCTGTACGTTTGCAAAAGCTTTCACCCTGACCAATACTCCAGGGCCAACTGCCGTGACAGCTACAGCACAGCCGGCTAGTTGTGTTAATAATAATGGTACTATAGAAATGGGGACAGTAACAGGGGGAACGGCTCCTTTTACATACTCTGTTAATGGCACCACTTTCCAGACCGGCACTACATTCTCGGGTCTGGCTTCAGGTTCTTATACTGTTACGGCTAAAGATGCCAACGGCTGCGTAGTGACTACCTCGGTTGCAGTAGCCAAGAGCATGCCGACTGGCTTTACGGCCGCAGCTGCTTCCTCTACCTGTGGCAACAGCAACGGAACTATCACTGTAGGTGCAATAAGCGGTGGCGTAACTCCCTATACTTATAGTACAAATGGTACTATCTTCCAGGCATCAGCAACGCTTTCGGGCTTAGCTGCCGGCACACATACTATTACAGTAAAGGATGCCAACGGCTGTACGTTCGCAAAGCAGGTAACGGTAAGTAATATTGCAGGCCCTTCTGATATTTCGGCTACGCTGAAACCTACTACATGTGGTAGCAGCAACGGCGAGATCGTGGCAAGAGCAGTTGGTGGTACGGCTGGTTATACTTACAGCAAAGACGGAACAAATTTCCAAACCAGCTCTACTTTCACAGGATTGGCAGCCGGTAGCCATACCATCACGGTAAAAGACGCCAACGGCTGCACCTTCTCCAAAGCCTTTACCTTAACCAATACCGCTGGGCCAACTGCTGTAACCGCTTCCGCTCAGGCAGCCAGCTGTGCCGACAACAACGGCAGCATCATGGTAGGGCTTCCAACAGGTGGCACAGCCCCATATACTTATTCTATCAACGGCGCCACTTTCCAGACAGGCACTACATTCACAGGCCTGGCTTCGGGTACTTATACAGTTACGGCTAAAGATGCCAACGGCTGTACGGTAACTACCTCGGTGGCGGTGGCCAAAAGTATGCCGACTGATTTTAAGGTAACAGCTGTCGCTTCAACTTGTGGTAACAGCAACGGTAGTATAACAGTTGGCGCCATAACCGGTGGTTTTGCTCCTTATACTTACAGCAGAAACGGTACAACGTTCCAATCAACTGCTTCCTTTACAGGTATTGCAGCCGGAACTTATACCATCACAGTAAAAGATGCAAAGGGCTGTACTTTCGCCAAAGATATTGTGGTTAGCAACATTGCTGGCCCATCCGATCTTGCGGTTTCTGTAAAAGCTTCTACCTGCGGTAATAGTAACGGAGAGTTTACAGTAGGCACTGTTACTGGTGGCACGGCTCCTTATACTTACAGTATCGATGGCATAAACTATCAGAGCTCGTCTACTTTTGCTGCCAGGTTAGCAGGAGAGTACCAGTTACGGGTAAAGGATGCCAACAGCTGTATCTATACTGAAGCAGTAGTGGTACCAAATGTTGCTGGTCCTGCTTTTACTGCGGAAGCACAATCTTCTACCTGCGGCAACAGCAACGGCCAGATCAGCATAACCGTAACTGGTGGCACGGCACCATACACCTACAGCAAGGATGGCACTACTTTCCAGACTTCATCCACATTCAATAATATAGCTTCTGGTACCTATACCATCACAGTAAAAGATGCTAATAACTGCTTACAGACTTCATCGGTAACGGTAAACAACATTGCTGGTCCTTCAAACTTTAATCTGGCTAGCACCTCTACTACCTGCGGAAGCAGCAACGGTAGCATCAGCGTTGGTGCGGTAACAGGCGGCACTGCTCCTTATACTTATAGTATAGACGGTGCAAACTTCCAAAGCTCTACTACTTTCGGAGCTTTGACTGCCCGCGGCTATACAGTTACAGTAAAAGATGCCAACGGCTGTACTTTCGCTAAGACCATAACAGTAACAAACATTGCCGGCCCGACTGACTTTGTAGCTTCAATCAGCACTGCCACTTGTGGCAACAGCAATGGGCAGTTTACAGTCAGCAATGTTACGGGCGGAACAGCTCCTTATACTTATAGTATAGACGGTGCTACTTTCCAGAGCTCGGCAACTTTTGCAGCACTGGCAGCCAACAACTACACTGTAACTATAAAAGATATTAACGGATGTACGTTTGCCAAGCCAGTAACGGTAGGCAACATGGCTGGCCCAACTGGCTTTACAGCTGTGCCTCAGGCATCAAGCTGTGGCCGCAACAATGGTAGCATCAGGGTAACGGCTATTGCCGGTGGCGTGGCTCCTTATACTTACAGCAGAAACGGATCTACTTTCCAGACTTCTGATACTTTCTCAGCGCTGGTGGCTGGCACCTACACGATCATGGTGAAAGATGCGAATGGCTGCGTATTTACCCAATCTGTAACAGTAGAAGATGTAGCTGGCCCAACTGATTTTGTTCTGGCAGCTGCCTCCTCAACCTGCGGAAACAGCAACGGAACTATAACAGTTGGCATAGTAAGCGGTGGTGTGGCGCCTTATACCTATAGCAGCAACGGCACTACCTTCCAGACGGGGAACAGCTTTACGGCATTGGCAGCCCGTACTTATACCATAACAGTTAAAGATGCCAACGGCTGTACTTTTGCCAGGCAGGTAACTGTCACAAACATTGCCGGACCTACCAACATGCTTGCCACGCTAAAAGCTACCACTTGTGGCGCCAGCAACGGTGAGTTAACTGTAACTGACGTGACAGGTGGAACTGAGCCTTACACCTACAGTAAAAACGGAACTACCTTCCAGGTGTCTGCAGTATTCACAGGTTTGGCAGCAGGCTCACACTCTGTCACGGTTAAGGATGCCAACGGCTGTACCTTTGTGAAGAGCTTTACCATCACCAACATTGCCGGACCAACAGCTGTAGCAGCTTCTGCTCAGCCTGCCAGTTGTGCTAATAACGATGGTGGCATTGCAGTGGGTAACGTTACGGGCGGAACTGCTCCTTATACTTACTCCATCAACGGTACTAGCTTCCAGCCAGAAAATACTTTCTCCTCACTTGCTTCGGGTACTTATACCGTAACTGCCAAAGATGCCAATGGCTGCGAAGTAACTACCTCAGTTAATGTTGGCAAAAACGTGCCGGCAGCTTTTGCGAGCTCTTCTGTTTCTTCTACCTGCGGTAACAGCAACGGTAGCATTACAGTAGGAGCCGTAACGGGTGGGTTTGCACCGTATACTTACAGCAAAGACGGAAATAACTTCCAGGCATCAGCTATCTTAACTGATTTTGCTGCAGGCACACATACTATCACAGTTAAAGATGCAAGAGGTTGTATCATTGCCCGCCAGGTTGCAGTTACTAATGTTGCTGGTCCTTCTGATCTGATAACTTCCGCTACTGCATCTACCTGCGGCAACAGCAACGGGACTCTAACCATAACAGGCGTAACAGGCGGCACGGCTCCTTATACTTACAGCAGGGATGGCGCAACCTTCCATGCTTCTGCCACCTTCACGGCACTGGCTTCCGGCACACACACCATCACGGTAAAAGACGCCAACGGCTGTACGTTTGTGGAAGAGGTAATCATCAACAATGTAGCTGGCCCGGAATTTACCGCAACGGCTCAGGCTTCTACCTGCGGTCGCAGCAACGGTAGCATTACGGTTAATGCAGTAACTGCAGGCACGGCACCTTATACCTATAGTATAGACGGCACTAACTTCACAAACTCAACTACTTTTACAGGTTTAACAGCTGCAACCTACACCATCACCGTGAAAGATGCGAATGGCTGTTTACTGGCTAAAACAGTAGAAGTGGAGGATGTTTCCGGTCCGGGTAATATGACCCTGGCAAGCGTAGCTTCAACCTGCGGCAGCAACAACGGTTCTATATCGGTTCAGGCCGTAAGCGGCGGCACTGCGCCTTATATTTACTCTATCAACGGTACCGATTTCCAGAGTGCATCCACGTTTGCAGCAGTGCTGGGAGGTGAGTATACCGTAACTGTAAAAGATGCCAATGGCTGTACGTTCAGCAAGAAAGTAGCAGTGGAGAATATTGCCGGCCCAGCCAGCTTAACTGCCACTACTACAGCTTCTACCTGCGGTAGCAGAAACGGAGAACTTACTGTTACAAATGTTTCGGGTGGAACAGCTCCTTATACTTACAGCAAGGATGGTGTTAACTTCCAGGCGTCAGCTACTTTTACAAATTTGCTCGCAGGTCAGCATACCATTACGGTAAAAGATGCCAATGGCTGTACTGTTGCAAAAGCCTTCTCAGTAACAAACATTGCCGGACCTTCGGCGGTGGCTGCCACTTCACAGCCGGCTACGTGCGCTGATAACGATGGTAGCATCAGTGTTGGAGCAGTTACCGGTGGTACGGCCCCTTATGCTTACTCTATCAACGGCACCAACTTCCAGGCAGGCACCAGCTTTACAGGGCTTGTATCCGGAGCGTACACGGTAACAGTAAAAGACGCCAATGGCTGCCAGGTAACTGTCTCAGTAACTATAAACAAGAATGTGCCAACCAGCTTTGCCAGCTCTACTGTTTCCTCTACCTGCGGCCGCAGCGATGGAAGTATAACTGTTGGTACTGTAACGGGCGGCACGGCTCCTTATACATATAGTATAAACGGCGGTGCTTTCCAGGCTTCTGCTACGTTCACAACGCTTGCTGCTGGCTCTTATACTATAGCGGTTAAAGATGCCAATGGCTGTACCTATGCCAGAGAAGTAGCAGTTAGCAATGTGTCTGGTCCGGTTTTCACAGCAACTCCTCAGAAGACAACCTGTGGTAGCAGTAATGGCAGTATAACTCTTAGTGCTGTTACCGGTGGAGTAGGGCCTTATGCTTACAGCATAGATGGCAGTACATTCCAGAGCTCTACTGTATTCGCAAACCTGGCGGCCGGTACTTATACTATCACAGCAAAAGATGCGAACGGTTGCCTTGGCACCAGAACAGTAGTTGTAGAGGATATTGCCGGGCCTTCAGAACTTGACCTGGTAGTAGCTTCTTCTACTTGCGGCAACAGCAACGCCAGCATTACCATCAGCAAAGTAACAGACGGTACGGCACCTTACACTTATAGCAAAGACGGCACAAACTTCCAGGCAACGGCTGCTTTTGCAAACCTGGCTGCGGGTACTTACACCATCACCGTAAAAGATGCCAACGGCTGTACGTTCGCGAAAGCAGTAACGGTAGAGAAGATTGCCGGCCCTGCCGATCTGAACCTTGTAGCCACCGCTTCTACCTGCGGCAGCAACAATGGCGCTGTTACGGTTAGTGCAGTTGAAGGTGGTACTGCTCCGTATACTTTCTCAACAGATGGTATAAATTTCCAGAGCGAAGGCATTTTCAAAATGTTAGCAGCGGGTGAGTACACAGTTACTGTAAAAGACGCCAACGACTGTACTTTTGCCAAGAAAATAACGGTTACAAACATTGACGGACATGCCAACCTGCTTGCTGACATTAGCTCTTCAACCTGCGGAGCCAGCAATGGTGCGTTAAGCATTACAAATGTAACAGGTGGTACTGCTCCTTATATGTATAGCAGCGATGGCGTCAACTTCCAGGAGTCTGCTGCCTTCACAGCACTGGCTGCCGGTTCTTATACCATCACCGTGAAAGATGCCAACGGCTGTACGTTCGCCAAAGCCTTTACAGTAACTGACATTGCCGGACCTTCGGCAGTGGCTGCAACCACACAAGCTGCTACCTGCGCCGACAACGATGGTGTTATCCGGGTAGGAATGGTAACCAGCGGAACTGCACCTTATACTTACTCCATCAACGGCAACGACTTCCAGGCAGGTACAGTTTTTAATGCACTGGCTTCGAGAGCCTACACAGTCACTGTAAAAGATGCCAACGGTTGCGAAGTGCGTGCATCAGCTACCGTTACAAAAGACGGACCGGCTAAATTTGCAAGCGCTACGGTAGCATCTACCTGCGGACGCAGCGACGGTAGCGTAACAGTAACGTCAGTAACGGGCGGCACGGCTCCTTATACTTATAGTATAGATGGTCTTACCTTTCAGAATGCCGCAACTTTCGCATCGCTTGCTGCGGGTTCTTACACTATCACCGTAAAAGATGCTAACGGCTGTACGTATGCCGGCCAGGTGCAGGTAACTGATGTAGCCGGGCCTTCTGATCTGGTGGCTTCTGCTCAATCTACAACCTGTGGTGCGAGCAACGGCTCAGTTACTGTTGCATCTGTAATCGGCGGCACAGCACCTTATACTTACTCCATTAATGGTGCAAACTTCCAGGCTTCCGCTGCCTTTACGGCGCTGGCAGCAGGCGAGTACCAGGTAACGGTGAAGGATGCCAACGGTTGTATTTTCACGAAGGTAGTTGTGGTGTCTAATACCAATGGTCCTTCTGATTTTGCTATGGATCACCAGGCAACTACATGTGGCGGAAGCAACGGCCAGATCAGTGTGCGAAATGTTGCGGGTGGTACGGCGCCTTATACTTATAGTATAAACAAAGGTGCTTTCCAGGCTGCTGCTACTTTTAGTGGTCTAACGGCTGGTACGCATACCGTTACAGTAAAAGACGTCAACGGCTGTACGTTCATTAAGACAGCAGTTATTGAGGATGTAGCCGGGCCTGCCGGATTTGAAGTAGCGACTGCTTCTTCCATTTGCGGGGCCAGCAACGGCTCTGTTTCGGTGGGTGCGGTAACCGGCGGCACAGCGCCTTATACTTATGCGCTTGATGGGGGTGCTTTCCAGGCATCAGCTTCCTTTACAGCAGTACTTGCAGGCGAACATACGATCACGGTAAAAGATGCCAATGGCTGTACAGTTGTTGAAAGAATAACGGTAGGAAACATTGCCGGTCCAGCTAGCCTGACTGCTGATATCACACCAGCATCCTGTGCTACCAATGATGGTACCATTACAGTGAAAACAGTTACAGGCGGAACAGCACCTTATACTTACTCGATTGATGGAATTTCCTACCAGCCTCAGGCTACTTTTACAGGACTTTCTGTGCGAGAGTACACGGTTTATGTGAAAGATGCAAACGGCTGTACGACCCAGCAAACAGTTGCTGTGTCGTCTAAGGGGCCTAAAGATGCTGTTGTTACTGCTTCTCCTTCAGCCTGTGGTAAGAAGAATGGCGCTATTACCATCGTTTCTGTTACGGGTGGTACACTGCCACTGCTTTACAGCATTGATGGTACAACCTTCCAGGCATCAGCTAACTTCCAGAACCTGGCTGCCGGAAGCTATACCGTAACTATTAAAGATGGCGAAGGCTGTACATTTACAAAGAGCCAGAATGTTGTGAACATTGGTGGAGCTGAATCCTTTAAGGTAACAGTTACGGACGCCGGTTGTGGCAATAATAATGGTAAAATTGTTATCAGCCAGATCATCGGCGGACAAAGCCCATATACTTACAGCATAAACGGCACTGCTTTCCAATCCTCAGCGGAGTTCCTGAACCTGGCCGAAGGTTCTTACCAGGTGTCGGTAAAAGATGCTTCGGGATGTGTTAAAATTGAAACGGCCACCATTAAAAACAGCCCACCTGTTACGAATGCGAAAGTGTTAGTGTCTGCAAGCTGTGGCCAAACGAAAGGCCAGGTGCAGGTGCAGGAAGTAACCGGCGGCACAAGCCCTTATACTTACTCACTGGATGGCAAGAACTTCTCTGCCTCCGCCACGCTGACAGATGTGCTTCCGGGTACTTATACACTTACTGTAAAAGACGCCAGCAACTGTACTTATACTACGCAGGTGAAAGTAGCAAGCACCGAAAGTAAAGTGAAGCTTGTGCAGGATGTGAAATGCGCCGGTGAAACCAACGGTACAATTGCCTTTACTACAAAAGGCTGGAACGAGAAGACAGAGTACAGCATCGACAACGGTCTCACTTTCCGAAAAGATTCTGTATTTACAAACCTGCCAAAAGGTAACTACAAACTGATCACCCGGTTCTCTCCAACCTGTACGATTACTGTGGGTACGGTAGAAGTAAAAGAGCCTGCACCGCTACAGGTAACTGTTACACCACTTACGCCTGCCGTTGGCCTGACTGGCAAAGGCAGTGCCTCGGTTACGGCTACCAGTGGTGGTAAAGCCCCTTATACTTACCAGCTGGATAACGGCAGGTTCAGTACCGAAACTCTTTTCGAGAATTTGAGTGCGGGAGAGCATGCGCTGTTGGTGAAGGATAGCAATGGCTGTACTACTCAGGTTAAGTTCACGATAGAGTCTGCAGAATCTACTGATGATCCGGAACGCGAGATAACTGATGTCGAAATTCCGACCGGATTTACACCGAATGGCGATGGTACCAATGATACCTGGGCGCTCAAAAACTTATCTGTACGCTATCCTAACTGCAGGGTAACAGTTTACAACCGTTGGGGTAGCCTGGTGTTTGAGTCGGTAGGTTATAAGCAAGAGTGGGATGGTACGCATAAAGGCAAAAAGCTGCCGGATGGTACTTACTACTTTATCATTGAGCTCGGCGATTCCGAAGTGCCTATCAAAAAGTCAGTAACCATTATGCGTTAAAACCGGCCGTTAACTCACCATCAGTATTTTATGAAAAAGTATATATTCTTAATATCCTATCTGCTGGCGGCCGCAGCTGCTGTGGCCCAGCAGAAAGCTTTGTACAGCCAATACATGTCTAACCCTTACCTGCTCAACCCGGCGGTGTCGGGGTATGAGAAGGACCTGAATATCAAGGCCGGCTTCCGTAACCAATGGGTAGGATTTGAAGGTGCACCTAAAACCTTTTACCTGAGTGGCGAAACTGCCTTATTCCAGAACAGGAGAAGAAGCAGGAAAAAAAACCAGGCCTATCATGGAGCAGGAGGCTATGCCTACACCGACAACACAGGCCCGACCACCCGTACCGGCGCACTTATCTCGTATGCCTACCATGTGCCTATCAATAGAAAGATGTATCTTTCTTCAGGGGTATTTGCAGGCTTTCAGCAGTTTAAATTTGACCCGAATAAAGTGCAGCTGGCAGACAACTCGAATGACCGCGACCCGGTTACGAATGCCGGAGGAATTAATGCTTTTATGCCTGATGTGAGTGTAGGCGCTATACTGCAGGCAGAGAAATTTTACGTAGGTATGTCGTTATTTCAGGCGCTGGGTAACAAGATTCCAACAACAAATGATACTGATTCTGATAGCCGCCTGACCAGGCACTTGTTCATATCAGGCGGGTATAACCTGGATCTGAACAAAAATATTACGCTGGTACCTTCTGTATTGCTGAAATATGTTAACCCAGCTCCCTTGCAGGCTGATATTAACCTGAAAGGGATTTATAGTTTCAGTAAAAGACGCAAAACAAAGTATGATGACCAGGTTTGGGCCGGACTGTCTTACCGGACGCAGGATGCCGTGGTTGGGCTGGTTGGTATTCAGTTGCTGGAGCAGTACCAGATGAGTTATTCTTATGATATCACAGTTTCCCCTATGAAGAAACACAGTGCAGGCTCACATGAGATCATGTTTGGTTTTAGAATGAAAAAGTAGGTAAAACCGGTTACAAGGTTTACTCCCACTCTAAGTATAAATTATAAACAATAAAAGCCAGCGCAAATGCGCTGGCTTTTATACTTCAAATTATGGTATACTTATTCGTGTGCGTCTTCGTCGGCACGGGCAGAGCTGCCATTAATTAACTGCCCGAAGAAGATGCTGTTGAGGAATAACTTGTTGGTGCCATACCAGAAAGCGCGGAAGTTCGGATTATCCGTCATCGCGATTACTTTGCCGCTGCCAATAGCCGAAACCGTAATGGCCGCGCTGTTCTGCAGTTGCTTCAGATTTGGTTTGGAGATGTAGCCGCTCAGCAATGGTTTTGAAGTATAAACCAGCGGGTTGGCGTAAGGGCTTTTAGAAACCTCCATAAAGTAAGTATTGTCGCGGAACACCGGCAACTTACTGTTATAGTAACCATAGCCCAGCGGGTGTGTCAGGTCCAGGGTAGTTTCAAAAATAGCACCGCCAATTACCTGAGCTCCTGTTCTGTTGCCCATATCTGCATAAGGCTGGCGGGTGGTGTCGTTGCTTTCGCCGTTTTTAAAGCTCATGTTTCCAATCTTGTTATCGGCCAGCCATTTTGCAGCGCCCCCTAACGCTACCAGCGTACCACCGCTCTGCACCCAGTTACGCAATTTGGCTTTCCCATTTTCAGAAATATCACCATAGTTGCCATCCGCCATTACCAGCACATTATACCTGCCCAGGCCGGCACGGTTAAACGTTTCCAGCGACATCATGGTTGGTGTCATGTTAAAGCGGTTGTCGAGCAGGTGCCAGGCTTCACCCATATCGTTGCTGTTTACGCCGCCGCCTATCAGCATGGCAACTTTAGGTTGAGTAAGTGGTAAAAACATCGGGCTACCCAGTTTTATACCTTTCGGGTTAAAGCCGGTGCTCATGTTATAAATAGTGATGCCGTTTTCAGTGGCTACTTTGGTTAAAAGCTGGTGAAGTTGGTCTGTGTTCAGTTGCTGGCCATTTACCGGAATCATGATGGTACCATAATCAAACTCTCTGCCATCGCCAGTCGAGAATTTATCGGTTGCTACTCTGGCCTGCACGCGGTTCTGGAACAGCGTGTTCAGGGCGCGCGGTGCGTAATAGCCATGCCATTCAAATACGTACGCATAGTCGCTTTTGCCTCCAACTACTTCACCTTTCGGCATACTTAATTCTTTTACACGCTCGCCTAGCTGGCTGCCCTTTAGATTTTTCAGGTTGGCATGCTCCAGGTTAAAAGCCAGCGGGAAAGTCCAGGCGGATATGTCGTAGAACAGGCTGTCCTGGAACTTGGTGCGGCGCTCAAACATGGCCTCAATTAGCTTGTACTGCGGCTGGTTGGTGGGCACGATGTAAGCATTTTCCGGCGTATAGGTCACGTTGTCTACCTTGAAAGATTCTTTCGGGCGGTATACTTCGATCTGGTGTTGTTTGATGATCTCGGCTAAATGATAAGCACGAACTTTGTCTTTTTCGGAGCCGAAAACATAAGCTGCAAAAGGAGCTTTGCGTGCTGCCTGTGTTGCTTCTTTGTAGAAATCGCGCTGATGTGCTAGTAATTCCTCGCGCATGTTCTGCACCGCCTCTAACGTAGATAAAGTAGTGGTAAACTGGTTGCGGATGGTGAACGGGAATGACAATACACCGTTGGTACTTTCCTGCGCATGACCGCGTGAGCTGGCCTGCTCAAAAAGTATACCTACTGCGCCGTTTACATCCGGGTAAGTAGAGCCTTTGCCATAATAGAAGTCGTCGTAGCTTTCTTCGGTGTAATAAAACGAGCCGATCTTATCAAGCGCTTTGGCATGGAAGCCACCAATTTTCTGCGTCAGTTTGAAGTTGTTGGCAGGCGTGAGCGGGTGGTTACGGCTTGGTATGCCCGGCTGAAAGAAGAAAGTAGCGTTGGTGCCCATTTCGTGGTGGTCGGTTAGTACGTTTGGCTTCCACTCATGAAACTTTGCCAGACGCCCTCTCGATTCAGGGTGCTGCAGCGGCAACCAGTCGCGGTTAAGGTCGAACCAATAATGGTTGGTACGGCCGCGTGGCCAGACTTCGCTAAATTCTTCGCTGTTCGGGTCGGTAACCAGGTTTTTGCTGCGGTGCGAGTTTACCCAGCTGGCAAAACGGTTCATGCCATCTGGGTTAATGGAAGGATCAACAAGTATAACTGTCTCGCTGAGTAACTTCTCTATTTCCGGGCCTTGTGCAGCTGCCAAATGATATACTGCCAGCAAAGATGCATTGCTACCGCTTGGTTCGTTGCCGTGCACACTATAGCCCATCCAAAGTACGGTTGGCATTTTTTTGATGTCGAGGTTGCCGGAGGCGCTCGGGTCTGTCAGTTTTTTATGCTGCTCTTTTATACTCTGGATGTTCTTGTGGTTTTCAGGCGAGGTGATGGTGAGCAGGTATAACGGCCTGTTTTCGTGGGTGCGGCCATACTCTTCCATGGTAATGCGGTCCGATATCTGGTCCATCTGGCGCATGAACATGACCAACTGGTCGTGGCTGGCGTGCCATTCGCCAACCTCGTAGCCAAGTATGGCTTTGGGAGTAGGGATGTTAGGGTTATAGGTTACATCTTTGGGCAGGTAATAACCCAGATTTGCCTGCGCTATAACCTGCTGGCTCAGAAGCACCAGCGCCGCTATAGCGAATGCGTAAAGTTTTTTCATGGGTGACATGTTAAGGGAATTAGGGATTAGTTTGCTAACTGCAATATGAATTTTTACAGAGGCTTTTCCAAATATCAGCGCGAGGTTGTTAAAGAGGTTAGGTAATAGGTCTTGTTAAGATTATAAAAGTAAAAAGCCCTGCTTTTGAGGCAGGGCTTCTAATCAAATGTTTCTCAGTTTTTTTTATTAGCTAAACTTCTTAGGCCTAGCTTTTAGAGTTGTTTCACGCTGCAACTGTCGGCGTGTGCCGGAACTAACAAAGTATAAAACAAAACCTGAAAGTATGGTAACCATGCCTGCAATGGAAAATACCCGCAACAGCAGGTTTCCGAAGTTGTCGCGGCCCTGGTAATCCATAGTATGCAGCATCCAGAGGAAATCAAAAACACGCCATTTATTGTTCCGGAACCTGGTTACTTCGCCCCGCTCAGCAGCTACGTAAACCGTAGTATTGGTAGGGTGGTCCATGGTAACAGCCCAGGCGGGTAAAGGGCTTTCGCGGTACTCATGGTGGCCATTTATGTTTTTCTCAGTGAGGTATTCAACTTGTTTAACCTTGGCCTTATCGCTGAAACTTAGCTGCGCCATCTGTACGGCTTCCTGCTTTGTAAGCGGCGCCCGCAACTGGCCTGTAGCTGCTACTGCTAACTGCGTTTGCTCATGGGCATGGCCATTAGCTGTTGTAAAATAACTTACCTGGTACACCGGCTCGCCCAGCACATCTACCAGCTTCACTGATTTAATTTCCTTTGCCTGGGGCAGGTTGGTTAATACCTGAGCCGGCGAAACAAGCGATATTTCCTTGCTGAAGAAAGAAGCGTGGTTGCGTTGGTGGTCGCCGTGTATTTCATCTATGTCGCTCCAGCTAAAGTATAAGCCGCCTAATGTCCATAGTATAAACTGGAGCCCGGTAAACAAGCCCAGGTAACGATGTGCTTTGCGAATGCGGAGGTGTGTCTGGCGTTTCATGTTAAATTGTTCTTACACAAATATAAAGAACTCTTACGGCATAACAGTGCCTAACTTTTTAAATATAGTACGTTTTCTATATTTATACTTATTCGATATGACGTTATAATATTTTTATAAATATTGTTTTTTGAATGAAACTTATTTTATTATTATCTGTACATATCTTTTATTAAGTCAATTCTGTATAAAATTTAACATAAAATACAGGTGTTTAGTAGCTGTTTAGAAGCTTTGCAGGCGCTTAAAAGTTATAAGCTTAGGCAAGCTATGCTCGTGCATTATCATAACGCCCCGTTTTTACCGCCAAACGATCTATAAAAAATAATATAGTTGTTTGAGTATGGCTATACATTCATGGGTTTAACCTCCTGAAAGTATAACTACAGGCTTCGCTATGCTTCTTCGTTGCCACTATATGGCTAAAGTATAATTTCCGATTTAACTGATCCTTTATTCACCTCCGAAGGGAGGCATCCAAACCCTAATAACCCAATATTATGCAGAAAAATTTTACAAAACTGATCTTACGGGCAGGATCAATGCGGCAATATGCAATTGTCGTTGCGAGTTTATTGCTCGTGCTGGCAGCAGCAGCATATTTACGCGCAGCTGTAGGAATAACTGTAACCGGCGGAACCCCCATTACTATTTCCGCGGATCTTGCAGCCAATGCCACTTTGTCAACTCCAACCTATACTGTGTTGGGGCCTATAAACTTCAGGGAGAGTTCGACGAAAGATGAGTTTGGGGCCGGCAGTAAGACAATCGAAATTAATGCTCCTACCGGATGGAGTTTTTATTCTACAGCTCCTCATGGCATTACTGTTACACCTAATCAAATTGACAATGGTGCTAGAAGTATCAATGCAACTATTACCAGTGTTACTGCATCAAAAATTACCATCACTTATACAGGTGCTGTAACGAATAAGCAAGAAGAAATTACTATATCCGGCATTAAAATAATAGCTTCCCTTGGAAGCTCTGCACCAGAAACGGTAAAAGTTACAGCTGGAGGTACTCTTTTTACCACTTCTGTTGATATTCTTCAGATTAATCATGTGAATGGTACAGCCAGAACAATAGAATTTAGCACACAACCAGGAGGAGCATTAATAGATGCTTCTTTAAATCCGCAACCATCCATAACGCTTAAAGACCAATTTGGAAAGATCACTACAACAGGAGCAAGTGCTACAAATTCAGTAACAATAGCTTTGGGCACTAACCCTAGTGGTGGAGTTTTAAATGGTACTAAAACAGTAGTAGCATTAAGTGGCGTGGCTGCCTTTTCTGGGTTAAATATAGACAAGGCAGGCGTTGATTATACTTTAGTTGCAAATGTTGGTTCTTTAACAGCAACGAGCAACCCTTTTACTGTTAACAATAAACAGCCAATTATAGCAAGTATCAATAAAGAGGATAATTCGGCCTTATGTCTTTCTGCTGGAGATGCTGGACTTACAATACGCATCAATGGTACTAACTTCATGTCAGGCTCAACTGTGCTTGTAAATGGTGTTTCCAGGGCAGCAACATTTATCAGTGCTTCTATCTTAACAACCACGATTACTACCGGGGAGTTAGCTACAGCCGGCAGTTTAAGTATTGTAGTTAAAAACCCAACCCCAGCTCAAAATAACGGCGCATCGGATGCTGCGACTCTTACAATAAACCCACTGTTAACAGCCGGATCTATTACAGGTGCCGGCGATGTTTGCGTTGGTACCCAGGGCAAAACCTATAGTATAGCTGCCGTTACGGGCGCTAAATCTTATGCTTGGGCTGTAACGGGAGATGCCACCATTGTTTCAGGGCAAAATACCAGAACTGTAACTCTGGACTTTGGAAGCACAGCAGGAGATGTTGAACTATCGGTGCGTGTGCTTAACCAGTGCGATAAACCAGGTGCACCTGAAACGTTGACTATAAAAGTCGGTTCTCTGGCAAAACCGGAGATTACCGCTGAAAGCTCTACTGAGTTTTGTACAGGTGGAAGTGTAACGTTAAACGCTCCTGTTCAGGAAGGGTATACTTACCAATGGAAGCGCAACGGTGATGATATTGGTAATGGCGAAGCAAGTATAGAAGTAAGTACTTCTGGTAGCTATAGCGTAGTTATAACCAGCGGCGCCTGTACTTCAACTTCAGATGCAGTAGCTGTTACCGTAAATACTCCTCCAACAGCTACGATCAGTGGCAACTCCTCTTTCTGCGCAGGCAGCTCCATAACACTAACAGCAAATACAGATAAAGGCACCGTTTTCCAATGGTATAAAGATGGTGTGCTTATTCCGGATGCTGATGATGCAACACTTACTGTAGATGCAGCACTACAGACTGTTGATGAAGCCAGTTATACAGTAGCAATTACAGATGCAAAAGGCTGCGCTACAACGTCAAATGCAAAACTGGTAACTAAAACGCCATTGCCTGTAGCCACCATTGCGCCTGCGGGGTCAGTTGCAATTTGTGCTGGCAGCAAAGTAACCCTGACAGCAAGCGAAGGAGATAGCTACGAGTGGAGCAATGGAGCAACAACGCGTTCAATAGAAGTTTCGGCTGCCGATAGCTATACTGTAGAAGTTACTACAAATGGTTGTTCTGCAACTTCGGAGGCAGTAGAGGTTACGGTTAATCCGCTGCCAACTGCCCTTGCCGGTGCCGACCAAAATGTGTGCGATAACGCAATAGTTACATTGGGTGGCGCTGCTAATTCAAACTATACTTATAGTTGGGAGCCAACTGCAGGTTTATCAGACCCGGCCAGCGCTAACCCTACCATTACTGTAGATAATTCAACAAACAATACAAAGACCTATACTTTTACGCTCACTGTAACCGACAATGAAACAGGTTGTACCGATACCGATGTTGTTAATATCAATGTATATAAACCGGTAATAGCTACAGCAAATGTGCAGGAGCCTGTGTGTACGGGCGGTACTATACAGCTAAGTGCAGCAGGCGGTACAAGTTATGAGTGGAGCGGCCCTAATGGCTATACTTCTACACAACAAAACCCGGCTATTGCCAACGCAGCTGCAACTATGGCCGGCACTTATACTGTAACTGCCAGAAACGCCGGTGGCTGCGAGTCTATTGCTACTGTAAATGTGGTGGTAAATGAATTGCCAACAGCCACTATTTCCGCTGACGGTCCTTTAACTTTCTGTGCCGGCGGCTCTGTTGAGTTAACAGCCAGTTCAGGCGAAAGTTACCTGTGGAGCAACGGCGCTACAACACCATCTATAACAGTCAGCACTACTGGTAATTATACTGTCAGGGTTACGAATGCGGCAGGCTGTTCTGCAACTTCAGCAGTTACCAGTGTTACGGTTAATCCGGTGCCCGTTGCCGAAATTGTGCCTAGCGGCTCTACCACTTTCTGCGCCGGCGGCTCTGTAACATTAAGTTCTAAGAATACTGCTGCAGGTTATACTTATGCCTGGTATAAAGATGGCGGTACAACAGCAGTGGGTACAAGCAGCACGTTAGCCGTGTCGGATGCCGGTAGCTATACTTTAGAAATAACCAGCAGTGCCGGTTGCTCTGATATGTCGGTGGCTACGGTTGTAACTGAAACACCATTGCCTGTAGCTAATGCCGGAACAGATAAAACTATATGCTCCGGAGGAAATGCGCAATTAGGTAACGCTGCAGTAGCTGGCTATACTTACAGTTGGTCGCCTGCTACAGGCTTATCGAGCACAAGTGCGGTGCAGCCTACAGTAACGCTAACCAATACCGGAACAGCACCTGTAACGCGCACTTATACTTTAACTGTTACTGCCAATGGCTGTACATCTATTGCAGATGAAGTTACCGTTACTGTTAACCCATTACCAGTCGTTACACTAGGTAGTTTTAATGATATCTGCGTAAGCGCAGGGACAATTACTTTATCTGGTGGTTTGCCGGCAGGGGGCAGTTATTCCGGCCCGGGCGTAAGCAACGGCCAGTTCGATCCTGCTGTAGCTGGCGTAGGTACAAAAACGATCACGTATACTTTCCAGGATGCGCAGGGCTGTAGCAACTCAGCTACGAGTACCATAACCGTAACTGCTGAACCAACTGTTACACTGGCGGCTTTCAGCCCTGTTTGTGTAGATGCGCCTGCATTTGCGCTTTCGGGTGGTTCGCCGGCTGGGGGCTCCTATACCGTAAATGGTACCGCTGCTACGCAATTTAATCCGGCTACTGCAGGGGTTGGTACACATACTATCGTATATTCTTACTCTCTGAATGGTTGTACCAAAACAGCAACCCGATCTATAGTTGTAAATCCGCTGCCAACAGCAAACGCAGGTGAAGCTCAGGCCAAATGTTTAGCCACAGATGGAAAAGCAATCTTCAACTTATCTGGTTCAGTTACAAATGCTACGCCAGCCTGGACTGTGTTCAGTACAAGTGGTGGCGCAACAGCTACTGTAACAAATGCCAACACGCTTACTCCTACAGTAACAGTTTCGGGTGGAACAACGGTGGGTGCAGTAACCATGCGTTTAACAGCCAGCAGCAGTTGCGGCTCAGTTACCAGCGATGTTGTACTAACTGTTAATCCTCGCCCTATAGCTAATGCCGGCACCGACCAGACAAAATGTACTTCAGGAGCAAGCGTATTATTTACACTTGCAGGTGTTGCTACCAACGGAACCGGCCAGTGGTCTTTCCAATCTGCAACACAAAGTGCATCGGCTACCATTGCTGACCCGGATAAACTAAATTCGGATGTTACCTTCAGTGGCATTGGTAGTGTAACGCTGCGCTTAACTACTACAGGACCATGCGGCACAACCACCGATGATGTGGTGCTTACCGTTAATCCTACACCTGTAGTTACCGTTAATAGCCCAACCGTTTGTTCCGGTTCACAAGCTACTGTTACAGCAAGCGTAACTGGCGGTACGCCGCCATACCGTTATGAGTGGACAGTGCCTGCAGGGGCAATTAAACCGGCAAACACAGTAGGCACCTTTCAGACTTCAGTTGCTGGTACTTATAGTGTTATTGTAACCGACAAAACCGGTGCCGGCTGCGCCAGCGCCAGTGCTTCGGGTGTAGTAACTTTAACACCTGCGCCTACAGCTAATGCCGGTGCTGCTCAAACTAAATGTGTGGCAGGTGCTACTACCTCGTTTACGCTTGCCGGATCGGGTAGCAACGGAACGTTTATGTGGAGTGTAGTGAGTACTACAGGCGGAGCCACTGCAAGTATAACAAACCCTACGCAGTTAAACTCGGGGGTTGTTGTTACAGGCACAGGTTCAGCTACCCTGCAACTTACAACTACAGGAAATGCGCCTTGCGGCTCAGCTACAAGCACGGTTACGCTTACCGTTAATCCGAACCCGGTAGCAACCTTTACAGGTGTAACCAACGGGCAGGTTTTATACTCCGGAGGCAGCAATGTAACCCTGACACCTACAGTAGCCGGGGGTACTTTCTCCATAGTAGGCGGAGGGGCCGGAATTACAGGTAACACGTTCTCGCCTTGTACTGCCCTCGGAACTTCAACAGAAAAACAAGTAACCATCCGGTATACTATTACTTCAGGAACATCTCCTAACCAGTGTACTTCAACTGAAGAGAAAACGGTAACGGTTAAGAAATCTACTTATACCATTGTAGTAAAAGCTACCCCGATGCCGTTCTGCCGAGGCGATAATGTTAATTATGAGACCTTTGTATACAGAGATGTAGCGAAAGTAACCTATCCATACTTAGTGGACAGCCAGGGCAGGCCGGTTTATGCAAACGGAACACTGGTTCCGGCGGGCAGAGCAAACTTACCTGTCGCAAATGATAAACCAGTAGCTGAAGGCGGATATCCTTTCCCGGCTGGTACACCGGATATAATTAAAAAGTATGGATTCAGATTTTTTGAGCCAATAGTAGAAAAAGGAAACGGCGAACAAATGGACCCAGCGCTGTTTACTTACCAATGGACCAAAAACGAAGGCAATGAAAGGAAAAATGACCTTTACAAAACCTCCGATGCCGGCTTGTCATCCATGGACTACTATGGTGTATATGTTACTTCTAAAAACAGCAGCACGTGTCTTCCTACACTTTCCGGGCAAATATCCGACAGAAAGTATAGCGCTGAAATAGAGGAGTATACCATAGCCTTAACTGCTAACCCTGTGTGCCAACCAGGCACAATAAACTTTACCGCAACGCTTAACTCTGCTTTCCCTTACTGGAGCACAGCTAACCTGCAGGTAGAGCTTGTTAGAACAAGAGGTAATTTAGTGTTGGCTACTGCTACTTACAATGGCACTAACACCTTTAACTTCTCTTTCAACACAGCTACTACAGACCTGGTAAATGGCGATGAAGTATATGTTAGGTTTAATTCTATAATCGATCAGTACAGAGTCAATACAAAATGTACCGGATCGTCTAAATCTAATACTGTTACTATACAGATAGATCAGCCTGCTGCCATAACTACAGATATATCTGCAACGCCGCAAAACAAGTGCGAAGGCGAAACAGCAACTTATACTGTAAGCGCAACCGGTACCGGTATTCAGTTTGTGTGGTATAAAACTGGCTCTACCGATCCGCTTGCAATCGGAGGCAATATTAGCGTACAAAATACAACTACTAGTACTACATCTACCAGCACACTGACTATAGCCAATGTTGCAGAAGCCAATGAGGGGCAATACTATGTGAAGGTGAGCAACGCAGCTACTACTGCATGTACTACAACAGTCCAGTCCGGAAATGCTACGCTGGTAGTTAATCAGCTGCCACTTGCAAGAACGGTGTCTGGCAGTACATTCTGCCCTCTTACTTCGCCTGTAGGTGGTAACATTGAGTTGCAAGGTTCTGAATCCGGTGTTGTTTATACTTTGAAAAAAGGCACTGCTACAGTTGAAACAAAGACTGGTAATGGTAGCAACCTGGTGTTCGGCCCTCATGCCGAAGGTACTTATATAATAGAAGCCGCAACTGCCAGTAACTGTACAAATAGTAATGTAGGCCAGGCCACCATTACAAAAACAGAACCGCCTTTTGTAACCGGCGAAATGCAAATCTTCTGGCGTAATAACACGACTACCTGGGAAGTGCACGCAATTTCTGACCACGAAGAAAAAGGAGTAGACATGACCGGGTTTACTTATGAGTGGTACACCGGAACTACAGAGGAAAACGCCATGCTATTAACAACTACCACTTATCCAGCAGATAGTATCATGATTTCTAACCCAACGACAAGCAGTTATGTTAAATGTGTAATCAAGGGGCCTGACGGAATGTGTATTGAAAGCTTAATGCTGGATAACAGGGAAGTTGTTCCACTGCCGGTTGAGATTATGTACCTGAAAGCTGTGAAACGTGGAAACGATGTGGTGCTGCGTTGGGCAACTGCCATGGAGCGCGATAATACCGGTTTTGAAGTACAAATGTCAGAAAACGGTTATACTTACAAAACGCTGAGCTTTGTGCCAACACGCAATGGAAACGCCGCAACCAAGCAGGAATACGAGTACATAGACAGCGAGAATGGTAAGTATGGCACCCGCTACTACAGGCTCAAGCAGATTGATGAGGATGGTTCCTTCAAATACTTCGGGCCGCAGGCTATAACGATGGGCGAACTGGTGGAGCAGGTAAAAGCATACCCGAACCCATTCCGCTCAGAGATTAACCTTGAAATGAATGTTGAAACAGAAGGAGATATGCTGATAACTGTAACCAACTCTATCGGCAAAGTTTTACTTGAACGTACCGTGCAGGTACAGAAAGGTATGAACACTGAGCGCCTGGTGCTGGATGCAGCATTGCCACGAGGAATATACTTTATAACTACCCGCATGGGCGATGATACAAACCATTTCAAATTATTAAAACAGTAAGCAAATTAGGGTTTATAACAAAAAGAGCCGGGTATTTTACCTGGCTCTTTTTACTTATAGGCTATTTGGTTTTCAGCTTACAGGGCAAGCTGGTGTGCTTAAGGCAAAATTATAATACCTTAACTTTTATACTTGTAGGCTGCTGCTGTGAGTGGTATACTTTATGTGTAGCCTTGATAAAATCTTCTTCGTTGGCTTTAAAAATATTATCTACATACTTCTGCGGGTTGCGGTCTACGAGCGGGAACCAGGTACTTTGAACCTGCACCATAATGCGGTGGCCTTTCTTGAAAGTATAAAGTACATCCTGCAGCTCCACATTAACAGGCGTTACCTGGTTTGGCGTAAACGGCTCCGGTTTTTCGAAGCTGTTACGGAAACGGCCACGAAAAACTTCGCTGCGAACCATTGCCTGATAGCCACCCATTGGCTTGTTTGGCTGGTGCGGGTTAGCTTTCGCAGAGTCAGGGTATACGTCTATCAGTTTCACAACCCAGTCGGCATCGGTTCCGGTTGTAGCTACTTTCAGTTGTGCCAGTATTTCACCTGCCAGCGTTACGTCATCGGTCAGTACTTCAGTCTGGAAAGCCAGTACATCGGGGCGGCGGCTGGCAAAGCGCTGGTCGTCGGTCATGTATTCGCGCGTCATGCCAGTTGCAACTGCTTCTGTAAAAGGTACTGGCTTGGCCGGATCTGAAATGTATTCGCTTGCTTCGGCTTCGCCTTGTTTTGGCGCCTCAAAGCTCAGTTTACCATTGGCATGGAAGTATAGAGTTTTCTCCTGCGCATTTTTAGGAGGCCATACTTCAAACTCGCGCCACTTGTTGTTACCACCTTCAAACATAACGGCTTCCGGTAGTTTAACATCAGATTTGGCATCGCCTTTCAGGTAATGGCTGAAGAATTTAGCTTCAACCTCCTGCTGATACCACGGCGAGTTTTTCTGCCCGAAGTATACATTGCCCAGATTAGATCCATCAGTCCTTGCCCAGCCACCGTGTACCCACGGGCCCATTACCAGCATGTTTGTCAGCTTCGGGTTGTTCTTTTCTATTGTCTGGTAAATCTTCAGCGGGCCGTACAAGTCTTCTGCATCGTACCAGCCGCCAACAGTCATTACGGCAGTGCCTTTCAGGTTTTTCAGGTGTGGGAGCAGGTTGCGGTCCTGCCAGTATTTGTCGTAGTTCGGGTGTTCCACCATGTCGTTCCAGAAAGCCACGTTGTTTTTGTAATACTTATCGTTGGCATTCTTTAGCGGCCCCATGCGCATGAAAAACTCATAGCCATCGGGCGTGCCATGGTTGAAACCGGGGTTGCGCTTGGTAGTTGGTTCGGGGCGGGGCAGGCCAAAGCTTGCCAGGAAGTTAAAAGCATGTGGCAGAAATGTAGCGCCGTTGTGATGGAAATCATCCCAGAACCAGTCGGCAATAGGGGCCTGCGGCGATACCGCTTTAAGTGCTTTGTGGTTACTCATGAGGCCGGCAGCAGCATAAAAGCCCGGATACGAAATACCCCACTGGCCAACGCGCCCGTTATCGTTTTTTAGTTTTTTGGTAAGCCACTCAATGGTATCGTAAGTATCGGAGCTTTCGTCAATGTCTTTTTTGCCTTTTTTGTTCGCAACATGCGGTGTCATGTTCACAAACTCACCTTCCGACATGTAGGTGCCTCGCACATCCTGGTACACAAAAATATATCCGTCGCGCAGCATGGTAGAAGAGGGGCCAAGCGATGTTTTATAGTCCGCACCGTACGGGCCAACCGAATAAGGCGTGCGGTTCATCATGATCGGGTACTTCTTCGACTGGTCTTTGGGAGAATACACCACGGTAAAAAGCTTTTTGCCATCGCGCATCGGGATCTGGTACTCTGCTTTCGTGTAATTACCGCGAATGTAGAGCGAATCCTGATTTACTTTTTGCGCCATGGCACCGGTTGCACTTAACTGCCAGAGCAGCACCAATGCAAGCAAACGGAGCAGCGTTAAAGGTTTGTTCATCTTAGTTTTGTGTTAAAAGTATAGTGTGTTTAGGTGGTTGAATATAATAATAATGAAATATAAATAACAGCCCAAAGGCTACCGTTAAGCATTGAGTATCAGAGTTTCTTTAGTTATTGATTTTGTATATTATATTAATTATATGTTTTATGATTATCTGCTTTATGAATAAAATACCCCTGACCTGACAAAGCAGGTGCAAGAATAAATTTTTGATGAAGTATGATGGGAGAGGGGATTAGCGCAAATGCCGCATAATGGCGAAAGGAAGCGGGGCCCAGGCAGCTGTTTTTACACCTATTGTTTTAAGGCCGCGGTTTGTCCAGTTGTTGCAGTTGCGGAAGAGGTGGAAACGGCCATGTGCCTCATAAAAATTGTCTTCGGAAGTATAGCCGGCCCCTTTTATAAGTATAAACTGCCCGTTCTGCTGCCGGAAGGTTCCGGAAATATAGTTTACCAGTTGCTCGTATTGCGCCTCCGATAGTATAACAGGCCGCTGGTATTTGTTGGGTATTAATGGCCTGCGAATATAGGATACATGCATGGCGCTTCGGGTGGGCCAGAACAAGGCCGTAATAGCTACATCCAGTCGCAGGTCTTTCCATTCGGGTGTTTCCATGTAAAACCTTCTGTCGCCCCAGCCAAAAGCAATGTGCGTGTAGCTGCTGTCTGCACCTTTGTAATCCTGTAATAGTAATTGGGTTCTCCAGTCGGTAATGGCGGTTTTTACAGGTAATACAAAATCAGTATGCACGCCATTATCTGTAACAAAAATCTCTATGCCTTCACGGGTTTCCGCATAGCTCCTGTTTACCGGTATACTGCCCAGAACCACCACTGCCAGCAAGTATAACAACACCAGTAAACTACCAAAACCTATACTTAATAAACACCCGCTGCGGCACTTAAATTTTTTCATTTTATTGCATTAATGGTAAAGGTTCTGCGTTATGGTTATACTGTAGATCGTATGTAATAGTATGAAATTCAGTTGTATAAGTTCTGTCTTTAAACTGCACCCATGAAATTTTTCTTTTTATGCGGGCTGTTGCTCACGATGGGGGCTGCTACCGCGCAAATACCGGCTGCAAGGCTGGTAAGGCCCGGCAGATTGCGCAGGCTGCAACTTGGAGTTACGTATGGCTATTGGGGGCAGGTAGGTGGCTATACCAAAGTGCGGGAGTATGAATATGAAGGCGATAAGCTACAGCTTCGCAGGGATTTGGGCGTTGATAACCTGCAAAAAATCGGGCTTGAGATAGAATACAAATTACCTGGCCAACGCAATGCCCTTCGCTTTAAATTTGATAACCACACAACAAGCGGCAATGCGACCCTCAAAAAAGATGTATGGTATAACGGCACCTTACTGCAAGGCGGAACGCAGGCCAGTATAAACAAAAACAAGTATACCAGGGCCGCAGCCTTTTATGAGCACACAGTAGGTACAGGCAAAAGCCCGATTGATGTTACATTGCTTGGTGGGCTGGTGCTGGATTACGTTAAATTTCATATTGATGCCCCTGTTTCCGGTGACCAGCCCCAAAACGTAAGGATAGAGCCTTACGAGTCTTTTTACAGGCAGGCCGTACCATTTCCGAATATTGGAGCTAGGGTAAAGTATACTATTAATCCACGGCTGAGTTTGCAGGCAGAAACTTTTGGCACATACATCCCGAAGTTTAAATCGTGGTATACAGAAGGAGGAAATATGTACCTGAAACAGGAAGGGCTTGATGCCGAGCTTGGGCTGTATTACCAGTTTCATAAGCTGCAACTGAAAGGTGCTTACAACTTCAGGCACCTGTACATTTTTCAGGAAAGCGGAGAAGATACAAATGAGTTGCTCCTGAATGTGGGTGGTATTTCTGCAGGTTTATACTATCGTTTCTGATCTGAAAGTATAATTTGCTCTAAGCTTCTGGTTGGAGGTTGCCCTATACCTATGGCCATGTAGCGTCTGGTTAATTTGTCGGCTTTATACTTCTATCACTTCCCCAAAATCATCAAGCATTTTTTTGCTGAAGCTACCATGTGAATACAAAGAAATTACAGGAAGCAAATGAGTGTTATTAGTTAAATA
Source organism: Pontibacter vulgaris (assembly GCF_022758145.1). Lineage (GTDB taxonomy): Bacteria > Bacteroidota > Bacteroidia > Cytophagales > Hymenobacteraceae > Pontibacter > Pontibacter vulgaris. The sequence continues at coordinate 945,961 of NZ_JAJVDH010000002.1, forward strand.
TAGCGATTCTGTAATTTTTATTGAACTACAGGTGAAAGATGCGCCACAAAAATCCACTTAAAACGTATACCCTGCAGCTGTTTTTCGGCAACTCAGGAAGATACTTTCCTATTATACTTTACTTCTGATGTGAGTTGTGTGATTGATTATGCTGCCTGGTGTAGTCACCTGTTTTTTACACAATAGTGGCTGTTTCAAAGTATAAACCTTTGCCGTATGCATCTTTTTCCGCAGATTGTATCACATTTGCATTTACAATAGGAACTCTTACCATACTATAAAAACAATGATAAACACCTTAAAGCGGTTTTTCGCTTTTGCCCTGGTGCTGCTAAGTGTGCAGGTAGCTGTGGCACAACAAGCCATACAAACGCCGGCGCAATTTCTGGGCTATGAGCTGGGTGAGCAGTTTACAACCCACGAGCGCATACTGGCTTATGTAAATTACCTGGCCGCACAGGCTCCGAAGCGCATAAAAGTGCAGGAGTATGGCCGCACCTATGAGGGCCGCCCCTTGGTACTGGCTTACGTGGCAAATGATGAAAACCTGCCACGCTTGGATCAGATACGCGAGAATAACCTGCGCCAGGCCGGCGTACTCAGCGGTCAGGCACAAGGTAACCAGCCAGCCATTGTCTGGATGAGCTACAACGTACACGGCAACGAGTCTGTATCGTCGGAGGCGGTAATGCAGGTATTGTACGACCTTGTAAACCCGGGTAATGCCCAGACACAAAAATGGCTGCAGAATTCGCTCGTTATCATCGACCCATGTATAAACCCTGACGGGCGCGAAAGATATGTGCAGTGGTATAAGCAAGCTTCTAACCAGGGAGGCAATGCCAACCCGTTTGCCTGGGAGCATTACGAACCATGGCCGGGCGGCAGGCCAAACCATTACTACTTCGACCTGAACCGCGACTGGGCATGGCAAACACAAATAGAATCGAAGCAAAGGCTGGCTGTTTACAACAATTGGCTGCCGCAGGTACACGCCGACTTCCATGAAATGGGGCCTGAATCGCCGTACTACTTTTCGCCTGCTGCCAAGCCATTTCACGAAAGTATAACACCGTGGCAGCGCCAGTTCCAGAACACCATCGGCGACTATAACCGGTCATACTTCGATAAAAACAACTGGCTATACTTTACCCGCGAAAGCTTTGACCTGCTATACCCGAGCTACGGCGATACCTGGCCTACTTTTAACGGTGCCATCGGTATGACTTATGAGCAGGGAGGTTCTGGCCGCGCCGGCCTGGCCTACAGAAAAGAAGACGGCGATACGCTAACGCTTAAAGACCGTATTGCGCACCACCACGCTGCCAGCCTGGCAACCATGCAGGCCACTTCCGAAAAAGCCGACCAACTAAAACAGGAGTTCAAAAAATATTACGCAGATAACCAGAAAAACCCGCAGGGCAAGTATAAAGCCTTTGTTTTTAAAGCAGATGGTGCCAATGCCGCAAACCTTAAAATGCTGACCGAGTACCTCGACAGGCAAGGTATAAAGTATGGCTACGCCGGTAAAAAAGGTTCTGCCAGAGGGTATAATTACGCCACAGGCAAAGACGGAAGTATAAAACTGGCGGAAAACGATGTGATCGTAAGTATGTATCAGCCAAAATCTACATTGGTGAAAGTACTGTTTGAGCCAAGCTCGCCACTGGAAGATTCGCTGACCTATGATATTACTTCCTGGGCTATGCCGTATGCTTTTGGCCTGGATGCCTATGCTGTGCGTGGCCACTTAGAGCCAAAAGCTTCTAAGCCAAACACACCAACTCCTGCTGCCATAACTATTGATAAACCATACGCGTACCTGGCCCGCTGGAACAGCGTGCAGGACCTGAAATTCCTGGCTGACTTGATGAAGCAGAACATTCGGGTGCGGCAGGCTGGCAAAGCTTTCGAAACCGATAAGCAGAAGTATGAAGTGGGTACACTGATTATCACACGAACCGGAAACGAACGCCTGGGCGATAAATTTGACAAACTGGTGCGCGAAGCAGCGACCAAACATGGTATAACCCTGGGTGCTGCCGCTACCGGCTTTGTTACCAGCGGCGCCGATTTTGGTTCTGAAAGCGTGCGTTCTATTAAAATGCCGCGTGTGGCTTTAATGGGAGGCGATGGTGTATCGTCTAACGCGTTTGGCGAAGTATGGCATTACTTTGAGCAGCAGATCGGATACCCGGTTACAGTGCTTAATACCGCATACTTCAGCAACGTGCCACTAAACCAGTTCGATGTGCTTATACTTCCGGCTGGTAACTATAACCGCCTGCTAAACGACCAAACCCTAGACCAGGTAAAGAACTGGGTAAAAAGCGGCGGCAAACTCATAGCCATGGAAAGTGCTGCCGGTTTCCTGGCCGGTAAAAAGGATTTCGAATTGAAGAAAAAAGATGGGGCCGAAGAAACTGAAAGCAAAGAGAAATCAAAAAAGAAAGAAGATACCTACAGCAATCTCAGAACTTACGGCGATCGTGAGCGCGAGGCATTGGCCGGAGAAGTACAAGGCAGTATTTTCCGTGTGCACCTGGATAAAACCCACCCGCTGGCTTACGGCTACGGCGATACATACTTTGCGCTTGTGCGATCATCCGATACTTTCGAGTTTATGGAAAGTGGCTGGAATGTAGGTGTACTTAAAAAAGACAATTACACCACAGGTTTTGTAGGCTCAAAAGCAAAACAACGCCTGCAGGATGCCCTTATACTTGGCACACAAGACTTAGGCCGTGGGCAGGTAGTTTACATGGCTGATAACCCGTTGTTCCGTGGTTTCTGGCAGAATGGTAAATTGCTTTTCGGAAACGCTGTTTTCCTGGTAGGGCAATAGCAAATATAAATTCAGAAGAAGAATCCCCTGAGCGAAATATCTCAGGGGATTTTTTTATGCCGTTAGAGGCCTGCTATAGTTTGCTCGCACTGCGATAAATAGTAAATTAGCGGAGATACCAGGTACAGATGTATCACTTATAAAGAGGAGTGCCTCAACCCAGAACTATGAATAACATTATTACTTACCCGGGCCCGGAAGAATATCCGGAAGGAATGAAAAATTATATTGAAGCTGCCAAGGCAGAAGATCTGTTGCACGGCTTAGCTGCCAGCCAGGAGTTCATCATAAACTTTATGCTCAGCCTGGATCAGGAAAAACTGACGTATCGTTATGCTGAAGGCAAGTGGTCTATAAAAGAGCTGCTGGTACATATGATGGATGCCGAGCGTATTTTTGCTTACCGCGCCCTGCGTTTTGCCCGCCAGGATAAAACAAACCTTGCCGGCTTCGACGAAAACCAGTACGTTGGCCCATCAAAAGCAGATAACAGAACCATTACGTCTATACTTGCTGAATACGCTGCCGTGCGCCAGGCTACGATAGAGCTGTTCAAAAATTTTGATAACGAAATGCTGAACCAGACCGGAACAGCCAATAATAACCGTATTTCTGTAAGGGCGCTGGGTTATGCTATACTTGGGCACGAAATCCATCACCTCAACATTATTCGCCAGCGCTACCTGGAGCAGGTATAAACACCTAACCATTGCTGGTGCTTTTTGCTCAGTACTTAATTAAATTATATGCAGAACCGTAAACCGTTCAGAATTGTACTTGCCATAGCCTGCTTTATTTTTGCCGGTGTAAAGGCGTACGAAATTATTAAGGGAGAATACGAGTGGTTGGATGTGTTCTTTTTAGTTGCTTTCCTGGGCTTTGGTACAATGTACCTGGTTGCAATGAAGAAGGAAAACAAGTAACCTAAAGCCCTTTAAATGGGAAAAACCTGAAAGTCAACAAGTATCTTGGTAGATCGCTTAAGACTTTCAGGCTTTCAACTTTTAGCCAAAGGTATCTGTGTATACGGTCACTCTCAGGCCGTAGTTGCAGCCTGTTAAAAAAATTGGAATAATTTTCGGCTGTTCACTTTTGGCGCAATCTAACGCATAGCCCTATTTTCCACTGGGCTTTCCGCCAACTATAAACTCCAACACTTAGGTAGCTATCTAAGGAAGTATGTTACTGCTACATACTTTACCTTAAAAGCTATAATTTAAAATATCTCCAAATTTGAATAAACTCCCCCGGAATTATAAAAAATAGCATATAATTTAAATATTTTAATAAAAATTTTAAACTATATAATTAAAGTATGGTATAATAAAAAAATCTAAAGCCCTAATAAAAAATTAAAACTTAGTATAAATAAGCCTCATTTACAGGCGCAAACCGGGATGATTTTTTATTAGTTGCTGCCAAAGGTGCTATGCTACACGCTTTATATTTAACAGGTTTCCATGTACAAATTTATTGAATAGAATAGCTAACCCTTTAAAACGAGTTTCTTATTTTTTAAAAGTATATTATGCTTAACGCGCAATTAAAGTCGATAAAAAACTCCTTTTTGAACAAAGTGTTAAAACGCAAAGGCAATGACTTTGCGGAGCGTATAAGAAATAGAAATAATGAGTTCTGGGGGATACCTGAAGGTAAAAGTATAAAAGCTATACCTATGAACGCCCATGACCCGCTACCTAAATGGCAGGACGTAAAATATTGGCAGCGAAAGCTAAGTAACAAGTATAATGCCCGCCTATTTGCCCAAATGCATGGATGTAAGGTAGCGGATTTGTATTGGAGAGGAAAAGACCTGAACCAGGTAAATTTCGATGATCTTCCGGATCAATATGTCATAAGGCCTACTATAGGGTATGGCTGTGATATGGTTTACCTGATGGATAACCATGTAAACCACATGGATAATTGCACCTACACGAGCGGTCAGATAAGAGATAATCTTATGGATGCTTTACAACAAAATCCCAATCAGGAGTTTTTAATAGAGGAGTTTTTACGTACGGAGCAAGGTGAGTATAAAATTCCTGTAGATTATAAAATTCACACCTTTAATGGCGAAATAGCTTTTATACACTTAATTAAACGGTTAAGCCCATCCAAAGGCTACAGTACATTTTATGACGTGAATTGGAACCAGTTAGGCCATCTGCAGGATTGTTACCCGGCGGGTACTTACCAGCAAGCTCCGGAATGCCTAAACGAAATGCTGGAACAAGCCAGGACGCTAAGTAAAGCGTATGAGATATTCGTAAGAATCGACTTTTATGCCACAGACAAAGGCGCAGTTTTTGGGGAGTTTACACCTACTCCTGCTATGGGGAAAAACTATAAACCCGAAGGTGTAAAAATCCTGCTTAATTTCTGGGATACCTATTGTAAAGAAATGGTTTAAGACTTTGCTCAGGCCTTATGTAAGTATGCCTATCCGTAACTTCAAATTAAAAGATGCCTGGCTGCCTTATAAGCAACTATAGTTTACATCGGGTCTACATCGGCTACTACTCTTATTCCTTTAAAATCCGGAAGCAGTTTCAGTTGTTGTATTGCCACAGCTATCTGGCCTTTGGCTGCACGCAGGTTTGTGTTTTCGCGTGGTAACTTAATGTGGATCTCGTTCAAGAACAGGTTACGTATCTTAAAAATGTAAGGCACTTCCGGGCCTAGTACCTGCTGTTTCCCTAACTTATCAGCCAGGTCGTTTGTTAAAACAATGGCTGCATTTTCAGAGGTACGTTCGTCGGCATGCTTTACCGTTATCCGGATCATCCGCATAAATGGTGGGTAACCAAACCGCATGCGCTCCTCAATTTCATGCTCGTACAGGCTTATATAATCGGTGCTGTGTACCTTCCGGAATATAGGTTGCAAAGGGTCGCGGGTTTGGATGATAACAGTGCCAGGCTTGCCTTTACGGCCTGCACGACCACTCACCTGCACGAACAACTGGAAAGCCCGCTCATGCGCCCTGAAATCCGGGAAATTGATAATGCTGTCTGCATTCAGAATACCAACTAGGCTTACGTTCTCGAAATCGAGGCCTTTGGTTACCATTTGCGTGCCCACCAACACATTTGTTTTGCCGCTTTCAAAATCTGAGATGATCTGCTGGTAACTGTTCTTCTTTTTGGTAGTGTCGAGGTCCATGCGTTGCACCTCGGCGTTTGGCAGCAGCAGTTTCAGGTCGTCCTCGATCTTTTCGGTACCAAAACCCATACTTTTAAGCGTGGTGGCACCACAGGCCGGGCAATCGTGGGGCATGCGTTCGGTGTAACCGCAATAGTGGCAACGCAGCTCGTTGTTATACTTGTGGTACGATAAACTAACTGCACAACACTTGCATTTGGGTATCCAGGAACATTCGTCGCAGCTGATAAAAGGGGCATAGCCACGGCGATTCTGGAAAAGTATAACCTGCTCGTGGCGTTGCAGGCGCAGCTCCATTTCGGTTAATAATTTGCCCGAAAAGTGGCTGTGCATGTTTTTGCGGTGTTGCTCTTCGCGGGTATTCACCAATTCAATTTCCGGTAACTGGGCTTCGCCAAAACGCTTGCTCATAGTTACCAGGCCCCAGCGGCCGGTTTTGCAGTTGTAATAAGTTTCGATGGATGGTGTAGCGGAGCCAAGCAGTGTTTTTGTACCCTGCAAATGCGCCATCATCAACGCTGTTTCACGTGCATTGTATCGCGGGGCGGGTTCGTACTGCTTGTAGCTGGCTTCGTGCTCCTCATCTATAATAATAAGCGAGAGATCATGGAAAGGCAGAAATACAGCCGAACGCACGCCCACTACCACCTGGAAACGCCCTGCCAGGATGCCCTGCCATACTTCGGCCCGCTCGTTATCCGAGAATTTGGAATGGTAAACACCCAGTTTTTCGCCAAACACCTTCATCAGGCGTGTTACGATCTGGGCGGTAAGTGCAATTTCGGGTAGCAAGTATAAAACCTGTCCGCCGCCTTCCAGCGCATGTTTTATCAGATCAATGTATACTTCAGTTTTGCCACTGCCAGTAACACCGTGCAGCAGCACCGTATCTTTTTCTTTAAATAAGCCCAGGATTTCATCTTTAGCCTGCAACTGATGTTCTGAAAGCGCCATGGGCAACTTTCTGGGGCCATCTTCTATCGGAAACCTGGATATGATCTGATCGAACTGCTCCAGCACGCCTTTTTTAATCAGCGAATCGATGGAGGATTTGGAGAGGTGGGGGTTAGAGGTAAGTACGCTTTTCTCCAGCCCTTTATAGTTCATGTGCACATCCTGGTACACCGGCACTTTCTGCAGGTAATTTAACAGAATATCCAGTTGCTTTGGCTTCGGGGATAGCTGTTCAAAAAGCTCTTCCAGCATGCCTTCTTCCTGAACAAAATGCTCTGTGAGGCGCACCTTTTTTACCACCTTGGGCGCATACTTATCGCATACCTGCTCAAATATGATAATGGCCTCTTTCTGAATGAGCGACTTGATATACTTGTGGTAACTTTTGCCCTGCAGCAGGTTGCCTACTTCTGTAAAAGTAAGTGTCTGGTTCTGTTCTAAAGCGTATATGATCTTTGCCTCCTGCGCCGACATCGGTATATCGTCTTCCTCAGGGTTGAAGTGCGGGTGCAGTTGTATTCTAGACTCGCTGCTAAGCTTTAAAGCCGATGGCAAAGCTGCATTGATCACTTCGCCGAGCGTGCACATATAGTAATCTGCAATCCACCTGAACAGCTTTAGTTGCGGAGCCGTTACGATAGGCTTGTCATCCAAAACATCCAGAATATACTTTGCCTGGTAATCAGCAGGGGCATTTTCGTGGATATCGGCTACAATACAACTCAATACTTTTTTTGCCCCGAACTGCACAATAACCCGCACGCCTACCAGTACATCGTCGTTCATTTCGAGCGGAATGCGGTAAGTATAAAGCTTAGGCAGCGGCAGCGGAAGTATTACGTCAGCGAACAGCGTAACGCGCTCCACAGCCGGCTCGGGCGGGTAATTAAAGTTGAGTAGTTCAGACAAGGGCTAAAGTATAAATACCTTGTGCAAAGGTCGGAAAAAAAGCGGATTGTTTTAAACCGATACATGGACAAAACAAAAACCAGTTTAATTGGCGTCAATAGCCTGTCTGTAACCTTAATTTATAAAGCTGGAAATTTAGGCTGGTATTGGGCCTGATTCAGCAACTGTTCTAATGCTTCCGAAGCTGTATGCACCGGCAACTGGCACGTTTTGTTATAGCACACATAAATAGTAGTCTTGCCATTAACAGCTACTCTTTCTTTAAGTAGGGCCAGGTTGCTGCTTGTTTTTGTGCCAAGCAGAATCATGTTAGGGATATAAAAGGAGCTAAGTTCAGCACGTATGGCAGCTGCTTTCGGGCCAACTATGGCAACTTCAGCAGTAGGTTTAAGTTTTTGGAAGTATAAAGCAGCCCAGTTGCCCAGATGCGAAGGTTCTTTAATTACCAGGTCTTTTACCTTAGCAAGCATTTCGTCGGATAATTGCTGGTAACGCTCCTCATCAAAGTATAAACCCAGCAGGTGCAGGTTTGTAGCCATAACGGAGTTAGAAGCGGGTACTACGTTATCCAGTATTTCTTTTTTGCGGGCAATTAATTTACCTGAGTTGTTATCCGTGAAGTAGAACATATTTTCCGCTTCGTCCAGGAAATTTGTTAATGTATAATCGGTAAGCTGTTTTGCTTCCTGCAACCATTTTTCATCAAACGTAACTTCGTAAAGCGCTACTAAGGCCCGGGTCAAAAGTGCATAATCTTCCAGGAAACCATCTATAGTTGCTTTGCCTGCTTTATAGTTGTGGTATAGTTTGTTGTCTTGTTTTAGATGCTGGAGCAGGAAGTTTGCATTTTGTAAGGCCAGTTCCAGAAAATGGTCTTCTCCGAAAGTATAAAATGCATCAGCAAGGCCTTTCAGCATGAGGGCATTCCAGGAGCAAAGAATTTTGTCGTCGGTGCCGGGACGCACACGTTTTGCACGTACGGCCATCAGTTTATCTTTCCAGGCTTTTACCATTTCTTCCAGTACTTCGAGCTCCAACTCGTTTTCTTCTGCAAATTTTTCGTTGCTGATTCGCCGGTGCAGAATGTTGGTGCCATGCTCGAAGTTACCGGCAGCTGTAACGTGATAATACTTGGAGAAAAGCGGTTCTTCGGCAGCAAGTATGGCATGCAGCTCTTCTTTGGTAAACACATAAAACTTGCCTTCTTCTCCTTCGCTATCAGCATCTAAGGAAGAATAAAATCCGCCTTCCGGACTTAAAAGCTCACGCTCAGCAAAAGCTATAGTTTCGTATACTACATCTTTATAAAGCGGATCTTTGGTAACCTGGTAAGCTTCCGCATATAAACTGATAAGCTGGCCATTATCATACAACATCTTTTCGAAGTGTGGTACCAGCCATTCGTTATCCACTGAATAACGGGCAAAACCGCCACCAATCTGGTCATAGATGCCGCCGTATGCCATTTCGTGCAAGGTCAGGTTTACATGCTTCAGGGCAGCCTGGTCGCCTGAATAAGTATAATAACGCAGCAGGAAAAGATAATTAGCGGGCATCGGAAACTTGGGTGCATGGTCTAAACCGCCTAGCTTCTTATCGAACCGCGCGCTGAGATGATGAAACATCTGCTTAAAATCAGACTCGGTTATAGTGGGGTTGCTCTGGCTGAGGCCATACTTCTGGAGTTCGCTTTGGTTGAGGTGCGCTACAAATTGCCCGGCCGAGGTATCAAGTTCAGCCCTGTTCTTCTTATAAGCTTCAGCAATGTTCAGCAGCAGATTTGCCCACTGCTCCGGCGGAAAATACGTGCCTCCGTAAAATGGCTGCGCAGCCGAATTCAGAAAAACGTTTAAAGGCCAACCGCCCTGAAGTCCCATTGCCTGCAGCGCATCCATGTAAATAGCATCCACGTCAGGGCGTTCTTCCCGGTCCACTTTAATGCATACAAAGTGCTCGTTCATCAAGTCAGCAATCTTTTCATGCTCAAAGGATTGATGCTCCATCACATGGCACCAGTGGCAGGCGGCATAACCTATACTTACAAGAATTGGTTTATCTTCCTGCTTCGCTTTTTGCAATGCTTCATCGCCCCATGGGTACCAATCTACAGGGTTATAGGCATGCTGTAGCAGGTAAGGGCTGCTTTCATGTATAAGTCGGTTAGGGTTTTTCTTTTTTGCCATGGCTCAGTGAAATTGCAGCTTAATATTACATGCTACTAACTTACGACCAGGCTGGCTAAAAGTATGTTTTTAAAGCAGGGAAGGAGTTTATACTTGCTGAAGCTGTGCCTGTAATTGCTGTTGTTCTGCCGAAGCGTCTATTTTATACTTTAGCTCTAACTGCCGGAGTTGTGCGATGGTATTTTGTAAAAATGCCTGATGAGCTGGCGTATCCGGGTGAAAAGGCCGATGGGCTACGGCGCGCAGCATCTTTTCCCACTCAGGCAGAAACTCTTGAAATTCCTTACTGAAATACGCTTTAGTAAACTTCTGCCAGATATAATCTTCGGCCACTTCGGTGGGGTGGAGCATGTCTGGTTTGTAAAAGCGGTAATCGCGCAGGTCGTCCATCATAATCTCATAGGCAGGAAAGTATAACACATGATCATGCGTTTGTTTAAGCTGATGGCAGGCCACCCGAAGTATAGATTTGCTGACGCTGTTGATCTCTATAGTTTCTTTTATATGCCGAACCGGGCTTACTGTTAGCAGCACTTTCAGGTTGGGGTTTACCTGATTAAGTACTGCTAGCAAACTTTCGAAAGCAGTTGAGATCTCAGTTATACTTAACAGCTCTCTGTTGAAATTACTGGCAGGCAACTTATGGCAGTTGGCAACTATAGCACCCGTTTTTATTAGTTTATAACTGACAGCTGTGCCTAATGTAATGATAAGCAGCGATGCCTGCTGCAATTGTTGTTCGGTTTGTTGCAGGCGTTGCCTGATAAGCTCAGTGAGTTCTTCTTTATCAGGAGATGATAGGGAGGAGTGCAGGTCATACACATACCAGATGCCATTATGCTGCACCAGATGCTCTTCAAAGTTATAGGGCTGTCCGGCAGCAGCTTGTAAAAGTTTACAAACAGAAATGGGGTTAAAAAGCGTACCAAAAGGATTGACAAGTGCCCGGGCCTTGTTCTGAAGTAATTTGTTACCGATAACTTCGGCAAAGCAGGAGCCAAAGGTAAGCACATTACTTTGCAGGCCAAGCGCAAGGCTGGCAGGCGATACATTAACTTCGGTTCTGAACATACTTAACAATACGGTAGTCTTACTGCAAATATACTTGCTGCTGTTAGCTTTAAGTATATTTAGCAAAGTATAAAAACAAAAGCGCCCTGCTGTGAGGCAGGGCGCTTAAAAGTAGTAGTAGTCTTCTAAGTATTACTCAGCAACTACATTGAAGCGTATTTGCGGCTTAACTTCTTTGTGCAGGTTCAGCGTAGCAGTGTACTCGCCAGCTGTTTTAACATCCTGATCAAAAGAGATACGCTTACGATCGATATCAAAACCTTTCGCTTTAAGCGCTTCAGAAAGTTGAAGTGTAGTTACAGAACCGAAAATTTTACCGGTCTCACCAACTTTAGCAGTAAGTTCAACAACAACATCAGTAAGGCTGTTAGCCAGCTCCTGCGCATTGTTTTTAAACATTTCAGCTTTGTGGGCAGCCTGACGTACGTTCTCAGCTACGATTTTCTTGTTTACTTTATCAGCGATAACAGCCAAACCCTGTGGGATCAGGTAGTTACGGCCATAACCTGGCTTAACAGCTACAATATCATTCTTGTAACCTAGGCCTTTAACGTCATCTTTAAGTATTACTTCCATTAGTCAATCCTCCTTATTTTAAAGAATCAGTTACATAAGGCAAAATAGCCAGGTGGCGTGCTCTGGCAACTGCCTGAGACACTTTGCGCTGGAACTTAAGGCTTGTGCCAGTAAGTCTTCTTGGAAGGATTTTACCTTGTTCGTTAACAAATTTCAGTAAGAAGTTACCGTCTTTGTAATCGATATACTTAATTCCGCTCTTCTTGAAACGGCAGTATTTCTGACGATTCTCCTGCTTGTGTACTCTTTCGTTTACTAAGCTCATTATCCTTTAACCTCCTCTTTTTTAGCTTGAGATTTAAACTCGCCTTTTCTTCTGCGCTCATTGTAAGCAATAGCATGCTTATCAAGGGCAGTAGTTAAGAAACGAACAACTTTTTCATCACGGCGATAAGCCAGTTCCAGTTGATCTACAATTGTAGAAGGAGCCTTGAACTCGATGAGGTGATAGAAACCAGTTGATTTCTTCTGGATTGGGTAAGCAAGTTTGCGTAGTCCCCAGTTTTCCTCATGGATAATGTCGGCGCTATTTTCCTTAAGCACCTGTCTGAACTTCTCGACCGTTTCCTGCATCTGAACCTCGTTAAGCAACGGGGTAAGGATGAAGACCGTTTCGTAATTTTTTAATTCCATTTCTTTCTAGAATTTTTTATTTAAGGGTGCAAATATAACAGAATATGAAGTAATAACAAAAAGTATACAGTATTTATACTTGGGTGAATCTAAATATCAGAAAGATCAAACTACACCTATATATAATAAGGAGTATACAGTTTGGGAAGAGGTTTGAAAAATATGAATTGGCAACGCTTAAGTTGGATTTAGCATAATTAATTATGACCAAAACAAACCAATGTTTTGCTTGTTGATTTTGTAATAAAAATTTGAATTAGATTAAGTTGGATGAAGTAGGTAGAAGAGTTTTGTTATTTAAAAAGGTTCTAAATAAATCCTGTTTAATGCGTTAAAAACCGAGTTTTTGCTGCTTATAAACTCTGAAAAAGGCACATATCGTTTTAGTTCCCAAAAATACACTTATTCTATTTGATTAATGGAAATCGGGTAGTAGATTTGTGCCCGTAAAGTAATTTCACCATATACTAAACACACAAGTTCGAGGCTATGATTAGCTGTATACTTAAAACAAAAACCAAAATACTAATTGCCTTCCTGTTTGCTTTAACTGTTTCTTTCGGAGCTTATGCTCAGGGTGGCAGCGAGCAGGCTGAGGTGGCAAAAGAAGGGGTAGTGCCAGGCGCTACGCAAGGTGCCGATGCAGGTGGCTCATCTGCAGATCCTGCAGTAGTTGATGCAGGCGCAACTCTTTTCAAAAATAACTGTGCCGTTTGTCACTCAGCTGGTAGTGATGTAGTGGTTGGCCCTGGTTTGCAGGGTGTAACAGAAAGAAGAAGCGAAGCCTGGCTTCTTAAGTGGATAAAGAACTCACAAGCTCTTATCCAGTCTGGCGATGCGGATGCTGTTGCTGTATATAATCAGTTTAACAAGCAGGCTATGCCTTCTTTTGCCTTTTCTGATGATGAGGTAAAGTCAATCCTTGCTTACGTTCAGTCTGGCCAAGGTGCTGCAGCGGCTGCTCCGGCTCCTGCTGAAGGCGTGGAAGGTGCAACTCCTGGTGAAAACGTGGGAACTGAGGCAATTGGTGCTGTAGGTAATTACCTGGATATCGTACTGGTTGTTCTTATTGTTGTGTTAATAGTGTTGGTGGTTACACTCCTGTTAATTACCTCATTACTTAAGAACTATCTGAACAAGAATCGTCAGCTGGATGAGTATGACAGTGAAGTTGTAAATCAGCGTTTCGATTTCTCTAAGATTTATAAGTCTAAAGCTGTTCGCACACTGGTTGTGTTGATATTTGTAGTTGTTCTGCTTGACCTTACTATAGATAAGGTAATGGGCATTGGTATTCAGCAAGGCTATCAGCCAAAGCAACCTATTGCTTTCTCGCACAAACTGCACGCAGGCGATCACCAGATCAACTGTAATTACTGCCACACTACAGTATATAAAGGTAAGAGCGCAAGCATTCCTTCTGCCAATATCTGTATGAACTGCCACAGCCAGATCAAAAAAGAATCTCCTGAGATTCAGAAGATATACAGAGCAATTGAGCGTAACAAGCCAATCGAGTGGGTTAGAATTCACAATTTACCTGATCTTGCATACTTTAACCACTCTCAGCACACGCAGGTTGGTGGTGTAGAATGCCAGACGTGCCATGGTCCTATTCAGGAAATGGAAGTTGTGTCGCAGTATGCTCCGTTAACAATGGGCTGGTGTATTGATTGCCACCGCGAAACTCCGCTGAACACTGAAGGTAATGCCTATTATGACAACCTGGTGAAACTGCATGAGCAGTCTTCTAAAGGAGCCTTCACTGTTGCTTCAAATGGTGGTGCAGAATGCTCTAAATGCCACTATTAATCAATCCAGCTTTTTAATTAAGTATTCGAGTTTTCTAAATATAATATGCAAGACAGAATAAAATACTGGAAAGGAATTGAGGAGTTAGAAAATACTCCGGAGTTCGCAAAGCATGCTCATAATGAGTTTCCAGAATTCCTGCCGGTTAATGAAACAAGAGGAGAGAGCTCCTCTGCTGGTGCAACTCCAGCAAGAAGAGATTTCCTGAAGCTTCTGGGTTTTGGCTTTGCAGCTGCGACTCTGGCTTCGTGCGAGGCTCCAGTAAGAAAAGCGATTCCTTACCTGAACAAGCCAGTGGATTTAGATCCGGGTGTGGCTAACTGGTATGCGTCTACTTACTTCGCTAACGGAGATTACAACAGTATACTTGTTAAGTCACGTGATGGTCGTCCTATCAAGATTGAGCCAAATCCTAGCTCAACGCTGGTAATCGGAACGAGCCCACGCGCACAGGCTTCGGTACTGGGTCTGTATGACAACAACAGACTTCGCACTCCTCTTATTAAAGGTAAAGAGGCCAAGTGGGAGCAGGTAGACCGTGAGATTGCTTCTCGTTTAGGTAGTGTAAATGGTAAAGTAGCTTTTGTTTCTTCTACTATTATCAGCCCTACCACCAAAAAACTTATAAATGAATTCGGTGCTCGTTTTGCAAACTTCGAGCATGTAGTATACGATGCAAATTCAGCTTCTGCACTGCTTGGAGCGAATGGTGGCGTTGTTCCAGGATATGATTTCAGCAAAGCCAATATTGTAGTTGGTATCAGCGCTGACTTCCTTGGCTCTTGGATGGCTCAATCGGTTTTTGCTAACCAGTATATTCAGAAAAGAAAGCTTTCTTCTGACAAGAAGGAAATGTCGCGTCATTACCAGTTTGAGACAATTATGTCGCTTACAGGTGCTAACGCCGACGTTCGCGTTCCGATTAAGCCATCAGAAGAACTGGCAGTAGTAACTGCTCTATATAATGGAGTTACAGGACAGGGCGGAAGCACTACTGGCAACTTTGATAAAAAAGCAATCGCAAATGCTGTTGCTGACTTAAAAGCTAATTCAGGTAAAGCATTAGTAGTATCTGGTTCTAATGATCCTGCAGTGCAGACATTAGTAACAGCTATCAACCAGGCTATTGGTGCAGAAGGTGCAACTATCGATACTGCTGCTCCATTCTTCGTGAAGCAGGGTAACGATGCCCAGATGCTTCGCCTGATCAACGAAATGAATGCAGGATCAGTTGGTGCTGTGTTCTTCTATAACGCTAACCCGGCTTACGATCACCCACTGGCAGATAAAGTAGTAAGTGGCCTAAAGAAAGTAGGATTAAAAGTATCGTTTGCAGATAGAGTGGAAGAAACTGCTGCTCTGTCTGACTACGTAACTCCGGATAACCATTACCTGGAGTCTTGGAACGATGCAGAGCCTAAGAGAGGTATCCTGAGCCTGGCACAGCCGGTAATCAGCCCGATCTTTATGACTCGCCAGATGCAGGATAGCTTATTGAAGTGGAGCAACAACAAAACTCCATTCTATGAGTATCTGCGCAATAACTGGAGAGGCATCGCTTCTGGTGACTTTAATAAGTTCTGGGAAAAATCAGTGCACGATGGTGTAGTAAACGGATCGTTATTCCCGGCTACAACAGCAACAGCTAATACATTAACAGCTGCTGCAGCTGCAAGCAGAGCGAATAAAACTGCAGGAACGGGTATTGAAGCCGTAGTTTATGAAACTGTAGCTATCGGTACAGGTGCAGAAGCCAACAACCCATGGTTACAGGAAATGGCTGACCCTATTTCTAAAGCAACCTGGAGCAATTATGTGGCTATGCCACGTAAGATGGCTGATGAAATGAAAGTTGTACAGGGAGATGTGCTGAAAGTTAAGTTAGCTAACGGCAAATCAATCGAGCTGCCAGCGCTTATTCAGCCAGGACAGGCACAAGGCACTATTAGTATAGCAATGGGTTACGGACGTAATCTGGAGACTATGCCGGTAGCGAAAGGCCTTGGTGCAAATGCTTTCCCAATTGCAACAGTAGCTGGTAATAATATCATCTATAGTGGTAAAGTTGAGCTTGAGAAAACCAACGCTACTGTAGAAATCGCACAAATGCAGACGCACCATACTATTATGGATCGTAATGTAGTGCAGGAGAATACACTGGCTAACTATAAGAAAAATCCGAAAGATGTAACGGAGTATGTGCGTTTAGCTACCCACGAAGGACCTGCTAAGCCATCTACTATTTCGTTATGGGATGATTACGAGTACAAGAATCACCACTGGGGTATGGTTATCGACCTTAACTCATGTATTGGTTGCGGTGCTTGTACAATCAGTTGCCAGGCAGAAAACAACATACCGGTTGTAGGTAAGCAGGAAGTTCAGAATCGCCGTGAAATGCACTGGATGCGTATAGACAGATACTATAGCGCAGTAGAGCATGAAGAAGGTGATTATGCAACAATGGAAGATCCAGCAGAAAATCCTTCTGTTATTTTCCAGCCAATGCTTTGCCAGCACTGTAACCACGCTCCATGCGAAACTGTTTGCCCGGTAGCAGCAACTATGCACAGCTCTGAAGGTATAAACCAGATGGCTTATAACCGTTGCGTAGGTACACGTTATTGCGCTAACAACTGCCCTTACAAAGTACGCCGCTTCAACTGGTTTGCTTACTCTAACAACGATAAGTTCGACTACAACATGAACAACGACCTCGGTAAGATGGTGTTGAACCCAGATGTAGTAGTTCGTGCAAGAGGTGTAATGGAGAAGTGCAGCTTCTGCGTACAGCGTGTACAGCTAGGTAAACTAGATGCAAAACGCGAAAACAGAAGGCCTAAGGATGGTGAGATCATTACAGCATGTGCGCAGTCTTGTCCGACAAACGCTATCACGTTCGGTGATATGCTTGATCCGGAAAGCCGCGTATCTCAGTTGCTGGCTCGCGAGCAAGGCGAAAGAGCCTTCCACGTACTGGACGAACTTAACGTTCAGCCAAACGTGACTTACCTGACGAAAATTAGAAACTTAGCTTAAAATTAAATAAAGATAGCGTTATGCAGCATGTATCTCCTATAAGAGAGCCTCTTGTAACCGGGGGGAAAACATACCACGACATCACCGAAGATGTCTGCAGACAAGTGGAGGCGAAACCCAACGCACGTTGGGCCGCTGCTTTTGCAGTAGCTTTGGTAGGTTTAGCTATTTTCCTTTATTCAGTATATCGTACCTTATGGTACGGTATAGGCGAGTGGGGCCTTAATAAAACAGTAGGTTGGGCATGGGATATCACCAACTTCGTATGGTGGGTAGGTATTGGTCACGCCGGTACACTTATCTCTGCGATCCTCCTGTTGTTCCGCCAGAAATGGAGAACTTCAATTAACCGAGCTGCAGAAGCGATGACAATCTTCGCTGTAATCTGTGCCGCAATGTTCCCTGTGCTTCACATGGGGCGTCCATGGTTAGCATACTGGGTGTTACCTTTACCAAACACTTTCGGTTCTCTTTGGGTTAACTTTAACTCACCACTTCTTTGGGACGTATTTGCGATCTCAACTTATTTTTCCGTATCGCTTGTATTTTGGTATATCGGTCTTATTCCAGACTTTGCTACTATCCGTGACAGAGCTACAGGCCCGATCGCAAGACGTGCTTATACTATCCTGTCTATGAACTGGACTGGCTCAGCTAAAGCATGGTCGCGTTACGAAACAGTTTCCTTGATCCTTGCAGGTCTTGCAACTCCTCTGGTACTTTCTGTACACACAATCGTATCCATGGACTTTGCAACTTCAGTTATACCAGGATGGCACACTACAATCTTCCCTCCATACTTTGTGGCAGGTGCGATTTTCTCAGGTTTTGCCATGGTACTTACACTGATGATCATCACTCGTAAAACGTTTAAGCTGGAGGATTATATTACACTTGAGCACGTAGAGTCGATGAACAAGGTAATTATCCTGACCGGATCAATTGTAGGTATAGCTTATACAACAGAATTCTTTATTGCATGGTATTCAGGTGTAGAATATGAAGCTTATGCTTTCATTAACCGTGCAACTGGTCCTTACTGGTGGGCATACTGGTCAATGATGACTTGTAACGTAATCACGCCACAGTTATTCTGGTTCAGAAAGATCAGAAGAAGCTTAACTGCAACATTCATTATCTCGATCTTCGTGAATATTGGTATGTGGTTCGAGCGTTTCGTAATTATCGTAACTTCACTACACAGAGATTATCTGCCATCTTCATGGGCTATGTTCTCTCCGACCTCTATAGATATAGGAGTGTATGTAGGTACAATCGGATTGTTCTTTACATTATTCTTATTGTTCGCTAAGTTTTTCCCTGTAGTGAACATGGCTGAAGTAAAAGCGATTTTGAAGTCATCTTCAGAAGTAAAGCATAATCACCACGCACATGCAAATACAATGCATGGCACTGCAACGGATTCGAACACTAATACACATCATAGCAATGACTAAAAAATTTGTTCTCGGTATCTACGATGATGAAGATGTCCTGCTGCAGGCCATCGAAAATGTACGGGCTGCTGGCACTAAAATATACGACGTTTTCTCACCTTATCCTGTACACGGTATCGATGATGTATTAGGAATTAAGCGCTCAAGACTGCCAATCGTTGCGTTCTTCTGCGGTTTATTCGGTACTTCGTTCGCACTTTGGATGCAGATCTGGATGCTAGGTTTTGACTGGCCAATGATCATTGGTGGTAAGCCTCACATTGCATTGCCATCATTTATACCTGTAACATTCGAACTTACAGTTCTGTGTGCGGCATTTGGTATGGTTATCACATTCTTTATAGTGTCCAGAATCAGACCAACTACGCGTGTAAATGTTTTCGATAAGCGTTCAACAGATGATAAATTTGTAATGGCTATCGAAGTTAATGAAGGAACAACTGATATTTCTACACTTAATAACCTGCTTCGCTCTAACGGTGCTATCGAAGTAAATGAGAAGGAGGTAATTAAATAATGAAAGCGATAAAAAACATAGGTTTCAAAGCCTCAGCTGTCCTATTTTCATCTGCAGTTCTGTTTGCCTGCAGCAATGAACAGGATCCAGGCTTAGAGTATGCTCCGGATATGTATGAATCTATTCCTTTAGAGCCATACAAACAAATCAAAGCAAATAAGTTTAACCCAGGCGGCATGAATTTGCGTGTACCGGCACAGGGAACTGTAGCACGTGGCAAAATGGGTTATAATTTATACTTGTCACAGGATACTGCAGAAGTTGCAGGTGTTGAACTGACAAATCCTTTAGCAGTTAATGAAGTTAACCTTGCTGAAGGTAAAGTGTTATACTCTCGTTTTTGTTCACCGTGCCACGGAGAGCAAGGCGATGGCCAGGGATTGGTAGGACAGAAGTTCAAAGGTGTTCCTTCTTATTCTTCCGGTCGTGTAGCTTCTTTGCCAGCAGGTCATATTTTCCATGTTATTACAAATGGTAGAGGTAGAATGAGACCACATGGTTCTCAGGTTACTCCAACTGAACGATGGAAAATTGTAATGTATGTACAGCAATTACAGACAGGTTCTGTTCCTGCTGCACCAGCAGATTCAACGGCTCAGGATGCAAGTGGACAACCAAGTACAGAAGTAACAGGTTCAACCCCGAATAACTAAGTCTAAGGCATAATTATTAAAGGATAATGACAGAAGAAAGACTCATCATTTCCAGAAAAACGACAAACAAGTTTTTCTTGATGATAGCTATAGGTGTAATTTTACTTATAGTTGGAATTATAGCAATGGCTGCAGGAGGGGGAGAGCATCATGCTGAAGGGCATGGAGAAGCTGCAGCAACTGCGCATGAGGCAGTATCATGGACTAAAAGGTTATTAATTAACCTTTGGTTAAACAATGTATACTTTACTGGTATCGCACTTGCAGGTGTATTCTTTGTAGCGGTACAGTATGTTGCTTATGCTGGCTGGTCTGTATTGATCAAGCGTGTGCCGGAAGCATTAGGTTATTACCTGCCAATTGGTGGTGTAGTAATGCTGCTGGTTTTCTTATTTGGTTCGCACGATATTTTCCATTGGACGCATGAGGGCCTTTACGATGTAAACAGCCCTGAGTACGACCCAATTATTGCCGGTAAATCTGGTTACCTGAACACAGCATTCTTCTTAATCAGAATGATTGTTTTCTTTGCTCTTTGGATATTATTCTTCAACTGGTTAAGAAGAAATTCAATCAATGAAGATTTACACGGAGGTACCACTTATTATCACAAGAGCATCAGAATATCTGCCATGTTCCTTGTAGTATTTGGTATTTCTTCTTCAGTTTCAGCCTGGGATTGGGTATTATCAATTGATACACACTGGTTCTCTACCATGTTTGGCTGGTATGTTTTCGCCAGCTGGTTTGTATCAAGTCTTGCTGCCATCACGCTTACAGTAATTATTCTGAAGCAAAATGGCTACCTGAAAATGGTAAATGCCAACCACCTACACGACCTAGGTAAGTTTGTTTTCGCATTCTCTATTTTCTGGACGTATGTATGGTTCTCGCAGTTCATGCTGATCTGGTATGCTAACATTCCGGAAGAATCTATCTATTTTATTGATAGACTTAGTGGCAATGCAGGTAACTTTAAATGGATTTTCTTCACTAACCTTCTTGTTAATTTTGCATTCCCTTTCCTTGTATTAATGACAAGAGATGCAAAACGTCAGATGATCATGTTGAAGATCGTAACTATAGCCATCCTTTTTGGTCACTGGTTAGACTTTTACCTAATGATGATGCCAGGTACACTTCGTACAAGTGCCAGCATTGGATTCATTGAAATAGGTACTGCTCTTGTTTTCTTAGGTGTGTTCCTGTTAACTTTTACAAAAGGTCTTACTAAAGCATCTCTTGTACCTGTTAACCACCCATTTCTGGAAGAGAGTGTTCATCATCATGTTTAGAGATCACACTAAAAGCGTTATATAATGATTACGATCGCCATAGGTTTATCCCTTATACTTTTATTAGTAATCCTCTTCCTGTTGTTCAGGATAGGTACGCTGGCTTCTATATTTAGAGGTTCTACACAGCGTGCAGCAGGTACTACTAAAACCAGTAACCGAGTAAACAGTACACTTCTTCTGCTTTTCCTTATACTTGGTGGAGCAGCCTTTGTATGGTCTTTTGCTGATTCATGGGATGATATGAATCAGCCCTTGGCTTCTGTACATGGTGAGTGGACTGACAGCCTGTTCTGGACAACGATGATTATCATCGGTATTGTGTTTGTTATTACACAAGTGTTGCTATTTTTCTATTCTTTTAAATATCAGCACAAGGACAACAAGAGAGCTTACTATTATCCGCATAACAACAAACTGGAAATTGTTTGGACAATGATTCCGGCTGTAGTAATGGCTATACTTGTATTTGCGGGTTGGAAAACCTGGACTAAGATTACAAGTGCAGCTCCTGAAGATGCAGTTGTAGTAGAAGTGATGGGTAAGCAGTTTAACTGGATGGTTCGTTACCCAGGACCAGATGGAAAACTGGGAAGCGCTAAGTATACGCTTATCGACGCTACAAACGAATTTGGTGTAGATTTCAGCGATCCAAATTCTAAGGACGACTTTATGCCGCGTGAATTACACGTGCCTAAAGGTAAGCCAGTTCTTTTGAAGATTCGCTCAAGAGATGTTATCCATAGTGTTTTCATGCCTCACTTCCGTTTGAAAATGGATGCTGTACCAGGTATGCCAACTAAGTTCTGGTTTGTTCCGACTAAAACTACTGCTGAAATGCAGAATGAGACTGGTAACCCAGACTTCAAGTATGAGTTAGCTTGTACTGAAATTTGTGGACGTGGTCACTTCGCAATGCGCTTTATAGTTGTTGTAGATGAGCCGGAAGATTATGAGGCTTGGTTAGCAACACAGCAGCCATTCATTGAGCAGAATCCTGATCTGATGGCTAAGTTTACGAATAAAGCTCAAGCTTCATTAGAAGTTGAGAAGAAGTCGGAAACAACAGAAGTAGTAAAATAAGAAATTAGCATTTAAATACTGTTGACAATGTCTAGTACTGATATTTCTATTCATAAGGAAGTGCACCATGCTCACGACGAGCATGATCACCACCATGACCTAAATTTCTTTGAGAAGTACATCTTTAGCCAGGATCATAAAGTAATTGCAAAACAATTCTTGTTTGCAGGTATATTCTGGGGCTTTGTTGGTGGCTTCCTTTCAATTCTTTTCCGTTTGCAACTTGGATGGCCAGAAGCTACTTTCAGCTTCTTAGAACCACTTTTAGGTAAATGGGTTGAAAACGGTAAACTGGATCCTGAGTTTTATCTTGCATTGGTTACGATGCACGGTACAATCATGGTATTCTTCGTATTAACGGCTGGTTTGAGCGGTACTTTCTCAAACTTTCTGATTCCACTACAGATTGGTGCCCGTGATATGGCATCAGGCTTTATGAACATGCTGTCTTTCTGGATCTTCTTCCTATCCAGCATTGTTATGTTTGCCTCATTATTCATTGAAACCGGACCTGCAGGTGGTGGTTGGACAGTTTATCCGCCGCTTAGTGCTTTACCACAGGCGATATCGGGATCTGGATTGGGTATGACGCTTTGGTTAGTAAGTATGGCATTGTTTATCGTTTCTCAGTTATTGGGTGGCGTAAACTATATCACTACAGTTATTAACCTGAGAACAAAAGGTATGTCTATGACGAAGCTTCCGCTTACGATCTGGGCATTCTTCCTGACTGCAATCCTTGGTCTACTTTCGTTCCCGGTTCTTTTCTCAGCAGCACTATTACTGATCTTTGACCGTAGTTTTGGTACTAGCTTCTACTTATCAGATATATTTATTGCTGGTGAGGCTTTATCAAACACAGGTGGTAGCCCTATCCTGTTCCAGCACTTATTCTGGTTCCTGGGTCACCCTGAAGTATACATCGTTATTCTGCCTACTTTTGGTATCGTATCAGAGGTAATTGCAACCAACTCACGTAAGCCAATCTTTGGTTACAGAGCCATGATCGGTTCAATGTTGGGTATCTCGTTGCTATCATTCGTAGTATGGGCTCACCATATGTTCGTTACAGGTATGAACCCTTTCCTGGGTTCTGTATTTATGTTCCTGACATTAATCATTGCAGTTCCATCGGCTGTGAAAGTATTTAACTGGATTGCTACTTTATGGAGAGGTAATATCCGTTTCACTTCTGCTATGATGTTTGCTGTAGCATTTGTTTCATTGTTTATCTCAGGTGGTTTAACAGGTATCATACTTGGTAACTCTTCTTTGGATATTCAATTACATGATACTTATTTCGTAATTGCTCACTTCCACCTTGTAATGGGTGCAGCGGCTTTCTTTGGTATGTTCTGTGGTATTTACCACTGGTTCCCTAAGATGTTCGGTCGTATGATGGATGAGAAATTAGGTTATGTTCACTTCTGGTTGACATTTACGGCTGTTTACTTGGTGTTTATGCCAATGCACTACATTGGTATCGCTGGTTTCCCTAGAAGATATTATTCATGGACTGGTTTTGAAGCATTCAACACGTTTACAGATCTGAATACTTTCATCAGTTTAGCTGCGATCTTAGGTTTTACAGCTCAGTTTATCTTCCTGTTTAACTTTATATACAGCATCTTTAAAGGACGCCGTGCAACTGAGAACCCTTGGCACTCTAACACAATTGAGTGGACTACTCCTGTAAATCCAGGACATGGTAACTGGCCAGGCGAGATACCAACTGTTTACAGATGGCCTTATGACTATAGCAAGCCAGGAGCTGCTGAAGACTTTATACCACAAACAGTACCTTTCTCTCAAACGCAGTCATCTAACCTGCCACAGGAGAAAGATTTCGAATAAAGTATAAATGACTTCAAAGTCTTTACAATACAAAAAATTTAAAAATATTGGGGTGCTTACTGTACTCGCCGTATACTTTTTAATATTGGTTGGAGGAATCGTGCGAAGCACAGGATCAGGAATGGGATGCCCGGACTGGCCTAAGTGTTTTGGCAGTTGGGTTCCTCCAACTGATGTTAAACAACTACCCGAAAATTACCTTGAAGTATATAAAGGGAAGAGGATAGAAAAGAATAAGAAGCTTGCTTCATTTCTTGATAAAGCAGGTTTTGAAAAATTAGCTGAAAATATATTTTCTCATCCAAGTCAGTACATTGAAACAGAATTCAATGTTACTAAAACCTGGATAGAATATGTTAACAGGCTGGTAGGTGTATTGATTGGCATCTTTATTTTTCTGACAGTACTCTACGCTATCCCTTTTCTAAAAGGAGATAAAGTAATTTTTTACCTGTCATTTATCAGTTTTATCCTGGTAGGATTTCAGGGTTGGCTGGGTTCGATAGTTGTGTCAACTAATTTGTTGCCTCAAACTATAACAATACATATGGCACTGGCACTTGTGATTGTAGCCATGTTGCAATATGCTGTAATTCGTTCCCAATCAGAAAGTATAAAGAAACGACTTACATTTAATAGCAGATTAAATGCGCTGTTTATACTTATTACACTAGTTACTTTTCTGCAGATTATACTAGGGACGCAGGTAAGAGAAGATATTGATATTGTAGCATTCAGTATGAATGGAGGTAACAGGGACTTGTGGATTGATAAATTAGGATTAGATTTTTACATACACCGTTCTTTCTCCATATTTATACTAGCGCTTAATGCTTACGTAGCATACCTGATTTACAAAGTGAAGGATAGCACGCTTACCAGGTTTGCTAACCTGATGATGGTGATGTTGGGATTGGAAATTGTTTTCGGTGTAGTAATGGCGTATTTTGCTATCCCACCAATCATGCAGCCGCTTCACTTAACATTAGGTACTTTGCTGTTTGGTATGCAGTTCTTGATTTTAGTTTTTTACAATTATGCCTCTTTTAAGGCAATTGATAAGCCAGTAGTAGTTACAAACTAATGTTTACGCAAAAGTCCACAGCGCTACTGCCAATACATATTATGGCACATCAGGCAGTATTATATTTCAGACTGTTAAAATTTAGGTTAAGTGCCGTAGTTGCTTTTTCCAGTGCAATAGGTTTTGTGTTAGGCCATCCGAAAGCTTCTGCTCTTGAGATAGCTCTTGTTACACTTGGAGGGTTGTTAGTTACAGGTTCTGCCAATATCATCAATCAGATAATAGAGAAAGACCTGGATAAAATGATGAAGCGAACGTCTAAAAGACCGCTTCCAACAGGTGAACTAAGTGTAAAGCAAGCTGCCATTTATTGTGTTCTGATTGGGGTAACAGGTTTAAGTATACTTGCAGTTTACTTCAATGTACTTTCAGCTATACTTGCTTTTATCTCACTAGTGCTTTATGGGTTTGTTTACACGCCTTTAAAGCGCATCAGCCCTATTTGTGTTTTTGTCGGAGCTATACCGGGTGGTTTGCCGCCCCTTATTGGATGGGTTGCGGCTACAGGAACATTAGGCGTAGAAGCTTGGATACTTTTCGGAATTCAGTTTATATGGCAGTTCCCGCATTTCTGGGCTATTGCCTGGGTGCTAGATGATGATTATAAGAAAGCAGGGTTTAAAATGCTGCCAATGGCTGGCGGTAAAAACTTAAAAACGGCTTTCCAGATTATGATTTATACTTTGGTGCTGATTCCTTTAAGCTTATTACCATTACAGTTTGGCATGACAGGTACAACTTCTGCATTTGTAGCAGTTGTATGTGGTGTCCTTTTTCTTGCCCAAACATTTTATCTTATGCGTACCTGCTCTAAAAAAGCTGCCATGAGTATCATGTTTGGTTCATTTTTATATTTACCTATCGTTCAGATAGCGTTTGTTTTAGATAAAGTAACTCTTTGATTATGGTTTCAAGATCAATAGAAGATAGCAATAACTCAGCGGGAGCTCACCCACTTAAATTCTCGTTATGGTTGATTATTATAAGTATTATTATGATGTTTGCAGCCTTTACGAGTGCCTACATAGTAAGGCGCGAAGAGGGCAACTGGCTGGAGTTTGATTTACCAAACATGTTGTTGATTAATACTGCTGTAATTGTTTTAAGCAGTATTACCATGCAATTAGCCTACAATGCAGCTAAAACAGACAGCCTGTCAAGGTTGAAAGTTATGCTGGTTGCGACAGCTGTTTTAGGTGTTGTTTTCCTGTTAGGACAGTGGAATGCATGGGGCGAACTGGTAGCTAATAATGTATACTTCGGTGGAGTGTCAAGTAACCCTTCAGGCTCCTTTCTGTATGTATTAACTGGTGTACACGGTTTTCACCTTATTACAGGGCTTATTTTTCTGGTACTTGTATTAAGGTCTAGTTTTAAATTCAAAGTACACTCTAAAAATACATTGCGTATACAGTTGTGTACCATCTATTGGCACTTTCTGGGTGGCCTTTGGATATATTTGTATATATTTTTAAAGTTGAATCACTAAACACGTTTTTTTCAATACATATACTATGTCTACTTCAACTACGCTGGAAGCACCTAACTCAGGTACATGGGATGGCGGCAACGAGCCATTAAAGGCGAGCTATGGAAAACTTATGATGTGGTTTTTCCTGCTATCTGATGCATTTACATTCGGCTCCTTTTTAATTGTTTATGGTTTATCTCGCCATAAGCACCTGCCTTATACAGGCGAAGCGGATGCCTTCACCTTTTCTACGCAGTGGTGGCCAATACCAGAAAAAGTATTTAATGCTTTCCCTGGTTTCCATGGAGTAGATCTTCCGTTGGCTTTTGTGGCTTTGATGACGATGATTCTGATTCTAAGCTCGGTAACAATGGTGCTTTCTGTTGAGGCCGGCCATCGTATGGATAAAGAAGCTGTTCAGAAGTGGTTACTTTGGACTATCCTTTTCGGAAGCATATTCCTTGGTTGCCAGGCATGGGAGTGGTCACACTTTATTACTGGTACTGAAGAAGGTATGTTGCTAGCAGATGGAACCAGAGTATTTGGAGCTAACCTGACTATTAACCAGTACGGTCCTCCGTTGTTTGCAGACCTGTTCTTCTTCATAACAGGTTTCCACGGAACACACGTATTGAGTGGAGTTGTACTGCTTATTATGATCTTCATTAACACTGTAAATGGTGTTTACCAGAAGCGCGGTCACTACGAAATGGTTGAGAAAGTTGGTCTTTACTGGCACTTTGTAGACCTTGTATGGGTATTCGTGTTTACATTCTTCTACCTGATCTAACAGTAGTTAATTTTAAAAATATATCCGGTACCCGACTTATTCCGGGTACTGTAGCTAAAGAAATAGAATACTATGGCAATGCATTCTGATCATTCTCACGATTTCACTCAAACTGGTGAGATCCCTAAAGCTCAGACCAAAGCAATCTGGAGAACCTTTATGATTCTTGTTGGTCTTACGGCACTTGAGTTCGTGTTCGCATTCTTTATGGAAGCTAGCACGTTGCGTAACTCTATCTTTATTGTGCTTACAATTTTCAAAGCATTTTACATTGTAGCTGAGTTTATGCACTTAAAGCATGAGACAAAAGCTTTAATCTGGGCAATCTTAATTCCCATGGCCCTTGTTATCTGGTTAATGGTTGCTTTGATTTCTGAAGGTAGTTACTACTTTGATTCGGTAACGAACTACTTTAAATAGTATATCTTATCATGAGTACAAAAAAGGCACTAATATTAGGTATCCTACTATTAGTGCCTCTTCTTGTTTTTATGTTTTTAGGTAAATTTGGGGAACACCATTTTACGCTAAAAACATACTTCCCCGAAGTGGATGACAGTGGAGAGGCGTTAATTGATACAAAAGGTGATACGATTTTTCACCAGGTTCCATCTTTTAAATTTGTTTCGCAGCAAGGGCAATCTATAACCGAAAAGCAATTGGCCGGTGGCATTTATGTTGCTAACTTTTTCTTTGCTACTTGCCCGGATGTCTGCAAGAAAATGTCATCGCAGATGGTAAGAGTGCAGGAAGCATTTGAGAACAATCCTTCTGTAAAGCTTGTTTCCTATACAGTAAACCCTGAGCATGATTCTGTTGAAGTGCTGGCTAACTATGCAGCAATGTATGGTGCCATGCCCGGGAAATGGTTTTTCCTGACAGGCGAGCGCGAAAAGATTTATGAGCTGGCTAAAAAGGGATTTTATTTACCGGTGCAGCAGGTAGCAGGCCAGCAGGACTTTATACACAGCGAAAAGTTTATGCTGGTAGATAAGGAGCAACATGTGCGCGGAATTTACGATGGGACTGACCCTGCAGAAGTTGACCGGTTAATAACAGAGATAAACGTATTACTTGATGGATACAGTAAAAGTAAATAGTGCTTCATCAGCAAAGGATAAAAAGTTTTTAACTTTGATTGCTGTGCTTTCTGTTGCAATTCCAGTAGTTGTAGCGCTATTATTCTTCATGCAGAAAGAAGGTGAGAGTAAAGCAGATGTATCTTTTTTACCCGCTTTTCATGCTATACTTAACAGCCTTACAGCTTGTGCGCTTTTAGTAGGTTATTATAATATCCGGAAAGGTAAGGTTCGTAACCACAGAGCAGCTATGCTTACTGCTTTTGGCTTATCTGCCATATTCCTTATATCATATGTAACGTACCACTTTCTTGGTGAAAGAACTATTTACGGAGGTGATGGTGCCTTAAAGTATATCTATTACTTTATACTTTTAACTCACATCGTACTGGCTGTAGTTATTGTACCACTGGTTTTACTTTCAGTATATTTTGGTATTACAGACCAGTTAGCCCGTCACAGGCGCGTGTCCCGCTGGACTTTCCCGATCTGGATGTATGTTGCAGTAACCGGTGTTTTGGTTTACCTTTTAATTTCTCCGTATTATAGTTAATAAACAGACGTAACTGTGATGAAGAAGAAAATAATACTGATGGCTTCTATGCTGGTTTTCGTACTGATATTGTCAGTGGGGAATGCCTACAGCCAATGTGCTATGTGCCGTGCCACCGTTGAATCTAACGTAGGTACAGGCAGCAAAGAGCCCGAATCAGAAGTTGGTTCAGGCTTAAATACCGGAATACTTTACCTGATGGTTATTCCATATCTGCTGGTTGGTACGGTAGGGTTCTTATGGTATAAGAGCAGTCGTAAAAAGAAAGATGGCGCAACCATCTAAGCTGGGAGCCATAGTAGGGGCAAAGTGCCCGCGATGCCGTAAGGGGGATGTCTTTACACATTCTGCATTTAATCTGACAAAGTTTGATAAGATGTATGAGCAGTGCCCCGTTTGTGGTTTCCATTATGAAGTAGAGGTTGGTTTTTTCTGGGGAGCCATGTATGTCAGCTATGGCTTTTCAGTAGCTATTGTGCTACTGGTTGGCATTTTATTATATTATTTGGCTAACGATCCTCCCACCTGGGTTTATGTAACAGTAGTTGCAGTTGTTGTTCTGCTCTTCACGCCGGTCCTTTTCAGGTATGCCAGAATTCTGATGCTCCATTTTTTTGGTGGGGTAGATTATGATCCTGGCTACAACAAACGTTAATTACATCCTGAATCAATAGCTGTTATCTTTCGTTTTCTTTAAATTCGTGGATAAACTCATCTGCTTTGAATAGGAAGATAATACTTGCCCTTCTCTTTTTTATTTCGTTGCTGTGCTTTTCAGCACTGGCATGGCTGCATTTTAATGTGCCCTCACAGGCAGTTAATCTTAAAAGCCAGCAGAAGGAGTTATCCCTGATAACTTCCAGAATAGACAGCGCGCTTGCCCACGCTCATCAAAGTGCAGTAATTATTGGTAATCAGTTAGCTAATGATACTGTTTCTTTTTCCAGGTTACTGAAGCAGACCCATTATCCATCTTTTGTATATAGACAGGATACGCTGGTTTTCTGGTCTGATCATACCATTATACCTGATCTTGATTTCCCACCTGATGTTATAAAACCTGCCATCGTAAATAATAGCTATGGCGTATTTATAGTTGTACCACATCAGGTAAAGGCCTATAAAATTTTAATCTACATACCGCTTCAGGTAAATTACCAGATCAGCAACAGTTACCTTACTTCAGGGCTGCAGGAGAATATATTTGGTAATGTGCAGGCGAGTCTGGTACTGGAGCCAGTGAAAGGTTTGCCTCAAATAAAAAGTCCTGCTGGTGAATTTCTATTTGCATTAGAATTCGCTGAAGTAAAAACCCATGCTGTTTCCAATAACCTTTTGCTGGCGCTTTTCATTTTTGGGTCGCTTCTGTTTATTGTTTTCAGCATAGCATGTGCCCGCACACTGTTTAAAAAGGGCAAGTATACTTTAGGTGTAGTACTGTTGCTTATACTATTAGGAGGTTTCAGATTAGCTTTATTATTCCTGAATCTGCCCTTTGCACTTGTAGAGCTAAACCTGTTTGACCCTTCATTATATGCAGCTTCTTTCTGGTCGCCATCTATAGGTGATCTAGCATTGAATATGCTGTTGCTCTTGGTTGTGGCCTGGGCTATACTTTACTTATTCAAGAAACAAAATGTATTAGCAGAACTTAAAGGAATTACAGTAAAAAATAGCCGCCTTTTACAGGCAGGGTGCTTTGCAATATTTTACATGCTGCTATTCCTGCTATTCGGTTTCTACCATGGCATTTACCATAACTCGCCTCTGGTACTCGATATTACCCAATCGCTTGATTTGTCAAAGTATAAGATCGTGATTTTAGGAGTGATGTTTCTGCATACCATTGTGTTGGGCATTTTCTGCTACATATTGGTAAGTATAATTTCCTTCTTACTAAAAAAAGAGCAGTTCTCGTGGCCTTATAAGCTTTTAGCGGGTATAGCGATCTTACTGCTTTTAGTTTTTGTTTTTTTTGCAAAAGAGCTGCTTCTGCTTGTATTGGGTGGAACAATCTTTTGGCTGGTGGTGATAATTTCGGCGCAATACCGGCAGGAGGTTAGTTTTCCGTACCGGACTTATTTCTTTGTGTTTTTAATTATTACCGTTAGTGCATTTACAGGATCAATTGCCTTGTTTGAGCATTACCAGAACGAAGTAAAAGTATACAAGCAGAAATTTGCGTTTAACCTGTTGCAAGATAATGATGTTTTGGGCGAGTACCTGCTGGAAGATGTTGCCAAAAAGATAGCGAAAGATGCCCTGATACAGGCTAAAATGAAAGGCCCTTATGTAGATGCTGCCTTTATCAAGCTTAAAATCTCCAAACAGTACCTGCGGCATTACTTTGACAAGTATGAAACGAACGTGTTTCTTTATGACAGTGAAGGCAGAACACTGGAGAGCTCAGACACAACAGCAACATCCTTGCAAGAGCTTAAGAGTAAGTATGACACGCCGGCTACACGAACAGAGCGCAAAAACCTTTTCCTGGTTAAAGACCCTGGGCGCTATAATGCCCGCACATACTTTAAGCTGATTGAAATACCGATAAGTACGCGCCAGAAAGGTACTATAGTATTACAGTTAAGCCTCAAACGTTTGCTGCCAAATAGTGTGGTGCCTGAGCTGCTCGTAGACCAGAAGCAAGACCAGCATTTTAGAATAGATATGCTTAGTTATGCTATTTATGATGGAAAGCAGCTGAAGTATAGCGAAGGCGAGTATGACTATGCCACCAACATGGATCCTGTTCACATTGATCATGCAGAGTTTTACAGGGATGGACATAACCAGGGCGATTATCATCATTTTGGCGTTAAAGACGAAGATGGGAAAGTACTTGTAGTTACTACCAAGAAGTATGGCGCAAGTGAAATACTCTCTAACTTCTCATTTCTTTTCCTTGTATTTACGGCCGGGCTCATACTGCTGGCAATTTTAATCCTGGTATTCCGCCGAAGTTATATCCGGGAGTTCAGGCCAAATTTCAGCACCAAAATACAGCTCTTTCTAAATTTCGGGATTTTGCTGCCGCTTTTGCTGGTAAGTATAACAACAGCCGGTCTGGTTACTGCTTCCTACAAAAGGGATTTAATGATGTCGTATGAGAGGCGTGGAGAAGCAATACAGGAGAATATGGCAACGGCATTGGCTAACGGTATTTTACAGCGCCAGCTCTGGCTTCAGCGCCGTATTGTGGATGTGGCGGCTATTTCTGAAGCTGATGTAAACCTCTATGATCGTAACGGCAGGTTACTTGTTACCAGCCAGCCATTGATATTTGAAGCCGGGCTTTTATCTAAACTCGTCAATCCCGAAGCTATTGCTGCTATTTCGGAAAGGCAGGCTTTGCGTGTATTGCTCGAAGAACAAGCCGGGAGTTTAAAATTTAACGCTTTATACTTGCCATTACGCAACGAAGCTGCCGCCGGTGAGTTGGTGGGGTATATTGGTATTCCATTCTTCGATTCTGAAAAGCAACTGGACCTGAAGCTGATTGAGCTGATTACAACCACGATGAATATTTTTACCGTGATGTTTATCGTGTTCATTGTGCTTACATTTTTTGCCTCGCGTGCGCTTACTGTTCCGCTACGTCTGCTGGCCGATAAGCTTAAACGCACATCGCTTACCGGTAAGAATGAAATGCTGGCTTATGCAAGTGCCGATGAGATCGGGATGCTGGTGAACGAGTATAACCGCATGCTGCTGACGCTGGAAAAGAACAAGGAAGAGCTGGCTACGAAAGAAAAAGAGGCTGCATGGCGCGAAATGGCCAGGCAGGTAGCGCATGAGATAAAGAACCCACTGACGCCCATGAAGCTTTCGTTGCAGTATTTACAGAAAGCTATTGCCGAAAAAAAACCGAATACAGAGCAACTAATCGATAAAATCTCTCATACGCTGATTACGCAGATTAATATACTGAGCGATATAGCCACTTCTTTTTCTGACTTTACAACCATGCCCGAGCCTAAAGCAGAACTGATAGACGTGGCGGCTGCTTTGCGTAAATCTTCTGACCTGCACAACGACCCTGCAACGGCGACCTTAATTTCTAAAATACCAAACGAGCAAGTAATGGTAATGGCCGATGAGAATTTGCTGGTTCGTACGTTCAATAATTTGCTGCTGAACGCTATACAGGCAGTGCCTGCCAGCCGGAAACCAAAGTTATTGGTAATGCTTCAGGTAGAGCAGGACAAAACTGTTGTGATATCTATCAAGGATAACGGCAGCGGCATACCTGCCGAAATTCAGCAGAAAGTATTTATACCAAACTTCAGCACCAAGTATACAGGTTCGGGCATTGGGTTAGCGGTTGCTAAAAAAGGAATCGAAACTGCGGGCGGCCAAATCTGGTTTGAAACGGAAGAAGGTAAGGGAACCACATTCTTTATTTCGTTACCGTTGGCTGCGCCATGAGCAGGCAGTTATACTTGCTAGTGCTTTTTCTGTTGCTGAGCATTCCGTTGCTGGCGCAAGTACCCGTAAATAACAAGCGTTGCAAATGGCTGCGCATCACATCCGATCCGGTTATACTTGATTCTCTTACGCTGCTGCCATCCTCGGTCAGCTTTTATCATCCTAAAAAAGAGCAGTTTACCTTCGATTACAACTATAGCCGAAACGAGTTCAGGCTTACTAACTTTCCACAACCGAATTATACTATACTTGATACCTTAGGCTCTTTGCAGCCGATACCGGACTCGGTGCTTGTTTGCTTTCGGGTGCTGCCGCTTAATATTACCAGGCCTGCTTTTCGCCGTGATATTGCCAAGCTGGAGATGAACTCGTTTCAGAAAGGCTTTTA
This sequence comes from Pontibacter vulgaris, assembly GCF_022758145.1. Classification (GTDB taxonomy): domain Bacteria; phylum Bacteroidota; class Bacteroidia; order Cytophagales; family Hymenobacteraceae; genus Pontibacter; species Pontibacter vulgaris. The sequence continues at coordinate 979,800 of NZ_JAJVDH010000002.1, forward strand.
CCAGGAAGACATAAATACCCGCGAAGAAATTTTCCGGACGCCGGGACTGAACAAAACAGGAAGTATAAGCCGGGGCATCTCGTTTGGTAATACCCAGAATGTATTTGTGAACTCGGCCCTGAACCTGCAACTCGACGGCAAACTGACCGACGACATAAGTATAACCGCTGCCATAACCGACCAGAATATCCCGTTTCAGCCGGAAGGAAATACCCAGCAGCTACAGGAGTTTGACAGGGTTTACATTACGCTGAAGCATAAACTCTGGCAGCTCACGGCCGGCGATGTGGTGTTGCGCAGTAAGCCCTCATACTTTATGCAATTTTACAAGAACGTGCAGGGCGGCGCTTTCGAAACTACAGTGGGCTCTAAGCCTGACAGGCAAGGAGTAACTACAGTTGCAGCCTCTGTATCGAAGGGTAAGTTTGCTTCGCAAAGTATTGTAGCGCAGGAAGGCGTGCTGGGTCCGTACCGCCTTCGCGGGCCAAACAACGAGCGCTTTATTATTGTACTTGCCAACTCGGAGCGTGTTTTCTTGGATGGCCGCTTACTGACGCGGGGTTACGATTACGATTATACGATTGACTATAACCAGGCAGAGATAACTTTTACCACGCGCCACGTAATCACCAAAAATACCCGCCTGAAAGTAGATTTTGAATACTCTGATCAGAATTATAGCCGCGGCATTTATAACCTGAGCCATTACCAGAACCTGGGAAAACTGAAAGTATACGGTAACTACTATAACGAATCTGACAACCCCAATAATCTTATAAATCTGGACCTGCAGGACGAAGAAAAGCGCTTGCTGGCAAGTATAGGCGATAGCCTGAACCTGGCCGTTGCCCCCGGCGCCGATAGCGTAGCTTTTGACCCAAGCCAGGTATTATACGCCAGGCGCGATACTTTTTTTAACGATGGGCAGCAAGGCGCCAGCATATTTGTATACTCTACAAATCCTGATTCTGCTTTTTACAATGTGCGTTTCTCTGAAGTGGGTGCTAATAAAGGCGATTATGTGCTGGATAACTCTACCGTGAACGGACGTGTGTATAAGTGGGTAGCGCCGCTGAATGGTGTGCCTCAGGGTAATTACCTGCCGGTGCGTATACTTCCAACCCCTCGGAAAAAGCAATTGGTAACGGTAGGTGGTAACTATGAAGTGCTGAAAGGAGTGAATTTTTTCCTAGAAGGTGCCGCTTCTCAGAATGATCTGAACCGGTTCTCAAAACTAGATTCGCAGGATGATAATGGCAAAGCAGTGCGTGTAGGCTATGTAGTGCAGGACAGGGAACTGCCATTGCTGGGCAAGTATAAACTGAACAGCACGCTTAACTATGAGTATACCGACAGGCATTTTGCGCCCATTGACCGTTACCGCCCCATTGAGTTTGACCGCGACTGGAGCCTTACAAATACTGAAAAACCCGCCGAAGATCATATCTTGAATTTTTCTTTTGGTGCTGTGCGCGATGCTGCAAACCTTGTCAATTACCGCATCAGCCACCGCTCTCGTGCAGAGCAGGTAGATGGCGTGCAGCATTACCTGGATGTGTTTAAAAGTATAGGAAAACTGGAGCTCCGGAACAATTTTTTTATGCTGAACAGCTCGCAGCGCGACCGTAGGTCAGAATGGTACCGTGGTGAAGTAGGTGCAAAGTATAAAACCAAGCTTTTTGCCCCCGGCTATAGTTACCGCTTTGATAAAAATAAGATAAAAGCCCTGAACAGCGATTCTGTTACTGGCTCGGCCATGTACTTTGATGAGCACCTGGTTTTTGTGGAAAGCAACGATACCAGCCGCGTTAAATTCAGGGTAGATTATAGCCACCGCACTGACCTGAGGCCAACTGTAAACGGCACCTTAGGCAACCGCGAAATAGGGCAGACCTACAACGGTTTGCTGCAAACCCGCTACGGCAAAGAAAGCGATCTTGCATTGCAGCTAACCTATCGCAAACTGGAACTGGCCACCGCACTAAACGAAGAAACAGTGCAGTCGCGCATAGATTGGAACACCGGTTTCCTGGATGGCAGTTTCCGCTCTGAAATGACGTATGCTGTAGGTACAGGGCGCGAACTGAAACGTATTTTCATTTTCAGGGAAACGCTGCCGGGGCAGGGCACGCACTACCTCCGCGATGGTGGCAACCCCAACGACCTCAACGATTACCTGGAAGCACAAACTATAGACCAGCGCCGCTACATCAAGATCTTCCTGCCCACCGACGAGTATATTAACGCCTATACTAACAACTTCAGTTACAGGCTTAACAGCAGCACGCCCCGCAGCTGGCGTAGCCAAAAAAACTGGAAAGGATTTGCCTCACGTTTTGCCGTACTCACTTTCGTAAGCATCGATAAAAAGACAACTGACGATAACCTGCAAAACCGTTTTAACCCGTTCATCGATGATTTTGAAGATGAATTCCTGCTGTCGCTCGCGAAAACTCTGCGTAACACGGTATACTTTAACCGCAGCAATCCTAACCATGGTTTGGAGTATACTTTTCAGCAGAACCAGCAGAAATCGCTTTTAACAAATGGCACCGAAACCCGTAACCTGGGCAGCCATGTACTTACAGGGCGATTAAACCTGAATGAAGTGTTGAGCTCGAAACTAACCGTGGGGCAGAACGTGCGCGAGAACCGTTCTAATTTTCTGGAGTCGAAGAACTTCCGCATAGAATCGAAAGAGCTGACGCCCGAACTTGCTTACCAACCCAACGCAAAGCTCCGCTTTACAAGCACCTACCTGTTTGCTTTGCGACAAAATGAGCTGGCTGCTACCGACGAACAACAGCAGGAAGGTACCTTCCACGAGTTAGGGCTGGAAACGAAACTGAGCCAGGTAAGCAAACGAACTATAACCGGCAACCTCCGCTATGTGAACATCGGGTTTAAGGGCGATATGAACTCTTATGTTGGCTACGAGATCCTGAATGCGCTTCGGCCGGGTAACAACATAACCTGGTCTCTTAACCTACAGCAACGCCTGAGTAACGGACTGAACATCTCGATGAACTATGATGGCCGCAAAGCCAACGGTATAGGTGCTGTGCATACCGGAAGAACACAGGTTTCGGTGTTGTTTTAAGAGGGCGTGCTCTTGGCTACTTTGTTACATTAATAATTAAAATCTTATTTGAAGTCGAGCTATCAAAAGGGGCATTTCATAGCTTTCTGCTATATTGTATATAAGCCAAAAGTATAGCAGCTGAGAGCAATATTAAGCTCAATAGTAACTAATATTATTACAAAGGTAGTATAGCTAGGAGAGTTATTCTTGTTAACAGATAACTATGTAACCAAAAAATGTCTTAGGAAAATGGAAAAATCAAATTATACTACTTTTATACTAATGTTGATTTGCTCAGCAATTTCAATGTATATCACCATGTATTTTAACACCTATGAGTTTAATCACATATATTTTAGCTGGACTAGAATGTATATGACTTTCATTGGTATCAGCGGAATGGCGATTATAATGTTTTTGTTCATGAAAAAGATGTACAATAACAGAATGAAAAATGCAGCAATAGTTATAGGCAGCCTTTTACTTATGTCCATTTCGACTTATTTAGTTCGACGGCAGATACCGATAGATGAAGTTAAATGGATGAGAGCGATGATCCCACATCATTCGATTGCAATTTTAACTAGTAAACGAGCCGATTTGAAAGACCCAGAAGTAAAAAAATTAGCTGAGGAAATTATCAAAGCGCAGGAAAGAGAGATAGCAGAGATGAAAAAAATGATTGAACGATTGGAAAATGAATAATGGCAGCAGACAACGAGTTGTTTGACCTATCGAGAGTGAATACATAGTTTGAAATGTTCCACTTTTGGTCAAGTTTATTTAGAACAGAAAGGTAAGTTTTTCTAAAACCGCTTAAGCTATTTGTGAGATCGTTTGCTAAAACATGCAGCTAAAAAGTATATAAAAAGAAGGAAGTTGAAAACAGCGACAGGTATAAAAACCGAAGACTGGAATAGAATAATAAGAGGCCTGTTGGACGAAGGTTGGGTAGTGTCTGCTAAATATGATGGGTTTGACGCTGGGATAGATTATGACTTTATAATACTAAGAGACGGGAAAAGAACGATAGAATTTGGTTGGGATAATTGGATGGAGGGAGAAATAAAAGCTACCGAGGAAATTCTGGAAGAAATAACTCAAAAATTCGAAATTGATTTTAAGTATGGGAAGCCTTCTAATTTGACTTTGCCATTAATAAGAGTAACAAAGATTAACATTGCCATAAATAAAATCACAAGCTTGATTAATAACAAGTTGGGTAGATTGATAACTAAGAAATAACTGAGTACTAAGTATAGCGGCTAAGTATAAGGCAAGAATTGATTAGGCAAATAGTACATCTAACTAAATTAATGAGCAAGGCCCTGGCTATTCAAATATAGCCAGGGCCTTGCTCATTTTACTAAAACTCAATTCAGCATTTATACTTTATACTTACCTAATAATATTTTCCCTCCATCAGGTAATTCTGCACGTAATCTTTCACGCCTTCTTCCAAAGTATAAAAAGGCTTATCGTATCCGATAGCGCGCAGCTTGCTCATGTTGGCTTCCGTAAAATACTGGTAGGTATCGCGTATACTTTCCGGGGTGTCTACAAAATCAATTTCGGCGGTTTTGCCCATTGCTTCAAATGTATTCAGCGCCAGGTCCATAAACGTGCGTGCTTTGCCCGAGCCTAAGTTATAGATGCCCGAGTTTTTGCGGTGTTGCATCAGGAACATACATACTTCCACCACATCTTTTACATAAACAAAGTCGCGCATCTGCTCGCCATCGGCATATGCCGGGTTATGGGAGCGGAACAAAGTAAGGCGGCCTTTTTCTTTTATCTGGTTGTATGCATGGAAAATAACAGAAGCCATGCGGCCTTTGTGGTATTCGTTCGGGCCATACACGTTAAAGAACTTCAGGCCGGCCCAGAAAAATGGTTTAGCCGTTTGCTCCAGTGCCCACTTATCGAAATCGTTCTTAGAATCGCCGTACGGGTTCAGTGGTTTCAGCAATGGAATGGTAGCTTCGTCATCATCATAACCAAGCGTGCCCGAACCATAAGTAGCTGCCGAAGACGCGTAAACCAGCGGGATTTGGTACTCGCAGCAGGCATTCCATACTTTCTTGGAGTAGTTTAGGTTAAGCAGGTCGAATACATCCTTGTTAAACTCGGTGGTATCGGTACGGGCACCCAAATGAAAGATAAATTCTACTTCTTCATAGTTCTTGTCCAGCCACTCAATAAAGCCATCACGGTCTACATACTCTTTTATCTTTTTCCCTTTCAGGTTGTCTTCTTTTTTAGCGACAGAGAAATTATCTACCACCACTATATCATTAAAGTTGGCTGCATTCAGCCTGCTTACAAGGCAGCTTGCAATAAAGCCGGCAGCACCAGTTACGACGATCATAATTCAGAATTTAGGCTGTAACGTAAATTGCGCTAAATTTACGAAAATAAATGGAGCTGCCCCTGTAAATGTACCTGGCAGCAAAAGCCCTTGAAACAAAATCATACGTTGTACTTCCGCCTGAACCGGCTTTTTTATACTTGCCTGCTGCTACTGTTGCTGGCCTGTAACGGTAAAAAGCAGGAGCCGGCTACAGGGCAAGTTATAGTTTTTAGAGATGATCTGGGGCGCGAACTCAAACTACAGCACCAGCCAAAACGCGTGATGGCATTTTCCCCGGCCATGACCGAAATGCTATTCGCTATTTGCGATACCGCTACCATTATTGCCAGAACTCCCCAATGCGATTACCCTACTCAAGTAGTAACCAAACCTATTGTCAGTAACTACCCTGTAGATTACGAACAGGTGCTGGCGCTGAAGCCGGATCTTATTTTCTCGAGTGAAGGCATTGTTCCGATGGAAGTAGTAGAGAAATTGAAAGAGCTTGGCGTGCCGGTATACATACAGAAGTATAGAACGGTAGAGGATGTTTTTAAAGGAATGGAAGCTATTGGTAAGATCATGGGGCGGGAGCAACAGGCAAATCATCTGGCAGATTCGCTTAGGCAGCAGGTGAAACAATTAGAGCAACGCCACAAAGGGCAAGCCAGGCCGCAGCAGGTACTCGCCATCACCTGGACCGACCCGATCTATGTATATGGTCAGAACACCATCCTGACGGACAAGCTACACATACTTGGGGCACAGAATGCTGTTCAGGAAGTTTTCGACCAACCATACCCGGCACTTACCCGCGAGTACATACTTAAGCTGAACCCTAATGTGCTGTTAGGAGGTTCACCTGAAAAACTGGAGCAGACTTTCTTCAGCCAATACCCGGAACTGCGCAAAATAAAAGCTTACCAGAACCACCGTATATATGCTGTAACAGGCAACCTGATGGAGCGTCCCGGCCCGCGCGTGGTAGAATCTATACTTGAACTGGAGCGTTTACTATACCCATGAGCAGAACTTTATACTTTATAGTTGCGCTGCTGCTTATACTTATAGTATTGGTGCTTGGGCTGCAGGTTGGCTCTTTTGATACCGGGCTGGCAAGTATAGCCGATGCTTTTTTTAACTATAACCCCGACAATACCATACACTATGCTATTGTGCACCTGCGCCTGCCGCGTTTGTTGCTGGCCCTGGTAGTTGGTGCGTCGCTGGCCTTTTGTGGGTATTTAATGCAGGCGATGGTAAACAATGCTCTGGCCGATCCATACTTGCTGGGTACCGCTTCGGGAGCATCGTTGGGTGCTGTGTTGGTATTCTTTGGGTTTGTAGATGTCGCAATAGCTGGTTTTTATATGCCTCCGGTTTTTGCTTTGCTCGGTGCTTTTATAGTTACGCTGGTGGTGGTAAGGCTTGGTTACCGGAAACGGCAGCTTATTCCGGCACAGCTACTGCTGGCTGGCGTTGCTATCAGCTCGCTGGCTACAGCTATAGTTGGTTTGCTCACTTTTCTTTCCGATTCGGAGGGTAAACTGAAAGCGGTTATTTTCTGGTCGATGGGGAGTTTTGAACGGGCCAGCTGGAGCTTGTTGCCTTATCCGGCAGCGGCACTTATACTTGCACTTATACTTTTTGCTTTTCTGCAAAAGCAATTAAACATACTTTTATTAGGGGCCGACCGGGCACAGGCGCTGGGTGTGCAGGTGGTAAAAACACGCTGGGCTATACTTGCCACAGTGTCGGTGGTTACCGGCTTTGCCGTTGCTACCTCAGGCCCGATAGGTTTTGTAGGTCTTATTGTTCCACATGTAACACGCGCGCTCATGGGGACAACCGGAAAATCGAATCTGCTTTTTTGTGCATTTACCGGTGGTTTATTTATGCTCCTCTGTGATTTACTTTCCAGAGTAATTTATCCGCCGGCAGGCCTGCCAATTGGCATCATAACATCGTTCTTTGGTGTTCCTTTCTTTGTATATTTGCTGTCCAGAAAGAATTATAAGTTTAGCAGTTAAATGATTTACGTAAGCAGATTAGAGCATTTCAATGCGGCCCACAAGCTGCACAACCCGAATTGGTCGTTGGCGAAGAATAAGGAGATTTTCGGGCCATGTGCCAATGTGAACTGGCATGGCCACAATTATGAGCTGATCGTGACCGTAAAAGGTAAACCAGACCCGGAAACCGGCTTTGTAATAGACCTGAAAAAATTAAGTACCCTCATCCGCGAAAACATCATTGATAAGGTTGACCACAAAAACCTGAACATGGATGTGCCTTTTATGGAAGATAAACTGGCCAGCACCGAAAACCTGGTGATCGAGTTCTGGAAAATTCTGGAGCCTAAGATCTCTGAAATTTCGAGTGCCAAACTGCACAGTTTGAAATTATATGAAACCCCACGTAACTACGTAGAGTATTTCGGCGAATAAGCAACAGCATTTCTTTTCCTTTTTCCAACGTTGCGTCCTTAACCGGAGATTAACCGCATGAAATATTATATAATAGCCGGCGAGCGTTCAGGCGATCTGCACGCCTCAAACCTTATTAAGCAGCTTCGGCTTAAAGACCCTGATGCTGAGATCAGAGGCTGGGGCGGCGACATGATGCAGGAGGCTGGTATGGAGCTGGTAAAACATTACCAGGAACTTGCCTTCATGGGGTTTGCGGAGGTTTTCAAAAACCTGTTCAAGATATTTCGTTTCCTGAAAGAGTGTAAAGCCGATATTAAAGCTTTTAACCCGGATGTGGTCATTCTGGTTGATTATGCCGGCTTTAACATGCGCATCGCCAAATTTGCCAAAGCCCGGGGCTTGAAAGTTTTTTACTATATCTCTCCCAAAATCTGGGCCTGGAACCAGGGCCGTGCGCACAAGATCAAAAAGTATGTAGACCGCATGTTCGTGATCATGCCTTTTGAGGAAGAGTTCTATGGCCGCTACAACTATAAAGTAGATTACATTGGCAATCCCGTAAACGATTCTGTTTCAGACCATGTGGCATGCTCTGATTTCAGGGCCAGGAACAGGCTTTATAATAACAAACCCATAATTGCTATACTTCCGGGTAGCCGCCGTCAGGAAATTGAGAACATGCTGCACGTAATGCTGAGTGTGTTGCCCTCTTTCCGTGATTACCAGTTTGTGGTGGCCGGGGTTTCCAACTTCTCTAAAGAGTATTACGAGGAGTATAACAAAGACAAAAACATTAAAATAGTTTATGACCAGACCTATGATCTGCTGGCCCACTCAAAAGCTGCGCTGGTAACATCGGGTACGGCTACTTTAGAAACAGCCTTGTTTAATGTGCCGCAGGTAGTTTGCTATAAAACGAGTGCCATCTCTTATTATATAGGTAAGCAGGTAATAAAAGTGCCATACATTTCGCTTGTAAACCTGATTGCCAACAAGCCGGTAGTTACCGAACTTATACAGGATGATTTTACACCGAAAAAGATCGTGGCTGAGCTGAAGCAGATCTTGTTTGATAAATACTTCCTGAAAAAGCAGCTGGATGGCTATGCCCTGGTGCGCCAGAAAATAGGGGAGTACCGCACTGCCGAGCGCGCTGCAGAACTGATGGTTGGTTATCTGAACGAAAAATAAAAAGTATAAAGTATAAAAAAAGCCCCGGCACAACTGCCGGGGCTTTTTTTATACTTTATGATCTATAATTACTTAAGCAACACGCAGCTGCTTTAGCGTAGATTTATCAAATTTTTCACGGGCATATTCGCCGGTTATCAGTAATTCGTGTGTGCCTTCTTCAGACGGAAGCTCAAACATAGCATCTGTCATGATACCTTCGCAGATAGAACGCAGACCACGGGCACCTAACTTATACTCTGCTGCTTTCTCTACAATGTAGTTCAGGGCATCGTCGTCGAAGGTAAGTGTAATGTTTTCCATCTCGAACAGGCGCTTGTACTGCTTTACGATAGAGTTCTTCGGCTCTAGCAAGATCAGGCGTAGTGTTTCCTTGTCAAGCGGATCTAAGTGGGTAAGCACTGGTAAGCGACCAATAAGTTCTGGTATCAGACCAAAGTTTTTCAGGTCTTGTGCCGTCAGGTATTTCAGGAAGTTTTCTTTTTCTTCTTCCTCGTCCATTTTAGATTTAGAGAAACCTATAGGGCGTGTATTCAGACGGTTCTTAATCAGTCTGTCTATTCCAACAAAGGCACCACCGCAAATAAACAGGATGTTCTCAGTGTTAACCGTGATCATTTTCTGCTCAGGGTGCTTGCGGCCACCTTGTGGCGGTACGTTTACTACAGTACCTTCCAGTAATTTAAGAAGTGCTTGCTGTACGCCTTCGCCGCTCACGTCGCGGGTAATAGATGGGTTATCGCTCTTGCGAGCAATTTTATCAATTTCATCAATGTATACAATGCCACGCTCTGCCGCTTCTACATTGTAGTCGGCAGCCTGTAGCAAACGGGTAAGTATACTTTCCACATCTTCGCCCACATAGCCAGCCTCAGTAAGTACAGTTGCATCGGCAATACAGAATGGCACCTGCAGGATGCCGGCCATCATACGGGCAAGGTATGTTTTACCTGTACCGGTTTCACCTACCATAATAATGTTCGACTTCTCGATCACAACATCGCTGTCATTGGTGTCCTGCATCAGGCGTTTGTAGTGGTTGTAAACAGCCACCGACATTACCTTCTTCGCTTCATCCTGGCCTACCACAAACTGATCAAGGTATTCCTTCATCTGCTTCGGTTTCATCAGGTTGAATTTAGGCGTACGGCTACTGGCGCGTATCTTATTCTCCTCGTTCAGAATTTGCTGCGCCTGTCCGATACAACGGTCACATATATGTGCGTTTATACCGGATATCATCACCGATACGTCTTTCTTGTTTTTGCCGCAAAAAGAGCAAGTAATTTCAGCCATAAAAAGATTGGTCCTGCGTTGTCCGGGTCTCAGTTGGTAAGACCTCTGAAACAAAGGTACAAAATTGAAAAGTTATAAAAGCAGAAAATTTTTTAGGACTATGTTAATATACAGCGCAAAACTAACTATAAATTTTAAAATATAAATTAATCTATTTTTGCATAACTAATTGACATTTAGATTGTTGTAAGTTTATGATTTCCACATTGGCTTGTTGATAAATTTCTTGCAGTTTTTCACTTTTTATTAAAAGCAGAAGGAGCAAAGGATGGTTAAAGTATAAAAATAAAGCCCGCTCCGTGTTTCCGGGGCGGGCTTTAGATAAGTATAAGCTTAAAGCTTTAGCGAACCTTATGCCTTTTTGCGTGTCAGTACTTCATCAATCAGGCCATACTCTTTCGCTTCATCTGCTTTCATCCAGTAATCACGGTCTGAGTTGTCGTAGATATCCTGGTAAGATTTACCTGAATGCTCAGCTAAGATTTCATAAAGCTCTTTCTTTAGTTTCAGGATCTCGCGCGCTGTAATCTCTATGTCAGAAGCCTGGCCTTGCGTACCGCCCATTGGCTGGTGAATCATAACACGGGCGTGCGGCAGGGCAGAACGCTTGTTCTTAGCGCCACCTGCTAATAGCACAGCACCCATAGAAGCTGCCAAACCTGTACAGATAGTAGCCACATCCGGGCTTACATACTGCATGGTATCATAAATACCCAAGCCGGCATATACAGAACCACCCGGGCTGTTAATGTACAACAGGATGTCTTTCTTCGCATCAGCAGACTCCAGGAACAGAAGCTGAGCTGTAATAATGTTTGCTATAAAATCATCTACCTGCGTTCCCAGGAAAATGATACGGTCCATGATCAGGCGGGAGAATACGTCAATCTCGCGGAAGTTCGTAGGGCGTTCTTCAATTACAGAACGGGTCATGCTTTCTATAGTATGCATGGCTCTGCTCTCTACATGATGAATATACTGGTCTACACCCAGGCTGCTCATGCCCTGGCCTTTTACAGCAAATTTCCGGAACTCGTCTTTGTTAAACATATCGTGTTTATTTTACGGTTTAGTCAAAAATAAAAAAGTCCTTTAATAATTTAAAGGACTTTTTTGAAAGTATATAAGCTAATCGCTCTTTAGAACGATAGATTTCTGAAGTCCTCTGCAGAGATGGTCTTCTCTACAACAGTCATCTTTTCTTTAAGTTTAGCGAGCACCTTCTCAGCCAGCAGTTGCTCGTACTCATTAATATAATTACGGCCATTATCCTGGCTCAGGTATTGGTTTGCATAGTTGTTCATGCTCTCAACCAGTTCTTCCGGTATTTCAGGCATGTTAAACTGCGCCAGCATTTTCTCTTTAGTAGAGGCTACAACTTCTTCGTTGCTTACTTTTAGCTCGTTTTCTTCTACAACCTTGTTCTTGATCATAGACCACTTCAGCTCACGCAGGTACTTATCAAAGTTTTCCTCGATCTGCTCAGTAGTTAAACGTCCTTCGTTCGTAACTTGTAGCCAACGCTTAAAGAATTCAGTTGGAAGCTCAACATCTACGTTGTCAACCAGCGTGTCAATTACGTTACGGCTCAGCAGGTTATCAGCTTCGCGATCGTAGTTTTCCTTGATCGTTTCACGGATCTTGGCATCAAGCTCTTCTTCTGATTTTACTTCATCCTTTCCGAAAAGCTTGTCGAAAAGCTCCTGGTTCAGTTCTGCAGCTTCAGTACGGTTGATCTTTTCTACAGTAAATTCAAACTCACCGTTCAGTTCAGCAGCCATATCTTTGCTTAGGCCGGTTACGTGTGCCAGGGCAGCGTTATCATCGCCAAAAGTTTTACGGATATCGAAGCGGATAACATCGCCGGCTTTTACACCAACAAATTTATCCTGGCCTTCTACTACGCGGCTTGTAGGAATAAGGGTTTTAGACTCGAATTCGCCATCTACTGCCTTCAGCTCACCTGAGATAAAGTCGCCTTGCTCAGAAGTTTCCGGGTTGATGGTTTTACCGAACTGGCGCTTTATGTTCTCATACGCCTCGTCAATCGTTTTCTGGTCTAACTCAACAGTGTACCCCTCTACGCTTTTATCAAGCGGAAGGTTAATTTCAGGTAGAAGGCCTACTGCATAGTTAAACTCAAAGCTCTTCTGGTTGTCCCAGTCAATCTCGGCTTGGTTAGGCTCCGGAAGTGGCTCGCCCAGCAGCTTTACATCATTATCTTTAATGTACTTAGAGATTTCGTCCTGAAGCAATTTGTTGATCTGCTCTACCAGGATGCTCTTGCCATACATTTTTTTAACAAGACCTGCAGGCACCTTACCAGGTCTGAAGCCTTTTATCTGGGCCTTTTTGCTGTATTCCTTTACCTGCTGGTCTACCTTCGGTGCGTAATCTCCCTCTTCCAGTACAACCTTCAGTTGCGCGTTGGTGCTGTCGGTTTGGTTTAATGTAATATTCAAAGCTACTAAATTTTAGTATGAAACATCATGTAAAAACAAACCCCCAACATCGCTGTTGAGGGTTCGTTTATGTGTGCGGATGGAGGGACTCGAACCCCCATGCCTCGCAGCGCTAGATCCTAAGTCTAGTGCGTCTACCAATTTCGCCACATCCGCGTGGTGTTGTTTGTAATGATGATGCAAAATTAAGCACAGGAATTATATTTGCAATAGCTGAGCGCAAAAAAAGTGAAATATTTTTCATCTTTTTTTCGCGGTATTCTAGTGGTGTAAGTATAAGATATTGATAGTTAGAAGGTAAAGGTGCATAAACAGTAAAGTATGGAATGCAAAGTATAATCAGTTATATTTGAACCTAAGAATACCTGTGCCTGATTTATACTTATATATAAGTATAGCCGGCATTTGGTGTTGGCTCCGGGAGCCCCCTTTATACTTCTCTTATTATAGTTACTATGATCGATCCGGAAGCAGAACGCAAAGAGATCTTAAGACAATACCGCAGAATATTAAGGTATGCCAAGCCTTTCTTAAAAGACAATGATGCCAAGATCATAAAGAAAGCTTTTAATACTTCAGTGGAAGCGCATAAAGACATGCGCCGTAAATCAGGTGAGCCCTATATTTTCCATCCGCTGGCAGTAGCCCAGATTGCCGTAGAAGAAATCGGGCTGGGTACAACTTCAATAGTTGCCGCTCTGCTGCACGATGTGGTTGAAGATACCGAACTGGAAATTGCCGACATAGAGCGGGAGTTCGGGCCGGGAGTTGCCAGGATCATTGAAGGACTAACCAAGATCTCCGGTGTTTTTGATTACGGTACATCGCAGCAGGCTGAAAACTTCCGTAAGATGCTGCTTACACTGTCTGATGATGTTCGGGTTATACTTATAAAGCTGGCCGATCGCCTGCACAACATGCGTACATTGGATAGTATGCCGCGGCACAAGCAGTTGAAGATCGCTTCCGAAACCATGTACCTGTATGCGCCGCTGGCACACCGCCTTGGTTTGTATGCGATAAAATCTGAGTTGGAAGACCTGTACCTGAAGTATACCGATACCGAAACTTATAAAGACATCTCCAATAAGATCCGCCAGACACGGGCAGCGCGTACCAAGTTTATAAAGGATTTCCTGGCGCCGATAGAAGAAGAACTGACCCGGCATGGTTTTAAGTTTACCATTAAAGGCAGGCCGAAATCTATCTACTCTATATTAAAGAAGATAAAGAAGCAGAACATCACCTTTGAGGAGATCTACGATCTGTTCGCTATCCGGATTATACTGGATGTACCTTATGAAAATGAAAAAGCTGCCTGCTGGCAGGCTTACTCTATTATAACAGACTTTTACCAGCCTAACCCCGACCGCCTCCGCGACTGGGTGAATACGCCCAAATCTAACGGTTACGAATCGTTGCATACTACCGTCATGAGTAAATCAGGGCAGTGGGTGGAAGTACAGATCCGTACCAAGCGCATGGATGAAATTGCAGAACGTGGTTATGCCGCCCACTGGAAGTATAAAGCAGAAGGAGCAGTTACAGAATCGGCGCTGGAGCAATGGATAAATAAAGTACGCGATATGCTGGAAGGCAACACGGCCAATGCACTGGAGTTTATGGATGAATTCCGTAAGAACCTGTTTGTGGAGGAAGTATTTGTGTTTACCCCGAAAGGCGAACTGATTATACTTCCTGACCGCGCCACCGCCCTTGATTTTGCTTTCGAGATTCATACGCAGATTGGCATGCATTGCCTGGGAGCCAAAGTAAATCAGAAACTGGTGCCTTTAAGCTACAGGCTTCGCAACGGCGACCAGGTAGAAATACTTACTTCGCAGAAACAAAAACCAAACGAAGAGTGGCTGACTTATGTGGTTACTTCCAAGGCACGTTCGAGAATAAAGGAATACCTGCGCGAGGAACGTAAGTATAAATCAGAGATTGGCAAAACCATGCTGGATAAGCGTCTGCTGCAGCTCAATATTTCTGACACACAAGCTAACACTAACCGCCTGCTTGCCTTTTTTAATGTGCCTTCTCTGCAGGATCTATACTATAGAATTGCGACGGGGCATATTGATGTTAAGAATATAAAGGAGGTTATCTTCACGGCGGCTACTGATAAAACCACCTCTATGCTGCAGCCTAAATCCTTTGATAAGGAAGTACAGAAAATACGGGGGGTTAACTCAGATATGTTGCTGATAGGGGAGCATACCTCTAACATGAACTATAGGATTGCCAAATGCTGCAACCCTATACCTGGCGACGAGGTGTTCGGCTTTGAAACCGGCGACGAGGATATTGAGATCCATCGTACCAATTGTGTGCGGGCCATCGAGCTTATGTCTAACTATGGCCACCGTATTGTAAAGGCAAAATGGATCGATCAGCAGGAGCTGGCATTCCTGGCAGGTATTCGTATTAAAGGTACCGACAGGGTAGGTTTGGTGAATGATTTAACTAAAATCATTTCTAATAGTTTAAAAGTAAACATGCGCTCTATCACCATTGATTCTCACGACGGAATCTTTGAGGGTAACATTATGGTTTTTGTAAATGATACTGGTCACCTGGACAGGCTGATTCAGCGCATGGGTAAAGTAAATGGTGTGCTCACTGTAGAACGTTTCGATTAAGAAGGCAGCGCATTATTTTAAAACACACAGAACAATGGCATTAGATCAACATAAATTCGAAGAAGTAAAAAAGATTTTTACCGCCTACCTGGAAAGCAAAGGCTTGCGAAAAACCCCTGAAAGGTATGCTATACTTGAGGAGATCTATTCCCGCTCCGGACATTTTGATGTGGAGTCACTCTATATAAGTATGAAAAACAAAAACTACCAGGTAAGCAGGGCTACTGTATATAATACATTAGACTTACTGGTAGAGAACGACCTGGTAAGCAAGCACCAGTTTGGTCGTAACCTGGCGCAGTATGAAAAATCGTACGGTTACCGGCAGCACGACCACGTAATATGTACCGAGTGTCACAAAGTAGTAGAGTTTTGCGATCCGCGCATCCATAATATACAGACAATGGTGGGCGAACTGCTTAATTTTCATATCTTGCACCATTCCCTGAATTTATACGGCATCTGTGGCGATTGCCGTGCCAAAAAAGCGACACAACAGCACCATGAAGTATCAGAAAGAGCTGAAGGATAATATTTTGTTTATCAGATTGGAGGGCGATCTGATTGCCGGCCCTGATACACAAAAAATGATCGCGGATGCCGATGCCGAGGGTGATGGCAAAGTTACACTTTGCGCTATCGACCTTTCCAATGCCCGCTTCATGGATAGTAGCGGGATGGGCGTGTTGGTATCATTGCTAACCAAGTTCAGAAACAGGGGAGGAGAGCTTGTTCTGATTAAACCCTCCGAACATATCAGGAAGCTGCTTATAGTTACCAAACTGAATGCGATATTTACGATCGCTGAAAACGATAGCTTTGCAGCACAATTTCTAAAGGAATCAATTTATTAAAGTATAATGGCAGTTGACATATTAATAGGTTTGCAGTGGGGCGACGAAGGAAAAGGAAAAATCGTTGACGTTCTGGCTCCAACCTATGACATTGTTGCCCGTTTCCAGGGCGGCCCTAACGCAGGCCACACACTCGAGTTTGAAGGCACAAAGCATGTGCTGCACCAGATCCCTTCAGGTATTTTTCATCCGCACATTCAGAATATCATTGGCAATGGCGTAGTGCTTGACCCGATCGTATTCCAAACTGAGATGAAAAAGCTGGAAGATCGCGGAGTGGATGCAAGCAAAAACCTGTTTATCTCTAAAAAAGCATCGCTCATACTTCCATCGCACAAAGTGCTGGACAGGGTTTCAGAAGAAGCGCTTGGAACAGGAAAGATTGGCTCTACATTAAAAGGTATCGGCCCTACTTACCAGGATAAAATTGGTCGTGTTGGTTTACGCGTTGGCGACATACTTGCCCCGGATTTCCAGGATCGTTATAATAAACTGGTGGAGCGCCATCGTAAAACAGTAGAGTTTTATGGCCAGACACTGGAAATTGCAGAACTTGAGCAGGCATTCTTTGATGCTGTAGCATACCTGCGCACATTAAAGCTTGTTGATAGTGAATACATGATCAATAAAGCATTAAGCGAAGGAAAGAAGATTCTGGCGGAAGGCGCACAAGGCTCTTTGCTCGATGTTGATTTTGGTACCTATCCGTTTGTAACGTCTTCAACTACCTTGGTAGCTGGCGCTTGTACCGGGCTGGGTGTAGCGCCTAAGCATATAGGAGAAGTATACGGTATATTTAAGGCATACTGCACGCGTGTAGGCAGCGGCCCTTTCCCGACAGAGCTTCTGGATGAAGTTGGAGAAAGTATAAGACAAGCCGGAAGGGAGTTTGGCTCAACAACTGGTCGTCCGCGCCGTTGTGGCTGGGTAGATCTGCCAAGTTTAAAATACTCTATTATGTTGAATGGCGTAACGCAGTTAAACATGATGAAGGCAGATGTACTGACCGAGTTTGATACTATAAAGGTATGTACAAAGTATAAACTGGCCTCAGGAGAGATCACCGATCAACTTCCGCACTCACTGGATGCAGAAGCCATCGAGCCTATTTACGAAGAACTCCCAGGATGGAAAGTAGATCTTAACAAAATAGAAGCGGTTGAAGATTTGCCAGAAGCATTCAATAACTATCTTGCCTTTTTAGAAGAGCACCTGCAAGTACCTATAACAATAGTATCTGTAGGCCCGGATAGAAAAAGCACGTTGAAAAGAGAAGCTTTTAAAATAGCTTAACAATAAAAGCAAAAAGAAAGAGCCCCTTGCTATACTTAGTAAGGGGCTCTTTCTTTAACATACTTTATAAATAAAGAAGGTAAGATGAAAGACTGATTATCTATTTATACTTAGAAAGTACTTTAATAGATGAAAATGAGGAGAAGTTAACCTAGAGAAAGAAGGCTTGAATAGTTAAGAGAAATAGGGGATACAAAATAAATGAAAATTAATCCCTCTCATTAATAGCCCATTAGCAGCTTTCAGCAGAAATCTTCACTTGTAACCCTTGCGGATTAAAAACAAACCCTTACTTTTGCAGCCCGTTCAGCCGGAGCGGGATTTGGGAAAAGGGCTTGTAAGGGCCCGGGGCCACAAAAAAGCTGCTTTTGCTTGTTGCAA
>NZ_JAJVDH010000003.1 GCF_022758145.1 Pontibacter vulgaris
TTGATGTACTGAAAGGAAGAAATACCATTACCACCAATGCCCTTGAAGGACTAAAAGTTGTGGAGATGATTGAAAGAATTTATGCTATTAAAAGCAGCTGATGTTGTTACAAACTTTACAGAAAAAGTTAGCCAATTCTGATTTTTTTGGAAATGTTGCAAAATTAATGGCAGGAACAGTTATTGCTCAATCAATAACTGTTCTGGCTTCCCCCCTTCTTACAAGAATTTATAGCCCCGCTGATTTTGGTGCATTTGCTCTCTTTAACGCTGTAGTATCGGTGGTATCTGTTATAGCTACTGGTCGTTATGACATGGCTGTTGTGGTTGCAAAAGATAAAAAACAAGCAGTTAACATAGCAGTACTCACATTTATACTTATCTTATGCACATCATCTCTTTTTCTACTATTATCTTTATTATTTAAAGATAATCTTACACAGGTCATGGGAGATGCCCATCCTGTGCTGTTTATCCTGCTTTCAGTTATCACGATTGTCTTTGCAAGTTCTTATCAGCTGCTCTCGTATTGGGCCAATAGAGAAAAGGATTTTGCGATACTGGCTAAAACTAAAGTAGCTCAAAATCTAATTAATGTCATCTTAGCTCTTCTTGTAGGATATTTTTTGAATAATAGCTACGGCCTGATGATTGGATTAATGGGAGGAACTGCTTCTGCCTTTTTTTTAATTATATTGAAGAATGCACATGACTTCAAGCTTCTAGCAAAGGAAGTAACCAGATCCAGAGTTCTGTTAGTATTTAAACGCTACAAGAACTTTCCAAAATATTCAATGCCAAGTTCTTTCTTAGATACATTCTCAAGCCAAATCCCAATTTTTTTTATAACATCACTGTTCGGGCAGGCACTTGCGGGTCATTTTGGTTTCTCTTACAGGATATTGAGTATACCTATTGCTTTGGTAGGTTCAAGTATCGCTCAAGTATTTTTTCAGAGATTTTCAGATGAATACAGAAGTAAAGGAGAGCTTAAAAATTTAATTTACCGTACATGGGTAACCTTAGCTATATTTGGGGTAATTCCATGCATAGTTCTTCTATTGGCCGGTCCATTTTTATTTAAATTTATATTTGGTGCAGAATGGGTAACAGCAGGTGAAATTGTAAAGTACTTAGCAATTATGCAGTTTTTTGTACTTATCAGTTCACCTACAAGTACTGCACTAGTTGTTTTCGGAGCACAAAATACGGCTTTTCTTTTCAGTTTATCCAGTGCAATATACAGGCCAGCAGCTTTATTCTTAGGTTATTATCTAAATGACTTTTATACTGGCCTACTTATTTATGTTCTGCTTGAAGTAACGCAAATTATTTGTTACAACATCATCATCATTAGGCACTGCAATAAGATTCAGAAAGAAAAAATGCTCTAAGTTTCTATTGAATAAAATGAATATTTTTGTAATCCCTTCTTGGTATCCAAGCGCTTCTAATCCTATAGCTGGTATATTCTTCAAAGAACAGATAGAGTTCCTGGCAAGTTGTTACGCGGAATACAAAATTGGAGTAAGTATATGGGGGCAAAACGATCCCAAATTACAAATAACAGTAAAGAATCTATCAAACATAGTAAGCGTGATTCTTCATTTGTCAAAGGAGAAGAAAAGTAAAAAGAAGCTTTCGAATAACCTGACAGAATACTACTCCCCCGCATTTACAGTAAGTCACAAGTTAGGAGGAAATATGAGCAAGCTTATTAAGCTTAACAAAGCTCATTTTAATCAATTTAAAAAGAGTGTAGGTAAAGTAGATGTAATTCATGCACATGTAAGTTATCCTGCTGGTTTCATAGCGATGAAGTTAGCAGAGGCTTATGATGTCCCATATGTTATAACAGAACATATGGCTCCATTTCCTTTTCCTCAGTTCTTAACTAAAGACGGTAATCTTCATAAAAGTATAAAACTACCCCTCTCGAAAGCTAGTAAACTTATTGCGGTTAGTCCAGCATTGGCTGAAACTATTATAGATTACGGAGTTAAAAGGCCGCAATACATACCTAATGTGATTGACGAAGACTATTTTAGGCCTATACCTTTGCCGCACAAAAGAAAGGATTTCATTTTCTTTACATTATGTCTTATAAGTAAGCAAAAAGGTATAGATGATTTATTACAAGCATATAGTGAAGTGATAAAAGTTTACCCCAATACAAGATTACATATTGGTGGAACTGGTATTAATATTGATTATTATAAAAATTTAGCCTTAGAATTAAAAGTAGAGAAGAATCTAACATGGCTTGGCCAATTATCAAGAAGTCAGGCAAAAATAGAATTTAATAGTTGTAATGCTTTTGTATTACCGAGCCATTTTGAGACCTTTGGCGTTGTTTACGCAGAGGCTTTGGCGTGTGGTAAGCCAATTATAGCTACCAAATGTGGAGGCCCAGAGGCAATCGTAAACGAAACAAATGGACTGATAGTTGAAGTAGGAGATATAAAAGCTATCGCAGAAAGTATGGTAAGAATGATTGAAGAATACTCATTGTTTAATCCACAAGCCATCCGCGCTGACTTTGAGAAGAGATTTTCTAAAAAAGCAGTATTACCACAAATTATTAATGTTTATAAAAGTATCATATGTGCGGTATAAGTGGTATAGTTAATTTGACAGGAGAAACTACAGAACCTGACTTAATTAAAAAGTTTACAGATATAATATCACATCGGGGACCAGATGATGATGGATTTTACTTTTATAATAATATTGCACTAGGTCATCGGAGACTTTCAATACTTGATCTAAGTTCTGCTGGGCATCAACCAATGCCGCTAGGTTTAAAGTATACAATAGTATTTAATGGTGAAATATATAATTACATTGAAATAAAACAGGAACTTATAAACTTAGGTTATAGCTTCGCCTCAGGCACAGATACGGAAGTCATTCTTGCAGCTTATGATTACTGGAAAGAAACCTGCGTAAGTAAGTTTAACGGGATGTGGTCATTTGTTTTACTTGACAAAACTAAAAACACACTTTTCTGCAGTCGAGATCGCTTCGGAGTTAAGCCATTTTATTACCGAATTACTAAATCATACTTTGCGGTTGCTTCAGAAATAAAGCAGTTTACTACTCTTCCGGACTGGGAAGCTGTTCTGAACAGAAGTAAGGCCATAGATTTTATTAGCCGTGGTATTTTCGATCACACAGATGAGACATTATTCAATGGCGTTAAACAACTTAAGGGAGGTCACAACCTGACCTTTAACCTTCAAGACTATTCATTTATAATTGACCGATGGTATAATTTGGGTTCAGCTATTAAGCCTTACCAAGGCAACTTTGAAGCTGCTAAGGAAGATTTTAAAAAGCTTTTCCAAAGTGCTGTCAAATTAAGGCTACGGTCAGATGTGAAAGTAGGCTCCTGTTTGTCCGGAGGTTTAGATAGTACATCGATCGTTTGTACTGTAAATGAATTACTTCGTCAAGAAAACAAACAGGATATACAAGAAACAGTAACAGCCTGCTCTCACGAAAAGAAATACGATGAGCAGGTTTTCGCTGATAAGGTAATTAAAGCCACTTCTGTCAAGGCTCATAAAGTTTACCCAGATCTAGATGAGCTTTTTTCTAAATTGGATGAGTTGATCTGGCACCAGGATGAGCCTTTTACTTCTTCAAGTATATTTGCACAATGGAGTGTATTTAAGGAAGCACGCAAGAATAATCTCATCGTTATGCTCGACGGGCAGGGAGCCGATGAATCACTTGCTGGATATCCCCCGTTTCATGATGCATACCTGACAGGCTTGCTAAAACAGTTAAATTTTGCTCAGATCTTAAAAGAAACGCAAAGTCTGCGGCTCCTCAAAAACTATAATGTAGTTAAAAGGTGGCAGTTTTTGCTCAAGTTTATCTTACCTCAGGTTATTGCAGATAAGTTAGCTTCCAACTCTAACAAATTTTTGTCTAAATCAGCAAATGAAGAGAAAGCCAGGTATAAGCCGGTTTTTAAAGAGGATTTAAAGGAGATGTCGCTCGACCAACTGCTAATTTCTAATTTGCCGATGCTTCTCCATTATGAAGACAGGAATTCTATGGCCCATTCCATTGAATCAAGAGTACCTTTCCTGGACTACAGGTTAGTTGAGTTTATTTTGAGCCTGCCGGATAATTATAAGATAAATGAAGGCCAGACAAAGTATATCATGCGTGAATCTCTGTCAGATATTCTTCCTCAAGAAATTAAGAACAGACATGATAAAATGGGATTTGTTACTCCTGAAACAATCTGGATCCAAAAAAATGCTGAACAGGTAAAGCAACACCTGCAAAGTGCTACAGAAGCTATGGAAAGTTTAATTGATAAAGAACAGGTCCTAACCTCCTTCGAAAAGCTTGTGTCCAGTAATATAGACATCAATATTGGGTCTGTTTTCTTCAGGATATTAACTTTGCACCGCTGGCTATTAAAGTTTAATGTAAAAATAGCAGCCTAATACTTTATATGAAGATTGTAACGGTAATTGGCGCAAGGCCTCAGTTCATAAAAGCAGCAGCAGTAAGTAGAGCTTTAAAGAAATACTCCGCAATAGAAGAAATAATTCTACATACTGGGCAACATTTTGATGAAAACATGTCAAAAGTTTTTTTTGATGAGTTAGAAATACCTGCTCCTAATTATTTTCTGGATGTAAATGGTGGTGGCCACGGAGTAATGACCGGCCGTATGCTGGAAAAGATTGAAGAAATCTTACAGGTAGAACAGCCTGATTTCGTACTTGTTTACGGAGACACCAATTCTACTTTGGCAGGGGCATTAGCTGCTAAAAAATTACACATAAGAGTAATACATGTTGAAGCAGGTTTACGCAGCTTTAATATGAGAATGCCTGAAGAGGTAAACAGAATTCTTACAGATAGAATATCTGACCTGCTCTTCTGCCCCACTGATACTGCAGTAAATAATCTTCATAACGAAGCATTTGAAGCTTTGCCGGTTAGGATCATTAAGAACGGTGATGTAATGCAGGATGCTGCTATTTACTATCAGCAAAAAATAAGTACAAAAAATAGTATTAGAGAGGCACTTAGCCTTGACAACTATATTTTAACTACTATTCATCGTGCTGAGAATACAGATGATCCTGAGAGACTTAAAAATATAATTGACGCCTTAAATGAGGTGAATAAGCTTCACCTGGTTGTGCTACCATTGCACCCCCGGACAAAGAAGATACTTGAGACACAAGGTATAAAACCGGAGTTCATGATCATTGAACCTGTAGGCTATCTTGATATGATACAGCTCATTACTGGGGCTAAACTTATAATGACTGATAGTGGTGGTCTGCAAAAAGAAGCCTTCTTCTTTAAAAAGAACTGCGTAACACTTCGTGATGAGACGGAATGGGTAGAGTTGGTTGACAATGGTATGAATATACTTGCAGGCAGTGATAAACATAAAATTGTTTCTAGCGCCCAGAAGTTGCTAAATCATACTTCTGATTTTAGCTTGGACCTTTATGGTGGGGGTAAAGCGAGTGAACTGATTGCTCAGGAAATTCTGAACTACGCAAATTAATGAAAATAGCCTATTTACTATCTTGGGAACTTGGTAAACAAGATGGTGTAACCAAAAAGGTATACACTCAGGCAGAGCAGTGGCTAAAGGCCGGGCACGAAGTACGTATCTTTTGTATTAGTAAATCAGTTTTTACCCCATCTGATAAGGTTCCGACATTTATAGTTATTCGAAAATCAAGTAAAAATATATTTTCTGAATTCTCTCATATTAGCAAGGCCTATAAGCAGATTAAGGCTGGATTGCAGGACTATAGTCCTGATATCATTTACCACCGCTCCGAAATCTACCAGCCAGAGCTAAAACAGATCATGACCAGCTATCCTACTGTTGTTGAGATAAACACCAATGATCTTACAGAATTCAGGGAGCTGGCAAGAAAAAACTTAAAAGGTAAGATCCGATATATTTACTACAATATAATCAGAGACCAGTACTTTTCAAGAGCAGCAGGTTTTTGTTGTGTAACAAATGAAATTGCTTCGCTAAAGAGCTTTACTAAATATAGTAAGCCAATAGAAGTAGTACCCAATGCCCTAAATCCCGATAAATTCAGGATTGAAAATAATTCCGGAACATCAAGTATTCCTAAGCTTCTTTTTATGGGATCTCCTGACCAAAACTGGCATGGGGTAGATAAAATATTAACATTGGCTAACGCAACTATCGGAGAACTTCAGATCGAAGTGATCGGGCCTGAAAAACCTAAAAATATTAGTCTCCCGAAAAATATCAATTTTCATGGCTATCTTAAACAAGCAGCCTACGAAGAAGTACTCAAGACCTGTGACATTGGTATTTGCTCCTTAGCATTACATAGAAATAAAATGGATGAAGCATGTCCTCTAAAAACCAGGGAATATCTTGCTTATGGGTTACCTATAATTATCGGGTATAAGGATACAGCATTTTATGAGTCTAAACCTGAATGGGTACTGCAGCTGGAAAATAACGAGGATAACATTAAAAATAATATAAATAGAATTGTATCTTTTTCTAAAACGTATAAAAATATAAGGGTAGAGAAGAAAGAGATATCAAAGTATATTGACACTCAGATATTTGAAAAGAAAAGATTAGATTTTCTAGAGAATATAATTCATCCTGTAATAAATAGCTAATGATGCTAACAGTAAGTAAGGCTATTTTTTATCTATTTTTATTATTACCTATTTCTTTTAAATTAGAAATAGGTAAAGGTGTATCTTTTTATCCTCAGGAACTGATTCTTCCTTTTTTAATACTCTTTTTATTCACTAAACAAGTAAAATCACTCACAAAAAACTCTTATCCTTTTATAATTTATCTGGCTGCTTTAGGAGTCGTTTTTATTTCCACTCTCATCTCTCAGCTTAGCATTTTAGATTTAACAGGATTGCTTAAAACAGTTAAGTACATCCTATACATCTTGGGCATCATTCTGGTATCAAATTACTCGTTCGAAGGTTTTACAAAAAAATTTAACAAGGTTGCTATACTTTGCATTGGCTGTACTTTATTAATTTACTTGTATAACCTTTTAAATTTTAACGGCTCATTATCAGACTTTGTACACCTTTCAACGTGGGATATTAATTACGTACCTTCTGGTTTTTCTAATCTGAACTTAAATATATTAAGTTGGGAATTTACTAGATCAACTGGTAACCATGGAGTTTATGGTTCCTACCTAGTTTTGGTGTATATCATCAACTTAAGTATATTGTTGGAAGGCAAAGCTACAAAATTCAACAAGCTACTAATTATGCTTTCCCTTCTGAATATGTTTATGATGACCTCCAGGGAGACGCTCCTTTTGTTTCTAATCGTTAACCTGCTTTTCTTTTTTAAGCCCCTATTGAATCTAAAATTAAAGTTAAGCTACATATATGTTGCTTTGTTCTTTATTGCCGGATTAACTTATCTCATAGTTTATGATGTAAACCTTAGCTTAATCCAAAAGCTGAATCATACAATAAAATCTTTTGGTGAAACAGGAGGAGAAAACAACATCTCCTTGAGATTTGGTGTCTGGCACCTTATACTTTATTCCTTTTACTTATTCCCTATTTACCTTTTGCTTGGTTACGGATACAATACTCCCGTTTTTACAGAGTTTCTTACTTTAACAAATAACCACTTTAACTTATACAGCACCTTTGTTACTGTACCTGAAAGTTTATTCTTTTTCTTTTTGGCTTTTGGAGGAATTATAGCTTTAGTGCTTATTTTGCTTTTCTTTTTTAGTATAGCATGGGAAACCTATAAAATCAGGAAAATATCAATTATTGCTGAACTACTTCTTTTTTTCATTTTCGGTCTTTTCGTAACAAACAATACAGGTGGCTCTATTCTATCAGATATGCTATTAGCACAATTTGCACTTGTATATTTCTGGGTACACAATTTTTATGGCCAAGCAAAACATATTGCTCATAACTGTCAGAGCTGATCATGGTGGTGGTCCGCGACATGTAGATCTTCTTATCAATAACATTACATCAAACTACAGAATATTTGTAGCATGCCCGGCTGATAAACCTTATTTTGAGGAGTGGAAGGGAAATAATGTTGTGGAAGATATATTCCTGCTACCACATCGAAAGTTTAAGTCAAAGTATTTAATCAAGCTAGCCAATTACATTGCTGCAAACAATATCACAATTGTCCATTCTCATGGCAAAGGTGCAGGGGTTTACGCTCGTTTGTTAAAATTATTTAACGCTAACCTTAAGGTGATACATACTTTTCATGGAGTACATACCATGAATTATGGGTCTGCAGCCAGAAAGGTCTATCATGTATATGAGAGGATAGCTAATAAACTTACAGATAAGTTTATCAATGTATCATACGGGGAGCGTGATATCTGCTTAGCAAATAAGTATCTAACTCTTGACAAACAGGTTACTATTTATAATGGTGTGCCTGATTTAGCTGCTCTAGATATAGAAGATGATCCTTCACATAAACAAAAATTCAGAGTAGTTACACTCTCACGGTTTGATATTCAGAAGAACATGCACCTCGCTTTTGAGATCGCAAAGCTACTGCAGTCTAATTCGGGTATTGAATTTTTATGGGTGGGTGATGGCGAGGATAAAGAAGCGCTAGAAAGAGAGGCAGAAAAAGAAGGTATAAACAACATCATCTTTACCGGATTTTCAAAAGAACCTGAAGTATATTTAAAATCAGCACACTTATACTTATCTACTTCCCGCTGGGAAGGTTTGCCCCTTGCTTTGATTGAGGCTGCCTCTTTAAGTATACCTATCGTCGCCACAGATGTTACTGGTAATAATGAGGTAGTACAAAATGGCGTAAATGGCTATCTTTATGAGCCTAACTCACCTGCTGCTGCAGCAAAAAGAATTCTTGATCTTTCGCTTGATAAAGGAACATACAAGTCGCTTGCCATTAATTCACGGACTATCTATGAAAATTATTTTACAGTAGATAAGATGGTAGCAAGTACAGAGCAGGTATATAATGGCTGAAAGTTGCAAACAGTAGTCTTTAATAGCTATATTACCTGCTATGATAGATAGAAACCTGAATTACGGAAGAAATATTATAGAAAGGTACCTCGCTTCGGAAGGAGATAGACCAAAAGTTATTCTCGATTTAGGTGCAGGCCAAGGAGCTGATATACTCATAGCACAACGCGTAAACCCGTCGGCATCTTTACATGCTGTAGAATGCTACGGCCCTTATATTGAGATATTAAATTCAAAAGGAATTCAGGTACATTCCCTTAACATCGAGAGTAACCCTTTGCCTTTTGATAATGAGTCTGTTGATGTTGTGATAGCAAATCAAATACTAGAACACACAAAGGAAATATTCTGGATTTTCCATGAAGTAACAAGAGTATTGAAGACAGGAGGCAAATTCATTATTGGCGTTCCTAATCTTGCATCCCTTCACAATAGAATTATCCTTCTATTTGGCATGCAACCGACAAGCCTGAAGAATAATAGCGCTCACGTAAGGGGCTATACCTTACCAGACCTTAAAAAATTTGTTCATACTTGCTTTCCTGAAGGCTACAAGCTTTCCAATTTTGCTGGAAGTAACTTTTATCCGTTCCCTCCGGTAATAGCCCGGCCATTATCATCTCTTTTTCCGAGTATGGCATGGGCTATATTTCTGATGCTGCAAAAAAATAAATCGTACACCAATGAGTTTCTGACTTACCCAATTAACCAAAGGTTAGAAACGAACTTTTATTTAGGCAATTAGTGAAAACAGCTATAGTTCACGATTGGATTCCCCTGATGGGTGGTGCTGAGAAAGTTCTAGAGGGCTTGCACCGTTCTTTTCCCGGCGACATTTACACTTTAATAAAAAATGATGAAGCAATTAAGGATACTTACTTTGAAAAGTGTCAGATAAGTACATCGTTTATACAAAAGTTACCATTTGCTCGGAACAAGTACAGAAATTATCTGCCGCTCTTTCCAATGGCAGTGGAACAGTTTGACCTGACTAGTTACGATCTGATCATTTCTTCATCCTATGCTGTAGCCAAGGGAGCATTGACCAATTCAAATCAGTTACACATCTGCTACTGCCACTCTCCTATTCGTTATGCCTGGGATTTATACAATCAATATCTTGATGAAGCAAATCTAAAAAGGGGTGTTAAAGGCTTCATTGCCAAGATTATCCTGCACTACATCCGGCTATGGGACTCTTCTACCGTAAACCGGGTAGATCATTTTATTGCAAATTCTAACTACATCGCCCGGCGAATAAAAAAAATTTATCATCGTGAAGCCACAGTTATTTATCCACCCGTAGATGTAGATAAATTCACCCTATATCTGGAAAAGGAGGATTTTTATCTTACAGCTTCACGTATGGTTCCATATAAACGCATCGACCTTATTGTAGAAGCATTTTCTCAGATACCAGACAAAAAACTTGTTGTTATTGGAGATGGGCCTGATTTCAAAAAGATTAAAGCTAAAGCAGGACCTAACGTGCAGCTCTTAGGCTTTCAACCCTTTGAGGTATTGAAAGATCATATGCAGCGGGCAAAAGCTTTTGTGTTTGCTGCAGAAGAAGATTTTGGAATAACACCAGTAGAGGCGCAGGCTTGTGGAACACCTGTAATTGCTTTTGGCAAAGGAGGCACACTTGAGACTGTGAGACCAGAAACAGGTGTATTTTTTTATGCACAAAATTGTGACAGCTTAAAAGAGGCTGTAAATACTTTTGAGAAAAACGCTTCATCTTATAATTATGCAGCTATTAGAGAAAATGCAGAGAGGTTTAGTAAGCAAAATTTTCTAAACCACATTAGGTCTTTTGTTGAATCACGATATAATGAATTCATCCAGCAATCCTGAAATTACAGGTCATAAATTTTATAGTGACAGCTTTAGTTATTTAATATATGCCTATGCTGTTTTGCTTCCGTTGCCTAATAATTTAAAATCTGTTGGTCTGATTTCTATTGGATTATTCTGGCTGGTAATAACTGTAATTTGGAGAAAGGACTATTCATTTACTAGCATATTTGATTATACAGTATATAAAATGCTAGTTATATACTTTCTCTTGCTATTATTATCTGTATTCGTTAGTTCTGACAAACAAAAAAGTTTTGATTATATCGTATTAAACTTATCAATAATACTTTTACCAATAGCAGTATATAAAAAGCTAAACGAATACCAGATAAGACTAACTACTTATTTTTTCATTATAAGCTTAACTATTTTATCACTAATAGCTTATTACATAACCTATGCTGATTACTTTCACTCCTTTGCGGTAAATTATACAAATCTTAAGAATTTAGACTGGGCATATTTTTGCTTTGTTCTACCAATTTCAGTCGATTTTCACGCTCCTTACTTTAGCTTGTATATGTGTGTTGGTCTGTTACTACTCATAAAAGAGTTGACACAAGCAACTTACAAGCATAATGTAACATCTTATTTTATATTGCTATTAACTTCATTATATTTTATAATATTTATAGCCCTTCTATCCTCACGTACAGCTTTTATTGCAACTATTTTTGTATTAACTGCCATTACAGCTTATTTACTCATAAAGAGAAAAAAGTATTTTATTACTATTTCATTGATCGTCTTAATCACAATAACTGCCTTATTTTTAGCTAAGAGTGTGCCATACTTATCGGAGAAATTGTCAACAATGGCAGGCATGGAAGACAGACTAATAATGTGGAAGGCAGCACTAACAATTTTTAAAGACAATCTACTATTTGGAGTCGGAACGGGAGATCGAAGTGCAACACTTGTTGACTACTATCAACAATTCAATTTTGTTACAGGATTTGAGAACAGCTATAATAGTCATAATCAATATTTGGATATAGCAGTAGCGATGGGATTACCTGGTATAGTTAGCCTTATAAGTATTTTTCTTTCAATGATCTATTTTTCCTTTAAAAAGAGTAATTATTTCTTATTAGGATTTATACTTGTTTTTGCTATTTGCTGTATAACCGAGTCTTTATTATCCAGACAAGCTGGTGTAGTATTATTTTCGTTTATAAGTGCTATATTTAATTTTTCAAATAAAGAAGCCTCTTAAATAATATATGCCAGGCCTTTACTCCAGATACATAAAACCTATACACGCTATAGGAGATGCAGCTGCAATTGTACTCTCTTCTTTAGCTGCATATGGATTAGTAAAGGGTGAAGTTTCAACGTTTTTTACCGCACGATATTTAGAATTACTACTTTATTCTTTATTAGCTTGGTTTGCTTGTAGTTCGTTATTAGGCACCTATAAATTTTATAGAGTAACAACAATATTAAGAGTATTTATAAATGCGCTTAAAGTTGTTTTACTGTATATTCTGCTAATTGAAGCGACACTTAATGTCATAGATTCTAACCAAATCCCACGAAAGTATCTCTTATTGCAATACTCTTTATTGATTTGCTTAGTTTTAATTTGGAGACTCACTGTCATTGTATCCCTGCGCTATTACCGAAGAAAAGGCTATAACTACCGAAAAGTGATTATAGTTGGATATAATAATGCGGCCAAGGACTTAAAACATTTCTTTAAACTTCATCCGGAACATGGCTATCGATTTTTAGGTTATTTCGACGACAAACAGACTGAAGATAAGAATGTTATAGGTAAAATTGCGGATATCGAGAGGTTTATAATTGAAAACGATGTAGATGAAATTTACTGTTGCCCATTTGAGATAAAACAAGAACAAGTAGTACGACTTATAGATTTTGTCGATAATAACCTTATAAGGATGAAGTTTCTTCCAGAACCAGGTGGTTTCCTATATAAAAATTTTAAAGTAGATTTTTACGATATGCTACCTGTCCTGATTTTCAGGCAGATTCCTTTAGATGATGCTATTAACAAAGTTTTAAAAAGGGCTTTTGATATTTCATTCTCTTTACTGGTAACATTATTTATACTTTCCTGGCTCCTTCCAGTTCTTGCTTTACTTATCAAACTTGATTCAAAAGGGCCAATATTTTTCAAACAGGAACGCTCCGGCATCGATAACAAGGTTTTCAAGTGCTGGAAACTGCGTACTATGTACGTTAATTCAGAGGCGAACTCAAAACAGGCCCAACGTAATGACTCACGCATAACGCCAATTGGTAACTTCCTGCGCAAGACAAGTCTTGATGAGTTGCCGCAATTCTTTAATGTACTATTAGGCCAAATGTCTGTGGTAGGGCCACGCCCGCACATGCTCAAGCATACACAAGAATACGCCATTGCAGTTGATAAATTTATGGTACGCCATTTTGTAAAGCCTGGCATTACGGGCCTATCTCAAGTGAGAGGTTTCAGAGGCGACACCAGCGAAACATATCAGATGCGTGGCCGGGTTAAGCTGGATATCTTCTATCTGGAGCATTGGTCATTCTTCCTGGATGTTAAAATTATTTATTATACCATATATAATATGCTTCGTGGCGATAACAATGCCTTCTAGGTCAATTCATCTAAAGCATCCCGCGCCTCATTTTATACTATAATATCCCGCATTTGCTCCGGTTTTAGTAACTTCGCCTGCAAAGTTTAAAGCATGAGCAAAGAGAAACCATCTATACCAAAAGGAACACGCGATTTTGGCCCTGCCACAGTGGTCAAAAGAAACTATATTTTTGGCGCAATCAAGCGCACATTTGAGAAATTTGGCTACCTGCCGCTCGAAACGCCAGCCATGGAGCAGCTATCGGTGCTAACCGGTAAGTATGGCGATGAAGGCGATCAGCTTATCTTCAAGATCCTGAACTCCGGAGACTTTTTATCTAAAACTACAACCGCTGATATTGAGCAGGGTTCAAAAAACCTGACACGTAAGATCTCGGAAAAAGCACTGCGCTACGATCTTACGGTTCCTTTTGCCCGTTTTGTGGTAATGAACCGCAACGAGATCACTTTCCCGTTCAAGCGTTACCAGATACAGCCAGTTTGGCGGGCCGACCGTCCGCAGAAAGGCCGCTACCGTGAGTTTTACCAATGCGATGCTGATGTGGTAGGCACGAACTCTTTACTGTGCGAAGCCGAAATTGTACAGATGATCGATGAAGTACTCTCAACATTAGAACTCACTGATTTTACCATCAAGATAAACCACAGAGGCATACTGGCAGGTATAGCCGAAGCAATTGGCGAAAAAGGCCGCGAAGGCGATATCTGCGTTGCCATTGATAAGCTGGATAAAATTGGTAAGGAAGGGGTTCGCAAAGAACTGCTGGAGCGCGGTATTTCAGAAGATGCTGTTGGTAAACTGGAGCCGCTTTATACCTTGGAAGGCTCGAATGAAGAGATTCTGGCACAACTGCAAACTATACTTGGTAACACAGAAGAAGGCCAGCGCGGCCTGAAAGACCTGCACGAAGTATGGAATTACCTTAACAACTTGGGCAGCTACGCACTTATTACACAAAACCCGTCTGGCAATCCGCGTCTGCAACTCGATGTAACGCTGGCCCGTGGCCTCTCCTATTACACAGGCTGCATTTTCGAGGTAAAAGTGAATAACGTGAGCATGGGCAGCATCAGTGGCGGTGGCCGTTACGATAACCTGACCGGCATGTTTGGCTTACCTGGTGTTTCGGGTGTTGGCTTCTCGTTCGGTGTAGATCGTATCTATGATGTACTGGAAGAACTGGAGCTTTTCCCGGCAAGCAGTGAGGTTGGCACTAAAGTGCTGATCGTGCAGTTTGACAAGGAAAGTGAAAACTACGCATTGCCTTTGCTGCAGAAACTGCGTGATGCCGGCATCGCATCGGAGCTGTACCCCGAAAGTGCCAAACTGAAAAAACAGATGGGTTACGCAGATCAAAAGAAAATCCCGTTCGTGATGTTGGTAGGTTCTGAGGAAATGGCTAGCGGTAAGTTAAAGCTTCGCGATATGCAGACTGGCGAGCAGGACGAACTATACATCGATGATATAATTGCGCAACTGAAAGCATAAAACATGAGCCACGTACACCACATCTCCAGCCAGCACCTTAGCCTGGAGCAGATCGAAACCATTATCTCGCAAAAGTATACTTTGGCATTGTCGCAGGATGCGGAAGAGCGAATTGTACGTTGCTTTGAATACCTGAAGCAGAAAATGTCGCAGACAGATAAGAGCATCTATGGCATAAACACTGGTTTCGGTTCACTTTACAAAAACAAGATATCGCACAACGACCTGGAGCAACTTCAGATTAACCTGATGATGTCGCATGCCTGCGGTACCGGCGATGAAGTGCCAGCTGAAGTTATAAAGCTGATGTTACTGTTAAAGATACAGTCGCTGGCTTACGGGCATAGTGGTGTGCAATTACAAACCGTTAAAAGGCTTATCGATTTTTATAACCGTGATATTTACCCGGTAGTTTATCAACAGGGCTCTTTAGGGGCCAGTGGAGATCTTGCCCCGCTTGCTCACCTTTGCCTTCCGCTTATCGGCTTAGGCGAAGTATACTACCAAGGGTATAAACTGGCAAGCAAGCATGTACTGGAAATGTTCAGCTGGGAACCTATCACCTTGAAAGCGAAAGAAGGTTTAGCTTTATTAAACGGTACCCAGTTTATGAGTGCTTACGGCGTTTTCAGTATTCTGCAGGCAAAACGTCTTTCTAAACTTGCCGATACGATCGGGGCGCTGTCGCTGGATGGTTTTGATGGCCGTATAGAGCCATTCAGCCACCTTATTCACCAGATACGGCCGCATAAAGGGCAGCTGGAAACCGCCGAAACTATAAAACAGTTGCTGGAGGGCAGTGAGCTTATAGTTGCAGAGAAAAAGCATGTGCAGGACCCTTATTCTTTCCGATGCATACCGCAGGTGCATGGCGCGTCTAAAGAGGTGATCAGGTATGCCGAAGAGGTTTTTACAACTGAAATAAACTCCGTTACCGATAACCCGAATATTTTCCCGGAGGAAGATGAGATTATTTCGGGCGGAAACTTTCATGGTCAGCCACTGGCTATGTCTATGGATTTCCTGGCCATTGCATTGGCCGAGCTTGGCAGTATTTCGGAGCGCAGAACCTACCAGCTTATTTCCGGATCTCGCGGCTTACCGGAGTTCCTGGTAGCTGAGCCAGGCTTAAATTCCGGGTTTATGATAAGCCAGTATACCGCCGCATCTATTGTCAGCCAGACAAAACAGCTTTGCACGCCTGCTTCCATCGATTCTATTCCTTCCTCAAACGGGCAGGAAGACCATGTAAGTATGGGAGCCAATGCAGCAACTAAACTTTACCAGGTAGTACACAACGTGGAGCGTGTACTTGCCATAGAACTGATGAATGCTGCACAGGCCATTGAGTTCAGAAGGCCTTTGCAAACCTCGCCTGTGCTGGAAAAACTTGTAGCTGCTTTCAGAACAAACGTACCCTTTATTTCTACTGACAGGGTGTTACATGATGATATCATGCAAAGTATAAACTTTCTGAAAGTATACCGGCCGGAGTTGGCCTTGAGCACAGAAGTATAAACCAATACAGCAAAAAACCAGAGGCTATACTTGCACCGGCAGGTATAGCCTTTTTTGTAACAGGCTGATAAACTTTTGATGATACTTTTATTCTGCTGCGGAAAGGAATATATTCGTAATGGTACACATCTAACAAAGTAAAAACTTGAAATACCTGCTGTTCATATTGCTCTTTACTTTAGTCTGGCTTTCAGGTCCGGTAAAAGCTGATTCAGGCAACTGTTTCAAAGCTATCCAGCAAAGTATGGCCGTTGATGTGATCTGTGTTAACCAGCCTGTTTCGTTTCAGGATTGTTCTTCGGCTCCCGGCCAAAAGCCTATTATTTTTTACTATGTCGGACCCGAGAAATTTGACCCCAGAAACTATGATCCGGCTAAATACTTGACAGGTTCTGCCCCCTATACTTTTAGCCAGCCCGGTAAATACATCATCACCCAAATTATAAACAGAGGCAAAGTAGATCAGAACGGGCAGGTAGTAACTGAATTTTATGAACGGGAGCTGGAAGTAAAAACCAACCCGAGACCAATATTTTCTGTAGGACGGTGCGCTAACAGGCAGATCCGGGTGACCATCACCGATAAAACCTACGATAACTATACCTTGAAATTTGGCAGTGCGGCTGCACAGGCTGTGCAATCCGGTCAGCAACTGACTTATACTTTTAACACAACTGAACCTCCTGAAATTATACTGACAGGTACTTACACCAACTCCGCCTGCAGTAATAGCATGCCAGTTGAGATCAAAGCGTTTTTGCCTGAACTCCCCAAACTTGTTTTCACAGAACTCATCTTAAACAATGAAGACACAACCAACGGAAGTATAAGTATAAATACCGGGAAACTCGAACCGGGATTTATTTATGTGCTGGAGCAGGCACAAAATGGCAGCAGTACATTTTCTACGGTGGATACGCTGCGCAATGTAACTGATGTTACTACAAGCTATACTATTAATAAACTTAACACAGCGCAGCCTGCCTGTTTCAGAATTAGGGTTACAGATGCCTGCAGTAGCTCTGGTTCAACATCCAACATACTTTGCACAGTTAATTTAAAAGCAACAGCAGCTGATAAAGAAATTAAACTAGATTGGCCCTTAAACCCCATTCCGGTTACAGGGTATGAGCTTTATGATCAGAGCAAGCTGATAGCGGCGCTGCCGGCCTCTGCCAACACCTATACAGCTAAAAACCTGACCTGCGGCCAGAATTACTGTTATAAGCTCAAAGCCATTAAGCCCGGAGGCTATACTTCAACTTCTGCACAGGTTTGTTTAACCGCCACTTCTACCACTACTCCTGCTGCACCTTACCTGCTCTCTACTTTTGATCTGGATAACCAGGTAGTCCTGGCCATGCAAGCACCTCAGGACCAAAACGTAAAGCAGGTAGAATTGCAGCGAAGTATAAACGGAGCTTCCTATCAGGTTTTGCCAGGTGTTCAGCAATTCCCTTACACCGACAAAGTCACAGAACTCCCTAAATCAGTTTGTTATAAGGCCACCTATAGTAATGCCTGCGGCCTGACTTCTATTGTCAGTAACACTACCTGCCCGGTTATACTTTCAGCCCGGCAAACTACAGAAGGTGAGGTTATACTTAACTGGACGTCTTTTACAGGCTTTAAAGACGGCACGGGTGCTTATACGTTAGAGTTACTGACTGAGGCAAGCACCATACTTACAAGCTACCCGGTTACTGGAAATAACTACACCGACAGGAGCTTAAATTATTCGGAGCAGATGTTACGCTACCGCATTAAAGTTGTTTCTAAAAGCGGAGCCGCTACTACTTTTTCCAATATTCAAACTATTAAACAGGAAGTGCAACTGCATATTCCAAGTGGTTTTACACCAAATAACGATGGTCTGAACGATGTTTTCGAAGTTAAAGGCAAATTTTACAGGGAGTTCAGCATCAGGATTTATAACAGCATGGGCCAGGTAGTTTATACTTCCAGCGATGCCACAGCTGGCTGGGATGGAATGTATAACGGCCGTAAAATGCCTGCCGGTGCCTATACTTACGAAGTAAACGTAAAGGCAGAAGACGGCACCTTTAAGCGCCGAACAGGTACTGTTACACTTATTAGGTAGAGTTTATACTTTTACAATCACAAAAAAGGAGCTTTCGGTTTAAAGAAGCTCCTTTCTTGCATACAAACTTTTTATACATTTACCTTCTGAGCATCATCTTTATACTTTGCGTGCTCTTTCCATTTATCAAGCGGGCGATATAAATGCCTGGCTCCAGCTGCGATCCATCAAACTCATACTCGTACACCTGCCCTAGCTGCACTTTGCCTGCGCTTATTTTTTTCACTGATCTACCTTTCATATCCAACACTTCCAGTTCAAAATCCCCTTCCTGCTGCATGGTAAAGCTCAGGGTGGTTTTGTCGGAGAAAGTGTTAGGATAGTTATAAAAATGGCTTGGTTCTGGGACAGCTATCTGGTTCAGGTAAACTGACGTTGCCGTCAGAACATTACGTGGATTAATGATGATCTGGCCTTTTCCGATGGCAGGCTGTGTTGTTGTAAGATCATAAATATCCCCAGCCTCCGGGAAGTTATCATACACGATAGCATTTCCTTTGTCCTTATTCCAGATACTGATGCGCAGCCTGTCTCCTGTATCGTTCTTGCTTTTGCCTCCGGCATCAATTACTGAAGCTATGAAGCCGTAATTTCCCTTCCCATTAATCGTGCCTTCCCCGAGCCAGATTGCCTGATTCTGCTTTATAACTAACCACGCCAGTGAACAACTCCGGAAGCTGCCTAGACTCTGTAAGTTATACAGCGTCTGACCTTGGGGAGTGAAGCTGTTTTTAGTGCGGTAGCTTACATGAAAGGCAAACTGAGCTTTGCCAGCCGTTTTCATCAGCGGATAAGACCTTTGTGGAGAATCTATTTGTCCGGCTCCGGTTACAATACCAGCATTAGGATCATAGATCACCATCCACTGCTGATAGTTTTCATTGTCTGCTCTAAGGCAACTATTGCTCAGGTTAAGACCTATCTTGTAAATGCCTGCCTCCTGGTAAGTATGTTTTCCGGTAACGCGGGTAGTGTTACTGATGTAAGCGTTGAAGGTGCTATTATCTCCCCAGCTCCAGCGCACAGCATCGGCAGCAGTTATTACCTGGTTCGGGAAAATAGCTGTGGTTTTAATAGGTTCTCCAACTTTTATTGCATGAGGAGGTAGGTATAGATTAACCCGAACAGGCTTATCGCAGGCAATAGCCCCCTGGCTATACTTGATTGTCAGGTAATCTTCAGGTTGATAATAAGTTTCCTGATAGCCCGTAACTTCGCTGAGAGTAGCTCCTGCTACATAAAGGTTATTGTTATCATCAAGTGCTATCACAGTAGGTGCGCTTAAGACTCCACTTTGCGTCTGCCATATCTTTTTACCTGAAGTATCATACTTCATAGTAAGTATCTTGTGGTTACTGGAAGTAGTTATGTAGATATTACTACTTGTATCCAATCTCAAAAACCCTCCAGACTCACTTGAAAATCTCCTGTAATATAAAGGGTTAGAGTCTGCCACCACCCCTGTCTTTTTAACCCAGAGCTGAGCCCCTCCAGCATCATACTTTACTATAGTTACCTCATTTTTCAGCGTATCACCATCGCTTATACCTGCTACATATACATTACCTGCATCATCAACAGCAACTGAGTACGCTATATCAGTGCTGTCTCCTGTCCCATTATATCTTTGCTCCCATACTAGCTTTCCTTCCGGATCATACTTTATGGTCAGGTAATCGGCATCAGAATACAAAATATTGTAATCTACATCTGTTACTATTTCTGTTAATTTTGATGTTTGGCCTGTCAGGTAAATATGTCCGTCCACACCTAAAGTCATTGCTGTCAATCTATTAGAAATAGTGCGGTAGTTTTCTTCTCTTGCAACCCACTCTTTAGTGCCACCTGCTGTATACTTTATTAATATAAAATCATAGTCACTTATTGATTCTTCAGGATCTCCATTATTTCCTGTCCCTGCCACATATATGTATCCACTTTTATCAACTTTAATATCTCTGGCAGCATCTGGATTACGATGAGGTCCATCATAAATATCGAACCAAAGCTCCTCTCCTGATGGTGAGTACTTTACAGTAACTATGTCGGACCAGCCACCGTCGTAATTCCAGTTATAATTACTACTGTTACATAAATATTACCGGAATCATCTAATGCAAGGGCTGCTGCACCTGCAGCGTCATACTCTCCACCCCAATAAGCAACCCACTGCTGCTGCCCCCTTGCTGTGTACTTAATAGTTACATACTTAACTATATCCGCATCATCATCCGCACTATGGCCAGTTACATATACATTACCACTTGCATCTACCTCTATATCCGCAGCATGATCATCATCACCTGCAGGTCCATCATACCTGGCCACCCAAAGCTGTTGCCCTTGCGGCGAGTATTTTATAGTTACAAAATCGTAATTGCCATCTCCCAAGCTAGCACCTGTTACATAAACATTGCCAGCTGTATCAACCGTCATTGCCGTTGCTTCGTCGCTGCTATCACCTGCACTGTCGTAACGTAGTTTATATCTTTGTGCCCCTGATACAGCCATATAAAGAACAATTGTATAATCAGCACTTACTTCTGAGCTAGTTCGTAGCATCCAGCCTGCAACATACAACACGCCATCACTATCGATTGCCATGTCAAGTGAACGATCTTCATATATGCCGCCGGAACGAGTTACCCATATCTGCTCACCGCTGCTGGCCTCATACCGGATGGTTGCATAGTCAAAAGATGATTCGATTCCCTCGCTCCAGCCTGTAACAAACACACCTCCTTTGTTATCAATCTCTATGTCAGTGGCATGATCTTCTCCATTAGCCAGACCATCATAGCGTTGTGCCCAGGTTTGCGCTCCTGTGGCTGCATCATAACGTACGGTAGCATAATCAGAACTGGCAAAGGTATAAGGCTCTTTTATACTAGAACCTGTAACATACACACCTCCGTTTTCATCTACAGAAAGCGCAGCTGGGCTATCCTCATAGTTTTCTCCGCCATCGTAGCGACTAAGCCAGGTCTGGTTGCCGGTGGCTGCATCATATCGTATAGTAGCGAAATCCCTGGTAGGCCCTTCACCTTCTCTTTTTTCGCTGGATCCTGTAACGTAAACACCGCCTTTGTTATCCACCGCAACATCTACGGCAGCTGCAAATCCACTTCCGCCAGCACTTGTACGCACATCCCATACCTGCTTACCTGTGGCTGCATCATAGCGTACAGTAGCAAAATGTTCGATAGAGCCTGGACCCCAACTGCCACCAGCCACGAAAACGTTACCAGCATTATCCACAGCAATGGCATTGGCACGGTCATCGGTAAACTCATCACCAGAGTCATTCCCGTTGTAGCGGCTCTCCCAAACTTTGGCACCTGAAGCAACATTGTATCGGAGCGTTACAAAATCATCGCTTCCTTCTACACCTATTTTCCCGACCCAGCCAGTCAGGTATATTCCTCCTAGATTATCTGTAGCAAGATCTGTTAATGCTATAAAATCTGGTTGTTCATGCTGATAATCTATAGCCCATACCTCTGCTCCGTCAGCCGAATTATACTTCACCAGATGTGCCTGCCCATTTCCGGTAGCAGCCACATACACTCTGCCACCTGAATCTAACACTATGCCTACAGGTATTGTATTCGCTTTCTTAAGTACAGCCAGCCAAAGTTGCTCTCCGGAAGGTGAATATTTGATTGTATGAATGTTTTGCTTTAATGTACTGTCGGTGCTGGTACCAGTAACATAGCTATTACCTTCTGCATCTACAGCCACAAAGTATGCTCTATCATTAGTTGGCGCTGCCGCTGCTTTATACTTGGCAGCCCATTCTTCAGTAACATTCTGAGCCATTATTTGCAGCGGCATAAAAAGGCAACTTAACGAGAAAAGGAATAACTTAAATTGAAGTATGAAATAGTAAACAGTTTTATTCATAATAAATGGTAAGTATGGTGATCTGTAACATAATAAAGAGCCAGAAAGCCACGTGAACTAAACACAGTTGGTGTTAAAGCATTCATGCAGCAGCATGAGGACCAGTTAAGTCCTTGTGGGAAGGCGTAGTTTTATACTTGCGAGGAGATTTCAAGCCACGATAGACGACAAAAAAATTTCTTTAGCTATATTTACGCTTTAAATAGTTATATTGACCATATTGCTGTAAATGCAACCTCAAAATTTAGTTTAGGTAAAGTATAAGAATGCGGAGGCAGAAGATTAAGGGGGTAAAAGTATAAAGTACAGTCAAACCCATTACTCTTTATACTTCAGCACACATACTTAAAAAGAAGCATGTATATTTGTACCATGGCTGTTTTAGCCGATTTAACCTTAAAAAGAAGACACTATGTTTGATATGTTCGGCATGATGGGCAAGATGAAAGAGGTCCAGGCAAAACTGAAAGAGGCACAGGATAATTTGCAATACATAACGGTAAGCGCTGAATCGGGTGCCGGTTTGGTAAAAGCAACTGTAAACGGTCAGCGCAAACTATTGAAGATAGAGATAGATGAATCGCTAATGAATGCCAGCGACCGCGACATGGTAAACGACCTGGTAGTAGCTGCCGTTAATAATGCCATGCAGTCTGCCGCCGAAAAGGCCCAGGAAGAACTGAAAAAGCATACGGAAGGCTTACTGCCAAACATCCCTGGTTTAGATTTAGGAAGCTTTGGATTATAATACCGGCCACACGGCCATTGTTATACTTAACTGGAACGGGCTGCGCTTTCTGCAGGAGTTCCTGCCATCGGTTGTGGCCAACAGTGCCGGCTGCGAAGTAATTGTAGCCGACAATGCTTCTACCGATGGTTCTCTTGCTTTTCTGGCAGATCACTTTCCGCAGGTGCGCATCATCCGGAATAACGACAACCTGGGCTTTTGCGAGGGCTATAACCAGGCGCTGAAACAGGTAGATGCAACCTATTATGTACTCCTGAACTCAGATGTAGCAGTAACACCGGGCTGGGTAAATCCTATAATCGAGCTAATGAATGCCGATGAAAGTATAGCCGTTTGCCAGCCAAAGATTAACGCGCAGCAGCACCCTGATTTTTTTGAATATGCTGGTGCAGGTGGTGGTATGATTGATAGCCTGGGCTACCCTTTTTGCCGTGGAAGGTTATTCGAAACGCTGGAAGAAGACAAAGGCCAGTACAACGATGTGCAGGAAACTTTCTGGGCTACGGGTGCCTGTATGTTTGTGCGGGCTAAAGTATACCACGAGCTCGGCGGCCTGGAGCCCGAGTTTTTCGCTCACATGGAAGAAATTGACTTCTGCTGGCGCGCCAAAAATGCAGGCTATAAGGTAATGTATAACGGCTTTAGCCAGGTATACCAT
Source organism: Pontibacter vulgaris (assembly GCF_022758145.1). Classification (GTDB taxonomy): domain Bacteria; phylum Bacteroidota; class Bacteroidia; order Cytophagales; family Hymenobacteraceae; genus Pontibacter; species Pontibacter vulgaris. Next base: position 23,912 of record NZ_JAJVDH010000003.1, read on the forward strand.
GTCGGCGGCGGAACTTTACATAAATCAAATCCACGCAAAACATACTTAAACTTCAGGAATGGACTGGCGCTCGTGTATAAAAACCTGCCCACTTCAGAGCTGGTACCAACTATAACTTTACGGATTATGCTGGACTGGCTGGCTGCTTTCAGGATGCTACTGGCCGGGCAGACTGCCGATGCACGCGCCGTGCTGGATGCCCATACCGACCTTTTACGCAAAAGCAATTACTGGCGCAGCCGCAGAAGAGCACAGCAGCCCAAAGGCAATTTTGTAAATATGGCCGGTGTTTTTAAAGGCAGTATAGTATGGGAGTATTTTGTGAAGCAGAAAAGAACGGTGCAGCAACTATAAATCCCAGACCGTGCTTCGTTCGCGGCGCAAACTCTTTTGTACGTTCATCCAGAAGGCCAGCACAAAGTATAAAAGTACAGGCGAGCCAAATGTAAGGAAAGAAACATATATAAATGAAAGGCGGATGCTGCTCGTTGCAATGCCGAGTTTCTCGCCCAGCATGGTGCAAACGCCAAAAGCCTGAGATTCGAAAAAGTACTGTATCCGTTTCATGGGTGATGTGTTTTTCAACTTTAAAATTAGTCATTTCTCCTGCTTAAGTCAAAAGCAAAAGAATGGGCAGACGATACACTATAACGTGCAAAAGCAGCCAAAGTATACTTTACATACGGCCTAACCTAAAAAACCGATGATGCAATCGTATAAAAAAGCTACCCGCCCCTGGTTAGTGCTAGCCATTATTACAACTATTACAGGCACAGGTTGTACCCTGCAGCGCATGGTGCGGCAGGCCAAAAAGCAGGAAATAACAGTTTTGCCAAACCCCTTAATGGCTAACGGCGAAAAAGTAAACTTTGAACTCAAAGCAACTGTACCAGCCAGCATCATCAAAGATAATTACCGCTATAAACTGGATGTATACTATGTTTATGGCACAGAAGTGCGTGAGCAGGTAGGTGCCCTTAATTTCGAGTTCGGGGAATTTATATATGAAAAAGGACGGCCAAGTATAGTTAAGCAATTCGACTTCCCGTACGCACCAGCTAAAGACAAAGGAAAGCTTTACATACAAGGCACAGCTATTGATAAGCGAAACGGCAGGTTAAAGTATACCAAACCAGCCCTAATCGCATCAGGGCTTATCACGACGCCGTTGCTGCTGGTGCGCAACAATAACATTCAGCTAGTTCCGGATTCGTATAAAGCTGACCCAACTGCGCCGGCTATACTTCCTTTTTACTTTGAGCCGGAAGAAACCAAATTACGAAGCTACCTGGGCTCGAACCTGCAGGTGCTGGACCAGTATATTTTAGATAATGTAGCAACCCAAACTATAACCATCAAAGCCAGCCAAGCCCCCGATGAGTATTCAAAAAAAGTAGCTGAAAAGCGAGCATCCACTATTAAGGAATACTATCAGCAAAAAGTACAGACACTTGACTATTCTGGTAAAAAAGTAACTATAAACACAACCTCTGCCAAAACCGACTGGAATTTGCTGCTTGCAAAACTACAGGTATCTGCACTGCCTAAAACCCAGCTTGATGAAGTTGCAGACATTATTACCGGCAAAAGCAGCGATGCCGAAAAAGCAACCGCACTGGAAAAAACAGAGGCTTTTGATTACCTGCAACAGTATGTATACCCGGCTATGCGCTACGCCCAGGTAACTATAAACTATAACCGCGAGCGCAAATCTGACTATAAATTATACTTGCTGGCTAAAAAAATAGCAAACCAGGAAGCTGATGCAGATGTGTTAACGGAGGAAGAACTACAATATGCAGCCTCACTAACCCCGCTCCTAGCCGAGAAGAAAAAGCTGTACGAAGCTGCCGTGCAAACCACCGATAAATGGCCAGCCTACTATAATCTGGGGGTAATCTATGTTGAAATGGCTCGGAAAGACCATCGCCCGAAAGCCCGGCAAGCACTGCTTGCTCGTGCCATTCATAACCTGACCTACGCCGGTTTCCGAAACCCGACCGCTGAAGTATACTATAGCCTGGCCAGTGCCCACCATGTGCGCGGTAACAAACTCGAAGCCTTGCAATACTATGATTATGCCCTGAAATTGGGAGGCTCACAGCAAATTTTACAACATACGTTTGCCGACAAAGCTGCATTAGAAATCGAAATCGGCCAGTACGACGATGCCATCGAAAGCCTGCGCCATGCCGGCGACAGTTACCAGACAAACATAAATTTAGGGTTGAGCTACTTGCTGAAAGAGAATTATGAAGGGGCAGAACAATACTATAACCGCGCGCTGGAGCTGAAACCAAACGATGCCCTTGCCCATTACAGCCTTGCATTAGTAGGCGCTCGAACCCGCCAGGAGCAAATGCTAACCGAAAATCTGCGCAAAGCGGTGAACGCTGACAGAACCTTTACACAAAAGGCAATCGAAGACATTGAATTTGGCAACTACCGCGGCAAGTCCGCTTTTGAAGATGCCCTTTCGCGTTAAAACTCCGGCAAAAACTAAAAGCACATTGCATTTTGAAAGACTTATCTTAATTTTACCCACTGAACCGAGAATTAAACATTTATATGCGTACTATACAGTTTAGAGAAGCCCTGCGCGAAGCCATGTCCGAGGAAATGCGCCGCGACCCAAGTGTGTTTTTAATGGGCGAGGAAGTTGCAGAGTATAACGGAGCTTACAAAGTAAGCCAGGGAATGCTGGACGAATTTGGCCCGGAGCGTGTTATTGATACCCCAATTGCTGAACTTGGCTTTGCCGGTATTGGTGTGGGTGCCTCTATGAACGGCCTGCGCCCTATTGTGGAGTTCATGACCTTTAACTTCTCGCTTGTAGCTATAGACCAGGTTATTAACTCTGCTGCTAAAATGATGTCCATGTCAGGTGGCCAGTACTCATGCCCTATGGTTTTCCGTGGGCCAACTGGTAGCGCCGGTATGTTGTCGTCACAGCACTCTCAGAACTTCGAGAACTGGTATGCTAATACGCCAGGCCTTAAAGTTGTAGTTCCTTCCAACCCTTACGATGCGAAAGGTTTGTTAAAAACCTCCATCCGCGATAACGACCCCGTTATTTTTATGGAGTCGGAGCAGATGTACGGCGACAAAGGTGAAGTGCCTGAAGAAGAATACCTGATCCCGATTGGTGTTGCTGACATCAAGCGCGAAGGTACAGATGTAACTATAGTTTCTTTTGGCAAGATGATGAAAGTAGTACTTGCTGCTGCCGAAGAACTTGCAAAAGAAGGCATCAATGCAGAGGTTATCGACCTGCGCACGGTTCGCCCTATCGACTATAAAACGCTTATCGAGTCTGTTAAAAAGACAAACCGCATGGTGGTTGTAGAAGAAGCATGGCCGTTGGCCTCTATTTCTTCTGAACTGGCTTACCACATTCAGAGCAACGCATTTGATTACATGGACGCTCCGGTTAAGCGTGTTACCTGCCGCGACGTTCCGCTTCCTTACGCGCCAACGCTTATCGAGGCATCGTTGCCAAACGTAGCGCGCACTATCGAAGCCGTAAAACAAGTAATGTATAAAAAAGCCTAAGTGCTTTCACATTCATAAGAAAGGCGACTCTATAACGAGTCGCCTTTTTCATTTTCCTTCACCTCTACTTTTCCGGTGTCAGGGTCCATTTCCACTTCTTTTTTTTTCACCTTTACGGCTGTATCTTCAGGCTCTATGTGTTTCTCGTGCGCTTTGGAATATACCTGCGTAAACTCTGCCCCGAACAGGAAAATAACTGCCGTATAGTATACCCATACCAGTATAAGTACCAGCGAGCCTGCCGCGCCATAGGTGTCGGCCAACGGGTCGTGCTGGAAGTATATGTTAAGTACATACTTGCCCAACACAAATAGAATAGACGTGACTATTGCTCCCACCCACACGTTCTTCCACCTGATTTTGGCATCGGGTAAAACCCTGTAAATAGCAGCAAAAATGATGGTGCTAATTATAATGGAAACAAGGATATTACCAATGGTAATAAAGTAAATGGCCACGCCCGAAAACTGCTGACGCAGGAAATCATATACGATACCTAAGGCTACATCTATAGAAAGCGAAACCAGCAGCAGAAAGCCCATACTTATTACCATCGCCAGCGACAGTACCCGGCCAATTAAAAGTTTCAGCCAACCTTTTTCAATTTTAGCCTTAACTTCCCACATGGCATTCAGCGAATCCTGCAGAGCAACAAAAACGGTGGTAGCCGAAAAGATCATGGTAGCCACGCCAACTATAGTTCCGATGGTAGTGGCATCTGAAATAGCGGCATTCTCGATAATATTTTGAAACTGCGCAGCACTGTTCCGGCCAACTATACCTCCCAACTGATTTACAACCTGGCCTTTGACAGCTTCCTGACCAAAGGCTGCACCGGCAATGCGGATGGTAATGATCAGCACAGCCGGCAACGAGAAGATGGTATAAAAGCCAATAATAGCAGCATAATCCAGCGGATTATCGTCCACGAACTCTTTAAAGGTCTGCTTGGTGATCTCCCAGGTGGAGGCAACACGTTTGTTCATGTGCTTATACTTATAGTTGTGACGAACAGTAATTTGCTCGAAATCAGCTATAGGTACGGGAAATTATACTTTGTTGATACCAAGTACTAGAGTTGGGCATATTTTATAATTACACTCGTTCACATCCCGCAAGTGTGAGGTATTGGTTGGTGCCCCGCCAGGTTATACTTAATCGGTAAATTAATGCGGCCAGAGGCCGAAGGTTAGCTTACACTCGCGGGACGCGAGCGAAGGCAGGATTTCTATTTTAATTTCAACTCCTTCAGCCTATTCCACTCTTGTTGAGTTGATAAACATAGAACTTGTACAGTTTGCAGATAACTGATTATATCTTTTAGATAATAATCTAAAATCACGCCCTCTATCTCTCTGAATTCATATTCATCTAACCTCTGGAATCTTGTTCTTATGATTTGTTTGTCTTTCAGGAATAAAACCAAAGTATTGTCAACACCTTGGGAGAAGGGATCTTCAAATTTCTCTCTTAAACCTCTAGTCCATCTTTCATTTCCAAGCCAGTCTCTACCTTCAAACTCTATGTTCCAGATAACATCTAAAGGATAAATTTTATCAGCAATTATGATGGCATCCTTACTGAAGATGATATGCCCTTCCAGTTTTCCTTTTAGTGGTTTATAAGCATTTCTTATTGTCAAACTTAATGCAATCCGATATACAAATGGAAGTATTGGAGCGAAAAATAAAGCAATAAATGTCGGATGAGATTCAGGAACATTAACTAAATACTTGAGAATCAAAACAAGCAGTATTACAGCTAATATAAAAGCATAACTCTTATAAGTTCTGGTCCAATAAAAGGAATCGGGTTTATAAATAGAGAACTTCTTCACCTGAACTATAAGATCATCTAAATTAGATTCATCCCCAACCCTATCCCTGCAACGCCAGCTTTGCCAGGTAATTACCGTTTTCGCCTTCGTATAGTATTTCAAAAGTATAGCCGTGCTTTTCGGCGTAATCCTGAAGTATAGCCGGATCAATGAAAAGCCATTTAAACCAGCCGCTTTCCTGATCTTTATACTTCATTTTATACTTTACTTCCCCATAGTATCCGGCATTCAAGTCTATCACATAAGAGCCGTCTTCGTCTTCAAACATATACAGGATATCCGACGATTCAAGTAAGATCTGGCCCTGAGGGTTCAGGAGCGTTTTAGCATGTTTCAGCAAACGGTCCAAGCCTGCCAGGTTGCCGGCAATACCAACGCCATTCATCAGCAGCAATAGCGTATCGAAGGTCTGGTCTTTAAGCTTGAAAACATCCTGCTGCAGTACGTTTTTAACGCCACGCTGCTGCAGTGCGGCCACTGCCCCACCCGATATATCGATGGCTGTAACGTCGAGGCCTCGCTCCTGTAGCGGCAAACTATGGCAACCCGCCCCGGCGCCAATATCCAGTACCTTACCACGGCATTGTTCCAGTGCAAGTAACTCCAGTTCAGGCATTTCTTCTTCTGTCCGGAAAAGGTAACTTACAGGTATTACATCTTCTTCTGTTAAGTCGCTCTCAACTATGATATCAGCAGCTTTTGCACCTTTCAGGTAATCCTGTACTGCTGCTCCTATCGGGTCTTTTTTCTCCATTTTCTGCATTATTGGTTTACAAAGTACGGCACAATTTCTCTTTATTAAAACCTGTTATTGAATAAAACCAATTATCTTAACAGGCTAATATTATAACATATCACTATATACCAACACTTTACACTTAACTAAGTACTGGTAGTGGTTGCATTAATTAAAATTTTTTGTAGCTTTAGCTATAGTTCTCCAACGCATACGCTTTATGAGTACAATCGTTTATAGCCACAGCCAACTCATGAACCCAAAACTGGAAGTTAAATATCTACGGTTAGAACAAACACGAAACCGCCTGCTAGATAACCTTGAAAGTATGGATGATTCGTTGCTGAACACGTTGGCTCCGGAAGGTAAATGGTCTATAAACCAGACAATTGCTCATTTAATTATAGTAGAGGAGCTAACTATCAGCTACATCCGGAACAAGATATCGAAAGAGCATGAGTTGCAACATACTTCCCTGTCGAACACGCTGAAAAGTATACTGCTGAAGATAGCGCTTAAATCTGGTATGAAGTTTAAAGCGCCTGCCTCAGTTGCTACCGTACCGGATACTGCCTATCTCAAATCGTTGCGCCACCGCTGGGACGAAGTACGTTTTCAGTTAGAAGACCTGCTGACCGAAATTCCACCCCAACTCCTGGATAAATGCCTTTTTAAGCACCCTTATGCGGGTCCGCTTTCTATCACCCAAACACTGCACTTCCTACAGGACCATTACGACCATCATCTCCGTCAGATTAATCACCTCAAACAGCACCTTTTAAAGTAGTTTATACTTTTAGTAAATTCATTTATAAGTATAATTAAACTACTACATTGCCAGATGCCGTATTGCACAGAGTAGATTGTACTGCAATTTAGTTTAACAACTATAATACTTTTCCCTGATTCCGGCATTTTATGATCTCGCATAAGCACGAAGTTTTTATTGAAGTTGCCCGTTTACTTAGCTTTACCAAAGCCAGCCAAAGCTTGTTTATCAGTCAATCGGCTATAAGCAAACAGGTAAAAGCGCTGGAAGAATACTATAAAACCGGTTTGTTTGAGCGGCATGGCAACAGTGTGAGCCTCACCCCTGCCGGCAAGCTGTTGTATCAAAAACTACTGGTAGCCAAGCAACTGCAACAGGAACTACACCAGGAAGTGCAGGCCATTAACGAAAATTTCTCGCCGCAGGTGCGCATGGTATTAGGTGCCAGCACCACTATTTCGCTTTATATCATTCCGCCGGTACTTTCTGCCTATCTTCAAAAGAACCCCAATGTGCAGCTGACTTTAAAAAACCGCAACAGCGAAAATATACTGAAAGCGTTACTGGATCATGAAATAGATCTGGGTATTGTAGAAGGCATTAACAAGGTCAGTAATGTTACTTACAGCCCTTTTATGGCCGATGAGGTTATTGCGGTATGTTCATCTAAAAACCCACTAAAGAAACAGCAGCTGGAGGTCAAAGACCTGTATGATATTCCGCTTGCTTTGCGGGAATCGGGCTCGGGAACGCTAGCTGTGCTGGAAGAAGCTTTGCTGAAAAAGAACGTGAAATTAATGGACCTCCCCATTAAAATAAGGCTTGGCGGCACAGAAGCGCTTAAAAATTTTGTACGCGTGGATACCTGCCTCTCTTTTTTGCCGCGGCAGGCAGTAAAAAAAGAGCTGCAATCGGGTGAATTGGTCGAGGTAAAAATTCAGGACCTGTCGGTAACACGTACTTTTAACTTTATCCAGCGAAAGGGCACCGAGAATAACCATCCTTACAAAGATTTTATGCAGTTTACCAAAAGGCATTATTCCAAATCAGCATAGGCTATTCTGATTCTCTATTTTGTTTCGTCATAGGTCGGGTCTTATTTGCCGTACAATTTACTATGACTATGGAAACAATTACTTCTTCGATTAGCCGCATTACAACCCTTGCATGCTCTAACTGTGGTAAAGCACATTCGCCTTTAGAATTACAAACGCTATCAGGTTGCTGTGCACTGCCGTTATCTGCAAAGTATAGCCTTACAGAACCCATTTCCAAAGAGGTCTTGCAAAACCGTGCAGGTACCATGTGGCGCTACCGTGAGCTCCTGCCATTGCTCTCTGATAAAAATATGGTAAGCCTTGGTGAGGGGTACACTCCTATACTTACTTTAGCTAACCTGGCTGCAAAATATAACCTTAACTCGCTGCAGCTAAAAGACGAAGGCCAGAACCCAACGGGCTCTTTTAAAGCACGCGGCCTCAGTATGGCTATTTCCAAAGCAAAAGAGTTTGGTGTAGAGGGTTGCATTATACCAACTGCTGGTAATGCGGGCGTGGCTATGGCTTCCTATTGTGCAAAGGCCAATATGAGAGCAGTAGTGGTAATGCCACGCCATACGCCAAAGGCTTTCAGAGAAGAATGCTACTGGTACGGCGCAGAAGTACACTTGCTGGATGGCTTAATAAACGATTGCGCCGCCAAAGCCAAAGAACTTAACGCCGAGGGGCAGCTGCTGGATGTATCTACACTCAAAGAGCCGTACCGCCTGGAAGGTAAAAAAACGATGGGTTTTGAGATCGCAGAACAACTAAACTGGAACCTGCCAGACGTTATACTTTACCCGGCCGGTGGCGGAACAGGCCTGATCGGTATCTGGAAAGCTTTCCGTGAAATGCAGCAGTTAGGTTGGTTACCGGCAAGTATAAAACTGCCCCGTATGGTAGCAGTGCAGGCATCAAATTGCCAGCCACTTGTAGCTACTTATACTGGCCAGCAGGCAAATGCACAGCAGTATAATGGCCAGCCTACAATTGCAAACGGCCTGGCAGTACCGCGCCCGATTGGCGAACAAATGATGCTGCAGGTATTACACGAATCCCAGGGGACTGCTATAGGCATTACTGAGGAGGAAATGATAACCGGCCTACAGGAACTTGGCAGAGTAGAGGGTTTATTTGTGGCTCCGGAAGGAGCTGCCGTCTGGATGGCTGCCCGCAAACTCCTCGCATCCGACTGGCTATCTGAAACCGAGCATATACTACTTCTGAATACAGGTTCCGGGCAAAAGTACATGGATAATATCGAAGGAAAGTATAAAAGCTGATCACCATCATCATCCCATACTCTTAGATTATACTTAAGTGTATGGAAAATACTTTTTAGCGGAAGGACTTAACAGGAAATTCTATATATTAGGAGTGTTTAGCCTAACCTTATGAAATTTCCTTACGCTTACTCTCTTATTCCTTTTTCTGCCTTTATACTTTTGTTTTCGTCCTGCACTCAAAACTCTGACGCACAAGCAAATCACAACATTCCGGAGCAACCTGTTCAACAGCAGCCTTCTCAGCCAGCTACTCCAGCACTAGCTAATCAGGACACTGCCGATGCGCCTGCCCCGGAACTAAAACCTGCTGATGCAGCTACCATACTTGCCCGTAAGCAGGTGCCTCTACTTTGTTACCACCAGGTCCGGGATTGGAAACCAAGCGACTCTAAAGTGGCAAAGGATTACATTGTGCCGGTTGCCCGTTTTAAAGAACAGATCAAAATGCTGGCTGATAGCGGTTATCATACTATACTGCCGGACCAGTTGTATGATTACCTAACCACCGGCAAGCCCCTCCCCGAAAAACCAGTGATGATCACATTTGACGATACAAACCTGGACCAGTTTACAGTTGCGGCGCCGGAGTTGGAAAAGTATGGTTTCAAAGGCATGTTCTTTATCATGACAGTTTCGTTGGGCAGGCCACGCTATATGAGCAAAGACCAGGTAAAAGCACTTTCAGATGCCGGCCACGGCATCGGCTCTCATACCTGGGACCATCACAATGTAAAAAAATACGAAGGCAAGGATTGGGAGAAACAACTCGATAAACCAGCGAAACAACTGGAAAGTATAACCGGTAAGCCTGTAACATACTTTGCCTACCCTTTCGGACTTTGGAATGAGGCAGCCTTACCGCACCTGGAGCAACGCAATATTAAAATGGCTTTCCAGCTGGCAGCTAAACAACACCAGGAAAAGCCGCTTTATACCGTACGCCGCATCATTGCCAGCGGCTACTGGAGTGCTAACTCCTTGCGCCAAAGTATGGTAAACAGTTTTTAAAGCTCAAGCTCATAAAAAAAGGAGCTATACTTTCTTTGTTAAAGTATAGCTCCTTTTTTTATACTGCCCTGAGGCTCAGCCTGACAATCAGATTAATCCCGCACGTCATCAGAACTTTCCAGTGTCCGGAACTCCATTTGCAGGGCTTTAATTTTTACCTGCTCATCCGTAGTTAAGTCATCATCTACTTCATCTTTGCGCTTATCCAGCTCATCGCGTACCATCTTGGCCATTTCCCAATCTTTATCTGTCCAGTTCTTGTGCTCTTCCCTTACTTTATCCATAAAAGCAATGTATACATCACGCACATTAGCTCCTGTTATAGTATTTCTGTCGGCATAGCTACCGAGTAACCGTTCTTGCCAGGTTGTCAGAGATTCGCGCTGAGCCAAAGTGCGGGCTCTTTCCTCGTCAGCATCATTAAATTTTTGCTTTAGCTGAGCGTATTCCTGCTTTATTTCATCAGAGAAATTTTCCTGCTGGTCATCCAGTTCCTGGGTACGCAGCTTAAAATCATCTTTTGTGCGTTGCCAGTCTTCCTCAGTGCGGTCGCTTACTTTCTCAGTTTGCATGTTTACCCATGTCCTGAAATCGCTTATGTCGTCACCTATTTCCTGCTCTTTGGAAGCCGAGCAGCCGCTGAGCAAGCTATTTGTCAGTAGCACGAATGCCAGCAGCAGATATTTCGCCATAATTTTCATAGTCCTATAGTTATAGTTATAATTGATTCAGTAATTGATACGAAGCTAACTTCCATAAGGTACTTATATACAAATAGATATAAGAAATATAAACAATTTAACAGAATCGGATTTGTACATATTTTTACAAAACTATGCGGGTTCATTAGCGTAAAAGAACTCAAGCAGATTAAATATTTTATAATTATAATAAACATATTTATAATAAAGTATAAAAATATTCGACTTTAAAATATAGCCTGCCGGCTGATAATTATATTAGAATAGCGCCGGCAGACACTGTTTGTAATAGCTTACACTACGAGTATGCGCTAAGTTGGCACAAGTGTAGTGTAAGCTATTTATGTTTAAAAATTTATACTTATCCGGAACAGTATTTCATCACACTAATAAGATCATAATTGTACTGTTTTAGGTAAGAAATTATTTTCAATCCCTAGTTCACCTTCTTTCCAGCGCTTTCTAAGCTATTTCATGTATAAACCTATTCTTTTCCTGCCTGCCACTTATCTACCAATTGAGCAAGAGAGTTTATTTTATAAAGTATAGTATAGCTGCCTATGCCTGCCTGATACTTTGCTTTAAGTATAAACTATACCTGATTAAGTATTTATTGCAAGATTTAATCGATCTCCAGCGAAAAATCATACTTTATACACCGGATTTATACTTTGCTTTGATAAATTAAAAGTATAAACTTGACTTAAGGCTTTAAAAGTATGATAATGAGATCAGAAGAAGATTTTATGTGTGAGGCAATCCGCCTTTCAATCGAGAAGATGGAAGCAGGCTTTGGCGGGCCTTTTGGTGCTGTGGTTGTGCGCAACGGCGAAATCATTGCATACGGCTATAACAACGTAACCTCATCTAACGACCCTACTGCCCATGCCGAAGTGGATGCTATCCGGAAAGCATGCCAGGCGCTTGGCACTTACCAGCTAAACGATTGCGAACTTTACACCAGCTGCGAGCCTTGCCCAATGTGCCTGGGTGCAATTTATTGGGCTCGCCCCAGAAAAGTATACTATGGCAATACCAAAGCCGACGCAGCCGCTATTGGTTTCGATGATCAGTTTATTTACGAAGAATTAAACAAAGAACTGCCCAACAGGCAAATACCCATGGTACAATTGCTGCACGAAGAAGCACTCGAAAGTTTTAAAGCCTGGCAACAGAAAACTGACCGGCAAGAATATTAAACTGTAGGATCACTATCTTTGTAAAGAGTTTCTGATAAAGTTAACTCCATCATTTACCAACACGCCTGCATATTTAATTGGCCTGAATGTACTTTATAACCAGTACGATAGTTACCATAGTTGCCTAAGTGCCCTTTATGAAGCTTATTACTAAAATTTACCTTGCCTTTGCCTCCATCCTGCTGATATTCTGTTCTGTTACGGTTATGTATGTTCGGCAGTCCAACAAAGTTGAGCGTGCAACGCAGGAGGCAATAAATGCTACAGAAGTATTACACATATCCGAATCGCTTGAAAAAGCGATTGTTGACAGCGAAACAGGCGTAAGAGGGTATCATGTATCAGAAAATGAGGAGTTTCTGGAGCCTTATTACTCTGGTCGCCGTGAGTATGCAGTACGTTATGCCGAGTTGCTGGGCAAAGTAAAAGACCCAGGCCAGCGAAAGCGCCTGTTTGCAATAGACTCAACTTACAGGCACTGGCAGAATGCATTTGCAAAAAAGGCAATACAACTCAAACGCGAAGCACTTCAATCGCCGGCAGCAGAGCCAGCTTTTAACGCATTCCTGGTAAATTATTTACGGGCCGGCTTCGGGAAACGCATCATGGATAACATCAGGCGTCAAATTAATGTATTTGATTACCAGGAGAAGGTACTAAAGCAAAAGCACGTAGAAAACCTTAACAAAACCATGCGCTTTACCGACGAACTCTCTGTCACGCTCACAATTATATCGATAGTGCTGGGAGTAATTGTGATGCTGATGTTGGGCAAAGCAATAGGTGGCCGCTTGAAGGAAATGGTAAAAATGGCTGATGAAGTTGCGCAGGGTCGGTTTGATGTTAAAATAAGAGATACCAAACATGATGAAATAAGCAACGTGATCCATTCGCTCAACATCATGGTTAAAAAATTAAATGCCTCTTTCACAAACCTCCAGAAAACAAATAAAGAACTTGACCAGTTTGCCTATGTTGTTTCGCACGATCTGAAAGCACCATTACGGGCCATAAACAGCCTTGCCGAATGGATACAGGAAGACCTGCCCACTGTAGAACCTGATGTGCAACGCAACCTCCAACTGATGCGCGGCCGTGCCCAACGTATGGAAAACCTTATCAACGGTATACTTGAATACTCACGGATTGGCCGTAAGGAGTTGCCAATATCTACATTTCCGGTAACCCAACTCCTTCACGAAATTATAGATTCCTTATCACCGGCAGAGAATGTTACAATTGAAGTAAAAGGCCCACTACCCAATGTTACTACTGAAAGAATACTGTTGCACCAGGTGTTCAGCAATCTTATCAACAACGCTATCAAGTATAATAATAAGCCACAGCCTCATATTAGCATAGGTTTCCGGGAGTTAGCTCAGGAGTACGAATTTTATGTACAAGATAACGGGCCGGGAATTCCTGAAGCATTCCATGAAAAGATTTTTGGTGTTTTCCAGACGATAGACGCCAGAGATACAAAGGAAAGTACAGGTATTGGCCTGGCCATCGTGCAGAAAATTGTAGAAGAAAAAGGCGGCGTTGTTACCGTTACTTCTGCAGAAGACCAAGGCTGTATGTTTACTTTCAGCTGGCCAAAACTTACTCCTGCAGCAGTTACTCCTGAATTTAAAACTCAACTACATTATGCAAACAGATAAAGACCTGTGCCAGAAACAAATTGACCTTCTGAAACAAGATTTAGAAGAGTTTGCCTACATCGTATCACATGATCTGAAAGCGCCTGTGCGGGCCATTTCCAACCTCTCATCCTGGATTGAAGAAGACCTCGGCGAAGATTTGCCCGCTGAGGTAATGCATAACATGCAATTGCTGCGCAACCGTGCCGCCCGAATGGAAAAAATGATCGAAGCCCTGCTCCAGTACTCACGCGTGCAGAGGTATGATCTTGCAACCGGCACTATAGATGTAAACCAGTTAATGCAGCAATTACAAGAGCATACTTTTAGTGCCTACCCACTGCAGGTAAACATCCCAAAACCCTTACCGGTGCTGCAAACCTATACTTCTAAAATACAAACCGTGTTTGAGCAGCTGCTTTTAAATGCAATTATTTTCGGCCAGAAGCCGGTAACTCAAATTTCGGTTACAGCCACAAAAGCGGATGGGTTTTACGAGTTTTGTGTAGCAGATAATGGCTGTGGAGTGCCTCAAGAAGCGCTTGACAAGATATTTACCTTGTTTTATACTGTTGCTCCCAAAGATTCGGTTGATACGGTGGGTGCCGGCCTTGCCATTACAAAAAAAATCATTCAATTTGTAGGAGCAACAATTAAGGCCGAACAGAATAAGACAGGTGGCCTAACCATTCGGTTTACCTGGCCCGAAAAAGTATAAAAACTGCTTTTTAGAGTATTGACTATGACTGAAAAACTCGTGAATATCCTTTTAGTTGAAGACGACGAAGTAGATATAATGAATGTGCAGCGCGCGTTCAAGAAAAACAGCATCGATAATCCGCTTTTTATAGCCCGAAATGGCCTTGAAGCACTAGAAATGCTGCGTACCGGGCAGGTTCCTTATCCGCACATTATCATTCTGGATATAAACATGCCCCGCATGAACGGAATAGAGTTTCTGCGCGAACTGCGGGCCGATGAGAACTTTAAGAGCGCAAGCGTTTTTGTAATGACCACTTCAAATGAAGACAGCGATAAGGTCAGCGCCTACAACTTTAACGTGGCAGGCTATATTTTGAAACCGCTTTCGTTCGAGAAATTTATAATATCAGTAGCAACACTAAACAGTTACTGGAAACTTTGCGAGCGACCATAAGCCAGAACCTGTAACTAATCTTAGTATGCTTCGTGCTGCCGCAGAAGCTACTTTTATAGATCAATTAACCTACACTCCTTTACCGCGTGCCAACACTTCTTTCTTTAGCTGAAGTTGCAGATGAGCAGTTACAGATCCTGATTATAGACGATGATCTGGTCGATCAGATGGCCATCAGGCGCTCGCTGAAAAAATCAATTCCCCATGCTGTAATTTATACTTCCAAAACTGCAGAACAAGGCCTAGAGCTTTTAAAGCAACACATATTCGATTGTATTTTTATCGATTTTAAGCTGCCCGATATGGATGGGCTGGCTTTGATGGAGGCTATCAGAAACACAGGCGTTGATATTCCGGTACTTATAGTTACCTCGCATGGCGACGAGCGCATTGCAGCACAAGCTATACTTAAGGGCGCGGCAGATTATATACCCAAAGGCCTTTTAACACCTGAAGGCATCTATCATAGTTTACTGAATGCTATCAGGCTGCACAAAACCGAACAGCAAAGACGAAAGGCCGAAGAACAGCTACGCGCTACCCAACACCAGCTGGAGTTTGTTATAAACAACTCCCCCATGATCTTTATAAACACTGATAGTGAAGGTATAATTACTTTCCTGAAAGGTAAGATAAACAAGGTATTACCTGTAGATGAAAAAGCCATTGTAGGAAGATCGCTTATAGAAGAGTTTAAAGCTTACCCTCGGATTGTAGCCCGCTATAAACGTGCATTAGCCGGCGAAACGGTGCAGTCAACAGACGAGTCGAACGGTTATTTTTTTAAGGCGCATTACATCCCCGTTTTCGATCAGCAGCAGCAAGTAACAGGTGTAACCTGCTTTGTTATTGATATTACAGAGAGCTTCAAAAATGAGCGCGAACTTATACATGCAAAAGAACTAGCCGAAAAATCAGTTCGGGTAAAAGAGCAGTTCATCGCTAATATCAGCCACGAGATACGAACCCCGATGAATGGCATTATCGGCCTAGCTAATGTGCTTTCCAAAACCGCTCTGTCTGAGAATCAACATAAATACCTGAAAGCGATTCGTTCCTCGGCAGATAACCTAATGGTTATTATTAACGACCTGCTGGACTTTTCTAAAATAAGTGCCGAAAAATTTACCATTGAGGAAGTAGACTTTAACCTGTTTGAGCTTATTCAGGAAACTGTAGATTTACTGGAGGTAAAGGCTATTGAGCGCAACAATACGCTCTCCACTTTTATAGACAGCAAGGTACCTGAGAAGATTACTGGAGACCCTACACGTCTGAAACAAGTGCTGCTCAACCTGATCAGTAATGCCGCAAAATTCACGGAAAACGGTCAGATTAAACTCCTGGTAAATGTAAATTCCGATAAAGATGCTGAAGTTATACTTGAGTTTACAGTTGAAGACACAGGTATTGGCATACCAGAAGACAAGCTGCAGGCGATATTTGAAAGTTTTAACCAGGCCAGCAATGATACATCGCGTAAGTATGGCGGCACCGGCCTTGGCTTAACAATCTCAAAAAGCCTGATAGAAATGCAGGGCGGAAGTATAACGGTACGCAGCAAACCGATGTCTGGCAGTGCTTTTACATTCTCGCTGCCTTTCAGGAAACAACAGGAGCCAGTTGCACCGGCTCACCAGCTTAACAATGAACAAGCGACCCTAATATCTCCCCTGTCGGGCTTAAGAATATTACTGGCTGAAGACAACGAGATAAATCAGCTACTGATAAATGCTGTAGTTTCTGGTTGGGATATTGCCATCGATACTGTGGAGAACGGCGCCAAGGCCCTGGAAAACCTGGATAAGTATACCTATGACCTTATACTGATGGATATGCAAATGCCGGAAGTTGATGGTTATGAAGCGATACAACGCATACGCGAATCTGATACTGCCATTGCAACTATACCCATTATAGCCCTGACTGCCCATGCCATACCGGAGGAAATAAACCGCTGCCTGGCAGCCGGCGCAGATGCTTATGTGGCAAAGCCTTTTGAGCCTGAAACACTATACAGTACCATTGCAAAATTAACCCGCCTGGCAGGTATAGACGCAAGTATAAATATTAAGGCCCTGCATGGTATGGCCAGCGGTAACCGGGAGTTTATGGCCGATATTCTGCAAATGTACCTGGCAACTATACCTGAAAATGTGCAGCGCCTGAACATGCTGGCTGCTGGCAGTAATGATACCGAAAGTTTTAAGGCTTGCCTGCTGGAGTTGCTTGATACGGTATCTGTAATTTCGGCCCAGCCTCTTCAGACTACGTTAGAGCAAATGCAGGATAATTTAGAATCCGGAAAAATTCAGGAATTACAGCAATTAATACAGGAAGTAACGCTGCAAAGCCAGGAAACCACAAAATTGCTGGAGCAGGAACTGGCTATAATTCAGGTAAAAAATTAACATACTGGTTGCATAAAAAAAGCGGGGCTATACTTTAGAAGTATAGCCCCGCTTTTTTTATAAGTATATGGCTGAATTAGCGCTTCATCATTTTGGCAAGATTACTTAAACCACCACGTGTACCGGCCATCTTGTTCATTGAGCGCATCATTTTACGCATGTCGTTAAACTGTTTCATCAGGTTGTTTACCTGTGTGATGTCGGTACCGGAACCTTTCGCGATACGGGCACGGCGGCTACCATTTATCATATCCGGGTTTTCGCGCTCGGCAGCCGTCATCGATTTGATGATTGCTTCGATAGGTTTGAATGCGTTTTCGTCAATCTCCACATCCTTCAGGGCTTTACCAACACCCGGTATCATACCAACCAGGTCTTTAATATCACCCATTTTCTTGATCTGCTCCAGCTGTGTCAGGAAGTCATCGAAGTTGAACTGGTTCTTGCGGATCTTTTTGTTGATACGCTTTGCCTCGTCTTCGTCAAACGCCTGCTGCGCACGCTCAACCAGGGAGATCACGTCACCCATGCCAAGTATACGCTGCGCCATACGATCCGGGTAGAACAGATCAAGGGCTTCCATTTTCTCACCAGTAGAGATAAACTTAATAGGCTTCTCAACTACTGCACGGATAGAAAGGGCGGCACCACCACGCGAGTCACCATCCAGTTTGGTAAGTACAACGCCGTCAAAGTTAATGCGCTCGTTAAAGGTTTTAGCTGTATTTACTGCATCCTGTCCTGTCATGGAATCTACCACGAACAATGTTTCAGTTGGCTTAACAGCTGCCTTTATTTCGGCAATTTCTTTCATCATCGCCTCGTCCACGGCCAAACGACCAGCGGTATCGATGATAACTATTTTCTTGTTTGTCTTTTTAGCGTGCTCAATTGCGTTAAGGGCAATCTGAACCGGGTTTTTATTTTCCAGTTCGGTATAAGCCTCCACGCCTACCTGCTCCGCCAAAACCTGCAGCTGGTTTATCGCAGCCGGACGGTAAACGTCGCAGGCAGCTACCAATACATTGCGGTTCTGTTTTTTAAGGTAGTTAGCCAGTTTACCGGTAAAGGTTGTTTTACCAGAACCCTGCAAACCAGCAATAAGGATAACCGCAGGATCGCCTTTGATGCTGATATCCTGCTTTTCGCCACCCATTAATTGGGTCAACTCTTCGTACACGATCTTCACCATCAACTGGCCCGGAGATACAGCAATGAGTACATCACGACCCATGGCTTCTTCTTTGATCTTATCGGTTACAGTTTTGGCAACTTTATAGTTAACGTCGGCATCTACAAGGGCACGGCGTACCTCTTTTATAGTTGCCGCTACGTTGATTTCGGTAATGCTTCCCTGGCCTTTTAGGGTTTTAAAGGCGCGGTCTAACTTGTTACTTAAATTATCAAACATCTCTTTATTCTGGTTTACCTACAAAAATAAGGAATATCTAAGTTAATTACGAATTATGAATTATGATTTACGCCGCTGATTTTATACCTCCTGTTCAGGCATGCTGCTAACCGGGTTTATACATTGGAGCTGCTGAGGCTAAAAACGCAAGTATACAACAGCAATATTGGTTGCCCGTAAAGCCTAACTGGCAGAATATTTTTATATTTGAAAGTTCAGATAACCGAGTGACAGCTTTGGAAAAAACAGACGTACTAAACCTGCTTTATATATCATATTACTGGCCTCCATCAGGTGGGCCTGGCGTGCAGCGCGGGCTGAAATTTGTGAAATATCTGCCGGCCTTTGGTGTAAAACCAACTGTACTTACTGTTGATGAAAAACAAGCCTCTTACCCGCTTCTTGACAATTCTTTTCTGAACGAAGTTCCTGATAACCTGGAGGTTTACCGCACCACCACATCCGAGCCATTTGAGTACTACAAAAAGCTTTCGGGCAAAAAAGAAATACCTTACAGCGGCTTTGCCAACCAAAAGGCCAAGGATACTTTTGTAGATAAGCTTTTTAAATTTGTGCGCGGCAACCTTTTTATACCTGATGCCCGCGTAGGCTGGAACAAACATGCCCTGAAAAAAGCAGAAGAATTACTGCAACAAGGCAAGTATAAAGCAATTATTACAACAAGCCCGCCGCATTCTACGCAATTAATAGGGTTAAAGCTGCGCCGCAAGTATAATATTAAATGGGTAGCCGACCTGCGCGACCCCTGGACCAACATCCATTATTACGATCAGCTGCTGCATACGCCCATCGCAAAACGCCTCGACGAAAAGTATGAACGCCAGGTACTGGAGCAGGCCGATGCCGTAATTGTAACCAGCGAAGACACCAAACGCCTTTTCCTGAACAAGCCGGCCAACATACACGAAGATAAGATACACGTAATCCCGAACGGTTACGACGAAGCTGATTTTATACATCCGTCTGCACCACCGAAAGATACGTTTCTGATAACCTATACCGGTACCATTACAGAGAATTATAACATCGATGTTTTCCTGAAAGTGGTGGCGCACCTGATGTCTGTTAACAGCGATATCAACTATAAACTGCGTTTTGTGGGCAAGGTATCGGAAGGTGTAAAGCAGCGGATCGAAAAAGCAAACTTGCTGGGCGCAACTGAATTTATAACGCACGTGCCACACCAGGAAGCTATAAAATACCTCATGGAGAGCACCATGTTGCTGCTGGCAATTGCCGATGTGCCGAGTGAATTTGCCAACGTACCCGGCAAGTTATTCGAATACCTGGCATCAAACAAACCTATAGTAGCACTTGGCCCGGTACATTCTGCTATGGATCAGATCATTGATGAGTGCGGCGCGGGCCGCCTGTTCCACTACACCGCCTATGACCTGATGCTGGACCACATGGCGCTTATGAGCAAGGCCTGGAAAATAAATCCAAACCTGGATCTGCCTTACATAAACCATTCACAGTTCTCCAGGAGGGCTTTAACAGAGGAACTGGCCGGGGTAATTAAACAATTGGTTGATAAAGTATAAAAGTGAGCTTGTTTATACTTTTGATGATGTCCTCAGAAGTATAGACCAGCTGCTGGCAAACAAAGTATAAACACGAAGTTAAGCTATAGGTATGCGCTTAGCATTTTCGGCCAGCCACCTGTCAAAAGATTTTAACTCCGGATTTAACTCCTTCGAAAACCCAACATCCCGGACACTGTTGCAAACCTGGTCGAAGTCGCGGTAAAACTGGAACATATTGCCCAGATCATCCGCTCCCGGAAAACCAAAACTACGGTAGGTCTCAGGCGAAACGTTGTTATACAGTACTTCCTGGCCCAAAGCTTTTGTAAACTTTTCGGCCATTTCCTGTCCGGTTAGCTGCTCGCCGGCCACGCCTATGGTTTTGCCAATCAGTTCTTCTCCCTTTTTAAATATACCATAAGCACACTTACCAATATCTTCGCTGGCTATCCCTGCCATCTTTTTATCATCCAGCGGGAAGGTAATGTATAGTTTGCCATCGGGTCCTTTTTTGGGGCCCATTCCAAAATGCACAAAGTTATCCCAGTAAAAGGAGGCTCTCAGGAAAGTGGTAGGTACACCCAGGTCTGTAAAAAATTTATCGGCTTCGCCTTTGGCATCAAAATGAGGTACTTTATAATTCCCCTGCAGCGTGGGCATGCGATCATCCTCCAGCGGCACCCATTTCCGGGTATCTTCCAAAGTAGACCAGATCACGTGCTTTAAGCCAGCCGCCTTGGCTGCTTCGGCCATACTTTTTGCTTCAGCCATTTCTTTTTCGGGAGAGAAGTGATCCCAGAAGAAGGTAACAAAATAGGCTCCGTATGCTCCGTTTAAGGCCTGTTTTATACTTTCCGGATCATCGATATCGGCAGTTATTACCTCTGCTCCTAAACCGGCAAGTTCTTTTGCCTTTTCCGAGATTGCATCTCTTGTGATAGCCCGCACTGCAAACTCACCTTTAGCATCGTTCAGGATAGCATGCGCAACACCGCCTCCCTGCGCCCCCGTTGCACCAAATACCGCAATTATCTTCTTATCGGCCATACCATTACATGATTATTTGAAGCTTAAACCAGAAATAGTAAAGTGTACGAAAACCTTTTAAAGCAGTGAGGTAAGCCAGGGTCAGGGCAGGAAATATTTAGTAACGCTATACTTAGCTGTGGTGAAATGAGGTATAGGTAAGATAGAGAGGGTAAAAAGGTAAAACCTTGCTTGTGTATCCGATGGTCGATGCGAAGCCGAAGCTTTGCTTATGTACTTTGTTACCTGCTGTAATTCTTCTTAATGATTAGTTTTAAGATTATTTTTATTGAGAGAATGGGAATGAAAATAAGTAAACTAATAGCGATAAATGAGTAAATATAGGTTTCCCAATTTCTGTAATCAGTTAGTCGGTTTAATACTCCTGATCTATCTAAAATTATAATTCCCAAATAGGCTATTACAGAATATAATAAGGGGGTTAAGCATACTGCTGTTACTTTGATAAATTTTCTTCTTGCAATAAGTACCTGACTCTTGCGGGTTAAAATATTAGTGAAGATGACCGTAGAGCCTATCCATATCAAAACCATTACTCCTAATTCAAGAAACATTCTTTTAAATTTATTATTCGCTAATTCAGGTAACGTACTAGTGTAAACGACGGCGAGGCAATCGGCCGTGGCTGGCATTTACACCTTGTTAGCAATTGCCGTTTATTTCAATATTGAAATGTTCCTTGAGGTAAAATTCGAATAGTTCTTCATCAAATTCTATTATGCTCTCGGTATCACCATCGGTTATCTTTAATTGTGTGTTGTTAAGCGTTTTTCGCCCGTTTTTGGTAATTATAGAAATAACCTTTTTGCTTGTGAAGTGCGACTCCTTGCTAGTTTGGTGGAATTCGCACATTCCCTCAAACTCCCAGAATTCTCTTTCATTTACTTTAAATAAATACTGAGGAACCAAATTTCCATTCCCGTCAACTAAGTTTATCCTCAGGTAATCATCATAGGCCTTGTCGAACCTGAATGATCCAAACTCATCGCTTAAGTTAATACCAAGTAATATTTCAAGTGGTTTGTAGGAAAACTTCCCAAAGCCTACATCTACCAGATAGTTCTCCCCATTTATATTAGCCACAATAGCCAAGTGGTCGTATTCCGCTCCATAAGTCTCGTCTTTGGAATAAACCCTGCCTGAAACCATCTTTACGTCAAACCCTATGTTCTTGAGAAGGTGGTAAAACAGCCCATTTAATTCATAACAAAACCCACCTCTGCGGTTGAGGACTACCTTTTTGTAAATGGAGGCTATATCTAATTTTATCTTATTGTTATAGTGAATGTCTAAATTCTCGAAAGGTATACTCAACAAATGAGCCGCCTGAAGCTCAAAAAGCACTTCCTTGCTTACAGAAATTTGGCTTTTGAAATTTAACCTGTCAAGATATAACTGAATATTCATCCCCTTACACCCTTTAAAAAAGCCTCCACTTCGGCTTCATTGATTACAGGAAGGCCATTCTCCTCCATACAATACATACTTCCCAGATAGGTCATGCCTAAATACTTTGCTGTTTCAATAAAGGGCATATAAAACCCTTCTTTTAACTCCTGGTCACAACCACAGCAAACAATGGCCATCTCCATTCCTCTTAATTTTCTGCCTGTTTCTTTTTCTGTTTTCAAACAATCTGAGAGACGGTCAAAGAAGATTTTCATGGTCCCGCTCATGGAGTACCAATATACAAGGGTGGCAAAAACAATAATCTGATAGGATTCTACTATATGCCTGATCAGAGGGAGAAAATCGTCATCCCTGTTATTAAATTCATAGTCGAATTTTCCAATTATTTTGGTATTCAGATCTATGATTGGGAAATCAGTTCTTGCGCCAATAAAAGAAGCTATTTTCCTGGTAGTACCATTACTATTAGAACTGCCTAAAATTATGATACCACTCTTCATTCTGATTAAAATTCCTGAATTTAGGTTATTGCTAACTCCCTGCTAGCAGGAGTACCTACTCCTACTAGCTGCACTATAAATGCGGAATAATTTAATAATCCTACACCCACTGGCTACAACTAAATTTAAAACAAATAACTTCAGTTTGCTATAACTTCTCCAGCCAGTCCTCCACCTCCTGCACATCTATAGTGTAATTTTCACGGGCATCGCCTATACTGCCGATAACAGCCGCATATTCAAACCCAAGCCCTTTGCTTAGCAGGAAATAATGTGTCTTTATGAGATTGGCAGGATGAAATTCCAAAACCTTACTCTGCTCAGAAAATAACAGGTTTGTGAGGCCGGCACCATGTGGCGCAACTATAACTTCTGAAGTATAAAACAACTGCACCTGCTCCTTGTAGCTTAATTCCTCAGCACGAACGATTTCAAAATTATACCTGGCAAGTATCGGTAAAAGATCCTGCTCATTCAGAACACGGCGGGTTTTGGCGTTGGCCCTACTGATGTAAATGCGGTTTTTATTTCCGGTTTGCTTTACCTGGTAGCCTTTCCATATTTTATTTTGCAGCCACGCTCCCACCTCTGTAGGTAGGTAACCGCTTTGGGCATTGGCTATAAACGACGGAAGTATAAATTCTTCGACCTCCCACTTTTCATGCTTGCCAATGTATGCAAGTTTAGCCTGCGGGTACTCCTGAACTATAAATTCAAGCGTCTGAAGCATATAAGACGGCAGATCGCGGCGCATGATGATATGGATTGGCTCCTTAATTTCCAGTAACAGATAGTATAAACGAGGCAGGCAATCGAAAAACCAGTGATAATTGTTATTAGCGGCCCAGGGCAAATGCAGGATGGAAGTATAAATTCCTTTTTTATACTTTGGCAACAACAGAGCAGGCGTTTTAAATGCCGGAGACTTTGCCAACCGGCTTACATCAAACACTGATTCCACAACCAGTTTACCTTCTAAAACTACAGCACCCGAATTGCCAAGAAATTCCGCATTTGGCAACCGCACCAGGTATTGGTCTTTTACCCGGTAGCCTAAACTGTAATCTATGCTATAGTTAAAGCTCGCAGCCGATTGCTCGAGAAATGCTTTTTCCTGTTCATTAAAGTATAAAACCTGCGTTGGCGCCATCCCTTTTTTAGAAGCATGGTGCAGCACCGAAGTATAACGGAAATAGTAACCGGCGGCATGTAATATCCCGAAGAGTGCCTTCTTAAGCATATGCATTAAAAGTATAGCCTGAAAGGTACAAAATTAATGTCTCAGAGTATAGAAAACTGCTAATAGAAGCTATCTACGTTAAAAAGATAGTTTATCTGCTATTAATTCAGAACCAAGCATTCGGAACTAGTACATGAATCATGTAAATTGCATCCCAAATGGGTATAAAAATCTACCCAAAGTATAAAGTATAAAACACAGCATGGCATTAGACCTTAATCACAAGTCTATATTGGTAACGGGCGGCACGGGCTCGTTCGGAAAGAAATTTGTAGAAATGGTGTACGCACGTTTCCCGGATGTGAAGCGCCTTGTGATCTACTCCCGCGACGAGCTGAAGCAATTCGAAATGTCGCAAACTTTCCCACACAGCAAGTATAAATCCATCCGTTATTTTATTGGCGATGTGCGCGACGGTGAGCGCTTTAAGCGTGCATGCGAAGGTATTGATATCATTATCCATGCGGCGGCCATGAAACAGGTGCCTGCTGCGGAGTATAACCCGATGGAGTGCATCAAAACGAACGTGTTGGGCGCCGAAAACATCATTAACGCAGCCCTGGATAGCGGTGTAAAGGATGTTGTGGCGCTGTCTACAGATAAGGCTGCTGCGCCTATTAACCTTTACGGCGCTACCAAACTGTGTTCAGATAAACTGTTTGTGGCTGCCAACAACATGAAAGGCAAGCGCGACATTAAGTTCTCGGTAGTCCGTTATGGCAACGTAATCGGTTCGCGTGGCTCGGTGGTGCCGTTCTTTTTGAAAAAGCGCGAAGAAGGTATTTTACCCATCACACACCCGGACATGACCCGCTTTAATATCTCGTTGGAGGAAGGCGTAGAAATGGTATTTCATGCCCTGGAAACGCACTGGGGTGGCGAGATCTTTGTTCCTAAAATTCCATCGTACGTAATTACAGAGCTTGCCAAAGCTATCGGACCAGATTGCGAGCAGCAAATCGTAGGCATCCGCCCGGGCGAGAAACTGCACGAGGAAATGATCACCGAGACGGACTCACTAAACACGGTGGAGCTGGATAAATATTACGTTATACTTCCGTCTACCCCAACCTGGACAACCGAGCAGTTCCTGGAAGCATTTAACGGAAAAATGGTGCCACTGGGCTTTAAGTATAACTCCGGCACCAACGACGAATGGCTGGATGCTGAGCAACTTCGCGACCAGATCCGCCAGCACGTAGATCCGAACTTTGCCGTTTAAAGAATTAAGACACAAGATTTCAAACGCGTGACTCAGAACTCAGAACTCAAAACTATTCGCAAGCCTATCCCTTACGGACGGCAGCACATAACCCAGGAAGATATTGATGCGGTGGTAGAAACGCTGCAATCTGATTTTCTGACCCAAGGGCCAAAGGTAGCAGAGTTTGAACAGGCTTTTGCTGCTTATGTTGGGGCTAAATATGCCGTTGCTGTTAGTAATGGTACTGCGGCCTTGCACCTATGTACCATGGCCTTGGGAGTGAATGAGGAATCGCGGGTAATTACAACACCCATCACGTTTGTAGCTTCGGCTAATTGCGTACGCTACTGTGGCGGCACAGTAGAGTTTGCTGATATAGACCCTGCCACTGCCCTACTGGATATTACTAAAGTGCGTGCATTATTGGAGAGCAAACCAAAAGGCTATTACACAGGTGTTATACCAGTAGACTTTGCCGGCAACCCGGTAAACCTGGAAGAATACCGTAAACTGGCAGATGAGTATGGACTCTGGATCATAGAAGATGCCTGCCATGCGCCGGGCGGTTATTTTACAGATAGTAAGGGCGAAAAGCAGCTTTGCGGCAACGGAAAGTTTGCGAACCTGGCTATTTTCTCTTTCCACCCGGTAAAACACATTGCCACCGGCGAAGGCGGCATGATTACCACCAATGACGAAGCACTTTACCAGAAGCTTCTGCTCTACCGTACCCATGGCATCACCCGTGACCCGCAACTGCTCGAAGAAAACCATGGCGGCTGGTACATGGAAATGCAGGAACTGGGCTACAACTATAGAATGCCGGATATGCTTTGCGCCCTGGGCGTTACCCAGTTACAGCGTGCCGAAGCCGGCCTTGCGCGTCGTAAAGGCATAGCCAAAGTATATGATGAGGCATTTGCTGAAGTAGCAGGTATTGAAGTACTGGGCACATCTGCTGAGGCTATCTCTGAGAACGGCGATACTGGCCATGCTTACCACTTATATGTTATAAAAATAGCTAATCGTAAAGGCTTATACGACTTCCTGCGACAGCACAACATTTTTGCCCAGGTGCACTACATTCCGGCGCATACCATGCCATATTACCGTGGCCTTGGGTTTAAAAAAGGTGATTTCCCGGAATCGGAGCACTACTACAGCGCATGCCTGAGCCTGCCGATGTACCCTAGTTTGACAGCTGAAGAGCAGGAATTTGTGATTGCGAAAGTGAAGGAATTCGTGGGCAGGTAATTTCACAATGGCAGCAGGTTTCAGAACAGAAAAAATTGTATTAGGTACTGTACAGTTCGGTTTGAACTACGGTATAAGCAATACCAAAGGACAAGTGCCGCTGGAGGAAGTCTGCCGCATAGTAGACTATGCCTATAACCATGGCGTAACCACGCTGGACACGGCTGCTGCCTACGGTGAAAGCGAAATTATACTTGGTAAAGCTTTAAAAGAAACCGGGCTCAAATTCAATATTATCTCTAAACTTCCACTTGTTCAATCTGCTGGTGAGGTTCGTAAAATAGTCGAAGCTTCTCTCTATAAGTTAGGAGTATCAACTTTACAGGGTTATATGCTGCACAGCTTCAGCATTTACCAGCAGCATCCGGAAGTATTGGAACAGCTATACTTACTGGAAGAAGAAGGCCTGATCTCGAACATTGGATTCTCTTTATACCACCCATCAGAAGCACAGGAATTACTGGAAAAAAATATCAATTTCAACCTTACACAGTTTCCATACAGCGTTTTCGATCAGCGATTTGATGAGGTGATGCCTGCTCTCAAAACGAAAGGTATTGAGACACATGTTCGCTCCGTATTCCTGCAAGGGCTGTTTTTTATGCAACCTTATAGCCTCCCGCCCTATTTTGCCGGGGTAGCAGATAGTCTTCGCTCTTTGCAGAATAAGGCAATTAAGGCAGCTATACCTTTAGAGGCTGTATTAATGCATTTTGTGCTAAACCAACCCAATATTGATAAGATTGTGATTGGTGTTGATAGCCTTACTGCCTTACAGGAAAATCTAAGTATAAATCAGTATGCATCCCAAGTGCAGAGTTTGATACCAGAACTCAAAAAGTATAAAGTAGCAGATGAAAATATTTTGCTGCCTTACAAATGGAATATAGCATGATTAACTCCCTGAACAGCCTTTTCTCATTGCAAGGCAAAGTGGCTTTGGTTACCGGTGGTTACGGCCATCTGGGTAGTGCCATAACTATGGGCCTGGCAGAGGCGGGCGCTGAAGTATACGTACTGGGACGAAGTCAGCAAAAATTTAAAGATGCATTCCAGAAAGAAAAACTGCCAAATTTATACTTCCAGCATTGCGATATTGCAGACTCGGCAAGTATAGCCAGAGCCTTTCAGGAAGTGCACACGCAGCACCAGCGCCTGGATATCCTGGTAAATAATGCCTTCTATTCTGCAGGCCAGAACCCGGAACAACTCACAGACGAACAATGGGCATTTGGCATAGACGGTAACCTGAACAGCGTTTACCGCTGCATCCGCGAGGTTATTCCTTTCATGAAAGCACAACAATCAGGCAGGATCATTAACGTAGCCTCTATGTATGGGGTGGTTTCTCCTGACTTCAATATTTACGAAGAGAGCCCAGCCTCGCTTAATCCGCCCCATTATGGTGCTGCAAAAGCAGGTGTGGTACAACTTACCAAATATTTTGCTTGTTACCTGGCTCAGCAAGGCATTACTGTAAATTGTATAAGCCCGGGCCCTTTCCCAAATCCGAATGTGCAACAGGATGAAGTATTTATAGAGCAGCTCAACAGAAAGAACCCGATGGGCAGAATTGGCCAACCTGAAGAATTAAAGGGAGCTTTTGTTTTCTTTGCATCTGATGCATCTTCATATATAACAGGCCAGAACCTGATGGTAGACGGAGGCTGGACAGCATGGTAAACCCTCCTCACATTGGTGCCGTTATACAGGTAAGGTTAGGCTCTGAGCGATTACCAAACAAAGCCTTGCTCCCACTTCCCTTTGGTGGTGGCCCTGCTTTATTGGACCATGTCATTATCAGAGCCCTGGAAAGTAAACTGATAACTTCTGTTGTAGTTGCAACCACAGATACATCAAAAGACAATGCAATAGCTATTTTCTGCCAGGCCAAGGGTATAACATGCTACAGAGGCAGCGAAGAAAATGTACTCGACAGGTTTTACCAGGCAGCCCGCCAAAAAGAATTAGATGTAGTAGTAAGGCTGACTGGTGACAATCCTTGTATTGTACCTGCCATACTAGATAAGGCCATTACAACTCATATTTCACAGCAAAACGATTACACCCGCACCGAGGGTTTACCATTAGGTACTAACCTGGAAATAATGGCATTTGCTGCCTTGGAACAAGCTCATGAGCATGCAACAGAAACCTTTGAGCACGAACATGTTACTCCCTACTTATATAGTAGCAAGCAAGACTTTAAAGTCGCAAAGCTAGATTATAGTAATGAAGTAAACATGCAATTACAAAATGTCCGCCTAACAGTAGATTACCCAAGCGATTTTGCTATGTTGTCGTTGCTGCTCGAGAAAGTAAATGACTTAGAAAAAAGCTTTAGTTTTCAGGCAATGGAAGAAGTGTTGCAAAAGTATCCTTGGTTACCGGAAATAAACAGTTCTAACAGCCAGAAGAAAGTATACTTTTCAGAAGAAGTAGAATTGGCAGATGCGAAAAGCTTGTTAATGCGTTATGGTATGGAAAAGGCAGCAACTGTTATCGAGAACTACAAAACCCATGAGTCCTAAAACCCGCATTATTTTCCGTGCTGATGGCAACAGCCGCATCGGTTTAGGCCATGTAGTGCGTTCGCTGGCGCTTGCCGAAATGCTGCGCGAGGAGTTTGAATGTGTATTTGCTATTCAGTCTCCGAACAATGAGTTACAGGAGCAGATCAGGAGCGTTTGCAGCGGTATTATTATACTTCCGCCCTGCGCACCTACCGAAGAAAGATACCTGCACGAGCTGGATGCTTATGTTTCCAGTGAAGAAATCGTGGTGCTGGATGGCTATACTTTCGGCACGGCTTATCAGGAAAATATAAAGCGTAAAGGCGCGGCACTGGTTTGCATTGATGATCTGCATACCGATTCTTTTGTAGCTGATGCCATTATTAACCAGGCCGGTGGTATTACGCCGGAAATGTATCGGGCCAAGCCTTATACCAGGTTTTACCTCGGCCCAAAGTATGCGCTGCTCCGGAAACCATTCCTGGAGGCTGCTAGACTGGAAAGAGCAATACCAAATAGTGCAGCCCGGCTGCTGCTGAATATGGGCGGCGCCGACCCTCATAATCATACTTTGCAAATAGCGAGAGAGCTTGACGGAATAGCCATTTTAGATCAGGTTTCCATAGTTGTGGGTGGAGCTTACACGCATTTGCAGCAACTACAGGAATGGTTACAGAATAAACCACGTTTTAAAGTATATACTAACCTGAGCGCAACCGAAATGCGCAACCTGATGCAGCAATGCCCGATTGCCATAACGTCGCCCAGTGGTATAGCTTATGAGTATTGTGCAGTAAGTGGCCTGCTCTTTGTGCTGCAGACAGCCGATAACCAGGAAAACTTATGCCAGTTTTTACTACAAACCGGTCTGGCATTTAAGTACGAGGAATTACAAAGTATACTTCTGAAAAAAGATTGGAAGGAAATATTTAACAAAGTTGTGCTACAGCAACGGCATTATTTTACAGGCAATAGTCCGGAAGTTTACCGCGAGGTTTTCCGCAGCCTGAGCCTGACTACAGCTATGAAACTGCGCCTTGTAAACGAGCAGGATCTGATGCTGCTTTACAATTGGGCAAATGACCCCGAAGTACGACGAAACTCTTTTAATACAGAACCTATTCTGCTTGAAAATCATACCCGCTGGTTCAATATTAAACTTGCTGACCCATTGTCGGCGTTATACCTTGCAACCATTGGGGATGATCCGGCTGCCCATATCCGGTTTGATTTTAAGTCAGAAACGGCTGTATTAAGTTACCTTATTTCTGAGAAATACCGGGGCAAAGGCTTGGGCCATATTGTATTGTTAAAAGGCATAAAAAAGCTGCAACAAGACAAACCCGGAATCAAGCAGATAGAGGGACTGGTACAAAAAAGTAACCCGGCTTCGGTTAGAGCATTCGAAAAAGCAGGTTTTGCATACGCTGTTCCCGACCCACGTTTTCCGGAAGCTTTCCGGTTTACAATTAAGCTGGATAATAGCATTTAACAAGTATAAAATGATTCAGGATATAAACATTGCCGGCCGTTTGGTTGGTCCCAATCATAAACCTTTCATCATTGCCGAAATGTCTGGCAACCATAACCAGTCGCTGGAACGCGCGCTTGCTATTGTTGATGCTGCCGCTGATGCTGGGGCCGATGCTATAAAACTGCAAACCTATACGGCAGATACTATGACCTTGCCGGGCGCATTCACTATTGAGGATGAAGGCTCGCTCTGGAAAGGCCGCGAACTCTACGACCTGTACAAAGAAGCTTACACCCCATGGGAATGGCACCAGCCGATATTTGATCGTGCAAAAGAGCGTGGCATGCTCGCTTTCTCGTCGCCATTCGATGAAACGGCAGTTGATTTCCTGGAAGAACTGGGTGCTCCGGTTTACAAGATCGCTTCGTTTGAAAACACTGATCACCCGTTGTTGCGCAAGGTAGCTGCGACGGGTAAACCGGTCATTATGAGCACTGGGGCTGCCACTGTGCAGGAAGTTGCCGAAGGCGTGCAGGTCTTACGCGAGGCAGGCTGTAAAGAACTTATACTTCTCAAATGCACCAGCACCTACCCTTCTACCCCTGAAAACACCAACCTGCTTACCATACCACACATGCGCGAACTGTACGGCGTGCAGGTGGGCTTATCAGACCATACCATGGGTGTAGGCGCGGCTGTGGCGGCTGTGGCATTAGGAGCAACGGTAATCGAGAAACACTTTACCCTTCGTCGTGCTGACGGCGGTGTGGATTCTGCTTTCTCCTTGGAGCCCGAAGAATTAAAAATGCTGGTGGTGGAGTCTGAAAGGGCGTGGCTGGCGATGGGACATGTGCAATATGGCGTGCAGAAAGCAGAAGAAAAAAGTCGCCTGTTCAAGCGTTCAGTGTATGCAGCCAAAGACATTGCCGCAGGGGAAGCTTTTACAAAAGAAAATATCCGCGTGATTCGTCCGGGGCTGGGACTTGCACCAAAGCATTACGACGAACTATTAGGCAAACCCGCCGCAACAAACATTAAAGCCGGTACACCCTTAACCTGGGACATGGTATAGCCCATGAAAAAATGGTACGCCATTTACAGCAATATACTGCATCTGCACTTCTCTGAAGGTTTCTATAACCTGCCGGAAAGTGCTAAAAATGCCGTCTCCCCAACCAGGTTATGGATGCGTCTGTTCAGGATGGCAGGTTATACCTTGGTCAGGCTTATCGGCAATCTTTTTAAGTCCGTAGAGAAAGGAAATGAGCTGCATGGCAAAGTATGGCTTTATGTGGTAAGTCAGAACAACTATGACAGCCTTAAATTCATTAAAGATGGATTACCAGATACCGTTTTTGTAGCTGGCCAGAGTAAAGAACTTGGCAAGTATAAAAACATTGTCAGCCGGATTTCGCTGAGGTCTAAAATAGGTTACTACTACTTATTCTTTCCACTGTTCTTCAACTTTTTAAAATATAACAAAAATAGCACACTGCGGTTTTTTGATGTGCTGTTTGATGCAGTAGGTTTTTATGAAGTATATCTGCAAAAGCTGCGCAAGTATAAACCTGCAGCCATCGTTTTTGCTAACGACCATAATGCTGATGCCCGCGCCATGTTGCTTGCGGCTAAGGCTGCAGGTATAAAAACTGCTTATATTCAGCACGCCAGCGTTAGCCCAATTTTCCCGCCGTTGCAGTTCGATTTCAACCTGCTGGAAGGCCAGGACTCCCTCGACAAGTATAAACAGTGTGGCCCAGTAGAAGGTCTTGTGGAACTGGTTGGTATGCCGAAAGCCGATGCCTATGTACCCTTCCGGAATACGAATAAGGAAATAAAAACTATAGGTATTGGCTGCAACTTAATGGACAATATTGCAGAGATTGAATACCTGCTACGCCAGCTTGCTACTGACTTTCCAGAGATTATCTTTTTACTTCGCCCCCACCCACGCGACACCCGCAACTTTAAAAGTATAGCAGGTAAAAGCCCGAACATCTCTATTTCTAACGGAAAGAAGGTTGCTACATTTGACTATTTGCAGCAGATTGATGTACAGATAAGTGGTAACTCCGGCATCCATCTGGAAGCAGTGCTACTCAATGTGTGGTCAATCTTCTACAACATGAACACCAAGGAGCAGCTTCATGATTACTACGGCTATGTTCAGCACGGCTTGGTAGATGCCGCTGTAGATTATGAAGGTTTAAAACAACTTTTGCAGCAACACATGTTCGAAAAGCCAGAAGTATTCCTTCGTGCAAAATATTACAATGCTACTGTTGGCACTGCATATGATGGTAAAAGTGGGCAACTGAGTTTAGACATTATCAAAGAATTTATCTGGAACTAGCTAAATTAAATCCTATATTAGTAACTACTAATATTAGTAACCAGAAACTATACCTCCTTTGAAAACAGTTGTTACGCTTCTGCTAAGTGCTCTTACAATTTTCAGTTTTTTTTCAGTACATGCGCAAGGTCCTGTAAATGCTATCAGATTAGATGGCATGGATGATTATATTGATTGCGGTACAAGTAACAGAAATATAAAAAACATTATTACTGCCGAAGCATGGGTAAAAACTGGTTCTTTTAAATATCATTGGGTATTGGGCAAATATGATCGTTACTCTGAAGGAGGGTATCATCTTATTATTAAAGATGGGAAAGCAGCCTTTGCTGGTCGTGACGGATCAGGGAATTATAAAAACTCAGGCTATTCCAGTGTATTTGTTAACGATAATAATTGGCATCACTTAGCTGGTATATGCAACAATGGCATTTGGCAAATATATGTGGATGGGATCCTACAGTCCCAGTTTATTTCGGGATATCCAAACACTGATCTTACTAGTACGGCACCACTTGCAATCGGAAAAGATTTTGTATCAGATAATGAAACCTATACAGGCCAAATTGACGAAGTAAGAATTTGGAGGAAAGCCCTTACAGAATCTGAAATTCGTAAGAACATGTGTCAGAAAATATCACCTACAACTGCTGATTTGGTTGCTTATTACAGGTTTGATGCTTCTTCCGGTACTTTAGTCGAGGATTTAAGTTCTTCTAAAATAAACGGCACCTTCCGCAATATGACCTCTGCCGCCTGGACATTATCCGGAGCACCGATTGGAGATAAAAGTGTATACAGGTATACCGATAACTGGAATGCATCGCTTGAAATGGTAACGGATATTGCCAATTTTTCTGTCACCAACATTGACCAAGCTATCAAGGGCTTTCATTTATACCAGATAGCCTCTCCTCCTACCAATTCAAACGGCATCATACCAAACCCACAGGAGGTAAAAGAATACTATGGTTTGTTTAAGGTTGGAGACAGCGACAAAAAGTATAAAATATGGTTTAAGCAGTATGCTCTTTACTGTGGTGGAAAGCTTTTCCGCAGGTCTGATAACTCAGCTTCTACCTGGGGTGCCGTTGCTGATACAGTAAATACTCCCGTCATCGTTTATAATGCTTCTGCCAACTATGGTGAGTTTGCCGCCATAAGCCAAGTTAATGCTCCCCTAACTATAACCGGGCCAAACACTATTTGCTCAGGAGCTACTGCTACCTTAAGTGTTGCAGCCGGGAGCGGCGAAACAATTAAATGGAGTACCGGGGCTACTACTCCTTCTATAACCATATCCTCAGCTGGAACTTACTGGGCAGAGGCAACAAACTCCAATGGATGTACCGCACGTAGTGAAATAAAAGTAGCAGTACAACAAGAGCCCTATCTAAATTGGTTACCAGAGTATACTATTTATGAAAACGAATCAGTTATGCTTGATGCCACTGTAGCCGGAGCCACATACCTTTGGAATAATGGCCAAACTACGCCTACATTACAAGTAGTACAGCCCGGCACCTATCGCGTCAATATCTCTCTTAATGGTTGTAATTTTTTACACGAAACAGTTGTCAAACGTGTATGTCCGATTATCCCGAATATAATAACCCCTAATGGAGACGGCAATAATGATGCTTTTGTTGTAGAAGGGGCAGACCCATCCTATCTTGAAATAGAAATTTTTAACCGCTGGGGAAAATGTATTTACAAAAGTGCACGTTATGATAACAACTGGTCGGCCGCAAATGTACCGACTGGTGTGTATTATTATCAACTAACCAGCCGGCAAACTAAAAAAGTATATAAAGGCTGGCTTGAAGTCCTTAGGTAGCTTTGTTTAAATTAGATTACGTCCTTCTTCATTTTCGCAGCCTTTTTCCAGGCTCAGAAAGTATAGTTTTAAATTACACAGGTACGCCGAGTACCGAGCGTGGCAGTATCAACATCCGCAAGTATACAGGTAGTTTTTTCGAAGGCAAAAGGCCACGGCCAAACCAGGTTGTCTGGAAAGAATGGGAGGGTATGCGAATGCCATTTTTCTTCGAAGAAGATGCTTCACAGGATGTTATAACTTATGCAGATGGCGTTGCCACTATCAATTACGACATCATTTCTTCGGCTTTTTATTTGCTTAGCGGCTGGCAGGAGCACTATGGCGTAGAGCGTGATAAATTCGGTCGTTATACTTACAAAGCCAGTGTACAGGCCAAGTATAATATCATAACAAAGCCTGTAGTAAATTACTATTTCGAGGTGCTGCGAAAAGCTATTGAGCAGGTGCATGGCAAAAAGTTACAATACCGAACCTGGCCAAATGGAAGCAGCTTTGCAACCTGCCTCACTTATGATGTAGATCGCCTGCACTCGGCCTGGAAAGTAGCTGGCATGCCTTTACTTCAGAGTGGTAATTTTAAGAATTTCACGGTGTTGCAGCTCAAAAACATGTTCAGCAAAGACCCCTGGAATAACCTGCCCGATAGCATGTTGCTTGCTGAACGCTTTGGCGCCAGGGCAACTTACTTTATGCTGGCCAGCAACCAGCGCTACAATGGTAACCCCAATGCCGATTACGACATCACCAAACCCAAGTATCAGCAACTGGCCAAAAGTATAAGCGAAAAAGGCCACGAAGTAAGTATACACGGCAGCTTTGGCACCACCAACGATTTGCAGCAACTCAAGTCGGATGCACGGAAACTTCCTGTAAAGCCGCTTGGTAACCGCTTTCATTACCTGTGCCATATACCCGAAAAAACACCTCAACTGCTCGATCAAAGTGGTTTAAAGTATGATTCTACGCTGGGCTTTGCCGATCATTTTGGATTCCGGAATTCTTATTGCCACCCCTTTTACCCTTATGATTTTAAAAACAGGAAAGCGTATACTTACCTCGAGTTGCCGCTAAACCTGATGGATATTACGCTCATAAACCCGCATTACATGCACCTGAAACCATCTGAGGTGCTGGAAGCCATAGAACCAATGTTGCAGGAAATTATGCGCTTTAACGGGTTGTGTACCATACTCTGGCACAACGAAAATATTTCTTCTTTTTCGGAATACCCATTGCCAAAAGGCGAGCCTAGTTGGCGGAAAGTATTAGAAGATCTCTTGAAAAAACTACAGTCAAACGGAACTGCATTTCTTACCTGTTCTGAGGCTGCTGAGCAGGCATCTATAAATATATAGCTGCTACTAGATTGCCTTACAAAGTATAAACTATAGTTTTGCAGCCTAAACTATAGTTAATGAGTAAAAAGCTGCAGCGCGAAGGCATCTGGAACACCATCATATCGTATGCCGGTATCCTGATCGGGTATGTGAACACCGTGCTTCTTTTTCCTAATTTTATGGATGAGGAGCAGGTGGGCCTTACGCGCTTGCTTACTTCTATTGCCACCATGTTTGCACAGTTTTCGGCACTGGGCTTTGTGAACATGAGCGTTAAATATTTCCCTTACTTCCGCGACAAGGAAAAGAAGCACCATGGCTTTCTGTTCCTATTGCTGGCAGTTCCGTTCCTGGGTTTTATAGTTATTTCAGGGCTTTTTATACTTTTCAAGCCAGCCATAATTTCCTATTATACCGAGTCGCCGCTTATCAGTTCGTATTACTATTACATAATACCGCTGTCGTTTTTTACGCTGCTGTTTAACCTGCTCACCTCCTACCTGCGGTCGTTCTTTAAAACCATTATTTCCTCTTTTGTACAGGATTTTCTTCAGCGCATACTTATCTCTCTGCTGATAGCCTTATACGCTTTCAACTGGATCAACTTCCAGCAATTTGTGCTCTTATACATTGGCGTAACTTCTGTAATGGCGCTGTCGCTTATAGTTTATACTATGTGGCTTAAACAGCTGTTCTTATGGCCATCGGTACAGGGGCTGCGCATACTTCCTGTCCGGGAAATGATGGTGTTTGGCCTCTTCACTTTTATGGGCAACATATCGGTAACCATTATTAAAACCGTGGACCAGGTCATGATAAGCTCCTACAGCCTGGGCGATAACGCCATTTACACGACTGCTTTTTTTGTAACGAGTGCCATTATCACACCTTCGCTTGCTGTTTTAAAGATCGCATTCCCGCAGGTGGCGGAGTTCTGGAAAGATCAGGACCTTATTGGCCTCGAGAAATTTTATAAGCAGATAACAGTTATCAATCTCATCATTGGCTTGCTGCTTTTTATCGGTATCTGGGCGAATATCGATAACCTTTATACTTTTATGCCAAAGAGTTATAGTGCGGGTAAGTATGTGGTGCTGTTCCTGGCAATGGCGCGGCTCGTGGATCTGGCAACAGGTATAAACGGAATTATACTTGCCACTTCCGATAAGTATAGATGGGATTTACTGTTTAACGTTGTACTAGCCTTTCTTACCATCTGGACAAACTATATTTTTATCCCGCTCTACGGCATTAACGGTGCTGCATTTGCCTCTATGCTGTCTTATATCACAATCAACCTTGCGCGATTATTTTTTGTGCAGTGGATCTATAAAATGCAGCCTTTTACGTGGAGTTCGGTTAGTATAACTGTAATTGCAGCCGTTGCGCTTGGCGCCTCTTACCTCCTGCCGTATTTAGGCAATGTGTTCCTCGATATTACTGTGCGCTCACTTATTATTACTGCCATTTACGCAGGCCTTACCCTGGGCTTTAGAGTATACCCAGAGCTAAACGAGTGGGTGCTTAAGCTGGTAAGAAAGTACGCCGGAAAAAGCTAGCAGATATTCTTATACTTGCTGGAGTAATATTCCGGAAAAATACAGGTTTTGTATTTGAGCTGGTTTAAGTCATAAAATAAAAAAGCACAAGTCGTTACACTTGTGCCAGTTGTTTATACTTGAATCTAAGCTCTAATTATTGAAGCCATTCATCAATGCAAACTCCTCTACTTTAGAATCCAGCACCTTGCCTTTTTCGCATTTAAGCACTCGCTTCGGATAGCGGTTGATGATCTCGTAATTATGGGTAGCCATAAGCACGGCAGTTCCGCTGTTATTGATCTCCAGAAAAAGCTTCATGATATCGTCGGCCACTACAGGGTCCAGGTTACCGGTTGGCTCATCTGCAAAAAGTATCACCGGCTCGTTTAACAGGGCGCGAGCGATAACAATGCGTTGCTGTTCGCCCCCTGAAAGCTGGTGAGGCATTTTATTCGCGGCGGCATCCAGGCCCACACGCATCAAAACTTCCGAAATACGCTGCTTTATTCTCGATTTATCTTTCCAGCCGGTAGCTTTTAACACAAACGAAAGGTTTTCAGCAACTGTACGATCGAATAGCAACTGGAAATCCTGGAAAATGATGGCGATTTTACGACGCAGGAAAGGCACCTGCTTGCGCGGCAGCTTGCTCAGTTTAACATCAGCTACAGCGGCATGGCCCGTCAGGAGTTTCAGGTCGGCATACAGGGTTTTAAGCAAAGAGCTTTTTCCGCTTCCGGTGCGGCCAACTAAGTACACAAACTCGCCTTTGTCAATATCAAAATTTACATTGCTCAGAATTGTGTTGCTATCCTGGTAAATAGCTACATCGCGAAGCGACACCACCGGAGAAGATGAAAAACTCATGTATACTTAAATCTCTAATTTCTGCAGTTTACCAAATTCTAACGACTCTATCAAAGCAGCCAGCGCATCTTCTTTGCCTTCCAGACCATAACGGTCAAGGTTTTTAAGCGGTCGGTCGGCACGGAAATAGGCAATGAGCACAAAATTATCGTCGCGCAACTGTATATAGTCCGGAATTTTAGCTTTGCCTTTTACTTTGATGATGTACATTTTTTAGAATCAAGAATTTAAAATTGAGAATCAGAAATTATGCTAATTGTTTAATTTTTCTCTACACAATTCTTAATTCCAGATTCTCAATTCTTAATTAACTCTTACTTATTGCCTTTGGCGTGGTCGGACAGAAACTTCTGAAGACCGATATCTGTAAGCGGGTGGTTTAGCAGACTTGTAATTACGTTGAGCGGGCAAGTAACAACATCAGCACCTATTTCAGCGCACTGCACCAGGTGCATTACGTGGCGAACAGATGCAGCCAATACCTGTGTCTGGTAGCCATAGTTGCCATAAATCTGAACAATCTGCTCAATTAGTTGCAATCCATCGGTAGAAACATCATCCAAACGACCAACAAACGGAGATACATACGTAGCGCCAGCCTTGGCAGCCAGCAAAGCTTGCCCGGCAGAGAATACCAGTGTACAGTTTGTTTTAATGCCTTTTTCGCTGAAGTAACGGATCGCTTTCACGCCATCACGGATCATAGGCACTTTAACAACGATGTTCGGGTGCAGTTCAGCTAAAAACTCACCTTCCTTTACAATGTTTTCATAATCTGTCGCGATTACTTCTGCACTGATGTCGCCGTCTACAATTTCGCAAATCTGCTTGTAATGCGCCATTACGTTATCATGGCCGAAGATGCCTTCTTTTGCCATTAACGAAGGGTTGGTGGTTACGCCATCCAAAACACCCAGGTCGTGGGCTTCCTGAATTTCCTGCAGGTTTGCAGTATCAATAAAGAATTTCATAATGCTTGGGTTGTGATTTGCTTACAAAGCTAACGCAATATGCACTAACACAAAAGCTATAAAGCAAAAGATGCAGGACAAAATTAGTGATGCAAAGCAGATGTCAGGTAGAAAGCTGGATTATGGGGAAAATTCAGGTGCCTGGATCGGAAGGGCAAAACCGGATTTTATACTTGCGGATCTGAAGGAAAGTATGCGAAAAGGAATGTGGGAAGGAGGAATCCTTGAGGTATGGGCAAAAAAAAGTGGCAAACCAACATCGCGCCGCTACAACCATCTACCCTTGCTACCTTCCGGTCCTGGGGGAGTTCGACGGGAGCTGGCCGTGCCGATTTGCCGTTACAAAAGTACGGGTTTTATTATTCTTTGCAAACTATAGCTGTATAAAATCTTTTGTTTTTTAACTTATCAGGTATAACTAACTGGTTTAAGGAGTATTAAAATTTAGTATTGTTATTTGGAGCTTGTAGAGGGATCTGTTATAGTTTCATAGTTTAAGCTTTTGCAATTGGTAAGCAGGCTATACTTTCAATTTACCCGTTTTCCTGGGAGCTTTACTTGCCTATCGTTTTATTTTTGCTTTGGTGCCCTCAGGCCGGGAGGCCTCGTTTCTCTTCCTCGCCGCTGTGTTCCATCCTGCCTCCGCTGCGCTGCGGCTGCCCTAAGCGGGCACCGGATCTCACAAGGCGGCTCAACAGAGAAACTGGAATTGATACTGCTCAGAAGACAGCTATGCAACTGAAACCACTGTCCCCTTGAGGGACTATAGGGGTGTTAATACTTTAGATATAACTTGCACTTTAAGAATTACCAAGAACTAAGTCCCCCTTTGAAAGGGGCAGGGGAATGACCAATTGGAACTACAAAGCAATAGCTTTTCCAGGTGCACCCAATGACGCTTCGATGTTTGAGCGTTCAGCGAGTTTCGAATTGTCTTGATTCTTTTGCTTACAGGGGTGCAGGGGCCCCTTTTAGACTTTCTCATCAAGGAGAAAAGTGAGGCCCAGCCGGCGAGGCGAAAGCTAACAAAGAGCAATAAAGCTAAATCAATGTATAAGCATCTATAAAATGTAAGGCAGCTTGTGAGACTATTAAATTATATTTAGCCTACCTTACTTCAACCCCTCCACAACACTTATATAGTTAAAAGTATTGGCAAATACTGTAAAAGCACCTTACCTTTGCGCATGCCAGAAAAAATACTCATCCTCGACTTTGGCTCCCAATACACCCAGCTTATAGCCAGGCGTGTACGCGAGCTTAATGTATATTGTGAGATATACCCTTATAATAATGTACCGGCCTTAACGGACGATGTAAAAGGTGTTATACTTTCGGGCAGCCCCTGCTCCGTTCGCGACTTCGAGCACCCGACCATCGATCTTAGCCAGTACATGGGCAAGCTGCCATTGCTAGGCGTTTGTTACGGAGCTCAGCTGATCGCACACGAAAATAACGGCGAAGTTACTCCTTCTACCATTCGGGAATATGGCCGCGCCCGCCTTACCGAGCTGCACAACCACGACCGCCTTTTAAAAGAACTTACACTAGGTTCTGTAGTTTGGATGTCTCATGGCGATACAATAAAGGAAATCCCTGACAATTTTGAAGTAATTGCAAGCACAGAAACCGTTCGTGTTGCGGCTTACAAACTTCGCGACCAGGAAACATATGGTATCCAGTTTCACCCGGAGGTAACGCACTCAGATGAGGGCAAAACCCTGCTGCGTAATTTCGTGGTACATATCTGCGGTTGCCAGCAAGACTGGACTTCGGAGCAATTCATTGATACCACTATAGCCGAGCTGCAACAACAACTTGGTAATGATAAAGTAGTACTTGGCCTTTCAGGTGGCGTTGATTCCAGTGTGGCTGCCATGCTGATCCATCATGCAATTGGCAAAAACCTGTACTGCATATTTGTAGATAACGGCCTGCTGCGCAAAGACGAGTTCGAAAGCGTGCTGGATTCTTACAAGCATATGGGCCTGAACGTAAAAGGGGTTGATGCAAAAGATAAGTTCTACACCGCTTTAGCCGGATTAACAGACCCTGAACAAAAACGCAAAGCCATAGGCCGGGTATTTATCGAGGTGTTTGACGAAGAGTCTCACCAGATAGAAGATGTGAAATGGCTGGCGCAAGGCACTATTTACCCTGATGTGATCGAATCGCTGAGCGTGAAAGGTCCTTCGGCAACTATAAAATCGCACCATAACGTTGGTGGCCTTCCGGATTATATGAAACTGAAGGTAGTGGAGCCTCTGAAAACACTTTTCAAAGACGAAGTTCGCCTGGTGGGTAAAGCCCTTAAGATAGACGATGCTATACTTGGGCGCCACCCTTTCCCGGGTCCGGGCCTTGCTATCCGTATTCTAGGAGATATCACCCCACAAAAGGTACAGATCTTGCAGCAGGTAGACCATATCTTCATCAGCAACCTTAAAAAAACGGGTTTGTATAACGAAGTATGGCAGGCAGGCGCCATCCTAACGCCGCTACAATCGGTAGGTGTTATGGGCGATGAGCGTACGTATGAAAATGTGGTTGCA
Organism: Pontibacter vulgaris; assembly: GCF_022758145.1. Lineage (GTDB taxonomy): Bacteria > Bacteroidota > Bacteroidia > Cytophagales > Hymenobacteraceae > Pontibacter > Pontibacter vulgaris. The sequence continues at coordinate 66,308 of NZ_JAJVDH010000003.1, forward strand.
TTGCGTGCTGTTACAAGTATAGATGGCATGACCGCAGACTGGAGCCGTTTACCGTATGAGTTCCTGGCCGATGTTTCGAATGAGATCATCAACAAAGTAAAAGGCGTAAACCGCGTTGTCTACGATATCAGCTCTAAACCACCGGCTACTATTGAGTGGGAATAATATAATGAGTGAAATCTGATTGAGTGGATGTGTGATTACAATTACTATCCTACACATTTACTATCCTACACATTCGCTCAATCGCTCATTCAAAATTTATAACATTATGAAAAGAAGCTTTTTAAAGCATGCAGCTGCATGGTTTATAGTTGGCGCGCTGGCTTTTCCGGCCAAGGCGCAGCAGAATAACGAGGTAAAGTATAGCAACGGTAAAATTCTGCTGGAGCAACAACGCTATGATCTGGCGATGGCTGAGTTTCTGCCTCTTACAAATGCTGCTGCAAATTCGGACTACGCTCCTGAAGCTTCATACTTATATGCCCTGGCTGCCCTGAAAGCAAATAAACTGCAGGAAGCAAACCAGATGCTAAGCCAACTCAAAGCACAACATCCGCAATGGGCTGGTATTGCAGAGGCCGATTACTTGCTTGCAAATGTTTGGTTTGAGCGCGGCGAGTATGAAAAAGCACTTTCTATACTTGATGGTATAAAGTCTGATAACCTGTCTTCGGATGCAGATGGCCTGAAACGCTATTACCTGAACCGCTTAAATGATCGCCCGACCTTTGAAAAGCTGCTGCAACGCTTCGAAAATGATAAAGCCGTAGCCCAGGTATACGCTGACAAACTGGTAAGCGGCTGGTACCGCCCACAGGACCAGGCACGCCTGGAAAGTATAGTTGATAAGCATAAACTCGATCGCAAACGTTACCTAAGCAAAGATGCTCTTAAAAAGCAAGGGTATAATGTAGCGGTGTTAATGCCATTTAACCTTAACCAGGATATGGTGCAAACTGCACGCAAAAATCAGTTTGTAACTGACCTTTATGCAGGCATGAAACTGGCCCAGGATTCGCTTCAGAAACAGGGCCTTAATATTAATTTATTTGCTTACGATACCGGTACTGATACAACCGGTGTACGGAAAGTACTTAGCGCCCCTGAGTTAAAACAGATGGACATGATCATCGGTCCTATCTATAAATCATCGGCTAAGATGGCGGCTAAGTTTGCCACAGCTACCAATATTCCGGTAATTAACCCGCTGTCACAAGATCTTTCTATTACCAATAAGAGCGATAATGTTTTCCTGTTTGAGTCTTCTGTGGCAACGCAGGCAAAACAGGCCGCCACGTATGCGTTCCAGAATTTCTCGCCTAAAACAGCCATTATACTTTACGAGAATACAAAAGACGATACCACATTTGCTTACCATTACCGCCAGCAATACCTGAAACTTGGAGGTAAAATAAAACTGTACAAAAAGATCAGTTCAAGCCAGACTTCTGCCACTGCCGCTATTTTTAACAACCTGAACCTGAAAGATGCCGGGCACATGGCCGTTTTCTCAGAAAAGATGATAGCAGCCATGAACACAGTAAGTTTGCTGGAGAGCCGGGCTTCTAAATTACCGCTGGTAACCTATGATAAATGGCTGAACATTAATCAGATAACCTTACGCCAGTTCGATGATCTGGAAGTATACTTTATCAGCCCGAAGTATATCAACGCCGAATCGCAGGGTATGCAGTGGTTCAGAAAGAACTATACCAGCAAGTATAACATGCCGCCTTCTGTGTATGCAAATGCCGGCTTCGAGATGGTATACTTCTTTGGGAAGATGCTGCAGGAGTATGGTACTGGTTTAAACCAGAATCTTGCGGTTGCCGGCATCAGGCCGGGCGTACTTTACCAGGGCGTAGGCTTTGCCGACCCTGGCGTGCGTAACGAGCTGCGCCATGATAACCAGTACCTGCCCATCACCAAATTAGAAAACTTACAACTTACCGTGGTAAACCCTGTTTACTACTAAACCTATACTTTTAAGAGATGAAGAATGCTCCGATAAGTGAAGAACTTTTCCAGCGTGCCCAGCACTCCATACCGGGCGGTGTAAACTCCCCTGTTCGTGCTTTCAGGGCCGTAGGTGGTAATCCACGCTTTATGGTTTCTGCCAACGGGCCTTATATGTTTGATGAAGACGGTAACCGTTACATCGAATTTATAAACTCCTGGGGGCCCATGATACTAGGCCATGCCGCTGAAATTGTGCAGGAAGCCGTGCAGCAAGCCATACCTAACTCATTGTCGTTTGGTGCGCCAACGCGGAAAGAGATCGAGATTGCCGAACTGATCATAGACATGGTACCTTCCATTGAAAAGGTGCGCATGGTTAACTCCGGTACCGAAGCAACCATGTCTGCCATACGTGTGGCGCGTGGTTATACTGGCCGCAACAAAATGGTCAAGTTTGAAGGCTGCTACCACGGGCACGGCGATTCGTTCCTGATTGCAGCGGGTAGTGGCGCCATTACGCTCGGTGTACCTGATAGCCCTGGTGTTACGCAAGGTGTAGCCGCCGACACGCTTACTGCTCCTTATAACGACCTTGAAGCTGTTAAAACACTGGTAGAAGCTAATAAAGACCAGGTAGCAGCCATTATACTGGAACCTGTAGCCGGTAATATGGGTCTTGTACTTCCTAAACCAGAATTCCTTCAGGGTCTGCGCGATATCTGCGATAAAGAAGGCATCGTTCTTATTTTTGATGAAGTGATGACAGGTTTCCGCCTGGCTCCGGGTGGTGCTCAGGAACTGTTTGGTGTAACGCCTGATCTAACCACACTTGGTAAAATTATTGGTGGTGGCATGCCGGTTGGCGCTTACGGTGGTAAAGCAGAGATCATGAACTTTGTAGCTCCGGCAGGACCAGTTTACCAGGCAGGTACACTTTCTGGTAACCCAATCGCCATGTCAGCGGGTATGGCCATGCTGAAGTACCTGAAAATGCACCCGGAAGTTTATACTAACCTGGAGGCTACTACTTCTAAAATGGTAACTGGCATGCAGGATAATATGCATAAACTGGGGCTGAACTATACTATAAACCAGGTTGGTTCTATGTTCAGCATTTTCTTTACTCAGCAACCTGTAACAGATTTCGAAAGTGCCAAGACTTCGGATACTGCTTTATTTGGTCGCTATTTTAATGCTATGTTACAGCGTGGCATTTACCTGGCCCCGTCGCAGTACGAGTCGTTGTTTGTTTCTACTGCTATTTCTGATGCGCTGGTAGCCGAGTACCTGAAAGCAAACTTCGAGGCTCTACAGGAAGCTATTCAAAAATAAACTGATCAACATAAAGTATAGAACGGCAGCTTTTGAAAGGGCTGCCGTTTTTGTTTTTAATAATTGTTCCATCCATCCTGGCAAACTATATAATGCCTGCTGTAGGTTTCTTCTTTAATTCAGAGATATACTGCTTCAGCAATACAGCAATTCATCAATTTTACTTACTTTTACATCTACTTTTGAGCCAGCCCCATGATATTAACAGATAAGCAGATTTTAGCGGAGATAGAAAAAGGCACCATTCTGGTTGAGCCCTTTAATCGTGCCTGCCTTGGCACCAATTCATATGATGTACATTTAGGCCGCTACCTGGCAACTTACAGGAGCGAAGTTCTGGATGCCCGTTTTCATAATGAGATCGATGTATTTGAGATTCCGGAAGAAGGCTTTGTGCTGCGCCCTGATACCTTATACTTAGGCGTTACGCTGGAGTATACCGAAACACATGCACACGTACCGTTTCTGGAAGGAAAATCTAGCGTAGGCCGCCTTGGTATCGATATTCATGCAACGGCTGGCAAAGGCGATGTGGGCTTTTGCAACACCTGGACACTGGAGATATCGGTTACACAGCCTGTTCGCATATACTATGGCATGCCAATTGGCCAGCTTATTTATTTTGAAGTAAAAGGCGGCATAGAGAACTACTATAACAAGAAAGAGAACGCCAAGTATAACAACCGCACCATAACTCCGGTAGAGTCTATGATGTGGAAAAACAACTGGTAATCCTTCCCAAATATTTTATAGTAACTGCGCCAACTTATACTTTAGGTTGGCGTTTATTTTGGCATAATATCTGAGTATACATAGATGTAGCTTATTTTTTACTTCGCTGGAATCTTTTGCTACCTCCTGGCGTTAAGGATATAACTAAGCACAAGTACAACACTAACTAAAACAGGTAGATTATGAAAAAGGTAATGGTTTTGATTTGCTTATCTTTAGGTATTGGTTTCAGCGCATCTGCAACAAGCGGCAACACTACTACTTCCGGAGATAAAGCAGTCGATAAGAAAGCAACAATGGTGATTGAGAAGAGAGCAACGAACCTTTCTGATCAGATGATCCGCGAGCTGCGCCTCAACAACTACCAGTCAGCTAAGATCAGAGCTATAAACCTGGATAAGGTGAATAAAATGCAGGCTGTAGAGACTGCTTATGCAGGCAACCAGCAACTGATCGATGAGAAATGCAAGGCTATCTGCTCTGAGCGTGATCGTGAATTAGAAAACGTTTTAAGCACTATTCAATATAACAAATACTTTGGAGCCCGTAAGGCTTTCACAAAGCAGGATAGAGAATTTGTAGCCAGCCTGAACAACCAGAACAGCAATGGTGGTTCTTCAGAAATTGCTACTGCTGACAACGCAACGCAGGCTAACAACACTGCAACGCCAGCTGTTAACTAAGACTATAATATTTAAGGTATAAAAAGGAAAGCCGCTCTGTACAGAGCGGCTTTCCTTTTTATACCTTCGTGGTAAAACTTAACCGTTGTTCTTTTGCTCCTGCTCGATGTGGTCCATCAGGTCCTGGCAAAGAGCACGCATCTTATCAGCCATTACCTTGTCGCTGGTAGCTGTCATCAGGCTTTGCGCCATGGCACCAATAGTATCTACATAAAAATACTTCATCTCCTCTACCGGCATATCCTTTGTCCAAAGGTCAATTTTCATAGTACCGGCCTGGTCGCGGTCCCAAAGGGCAATGTTGATGGCTTTTGCAAAGTGTATCTTCTCGCCTGCATCTGTTGCGCGCCAGCTAATGGCCTCAGGCACTTTTTGTTCGTCCAGAGCAATGCTGAAGTATATCTCTGATTTTTTCATTTTTCGATAAAATTAAACTTTGTACTATATATATCTCGTACTATTCTTAGTTATATTAGGTACAAAGTTACGCGATGCACTACGGAATAAAAATCTTTTTTCTATTTACACTACTCACCCTGACAGGTTGTGCCGGCACTTCCATTACAAAGCAGGGCAAACTATATACTATTGGCTTTTACAACACCGAAAAATTCTTCGACACAGAAGATGACCCGGCCACAAACGACGATGACTTTACCCCCGAGGGGCAAATGAAATGGGATGAAAAGCGCTATAAAACCAAGCTGAAAAACATTAAAGAAGTTATTGAGTCGATGGGCGATAAAGGAGGCGCTGCTTTACTTGGCCTAAGCGAAGTAGAGAACCGCAAAGTGCTGCAGGATCTGGTTAATACCGCCAGTATCCGCAATAAAACCTATAGCATCATCCATTACGATTCACCGGACGAGCGCGGGCTTGATGTTGCCCTCTTGTATAAGCCAAAGCTATTTAAGCCTGTTTCCCATAAAAGTATAAAAGTAGACCTGCCCGGCAAGTATAAATCACCTGATATTCTGATGGTTCAGGGAGAGTTGATGGGTACTATGGTAACTGTATTCGTAAACCAATGGCCCGCTAACAATGGCAGCGAACGGCAGGGCGATAGCCGCAGAAAAATTGCTGCTACTGAGCTGCGCCGCCAGATAAATCTGGTACAGGCACAGGATAAGGACGCTAAAATCATAGTGATGGGAGACTTTGACGACGAACCTAAATCGGCCAATTTAGAGCGTGTTTTAAAAGCTACCGGAAGGCCAAACCCATACTACAAAGATGAGCTTTTTAACGCTTTCTACATGCCTTATATTCAGGGCTTAGGCAGTTACCAGGACCGTGGTAATTTCCAGATGCTGGATCAGATCATGGTTTCCAAATCACTGATCGAGAAGGAAGGACTGCATTATGTACCGGGCTCAGCTACCATCCACGACCCGGAATTCAGCAAGTTCATGTATGGCAAGTATAAAGATACCCCGCGCCGCACATACGCTTATACTTTATACTTAGGCGGTTACAGCGATCATTTTCCGGTATACATTAAAGTACAGAAATAACAGCTGAAGTAATTTTAATTGTTAGCTGGCAAATGGATCCGGAAGGTAGTGCCAACGTTTTCAGAACTATCAATTTCTATCTCTCCTCCGTGCTGCTGCACAAGCGCCTTCACTATACTTAGCCCCAGTCCTACTGAGTGCTCCCCTTTGATGCCTTTGCGCGATGCCTTGGAAAATGACTCAAAAAGGTGGGGCTTCAGGTGATCCGGAATTCCAATTCCGTTATCTGAGATCTGCAGGGAAACTCTGCTATCTGACTTTTCCAGTTCAATCCTGATGAGCCCGTTTTCATTTGTAAACTTTACCGCATTTGAGATAATGTTGTCGAGTACACGTTTAAATCTATCCGGATCAATATTCACATAAACTGGCATTTCAGCTAGGTGTAACTGAAACTGGCGGCTATTTTTGAGTTGCATTTGCCACGGAATCGATACCTCCTCTAAAAAATCATTAATATTTGTATGATGTAATAGAGGTGTTTCCTGCTCATAACGCGCCATCTCCAGCAGGTCGTTTATGGTGCTTTTTGCATCTGTGCAACTTTTCAGTATCAATTCATAAGCAGTTTCCTCGCGCTCAGCCGATAACATTTTTTTCTGAATCAGTTTGATCAGCATTTCGATGCTTGCATAGGGCGAACGCAGGTCGTGTGCTACAATGCCTAGTATACTTGTTTTGGCCTTATTAGCTGCTTCAAGTGCCGATTTCTGCTCCTCTATCTGCTTTAACTGCATGTAGTGGTTTAACCGAAAAGAATAATGCAGTCTGCTAAGTATAAAGAAGAAAAGAAGGATAAAAACAGATCCGGTTTGATTAAGGATCAATTGCTGGGGAGTTAGCGACAGGTAGCTTAGCCCAACTACAAAAATAAGTTCTGTTAAAAGAACCAACAAAAGCGCTTCGCGCAGTTCCAAAATCCAGAGTACCGCTACCAGAATAAGGCCCAGCAAGTACATGGTCATGTTGTTTACCGGATTACCCTGCACTGCAACCGACATCAGGAGGCAGGTTATAGCAAAGGTAAATCCGTATATCAGGTGTAGCAGCCGCTGGTATAAAAATCTGCCGTTAACTATTTTCTTTCGCAGAAAATAATCTGCAGACAACGCGAAACCTGAGCTAATCAGGTAAGAGATATAAGCCACACGATAATAAGCAGCACCCCATACGTATTTATCATACTTCAGAATAGCATTACTTGCCAGTACGATAAAAGAAATTCCCAGCATTACATAAGCTACCAGGCGCATGTTTTTCAGATTCTGGGGCAAACTATAAATCCGGAATCCTTCTATATAATCTTCTGGCGCAGAACGGAAAAAATAGAACTTCATGAGCTAAAACAGTAGTAAAAGTATAATCAGATCAACCCTTTACTCTTGTTATCAATTATTGTATTAATTAGTATATCATTATAAAGTTAAGGCTTAATTTAATTTTCTCCTTAATGAGGTTGCACCTTATTACAACAAGAATAAAAAAAGGCGAGCTTTGGGGCTCGCCTTCTCAATAGTATCAGATTAATCTATTTTAAACGTAGTTGTTCAGCATTACCGGCATTACCAGCATCAGTACACTTTCGTTTTCTTCGTTTGCAATTGGCATTAACAAACCTGCTCTGTTCGGGGTAGATAACTCGAACGTGATTTCATCAGAATCCAGGTTGTTCAGCATCTCGATCAGGAACTTGGCGTTGAAACCGATTTCCATATCCTCACCTTCGTACTGGCAGGTTAGGCGCTCATTCGCCTCGTTAGAGAAATCAAGATCCTCGGCAGAAACCTGCAATTCAGAACCTGAAAGCTTCAAACGGATCTGGTGTGTGGTTTTATTTGAGTAGATGGAAATACGGCGTACAGAGCTCAGCAAAGAAGCACGGTCGATAACCAGCTTGTTCGGGTTCTGAACAGGTATTACGTTCTCATAATCCGGGTAACGCTCATCAATCAGACGGCAGATCATACGGATGTTATCAAAGCTGAAGAACGCGTTTGAATTGTTAAACTCAACACGAACAGCCGTAGCTTCTGTTGGCAATGTAGACTTCAGCAGCGTAAAAGCTTTACGCGGGATAATAAGCGAAGCTTCCTGGCTTGTAGCTATGTCAGAACGGCGGTAACGCAGCAGGCGGTGGCCATCTGTAGCAACAAACGTAACGTTATCAGAACGCAGCTGCACGAAAATACCCGTCATGGCAGGGCGAAGCTCATCATTACTAACCGCAAAGATGGTCTTGTTGATCGCTCTTGAAAGTACATTTGACGGAATCTCGATCGCGTTGCCACCTTTTACAACCGGCACGCGAGGGAAATCAGTAGCATTTTCGCCAGAGAGCTTATAGCGACCGTTTGCCGAGCTGATCTCGATAGTGTACGTCTCTTCGTCTATGGTGAAGGTAACCGGCTGGTCTGGCAGGTTCTTCAGGGTTTCCAGCAAAATTTTAGCAGGAGCGGCAATACGGCCATTCTCTCTCGCTTCCACCTGCAACTCCGTAATCATGGATGTCTCCAGGTCACTTGCTGTTATGGTTAGCGTGCTGTCATTGATTTCGAACAAAAAGTTCTCTAGGATGGGCACCACCGGATTGTTGGTTACCACACCGTTTATGCTGGATAACTGCTTCAAGAGAGCAGAAGAAGAGACGATAAATTTCATTATGTATAGCTATAATGTTATTTGGACAAAGTTATAAATTTTTCGCATTTAAACTACCTGCTTTCTATGCGCTTTTTATTCATTTCAGGTATAAATTTATACTTCTAGAACCGTTCGTAGCGGCGTTTACGCATATAATACCGGATAATACCAAATAAGGCCAGCAGCACAATAGGAGCAACCAGGTTCAAGAGCTGCCAGCGCGTACGCTCTTCTTTTACTCTCACCTTATCCAGAGGCCGCAGCTGAATTTCTTTGCTTCGTACATTTATCAAACCTCCGGCATCTAACAGGTAATGAATCGTATTCATTGCCAGCTCTTTATTCGCAAATTTAACATTGTTGTAGCGGTCAAACCCTAGCTCATACGCTTGTCCTGTTTTAGGGTTTATCTCGTTGCGAACTAAATCTCCATCAGAGAAAACAGCAATTTTTGTGGCTACTCCCTCCTCTTTCACTTTTGGCTCTGCAGCACCTGCCGGAGCCGGCCTGTTCCGGAAAAGCGATGTAAACTTACCTTCGAGTAAATAACCAACTGGTTGCTGTCCTGCCTGGTACTGCTCGGGCTTTACTTCCATGCGGGCTTCTTCCAGTGTTACAGGCACCGGCACCTGCAGTACGCGCGAGTAATTGGAAGTATAAATTAAAGGCGTTTTGCGAATGCCCTCTGCCTTTACTGTATCTATTGTGCCAATAAATTTGCTGTAAACCGCATCCAGATTTCGGGTAATCGGGTGTTTGCTGAAATTGTTGAGTAGCGGGTAAAAACGCCAGTTCACCATTTCGGTTTGTGGCCGGTCGCCCATATAGCCGGTTACCAAAGGTATAAACCCGGAGTTCAGGTCCATAATTATGGTTGGGTTAAGGCGCACACCGTAGCGGAACAGCATATCGTCGAGGTTCAGGTTATAAGGCATGGCAAACATACCGCCTGCACCCACGCTGTCCATATTCGCATTCAGGGCATCTACAAAAAATACCGCCTTGCCGCCATTCATAATAAACTGATCAATTTTATACTTGTCAGCTTCCGAAAATGGCTGTGTCGGCTTGGCAATAATGATCAGGTCAAGGCCTTTTAAAGTAGGAATCTGGGAAAGCTCGCCGCGTGCAACACGGTAATATTCCTGCAGCGAACCAAGCAAATCGGTTGCCTGCTGCATTTCCAGCTCGCCCTGCCCTGTTATGTAACCGATGATCTTGTTACCCTGGAAAGCTACTTTACGGATGCCGGTGGCCAGCTCATACTCCACTCCTTCTACCGATTGGTTCAGGCGCTCATCAGCCGAAGCAGCCAGGTTTCCTTTGAGCAGGTTAACAGCTGTTTCTTTACCTTTATACTTGATAATAGCTCCCGGAAATACAATGCGCTCTACCTGTTTGCCTTCTTCAGTTGCTTTCAGGTTGGTAGGTATGATTCCTTTCTGTGTCAGTTGCTGAAAATAAGCAGTTCGGCTTTTCTCGTCGGTAATGGCAGTCGGGTCTATGAAAACGTAGCGCAGGTTGCCGCCGGCGTAAATTCTGAATTCATCCAGGGTTTCGCGCACTGTTTGCTGCAGTCGTTTAAATCCAGCCGGAAAATCGCCTTCCAGGTATACTTCCACTACCACATCATCTGGCAGGCTTTGCAGCATCTGCTTTGTAACAGGAGCTATGGTATAGCGCTTGTCTTCGGTTAAATCTATGCGGAAAAAATAAGTGGCGGCAAGCAGGTTGAGAAGTATAATGCCGGCTACCCAACCTATAAACCGTATCAAGTCGCGCTTGCGCTTGGTGGTGTGCTGTACTGGCTGCTCTGTTGTTACCATTTTCTGCTGCTAAGTACAAGTTTAGTGGATAGAACCATAATGGCGATTACGCTTAGGAAGTATAAAACATCCCTTGAATCGATCAGGCCTTTGCTAATAGCGCCGTAGTGGTAAGAAATACCTAACTGACTCACATAGTAACTATACTTTCCCCAAAGCGGCATGGAGGCGATCAAATCGAAACCAGTATAAAAGATATAGCACAGGAAAACAGCTATAACGAAGGAGATGATCTGGTTATCAGAAACAGACGAAGCAAATACACCGATGGCAGTAAATACGCCTGCCAGGAAAATAAGCCCCAAGTATGAGCCCACTACTGCTGCAGAATCTATGTTGCCTTGCGGGTTACCCAGGTCGTATACCGAATAGTAATAGAGCAGCGTAGGCAGCAACGCAAAAAGGGCTAGCAGCAACGCTGCCAGGTATTTACCAAGTATAAGCTGTAAATCTGTAATAGGTTTGGTTAGCAACAGTTCTATCGTTCCTTCGCGTTTTTCTTCGGCAAAAGTGCGCATGGTTATGGCCGGAATCAGGAACAGAAAAAGCCAGGGCGCCATATTAAATAGCGTCTGCAAATCTGCAAAACCATAATCGAGCACATTGCTCTCCGGGAAAACCCACATGAACATGCCAACCGCAACCAGAAACACCGTGATCACAATATATGCGATCAGTGAGTTGAGGAAGCCGTTAAATTCTTTCTTAAGTATAGCGTACATCTTCGATGTAATTAAAAATTATGAATTAGAAATTAGAAATAGAGGCGTTTACGAAGTATAACTATCATTCTTCAGAGCACCCTTACATCTAAGTGTTTCCAATTTGTAATTTTGAATTTCTAATTCTTTGTTAATTCCTGGAATATTTTTTCGAGTGAATTTTCTTCCTGGCGCAGGCCTACAAGCGGCCAGTTACGTTCGGCAGCAATACGGAAAATAGCAGAACGAACATCGGCATCCCGGCTGGAAGTAATGCGGTACGTATGGCCCTGCGCAAGACTAACGTTCTGAACACCGTTTATACTTTGCAGTAACTCAACCTCAACTGCCTGCTCAAATTCTACCAAGGTAACTTTTTCGCCGCGCTCACTTGCCTGCAGGCTTGCCACATCGCTGTCAGCTACCAGTTTGCCCCGGTTAATGATAACCACCCTGTCGCAAATGGCGGCTACCTCCTGCATAATGTGCGTTGAAAAAATAACTGTTTTATCCTGGCCGATGCGCTTGATAAGTGAACGTATCTCCACGATCTGGTTCGGATCGAGACCAGTGGTTGGCTCGTCCAGGATCAGCACCTGCGGGTCGTGCACCAATGCCTGTGCCAAACCTACACGTTGGCGGTATCCTTTTGAAAGGGCTCCTATTTTCTTACCCTGCTCCAGCGTAAGGCCGCAAAGCTCTACCATTTCCTGCACGCGCTCGTTGGCTTTTCGCCCGTTAAGGCCATAAACAGAAGCTACAAATTGCAGGTACTCATGCACATACATATCCAGGTAAAGCGGATTATGTTCCGGCAGATATCCTACATTGCGACGCACAGCCATTGGCTCCCGCACCACATCGTACCCGTTTACAAGTATTGTACCGCTGGTTGGAGGTAAAAAGCAGGTGGCAATTTTCATGGTCGTGGATTTACCGGCACCATTCGGCCCCAGAAAACCCAGGATCTGCCCCTGCGCCACTGTAAAAGAAATATCATCCACAGCACGCTGGGCGCCAAATATTTTTGTTAAGTTTTTTACTTCTACAGACAAATCTTAGTAGCTAGATGTTGGATTGTACATGCACTGTTAACAGGAAAGAGATCTTGGCTGCAATTGCCCATACTCTTCCCGGAAAGTTTTGCGACCTGCAAAGTTATAAAAGCTTCGCTATACCTTTAATTATTTTTGAATTTTACCTTTTGGCATTAATGGGCGTACTTCTATTTCTACATGGTGGTAATTAGGGTGAGATTCCAGGGCATGAAGTATGGTTGAGGCAATGTCTTCAGGGCGCATCATGTTCTCCCGCGAGGTCACATTTTCAAAATTATCAAAGAAGTTGGTATCAACAGAGCCCGGAAAGATGCAGGTAACTTTTACGCCATAGTTGCGCACCTCTTTGTACAAAGCCTGCGAAATGCCCCTAACCGCATACTTAGTGCCGCAATAACCCGACATGCTCTCCACGCCTGTTGTACCTGCAATAGAAGAAATATTAATGATATGGCCTTCTTCCATCTCTTTCATGCCCGGTATAACGGAGCGGGTGCAGTAAAACAAGCCATGCACGTTTGTATCGAACATGGTGTGCCAGTCTTCGATATTCTGTTCTTCCAATAACCCGGATATACCCAGACCTGCATTGTTCACCAGTACCGATACGTGGCTGCCTAACTGGTAAATGGTCTGGTCAAAAGCGCGCTGTACTGATTCGGCGTAACGCACATCGCATTCTATAAAATGAAAATTTTCGTGCTTCAGATCAGGCGCTTTACGCCCCCAGCCTGCCACTTTCATTCCTTTGCCGAGAAGAATATTTACAGTTGCAAGACCAATGCCATGGCTTACCCCTGTTACTACCGCTATCTTACCTTCTAATTTCATAGTTTTTGTAGTTTATACTTAGAGCTAGTTTATACTTGGAGCTTTATTTTGAATTTCAGGCTTAAGTTGCTTTGAATAAATTTTAACCGTTATACTATAGCCTGTACAACAAGCCAAGGCGCAAAACACGCATGTATACTTCAGGATTGCTGCCATCATAACTACCAGTATAGTTTGTGAGGCCGTGTACATAGCTGACAGATGCACCATATGGGCCACGGTAAGCTGTTATACCCAACCGAGGCCGGAAATCAAATTGCTGCTTTTCACGCTCACCTTCTATCGTTAACGTATTTCCATTTTCATCTGTGGCCTCGCCTTTCTCCATACTTTTCAGGCCGAAGCCAATGTCTGTGCCTAAGGTTAGATCTATGTCCGCAACAGCGCTTTTAATGCGTTTACCGAAGTATGGCTGCACATTTAAGAACGTATTTTGTTGCGTTACATGCCCATCGCCTTCAGTAGTTAATCTGAAGCCGGTAATGCGGTCTATTTCTACACGGCTGCGCAACTGTTCGGCAGACACCTGCATACCCAGCAGCAAATTTTTATTAGTTACTACCTGTGTTTGCACTCCGCCGCCATAGTTTAAACCTGCTTTTGCGCCAAACCTGCTGCCCACATAAATATCATCTGACGTATCGCTGATGCTGATATTTGTGGACTTTGAAGCAGACTTACCACCGAATCTCGAAAATCCGGAATTTACATGTAGGGCCACTTCCATCTTCTGGCCAAAACTTAGATGAGCGATGGCCAGTCCAGCCAGTACCAGGTATACTTTCTTCATGTATGTATAAAGTATAAATCGATTAAATATCTCCCAGTTGCGGCCTTATCAGGATTTCCTCCACCACACTATTTAGCGATAAGGAGAAAGCGCCGTAAATAGCCATCGCTACGTCCTCAGGTTTCATAAATCTTTCGGGCGGCAGGTCAACGCCTTCCCAACTGGCCGTTTGCGTAGCACCCGGAAGTATAGCCGTTACACGCACATTGTGCTCCTTTAACTCCTCGCGCAGTACTTTTGTCATACCATAAATGGCATACTTGGAAATACAGTAAGAGCCGCCATTGGTGTAAGGTGTGATACTGGCTGTAGAGCACAGGTTAAAAATGTGCCCCGCACGGCTCTTGATCATATCGCCAACAAATGCTTTTGTAATGTAATACGCGCTGTACAGGTTAGTATTGATCATAAAAGGCAAAGCCTCATCGTCTTCCTCGTGTATTTTGCCAGGTATAAAAAGACCGCTGTTATTTACCAGTACTTCCACCTTTACGCCAAGCTTTTTCACATACTTTACAAAGGCATCCAATGAAGTGCGGTTACTGAGGTCGGCTTCCTGGTAAAACACTTTTGAGAAAGTATAAGCTTGTTCTATCTCTAATTTTAACTTTTGCAGATCTTTTGCGTTTCGGGAACAGGTAATAATATGGAAGCCTTCTTTGGCAAATTGCTCCACTACTGCCCGGCCTATTCCTTTGGTACCTCCTGTTACTAAAATATAGCGCTGCATGATTATATATTATGATTTATATGTTTTTGATTTTTAAACGTAATATAGGTATTAATTAAATTAGTTTTGTTTAGAAACACGTTCTAGGCCCCAATACAACCAGCATCCTGACACCATATGTTGCAACATTTCGGAAAGTATATATTATTTATGTCCACTCTCTTCGTACGTGGAGAGTCGCCCCGTATTATTTTTAACAGAACCATAGATGAGGCGATCCTGATAGGCATAAACTCCATTTTTATAGTAGCCATAGTTTCTACTTTTATCGGTGCCGTTACCTGCGTGCAGGTATCCTATAACCTTACAAGCGCCCTTATACCGCGCTCTACCATTGGCTTTATGGTACGTGAAATGACCATACTGGAGCTGGCCCCTACTATTACATCTATTGTACTGGCTGGCAAAGTAGGCTCTAACATAGCCGGCGGACTGGGCACTATGCAAATTACTGAACAGGTAGATGCCCTCGAAGTTATGGGTATAAATTCTGCCTCTTACCTCGTGCTACCTAAAGTATTGGCAGCGCTTCTGGTATTTCCGATGCTGGTTATACTTTCTATGTTTCTCTCTATTGCGGGCGGCTATATAGCTGGCACGCTTTCAGGCGAGATTACAGCACAGGAATACATTTCAGGTATCCGGGAAGATTTTATTCCTTATAATATCACGTTTGCGCTCATCAAATCAGTTGTGTTTGCTTACCTGATCTCAACAATCTCTTCTTTCAGAGGTTATTATACTTCGGGAGGCGCTCTGGAAGTAGGTGCTGCCAGTACAACAGCCGTAACAAACAGTGTTATAGCCGTTTTAATCGCAGACTTTATCTGCGCACAGTTACTCCTGTAATACCCTTTTTATCATGATAGAAATACATAACATACATAAGTCATTTGGCGGCAAAAAGGTATTAGATGGTATCAGTGGCGTTTTCGAGTCGGGTAAAGTTAACCTGCTCCTGGGCTCCAGCGGTACCGGTAAAAGCGTACTGCTGAAATGCATTGTAGGCCTGATAAAACCCGATCTGGGCAGCGTTACCTTCGATGGCACTTACTTTACGAATAACAAACTCGATATCCGGCAGGAAATCAGGCGCAAGATTGGCATGCTCTTCCAGGGTTCAGCTTTATTCGACTCTATGACAGTTGAGGAAAACGTAGAATTTCCGCTTAAAATGCTGACCGACATGAGCAAGAAAGAGCGCCAGGAGCGTGTTGATTTTTGCCTGAAACGTGTAGGTTTGGAAGGATCTAACAAAAAGATGCCAGCTGAAATAAGCGGTGGTATGAAAAAACGCGTAGGTATAGCCCGTGCCATTGCACCTAACTGTACTTATCTTTTCTGCGATGAACCTAACTCCGGCCTCGATCCGCTTACGTCTATTAAAATAGATATGCTGATAAAAGAGATTACAGAGGAGTATAATATCACTACCATTATTGTAACGCACGACATGAACTCGGTGATAGAAATCGGTGATAAAATTTTCTTCCTGTATGAAGGCAAAAAACTTTGGGAAGGAACCAAAGATGACATCATGGAAACTGATATACCTGAACTAAACGAGTTTATTTTTGCTAACCGCCTGATGCGCGATGCCAAGAAACTGGAAGACGAAGAACACCGCGAAGAGGAAAAAGAACGTTTAGCTGAAGAAGGCAGGCAATCCTGAAATTACCAGTTATAGATTTTATAAATTTCTATACAAGTATACTTTGTAAGTATGGTCAAAGTATAAACTGACTTACCAATAGTATAAGCACAAAAAAGCCTCTCCTATTAATAGGAGAGGCTTTTTTTTATAGTAGCAGGTATACTTTATATACTGAATAGCATACCGGCCACAGTAGCCGACATCATACAGGCAATGGATGCTCCTAATAGCGATAGTAAACCAAGCTTGGAAATATTACCCTGCTGATTTGGCGCCATGCCCCCAATACCACCAACCTGTATGGCAATGGAGCTGAAATTAGAGAAACCGCAAAGGGCATACGTTGCCATGATAACCGATTTTGTAGATAGTGTACCGGCAGCTTTCATGTTAGCCAGGTCAAGGTAAGCCACAAACTCGTTAATGGCTGTTTTCTGGCCAAGCAAGCTACCAACCTGCAACGTATCGGCCCACGGCACACCCATAATAAAGGCAAATACCCTGAAGATCTGGCCTAAAAGGTACTGGAAAGAGAAACCGTTGAAGCGGCCATCCGTGCTGGAAACTACAAATTCATTCAGGCCGGTTACCCCACCCAACTTTAACAGGATGTAGTTAAGCAAAGCTATAACCGCAATAAAGGCCAATAGCATACCGCCTACGTTTGCAGCAAGGCGCAGACCATCGCCGGCCCCTCTCGAAAGCGCATCGATCAGGTTAACACCCAATTGCTCTTCGTTTACTTCCAGTTGTGTATTGATTTTATGATGCTCTGTTTCAGGCACCAGCATTTTGGCAAGTACAATACCCGCCGGCGCATTCATGATAGAAGCGGTTAACAAGTGAGCTGCAAATATAGCCTGCTGAGCCGGATCGTTACCCCCCAGGAAAGATACATAGGCAGCTAAAACACCACCCGCCAAGGTTGCCATACCGCCTGTCATTAAGCACATTAGCTCCGAACGCGTCATACGGCTGATGAACGGACGTACCAGTAGCGGCGCCTCTGTCTGGCCCATAAAGATGTTACCGGCAGCAGAAAGGCTTTCCGCGCCAGATAGGCGCATACCCTTTGACATTACCCAGGCAATACCGTAAACGATCTTCTGCAGAACGCCCAGGTAGTATAAACCCGAAGAAACAGCCGAGAAGAAAATAATGGTTGGCAGAACGTTGAATGCGAAGATAAATCCTAAACCGCTGTTCTGAGCAGGGTCAGCAAGGTTGCCAAACAGGAATCTGGCCCCCTCGTTGGAGAAGCTGAGCAGTTTTACAAAAAGCTTGCTTACAAAAGCAAAGCCATCGGCAACAAAAGGCACTTTGGTAACCAACACCCCAAACAGAAGCTGCAGGAACACACCATAAGCAACCAGTTTCCAATCGATTGACTTCTTGCTGGTTGAAAACAAAAAGCCTATCCCTAACAGGACCACAAGCCCTATTATACCTCTAAAGATATCAAACATATAATGGCTAAAAATTTGACAAAAATAGCGCAAATTGTTTAAAAAAAAAGACCATCCTGCATTCAGGATGGTCTTTTTATCGAACTCTATACTGTGTTATCGTTAATTTCGCTTATTTAACTCATCGCGGATCTTGGCGGCACGCTCATAATCTTCCTTTTCCAGCGCCTCATTCAACATTTTGTTCAAATCGTCAACCGAGGTCTGGCTAAGTGATTCTTTAGAAGAAGTTACGGTTGGCGTACTTTTAACAGCCATTTCTTCGCTTTCTTCATCTTCATCCTCCAGATCGCTAAGTATGATACCGGCTTCAGACAAAACACTTTCTACAGTATAAATAGGTACTCCGAAACGCAGACCTATGGCTATGGCATCAGACGGACGTGCATCCAGTTCAAATTCCCTGTCGCCATCAGTGCACATAATCTTGGAATAGAAAACACCTTCCTTCAGATCCGAAATCAGTATTTCAGTTATACTTACGTTTACCTGCTCGGCAAAAGTCTTGAACAGATCGTGCGTAAGCGGGCGGTTCGGGTTTATCTTCTCTATCTGTATAGCAATGGATTGCGCCTCAAACATTCCAATAATGATGGGCAGTCTTCTGTTGCCGTCTCTCTCCCCTAGTACAAGTGCAAACGAGCCTGTTTGCGATTGGCTGGATGAAAGACCGAGTATCTCTAGCTGAATTTTTTTCACAATGAGTTCTTCTTAGTCTATTTGTCTAAAGCTTTTGCAGCTTCTATTAATTTAGGAACAACTTCCAGTGCATCGCCAACTATGCCATAATCAGCAGCTTTGAAGAACGGCGCTTCCGGATCCTTATTAATAACGACAATCACTTTAGAAGAGTTAACCCCTGCCAGGTGCTGGATAGCGCCGGATATACCAATTGCAATGTATAAATTAGGGCTCACTGTAATACCAGTCTGGCCTACGTGCTCGTGGTGAGGGCGCCAGCCGATATCGGCAACAGGCTTGGAGCAGGCTGTAGCAGCACCAAGCTCTTTGGCAAGCTCTTCTATTAAATGCCAGTTTTCAGGGCCTTTCAGGCCGCGTCCGCCCGATACTACAATTTCAGCTTCCGGAAGCAATACGCCACCATCTGTATCCTGCATTACGGTTTCTTTCGGAGCAGCAGCAAAATCAGCGTCTGTAAGCTCGGCAGAGAATTTTTCTACTGTAGCAGTACCGCCCTGGCTGGTGATCTCGATAGAGTTTTTCTTAACGGCAATGATCTTCACGTCTGAGGTAAGCTCTACATCAGCAAAAGCCTTACCTGAGAAAACACCACGCGTTACCGTAAACGAGCTGCCATTGATCTGCGGAAGCTGCGTTACGTTTGTTGCCAGCGAGCCATTCAGCCTTACGGCAAGTCTTGCGCCTACGGCAGCACCGATGTTGGTATTAGAGAAAATAATAACTTTTGAATTTTCCTGGGCAGCTGCTTTTGCAATAACCTTTACATAGGCTTCTGTAACAAAGTTGTTCAGGCGCGGGTCGTTGTCGTAAAGCACGCGGCTTATGCCCTGCTCGCCAAGCTTTGCTAGCGCATCGTCGTGTACTTCGCCAATGGCAAGGGCAGTGGCCGTTGTACCTAGCGTTTGTGCTACCTGGCTACCATAAGAAGCTGCCTCCAGCGACGACTTCTTGATCTCACCATTAAATCCTTCTACTAAAACTAAAACTGACATATCTTATAGTACTTTAGCTTCGTTTCTCAATAATGTAATCAATTCACCTGCATTTTCAGCATCGATCATACGTACACCGCCTTTTTTCTCAGGCTTGCTGAAGCTGGTGTAAGCTGTTTTAGCTTCGTTGCCAACCGGCTCAACTACTTTTAAAGGTTTTGTACGGGCAGTCATGATACCACGCATGTTCGGGATACGAGGCTCGCTCATTGGCTGCTGTGCGCTGGCCACAAACGGCAACTGCACTTCTACAACCTCTTTACCACCTTCGATCTCACGCTCTAAACGAGCTGTGTTGTCGTTTACCATATCCAGTTTAAAAGCAGGAACTACTGATGGGATGCCCAGCAACTCGCCTACCATACCATGCACCTGCGAGCCATTGTAGTCGATTGACTCCTTACCCATCAGGATCATGTCGTAGCCGCCTTCTTTAGCAACTGCAGCAATCTGTTGTGCTACAAAGAAAGCATCTTTCGGATGCGCATTCACACGAATAGCATCGTCTGCTCCAATGGCAAGCGCCTTACGGATGTTTGGCTCAGCATCAGCTTCACCTACGTTCAGCACTGTTACATTGCCGCCTTTTGCTTCTTTCAGCTCTATAGCGCGTGTCAATGCGTATTCATCCCACGGGTTGATTACGAACTGTACACCGTTCTTATCGAATTCTTTGTTATCGCCAGTAAAGTTGATCTTGGATGTAGTATCCGGAACGTTACTGATGCAAACTAATATTTTCATGGTTAGAAATGTTAGCTTATTAAAGGTTAAATTTGTGCGAAGTTAGTAAAATATAGCCAAATCGAAATGTCACAAGATAGAATAGCGCAACTTCATAAATTTCTTGAAGAAGACCCGAATGATCCTTTCACGATCTATGCCCTGGCCATGGAATATAAGCCAACAGACAAGGAAAAAGCACTAAGCTACTATACTCAACTCCTGACCGGGCATGAACGTTACGTGGGTACATATTACCACGCAGCTAAGCTGTACGAAGAGTTGGGCCAAAACGACGAAGCAGAACGCATCTATAAAAAAGGAATGCTCATCAGCAGGCAGGAAGGTAACCTGCATGCTTTCTCAGAATTGCAGCAGGCTTACAACAAGCTGATGGGCCTTGATTATGAAGATGACTAGACTGCCGGCTGCATGAACCAAAAATAGTATGCATGCAGCATATATACAAGCTATACTTATATAACTTGTATCAGGCAGTTTTTGTTTGGATAAAACGGGATGATCAACAGGCCCTTGCTGACCTCACAGCGTTTATAAAACCTGTGAGTGTCTGCGGCGGTGGCCTTTGCTCCGTTGGTACCAAGACACTCACAGGTCTGGAAGACACTGTGAGGTCTGTAAACTCCCAATTCGCACAAATTATACTATATTGCCATTCCTTTATACTCCTAAGCTATGGCATTCTTCCAGACTTCTGTAACAAACAAGTACCTTAAAACCCTTGACAAGGCAACTATAAGCGCGGCGTATTCCCGTTTTAGAACCCACTTCCATAACCCCGCCATACAGGAGAACATACGCAACAGCAAGGAAGAGCAATACCAGGGCGAGTTTCTGATTGATTTGTTTGTGAACGTACTGGGCTACACCAAAAACCCCACGCCAAACTATAACCTGACCACCGAGCACAAAAACGTAAAAGACAGCAAAAAAGCGGACGGGGCTATACTTGTGAACGATGCCGTGAAAGCGGTGATAGAACTGAAAGGCACCAACACAACCGACCTGGGCAAAATTGAAGAACAGGCGTTTGGCTATAAAAACAACCAGCCCGGCTGCGTATATGTCATCACGTCTAACTTTGAGAAGCTTCGGTTTTATATTGATAATGCCGTAGAGCACCTGGAGTTTAATTTGTTCTCCCTCACCGAAAAGGATTTTGCGCTTTTATACTTGTGCCTGGCCTATGAAAGTATAGCCAAGGGCACGCCTAAAAAGATAAAGGACGAATCGGTTAGCCAGGAAGATGTAATAACCAAACAACTATACAAAGACTACTCGCTGTTTAAGCGCGAACTATACCAGAACCTGGTTAGCCTGAACCCGCAATTCGAGCCGCTGGACTTGTTCCGGAAATCGCAGAAGCTACTGGATAGGTTCCTGTTTCTGTTTTTTGCCGAAGACCGCCAGCTGCTGCCGCCCAACTCGGTGCGGCTTATACTTGCCGACTGGCGCGACCTGCAGGACCGCGACGTGGAAATACCGCTTTACGACAGGTTTAAGAAATACTTCGGGTACCTGAACACGGGCTACAAAGGCAAGCGCTACGATGTGTTTGCCTACAACGGCGGCCTGTTTAAAGCCGACGACATACTGGATACCATTGAGATGGACGATGAGCTGCTGTACAAGCACGCCCTGAAACTATCGGAGTATGATTTTGCGAGCGAAGTAGACGTAAACATTCTGGGCCATATTTTTGAGAACTCCCTGAACGAGCTCGACGAGATAAAAGCCCAGCTCGAAGGCCAGACCATAGATAAAGCCAGCACCAAGCGCAAAAAAGACGGCGTTTTTTATACCCCGAAGTATATTACCAAATACATAGTAGAGAACACCGTAGGCAAGCTGTGCACCGAAAAAAAGGCCGAACTGCAGCTGAACGACGAAGACTACACCACCGACAAAAAGCGGCAGAAGAAAACTATAAAAGCGCTTGACGACAAACTGAAAGCTTACCGTGACTGGCTGCTGCAACTAACCATATGCGACCCTGCCTGCGGCTCGGGAGCATTCCTGAACCAGGCCCTGGACTTTCTGATTGCCGAACACCGCTACATAGACGAACTGCATGCCAAGCTGTTTGGCGACTTATTTATACTTAGCGATGTAGAGAAAAGCATTTTAGAAAACAACCTGTTTGGCGTAGACTTGAACGAGGAAAGCGTGGAAATTGCCAAGCTGAGTTTATGGCTCCGCACGACCCAGCCCAACCGGAAACTAAACGACCTGAACAACAACATAAAGTGCGGCAACTCCCTGATAGACGACCCCGAAGTGGCCGGCGACAAAGCCTTTAACTGGCAACAGGCCTTCCCGCAGGTGTTTGAGAAAGGCGGGTTTGATGTGGTGATTGGTAATCCGCCGTATGTTTTTGGTGGCAATGAAGGCATCTCAGCTGAATCGAAAGTCTTTTTCAAAAACAACTATGTAACAGGAAATGGAAAGGTCAATCTATTTACATTATTTATTGAGAAATCAAATGTGATACTTAAGGAAGGTGGAGAATTTTCCTTTATCATTCCTAATACTTTCCTTAGAGTTACTTCTTACCATGAATCCAGAAAGTTCTTTGTCAATAATTTCAACTTTAGAGAATTAGCAGATTTAGGTACAGATATATTTGAGAACGCAGTAACTACGGCAATGATATTAATTGCTACTAAATGTAATCCAAAAGCTGATTCAAAAATCAAAATAATAAAAGATTTTAGTGGAAAGTATACTGAGTTAAATTTGAGTGAGATTATATCAAACGATTATATAATCACGACAAATGTTTCTGATGAAAAAGGATTGATCTTAAAGAAGATGTTAAGCGATTCAGATTTATTAGGTGATGAATGTGATGAAATGATCTTTGGCGTTGTAATAACAAAAAATAAAGATGAAATTGTAAGTAGTACACAATTAGAAGGTTACAAACCTTTTCTTGAAGGGAAAGATATTTCATCATATATAATTAAGCCGATACATCAATACTTAAATTATACACCTTCATTACTTCATAGAGCAAGAACAAAAGGAGTATTTGAAGTACCTGAGAAGTTATTAGTACAGCGTATTACTGGTGGCAGGAAACCACTAAAAGTTGCTTATGATAATAATGGATTTTATAACAAAGAATCCATAAACAATATCATACTTAAACCCGACTCAAAGTATAAATCTAAATTTATATTAACACTACTAAATTCCGAGCTTATAAACTGGTTTTATAACAATCAGTTTACAAATGAATCTACTTTAACAGTAAATATTTCTAAAGAATATTTATCTCGCATCCCAGTTAAAAATACAGAGCAACAACCCTTCATCGAAAAAGCTGATGCGATGCTTTCTTTAAATGAGGCATTACAAAGTATAAATCAGAAGTTTCAGCGCACACTTTCGCGCAAATTTGGGTTAACCGAGCTGCCTAAAAAACTACAGGAGTGGTACCTGCTGCCGTATGTCGAGTTTATAAAAGAGCTGGCCAAAAAGAAAGTAAAACTAAGCCTCGCCGACGAAGCCGAGTGGGAAGATTACTTTACCGAGCAAGCCGAAAAAGCCCTCTCGCTTAAAAACCAGATACAAACCACCGACGCCGAAATAGACCAGCTGGTATACCAACTATACAACCTAACCGACGAAGAAATAGCTATAGTTGAAGGCCGGGAGGCATTGGCAGCCGCCGAACTATAGTTGTAAAACACCACTGTAGAAACAGGTCGCGACCCAAGGTCGTCAACTTAAGGATTCTTCTGTCATTTCGAACGCTAGTGAGAAATCTGAAATTGCGCCATTGCTTTAAATCAATCCAGATCTCTCATTTCATTCGAGATGACAATTTGGGGCTTAAACCCTTAACTTGAAGGCATTGGGTCGCGACCTGTCTCTGCAGGATTGTTCACAGGTTTATGTTTTCTGAGCTGGCTTGGGTAAATCATCAAATAAAAGAATTTGTATGCCGCATTGGCTATAAAGCAAAAGAGCCGCCTTTTTTACAGGCAGCTCTTTTTTCTGAAGTATAAACTATACTTTAGCTCAATGTCAATACTAAGTCATCGGTGTTCACCAGCGAGCCTTCCGCTAAATGTATAGCCGATATCAGGGTATCTTCTGAAGCCGTAATGGTTGTTTCCATTTTCATGGCCTCTATAATAAAGAGCGGTGTATTTTTCTTTATCGGCTGTTCTTTTTCCACCAGAATTTTCGACAACAAACCTTGTAACGGAGCGCCCACATGTTTCGGGTTAGCCTTGTCTATTTTCTGGTGCTCTATGCGCTCTACTTTCACCGCCTTGTCCCGTACCTCAATGTTGCGTGTCTGGCCGTTTAGTTTAAAGAACACCGTGCGCATACCATCTTCGTTTACGTGGCCCAGCGATTGGTATTTAATTACGATGGATTTACCACGCGCAATGTCGATGATGGCCTCTTCGCCTGGCTGCATGCCATAGAAGAACAAACGGGTCGGGATTTTGGAAACATCGCTGTACTGCTCGTAGTGCTTGTAATACGCCTCGTATACTTTAGGGTAAAGCTGGTACGAAAGGAAATCGGTATACTTGGTTTCTTTACCGAACTTCTCCTGGAAAGCTGCAAACTCTTCATCAATATTAACAGGCTCCAGGTGCTCGTTTGGCCTGCCTGTAAAGGGCTTGCTGCCTTTAAGTATAATATCCTGCAGCTTTTTCGGGAAACCTCCAACCGGCTGCCCCAGATCGCCTTTAAAAAACGACTGCACCGATTCCGGAAACGAGATCTGATCGCCGCGCTCCAGCACATCTACCGTAGTCAGGCCGTTAGATACTAAGTATAAAGCCATATCCCCCACTACTTTTGAGCTTGGCGTTACCTTTACCACATCTCCGAACAGGTTGTTTACATCGGCATACGTTTCCTTAATCTCTTCCCATTTATCGCCAAGACCCAGCGCATTTGCCTGTGGGCGTAAGTTGGAATACTGGCCTCCCGGAATTTCGTGATTGAATACTTCGGCTGTACCCGCTTTAAGACCAGATTCGAAAGGATAATAGTATTCGCGCACCGTTTCCCAGTAGTTGGAGTGGCGGTTCAGGCTGGCCTGGTCAAACTCGCGGTGGCGCTCCTGGAAGCGCATGGCCTCCACCATACTATTAAAATTAGGCTGCGACGTAAGTCCCGACATAGAACCCAGCGCTACGTCTATCACATCAACGCCCGCTTCTATCGCCTTTAAATAAGTTGCTGATTGTATTGAGGAGGTATCGTGTGTGTGCAGGTGTATCGGTATTTTTACTGTACCGCGTAAAGCTTCAACCAAGACTTGTGCAGCGTATGGTTTTAACAGGCCGGCCATATCTTTTATAGCCAGTATGTGCGCGCCTGCATCTTCTATCTGCTTAGCCAGCTGCAGGTAATAATCTAAAGTATATTTTGTTTTTGATGGATTCAGAATATCACCGGTATAGCAGATAGCAACCTCTGCCAGGCCTTGCGTGCGCTTGCGTACAAAGTCTATGCATGGTTTCATACTTTCCAGCCAGTTCAGCGAATCGAATATGCGGAAGATATCAATACCAGTTTCCCATGATTTCTCCACAAACGATTCAATCAGGTTATCCGGGTAAGCTTTGTAGCCAACGCCGTTAGAGCCACGGATCAGCATTTGCAGTAGTATGTTTGGTACAGCTTTGCGTATCTGCGCCAGGCGGTCCCATGGGTCTTCGTGCAGAAAACGCAGGCAAACATCAAAGGTAGCGCCGCCCCATACTTCCATACTAAAGGTTTGCGGATGGTCTTTGGCAAATGACTCAGCCACTTTCATAATATCAAAAGTTCGCATGCGGGTAGCCAGCAACGACTGGTGCGCATCCCGAAAAGTGGTATCTGTATAGTGTATCTTATTGTCGTTACGCAGCCATTTCGAGAACTCATCCGGGCCCATCATGCGGAGCAGGTCTTTTGTACCTTCTTCGTAGGGTTTGTTCAGGTTAAACCCACGGAAATCCGGTTTGGTAAGCACCTTGTTCGGGTCGGGGTTCTTTACATCGGGGTTACCATTTACAATAACCTCTGCCAGGAAACTGAGCATTTTGGTTGCCCTGTCCTTGCTTTGTTTAAACACGAACAGCTCCGGGTGGTTTTTCACAAAATCCACAGTGGCATCGCCGGAAACAAAAACAGGGTGGTTAATGATGTTCTGCAGGAACTGTATGTTCTGCTTCACGCCCCGGATTCGGAATTCATCAAGCGTGCGCGCCATTTTCATGGCTGCGTGGCGCAGCGTAGGTGCCTGAGCAGATACTTTTACCAGCAACGAATCGAAGAACGGGCTGATCTTGGCGCCCTGATAGACGCTTCCCTGGTCTAATCTTATACCAAACCCACCTGCGCTCCGGTAGGCGATAATCGTACCATAATCCGGTTTAAAATCGTTTTCAGGGTCTTCGGTAGTGATGCGGCACTGAATGGCAACACCATTGGCGCGTACTTTATGATTTGGCCCAAGCAGAACTTCTTCGTGGTCCAGCCTGTAACCATCGGCAATAAAGATCTGCGTTTTTATCAGGTCAATGCCGGTTATCATTTCCGTAACCGTGTGTTCTACCTGAATACGCGGATTTACTTCTATAAAGAATATATTGTTGGTATGAGGCTCTACCAGGAACTCTACTGTGCCAACGTTATTATAATTAACCGCCGAGCAAATCTTAATGGCATAGTCGTATAGTTGCTGGCGGGTTTCTTCGTTCAGGCTGATGGCCGGGGCTACTTCCACCACTTTCTGAAAACGGCGTTGCACAGAGCAATCTCGTTCGAAAAGGTGCGTAATGTTGCCATAGTTATCGGCCACAATCTGCACTTCGATGTGTTTCGGGTTCTCTACATACTTCTCCAGGAAAAGTGTATCGTCGCCAAAAGCCTTCAGTGCTTCGTTTTTAGCCTCAAAAAAACCTTTTTCCAGTTGCTCATCGTCGCGGATTACGCGCATACCACGGCCACCACCACCGGCAGCAGCTTTCAGCATCAGCGGGTAACCAATACGTTTCGCTTCGCTTAGGGCAATGTCGTAAGTGGTGAGGTCTGGTATGTTACTTTCTATAATGGGTACCTGGCAGCTAACGGCTACTTTTTTGGCTGCAATTTTATCGCCCAGCGAGGCCATTACCTGCGGTTTAGGTCCAATAAAAATGATACCATTATCGGCACAGCGCTGCGAGAAATGCTGATTTTCAGACAGGAAACCATAACCAGGATGTATGGCATCTACCCCGTTTTCTTTGGCAATTTTAATAATGCCGTCGATGTCGAGGTAGGGTTGCAGTGGCTGATTGTCTTTACCGATCTGGTAAGCTTCATCGGCTTTATAGCGGTGTAGCGAGTAGCGGTCTTCGTAAGTATAAATGGCTACCGTTTTTATGCCCAGTTCGGTGCAGGCGCGCAATACACGAATGGCAATCTCGCCCCGGTTGGCGACAAGAACTTTTTTAATATTCATACAGAAGGTGAGATGGGATAAAGTTTATTCATAGATTGAAAAAGAACGACGGCTACCTGTTACCTGTACATGTTAAAAAAGGTATGGTAAAAGCAGCCGGCGGAAGTATAGCCTCAGGCACTTATTTGTTTTGGCTGTAGATAATATCGTATTTTACATCAGAAGGTTATAATTCAATTTATACTATATCTCATGCCCTTTTGCAACGGAATAATTATACTTAAGCCTCAACAATAACAAATTTGTGAAATTGGGATACATGATGCTTTTACCAACTTCACGCGTGTTCATACATGAAACATAGCCATAGTTCATAAGGCAAACGGATCTGTTACTATAAATCGGAAAGCATTTAAAGGCGTTTGCTTATCTTTGAAATATGAGCCTGCGTCTGCCAGTTTTTTCGCTTTTGCTAAGCCTGTTACTTTTTCAGCCGGTTATAGCGGGCACTTTACCTGATTCTGTACAAGCCCCTGTAAACAAGAAACGGCTGCTTATACTCGGCAGCAGCTTTGCAGCGGGCTATACAGGTATGCTGGTATCGCTGAATGAAGCCTGGTACCAGAACCAGGAGCGCACCGATTTCCATTTTTTTAATGACAACCATCAGTGGAAGCAGGTAGATAAGGCAGGACATTTCTGGAGTGCTTTTCATGAGAGCCGTGCCGGTATAGATATGCTGCGCTGGGCGGGTGTGGCTGATAAGAAAGCTATACTTTACGGCGGACTTTTAGGCGTGGTATTACAAACACCGATAGAAGTTTTTGATGGTTACCAGTCAGATTATGGCGCATCAGTTGGCGATCTGGTGGCCAACACGGTAGGTTCTGCAGCTGTAGTTGCACAGGAATTAGCCTGGCGCGAAGTACGCATTATGCCTAAGTACTCTTTTCATACTACCCGCTATGCCGATGTAAGGCCCAATGTTTTAGGCAACAACCTAACTGAACAGGCACTGAAGGATTACAATGGGCAAACTTACTGGCTTTCTGTTAACCCCTCAGCCTTCCTGACAGTAGAAAGCCGATTTCCGAAGTGGCTGAACATGGCCGTTGGCTATGGCGCCGAAGAGATTGTTTATAACAGCAAGGCAGGAAACGAAGCAGCCGGTTTTAACGCGCACCGCCAGTATTACCTGAGCCCCGACCTGAACCTGTTACACTTTAAAGGCCGAAACAAAATACTGAATACTGCACTTTATATTCTCAGCGCCATCAAAATACCTGCACCCACTTTAGAGTATACCAGCAAAAACGGGCTGAAAGCACACGCTTTATACTTCTAAAATCCCCACCTAAAACATTCGTATATTTGCTATAGTTGATGAATAGATCAGGGATTGAAGTTCACCCACCCCTGCCCCTCCGAGGAGGGGAATTATCCGCTAAGTATTTATTCCCCTCTTGGGAGGGGTTAGGGGTGGGTTAACATTAGCTGATTTCTAATTTCAGCAATCAACAAACAACCATTAACAAATAACGAAACTATGAACGTAGGAGACCGCGTGCGCTTGATGACCGGCAGAGAAGAAGGCATCATTACCCGCATTTTAGATAATAATATAGTAGAGGTAGCTATTGATAACGACTTTACCATACCTGTTTCCCGACGAGAGATCGTGCTTATCGCACCTGAAGAGGCAAAAGCTTTCCGCGGACAGGAGCAGGAAAGTATAAAACCTTCGGCGCGCAAAGAGCCACCAGCACCCGTACTGGCAGAAAAAGGCATTTACCTGGCTATGGTGCAACAATCAGAAGAATTGCTGGCCGCAACAGTAGTTAATAACACCGATTACGATGTGCTGTTTACAAGTGGCGAAGAGCGAAACAACAAGTACCGAGGCCTGCAAAACGATAAACTGGCACCAAAGGCAACGCGCGTTATCGGGCATTATCACCTAAAAGATTTTGAACAGTGGCCGAGCCTGCTGATCCAGTTTCTGCAGCACCGTAACGGAGCACCAACTTTGTTTGAGCCAGTTACAAAGCGCGTACAGTTCCGGGCAAATTCTTTTTATAAGAGCAAAAAACCCGCACCCGTAATTAACAAAGATGCTTACGTTTTCCAGCTCGACAGCAAGCCAACTATAGTTGATACCGACAAGATAAAAGAGCAGATGGCTGCCGCTGCACCAAAAGAGAACTATAAACTGGAAGCGCCCAATCATGAAGTAGATCTGCACATAGAAAAACTGGTAGAAGATGTAAGCAATCTTAATAACACCGCTATGCTTAAACTGCAGATGGAGCATTTCCAGGATGCGCTGGACAGAGCCATGGCCGCAAACATGCATGAGATTGTGTTTATACATGGTGCCGGAAACGGTGTGCTGCGCAAAGAGATCCAGAAAGTACTGAGCCGCACCCCGGGTATCAAATTTTTCGAAGATGCCCGAAAAGAGAAGTTCGGTTACGGCGCTACATTGGTCAGACTTAAATAACGGATAGCAGTAAACAGTTAAAAAATAATTCTGAAAATATAAGAGATAGAATTTTAATACACTGGTTACTGTTTACTAATAACTGTTCACTGTTATTAACTATCTTTACAGCTACAAAGAAATTAACAACAAGCCATCTTATCGCTGCTCTTTACGAGAAGAGGAAAGTCCGGGCAACACAGAGCATCCTACTTCCTAACGGGAAGGGGCTTTTTTGGAGACGAAAAAGCTACAGCCAGTGCCACAGAAAATTACCGCCCCGAAAACTTTCGGGGTAAGGGTGAAAAGGTGCGGTAAGAGCGCACCAGCGGCTGGGTAACCAGTCCGGCTGGGTAAACCTTAGGAGTTGAAAGACCAAATAGGCTGGCAGAGTCTCGCTTCGGCGGGGCTAAGGGCTGCTCGTCCGATGTCAGTGGGTAGGTCGATGGAGCCTGCGCGCGAGTTCAGGCCTAGATAAATGATAAGACGTGGGGCTTCGGCCCTGCGACAGAACCCGGCTTACAGGCTTGTTGTTAATTTTTTCTTTGCCCTCCCCTTTTTATACTTACACTTTATACTTGTTATACTTTATATTTTAGCCGCAGCTCAAGTATAAACCCTACTTTACTTAACATAATTATCAAACTATGAACTTATGCATTAGGCGCAAGTTTACATTAATTCTCCGTTACTGTTTTGCTATCTTTGCAGCAATAAACAGAAGTATAAATGACGGATTTGAAACTATACGACCCGTTCGAGAAAATGCAGTTCAGCGATGACTTCTGCTTCTTGTGCGGTACAACTATAACTAACGAGCAACGCACCCCTGTATTTGCCGGCTGGTTGCAACAGAAGTATAACTTACAAAACAAAGAACTTCTTTTACTGGATAAGAGCGTTACTACTTTCAGCGAGCTTACCATTCCTTGCTGCGATAATTGCCATACTTCCCATATTATTCCGCTGGAGAACGAAGTAGAACAGGCCGCAGAAAAAGGCTTGGCAGGTTTGCAGGCATTAGAAAAACAAAAGCTTTTTCAGTGGATCGGCAAAATGTATTACGGCACCCTGGTTACAGAGCTCATAAAAGAAGCAGACCCATTGATCAGGCCGGAATATGCGGTGAGCGAGAACCCGAAAATGCTGGGCAAATTCAGGTCGTTTTTCCAGGTATTGCAATCGCTGCGGGTGCCTATGGTTTTTTCCGATTTCATACCAAGTTCGCTGTTTCTGCTGGAGGTTAACCCTGCTGAAGACGAACTCCCTTTCGAGTACCAGGACGAGCTTACCACCATGGCTTTCAGCATTAAACTTGGACCGGTGGTTATAGTTTGTACCCTGCTCGATAATGGCATTATAAGCAGGGCACTTGGCCGCATGTACCGCCTTACGCAAGGGCAGCAACTGCACCCGATACAGGTTGCCGAATTTAAAGCCCGCGCTTTTTATGCCGCCTATATTTTTAACGTAGTGCCTGAGTATTTTATCCGCCCCGTTAAGCCTGAAGACGACCACCTGGTTATAGACTCTATTATTGATGATGTAACAAACGAGGTGTTTAACCCCTGGGAAGTTACCGCCTATGCTCACATGCTCGAAGAAATGCTGAAACCGTGGAATATCCGGGAAAAGGAAATTTTGCAGAATCCGCAGCAGACGATAAGTTTCCTGGTAGATGATTCGGGAGCTTTTAAAAGTATAGATAAGCTTGAACTGAAGAAATAAAAAAGGCCTCCCGCAACATTTGCAGGAGGCCTTTCATTTTATACTTCTGTTTTTATTCTATTATAAAGCTTACCGTAACATTAGAAGTAACAACAAATTCGCCGCCGGCTATACTTGGCTCGCTGGCCCCGCTCATTTCAGCATCCATTACCATAGCTGATTTATACATTGGTCTTGGGCCACCGCCATACGTGTTTTCATTTATAGAGTAAACCCGCCCTACTTTAGCACCAAGTTCTGAGGTTAAGGCATTTGCTCTCTGTTTAGCATCTGCTACGGCACGCTTGCGGGCTTCCGCTTTGTGTTTCTCCAGATCGGCCACTCTGAAAGAGATGCCATCCACACGGTTAACGCCAACACCGTAAAGCCCCGAAAGTATCTCATCAAATTTATTTAATTTCTTGATAACTACCGCCATGGTTTTCTGGGCCATGTAAAAATCAGGGGAAGCTTTGCCATAGTCGCCGCCGGTGTAAATTGGCTGCACGCTCATGTATGACGTCTGGATATTCTTTGCTTCAACGCCCTGCTTTTTAAGGTAAGAGATAATTGCAGCCGCTTTAGCATCTGTTTGCTTGCGGGCTACGTCTAAGGATTTGTCGCGCATTTCTACCCCAAAGTTCAGGAGTACTTCATCGGGTTGCAGTTTAACTTCGCCTACGCCGGTAACATTAATGAGCGGAGGCATCATCTGCTGCTGGGCATGTACTTGCAGGGCTGCCATTAGAAACAGCATCAGGGCAAATAAACTCGTCTTTTTCATAATTTCAGTTTTTTGGTAGATGTATAGAATTAGTAGTAAGTATAAAACGGAATTCGAAAAGCTGACGCAAGTATAGCATCAACCTATATAGTTCAGGAGTTATCAAATCTTGTACCACAATTTTAAATTCCGGTAACTGAAGTATAACCACAATGGGCATTGCCACTAGAGCCCTGAAATGTATTATTTATACTTACTGGCGTTTTTAACATTACGGATTAGTAACCAGCCAGATCCAGTTGGTCGGTTGGCTCCATAGGCACGCGACGGCCCATTTTTTTCTGAATGATCTTGAAATGGTGTGCTTCTTCCGGGCTGATCAATGAAATGGCCTGCCCGGATGCTTCGGCCCGACCTGTTCTGCCTATCCGGTGCACATAATCTTTTGGCGAGCGTGGCAATTCGTAGTTAATTACGTAAGGCAAAAATTTGATATCGATACCACGCGAGGCCAGGTCAGTAGCAACAAGTACACGGAGCTTACCTGCCTTAAATTTGGTAAGGGCATCGGTTCTGGCGCCCTGGCTCTTATCGCCATGAAAAGCTGCCGCCTGAATGCCACGCTTCAGCAGTTTGCCCACAATGTTATCGGCCGTTCTGATGGAAGAAGCAAAAACCAATACCTGCTGCATATCGCTTTCCTTGAGTAAATACCGCAGGAACGGGCCTTTTTTCGCTGCATCAACCTGGTAGGCTATCTGGTTGATCAGTTCTGGTACGGAGGCCTCCTCTTCTATCTGAATTTTTAACGGACTGATCAGCAGCTTATCGGCAAAAGCTTCTACATCGCCGCCAAGCGTAGCGGTAAAAAGCGCGTTCTGTCGTTTTTCCGGCAACAGTGCTAAAATCTTATCAACTTCTTCTTTAAAACCTAAACTCAGAATTTTATCAGCCTCATCCAGCACCAGTATTTCAACACCAGACAGCTGCACTGCATTTTGTGAAACCAGATCGAGAAGCCTGCCCGGCGTTGCAATCAAGACATCGGTCCCGCTCATTTGCATCATCTGCGGATTTATAGAAACGCCACCATATACGGCCAGAGACTTTACCTTCTGAGGTAACTTAGCGCCGAATTCATGAAATACCCCCTGTATTTGAACAGCCAGCTCTCGTGTTGGCACCAGTATTAGCGATTTTACACGTCGGCCGGTTCTGGCAGTCTTGTGTTGAAGTAGTTGCAGAATTGGAAGCGCAAAACTGGCTGTTTTACCGGAACCCGTCTGGGCAATGCCAATAATATCTTTGCCTTGCAGGAAAGCAGGTATGGCCGCTTGCTGAATCGGGTAAGGCTGTGTGTAATTCTGTTCTTTAATAGCTCTTACCAAAGATTCTGATAAACCAAGTGCCGAAAATGCCATGCTGTTCCTGTAAATAAAGTATGATGTGAGTTACTAAAATGTAAAGGTACAACATAAAGTGCACTTGCGGGGAGTAGGTGCACCGAGGCGTTCCTTATACCTTAAAGTATAAAGTATAAACCGGATTTTTACCGATCCTGAATGGGAGCTGTTATAGTGCCTACCTTTGGTAGTATCTGTATAACGAAGCGGCGGTCCCGGATATCGCCTGTACGGCCTGCTCCTTCGAAACCGCTTCCGGCAGCAACCAGTTCTATCCTGTCTTTGGGGAATTTTATACCTGAGTTTTGCCAGAACTTCATCAGCGCCAAGGCTCTTTGGTAGCTTAGTTGCAAAGCATATTCACGTTGTGCAACGTTTCGGGGGTCGCCAGCCGGGAAACTGGCTGCCCGGCCGTCAATAACGATCAGGTATTTTACATCTTTATCCTTAACCGAATTTACAACCTGGCTTAGGTTTTCGCCGGCGCGGCGCAAGGGGGCAAGCGAGCGTTGCGGTATTACGGCGCTGCTTTGCTCAAACAGCACATCTACCAGCAGTTCGTGGCGTTTATACTTCTCGTTGTACTGGAAATATTTATCGTCGAGCCTGGAAAGGGCAGCTTTTATTTCATCCAGCTTTTTCTTTTCTCTAACCTCTACCTGCAATTTGGCCAGCATATTCCGGTTTTCAATGTCCTTATCCTGAAAGCGCTTAAAGCTCAGTATAAAAAGCACCAGCATAACCAGGAACAGCACCGTCATCAGGTCTACGTAACTGGGCCAGAAGAAATCCCTGCTTTCCTTGCTCATAGGTATAGGTTATCTCCTGGTGTTCTGGCTGCCACTAAACACTTTCCTGAAGGCTGCCTTTAAAGGTCCCGGCTCCATACTTTTCATCATCAACGCGTTTAATGTTTGCAACTGGTTGAGTAGTTGCTGCTGTACCACCGAGTCTGTTTCTATCTTTTGCAGCAAGCGCTCATTCGTATTTTTAATTTCACCGGCGAGTTGCTGCTGGTCTGTGTTTAACTTCTCTTGTTGCTGGTTCAGATTCTGGAAAGGCTGCATGTAATCCAGTATACGCTGGTAAATGTTGTCTTCGTTCAGCCTTCTGAAGTGCTCCTGCCATTTCTCATAGGCATTCTGCGCATCGCGTTCCTGGTGCTGTAAGCGTGCCTCCATCAGGTCTGTCAGTTTTAGGGCAGCTTTATCAAAATACTGCTCCACACGTGCGGCAATATTATCCAGGTCCTGCTCGTGACGGCCAAAAAAGTCAACCTGCTTTTGTATAGATTCATCGTGTTTCTGCAAATAACCCGGCACTTTATCTAAACCTTCCTGCAGGCCAACCAAGCGGCTTAATACCTGCTCGATATTATGTGTCAGCTCACCGCCTTTCCGCACCGATTCGTTCAGCGCTACCTGGTAATTCATAAAGTTCTGGAACAGTTGCTCGCTTTCTTTCAACTTATCAAACACCTGCAAATTGGCATTGGCCATCTGCGTGAACCCGATCTCATCCAGCTTCTGTATAAATTCCTTTTGTATGCGGATGTTCTCCGACAGTGAATCAACTATAGGCCGGAAACCTAATACTTTGTCCAGGAAATCTTTGTTAAATGAATCGAGCACCGACTTCAAGTTGCCCAGGCTGGCTGCCATATCGGAATTGAGTTTTGGCAGCAAATGTGTTTGCAGGAAAGTATAATAGCCGTTCTTGTTTCTGTCGCGAGTACTTCGTGCGTTTTTCAGGGCGTTATTGCCCAGCAACGTAAGCAGCAAACCCAGAAAACTACCTGACATGGCAATGAGCACACCAAACAGAAAAGAAGGAATATTCTGATCCGTGATAAAAGCACCAGTAGCTGCGCCTGTTTCATCTGTTCCCACACCCGACCAGATCAGGCTGGAAAGGCCAATGATAACGCCGGAAAAAGTACCCAGCAAACCTACATACAGCGGCGTAGCAATGGTGGATTGCACCTCATTATCCATTGCTTCAGCGTAGCGCTCCGATACATCTTTCAGTATCTCGAAATCGGCTGCTGCACCCTTGTTGCGTTTCAGATATTCATTTGTGTTCCGGATAATGCTTCCGAAAGTTTCCGACGGATTGCGCACTTCAATCACATCGATCGTACCTGTTCCTTTACCACCTGTTGCAGCTGAACTTACCAGCGCATCCGGGTCGCCTTCAACCAGGTAAATATTTCCGCCGGTAAATAGTTTTTCGAACTTATCTGTGGCTATACTGTAACTGGCAACCGGACCGCCCTTCGCCTCTATCTGCAGTACGCCATTTTCAGAAGAAACAACTTTTTTAATAACCGGGTTGGAAGGAGTATATTCCCTGAAGGGTTTGCCCGAAATAAGCGCAGCCCATACTTGTCCGGCAGGTTTTGCTTCGGCAGGCTTTATACTTCCATCGCTTAAAAGCTGCTCCCGTACTTCTAACTGATCTTCGGAAGGATATAGGTCGGCTATACTTTCTATCTTGCGCTTATTGCCTTTGTAAACATACAGTTGGTAGCCAAGTATAGCCAGTACTAAAACAGCTTCAAAAATAAATATACCTTCCATGCAGGGGTTTATCTGAAATCAATTCTTGCTTTTTCTTGGATCTTCCAGCCGTTGTTCACTTTGGTGAGTACGCCATCGCCCTGCAACACTACTTTACTAACCATTCTGTTTGAAGGTTTTTCGAAAGCGAATGCATTTTCCAGTCTGTCTATACCTTGCGAGATCACAAAAGCATGGTTACCCGAAAGGTTAAAACGATAACCCGTCATGTTGCTGCCATCAGCCGGCAAATCTACTTCTATGTAGCTATCCGAATCGGGGCGTTGTTGTAACTGGTGTAACCTGATCACACCATCTTCCGGAATGATCGCATATCTTTTACCAGAGTCTTCAACAGGTTGCTGAGACTGAGACACGATATTTCCGGAGGCCTGTTGTTCAAGTTCGGCTAACAGATCTCCTCCGGCAACCTCCAGGTTTACAGCACTCGCAACTCTTGGCTCCTGCCCTATTTCCTCATACCTGTTTGTTTCCATCGGCTCGTTGCGTCGTCGGTTTTCCTTTTTCTTTTTAAATTGCTGTGGTTGCTCCTGCCGGGGTTGTTGTTCAGGTTGCGGCTGTTGTGGGCGTTGCTGTTGAAGTTGCTGGGGTTGTTGTCTTTCACGCTGTTTATGCCGCTGCTCCTGCTGCGGTTGTTCCTGGCGCGGCTGGTTTCTTGGTGCCGGCTCATTAATGGCAACCGGTTTGTTTCCTCTGCCAGCTGCACCTTCCAATTTCCTAATTTTAGCCTCCTGGTAGTTTATCTTATCCTTCAGATCCTCGATTCTTTTTACCAGGATACGATGGGAACTACTGGCCCGTAGAAAAGCAAAACCTGCCCCGATAAGCGCTATTATACTTATAATGACTGCGATTGTAACCATTTATCAATGATGTTTATACTTAATAAGAAGTAATATTATCTTAAATCAGAACCTGCTTTCATGTATAAAATCAATCACCCTAACTATAGTTGAGAATGGTTGATTTTATACTTCTGAGTTCATGTACTTTATGAGATAGCACTTACCTGCGCCTGTTGCTTGTACAGTTCCTTAGACAGCAAGTATAGCGACTGCTTCAGCGGCATGAAGAACATGGTCTCGTGCAGCTGCTCGCGATCTGTCAGGCCACGAACCGTATCTTCCAGCACCATGGTATAGCTATCCTGCAGGTTCATACGCATAAAATCCAGCACACGTATTGGGTCCACTTCCACGCCCATCGTGCGCATCAGCGGCGAAATATCCGGATCGTCCAGTAGCATGGTCAGGCAGTTCATCACGTTGTCCATCACTTCCTGTCTTAGCTGACCTGTGATCTGCGTTTTGGTTACCGGAGTTAGCGCGTCTGCCATGTTAGCTGAACCGGTCGGCTTCATGATCGGGATGTTGGTCAGGTCGTTCAGGTCTGTTCCTTCCAGAGCCATCGCACCACCGTTAGCAGTAACCTGCTTCGGATTATCTACAAGCACCAGTTTGAAGTTAGCCGGCGGCTCCTGCCCTGTTACTTTATGGAAAATAGCTTTGGCATAGCGCTCCACATTCGACAGGTTATTACCTGCACTCAGCAGCTTGATGTATAAACTACCACGACCACTAAACGAAATGTAGCGCGGCACTTTCACGTTCAACTGCTGCACCAGCTGCGCCAAATGATACATAATAGCACCAAAATGCAGGTAGAACATGAGTCGTAATTGGCGCGCCTGCAGTAGCTGCGAACTATAGTTTAACTCTTTATCATAACTGAACAGTAAAGCGCTGATATCGGCTGAATTAAAGTCCGGGTTATCAAGTGCAGTTTCCAGGAACTTGCGATACTCGCGCCCTTCTTCGGTAAGCGGAATACGCAACACGTGGTCCACGCCATACTGAAGCAGGCCATTGTCTTTACTGGTTTTTACAGTAGCAAACCCATC
This sequence comes from Pontibacter vulgaris, assembly GCF_022758145.1. Lineage (GTDB taxonomy): Bacteria > Bacteroidota > Bacteroidia > Cytophagales > Hymenobacteraceae > Pontibacter > Pontibacter vulgaris. The sequence continues at coordinate 104,862 of NZ_JAJVDH010000003.1, forward strand.
GCCCCACAGGTCGTTACCGGCAAAACGGAAGGATGAACTGTGCGAAGGTCTGCGGTTGGTGAACAACAGCACATCGGTTGTTCCGCCGCCAATGTCCACGTTTATCAGGTTCTCGTCCTGGCTCGGCACCACGGCACCTGTTCTGGACAGGAAATAGAATGGCGCTACTGATTCGGTTATACAAACCGTAGTTCGCCCGTTTTTAAAGACGTTGTTATAAACGGTATCCCACACGTTCTGGAACATGTTACGGGAATATTCATCAAAGCTCAGCGGTGCAAACCATACGATCTTAGTGCTTGCCACATTGCCGTTGTTCAACACTACTTTGTTTTTGATAAGCAGCATGATTTCGGTGAAGAACGCTTCGATACGACGCTTACCGGTATTGGTCAGCGTTTCGCTCCACTTCAGGTCGGTGTGGTAGGTTTGCTTGTACTGGTCCTGGTGCGTGCCTTCAGTGTTGATCGAGAAGCCAATGTTGATGTTGCCGAACAGGTTGGTTATCTGGTTCTCGAAGTCGATAGACTCACAGGTAGCCGTACGGGTCGGGAAGTTATACAAGGAGCCACCGGAGCCGATAATCAAAGGTATAAATTCGCGCTTCAGCAAGGTTTCTACGGCAAACAATCTACCAAATCCACGTTTATGGAAACGCTGGTAATCCGTTAGCGCAGGATCTTCGGAAGGCTTGTTAAGCATGACCAGTTGCTGGTCGTTGGCTGTAATGGAGAACTCACGCGGCGGCTGGTTCGAGCCCGAAGTATAAGCAATGTGCGTGTTTGAAGTTCCGAAGTCTATGGCAAAGGTGAAGTTATGAATGCCCTGCTGCTTCTCTTCGAACTTCGGTACGATCAGCGCTTTGCCCACAAAATCTAGTCCGGCATGGGTAAACTCCGCCACATCGAAGTGCGTGCCACGGATCTCGTAGTAAGTACTGCCAGCGCTGCTGTTGCTTTTCTTGGTGCGCTTGTGGGCTGTAGCTGAAATAATACCGCCACCGGCTTCCAGTTGCTTGCCACCTACAAAGAAATTGAGCGAATGGTTCTTGTTAACTAGCAGGGGATCAATGTCCTCGTCTACCAGCATTACTTTGTAAAAGTCGTTGTACTGCACCGCATCGGTGAACTTGTAAAACGGGAACACACCCAAGCCAATTCTGGATTTCAGGATATGGCCTTTCTCCGGAATCACGTTGCCGTGTGCGTCTTTCGAGTTCAGCGGGTTGTCGTAATAACTGCGCTCATACACCACGTTTCCTTTCTCTGTTGGCACGTTCAGGGTTACCCGCACATGGTTCACATCGATGTGGAAGGTCAGGTGGTTGGCCAGGTCTTCCGGCGTGAAAAACTGGAAGTATAAACTCGTGATCGGTAGCAGATAGTTAAATGACTTATCCGTTACGCCCGGCTGATAAACAACTGTGCCGCTGTAGAAACGGTCTGTGTTTACTTCGTAAGGCACCTGCACCAGCGTTTCCTGCAGCAGGTCGTTGATAGTTAAATATGGGTAGTTGAAGCCTACTCCCGGAAGTGAACGGTTCTCCAGTGGTTTTTCATCGTAATAACCTACCACCGTATTTACCGGCCACGCAAGGTTGTTTACATACTTGATGTTGGGTGCCAGTCGCAATTCAGGCTTCAGTACGATTGGTCGCTCGCCTGCAAAACCGGTATGGGTTGGGCGAATGAACAGATCGCTGCTCGTAACGGCTGTCTGGTCTTTCTTTACCAAAAAGTTCAGGTGGCCGACATGCACCGGGTTCTGCTGGAAATCTACCAGTTGCAGATATTCAGAAGCAATGGCATTCTGCCCTACATTACCGGCCATATTAATCTTGCGCAGCAGGTTCTCATCCAATGAATTATACACCGCCGGAAATGCCTGGATCATGGCAGGGTTGGATACAAACAGCTTGTGCACATACTCCCTAAAATCCTGTTCGCGATCCTCCAGCGACACATAGTTATGATCGAAATAGGTACCGATGTTTTGCGCACGGTTTATACTTAGCGGCTGCACATTCGGAGCCACAAACAGGAAGGTTAGTGGTGATGTACCGCCAATCAGTTGCATGTGTCGGTCGCCACGTGGTGTGGTCGATTCGAAGAAGATCAGGAAAATATCATCAATGCCCTGGAAGCGGCTGTCGTTCATGAACAACTCAAGTGTGCGGCCCAGCAAGCTCGTGTTCGGATTCGACTGCATGGCACCCAATTGCTGGTGCTTGTTCCAGCGGCGGATGATGATTTTGTTGCCAGCTTGCGCGTAACTCTGGTGGTTATAGAGCAATTCCCATAAATCCCAGAAATGCGTCACAAACTTGTGGTAAACAGTATTGGTATTGTTGCCTGCCACACCGCGCTTCACAAAATCGAAAGCGGTCTCGAACAGGTGCATTCGGGCAAACGGCGTAGGTATGGAGGCATTTATTTTAAGGGCTCTGCCACCGGCACCATCGGTAATATCTTTGATCTCGGTGCTTGTGATCTGGCTGGTTTTGGCCCAGCCTTCCACGTTTGATCCGGTTTTATGTAGACGAAGTACTTTCGGCATGTTTGTTTCAGTTTGATTAAGTATTGTTTGCCTTTTATGGCGCGAGCGTCTTCGCTCGTGACTAACTATAGCTGGGCTTCTGGCCCTTTAATCACATTTATACTTTATACTTAGCTATACTTTAGTTTTTCTTCCACCAGGTTTTTGGTCGCAGTTTCGAAGGCTTTTATAGTTGCCTTGAAAGCATCGCGGTCAGAAATGGATTCGGAAGCGCGGTTTAGCTCTTTCACGAAAGATCCCTGGTGAATCCCTTTGTTCAGGAAGCCGGTCTCTATCTGCTTATCCGATACCATGCGGTTGAAGTCTGTTTCGTTCAGGTTAAGCGCAGCAAAGGTTCTCTCCTTACGACCCAACTCACGCAACCACGACTGGTAACCAAACTCCGGGTTTGCTAAGAATTTATTCAGTTCTTTAAACACAGGTTCGTTACGGATAGCGCCTGTCAGGTCTACACCTTTCGCATAAGCAGCCTGTTCGTCGCCGGGTAAGTGTGTGGTGTAGTAGCGCTCGAAGTAATGGAAACGGATCAGTTGTTTGGCAATACGGTCACGGGTCTCACTATCGAGGTGCGAGAACTGTACATTACTTACATCTTCGCGCAGGCCATACTCGTGGTATACTTCGTTGCCCGAAAGCTCATTATCCGAGTAATCCATGAAATCAACTATAGCCAACGCGCTGAGTAATTCTACCAGGTGCGCGTCGTTTTTCTGGCTGGCACGGCCTGGGTTATTCTCCATCGGCTTGTCCGGGTTATCACCCATATAGTAGACTGCATTAACACCATTCAGGTGGTTCTGGTAATAGGAAAGCGCGTCTTTTGCCTTTGTGGTGAAAGTATTAGAATCGATAAAATCTGCTTCTACGCCCGCAGCCGGCTGCTCCAAAGAGAAGTATGGCAACACTACCATTGCGCCTGTCAGTGCTGTATTCAGGCTGGCAGCATTTGGCAAGGTGGTGCGGCTATCTTTAAAGTTTTTAAGCAGCAGCGGGAAACCAGCTGCACCTGTACCACCGAAGATCGAACTCACAAAGAAGATACGGTCGCCGGGCTGAAAGTTCGACGCGAAGAACCGCATTTCAGGAGAATCGATGATCTCGTTCAGCACTACGCTGCCCACGTTCGGGCTACCACGGAAACCCACATCGAGGCTGTTGTTCAGGTTCTCGGGGGTAAACAAAAGGTCGATCAATGCCTGGCTTTCGATATCTAATTGGTTGTAGCCTACATGGTCTTTAAACGGCTTGTTGATCCCACCGAAATCATACACAAAACTGTCTCTAATTTTAGCAGTGCCATCGCCGGCTATACTTGAGAGTGTGCTGATATCCGCGTGGAAGAAACCTTCGTCGCGGCGGCCTAATGCGTCGTGGATGTGCTTGTAAGTTTTAAGCAGCTCCACGGTGCGGTTCATGTCACCGTTCTGGGTGTCGGGGTCGATGATGATGGGTACTATTTTATCACAGTTCTGAATTTTGACACCTGCGGCCATCAGCATGACCAGCGAACGGATCACGCGGGAACCGGTGCCACCTATTCCGAATACAAAAAGCTTTGCCATAGTTATTTTTTATTGGGCCATTTCATAGGGGTTGTCCATGCCTGCACGGATCCCCTTTTGAGTAGTATAGAGAAAACGAAGAAAAGGATGATACTGTATATCACGTTCACAAAAGCGAACATATAAGTATAAGAGTGGGTCTCAATTTCGTTGCCATTTACCTGCGAGATTGGTATAATAAACGCAATGATGGCGTTCAGAATCAGGAACATGACCCAGTGGCGCGGCTTGTACAAACCAGTGCTCATAGCGCGGTTCAATACATAATAATAGATGATCACGATTGCCAGTGTAATGATGAACAGCATCAGCCCGGTGTTCGGGAAAACGACTTCACGGTAATCGTTGGTGAAGTTTGCGGGGATCGGCCGGCCTAAAAACAGTTCGTAAAGTCCGGAGAAAAACTTTTGTATCATGGGTGTTAGTCTGCTTTGTTAAATTGTATGGTTGCATTAAAAACGAAGTCGCTCTGGTCGCGGTAAAGTGCCTGAACGCCATCAATTATCTTGGTTAACTGGTATGTCTTTTTCGGAGCCGCCGCCGGGTTGTTATCATTGTCGGTAGACCAGCTCGTGATCCAAGTTGGTGTAACCTGCGGCAATTGCACGGAGATGGTACCGGAGTTGGCTGTAAGTTCTGGCACACGTATGCGTACAAAATGGCTATACTTAGCCAGGTCAGGTGTGGCTTTTATACTTTCGTCGGCGGCTGTAACCGAAACTATAGTTGGCCTGCTGCCTGTACTGGTTACTTTCAGATTCTTTTTCAGGTAATCTATACTTTGCATCGACATTGGCAGCCCGCTCAGGTCAAAGCCAATTGTAAATTCTACCGGCTCTTTCTTCTCCGGCTGCAGGTTAACCGAAGTACATGGGTCTGCATTTCGGCTGCTGCAGTATACTACGCCGGCTGGTTTAAACTGCTTCTCTTTCAGCAAGGCTGAAAAAGGTATAGACTTATACTCAAAGCCGAAGTATGCCTGCTGGGCCGGAAGGTTACGGAGTACTTTATTGGTTACCACCTGCACTTCCTGCTGCTTGCCTATCACCCAGATATAATACGGAATCTCCTCACCGTTCAGGGTTCTACGTAGCTCCGGTTTCTTTACAGCCGGATGGTAAGTGCCATAAAACGGGGATGAATTGGCAAGTATAGCAATGGCCAGTCCCTGGTGTTCGGCCTCTCTCAGGCTGCTCCTGATATCCGAATCTAAAGAAATAAACTGCCCCTGGTCGCGCGGGTCCGGGCCATGTATAAAATCTGAAATGATGACACTTACTGCCCCCTGCTCAATTGACTTATTTAAAGCCGATTGTAATAAAGACGGAAGCGGAGTGCCACGCACATCATCTTTGATACCACTAACGATATAACTTTTCATGGTATTGTACGACACGCTATCCAGCACCGGGCGGCTTTGAGCATCTTCTTTCGCCAGGTAAAATCCTTTGTTGGCCACATAGCGCCCGTCCTGCACTTCAGAGATCAGTTTGTTGAGGTTGTTCTGGAACGTAGTGGCTTCTTTACCCGCTGCAGGTGTTGGCATAAAGCCTTTCATGCCATTCGAGATCTCCAGGTATACATTCACGTTCACTTTGGACGGAGCAGTAGTTTCTGCCGGTGTTGTAGTTGCCGGGGCTTTTGTGGTTTCAGCAGGTTTTTCAACTTGTGCCGGTGTAGTAGTTGGTTCGGTTTCTTCGTTGCCAGACTGCTTTTTAAAGCAAGCGGTTAAGGCAAATAGCACGAGGAGTAGTAGCAAACAGGAGCTACGCACAAACTTTTTTAGAAGCATGCATTTTATATTTATTAGCCGTTCGGCAATACTATGAAAACGTAAATAAGGTTTTAGAGCACAAAACGTGCCTTAAAAAAGAGATAAAACTATTTGCACCGCCCCTCCTGAATTAAGATACTACCAATGCGGCTTACTTATATGCAACTAAATGATGCTTTAACGGCAGTAGCCAGCAAATAGTATACGCACATGGGACCGGAAAAGAAGAAGCTATTGCACTTTTTCTTATACTTTGTACTGTACATAGAGGTCACCAAAGTATAAACTCAGTTATACTTCAGGAAGAGATGCAAAATTTGCTGTTACCAGAATGGATCAGCCGATGGCCAGATACAGGAATTACCTGATGTAAGATATATTACCGGGAAATGGGAGAAGTATAAACTGCTAAAGAATTGATTAAAAAAACAGGCTCAGCTGCTGGTCTTTGGCTTCTGTCTTTACAGCTTTTGGTTTAAAGCTAACCAGTATTTCGTCTGATTGTGATTCTTCGGAACAGCTCAAAGTATAAACAGGAGTTTCTTTGTAGCGTGATGCCACTACAACTTTGGTACCTGCTGCATACTTTGTAAAGAGTTCTTCTACCAGATTCGGACAGTTATTATCTTTGGAGAGGTGCGATAAAAACACATGACTCATGAAGTCAGGCTTATACGTTTCGAAAACTGCCAATGCCTGCTTGTTTGACAAGTGCCCCTTACCCCCACTGATGCGTCTTTTCAGATGGTATGGGTAATAACCGTTTTGCAGCATTTCATCATCATAATTAGCCTCCAAAAAAGCTGCATGGCACTGCTGGAAATAATGAATAAGCTGTTCGCAGGGCGCGCCTATATCTGTGAAAACACCAATTTTCAGGTTTTTATAAGCAACTACAAAACTATGCGGATCGGCAGCATCATGCAGCTTCGGGAAAGCTGTTACTGTAAGCCCGCCAACTTCTATCGGCTCATGCGCCTCAAAAGGAATCAGGATCAGGTTACCAAAATCCATGCGGGCATATTGTGCCGTGTAGTCTGTAATAAACACCGGCAAGCGGTACTTTTTAGCCAGCACCGGAATGCCCCGGATATGGTCAGAATGCTCATGCGACACAAAAATAGCCCGCACTTTGTGCATCGACAGTCCCAAGCGCGCCATGCGTTGTTCTGTTTCGCGGCAAGATAAACCTGCATCCACTAAAATTGCCTCACGGTCGTTGCCGATGTAGTAGCAGTTACCGTTGCTTCCAGAATTAAGGGATGTGATGTACAATTGCATATTTTACAAAGAAACCTGATTCAGAACTCTTAATCAACTTCTTATAGTTCAAAAATTAAAAAGTATAAAACTTGCTCTTAATAGAAGTATGATATAACTCAGCAACTTACCATAAAAACTTTATGCTTCTTTATAGCCTGCCGCTAACCCCGTTCTTTTGCCTCCGTTAAAAACAACTATGAGCAGAGCATTTGTTAAAGAAGATGATGCGGGACAACCGCCGATTATACCTCCGCGGGCAGCATTGCCACCGGGCACACCTAATTATGTTACCCCGCGTGGCCTGGAACTGCTACGCAACGAAATGAGCGAGCTGGAAGCTGAGCGTACCCGCACAGAGGCTAACCGAGAAGACGAAGCAGATCGTACACGCCAGTTAACCATCCTTAATGGCAGGATCAGCGCCTTGAATGCAAGATTGGCAAACGCCAAAGTTGTAGATCCGCAGATTCAGCCACAGGATGAAGTACGTTTTGGAGCAAAAGTCACATTGAAAACACTCAGCGGAGGCAAACCAGGCACGTTACGTACTTTTACCATTGTAGGCGTAGACGAAGCCTCTGTAGCAGACGGGCTTATAGCTTTTGTTGCGCCTATTGCAAGAGCTGTAACCGGCTTACATGTAGGGCAAACAGCCAGTCTGAAATTAGGTCGTAATGAAGAACAAGTGGAGGTAATAGAAATATCCTATGGCAATTTTAAAAGCCAGTCTGGCAGAGCAGCTTAGTAAAATACATGGCTTTTTATACTTGAGAACCGATCCGGGTGGGCATATCTGCGTATAGGCTAAGCACAATACAAATACATAACTATAGAAATTTAAGCTATGAGCAAATTAAAGAGCCTGGAAGAGCTATTCCTCCATGAACTGAAAGATCTATACAGCGCTGAAAAGCAATTACTGGAAGCTTTACCTAAAATGGCCAAAAAAGCAGCCGACCCAAAACTGAAGCAGGCTTTTGAAATGCACCTGGAAGAAACCAAAGTCCAGAAAGAGCGCATCGAAAAAGTATGCGAGTTGATGGGCATTAGCCCGGGCCGCATGAAATGCAAAGCCATGGAAGGCCTGATCGAAGAAGGCGAAGACATGATAGACGAAGATGCTACGCCAGAAACAAAAGATGCCGGCCTGATCGCTTCCGCACAACGCATCGAGCATTACGAAATTTCCGGTTACGGCACAGCAGCCCACTTTGCAGAACGTTTAGGCCACAAAGAGGCGGCCCAATTACTGAACGAAACACTTAAGGAAGAGCAAAACGCCGACACTAAGCTTAACAAGCTGGCGAAAAGCTTCATCAACCCGAAAGCGATGGAGAAATAAACCTCCTAAAATTCTTTTTTAACAAAAGCCGCCTGCACATGTATGCGGCTTTTGTTTTTTATACATTTTCAGCTTGTTAATCAGTCATTTACAAAACATCCATACCTATTCCCATTTATACTTTATACCCGCTACTCCAGCTCAACTTTAATATCAATTTCTGGTAAAAGGAAACATTTATGCAATTTTAAATGTATATACATTAAATGTTTGTACATTTGTAAATCGTAAATCAGAATTAAACAAAATTAAAGTATACATACCATGGCAGAGTTAACAAAATGGGTAATAGACCCGATGCATAGCGAAATTCAGTTTAAAGTAAAACACCTGATGATTACTACTGTGACAGGTTATTTCAAGACATTTAACCTGGAAGTAGAAACCGAAGGCGATGACTTTACAACGGCTTCACGCATTGAGTTTACAGCAGATATAGACTCTATTTACACCAATAACGAACAGCGCGACACGCACCTTAAATCAGCAGACTTTTTTGATGCGGAAAACCACTCGCAGCTTGTATTTACAGGTACTAAGTATGAGCAGGCCGGCGATGCTTATAAACTGTATGGCGAGTTAAACATCAGAGGCGTGAAGAAACCTGTTACCCTGAATGTAGAATTTGGTGGCACTGTAGTAGACCCTTACGGACAAACAAAAGCAGGTTTTACGGTTGATGGCAAAATCAGCAGAAAAGAATTCGGGCTGACCTGGAATGCCGTAACCGAAGCCGGAAGCGTAGTAGTAAGCGATGAGATCAGACTGCATTGCGAAGTGCAGTTAGTGAAGCAGGCCTAAGCACCAGTTTTAGCTGCAATCCGTTTAAAAAAATAGCAGTTTATTGCAGTAACTAATTTGAGTTGAGCGAAATGAGTAAGAAAAAAATAAAAATAGACGTTGTTTCCGACATTAATTGCCCCTGGTGCTACATTGGCGAACAACGCTTGAAAAGCGCTATGGCAGCTGCCGGCAGCAACTATGATTTTGAAGTATACTTCAAGCCTTTCGAACTGAACCCGAATATTCCGCAGGAAGGCCAGAGCAAAGAGGAATACTTTACCAACAGCTACGGGCCTGCAATTCTGAGCCAGCTTGGCGACATGAACAAGCGCATGACCGAAACAGGAAGAGCAGAAGGCATCGAGTTTAATTTCGACAAAGCCACCAGTCTGAGCAATACATTTAACGGCCACAGGCTTATCTGGCTTGCCGACCAATATGGTGTGCAGGAAAAAGTGGTAAATGCGCTTTTTGTAAGTAATTTTACAGAAGGCGATAACGTGAACGATATTGCTTTGCTTAAGGAAACCGGTATTGCCAACGGTATACCAGCTGAAAAGCTGGAAGGCTTTTTCGAAAGCGAAGAAGGTAAAAAGGAAGTTCGCGAAATGGAAGCCTGGGCGCAGCAAGCCGGAATAAAAGGCGTTCCTGCTTTTATCTTCAACGAAAAGTACCTGGTGAGCGGCGCACAGCCAGCCGCTACTTTTTTAGAGGTATTTCCGCAAGCGGCCCCGGCATTTGAGGAAATTAAAGCCGAAGGCGGTTCCTGCGATATTAACGGTAACTGCTAACAGCAAAACTTTATAGTTTAATAACTGGATTAAAAAGCTGCCTGAGTAGAATTCAGGCAGCTTTTTCTTTTTATACTTCTGTCTGACCATAGTATAACCTAAAATTCAAGAGCTTTTCTATCTGTAAATTCTTAAAGAATACGTAAGATATTCCTGTGTAATACAGCAACTTGACTTTTATAGCAAACCTATACTTCGCTTCAATATTGAAAGTATAAACAAAAGCTGCGGGCAAGTATAAATACATCTCTGGCTGTGTTAAAACTATACTATGGCTGATTCAAGAGAACAACTTGATGTTACAAAATCTTCTGGCGAAAAAGTCCCCTTTTCGGTTCATAAGCTAAGTTCCTCCTTGCGCAGGTCTGGCGCCAATGCTGCTATGGTGCAGGAAGTGCTGCGGCAACTTGAGCCCACGTTGTATGAAGGGATTCCCACCAAAAGAATTTATCGCCAGGCTTTTAGTATACTTAAGTCACTTTCTAAGCCAACGGCAGCCCGCTATAGTTTAAAACAAGGCATTATGCAACTGGGCCCTTCGGGGTTTCCGTTCGAAAAATTTGTTGCCGAAATATTGAAAGTTCAAGGCTATGCCACACGTATTGGTGTGTTCGTAGACGGGCATTGTAACCGCCACGAAATTGATATAATTGCTGTTAAAGACGGTTTCACACACATGATCGAGTGCAAGTTTCATAACCTGAGCGGCATTAAAAGCGATGTCAAGATACCGATGTATATTCAGTCGAGGTTTAAGGATATAGAGAAAGTACAGCTGTCGGAAGAAGAATTTGAAGTGCGTTTTCACAAAAGTTGGGTCGTAACAAATACCCGCTTCACCGATGATGCTGTGCGGTATGGCAACTGCATGAAAATGCAGCTGATGGGTTGGGACTATCCTGCCAATGGCAGCCTGAAAGATTTTGTAAACTCATTTGAACTATATCCGCTTACCTGCCTCACCTCGCTTACGCATACAGAAAAACAGCAACTTCTTGAGCAGCGCCTGGTGCTTTGCAAAGAGCTGCTGCATAACAAACAATTACTGCTACTGGCCGGCATCAAGCAAAACCGGTTAGAGAACATTCTGAAAGAAGTCAGGAATCTTTGCGGCCACAGCGAAGTATAAACCTGTTTTTATACTTATCAGCTATCTTTTTTACTTCACTCTCGCGCAAAATCGTTTAAGTACCAAAGTGTAAAGTATGCCAGAGCAATACAGCAATATCCTTAAGCTTCGTAAATTAGGGATAGACACCCACAGCGAGAACATCATATTTGTGCGATTCGACTCACAGATTTGTCGCTCCGAAGGCTTTACAGCAAGCACCCGCGTTGTTGTTAGTTTTGAAGGCAGAAGTATAATTGCGACTCTGAACGTGATCACATCGGGTTTGCTGCAGGATGGTGAGGCCTCTCTCTCTGAGTATGCATTTGAGCGCTTGAAGGCGCGCGAAGGCGATCTGATAACGGTTGTTCACCTGCGTCCAATACTTTCTTTCAGTGATGTGCGGGCCAAAATGTTCGACAAAAAATTTAACGAGCATGCACTGCAATCTATTATTTCGGACATCACAAAAGGCTATTACTCCCACATCGAAATTGCAGCGTTTGTAACGGTTTGTTCCGGCGATAACCTGGCCCTGGACGAAGTTATTTACCTGACAAAGGCCATGATAAATTCCGGCTCTATGCTAAGCTGGCCAAAACCGCTGATCATAGATAAACATTGTGTTGGCGGGCTGCCGGGCAACCGCACAACCCCTATCATTGTACCCATTATTGCTGCTGCCGGACTCACGATACCCAAAACTTCATCAAGAGCTATTACCTCCCCGGCCGGAACCGCCGATGTGATCGAAACCATGACCCCTGTTGATTTAACCTTAGAACAGATTCAGGATGTGGTAAGAAAAGAAGGCGGATGTATGGTTTGGGGTGGCGCAGTTAAAATAAGCCCTGCCGATGACATTATTATTTACGTTGAAAAGGCGCTTGACGTAGACAGTGCAGGGCAGATGATAGCGTCTGTGTTATCTAAAAAAGCAGCTGCCGGCTCTACTCATACTATAATCGATATTCCGGTTGGCGATACGGCTAAAGTGCGAACTAAAGAAGAAGCGTTCCTGCTTGAGTATTACTTCCGTGCAGTTGGCTTATCTATCGGCCTTGAGGTTGAGGTGCTCATTACTGATGGCTCTCAGCCTGTTGGTCGAGGCATTGGCCCAGCCCTGGAAGCCCAGGATGTACTGGCTGTTCTTCGCAACGAGCCCAATGCGCCACCAGACCTGCGGAACCGTGCTTTAAAACTGGCGGGTTTGATGCTGGAAATTGCAAATGTCGCTCCAAAAGGCAATGGTATAATACAGGCACAACAGCTGTTGGAGAGCGGCGAGGCATTAGCTAAGTTTTACAGGATCTGCGATGCACAAGGTGGCTTTAAGGAACCTGTACATGCCCGACTTTACCATCATGTGCCTGCCATGAGCAACGGCATCGTAACAAAAATTGATAACCGCAGGTTGGCGAAAATTGCCAAGCTGGCAGGTGCGCCAAAATCGCCGGGATCCGGCATTCATTTTAAAGCTCCTATCGGAAGCCGTGTTCAGCTGGGCCAGCCATTATTTACTATTTATTCCGAGTCGCAGGGCGAGCTTAATTATGCTTTAAGCTTTCTGAACAGCACTAACGATGTTATTCAAATTGATTCTGAAAGATGAAGAAAGTCTTCTTTTCATTGCCAGGAAACGAAACGTTAACGCAATCGTTGGCGGCTATACTTGGTGCAGAACTTGGCGAAACCGAGATCCGGCATTTCCCGGATGGCGAATCCTATGTACGTGTGCTATCTGATGTGAAAGCAAAATCTGTTGTACTGGTCTGCACACTCCATCACCCGGATACTAAATTCCTGCCTTTATACTTGCTGGCACAAACGCTACGTGAGCAGGGCACAACTGATATTTGTTTGGTTGCGCCCTACCTGGCTTACATGCGCCAGGATAAACAGTTTAAACAAGGCGAAGCTGTCACGTCCCGCTACTTTGCCCGACTCATCGAAAGTATAGCTGACAGCCTCATTACCATAGATCCTCATCTGCACCGCTTTCATACTATAAGTGAGCTTTATACTATACCTGCACGCGCCTTGCATGCGGCACCGCTCCTGGCCAGTTGGGTGCAACAGCATGTATCCAAACCTATACTTATAGGCCCCGACGAAGAAAGTATGCAATGGGTAAAAGAAGTGGCCATACTAGCCGGCGCCCCTTATCTGGTACTACATAAAACGCGCCTTGGCGATGAAAACGTGCAGGTTTCGCAACCACAATTAGCAGCTTATACTAACCATACGCCCGTACTGGTAGACGATATTATTTCTACTGCGCATACCATGATTGAAACCATACAGCATCTTAAACAGCTTACAATTCAGAAGCCTGTATGTATCGGTGTGCATGCTGTTTTTGCAGGAGGAGCTTACGAAAATCTGGTGCAGGCTGGCGCAGCAGCAATTGTAACCTGCAACACCATCCCACATTTTTCAAATGCAATTTCTGTAGATAAGCTGCTGGCCGAAGCTATACTTATTTAGTTTAAAGAGACTTAAGAAAATTAAAAGTATAAGCCAGGTATGAATTCAGAAACGAGTCTTTTATAGTGTATACTTTTGATTTTCTCTTTCCGGATCAGCCTGTTTTGCCTGCACTTTTTTCTCTGAGGCAAGTATGTTTTCTACCCCACGAATGAAGGCATCCGGATTAAAGGAAATACTATCAATGCCATTCTCTACCAAAAAAGCAGCATAATCCGGATAATCGCTGGGAGCTTGCCCGCAGAGGCCTGTTTTGGTACCTGTTTTTTGTGCTTTCCGCAAAGTCATTACAATAAGTTGTTGCACGGCAGGGTCAAAAGGTGTAAAGATATCGCTCAGCAAGCCGGAATCACGGTCAGCACCCAGGGTAAGTTGCGTAAGATCATTGGATCCTATGGAGAAGCCATCAAACAAGGCTGCAAACTCTTCGGCTAATAGTGCGTTGCTTGGTATCTCCACCATCACGTAAAGCTCAAGGCCATTCTTACCACGTTTAAGCCCATACCTGGCCATTCTGTCTATCACTTTTATCGCTTCATCCAAAGTTCTGCAGAATGGTATCATGAGCTTAACGTTTTCAAATCCCATTTCTTCCCGCACCTTCTTCATAGCCCGGCACTCCAGTTCAAAGCCTTCTTCATACAAAGGGTGATAGTAACGGGATGCCCCCCGAAAACCGATCATCGGGTTCGATTCGTCTGGCTCAAACTGGCGCCCACCTACCAGGTTGGCGTACTCATTCGACTTAAAATCACTCATGCGCACAATTACATCCTTCGGGTAAAAAGCCGCTGCTATTATAGCCGTGGCTTCGGCCAGTTTATAAACAAAATAATCTTCTTTATTGGCGTAATGGTGCGTGAGCTCTTCAATCTTTTGGTGTGCTGCAGGATCAGTTAACTTATCAAAATGCTTGAGTGCCATGGGATGTATCTGGATAGAGTTGTTGATGATAAACTCCATGCGCATAAGCCCTACGCCATCTGTGGGCAGAAAGGAGAATTTAAAAGCCTGTTCCGGGTCGCCAAGTATAAGCATGGCTTTTGTTTTTGGCTTCTCAAGCATACCAAGGTCGGTGCTGGTTTCGGTCCAGTTCAGTTTGCCTTCGTATACATAACCTGTTTCTCCATCGGCAGTAGATACGGTAACTACCTGCCCATCTGCAATAGCAGTTGTCGCATTGTCGGTGCCCAGTACGGCTACGGCACCAACTTCCCTTGCAACTATGGCAGCGTGGCTGGTGCGCCCACCCTGGTCGGTAATGATGGCGCTGGCTTTTTTAAGTATAGGGTCCCAGTCAGGATCGGTTTTTCGCGTTACTAAAACATCCCCTTCCTTTAATTTGTCTATTTCTTTAGGCGAATTCAGTACCCGGGCTATACCGGTAATAATGCGGCTACTGAGCCCGATTCCTTTACATAAAACGTTGCCTTTATCCTGCAGTTTATACTCCGTAAATACCAGGTGCTTTTTGCGCTGGCTCTGTACTGTTTCCGGCCTTGCCTGCACAATGTATATTCCGCCTGTTAATCCGTCTTTTGCCCACTCAATATCCATGGGCTGGTTATAATGAGTTTCTATTTTAGCGGCCCAGTCAGCCAGTTGTATTACCTCATTATCCTGAAGTACATACTTTTCTCTCTCTTCGGGTGCCGTATCTGTGTTTACTATCGCGTCTGCAGGATGCTGCAGTTGGCCACTCCTTGCTTCGGCATAAACCATAGTTTTAGCCTTACTCCCCAGCCGGCGCGATATAATAGGTTGTTTTACTTTCCCGAGTAAAGGTTTGAAAACGATGAATTCGTCTGTATTTACGGCGCCCTGCACCACGTTTTCACCCAATCCCCAGGAACCTGAGATAATAATTGCGTTTTCAAATCCAGTGTCCGGATCAAGAGTAAACATAACACCGGAGCAGGCTTTATCAGAGCGCACCATTACCTGTATGCCCACCGACAAGGCTACTTTCATATGTTCAAAGCCGTTATCGAATCTATACTTGATGGCCCTGTCGGTAAACAGGGAAGCATAACTGTAGTGGCAGGCATTTAGTAAATTATCCAGCCCGGAAACGTTCAGAAAAGTTTCCAGCTGACCGGCAAAGCTTGCCTTTGGCAAATCTTCGGCCGTTGCGCTGCTGCGTACAGCAAGCGATATAGTATCCCCGTATTTTTGTTTCAGGTAAGTATAGCCCTGCTCAATAGCTGCACATAAAGCTTCAGGCATTACGCCCTGAAGTATAAGCTGACGCGCCTGCTCCCCTACGGTTGCCAGGTTACTAAAATCATGAGTGTTCAGGGATGCAAGTAAAGGGCTGAGTTTCTGATGCAGGTTATTATGATCAATGAAATGCCAGTAGGCAGCAGCAGTAGAAGCATAACCGTCAGGCACTTGTATGCCTGACGGCTGCAGTTGGTTATACATTTCGCCTAATGAGGCATTTTTACCTCCTACCTGGCTTATATCTGCATAGCTTATTTCACTGAA
This sequence comes from Pontibacter vulgaris, assembly GCF_022758145.1. Taxonomy (GTDB): domain Bacteria; phylum Bacteroidota; class Bacteroidia; order Cytophagales; family Hymenobacteraceae; genus Pontibacter; species Pontibacter vulgaris. The sequence goes on from NZ_JAJVDH010000003.1 coordinate 121,015, forward strand.
CAGTTTTATATAAGGTGATGCCATGGCGCCGGTGCATTTAATAAGTTAAATATATTTAAGCTAGCCCAGGTGAGGAACACAGTGTCTTAGCACGAAACAGGATGGCAGGTGCGGTCAGGAGTTTTAAGCAAGCGGCATTTATAAGTTATATAAACAAAAGCACCCTTCCCGGATAAGATTCCGGAAGGGTATGCCAGGCTTTTGTACCGAGTGCGGTTAAAGAAATTAAATATGCGAACCGGGGTTACCAGTAATGGTCATAATGCTTGCGAGACGGTTTTTCATGGCCATACAGGTAGTATACCATGTAAGCAATGCCGTATAGCGCCAGCACCAGGCCTACGATTAACGTTTCCATGGGCTTGTATGCATAAGGTGTTACATTTAATTACTTTAAACGGAAAACAGATTTAAAGTTGAACAATATGCATAATTTTTTGCTAACCATAACATATAAACCGCTGTTATTTAGGCCGAGCGCCATGTGTATAGTATAAATCCTATAAATAGGTAATATTAATAATAGCCTTTTCTGAAAAGGGTTAGGGGATAAGGCACATAGATACTATATTGCGATATAGTATATTTAAATTACCTATACAGTTACTTACACTATGAAAATCAAAACCCTGCTGTTAACACCCGTTATGGCATTCGCATTAGCAAATGCGGCATCTGCACAATTTAAGTTACCTGAGCTACCTTACGCCACTAATGCCCTGGAAGTAGCCATAGATAAACAAACCATGGAAATACACCATGGCAAGCACCACGCCGGTTATGTAAACAACCTGAATGCAGCAATAAAAGGTACTGATGCTGAAAAGCTTACTTTAGCTGATATTCTCGCTTCTGTTTCAAAATATTCGCCGGCTGTGCGCAACAATGCCGGCGGGCATTACAACCACTCTTTCTTCTGGCAGATAATGGCCCCAAAGGCGCCTGCTCCTTCTGCAGCTTTCACAAAAGTGATTGAAGAGAATTTCGGAAGTATGGATAAATTCAGAACTGCTTTTGCCGACACAGCTGCTAAACGATTCGGCTCCGGTTGGGCCTGGTTGGTTGTACAACAGGATGGTAAACTAAAAATAACCAGCACGCCAAACCAGAATAACCCATTAATGGATATTGCCCCGGTTAAAGGCACGCCCGTACTGGCCCTTGACGTTTGGGAGCATGCTTACTACCTGCGTTACCAAAACAAACGCCCTGACTATATCAGTGCCTGGTGGTCTGTTGTGAACTGGAAAGAAGTGGAGCGCCGCTACACCGAGGCTAAAAAATAAGATTACTCTTTTTTGATCCTGCCCGGCTTACAAGTAAATTTTAAAAAATAAAGCAGGGCAGGATCAATATTTTATACTCAGCCAAGTTGATTAATCTCAATTAGTTAAAAATCAGTGTCTGAGTTTATATTATCTTCGCTTAATTTATAGTTCTAGTTACATAAAGAGATGTTTATAGATATACCGGCACCCTTCGGTACCCCAAGCGTCACTTTTCAGCTTAGTGACATTTCACGAATTGAGGTTACAACTCTTACGCATTCTGGCAACACTACCCATTGTCTCTATCTGATTTTTGGCAAAGGCAAGAACGAACATTTCTATCTTTTCAACTATAAGTGTAGTAAAAACCTACGATTAGCTTACCAGGCATTATCAGCCGCGAGGAAAAACTCCAAAGTTAAAAACATAGTGATGCGTCCGGTAGCTGTAAAACCCGGCGTTACTGCTAAGGCAAACCGATAAACTCTTTTAAAGCGCTGACTGAAACTCTTTAAATTTTCCCGATTCTATACTTTATCAGGATTATTGTATTACTGTAAATCCAGACCATCAGGTTATTAAATTAACCTGATGGTCTGGATTTACCTTCGGGTGGTTCTACATAATACTACTTTCTCTCCTTCCTAATCCTTGTTAAAATCCGGTGCAACACGGTTTGCAACTTATCAGTTGCTAAATCGTTGCAATGAGATATATAAGCATCTCAAGATGTGTACTTCACATTGGGTTTTCAGCTTGGGATCATAACCACTAAAACGATGAAAAAATATACGTTAGGCTGCTTTATGCTAGCGGCTTTCCTGTCTTTAAACTCCTGCTCCACCAACCCGGTAACAGGTAAAAAAGACGTTATGCTCATGTCGGAAGCGCAGGAAATACAAATGGGCCAGCAAGCCGACCCTGAAATTGTAGCACAATTCGGGCTATACCAGAACGATGCCATGCAGCGCTTCATAAACGAGAAAGGCCAGAAAATGGCAGCTGTTTCGCATAGAAGCAACCTCAAGTATGAATTTAAGATTGTAGATTCGCCTGTAATAAATGCATTTGCCGTACCCGGCGGTTATGTATACTTTACCCGCGGTATAATGGCACATTTTAACAACGAGGCACAGTTTGCAGGCGTACTTGGCCACGAGATAGGCCACATTGCCGCACGCCACTCGGCACAGCAGCAAAGTAAATCGGTGCTGGCGCAAATCGGCCTGGTGGTAGGTATGGTAATATCTCCGGAGTTTGCCCAGTTTGGCGATGTAGCCTCGCAGGGCCTCGGCCTTTTGTTCCTGAAATTTGGACGCGATGCCGAACGTGAATCTGATGAACTGGGTGTAGAGTATTCAACTAAAATAGGATACGATGCGCACCAGATGGCAGATTTTTTCCAGACGCTGGAGCGCCAGAGCGCACAGAGCGGACAAGGCGAAATACCTGAATTCCTGTCTACGCACCCTAACCCGGCTAACCGCTATACTACCGTACACCAACTGGCCACCGACTGGCAGAAAAAGCTGAATGTGACCAACCCGGAAGTAGACCGCAACAATTACCTGAAGTTGATTGACGGGATTATTTATGGCGAAGATCCTAAACAGGGCTTTGTTGAGAACAATATATTTTACCACCCTGAGCTGAAATTCCAGTTCCCGATACCAACAGCCTGGGGTTACCAGAATACGCCACAGCAGGTACAAATGGCTCCGAAAGATGGTAAAGCCATGATGCTATTAACCCTGGCACCTGCAGGAACGCTTGAATCCAGCGCCCAACAACTGTTGCAAAAGTACCAGCTTCAGCCAATCGAGTCTAAGAGCACCACAGTAAATGGCTTACCTGCCCTTGCCATAGTTGCCGACCAGAAATCTGAACAGCAACAACAACAGCAGCAGCAACAGGTTGTTCGTACGCTAACGTACCTGATACAGTATGGCGGTAATAACTATGCGATGATTGGGGTTACAAGCTCCGATAATTTCAACAGCTATTTCCCGCTATTCAGCGGCACCATGCAAAACTTTAAGCAGTTAACCGATCAGGAAAAGATAAACCGAAAGCCTGAACGTGTTCGCATTAAAACTTTGAAAGCCAACGGCACACTTGGGCAGGCCTTGCAGAGTTACAACATACCAAGCAAACGCCTGGAGGAACTAGCTATACTTAACGGCATGCGCCTGGACGACAGGCTGACAGCAGGCTCTTTGATAAAAGTGGTTGAACAATAAAGTATAAGGACATTCGGATCTCTGTAAAAGTGATTACATAAATAAGCCCGCTGTAACTTTGTTACAGCGGGCTTATACTTTAAAGCAATGCCGGTTATACTTACATTAATAGTTATAAAGCTGTTCGTAATACTCGTGGCCCATGCGGTCGGAGCTAAAATGAGGAACAACATCGCGCATGCTGTTTTTCATTATCTCCAGCCATCGGCCTCTGTCATGGTAGTAGATCGGGAGTATTTCCTGCTCCAGAATACGCATCATATTATGGTAATCGGTTTCGTCCTGCACAGCATCAGGCAGATGGGTATCAACTACTGGAAGTACAAAACTGTTTTCGCCATGTTGTGCAAATTCGGGCAGCCAGCCATCCAGTACTGAGAAGTTAATGGCGCCATTCATGGCTGCCGTCATACCACTAGTACCTGATGCCTCGCGTGGGCGCCGCGGCGTATTCAGCCAAACATCAGCACCATGTTTCAGCATTCTCGACAGATTGATTTCGTAACCGGTAAGTACGGCAAAATTTGGCTGCCGATGCGAGAGCTTTACCAGTTTATCAAACACATGGATGGCACCATAATCATATGGATATGGTTTGCCTGCCCATACTACCTGCACCGGACGATCCTGGTTATTTATCAGGGCAAAAAAGCGCTCCAGGTCATGTAAGAGCAGGTCGGCACGTTTATAGGCCGCAAACCGGCGGGCCCATACGATGGTAAGCACATCCGGCCTGAAAATTTTCCCGGTCTGGTCTGCAATTTCATCAAACAGGGGCTTTTTCATCTCGGTTTTACGGTACACGAGCGCATCGTGGTTATTGTGTTCCAGGGCCTGGGCAAGGTTGCGGTCCATCCAGAAAGGCACGTTTTGGGCGTTGGTGATTGACTTGATCTCGCACACGCCTTCGTTGCCGTACCACATCTGGCGGGCCACTTCGCCATGCAGCTGCGATACCCCATTCGAAACTTTTGATAACCTGAGTGCTGCCAACGTATAATCGAACATATTGCCATGCATACCGGTAATCTTCCGGGCTTCCTCCAACGGCAAACCGTTAAAAAAGCTCATGTTATGCAACAGGTGTATATCATGTTCCTCGTTACCAGCTTTTTCGGGTGTGTGGGTTGTAAATACCATATGCTTGCGCACTTCATTCACATCCCGGAATTTACCATATAAATGGAAAGCAAGCGGCAAAGCATGGCCTTCGTTCATGTGGTAAATATCAGCACCGCCCAGGGCCTCCACTACTTTTGCGCCACCAATACCCAGTACAATGCTTTGTGCGATGCGAGCCATCGGCTCAGGGTCGTATAGTTTATGAGTAATGGTACGGCCAAGGTGATCGTTTTCAGGGATATCTGTTGTAAGGAAGTATAAAGGCACCGTTCCAAAAGTTTCAGGCTTCAGAACCATGGCTTTAACAGCAACCGAGTGGTTATTTACATCTACCCGAACCGTAATGCCGCTGTCCTCCAGGTAGGCGTAATACTTTTTCTGGAAGTGAGCCCGCATGGTCTGGTCAGGGTTACGCTCTTGGTCGTAATAGCCATACTTCCACAACATGCCAATGCCAATCACATTCTGGCGCAGGTCAAAAGCACTGCGCATGTGCGAACCGGCCAGAAAGCCAAGGCCGCCAGAGTATGTTTTAAGAGCCTGATCAATGCCAAACTCCATGCTGAAATAAGCAACCCGCTTATTATACTTTTCATCTATATCGTATGGGTGATACCACCTGTTATACATTGTCATAAGCTACTCTAGTTAATACCGTGTAACTGCACAGTTGCTTCAGAAAGTTTCTTTAGCCTCTATTAAATACAAAAATCAGATTTTATTCTCCCGATAGTGCTATTTGCAGAAGCTTCCGTTCATGCAGTTAAGTTTGTATATTGTTAAAGATTAATTTATTACGTACGTATTTTTTATACCTTTTAACCTGATTTATTACGAATAACATCAATTAGATATTTTAACTCCTGCAAGATTTGTACAATTATAGAGCCGAACCGGATGCCCTCACCGAAAATAATTACGCGTAATATCTGGATACTATCGTTGGTTAGCCTTTTTACAGATGTGGCCAGCGAAATGCTATACCCGGTAATGCCTTTATATCTCAAAAGTATTGGGTTCACTATTGTCGCAATTGGCGTGTTGGAAGGATTTGCAGAAGCAACAGCCGGCTTGAGCAAAGGCTTTTTTGGCAACTGGAGCGATAAAGCAGGCAGGCGCCTTCCGTTTGTGCAGGCTGGTTATGGGTTAAGCGCTGTTTCCAAACCCATGATGGCATTGTTTACCTTCCCTTTCTGGATATTTCTGGCCCGCACGCTCGACAGGCTTGGAAAAGGCATACGAACCGGAGCCCGCGATGCACTTTTATCAGATGAAACTACCCCCGAGCATAAGGGCAAAGTATTTGGCTTTCATCGTTCTATGGATACGCTGGGTGCTGTTGTTGGTCCTGCTGCTGCCTTGCTTTTCCTGCATTACTTCCCAGATAAGTATAAGCCCCTTTTTATACTTGCGTTTATACCCGGTGCTATCGCTATCATATTTACTTTCCTGATCAGAGAACATAAGGTCAGGCAGGTAGCATCAAACAAAAAGGCTCCGGCATTTTTTGACTTTATGCATTACTGGAAAAGTAGCCCGGCGCTGTACCGCAAACTGATAATAGCCCTGCTTGTATTTACACTTTTCAATAGTTCGGATGTGTTTCTGCTGCTTAAGGTTAAAGAAGCAGGCTTTGATGATAGTATGGTAATTGGGGTATACATTTTTTATAACCTGATCTATGCCTTTAGCTCTTACCCGATGGGGCTTCTGGCTGATAAAATAGGTATGAAAAAAGTTTATGTAATGGGGTTGTTCCTATTTGCCATCGCTTATGCCGGTATGGTTGTAGCGGATGCCAAATGGATTTATTTTGCCCTGTTTCTGGTGTATGGTATGTATGCTGCCGCTACTGAGGGTATTGCCAAAGCCTGGATCAGTAACATGGTTCCGAAAGCTGAAACAGCTACGGCTATAGGTACTTACACGGCATTTCAAAGTATAGCAACTTTACTTGCAAGCAGCCTGGCAGGTTTTATCTGGTATAACGCTGGCTCTGCTGCTACCTTCCTGCTTTCGAGTATGGCGGCGGCAGCGGTAGCATTATACTTGTTAACATTTAAAGTAACAGCAACACCGCAAATGGCCAGTTAAGTATAAACTTCCTTTTTTATACTTTACGTTACTCTATCAGCATTCCCATTTTGCCCATCTGGTAGTCGCGCATGGCCTGCATAATCTCACTTTGGGTATTCATTACAAAAGGACCATGCGACGCGAGCGGCTCCTCTAATGGTTTGCCCGCCATCAGTAAGGCCTGCGTATCTTTTAAAGCGGTAAAGGTACAGCTTGTGCCATCGCGCTTAAAAACAACAGCATGCAATTCATCTGACAGGCCAAAGCCTTCTACTGATATTTTGCCGTGCAGCAAGTATAAAAAGGCATTATAGGATTCGGGAATCGGGAAAGTATAAGTAGCGCCAGCTTTCATATCGATACGTAGCGCCAGTACTGGGCTTGGCGTTTTGATAGGGCCACTGATTCCTTCAAAATTACCAGCTACTACGCCTGCTCTTACGTTGCCATTTTCAGCTTCAAATACTGGTGTATCCTGGGCTTGTAACGGGTAATAAGCCGGCTGATCCATTTTATTGGCTTTAGGCAAATTAACCCACAACTGAATAATTTCCTGCTCCCCTCCGTGTTCGTGTATATCTTTTGGCGGGCGCTCGCTGTGTACCACGCCCATACCCGCTTTCATCCATTGGGTACCACCTGCATAAACCACACTATCGTTGCCACGCGAATCGCGGTGATGAACGCCACCTTTATAAACAAATGTAACAGGAGAAAAGCCCCTGTGCGGATGCGGATCAACGCCGGATTTATGAGGTATGGCTCCTTCAGGAACTTTAAGAACAGCATGATGCAATAAAAGGAATGGATCGATCTGCTCAACGTGCTGTGTCGGAAATGCCTGCCTAACCGGAAAGCCGCCCATATCTATTTTTTCGGCATACAGCAGCCGCTCAACTGTTCTGTTCTTGCTCATACTTTAAAATGTAAGTATAACTTTTTCTTAGTTAAAATTCAGGCAGGAGATTACTTTAGCAATGCATCAGGCAATAATGCCTTTTTGCAATGCATACTTTATCAGCATGGCTGTGTTTTTGGTGTGCGTTTTTTCAAGCAGGTTCTGGCGGTGAGTTTCGATGGTGCGCTTGCTTGTAAAGAGCTTGTCAGCAATTTCTGCATTGGTAAAACCTTCGGCTATAAGGCTTAAAACCTCAACTTCCCTGCGCGATAATTCCTTGTTCATTTTTAAGGAAGTATCTCCTGAAACCGGCATGTCTGAATTGGATTTACGCAACAGGCCCATGGCAACATCAGAACAGATGTATGGCGTACCGCCAGCCACTAATTGTATAGCAGAGCAAAGCTCTTCCTTTCCCGCATTTTTAAGTATATAGCCTGAAGCACCGGCCTCCATTATTTTTGTAATGTAGCTCTCTGAATCCAGCATGGAAAGCACCAGCACTTTCAGGTTTGGGTAATGCTCTTTCAGGTAGCGGGTTGTTTCAAAACCATCTTTCTGCGGCATGTTAATATCCATCAAAACCACATCGGCATCTAGCTGTGGTAACAGTTCTATCAGCTCATTGCCGTTGGCGGCCTCCCCTACTACTTTAATGTTCGCCTCATTCATAAGCAGGGACTTTAAACCATCCCGGATTATCTTATGATCATCAGTAAGAATTACATTTACCATACTTATGTGAGGGTTATTTAAAGTAGCAAATCTTCTGTTTTATACGCCATAATAGATGCAAATGGGTTATGGTTTATACTTTGGGCGGACTATAAATCAGCAATTAGGACGCTTGCATGGCAGAAGCTGCCATATCTATTTCAACTAATGCACAAGTACCTTTGCCTGCACAGGTATCGATCGAGAGTTCACCATTTAACAGCTTCAGTCGATTCTGTATACTTCTAAGACCAATCCCGTGCAACATATAATCTTTTGCTTTGTCAATTCCTTTCCCGTTGTCGCATACGCTGAAGTATAATTTCTGGCCTTTAAAGAACACTTCAATTTCGGCAACAGTGGCACCGGCGTGTTTTATCACGTTATTTACCAACTCCTGAATGATACGATAAGCAGCCATTTCCATACTCTTCTCTAATTGGTCCGGAACGTCGTAGGTAACCAGCTGTACATTAACGCCAGCACCGGAGAACTTGCTGCACAATTCTCCTAACGCCACCCTCAGCCCAAAATCTTCCAGGATGATCGGCATGAGTTCGTGCGATATGGTGCGGGTTTCTTTAATAGCTTCTTCCAGTAAGGTTTTAACCTCATTGGTAGCTATCGGGTTATTGTTGTCTGCTTCATAACTGATCTGTTCCAGGTATAATTTTGCCGCATAAAGTAACTGCCCCAATCCATTATGCAGCGCCTCCGCAATCCGTTTTCGTTCGGTTTCCTGCGTAAAAAGTATGGCATTCATTACCTCTTTCTGCTTTGTTAACTCCTGGGTCATGGTGAGTTCTTTCAGCTTCAGGCTTTCTGTTATATCATGAACTATACAAAGGCCGCCAGTCAGTTGCTTATCTTTATCGAAGGTAGGCACTAGGTTGGCATCCCAATAGCCGGCGCGGCTACGGAAAGGCAAATTTCTCAGTTTAGCACGTTTACCACTTAGTACCTGCTCAAACTTTGCACCGATCTCGGTGTTAATGATGTGAGGGAAAACTTCGAAAATATTTCTGCCTAAAGCCTCCTCGCTTCTGATAGCCGTAAATTCTTCCAGGGTTTTATTCCAGGCGAAATAGGTCCCGTTTTTATCAAAGGCGCTGATGCCATCGGTGCTATACTCGATCAGGTTTTCGCTTAACTTTTTCTCCAGGTTCGCCTGGTATTCTGTTTCTTTCAGATGCGTGATATCGGCAAATGTAACCACTAACCCGTCATCGAGTTTAACAGCTACAATCTGATACCAGGCCTTCAGGTGGTCATGGTCGTAGTATAGGACCTGGTTAAGTGTTTCGCCTGTGTTTATAGTATGCACAAACTGGTCGAAAAGCCCGCTTGTTTTGTTACCCGGCAAAATATGAAGTACCGTTTTCCCGATGAGGTTGCTGGCAGGGTGCTTTAATAGCTGTTCTGCCATTTTATTTACGTGCACCCATTCAAAGTCTGTGATCTGATTCTTCGCATCCCGAATAGACTTTATAGCTATAATACCATGTATGGAGCTATCAAGCACGCTGTTTAACATATTCTCTTTCAGCTTTGCATCTGTAATATTGCGGCTTAGTGTGAGTACTGTTTTTATGCGACCATTTGCACCAAATTCAGGAACCGCGATGAGATAAAAATGCTTGACTCCGGTTGGCGTATCAAGTGATATATAATTATGCATTTGCTTACCCGTGCGGAAAACTGCCTTCACATTTTCTATTACAGGCAGATAGGCTGTTTCCGGAACACCGATCTGATCTACGTGCTTACCTAAAATATTTTTTGCCTTCAGACCTGTTTCAGGAAATACAGAATCGCTTACAAAAATAAGCTCCATTTCGGGATTAAAGCGGGCAATTATATCGGGGGTGTTTTGTACCAGGGTGCGCCATTTTTCCTCGCTTTCTATGAGTGCAGCAGTAATTTTTTTTCGCTCCTTTATCTCGTTCAGTAATTCCCTGTTAGTTTTTTCCTGCTCGCTGTTACGGTCTTTACATTCCTGTTCACTTAATATAGTATGTGTAATATCGCAGGCAGTACCAATCAGCAACAATTTCTTATTGCAATTTTCTATTACCTTAGCCTCTACCTTTATGTAACGCATTCTGCCATCAGGCCCGTTAAACCGGCGTACTAACGATACAGGCTGTCTTTTAAACAGTGCTCTCCTGTAATTGCTCCTTAACATTTTCCTGTCGCCTGGGTGCGTATACCGTAACAGGTTTTTGAAGCTTGTATCGAAAGCGCCGGGCTCAAATCCATGTACCCGGTACATTTGGTCAGACCATCGGAGCTCATCGTTTTCAAAATCATACACCATACTGCCTACCCTGGCAATAGCCTCCGATTCGCGTAAAAGGAGTTCCTGTTGTTTTAGCTTTTCTTTTGTATTTATCTCCTGGGTAATATCTTTAGCAATGGCACAAAAAGCCAGCGTGTCGCCTTTACTGTTTTGCACCGGTGCCAGATTAAGGCTTAGCCAGCAGTTGGCCTGGCTACTTTGGGTATACCCGATTTCATATTCCTGAATAGTTTCTCCACTAAGCAATCTATGTAAGGTATGTTCCCATCCAGGCTGCTCTTTTGTACTTAATGCAATGGTTATACTTTGACCAATAGCCTCTGCTGAAGTATAGCCAAATAGCTTCTCAGCTGCCGGGTTCCAACTTAAGATGTGCTGCTGTGTGTCAAATAAAATAATGGCATCATGAGAGGCAGCAAAAACAGAAGTATAAGTATGAAGTAAGAAGGTTGAGTCGACAGTGGGATTTGGAATTGGTTTTGAACTTTCAGGCCTGGTTTTAATACCCGGAATTATATTGCCACTGCCGCCATCTGATACCACCGCACTGCCTGTGTTGACTTCTGATCCAAGGGTTTTATGGAAGACCGGATTTGCCATTTTTATTTACATTAAAGTATAAATGAGCTGATGTTTTCATAAAAAATTAACAGCTGTTTTGCATGAAGAACAGAAGTATAAATAAACAGGAACCGGAATAAGAAGGGGTTGTTAAGAAACTAAAAAGAGCCTGCAAAGCTGCAGGCTCTTTTATCATTTATGCAGGAGTTCTTAATATCTATCGCTTTCGCTTGACCAGTTACGGTCTGATGAAGAACTATAACCTCTGTCTCTATTGTCTCTGTCTCTGCTACTGGAACTGCTTCTGCCGGATGATTCGGAGCTGCCGTAGCTGCTTCTGCCCATAGACTCAGAACCGGAACCATAGCTTCCACGACTTCCCATCGAGCCCGACCCGCCATAACCTGAACCAGAGCCGCCATAGCTGCTTCTGCCAGATGATGAACCATATTGGCCGCCACTGTATCGGGAGCTGTCGCCGTAGCCTGATTGGCCACGCGAGCCATAATCGCTTTCTCTTGCGCTGCTGTAACCTGAGCCACTCATAGAACCGGAAGTGCCATAGTTGCCCGACGACGAACCATAACTACCTCTGCCCATTGAACTGCCCTGAGAACCCGACGAGCTACTGCCATAACCGGAACCGCCATAGGAGCTACCCATACTACTGCCGCTATAACCACCGCGGGACGATGAACCATAATCTGACGAACCGCGATCGCTGCTCATAGAACCTGTGCTGCCATAGTGGCCGCCACCAAATGAACCTGCACCAGCGCCAAAAGATCCGCCGCCCATCGAGCCTGAGCCACCGCTTCTGCTATAACCAGAGTCTGATTCTCTCATGGAACCATAACCAGAAGATGAACCTCCATAAGAGCTGCCTCTTGAACCCATGTCGCCTCCTCTGGAGCCATAATCGCCACCGCTCATAGCGCCATATTCTGATGACCCGCCGTAGCCACCACGAGAACTATAGTTAGAGCCGCCATAACCTGAACCGCTGTAGCCACCCATAGAACTGGAGCCATACCCACCTGTTGAGCCACCGCCCATGGAGCCGGAGCCTCCGCTATATGTTTGTCTGCTGCCCATGGAGCTTTCGCGCCCCGAGGAGGATCCGTAATCTCTGCCCATTGAGGAAGATGAGCCATAGTTTGAACCACTTCTGTAGCCAGAACCATAACCCTCGCCAGAGCCACTGCTTCTTGAGCCCTCATAGCCTGAGCCGGTACTGTACCTACCTGATGTGCCTTGCTGCGAGCCGCCATAACCTGATGTTCCATAACCAGACCGGCTGCCATAAGATGAGCCACTTCCGTAGCTACCAGATTTGCCATAATCAGAAGAGCCATAACCGCCTCTGTCGTAATCGCCTGATCCGGAATAAGAAGATCTGCTTCCTGAGCTACCGTAATCAGAAGATCGGTATTGCCCTCTTTCGCGGTTACGATCTTCTTCCTCGCTGCTGCCGCCAGTCACATTCTCCCAAACATTACTTAAAGTTTCCCCAATGCGTCCAAAAAAGCCACGGTCCTCATCTGACTCATGTCTGTCTCTTGACGAACCATAATTTCTATCTTGGGAGCCGTAGCCACCCTCGTCGTAATTACGCTGATAATCTCTTGCCATTTGCTTTCAGTTTTAGATTATTGTAATTGAATAAAACACATGATTTTAAACGGAAGCAAATGGATGGAGTTGTCAGATCGGCAATATAAAAACTGCTTCATACAACTATATAGCTACATAAATAATATGAGCTTAAATCTTAAAATTCAAATACATAAATATAAATATTCCATCATACTCAATTCATCAATGTTTATACTTAGCCTTTTTTGCAGTTAGTAAGCCTTTAGGAATTAACTCACATAATTTAACACTAAAAGGTTATGTAAAGTAATTTAACTGGCAGCGGAGTGTTCTCAATTTGCGTACAAAACTACGGGTAGAACGACGCCAACTTTAAATAACACCGGCTAACCTGTTTTATCCTCCGTACATACTTGCTCGTTGCTTACAACTTGTGCAGGTATAGCCTATAATAAACATACATGCTATGAACATCTTAGAATTACGAATTATGCGTGGCCCTAATTACTGGTCCATTAAGCATCCAAAGATAATTGTGCTCAAACTTGATCTGGAAGACCTGCAGGATGTACTTACAAACGAAGTTCCCGGCCTGCCAGAGCGCCTGGAGAAACTGTTTCCGGGTATTTACAAACACCGGGCATCGGAAGGCACTGAAGGAGGATTTTTAAAACTTGTAGCAGAAGGAACCTCATTTAGCAAAGTGGTGCAGCATATCGCTCTGGAACTACAAACTATGGCCGGTATGGACAGTGGCTACGGCAGGCGCTATCCATCGCGCGACCAGGGTATAGACTTCGTTATTTTCTCGTACCAGCAGGAACGCGCCGGCGAATATGCCGCCCATGCTGCCGTAAAAATTACAGAAGCACTGGCCAGAGGTAAAAAAGTAAATATTGTACAGGATGTAGCCAAGCTGCACCAGATAAGGGAAGATGAGTATTTTGGCCCAAGCACCGAGGCTATCGTGATGGAAGCAGTAAGCCGAAACATTCCTTACATAAATAACCAGAAACGCAACATCATACAACTCGGCTACGGCATACACCAAAAACACATACAGGCAGCGCTTTCCAGCCAGACATCCTTTTTTGCAGTAGAAGCCGCCGGTAACAAAAACGATACAAAACTAATTCTGGAAGAAGCCGGAGTACCTGTTCCCAAAGGGCTGATAGTGCACAATACTGATGAACTAGAAGAAGCTATTGATGCACTCGACTACCCGCTGGTACTAAAGCCACTGAACGGCAACCAGGGCAAAGGCGCAAGTATAAATATACAAAACTGGAAAGATGCAATTAAAGGCCTGGCAGAGGCCCAGCGTTACTCTGAGGCTGTTATGGTTGAGCAGTTTATAGAAGGATTTGATTACCGGTTGCTTGTTATCAATGGCAAGTTTGTGGCAGCAGCCAAACGCACTCCTGCGCTGGTAACAGGCGATGGCATTTCTACCATACAGGCCTTGGTAAAAGAAGTGAATAAAGACCCCAGACGCGGCATTGGACACGAAAAAGCGCTTACACATATTAAAATAGACAAAATATCACGGGCTATTCTTCGCGAAAAAGATTTGACCATGCAGTCGGTATTGCCAGCCGGCGAGGTGCTGCACCTGAAACGCACAGCCAACCTGAGCACAGGCGGCACCGCTACTGATGTTACTGATATTGTGCACCAGTATAATGTACTGATGGCCGAGCGAATTGCAGGTATAATCGGGCTGGACATTTGCGGAATAGATGTGATGACAAACGATATTGCCATTCCGTTACCCGAAACCCGGGGTGCTGTAATAGAAGTAAATGCCGCGCCTGGCCTGCGCATGCATATATCTCCTACCGAAGGTTTACCAAGAAACGTTGCCGAGCCTATCATTAATATGCTGTTTCCGCATGGCTCGCCCAGCCGCATACCTATTGTAGCCATTACCGGCACCAACGGCAAAACCACCACTACCCGCCTGATTGCACATATGCTGAAGTTTAAAGGTTTCCAGGTTGGGTATACTACGACCGATGGCATTTATATACAGGACCGTAAGATCATTAAAGGCGATACCACAGGCGCATACAGCAGCGAGTTTGTTCTGAAAGACCCGACTGTAAACTATGCCGTACTGGAGTGCGCCCGTGGTGGCATGCTGCGCTCAGGCCTTGCTTTCAGAAACTGCGATATCGGTATACTGATGAACGTAACTGAGGACCACCTTGGTTTAGGAGATATCCATACAGTTGAAGAAATGGCCGAGGTAAAAGCTGTGATCCCGCGCACCGTTTGCCCCGATGGTTACGCCATACTTAACGCCGACGATGATCTGGTATATGAAACTGCTAATGGCCTTAACTGCAAGGTCGCTTTCTTTAGCCTTGATGAAGAAAACCCGCGCATACTCAAGCATATTGCCAAAGGCGGCCTGGCCGCAGTTTTTGAGAACGGGTTTATTTCCATCTTTAAAAACACCTACAAAATACGTGTAGACCGTGTAGCAGATATTCCGCTTACATTTGGTGGGCGCGCTAAATTCAACATCCAGAACGTGCTCGCTGCTACGCTAACCGGGTATATCAATCATTTTGAGATCGCTGAAATCAGAACATCGCTGCGTACTTTCCTGCCTTCTCCGGAAACTACGCCTGGCCGTATGAACTTGTATAAACTGCCAAAGTATGAAGTGCTGATAGATTATGCTCACAACACAGCCAGCATGCGGGCCATCGGCGATTTTATTGGTAACGTGGAGGCATCGCATAAAATTGGCATTGTAGCCGGTATCGGCGACAGACGCGATGAAGACACCCGCGATATTGGCAGGATTGCGGCAGAGATTTTTGATGAGGTAATTATCAGGCAAGATAAAGACCTGAGGGGCAAAACCGGCGATGAAATAAATCGATTGGTTATTGAAGGCTTAACAGCTGTTAAACCTGATATACAGTATAAAGAGATCAGCCAGGAATCGCAGGCGCTGGCACATGCATTAGAGTATGCACCCGAAGGCGCTTTTATTACTTTATTTGTTGAAGATTATACGGAGGCTATAAAACTCATAGAAAGCTTCCGTATTATTCAGCACCGCCAGGTAACTGCCAATCAGCACAATACTTAGCATTAAAAAGAGCAGTTTAAAAGCCAGGTCCATCCTGTTGAGGAGGTACCTGGCTTTTTTATTTCTATAACCAGCTATCAGGAGTTAAACATCCTCTTTAACCATAGTATACCTGCAAGCGTAACTAGGCTTGCTAACAATTGCTCGCATTAAAACAGACTTATGAAAAAATTCGCGATAGCTATACATGGTGGAGCAGAAAGTATAAAACCATCTGAACTGGATAAAGAAAAGGAAGAGAAGTATAGAGAAGGATTGACAGTAGCATTACAAGCCGGATATAAAGTACTGGAAAAAGGTGGTACCGCTATTGATGCCGTAGAAGCTGCCGTAATGACTATGGAAGAAAACCCGGTATTTAATGCCGGCCGCGGTAGCAGCTTAACCCAGCGTGGCGAAGTTGAATTTGATGCTGCCATAATGGATGGTAAGACCTTACGTGCGGGAGCAACCGGCGCAACCCGTTATGTGAAGCACCCGATTAGTCTGGCAAAAGTGATACTGCAAAAATGCGATCATGCACTGCTGATAGGTACAGGTGCCGAGGAGTTTGCCTTACGCCAGAAGCTGGAGCTGATGGACCCGGAATATTTTGTGACCCCCGAAAAAGACCAGGCCTGGCGGGATAAACAGCAAGAAGGCCTGAAGAAAAAACATGAAAAGATGGGCTCTATGGCAGATACGGTAGGTGCCGTAGCATTAGACATGGACGGAAACCTGGCTGCTGCTACCTCTACCGGCGGGCTTACGGATAAAATGAAAGGCCGTGTGGGTGATTCGCCAATTATTGGTGGCGGCACCTATGCCAACAACGAAGTATGTGCCGTAAGCTGCACCGGAGAAGGCGAAGTAATTATGCGGGGCGTAGTGGCGCACGAAGTATACGCAATGCTGAAGTATGCCGGAGAATCGCTGCAGGCCGCTGCTGAAAAAGCTTTACATCTGCACGACGACCTTTTGCAGGGCGACAAAGGCCTGATAGCAATGGATACTGAGGGCAATGCAGCATTTGCCTATAACACCGGCTTTATGAAACGTGGTTACCAGGAAGCGGAAGGCGAGCCTTTCATTGCCCTTTGGGAGAAAGAAGATCAAAACTATAAATCTATCGGCAAGGCTAAAAAAGCAAAAAGCTAATTTCATACTTAACCTGCAAAGTATAAACGAGCTAACGTGGAAGCCTCTGCCCTTTACAACAAAAAATAAACTTTATACCTGAACTTAATTTTTACCCATGGTAACACAAAACAGGTACCTGGCTGTAGATGATTTTCTGAACAAGCTTAACGCTACAAGTCTCACCGGCAATGAAATGTCTCAGCTTCTACTGAATGAGGTTAGACGGATAGAAAGATTAAAAATCGCGCTCGTGGACGAGGACATACATAACGATCCGGCATCAGTGGTACTGATAGTAAACGACATTGATTCTTACATCTTAACACTTCAGGAAGTATTGGCCGACCTAAAAGCAGACAGTTATTCCCGCGAAGTACTTTCTTCCTCACGCGTTAGCCAGATACGCGACCAGATCATAAAACTCATTAATAGGGAGAGCTAGTTTAAAGCGGCGGTTTATACTTTGTTTTCGCTAATCCGGAGCAGGAGGAAATACTGGCAGCTAAAGTAAGTAACGGTATAGGTATACGCAACGAACGCTCGCTGCATGCAGCCCTGAAGCAATGGTATGCCCAACCCGAAGATCGCTTTGAAGTACCCCTGGATAATTTTGTAATAGACCTGGTGCGCGGAAACTCTTTGGTAGAAATACAAACACGAAATTTCTCTGCCATCCGTGGTAAGCTGCAGGAGCTCGTACAGAAGTATAAAGTACATGTATTGCATCCGGTAACTATAGAAAAATGGGTGGTGCAGGTAGATAAGAAAGGCACCGAAATTATTTCCCGCAGAAAGTCACCTTCACGTGGAAATCTGCTTGACCTTTTCGAGGAAATGGTGCGCATACCGGAGCTTATCAACCATCCAAATTTTACAATTGAATTTCCGCTGATACGCGAGGAAGAAGTTCGTTGCAAAGATGGTAAGGGCAGCAAGCGCCGCAAACGCGAAAGTATAAAAGACCGCCGCCTGATCGATGTGATCGAAAGTAAAGTGTTTACCTGCAACCAGGATTTCCTATCTATACTTCCGCCAACGCTGCCCCAACCGTTCTCTACCAAATGCCTGGCAACTGCCCTTAATTTACCTCTCTACCGCTGCCGCCAGATTACTTACTGCCTCCGCAAAATGGATGCGATTGTGGTAGTTGGCAAAAGAGGCAACGAGCTGCTGTACGAATGGTAGGCCATGTAGCGTGCGCAGCTCCTGCGAGCGTCTGAAAATCAATCTGACTCACCTTGTCTTTTAAAATGTACCAAACCTCCAGGCGGATAAGCTTTTACTTACCACTTTATACTTGCTCACTTTTGTTGAAAGTAAACTCAGACGTGTGCAGGAGCTGTGCACGTTGCATGGTCTTAACCTAACATTCCACGCCCAAGTATACCTGTGTTAGTCTGAAACAAAAAGCACAACATGGAACAGCGGCAGATATACATCGGCACTTCGGGATGGCATTACAAACATTGGGTAGGCAACTTCTACCCGGCCGGGCTCAAATCGAAGGATTTTACCAATTTTTATCTCCGCTTCTTCCGCACTGTGGAGATCAACAACTCGTTTTACAAACTGCCCACCTCCGAAACTTTTGCAAACTGGCGCACGGCTGTGCACGATGATTTTGTGTTTGCCGTAAAAGCCAGCCGCTTTATCACGCACATGAAAAAACTGAAAGACCCGCAGGAAAGTATAAAACGCTTTTTTGAAAATGTAAATGCTTTGGAAGAAAAGCTAGGGCCTATACTATTTCAACTACCTCCGGGCTGGACTGTAAACGAGGAACGGCTGGCGGCTTTTCTGGCAGTGCTCCCACCCTACTACCGCTATACTTTTGAGTTCCGGCAACCGAGTTGGTACACGCCGGCCATACTTGATTTGCTGCGCAAGTATAATGCTGCCTTTTGTATTTATGAATTGGAATATCACCTATCGCCGCTGGAGGTAACTGCTGATTTTGTGTATGTGCGCCTGCATGGGCCAGCTGCAAAGTATGCTGGCAACTACTCTGAAAGTACACTGCAGTGGTGGGCTAACAAGCGCATCGAATGGCAGCAGCAAGGTATGGATGTATATGTCTATTTTGATAACGATCAGCTTGGTTATGCCGCTTTTAATGCGCAGCATTTACAGCAATTGGTGCAGGAACAAATCAGCCCGAAAACATAGTTGTACATACATAGGTTTACTTGTTAAAGCAGCCGTAAGCGAGGCGAAAATATAGCAGAAAGGTTTATGCTTGCTGGCTGATGCGCCTTATCTTTACTATACAATTTAACTGAACATCACGCTTAAAAGATGGACAAAATAACAACAGATATATGCATTGTAGGGGCGGGTCCGGTGGGCCTGTTTGCCGTGTTTGAAGCTGGTTTGCTGAAAATGCGCTGCCACGTGGTGGATGCCCTGCCAACTGTAGGAGGCCAGCTGGCCGAAATTTACCCTAAAAAACCAATTTACGATATACCCGGCTTCCCTGAAATTCTGGCAGGCGACCTGGTTACTAACCTGATGAAGCAAATTGAGCCGTTCCACCCAACTTTTACATTGGGCGAGCGCGTGGAGCAACTGCAGAAACAGGAAGATGGCTCGTTTAGAGTTGTCACTTCTGATGGCACCGAAATCAACTGCAAAGCGGTTGTAATTGCCGGAGGCTTAGGTTCTTTTGAGCCAAGAAAACCAGCCATTGAGCAGCTTGAAGATTTTGAAGGAAAAGGCGTGGCCTATATGGTGAAAGACCCGGAGAAGTTCCGCAGCAAGCGCGTGGTGCTGGCCGGCGGTGGCGACTCTGCCCTCGACTGGGCCATTTTCCTGTCGGGCGTGGCCGAAGAACTGACGCTGGTGCATCGTGGCACTTCGTTCAGGGGTGTGCCGGAGTCTGCAGAAAAAGTGGTAAGTATGGCCGAAGAAGGCCACATTAAACTGCTGCTGAAATCCAATGTAACCGAAGTGCACGGAAACGGCAAACTGAATGCCGTAACTGTTATGGTAGACAACGAAAC
Organism: Pontibacter vulgaris; assembly: GCF_022758145.1. GTDB lineage: Bacteria > Bacteroidota > Bacteroidia > Cytophagales > Hymenobacteraceae > Pontibacter > Pontibacter vulgaris. The sequence continues at coordinate 141,013 of NZ_JAJVDH010000003.1, forward strand.
GCCTTATACTATTGAGGCCGATTACTTTATACCTTTGTTTGGCCTGGTGCCAAAACTGGGCCCGATCGAAGACTGGGGACTGGAGCTGGATAAAGGCGCTATAAAAGTTAATACCCTAGACTACTCTACCAACATCGAAGGTGTATACGCCATCGGCGACATTAACACGTACCCGGGCAAACTGAAGCTTATACTTTGCGGTTTCCATGAGGCGGCCCTGATGGCGCAAAGCGCTTTTAACATTATTAACCCGGGCAAAAAGTATGTACTGAAGTACACTACCGTAAACGGCATACAGGAACTGCAATAATGGAAGACGCGATTAACATACACGTAGAACTGCACGATGGCAGCCGCGTAACCCTGGAGGCGCCAACAGATATGGGCTTATCGGTGATGGAGGTGATGAAAGCAAATGAGTTGGATTTAGCTGCCATTTGCGGCGGTATGGCCATTTGCGCTACCTGCCACGTAGAAGTGCTGCAAAGCAGCGAGCTACCGGAGCCAAACGACGACGAGGCCTACATGCTGGAAACGCTGCCTCATGCCACCCAAACCAGCCGCCTTTCGTGCCAGCTCAAAATAACCCCTGAACTCGACGGACTGGTAGTACGGTTGATGCCGGAAGCGTAAGCTGATATATAGTTTTAGAGTATAAACGCCATGCCTTTACTAGGTATGGCGTTTTTGTTTTATGCTTTCCTTCATGCAACTAATCAATTAAAATATTATATTAGAGTGATAGTACATTTACTAAACTATACATCCCGTACATAATGCAGATAAACGTAGGTATACGTTTATACAGTAGTTGAGCAAAAATCAGAAGACATGAAAAAAGTTTATGTTATAACCCTTCTTGCCTTTGTTTCCTTACACGCATTTAGCCAAGAGGCCCTAAAGAAATATATCACAACCAGCACTCACCCCATCCACAGCATTCAACCTGATGACATGGACTTTGCTGACCTTGAAGTGATTGGCCAGTCCATTGGTGATTCAAGAGTTGTTATGCTGGGCGAACAGAACCATGGGGATGGTGCGACCTTTTTAGCTAAGAGCAGGCTTGTCAAGTACCTGCACGAGAAGAAAGGCTTTAACGTACTTGCTTTTGAGAATGACTTCTTCGCCCTAAATTCTGGATGGGACCTGGTCGAAAAAGAACAACAGCAGATCACGACCTACCTAAATGACAATATTTATTCCATTTGGTCTCATAGCATGCAATGCAGCGACCTGTTCTATAACTATATTCCCGGCACTTTTCAGAGCCATACTCCTTTAACTGTTACAGGCTTTGACTCACAGGTGTATATGGATTATTCACCGCGTAACCTGCAAGACTTCGTACACAACTATCTTAAACAGAAAAATATTCCATTCACACAGACAGAAGAATATCAGGTAAAGTTCTTGCCTGCAATTGGAGGACTTACTAAAGGCTGGTTAGCAAAGGGTAAAGAGCAAGAGCTTCTGGAATTGGAAGAGCGTGCGGGGATAGTCCTGCAGCAGTTAGGTAAATACAAGAATGAGTACGAGTGGCTGCTCATCAAAAACATTCAGTCCTTCGCCGCCTCTACCCGCCTGGCCAAGGATGTAGAAAAAGCCCTTGAAATTCGGGATAAGCAGATGGCTGAGAACCTGGAGTGGGTTCTTAGGGTGAAGTTCCCGAACGAAAAGGTAATAGTGTGGGCGGCCAATGCCCATATTGCCAAAAATGCTACGACTGCCTTTAAGTTTGAAAGATCAAGGAGAAAGTGGATGGGTACAGTTTTCACCAGCAACAGCCAAAACAATGTCAACACCTATGTAATCGGTTTTTCATCTAAAAACGGCTCACAGAAAAGAATACACGAGGCTTCTCCATCTTTGGTGAGTAGACCGTTGAAGCATGGCTTTGAGAACTGGGTCTCTGATAAGCACAGCTATGCATTCATTGACTTTAAACGCTTCAGAAAGGAGAATCCATCTTTCTCAAAGCAGTTTGCCATGAAAGGCATTGGCCACAGCAGCGATATTGCCGACTGGACTAGCGTTTTTGACGGCATATTCTTCATAAAAGAAATGACTCCGAGCGAAAAAATAGAAAAAGATCTTGGCTCAACAAACCCTATAAGGTAGCTGCGCCACCTCATAGCCCAACACGTTATAATTTATTGTAGGAGAGCATCGCAACTAATTAAAGGATTAACGATTTAAGAGCAAAAATATGCGAAAGCTAGTTGCAGCAATCAATATCACACTTGACGGGTTTTGCGACCATACACTCATAACCCCAGATGAAGAAATACATCAACATTATACTGACCTGTTAGATAATTCAGGCGTTGTTCTATATGGAAGGACAACATATCAACTTATGCAATTCTGGCAAAATCTGGTAAAAAATCCTTCTGGTGAAAAATCAATGGACGACTTTGCTATGGCTATAGACAGGGTTCCTAAAATTGTTTTTTCCCACTCACTTACGAATCTAGAATGGGAAACTGCAAAATTGGCTAATCGAGACATTGAAGAAGAAGTTTTAGAACTCAAACATCAATCGGGTAAAGACATTTTAGTTGGCAGTCGGAGTTTAATTATACAGCTAATGAAACTTAATGTGATTGATGAATACCAATTTTGTGTTCACCCTATTGTTGCAGGAAGCGGTTTGCCACTATTTGAAAATATAAACAACAGGACCATTTTTAAACTCATAAAGACAAAAACCTTTAGCGGTGGTGCTGTAACGCTTTACTATAAACCGACAAACAAAACAACATTGAACCGCTAACAAGAGTATTCGTCAGGTATAAAATAAACTAAGCACTACAAAGGCTGACAAACATGCGGTTATACCGCGCAAAAAATAAACGATGGACAAACGCTTAACCGTACGCGAACTCCAGGCTGAAGACATTGCGTTAATTGCCAACTACTGGTTAGAATCTGATCCTGAGTTTTTGGTAAGTATGGGTGTCGATCTGGAGAAACTTCCGACAAGAGAAGGCCTTACCAACATGCTGACCCGGCAGGTTAACTTACCGTTGCAGGAGAAGGTATCGTACGCGCTGATCTGGCTGGCAGACGGGACTCCTGTCGGGCATACAAACGTAAATGCGATTGAGTTTGCCAGCTCTGCTTTCATGCATTTACACCTGTGGAAAACGGAAAACAGGCAACAGGGAATTGGAACAGAACTGGTAAAAAAATCGCTGCCCTACTTCTTTGAAAACCTGCAACTGCAGGAGCTCTACTGCGAACCGTATGCCCTGAACCCGGCACCAAACAAGACGCTTGAAAAAGCAGGGTTTGAGTTTGAGAAACGATACACCACCATTCCGGGCTCCCTTAATTTTGAGCAGGAGGTGAATCGCTGGAAACTGACGAGAGACAACTATGAAAAAATAATGGCGGGCACTAAAGTATAGGCACCTGCAATTGCCTGCACCATAATATTATTACAGCAATTACAGGAAGTGGCAGGCTAAACGTACGTTTCAAAAGCACTGCCCTGATGCTACTTTTTCAGAAGCTCTCGCAGGTTAGCGAAAGTTTCGTAAGGGCCTTTGGTTACAAACAGGTTAGAGATCCAGGCTGGAATGGCGCCTCCGGGATCCAGGTCGAGAAAGTAATCCACTCTGATCTTATTCCTGCCAACAGATTTAACCTCCCAGCGGGCTGCCAGGTTTGGTACACGCACCTTGCCATTATTTACAGGCATGGCTTTTGGCAAACCAACTGTATTTATAGTTAGCGACTGGTTTGCCTTGTTTTCAGTCATCTTCATCCGGATAGCGATATCGCGGTTGCTGGCCGGCCATGGTACTTCGGTTTCTACGTAATACAATAACTCTGACGCGCTTGTTTTCTTTAGCAGCTTCGAGCTTTTGGTAGCATATACCCAGTCCTGCTGTTTGCTTACATCCTGAACCACCGCCCAGAGTTTTTCGGGTGTTCCGTCCAGCACTGCAGATACTTTAATGGATTTGAGAGCAGAAGATTCGGAATCGGAAGTATAAACAAGTATACCGTCCTTATCTTTTACCAGTTGCCAGCTTTTATCAGAGGTAGGTTTGCCCCCGGATACAAGTATAAAAAGTATGATTAAGAGGTTGTGCAGCATAGGTCGGGTGAAAAAGTAAAGGTAAAAACATTCAGGCAAAGTGCCTGTGCATTTACCTTTAAAGCAACAGACTCCCGGAAATGGTTCAAAGTATAAACTTACATTCAGGCCTTTGTAGTATGGGCCAGCCCCCTCCTTCCTGCCAGCAACCAGCCTGAAATAAGTATAATTTCACCCGCAGCATCCAGCAGGTATATATTTGAGATAACATTGTTCAGGCTATAGTATACATCAATAAAAATAAGCCCGGCAGCGCTTAAAATTCCCAGCCATTTTATCTCTTCTGTAACTCGGTTTTTAAAGCCTGCTAACACTAATACTATGCCTATAACAGCAATCAGCACTGCTACCGTACGTACCAGCCACAGATCGTTTTTAGGGCCGGTTACCGCTAAAAAACTGGGCATATGCATCAAGGGCCAGATACCGGTAATCGCCCAATACTGCCCCTGCAACTTTGCTATAAAAGAAACATTTCTTATCAAACCCAAAGTATAGTTTACAGCTTTTAAGTATGAACTGATTGGAGTATTACAGGTGCAGTTGGTCGTAAATTGGCAGGTCAAAAGTTTCTTGATCGGCCATCAGATGTACCCGTAAATCGCAAACCGTAAAAGGCTCGCCGTTGCCAATCTCGTAAATAGTGGAGCGCGAAATATCAGATCCATCCACAACGGTTATTAAGCCGTTACCAACTACTTCTATATGCTTGCCTTCGGTAACAAGTATGGCAGTGTCTTCCTCAAGCCCTATGCCCACGCAACCCGGATTAGTGGATATGGCCTGCGCCATGCGCACGATGCGGCCGCGGGCAATAAAATGTGTATCAATGGCTACATTTTTCATAAACTCCAGCCCAGTTGTGATGCGTACATCGCCTTTTATCATACCTCCCTGCGTTTCGCCTTCATAAATCATAGGTGTAGACATGGCTGCTGCACCTGCACTTGTTCCGCCAACTATAATTTCTTCATAAGTATAGCGCTCCTTCATTACCTCCAGTATAGCCGTGCCTCCTAAAATAGCTGTCAGCCGCAGCTGGTCGCCGCCGGTAAACATAATGCCCGCCGCCTTTTCAATTATTTCCCGGTATTCCGGTTTTTTGGCGTCGGCGCGATCTTTGATATTTATTATTTCAACATTGGTTACCCCTAGCTTATTAAAAACCTTTATGTAGTCGTTGCCTGCTGCTTCGGGCTCGGTGGAGGCAGTAGTAATAACGGCTACCAGCGGATTTTCGCCCTTTAGTTCATCCACATATCGCTGCAGAATCTGCAAGTCAATGAAATCTTTATTTTCCTCCTGTATGTCGGTTTTTTCTATGTCTTCTCCTTTGCCTTCTTTACCACCTATTGCCAGTAACTTACCTTTCGGCACGGGTGGCTCTTTTTTGTTCAGGTGTTTTGCAGTTTCTCTTTTCTTAGCCATAACATTGAAATTTGAAATAAATCTACTCAGGTTTTTTATAGCTTATTACCCGTGCTGTAAGGGTATCGGCAGTAGCGGGATCTGTTTTAAAATTTACCCAGCCTTCGCGTTCTGAAGCCCGTGGTGAAAACGGGATCTGAAGTTCTGCCACTTCCAGTTCCTCGCCGGCCTTTTCCAAAACAAGTTCTACGTTTACTTCTTCCGCTGTTTCCCCACCCTGGTTTTTCACCAGAACATGGTAGCGGTAAGGTGCATATTTTGATGGATCGTGTTTATAAACTGCCGTCAGATCCGGAGGCGAAGACACAAAGGTAAAAGCTTTGTAGCCGAGGTAGCCAAGTATAACGATGACTAACAGTAAGCTTACATAAAACACCACCCACTCAAGTAGATTTTTGCTATCATCGGTAGTGGTATGTTCTTTATGGTTCATACGAAGTATAAATGTCTTTCAGATTTTATTTAATGAGCAAACGGCCTGCCGAAGCGCCAAGCGAGGAAAGTACCCCAAGTACAATGCACTGTGAAAAAGCCACGTAAAAATTAACGCCACCGAAGCGCCCGAAAAAATACAGGCAGACTGCTGATGCCCCCAGAGCTGTTAAGTAGGAAAGGCATGTATCAGTTATAACATTAACAGCCAAACTATTTGGCCCACCCTGTGTGGTGGCTCCTTTAAAATCACTAAAAAAAACGATCAAAGCGCTTAGCACCAGCGAAAAAACAGCCATTAACAGAATCTGGAACGGTGTTGCCTCAAATGCCATTAATACAACCTCTTCGGTGGGGGCTACATTGCCGCCTACAAGTATACTGCCGCACAAGGCCAGCACCACCAGGCCCAGTTTACGCTGCCACCATCCGGCATTTTTCCAGAACTCTTCGTTAACTTTATCACGCTCTTTTTCCTCATCGTCATCGTTGCCGCCTCCAAGTTGGGCCGTACCAATAGATACCCCGATCGATACGATCATACCTTCGACTATAGTTTTACCCACAATTTCATCCAGCGCCATACTATGCCATTCAATGCGGTTAAGTAAAAGCAGTACAAAAAATGCGATCAGTATGCCAATGCCCATCTCTTCTACCGAATCTATAAAAACGGTACGCCAGGAGGCATCTGCCCGCAAACCGGCAAAATGGTTATAGCCCAGCAGTAAAATATAGGTGGCCACAATCATGGCTATCAGTTGCAGCGGCGTAACCATAAAGCCTGTCCACCATACTTCCATAGTATAAAGCAACGGAAAACTAAACAACAGGCCGCCTGCTATGCCACGGGCATATTCTTTCAGGGATTTATCTAGTGGTCGGTTATCTCGTTTGTCCATCATATACTTTCTGCATCAGCTTATTGAGGGTCTATACTTATTCGGGGAGCCGCGCACTTATTCCGGCTGTTATAAAATAGTCAGGGGCAGCACTGGTCAGTTTTGTGCCAGCCGCTACGTCCAGCTGCAGGTTATCGCGCAACAGAAAAAGAAGGCCGCCATCGGCCTGGTGCGCTGCAGTTTCGCCTTTGGGTTTATTCCCAAAAACTTCTGCATAAACCGTAAATTTATCGGTAAAGTCCTGGCTTAAGGCGGCTGTATAACCTGTATTGCTGATTCCGCTCACCCAGCTTTGCACCAGGTTATAGTTAAAGTCTGTTTTATCTGCTAGTTTATTCGTGAATGATAACCGAAGTTGAGGTTCAGGATTATCAGGGCGCAGTGCTTTGCTGCCAACAGGTAAAGTAATCATAAATATAAAGGCGCCCTCCGGTAGCAGGCCTTGCCCTTTCCAAAGGCTGGCCTTGGCACCAACACTTACAGGCGCAATACCTTTTATTCTTTTTTCGGTTGATCGCTCAATTACGGAGTCTTTTAATGCAGTTTGTAAACGCAGTTCCAGTTTATGTAGCAGCCCGTAACGAAGCAGTACGCTTGGATAAGCAATTGTTTTCAGGGTTACCTCTCCTGCTTTGTCTTTCTGGTATAACCAGCCGGCTTCTATTTGCAACGATTGCTTTGGAACAACAGTAGACGACACACCCTGGTCCGGCCTGTCTGATTCCAGTTTCTGCTTTTCCTGGGCTTGGGCACAGTAAGGTAATAAAGTTGTAAAACCAATAATTACAAACAGCTGATGCCAATTAAGTTTACCAAACATAGCGCAGTATTTAGCATTTCAGGCTATATACGCAACAATGCTTAATAAAGTGAGGTTGCCTCACAAAGTGGTACTTTATACTAAAAGGAAAGGTGTTTTTACGTAAATATACTGCAGGCACATAGCCATACTTATACGCACAGCTTTAATCCGGAAATGCTTATTCAGGGCAATATAAGCTATAGTTTATGAAGGGAAATTTGAAGAGGATTGTAAAAGTAAAGAAAGGGAGCCAGCCCAACCACCTGTAAGTTAATCTAACTATACCGGCTCCCTTTCTAAACATGGTAATAGCTACCTATAGCACCCATTTACAGGCAGCTTACCTTTGGGGTTTAAAGTATATGGCGTAACACACAGGAAGTACCTGATTAAAGTATTTCCTGTTGAGTTGCAATTACAATCTTAGCTTAACCAACCTAAAGCTAACCTGTAATCAGCTCCTCCGAATTACCATAACTTCCTATACGGTGCACTTTCCCTTTTGTAATCCTGCCAGGCTTTAATTCAGGGCTTATCACTTTAAAATACGGATTTATACAGCACTACTACGTATTTATACGGACACCATTTATAGTACAGGAGCGGGTATCAATTTGACTAACAAGCACATAAAACAGCGGTGGCCTTACTTATGCAAGTAAGGCCACCGCTGTTTTATACTTTAAACTGATTTCAGAGTATATACTTACCAGCCGCTGGCCAGCACATCGGCAATGTGCATGGTTTTGATAGGTTTTTTCTGCTTTTGAATATAGGCCTCCAGGTGCATCAGGCAGCTGCTGTCTGTAGAAACTATGTAATCTGCACCGGTAGCAATGGCGTTATCAACTTTCTGCTCGGCCATAGCCGTTGAAATAGCTTCGAACTTAACGGCAAACGTACCACCAAAGCCACAGCATGTTTCATTGTCTGCCATCTCTACTAACTCAAGCCCTTCTACATTATCAAGTAAGGCACGCGGCCCAGCTTTTATACCGCACTCACGCAGGCCGCTGCAGGAATCGTGGTAGGTAAATTTACCCGGCAACGAAGCGCCCGGTATACTTGTAATGCCCATTACATCAGTCAGGAACTCGGTCAGTTCATACACTTTTTTCTGCATCGCCCTATACTTTACCAGGTTCGATGATTTCACAAAAATATCCTGGTAGGTGTTGCGTACCATACCCACGCAAGATGCCGACGGAGCAACTATATAATGCGAGGTTTCATTCGAGAAATCATCCAGAAACTTGATTGCTACCTCACGGGCTTCATCAAAAAATCCGGCGTTAAAGGCTGGCTGTCCGCAGCAGGTTTGGTTAGGGTTATAGTTTACTTCACAACCAACGCGCTCCAGCACTTTTACCATGTTCATAGCCGTATCCGGAAATAACTGGTCTACAAAGCATGGGATAAAAATATCTACTATAATTCTGCTTGCCATAATTAAGGAAATACAACGCCCGACTGCACCATTGCCGCCTCAAACGCTGTTTTGTTCAGGTTCAAATTTATGCCTTTATTTTCGAAGTAGCGCACCAAATTTTCGGTGGCCATATTGCCCACAAGTTCGTCTTTTGCCATTGGGCAACCACCAAAGCCACGCATGGCGCCATCAAAACGGCGACAGCCGGCTGTATAGGCTGCTTCTACTTTCTCCTGCCACGTGGCAGGAGTTGTGTGCAGGTGCGCTCCAAATTCTATACTTCCGAAAGCAGGTACCAGGTGGCCGAACAGGTAAGAAATGTTTTCGGGGTCAGAAACTCCAATCGTATCTGAAAGCGATATGATCTTAACACCCAGTTTATCCAGATCTTCCACAAAACTGATCACAGTTTCGGCATCCCAGGCATCGCCGTAAGGGTTACCAAAGCCCATGGAAATATAAGTTACCAGTGTTTTATTGTGTTTGCTGCAAATATCCTGGATGTGGGCCAATTGTTCCATTGCCTCGGCTATACTTTTGTTTGTATTGCGTTGCTGAAAAGTCTCGGATACAGAGAGCGGGAAACCCAGGTAAGTTATCTCTTTATGCTGCGCTGCTTCTTCGGCTCCGCGTATGTTGGCAATTATGGCCAGTAGTTTAGAGCTTGTAGTTTTAAGGTCAAGGTTAGCCAGCACTTCGGCCGTATCCACCATCTGGGGCATTGCCTTCGGCGATACAAAACTGCCAAAATCTATGGTATCAAAACCTACCTGCAACAAGGTATTAATATAATCGATCTTTGTTTCGGTAGGTATAAATTCTTTCAGCCCCTGCATCGCATCGCGTGGGCATTCGATTATTTTCATAAGATAAAGCTATACTTTATACTTTATACTTTGTTTTTATCGCTTTGTATAGATAAGTCCGGTTGATGTTACTAAAGCGTAATTCTCCAAACTTCGAGTATTTTCAACAAACCGTTTCTCCATTTTCAGGCACATCTATACTTTCAAAGATACAAAATTCCGGTTTGCACACTGCCTGCCGCAAGGCTATACTTTTAATTATGTATTAGGTTTTGTATATTAAAGGAAGTTTTTGCCTGCTTTCCCATACGCTTTACTTCACTAACATGACTAAAATAGCTAACAGCACCGTGCTTATAACCGGAGGTGCCTCAGGAATAGGCAAGTTAACTGCTCAGCGGTGCCTGCAATTGGGTGCTACCCGGGTTATACTCTGGGACATTAACCAAGGCAATTTAGACCACTTTACCAAAGAATTACGGGCGCAGGGCTATAAAGTATCCGGCTATGTGGTAGATGTTGCCGATGCCGCCGATGTGCAGCAGGCAGCAGAACAGGTACTACAGGAAACCGGTCCGCCCGATATATTAGTGAACAACGCCGGAATAGTGGTAGGAAAACTCTTTGCAGAGCACTCCTTCTATGAAATCGAACGTACTTTAAATATAAATGTATCGGGGGTGATGATGGTAACCCGGGCTTTTCTGCCTGCCATACTAACGCGTGGCAGCGGGCACATTGTAAATATTGCCTCGGCAGCCGGCCTGATTCCAAACCCGCGCATGAGTGTGTATGCGGCAAGTAAATGGGCTGTGTTAGGCTGGTCAGAAAGTCTGCGGCTAGAGTTGGAGCAGACAGGCAAAAACATGCACGTAACTACCATCACTCCCAGCTATATTGATACCGGTATGTTTGCCGGCGTAAAAGCCCCGGTTCTTACCCCTATTATGCAGCCGGAGCATTTTGTAGAAGCGATGCTGGATGCGATTGGAAAGAACAAGATTATACTTCGGAAACCAACTATAGTACACCTTTTACCTCTGTTTAGGGGCCTGTTACCGGCCCGTGTTTTTGACTTTATAGTTGGAAGAGGTTTTAAAGTTTATACTTCCATGCAAAACTTTACCGGCAGAGCGCCTGCCGAGGCAGTACCGGAAAAACGACACCACTAACCCATACCTATGAAAACAACATTATCACCCGCCTCCCCAGATACCAGGATGCAACAACCTATAGTTGAGTTGCTGCAGAAACAACGTGCCTTTTTCTCAACTGGGCAAACCTTATCGCTCGATTTCAGAAAGGCCCAGCTGCGCAAACTACAACAAGCGATAAGCCAACACGAACAGGAAATTTTTGATGCCCTTTATGCCGATTTCAGAAAACCTGAATTAGAGTCTTTTGTAACCGAAGTTGGTTTTATTGAGCAGGAAATTCGGCTTGTACTTAACAAAATCGGAAACTGGGTTAAACCGAAGCGCGTGAAGGAAACCCTGGTTAACTTTCCGGCCAAAAGCTATATTTACTCCGAGCCTTATGGCATTGCCCTGATCATCGGCCCCTGGAATTATCCTTTCCAACTGGTATTTAACCCACTCATCGGAGCTATTGCAGCAGGAAATTGTGCCATCATAAAACCGTCTGAATTAACCGTAAACACATCGGCCGTCATTTCGAAAATAATCAGGAAGACTTTTGATGAGGCATATATTGCAGCAGTGGAGGGCGGCCCGGAAACTACACAACAATTACTTGCCCAGCGCTTTGACACCATCTTTTTTACCGGAAGCACGCATGTTGGGCGTATAGTTATGAAAGCCGCCGCAGAGCACCTGACCCCGGTAACACTCGAGCTTGGAGGTAAAAGCCCCGCTATTGTTGCCGCTGATGCCGACCTGGACCTGACCGCGCGCCGCATTGTTTGGGGCAAGTTTCTGAATGCCGGGCAAACCTGCGTAGCTCCGGATTACCTGCTGGTGCAGGAAGAAGTTAAAGAAGAGCTCATACAACTGCTTGGCCACTATATCACACAGTTTTACGGCCAGGAACCTGCCACAAGCCCTGATTTTGCCCGCATCATAAACGGCAGGCATTTTCAGCGCCTGAAAAGTATGCTCGGAAACAGCAGCATCCGGGTAGGTGGCGCAACTAACGCGGCAGAAAACTACGTTGCCCCAACTGTTCTGGATCGGGTTAGCTGGGAACACCCGGTTATGCAGGAAGAAATTTTTGGCCCGCTGCTGCCTGTGCTTACTTTCCGGGAAATAGAAGATGCCATCCGAATGGTGAATTCGCATGAGAAACCGCTGGCTTTATACTTTTTCTCGTCTAACAAAGAGCAACAGGAGCAGGTGTTACAACATACCAGTTTTGGTGGAGGCTGTATAAACGATACCCTCTCGCACCTGGCCAACCCTAACCTGCCATTTGGTGGTGTGGGCGGCAGCGGCATTGGCAGTTACCATGGCCAGTCGAGCTTTGATGTTTTTTCGAATCAGAAAAGCATTCTGAAGCGCGGCACCTGGCTCGACCTGCCCTTGCGTTACCCACCTTACAAAGGCAGGCTGCCCATGCTGCGCAAGGTTTTCAAGTGGCTGTAGCAGACCTCTCACACATATAAAAGCAAATTTACCTATAGCTGACGGTAACTATAGTTGAAGTGCAAAGTTTTGCATTGTGCTGCGTATACTTAACAATACTCACTTTACACTTGAACTATGGAAAACCTTGTAAAATATTTGGATGAGTCGCTGGTACCACTGGAGCTGAAAGTGAAGGAATACCTGGATACGGAACGTGACATCAGGTTGCTGGAAGTTGAACTGCTATCGCTTCAAAGTATAACTCCCAATTATGACCCGGATAAAAGCGACATGGAACAAGCCCTGAAAACCGGTAGCCAGAATAATACCCTTACCGAAAAAGAACAAAAGCTATCGGACCTGCTGGAAAAGTATAAAAACCTGCGCCAGGAAGTTGTAAATATGCTGCCCGGGCCTAATCAGGTGGTTGAATTAAATCTTGGCTACGGCCCCAGCGAAGTTGGCTATTTCACTATCGATCATGAAACAGGTATAAAATTAGATGAACCCATACTCAGGGTGATACATTAAACAGCACGAACCTAAGCCTGGCGAAGTGTAAATCGGTTGCGACGCAACAGTTTATTTATACTTCGTTTTTTTATAGTATTGCAGGCAGCTTAACGGCCAACTTCAGGCCGCTTATACTTACCAGTACCCATGAATATCAGACAAGCATATAATACCTGGGCTTCGCAATACGACACCAACCATAACAAAACAAGAGATCTGGAAGGCGAAGCGCTTCGGACAACCCTGGGAAGTATACCTTTCGAAACCTGCCTCGAAATCGGCTGCGGAACGGGCAAAAACACCGAATGGCTTATTCAGAAGGCAAAACAGCTAACAGCCATAGACCTCTCGGAAGAAATGCTGGCCAAAGCAAAGAGCAAGATCAGATCTGGTAATGTTGAGTTCATACATGCCGATATTACAACTGACTGGGATTTTATTCACCATCAATACGATCTGGTAACTTTCAGCCTTGTTCTGGAGCACATCGAAAACCTGGAACCTATACTTCAGAAAGCCGCTGATGTATTAAAACCCGGCGGGCATATATACATTGGCGAACTTCATCCTTTTAAGCAATACGCAGGATCGAAAGCACGATTCGAAACCGAACAAGGTCTGCATGTAGTAGAGTGCTATAACCATCATGTATCAGACTTTACACGGGCTGCTAAAAACCACGGGCTTACACTTACTGCTATAGAGGAGCATTTCGATAATGATGACAGAAGCGAAATACCAAGAATACTAACTTTACTTTTGCAGAAAGTATAAAACACAACAGCCGCTGCATTACTGCAGCGGCTGTTGCTTTCAGTTTTATTCACTCCTAATGAAACTGTTCTTCTTCGGTAGAGCCAACCAATGCAGCAGTTGAAGTAGCGCCGGCAGTAACTGTATTCTGTACGGCATCGAAATAGCCGGTACCCACAAAAGACTGGTGTTTTACAGCTTTAAAGCCATCTTTAACAAGTGCAAACTCGCGCTCTTGCAGCTCAGAATAACCGGCCATACCACGCTCTTTATACGCTTTGGCTAACTCAAACATACTTGTATTCAGTGCATGGAAACCTGCCAGTGTAATAAACTGGAACTTGTATCCCATGGCCGCTAATTCTTCCCGGAACGTTTCCATTTCTTCTACTGAAAGTTTAGCAGCCCAGTTAAAAGAAGGAGAGCAGTTATAAGCCAGCAACTTACCCGGATACTCGGCATGTATGGCTTCTGCAAACTGTCTGGCATAGGCTATATCCGGGTTAGAAGTCTCCATCCAGATCAGGTCGGCGTAAGGCGCGTAGGCTAAGCCACGTGCTATACCTTGCTCAATACCATTCCGTACTTTGTAGAAGCCTTCGCAAGTGCGCTCCCCTTCAAGTATAAATTCATGATCGCGCGGATCGATGTCGCTGGTGATCAGGTTGGCTGCATCGGCATCGGTACGGGCAACTACCAGGGTTGATACACCCATCACATCTGTAGCCAGGCGGGCAGCTACAAGTTTATTAATGGCTTCCTGTGTTGGTACTAACACTTTACCTCCCAGGTGGCCGCACTTTTTAGCTGATGATAACTGATCTTCGAAATGCACGCCGGCAGCCCCGGCTTCTATCATCATCTTCATCAGTTCAAAAGCATTCAGGTTACCGCCAAATCCGGCTTCTGCATCGGCAACAATAGGTACCATCCAGTCTATGTTTCCTTCTCCGCTTACAGACTGTATCTGGTCGGCACGCAGCAGTGCGTTGTTTATCTTTTTAACCACAGCTGGCACACTATCAGCAGGGTATAAACTCTGATCAGGATACATATGCCCGGCCAGGTTTGCATCGGCTGCTACCTGCCAGCCACTCAGGTAAATAGCGTTCAGGCCGGCCTGTACTTCCTGCACGGCCTGGTTACCGGTAAGAGCACCCAGACCAGCCACATAAGACTCCGAATGTAGTAACCGCCATAACCGCTCCGCCCCTTTTTTAGCCAACGTATACTCAATTTTTACAGAACCCTGCAGCTTTACAACTTCTTCGGCACTGTACGTTCTCCGGATACCTTCCCAGCGTGGATTCTCGATCCAGTCTTTTTCGATCTCGTTGATTCTCTCCTTCTTGTTCATGGCAGTATACTTTATTTTTGTTTGAGATAATTGAAATCAGTCGATATACTTGTAGGCTGGTAATGTCAGAAACTCTACAAAACACTTGCTCAGAACAAGTTCAGAAAACAACTGGGAAGCACGTTCGAAGTGGCAGTTCTTGAATCTGGCCAACCCTACTTCTTCTTTAATATGCTCTGTTTCTTCTTTAATAAGCTGCAGCACACGTGCTTCTGTAATTTCCTGTCCGTCGGCGGTTTTAGTATGATCGTGGTGCAGCCATTGCCATACCTGCGCGCGAGAGATTTCGGCAGTGGCGGCATCTTCCATTAAGTTATGGATGGCCGCAGCGCCAGTTCCGCAAAGCCAGTTACCCAGGTACATAATGCCCACGTTGATATTCAGGCGTAAGCCGGCTTCTGTTATACTTGCACCATCCATTCTGAAATTAAGCAGATCAGCAGCTTTAACATCCACATCATCGCGCAGCACCTCTTTCTGGTGGGGCTTATCGCCCAGCACTTCATCAAAGGCAGCTTTGGCCACTTTTACGAGGTCCGGGTGCGCTACCCAGGTTCCGTCAAAACCATTCCTGGCTTCAAAGGCTTTATCGGCTGCTACTTTCTCAAAAGCGGTTTTATTAATGGCCGGATCGTGGCGGTTAGGTATAAAGGCAGCCATCCCCCCCATTGCATGTGCCCCGCGTTTGTGGCAGGTTTTCACCAGCAGATCGGTATATGCTTTCATAAAAGGTACCTGCATGGTAACAGCTGTCCGGTCAGGGAAAACTCTATCCTTATGGTTGCGGAATTTCTTGATAGCACTGAAAATATAATCCCAGCGGCCGGCATTAAGCCCTACAATATGCTCGCGCAACTCATACATGATCTCGTCCATTTCAAAAGCAGCAAGTATGGTTTCGATCAGAACGGTAACTTTAATAGTCCCTACCGGAATACCTAGTGCTTCCTGGGCTGCTACAAACACATCGTTCCAGAGACGTGCCTCCAGGTGGCTTTCCAGCTTAGGCAGGTAAAAGTATGGCCCGGTTTGGCGCGCTATAAGTTCTTTTGCATTATGAAAGAAGTATAAACCAAAGTCAAACAATGAAGCAGAAACGGGCTTTCCGCCAATGGTCAGGTGTTTTTCGGTCAGGTGCCAGCCCCGGGGCCGGACCAGCAGCACAGCCACTTTTTCATTCAGCCGATAGGTTTTCCCGTTCTGCACCGTAAAATCGATATCCCTTCTGATAGCATCGCGCAGGTTCAGTTGCCCTTCCAGCAGGTTTTCCCAGGTTGGGGAGGTTGCATCTTCAAAATCAGCCATGAACACGTTAGCACCAGAATTCAGCGCATTGATCACCATTTTGCGGTCTACAGGACCCGTAATTTCTACCCGACGTAGCTGTAGGTCTTGTGGTATACTTTCTACTTTCCAGTCGCTTTGCCTGATGTGTGCAGTTTCTTCTAAAAAGTCTGGAAGCTCGCCGGCATCAATTCGTTTCTGCCTTTCCGTTCGTGCCAGTAGTAACTCCTCGCGCCTGTTGTTAAATTTAGTATGGAGCATCTCCAGAAACTCCAGTGCATCTGGTGTCAGAATTTCTTCAAAGCCTTTGCTTAATTTGCCTTTTACTTCCACAGTGCTTTCTATGATCATGGCCTTAAAATAATATTGTTATACTTGGTAAATTTTATACTTTTACATCTATACGCGAATTATTTATTTTTAGCGAATTTTCGCTAATAATTATTTTTATGTTATTTCTTTAAATGTCGCTACTTCTTATTTATTCATTAAATTAGCAGAAAAGAAACTTAAATGAGGCTACAGGAAGATGTGATCCGGCTTATACTTGGATTGAAAATCAAGGAGTTGCGAAACGAAAAAGGGATTTCGCTTACAGACCTTGCAATGGCCACTGATATTTCTGTATCTTATTTAAATGAGATCGAGAAAGGTAAAAAGCATCCCAAGCCAAGTAAAATAGCCATTATAGCTGATGCCCTGGGTGTAAACTATGATTATCTTGTTTCACTGCAACTCTCGAAGCGCCTGCAACCCGTTGGTGAATTGCTGCAGTCGAACATTCTGTCTGATTTGCCATTAGAACATTTTGGCTTGGATATAAGCCGCTTGCTGGACCTGTTTGCTACTGCTCCTGCCAAACTCAGCGCTTTCGTAAATACCTTACTGGAAATGTCGAGAGCCTTTGACCTGAGTGTAGAACAATTCTACTTTTCTGCCTTACGATCTTACCAGGAACTGCACGACAATTACTTTGAAGAGTTGGAATTAGAAGCAGAGCGTTTTACAGAGAAGTATAACCTGGCCCAGAATACCTTCCCTACTCACGAGCAACTTGCACAACTGCTTCAAACCGAATTTAACATAATTATTGAAACAGAAACAATTGCCAGTTATCCGGAATTGGCAAGCCTGCGCTCTGTTTTTATACCCGGCGCTACGCCACGCTTGCTGCTAAATCCCAACCTTACTGCACCTCAACAGGCCTTTGCGCTGGCACGCGAACTGGGCTTTCAGTACATGCAATTAAAAGTGCGGCCTTATACTACTACCTGGGTTAGGGTGGGCTCCTTTGAGGAAGTGCTCAACAATTTTAAAGCATCGTACTTTGCCGGCGCCCTGCTCCTTAACCGCGATTTGCTCGTACAGGACCTCCAAACCTTTTTTAACAGCCCAACCTGGAACCCTTCCCTTTTACAGGATATACTTATAAAGTATAACACTTCGCCCGAAACACTGCTACACCGGCTTACCTCGCTTTTGCCACGGTTCTTTAACATCAAGCAGCTTTTCTTTTTACGTTTTCAGCATGGGCCGGAGCCGGACTACTTCTCGCTAACAAAAGAGCTGCACTTAGCGGGTTTGCACAACCCACATGCCTCGCTGATGAATGAGCACTATTGTCGCCGCTGGATCTCGCTCACCCTTTTTGAGGAAGTAGAACGCCATAAGCAGGCAGGAAACCTGGAGCAGCCCATAATTGGCATACAGCGCTCTTCCTACATTAATACAACAAACGAGTACCTGGTATTTGCCCTGGCACAACCTGCCGATCAGCTTAACGGAACTGTAAGTATAGGCTTGCTGATAAATGAGGACCTGCGCCGCAAAGTAAAATTCCTGAACGACCCTGCTATTCTGCACCGGTATGTTAACCAGACCTGCGAACGCTGCCCTGCCCTGGATTGCCTGGAGCGCGCTGCGCCGCCCGTTATACTGGAGAAACTCCAATGGCAGGAAGATGTGATGAAAGTGCTCTCTGAGTTAAAAGCAGGTATAAAGCAGCCTTAGCTGAAGCAATTATACGTGTATGGAAATGAAGCTTGTACTTATAAAAGATCGGCATTTCAGTCAGCTGCAACAATTGAGGGAGCTTTATGAGAATGCTTTTCCGGTAAAGGAACGTCGTAATTTTGATGATCTTCTGACAATACTACACGAGCCGGCGATGCATTTGCATGTGGTGATGGCAGAGAAGAACGTGATAGGTTTAAGCATACATTGGGAACTTGAAAATATACTTTATCTCGAGCACCTGGCCATAAATCCCGAATACCGCTGCAAAGGAGCAGGTACGAAAATAATGCGTTGGTTACTGCAGCAAACCCAACACCAGATAGTACTGGAAGTGGAGCGCCCCGAGGATGAAACTGATCAGAAACGTATTAATTTTTATGAAAAGCTCGGTTTTATACTTCATCCTGAATTCGATTACCAGCAACCTCCTTACAGACCAGGCGAAAAACATGTGCCTTTATACCTGATGGCACAGCCACATATACCAACTCAACAGGCTTTTTTAAAAATAGCAAAATTGATCAGGCAGCAGGTATACGAGCGGTTCTATACTTAACACTTCTCCTTCATCCTCTGATATATAACTAAAAAGCTATACTTATTTACTTAAAAAGCTACAGTCCTTCTTTTTGTGCTACGGTTACAATCACTTATATTCGAATGCTGAAGTATGCAAAACCGGCTGCTTCTATAATTTTTCCATTGCTACTACATGGCCCAGTTCCTTTTCCGGCAAACCACTTTTGAGGAGTTTGAAGCTCCTTTGTCGCTCTTCGAGCTGCACCAGCAGATTCGGGAGGAGCTGGAAGTGGCATTTCCGGAGAGCTATTGGGTGGTGGCTGAACTGGCCCAGGTTAGCCCGGACAGGCGCAAAGGCCATTGTTACCTGACTTTGGTTGATAAAGGCGATGATCCGCGCGGGCAGATCTTGGCACAGGCTCGGGCAACTATCTGGAGCACCCGTTACCAGATGTTGGGACGCTATTTTGAAGATAAAACCGGGCAGCCACTAAAGGCAGGTTTAAAGGTGCTGATGCAGGCAAACGTTCGATTCCATGAACTGTATGGCCTGAGCCTCGACATCGTAAACATTGACCCCAATTATACTATAGGCGACCTGGCCCGCCAAAGGCAGGAAACCCTGAAACGCCTGGAAACGGAAGGCCTGCTCACAGCCAATAAAGAACTAGAACTGCCACTGGTGCCACAACGGCTGGCCATAGTTTCATCGGCTTCGGCAGCTGGTTACCAGGATTTTATACATCAGTTGCAGCACAACGCTTACGGCTATACTTTCAGTACAAGGCTGTTTCCGGCAATTGTGCAGGGCAATGAGGCTCCGGCTTCTATTCGCAAAGCCATGGATCTGATTGCCAAATATGCCGAGCAGTTTGATGCCTGTGTAATTATACGCGGCGGAGGCTCGCAAACGGACCTGGGTTGCTTTGATGATTACAGTGTTGCGGCAGCTATTGGTAACTCGCCTTTGCCTGTACTTACCGGCATCGGCCACGAGCGCGACGAAAGTATAGCAGACCTGGTAGCGCACACCCGATTAAAGACACCAACAGCAGTAGCCAACTTTATTATAGATACCTGCCGGGATGCTGAGGAAGAATCAGAAAGCTTATACTCCAGCATCAGGATGTTTGCCGCTCAGCAATTAAAACTAACCGGCGACAGGCTGGAGCGCCATAGTTTGCGTTTGTCTAACCTTACCACCGAGTACCTGCATGGAAACAACCAGAAGCTGGAGCAATTATCGCGGTCTTTGTTACTAAAGCCGAAATCTTACCTCGATGAGCAAAAGCACCATTCCGGTATGCTGGAACAAAGTATAAAAGCTACTACCAAAGATCTGCTGCACCTGCGTGAGCGTAATTTAAGTGAACTGGCTGTTTGCGTGGAAGGCAAAAGCCAGCGTTACCTGCACATGAAGGAGCACGAGCTAAACCACCAGGTGCATTGCCTCGAAACCGAGGCCAAAGAAGATTTGAAGACTAACCAGCTTCAGTTTGCAAAGTATAACGAGCAGGTAAAGTATAAAACCCAGCATAAACTACAGGCCGAAAATCATAAGCTGAACCTGCTTGACCTAAGTATAAAAGCCAATGACCCTGAAAAATTATTGCTGCGCGGTTATACCTTAACTTTATTAAACGGAAAGATAATTAAAAGCGCCAGCCAGGTTAAAACCGGCGACGTGATAGAAACCAGACTACAAACAGGCACCCTTCATAGCATGGTCGTAAACATAGATGAAAATGACAACGAAAGACATACATAACATGACCTACCGCGAGGCCACCCAGGAGCTCGAGGAAATTCTGCGCGCCATCGAAAACGATGCCGTAGATGTAGACGAACTTACGCAGAAAGTGCAGCGCTCATCGCAGCTTATTAAGCTTTGCAAAGAGAAACTGCGCAATGCCGAAAATGCCATTAACCAGGTTTTCAATGAGGAGAACTGCGATACCAGCAAAAATAATACGGATGAAACCCCGAATGGGCGCTTGTTTTAATCTGGCTCATACTTCTAAGTAAACAAAAAAGCCTCCCTGAAATAAAATCAGAGAGGCTTTTTTGTTGAAGTAATTTTAGCTCATTTCCTGTGGTTGCTCCGATGCTTTTAGCTGCAGTAACCGCGATAATAAGCTCCGTACCTCTCCGCAGGAATCTACGTGGTACTTGGCCACCGAATATGAGTTACCTACTTTTATAGTATAAGCGTCGCGCGGCATGGCTTTAAAAATATCTTCATCGCCCCAGTCGTCGCCAATGGCAACTATAAACTCGTGCGGATATTGGTTCAGCCAATGCGCTGTAGCCCTGCCTTTGCTTACTTCCTGTGCTTTAACTTCTACCGCCATTTGCCCATCCAATACCTGCAGGTTACTATTGCTAGCCAGGAAATTCAGGTGGCTTACCAGTTCGCGGGCGCGTAGCTCGCCAAGTCCGGTTTCAACGCGTCGGTAATGCCAAACCAAAGAGTATTCTTTTTCTTCAATAAAAGAACCAGGCGTGCGGTCTACATACAGGTCCAGGATTAGTTTTATATCGCTTTTCCAGTCATCCATCAGGCTCATCATGGTTTGCCAACCGGTACTGTTCTGCTTTATCCAGACGCCATGCTCCGCTACCAAATCCACAGGAACATGTCCAAGCCACTCCTGCATATTATCTTTTTCGCGGCTGCTTACTACTACCACTTTGTTTTTTGGGTCGCTGTTCAGGCGGCTCAATAACTCTATCAGCTCAGCATCGGGCCGGGCCATGTCCGGTTTAGAACTATACTTCACAAGTGCTCCATCATACTCCAGAAAGAACAGGCGTGTGCTGGCGGTTTCGTAAGCGTCGCTCATTTCGTGGAAAGTAGCCTCGTCGAGGTAGCTGGTTGCCAGCGAAAGCTGCTTGATCTTTACATAAGACAGGCGATCCATGAACATACTTACCCAGTGGTGTATATTATAACGTCTCAGGGATTCCTGCATCAGTACCATGTGCTGTTCCTGCTCTTCTTCAGGCATGATCAAAGCTTTATGGATGGCATCAACCAGCTGGTTTATGTCGTTGGGGTTTATGAGTAAAGCCTCCGAAAGCTCTTTTGATGCACCGGCCATTTCGCTAAGTATAAGCACACCCCTCTTATCTAATTTACTGGCTACAAACTCTTTGCAAACCAGGTTCATACCATCGCGCATTGGCGTTACCAAAGCAACATCGGCCATGCGGTAAAAAGCCGAAAGCGTTTCGAGCGGGTAAGAGCGGTAAAAATATTGAATCGGGTTCCAGTTGATGTTGCTATACTTTCCGTTTATGCGGCCAACCAGTTCGTCTACTTCTTCTTTCAGCTCTTTATACTTGCCTACGGCATCGCGCGAAGGCACTACCAGCATTACCAGTGTTACCTTTTCCAGGAACTCGGGATACTTCTCTAAAAAAAGCTCGAAAGCCAGTAGGCGCTGCGGAATACCTTTAGAATAATCAAGCCGGTCTATAGATAGTATGATTTTCTGGGAATTAAGGTTAGCCTGGTAAATAGCTTGCCGCCTCTTTACTTCTTCGGAGGCAGCCACAGCGGCATACTTATCATAATCAATGCCCATCGGGAAAGAATCTACAAGCAGCGACCTGGTACCTGTATTTATCCAGCCATGCATACTGCCGTGCCCGATAATCCGGTTAACCGAACTGAGAAAGTGGCGCATGTCGTCGTAGGTATGGAAGCCGATAAGATCGGAACCAAGCATACCTTCCAAAATTTCTTTACGCCACGGCAATAAACGGAATACCTCGTAAGACGGAAACGGAATATGCTGAAAGAAACCTATTGTACTGTTTGGCAGCCGCTCGCGCAACATACTTGGCAGCAACAGCAACTGATAATCGTGTACCCAGATCGTATCTTCGGGCTCGGCCTGCGCCACAATTTCATCACAATACTTTTGATTGACAGCCATATACGTTTCCCAGAGCTGCTGTTCGTATATGGCATACTGGCTGAAATAATGGAAGGTGGGCCATAAGGTCTCGTTACTGAAACCCTCATAAAATTCTTTGATTTCGGTTTCGGTCAGGAAAACCGGGTACATATTTTCAGACTGCAGATCGTGTATTATTTTTTGCTGTTTATGCTGCTCTTCTATCACCAAACCGGGCCATCCTATCCAGAGGTTATTGCCTTCTTTATAGATAGAGCCCAAACCGGTAGCTAAGCCGCCTTCGCTGGTCTGGTAAACTAATTCACCCTCCTTTTCCTGTAATTTAATCGGAAGTCTGTTTGATACAATGATCAGTTTTGCCATGTATTAATTCAGATTGTGCTCACACAACTTTAAAGCAGCCTTTGGGTGCTAAGGTCACTCATAAGATTTGATTAGCGCTTTTAAAAAGATATAGTTTGCATACGGCATTAAATAGATACACGTTATCATGACATAACACTTTTAAAATAAAGTTAAAGCTGCATCCGAGTTAGATTTCTACTGCCTTACTTCCGAACCTATCCCTTCATATCAGAGTAACATTCCTGAAAGTTTATACATGCGTGCAGGCTTTCAGGAAGTATAACAATTGATTTTTATGAAGTTAGCAGACATATTTTTCGGCAGTTTTGATAACCTGATGATTGGTATAATGCAGCTTGTAATCGGAGCTTTTGTTGGCTTGGTGCTGGCATTTGTTTTTTTTAAGCTGCTGGACTTATACAACAAGCGCGAATCGCCTCAGTTAACCAAATCTATATCAAACCACCTGGGTGCTCCTGTAAAAGTATTTCTTCCATTGTTATTTGCAGCTTTTACGCTGGCGCTCACGCCTTTTAATATGGAGCAACGGTTGTTTTTCCGCCGTTTCCTGGAAATAATGAACATAGCTGTATTTGGCTGGATGCTGATAAAAGTAACCTATGTAGTGCAGGATATGCTGCGGCACAAATACCAGATATCCAAACCCGATAACATACGGGAGCGCAGACTTTTTACCCAGCTACAGTTCATTAAAAAGATCACCATTGCACTGATAGCTTTTCTTACAGTAGCTTTTATACTTTTCAGTTTTGAGCCGGTGCGAACGCTGGGCACAGGCTTGCTTACATCGGCGGGTATTGCAGGTGTAGTTTTAGGATTTGCAGCACAGCGCTCATTGGCTAACCTACTGGCTGGCTTGCAGATAGCATTTTCGCAGCCCATTCGCATAGATGATGTACTGGTAGTCGAAAACGAGTTTGGCCGGGTAGAAGAAATCACACTTACGTATGTGGTATTGCGCATCTGGGACCAGCGCCGGCTCATACTTCCGCTCAACTACTTTATCGAAAAACCTTTCCAGAACTGGACTCGAAGCAGTGCCGACATACTGGCTACCGTATACCTTTACACAGATTATACCATGCCTATTGATGAACTTCGCAAAGAGCTCATGCGGGTGCTGGCTGCCACCCATCTATGGGACGGAAAAGTAGCGGGCCTCGACTTAACAGACTCCCAGGCAAACTCTTTACAGCTACGTGCTTTAATGAGTGCCGATAACTCCAGTATCGCCTGGGACCTGCGTTGCCACGTACGCGAAAAGCTGATAACATTTATACAGAAAAATTATCCTGAATCGTTGCCAAAAACACGCACTGAATTTACAGGAAACCCTCTGCAGAAGTATGAGAGTTAATGAGTTAAAGTATAAACTTACCCCACCCCCTCCGAGGAGGGAATTAGGTTGATGCTATAGTTAAAAGTTATAATTCTATAATTGCAGTCTTTGAGAGCGGACAGGTCACGACATGTCCATACGGAAATACAATCAGGATTAAGTTCGAAGCTTATCCTTTCAACTTATAGAACTGCTGTGGCTATGGGAAAGATATCAGTTTTTCTGTGAGGCGCCTTGTGAGATTCTGGTGCCGTAAGGCATTGCGACGTCAGGAGCAAAAGAAGGGAACACAGCGCCGAATAGGAAAACGAGGCCGCCCGGCCTGAGGGAACCAAAGTATAAATTGAAACGAATGGCAAGTAAGACTGAGGGCAACAACTAAATTGGAAGTATAGCTAAGTGCAAGCAAGTATAAACTGCAACTATACTACACCAGATTTCTCGCTAACACTCGTAATGACAAAAGAAATAAACGCAAAGGCAGCAACTATAAAACTCAGATTTCTATCAGCTACACTAGCTCTTTTCGATCTCAAGCGGGCTTAGATTGACAGTGAATAAAGCAGATATTAAGAACCCCAACGCCTTTGCTTTGAAAGTAAAAGCGTTGGGGTTATACTTTCAAAAAACATTTATACTTTAGAAACCTGAGCAGGTTTATACTTTAAGTATACGACTGCCAAAGGCGGCAACCGAAGCTCTAGTGAGAATGCACGGCCATGGTAAGGTTCCGGAACAGATTGCAAAGGCGCAGTATTCTGTACATTACTACCTCCGAAACGGGCATCATCCGTGTTCAAGATTTGCAGCCAATGGCCCTCTTCCGGCACACCCAACCGGTAATGGTCGTGTACTACAGGTGTCAGGTTACAAACCACCAGTAAATGGTCATCCGGTGTACTGCCTTTCCTTAAAAAGCTGATAACGCTGTTATGGGAATCTTCAAAATCAACCCATTCAAATCCCCGGCCGTCAAAATTATAAGTATACAGGCTTGTTTCCTGCTGGTAGATGTGGTTTAGCTCACGAACCAATTCTTTTACTCCCGAATGAAAATCATACTGCAGCAAGTGCCAGTCTAAACTACTATCGTGGTTCCACTCGCTGCTTTGGGCAATCTCACCACCCATAAACAAAAGCTTGGCTCCCGGATGCGCATACATATAAGCATAAAGCGTACGCAGGTTGGCAAATCGCTGCCACTCATCGCCCGGCATTTTACCTATAAGCGAGCCTTTGCCGTGCACTACCTCGTCGTGGGAAAGTGGTAGCATAAAACGCTCAGAAAAAGCATAAATGATACTGAACGTGATGTCGCCCTGGTGGTATTTGCGGTAAATAGAATCGGTAGAAAAATAACGCAGCGAGTCGTGCATCCACCCCATCATCCACTTCATATTAAAGCCTAAGCCGCCATGTTCCAAAGTGCCTGTAACAGCCGGCCAGGCCGTAGATTCTTCGGCTATAGTTTGCACATCCGGATACCGGTTGTGAACGGCCTCGTTAAATTCTTTAATGAAAGTAATCGCCTCCAAGTTCTCGCGCCCACCGTATTCGTTCGGAATCCATTCGCCGTGTTTGCGCGAATAATCCAGGTATAGCATCGAAGCCACAGCATCAACGCGCAGGCCATCTGCATGGTATTTATCCAACCAGAAAAGCGCGTTACTGATCAGGAAGGATTTTACCTCGTTGCGGCCATAGTTGAAAATGTAACTGTTCCAGTCGGGGTGAAAACCTTTGCGGGGATCATCGTGCTCATACAAATGCGTGCCGTCAAAGTATACCAAGCCATGCTGATCCGATGGAAAATGAGAGGGCACCCAATCAAGTATAACACCGATGCCTTCCTGGTGCAGTACATCTATCAGATTCATCAGATCTTGTGGCGAACCAAACTGGCTGGCAGCGGCAAAGTAGCCCGTGATCTGGTAACCCCACGAACCATTGAACGGATGAAACATGACAGGCATAAACTCTACATGCGTAAAGCCCATTTCCTTTAAGTAGGCAGGTAATTCTGCGGCAAGTTCACGGTAAGTAAGCGGCCGGTTGTTATCTTCAGCTTTGCGTCGCCAGGAGCCTATGTGCATTTCGTAAACAGCAAAAGGTTGCGGTTGGCTGGCCTGTGTTTTGCGGCGTTGCAACCAGGCATCGTCGTGCCAGGTATGGTGCAGGTCGCAGATAACAGAAGCAGTTTGGGGCGGCGCTTCGCGAGCAAAAGCAAACGGATCGCTCTTCTCTACATGGTAAAAGTTATAGCGCGACCGGATATGATATTTGTATAACATACCAGCTCCTACAGCAGGTATAAAACCTTCCCAAATACCCGAATGATCTTCTCTGGCCCGCAGTTGATGGCTTTCGCGGTCCCAGCTGTTAAAGTCGCCCATTACGGAAACCTGCTCGGCATTTGGCGCCCAAACGGCAAAGTAAGTTCCTGTGGTTCCGGCATGCGCCATCGGGTGCGAGCCCAGCTTATCATACAAAGTATAATGCTTGCCTTCTCTGAAAAGGTAAATATCGAACTCGGTAAAGCGGCTGATGTTGTAGTAAACAGCCTGACCGAGTTCTGACGAGCTTATACTTTGTATTTGTTCCGAAGGTGGTGTAGCCCTTTTTCCCCGGCTTTTGGGTGTAGTTATACCTGGAGCTACTGGCGATACTACCTTATCTTTTTTACCTCTTTTCACAGGTTGTAAAGGCAAGACAGGTTGTGGCGGCAAATCTGCACTAGCAGCTTTTTTCGCTTTTCCGCGGCCAGCTGGTTTTGCAGCAATTGCTGTGCTTATACTTTCGTCAGTAAGAGGTTCAGAAGCAAGGGGCATACCCATTTCTGCCAGTGGCGCATCGGTCTTTTTAGGTCTTCCGCGTTTTGGCGTTGGTTGGTTAGCAGCTTCCTGCCCTATTCCGCCTGTCTCAGCTTCCGGTCTTATACTTTCCTTCTTTTTAGCCATTGCCATACTTCCTCATGATATACTTAATGCCCCTGATCGGGATCAATACCCAATCCGGACGATTATTCAATTCATACCCTAGTTCATAGATCGCTTTCTCAAGCAGGAAGGTCTCAATCAGCACTTCAAAATCTTCTTCCTTTGCTGGTATAACACCTGTTCCGTGTGCCTTATCCAGGTAAGCGTGCATAAAGAAACCGCTGGCATAATGGTACCATTGCTCTGCCCACTGCTCTAGGTAGTCGGCATCTTCTTTTCGCAGGTTTTCTTGCTGAAACAAAGCATTATAGGCAGCATAATGGAATGAGCGGATCATACCTGCCACATCGCGTAACGGTGAGCGCTTCAGGCGCCTTTCGCTGAACGGGCGTGCCGGTTCTCCTTCAAAATCAATGATCATGAAATCTTTGCCGGTAAAGAGCACCTGCCCCAAGTGGTAATCGCCGTGGCTGCGTATCTTAAGTGTATCTATTTTCCGGGAGAAAACTCTTTTTAACAGTTCCAGAATTTCGGTCCGCATCTGCAGTACTTCTTCCGCTTCGGCACGCACATCGTCCGGCAATTTTGGAAGATGTTTTCGGAGGCTATCGAAATTTTTACGGACAAGCGAAGTAAGCGAAGAAAAAAGCGAACGCTGGTAATGCAGCGAAAAATCTTCCGGAGCAAAATCTTTTTCCTGAGGCATTGAAGCCAAGGCCAGGTGCATTTCTGCTGTTCGAAGGCCCAGCAGTTCCACCCTTTCTACATAAGCGCCGCCTAACTGCATTTGTACTTCTTCGGGCATATCTGCAAAAGCTACCGGCCTCGACAGTGAGCCTACAGGCTCTTTCACGCGAACTTGTTCATGGCTGGTCTGCAATCGTTCCAGGAATCGCTTAAGCGAGTTTTCAAGGTATACCCAGGCATCGCCCTGGTTGGGCACCAGTTCCTGCAACATTACCAGTACCATAGGCGGGCAGCCATGCTCTACATGTTCGATAGCACCCAGAAAGCGGGGCACATTCTGGAAATCGGTTTTATTCGTGAGTGCCTGCACAATTTCCACATCCGGGTTCAGGGTGCGGTCGAGTTTGCGGTATACTTTCAGAAAAAACAGGTTGTTGTAAAGTATTGATGTATTGCTCTGCTCCGCTCCCAGAATCCTGGAGCTTACCGGCAGTTCTGCCTCTTTCAGCATTGCATTTATACTTCTGGTACCGTAGCCCACCAGCTCTGCCCCATCTGCTTTTATACTTCGGCGTTTTGCCATCATCTGTAACAGCAATTGCCGGAACTCTTCTGAATAAAGGGCATCATATAATATACCTTCCATGCCATTAACGGAAACACGGGCTATTACACTGCCTGGCTGTGTAGTCAGTAGGTTTTGTTCCTCGTCACCGGTGGCGAAAGCTATTGCCAACTGATAAAGTTCGGGTAAACCTTCGTTGTAATGAACTTCTATAAACAGCAAAGCCGCACCATTTTCACCTACATGCATCGGGGTGCTGTTAATGATCTGCATGCGTTGGATACGGCGTGCTTTGCCACCAAACCAGCGCTTGTTCAGAATAAAAGGCGGCAGCACTTTCGATTCCAGTGCCTTCAGTATTTTAACCTCAAGCGGGTTACGCAGCGAGGGTAGCTGCAATGTTACTTTTGTAAGATCCTGGCCTGTGCTGATGCCGGCTTCCTGTGGCTGTAATTCAAACCAATAATAACCATAAGCACCCATGGTAAACAGGTAACAGTCATCTTTTATAAGCGGGAATTTATTTTTGCTGAATACCTCCACCGGCACATAACCTTTAAACTCAGGCAGGTCAAGCTCTACCGCTTCCGGAAACCTGGAAAGGTTTGCAATTACAAGTATATTCTCTTCTTCATAAGAACGGATAAAGGCCAGCACTTTAGAGTTTGCAGGGTTCAGAAAACGAATGGTGCCACGGCCAAAAGCTTTGTAGCGCTTGCGCATATTAATAGTGCGGCGCATCCACCAGAGAAGCGAGTTGGAGTTGTGCTGCTGTGTTTCTACGTTCACCGATTCATACTTATACTCCGGGTCGATGATAACAGGCAAGTATAATTTCTGAGGATTGGCGGTAGAGAAACCTGCATTACGGTTGTCGTTCCATTGCATGGGCGTGCGCACGCCGTCACGGTCGCCGAGGTAATAGTTATCGCCCATTCCTATTTCATCGCCATAATATACTACCGGCGTGCCGCGCATCGAGAAAAGCAGCACGTTCATGAGCTCTATTTTACCACGGTCGTTGCCCAGCAGCGGCGCCAGGCGGTGGCGAATACCCAGGTTAATTTTGGCAAGCGGATCGCTGGCGTATACTTTATACATGTAATCACGCTCCTCGTCGGTTACCATTTCCAGGGTCAGCTCGTCGTGGTTGCGCAGGAACATGGCCCACTGGCTTGTTTCCGGAATTTCAGGTGTCTGGTCAAAAATATCGATGATCGGGTATCGGTCTTCCATTTTTACCGACATAAACAGGCGCGGCATTATCGGGAAGTGATAGTTCATGTGGCATTCGTCGCCGTTTCCAAAGTATGAGGCAGAATCTTCGGGCCACATATTTGCTTCTGCCAGCAGCAATTTGCCGCTATACTTCTGATCAACGTGTGCCCGCAGTTTTTTCAGGAAATCGTGGGTTTCCGGCAGGTTTTCGCAGTTGGTACCATCCCGCTCGAACAAGTATGGCACAGCATCCAGACGGAATCCATCCACACCCATATCAAACCAGTAATCCAGCATCTTAAACACCTCTTTCTGTACTTCGGGGTTATCGTAGTTCAGGTCTGGCTGGTGGTGGAAGAAACGGTGCCAGTAATACTGGCCGGCTACAGGGTCCCAGGTCCAGTTAGATGGTTCGTAGTCTGTGAAGATGATGCGTACCTCGTTATACTTGTTCGGGTCGTCGCTCCATACATAGTAATCGCGGTACTTGGAGCCTTTTTTGGCACGCCGTGCACGCTGAAACCATGGGTGCTGGTCGGAGGTATGGTTGATAACAAGCTCTGTAATTACTTTTAGCCCGCGCCGGTGCGCCTCCTTCACAAACAGCTTAAAATCCTGCATGTTGCCGTAGCTTGGGTTAATGCTGTAGTAATCGGCAATATCATAGCCATCGTCTTTTAATGGCGAAGGGTAAAATGGCAGCAACCAGATGGCCGTAACACCCAGATCTTCGAGGTAGTCCAGTTTTTGCATCAGGCCTTTAAAATCGCCTATGCCATCGCCGTTACCATCCTGGAAAGCTTTGATGTGCAATTCATAAATAATGGCATCTTTATACCAATGTATGTTGTCGTCTAACACGGTGTTCTTTTCTGACATATAGGTTTGTGATAGGAAATTATTCGTTTGATCCCTTTCCCTGTGCAAGCCAGGTATCGTCTAAATTCTGATGGCCCATGCCCGGTTCGCCGGCTTCGATCCGGAATACGTGCACCGGCATTTCGTGCGGGCGCAACTCCACGTAATTCCATTCATTTGTCCAGGTATACTTGCGTTCGGTAAGCAGGTCGTGTACTATGTATTGTTGCTCGTTCGGGATATTAAGCTCACGTAGTGGTACTTTTACCCAGCCGGACTGCGTGTGGTGGGCATCCATGTTTACTACCATCAGCATTTTGTTGGTGCGGGCATCATCCCATTTGGCATAACACAACAGTTGCGGGTTGTCGGTATCGGCAAAATGAATGTTCCAGGTGGTTTGCAGCGCCGGGTTTACTTTTCGTATCTTATTAATGAGCGTGATCACTTCGCGTATCTTGGTCAGTTTGCCCCAGTCCCAGTGTTTTACTTCATACTTCTCCGAGTCATAGTATTCTTCTTTGCCCGGAACCGGCTCGTTTATGCCAAATTCATAAACCGGGCCATACAAACCATAGTTTGAAGACAAGGTAGCCGCCATAATTACCCGTGTGATGTGGGCAGCTTCGCCGCCGTGTTGTAAGGATTCCGGAAGTATATCGGGTGTGTTGGGCCAGAAGTTAGGGCGGTAATAATCGCGCATATCTGATCTGGTGAGTTCAGTCAGGTACTCCCGCATTTCCTCGGCCGTATTGCGCCAGGTAAAGTAAGTATAAGATTGCGTAAACCCGATCTTGCCCAGGCGCTCCATAATGCGCGGGCGCGTAAAGGCTTCGGCCAGGAAAATAACCTGCGGGTGCTGGTGCCTGATCACATGTATAACCCACTCCCAGAATGCAAACGGTTTGGTGTGCGGGTTATCCACCCTGAAAATGTAGACACCCTGCGCTATCCAGTGCAGCAATATATTTTTAAGCTCCTGCCACAGGTTCTGCCAGTCTTCGGTTTCAAAGTTTACGGGCAATACATCCTGGTATTTTTTAGGTGGATTCTCAGCATACTGCACAGTGCCATCAGGCCGCCATTTAAACCATTGCGGGTGTTCTTTTACATACGGATGATCGGGGGAGCACTGGATGGCAAAATCAAGCGCTACTTCAATGCCATGCTCGCGTGCTTCGAGCACAAACTGCCTGAAATCGTCGAGGGTGCCCAGTTCGGGCAGTATACTTGTATGGCCACCGGATTCTGCACCAATTGCCCAGGGAGAGCCCGGTTCGCCGGGTTCTGAAGTTACAGAGTTGTTCTTGCCTTTCCGGAAACTATGGCCTATCGGGTGAATGGGCGGTAAGTAAATCGTATCGAAACCCATTTCGGCAATGCGGGGCAAAAGGCGGGCACAATCCTTAAAGTTGCCATGCCGGCCCGCTTCCTGCGCTGCCGAACGTGGGAAAAACTCATACCAGGTACTGAACAGAGCTTTCTGCCGCTCTACATCTACTTCCAGTATTTTCGAATAAGTAGTAGCATTCCGGTGTTCGCTGCAGGCATTCATCAGCTCGGTTAGTTCTTTGCTGGTGGCCAGCTCCACGGCTTCTGCAGCAGAGCCATAGTAACGTAACTGTTCTGCCCATTTCTTCAGCCTTTTACTTTGCCCTGTTTTTGCTGTGCTGGCGCTCGCTTCCAAGAACTGGGCACCAATCTGCAACTCAACACTAATATCCTGGTTGGCTTCATACTTTTTGGTAAGCCCTTTTTGCCAGGTGCAGAAATGGTCTATCCAGCCTTGCAAAGTATAAACGTAGCGGCCCATGCTGTCAGGAGCAAAGGAAGCCTGCCAGTGGTCGTTGCCCAGAAACTTCATGGGCACTTCCTGCCATTTCTTTTGCTTGGCGTGGCGGTACAGCAACATCGCCCTGACCTCATCGTGACCATCACCGAAAATGTCTGCCGTTACCCGCACCTCCTCTCCTACTACACGCTTTATCGGGTACTGCCCGCAGTTTAGCTGAGGTTTTACATTCTCGATAACTACTCGTTTTGTTCCTTCCAGTGTTTCCATGTATGATAGTTCCAGCTTTAGATTCTTGTAGTTACTACGTCAGGTCAAAATATGTTTCGACCTATATATGCTCGAAAAAATACCGTTTATACTATACTTCACTTTTAACCACGCCTGCCATACTTGTTGTATTTATGCATGATCTTAATCAAAAAAATAAAACTTAAATCCTGAGTACGCAGTAATTCTGCTAGGCATTAACGTTGTCCGAAATGGGAATTATTAGAGAGATTGGAGCAAGTTTTTCAGCAGATAAAGGCACTGTTTTTACCGTTTGGGCCCCCAGGGCCACTTCAGTAGAAGTTGTACTGCAAGCCCCTGAAAAAGAAGTATTAGCACTACAGCGTGAGGCCTACGGCTACTGGACAGGCCTTTCAGAAAAAGCCGGGCCGGGCTCGCGCTACTTTTTCAGGTTGAATAATGAACTGCAACGGCCAGACCCTGCTTCCCTATCACAGCCTGAGGGCGTACATAAGGCATCAGAAGTAATAGACCATTTTGCATTTAGCTGGACCGACCATAACTGGAAAAACCTGCCGCTGGAGCAACTGATTATTTACGAACTCCATGTGGGCACTTTTTCCGAAGAAGGCACTTTTGCAGGCATCATTAAGAAACTACCGGAGTTAAAAGACCTCGGCATAACAGCCATAGAGTTAATGCCGGTAGCGCAGTTTCCGGGTAATCGCAATTGGGGCTATGATGGCATTTACCCTTTTGCCGTGCAGGGGTCTTACGGTGGCCCGGATGGCCTGAAAAAGCTTGTTGACGCCTGCCACAATGCTGGCTTAGCCGTTGTACTGGATGTTGTATACAACCACATGGGTCCCGAAGGAAATTACCTGAACGATTATGGCCCATACTTTACTTCCAAGTATAATACGCCCTGGGGCGCTGCTTTAAACTTCGACGATGCCCACTCCGATCATGTGCGTAATTTCTTTTTCCAGAATGCGCTGATGTGGCTGCGCGATTATCATATAGATGCCCTTCGCCTGGATGCCGTGCATGCCATACTTGATACCGGTGCAAAACATTTTCTGCAGGAACTGCAGGAACATGTAAACCAGTTGGAGGAACAAACAGGCAGATACTATACTTTGATTGCCGAAACAGACCTGAATGATGTGCGCCTCATTAACCCGGTTTCGGAAGGTGGCTACGGGTTGGCAGCACAATGGATGGATGATTTTCACCACGCTATTCATACCTTAGTAACCGGCGAAAAAGATGGCTACTATGCTGATTTCGGGAAGCCCGAACACCTGGTTAAAACCCTGAAACATTCCTTTATCTACAATGGCATTTATTCTGAATACCGGAAACGCACCATTGGCAGCGATGCCACAGCTAACCCGGCCAGGCAATTTGTAGTTTGCTCCCAGAACCACGACCAGGTAGGTAACCGCATGCTGGGCGAACGCCTTACAAAACTCGTTTCCTTTGAGATGCTGAAAGTAATAGCCGGCCTGGTTATACTTTCGCCTTACACCCCGATGCTGTTTATGGGCGAAGAATACGGCGAAGAGAACCCGTTCCTATTTTTCGTGAGCCATACTGACAAAGATCTGGTAGAAGCCGTGCGTAAAGGGCGAAAAGAAGAGTTTGCTGCCTTTGCCTGGCAAGGCGAAGCACCGGATCCGCAATCAGAAAAAACATTCAAACACTCCAGGCTACAGCACAGCTATAAACAAAACGAAAAGCAGAATCAGTTACGTGAGTATTACAAAACGCTCATCCAGCTCCGCAAAACTATACTTATAAACCCCGGCAAAGAGCAGCTCGAAGTATATTTTAACGATTCAGAAACAGTATTATACCTTACCCATACCGGCTCCAGCCCTAAACTGCGCTGCCTTTTTAACATCAGTAAGCAACCACAAAGTATAACCATGGATGATAACAGAAACTGGCGTATACTTTTGAATTCTGCTGATGCGAAATGGGGCGGCTCTGAAAAAGGGAATTATACTTCTTCGGAAGCGCAACAGACACTGACTTTACAACCGGAATCATTGATCATACTTCAAAACAAAGTATAAGTATGAACCGCTACATCTGCATACACGGGCATTTTTACCAGCCACCGCGCGAAAACCCCTGGCTGAACGAAGTGGAGATACAGGATTCTGCCCATCCCTTTCACGACTGGAACGAACGCATTACCGAGGAGTGCTACGCCCGAAATTCAGCCTCGCGCATACTTGGTGCCGAAGATGCTATTGTAGACATTGTAAACAACTATGCCCGCATGAGTTTCAATTTCGGGCCTACGTTGCTGGAGTGGATGCAGAAAAAGAGCCCGGACACTTACCAGGCCTTACTCGATGCCGATAAAGAAAGCCAGAGTCGTTTTTCAGGGCACGGCTCGGCACTGGCGCAGGTATATAACCACATGATCATGCCACTGGCCAACGAGCGCGATAAGCATACGCAGGTGTTGTGGGGCATGTATGATTTCAGGAAGCGCTTTGGCCGCGACCCCGAGGGCATGTGGCTGGGCGAAACAGCTGCCGATTATGCTACTCTGGAAGTACTGGCTGAGCATGGAATCCGGTTTACTATACTTTCGCCTTACCAGGCAAAAAGCTTTCGGATGATCGGTGAAAAAGATTGGCAGGATGGCACAGGAGCCAAAATAAACCCTCGCAGGCCGTACTCCTGCAAGCTGCCATCCGGTAAAACCATTACATTGTTTTTTTACGATGCACCGGTATCACAGGGCATTGCTTTTGAAGGACTGTTATCGAGCGGCGAAAAGTTTGCTGACCGCTTGGTTGAGGCATTTGACGAGGAAGACACAGAACAACAACTGGTACACATTGCCACCGATGGCGAAACGTATGGCCACCACCACCGCTTCGGCGAAATGGCCCTTTCGTATGCCCTGAACCATATACAAACAGAAGAGCTTGCCAACACCACTATTTACGGCGAATTTCTGGAACGTTTTCCGCCTGCTTACGAAGCAGAAATAGTAGAAAACACCTCCTGGAGCTGCGTGCATGGAATAGAGCGCTGGCGTAGCAACTGCGGTTGTAATACTGGCACCCACCCCACCTGGAACCAGGAATGGCGCGGCCCTTTGCGGGCAGCCTTCGACTGGCTCCGCGACCAGCTTATACCTATATATGAGCAGGAAATGAATAAGCTCAACATCGACCCCTGGATTACCCGCAACAACTACATCCAGGTTATAATGGACCGATCGGAAGAGAATGTAGACAATTTTTTACGCACCTATACCAAGCACGAACTCAGCAAAGAAGAAAAGATACGTGTGCTAAAACTCCTCGAAATGCAGTACCATACCATGCTGATGTATACCAGTTGCGGTTGGTTTTTTGATGAAGTGACCGGCATAGAAACCATGCAGGACATTTTATACGCGGCTCGTGCCCAGCAGCTTGCCCGCGATGTTACCGGCCATGACTATGAAACAGAGTTTGTAAATATGCTGGAGAATGCAAAAAGCAATGTTAAAGAGTATGGCAACGCTGCAAATGCTTACAAAAGTGTGGTAAAACCAACCATGTTGGACCTGTTGCGGGTAGGCGCGCATTACGCCGTTTCTTCCCTGTTTTCAAATTATCCAAAGGAGCTGGACCTGTATAGTTATAAGGCAACCACGCTGCAATACAAACTGCAGGAAGCCGGCCGCCAGAAGCTGGCAGTCGGCAGCGCTTTTATCAAATCAAAAATTACGCTGGAGGAGGTTACCATCTCATTTGCAGTGCTTCACCTCGGTGACCACCAATTGTTTGGCGGCGTGCGTGAGGTGATGTCTGACGATACTTTTGAAAAAATTCAACAGGAACTATCAGAGGCTTTTAACAAAGGAAGTGTGAGCGAGGTAATCATGCTGCTGGACAAACACTTTGAAGCGCATAATTATTCTTTCTGGCACTTGTTTAAGGACGATCAGCGCAAAATACTGGACCAGGTGCTGGGCCAGACGATGCAGGGTGTAGAGAACGATTTTCAACAGGTATACGATAACAACTACCCCTTAATGGCAGCCATGAACTCACTTGGCATAAGCCTGCCGCGGCCTCTACAGCTAACTGTGGAGTACATCGTAAATGCGAAATTACAGCGGGTTCTATCGGCGCTGGAACTCAACATGGAAGAGCTAAAAAGGCTTCATGCCGAGATAGACCGCATGAAAATTAAAGCTGACCTGGAAACGCTCAATTTTACGGCTACGCAACGTGTGGATAGTATGATGAAAGAAGTTGAGCAGCAGCCCGAAGACATCGAGAAGATGAAACAATTAACGGAACTGATCAAAGTGTTGGACGAATCTCCCCTTGACCCGGATTACTGGATGGTACAGAATATCGCATTTAAAATGAAGCAAACCGTTTACGAAGAATACAAAGCCCAGACTGGCAGCCTGAACAGCCAGGCCGTTGCCTGGTGCGAAGAGTTTGATAAATTATATAACAGCCTGAATTTAAAAGCCTAACAAAATATGGTATATGTTCCATCGGCCACGTACAGGCTGCAGGTATCTCCCAAGCTTAAGCTGCGCGATATAAAAAAGCTTATTCCATACTTTCATAGTTTAGGGGTCAGCACGTTATACTTTGCGCCGCTTTTTTGTGCCCGCCCCGGCAGCGAACATGGCTATGATGTTACTAACCCGCTGCAGCTGAACCCCGAAGTAGGCACTCTGGAAGAGCTGGAGGAAATTTCTGCCTTACTGAAAGAGCATGACATGGGCCTTTTGCAAGACATCGTGCCCAACCACATGGCCTTTCACCCGAACAATGGCTGGCTGATGGATGTGTTTGAAAAAGGGCCGAAATCTGAATTTTATACTTTCTTCGATATCAATTTCCAGCACCCGGATTTTAAAGGGAAAATAATGGTGCCTTTCCTGGGCGAGCCACTGCAGAAAGTGCTCGAAGCCAGGCAACTAAAACTTGCATTCGGCGAAACCGGATTTAGCCTGCAGTACTTCGACAGCAAGTATCCGCTAAGTATAGAAAGCTACGAAAAGCTATTGCAGAACGTAGCTGCAAAAACATCAGATGTTAAAGCTAAATCAGCTTTTGCATCTGATGTTGATAAACTCCTTAAGTCAGCTTCTGCAAGTAAAGTTGCTAAAGATGAATGGGCGGAAGCAAAGGCTATACTATATAAAAACATACAGCATCATAAGGCTATAAAACAGGCTCTGGTGCAGCTGCTTGAAAGTATAAACAAAGACCCGCAAACGCTGCAACAACTCCACGATGCCCAACATTTTATACTTTGCCACTGGCAGGAAACAGAGAAAAGAATCAATTACCGGCGCTTTTTTACGGTTAACGAGCTCATCTGCCTTAGTATGGAACGTCCGGAGGTATTCAGTAAATATCATGAGCTGATTAAAAAACTGACGGATAAGGGTATTTTCCAAGGCCTGCGTGTTGACCACGTAGATGGTTTATTCGACCCGGATTCTTACCTGGAAAAACTCCGAAAACTTGCCGGTGATGAGACATACCTGGTTGTAGAAAAGATACTGGAAGGAGAAGAAAACCTCCCTGATTACTGGCCCATACAAGGCAATAGTGGCTACGATTTCCTGGCTTGGGTAAGCAACCTCTATACCGATGCTGAAGGCGAGAGAAAGCTTACAAGACTTTACAAAAAAATCGTACCCGACGCCGCCACCGATTACGATAAACTGGTTTTCGAGAAGAAGATGTTTATCCTGAAAACACAGATGCCGGGAGAGCTGGAAAACCTGTTAAAATTGCTCCAGGAAACTAGCCTGATCCCGACTGGTGAAGATGAAAATACCTGGCGAAATGCGTTGGGCATACTGCTGGCATCATTCCCGGTGTACAGAATTTATACTCGGCAGTTTCCGTTATCAGAACTGGCGGAAGAAGTGATCGCACATGCATTTAAAGAAGCTGAAAAACGAGGCCCGGAACACAAAGAAAAACTGCAGCACCTTCGCACGCTGTTTATACATGAGAATCAGGATTCGGAGCAGCGCCTGCAGTATAAGTTATACTTTGTGATGCGCAGCCAGCAGTTTACAGGTCCTCTGGCAGCAAAAGGTGTGGAAGACACAACTTTCTACAACTATAACCGCCTTATTTCGCTTAACGAAGTTGGCAACAGCCCTGAACTTTTCCACCTACGCCGCCGTGATTTTCATGAGCTGATGCAACACAAACTCAGCACTTACCCGCACTCGCTAAATGCTACGGCCACACACGATACTAAACGCGGAGAGGGCTCAAGAATGCGCCTGGAAGTACTAAGCGAGCTGCCCGATGAATGGGAAGAGCAGGTACAGAACTGGCTGGAAATTGTGCGGAAACATCCTGCTGCCAAAACACTTACAGCAAACGATTTATACTTTATACTTCAGACGTTGGTGGGTGTAATGCCGCTTGAAGGCACCGTAGATGAAACGCTTGTAGAGCGCGTACAGGAATACCTGATAAAAGCATTCCGGGAGGCAAAAGTAAGTACCAACTGGATATCGCCAAACAATGAGTACGAACAAGCAGCGAAAGACCTGGTAGCGCATTTGCTACAGGAAAAAGGGGAATTTTTGGCGGCTTTCCTGCCTTTCTTTTTTAAGCTGTCGCACTATGGCTGGCTATATTCGCTTTGCCAGACCATGCTGAAACTGAGCAGCCCCGGAGTGCCCGATATTTACCAGGGTTGCGAGCTCTGGGATTTCAGCCTGGTAGACCCTGATAACCGCCGCCCCGTAGACTACGAACTGCGACAGAGCTTTTTGGATGAACTAAAGCAACTCGACAAAAAAGAAAGTATAAAACTGCACCAGCAACTGCTGCAAAACCCTGCCGATGCTCGCGCAAAACTATACCTGATCTGGAAAGTACTAACCCTGCGAAAAACTCAAAAAGCAATATTTGATCACGGCAATTACCAGCCACTAACTATAACCGGAAAGTATAAAAACAATGCAATGGCATTCGCGCGAGCGTATGAGGGCAGTTGGTACCTGGTAGTAGTGCCGCGTTTACTTACACAGGTAATTTCAGAAAACGAGCTGCCGCTGGGGCAACAAGTATGGCAGGACACCGCTGTTACTTTACCGGCAGAGGCGCCAAAACAATGGGAAAATATCTTTGGTGAGACAAGTATAACAGGACAGGATTCTTTGCCGCTGGCAGCTATACTTCAAACATACCCGGTAGCACTTTTAACCGCAACAACAGCATGATCATAGAGAACAGAAGCAGCGGAATTTTACTGCACATTACATCATTGCCTTCTGCATACGGAATCGGTGACCTGGGCCCGGAAGCGTATAAATTTGCCGATCTGCTGGATGAGGCCGGGCAACGTTTCTGGCAGATACTGCCCCTTAACCCAACCGAAACAGGCATGGGTAATTCTCCTTACAGCAGCCACTCAGCTTTTGCCTTTAACCCGCTACTGCTCAGCCCCGACCTGTTATTCAAAGATGGCTTGCTGGAGAAAAAAGACCTGAAGCCGAACTATACTTTCAGAAATGATCGTGTAGATTTTGAGGCAGTTACAGCATTCAAAAAGGCTATCTGCACAAAAGCATACATTAATTACAGGCGCAAGGATAATTTTAAAATGCAGCAGGCTTTCGAATATTTCCGGGAACAGCACCAGTCCTGGCTGCAGGACTATAGTTACTATGTTGCTTTCCGCAATTATTTTAATGGAAAAAACTGGCTGGAGTGGGATAAATCTATCAAAAACAGGAAAGAGAAAGAATTAAAAAAGCTTGCCGAGAAACTGGAAGAAGAAATAGAACGCGAGCAGTTTCTTCAGTTTTTATTTCACAGGCAATGGGAACAGCTACAAGATTATTGTAACAAGCGCGATATTCATTTTATTGGTGATATGCCTTTTTATGTAAGCCACGACAGCGCCGATGTATGGGCAAACCCCAAAGACTTTAAGCTTGATAAAGAGGGTAGACCAACGTCAGTTTCCGGCGTTCCACCGGACTTTTTCAGCGAAACCGGCCAGCTGTGGGGCACACCAGTATATAACTGGAAAGAGCTGGCCCGGAATAATTTTGATTGGTGGATGCGCCGAATCGATCATAACCTACGCCTGTTCCGACTGCTGCGCCTCGACCACTTCCGTGCCTTTTCGGCTTATTGGGAAGTGCCTGCCGGCGATGATACTGCCATTAACGGTAAATGGGTAAAATCGCCTGGGCATGAGTTGCTAAGCCTGATCATGAAATATCATCCGGAAAAGCCAATTATTGCAGAAGATCTGGGAGATATAGATCAGCCTGTGCGCGAACTGATCCATGCATTTAACCTGCCGGGTATGGTAGTGCTTTTGTTTGCTTTTGAGAGTAATGATATCGCTTTTGAAAGTTCTTTTCTACCCCATAACCACGTTAAGAACAGCGTAGTTTATACCGGGACTCACGACAACAGCACAACCTGTGCCTGGTTTCAAAATGCTACTCCAGCTACCAAACAGATTTTCAGTGATTATACCAATCAGAAAATAACTAAAAATAACGCACACGAAGTAATGCTACGCCTGGCTTATGCTTCGGTGTCGCAGCTTGCTATAGTACCCATGCAGGATGTTCTGGGATTGGGTGCTGAGGCTACTTTTAACAAACCATCTACTATAGATGGCAACTGGGAATGGCGCCTGAAGCCCGGGCAGTTCACGAAAGCCCATGCTAAAAAACTTTATAAACTGGTGAAGCTATATGGCCGGCTACGCTGATACTTTTATACTTATACCATTACGCAAATCCCTAATGTTATCGTCCCGAGAGGATTAGGGATTTGTGTAATAGAGTGAGGCCCCGCCGCGTTACATTCTAAGTATAAAATAAAAAGTAGCCTGAGGCTAAGAGAGGCGGGCAAGTGAAATAAATTATCGCTGTTTTGGACGAGGATGTAACCATACAGGTAGCTTCCAGACAGAGATGACGGGAAGATTGAATTCTTCTTAAGTTGATGGCACTGGGACAAGCATGGTCTTAACTTTCTGGTATTTTGTTTTTTATCTTCTGAAAAAAGTTTATTTTAGATGCACAAACAGGCGTTGCCTGCATTGCCTTACACATCAGATAAACTTAAACTATGGCCTACTCTTCCAATGAATTTGCGCTGGGTACTGTTGCCCCGGATTTTGCCTTACTTGATAC
Source organism: Pontibacter vulgaris (assembly GCF_022758145.1). Taxonomy (GTDB): domain Bacteria; phylum Bacteroidota; class Bacteroidia; order Cytophagales; family Hymenobacteraceae; genus Pontibacter; species Pontibacter vulgaris. Next base: position 183,043 of record NZ_JAJVDH010000003.1, read on the forward strand.
CGTATCAGACAAGCTGATTTCGCTGCACGATCTGGCCTCTACAAAAGCAACTGTGGTAATGTTTATCTGTAACCACTGCCCGTATGTAAAGCATATTCTGCCACAGGTTGTTGCCCTGGCAAAAGAGTATCAGCAGCAAGGTATAGGTTTTGTAGCTGTAAATGCCAATAACGCTGCCGACTCGCCTGAAGATGGCCCGGAGCAAATGAAAGCACTTGCCACAGAATTAGGTTTTTCATTCCCTTACCTATACGACCAGACACAACTGGTAGCACGTAGCTTTCATGCTGAGTACACACCCGAGTTTTATGTTTTTGACCGCAACATGCGCCTTGCCTATCATGGCCAGTTTGATGATGCCCGACCAAAGAACGAGCTACCGGTTACAGGCCAGGACCTGCGCCACGTGTTAGATGATCTGCTACAAGGCCGACAGCCTGCCGGAGAGCAAAAACCCGGTATTGGTTGTGGCATTAAATGGAAGCGTCGGGCAGCTTAGCGCTTTGCTCATTTACCAGTTCGGTAAACGCGGTGGCATGGTCCAGGTAATCCGAAGTATAAGCATCATTGGCAGCATGTATATATAGGGTGGTTTTACCCATTACCGCATTAATAATTTCTTCATGATCTTCCATTGGCAAGGCCGGGCAACCGAGGCTACGGCCTAACCTACCCTGTTGCGCAATTACTTTTTCGCTGGCATACTCGGCGCCGTGCATTACAATGCATCTGTCCAGAGCGTTAGAATTAAATGCTTCATCCATTCCATCGAGTTTGAGTGAGAGACCGTGCTTGCCGTGGTAAGTAGCCTCGGTTACATAAAAACCAATGCTGCTCATGTAGCTGGCATTATCATTCGAAAAACTCTCAGCATACTCTACTCCTGAGTTGCGGCCATGCGCTACATAGGTATTAAATAGTACTTGTTTTTTTTCCAGATCGAGCACCCACAACCTTTTTTTGGTTGATGATTTTGTAAAATCCACTACCGTGATGATGGGCTTTTCAGAGAGTTTACCATCATGTTTCAGATTATAATAACCGGTAAGTGCTTTGCTAAAAACCTCAAACCGTAGCCCGGCTTTTTGCAGGTTCATCTCATCGTATAAACCATAAGCCACCTGGTCAAATTTCATTACTTTATAGTTCAGTATTTTAGCCTTAGTACGCTTTGCATCCGACTTGGCCATGGTAGCTCCACCTACCGGAATAGAAACAGGTGTAAGTATGAGCGGCGCAAACAACGGCAACAAACGCTTGGCAACTTTCTTTTTTGTATATCTCAACCTTATTTTTTTCATAACTTTTTGGGTTGGCCTAATTTCTTTGTACGACCTACTGCTGCCATAGTTCTCAATTAAGCCCTATCTACAAGTATAACCAGCCGGTACCGTGTACAAATTCTTACTGCGTAAGCAAGTTTATGAAAGTGTAAGTGTGTAAGGCTTTTTATAAGTATAACTCCGGAACCTAAATAACCAGTTGATTCGTACCTATACGCCTGTCAGTTTTTCAGCATTTCTGTTTATCTTTACAAGCATTTCTAACATAAAATCACAAGCTTTTGAAGTTAGCTGCCATCGATATAGGATCTAACGCAGTTCGTTGCCAGATCTCCAATGTGCTCAACCAGAATGGTAACGTTATTTTTAAACGGGTAGAGTATGTGCGCTATCCCATTCGTTTCGGCGAAGATGTTTTTAATACCGGTTACATCAGCGAATACAAGATCCAGAAATTTATAAAACTACTGCATGCGTTTAAGTTGCTGCTGGATGTGCACGATGTAAACTACCACATGATCTGCGCCACTTCGGCAATGCGCTCTTCTGAAAATGCACCTGAAATACTGAACCGGGTACGCGAAGTGCTGGGCATGGAAATAGAGGTAATTGATGGCGAAACAGAAGCAGAACTGATAAACAAAGTAATTGTTAATTTCCTGGATGAGCGCAACTACCTGCACATAGATGTGGGCGGCGGCAGCACTGAATTTAACATTTATGTGAACCGCGAGAAAATGGCTTCACAGTCGTTTGAGCAGGGCTCGATTCGGCACATGCATGGAGTGGATTCAGAGGAGCTTTGGAATAAAATGCGCCACTGGATCGAAGAAAATACGCGCAAATACCATTTATCCCGCGCCATTGGCACAGGTGGTAACATTAACAAAATCTATGATCTGTCGGGTAAGCTGGGAGGCAAACCTATTTTCCGTAAACAGATAGAGGAAATTGTAGCCCAGATCGGAAGTTTGAGTATGCAGGAGCGCATGACAGAACTACTTCTGAACCCTGACCGCGCCGACGTTATTTTACCAGCCGCTGAAATCTATTTATCAGCCATGAAATGGGCGAAACTGGAAAGTATGCTGGTGCCTGCCGTGGGCCTTAAAGATGGCATGCTGCACGCCTTGTACGAACAGCATTACCCCGAGCGCTTCATTATCAGCAACATCAGTTAGTAATACTTTGGCTCTACAGACTTCTGAGAAAATGAAGTGTATGAAGACAAAGTATAAAAGCAGAAAAGGCCCGGGATGATCTTCCGGGCCTTTTCTGCTTTTATACTTATACATTGGGCTAAACCAACTCTGCTTCTACTACTTCCGTGCTGTAAGCGCGGCTGTAAAATAGCTTGTGCACATCTATTACTTCTTCGTTTGCGGCAGGGCGCTTTTTAAGGTAAGTACCATCTTCGCGCATAATGTAAGAATTCACATTATCCAGCAGGTTGTAATGAAGTATGTTAATGGCTTCGCGTTTCAGTTCTTCGTTTGCGATCAGGAAAAGTGCTTCTACACGACGGTCGAAACTACGCACCATTATATCGGCACTGCCCCCGTATACTTTTGACTCACCATTATTATGGAAATAGTATAACCTGCTATGTTCCAGGTACTCGCCAACTATAGAACGCACTGTAATATTCTCGCTCAGCTCTTCTCGGCCCGGCCGCAGGCAGCAGATACCACGCACAATAAGTTTTATAGGTACGCCTGCTTTAGAAGCTTTGTAAAACTCATCAATTACTTCCTTATCCTCCAGCGAGTTTATTTTAATAACGATACCACTTTTCAGTCCTTTCTTAGCATTCCGCGCCTCATTCCGGATAAGCTCAATGAGTTGCTGGCGCATGCTGTTTGGCGATGTAAGCAGGTACTTATACTCGTTAGGGCGTGAATGGCCTGTAATTACATTAAAGAATTCAGACACGTCGTGGGCGTATACTTCGTCGGTTGTCAGCAAACTCACATCGGTATAAAGGCGGGCTGTTTGCTCGTTGTAGTTACCACTGCCAATGTGTACATAACGCGTAACCTTCTCTCCTTCTTTCCGGATGATCATCAGCATTTTTGTATGTGTTTTATACTTGCTGATACCATAGATAACGAAACATCCGGCCTTTTCTAAACGCTCGCCTTCTTTAATATTACGCTCTTCATCAAAACGGGCTTTTACCTCGAACAATACCGAAACGTGCTTTCCGTTTTCAGCAGCCTTCAGCAAAGCAGCAGTTACTCTTGACTGATCTGCCAGGCGGTAAATAGTTTGCTTAATACCAAGTACGTAAGGGTCTTCGGCGGCGCGCTCCAGCAGAGCTACTACAGGCTCCATGCTATTATACGGGTGGTGCAGCAACACATCGTGCTCCTTCAGGTACTCAAACATATCCACGGTTTCGGCAGGAAGGCTTAGCGGCGTTACTGGTGGCGGTTGTTTAAAGCATCGTTCTTTGAACTGACGGTGGTTGATGATCTGCCAGAGCGAGCGCAGGTCTATCAGGCTGGCCATGGTGAAAACGTTGGCATTATCAATTACCCAACGCTCCTTCAAAATCTTCATCATCAAAGGCGAAGGGTTCCGCTCTACCTCCATGCGCACCACACGGCCTTTCTTTCGCGTTCGCAGCTTTACCTTTATCTCCTGTACAAAATCAGCATCAATATCATCCGATTCTTCCAAAGTAAAGTCGCCGTTGCGGGTTATCCGAAACAGGTTTACCGATACGATCTCCACATTGCGGAAAAGCTTCTTGATCTTCCAGCGGATGATCTCCTCTATCGGTACAAAAATTATTTTATCCTTGCGGTTGATCTCATAGAAACGTGCCAGGTTACCCGGAATCTGTACAAACGTAACACGGTCCTGCGCTTTCTGCTCTTCGGTGGTGCGTGTAACCACGCCAAAGGTAAGCAGTTGATTCATCAGCAACGGGAAACCGTGGTAGTTATCGTACACCATGGGTGTAAGCAGCGGGAAGATCGTGTTCTTAAAGTATGAATCTACTTTTTTCTGCTCTATTTCAGTCAATTCTTCTACCTGCAGCACATCAAAGCCATGCTTCGAGAATAAGGGTTTCAGTTCGTTGCTATAGGTCAGGTACTGGTCGTTTACAAAACGGTGGGCATAATCGAGCAGCTTTTTACGGAAAGGTAATTCTCGCAAACCTGAATAATCATGGCGCTCTTTACCATAATCGATATAGTTGTATAAACTGCCTACCCTGATCATGAAAAACTCATCCAGGTTAGAGGCTGTAATGGCCATGAATTTAAGCCTATCGAAAATGCTTTTGTTTGTATCGCGGGCCTGGTCAAGTACCCGGTAATTAAATCGCAGCCAGCTCAGGTCGCGGCTTATGTATTTACTTTTCTTTATCTGGTCAGAAACCTTATTGACAAGCATGTTTTCAGGGTGTTAATCGGCAGCAATTTGCAATGCGGCTACCGCTTTGTGGTATGGGCTGTGTATACGTTTTTCGCCCAACTGCTAATATAATTTTTGTAACTGAAATTGAATAATTTTTCGTGTGATTAAGTATAAAATAATCCACACAGTTAACTGCATCGCCTATTTTCAGGATTGTTTTTTTTCTGGCATGGCGCTATACAGCTATTTTACTTACATGCTAAATTAGGTGCTTTGCACCATTTTTTGATACACATCATCAAAAACAGCCAATTAATTACAGATATTATACAATAATACGTAAACCTATTTAATGCTTCCTCCAAATAAAGGAGCATTTTGGTACTTAATACTACTATCGCCATGGCACCAGCAGTAACTCCTAACGATGATGTAGCCGTTGTGTTTCCGCCTTTACCATTAAAAGATTGGGAGCCAACCAAAGATACGCTGCATTTGTACCTGCAAATAATAGGCAAGATCAGGCTAAAACAAATGCCTCATCAAAATCACTGGTGGCATGTAACGTTATACCTTACCGCTAGGGGTTTAACTACCGGGCCCATACCTTACAGGTTTTATACTTTCCAGATAGACTTTGATTTTATCTCGCATCAACTCATTATAGAAACAAGTTTAGGGACTACCGAAACCATAACACTGCACAACGGCCTGAGTGTGGCGCAATTTTATACTTCTGTTTTCAGTGCTTTAACAGCACTGGGCATTAAGGTTGCCATACTTGCCAAACCCTACGATAACAAATGCGCAACTCCGTTTGCTGATGATCACGAGCATGCCACTTACGAACCGGAGCAGGTAACACGTTACTGGCGCATACTTGCTGTTATTGATGGCATTATGAAAGAGTTCAGCGGGCGCTTTTATGGCAAAACCTGCCCGGTACAACTTTACTGGCATCACTTCGACCTGGTAGTTACACGTTTTTCGGGCAAAGCGCTACCCATACGCCCCGAAGCAAGTATAGTAGAAAAAGAGGCCTATTCGCATGAAGTAATCAGTTTTGGATTCTGGCCCGGCGACGAACAGGTCCGTTTTCCGGCTTTTTATTCTTATACTTTCCCTTCGCCCCACGGCCTGGACGAAGAACCATTATTACCTAGAGAAGCCGCCTGGGTAGACTCTAACGGCAGCCCGATGGCACTTTTAAAGTATGACGACATGCGCACGGCCGACAACCCCAAACAAGTTTTGCTAGACTTTATGGAAAGTGCTTACCATGCAGGCGCAAGCCTGGCGGGCTGGCCGGTAACTGAACTGCGGTCAAAGCCATTAGAAGAGCATGAAGTATAAAGTATAGTTTCACCTGCCTTAAACTTAGCTCCTATTAAAATCAGCTTATTAACCACACACAATTACTTCCGGCTGTTCTCAGCAAATATTTATACTTCCTGAATTCAATTGCGGCTTAATTTTCAAGATCTACCACTTCCTGAAAACAAAGAATACGGCTAACAGAATCAGTATAAACCCTACTATATAATTCCATTTTACCTCTTCGCGCAGGTATAGCACCGAGAAGCCGATGAACACCACCAGCGTAATCACCTCCTGTATTGTTTTAAGCTGAAAGGCTGTAAACTGGCCATGACCGATCCGGTTTGCAGGAACCTGAAAACAGTATTCAAAAAAAGCGATCAGCCAGCTGATAAGTATAACTTTCCAGAGTGTCACGTCTTTGTACTTCAGGTGGCCGTACCAGGCAAAGGTCATAAAAACATTGGAAATCAGTAGCAGTATAATGGTTTTCATATTATTAAAGTATAAACCTTAAAGCTGCAAAATTTTGCCCGGAAGTATACATAAAACAGGTTGAAAATACACTACTATTCGCATGTGTTTATACTTCTATTCTGGCATGATTCTCGTTAGCAGTTCACTATATACTATAACCCTATACTACCTATGAAGAAAAATCTCCTTCTGGCACTAATTTTTATAACAAGTATCGGCTTGTTAAGCAGTTGCGAAACCCGTAATTCTACTTCGGAAGATAATTACATTGAAGTTATTGGCGAGTATGAGCAGCCCGCCCCCGATGCCGGTTACCGTTTAAACCTGTCGTATAACGGACCCATTAGCTTGCGCCCCAGGTTTCAGAAATGGGCCGATTCGTTGCAGCAGCAATTCCCAAGCATGACTAAAATGAATGAAAATATCTTCCTGAATTATATGCCCGAACAAATGGGGAAAAACATAAACCGGAACATGTACCAGATTGGAGTTTCCTATAACCTGACCGTTTCTGATACTGCCTCTTACAACCGGATCACCCGCGAAGCCCTGAAGCGTAATATTCCTTTTAACCTGAATGTAACGGGCAGTTTTATAGAGCCAGGCAAGCGCCTTGCCGTTCAGAAAGAAATGCTTCAGAAAGCCATAGAAAATGCAAAATCAAAAATAGAGACACTTAAAGGCACTCCTGAAAAGAAGTATGTAATAGTAAGTATGGAGGAAATAGATAGCTCTGTACCATATAACCCTGAATATTATGATTTTAACAGGCGCATGGTAGCCCGCATTAAAGTAAAGGCCCGTTTGCAGTAAATATTAACCCTGGTTCCGGTGCCTGACAGGCGCAACTAAAGCGGCAAACCCGGATATACTATTTTATTTCTGATACAGATCTTAACCTTAAAAGTATAGCTACCGGTGCGGCTATACTTTTTTGCATTTTATCAGCGCCAAAATCAGCTGTCAGGCACTAATACAAGGTGATTTTTGTTAAATTACAGACATGCAGGTACAACATCAGGGAGTAGCTCCGGGCAAGGCATCCGGCAGCTGCAAAGCTGTGTTTAAAAGTATAGCATAAACGAAATAAAAGTGGTAATTTTACCTACTATTAATCTACCTTAGTAACACACATGAGTGAAGTAGAAGCACAAAGAGCAAACAATTATTCAGCTGATAGCATACAGGTACTGGAAGGACTCGAAGCAGTTCGTAAGCGTCCGGCCATGTATATCGGCGACATTGGTATAAAAGGCTTGCACCACCTGGTATGGGAAGTAGTAGATAACTCTATCGACGAAGCCCTGGCTGGCCATTGCGACGAGATCAACGTCACTATAAACGAAAATAACTCTGTCACGGTATCGGATAACGGCCGTGGTATTCCAACAGATTTCCACCAGAAAGAAGGCCGCTCTGCCCTAGAGGTAGTAATGACGGTATTGCACGCCGGTGGTAAATTCGATAAAGACACCTATAAAGTATCTGGTGGTTTGCACGGCGTGGGTGTATCCTGCGTTAACGCCCTTTCCACGGACCTGCACGTAACCGTGCACCGTAACGGTAAAATTTTCGAGCAGCATTATAACATTGGTGCGCCTGCTTACCCGGTTCGCGAGATCGGAACAACTGACAGAACAGGTACTACGGTTACCTTTCAGCCGGATGCTTCCATTTTTACCGTAACCGAGTATAAATACGATACGGTAGCCAGCCGTCTACGCGAACTTTCGTTTCTGAACAAAGGCATCCGTATTAACCTGAAAGACCTGCGCGAAATGAACGAGCAGGGCGAGCCACTTAACGATACTTTCTACTCGGAAGGTGGTCTGAAGGAGTTTGTTGCTTACCTAGACGAGACCCGCGAGAACCTGATACCGGAGCCAATTCACGTAGAGAGCGAGAAAAACGGTGTACCTGTTGAGATTGCCCTGCAGTATAACACGTCATATGCCGAGAACATTTTCTCGTATGTAAACAACATCAACACCATAGAAGGTGGTACGCACGTAGCCGGTTTCCGCCGCGCCCTTACCCGTACCCTGAAATCGTATGCCGATAAATCAGGCATGCTGGATAAGGTGAAGATTGACATTGCCGGTGATGACTTCCGTGAAGGTTTAACGGCTGTAATTTCTGTAAAAGTAGCTGAGCCACAGTTTGAAGGCCAGACCAAAACCAAGCTGGGTAACTCTGAAGTTTCCGGTGCGGTTGATGTTGCCGTTGGCGAAATGCTGACTCAGTTCCTGGAAGAAAACCCGAAAGAAGCCCGCATCATCGTTCAGAAAGTTATACTAGCCGCACAGGCCCGTAACGCAGCCCGCAAGGCACGCGAAATGGTGCAGCGCAAGAGTGTACTTTCCGGCACCAGCTTACCTGGTAAACTGGCCGACTGCTCTGACAGCAACCCTGAAAACTGCGAAATATACCTGGTGGAGGGTGACTCTGCGGGTGGTTCTGCCAAGCAGGGCCGTAACCGTAGGTTCCAGGCTATACTTCCGTTGCGTGGAAAGATCCTGAACGTAGAAAAAGCACAGGAGCACCGCATTTACGAGAACGAAGAGATCAAGAACATGATCACGGCCTTTGGGGTAAGCTTCGGAACGGCAGATGGCGAGAAAGCCCTGAACATGGAGAAGCTTCGCTATCACCGCATTATCATTATGACGGATGCGGACGTGGACGGATCGCATATCCGAACCCTGATCTTGACATTCTTCTTCCGTTACATGCGCGAGCTGATCGAGAACGGTTATGTATATATTGCCCTTCCGCCGCTTTACCTGGTTAAAAAAGGTAAAGAAGAGCGTTATTGCTGGAGCGAACAGGACCGTATGGATGCCATTGCTGAACTTGGAAAAGGTAAAGACGAATCGGTTGGTGTGCAGCGCTACAAAGGTCTTGGTGAAATGAACCCGGAGCAGCTCTGGACCACGACCATGAACCCGGATGTAAGAAGCTTAAAGCAGGTAACAATTGAATCTGCTGCCGAGGCAGACCACCTGTTCTCGATGCTGATGGGCGATGAGGTTGGCCCTCGCCGCGACTTTATTGAGCGTAACTCGAAGTATGCACGCGTAGACGTGTAAGTATAAAATAACAGTAATTGAAAAGCCGGCTATACTTTAAAGTATGGCCGGCTTTTTTATTGGCAAACTATAAGTATTAATGCAGGAATAATGTATCTTCAGGATTAGTAAAATTAGGTAATATACCTTCGCACATAGTGCAGATAAGCGTATGTTTTCGTTTATCCGTTAGTTCTCTGTAACCTGATTTAATAAAAAATGTATCTCTAAACTTCATGATTTTTTATGCTTCTATTCTTAGGGTGCAAAGAATCCGAAGGAAGCTTAGAAGATGAATGTAAAGAATTCCTGTTCCCTGGACCTTTAAAAGGCGAGAAAGCAGATATACAATTCATTTTACGTGTAATACATGCAGATTACTTGGAATATAAAGCCTGGGAAGTACTACATAAGCTCTGTGGAGGCTACATCGACAACTTTACAGTAGACTTGAGAATCTAGAAGGAAAAGCCTGAAACAACACCAAAAGAGCATTAAATAATATGAATCCAGCTGATGCACGCATCAAATCAGAGGCATTACAGGGCTTCTTCAGATTCTTCTCTGTAATTTTTAATAAATGATCACAGAAACCAGTTTCCCGGAGAAGTCTCTCCAGTAGGTGTTAAAAGAATACTACTGCATCCATATACAGAATGATAGTGTTATAAAGCACATACCTGTCATAGACGATTGCTGCTATGATTTTGTGTTCTTTGAAGAAATGGATGCCGACTTTCTTTATGGAAGCAAGACAGAGTTCATTCCGATAAACAACCAAGTCTTCACCATTCATGGCCTAAAACCACCTTACAGAATTGCGATCAGGAACACACTTACATTTTTTGCCATCAAAGTACAGCCTTGGGTTAATTCTTATTTTTTCTCTAATGTAAAAACCAGAGGCGTGGTGGATTTGGCAAACGTAGATTCAAGCTTATTGGATCTACATGAGGATTTATTCAAAGAACAACCTTTGGCCAGCCGGTATTCAATTGCAGATCTGTATATGCTAAATAAATGTATCAGGCTAACACCCACAATGGAAGTTGTGAAATCACTTTGTGTTTACATTTATGACAAACAAGGAATTCTTACGGTTAATGACCTTAGCGCTGTTTTTAATAAATCCAGGCAATACCTGAACAAGGTTTTTAAGAAAGAGGTCATGTATAGCCTGAAGAAGTTTATCATTACGGTACGCATTCTTGCTTTGGTAAAACACAAGGTAAAAAATACCGAACTATCCCTCACCCAGCTAAGCTATGAATTCGGATACTTTGATCAATCTCACTTTATTCGTGATTTTAAAAATGTTTGTGGTGTAACACCCCGTCATTATTTCAATAATATACCTGAGTTTGTACTTCGCCACTAAAGTGGTTTCCATTTTTACAATTAAGAGCGCATAACTTGTTTTTCCTTTGCGAAAAAAAGATGAGGTATATTTTAACTTTATGTATTGCATTCACTTTCACGGGTTGTAGTCCACGTATTCACTCAGAATCGGATACCACTATCGCAGCAAAAGATTCATTGAGTATCGTAAGCGATACTTATCTAGCCCGGCTTACCAAATTAGAAAAATTCAACGGTGTGGTGCTACTGGAAAAGAACGGGCACATCATCTTGAGAAAAGCTTATAACATAGGCACAGACACCTCCTCGTCGCTTTTTGTAACTGAAAAAAGCCAGTTTGACTTGCGGTCAGTTGCAAAGTTGTTTGCGAAAGTAAGCCTGGTAAAACTAGAAAATGAAGGCAAGCTTAAAAGAACGGATCTGCTGGAGAGATACATTCCCGGTTTTCCGAATGGCGATAAAATAACCATCCAGCATCTTATGGATAACCGCTCCGGTTTACCCAGAGAATTAGGAGCAAGCGTCAAGCATCCCATTGAGCTCACTGCTGATGAAGTGGTTGCCCTTGCTGCCAAAGAGGCTTTAGAGTTTTCCCCCGGTACTAAACAGCAGTACTCCAATGTTGGTTTTCAACTTTTGTACTACATAATTGGTCAGCTGCATGGGGGTTCCTTCTCGGGTTTTCTCGAGAACGCTTTTTTCTGGCCTTTAGGCATGAACCATTCAGGAGGTAACTTTGATGAAGATCTAGGTCGATTAACAGATTATGCCTACGGACATTACCTGAATGACGATAATAGCATTGTCTGTGAATGTTCGGTCCTGGAGAATGAAATGAAGATGGGGAATTTACATTCAACCGCAGATGATCTGGCCTTATTCCTGAAAAAGCTGGACCAACAGAATTATAAGTCAATAACCCATAATGGGAGCATTTCTCATGCCGGAGGAACCCGCGGGAAAAGGGCGTATGTAGAGAGAAACTTTGAAGACCAGTATACCATCATTTTTCTCGCTAATTACGATGCGCTTCCTTTTGAAAAGCTTGTACGTGATTTACAAAGTATCCTGAGAGGGCAAACAGTTAAAATGCCGGAAGCCATTGATCGTAAATCAGTTTACATTTCACCTGCTATTCTTAAGAAATATGAAGGGACTTATGATCTTGTAGATGCTGGTCACCTAACGCTGACCATAAAACTTGAAAATGATAGTCTATATGTATATCAAAAAGGTATCAATAACGGAGTATTATATCCCGAAAATGAGAATACATTCTTCTCAGATAAAACATCTGAAGAGTCTATCAGATTTGTAGAAGATAAACCAGGAGAGTATTTTATACTAATGGATTTTCAAGGTGTGCAATGGAAAGGAATCAAGACATATGGGAATTAACGCTTGCCAATAACGCCGTTGCAGTAGACACTCGGGTAATTGAATCAGACTTAATTGAAGGTAAAAGTATTGTCATATGGAGTTAAATATGGTTTGACAAAATAGCATCAGAGAACATGGTATAAAAGCCATACTTCGGCTACGCCTCGTCTGCCTTTTATACAAGACGTTATCACTTATACTTTGCTGTATTTTAATACCCAATCAAAGAGGCAATAACTTTAAAAACAGGATACACCATTCAGTTTAAAGTGTATTCTGTTTCTTTGTTTTAATCAGAACGATAGCCAAGTAAACCCCATCATTTCTGCTTAACATATTAACACAACTATACACTTTCTTTCTTTCCCATCCATTTTTCATTACTACCAGGTAATCAGATAGTTCGTAATATAAAGTACTCTGTTTAAGAGGTTTATTTATCTACTAAAGTATAAAACTATGAAATATCCGGTTTTAGTAATGACTATAGTGCTGACAGCATCACTTTCCTTACAAGCTCAAAATCATAAAGACAGCACGCATTTAAAACAACCCAAAGAGAAAAAAACTGCTACTGCTATGAAATTTCAAATTCCCAAATCTTTGAAAGCGGAGCATGAAGAGCTTCATCAGAATTTAGAAAAGTTTACCAGATTGCCTGGTAAAACCGGTGTGGCCGCTAAATCTGTTGCTAAAATGCTGCATCCCCATTTTGTGAAAGAAGAAGAGTATGCACTACCGCCTCTTGGCTTACTCCCTGCTCTGGCAAAAGGACAGGCTCCTGCCGATGCAAAAGCTGCTATTGCCATGTCTGAAAAACTAAAACAGGAATTCCAGCAAATGCTTAAAGAACACCAGCAGATAGTAACTACTTTAGAAGCTTTAAATAAAGCTGCCACAGACGAAAAACATTCGGAAGTTGTCCGTTTTACCGAAGCCTTAAAACTACACGCACAAACAGAAGAAGAAGTGCTATATCCTACCGCCATTTTAATAGGCGAATACCTTAAACTCAAGCAATAGTAATCTATATAGTTGCTCCCGGCCTAATCCGCGCCATTATAATCATCTTGGGTACTGAGCCTGAGTTCCATTGGCATGCCCAAACCTTTACAAAATAAACATGCAAGGTAAAATAGCTATAGTATAAAGTTCTTTTACAACTCAGCATCTTATACCTTACCTTTGCAGTGCAGATCAATCAGCTACTCATGAAAAGATTACAGGTACTACTTGCGATCACGCTTCTGTTTTTGGCAGCCTGCAAGAGCGGCCCGTCCGAGGAAGAACAAAAGGCTACTTTAGAGAAAACCGTGCTGGATGTGCACGACGAAGCTATGGCTAAAATGGGTACTATACATCAGCTTAAACGCCGGCTCCAGCACCTCCAGGATTCGCTTCAAACAGCAGATACTGCCGCAACCGGCTTGTTTAAACGCCAGGAAACATCTCTAGACAAAGCCGATGAAGCCATGATGAGCTGGATGCACCAGTACCAGGCTCCTGACAGTTTGCAGTACAAAGAGGCCATGCAATACCTGCAGGAGCAAAAGGCTAAAATAGAAGGAGTGCAACGCCAGATGGACAGCACCATTACGGCAGCCCGAAAACTAACCGAACAATATGAACCTAAATAAAGAAAAGTATAAATTCATTGGTTTTATACCTGCCTTAACGTTGGCTGCTGGCCTGTTCTATGGCTGCAATAACGCCGAGCAAAAACTGCCTATACTTGGCGAACGCGATGTAGTGGAGCGCGAAGTAAACGGCCAGACCGTTGCCGATACCCTTTACCCGAAAGTACCGGATTTCGCTTTCACAAACCAGGATGGCCAACAGGTAACCAACCAGACCTTTGCAGGCAAAATATACATTACCGATTTCTTTTTCACTACCTGCCCCACCATCTGTCCTAAAATGAAAAGCCAGATGCTGCGCGTGTATGAGCAGTATAAAGATAATCCGCAGGTGATGCTCCTCTCCCATACTATAGACCCGCAACACGACTCTGTGGCTGTTCTGAAAGAGTATGCTGACAGGCTAAGTGTAAAGGCTCCTAAGTGGAATTTTGTAACCGGCCAGAAAGACAGCATTTACGACATTGCCCAGCGCTACATGGTAACTGCCCAGGAAGACAAGGCCGAAGCAGGCGGCTTTGTGCACAGCGGCGCTTTTGTATTGGTTGATGAAAACCGCCACATCCGGGGCATTTACGATGGCACCGTTGCCGAAGAAGTAGATAAGCTTTTAAAAGACATTCCAGTACTGTTGAAAGAACAGCAGCATGAGAAAAAATAAACTGCTTACAGCATTCATTGGCTTTGCGCTGCTGGCTACCCTTACGCAGTGTTTCACCAAAAAAAAGAATGAGGGCGAGAAACTGTATACCGCCAACTGCGCAAGCTGCCATATGGACGATGGCAGCGGCCTGCGTGGTGTAATTCCGCCCATTGCAGGCTCTGATTACCTTGTAAAACACCGGCGCTCACTTGCTTGCCTTATCCGGCATGGGCAGGCTGGAGAAATAACCGTGAACGGGCAAAAGTATAACCAGGCCATGCCCGGCGTAGAGCACCTGAACGATGGCCAGATCCTGAACCTGCTCAACTACATCCAGACCAATTTCGGTAACAAAAATGAACGCTATACTTTAGTAGAAGTTAAATCAGACCTGGAGATCTGCCCATCGCATTAAAAGATAGCTAGCTGGTTTAACCGGCAATTGTGTTTTCGCTTTTCTCTTTGTAGCAATCACTGTTAAAGTACATGCTGTGGTAAAAGGGGTACGTTACCCAGTTCGCTTCACTTTTATTTCTGAACACTCCTTTATGTGCAGGAGAAATGGCCGTTGAGATATTGAAAAGCTTACTGTTTTCATCAATACCTTTGCTCTCAAGCCACTGCATGGTTACCGCTATTTTATCCACCCCCTCCACATGAAGGTTATACTTTCTTAAGTCTACCTGTATCCATCCTGTTTGCCTATCTCTAATATCAAACTGAATATCCTCCTTCAGCAGCGATTCCTGGGGTAAGCCCTCTCTTACAGCATATAAATTCAGCCTGAATCTGATGCTTTTAAACTCATTGTAGTTTACATAAATATTAAAGTCGTTTAAGTAACAGCTTTTATTTATGGAGATGATGTTGCCGGTTTCTTTGCCCAGTTTATCATCTATTACATCATATCTGGTAAAAAACACAGCACTTGTAAAATACTCCCGGTCGTTCTTGCCCAGCACTTTTGCCTTCAGCTTTCGGGGCCTTACTGCAACTTCGTGCAGGCCAATTGCCTGAGGTTTCAGCTTTACGGCAAGCGTACCATTTCCCGCATACTTTACCGGCAGTTCTTTTTGCTCGTAACCTATACTTGAAATAATGAGCTTGTCTATATCAGTTATACTTTCGGCAGGAATTTTAACCTGAAAGTTGCCCTGGCTGTTGGCAATTGTGCCTAATTCTTTTCCGGCTACTCCCACCGAGGCATAAGCAATTGGCTCACCCGTTTCCATATTGGTAACCTTGCCCTTTACAAGTATGGTTTGAGCAATAAGTGGGGTACTGCTGCAAATCAGCAGCAATAGAAGTAACAGCGGCAGTCTGGGTCTCATGGTCTTATAGATTACATAGTATAATTGCTATATATAACAGAAGCCAGACGCATCTAGTATATTTTTACACCTGTTTAGTTTAAAATCTTTCTACAATAAGTCTTCCAGCTTATACTTCGCATCCAGGTTAAACCAATCCTGAATAAGTCGGTACGATATGGATACCGGCGATGGTAATCGGAATGTGCCTGCCTGCAAGCTTTCCGCAATTTCCTGGCGTGTAAACCAGCGGGCATCCTCCAGCTCATCGTAGTTCACATTTATACTTCTGCTGGTTGCAGTAGCCATAAAACCCACCATAATGGTTCCCGGAAAAGGCCACGGCTGCGACGAATGGTAAGTTATACTTTGTAATGCTACGCCAGTTTCTTCGTGCGCCTCGCGGGCAACGGCTTGTTCCAGTGTTTCGCCTGGCTCCAGAAAGCCGGCCAGCGTAGCATATTGCCCCGGTGCCCACATGGCCTGGCGCCCCAGCAAGCAGGCATCTCCTTCCGATATCAGGACAATAACGGCGGTATCAGTGCGCGGAAAATGTAATTTACCACAGTTTTCACAATGGCGTTCGTGGCCACCTGCCTGGCTACGTGTTGGTTCACCACAATCGGAGCAGTGCTTGTGGCGTATATGCCAATAAACCATTGCCCTGGCATGCGCCAGCAGCGCACTATGTTGTCTCGGCAAAAATGGTGTTACGCCCCTCAAATCCTGGAATGTATAAGTATGACCTAACAAACTTTCTACTTGCTCATGCTGCCCCTCTAAACCAAGTGCAACATAGGCCTCCTCTCCTTCTGTACCCAAAAACACCTGTATTGGCGCTAAAGTAAGTATATCATCCAACTCTGCACGTAGCAGAAACGCCACCTCCGGCTGTTCCTGTCTTCTCAGCAGGCTTTTGGCATCACTCACAACAATAAACCGCGTGGTTTCTGCATCCAGATATTGCTTCATCAGCGCATTATCAGTTCGAAGCTCAGCCCTGCGGTTTAAGGGATTATCAGAGTAAAAATTCATAGTAGATGGATTTTGCAGGAAAGTTAGGTAATCAAATTTTATACTTAGTTAACTGTAGGAGTAATTTCGGATTATTTTAAACCATATTAAAAGATCAGCACCGGCATTGGTCTATTATCTATCTTGATAATCAATTTACCCTATCAAATTTATGCTGCTGATGGCTGATAATCTTATACTTTAGTCTTTCAAGAAAATAAGTATAAACCAGGAAAGAGATATTACAGAGCCTTTTAAATTAAATGCAGACTAGGTATTGCAGTAGTATTATAAATAGGAGAAAATTGAATAGGGAATTTATATTTTAGGAAGATTTCCCAACAACATAATTGAAAACGTTATTAAACAAAAAAGCCAGACAACTTGTGTTATCTGGCTTGATTATCAAGTGATCCCATTTGGATTCGAACCAAAGACCTACTGCTTAGAAGGCAGTTGCTCTATCCAGCTGAGCTATGAGACCATTGCTACGGAGTGGTTACCGTATCCCTTAAATGAAAAATTTCGGAATTGCTTCCGAAATTTTTAGTCGGGGTGGCAGGATTCGAACCTACGACCTCCACATCCCAAATGTGGCGCGATACCGGGCTACGCTACACCCCGAACTATTTTTGCTTTCAAGTCCATTTTCACTTTTTCAAGTGACCTTTTCGTTGATTGCGATGCAAAAGTAAGCGAAGTTTTTAAATAGTCAAAATTTAATTTAAAAATATTTCGCTTGCGGAGAGAGGGGGATTCGAACCCCCGGTACCGTTTCCAGTACGGCAGTTTAGCAAACTGCTGGTTTCAGCCACTCACCCATCTCTCCGGGTATCTTCCTGCTGAAGATGATGCAAACATACGACATTCTATCAGAACGCACAATACCTGCCGGAATAATTTACTTCATTTTAAACCTTAAAAAGCGCATTTTATACTTCGCCAACGCATAAGTAATTGATAATATTAATCTTGCTGCCTCCTAAAAACTTCAAAAAAATTTCGCCCGAAGTATAAAAACCCCTTACCCTATCATATATCTAAAGTATAGCCAACTGATTTTTCCCGCAAACTAAAGTGTAAGCCGAAAGATTTACTCTCCAAAGTATAGCCTGCTTTAGTATATTTGCTATTGCGCGGTGCAATTTTATGCAAAGCACCCGTTACGTTTACACATGAACTGGTACCAGACCCTGACCCTGCTTGAGATACTTTTCGGCGCCCTCTTTGTGGTGCTGTACTTTGGGTATTTGCTGCGGGTATGGCGGGTAGCAAACTTCTTTAAACAGCGGCCGCACGCCATCTGGGTAAAATTTGTGCTGCGCCATTTATATGTCGGCCTCATCCTCATTTCCATACTTGGCCCGTCTTTCGGTGCCATGAAAAAGGAGATTAAAACCATAGGCAAAGATTTATACATTGCGGTAGACCTTTCCAGATCGATGGATGCGACGGATGTACAGCCATCACGGCTGAACAAAGCCAAAAACGAAATTCAGCGCCTCATCAGCCGATTTAACTCTGATCGTATCGGGCTCATTGTTTTTTCTAACGAAGCCTTTATCCAGAGTCCCCTCACCTACGACCAGAACGCCCTGCAACTTTATACCCAAACGCTGCACACCGGCCTGATGCCAAATTCCGGCACCAGTTATAGCCCGGTGCTACAACTGGTGCTCGATAAATTTAAACAGCAACAACCCGGGCTTCAGGCAGAAGAACAGAAAGCCCGCATATTGGTTCTGATAAGTGATGGAGAGGACTTCGGCGAAGATCAGGAGCGGCTGGCAGAAAAATTGCGCGAACAAAATATACGGGTGTTTACACTGGGTATTGGATCCACTGAAGGCAGCCGCATACCCGAAGGCCGTGGCTATAAGCTGGATCAGGAAGGTAAAACTATTATTACCCACCTTAACCCTGATGGTTTAAGTGAGCTGGCTGACCTTACCGACGGACAATACTTTGAAGTAAATGAGCGCGTGAGCGAGGTAAGCAGGCTTATCAGTGCTATTAATAATATAGAAGGTGAGCTCCGCGAAAGCAAAACCGTGGACGTAACAGCCAATAAGTATATTTACCCGCTGGCAATGGCCCTGTTTCTGATCGTACTGGATGTTTTATT
Source organism: Pontibacter vulgaris (assembly GCF_022758145.1). Taxonomy (GTDB): domain Bacteria; phylum Bacteroidota; class Bacteroidia; order Cytophagales; family Hymenobacteraceae; genus Pontibacter; species Pontibacter vulgaris. Next base: position 202,025 of record NZ_JAJVDH010000003.1, read on the forward strand.
AACTATAAAAATCATCCGGATATGAAGTTTTCGCTGCTGCTTATTTTCCTGGTAAGCCTGCTCACCGGGGGCATAAAAACGATCTCAAAGGTTAACCAGTACGCCCAAGAGGGTGCTGCCGCTTACAGGCAAAAGGATTACGCCAAGGCTATGACTGCGTACGAGTATCTCCTGAACGACCTGGAATTACAGGACGATCAGGTGCGACTGAACCTTGCCCATTCATATTTCGAGGCAGGCCTGTTAGATCAGGCACAGCAAACGTATCGCCTGCTGGCAGATAACCCGTCGGCACATATGCGGGCAATTGCTCATCTGCAACTGGGACACATCAGCGCCAGCCAAAAGAAGTATAAACAAGCACTCTCTTTATTTAAGAATGCATTAATAGCCGAGCCAGACAATGATGCCGCGCGCTATAACTATGAATTGCTGAAAAAATACCTGGACCTTCACCCAGACAAAGCAGCTGAAGAAGAACAGGATAACCTTCCGGAACCGGAAGGCCAGCAACCAATAGATACATTGCAACCGCCACCTGCCGGAGAACAGGAGCCTAAGCCAAAAAAGAAGCCCGACAGCCAGGGCAACCAGGAAGCTGAAACTGAAACCGGGCAGAACGAAGAAGCAGACAAAGGAAAAGCAGAAAATAACCCGACAGGAAAACAGGACAATGCAAACAGCAGGCAGCAACCTGACCAGGGAAACCAAAAGCGTGAACAGAAAACCGGAAACGAGGAAGGTGACACCAAAGGCCTAAACCAGAACGGCGACTTCGATCCTAAGCAGCCGCAACGCAACACATCAGAAAACATCAGCGATCAGGATGAACGTGCCCGTACGCAACGTAGCCGGTTGAAACAAATGAACATCAGCCCGGAAAAAGCAAAGATGCTCCTGGATGCCATGCGCAGCGCCGAGTTGCAATACATCCAGCAACTACCTAAAAAGTCAACTGTCAAACCCGATCCTTCTAAACCGGACTGGTAATATAACCGGGCATTATACCTGTTGGATTATACTTCAAATTTCGCTTCATAAAGCACCCTGACTGCCCAACCCAAGGGACTAACCAGTATTTATACTTTCTATCATTATACTAAAGTTTGCAAATTATAAACCGATTGGTTTATTTTACGTTTAACTAACCTATGCAAGCAACAAGTAAATCGGAGCGAACACGCCAGCTTATAGTTGAAAAATCGGCACATCTTTTTAACTCAAAAGGATTTGCAGGTACCTCTATGCAGGATATTATGCAGGCAACAGGTTTAACCAAAGGCGGCATTTACGGGCATTTTCAAAGCAAAGAAGAAATTGCGCTGGAGGCTTTTGAACACGCCTCGGGCCATGTGATCAGGTTATTGGGAGAAAAGGTGGCAGCTCAGGAATCTGCCGTTGATAAACTGAATACCCTGATCTCGTTCTATAGAAATTACGTTACAACCCCTCCTATTGTAGGCGGATGCCCGGTTTTAAACACGGCTGTTGAGGCAGACGATACTAACCCACTTCTAAGGGCAAGCGTGGTAAAAGTGCTGAACAAACTGCACAAATCTATTGCCAACATAGTAAAACTAGGTATTGCAGCCGGCGAATTCAAGGCCACATTCAATGCTGAGCGCTTCTCTGTTTTAATGGTAAGTATGATTGAAGGCGGCGTTATGGTTTCGTGCGCATACGGCGATGCCAAATACCTGAACACAGTGCTCGACCAGTTACAGGCAATGGTAGAGCAAGAACGAATACTCTAAATTTTTTTACCCTAAAATAAACCGATTGGTCTTTTTTGATTTAAATTAACAACTATGACAACTACACCGAAAGAAAAAGTACTGGAAAGCAAGGCGCTAATCCGTTTTGAGGATTGCGACCCTTTTGGCCACCTGAACAATGGCCGCTACATTGATTATTACCTGAATGCGCGCGAAGACCAGCTGCGCGATAACTATAACCTTGATATTTATGCTCACTCCAAAAACACAGGGCAGGCATGGGTAGTGGCTTCTAACCAGATCGCATACCTGCGCGAGGTAAACTTCATGGAAACGGTAACTATAAAAACATCGCTGCGCTGGTACACCGACACCGATCTGCTGATGGAAGGCCAGATGACCGACATTAAAACCGGAGCTATAAAATCCGTGATCTGGACCCGCTTTACTTATATCGATATCCGGAAAGGTGGTAAAGCCCAGCACCCCGATTACCTGAAGCAGGTTTTCAGCGAAGTAGCACTTGATGGGGAAGGTAAGGTTGATGCCTATTTTGAGGATAGGGTAAAAGAACTCAGATCACGGGCTTTGGCTTTATCATAAATAGCTTAGCCAGTACCAAAAGGTAAACAGCTGAAATTCTTATTTTATAATTATACTCATAATCTATAGTTTAGTGTTACCTTTGCCCCCAGTATACGAACCTACCTAATCCGATAAAATTATGAAAAATGAATTACGTAAAGTGCTGGAGGTGCTGGCGCTTGCTGAAAAGCTGAAGTATGAACTGCGCCACAGCTGGCTGTCGAACGGCAGACAGGAAAGTGTAGCCGAGCATACCTGGCGCATGGCATTAATGGGTGTATTGCTGGAGCCGTACCTGGACCAGGAAATAGATACTACCCGCATGCTGAAAATGGTTATAGTACACGATCTGGTAGAAGCAGAAGCAGGAGATATTCCGGCCTTTGATATTACCAGCACCGAGATAAAAGAGCTGAAACAGCAAAAGGAAATACAGGCTATAGAAAACCTGCGTACACAATTAGGCAGCGCCATTGGGCAGCATATTTACGAACTGTGGCACGAGTTTGAAGAAAAGCAGACCTACGAGGCCAAAGTAGCCAATGCCCTGGATAAACTGGAAGTTCAGATTCAGCATAACCACGCCGATATGTCTACCTGGTTGGAAATAGAGCAGGAATTTGTGTTTTTGATGGGCAAACATACCGGGTTTGATTCGTGCCTGGAGCAACTAAAAGAGCTGATTGAAGAAGATGCCGTTCAGAAAATGGAAAAAGCAGGCATCTGCACTACAAGTGTAAAGGCGCGTATGGCTGCCAAAGTTTTCTCGTTGAATTAAAAGTAATATACTATAAACAAGAAACCCCGGCTTTGTAAGGCCGGGGTTTCTTGTTTATAGTTTGATATCCGGGGTGTGTGCTACCTCCAGCACAAAACCATTGGGGTCGCGGAAGTCTACGGTATAGTACGTGGCATCGTAATGCGGCATTTCCTGCGGGCCGCGTATTATATCGGCATTTATACTTCTCAGCCACTCTCCTACCTGCTCCACCACCTCGCGGCTTGTAGCATGAAAACAAATATGCCGCACTCCCAGGCTGTCGTAAAAAGCTACCGGCATCTCTTTAAAGTATATTTCGTGGTTGCCGCAACTATAAGAAGTATGCGTTAGTTCGTACCAGCCAATCATCGGGAAAAGCCGGCTGTAAAACTGCAATGATGCTTCGAGGTCTTTTACCCAGAACTCCAGGTGGTTTATACCCGGCCCATACTTATAGCTCATAGATTTGTGGTTGTAGTTGCGAAAACGAAGGTATAAATTTCAGCTTAAAACCAGAATCATTTCCTATACTTACAGCGCAATTACCAGAACCAACCCTATGGAAGCAGAAGAACATTACAGACGACTGGAGCATTTATACCACCAGGCCAACATACAGGAAATTTTCAGCAACAGCGAAATAAAAGTTAGCAGCGAGCGTGCCGAGATTACTTTGCCTGTAGCAGCAAAGTATAACCACGGCGCCAATGCCATACATGGTGCGGTATACTTTAAGCTGATGGATGATGCGGCTTATTTTGCTGTAGCCTCGCTGGTGCGCGATGTGTTTATAGTTACGTCTTCGTTTCAGTTAAACTTGTTGCGGCCTGTTACCGGTGGCACACTAAAAGCTGTGGGCACAGTACGCTCAAAAGCCAAGAACTTATTCGTAGCCGAAGCCACGTTATACAATGATAAAGGAAAAGAAGTAGCCTTTGGCACCGGACAGTTCATGCGCACAACTCAACCGCTCAGCAGTCTTCAGGGATATGGGGAGGAAGAAAGTTAGAAAGTTTATGAGGGAGATGACTGAGTTCTAGAGCTGCCAGTTTATACTTTTAGAGGCGCTTTGTTTTAGCTTTTATTCTTCTACTTTTTATACCGGATTTTTCATTCACTAGTAAAACTTGCCCTCTCCCATTTGTAGCAGTGCTGCTCACCAGTCTTTTCATAGCAGGTTTTAATTTAGACACTACGGCCTCGTAGGTATGTTTCATTTTAAAAATTATAACACTATGAAAAACTTTATCAAAAACACAACCGGTTATGTGGCACTCTTTGCCCTCCTTTTCGGCTTTAATGCCTGCGACCAGTCTGAAGTAACACCAGAGGCAAACTTATCAGCCCAAAACTCAGAAGCTGCTCACCAGACAAACTCCATGAATCTGAACAAAACTTATACGGTAGAGCTAATGGAACTGAACGGCTCAGGGGTACACGGCATGGCACATATCGAACTAATGGGCAATGAAATTGAGGTTAATTTAGAAGCCGCCGGGCTAACCCCCGAAATGGAGCACATGCAGCACATCCATGGCTTTACCGAAAATAACAAGAATGCTGTTTGCCCGCCGTTGTCTGCTGATACCAATGGTGATGGTTTGATAAGCTTGGCTGAAGGTGTACCATTTTACGGACCAGTATTAGTAGCGCTTGATCCTTACCCTACGGCTGATGCAACAGGTATGGTAGATTTTATGGATCAGTATACTATAGCAAGAGCAGCCAGATCGCTTCAGAATAATGTGATTGTATTACACGGCATGTATGTAGATGGTGTTTATGACCCAACTATACCTGTAGCCTGCGGCCAGATAAAAGTTGTAAACCAAGGCAACTAGTAAGCTTTAAGTTAAGACTACTTTACAAAATAAAAAGGGAGCAAGTATAAGCCTGCTCCCTTTTCTTTATTTATACTTCAAGTATAATTACTCCTTTGCTTCGCCGGCAACTTCAGGCTCTACCAGTTCAAAGCCAAACTCTTTGCCTTTTACGGTAGTTGGTACGCCTTTTTTCATCCAAACCGGCATAGGTTTGCCTTTCAGGTAGTAATCAAAGAACTGCGACATACGCACCGAAAGATCTTTGCGATTTTTGCGCTGCACCAGGTTATGGTCTTCACCATTGTAAACCAGCATCCAAACCGGCTTGTTCAGGCGGCGCAGTGCCATAAAGTACTCGATACCCTGGTACCATGGAACAGCACCATCCTGGTCGTTGTGCATGATCAAAAGCGGAGTCTGAACGCGGTCAGCAAAGAACAATGGTGAGTTCTCAATAAACTGCATCGGTTTCTCCCACAGCGTACCACCAATGCGGCTTTGTGTGCGCTCGTACTGGAACTGGCGGCTCAGGCCTGTACCCCAACGAATACCGCCGTAAGCACTTGTCATGTTAGAAACCGGGGCGCCTGCCATAGCTGCTTTAAACAGATTCGTACGGGTAACCATGTACGCGATCTGGTAACCACCCCAGCTCTGGCCTTGCAGCGCCATGTTCTTTTCGTCTACAAAACCCTGTGCTACTAAACTCTGCACACCAGGTATGATGCAATCCATGGCGCTCTCGCCCGGGTAACCATTTGTATACACGATATCTGGCACAAAAACCAGGTAATCATTGCTTACAAAGTATGGGATGTTGATGGTGGAGGCACTTGGCGCAGGCGTGCGATACTGGTGCAAACCATCAGAAGAACGCTCATAGAAGTATACCAGCATCGGGTATTTTTTCTTCGGATCGAAGTTCTCGGGCTTAAACAGCAAACCTTCCAGCGGTGCACCGTCTGTAGATTTCCAGTTCACCAGTTCCACATTTCCCCACAGGTACTCGCTCATTTGCGGGTTGGCGTTGCTCAGCTTTTCGGCTTTGGCGAAGTTTTCATCAGCTGCATAGATATCAGTAAACTCACGGAAGTTTCCTTTGCGATAAGTTACTCTGCCATCGTTCTTCGCTTTCTTCAGGCTGATGTAAGAATGAGGCGTCATCACCAGTTTTTCCGGCTGCACAGTTTTGTTTACATAATCGCGGAAGTAACCATTCGATTTATCTGTATAGTTAAAGGCAGTCAGGTATAACGGTGAGTTAGCAGGTATAAACTTCTCATCCTCGTTCAGCAACTCGTAACGCAGGCGCAGGTTGTTCTGTCGGCCATACTTGTCGGTCAGGTTAAGGGCAGCTTTTTTACCACTTGGGTCCAGTTGCCATACATCGTGCTTATCGTACACTAACAGGTAGCTGTCTTTTTCAACCCATCCAGCCATACCATACTCGCCCGGCAGCATCGGCATGTCGTTAGTCTCGTCGTAGAAAGCAACTTTGGTTTTCTTTGTCAGATTAAGGTTAGCGACGTTTTTTACGTTAAGTGAATGCCAGCTGCTGTCCATTGGTTCGTACCAGTATACGTACTGCCCCTGTGGCGACAGCCGTGGTTCGCCTCTTGTTTCGCTTAAAATCTGCTTGCGTGTCCCTTTTTTCAGATCGATCAGGAAGGCGTCTTTTTTAGTTGGCGTATCATAGCCAATCGTCATTTTATACTTCTCGTCGCTTACACCAAGCGCCACATCGCCCTCGCTGTAGGCATCCAGGTATACATCAGGCACTTCCAGCGTAGCCAGCTGGCGTGTCTTCTTTTCTTTAAAATCATACATGGCCAGGAAGGAACGCTTCAGTTCGCGGTCCAGCTGCTTTAGCTGCATCGGCTGAATAAGCGGATCTTTGTATGTCCAGATATCCAGGCTCACTTTTTCTTCGTCCAGTTTGGTAGTATCTTTTTCGTAGCGAGTTGGGCGCGGGAACGTGCCGAAGAAAAGACGCTTGCCATCTTCAGAGAATTTCAGGTTGCCATGTTCGCTAACCATCCAATCCTTCGTCATGCCTTTGCTCAGGGTATCGGCCAGCACACGATTTTTGTTTTCTTTTCTGGTCCAGTAGTTCAGGTTAAAGTACCGGATATCAGCCCCCACAGTATCTTTGGTAGCTACGTAAGCCAATTGTTCACCGGCTTTATCTGCGCTCAGGCCCTTGTATGTTACCCTGCCAGAATCGATCGGAATAACTTTCAGGTCTTGCATACTTAAGGCATACACACCGGCTTTGTGCAACGAGTCCAGCTCATCTTTTGCAAAGTATAGCATGTTGCCTTTTTCAGAAAGTATATAGTCTACTACGCGCTGGAAGCGGTGCTCCTGCCCTGTTTGCAGGTTACGCAATACCAGTTCCGTGCCTTCTGATTTTTTAGCTTTGCCTTTGGCAGCAGGTTTTGCAGCAGTAGCTTTCGCAGTTGATTTAACCTCGGATTTCGGAGCTTCGGCTTTTTTGTCTTCAGCGGCAGGTTTAGTTTCTTTTTTAACCGGCAGCTGTTTTTCCAGTTGGTAAGCCAGCCAGTTGCTTCCCTCTTTCGGCAGCTTAAACGATTTTACACGCGGTATCTTTATCAGGCTCATGTTGTCCAGCGAAAGTATAGCCAGGGAATCTTTTGGCAGATCGTCGGCTTTTTTCTTTTTCAGCTTGAGCTGGCGCACCTTGTTATACTCCGGCTTCACCTGGAAAACGGCATAGCGGCTGTCGGTGGTAAACTGTGCTTTGTAGCCGCGGCTATACTTAGCCATGGCATTGTTCACATAGTTTTTAATGTAAAGCTCGCCATCACCCTCTTGTGGGTTAACATTGAATAGCACGTACTTGCCGTTGTTGGAAATTTTGTCGCCCTCCACGTTTTTCCAGCTGTCGTACACATCGTGGGTAAGTGGCTTTTTACCGGCTTGCTGCTGGGCATAACTATGGTTAATACCGGCACCGCAGAGAGCCATCAACAATAAAAGTTTTTTCATTGAATCAGGTAATTTACTAGAAGTTTAGGTTGTTATAGTATTGTTAGTTAGTACCTCTAATCTAAGTATAATTCTGCTCAGCTTTATAATTGTATTAAAAGACAACCATAAAAGGTGAGTTAAGTACAAGTTGATGCTGCAACATTAAAGCCTATACTTCTGTTAAAACCAGCTGGAGGGGGCTATGCTTCAAGTATAAAACTGCCTGATGCTGACAGCCATATTGCCTAACAAACGTTTGGTTTTATAGCTAAATCCTGATAATTTCACACAATAAAATAACAGAACACATTTCAATGCAAACGAAAGAAGTTTATATAATATCGGCTGTTCGTACTCCAATCGGCAGCTTTGGTGGTGCTTTGGCAAGTTTATCTGCTACTGACCTGGGTGCGGCTGCTATTAAAGGCGCTGTAGAAAAAGCAGGTATCAATAAAGAGCAGGTGCAGGAAGTTATCATGGGTAACGTACTGTCTGCCAATGTTGGCCAGGCTCCGGCGCGCCAGGCGGCTGTAAAGGCTGGTTTGGGTTACAACGTGGAGTGTACTACAGTAAACAAAGTATGTGCATCCGGCACAAAAGCTATCATGTATGCGGCGCAGGCAATTATGCTGGGCCATAAAGATGTGATTGTGGCTGGTGGTATGGAGAGTATGAGCAACGTGCCTTACTATGTTGACAAAGCCCGTTGGGGTGCTAAAATGGGCCATACCCAAATGACAGACGGTTTGATCAGAGATGGTCTGTGGGATGTTTACAACGACTTCCATATGGGTAACGCTGCTGAGAACACTGCCAGAGAAATGCAGATCACGCGCGAAATGCAGGATGAATATGCCATCAATTCTTACAAAAAATCGGCGGCAGCTGCTGAGGCCGGCATGATGAAAGATGAGATTGTTCCGGTTGAAATTCCGCAGCGTGGCAAAGACCCTATTCTGGTAACAGAAGACGAAGAGTATAAAAAAGTAAGCTTCGATAAAATACCTGGCCTGCGCCCTGTTTTCGATAAAGCGGGTACTGTAACGGCTGCCAATGCTTCTACTTTGAACGATGGTGCTGCAGCCCTTGTACTGATGAGCAAAGAGAAAGCGGAAGAGCTGGGCGTGAAACCAATAGCTAAAATCCGTGGTTTTGCTGATGCAGAGCAGGATCCGATCTGGTTTACGACTACGCCATCACTAGCTATACCTAAGGCGCTGAAGAATGCTGGTGTTACTCCTGAGGAAGTAGATTTCTATGAGATCAACGAAGCGTTCTCTGTAGTATCAATCGCTAACAACCAGAAACTTGGCCTGGAAGGCGGTAACGTAAACGTGTTTGGTGGAGCGGTTTCGCTTGGTCACCCACTTGGTGCATCTGGTGCGCGCATTGTAACTACACTTTGCAATGTGCTGAATAAAAAAGGTGGCAAAATTGGTGTAACCGGTATCTGTAATGGTGGCGGTGGAGCTTCTGCCCTGGTTATCGAGAAAGTATAAATTGCTGTTTGGCATACATTATTCAGGAAGCCTTACGTTAATGCGTAAGGCTTCTTTTTTATACCTTCGCCTCACATTAAACTGTTTTCTATACTTTTAGTGTTTATCTATACTAAAGCAACGAATGTCATTAGAAACTGAATTAGCTAAATTCTGGCAATGGGCCAGCATGACTCCGCAAACCTATAACGAAGAAAGAGGATTAGGCGAGTGGGAAATTGATTATCCGGGCTGGGAAGCGCTGTACAAAGCTGCAGACGAGGTGATAGAACAGCTAAACAAAGAGTTTAACCACGACCTGGCACAGCAGTTGGTTTACGCCTTAGCTATAAATAACGAATCCGGAACTATACTTCAGAAAGTAAATGATAAGCTGGAATCTATGCTCAGGTTTGTAAGAAAGGCTATTTTCTCAGATCAACCACAGGCCAGGTGGCAGATTGCCGAGCTGCTTGGAAATACAGAAGTGGAAGACCGCGAGAAATTACTCGTTAACCTCTTCAACCGCGATAAAGACAAGTATGTTATCCGGAGGGCGCTGATGAGCCTGGAAAAAGTGAACCATACTAAAGCTGCTGAGTTTGCAAAAAACTATGTAAGAGACCCGGATCCGTTTATGAAACTGGTAGCCAAAGAAATCATTAAGAAGAAAGTATAAACTTATACTTCACGCATTGCATTCTATACTTATGTATAAATTATTGTCACCCTTAATCATACTTTGCACGGTAAGCACTTTAGCTTTTGGGCAAACCCGCAAAGTAACCACCTACCACAACGATGCGCATACTGCTGTAAAGGAAGTATACTATATGACCGCCGACTCGGCTATAGTTGGTAATTATGTACGCTACTACCCTACCGGCGAGCGCGAAGCTTTTGCCAAGTTTGTAGACGGAAAAAAAGACAGCGTGTTTACTGAGTTTTACCCCAGCGGCAAACCTAAACTACAGGTTACTTATAAGCAGGATGTGAAACAGGGTCCTTTTAAAGCCTATCACCCGGATGGCCGCTTGTTGCAGGAAGGCAGCTACGAAAACGATAAACAGAGCAGCATTTTTAAAACGTTTTACCCTGATGGCACCATCCGTAAAGAGACCAGCTTTGTAAATGGTTTTCCGGAAGGATTGGTAAAAGAATATTATCCGAGCGGCAAGGTTAAATCTGAAATCAACTATAAAAACAGCCAGCAAAACGGGCCTGCCAAAACATACTATGCCAACGGTCAGCTGGAAAGCGAGGCCAACTATAACAACGGCATGCTGGAAGGCTCTTACAAAACATACTTCGACAACGGCCAGCTGGAAACCGAAGTTGTAAATGTGGCAGGCCAGAAAAACGGAACTTACAAAAGCTACTACCGCAGCGGCAAACTTAGCACCGAAGGCAGTTTTGCAGCTGGTAAAATGCATGGCCCATCAAAATCATACTATGAAAGCGGAAAGCCCCGCAGCATCATAACTTACCGCAACGGCCAGATAAGTGGCACCGGCCAATACTTTTTTGAAGATGGCAAATTAAAAGAAGAGGTAAGCAGCAGCGGCAACGGAGACGATACCAAAACTACACGCTATTACCCATCGGGCAACGTGCAGGCTGAGGAGCAAATAAAAGATAAAAAGAAGCATGGCAACTGGAAAACATACTTCGATGCGCCAGGTAAAAAGGTACAGGTATCTGAAAACTATACTGCAGATAAACTGGTAGGCGAGCGCTTAACGTACCATGAAAATGGCCAGGTAAAAGAAAAGTATAAGTATGAAGATGGCAAGATAGTTAGCCTGAGCTATGCGTATTACCCATCAGGCAAACTGCTTTCCGAAACCAACCATAAAGACGGCCTTCGCTTTGGGCCTTACAAGCAGTATTTCGAGAGCGGCAAAACAGAAGTGCTGGGCCAGTTCAGGAACAACCGCGAAACCGGCACCTGGAAATACCAGGACGAAAATGGCAAACTCCTGAAAACCCGCCTTTACAGAAACGGCCAGATACTGGAAGAGAAAGTGAAGTAACGTATAGTTGATTTTATAAAACAAAAGCCCCTGCTGAACTAAGCAGGGGCTTTTGTTTTATGTATAGCTTTAGCTATATTTAACATAAATCTTATTACGTTTAGCCGCCATATTTAGGTGTATAAACGTAATAAACTCCGTTTATACAGTAGTTGCCTGTAATCTAAATAATGAAATGAAATACGAATTGGAGAAAAAGATATGGACAGATGCAGACTTCGAGCAGATGGGCTGGCATGACTGCCGTATTTATAAGATTCGCTTTTCGGAGGATTTAGAGTTAGACATAGATTACATTCTTCAATGGAATAAGCCTGACCTGGAAGGACTTCCTTTTACCTTTTGGGTAGCTCCTGCTACAATGGTATTCAAACGGGTCAAGAAACTGAACTTCGAAATTGACACAGCCTTCGATGAGGCAGTTGAAATTGAAGATATAGAGAGAAGAGTTGATAAAGAAGGAATGGTTTGGACCATATTGACTCAACAAGGGGAGATTGAATTTTTAGCTGATGGCTATGAGCAGTTTATCCGGCAAGAGCCTTCTTTCCAATTTGGTCAGACTATCCCATATATCGAGAGGTATGGCTCCTCGCTTGAGAGAACCACAAGTCAAGATAACCCTAACAGGCTACGTGAGGATTTACAAGCACAAAGGAAGAAGGATTTGGAAGATTACGAAAATGCGAAGAAGAGGCATTTGCTCAGACAGGAGAAAGAGGCTTTAAGCGAGTCAAGGGAAGGGAGAAAGCTGAGTCTGAAGGATTACCTTGTGAGGAAAAAGGAAATTGCAGAGAAGCTTGAATACTATGACCATTGGCTACAGAATACAAGGTTTGAAGCCTGGTAAAAATAGCCTTCAGACAACAAAATGTATACTTTATGCTGCGGCTGAAAGCCTTGCACATCATCTACACTAATACGTTACCTTCTATATAAGTAGACAGTCTAACCCAGCATTGCAAACGAGTAATTAAACAACCCAACCAAATCCGAAACAACCAAAATGGAGTTATCACCTGAACAATGTGAAGAACTACTCAGCGTACTGAAAACACGTTTTGAGAAAAACATGAACCGCCACGAAGGTATTGAATGGGCTAAAATACAAGCAAAGCTGGAAGGTAATTCTGATAAGCTATGGTCTCTGTATGAAATGGAACGAACTGGTGGCGAACCAGATGTTGTTGGTTTTGATGAAAAAACGGGTCAATACATTTTTTATGATTGCGCAGCCGAAAGCCCCAAAGGCCGCAGAAGTGTTTGCTACGACCGCGAAGCCCTGGAATCCAGGAAAGAACATAAACCTCAAAACAATGCGATAGATATGGCTACTGCTATGGGCATTGAGATCTTGACTGAACAACAATACCGGGAGCTTCAGCAACTTGGGAAATTTGATCTGAAAACATCAAGTTGGGTGCGAACGCCTGATGCTATTAGAAAACTAAAAGGTGCTCTTTTTTGTGACCGCCGCTACGACACTGTCTTTTTATACCACAACGGAGCAGAATCTTACTATGCTGCAAGGGGTTTCCGTGGCTCGCTCAAAGTATAAATTTTGCTTCTAATCCTGCCCTTTCACAAGTTTGCAAAAAGTTAGTCGTACTTAAAGGAGCCCATTATTCATAGAAATTGAATAATATTGTTACACACATCCGTTAACAATTAAAACTATCTTTTTGGAAGGGATCTTTATAACTATACTTGATTTAACCGGGACGTTCGTATTTGCCATAAGCGGCATAAGGCTCGCCTCGGGCAAAAACATCGACTGGTTTGGTGCCTATATAATTGGCCTGGCAACTGCTATTGGAGGCGGAACCACAAGAGATGTGTTACTTGATGTAACGCCTTTCTGGATGCTGGACGGTAAATATTTCCTCACAACCGGGGTAGCGCTACTGGCAACTTTACTTTTTAAAAATAAGATCTTCAGATTAGGAAATACCTTGTTCCTGTTCGACGCCATAGGGCTTGGGTTATTTACAATAGTCGGCATCAGCAAAAGCCTTGAGGCTCAATTGCCTTTCTGGGTTTGCATTGTAATGGGAGCAATTACAGGTTCAGTTGGCGGCCTTATCCGGGATGTGCTATTAAACGAAGTGCCACTCTTGCTGCGAAGAGATATTTATGCACTTGCATGCGTAACCGGCGGCGTTGTTTATTTTATGTGTTTGCAACTCAACTTTTCGACAAGTATAACAGAATTAACTGCTGCTTTGGTAGTTATACTTGTCAGAGTGGTTGCGATGAAGTTTCATATCCATTTACCCGTGTTAAATTCGCTTAAGAACCCTTACAGCGACAAAACCGACAAATCCTGAAACTGCCAGCTTTGGAGAGCAGCAAGTATAAAGTATTAAATACCTGGCACATGGCCTTTAGCAGCAATTTTAAGTATAAAATCCGTGAAGTATAAATGAACCAGGAACAACTAGCCTATCATTATAACCATTTATACCAAGAGTCTGCTAATAAAATCCTCAATAACAACCTCACTATCGACACTTTAATCGATTCGACTACCGATAGCAGATTTGGAATAACATTGCTTATCAGGCCTAATGCTGAGGTAAAACAAAATATTGAGAAATTTCTGGAAGAGATCAGGTTAAATGAGCCGGACCAATATTACTATCCAGCTTCAGATTTACATGTTACGATACTATCCATCATATCCTGCTACGATGGGTTTGATCTATTTCAGATCGCAGTAAATCAGTATTCAGATGTAATCCGAAAAAGCTTGGAAGCTGTAAGAGATTTTGAAATTGAATTCAAGGGCGTTACTGTTTCAGATGCCGCCGTAATGATACAGGGTTACCCCAAGGATGAATCTTTACGGAATTTGCGGGAAAACCTGCGGGAGAATTTTAAACAAAGTGGCTTGCAGCAGAGCATCGATCAAAGATACTCTATAGTTACTGCGCATATTACCGTAGCCAGGTTTAAAGCTAAGCTACAGAATGCCAATGCATTTCTGGAGAGCCTGGACAAGTATAAAAACCATCAGTTTGGCATTTCCAAAGTCAGCAAAGCAGAATTAGTTTACAACGATTGGTACCAAAGAGAAAGATTTGTGCAGAAGTTAAAGGAGTTTGAATTATAAGATTTTAACCCGGCAAAGTTTATACTTTGCTCCGGGAAGCGGTGGAAGCATGGTTTAATCGTGATGGTACTTTTCGCCCCGAAGTATAGTGAAGCCGCGGTAAATTTGTTCTGTAAAAAAAAGCCTAACCATCTGGTGCGAGAAGGTCATTTTAGAAAGCGATATCTGATCGTTTGCCCTTTGGTAAATAGCCGGCGAAAACCCAAAAGCGCCGCCAATAACAAAGATCAGGTTGGTGTTAACCACATTCAGTTTCTTCTGAAGAAAGGCTGCAAACTCAGAAGAAGTGAACGTTTTCCCTTTCTCATCCAGCAACACAACATGGTCGCCATCCTGTACCTTCTGAAGTATAAGCTTGCCTTCGGCTTCTTTCAGGTTATCGGCCGTAAATTTGCCGCCCTGTTTTATATCCGGAATAATAATAAACTCAAACGGATGATAATGTTTTAACCGCTTCAGGTATTTCTGAATACCTTCCTCCAGAAACGCTTCGTCTGTTTTGCCTATCGCAATAAGTTTGATCTTCATCTGCTGCCAGCTTTTCGCCAATATCGCTTTAAATGCAGTATTTTCCAATAATATGCTAAACGCTGCGCCTATTACCGAACAGGTAAAACCTATACTTTATACTTTAAATCAGCTGGTTATAAACTATTCTGATGTGGAAGTAAAACCTTAAACTTTTATCGGTTTTATCTGAAACAAGAAACCCTTATATTCGCTCTGCCGCTATACATGAACCGGATCTTCACCATGAAAAATATACTTCCCTTTTTAACTATTGCCTTGCTTATGGCTTCCTGCACCTGCGACCAGCAGATCAGCGGCATTGTGCTCGATAAAGACACGAACAAAGTTATCAGGGAAGTATACGTGCACAAACAGGGCAATACCAACCAGGGCGACTTTACCAACGAGAAAGGCCAGTTTAAACTCGAAGGCCTGGCCACAAAAATATTTAACTGCCCTAGTATGGATGTAACACTCAACAAGAAGGGCTATAAAAGTATAACTGTTAGCGTACCTAATGCCGAAACAAAAACCATTTACCTCGAAAAAACAAAGCGTTAAGCATTCAGGGAATTTTATACTTTAAGCCAACAAGCCGGGCGTAAATATTTTTGATTTAGCGGCCAAAAAGTTATCTTTCTTTGTAAAATCTCACCTTATGCACAGAAGAAACTTTTTAAAGAACGGCTCGCTCGCGAGTTTGTCGCTTTCTACCCTTTTTCTTAGCTCCTGCAGCACTACAACCACAGAACAAAGCGAAGAAAAAGCTACCTCAGAAAATACTGCAACCGCTTTTGCCTTAAGCGAAGCAACTATAAGCGAACTGCAGCAGAAAATGCAGCGCGGCGAGTATACTTCCAAAGCCATCACCAAACTATACTTAGACCGCATAGAAGCCATTGATAAGAACGGCCCTAAACTAAATGCAGTAATAGAAGTAAACCCCGACGCGCTAAGTATAGCGGAGGCGATGGATGCTGAGCGCAAGGCCGGTAAAGTACGTGGCCCGCTGCACGGCATTCCGGTACTGATAAAAGACAACATTGATACCGGCGATAAAATGGATACCACAGCCGGCGCGCTGGCAATGGTAGGTAATAAAGCTGCAAAAGATGCTTTTATGGTTGCCCGGTTGCGTGAGTCCGGGGCTGTATTGCTAGGCAAAACAAACCTGAGCGAGTGGGCCAATTTCCGTTCTACCCGCTCTACAAGTGGCTGGAGCAGCCGGGGTGGCCAGAACAAAAACCCATACATTTTAGATCGTACGCCTTGCGGATCAAGCTCAGGTTCTGGCGTTGCCGTATCTGCTAACCTTTGCACAGTAGCCATTGGCACCGAAACAGATGGCTCCGTTGTATGTCCTGCTTCCGTTAACGGGCTTGTAGGCATAAAGCCAACAGTTGGTTTGCTAAGCCGCTCCGGTATTATACCTATTTCCCATACCCAGGATACTGCCGGCCCAATGGCCCGCACTGTTCGCGATGCAGCCATACTTTTAAGCGCATTAACAGGAGTTGACCCCAAGGATGCTGTTACAAAAGAAAGCACTGGTAAAATGCAGCCGGACTACACTAAGTTTCTGGATGAAAATGGCCTGCAAGGCAAACGCATTGGCATAGAGAAATCCTTCCTGAAAGGCCACGAAGACATAGATTCATTGCTGCAAAAAGCGCTTGAGCAACTCAAAGCAAAAGGTGCTACTATTGTGGAAGTGGAGATCATGAAAAAGATAAACGAGTTATCTGCCACAGAATTTAAGGTACTGCAGTATGAATTTAAAGATGGCGTTAACAAATACCTGGCTACGCATAATGCCCCGGTTAAATCGCTGAAAGAAGTAATAGCCTATAACAAGCAACATGCTGATAAGGCCATGCCATACTTTAAACAGGAAATCCTGGAAACCTCGGAAGCCCTCGGCGACCTTAACAACAAAGAGTATAAAGAGGCGTTACAGAAAAACCTGACCACTGCCCGAAACGCCATTAACTCGATCATGAAAGAGAACAAGCTGGATGCAATTTCCGGCCCGACTTATGGCCCATCTTGGTGCATCGACTTAATAAACGGCGACTCTTTTACTGGCTATGGTTTGTCTACTCCGGCGGCCATTTCCGGATATCCGCATATTACAGTTCCGATGGGTTTAGTGCATGGTTTGCCAATTGGTTTATCATTCTTCGGCGGAGCTTATACCGAGCCTCAGTTAATAAGTATAGCCTACGCCTATGAGCAGGCATCTAAGAACAGGGTTGCTCCTGGTTTCCTGAAAACCACTAATCCGCTATAACAGCAATTTTGCCCGCAGGTCAGAGCTCCGGTACTATAGCACTGGCGTTTCGACTTGCGGGTATACTTACTTCGTAAAGCTATACCCTGCTCTAAGCTGTTTTGGGTTTACTCGCTGTTGCTATATCATACTCTTTCAGAAGTTTAGGCGGCACTGGCGGCATCGTGACATATTTTCTCTTTAGCAACCAGGTTTCTTGCAGCAAACTGTAAGGAGAAAACCCACACCCTCTACAACCTTTCAGAGAAGGAATGTTGTTTAACTTAACAAAAGTTATCACTTCAGATGCTCCAATATCTGCAGCCTTTTCAGCAATCTGGCACATGGCATCAGGCATAATACCTAACCCACGGTAGGCGGGATGCATATAGGCCCCTTCCAGAAGCGCCTCGTTAGCTTTTAACTGGGGAAACAAGCCATTAAATGTACTGCGGATTTTGTGATTATTTGCCGGGCCAACAAGCCATTGCATATAGCAAGGCTTACCATCTTCTGTAACCGCCACAAAACAGGTTTGTAAATTGCTGTTTACCAGTTTACGCTGGTAATTTATTTGCTTCACCTCTTTTTCGGTAAGGCCAGTAGTATCTAATAAATAATCAATATCGCGCTCTTCTAAAGGGCGAACCGTAATATTGATTTTTGCTTTAGGATTCTGAAAATCATCAACCAGATATCTCTTTAGCCCATACCAGTAACGCGTCGAATAAATCCTTTCTTTAGCAGCAATGGAGTAAAGCCGATTATTTGTTAATTTCCATGCATCTCTTACATTCCCCTTTGCCAAAAGCTCCCACCCTTTCCTGACCTTGCCATAAAAGTCATTTCTTTTAATTGCTACCTCTTCCATACTAACACCTAAATTAAAGCCCAAACAATTATTAGTATAATTTAAATACGTAATAGGATTTAATTTGCTTAATTTAAATTCACTTTTGAAGTGTAGGGTATCAATTTCAAGCCGAGCAATAGAGTATACTTATTCAACAGCTATACAGCGGCTTTCCAGAAATGGTAATTACCTGTATTTAAAGTATAGTTCAACCGGGCGGAATAGAACAATAAAATTTATGGCAACCACACAAGGCATGCATCAACACATCTTTGTTGCTTACACCGCTGTGGAAAAGCGCTTTCCAACAAATTAACAAAAACGATTTATCCACAGAAATACATCAGAAGCTTAAGTAGTTAACTATTTATCCACTGAACATACCAATATCTTGGTTTTTTATTCCTAAATCTTCAAATTACCTTCGTATCCCAAACATGAGTACCATGATGCAAAACGGAGAAAATACAGACATCCGCAACAACTGGAGTCTGGAAGAGATAAAGGCCATATATAACAAGCCTGTTCTGGAACTGATCGTAGAAGCGGCCAATGTGCACAAGCAATACCAGGCTACCGGCGAAGTACAGGTATGTACTTTGTTATCAGTTAAAACTGGTGGTTGCCCTGAAGACTGTTCGTATTGCCCGCAGGCTGCCCGTTTCCATACGGATGTGGAGGTACATAAATTATTAAGCCAGGAGCAGGTAATTTCAGCTGCGCAACGCGCAAAAGATGGCGGCTCTACCCGTTTTTGCATGGGTGCTGCCTGGCGCGAGGTACGCGATAACCGCGACTTCGACAAAGTGCTGGACATGGTGAAAGGCGTGAACGAAATGGGGCTGGAGGTTTGCTGTACTTTGGGCATGGTGAACGAGTACCAGGCTGAGAAGTTGAAAGAAGCCGGCCTTTATGCCTACAACCACAACCTGGATACTTCGGAAGAAAACTATAGCAACATCATTACCACCCGCACTTACGACGATCGTCTTGATACAATTGAGAATGTGCGGAAGGCAGGTATTTCAGTATGCTCCGGTGGTATAATCGGCTTGGGTGAAACAGATGAAGACCGTATCGGCATGCTTCATACTTTGTCTACACTGGTGCAGCACCCGGAGTCTGTTCCGGTTAATGCGCTGGTTCCAGTTAAAGGTACACCCCTGGAGAACCAGCCACTGGTAACGGTATGGGAAATGGTGCGCATGATCGCAACTGCCCGTATTCTTATGCCAAAAACGATGGTGCGTTTATCGGCTGGCCGTGAGCGCATGAGCGTTACAGACCAGGCACTTTGCTTCCTGGCGGGCGCCAACTCCATCTTCACAGGGGAGAAGCTGCTGACGACCCCTAACCCGGATTTTGACGCAGACAAAGCCATGTTTGACCTGCTGGGCCTGACACCACGCAAATCATTTAAAGAAGAAGCGCAGCACGTTTGTTCTTAAACACAAGATTGCAGACACAAGACACAGGACTATTAGTCTAAATTTAAAGTCTTATATTTTACGTCTTATGTCTGAAATCCATAAAAGATTGCAGCAGAAACTGGCGGAACGGGCAGCACAGGGCAACCTGCGCACCCTTAAAACTACCTCCGGCCTGATTGATTTCTGCTCGAATGATTACCTCGGCCTTGCTCGCTCTGAAAAGTTACGGGCACTCATCCATAAGGAAGAGGATAAGTATAAACTACTACCATTGGGGGCAACAGGCTCCCGTTTGCTATCAGGCAACCACCTGCTATTTGAAGAGCTGGAAAGTATAATTGCGGATTACCATAAAGGCGAGTCGGCATTGCTATTCAATTCTGGTTATATGGCAAATGTTGGCCTGCTGTCAGCACTGCCGCAGCGTGGCGATACCGTATTTTATGACGAGGCCAGCCATGCGTCTATGAAAGACGGCCTGCGCCTGAGTTTTGCAAAGACTTATCCTTTTCGCCATAACAGCGTGGAGGATCTGAGGCAGAAACTAAAGCATGCAACCGGGCAGGTATATGTGGTAGTAGAGTCGGTTTACTCAATGGATGGCGATAAAGCCCCCTTGCAGGAACTGGCACAACTCTGTACTGAATATTCGATTGCATTAATTGTAGATGAGGCCCATGCCGTGGGTCTTTATGGTGAGAAAGGCGAAGGAATGACTGTGGCTTTAGGGCTGCAGGACCAGGTATTTGCACAGGTTATTACTTACGGCAAAGCCATGGGCAACCATGGCGCTGCAGTGGTTGGCCCAAAAGTGCTGCGCGATTTTCTCATCAACTATAGCCGTGCATTTATTTATACTACGGGCTTACCAACGCATGCGCTGGTTGCCTTAAAGTGCGCTTATACTTTGCTGCCACAGCTTTCCAGCGAAAGAGAAAAGGTAAAAGAGCTGGCGCACCAGCTGTACCAAAAGCTAAACAAACTTAGCAGCATACGCTGCACCCCGGAGAACAGTGTTATACTTTCTGTTTTCCTGCAACAGCCCCGGCACCTGAAAGAACTGGCGGCTGCGCTGCAAACTGATGGATATGATGTACGCCCCGTGATGGCCCCTACTGTGCCCGAAGGCACCGAGCGGCTTCGCGTAATCGTGCATGCTTTTAATACGGAAGAAGAAATTGAGGGCCTCGCGCAGGCCATAGCTAAAGGTACATGAAACAATATTTTGTAACAGGCATTGGAACGGACGTTGGCAAAACAGTTGCCGCTGCCATACTTACCCAGGCACTACAAGCTGATTACTGGAAACCCGTTCAGGCGGGCGGACTTGACTTTACCGATACAGACATGGTTAAGAGTCTGGTTTCGAATGAGAACTCTGTATTTCACCCGGAAGCTTATCGCTTAAAAATGGCATCTTCGCCACATAAAGCAGCAGCAGCTGAAGGCATTGAAATTGACGTACACGGCCTAAAGCTCCCTGAAACCAGCAATAACCTAATCGTGGAAGGTGCAGGCGGGCTGATGGTGCCTCTGAATAAGCGCTACCTCGTACTCGACCTGGTGCAACAGCTTGGCCTGGAGGTTATACTTGTCTCCAGAAACTACCTGGGAAGTATAAATCATACCTTGCTTACAGCTGAGGTGTTGCGTTATCGCAAGGTTCCTGTGGCCGGCATTATCTTTAACGGTGAAGAAAATCCTACCTCCGAAGACTTTATCATCAAGTATACAGGTTTGCGCCGTTTGCCATCTATCCGCCAGGAAGCCGATTTTTGCCAGGATGCGGTTGCTGCGTATGCTAAGACATTTGAGGGTTATCTGTAAGACTTAAAACGCATTATTATAGAGAAAAACTCTACATAAGATTCAGTCATTCATTTAGTCAGTTATTCAAAATTGAGTTTAGCCGAACGCGATCATAACGTTATCTGGCACCCGTATACCCAGATGAAAACTGCTGCCCTTCCTATACCTATAGTTCGGGGCGAGGGTGCGCTTTTGTACGCTGAAGACGGCACAAATTATATTGATGCCGTTTCGTCGTGGTGGGTTAATTTGCACGGCCACGCACACCCTTACATTGCGCAACAGGTGGCTGAACAGTTGCAGACACTGGAGCACGTTATTTTTGCCGGTTTTACACATCCGGCTGCTGTTACGTTTGCCGAGCGCCTTATAAAGATTCTACCGCAGGGCCAGAGCCGGATTTTCTATTCAGATAATGGTTCTACAGCTGTAGAAGTAGCCTTGAAAATGGCAATCCAGTATTGGGAGAACGTCGGTACTCCTAAAAAAAAGATCATCGCCTTCCGCGACAGCTACCATGGCGATACCTTCGGGGCTATGTCGGTGAGTGCCCGCAGCGCGTTTACGGCACCTTTCTGGCCATACCTGTTTGATGTATCTTTTATAGATGTACCCATTCCCGGCAATGAAGCGGAAACTATACAACAGCTTGAAGCACTAGCCAAAACAGGCGACATGGCAGCTTTTATTTACGAGCCTCTGGTATTGGGTACTGCCGGAATGGTAATGTATAAACCAGAGGTATTGAATAAGCTAGTTCGGATTTGCCAACAGCACAACATCCTGACCATTGCCGACGAAGTAATGACAGGATTTGGACGCACCGGTCGCATTTTCGCAAGCGATTACCTTGAACTTAAACCTGACATGACCTGCCTTTCGAAAGGTTTGACAGGCGGAACAATGGCTTTAGGAGTAACTTCCTGTTCACATAGAATTTACCAGGCTTTCCTGCACAACGATAAAAGTAAAACATTCTTCCATGGGCATAGCTATACGGCCAACCCTGTAGCTTGTGCTGCCGGCCTGGCAAGTATGGATCTGCTGCTGCAACCCGAAACACAACAAAGTATAAACCGCATCAGCAGCAGCCACGCAGCTTTTGCCGAAAGTATAAAAGTACTGCCAAACATAAAAGAAGTACGCCAACAAGGTACTATACTGGCTGTGGAATTTGAAGTTGGCTGCACTTCCTACTTCAGCAACCTGCGCGATACGCTTTATAATTTTGCCCTGGAGCAGGGAGTTATACTTCGTCCGCTCGGAAATATCATTTACATAATTCCGCCTTACTGCATCGCAAAAGACCAACTTGAGAAAGTATATCAAACCATACTTGGGATGCACGAACTGGTAGTTGCGGCAAAGTAATTTATACACTGGTAGCAGCTAAACAACATATTGTTATCCGGGGCACAGGTGTTATCTCGCCGCTTGGTCATGATGCTGCGTCTGTTAACAAAGCTTATACCGCAGGCCAGCCCGCTTTTAAAAACATACTTCATAATGGCGAGCTAACACCAGTTGCACCCTTAGCTGCGCGTGCCGAAGATGAGCTGCAAAAGCTGCTGAAAACTAACCCAAGTTACAAGCAACTTGACAGATCGGTATTGCTGGCCATGTATGCAGCCAGGCAGGCGGCAAATGAAGCAGGCTGGCTACATGAAAATGCACCAGTTTCAGATGATCTGGCAGTAAATATTGGATCATCACGCGGGGCGACGGGCCTATTTGAACAGCATTTTGAATCCTTTCAGCAAAGTATAAACGGACAAACACTTCCGGGCGCATCGCCTACTACTACACTCGGTAACTTATCCAGTTGGGTAGCCCATGCTGTAAATGCAGGCGGCGCTCAAATAAGCCACTCGATTACCTGCAGTACTGCTCTGATGGCAATTGCCAATGCTTCGGCGTGGTTACGTTCAGGTATGGCTCAGCGTTTTCTGGCTGGAGGCACTGAAGCCCCTCTTACCCCCTTTACCATTGCACAGATGAAAGCGGTAGGCATTTACTCAAAACTGACTGATTCCCCCTATCCTTGCCAACCTTATACTTTAAGTAAACAGAATACTTTCGTTCTTGGTGAAGGTGCCGCTGTTTTCGCGCTGGAGTTAGCGGATGAAACCAGTTTAAAGCAGGGCGATATAATAATAGAAGCTGTTGGCCTGGGTTTTGAAAAGATTGTAAGTAAAACCGGCATATCAACGGAAGGCATCAACTTTCAGAAGGCAATGCGGCACGCGCTGTCTCAACTTCCTGCAAACGACCAAAAAATTGACCTTATTGTCACCCACACCCCCGGAACCAAAGCCGGAGACAGTGCCGAACTACAAGCTATTGATGCCATATTTAAGAATGAATCAGTGGCCATAACAACAAATAAATGGTTAATTGGCCATACTTTAGGAGCTTCTGGCGCTCTTAGTTTACAGTATGGTATGCATTTATTATCATCACAATGCATGAACCAACTCCCCTATTTTTCTGAAAATATTTTCGCTTCTAATTATCCTATCCTTCGCATACTTATAAATGCAGCTGGTTTTGGCGGTAATGCTGCCAGCATTGTCCTTAAGGTTATACCTTAACCGACTTTAGTTCATTTATTTATCAGGTAGTTACCAATTCAAAGTATAAACATAATTTAATCTTATCCATTATCTAAATAATCAAAATAGATATTTCAACTAATCCAAATAGTACTATTTAAATCATTTTAGTTATAACTAAAAATAGCTGTTTTTAATTTCTATACTATATAGTAATAAATCTATATAGTATATTGGGTCATAATTGTATCTTTTAACCACTATAAACTTATACTCTTATGACTTAATATTAAATTATTTATCAGATACACAATAACTTATCCCTCAATATAACTTAGTTTATTTTAAATATTACTTTAGTTAACTCCGTGAAAACTGCTTTTAAATTACTCTTCAATATTTCTACTTTTCTTATTGTAAATCTTATTTGTACTAATAGTAAACTTTTAGCCCAGTCTCAAACTTTTACAGTACAACCTCAAAATCAGTATATTTGCTCCTCAGGAGCTCAGGCTACTTTTAATGCTACATTAAGCTCTGCTAATGGCAATGGAAATGGTGTCAGACTAAATACATTCTGGCAAGTAGACAAAAAAGACGGTGTAGGCTGGCAATTATATGGCACCATAAGTTACCCAGCTAAAACAGCAAATAATCTTTATACCATTTCACTTTCAGTAACCCCAACTGCAGCTGAGTTAAATTACTCGTATAGAGCTGGATTTAGCGAGGGTGATGGCAAACCAGCTGTTTACTCAAATATTGTTATGATAAGTAATGCTACTCCATCAACTGCACCAACTACATCAGGAGATATAAGGACAGGACAGGGCACGGTAACCCTTAAAGCTTCCGGTGCCCCAGTAGGAGGTAATTACAAATGGTATAATGTCTCAACGGGGGGCACATCGATTTATACTGGAAATACTTATTCACCATATTTTGATTCTCCTGCTACAACTACAGTTTATACATATTATGTTTCTATAGTTAGTGCTCCTGAACAAGGCGGATGCGAAGGGCCAAGGTCAGCAGTTACTGCAACTGTACATCCAGCATTTTCACCAATTGTTGCCAATGATGTTATAACTAATATGAACTTGATCTCAAATAGTGATGGACCGATAGCTATTGATGCATTAAGTGCTTCTTATCCAGAGAATCCTGCCTCTCCTCCTTATACTGCCTCTTATATAATTACTCCTCCTCCTAGCACGCAAGGTGTACTTTATGTTGATACTACCCCTATAACAGCAACCCGAACAATTACTCCCGCAGAGGCAAAGCTGCTTAAGTTTGATCCAGCATCTACTTTTTATGGCGTGGCTTCTTTTACATTTAAAGCAATAGATAATAGTGGGAATACCAGTTCCAATGATGCTACCTATAGTCTACCTGTAAATGCTGCACCAGTAGCTTTCAACGTATCTTCAGGAAACCTGACAAAAAATGTTAGATCAATAATACCTCTGCTTAACGCAACAGACCCAGACGGAAATATTGTAAGCTATACCATAGTTAGTTTACCTACACCTAGCCCAGATCAAGGAGAACTCTATTTAGGACCTTCAGGAGGATCGCCATTAACTGTTAATCAAGTAATTAATACAAACCAGCTATATTATGAAGCACCAAACGCTAATGGCCTCACCCGTACTTTCACTTACAGAGCTACAGATAACAAAGGTGTAATTTCGAGCACAGCAACTTATTATTTATATGTAGGAACTACTACCCCGCCCACTGCAGCTAATGTCACAATTGCAACAATGCCTAATACGTCTGGATCAACTACTATCAGCCCTTTAAGCGCAATAGGTGGTACAATAACCAACTATGGCATTTTAGCGTCATCTGTACCTACCTCTGCTATTGGGTTATTATATACCGGCTCCACTTTAGTCACTACACTTACATTGGCAGGTGGGTATTATACTTTAACTCCTGCTCAAGCTGCTAATTTAAATTTCGATCCAGCTTCCACTTATTCAGGTACTGTTACTTTTACTTACACAGCAACAAGCTCGAACGGTACGTCTCCAAATGCCACCTATACCATACCGGTAACTTATCCCCCTGTGGCAAAAGATCTTACTTCCTTAATAGATCCTAACCTATCAACAGCACAATCAATTGCAGCTTTATCTGCCACAGACCAGGATGGAAGTATTTCTAACTTTATAATTACTTCTTTACCAGCTCTAACTCAGGGCAAACTAACTTTATACGGTGCGGATGTTACTGGGAACCAGGTATTAACACCGCTTCAGGCAAAAGACTTAAAATTTGTAAAAGGGTCAAACTTTACAAGCCCGGTTACTTTTAAATACAATGCCACAGATAATATGGGTGTTAAGGCTGGAAGCGATGCAACTTATAACATTAAATCTTCTGTTCCCCTGCCAGTAGAGCTGGCCTATTTTACAGGCACCTACAACGGCAGCACGGTTATGCTCAAATGGCTGACAGCTTCGGAAAAGAACAACGAGAAGTTTATCATCGAACGTAGCAGCAACGGCAAAACCTTCGAGGTTATCGGGCAGGTAGCTGGCCAGGGCGACAGCTTCCAGGCCACCCGCTACAGCTTCACCGATCAGCAGCCAGGTGGCCACCACCTCTACTACCGCTTAAAGCAGGTAGACTTTGACGGCACCTCTACCTACAGCAAGATCATTGCCCTGACCGGCACAACTGCTACCCAAAGCCAGCTGATCCTGACGGCCTACCCTAACCCGACAAAAGGCTTATGCACGGCCTTGGTCACAAACCAGGCAGCCGGCAACAGCCACATCCAGCTTCTTGATCTACAGGGCCGCCTGGTGCTGCAAAAAGAGCTTTACCTGGAAAAAGGCCTGGCCGAGATCCCGCTTGACCTAAGTAATACTGCCACGGGCTTATACCTGCTGCAGGTGCAAACCGGTAACCACACCCGGCAAACCAAGGTCCTCATCAGCAGGTAAAACCTATACCACTCCCACAGCACACCAAAAGCCGGACATCGTGCCGGCTTTCTCATTTTTATACTGGTATACTGGTTAACTGAATTGAACCGCCAAATGTAGTTGCACTGAAATTTAGTTAAACCTTAATTAATAGCAAGTTGAGTATGAAGATGAAAAGCAAAACCTCATTAGGCTATTGGCGCTATAAACTATAATTTTTCAAATAAAGCTTTTCCAGTATCACTATTTTTTATTCCATTTTCTGGAAAATTCATTCCTATTAATAGAAAACCTTTCCTAGCAACTATGCTTTCAAATCTTTTTAAGTTTCTGAATTCCCCTAATGAAATATCTAAAACACTAATTAATAACTCATTATAAGTACTTAATAAATTAAAAATATTACATATAAAGATAATACTCTAAGGCACGGTTTTATCATACTATAAAGAATATATAACATATCTGATTAAGGCAAATTGCACTTTTAAGATATATTATTTAATAAACCTGAAGGCATTAGTATTTTATCTTTCAAATGAAATTTCCTAGTTTGTTACGCTCGTTGAAGTTTATAATTGCGATTATTTTGTTTGTTTATACTTATGCTTCTCAGGCTCAGACACTTGGTTTGATATATAAACCAGCAACAAACGGAGGTAACAAAATTCTGGATCCAAATGGCGACGGGTATGTTTCTAAAACAACTTCTGGTTTTCCGGGGGCTAACATGGACGAAGGTGCTGCTTATAGCGAGATCCCATACCAGCCCTTTCCGGTATTCATGAACGAGCCCCTTTCAGACCTTTCTACTGGTTCTAAAGGCGGCCATACCGACTATGCTCCTAAAGTTTTTGACGCATCTGGTAAACCAATCGGATCCCCTTTGGCAACATACTTTGATGGCACAAATTTCCTCTTTCGTGTCAGGCTGGGTGGTCAATCTACAGCATCTAAGGGTTATAGTATTCTGATAGATATAAATAACGATGTAAGCGGAACAGGTATAAATCCAGGATTTGAATTTGAAGTGGTATTGGCCACTAACTTCGATGTCCGGATTTACGATCACAGAACAAACACTACAGGCGGCACTATTATTTTTAACGGTTCAGTAGATCAGTATTCCCAAAAAGCAATCGCGGCCTCGCTAGGAGGTGGCGATGCTGATTATTTCTATGATTTCTACGTGCCAATGGCGGCATTTAACGGCGGCATTACAGCAAGCACAACTTTGCGTATGACAGGCGTAACAGTTACCAGTGCTAAAAGCGGCATATTTGGAATAGCCTCAGACTTAGGAGGAGTTGATGATCAGAAGTATAGCGGCAATATAACCGGCGCCTGGAAAGATGCAATCAATAATGCTCCTGCCACATCGCCTACAGGCATACAAACAGGAGGCTTTGCGGCGGTTTATGCCAAAGCACCGGTTGTTACAGCCCCCATACTTACAACCAGCACATCTGTTACAGGCTACTCAGTTGAAGCTGCAGGCTCTGTAATTAGTGTGTATCAGGGCTCAACGCTACTCGGTACAACAACAGTAACATCAACCGGCACCTGGACACTCAGCACCTTCTCTACTCCGCTGGTAGCAAATGGCGTTATTACAGCCACCGTAAAACCTGCGGATAAATCCTTATCCCCAAAATCTGCAGAAGTTATAGTTAAGACGGTGCAAAGTATGTGTAAGACTTCGCCTCCCATCATTACAGGTAGTGATGGTAGTAAGGGTTTCTTTATCACTACTTATGAATCCGGCACTCTTAGGATCTTTAAACTTACTGCACCTAATACATGGACTTTAGACAAAGTATTCGCTAATACTACACCCGGCACTTCCGTATCATATGCTTACGGAACGGCAGCTAAATCTCTACCTGATGGCACCTATTATGCTACTTTGTTACCTTCAGGAGGTTGTGAGTCTGAAAGATCAAATGAAATTTGCTTTATCGCCGACAACGGTAATAACGGCACATCAACAACGCTAGTAGCTCCTCCAACTATAACTACAACTTCATTAAATCTATCATCAACATTACTACAAGGATCAAGCGCTGTAGCGGGCGCTAAAGTAACCATATATCAAAATGGAATAGTAGTTGGAACGATACAGCTTGCTACTGGTGCTACTAGTTGGTCCTATACTTTATCAGGACTTTCAGCCAATGATATTTTTTATGCTAAAATAACACAAGGTACTTCGCCTTGTGGCGTTGAGCTCTCTTCAGGCAGGTCCACCACACTTACGGTAGTTGATACAAGCGTTCCTGCTGCAAGTACAGCCCCAACTATAACCGGAAACTATTGCGGCCCCACAACTACAGTTACCGGAACATCTTCTGAGGCACCAGGCACAACGATAAAAGTATATAACGGAACTACAGTATTAGCTACCACTACTGTAAATGCATTCGGAGCCTGGACAGCAACAGCCGCCACAAGTATAGCTTCAGGAACAAGTATAACTGCAAAAGCCACGGCCTATGGCAAGACGGAAAGTGCAGCCTCTACAGCTATTGTAATAGGCACTGTATATTCAGCTACTGGCTTAACTATAACTAACACGTCTCCTATTTACGAAGGCAGCACCAGTGTATCTGGCACTGCACCAGCCAATGCATGGGTAACGCTCTACATAAATGGTGCACCTTATGTTGATGGCGAGGGCAAAGCTATTGTAAAGCAGGCTAACACTTCTGGCGCATGGACAATAACTGGCATTTCACCTTTTGAGCTATATGCCGGGGCTAAACTAACCATAACGGCAAAGGCATCTGCTACATCAACCTGCGAAAGCGCTCAGTCTACTGGTATAGTAGAAGTAGCCTGCATCCCTGCCAGCACAAGTATGTCAGCAGCTCTGGCAGCTTCAACCATCTGCCCTGACACACCGGCTACCATTAACCTGTCTACTTCAGAAGCGGGAGTTATCTATAACATTTACAGAAGAACATCTCCAACTACTTACGAAACCTTTGGCAGCTCTATACTAGGCACAGGTAAACCGATCAGCCTGAAATCAAATAACATTACTACCACAGGCACTGTACTACTGGTAAAAACTATTAAGGTGGGCGCCTCGTGCCAGTATACTATCGGCGGTGAGCTTACTGTTAATTTATATCCGCCGGTGCCAAAAAACTTTACCGTAACAGCTGTACCGGAATCTTCAACCTGCGCTAATGTAAGCACCATCATTACAGTTAAGGCTGCTGAAACAGGTTATTCTTACCAACTGATAAACAACGATACGAAGGCATCAATTGGCAGCGCCATCATCCCAACTGCGGCAGATAACGGTAAAGATCTTGTATTCCCGGCAGTAACGGTTACTAAAACAACTACTTATGGCGTTGTAATAAAAGGTGTTACATCTGGGTGCGTAGCCGAAAACACTATCCTAAAAACCATCACCATAAGCGGAGGCCCTGATGTTACAGTACCAGTTACAGTAGATAAAACAACTATCTGTGTAAATACTTCCGTTAATTTAAGCGTAAGCACCCAAGGCAGCGCTTATACTTACAAGATCTATAATGAAAGCGATCCGGCAACGGCATTATTCACCTTTTCTGGTACAGGTGGTGTAGTTAGCAGAACAATAACAACACCATTTACCACAACAGGAACTAAAAACCTTTACGTAACTGTAACAGGCGGCGGCTGCTCAGACCTGGTACTGGCAAACAAAGCAAGTATAACAGTAACCAATGGTATAGCTACACCGGTATCAGCCGGCACCGAACAAATTACCTGCGGTAACGCAAGCCTACAGCTTCAGGGTAGCAATCCTGCACCAGGCAGTGGCCTTTGGACATTAAAAACTAAACCTACAGGAGCACCAGATCCGGTAATTACAAATCCAACCTTTGCAAATGCTACAGTTACCGGATTAGTATCAGGTACTTACGAGTTCACCTGGACTGTTTCTGCCTGTGCAGGGGCAAGCTCAAGCAGCACTGTAACCATTATTATTAACTGCACTGCAGAACTTAGTGTAAGCACAACAAAGTTTGTACAGGATTACATTAACGGAGATATTCTGGCAGTAATTTCGGATGATAAAGATGGTGGCATTACAAGTTTCTTAGCCACTGCTACTTCACTGCCACCTGGCACAGCTTTCAGCATCATTAATAAACAGGTAGTACTTAAAGTTACTGACATATCACTTTTGAAGGCAGGCTCTTATAGCTTCACTACGCGTACCACGGATAGCAAAACCCGAACCTCAGATACACCTATGCTTATCCGTATGTACGATTCAAATACGGCACCAAGCTCCTTTACTCCCCTGCCAGTAGAGCTGGCCTATTTTACAGGCACCTACAACGGCAGCACGGTTATGCTCAAATGGCTGACAGCTTCGGAAAAGAACAACGAGAAGTTTATCATCGAACGTAGCAGCAACGGCAAAACCTTCGAGGTTATCGGGCAGGTAGCTGGCCAGGGCGACAGCTTCCAGGCCACCCGCTACAGCTTCACCGATCAGCAGCCAGGTGGCCACCACCTCTACTACCGCTTAAAGCAGGTAGACTTTGACGGCACCTCTACCTACAGCAAGATCATTGCCCTGTCCGGCACCACTGCTACCCAAAGCCAGCTGGCCCTGACAGCCTACCCTAACCCGACAAAAGGCTTATGCACGGCCTTAGTCACAAACCAGGAAGCCGGCACCAGCCACATCCAGCTCCTGGACCTGCAGGGACGCCTGGTGCTGCAAAAAACGCTTTACCTGGAAAAAGGCCTGGCCGAGATCCCGCTTGACCTAAGTAATACTGCCACGGGCTTATACCTGCTGCAGGTGCAAACCGGCAACCACACCCAGCAAACCAAAGTCCTTATCAGCAGGTAAAACCTATACCACTCCCACAGCACACCAAAAGCCGGACCTCGTTCCGGCTTTTTTCATTTATACTTCCGCCCAGAATTAATGAAAGCCAATAACCTGATTTACTGCTTGCTTTTTATTAATTTTACCACTTAAATCGATACAAATTTTTTTTCACTTAAATGAAAGTTTTAAAATTCGGCGGAACCTCTGTAGGATCGGCTGAGCGGATGAAGGCACTTGTGAACCTGATTCACAACGATGAGCCTAAAATTGTAGTGCTGTCGGCTATGTCGGGCACAACAAACCAGTTGGTACAGATAACTGAAAAGCTGTACCAGAATCTTAACCAGGAAGCTAATGCGCTGATAGATGCGCTACATACAAAGTATAAACAGGTTGTAGCGGAGCTCTACAGCACAGAAGATAAACAGAAACAGGCTCTTGAATTACTGCAACTTCATTTTGATTATATCAGGGCTTTTACGCAGGACCTTTTTACCATACACGAAGAGCGCGCGATACTGGCACAAGGCGAGTTGCTATCAACTGCTTTATTTCAGCTATACCTGGAAGAGCAAGGTATAAACTCAGTACTGCTGCCGGCCCTCAACTTCATGAAGATAGATGAGAACGAGGAACCGGATGCCGATTACATTGCCAAAAACCTGAAAGCAGAACTGGCCAAGTATAGCGGAACAAACTTGTTTATTACACAAGGGTATATTTGTCGTAATGCTTTTGGTGAGATCGATAACCTGAAACGTGGTGGTTCTGATTACTCTGCATCATTGATAGGTGCTGCTGCTGATGTTTCCGAAATCCAGATCTGGACGGACATTGACGGCATGCACAATAACGATCCGCGCATTGTAAAAAACACTTACCCGATTGCAGAGCTATCTTTTGACGAAGCAGCTGAGCTGGCATACTTTGGTGCAAAAATTCTGCACCCGAGCAGCGTGTTGCCAGCCAAGCAAAAAAATATTCCGGTTCGCCTGCTCAATACCATGCAGCCCGAAGCTAAAGGCACAATTATTACGGCCGAAAGTGCGGGCGGAAGTATAAAAGCGATAGCTGCCAAAGACGATATTACAGCCATCAAGATTAAATCAGGCCGCATGTTGCTGGCCTATGGTTTTTTGCGTAGTGTGTTCGAGGTTTTTGAAAGGTATAAAACTCCTATCGACATGATCACTACGTCGGAGGTTGCTGTGTCGCTTACAATTGATAATGCTAAATTTCTGAATGAGATTGTAGCGGAACTGCAGCAGGTTGGCCAGGTAGAAGTTGATAAAGACCAGACCATTATCTGTATCGTAGGTGATTTCCTGGAAGAACGAAGCGGTACCGGCCTCAAAATATTTGAATCACTGAAAGATATACCTTTGCGCATGATCTCTTACGGAGGTAGCAAAAACAACATCAGTGTACTGATTAACACAACAGATAAAGTAAAAGCACTTACAGCCCTTAACGATGGAATTTTTGAAAGGAGAAATATCAATGCTTAAGGCTTCGGTTCAGGAGCTGCAACAGCATGCTACTCCCCTGTATGTATATAACCTGGATTTGCTTCGCCAGACTTTGCAAAAAGCAAAGCAGGAAGCAAACAAGTATAACTACCATGTGCATTATGCGCTAAAGGCAAATGCCAACGAGCCAATTCTTGCCGAAATGCTACAGGCTGGCTTAGGCGCCGATTGTGTAAGTGGTAACGAAGTTAAACGTGCTATCGAAAACGGTTTTAAACCGGAGAATGTAGTTTTTGCCGGTGTAGGAAAGTCGGACAGCGAAATTAACTACGCGCTCGATCAGGATATTTTCTGTTTCAACTGCGAATCGAGCCACGAACTGATCGTGCTGAACGAGCTGGCTGAGCAGAAGAACAAGAAAGCCCGCATTGCGCTTCGCATTAACCCGAACGTAAACGCCAATACACACAAGTACATTACAACCGGTCTGGAAGAAAACAAATTCGGTATTAATGCCTGGGAATTGCAGGATGTTGTGGCTTTGCTTAAAACGTTACCAAACCTGGAGCTGATCGGGATCCACTTCCACATTGGCTCACAGATAACAGATCTTTCGGTATTCAAAAATCTGTGTACCCGCGTAAATGAGTTTCAGGAGTGGTTTGTAGCGCAGAATATACAGCTGGAGCATATTAACGTTGGCGGTGGTCTGGGCGTGGATTATTATAATCCGGAACAACAACTGATCCCTGACTTTGAGGCATACTTTGGCTTGTTCAACCAGTTTCTGGAGCTGCGCCCGGGCCAGCAGGTACATTTTGAATTAGGCCGCTCGCTGGTGGCACAATGCGGAACGCTGGTTTCAAAAGTATTATACATCAAAAAAGGTATGACTACTAATTTCGCCATACTTGATGCCGGCATGACAGAGCTGATCCGCCCTGCTTTATACCAATCGTATCATAAAATAGAGAACCTGACAAGCGAGGCAGCCGAAGAACGTTACGATGTAGTGGGCCCGATCTGTGAATCGTCGGATTGTTTTGGGAAAGCGGTAATGCTACCAGAAACAAACCGTGGCGACCTGATTGCTATCCATACTGCCGGTGCTTATGGTGAAGTAATGGCGTCAGGCTATAACCTGCGCGAAAAAGCTACTGCCATTTACCTGAACTAACATTCATTTTAGATATCCAAACAAAAAGCCCGCCTCAAAACTGAGGCGGGCTTTTTGTTTTACAATTAGAGATTTTTACTCAATAACCACTGCATTTCTGCGCTGTGTGCCAGAGGTTTTCAAATCTCCGGACGAAAGTATAAAATCAGGCTCTGCGTGTGCAACAGTTTGCTCATTTTGCAATGAATTTGCCAGTTCAAGGGCATTGCCTGCAGAGTTCTTATCAACACGAACCAGGTAAGTAAGCTCATCCAGAGGCATTACAATAGCAGCATTTGAGGCAGCAAGTAGACTTCTTAATTGCTTCAGATCATCTGATTGCTTTAATGTTACAAGCAGTTCGTTGCTGATACCCAACATTTGTGCGCCATCCTGAAAAAACGGGGCGGCATACCGGATACCCTGGCTTTGTTGCAGCACTTTTATAGCCTGCTCTACCTGTCTGCAGCTCAGGCCACTTTCAAGTTCTACAGTAAATAATTTAGCAGAAGATGTAGCAGTTGCATTGCCCAGGCCTTTTACAAAACCAAAATTAGCCAGCAGATCTTGCTGATCTGCGAATGAAAGGTTTTCGTCGAACGCCACGATAATTTGCCGGGTGTTAACCGCACCCAGGTATTTCGCTTTACCACCATAGTTATAAGTATAGTTGGTGCAGGCAGTATTACTACCATCCTGTAGTTGGTTCAGCAGTTTAGGATCGAAGCGTACGTTGCGAATTGGAGAGGCAGAATCGTGGTCGCATGCCGTTAAAATGCATAAGGCGAAGATACTGCCGAGCAGGGGTAAAAGAATCTTCATAGTCGTACAATTTTATAGCTTCTCAGATATTACTTGTACGTTATACACTGAATAACAGCTACATAAACTCCTATCTATTATAGCTATAAAAGCATAATAAGCTATTACACCTAGATTACCTCCAATTCAACTATAAATTGGGGCTGTTCACTAAAAACTATAAAATCCGAAGTATGCGTTTTGTGTTTCTGCTAATTGTACTGATATGTTTATCCCTTTAAAACTTTAAGTTTCTACGATCCTGAATCTGCTGCCTGCCACGAACACCACAACCTGGTTTAACCAGCTATTTCAACCTCTGAATTTATACTTGCTGCCACGATGGCTAATTCCTCAAAATCATACAGCTCCGGTACGTGTGCAATAAAAGCTCCTGCCTTTTCCAATTCGGTTCGGAATAGAAGCAAATCGCTGGTATTTATACTTCCTGAATACGCATTTTCTATTCCGGGCAGCGGCTTAACCTGTAACCAGGGCAGCTTCGGAATAGCTCCATTTTTGGAACGCACATAAACCTGAATGGTGTAAGCATCTGAAGCTGCTGGTTTCTGACCATTCAGTTTTGTATAGTTATACTTGTATCCGGCTAATGCGGCAGCCACATCGGCCCAGACTGCTGAGCCCGTTGGATGGCTGCCAGCACCACGACCTTTCAGAAATTGGTTACCTGCAAACCTAGCTTCTACCTGAACGCCGTTAAATTCCGCATCCACAAAGTATAACTCATTGCTTACCGGCACAAAGGTTGGCAACACTTGTAATTCCAATCTATCGGTTTCGGTTCGCCTGGCGCTTGCCACCAGTTTCAAATTTGCCCCCAGTGCCTTTGCCAGCGCTACGTCTTCTTCTTTAATATGCTGTATACCAGAACACAGAACTTCCTCCGGATAAACTACAGTACCAAAAGCATGTGCTGCAATAATGCAAAGCTTGTTCAGGGCATCAATACCTTTCACATCCAATGCCGGGTCAGCTTCTGCAAACCCAAGATCCTGCGCCTGCTTCAGGGCTTCAGCATAATTTATACCTTCTGAATGCAGCTTACTTAGTATATAATTAGATGACCCGTTCAGTATACCACTGACCTCATGTACTTGCTCGGTACCATAGTATGCCTCCAGCGTACGAAGTATAGGAATGCTGCCACATACCGATGCCTCGTAAAGCAATACCCCGTTATACTTTTGCTGCAGCTCCACCAACTCAGGCAGGTTCTCAGCTATCATCTTTTTATTGGCCGATACTACAGTTTTGCCAGCCTGCAGCGCTTGCCTGACTATAAGCAAAGCCTCTACAGGATCGCTGATCAGTTCTGCCAGTAAATCTATACTTTCATCCCGGAGCAAATCCTGTGGGTTATAAGTAAAAGCGGATGAAGGCAGGGTGCGAGGCTTTTCTTTATCTTTTACACAAATACCTCCTACCTCCAGCCCAAAATCCGGGTTAGCTTGTAGCACATCATAAAGCCCCTGCCCAACACAGCCGAAGCCAAAAATACCGATGCGTTTAATCCTGTTCCTGCGTTTCATAGTATAGCTTGCTTCGAAGTTCCTGTTTATAAAATGATGAGATGGCTTTTTCCAGTTGTTCGGTTTCAACCAGAAAACCATCGTGCCCATAATCTGAGCGGATAATGGCAAAAAGAGAACCCGGCACCTGTTCATGCAGAAATTTCTGTTCTTCCACCGGGAAAAGAAGATCAGTATCTACACCAACAAATAGGGTTTTGGCTTTCAGATGTGATAGTGCTTTCTCTACACCGCCTCTGCCACGCCCCACGTGATGCGAGTCCATTGCTTTGGTTAGCAGCCAGTAAGTATAGGCATTGAAGCGTTTTGCTAATTTCTCTCCCTGGTAAATCTGGTAAGAGGCCGCTCTGTAATTATCGGTTATACTATTGCCTGGCTCCTGCTGCGAGTTGTTATAGCTGTTGTAATGCCGATATGAAAGCATGGCAATGGCGCGGGCAGTTTTAAGTCCGACCAGGCCAGCTATTTCACTTTCGGTTGCCCAACTGGCGTCTTGCCTGATAGCCATGCGCTGGCTTTCGTTAAAAGCAATCCCCCAAGGCGAATGGCGCGCATTAGACGCAACATGCACTAATCTTTCAAACACATCGGGCTTCTGTAATGCCCATTCCAATGCCTGCTGCCCACCCAAAGATCCGCCGATCAAAGTATGTACCTTATCCAGTTCAAACTCTTGCCTTAGCAGATCAAAAGCGGCTACAATATCCCGGTTGGTAAGATGCGGGAAAGTATGAAAGTATGGCTTCAGCGTATCCGGGTTTACTGACAGAGGACCGGTAGAACCATAACACCCACCCAGTGTATTGGCGCAAACTATAAACCATTCATCAGGGTCGTATACTTTACCTTCACCAAACAATCCGCCCCACCAATCTGTAAAGTCAGAATTGCCGGTTAAGGCATGGCACACCCACACCACATTGTCGCGTTGCGGGTTCAGGTGGCCATAGGTAGTATAGGCAAGTTGGAAGCCGGGCAGCGTTGCACCCGACTCCAGCTCAAACGCCTTTTGGTAATGGAAAGTGTTATGTACTGGCATGGTTAGGTTTAATTCAGGATGGCTTCGCTTTGCAGTTCTTTAACTTTTGCGAAAGCCTGTTCAAAATCTGCTTTTATATCGTCTATGTGTTCGATACCCGCCGACACGCGCAACAGCGTTGGCTCAACACCTGCGCTCTTTTGTTCTGCATCGCTTAACTGCTGGTGTGTAGTAGAGGCCGGATGGATGATTAATGTTTTGGCATCGCCTACGTTTGCCAGGTGGCTTACCAATTGCAGGCTGTTCACAAACAGCTCTGTTTCCTGCTTATCGCCTTTTAACTTGAAGGAAAGTACTCCACCAAAGCCGCGCTTCAGGTATTTCTTTGCCAAATGATGATATTTGCTGGATGGTAAGCCCGGATAATTAACGCTTTCTACCAGTTCGTGCTGCTCCAGCCATTCGGCAAGCGAAAGCGCATTCTGTACGGTCCTGTCTACGCGTAACGACAACGTTTCCAGGCCCTGAATCAGCAGAAAGGAGTTAAAAGGACTTAATGAAGGACCAAAATCACGTAAACCTTCTACCCTGGCCCGGATAGCAAAAGCAATGTTGCCAAATGGCCCATCCGTGCCGAAAACCTCCCAAAAATTTAGGCCATGGTATCCCTCGGATGGCTCGGAGAATTGCGGAAATTTACCGTTGCCCCAATTAAAGTTACCGCCATCCACTATCACACCTCCAACGCTGGTGCCGTGGCCGCCAATCCATTTAGTAGCAGATTGAACTACTACGTTAGCGCCGTGCTCAAGCGGACGAAACAGGTAACCGCCTGCACCAAACGTATTATCAACTATAAGCGGAATATCATACTTTCGGGCCAGTGCGGCTATACTTTCAAAATCCGGAATGTTAAAACGCGGGTTTCCGATTGTTTCTACATAGATGGCTTTGGTATTCGCATCAATCAGCTTTTCGTAGCTTCCTACTTCATCGCTTTCGGCAAAACGAGCCTCAATGCCCAATCTTTTAAACGAAACCTTGAACTGGTTAAAAGTACCGCCATACAGGAAACTGGTAGACACAAAATTATCGCCTGCCTGCAAAATATTGGTAAGCGCCAAAAACTGCGCTGCCTGACCCGAAGCAGTTGCTACCGCAGCCACACCACCTTCCAGTGCCGCAATGCGCTTTTCAAACACATCGGTAGTAGGGTTCATAATGCGTGTATAAATGTTACCGAATTCCTTCAGGGCAAACAGGTTGGCACCATGTTCGGCGTTCTTAAAAACATAAGACGATGTCTGGTAAATGGGTACAGCGCGCGACTGAGTTGTTGGATCTATTTCCTGGCCGGCATGTAGCTGTAGTGTTTCGAAATGCAATGATTTAGACATAGTTGTTCTGATTAAATAGATTAAAGAAAGATTAGTATAGTTTTGATTAAGATTTTTGAGAAGACAAGTATACAAGTGCGCTGGCTACAGACGAGCGTCTGTGGCAAACCGGCAAGTATAAAATGCAGGAGATTTTAGCTGTTTAGCACATACAGCAACAGCAGCCCATGGCAGACATGGACGTGCTAACGGAACCGAAAGAAAAAGTGCCCGCTGATAGCGACAGGTTTACTGACGGCGAAAAAATAAAATACGGTTGTTGTGTTGGCTTAATTCCCTTTTTCATCTTGTTATCAATTTATATGCATCCGGGTGTTTCTCCGGATTCAGGAATTAGCACCTTAACCACGGTGGTTAGGTTGCTAGCGTTTCATAGAGCCTGTCTCTCCGCGCTTCTTTATAAATCAATAACCACAGGGATCATTGACTTGATGATGCAATATTACAGGGCCCAGAAGTATAATCCAAAATAATTTTTGAAAATATTTTTAACCTGGCACAATCAACTTCAAAACAGATTGATTAACTTATACTTACAAGTATAAATATACACCCACTATTTACACCTTGTTTATCAAAACCGGAAAAGTATAATTATTAAAACTAAACAACTTTACCGGCCAGCTGTTGCAGCAGTAACAGCTATAGCTGAAAGCCTAAGTATAAACTATGAAATTACTCCTGACAGGAGCCAACGGCTACATTGGAAAACGCCTGCTTCCGCTGCTGGTAGAGCAGCAGCATGAGGTAGTTTGCGTGGTGCGCGACCCCCGCCGGTTTGATGTGCCTGAAACCCTGAAAGAGAAAGTGCAGGTAATACAAGGCGACCTGCTTCGACCTGAAACCTTACTGGCACTGCCAACTGATATTGAAGCCGCTTATTACCTGGTGCATTCCATGGGCGGAAGCGGCAACAGTTTTGATAAAGCGGAAGAAGACTCGGCAACTAATTTTGTAAACTACCTCAATACCACCATCGCCCGGCAGATCATTTACCTGAGCGGTATTTCCAACGATAAAAACCTGTCGAAACACCTGACCTCCAGGCGGCATGTAGAAGATGTGCTTGATAATGCCAGCGCCCATTTAACAGTTTTGCGGGCAGCAATTATTATTGGCTCAGGCAGTGCCTCTTTCGAAATCATCCGTGATCTGGTTGAAAAGCTACCTGTAATGGTAACACCAAAATGGCTGAACTCTAAGTGCCAGCCCATTGCCATACGCGATGTACTAACGTACCTGACAGCGGTTTTAGGCCGGGAAGATTGCTTTGAAAAACGTTTTGAAATTGGCGGGCCAGACATACTTACCTACAAGCAAATGCTGCTGAAACTGGCCGAAGTACGCCATCTGAAACGTTTTATTTTTACACTGCCGGTACTTACGCCACGGTTATCTTCTTACTGGTTATACTTTGTCACCAGTACGAGTTATACCATAGCACGCAGCCTGGTAGATAGTTTGCGAAACGATGCCGTGGTTAAGGATTCTTCCATCCAACAGATCATACCACACAACTGCCTGAATTATGAAGAAGCCGTTAAACTTGCTTTCTCAAAAATAGAACAGAACGCTGTGGTTTCCAGCTGGAAAGATGCGTTGGTAAGCGGCACGATGGCCCTGAATTACATGGACTTTGTACAGATTCCGGAACATGGGGTGTTGACCGATAAACAACGGCTGAAATTTGACAGAGACCCCGATGAAGTGATGGCTAATATCTGGAGCATTGGTGGCAACCGTGGCTGGTACAAAACTGATTTTTTATGGAGTATACGGGGTTTACTGGATAAAATGGTAGGTGGCGTTGGCTTAAGGCGTGGCCGCCGCAGCCCCGACCATGTTTTTGCCGGCGATACGATAGATTTCTGGCGCGTGCTGCTTGCTGATAAAAAGAGCAGGCGCATGCTCCTGTATGCTGAAATGAAATTGCCCGGTGAGGCTTGGTTACAGTTTAAAATCTGCGAAGAACCCGACGGAAATTACCTGGAACAACTGGCCGCTTTCAGGCCCGATGGCTTATTAGGCAGATTATACTGGTACATGTTGCTACCTTTCCACTTTATAATTTTCGGAGGTATGGCCCGCAACATTATCGGATATAAGCCACCGCAAAAACAGTTAAATATTAGAAACAGCAAATATTCTACTTAATGTACAAAGTATAAGTATTATAGTCTAAAACTAAAAATTATGAGGGAAAGTATACTGCAACATTGTCCTGAAACTATATATGGAATCAGGGCATTACTACAATTTTAACTTAACAACGATTTATTTTCCACACTCTAAAATATAATTAACTTTGCCCGTCTATAACCCGACAGACTACATGGAGGCCATAAAAGAAACTAATTTTTCCTTCGCCGGCCAAACCGGTTTTTATAGAGGCAAAGTACGTGATGTTTATTATTTTCAGGATAAGATAGCCCTTGTTGCTACCGACCGTATCTCTGCCTTCGATGTGGTGCTTCCGCGCGCCATTCCTTACAAAGGCCAGGTACTAAACCAGATTGCCAGCCTCAACCTTAAAGCCACTTCCGACATTGTTCCGAACTGGGTAATCTCAACCCCGGACCCAAATGTAACCATTGGTTTCAGTTGTGAGCCTTTTAAGGTAGAAATGGTAATACGGGGTTACCTGGCAGGCCATGCCTGGCGCGAATACAAGGCCGGCAAACGCATGGTTTGTGGCGTAGCATTACCAGAAGGATTACGTGAAAACGATAAACTTCCGGAGCCCATCATCACGCCTACTACCAAAGCCGATCAAGGCCATGATGAAGACATTTCAAGAGAAGAAATTTTAGCAAAAGGCATTGTATCTAAAGAAGATTATATTAAATTAGAGCATTATACACGCGCTCTTTTTGCCCGTGGAACCGAGCTGGCGCAGCAACGTGGCCTGATTCTGGTAGATACAAAGTATGAGTTTGGAAAGTATAACGGCCAGGTTTACCTGATCGATGAAATACATACACCAGATTCGTCGCGTTATTTTTATAGCGAAGGTTATGCAGAACGCCAGGCAAATGGCGAACCGCAGAAACAGTTATCGAAAGAATTTGTGCGGCAGTGGCTGATTGAGAACGGTTTTCAGGGGAAGGACGGCCAACAGGTGCCAGACATGACAGACGATGTAGTAACTTCTATTTCGGAGCGCTATATCGAGTTATTTGAGGTATTTACCGGCCATACTTTTATAAAAGAAAACTATAACCAAGTGCTTGATCGCATTGAAAAGCAGATAGCACAAAACATTTTTAACGCCAAAGATTACGATATTTAAAGTAGATTTTGGTACATTCGCGTTTAAATCCTTTACTGGTAGATCTATGAAGTACACGATTGATAAGAAAGAAAACTACACAATTATCACGATAGACGAGAAGAAGTTGGACACTTCAATTGCGCCGGACCTTAAGTCAGAATTCGTGAAATTGAATGCCGAAGGGATCACCAACCTGATTCTTGACCTGAATAATGTAAAATATACTGATTCTTCCGGGCTTAGCTCTATTCTGATCGCTAACAGACTTTGCAACTCTTCTAACGGTTTGCTTATACTTACAAGCCTGCAGGACCATGTGATGAAACTGATCACGATCTCTAAACTGGAGTCTGTGCTCAACATCCTGCCTTCAGTAGAAGAAGCTATTGACCGTGTTTTTTTACACGAGATTGAGCAGGATCTGACTAACAAGGAAGACTAAAATTACTGCCTAAGGTGGATTTCGAACTGAGAATACTCGGAAGTTCGTCGGCCACTCCATCGGCAAACAGACACCATACCGCCCAATTATTCACCATTGGCAATCAATACCACCTGATTGACTGCGGTGAGGGCACGCAAATGCAGCTGATGCTTTACAAGATAAAGCACCAGCGCATTTGCAATATTTATATCAGCCACCTGCACGGCGATCATTACTTTGG
This sequence comes from Pontibacter vulgaris, assembly GCF_022758145.1. Lineage (GTDB taxonomy): Bacteria > Bacteroidota > Bacteroidia > Cytophagales > Hymenobacteraceae > Pontibacter > Pontibacter vulgaris. The sequence goes on from NZ_JAJVDH010000003.1 coordinate 245,021, forward strand.
CCTGGCAGGGCTTTTGTCTACCATGCACCTGCAGGGCAGGCAACTCCCCCTCCACCTTTTTGGTCCTCCCGGCCTCTCCGAAATCTTAGCACTGCAGTTTAAATATTCAGGTACTAACCTGAATTTCAAGCTTATTTTCCATGAGCTGGATACTACGTGCTACAAAAAAATATATGAAGACAAACAGACAACCGTGCACACCATACCTATGGAGCACCGTGTGCCTTGCTGTGGCTTCCTGTTCAGAGAGAAACCAAAACCGCGTCCGCTCATTAAAGAAAAGCTTCCCTCCTTCCTGACGCCGCCACAACTTGTGCGCCTGAAATGGGGCGAAGACATTAAGGACGAATCGGGGGAGATTATTGTATACAACGATGACGTTACGCTGGAACCCAAGCGTAGCCGCAGTTACGCCTATTGTGCCGATAGCCGCTACAAACCCTCGCTGCTGCCTTACCTGCGCCACGTAGACTTGCTTTACCACGAAGCCACTTTTACCGACGAGTTACGCGAGCGCGCTTATTATACTTTCCATAGTACCGCCCGCCAGGCTGCCGAGCTTGCTGTCGCTGCCCAGGTACGGCATTTGCTTATCGGCCATTTCTCTGTCCGTTACAAAGATCTCACACCCCTATTATTCGAAGCCCAGGAAGTATTTCCGAAGACCGATCTGGCATCGGAAGGCAGTATTTTTTGCATCAGGGAGTAGTCTCAAGTATAAATAGCTAACTATACTTTTAGTGTAACTATAAATTCGTCTTGCAATTAAAGCTTTATACTTATCTTAAAAACAATGAAGTATAAACTGCTACTTTCCATACTTACTTTGGTTTACCTGGCCAGTTGTAACCATCAAACCGAAAAACCGGAAGCTACCCAAAAAGCAACTATAACTGCTACCGATATCTCAGGTTGTTATGCATACTTTTCGCCTCAGGATACTGTATTGTTTCACCTGAATGTACAAGGCAAAACCTTTACCGGTGAGCTGGTCTACAACTACTTTCAAAAGGATAAAAACACAGGCACGATCAAGGGGAAAATTCACGGCGACACACTTTTAGCCGATTATACTTTTATGTCAGAAGGCATAGAATCGGTACGGGAAGTTTTGTTTCTGAAACAGGGAAATACGTTAGTAGAAGGCTATGGTGAGGTTACAGAACAAGCAGGAAAAATGGTGTTCCCAAATAAACGTAACCTTGATTTCAGCAAAAGTAAGCCTTTAATTAAAACGAATTGCGAAGAAGACATAAAGGGTTGATCGCTTAAAAAGACAGTTTTATACTTTAGCTATTTATCCCTATTTTGCTATAGTTTTACACCACAATTCCTGGCGAAGTGTTGAGTAACATGTATACTTGCAAAGCCGGCAAAAAACTATGGCACCAACCTCTACTTCCGAAAAAAAGCGCACACAGCTCTTTCTTATACTTAGCGGCATTTTTATTTCCAATGCCCTGCTCGCAGAACTGATCGGTGTGAAAATATTTTCTGGCGAAGCCTTGTTCGGGTTGCCGGGCGCACAGATAAATGTACTTGGCGCAGCCTATGATTTTAACCTGACAGCCGGGGTGATCATCTGGCCAGTCGTGTTTATTACCACCGACATTATCAACGAATATTTTGGCAAAGAAGGCGTTAAAAAGGTAAGTATACTTACTGTGTTACTTATACTTTACGCTTTCCTGGTTATAACAATAGTAACGGGCCTGCCGCCTGCACAATTCTGGGTAGATCTTAACAGTAAAGACCCTCAGGGCAATCCGTTTAACATTGATTTTGCCTATAACAGTATTTACCGGCAGGGTCTGGGTATTATCATCGGTTCTATGGTGGCATTTCTTGTTTCACAGTTCCTGGATGCTACCGTATTTCACTGGTTTCGCCACTATACAGGCAGCAGAATGATCTGGCTGCGCGCTACCGGCTCTACGCTTATCTCGCAGCTCATTGATAGCGTGGTGGTGCTTTTCGTGGCCTTCTACCTTTTTGGCAACTGGACAATAGGGCTGGTATTGTCGGTAGCCTTTATTAATTACATTTACAAGTTTGCCATTGCCATTATTCTTACACCCGTGCTATACCTGGCGCATTACCTGATAGATGGTTACCTGGGCCACCAGCAGGCAGAAACCCTGATCGAGGAGGCTGCAGTGGAGAGCGAAAACTGATGCTGATTCTACTTCACTAAAAATAATTAAAGTTTATACTTCAAATTGTTGCCAGCATAAATATTTATTATACCTTTGCACCCCGCAAAAGGAAATTATGCCTGCACACTTAGCACATACACAAATATTTATTACAGGGTACGTCCTCCACGACCTGTAGGAGCCCCTGTTTATCCATTTCAGAGGTTGCTAAGGCCTCGTGCATTTCACAATTTTTTCTTATTCATTAAATCCCGGAACAATTATGTTCAGAGGAATTACTTTGGTTTTTCTCGGAGCTTGCAGCTTCGGAATACTCTCGACTTTTGTAAAATTAGCATATAAAGAAGGCTTTACCTTGGGTGACGTAACAGGCACTCAGGTATTATTTGGGTTGATTTTTCTTTGGGTGATCGTGCTGTTGCGCCAGCTGCTGGGCAGCAAAAGCAACGGCGCTTCATTCGGAGAAAAGCTTAAACTGGCTGCTATGGGCACCAGTACAGGCTTAGTAAGCATCTTTTATTACAAATGCGTGCAAACTGTACCGGCCTCTATCGCTATACTTTTGCTCATGCAATTTACCTGGATGAGCCTGGTAGTAGAAGCCATTATGAAACGTAAATTGCCCAAACTATCGCAGGTAGCCACCGTGCTGCTGGTATTGTTTGGCACCGCTTTAGCCGGCAGGCTTTTCTCAGGTTCGTTAACTGATTTCGACTGGCATGGCATTGGTTTCGGATTGCTGGCTGCGTTTTGTTATACTTTGTTTTTAACGGTAAATGGCTCGGCTGGCAATAACATGCACCCCACTACTAAAAGCGCACTTATACTTACAGGTGCCTGTGTATTGGTTTTGTCTGTGTTTCCGCCGGAGTTCCTGGTTAACGGTGCGCTTGCAAAAGGCCTCTGGAAATGGGGAATCATACTTTCGCTATTCGGCACGGTAATACCACCGTTGTTTTTTGCTTATGGCATTCCGCGCATTGGTTTGGGACTGAGTGCTATACTTAGCTCTGCTGAGTTGCCGGTAGCCGTGCTCATGTCGAGCATAGTATTACAGGAGGAAGTATGGCCGGTGCAATGGTTAGGTGTAGCCATCATTCTGGCAGCTATCACACTTTCAAATTTGCATTCTATCCGAAAAACAAAACAGGCAACGCAATTGGCAACTGCTTAATGTTTAATTTAAATAATAGCATATGAAAAGATAATAAAGATTTTGGGTTGATTTTAGTGAGATGGCCGGGCAATAATGTCAGGCCATTTTGCTTTTATACCTACATATAATTAGAGGTTGATCCACATGATTTTGTAAGTATAAAGTATACTAAACTGCTTGTTTGCAAGGTTAATAAAAGAGACCGGAGATTTTAGAAAATGAAGTCAGGAATTTGGCGACTGAAAAATATAAAGTTTTCGTACAGCAGAACTTTAAAGCGTTACAAACAACATGAAAACAATCACCTCTTTTTTCCTGATAGCTTTCCTCCTTATCGGTTATTCATCATCGGCACAGTCTTACGAGGCATGGCTTAAATCGGCAGGTAAGAAACCTCAAAAGACAACGACTAAAACGTCTACTAAAACCACAAAGGAAACTGCAGCAAAGTCTGCTACTGCGCCTGTTGGTATGTTTACCGGAACAATACCATGCGCCGATTGCGAAGGTATACTGATGGAGCTTTCTGTAAAAGGCACTCCAAAAGACCAGAACCGCTCGTTTATACTTAAGCAGACCTACCTGGGCAAGCCTGCCGGCAAAAATACATTTACAAGCAGTGGCACGTGGTTTTTAGCAAAGGGCAACAAGCAAGATCCAAAAGCTATGGTACTGCAACTTATCCCGAAAGGCAATTACGAGCCTATTTACCTGTTGCAAGCCGGCAACTCGCAGCTAAAAATGCTGGACCATCAGCAAAACGAGATCAAGAGCAAGCATAACTATACCCTCCAGAAAAGGTAAGTATAACCTGATATTTGTGCGCACTAAGGTGGACGTGTTTCCGGTAATTTGCGTTATTTTGCAACCTCAAACACAAAACTACCAACCATGGCACGTTACCTTACCGGAATCCAGAGCACAGGCAGGCCCCATTTGGGCAACCTGTTAGGCGCTATTATTCCTGCCGTAGAGTTATCCAGAACCACAGAGCAGGAGTCGCTATACTTTATAGCTGATTTGCACTCGCTTACAACCATCCGCGATGCGGAGTTGCTGCGACACAACACGTATTCTGTGGCGGCTGCCTGGCTTGCTTTTGGATTTGATACTGAAAAAAACGTTTTCTACCGCCAGTCGGATGTGCCGATGGTTACAGAACTATCCTGGTACCTGAGCTGCTTTGCGCCTTTCCCGATGCTGGCCAATGCACACTCTTTCAAGGATAAATCGAACCGCCGAGGCCTGGCCGATGTGAATGCCGGATTATTTACTTACCCGGTACTGATGGCTGCTGACATACTGATGTACGATGCCAATTTTGTACCTGTAGGTAAAGACCAGATCCAGCACCTGGAAATTACCCGCGACTTAGCCAGCAGCTTTAATCACATCTATGGCGAAACGTTTGTACTGCCGGAGGCAAAGACAGACGAAGCCGTGATGACGGTGCCAGGTATAAACGGCGAAAAGATGAGCAAGTCGTATGGCAATATCATCGATATTTTTGAGGCAGATAAACCGCTGCGCAAAACCATCATGAGCATTGTTACAGACAGCACGCCACTGGAAGAGCCAAAGAACCCGGACGACGATACAACTTTTAAAATCTATAGTTTGCTGGCCTCACCTGCCGATGTGGAAACCATGCGCAACAACTACCTGAATGGCGGCTATGGTTACGGCCACGCCAAGCAGGCATTGTATGAGCTGATCATTACCAAGTATGCCCAGGAGCGCGAGCTGTTTAACTACTACATGAACAACCTGCCTGAGCTGGACAAGAAGCTACAGGAAGGCGCTGAAAAAGCGAAAGCAATTGCAGCTCCGGTATTGCAGCGCGTTCGCCAGAAACTGGGTTTTTAATTTTATACTTATACTTTAAAGCACCAGCGGCAGCCTCTGAGTAGGCTGCCGCTTTTGTTTTATACTTACTCTTATCGACTATGCATCGGTTCTAAGTATAAAAAGCATAAAAAAAGCCCCACTATATGTGGAGCTTCGAAATAAATTTTACTTAGCGTGATGCAGATTATGATAATCTTTCATTAACTGCATTATACCTCTTCTACCTTCCTGAACATAACTAATAATTTCGTTGTTCTGTCTGATTTGTCAACCAAGCCAGTAACATAACCCTAATACATAATCTGAAAATTATTTTATCTCTATAATTCGTTCTTCAAAGGCCAGTGCGTTTTCGGCTGTTACTTCCTTTGTTTCTATACTATAGATGATCCAGCCCGAACCATGTACGCGAGCTGATGTTCTGGTTTCGTTTTGCAGCGGAGGTAAATCGCCAGGCTTTAAAGCTTTCGCACCAGTGCCTGCCGCCATTTTATTAAGGAAAGCATAGGTAGCATCTGTTAATTGTTTGCTATCCACGATCTGCCACATCCGGATTATAGCGTTATTCTCTTCGACATCTATTTCATCCAGGCTTATTGTTACATCGGTATCAAAAGGTTTGCCACCAAAAAGATTTGTAAGCTGAAGTTTCCCGTTTACTTCTTTGCCCAACTCATACTTCGCACCATGGTAAGTATAAAATTGTTGTATGTCTTTTATAGCGCCAGCCTCGATCGCCTCTTTCGTTGTAAACATACTTTCCACCAGGTCTATTGTTTTGTCTATCCCGGGCAAGTGCTTAAACTCCTTTCGCAGGTGCGTGGTACCTCTTTTTATTTCATCCCGAATCTCCTTCCAGTTAACAACTTCTTCAAAAGCGCCCATCTCATTGGTCTTGATAATTACTTTAAGATTGTTTGATATTTCGGCGAGCTTTTTGGTGAACTGATTGTCAGTATCCATTTGTACGCCTCGGTATGCCCATTCTATAGTATAAGACTTGGCAGTAGAGTCTTTTATAGTTACATCAACCTCATACTTTGTAAACTCCCGTTTGGTAGTATCAGCTCCGGATATTCTATATTTCTGGTGTGTGATGAGATATGTTTGCGTTTCGTTTTTGTCCCAGTAGCCAATAACCTGCATAGTAGAATCTTCTACATTTATCTGACCAAAGGCGGTGAAAGAAGCAAAAAGTATAATGGCTAAAAGTAAAAGTTGTTTCATAAAAGGATCAGATTGGTTAAAATTTTATAAACAGATATGCTCTTCAGAGCTGATTAATTTTCATTGATTTTGATGGAAGGAAGATCCGCTGCAATCATCTCCTTTAGGTAGTGGGTTCTGTCTGTTTTCAGGTTCTTCAGGAAAGGTATAATGTTATCTCCGTAACTTCTGCTAGAGTAAGCATAAACAAGTATAGCTTTTTTGTCGGCGCCGGTTTCTATCTGCTTGTATCGGTAAACATTAAATTCTACAATTGCTATTTTATCGTTCTTCTTATCGCTGAGAATAAAATCAACTATAAATTCTTTTCCATCCGGGCTTTCGTTCACCTGGTAATTACATAGTTCATCTGTTTGCTTGCGCTTCGCCAGTTCCTTTACTTTCTGGGCAACAGCCTGTTCAGCCTCCAAGTCTGTAGCAAAAAGGTGTATGGTAAGCATCTGGTTAAAGCTTTCCAGGTTCTCTCCTTTTGGCAGGTATTCCTGTATGTAGTAAATGTCATTGGGTTTATCTGTCCAGACCAGTTCAAATTTGCTTTTATTAAACTTCAACGGCCCTTTTACTGACAGCCTTTCTATAGTGTTATCAGATACAAAAGTGAACGAGAATAAGAAAATGGATAGGATGAGTAAAAGTTGTTTCATAGGTATAGTAAAATTAAGTACTTAGTTAAATTAGAACTAAGCTATAGTTTAAATACGGTTTCGGGCTGCTTTCCTTATTTTTAAGTCTGCACCGAAACCTAATAGCACCAAAGAAATACTTGCCAATGGTCCAGAATAAAGGCATGCCAAAATAGTTTGCCCATCGCCATTGCACGCTAAGTCAACCCCAAGAATTAAAATGAGAGCGGCTGTATTAACTAAAGTATAGATAGCAAGATTAAAAACGCGGAAGCTTTCTTTTACTGCATTTTTACCTTTGGATAATTTCTGGTCAAGCCTGTTAAAATAATTTAAAACTATAAGTACAGTCAAAGCTATAGAAGCAAAAAGCACTAATTTATAGCTTGTCTCACAGTTAAATATTTTACCCGTTATAAAATCGGCGACTAATGCGGCAGGAATAATTGTTGTTATGGGAAAGATGGGTATTAAAGACCAAAGGGCATCATTAAACCCTAACTTAGTGAATCTAAAGCTCATTTCATTTTATCTAATTATCCCATAACTATAGTACAAGCCATAATATTAAGCTGATCTGAACTATAATTAAATACCTAGATTATAGCACAAACAATACGAATTAATATTCAGCTATCACAATATAGCCAAAATTCACAATCAGTCAAGTATAAAAAAAGCCGCACCTGCCAAGGCTTTAATGCTTTGGCAGGTGCGGCTTTATAAAAGGCAGCAAATACTTTTTACTGCTAACTATTTACTGTTAACTGATCACTGTAAAGCTTTATTCGGCAGTCCAGAGTTCGCGTTGCTGGTCGCCGATTAGCACAACAAAGCGGGCTGGGTTAGCTACAAGCAACAGGCGCATCTCAACTCCCGGGAAAGAGTCAGACTCGATCCAGACACCTTCTTTTTCACCGTTTGCGTTAATGTGTTCGCCGTTTAGCGAGCTGGCCAGGTAAGCAGTTGGCAACAAAATATCAGCATCAGACTTTAGCTTACCGTGCACATCTTCCAGCACATCTTCCAGGTCATCGCCAAACTCATCGTTAAAGTCGTCTTCCAGGTCGTGCAATTCTTCTTCAATATCGTCGTAGCGTGCGTCGTTATAGTCAAGCGCGTTCAGTTCTTCCTTCTTTTGAATGATAGCGACAAGAGAGCTGTTTAAGGCAATAGCGTTCATAGCGTGTGTGCGTTATTTTTTACAAAATTGAAATTATGTGCCAGTAATTGCAAGTAAACAGCATGATAATTTACAAACTGAGATTTCAATTTTGTTAAAGCATCAAAAACCGTATTTTTACAGAATTACAATTTAAACTATAAACAAAGCTATGCCAACAGATATTTTGCCATTAAACGGCACCGACCATATCGAGTTTTATGTGGGCAATGCCAAGCAGGCCGCACACTTCTATCAAACAGCATTTGGCTTTAAGCTGGTTGCCTATGCAGGCCCTGAAACAGGCGTGCGCGACCGTGCTTCTTATGTGCTGGTGCAGGATAAGATCCGCTTTGTATTTACCACCGGCATTAGTCCGGAGTCTGATATAGCCCAGCACGTACACCTGCACGGCGATGGCGTAAAGGTTTTGGCCCTTTGGGTTGATGATGCCGAAAAAGCATTTTACGATACAGTAGCCCGTGGTGCAAAGCCAGCCCAGGAGCCTACTACCCTTACAGATGAGTTTGGCGAAGTAAAAGTTTCTGCCATTCATACCTATGGCGAAACCATTCATAAGTTTGTAGAGCGCACCAACTACACCGGGCCATTTATGCCAGGCTTTGTGGCACGCACCTCAGAGCTGCAGGTAGAGCCTGTTGGCCTGAAGTATGTAGACCACTGCGTTGGCAACGTGGAGCTGGGTAAGATGAACGAGTGGGTGAAGTTCTATGAAGATGTAATGGGCTTTAAGCTGCTGCTTACTTTTGATGATAACGACATCAGTACTGAGTATACAGCTTTAATGTCAAAAGTGGTTTCTAACGGAAACGGCTACATTAAATTCCCGATAAACGAACCTGCTGAAGGAAAGAAAAAATCTCAGATAGATGAGTACCTGGAGTTTTACCGTGGTGCTGGTGTTCAGCACATTGCTGTGGCTACCGATAACATCCTTCATACTGTAGAGGAGCTTCGCCGCCGTGGTGTAGAATTCCTGCGTGTGCCGGAAACCTATTACGAAGACCTGCTGGAGCGTGTAGGCCATATAGATGAGGATATGGGAGATCTTAAGAAGCTGAACCTGCTCGTTGACCGTGACGATGAAGGTTACCTGCTGCAGATCTTTACAAAGCCTGTAGAAGACCGCCCAACCGTGTTCTTCGAGATAATTCAGCGCAAAGGTGCCCGCTCTTTCGGTAAAGGCAATTTTAAAGCTTTGTTCGAAGCTATTGAGCGCGAGCAGGCCCTGCGTGGCAACCTTTAACAGGTTATTAAAGTATAGTCCGTTGTAAAACGGAAACTAAATTACTTTATCTTGATATTCCTATATCACACCAGTTCTTCCTCAGGTGCCAGCGGCACAGCAAGGGTTGGTGTGATTTTTTGTCCCTACGCACATGCATACATTACAACAAGAATCACCGACTATGCTAGAAACAGCAATACAGCAAAAAGTTGACTCCTGGCTTACAGGCAACTATGATGAAGAAACTAAAACCGAAATAAAAGGCTTACTGGAGCGTAACGAACACGAAGCGCTATCGGATGCTTTTTACAAAGACCTGGAGTTTGGAACAGGCGGGCTGCGCGGCATTATGGGTGCAGGCAGCAACCGCATGAACCGCTATACATTGGGTATGGCAACACAGGGCCTCTGCAACTACCTGAAGCAAAACTTCCCTGGCCAGCAGGTAAAAGTGGCCATCGCACACGATAGCCGCAACAATTCTGATGTCTTTGCCCGCATCTCGGCTGGTATTTTCTCGGCAAATGGCATTAAAGTATACTTATTTGAAGCGCTACGCCCTACCCCACAGCTTTCGTTTGCGATCCGCCATTTGGGTTGCCAGAGTGGCGTGGTGGTAACAGCATCGCATAACCCGAAAGAGTATAACGGTTACAAAGTATACTGGAACGATGGCGCACAGGTAACTTCTCCTCACGATAAAAACATCATAGCTGAGGTAAACAAGATCACTTCTATTGATGAAGTTAAGTTTGAGCCAGTTCCGGAAAATATTGAGATGGTTGGTGCCGAACTGGATGAAGCTTACATTAACAAAGTAGTTGGCCTTTCTATTTCGCAGGATGCCATCAAAAACCAGCACGACCTGAAAATAGTTTACACGCCGCTGCACGGCACCGGTATAACCTTAGTGCCGCGTGTGCTGGAGCGTTTTGGTTTTACCAACATCAACGTTGTAGATGAGCAGGCTGAGCCAAACGGCAACTTCCCGACTGTAGTTTACCCGAACCCGGAAGAAAAAGAAGCCATGACGCTGGCCCTGAAGAAAGCTGCCGCCATAGATGCTGATATCGTACTGGCAACCGACCCGGATTCTGACCGCGTAGGTATAGCTGTTAAAAACCCGAAAGGCGAGTTTGTGTTGCTTAACGGTAACCAGACCGGTGCTCTATTAATCAATTACCTGCTGTTGGCATGGCAGAAAGCCGGCAAACTTACGGGCAAAGAGTTTGTGGTTAAAACTATTGTTACCACCGACCTGATTGAGAAAATCGCCCAAAGCTATAACGTTACCATGTATGAAACGCTTACAGGCTTTAAGTACATTGCTGAAAAGATCCGTGAGGTAGAAGGCAAGGAACTATACATTGGCGGCGGCGAAGAAAGCTACGGCTACATGATCGGCGATTTTGTGCGTGATAAAGATGGCATTTCGGCTTGCGCCCTGATAGCTGAAATGGCTGCAGTTGCCAAAGACAGAGGCCAGAGCCTGTACGAAATGATGGTGGAAATGTATACCAAGTATGGTTTCTATAAAGAGGAACTGGTATCGTTCACTAAAAAAGGACAGCGCGGCGCCGAAGAAATTCAGCAGATGATGGCCGATATGCGCGCTAACCCGCCACAAACGATTGCTGGATCCAGAGTAGTTGAAGTTAGCGATTATAAACTAAGCACCCGCAAAAACCTGATTACCGGCGAAGAAACTAAGCTTGATCTGGAAAGCTCGAACGTGTTGCAATACATGACCGAAGATGGAAGCAAAATATCTGCCCGCCCGTCTGGCACTGAGCCTAAAATCAAATTCTACATCAGCGTGAACGAGCCCTTAAGCTCAGCTGCCGAAGCCGATGCTACGGAGCAGAAACTGAATCAGAAGATCGAACAGATACTGGTAGATCTGAAACTGAAGTAAGAATCTATTCTTCTTTTTAATGCCTGAGTTACTGCTTTTGTTACTCAGGCATTATTTTTTCATGAATATGATTCTTAAATTACTTCTCAAAATATTTATATGGGTAAACACATCCATTTTTCTAATGACAGAATAGGTGAGCTTCATACTATGATGCCTGGGGCTATGGATAACTATAAACTGACTAAACCAAATGGAGATCTGTTCTTAACGTATGGGCGAGCTGTTGATAACACCTATATCTATGCCTATTGGACTGGCCGCCAGAACCTGGATACCGTAAAAAAAGGTGGAAATAATTACTTAACCATGATGAAGGAGCAGCCATGTCCTAAGTTACTGAACAGCCATAAAGAATTGATTGGTCCCTGGGATGTTGCAAATGACTGGATAACTACTGAATGGACACCAAAAGCTGTTTCCTTGGGTCTGCGTTATATGGCCCAGGTGCTAGCTCCAGGGGTATATGGCCAGATGTCATTTCACCAGCTGCACCAACGTATAGGTGACCTGCTGGAGATAAAGATGTTTGATACTAACGAGGATGCTGAGCAGTGGCTACTTAATTTACCTTAACACATTACGTTTATATCTCTCCTTTTTAAGCATAATAGCAGTCAGCTATACCTGAAGTATGGATACTTTATTTACACAGATCAGTGATGTAATCAGGCATCGCCGCACCACCAAACCACCTAAGATGAACGGGCAGCGCGTACCAGATGAGCAAATAGGGCAACTACTTGAACTGGCGGATTGGGCACCTACTCACGGACATACAGAACCATGGCGCTTTAAAGTATATGCCGGAGATAAAGTAAAAGATTTCTGCCTTTCCCATGCCGAGCTTTATAAACACCAAACCGATCCTGAGAAGTATACCGAGGAAAAGTATGAAAAGCTCCTGCACATGGGTGACCTGGCTTCGCATATAATTGTGGCCTATATGCACCGTGGTAACTTGCCTAAAATTCCGGCACTGGAAGAAATTGCTGCAACAGCATGTGCCATCCAAAATATACTTCTGGGCGCATCTGCTCTGGGTATTGCCAGTTACTGGGGCTCCGGCGGCATGGCTTACCATCCTGCTATGAAAGAAATGCTGCAGCTTCGCGAAGAAGATGTTGTGTTAGGTATTTTATACTTTGGATATTCTGATAATCCGGCTCCTGCAGGTAAAAGAGTAATTCCGCTAAAGGAAAAAGTGGAGTGGGTGAGCTGATTATTCTCCTGCTACTCTCGAAACAAGTCCAGGATCTTCGACTTCAAAGGAAGAACTATGCGCTATTACCACTTTTTCTATCATCCCAAGCGCTTTCCGAGGGATCTTAATCAGCCAAAGTATAAGCCCACCCCTGCGCCCCTCCGAGGAGGGGAATTCCGATGATGATGTTTTGAAAGTATAGTTTCATAGTTATAGTCCAACCACCCCTAGTCCCTCCTTGTTTAAGGCGGGGAGTTTTTACAGCCTATTCTAGAATTGTAAGTATAGTTTCATTTGTACTTCATTTACACCCCTATTGTGCTGTGCTCGCAAGCTTCGAACTCGCTTTCTCACTTGTCCTCAAGGGGATAGTCTGCTTTTGTTATACTTGCAGCTATAGCTCTATAGAAACAGTACTCGCGCGGACAGGTCACGACCTGTCCCTACATTTATACTTGGTTTCCAGTTGTATAGTCGCTAACGAAGCAGTATCCAATCCAGTCCTAAGGTTAAGCGCCTTGTGAGATTCCGGTGCCGCAGCATTTCGAGGTACGAGAAAAGGAAGGGAACACAGCGCGATGCCTTTATCGAGGGCCCCTACCCCCAGGACGAGGCCTCCCGGCCTGGAGGGCACCAACGCAAACTATAAAACGATAGGTAAGTAAAGCTCCCAGGATAACAAGTAACTATGAAAGTATAGCTTAGTCCAGGCAAGTATAAACCTCAACTATAGAACATATAAGATTTCTTGGCTCTCGCTCAAAATGACACAAGTATAAAATAAAAAGCCGCTGACATATATGCACAGCGGCTTTCCCAACCTTGGCTAAAGTTGAAATTTATACTTTAAAACGGTGGCTCTTCATCGAAATTAGAAGTCGGGAAACCTCCGCCACCTTTGCTGCCATCATTCATGCGGCTACCCAAACGTATAGCACCTGGTGTTTCGGCATCAAAGGTACTGTTAGGCAAAGCATTAAAAGAGTTCATGCTATCGCCACCAAAATCATTATCAAGATTGGTAAACTTGGTATACTTACCGATGAACTTCAACTGCACATTTTCTAGAGAACCGTTACGGTGCTTGGCAATGATAACCTCACCTACTCCGGCTGTAGGGTTACCCATTTCATCTTCGGTAATACCGTAATATTCCGGACGGTACAGGAAAAGCACCATGTCGGCATCCTGCTCAATAGATCCCGATTCACGAAGGTCGGAAAGCTGCGGTCTTTTATCGCCACCACGGGTTTCCACGGCACGGCTCAGCTGCGAAAGGGCAATTACCGGCACACTTAATTCTTTTGCCAGCATTTTCAGGGCTCGCGAAATAGAGGCAATTTCCTGTTCACGGTTACCGCTGCTTTTACCATCTGCGTTACCGCTCATCAGCTGCAGGTAGTCAATAATGATCATCTGAATATCAAACTGCGCTTTCAGACGACGGCATTTGGTGCGCAACTCACGAATCGAAAGACCCGGCGTATCATCAATAAAGATCGGGGCTTCTGTAAGCTTAGAAATTTTATGGTTAAGCTGCGCCCACTCGTATTCTTCCAGGCTTCCTTTTTTGATCTTTTCAGAATCAAGTTCGGCTTCGGAAGAAATAAGACGGTTAACCAGCTGCAGCGACGACATCTCGAGTGAGAAAATCGCAACACCTTTTCTGAAATCTACCGCAGCATTGCGCAGGCAGGATAACACGAAGGCCGTTTTACCCATCGCAGGGCGGGCAGCAAGTATAATTAAGTCAGATTGTTGCCAGCCGGAAGTTACGCGGTCCAGGGCAACCATGCCGCTTGGTACGCCTGTTAAACCATCGGTCTGCTTGCGTTTTTCTTCAAGTTCCTTCAATGCCTGGTGCATTAAAGAACGCATATCGTCGAAGTTTTTGCGGATGTTGGATTCCGATACTTCGTAAAGTTTTGCCTCTGTTTTATCCAGCAGTTCGAAAACGTCCGTAGTATCTTCAAAAGCACTGGAAAGTACTTCGGATGAAATCGAGATCAGGTCGCGCTTAATGGAGTTTTCCGTGATGATACGGGCGTGATACTCAATGTTGGCGGCCGAGTTAACGCGCATGGTAAGCTGCGTTACATAATAGGCGCCACCAGCCAGCTCGAGCTCGCCGCTAGAGCGAAGTTCCTGCGTTACCGTCAGGATATCAATTGGCTCCGACTTATCGAACAGGGCAAGTATAGCTTTAAAAATTCGCTGGTGAGCTTCTTTGTAAAAGCTTTGCGGGCGCAAAATATCAATTACAGTTGTCAAAGCATCTTTTTCCAGCATCAGAGCGCCTAAAACGGCCTCTTCCAAATCTAGTGCTTGCGGGGGCTTTTTACCCAATTCCGACACAGCTGGCGCTTTTTTGTTCCAGTTGTTCCGGTTGGCCGTTGGCCGCACGTTCATTTTCATCTCCTCCATAAGCACAAATTTAAAAAGTAAGCATCCCAAGTAATCCACAAATTACAGAAGATATCCACATATTAGCGTATAGCTATTTTTATTTAATTAAGTAATTATAATTTTGTCGGTTTGCTAACAAACTAGCAGGTATATGGAGAAGAAGGAATTTAAACGCATCCACCTGATTGCGGTTGGAGGAAGTATAATGCACAACCTTGCATTAGCTTTACATGATAAAGGTTTGGAAATCAGTGGTTCAGATGATGAAATTTTTGAACCTGCCAAAAGCCGGCTTGCCGCTGCAGGCATCCTGCCAGAACAGGAAGGCTGGTTTCCGGAGAAAATAACACCCGAAACGGATGCCGTTATACTTGGCATGCACGCCCGCCCGGATAACCCGGAGCTACAGCGTGCCCAGGAACTGAACATCCCGATCTATTCTTTCCCGGAATTTATTTACGAGCAGAGCAAAGACAAGCAGCGCATCGTAATTGGTGGCAGCCATGGCAAAACGTCCATCACTTCCATCATCATGCACGTGCTCAAGTATACGGGTCGTAAGTTTGATTATGCCGTTGGCGCACAACTCGAAGGTTTTGACCGCATGGTAAAACTGACGGAAGATGCCCCTATCATCATAATTGAAGGCGATGAATACCTATCAGACCCGATCAAGCGCATACCAAAGTTTCATTTGTACCACCATCATATCGGCGTTATCAGCGGCATCAGCTGGGATCATATCAACGTTTTCCCGGACCCTGAAATGTACCGCGAGCAGTTCCGCATTTTCGCTGAAATGACGCCAAAAGCCGGTGTTCTTATCTATGATAAAGATGATGAGCAGGCACAATTGGTTAGCGTACCCCGCAACCCTGCCGATGTTACCTACATTGGCTATTCGGTGCACGAGCATTCCATTAAGCACGGTAAAACTATACTTCATACTAAAAAAGACGGCGATATAGAGATACCGCTTTTCGGCGAACACAACCTGCGCAATATCAACGCGGCCAAAGAGGTTTGTAAAAAGATCGGTATTAAGGCGCACGATTTTTACCACGCATTGCGCAGCTTTAAAGGCGCAGCCAAACGCCTGGAAAAATTAGGAGAAAATGCACATACGGTAATTTTCCGCGATTTTGCTCATGCACCTTCAAAAGTAAGGGCCACTACTGCAGCTGTTAAAAAGCAGTATCCGCAGAGAGAGCTTGTAGCCTGCCTGGAGTTGCATACTTTCAGCAGCCTGAACAAAAACTTTTTGCCACAGTATGCCGGCGCGCTCGATACGGCAGACGAAGCCATTTTATACTTCAACCCGAAAACAATAGAGCACAAACGCATGG
The DNA here is from genome assembly GCF_022758145.1 of Pontibacter vulgaris. Lineage (GTDB taxonomy): Bacteria > Bacteroidota > Bacteroidia > Cytophagales > Hymenobacteraceae > Pontibacter > Pontibacter vulgaris. The sequence goes on from NZ_JAJVDH010000003.1 coordinate 261,313, forward strand.
AAATGCTGACTGAGGCCGAGTTGAAGGATGCTTTCAAAAACCCGCGCCTGCAGGTATACACCGACTCCGAAGCACTGAACAATTACCTGAAAAGCCGCAGCTGGAGCAATGCCAACCTGCTGCTGATGAGCTCAGGCAACTATAATAACACCAATTTAGAGGAGCTGACAAAGGCGGTTCTATAACCCACATACTTTCTATATGAAACTGAACCTGAAGCGTCCTATTGTTTTCTTCGACCTCGAAACCACAGGCACCGACATCTGCAAAGACAGAATTGTAGAGATCAGCGTGCTTAAAATTAAACCGGATGGTGAAGAGATCCTGAAAACACGTCGTATCAACCCGACTATTCCAATTCCGCTGGAGTCGAGCCTGATACACAAGATTTATGACGAGGATGTGCAGGACTGCCCTACTTTTAACCAGATTGCGAAAGATCTGGATCAGTTTCTGAAAGGCTGCGACCTGGGTGGCTATAACCTGGTGCGTTTTGATATTCCGTTGCTGGCCGAAGAGTTTCTGCGTGTAGGCATCGACTTTGACATTGATAACCGCCATGTAGTAGATGTATGCAGGGTGTTTCATATGATGGAGCAACGTACACTGTCTGCAGCTTACAAATTCTACTGCGATAAATCGCTGGAAAATGCCCACAGCGCTGAAGCCGATACACTGGCAACTTACCACATCCTGATGGCGCAACTGGACCGTTATGAAAATACCCCGATAGAAAGTAAAGAAGGTATAGAGGAGTTTCCTGTTCAGAACGACATGGGCCAATTGCACAAATTCACGTTCCAGAAAACAGCTGACTTATCGGGCCGTATCGTGTACAACAATGCCGGGCAGGAAGTTTTTAACTTTGGCAAGTATAAAAATGTATCAGTGGAAGATGTACTGAAAAAAGAGCCGAGTTATTATGACTGGATGATGAAAGGCGAGTTTCCGCTTTACACCAAAAAGATCCTTACACGTATCCGGTTGCGTAACATGAAAGTTTCTTAAAATTTATACTTCATTAAAAAAAATAAGGGCTGCCAGGTATAAACTGGCAGCCCTTATTTTTTTTTAATGAAGTGCTTAAGGCTTCGGTTTTTCCTGGCCCTGGCGGGTATTGCTAAGCCTTACTCCTTTTAAAAGGGCGTTTTGCTGGCTTACTTTATGCTCGCAGTTGCTGCCCGGCACTCGGCTGGAGCATTCGCAACCCACAATTTTATTACCTACAAAGGTAAAATAACAAAAATCGCAACCATGAGAAGCCTGGCATATATGTTTGGAACCCTTGCTGCTTAAGTATAAACTGTTATCAGAAGCTACATCCAGCTCCAGCGCCATCGATTGGAAAGAACCGTTTCGGATACCAAGTCCTACCAGATAATAAGCCGGCTTATCGGCTTTGGTTTCCTGTACTTTCCGGATCATTACCTTATCAACTACGGTGCCGTTGCCAAACTCTTTTATAAATGGCTGCATCAGTTCCTGCCTGGGCACAATATAATCCACACTATCAAAAACCACCTGCGCCAGTAACTGGCCGTCGTATTTTTCAACCGGCATTTCTCCTTCGGCTGCTACCGGGTCTTCACTTTCTTCCGGAAAAGACTCACGGCGTGTACAGGCTGCTGCCAGCAGCAGCAGCAATGACAAAACATAGAAAGACAGTTTAGCAGTCCGGCTTTCTACAGGGTGGTTTCTGATCATGTAGTTTTCGTGAGGTTTTTATTTCTTATAGTATTTCATGGCTTCCGGCATAAACCTCTTCAGGTCTGCCTGGCGTGTACCAGCACTCGGGTGAGTAGAAAGGAATTCAGGTGGCGCCTGTCCGCCTCCGTTAGCCTCCATACGCTCCCAGAACGGAATAGCTTCCTGCGGGTTGTAACCTGCCATTGCCATAAATACAAGGCCTAATTTATCAGCTTCGCTTTCCTGGGTACGGCCATACTTAAGTAAACCTAAAGTTGAGCCAACACCATAAACGGCCATCACTAAATTCTGGGCTGTTCCGGGTTGTGCGCCTGCCAAAGCGGCCAGTGTCTGTCCACCAAATTGCTGAGCCAGTTGCTGGCTCATGCGCTCGTTACCGTGCTTGGCAATAGCGTGGGCAATCTCGTGTCCCATTACGACGGCAAGGCCTGTTTCGTTTTTAGCTACCGGTAATAAACCTGTATAAACAACAGTTTTACCGCCTGCCATGGCCCAGGCATTAACCTGTTTGTCCTCTATCAGGTTAAACTCCCACTGAAAACCCTGCAACTCGCTTGACAAGTTGTTCTGAGCCATATATTGCTCCACAGCCCGCTGTATGCGTTGGCCGGCACGTTTAACCATGGCCGTAGCCTGTGCATCTCTCGATAGTTTATGTTCTTTCAGGAATTGGTCGTAGGCATCGTAACTTAATTGCTGCATCTGCGCATCCGATACCAGGTTAAGCTGTCTGCGACCTGTGATAGGTACTGTGGTACAGGACACCATCATCACAACAGCTATTGAAAATGAAATAATTTTCTTGTACATGATTTTAAAATTTAATGGCTTTTAAAAATATGATTCAAATTTTGAACCAAAATTTCCAAACCCAAATGTAAGTATAATTAATATTAGCTTAATTCTATACTTTGGCAGCTTACCTAAATATTAAAACCTCAGGATCAACCACTAACAATAGTGCAATTAAGCTAATGAAGTATACGCTAGCCGTAATATAAAATGTTATGCCCTGCAGGCCTGCAATATTCGCAGCAATTCATAGTTTAAGTATAGTAACAGGCAGTTTGTAAACATTCAGAAGCCTTTACGTATGAAGCTTTTTGCATGCCTGTATTTAATAATGCATAATTTTTATGTACAAAAACGATAGAAAGCCTATTTTTGAGAAACAGAATTTCTAACGCACCCTAAATGAAAATAGTAGCCATCGGCCGCAACTATGCCGACCATATAGCTGAACTTAAAAATGAAGTACCCGAGGAGCCTGTCATATTCTTTAAACCCGACACTGCCATACTTCGCAACAACGAGCCTTTTTATTACCCGGAATATAGCCAGGACATCCACCACGAGGTTGAGTTGATTTTGCGCATCTGCCGCGAAGGAAAGAACATCGACCCTAAATTTGCCGGCAAATATTACGATGCCATTGGCTTGGGTATAGACTTTACAGCCCGCGACCTTCAGGCTAAAGCGAAAGCAAAAGGCCTGCCCTGGACGCTGGCAAAAGGTTTTAACGGATCAGCGCCAGTTTCTGAGTTTCTGCCACTAAGCGAGTTTCCGGATCTGAATAATATCAATTTCAGGTTAGATGTGAATGGGGTTACAAAGCAGCAAGGCAACTCAGGCATGATGCTGCATAAGTTTGATACGATTATCGCCTACATTTCGCGCTTTATAACGCTTAAAACCGGGGATATCATTTTCACGGGTACGCCGGCAGGTGTTGGCCCTGTACAGCTTGGCGATAGATTGGAAGGGTATGTTGAAGCTAAAAAACTTTTGGATTTTGAAATTAAATAAGCACCTTTCTCTTTTTATACTTTCAGTATTTACCAGCCTTGGGGTATTAGCACAATCTATGCCCCAGACAGGTTATTTTATGTTCCCGATTAAGCCCGGCGAGCGCAATTACCTTTCCGGTTCTATGGGCGAAATCCGCTCAAACCACTTTCATGGCGGCATCGATATTAAAACCGATCAGCGCGAAGGCTTGCAAGTATTTGCATCTGCAGATGGTTATGTATCGCGTGTAAAGGCATCAACTTACGGCTACGGAAACATTATTTATATAACGCACCCAAACGGCCTGGTTACCACTTACGCGCACTTGCTGTCGTTTTACGAGCCGCTTGCAAATTATATATTGCAGAAGCAGTACGAGAAAAAAACGTTTGAGCTGGAGTTATTCCCTGAGCCTAACCAATTCCCGGTAAAGCGTGGGCAAATTATCGGCCTTTCCGGCAACACCGGTGGCTCGGGCGGGCCTCACTTGCACTTCGAGATCCGCGATAAAGAAGACCGCCTCTATAACCCGCTAAAGTATGGCTTTGCTGAAATCATAGACAATATAGCCCCCGATATTTATACGTTGGGAGTGCTTCCCTTAAGTATCCATTCACGCATCAACAAAGAATTCAACCGCTTTGAGTTTAAGCCGATAAAGGAAGGCAACAACTATACTTTAGCCGATACTGTTTTTGCAAATGGCCTTATAGGTTTTGAAATGCAAACTACCGACCGTTATGATGGTACTGCCAACAGAAACGGAACGCAGGAAGTAACGGTATTCGTGAACAACAAACCATTGTATAACCACCTGATAGACCAGGTACCGTTTGAGTTGTCGCGCCAGGTTTCGCAACACATCAACTATACCTTGTATAAGCGTCAGAACCGCACATTCCAGAAATGCTTTGTGGATTATGGTAATGACCTGCCGCTTTATACTGCGCCCCAAAATCGTGGCCGCCTGAGCGTACACCCAGATTCTACTTACCAGGTGCGTATCGAGGCCAAGGACTCTTATAATAATACTTCTACCTTAAACTTTATCGTTAAGGGCCAGGCACCGAGTTTTACCAAATCTTTATCTACAGCTGTTAAGAAGCCGCAGGTATCGTATGAGATTTTTGGCAATATCCTCAAAATTAACGCCACCGATACTTCCAGCACACCCCGCAACGTAGAACTATACATAAGCGCCAAACGCTACGACCTGGCTCCGAGCTATACCAAGAACTCCACATCGGTTTGCCTTTATGATTTACGCGCCGGTCTGCCTGATTCAATTGGTTTCTGTGGCGCTACAAATAACCTTGAGTTTAACCAGATCGTGCCTCCCGGCCAGGAATTCAATTTCAAGAACCGTTTTGCCAATGTAGTTTTTAACAAAGAAACCCTGTACGATACATTATACCTACAGACAAAGCTGGAAGGCAACGTTTATACTATCGGTGATTTTTACACGCCGCTGCACAAAGCCATGCAGGTAACCATTACACCTGAAAAGCAACCGCTCGATAAAACAAAGGCAGCTGTATACTTTCTGGGTACAGGCCGTGGCCGTGGTATAGTTGGCGGTAAATGGGAAGGCAACAGCATCACCTTCTCATCCAAAAACATGGGTAAGTTCCAGGTGCTGGAAGATGTGAAAGCCCCAACTATAAAACTGCTGAGTAAAAACAAAGATCAGATCAAGTTTAAGATCCGTGACGATCTGTCGGGCATCAACTCTTTTAATGCTTTTGTAAACGGCCAGTGGTTGCTTATGAAGTATGAGCATAAATCTGCCACAATATGGTCTGAGAAATTAGATAAAAGTATACCTTTGTCTGGAGAAGTGATTTTGAAGGTAAAAGATTTAGCCGGCAACGAAGCTACTTTTACCACCACCATCTAACCCGGTACATGGAACTGAAAATAGGCGACAAAGCCCCTGTGTTTGAAGGAACAGACCAGAACGGCAACACCATCAAACTCAGCGACTACAAAGGCAAAAAAGTAATTTTATACTTTTACCCGAAAGATAATACCTCTGGCTGCACGGCCCAGGCCTGCAACCTCCGCGACAATTACGCAGGGCTGCAACAGCAAGGCTACGAGGTAATAGGCGTAAGCACCGACAGCGAGAAGTCGCACCAGGGGTTTATAAGCAAGTATGAGCTGCCTTTCACACTCATTGCCGATACCGATAAGAAGATTGTTGAGCAGTATGGAGTATGGCAGGAAAAATCGATGTACGGGCGGAAGTACATGGGCACCATGCGCTACACGTTTGTTATTGATGAAAACGGCGTGATACAGGATATCATTACGAAAGTTAAAACCGCCGACCACGCTAACCAGATTCTGAGCAAGTAATAAGAAGCGCAGCTGTCCACACGGGCGGCTGCGTTTTTCGTATAGTTAAAACATCATTCTTAATTTATTATTTCTAATTCATAATCAACCAAAGTGAACCCACACAACAAAAGCACTGAAGAACTGAAAGAGATCGCATCACAGGTGCGCCGCGACATCGTGCGTATGGTACACGCCGTAAATTCTGGTCACCCGGGCGGCTCGCTCGGCTGCACCGATTTCCTTGTGTCGCTGTATTTCCGCGTGATGTACCACAACCCGGAATTTAACATGAATGGCAACGGCGAAGACCTTTTCTTCCTGTCTAACGGCCATATTTCGCCGGTTTGGTACAGTGTACTGGCACGCGCTGGTTATTTTGATGTAGCAGAGCTGGCAACGTTCCGCAAGATCAACTCCAGGCTGCAAGGCCACCCAGCCACTGAAGAAGGCTTACCGGGAATACGTGTAGCATCGGGCTCGCTTGGCCAGGGCTTATCGGTTGCACTTGGCGCTGCGCAGGCTAAAAAGCTGAACAACGATCCTAACCTGGTATATGTACTGATGGGTGACGGCGAACTGGAAGAAGGCCAGGTATGGGAAGCTGCCATGTATGCGGCACACCATAAGATGGATAACCTGATTGCTACAGTAGATAATAACGGCCAGCAGATTGATGGCTCTACTGAAGAAGTAATGTCGTTGGGTAACCTGCGTGCTAAATTCGAAGCTTTCGGATGGTTGGTACTGGAAGCCAATGGCAACGATTTCGATTCAATTGTACCAGCCCTGGAAAAAGCAAAAGCTGAAACCGGAAAAGGCAAACCAGTTATGATCCTGATGAACACTGAAATGGGCTTCGGCGTGGATTATATGATGGGCTCGCACAAATGGCATGGTGTTGCTCCTAACGACGAGCAGCTTGAGATTGCACTTCAGCAGCTTGCAGTAAAACAAGCATCAGATTACTAATAAATCACAATGCCTTTCGGGGCTATACTTTCGGTAAAAATTATACTTCCTGGCTTTAGCATATTGGCCATGGCCCACCGGCGCAGTTTATACTTTATACTTTGCATGTTGCTGTTTTTAACAGCAACCGGGGCAGCTTTTGGCCAGGAGAAAAAGCCGCAGCCTAAAACGCGTATCCTCTTTCTGCTCGATGCTTCGGGTAGTATGATGGCCAAATGGGAAGACAGCGACCGCATGTCGGTAGCCAAAGACCTGCTGGCCAACTTAGTGGATTCGCTGGCGCGCTATCAGAATGTGGAAGTAGCCTTGCGCGTGTACGGGCACCAGTTTGGCCGTGAGCGCAACGATTGCAAAGACACAAAGCTGGAAGTACCTTTTGCTGCCAAAAATGCGGAACCGGTAAAGAAAAAGCTACAGCAGATTATACCACGGGGCAATACGCCCATCACGTATTCGCTGCTGCAATCGGCTGGTGATTTTCCGGAAGAGCCTAAAACCCGAAACGTGGTCATACTGATAACAGATGGCCTTGAATCGTGTGGCGGCGACCCTTGTGCCACTTCGCTGGCCTTACAGAAGAAGCGTATTTTTCTGCGTCCTTTTGTAATCGGTATAGGCATTGAGCCGGAGTATGAAAAACAGCTCAACTGCATTGGCCAGTATTTTAACGCGGCTGATATCAAGACCTTTCAGAACGTTTTGAAGGAGATTGTGACGCAGACGCTGAGCCAGACCACCGTACGGGTAGACATAGAAGATGAGCAGGGTAAAACAGTGCAGAGTAACGTAAACATGACGTTCCTGAACGCCCTTACCGGCGAACCTGAGTACAACTATGTGCACTACCTGGGCAGCAATGGCAAAAGCGATATGCTGGATGTAGATGCCCTGCTTACATACGACCTGGTAGTTAATACTGTGCCTCCGGTAATAGAACGCAACCTGAAAATCGTGCCCGGCAAGCATAATGTTTTCACGGTTAAGGCGCCGCAAGGCGAGCTATACTTGCGCCAGGACGGCCCTTTGCCTTACGGCAGGCTGGATGCCATTGTGCGGGTACAGGATAAGGACCGTACATTAAATGTGCAGTCTTTTGGTAGCCGGCAAAAATACCTGGCCGGTAAGTATGATCTGGAACTTCTGACTTTGCCCCGTATTTATATGCGCGACGTGGAAATAAAACAAGGGCAGACAAACACGATATCGTTCCCTACGCCGGGTCAGCTTTCCATACCTTCCGATATGCAGGGTTACGGTAGTATTTATGCTTTGGAAGACGATGGGTCGCAACGGTGGCTTTATAACCTGCCGGAAAAAAGCAGCAAGATAGTGCTGGCTCTGCAGCCAGGCAAGTATAGATTGGTTTACCGCATGAAAGCAGCCCAAGCAAGTAAATTTACTGATGTGCAGGATTTTACTATCAGAGGGGGTGCAACAACAACTGTAAAAATTTTTAACAGATAATTTAAATGAGCATGCTGCAGAAGTACTAAAACTATAGCATGCTTCATTACTTCTGACCTTTTAGAGATAACTATAAAAATGAAAGACTTTCCTTACACAGAGAAAAAAGACACACGTTCCGGTTTCGGGGCAGGTTTACTGGAGTTAGGCCGCACTAACCCGGATGTAGTGGCCCTGTGCGCCGACTTAACAGGCTCACTTAAAATGGATGCTTTCCAGAAAGAGTTTCCGGAGCGTTTTTTCCAGGTAGGTATTGCCGAAGCTAACATGATGGGTATTGCCGCCGGTATGACCATTGGTGGTAAAATTCCATTCACGGGTACGTTTGCCAACTTCTCTACAGGGCGCGTGTACGACCAGATCCGTCAGTCTATTGCTTATTCTGGCAAGAATGTAAAAATATGCGCTTCGCACGCTGGTTTAACGCTGGGCGAAGATGGTGCAACCCACCAGATACTGGAAGATGTGGGCATGATGAAAATGCTGCCACACATGACTGTAATTAACCCATGCGACTTTAACCAGACCAAAGCAGCTACCATTGCCATTGCTGCCTACGAAGGCCCGGTATACCTGCGCTTTGGCCGCCCAGCTGTGCCTAACTTCACTCCTGCCGATCAGAAATTTGAGATTGGTAAAGCAGTAATGCTGAACGAGGGTACCGATGTAAGTATATTTGCTACAGGCCATTTGGTTTGGAAAGCTATACTTGCTGGCAAGATCCTGGCAGAAAAAGGCATCAACGCCGAAATTATAAATATCCACACCATTAAACCATTGGATGCAGAAGCCATCTTAGCATCTGTGGCAAAAACGAAATGTGCTGTATCAGCAGAGGAGCACCAGCTAAACGGTGGCCTTGGCGATAGCATTGCACAGCTGCTTGGCCGCCAGATGCCATCTCCACTGGAAATGGTAGGTGTAAACGATAGCTTCGGCGAATCGGGTACGCCAGACCAGCTAATGGAAAAGTATGGCCTGAACGAGCAAAGTATAGTTGCTGCCGCAGAGCGCGCCATCAGCAGAAAAAAAGCTTAACAGTAAACAGATATTAGTTACCAGTAAGCATTACTGATATTAGTAACAAGCAGGGAAAGGCTGAAGCAATAGTGCTACAGCCTTTCTTTTTTATAAATGATTACTGTTATTGCTGTATATTCAAAACTGTTCACGGTTTACTACTCCCTGTTAACTGTATAAGTGGAAGATAAAGAGCTTTTAGAGAAATTCGCGAACCCCGAAAGTCGAAACCTGGCCTTTAACCAGCTTGTAAGGAAGTACCAGCAGAAAGTATACTGGCACATCCGCAAGATGGTGATCGACCATGAAGACGCCGATGACCTTACCCAGGAGGTTTTTATTAAAGTATGGAAGAACCTGGAGAATTTCCGCCAGGATGCCCAGCTTTATACATGGCTCTACCGTATTGCCACTAACGAGTGCCTTACTTTCTTATCCAGCAAAAAAAGGAAGTTCTTTCTGCCCATAAACGATGTGGCAGCCGAACTTGCCGAAAAGATAGATTCCTCTCCCGACATTGCCGGCGACGAAATACAATTAAAGTTGCAGAAAGCCCTGCTTCGCCTGCCCGATAAACAGCGCCTGGTCTTTAACATGAAGTATTATGATGACCTGAAGTATGAAGAAATATCGGAGATACTGGGCACTTCGGTGGGTGCATTAAAGGCATCTTATCACCACGCAGTAAAAAAAATTGAAGAATTTCTAAAGCAGGATTAAACTATAGCTGCCCTGCTACATCTAACCCACAGATAAGACAGTATGAACAAGGATTTCAAACTAAGCGATATACCCAAGCACAACATTTACCAGGTGCCCGAAGGTTATTTTGACCGCCTGCCAATGCGTGTGATGGAACGGACTACAGCTACTGGTAATCAGCATCATAGCCCGGTTTACACTTCGCTTTGGCAAGCACTCCGTGTGGCTGTTGCTCCGTTTATTCTGCTGCTGGTTTTTGTAGGTGCATACTTTTTGAGCACCCCGACGCAAAAAGCTGGTAATGCAAGTATAGCTAACTTACCTGATCAGGAAATAGTTGATTATTTAACAACTTATGCCCAGGTAGAGGCAACAGATCTGGCAGAGCTTTCAGTAGCAGATAAAGACATTACATCCGATTTTTTAAATATCAGCCCAAACGTAGCTGAAAGTGAATTAGAATATTACCAGCTTAACGAAGAACCCTTTTAACCACCCATGAAACAATATATTATACTTGCCCTTATTACCATCTTCTCCTTTGCCGGAACTACAGTCTCTGCTCAAAATACTTCCGAAAATCGCCAGGAAAATGTAGAGAGCGCCAAAGTAGCTTTCCTAACAGATAAGATGGAGCTTACTCCGGAGCAATCGCAGAAGTTTTGGCCGCTTTACAATGAATACCAGTCAAAGCGCCGCGAACTGACAAAATCATACCGAAGCGGCTATCGCCGTGATGTGGATGAGCTAAGTGAACAGGAAGCCAAAGCTCGCATAGAACGCATGTTTGATACACGCGAACAGGAATTACAACTTGAGAAAGAGTATGTTACAAAATTTCAACGAGTGATCACTAACAAGCAACTGGTTAAATTCTACCGTTCTGAGCGCGAATTCACAAAGCTACTTCTCAAGCGCCTTGATGCCAGAAGAGCAAACAATTAAAATCATATTTCAGCTATAAAACAAAAAGCCACTGCTTACGAGCAGTGGCTTTTTGTTTTAGGAATTCTCTATTATTACTTCCGGGCTGCAATCCATTCGTTAATCTTTTTCTCCAGCACTGCCAGCGGCATACCCCCATCTTTCAGCACTTCATCATGGAAAGCACTTACGCTGAATTTACTACCTAGCTCCTGCTCCGCCTTTCTGCGTAACTCCTGTATCTTTAGCTCCCCTATTTTATAGGACAAGGCCTGGCCAGGTATAGCCATGTAACGCTCAATTTCGGCTACAGCTGCCTCTTCAGAAGTAAGTTCATTATCAAGCGAGTATTGAATGGCCTTTTCGCGGGTCCAGCCTTTGGCGTGCATGCCTACATCCACTACCAACCGGATGGCGCGGTGCATTTCATCGCTTAGTCTACCAAAATATTGGTAAGGATCTGTATAAAGGCCTAGCTCTTTACCCAAACTTTCAGAGTACAAAGCCCAGCCTTCGCCGTAAGCTCCATACCAGCTATACTGCCTGAACTTAGGTAAGCCCTGCTGCTCCTGCTGAATCGAGATCTGGTAGTGGTGCCCGGGGATAGCTTCGTGCAGAAACAGCGATTCCATACCTACCCGGTTATACTTGGTGGCATCCAGAATCGGTACATAGAAAATGCCTGGACGTGAGCCATCGGGTGCAGGTGGGTTATACTCGGCACTGGCCGATGCGGCCCTGAATGCTTCCGTCTGACGTACTTCGAATTTAGATTGAGGTTTAAGGCCGAAAAGCTTATCAAGCTGCGGTTGCATGCGTGCCTGTATTTCTGCATAACCTTTCAGAACATCTTCCGGCTTCTTAAAAGGCATAAACTGTTTACTTTCGTTCACATGTTTGAAAAAAGCTTTCAGGTCGCCTTTAAAACCAACCTGTGCTTTTACCTTCTCCATCTCGCCCCGAATACGAGCCACTTCACGCTCTCCCAGAGTAAAAATCTCATCGGGTGTCATGTCAGTAGTCGTCCAGTAACGCACTACATAACGGTACTTTTCATCGCCGTTGGGTATACCATTTATACCCGATGTGGTCCGGCTCTTAGGCAGGTACTCACGCTGCATAAAGTCATGCAGCTTTTTATAGGTTGGCACCACCTGCTCTTTTATGGCTTTCGTATAAGCCTGGGTAATGCGCTCTCTGTCGGGGCCCTGTATACTTGCCGGCATATTCTGAACAGGCTCCCAGAATATACTTTTAGTATAATCTGTAACTACCATACTTTTTAGCTGGGGCAACACTTTTTGTGTTAATGCCTTGGGCAGCACTTCGCCTTTTGCCATACCCCGGCGCATATTAGCAATGGCTGTATCGGCCCATACTTCAAAACCATTTATCCTGCCCAGGAAATCATCGTAATCCTTAACGGTTTTAAAAGGCTGGTTTCCGGAGCCGGAGCCCAGCTGCCCCATGGTTATTGGCAAGCTCCAGAATTGGTTGAGTGGCATAAGCTGGTCATCCATTTGTAGGCCTTCGAGCGATGTTGCCATCTCATAAGCAAAAATATCGTAGCTGATGCGTTCTTGCTCGGTTAGTTTCTCACGATCAATGGTCTTCAGTTCATCCTGATACTTCTGATAAAAAGCTTTTAGTTTCTGCTGATGTTCCTGCGATATATCGTTAGGCAACAGGTTGTTGTAGCGGTTATCGGCAATGGCTGTGGCCTCCAGCGGGAAAAGCTGCAGGCGTTCTTCATAATAATCATCGAACAGCTGACTTATACTTTTCATAGGCTCTGCGTTTTTAACTTCAGGGGCGGTTGTAGTTTCCGGCGTAGTGCTGGTTTCGGCTGGGGTATTGGGCGTACAGCTAGCCAGCAGTATAGCACCAAGCGACAGAGCCGCCACGAATTCTTTCTTCATAGTTATACCTGAATTGATGTATTTAAAATTACAGATTTGAAGCAACAAAGTATACGGATTATAACCAGTTAGTTAAGTATGGTTAGTAAATAAAAACAGCCCTTGCTCTAAAGGAACAAGGGCTGTTTTATATAGGAAACTAAGTTAAGGTAAGCCTTATACGGCATCCAGCAAAAAGTTAATATCATCGCCGGGCTTAAATTCCATCGGCTTCTGGCCTTGCAGAAAAATCCGGGCTGTAAGCGGTCCTTTCAACTCAATCTTATCACCGGTAATGCGCAACATGCTTCCCTCGCGCAAACCAACTACCGGCTGTGTATTGTGATTCAGAAACTCCAGAATTCGTGTTTCGCGTGTTTCGCCCATGTGTGTCGAGCCCTCTATCGGATCCAGGTAATGGGGGTTCAGGTTAAAAGGAACCAGTTGCAACGCATCGAATGATTTAGGAAATACAATCGGCATATCGTTGGTGGTGCCAATGGTTTTGCCTGCCACGTTGCTGCCTGCGCTTGTGCCCATGTAGGGCATGCCTTTTTCTACGCGGTCGCGAAGTGGTTGTATCAGCTTATTGGCGTACAGGTTCTTTAGTAACAAAAACGTATTTCCACCGCCAATAAAAACAGCTTCAGCCTCGTTTACGGCAACTACAGGGTCTTTTGCCTCGTGCACGCCTGTTACGGCTATTCCCCATTTGGCGAAAGCCTCACGTACTATAGCAGTGTACTCGCTGTGAGAAATGCTGCCTGGGCGGGCATAAGGTATAAACAGTATACTACTTTTACCCTTTAGCAATGCTTTAACCTCTTCTTCGGCGTGTTCTAAATAACCGGTGCCATGGGTAGTAGAGGTACTTATCAGAAGTATATTTTTACTCATATCAGATCCTTTATCTTCCCCAAAGATAGGAAAGATGGCAGTGATAACGCCACTAGCCAAGCAGATTTAGAAAATTGCCGGTATGCCGTTACAAAGTATAGTCTTATTATTGATTCAGGTTTTTATTTTAAGCCTGATGGTCTCCAGGTATGGCTCCAGAGCAGTGTGGCTGGTTAAAGCCCGTACTAAGCCTATACTCTTAAGATCGTACAAAAACCAAAGCTCTACATAAAAGTCGAAGAGCCAGTAGAGGTCTATTTTGCACCAGCCCCGAATACGGTGGTGCAGGTAATGCCCCTGAGCTAAAGCAAGCTCAGCCTGCAATTTAGGGGGTAAATCGTTGAATTCTTTTGCGCTAATCATTTTATCGGGTGCTACACGTTGCCAACAGTGCATGAAAAAAGGCTGCCGGAGCAGCCTTTATGATAACGTAAATATCCTGTTTAAGATTTTAATTCAGGTGTAATGTATACAATTCGAAGCGCTGAGAAGAGAAACTCCAATGTGAAGACGAAGGATGAATTTCTACACCATCCTCATCCATGATTGTAATAGCAAACCCGTCGCCTTGGTTTAAAGGCTCTGTAAAATGCTTCACCGGGTATACTTTTCCTTCTTCAATCCACTCTTCCGGTTCGAAAGCAGGCATAGACGCATCTATGCACTTTGCATAAACCGCCATATGGCTCGGGGGTATAAATAAGTTTACCATGACTCAATAACTTTTTTGAAATATAAAAAATTCCTGCAGCTTATAAAATTAGCAAGGGCTATTTTTTTTATCGGCTTTTAATCAAGTACAAATAACGTGCCTTTTGCCGTTATTTTTTGTGTGAAGCTGTATTTATGCAGCTCCAGGAAAAACGAATACGGTAATTTAAAATTTTATTTTTCCGTGTTTTCACTTTAACTAATTGTTAAATAAAATTGCTATCTTACTGATATATAAGTATATTTAGTTGCAAATATTTTTATACCTAGTAGCCATATTCCGGCAACACACATTACCGAACAGTTTACACAACTACTTATTTTCCGGAGAATAAAGTGTGGCCGGAACAGCCACTTTGTCTGGTGGTGCGTAGTAAAAAGTTTATAGGTCGCATTTTCTAAATCAACTATAGCTTAACATATGGAGGCAACTGAAAATAAAAAACGACCCGGCACCAGGCAAACATTTGCTGTGGCTCCCGGGGTGTGGGGTGTAAAAACCATTTTTGTGAACCTGTACCTGGTAAGTGAACCTGATGGCAGCTGGGTACTGATTGATGCTGGCGTTTATGGCAGTGCAGCTAAAATAAAAAGAGCCGTTGAAGAAGTTTTTGGCCCGTACAGCCGCCCTAAAGCGATACTACTTACCCATGGCCATTTCGACCACATAGGTTCCGCTAAAGTGCTTGCTGCAGAATGGGGAGTCCCGATTTACGCACATCAATTAGAAATGCCTTACCTGACGGGCCGCTCCAGTTATCCGCCACCAGACCCTAGTGTGGGCGGCGGTGGCATGGCCTATATATCGTTCCTGTATCCTAAAAAACCAATAAATATTTCTGACTATACTGAGTTATTACCCGAAGATGGCACTGTGCCCGGCTTGCCTGACTGGCGCTGGTTGCATACACCAGGTCATACAGCCGGCCATGTTTCTTTTTTCCGGGAAAGCGATCGTGTATTAATTGCCGGGGATGCTTTTATTACAAGAGATGGCGAATCGATGCTGGCAGTGATGACGCAGAAACGCGAAGTACATGGGCCGCCCCAATATTATACTTCAGATTGGGCGGCTGCACACCATTCGGTTGAGAAACTGGCTGCCCTAAACCCTAACATTGCTGCTACCGGCCACGGACTGCCAATGCGCGGCCAGGAACTACAATGGCAGCTAGATGAGCTGGTAAAAAACTTCTGGACAGAGGCTGTGCCAACGCATGGCCGATATGTGAATGAGCCTGCCATAACTGATGAATTAGGCGTAATTTCGGTGCCACCTGCTACAGAAAGTCCGGTTCCTACGGTGCTTGCAGCGGCTGGGTTAGTGGCAGCAGCAGGGCTTACCTATTGGGCACTTACCCACCGAAATGGTAAACACGAATACAGGGCAAGGAAGTATAAAGCTGGCGAAAGGCCTTTTTCGCATAACAGGCCGGCTAAGGGAATGCCTCCAACTATAGACCCTGAACACGACGACCCACAGATACACACTAATAATTACCCATAAAACAAAAGAGGCCGGAATTTATACTTCCGGCCTCTTTTGTTTTATACTTTCCATTTAATCTTTCTTATGATTGGCCCTGCCAGAGCCGCTTTTTTTACCGCCTCCGTCGTGCTTGTTTACGGTAGCCCATGCTCTTTTTTCGGCCTCATCTTTGTTTACGCCGCGTTTCTCGTAGCTATCCTCTATATGTTCCGCCTGGCGTTTCTGCTTGTCTGTATAAGCTGATTTATCTCCTTGTGGCATCTTCTCCTCCTTTTTTAATTTAACATTTTTTGCAGTGCAGTTGCCCACACCTGGTTCTTTTACGACTAAAACCGGATGAAGATCAGAATTTACAGGTCTAAAAGTTATAAACAATAGCTTAAGGGCTGAGGAAGTATAAACCTACAGCCAACCAAACTTATACATGCCCTGTGTATGTATAATCCTGTGCATTATTTCAATAGTTGTTTTATTATGATAAGTATGATTTAATTAAAACTTTCCTCCGCTAAGATCTTTCAACCTGTTTCATACCTCTAATTCAGGCATAAAAGAAAGCGCCACAGCAAAGGAATTTTGCTGTGGCGCTTTCTTTTATTTTATAGTTCACCTGGTTATTTCAGCTTAAAGTATACTTTAAATGTAGAACCTTTACCTACTTTGCTCTCAACCTCTATTCTATCGCCGGAGTTTTCCAGAATTCTTTTTACAATGTATAAACCTATACCTGATCCCTCTACATGGTGGTGCACGCGCTTAAACATTGAAAATATCTTGCCCTGCTGGCTACGATCAATGCCCAGACCGTTATCGCTAACAGAAAGCAGCAGCGTATCGGGATGTATAAGTTCTGTTTTTACTTTTATCTCTGGTTCTATGCCCGGTGTGGCATACTTAACTGCATTAGAAATAAGGTTATAAAGTATACTCCTAAGATTTTTTCTGGAATATTTCAGCAGTTTGTGTTCAGTAAATTCAGCTATAAGGCAAGCCTGGCAGTTATTTATCTGCTCGCTCAATCCTTCTTTAATTTCTTCATAGAGCATTTCAATATCGACCTCCTCTACAGCTGACTCATCCTGCTGTACTTTTGTGATCTCAGTTAAATCACTGATCACTTTCTGAAGCCTGATGATAGAATGGTCGATTCTGTCTAAAACATCCTGGTGATCTACCGCGGCTGTGCCCATCTCATCTTTCAGGAGCGTAACAAGGCCCTCGATGTTAGCAATGGGAGCTTTTAAGTCGTGTGAAGCCGTGTATACGAAGTTATCCAGGTCTGTATTGATTTTCAGAAGCTCCCTGTTTTTAAGCATCAGCTCTTCGTTCTTTCTTCTTTCAGATAAGTCCCGGGTTATTTTTGTATAACCAAGCAGCCGCCCAACCTCATTGTAAACCGGCGTAATAACTACGTTTACCCAAATAGCACTACCATCTTTCCGGATGCGCCAGCCTTCGTCTTCAAACCGTCCATTTTTTTTAGCCTGGCCCAACTCATACTGCGGAAATCCGTTTTCCATGCCCTCCCGGTTATAGAACATTGAAAAATGCCTCCCGATTACTTCTTTCGCTTTATAGCCTTTAATTCGTTCGGCTCCTGCATTCCAGGTAGCAATGTAGCCCTCCGGGCTCAGCATAAAAATGGCATAGTCTTTTACACCATCTATAAGCAGCCTGGCTCTTTCTTCGCTTTCCCGCAGTTCTTCGTTGGCCCTGTAAAGTTGCTCCTCCAGCTGCTTTTTCTCCGTCAGGTTCCTGGTTATTTTGGAAAAACCAATAAGCTCATTTTTGGAGTTATAGATAGCGGTAATAATAACGTTAGCCCAGAAGGTGCTGCCGTCTTTTCTTATTCTCCAGCCTTCGTCTTCAAAGCGGCCTAATTCTACTGCCTGTTCCAGCTCATACTGCGGATAGCCTTCGTCAACGGCTTCTTTTCCATAGAATTTAGAGAAGTGTTTCCCGATTATTTCTTTGGCTTCATACCCTTTTATCTTCCTCGCGCCCTCGTTCCAGGTGGCTACATTGCCGGCAGGGTCCAGCATAAAAATGGCGTAGTCTTTTACACCCTCTATCATTAGCCTGAAACGTTCCTCGCTCTCCTTCAAATCGACTAAAGATCGGAACAGATCATCTTCCGACTTTTTACGGAGCGACAGATCGCGGGTAACCTTAGAGAAACCGATATGCTCTTTTTTGCTGTTGTATACCGGCGTAATAATCACGTTAGCCCAGAAGGTGCTGCCGTCTTTTTTAACGCGCCAACCTTCATCTTCAAAACGCCCGTGTTTTATAGCCTCTTCCAGTTCATACTGCGGGAAATTCTCCACCAAGGCCTGCTGTGTATAAAAAACCGAAAAATGCCGGCCAATTATTTCTTCGGCAGTATAGCCTTTCAGATTTCTGGCTCCCTGGTTCCAGGTAGCTATTTCTCCGGTCGGACTAAGCATAAATATGCCATAATCCTGTATGCCTTCGATCAAGAGTTGAAACACGTTCTCCTCTTCCTGAATTAAACTAGCTTTATTTATTACTGAATGGTGGCTTTCAGTTTGGTTATTCATAAGTCTGATAACTCTGTTACTCCTGCATAAGGCAGGCATGGACTTTACCTATACTTAGTATATGGCAAAACCGTTATATTTATAAATTTAAAAAAATACTTACCTGTAAGCTTTGTTAGTTTGTAAGCAAACCAAGTTTACCTAAACTATAACCAGTATCAAACTCTTTATCCAAAACTTTAAAAATAACTATTATCTGCTATTTTATACCTGCCCGCTGAGTAAAGTATAAACTGCTGTCAGGTATAGCTCTTACAATCACTTAACTTCTGATTATTAAGTCATAGATATAACATCGTATAATCTCAAAAGAGTCCGGATGGCGTGGTAAATCGGGCAAAAATATATACCGAAGTACAAATTGCAAACAAGCTGAGAGGTTATTAATAGTAACATACAACCCCTAAAGGCTTTTAGTGCCTTTAGAGTGTAATTGTTTACCTTTGTACTATGGTATCATTAAGGCAATTATTTCTGCAGCACCAGGCGCAAACTTCCGATTTTCCGCTGATGCTGGAGATAGAGCGGGCAGAAGGAATTTACATGTATGGCAGCAATGGCCAGCGTTACGTCGATCTGATCTCAGGCATAGGTGTAAGCAATGTAGGCCACCGGCACCCGAAAGTATTACAAGCCATACATGAGCAGCTAGACAAATACATGCACCTGATGGTATACGGTGAGTTTGTGCAGGCCCCTCAGGCCCAACTGTCACAGGCACTGAGCACTACCTTGCCATCCCGCTTAAATAATACTTACCTGCTTAACTCTGGTGCCGAGGCTGTTGAGGGAGCCATGAAACTTGCAAAACGCCACACCGGCCGCACCGAGCTAATCTCCTGCTACAATGCTTACCATGGCTCTACACAGGGCGCACTTTCTATGAACGGCAGCGAGAGCTTTAAAAATGCTTTTCGGCCGCTGCTGCCCGACGTGCGCCACATCCGTTACAACGCTGTTGAAGACCTGGAATACATTACCACACGAACTGCCGCTGTACTTATTGAAACCGTGCAGGGCGAGGCAGGCGTGCGCACACCTCAAAACGATTACCTGAAAAAGCTACGGGAGCGCTGCACCCGAACCGGCACCCTGCTTATACTCGATGAGATACAATGTGGCTTCGGGCGCACAGGTACTTTCTGGGCCTTTGAGCAGTTCGGTATAGAGCCGGATATTCTGGTATGTGCCAAAGGCATGGGTGGTGGTATGCCTGTAGGTGCTTTTATAGCGCCACAGGAAATTATGGCTTCTTTTAAAACCGATCCTATACTTGGCCACTGCACAACTTTTGGCGGCCACCCGGTTAGCTGTGCAGCCTCGCTGGCTACCTTGCAGGTTATACTGGAGGAAAAACTGACCGTTGGTGTTAAGGAGAAAGCGGAGCTGTTTAAACAATTGCTGGTGCACCCGCGCATTAAAGAGATCCGGAATTGCGGCCTGATGATGGCTGCAGAGTTTGAATCCTTTGAAGTTCTGAAAGCTGTAATTGACAGGGCTATACTTAACGGCGTGTTAACCGACTGGTTCCTGTTCTGCGATAACTCGATGCGCATAGCACCTCCGCTAACTATAACCGAAGCGCAGATCCGGGAGGCCTGCGAAGTTATACTTCGCTCTATAGACGAAGCTATGGCCTGAAAATTTTAGCTTTTGATTGGGTTTAACAGGAGCTTCACCAAAAATTTATCTTACCCAACTGCAGAAAAATAGCCAAAACTGTAATCGCACACAGCCACCCTGCGTAAAAGCCCCAAACTATACTACCCAAGTATAGCTTGCTAATTTGCTATGCTTTTATGGAAATAGCCATTGTGCTGATCTTGCTGCTGATTGCGGTGGTGCTTTTCGCCACCGAAAAGCTCGGCGTAGAGATGGTGACGCTTATCATGCTCATCATCCTGACTTCTTTGCGCATTATTACACCTGATGAGGCATTTGCAGGCTTCAGCAGCGATTTTATCATCATTATCGCTTCTATTTTTATACTTAGTGCCGCCCTCGACGAAACCGGTATACTTGACTTTGTTGTCATCAGGCTGGTGCGGCTGGCCCGGCACAGCTCCAACCTCATGTTGCTGTTGGTGATGCTTATAACAGGCACTGTATCAGCGTTTATGAATAACACCACTGTTACGGCCATGTTCTTAACGCCGCTTATCAGTTTATCGAAACGCATTAACAAAAGCCCCTCCAAGTTACTGATGCCGCTAGCTTATGCATCTATACTGGGGGGTACCTGTACGCTTATCGGTACATCTACAAACGTAGCCGTGAGTGGCTATATTGCAAAGGTGGGCCTGCCCCCTGTCGGTCTTTTTGAAATCTCGGGTATTGGGTTTATTATTTTTATAGTTGGTATTGTGTATATGATGACAATCGGCCAACGGTTTTTACCCAGCCATGATGATCAGCAACTTACAGAAGAATACAAACTGCAGAAATACCTTACCGAGATTGTGGTGATGCCTGATTCACCGTTAGTCGGGCAGCTGGCATTCGCATCAGACCTTACAACGCTTAATTTCCGTTTGCTTAATATTATTAGAGGTAAAGATAACTTCCTGCCTGATTTCAGGACCCGCATTGCCGCTAAAGATGTATTACTGGTTGAAGGCGACCTGGATAACCTGATGAAGGTAAAGGAAACGAAAGGCATTGAGATTATGGCCGATGTAATTGTAGAGAAAGACCTAGTTACTGATGGCATAAGACTCGCCGAACTCCTTATTACCCGACAATCCAACCTGATACACCGTACGATTAAAGAAGTAAATTTTCTGCAACGTTATGGTTTGGTGGTTATTGCAGTATCGCGCCACGGCGAAACGTTGCGCACCAAAATAGGAAGTATACGCCTACAACTCGGCGATCTTCTCCTTGTGCAGGGATCTTCGGAACGACTTGAACAGTTGCGCACCTCGCCAAACGTTGCTGTACTTGACGAATTTGAGCCATTGCTGTTTAAAAAGCGAAAAGGTATACTTACCATGTCCTGCTTTATTGCGGCTATAGTTGCCGGTACTACAGGTGTTCTGCCTTTATCCATAGCTTTTTTGCTGGCGGCCATTGCCACTATTTTACTACGCTGCATTAATACAGAAAAAGCCTATGGTGCTATAGACTGGCGCCTGCTTATACTTATTGGTGGTATGACAGCTTTTGGCACTGCCATGGAAAACTCCGGCGCAGCCGATTACCTGGCGCACGGCATTGTAGATCTGATGGGCGGACTTGGAAAAATTGGTATATTAGCTGGCTTTGTTATACTTACGGTGTTACTTACCCAACCTATGTCTAATGCGGCGGCGGCTTTGGTTATAGTACCGGTTGCGTTGCGCACGGCCACCGAAATGGGCGCCGACCCCAGAAGCTTTGCCATTGCCATCATGCTGGCCGCATCTGTTTCGCTGGTTACGCCTTTCGAGCCTTCCTGCATCCTTGTTTACAGCCCTGGCAAATACCGCTTCTCCGATTTTATAAAAATAGGCGCCCCCCTAACGTTTCTGCTGGTTATAGTTATACTTATAATGGTGCCTATCATCTGGCCTATGTAACTGCAGTCGTATACCTGAGTACATCAGTATACTATGAAACGGAATATTGTAGCCTTGTTGGCAATACTTTTCAGCTGCTCTCCTAAAAACGAAGATGTTACAATGGAGCAGGCTAAGCCTGCGCAAGCTGCTGAAGCGTTAGATTCGCTGGCCAATACCACTTTAGACGGAACAGCAACGCAACAAACTTTTAGCAGCCCTGAAACAGCTATACCACAGGCTGTGATGCAGATGCTCGAAAAAGAATACCCTTCTTGGGAAGAACCTGTTTTAGCTAAAAATGCCTTAACCAGCGCTAATGAACACGAACAAGGGCCACTTATAGTTCAAGGCGATTTTAACGGCGATACATTACTGGATTATGCACTGCAGATAAAGTATAAAAATAGCGTAGTTGCACTGGCATTTTTGCAAACACCTGAAGAGTGGCAATTATATGAGCTGGATAAGGAAAACCTGATTAAAGAACGTGGAGAATTAAAAAGCCCATACAATTTACATCTGTTAGAAGCCGGCTCCAGCATCTTTAATCCGGAGAAAGCAACTCAAACTATAACAGTACATGATGCCCCTGCCGCTGGTAAAGGTAATGCGGCCAAAGTATATGTATTTGAGAACGGAAATTTTAAAGCATACCAGGTAGAGGAGTAAGTATAAGTGCGAGCTGCTAAAGTATAAACCGGACTTACTCTGCCAAAAATAAAGGAAGGAAGTATAAAATTACGCCTAATGCTATCGCTACCACCAGACCCGAACTTAAAATAAGCCTGCACAGCCTGGTAGCATAAACTTTATCAACGGTTGTAATGCGAATATAATTAACATTTAGGTTAAGCAGAAATACCGCCACTGCCAGCAAAAAACTGGCAAACCAGAACAACATAAACCTGAAAATAAAAGTCATGGGCAGGTTACTGCTAAGTTCGTGCATTACCGGTATATCATGCACCAGAAACCATAAAGCCAGTAAAACCAGCAGGCTACCATACAATGTAATCACGAAGCTATTCAGCACCCGAACTTTGCGCATATAAAAGGCCTGCCTAAGAGTTTAAGTATGTCTGGGCTTCCTGTTTAATATACTCGCGGGTATGGCCATCTTTAACACCTATAGATATTTTGCGCACCAGCAGGCCAACTATTGTTTTATTAAACCCCAGCCTGACAGCCATGTTGATACAAAAATTCATCTCATTATCATCTACAATACCATCGGCCAGCATCATTTCCACCAAATCATAAATCTGGTCAAACCGCTCCGAATCGTTGGATGGCAGTTTTAATTCTGTTTTGCCGGTATTGGATAGCAGATTGCGTACTTCAGAGGGCTTCATGCCATGGCGTTTACCAATCGAGATAATAAAATTCATTTCATTGGGGTCCACGTGGCCGTCAATTTTTGCCAATGCCCCCAGTGTGGTGATATGGCTTTTTAATTTTTTTGTTTCTTCGCTCTCAAAAAAACTAAACATACATTGCCTCTCTTTAAGATAATTCTTTAATTGGTTCGCGGTAGTACAGCGTAGAGTTTACAGGTGTAAATTATACTTTTTCCCGGTATTCTATGCATAAAACATAGCTTTTAAATTCGCCGACTTTTATGCAGGCCCAGCTATGCAGCTTTACATACGGTTTTTGCTATTTAAGAGCTATGCTTTCCTGCCTTTTTTTTACTATTGCAATACACAGCAAAGTATGTACATGCCAGGATTTTTATATATCTCTTGCTATCATTTTTGCCAGAGTAAAATTTAATACATTATTTTTGTAGCTTAACATATTACATAATCACTCCTGTATGAAGAAAATTGGAGTCTTTACTTCCGGCGGCGACTCGCCAGGCATGAACGCTTGCATCAGAGCGGTTGTGCGCAGCGCCGTTTATAATAACATAGAAGTATATGGCATAAAAAGAGGGTATAATGGCATGATAAAAGGGGAGATCATTAAACTTGAATCTTCTTCTGTCAGCAACATTATTCAAAAAGGAGGCACCATTCTTAAGTCTGCGCGCAGCAAAGAGTTTTTAACGAAAGAAGGACGCCAGGCAGCTTACGACCAATTAAAGAAAAACGGCATTGAAGGGTTGGTAGCCATAGGCGGAGACGGCACGTTTACAGGTGCAAACATTTTTCACGAAGAGTTTGGCATTCCTATACTTGGCGCTCCCGGTACCATAGATAATGACCTGTATGGCACCGATTATACTATTGGTTACGACACAGCAGTAAATACAGCCCTTGATGCGATAGATAAAATCCGGGATACAGCGGATAGCCACGAACGCGTATTTTTTGTAGAAGTAATGGGCCGCGACTCCGGTTACATTGCTATACCTTGCGCTATTGGTGGTGGTGCCGAAATTGTGATGATACCGGAGACCAAAACTTCTATCTCCAATGTAATTGATGCTTTGAAGCAAGGCTGGGCCCGTTCTAAAACATCGTTTATCGTAATTGTGGCCGAAGGCGATGAAGAAGGTAGCGCCGTAGAAATAGCAGCCAAAGTGCAGAATGAGATTCCGCAGATGGATGCCCGTGTTACTATTCTGGGCCACGTACAGCGTGGTGGTGCACCAACCGCCGCCGACCGCTTGCTGGCAAGCCGCCTGGGTATTGCCTGCGTAGAAGGCTTAATGCAAGGCCGCACCTGCGAAATGGCTGGTATTGTAAACTCAGAATTAGTATATACACCGTTTTCTGAAACCATTACGAAGCAAAAGTACATTAGCCCGCGCTTTACCGAAATGGTAAAAATTCTGTCTTCTTAAGTATAGAACGAAATAATTAAGGGCCATCCGAAGTATGTTTATACTTTGGATGGCCCTTCGCCTTTTAAGCCAGCCCCTTCCTAACCGCTTCAGGCTAAATTCCTGAATTTGACATTATTTTGCTTTCATCTGTTCATCCAGAAACGCTAACAACTCCTGCCACTGCGCCGGGTTAAACCAGGTATAATCCGGGAATTTATGAAACCACGTGAGCTGGCGTTTGGCATAGCGGCGGCTGTTTCGCTTTAGCAGGCGTACTGCCTCCTCCCAATCATACTTGCCTTCAAGGAAATCGAAAATTTCTTTGTAGCCCACAGTTTGCAGGGCATTATGATGGCGGTACGGATACAGCGCTTTAACCTCTTGCAGCAGGCCTTGTTGCAGCATCAAATCCATGCGTTGGTCTATGCGCTGGTAGAGTTCTTCACGGTCTCTGTTAAGCCCTATTTTTATGATATTGAACGGTCGCTCCTGCGCTTCGCTTTTCCGGAAGGATGAGTATGGTTGCCCACTTGAAAGGCATACTTCCAGCGCCCTGATCACCCGTTGCGGATTGGCCTGGTCTACCTGGGCATAGTATACAGGGTCGAGCTGTTGCAATTGTTCTAGTAAAGGTTGCAGGCCTTTTTCGGCAAATTCTTGTGTAAGCTCCTCTCTTATTGCCGGGTCTGTTTCGGGCATCTCATCCATTCCTTCGCAAACCGCCCGCACATATAAACCGGAACCGCCGGTAAGTATAACCACATTCTTTTCTTTAAATAATTCCTGCAGCAGCTGTAATACATCCTGCTCGTAGGCGCCTACATTATACTCTTCTGTTATAGTATGGGAATCTACAAAATGGTGTTTTATACCTTGCTGTTCTTCTGCACTGGGTTTTGCAGTTCCAATGCTCATCTCCCTGAAAAATTGCCTCGAATCAGCTGAAATAATTTCGGTGTGATAATGCCTGGCCAACTGCACACACAGATCGGTTTTACCTACTGCCGTTGGCCCTACCACCACTACCAGGTACTTATCTGATTGTAAATTTTCCATGCTTTTAATACCTCGCAGCTTACTCCTGTAATTTTTAAACAATAAATCTATACCTGAAATATTAGCGTAACCATTGATTGCCTGAGCTGTACTTTAAACCCGTACCACACCGAATTAAGTTTGGATGCAATAGCACAAATACATCCGTTTTATTGTTAAACCGGTAACCATAAAGCAATGCAGCTAATTTTTTGCTAAATTATGGCTTTAATTGTAAAATTTGCGTGGGGACGCGGCTTAAGTACAAGCGCTGTTTACAAGTATCTTAGACTTCAATCGTAATGCCATATATACCTAAAAGGAACTCAGCTAACCAGTACAAACAGCAGGCAGACATGCTGCTGCAACTACTGGAACAATTTGCAAAACCGAATACCGGCCTGCTTATCGCGTTGCCATCCGGAGAGGTTCTGGCTTCAAATTTATTATCAGCAGATTATTTCCCGGAAGGCTCCCCATCACAGGATCAGAAACTAAGCCAGCTCTTGGGCATAAACCTGGAACTGATTTTAAAACAACTACAGGAAAACCAATCCTATACAGCCGATGCCACCAGCGCCGGCAGGTACACACATTACTACTATACCCTGCGCCAGGTAAAATTCCAGGACAATACGTTTGTATATGTTGAGCTAACAGCCCCCAAACTAACTCCTGGTATGTTGCCTTTTGATGGCGATAGTTACCATAGCGTATTTGAGAACAGCACCGAACCGCTTTTTATACTTGACGGCGAAGGCTATTTTATAGATTTAAACCGAAGCGCCCTTAACCTGGTAGATCAGCAAAAGGAAAACCTGGTTGGCAAAAGTATTTTACGAAACTTTGGCCTTAACCTATTTGAGCGGGTTGCGCTTAAAGGTCAGTTACAACAGGCCCTTACCGGTAATCCTCAGAAATTTGAGTGGTGGTTGCGAGAGAAAACCCAAGAACTTTTACCCGTAGAAATTTCGCTACAGCCTGGCACTTTTAACGGGCATGAAGCTATTTTCGGATCGGCCAGGAATCTGTATGAAGCTGCGGGCGCAGAGCAGAAAGTGCATTTCAGAAATCATCAGCTGGAATTTGTAAACCACCTGATTACAAACCTTTCAACCTCTGACAGCAAAACGGAGGTACTGAATCATACTTTGGATGAACTACTGGCTAAAAGCGAAATTACCGGCGGATGCGTTTATACTTACTTACCTCACGAAGAAAAAGCAACCTTAGCTTACTCAGCCGGTGATGTAGATGCAGCAGCCCTGCCAGCAGAATTACACCTGCAACAAACACTTATAAAGCAGTTGCAAACGGCAGATAAGCGTAGGGCAAATGCCGAGTTATGCAATATGTTTGGGCAGCACATGCCATGCAAGCTGGAAGTCGTACCGGTCCATTCCTCAGGCAATCCCATTGCTTTTATACTTGTCTGGTCTAACTCCGAAACCAAGATCACACAATCATTCCTGTCCTTGCTTGATTTTATTGGAGGCGCCATCAGCAATTATATTGAGCGCCATGAGCTCATGCAGCAGCTGTCTAATACCGAAGACAAGTATAAAATGCTTTTCGAAAACTCCTACGATGCCATACTTTTATTTAAAGATGGCATCGTAGTAGATTGTAATGAAAAAGCGACCCAGTTTTTCAGATGCAGGCGTGAAGATCTTGTTGGCCGCTCTCCGGTAAATTATTCGCCCGAATACCAACCGGATGGGCAGCTATCATCGGAAAAAACCGAAAGGATTATGCGCCATGTAATTGAAACGGGCGAGCCCATGACGTTTGAGTGGAAAAACCGCCGCAAAGATGGCTCCCTGTTCGATGCTGAAATAAATGTAAACCGCGTACTTATTGACGGCGAATACTACATCCAGGCATTTAAGCGTGACATTACGCAGCGCAAACAGATGCAGCTTGCCCGGCGCCGCGAAGAAATTGCACAGGAGTCGATGGCCCGTTTCCGGAATTTCCTGGAAAAGGTTAACATCATTTACTATAGCACTGATATAAATGGCAACCTTGTTAATGCCAACGAATATTTCCTGAAATACATTGAGTATACTGCTGAAGAAGCTTTAGGAAAGAATTTTTACGAACTGCTTGTTCCTGCAAACGACCGGGCATCCCGCATGCACGATTTTTATCGGTCCTTAAAAACGCGCCAGCTAAATGCCTATTACGAACGTGATATACTATCCAAGTCAGGGCAACTGAAAACCATGCGATGGAACTGTATGTTCGAGTATGGCCCTGACGGTGAATTGGTTGGTGTTACCAGCGTCGGAAAAGACATGACGGATAAGCGCATTGCCATGGAAGCACTGAAGGACAATAAGTTACGCCTGCAGGACTTATTTGACAATGCCCATGACCTTATTCAGAATATCTCGGTAGATAATAAATTTATATTTGTGAACAGGGCTTGGAAAGAGCGCCTTGGCTATACCGACCAGGACATTGAAACCCTGACTCTGAATGATATAGTGCACCCTTATTACAAGGCTAAGCTCATTTACCAGCTTCGCAATTTGTATAAAGGCGAAAATGTAAACAAAATAGAAACTGTTTTCCTGACAAAAGCCGGCAAGCCGGTGCACCTTATCGGAAGTATAACCTGCAGCTGGCAGGATGGCCGCCCTATTGCCACTCGCGCCATTCTGCACGACATTACCGATCGTATAAAAGCAGAACGCCTGCAGAAAGTATACTACAGTATTGCCAACCTCGCTATCAGCAGTAAAGACTTAAACTCGCTTTACAGCGCCATACACCGCGAGCTGAGTAAGATTATTGAAACACGTAACATTTATATAGCCCTTTGCGACAACGATCATAAATACCTGCATTTTGTGTATTTGGTAGACCAGTTTATTAACAAAGCTGCCAAAACACAAGTTTACCGCTCGTTCTCCAAAGGCCTCTCCGAATATATAATCAGTACTGGCAAGCCACTTTTCATGCAAAAGAAAGAATTGCTGGAGCTGGCCGAAAGAGAGAACCTGGATGTAAAGGGAGAAATGCCCGAAGTTATACTTTGCTCGCCACTTGCCATAGGCGACCGCATTATTGGTGCCATCACGCTGCAGGATTATCAGAATCCGGATGCCTATGCACACACCGATATCGAAATTCTGCACTTTATATCTAACCAGGTTGCCCTTGCCATTGAGCGTAAGCGAAACGAAGAACAGATAAATAACCAGAACGCGCGCCTGAATGCGATATTTGAAAGTGGTTCGCACCACATGTGGTCGCTTAACAGGAATTATGAGCTTACTTCTTTTAACCAGAATTTTGCAAACACATTCCAACAACGTAGTGGCAAAGAACTGAAGCCCTTTACGCGCATGGACGATGATCATTTTAGAACTGTGCACGAACACGGGTTTGATTTCTGGAACGAGAAATACCAGCAGGCCTTTGAGGGTATTCCGCAGCACTTTGAAGTTCACCTACATAACCCGGAAACATGGCGCGAAGTATACCTGAACCCGAATTACCTGGAAGATGGCACCTTTGAAGAAGTATCGGGTATCGCACTTGATATTACTGACAAGAAACGATCTGAAGTTGCGCTGATACAGAATGAAGAGAAATTCCGACGTATCTTCGAATCTTTCCAGGATGTTTATTACCGTACTAACCTAAACGGAACATTAGAACTTGTAAGCCCATCGGTTTACGATCTGTTAGGCTACCAGGAGAAAGAGGTACTTAACATGAACGTTACTCAGTTTTATGCACATCCTTCCACGCGCGAAATTATTAAAAATCGTGTATTAAACGAGGGAAGTATACGTGACATTGAGTTGGAAATGATTACCAGGGATGGCAACATTAAAACGGTTATAGTTGACTCGCGCCTTGTTTATGACACAGAAGGAAATCCGGTTGCTTTAGAAGGTGTATTACGCGATGTTTCAGAACTGAAACGAACACAGGTAGCCCTTATTAAAGCGAAGGAAGAAGCAGAAAACTTGCTGGAAGTTAAAACTCAGTTTTTGGCTAACATGAGCCACGAGCTGCGTACGCCAATGAATGGTATCATAGGCATGATCGACCTGCTGAACCAGATTGTAACCGATGGCGAACAGCGCGAGTATATCGATACCCTGCGTAAATCATCGGATGCATTGCTGAATATTCTGAACGATATTCTTGATCTGTCTAAAATGCAGGCCGGCAAGTTGGTGCTGCACGAAAGCGGCATAGACCTGTACGAAACCCTCGATAAGATACATGCGCTTTTCAGTAACCGCGCTCAGCAGAAAGACCTTACCTTCACCTATAGTATTACGCCAGATACGCCGCAGTATATACTTACCGATGAAACCCGTTTCCTGCAGATACTTTCTAACCTTACATCCAACGCTATTAAATTTACCAACGCCGGCGAAGTAAGTATAAAAGTTAGCAGCACGCCACTGGAAAATGAGGAGTACATGTTGCACGTGCGCGTAAAAGACTCAGGTATAGGAATTACTCCGGAAGACCAGCAATTGCTGTTCACAGACTTTACCCAACTTGATAACTCCTCTACCAAAACGTTTGGCGGAACAGGCTTGGGCTTATCTATTTCAAGGCAGCTGACAGAAATGCTTGGAGGCGAAATTGGGGTAGAATCGGAACCGGGGCATGGAAGTACCTTCTGGTTTAACATCAGGTTCCGGAAAGCGAACCAGCAGGAAGTAGAACAACAGCTCCATCAGCAGTCTTTACTGAACGCAGAGGTAGAGGCCCTGAAAAACAGCCCATCGGTATTGCTTGTAGATGATAACCAGATAAACCAGAAAGTAGCTGAAAAACTGCTGGAACGTTTAGGATGCCGTGTAGATATAGCCTCAAACGGTTTTGAAGCCATTGAGTGTGCTACCAGCAAAAACTATAACATCATCTTCATGGATATCCAGATGCCGGAAATGGACGGTGTTACGGCTACCAACATTATAAAAGAGAAACTGGCTGATGCCTGCCCTCCTATAGTTGCCATGACGGCTTACTCCATGAAAGATGATGCCGTGAAGTTTATAAGCCAGGGCATGGATGATTATATATCCAAACCGGTAAAAAGCGCCGACCTGCATGCTGTTATTACAAAGTGGGAAAAAAGAACCTGGTACGGTGAACAGGAGACAGAAACTACCGAAAATGTACCAGCCACGGAAACCGAAGCCCCTGAACCTGCACAAAATATTATAGATGAAGAGATTGTAGGGCAACTGAAATTAATTGGCGGCGATGAATTTGCAAGACAGTTGTATGAAGACTTTGAGCTCGAAGCCGCCGAACTACTCGATGAAGCCAAAAAAGCACTCGAGGCACAACATTACAATAGTATTTTGAGTACATTGCATCAGCTAAAAGGAACCGGGTTTACCCTGGGCATCAATCAGCTTGCAGAACTTGCAAAGCAGCTTGAACACGATATTAAACAAGATAAGTTGGAAAGCGTTGATGATAATTTCTCCAAATTGCTGGAGCAGTACGAACACTACCGTAAAGCTTACAAAGAAATAATTATTTAATCCATTCTTATGGCAGATAGCAAAACCATTCTAATCGCAGAAGATAGCTCTGTGATCCTGAACCTGACGAAAAAAATTCTGGAGCTCCAGAACTACAAAATCCTTACAGCTAAAAATGGCGGTGAGGTGATGAAACAAGTAGGCAGCAACAAGATCGATGTTATTCTGATGGACCTGAACATACCCGTAAAAAGTGGTATGGAGTGCACCCGTGAAATTCGCAAAAGCGAAAACAAACAAATTGCCAATATTCCGATCATAGCTGTCACCGGTAACGCCAACAACTATAGCATGGAAGACTTTAAAGAGGCTGGCATTAATGCATACCTGCCTAAGCCACTTGATTTCGATATGCTGGTACAAACCGTAAAACAGTATACGGCGGAGTAAATGGAGTTAAAGTACACCCGCCCTTTCTTAACCAAGCTGGAGGATATTTTTGCGGAGTCGGATTTTGTGCTGCGCTACGAAAAGGGCAATTTTAAGGCAGGTTACTGTGTGTTAAAAGACATGAAGGTAGCTGTCGTAAATAAATATTTTAGTCTGGAGGGCAAGATAAATTGCCTTTACGACATTCTGCGTACCATTTCTGTGGATGAGAGCCGCCTGAGCGATAAGAACAGGCAGCTCTACCTCGATATCCGTAACCAAGAAAAGGCCAATTGAAAGTAACATTTTTAGGCACGGGCACTTCGCAGGGCGTACCTGTTATAGGTTGCTCCTGTGAAGTGTGCCGCTCTGTCGATTACCGCGATAAGCGGCTGCGCGTTTCCGTGCACCTGCAGGTAGAAGACAAAAGCATCATCATCGATTCGGGCCCAGATTTCAGGCAACAGGTGCTGCGCGAGCGTATACGCCGCCTGGATGCGCTCGTGTTTACGCATGAGCATAAAGACCACACCGCCGGCCTCGATGATATACGTGCCTACAATTTTTCTCAAAATAAAGACATGCCGCTTTATGGCGAGGAGCGTGTGCTGGAACAGCTGAAACGTGAGTATGCCTACATCTTTTCGGGTTTGCAATAT
The DNA here is from genome assembly GCF_022758145.1 of Pontibacter vulgaris. GTDB lineage: Bacteria > Bacteroidota > Bacteroidia > Cytophagales > Hymenobacteraceae > Pontibacter > Pontibacter vulgaris. The sequence continues at coordinate 293,686 of NZ_JAJVDH010000003.1, forward strand.
CCGGGCATTCCCCGCGTAGAGCTTTATCCAGTCACCGAAACTCCTTTCGAAGTAGAAGGCGTACTCTTCACCCCCATCCGGGTAAAACATTACAAGCTTCCTATTTTTGGCTATAGAATCGGCGATTTCACCTACATCACCGATGCTAATTTTATTGCTGAAGAAGAGAAAGAAAAAATAAAAGGCTCTAAAGTGGTAGTGTTGAATGCGCTACGTATGGAGCCGCATATCTCGCATTTTTCATTTCAGGAAGCGATAGAATTGTTGCAGGAACTGCAACCTGAACGCGCTTACCTAACCCACATCAGCCACCTGTTGGGGCAGCACCGCGAGGTAGAAACCCAGCTGCCTGATTTTATACATCTGGCTTACGATGGCCTTCAGATAGAAGTATAAATTGACGGGCTCTGAGTTCAGGGTGCTGAGTTAGGGGCCAGATCCCAGAGATAACTTTTTAACCGCAGGCCTTTACACTTGTGCCCCCTTTTGTGTCTTCAGAAAATGTAATTCGTAATTTTAAAAAGTGCATCAGAATTACTACCTTATAAAACAACTTACCCAGCAGCTGCGGCCTATACTTATAGGCATGCAGGTAGTAACTTGCTTTAGCCAGAACAAAGATGAGCTTATAATTGGCTTTACTTCCGGGAGCCGGGAGTTTTACATCAGGGCAATGCTTACCTCCCACTTTTCGGCATTGTCTTTTCCTGGCGAGTTTAAACGGGCTCGTAAAAATACTGTAGAGCTTTTAAAGCCACTGCTTGGCCAGACAGTTGAAAACATAGTGCAACACATGAACGAGCGCAGCTTTTACATAGAACTTACCGGAGGAATGTTGCTGCTCTTCAAGCTTTTTGGTAACCGCTCTAACATTGTACTCTACCAACACGGCGAGGCCATCGATCTTTTCCATAAAAAATTCAGCAGTGACCTGGATCTGGACCCGATGCAGATGGACCGCCCACTGCCCCAGAACTTTGCCGCCTTTTCGGCTGCTGATGGTAACCTCAAGAAACTATACCCTACTTTCGGCGACCTGCCAACTTTATACTTAGAAGACCAGCACTATAGTACAAAGCCGCTGGAACAAAAATGGGAAATAGTTCAGAATGTGCTGGAACAGCTGGAAAACCCGGAGTCATACTTTATTACCAAAATCAGCGGGAAATTGCGCCTGTCGCTGCTTCCACTTGGCGATATACAACAGACATTCAGCACCCCAATTGAGGCACTAAATGCCTACACCCGAAGCTATTTAACCGAAACCGGTTTTGGCCAGCAGTACGAGCAATCAAAACAACAACTCACCAAAAAACTGACAGGCACCCAATCTGTACTGGAGCAATCGGAGGCAAAACTAAACGAGTTAAAGTATAACCGCTCCTACTCCCAGACTGCCGATGTAATTATGGCAAACCTGACAAATATTCCGGCCAGGGCGAATGAAGTGGAATTATACGATTTTTATACCGACCAGAACCGCCTTATTAAACTTAAAGCCGGTGAAACACCTCAGCGTTTTGCCGAGCGCCTGTACCGGAAAGCTAAAAACCAACACGTAGAGGTGCGCCAGCTTGAGGAAAAAGTAGAGCGAAAACTGGAAGAAGTAATTTTGCTGGAAGATGCCTTGCAGGCTTTGGCAGAAGTTAAGGGCTACAAAGAATTGAAAGCTTACCTGCGTGACTACGCGCATTTATTTACAACAAGGCAGCAGGTACAGCAGGAAGCCCCTTTCAGACTTTTCGAAACAGAAGGCTTTAAGATACTTGTAGGTAAGAGCGCCAAAAACAACGACGAGCTCACCCAACGCCATACTTTTAAAGATGATCTGTGGTTACATGCCAAAGATGTATCGGGCTCGCATGTGGTAATAAAGCACCAGGCTGGTAAAACTATACCTGTTACCGTTTTAGAAAAAGCAGCCCAACTTGCCGCTTACTATTCTAAACGCAAAAACGACTCGCTTTGCCCTGTTCTTTATACTCCTAAAAAATACGTTCGGAAACCAAAGAGCGCCCCTGCCGGCGCAGTGTTTGTAGAGCGTGAAAAGGTGTTATTAGTAAAGCCTGAAAATCCGTTTGAAAAGAAAGTATAGCTACGCAGCAGAATTGCAATTCCCGTTTTCAAACCGTAGCGAAGAATCAGCTACGGTCGAAGTATAATTGGCTACTGCCAAAGTATAAACCTACCCCTCTGAGGCGGCGAATTAGACTAATGCTGTAGCTGAAAGTATAGCCTGCTTACAATCAAAGTATAAACTGTAGCTATGAAACTATGCTTGTACCTCGCGAGAAGACAATAGAAGATTTTTGGATAGGTATTCAAACAAAAGAGGCCAGCTTTTCAGCTGGCCTCTTTTGTTTGAAGTGCGCGCGGGGAGATTCTCACCTACCCCATTAAACACTATCAAACAGCTCTTTAGCTACTTTCACAATTAAGGGTCACTGATTAGGTCATTTTAAAAGTGCTCTTGTATCTAATGGACTTTGATAATAATACCTTTAGATACTTCTATTTAAGTACAAGTATGCCTAAACTAGGCACAGTTGATGGGCTCTTCAAATCCAGGTTATTCTTACACAGCTATCGCTTTGGTATAAGCTTTCCCATAAGATGTTCTGTTTTTGAAATCCGCAAGAGTGTGCTTAAGAACTTTTATAAAACTATACTGGTCTATTAATAATTCAGTTGTGGAAGAGAGGTAAAGATGGCATTCCTTCTCCTTATTTATGCTCAATGTAAGTACTACGTTCTTTGATAATCGAGACTCATACTCAATTTCTCCTTTACTTATTTTGAAATCCTTACCTCTATAGTAGTAAATTAATTCATTTCCTTTTAAATATAGTTGGTTTTTCAAATCTCGTGAGTAATCAACTATAGTCATAAGTGGATAGAAAGCTGGGAAAACGAAAACTATAAAGAAAGGCCATGGTTCCCACTTTACCCAAGGAATCATGGGAGCAAAATCTTTAACGGCTATAACAGTATCATGAATTGCATTTATGTCCCAGAGGTTGGAATCAAACTCATATTTATAGAATAAATAGAATTGATAACCAATAACCGCAATTAATGGGGAATTGATTATAAGCGTTATAAAGGTGTGTAAATACCAATATCTTCTTTTTAACCTAGTTAAGATTACTTCTTCGTGAACTGAAGAGGAAAGAATGTCTAAACTAGTATCGGTTAATATAGAGTTATCGATTCCATTATAAGTTAAAGATTCAGAATAACTTGATTTACCTTCGCCATTTAAAGCAGAAAGTAATTTAGTATCTACATAATCTTTATTCTTTTCGATAACTGAACTTAGATTTGATTTACGCGCATGATTACTATTAAATTTTGACCTTATTGCATTCATAAAGAGTAGAACTGCTAAAGCAAGTAATAAGGCACACCCCAAAAACACTCCAAATAGACCAGCTCCTCTTTCTGTTTGAGCAAGAGTAAAGAAACTGCTAATAGCAGAAAAGCCTAATACTACGCTTATTACAATCTTAAATGCTTTCATTTTCTAACTATGTTATGTATGTGAATATTCATCACGAATATTACAATTAGTAAATATAAGTATAATAGACTTATATGATGTATACTAATATGTGGTAACATAAAAGTGGTATTCTAAGGACTTTGTGCTCATGATATCAGAGCAGGAAGTCCTTGTAAGAATAGGTAATAGATTAAAAGAAATAAGAATTGCAAAAGGGTATACTAGCTATGAGGACTTTGCCTTAGAGCATGGTATAGCCAGGATGCAGTACTGGAGGTTAGAAACAGGCAAGACCAACCCCACTATTAAAACCTTATATAAGGTACTTGAGATACACCAAATAACCCTACAAGAGTTCTTTTCTGAAGGATTCTAATTGTGACAAATGCTTTTATGAGTCTTTTGAAAAGCCTGCTTAGGCAAAAAATTCTTGAGTGCTTTAAATTATTATAACACTCAAATGGCTTCTTCAATAAAGAAATATTTAACGCTTAAAGCTGTTTATTAGTTGACCATACTCATTCAGCAAAAGTGAGTAAAGTAAGCAATATTTGATGCTAACGCTAGGATTAAGGAATTACAGCACAAGAAGTTGGTGTTTACTTTTTCAAGTTAAAATCAGTTAATCCCGCATTTGTAGATTTATCCATTATAGTATTAGAATTATAAATCTCTATATGCTTAATTATGTGTTCTTCTAATTCTTTAAGCCATGTGATTGATTCTGTATTAACATCATAAATGAAGTTTAATAGAATATTATGTTCTATAATTAAATCTACTTCCTGCCCAAAAATAATTTGTTGGTCTTTCGAATCTAAGTATGAATTGATACCTGCTTCTAATAGACCTTTGTTAATAAAAAAATCATCATCTCTAATAATGTATTTATCTAATAGAATAGTAGGTTCCCACTGAATAGCCTTTTCTATTAACCTTGCATCTAAGTGACCACTTATTTTATTTCTCAAATGGTTTATAAAGCTTAACTTTTTATTTAGTGTCTTTTTCTTTTCAATCAAAGAAACATCTTCTTTTGAAATGGCATTAAAATCACCAAAGCTATCTTTCAGGTTTTGCAATGGAATCAAGCAGTATCTTATTAATCTAAGTATACTTAAGAAATCTTTTTCAGCTAATATTTGGGCGTGAAAGTATTCTATATCTTTTCTCAAAAGTCTACATTTAAAGAAAAGCACATTATTTTTTAGCAAAGCAAAACGGTTTAATAATATTATTTATTCTTTAAAGTACGTTAGGTAAGTGAATATAAGAACTATTAGTGCATTCACAACAACTGCTACAATTTTTGTTATACTCCATATTCCATTTAATTTTTCTTTTTGAACACCCCATCTGTATGGTCTATTTCTCCATGAGTTAGGACAACTTTCTAAAGCTAAAAGTCCATCATAAGAAATGTGATATGTTGTATTAGTGTTACCAGATTTAAAAACAGATGTAGTAGTATAAACATAACCATCCTTTTCTAACTTTTGTAAAGCAGTAGCTAATAGTTCATCATCTTCATCTTTAAATTCTGGTACACTTTCTCTTGATGCAGAAAATGAAGTATGTTCCTTCATATACAAAAGAACTCTGTCGAGGAAGTCTATATTCATTATCGTGATGTAATTAGTATAATTCAGCAATTAATTTTTCTGTTCCTCTAATCAAATCTTCAATTTCATCTGCTTTAGGTTCTCTCTCTTTAGGGTGTGCGCTCATATTTCGGATATCACCTAATCGCTGTATCAATCTCCAAGTTGGAACATCAATAATGCATTCTTTTTTTAGCTCTTCGTTGAAATCTGAAATAGTTGGATGTGCTTTTTTGAATTTTAAATTATGGTTGGTGCATACTTTCCCTAAATGTGTTTCTAATGTCACACCTGCAAGTACTCCAGAAGCTCTAATATGCTTTTTCTTTAATAGGTCTTTAGAAGCTTCAAGCTCATTATCAAATAATTCACTTTGAAGTATACCTTCAATGTTAGAAAGAATGCTATCAATTCGGTCTATACCTGATTCTAAAATAGCAAGCTGGTTTTCCATCTTAGCAGCAAATGCAGAAAATGAATCAAAAACATACTCAATCCCTCTTCGCACTACTATGTTTAGAAGATAATCATTTATAGTATAGGAACTGTATGATATATCTTTCCTCTTTTCGTTTTTGTAGTAGTTTGTAAATTCATCTATTCTGTCAGGAAACACCTGTTTTACAACTAATAATGCTTTGGAATACCAAGCTTGATATGAGTTTCTTAGAGATGAAAAATTCTTCAGGAATTTCTTATAGTTATCTAACTCCTTTAGTTCTTGGATTTGAGTTTTAGATAACTTATTGTTTGTTAGTGCTTCATGATAAAAAATCATCTTGCCTTCATTTACAAGATTGATGATTTCTTTCTTTATCGCTTTCTTTTGTGTTTCCATAACTTGTCTATAACTATATATAGAAAGCAATATAAATAAAAAAAGCTTTTCTAGGGAAATACAATATTTAGTAGTGTATTCTAGGAATGATATATTAGTATTCAGCTCTTTGACAGTAAAAGAATAGAAGTAGAAATCATAGCTAACTCAGATTCTAAAATTTTATTAATATATTTAAATATTAACTAGCTTTTAAACTGATATTCAAAACTAAATAGACCAATGGTAGAAGACTACGAAAGCCCTAGCTTAGCCTATGATTACAAATTTACTGGTAGTAGCCAATATACGCTTAATGAAAACAACTATATCATAGCTGTAAAGGAAGACTCATATTTTGCTGACAGGAATGTTGTTCCTCTATGTTACATAACAGAAAACTATCAGGACTTAGAAATCGATGAAGAAGAAATTGGTAATAAAATCCTTGTTAGTAGCCCTGCGAGAGACACTGAAACAGAAGATATTACAGTGAGATTTTATAAAAATGAATTATTCAAAATTTGTAGAGGGCAGTTAAAATACAATGAAAAACATGACTATGATTATAACTTACCTAAAAAGTGGACCTTCAAAAGTAATTTACAACATTTCTCTAAAAATGAGATAATCGAGTTATTTGAAGGTACTATTGACTCAAGTAAAACTAGGATACTTTTAAAAGATAAAGAGTTAATTAACGAAAGATACTTTGAAACTCATCAAGCATTTTTTGTAATCCATCAAGAGAGAATAATTGGTCCATTTACTGTTAATAGTATTGATGATGAGGGATACTTTTTAGTAGATAAAAGCAAAGAATTCAAGTTTGGTGAGTATAAAAATGATAATAAAGGCATAATCGAAGTAAACGCAAATAACCTCAATAGAAAAATTATTGTTAATAAATCAGTATTCAAGGATAAGTATATAAAAGAATTTGATTTCATTAGTGATAAAGGCTTAGTAGCTTGGTTCAATGAGGAATTGATGTCTCAAAATGAAGATTTTTTTAATCAGAGTGGTATAAGTTTAGTCTTACAGGAGATTGAAAAAGCGAGCAAGCTTAATGGAATAATAGGTAATAAAGAACGTGCTGAACGTATTTCAAGAATACTTTCAAATACGAAAGAAAAGATAATCACGAAGCAAAATTTATTAAAAGTTATACCTGAATATCAAGGTGTAAAAGAAGAACTAGAACAGCTTGAATTTAAAAGATTAGAGATTAGGAATGCTTTAGACCAAAAGGAAGCAGAGCTAGAAGCAACCAACAGTAAAATTATTGATGAAGAAAAGGCTTTAGCTAACTTAAAAAATGAGTTAGAAGAACTAAAGAATCAAGTTGAGGTAGAGCAGAATAGAATAAGAGAAAATATAAAGAATGAGATTTCTGAATTAGAAAGAAGGAAACAGCAATTAGATACTGAGATAGAGAAAGAAAGAAGCAATAAATCTGAAGAGCTGGATAGGCTAAAGAAAGAAATTGAATATAAGGAACATAGACATCTTGAATTGAAGACAGCTATTGATGCATTAAAGAAAGACTTTACATCAGAACAAAAAAGTGCACAAGAAAAACTATCTGAGTTAGTTAAACAAAACACCCACTTCAACTTTATAAGTGGAAGAGACCTGCCTTCTGATAATAGCGAGAATTCTCATTTCAACAACCATATAATTGCAGGAGAATCTATCTCAACTTATAGAAAGCTTAGGGATGGAATACATGAAATATTGAAAAGCCAGCAACGGTCATTTGAAAATCATTTTATCGATAACCTTTTAATATCAATTCATCAGAATACACTTACTCTTTTTGCTGGCCTGCCTGGCACTGGGAAAACTTCACTTGCTAAAATATTTACTTCAGCTTTAACAGTACCAGAAAGAATTAAGGAAATACCAGTTGCTAGAGGCTGGACTTCTCAGAAGGATTTAATAGGATTTTCTAATCCTTTGACTAAAAAGTTTCATGAAGCGCCAACAGGACTTTACCAGTTACTAAAGCAGTTGGATTACGAATGGGATAATGGTTTATACTTAGACTCTCCATTAGCTTACGTCATACTTGATGAGGCAAATCTCAGTCCATTAGAACATTACTGGTCTATCTTTAATAACACAACTGATAGTTTTGCTACTACTTCAAAACCATTGTCTATTAATCTTGGGCAGTCAGAAATAATTAGACACGCTAATGCACTTCGCTTCATTGGTACCATAAATTATGACCAAACTACAGAAGAATTATCTCCTAGAATATTAGACAGAACTAACATAATTCGGCTGATGCCTAATCAGTTTCAAATAGAGAACATTAGCAGTAATGAAATTGAATCACTAAAAATAAATCTGCAGAATACTATAAACTTATTCAATCTATTTGATTTTAAAAGTGATATTAACGCTATTCAAATGCCAGAAAAGTTAGGGGTTAAATATGAGAGTGTTAAGAAGATTTTTAATAAGCTAAATATTTACATAAGTCCTAGAGTTGATATTGCAATAAAAAGATACTGCTCTTTAGCTAGTACAATTATGACAGAAGAGAGTAGACCACTGGACTATTGCATAGCTCAAAGATTGCTACCACTGATTAATATTCAGTCGAATAAAAAAAGTGAACTTGAGGAATTATTAGCAGTAATACAAAGCCTTAGCTTAGATGATTCTGTTTCTGCGAATATATTGACAGATATCATAAAGATAGGCTCAGCACCTGGATATACTCAAGATAGCTATAGTTATTTCCTTACTTTAAATCATGTTTAAAGTCTTCGAAATAATTAATGGGCAATATAAAGAAGTGCCCTTAGTGGATGGACTTTATACTGTTCATGAACTTGGTCATTATCAATTAGAATATGCAGCAACAGAAGTAAATCATAATGTCTTTTTTATTGAAGATGAACATATCAATGAGAGGCATATTAAAGAGAAAGGACCAAATAAGGTCATAACAAAACAGTTTCGTTTTTTTGAAGATTATTTTGGTTTTGCGAAAGTTCAAATTAATGAGGAGGTCTTTCAGTTTAATATCTTAGGGGAAAAGTTTGAGTTAAAGGAAATTGAAGATATTATTCTATACCTTTTTGAGCACAATCACCTAGTGTTGAATGAGTTTGTGTCCAAAAGCTCAATTGGGGGAGATAATGTTTATAAAGGAAAGGAATACCTATATTCTTCTAAGTATCTAAACTTAATTGATAATTTCTGTACAATCTTCGAGCAGTTGTTTATTAGCTTCAAGAGTGTTCCTCATACCGTAATACGAAAGAGATTTGAAGTATCAAGCTATTCAAATCAAGCTGTTGATAACAAGAGCATTGAATGGGTTTTACAAAACTTAGATACAGTTTTGTTTGATAATAGTCTTAAATATCACCCAGATGCTATAAATGTCTCAAATGACTATGGGTTGATTGAAACAATAGGTTCTGATAAGAATATTAGTTCCTTTGCTACTTATGAAAATGAAATTATTCTTGGAGCATTCTATTTCTTAAAGAAAGTAATATCTGAGATAAAGAGTGTTATAAATGCAAGGTTAAATCTCAATAATAATTCACAAGATAGCTATGTACTTTCTCAATACACGGACTTTAGGGATTTAAAGAAAATACCTTTCCTAAGATTATTAAAGAATCTAGAGAATTTAGATGTTCGTGTATCAAGAGTTGCTATTCGTTATCAGAATTTATTTAAAGATGCGAAGCCTAATAATCAGTTTCCTAAACTCACACCAATATTCTATAAATACAGGCACTACCAAAAAGCTTTTAATCAAATCAAATTGCTTAGAAACTCTAATTATAATATAGCCGGAGAAATTCATTTATTGAATATTAGAAAGCTAAGCGAACTATATGAGCTTTATAATCTTAATGTTATTGTTGAAATATTGAGCGAAAGTTTTGATAACAATTTGTACGAAAAGGAAATCACTTATTCTGATAAACATAAGGTTATTTCTAAAATTGTGTTCAAGAATTTAAGCAGTAATATTACTGTTACATTATTCTATCAACCTTTAATAAATAATAATACAAAAGGATTAGATCTAATAACGATAGGGAATTTAAAACTGCAGGAAAAACATTGTAAGCCTGACTTTGTCCTAGAAATAAGAGATTCAAGTGAGTTAAGGTATTATGTGTTAGACGCCAAGTATAGTAAGATTAATACTGTGAAGAACCTTCACCTAACAACTTGCTTAAAGAAGTATATTATTGATGTAGGAATAAAAGATAAACCTTATCAAAAGCCAGACTACTTAATTCTATTACATCCAGATAGTAATGATGATGAAAGTAACCTCATTTATAGTGAATCTCATTACCCTAAAATTAGAACTCTCATATCAAAGCCAAATTATAGAATGCAAATTAGAGACATCATTAAAGGTATCAATGGTGTAAGCAGATAAGGGATAATAGGCGTACTTAAAGTTGTATGTGAAGTTAGAAGACAGGTAACTAGTTACTAATCACCTGTCTCTACTTCATAACTTGCAAATTACAACTTTGCTACGTTCTTTCAGTGGTTTGATTTTAAGGAGTAACCATCTCACAGAACAATGCCTAAGAAATTCAGTATAACTCCTTGGCCCTTATTCAAGGCCGGTAATAATATAGTAATAAGGAGGAATGTATTTAAAATGATGATGTGGGTATAGTTTACTCTGAATCGAATAAAGTATAGTACCGTTATCCCAACTCAGTATTCTGTCTACCTGCAACTCCTCTCCTTTTCTTATACCCCGGATATTTTGGGTACACAATACTTTAAAAGGACAGTAAACTCTCTGGATATGATATTTAGAAACAAAAAGGCAGCTGTTAGAGAAGTTATTGGGCTCAGGTTTTAAAAGAAACTTTGTTATCATTTATCTATTTAAAAAGAATGAAAAATAAAAGGGTGACCGAACTAATCACCCTTAATACCTTTTCTAAACTGCTGCCTTAATTTCAAATACTTCCTGTTCAATAGTCCTAGGGTTAGGATTGTAGTAGTAGACATAGTTTAAGGTAATGACCTCATCGCTGTTAGGCACCTTATAATCATAAGGCTCGCTTTCCATCTTTTCAATAGTACCAGGCAGTTGCTTACCTACTAAGGCCTGACATACTACATCATCTAATGTACTGGTAATAGAACAGGTTCTAGCAGTAGCATAATACCTTCCTGACTGCTTGGAGAGAATCATCTCCACGTCTCCTTGTAAAATCAGTGCATTAAATTGCTTGCCATCACCTGATGTTCTTTTTACAAAGTTTGTAACTGTTACCATGTGTTTAAATATTTAAGGTTAAACATTGGTGGGGGTATCCCAACCTTCGAGTTAAGGTGGGGGTGTGTTAATAGGCCTTGGTGGAGAAATCAGAAACTTAAAAAATAAAAATTTAAAAAATATTTGAAGCTAACTTGATAACATATAGTCTAATTAAAGCTATATATATTGTTATGTGCTTATTTTCTGTAGTGAGAATAATACCTGAATTTTCGAGCTATTACATAGAGCAATGAGCACAGAAACATTAACTAAAATGTAAAAAGCACTAGATAACTCATCTAGTGCTCTTTTATTACATTTAAAATCTAAAGAAATTAAGCAGCAACAGTCATCGTAGAAGGGACTTGGTGAACTGTTTCTGTTTTCACTCTAGGCTTTGGCAGATGTAGCTGCTCAAATGTGGCTTGAATTACTCTTCTTACAACAAGTGCATCCTTTTCCATCACAAGAAAGCTGTCGTGTATTGTAGTGAACAGAATTCCTGCCTGATTAATGTTGGCTGCACAAAGTTTTAGCAGCAATGATGATTCAATCCTCTGAGCTAACATTGGGCTGTTTGCATGCATCTTGTACTGCTTTTTATTATGGTTTGCTAAGTTCTTCCAGTTCAGCTTTTTAATCTCTAAGTTCAAATTAAAAAGAGAAGGGAAACATGAGCGAATAAAATAAAGAGCTAGCGGCTTCATCTGCTTATCTGTAAATCTACCTACATGATAGGTATCTTTAGACCGTGTTATCAGTGCCATAACTTTTGACCCTATATTTTCTGGTGCTTTAGGGTAAGATGAATAACACGCTAGGTAAAACACATCTTTGGCTTCATCTCTGTTAATCTCGATATCATAAAGCTGTTTAAAGCCCTTCATGATATATTCGTAGATTTTGCCTTTCAAGCATAAATTCCGGAATTTGTTAAAATCTTTCATCCCGCAGTATTTCTCGAGTATGGGTATTGCCTCTGCACATTCTTCAGCTAAGGTTTGTACAAGTTCAGGGGTAATTAGACTTAAAAGCAGGGGCTGACTATTTACAATATCTATGTTAACTAAGGGTTTACCCTCGAATCCTTGAAACTCTAGGTACTGCCTGAATACTCTTTTTAGCGTTGTGTGCTTTGCATGAAATCTGTTTCCAAAAGTATCAACTGTGATAGGTGTTTCTACACTGTTAAAGAAGGCAACATACTCCTCCCCAGTTAGCATAATATCTCTTGTGCGGTAATATATGGTCAAACTTTCTCTTAACTCCTGGCTATCCTTTAGCTGCAAAAGGTCTGTATTACTTTGAAGTACCGAGTAAATGGCATGTGCTTCTGTGCCCTTACTCCTCAGCTTGTTTAGCTTACTGACAATATATGTGTCCTCTGTTACATCAGTACGTCTAAAGGAAGTGTATCCAACTATGCGATATTTCTTTGTACTATGCCCTTTACCATATGCTTCAACTTCATGAATCTCGCCTGTGGTCTTATTTACCCAGTCTATTTTAGCAACTTCAACGATGTTTTTGCTTTGCAGCAGGTCTGTTAATGCAATGTATTCTTTACCGAAGATGGTTCTCCTTTCAGTTTTACTTATCTGTACAAAGCCTTCATTGCCTTCGTTGTCCTTGCTGTTCAGGTATGTATTCTTTATGATGATGCGATGCAAAAATATCTGTACTTTCTTGATTGCTTCTTCAGATAGGCCGATGCCTAATTTGTGCTGTAAATCTGTTCTTGTAAGATGAGCAGGCGTGAACATAACTCTCCTGCCCATAGTGTTATTTATGGTCTCCATATAGTTCTATCTTTGAAATGAATAATAAATTGACCACAAACATGCTTATCCTGAGCAAGACAGGATGCACAACTGCTTTATGCTGCAATAGCAAAACAATTAACAGCAGTTACTAAACTTACTGCTTGTCCAGAAAGTGTTTGTGGATTTAAAAAGACAGGTACAAATGCAGAATAGCTAAGCCCACTATGATTTCAGATGCTATTGCAATGTAATGTTACTTTTGATGCTGCAATATCAGAAACTTCTTCTATTTGCTAAAATATTTTTGTTAATGTTTTACTTTTTTTTAGTTATTCTTACTCGGGGGCAAAGCCCCGAGCAGAAATAATAAATCTACCTATAATAATACTATACCAATGTGTACACCCGCATAATATAAATAGGCTAGCAGGAGCGTATGAAGGTTTTTACACAACGATTTACAAAAGACTTTGAAATTGATGGCGGACACCTTCTGTATTTAAATAATGTTATTTACCTAATGGAAACCTCAAGATAGCTTCTCTCTTAGCACTTTCATGGATTCTGCTATCAAGCGAGCTTCAACTTTAGCATAAATCTGAGTGGTCTTGATGTTATCATGCCCCAGCATTTGCTTCACTACTTCCATCGGTATACCATTTTGTAAAGCGATGGTAGTTGCAAAAGTATGTCTCCCTATATGTACTGTGAGTTTCTTCCTGATGCCACACAAATCCCCTATCTCTTTTAAATAGGCATTAAATTTCTGGTTGGATGGGATGGGTAGCAGGTAACCAGAGGTTAAGACCTTTTCATGTTCTGCATACTTCGCAAGGATTACCTTTGCAGGTGGCAGTAAAGGGATAGCACAGGCATTCCCTGTCTTCTGGCGCTCGGTGAATATCCATTCTTCTCCATCTACCCCGATGCCTAAATTTTCCTTTTTAAGGTGCTTGGCATCCGTGAAAGCTAACCCTGTATAACAGGTAAAAAGAAACATATCCTTTACTATCTCCAGTCTTTGTACAGAAAATTGCGCGGCTTCTAATATCTTCAGTTCTCCTTCATTCAAGGGTAGTCTGACCACCTTTTCCTTACTCATCGAGTGTAAAAGGAAAGGGTCTTTTTGAAGGTAATCATACTTCAAGGCTATCTTCACAGCCTTCTTTACCCGCTGAATGTGCTTGATAGCGCCATTTTGCCTGCACTTCCCTTTCGTCTTTAGATAAAGCTCAAAGTCAGCTATAAACCTATAGGACAGGTCTTTCAGCTTGAAGTCCTGCAGCTTGTATTCCTCTTCAAGAAAGGCAATAAGATGGTTCTCTGTGGCCCTGTAAGCGTTATAGCAGCTCAAGCTATACTCCACTCCTATCTTGGCTTGCACGTCTCTCACAAGCTTGGAGAACACATCCAGTAAGGTAGGTTTCTTTTCTTCTATACCAAGGACTCCATTCTTGATAGCCGCTAGGTCTACATCTTTACCTGCTTCTATCAGCTTGTTGTAATGCTGTTTAGCTCTTAGTTTAAAAAGGTCTATGGTATCATTAATAGCTTTGGAAAGGTCTGATTTACCCTTCACCTTACCTTTGGCTGAGTCCCATAATTCAGGTTTGATGTAGTGTTTGGTAGATATTTCACTGATACTGCCATCTATGGTTATTCTGATGATGACAGGTACCTCACCCAGTTTATTGGGTTTGTTTCTTCTGACCATCGCCAGGATGGTAAATGTGTGCTGTGTCTTCATGGTTCTTGCTCTTTAAGAAGACCATTTAAATACAAGTTACACCAGTACAAATAACACTTAATCAGAAACTTACAAGCTTATTCGTGACCCAGTTTACCTGATGATTCCAGGTCACTGGATTGGTCACTGAGAGACAGGTAATAAGAGAAGCAAAACAGGCTTTAAAAACAAAAAAGCCCTATCCGTTAGAATAGAGCTTTTAAAGTGCGCGCGGGGAGATTCGAACTCCCACACCCGAAGGCACCACCCCCTCAAGATGGCGTGTCTACCAGTTTCACCACGTGCGCAGGTAAAATGTGGTTGCAAAAGTAGCGAGCACTTCTGATATATGCAATAGCTGGTATACTTCCTGCCAGAATTTAAAACCTCCGCATTTTATACTTGTCCTTGTATCATTAACATAACTTATTTATTGGCTTGTGGCAGCGTATACCGTAAGCCTATAAAGGTTCTGCGGCCCTGTAAAGGCGCGAAATTATACTCGGTATCAAATGTATAGTTATTCGGGTTGTCAACGGTTACCTGCTTGTCAAAAGGGTCGAAAGGGCGCATAAGCGGGTGTTTTGGCATGAAGTCAAAAATATTCTTTACCCCACCGTATACTTCCAGCCCACCGGGCAGTGTTTTGGTAAGCTGCAGATTCTGGAGCGTAAACCACGGCGATTGGTCCGGTCTGAAATCATTTTCCTGTACGGGCAGGTACATTGGTCCTTTTATACTTCCGGTATAATCAAGGGTTAGGCCCAGGCTTTTAAACTGGTAAGATGCGGCAAACGTGGAAGAGAACTTTGGCGCATGTAACTGTGGCACACGTTCTTTATTTCCTTCCCCAGCTTTCTCTACCTGGTATACATCCATCAGTGTGAGCCCTGCATTTATTTTAAGCGGAAAAGTAAAGGCTACTTCTGCATCCATTGCTACACCTTTGGAAATAGCGTAGCCGCTTAAATTATCATAGATGATCTTGTTGTTATCTGTCAGGAAATCTGCTACAATTTTATTTGTGAAATAAGTATAAAAAGCGGTTCCTTCCAGTTCGAGGTAACCTCCGTTCAGGTTTATATAACGCTGGTAATTCAGGCTGGCATTATAGGATTTCTCTGGTTTAAGGGCATTTGCAATCACAACCTCACGTGCACCTGTCAGGGCGGCATGGTCTTCGGTGAAAAGGTTAACAACACGGTAACCGTTGCCCAGACTCAGCCGGAAAGTGTTGTGCTCATCCGGGCTCCATTTGGTGTTGAAACGCGGCGTAAGTATACTGCCATGCTCCGAATTATAGTCGTAGCGAAGTCCGGCCAGTAAGGTTGTGCTGGTTGATGCTTTGAATTCATCCTGTAAAAAAACGCCTGGCAGCGAAGTATAAACCGGTTTATTGGCTATGCCTGCCGCTGCATCCGATTGCTGCGTAGCAGGCGTATTATCATCATAGAAAGTATAACGGTAAGCGGTGCCCAGTAACAGATTGTGTCGTTCGCCTAAGGGTTTGTCCCAAACCAACTGACCAAATAACACCCGCTGCTGCCCTTTGTAAGTGGTGGTGCCATACGCCGAGTTCTGGAGATGATCATTAAAAGAGTAGCTCAGCAGCAGGTTCTCCTTTACAGGCAACTGGTAAGCTCCTAACAACTCGTAGCGGCGTGTGTAAACCGATTCGCCGTAAATGCTGTCGCCACCACGGTAGGCCGGCGACCACTGCAACTCGCCCCCAAACCTGTCTTCGTAATAATAGCGTGCTGCCAGTTCTGCTGTGCGCTTGCTTTGCCTGTTAAAGCTCCATTTGTTAAAAAGTGAGATCCGGTGCTGCAGCGGGATATCCGTAAAATTGTCATCGTTTACATCGCGCCTGTCCTGGTAGCGGAAGTAGTTGGCACTAAGGATAGTAGAGGCCGATTTAAAACGCTGGCTTATTCCAAAATCTGCATTCAGCTCCTTCTGCGAAGTATAAAAAACATCTGCGGCCAGCCGTGGCGCTTTTGCAGGGCTTTTAGTGATCACGTTTATTAAACCGGCAACAGCTTCGGATCCATACAAAGTTGAGGCAGGACCTTTTACAACTTCTACCCGCTCTATCAAACTGTTAGGGATGCTGTTCAGACCATAAACCGTAGCCAGCGCGCTAACTATAGGCATGCCATCTATCAACACCATGGTATAAGCGCCTTCCATGCCATTTATGTGTATATCGCCGGTGCCACACACATTGCAGTTTATTTGCGGCTGCACGCCATTCACTACCTCCAAGGCTTCGAACAAAGCTGGCGTTGGGTTTTTCTGAAAATACTTCGGGGTATAGATCTCCACCGCAACCGGCGACTCCAGCAAGTATGTTTCGCGCATGGTACCGGTTACAACCACCTCCTGCAGCCGAGATGTACTCTCCTCCAGCTCAGCTTTTATACTTACTACCTCTCCATCGTTAACGGTTATACTTTTAGAAAATGGCTTATAGCCAACTGCCGTAACTATTAACTTATACATGCCAGGTGGCACTTGCTGCATTTCAAAGTGGCCGTTTGCTCCTGCAGTGGCTCCTAAGCTTGTACCCTCCAAACCTATACTTGCATACGGCAAGGGCTGGCCTTTACTCCTCACTTCCCCTTTTATACTTCCCTGCTGTGCAAATACGGCTAAAGGAAAAATCAATAATAATACGAGATACAATTGCTGCATATTTAAATCATTTTAAAAATATATACGCAACATTACGAAATTAAAGTTTAGGTTAGTCTAAATTTTAATTTAAATAAATTTTAATATTCTATATTCAGAACTGAATTTCAAACAATTGCCTGCTGACAATGAAAGATTTATGAAAGTATAATCAAATCGAGAAACCAACTTGGGCAGATATGGTGTTGCCTATTTTCAGGGAGCTGAAATTGGCAGGTTACTGAGATTAAAGGCAATCAGTTATCCTTCTTGTTTATTAGGACTTTTCGGGGCTTATACTTAGTTTTATGATATAGCACATAAAATTCAGGACAGAAGCCATAAGTATAAATATATATGAGCATACAAATAGACGGATTATCGAAAGCGTTTGGAAAGCGAAAGGTGTTGCAGGAGCTTAACCTTACTATTGAAAAAGGCCAGTGTTACTGCCTTCTGGGTAAGAACGGGGTAGGAAAAAGTACTTTCCTGAATTGTATACTGGATCTGATAAAGCCTGATGCCGGCACTGTAAGCTTATTTGGCAAAGACTATGCTACAAACAGCCTGGAACTGAAGCAAAACCTGGGCGCCCTGTGCGAAGATAATCCGCTGATAGAAGAATTTACCGGCCTTGAGTACCTGAACTTTGTTGCCAAACTATACCGTTTACCGCAGCACGAAGCCGACCAGCGCATCAGCAGCCTTACGGGCTACTTTTTTTCGGATAAAGAATCGCTTCACAAAAATATAGCCGGCTACTCTACCGGCATGAAAAAAAAGATCGGCATTGCAGCCGCTATACTTCATAAACCCAGCGTACTGATACTGGATGAGCCTTTTACCGGCCTTGACCCTATTGCAGCGCAGTTACTTGTGCAACTAATACGAAATTATGCATCGCCAAACCGGGTTATACTTATCTCATCTCATGACCTGAACTATGTTGAGCGCGTGGCTACACATATTGGTGTACTAAACGATGGCCAGCTGATGTACCACGGATCGGTGCAGGAGTTTACCATGAACGGCGAGAGCCTCATAGACCAGGCCCTGTTTCAGTTGCTGCTGCCACACCACAATACTACAGAAGCAAACATCGACTGGATGTTAAATTAGTGAAAAGTTAAAAGGTACAAGGTAAGCACCGGTTTGCAGTACTTACCTTAACTCATAACTCTAAACTCTTAACCGAATTAAATGGATCTGATCTTATTTTCCTGCAAAGCAAGGCTACAGAGCTATTTCCGGCAGAAGCGTACCCAACGCATACTGTTGCTGCTGCTGGGCATTGCGATGTCGGTGTTTTATAGCTGGATGTTCTCTTACCTGCTGCAGAAGGCACATGAGGGCGGCATAAACCCAAGCGTTGAAAAAGTGCTGGGCTATACCAATCTTTTTATACTTGCCATAACAATTATGCGCAGTTTTTTCCCGGCCTACATTCCTAAAACAGAATTCATACATCGTATTTACCCGATTAAGCCGATGCAGAAATTCTGGGTTGAGTTGGTGGTGGAACTGGCCTCGCCTTTCTACTTTGTGCTGGTCAGCTTTTTACTCATGCTGTTTATACTTTCTCCGGATTATGGAGTAGGTCATTTGCTGCAGAGTTTAATGGTTTTCCTGACGGCCCACATTACACGCCGGTCGCTGCAACTGCTGGTAGAGCGCCGTATTAAATGGCGCCAAAGTGCTTTTATAACGGCAGCTATAATGGCCGGTGCCTTCGTAGCACTGCAGGTTCGGGAGCCCATGTATGAGCCTATTACCTCGCCTTTACTTCTGATTGTTCACCTGGCGGCTTTAGGCTTCTTTACGGCATCGAGTTACTTTTTAGAGCAGGCTGCATTCGAGCCGAAACAAAAAGTTGTGAGCTACAGCCAGAATTCGCGCCGCAGCCTGGCCTGGCGCCTGTTCAAAAACAACAAAATAGCCAAACAGCTCATCTTGTTCGGGCTGGCTTTTAAAGTACTTATGCTGGCTGCCGATGCAGGTGCTTATACCACTAAAGGCGTGCATCTGTACGATCAGAACATCAGCATCTGGATGTTTGTAGGCCCACTGGTACTCTATACTTATGTATTCAATAATGTCTGGGGCTTTTATAAAACGCTGTGGCTAACAACAGAGCGCGCCAGCGGCAATATCATCGATTTCCTGAAAGCCAGCCTGATGCCTTTGCGTGTGCCTTTGCTGCTGGATGCCGGTTTGGTAGTGCTGTATGTAGCCTTTTTTAACAAGGAGCACGCCGTATTTATTTTACTCATGTACTTTACCTCGGTGCTGGTGCTTACGCCAATTGGTATTATCGCTTCATTCCTGAGCCCGAAAGTAGTGCGCGGAGGTGTTATGAGTTTCGGGGCCAAAACCTCCTACCTGTATACTTTCATTTCTATTCTGCTGATAGGTTTATTGTTTCTGCCCTTACTGCACCCGCTTTTATACCTGGTATATCCGGTTGTAATCGGAATAACGATTTTTGCAGTAGTTGCTGTGCTTAAAGAATATCCGAAGTATAAATACCAGTTGTTTGAGCGCTTGTATAAAACAGAAGTATAAGCAGGATTTATACTTAAACAGAAAGCCCCGGTACTGCCATGCAGGCCGGGGCTTTCTGTTTTCAGCAGCTTTTGACTACTACTAAAATCACGACTTGAAAAGTATAAGCATAAAAAAAACCACTCTTGTTGGAGTGGCTTTTGAAGTGATCCCGCTGGGATTCGAACCCAGGACCCATACATTAAAAGTGTATTGCTCTACCAGCTGAGCTACAGAATCGGTACTATTTATTTCCTTGTTAGGGAGGGCAAAATTAAAAGCTTTTTTCTAATTAGCAAAAAATTAATTCCTCTTTTTTTTCACTGTCTCCCGGTAAAAGGAGAAGAAAGAAAAAGCCTTCTCTCGTTGAAAAGGCCTGTGCTTTCATTGTGATCCCGCTGGGATTCGAACCCAGGACCCATACATTAAAAGTGTATTGCTCTACCAGCTGAGCTACAGAATCTTTTTACTAACTTGCGTACTCTGGGGCGTTTCCCTCAATCGCGATGCAAAAGTAACAGCAATCTGATTAAATGCAAAACATCTGGTTCAAAATATCTGCTTTTTTAATCGTTTTTTTACTCCTTTTTACCAAACCTGTTTATAGTCAGGGAGATAAATTTACGCTTGCTCAGGCAGATTCTTTATTCAATAAACAACAATACACCCAAGCCCTGGAAGTATACGAAACTATACTTACGCAAAAGAAGCTTTACTCGCCGCAAATGCTTTTGAAAATGGCTTATATTAAAGAAGGCCTGCGCGATTATACAGGTGCACTCTATTACCTTCACCTCTTTTATACGAAGCAACCCAGCCGCTCTGTCCTGAAAAAAATGGAAGAACTGGCACAAGCCCACCGCCTGAACGGGTATGAGTACAACGATCTGCAGTTCTTTAAAACCCAGTTCAGCAAACACTATATGCGCATTCTGGAGCTGATGCTGATTACGGCTGTAGTTACGGTAACGGTTATGTTCCTGAGCTGGCGCAAAGGCCACAAATTTACCAAGACCTTTAAAGCGGGATTTATATTTTACCTGCTGTTTATACTTTACTACATTAATTTCCTGAACCTGGGCGATGCAGGTATTATTAAGCAGAACCAGGTCGCTATTATGTCGGCGCCCTCGGCGGGTGCTACGTGGCTGGCAACGGCATCAGAAGGCCACAAAGTACCTATTACCGGCGAACAGGATATCTGGTACGAGATAAAGTGGAAAGGCGAAAAAGCTTATATCCGGAAAAACAACCTGCTGGAGCTTCCTTAACCCCAAAAGGCATGGTTTAAAATGTAGTGAAAATTAGAAACAAATTCTTTAATTATATATAGTTATTATTATATTTAAAGAATTTAATTAATTCACTGGCCCTTTAAACCAAATTTGCCTTTGTATGAAAACATTCTTCAGCCTGATACTTATATGGCTATGCATCAGCACCGCGCAGGCAAAAACACCTGACACCAAACCTGAAAACCTGCGTGTGTTTGTTGATTGCCAGGCTTACTGCGACCTGGATTATGTGAAACGCGAAATCACGTTTGTAGATTATGTGAACGACAGATTTCAGGCGAATGTATACTTGCTGATTACTTCACAAACCACAGGAAGCGGTGGGCGCGAGTATAAATTACAGTTCGAAGGCCAGCAGAATTTTGCAGGTATAACCGAGACTAAAAGCTACATCCGGCAGGCAACCGCCACCGACGACGAAGACCGCAAGCAAGCTATCGAGATTATAAAGTTGGGTTTGCTGCCCTACATCCTGAAAACTGAAAAGGCGAAAGAAATGGTGATATCTTTTAAAGACGCCAATAACCAAACGCCTGAAATTGCCACAAAACCGGGCGAAGACCCCTGGAATTTCTGGGTATTTAACCTGAATATGCGCGGCTATTTTAGCGGCGACAAAAACTACTCCAGCAACAGCCTTACCGGTGGCATCAGCGCCTCTCGTGTAACAGATAAGTTAAAAACAAACTTCTCTGCTGATGTTAACCAAAACCAAAACCGCTATGGCGAAGGCGACGAAGAATTTAAGTATACCAACAAGCGCTACAACTTTAATAACACAACGGTCTGGTCTCTGAGCAACCACTTATCTGCAGGAGGTTTCATCAGCGCCGAGAAATCTGATTACAGCAACTATGACCTGAACCTAGCTGTAACACCAGCTATAGAGTATAACTTTTATCCTTATTCCGAATCGAATAACAAGTATATCGGGCTGATGTATAAAGCCGGACCCAGGTATTTTGATTACATGGAAGAAACCATTTATCTGGAAAAGGAGGAATTACGGTTTCAGCAAAGCCTGGCGTTGGACATGAGTTTCAACCAGAAATGGGGGCAGTTAAGCGGCTCTACCTCCTATAGCCACTATTTCCATGATTTTTCGAAAAAGCGGGTTTCTTTTTCCGGCTACGCTGATGTGCGGCTGTTTAAAGGTTTATCGTTTAATATAGGTGGGTATTACGCCATACAGCGCGACCAGCTTAACATTATTAAAGGCGAAGTAACCGACCAGGATTTACTGACCAGGCGCCGGCAACTGGACTCCAGCTATGATTTCTTTTTTAATTTCGGTGTACGGTACAGGTTTGGGTCGCTGTTTAACAATGTGGTTAACCCAAGGTTTGGCGGAGGCGCCACTTATTTCTACTTCTAAAAGAAAAGGCTTCGTTTACCACGAAGCCTTTTTTATACTTTATACTTAGCTTTTCTTCAGCGGCGAGTCTTTCTCTTTTGCCATTACATTGTAAACCAGCTTATCGGCCAGGCTCGGGAAGAGTTTATTTACCCAAACCGCCATTTTGCCTTGCAATGTCATTACCAGGTCGCGTTTACGTTGAATAGTCGCTTTCAGAATTCTGTCTGCAACTTCTTCGGCGCTCATCATCTTTTCTTCCTCGCGAGGTGTCTCGCCCTGCTGCTGTCCGTTTGCTGCCAAAGCCGTATTCCGGATGTTAGAAGCTGTAAAACCCGGACACGCCAGCAGTACGTGTACGCCTTTATAAAGTAGCTCAGTCCGAAGCGTCTCCAGGAAACCGTGCATGGCAAATTTAGAAGCTGAATACCCTGTACGGGCAGGCAACCCACGATAACCTGCAACAGAAGAAATTCCGATAACAGAGCCTTTCGCTTTCTCAATGTATGGCAGCGCATACTTGGTACTGTACACGGTTCCCCAGAAGTTAATGTCCATCACCTTACGGAGCACATCCAGCTCCACATCCTGGAAAAGGGCCCGCATAGAAATACCGGCATTATTTATCAGGATATCCAGGCGGCCATACTTTGTAACCGTTTCCTGCACCATCCGCTCGCAATGCTGTTCTATACTTACATCTGCGTTAATGGCCAGGTTATCGATGCCGGCAGCAGTCAGCTCTTGAGCTGTCTGGTCCAGGTTTTGTTGGTTACGGCCCGAAAAAGCCACCTTTGCCCCTGCCCTGCCAAATGCAAATGCGCATGCTTTACCAATCCCCGAGGTGCCACCCGTTATCAATACTACTTTATCTTTCATTGCTGTAATTTCTGATCTGTTCTGCAACTCATGTAATTGCATCAACAAAACTACTATTTCTGAAGAAATTGTAAGCGTAAATATTGGTTTGTTAATTCTAGCTTCTCTTGATTAAGGAGCTGTGTTACAATTCTCCAACCACCCCTACCCCTCCAAAGGAGGAGAGCTACAAGGCTCTTTGCAAACGTCAAGTTCCATTTCAACTGCTTTGCTTTAATTAAGCTTTCGCCTCGCCGGCTGGGCCTCACTTTTCTCCTTGATGAGAAAAGTCTAAAAGGGGCCCCTGCACCCCTGTAAGCAAAAGAATCAAGAAAATTCGTTTATCGAGGGCCCCTACCCCCACTCGCTGAACGCTCAAACATCGAATCGTCAGTAAGTGCACCTGGCTAAGGTCTTTGCTTTGTAGCTATTGCTTTAACACCCCCATAGTCCCCTCAAGCGGACACTTGGTTTCCATTTGCATCGCTGCCTACTAAGCAGTATTATTCCCAGTCCTTGGGTTGAGCGCCTTTGATTTGTTGCGGTGCCCGGAAGGGCAGCATGCAGGCGCAGCCGATGGCAGCTTCAAATCATCAGCGCGATGCCCGAGGACGAGGCCGCCCGGCCTGAGGGCACCAAAGTATAAAATGAAACAAATAGGCAGATAAAGCTTCCAGGATTAGAGGAAGTTTGAAAGTATGGCCTGCTTACCAATTGTACAGGCTTCAACTATAAAACCACAGTTAAACACAAAAGATGAGTTTGTATCAACCTTCCACTCCTACTAACACCATCTTAATCCCAAAAATTGATTAATTTTGCAGTATCGTGAGAAAGAAGAACAAACCAGTCGAGATACTCGAGCATATCAGAATTGAAGAGATGGTGGCTGAAGGCAAATGCCTGGCGCGCCATAACAATATGGTTATTTTTGTGGGAGGCGTTGCACCCGGAGATGTGGTAGACCTGCGCATTACCCGCAAAAAAAAGAGCTTTATGGAAGGCCAGGCCATTCGTTTCCATGAATATTCTGAACAGCGTGTACAGCCATTCTGCGAGCATTTTGGCATTTGCGGTGGCTGCAAATGGCAGCACATTGGCTACGACACCCAATTGCTTTACAAGCAGAAGCAGGTAAAAGATAACCTGGAACGTATCGGAAAAGTAGCGCTTCCGGAGTTCGACCCTATACTTGGCTCGGCTGAAGACAGATACTACCGCAATAAACTGGAGTTCACCTTCTCTGGCAACGGCTGGCTCACCAACGAGCAGATACAATCGGGGCAGGAATTTGAGCGCCGGGCTTTAGGTTTCCACATACCGGGCCGATTCGATAAAATCCTGGATATACAACACTGTTACCTGCAGCCAGATCCGTCTAATGCTATTCGCCTGGCGGTGCGCGATTATGCACGGGCAAATAACTTTGAGTTTTACGATGCTGTCCGCCAGGAAGGCTTTGTGCGCAACCTTATTATCCGCACAGCCAATACAGGCGAACTGATGGTTATACTGCTGGTGAAGTATGATGACCAGGAAGCTATACTTGGCATTATGAAGCACCTGGAAATTAATTTCCCGGAGATAACTTCGCTGCAGTATGTGGTAAACACCAAAATGAACGATACTTTCCATGACATGGAAGTGGTTTGCTACAAAGGCCTGCCATACATTCATGAGGAAATGGAAGGCATACGTTTTCGGGTTGGCCCGAAATCTTTTTACCAGACCAACGCAGACCAGGCCTACGAACTATACAGAATTACCCGCGAATTTGCCGGTTTAACAGGCAACGAACTGGTTTACGATTTGTATACAGGCGCCGGAACTATCGCAAACTTTGTGGCAAAACAGAGCCGCGAAGTGATTGGTATTGAGTATGTACCAAGCGCCATAGAAGATGCTAAGATCAACTCACAGATCAACAACATCAGCAATACCACATTTTATGCCGGCGATATGAAAGACATACTTTCTGATGAACTGATAGCCCAACATGGCAGGCCGGATGTAGTAATTACCGACCCGCCGCGTGCCGGTATGCACCCTGATGTAGTGGAGAAGCTGTTGCAGGTGCACCCTGACCGTATTGTTTATGTAAGCTGCAACCCAGCCACCCAAGCACGTGACCTGGAGTTGATGTCGGAGAAGTATGATGTAGCGCGTGTGCAGCCAGTGGATATGTTCCCGCAGACGCACCATGTAGAAAATATAGTATTGTTAACCGCTAAATAAGACACAGGATTTCAGACACAAGATTTTTTGTATAAGTATAGTTTTGCAGAAAATCATGCGTCTTATGTCTTGTGACCTAAAGTATAACGTATGGAAAACGACCCGGAATTAAACGGAAAATACCTCGGCACCATTTCCAAGGACTTTGTAGTGGTAGCTGAGACTCTGAAAGAAGCAGCTTACCAGGTGCGTAAGCGCAAAATTTCTGAATACCCGATCTTCGTATTCAGCCGCACGCAGGTGCCGGTTGGTTCTAATTTCCTGGCTAAAGAAGAACTGGCGCTGGAGTGGAATATTAATGCCTCTTACCTGGAAGATTTTGTGCAGCGCAACCTAATTCTGGAAGATCGTGCGGAGGACTTTAAAGCTGCCTACAAAGACCCGGACGAGTTCTGCTGCCTGTTTGTTGTGGATGGCGATTTCCAGAACTTTGTGTTTATACCTTATCCGGAAGATTAATCTGAAAGTATAAGAAATTTACATACCATTAAAACTAAAAAGGGAAGCGTTATTGCTTCCCTTTTTAGTTTTATAAGCTACAAACCAGCGTTTTGCACACTGTGTCTCCAGCTTAAAAATGTTTCCAGCCCTGCGCTTTTAACGGGAAAGCCTGCCCGTGTTTGTTGGCCAGGTTTATACCTTCGCTCTTATCCGTTATCTTACCAATAATACTGATATCCGGGTGGTTCTTTACTTTATCATAATCTGAAAGCGGCACTGTAAACAGCAGCTCATAATCTTCGCCACCGTTAAGAATGCAGGTGATCGGGTCCAGGTTAAACTCCAAGGCTGCTTCCAGCATCTGTTCATCGGCTGGCAGGTTGTCTTTGTAAATAGTAGCCCCAACACCAGACTGCGCACAGATATGGAAAAGCTCAGAAGCCAGTCCATCCGATACATCGATCATGGCAGTTGGTTTCACATCGCGTTCTTTCAGATCATGTATCACATCCATACGTGCCTCCGGGCGAAGCTGGCGGCCTACAATATACTCTTTACCTTCGAGCTGCGGCTGCATTTCAGGGTCGGCCATAAACGCCTGCTTTTCGCGTTCCAGCACCTGAAGGCCTAGGTAAGCAGCGCCAAGGTCGCCGGTAACGCAGATAAGATCATTTACCTGAGCACCGCTTCTCAGGGCAGCCTCGCCTTTTGCTACTTCGCCAATAGCTGTTATACTAATAATAAGGCCTGTGCTCGATGAAGTTGTATCGCCACCAACCAGGTCTACTTTATAGTTTTCGCAGGCAAGGCGCATACCTTCATATAATTCTTCAACGGCTTCTACGGTATACTTTGCTCCCAGCGCAATATTCACTACAATCTGGGTAGGCTTGGCATTCATAGCAGCAATATCAGACACGTTCACAGCTACGGCCTTATACCCAACATGCTTTAAAGGACAAAAGGTCAGGTCGAAATGTACACCTTCCAGAAGCATATCGCTGGATACGACTATTTGTTTTTCGCCAGGCTCTATAATAGCAGCATCGTCGCCGATGCCTTTAATGGTAGATTCCTGGTGCAGTTCTACTTTATCTTTTATCAGCTTGATCAGGCCAAATTCGCCTACTTCGCTTAATGGGGTATAGCCACTCATATTCATTTCGTATTTAGGAAATGCAAAGGTAAGAAATTAAGAAGATATGCTATTTAAGAGGCCATAAAGTATAGCCATAACCTGCAGGTGCATTTTCTACCGAAGAGCACAAAGCATGTTAAAAATCAGCCACAAAAGCGCCTTTTTCGGCTACATCATATACAGGCAGGTTGCTATTGCTTAACAGTTCTTTTAGCCGTTTACGGTACCAGGGGCTGTTAGAGGCATCCAATATAAGTTGCCTGAAACGGAATGCCTGCAATTGCTCCGGCCATACTTTAGCGTTATCTTTCAGCAATACATATTCTACATTAAGCTCTGTTTTTGGCTGTATTTTCAGTGGTTTAGAGAGCACCAGTATACTTTTATTGCGCCACACATACAGGCTGTTGCTATCGGGCAGCAGCTCATGCGATATAGCTTCCTGATTAGACGCAGCACTTCCGAAAGGTATAAAGCGAGGTTGCGCTACGCCATGGTACCAGAGTTGCGGCAGTATGTTATAGGTAAGTGTATTGTCGTCGTGTTGCAGCTCTTGGTTGCCCACAAGTATAGCCTGTTGACCCTGCAGAAAAGAAAAAGCCGAGGCATTGCGCAAACTATAAACTGAGAGCTTTTGCTGAGATGATTGACTTATAGTTTCCAGAATTTCCTGTAAGGCAAGTATAGCCACCAGCCCTGTAGCAATTGTAAAGTACCGTAGCTTTTTAAGTGCAAAAAACAGGATCAGCGCAAACATCAAACCATAAAGAAGTAAGGCCTGCGTTATACTTATATCGATGCCGTTGATAATAGCTAGCGGGAGTTTAGTAAGAGCAATATTGAACTCATTCATTCCCCAGATTATCCAGGTGTGCATCATAAATAGCAGCTTGCCGATCAGAGGAAGCCAAGCGAAAGTTATACTGGCCAAGCCGGTATAAAGCACCAGCGTAGAAAGCGGCACCACTACCATATTGGCTACCCAGAAGTATAACGGAAACTGGTGGAAGTATAAAAGCCCCAGTGGCAACGTAATCAGCTGCGCTGCCAGCGACACAGCCAATAAAGCCCAAAGTTTATCGCCAAGCCAGTTATTGACTTCAAACCAGTTATAGATCTTGGGTTGCAGGTATACAATGCCCAGCACGGCCAGAAACGAAAGCTGAAAACCTACATCAAACAGGAAGTACGGATTGTAGAACAACAGCCCAAATGCAGCAATGGCCAGCGTGTTGTAAATATTATGCTGCCGCTGCACCGCTCCTGCTATAGTTACCAGGCTAAACATAACCACTGCCCGCAGCACCGAAGGCGATAAACCCGTCATGATGGCATACAACCAAAGCACAGCCAATACCAGTATGGCCGTAAGCTGCCTGCGGCGCTGTGTAGAACCCAACCTGCCCAGAAACAACATCAGAACACCATAGATCAGGCCAACATGCAAACCCGAAACGGCCAGCACATGCATGGTTCCGGTTTGGGCATACACGTTCCGGATGCTATTATCCAGGTCATCTTTCACACCAAGTATAAGGGCAGATGAAATGCCGTACTCACGTTTCGGAACTATGTTTTCGCGCAGCAGATTATCCAGTTTCCGGCGCAGCTTTATGCTAATGTATAAAAGGTAGTTCTGAGGCTCCGCTCCTATTTTCTGAAACTGAAACTCGCGCAGCGAGTGCCGGTGATAGATGTTTTTATTGTTCAGGTATTGCCGGTAGTCGAACTGTCTGGGGTTTGCGGGTGCAGGTAATAATTGCGGCGCACCTTTTATCAGCAAGTTGTCGCCATAACTCAGTTCGTATTCCTGCTCCGAGTCATGTGGCACCGAGATCTGAATATTGCCGCTTGCCTTTTGCCACTTCCCGTTAACACGCACCTGCTGCAGGCGTAGCACCGAACTATGGTAACCGGGTTTTTGCACTACAAAATCATCTACCACACCTGCATAATGCGTTGGTGCGTTTTTTATGTTCAATAGATGGTCAGGTTTAAAATATTCTGTGCGGAGTTCTGTTACCCAACTGCCTGCAGCCATAAAGCACAACAGACCCAAAACACCAGCTATACTTGTGAGCTCAGCAGCTTTAAAGCGCCTGGCAAGAATAAATGCTAGTATAAATCCGGAAAAGAAAAAGGCAAAGAGCTCCGGGTTATACCTGAACTCTTTGCCTGAAAGTATAAACAGGAGTATTCCTGCTATAAAGCTTAACGCAATGCGCACAAATGGGTATGGTGCCCAACGCAGCATCAGCCTTTAAAAATCATTTTATAATGTTTGATATCGCATTCTGTAAACATATCGCCTTCTTCTACGAAACCGTGCCGTTTATAAAAATTAACAGCCGGTAATTGTGCATTCAGGTATACTTCCTTTTCCGGGTTAGCAGCCTTCACATCTTCCAATACAGCTTTCAGTATTTGCTCGCCTACCTGCTTGTTTCGGTAATTTTGTAATACGGCGAACCGCTCCAGTTTTATACCATTTTCGGTCTGGCGCCAACGGGCTGCACCGCATGGTACGCCATCATACGTAGCCAGGTAATGTTTGGCGATGTTTTCATACTGATCGCGCTCTGCATCGCGGGGTACTTTTTGCTCCTGCACAAATACCTGCTCCCGTATGTTAAAAGCTGCATCCAAATCCTGCTCACTTTTAACCCTGATAACTTCTGTCATTTGTAAACTTAATTGCTTTACGCAAATATTTTGAAACGGAAAGGGATAAAACCAGCAGCTTTATCCCTTTCTTTTTTATACCTAATGTTTCAGACCAAACCCTGAAAAGCCTGTTTATACTTTGCTTTTGCGGGCGCCATTTACACGTGGTTTAGGCATGGTGTTATCCTTGCCATCTTCTTCTTTCATGGCTTCCAGCTTAGCCGCCTGGCGCTCTTCCTCCACTTTAGTATAAGCATCTACAATGTCTTTTACCAAGCGGTGGCGCATTACGTCTTCTGCCTTCATCTCTACAAAGCCGATGCCCGGTATATCGCGCAGAATGTGCAGTGCATCTGCCAGGCCGGAGCGCTGGTTACGCGGCAAGTCTATCTGCGAGCGGTCACCATTAATCATAACTTTAGAAGTAGGTCCCATACGTGTCAGGAACATCTTGATCTGGGCCGGCGTCGTGTTCTGTGCCTCATCCAGCAACACAAAGGCATTGCTCAGAGTACGGCCACGCATATATGCCAGTGGCGCAATCTCGATGATCTTGTTTTCCTGGTAATACTTCAGTTTTTCGATCGGGATCATATCTTCCAGGGCATCGTAGATCGGGCGCAGATACGGGTCAACTTTCTCCTTCATATCACCCGGAAGGAAACCTAAGCTTTCGCCTGCCTCTACTACCGGCCTTGAGATGATGATCTTTTTGACCTCCTTGTTTTTAAGCGCACGCACTGCCAAGGCCACGGAAATATAAGTTTTACCCGTACCGGCCGGCCCAAGTGCAAACACCAGGTCGTTCTTCTCCACGGCATCTACAAGCTTCTGCTGGTTAGCCGTTTTGGCTTTAATAACACCGCCCTTAGTGCCGTACACAATTACGTCCGGTGAGGTAACAATTACTTCCTCATCTGTAAAAGAATCAGAAGAAAGGTATCTGTTTACGCTGTTATGCGTAATCTTACCGAATTTGTGATAGTGATCGATCAGTGATGAAAGTATTTCGTGGATCTTTGTGATCTCGGGCGTCTGGCCCTGAATCTTGATCTCGTTGCCTCTGGATATGATTTTGCTGCTCGGAAAAGCTGCTGCCAGTTGCTTTATGTTCTGATTCTCTGTCCCCAGAAAATCAATCAGAGATATATTCTCTAATGTTATTATTTTCTCTACCAAATGCTTATCTTGTATATAGTCTGTTGGTAATATATTCTTGAATTTAAATAAATTTGTTACATATAGATTACAAATCTACTCAAATTATAGTTCGGACTATGGCTGTAATTACCCTTACCTCCGATTTTGGACATACCGACCATTATGTGGCCGCCGTAAAAGCCAGGATCCTTTCGCAAGAGCCACAAGCCGCTATTGTGGACATCTCGCATGCTGTTGAACCCTATAACATACCACAGGCAGAATATGTTCTCGGATCCGTTTTTCAGGATTTTCCGGAAGGAACCGTGCACCTTGTTGCCGTGGATACGCATGGTAGTAAAACAGGCAAATATCATGCGGCAAAGTATAAAGGTCATTATTTTTTATTAGCCGACAACGGCCTGCTCTCGCTGCTGACTGACGGGAAGCCTGACCTGGTAGTGGAACTACATACCGATAACGGCTTTACGTCTTTCCCGGCTAAAGAACTGCTTGCCCCGGCGGCTGTTTTCCTGGCCAAAGGCGGCGACATAGAAGTGCTGGGCGAGCAAACTACAGACTTTAAACAGCTCCTGAACCGCCAGCTTCGCCTGAACGACCACTCTGTTACAGGCCATGTTATACACGTAGACCACTACGGCAACCTGATCACGAACATTACCCGCGACTGTGTGGACACCATTGCCCATGGCCGCAACTTTACCATTCATTTTGCCCGCGAAACTGTGGGCCGCATACATGCCAACTATAGCCAGGTAGACGACGGCGATTGCTGCTGCATTTACAATAACCTGGGCCAGTTAAGTATAGGTATAAACAAAGGCAACGCATCTGAGTTATTGGGCCTGGGCTTCGATTCCCAGATAGATATCCGCTTTTACCCGGGGAGTTAGGTTAATTTTGAATTTTGAATAACTGAATGACTAAATAAGGCAGGTATAAAAACTTAACTTTACTTTTACATTCAGTTATTCAAAATTCAATTATTCATAATTATGCTTATTCGCATCGTCAGGATGACCTTCCAGCCGGAGAAGACCAGGGATTTCCTGGAGATATTCCGCAGCTCGAAAGACAAGATCAGAGCTTTTGAAGGCTGCAACCATGTAGAGCTGCTGCAGGACCTGAACCACCCCAATGTATACAGCACCTATAGCCTCTGGGACTCTGAAGAACACCTGAACAACTACCGCGACTCCGAGCTGTTTGGCCAGGTATGGAAAGCCACCAAAGCGCTTTTTGCTGATAAGCCGCAGGCCTGGTCTAATGTGCAGGTTAAAGTATAAGATCTATATACCTAGCAGTGTGCGCAGCTCCTGCAAGCGTCTTTCTACAATCTAGCGCTTTTCTACAATATTGTCATTTCGAGCGTTAGCCGAGAAATCTTATGTGTCTTATAGTTTAAGTTTATACTTCCTGCTAACAAGCTATACTTCTAAGTATACTTTCTTCCTCAGTCTTATTTGCCTATTGTTTCATTTTATACTTTGGTTCCCTCAGGCCGGGCGGCCTCGTCCTTTGGCATCGCGCTGTGTTCCCTCCTGCCTCCGCTGCGCTGCGGCTGCCCTTAACGGGCACCGGATCCCACAAGGCGCTCAACCCAAGGACTGGAAAGGATACTTCTTCGTAGACGACAATGCAGCTAAAAACCAAGCGTCCCCTTGAGGGGACTATAGGGGTGTAAGCGTCTCCTATGATTCTATACCTGGAAACATCAAAGCAATGCCAGGCTCCCCGCCTTAGACAAGGAGGGGTTGGAGGTGGTTAGACCACTTATATTAAAAAACTAAAAGATAGACACTCGCAGGACCTACACATGTTACAATGTCTTAGACATTGAATTAAACAAACTATAGCCTTTTACTGTACCTTTGTAAGGTATAAAACACATGCTTTTACCGCTACAGGAAAAGGCTGACAACAACTAACTATGAATTATTTCGAATTTTATACTTTACCAGAGAGCTTTATACTTGACGAAAAGGCGCTGAAAGCAAAATACTACCAGCTTAGCCGCGAGTACCACCCAGACTTTTACGCCAATGAAATACCTGAAAAGCAGGAGGAAATTCTGCAGCTATCTACCCAAAACACCAACGCCTACCGCACTCTCTCCGACCCCGACCTGCGCATGCAGTACATACTTAAACAGCATGGCCTCTTAGAGGAAGGAAAGAACGAGCTGCCGTCAGATTTTTTAATGAATATGATGGAGCTGAACGAGGAGTTGATGGAGCTGGAGTTTGATTTTGATGCAGCCAGATTGCACCAGGTTGGAGAAAAAAGCACCGGAATTATGGCAACACTGGACGCCGACATTTTGCCTGTTTTGCAGCGATACCCTGAGCTACACGGAGTTACAAAAGATGAGGCCCTGGACGAAGTAAAAACCTATTACCTTAAGAAAAAATACCTGTTGCGTATTCAGGAAACTTTATCTAAGTTTGCAGCACGTTCCTGATAGCTGTTCAGGATAATCGTAATGCCCAGATGGCGGAATTGGTAGACGCGTTGGTCTCAAACACCAATAACTTCACGGTTGTGCCGGTTCGACCCCGGCTCTGGGTACCACCAAAGTATAAAAAGCCTTGCAGATGAAAATTTGCAAGGCTTTTTTATTTTTAGGAGACAGTACAGGGGATGAAATAATAATTAATTCTTCCAATAAACGTCTCCAACTCTTACTGGAAGAGCTTTTAAAACCTCGCGTAACGCTTCCAAATCATTTTGTGGCTCTTTCCAAACATATCGGTGCAACAAATCAGGTACTAAACCTTTTTTATCACCTTCCCCTAAAACAAGGGTAATAATAGCAAACCTTTCACCCTTTTTACGTTTCTCTTGGATTGCGTAGTCAATTTCAGAAGCAAGGTAGTTCTCATCTTTATAATTAGGTGTGACAAAAAATACTGCTGCGCATGAGTCATTAAATCCTTTTAATAAGCTTCTTTCTAACTCTGCCCCTGCATGCATGGCATCTTCATCTAACCAAGGATCAAACCCTAAAAATTCTAGTGTTTTTTTAAATTCTCTTACTAAAGGCTTATCAGCTCCTTTATGACTTAGAAAAATTTTCATTGGTGTCATACCCATGGCATATTCATGCTTCTGTAACATAATTTGAATTTCATCATCCAACCAACCCGTTGGATCTACAAAAATAATGGCATCTGTTGCTTTAAGTGTAAAATGCTTTTCCAAACGTTTGCGAACCAATTCCTTGTTTGTTTTATCAATGGATGAAACACCCAAAATAGATGCAGAAATCTCTCCAATCCCATTAGTAGAGACCATCCCCTTTATTCCAGTATGTGTCAGTATAATTATTAGCCACCCTTGGAAGCTTCCCATTTTAACATTGTAACCGGATAAGACAGGCCAAGAACCTACATGATTAGCATATTTTGCTTTGACTCTTGGCTCATAAAATGTTAAAATATGTTCTGCTGGACTTTTTCCCCTATTTGGATTCATAACTATACTTGTTTATTTTTCTTATTTTATCAACTCCGCAAATCTTTCATGCATCAGTTCAATAAGATTATCAAAAAAAGCTTGAGAATCAGTTAATAATTTCTCGACATAATCAGGTTTAGCTATAGTGAGTATATGATTCTTACCGTAAGAAGTAACTTTCAAACCAGGAGTTTGCCGTACTAATTGTATCCTGTTCTCATCTATTTTAGAATTATTATGAGCGATCTTGTTTCTAAAATATTTTTGTTGTTTGATAGGTGTATAAAATGGTTCTAGTTTAGAAGTATCTAGGCAAAATACTTTATCTAAGTATACCCAATACTTTTGTATATCATCTGAACCACCCAAATCGTTTACTTTAATCTTAAAGTTGAACTCCCCTTCTACAAGATTACATAATGCTTTAAGATTACCTTCTACAAGCGAAAATATTGATAAAACTGATGCATTTCTTTGGTTTTGAAGCACTTGATTTATAATTAATTCTGTATGCCCATAAAAATGATCATAATATTGTGCTTGATAAGCTTCTTCTTGTTCATCTAAAGCTTTTTTTTGTAGCTCACTATCACTTTTCACTTTTAGTTTTAAGTCATTATCTAGCCCCTTAATAAATTGCTCAGCATTCTCAATAATTTTTCTTTCAGCAAAAAAAATTAAATCAAACTCTTCCTGAAAGTAATATAAGTCAGGCCAACCAACTTTTGAACTATTCTCAAATAAGTTCTCTAAATCCATAATATATCTGATTTTATTCCACCTCCTTTTTCGTTTTGAATATTTGTATATTAAGATTTTTGGTAGTATGATAGATTTATTTTTAAAATTATAATTTCCTGCATTTAATATAAACAAAAAGAACCGGTTAACACCGGTCCTTCAATTTATAGTTGTCCTATTTCTAGTATTGCTGAGTACTCCTCACAATTAGGGCAATACAAAAACCCCTGCTCTTTCGAATTTGCAATCCGAAAGTAACCATAATCTCGGATTTGTAATCCGCCATAAAGGCAGTTGCAAATAGAACGTAAGCGGATTGCAAATCCGCAAAGTATAAAGTTCTTGATTACAAATCCGAAACAGCAGTGTTTTTTTCTAGTGGGATAAGGTAAAATGTACAGTACTCAAGCGGTACTTCTTTTATTTCATCCTTCTTAAGCTTCTGTAGCCCTTCTAAAAAGCTATAGTTCGTATAGAAGTCGGTATAAAGCGCAGAGACAGATTTAGAGCAGTCCCAGACCAAGTACCTCCTAGATACCGAAAATAATCCAGCCTCTACCTGCCATTCTCCTACACTGCATTATTCAGCACGGGCACAGCAATTATCAGGCATCTCACATCATTTCCATTGTCCTCCCGCTGCAGGCAAGGCATCTTTGCACAGGTTCTATCACAACCGAACACTACCATTCCTAAAACTGATAAACTATGAAAAAACGAGTAACCACTATTATCCTTCTTGTGCTGCTGCAGTTGGTGAAGGCACAGGCGCAACAAGCACCTGCTATACATGGCAGCGTGGTAAATGTAGAGGGCAAGGCCATAGAGTATGCGAATGTTATACTTTTGCAGGAAAAGGATTCTGCTGCCGTTGGAAGTACCTTAGCAGATGAGACAGGCAAATTCCATTTCACCTCCGTTAAGGCCGGTACTTACCTTATCTCTGTTAAACAACTGGGGTATCAACAGGCATTCAGCCAAGGTATAACAGTAACAGCACAGTCAGTTACTGTTGAGCCTATCATACTTACACCAACTGTAAACCAGTTGGCAGAAGTAACGGTGCAGGGGCAAAAGCCATTGCTGGAAGTACAGGAAGACAAGCTGGTGCTGGATGTAGCCCAGAGTATAACGGCAAGCGGAGGCAACGGACTGGAGGTACTAGAGAAGCTCCCGGGTGTAAGTATAGATCAGGATGGCGGCATTACACTGAACGGGAGAACAGGCGTATTGGTAACCATTAACGGGAAACAGACAAATTTACCCGCAGCCGAGGTGGCAAACCTGCTCCGCAACATGAGTGCCAATACCATGGAAAAAGTGGAGCTCATCACGCATGCTTCTGCAAAGTATGATGCCGCCGGCAATGCAGGTATCATCAACATCAGGCTTAAAAAAGGGCTGGCCGACGGCACCAACGGAAGTATAACCGCAGGCACAGGCTACGGCAAGTATGGCAAAGCCAATGCAGGCATCAACCTAAATACCCGTGGCGATAACTTTAACCTCTTCGGAAACTATAACTACCTGTACAATAAACGCTTTACAACACTTGATCTGAAAAGGAGTGTAACGCATGAGGGCCAGACAACTTATTTCGATCAGTTTAACCACAGACCTTCATTTTCGCATAGCCATACTTACCAGGCCGGGGCAGACTTTACTTTAAGCAAAAACGATCAGCTAGGCATACTTTTCAATGGCAATAACTACATCATGGAAGTAGATCCCAGAAATACCACAGACTTCAGAAGTAACCCGACTGCCGCGCCAGACTCCGCTTTGCGATTGAAAAACCACATCGATACGAAATGGTTTAACTACACGCTAAATGCTAATTACAAGCACAGTTTTGCACAAAAAGGTCATGAGATAACCGCTGATGTAGATTACTCAAGTTTCGGTTTCCAGCAGAACGATAACATTACCACGAACTTTACTTTCGCGAACCCGGCCAAACCAACTTACAGCCAGACCCTGAGAAGCGATGTGCCTGCCGATATTTCCATACTTGTGTTTAAAAGCGATTATGCATTGCCACTCGGCCAGGGCACGCAACTGGAAACAGGTGTAAAAGTGAGCCATGTAAAAACCAAAACCGATATTTTGTATGAAGAACTACACGATAACATTTGGAGAACAGACGAGACCAGGACAAACGATTTCCTTTATACCGAGCGCATTAGTGCAGCATACATAAACTTTACAAAACAGATCAGCAAGTTTAGCATACAGGCAGGCTTACGCGCCGAGCATACGTTAGCCGAAGGAGAATCTGAAAGAGCCGAAAGCGAAGACAAAAGAGACTACCTGGAGTTTTTCCCGAGCATTTCGGTAAGGCAGCAACTAAGCGACAAGTATAATATTGGCTTATCGTACAGCCGCCGCGTGGATCGCCCGGTTTACCGCGACCTGTTCCCGTTCATCTTCTTTATGGACCCTTATACTTATGTGCAGGGCAACCCATACCTGCAGCCGCAGTTTACCAATACCATACAGTTGTCGGGTAACTACAACAGCAGCTATACTTTAACCCTGGGCTACAGCCATACAAAAGACTTCTTTACAAACATTACCCACCAGGATGATGAAACAGGGATAGGGTATGCCTCCAAAGAAAATTTCAAGGACTTCTACAATTATAACCTGAGCCTGGTAGCCCCGATCGTGGTAACAAACTGGTGGGTGAGCAACAACAACGTAAGCGTGTTCTATAACAAGTTCAACACTGTGTTCCTGGGCGAGAAACTTGATATCGGGCAGTTGAGTACGACTATAAACTCCAGCAACTCCTTTAAATTACCAAATAGCTTATCGATGGAGCTGAGCGCCCTCTACCAGTCTCCTACCGTGATGGGAGCCTATCATGTAAGATCTAATTACAACGTGAACCTGGGCATACAAAAACAGGTCTTGCAGCAGCGTGGCAGCATCCGTTTAAGTATAACGGATATCTTTAAAACCAGCAGGATGAGCAATACCATAAACTTCGCGAACATGAACATGGACATGGATAGCCGCTGGGAAAGCCGCCAGGTGCGCCTGAACTTTACCTACAACTTCGGCAACAAGGACCTGAAACCGCTACGCCGAAGAAGCTCCGTTTCGGAAGAGGAACAACGCAGAGCCAGCCAGTCGAATTAGTTATTGGTTATCAGTTATTGGTTATTAGTAAATGAAGCTGTTTAGAGTTTTGATTATAGTGCCTAAACCCGCCATTGTTGGTGTTTTCCACCAACAATCAAATGGCAGAGGCTATTAATCTTGCTGGTGAAAAACACGCAGCAAGGGCAGGCAGTGTAGATTTTAATAAACTCTAAACAGCTTCAATAAAAACCACATTTTACCGCATTGAAGTGGCGGATACTAAAATTTATACTGTCGTTAGTCATTTAAAAACTTTCTGATAACTTTCCTATAATTTTAACAACACACCAAAGTATAATGCCCCTTAAAAGCGAAATCTTACACAAGTATAAATGGCCTGCCAGCCTGCTATTCTGGCTTTTTGTGGGAATTCTGTATGTTTTATACACTACGCTGCTGGACCTGCATGCGTCAACTCCTCCCGTTGTATGGTATCAGCATAGCAGCTATAAAATTGCCGTTCACATTGTCTGGGGTGTTATAACGGTACCTTACCTGCAATTGCTTAACAAAGCGGGGGCGCCAAATAAGTGGGTTAAATACATTTTATTAACTATTGCTGCCGCCGCCATTCATGCTTCTGTAAGTGTAATAAGCTATGGGTTACTGGCATCCATCATATCTTTTGATACCACATTTGAGGCAGGGCGCTACTGGGATGGTGGATTCTACCATTTCTCCAGACTGTTCTTTATCAGCTGGCTTACAACAATCG
This sequence comes from Pontibacter vulgaris, assembly GCF_022758145.1. Taxonomy (GTDB): domain Bacteria; phylum Bacteroidota; class Bacteroidia; order Cytophagales; family Hymenobacteraceae; genus Pontibacter; species Pontibacter vulgaris. The sequence continues at coordinate 332,789 of NZ_JAJVDH010000003.1, forward strand.
TCATCTTTATAGCCTGGCTTGGCTGGGAAAACCTTCAGGCAAATCAAAGACAGGCCAAGCTTAATGCCGAACTGCAGTCGCAACTGGTACAAACCCAATTGCAGATGCTGCGCATGCAGCTAAACCCTCACTTTATCTTCAACACATTTAATACCATTTCAATGATGGTGCGGGCCAATAAAAACGAAGAAGCAACCGACATGCTGGCAAAACTGGCCGAGCTGCTGCGCATCAGCCTTTATAAAAATGAAAAGCAACTAATTCCCCTGCACACAGAACTGGAGTATTGCCGCCACTACCTAGACATTGAACTGGTTCGGTTTAAAGACAGGTTAAAAGTTGAATTTGATGTGCAGCCGGAAACCGAAAAGATACTGGTGCCCGGTATGATTTTACAGCCTCTGCTGGAGAACGCATTTAAACATGGCCTGATGAATTCCTTAGACTCTTCTCCTATTCTTAGGATTGAAAGCCATCAGCTGGAAAATGATTTAATCATCAGCATTAAAAATACCGGTAAATTAGATACTACAGAGTTTAACGGAAATGGCATTGGGTTACAGAATGTACGGGAACGCTTAAAACTACATTACGGCGATAAAGCACATTTTGCCTTAGAGCAGCAAAATGGTTTGGTGTTGGCAAGTATAAGTATAGCCTCATGAGCAAGTATAAAACCATAGTTGTTGACGATGAGCCGGCTGCTCGCGAAGGTTTGGCTGTACTACTACAAGCAGATGCTGAGGTAGAGGTGATCGGTATCTGCGCAAACGCTTTAGAAGCCATAGATCTGATGCAGCACACGACACCCGATATACTTTTCCTGGATATCCAGATGCCTGAAGTTAATGGCTTTGAACTGCTTCGGTCACTCTCTGTGACTCCTCCTGCCGTAGCTTTTGTTACCGCTTACGATCAATATGCCATTGCAGCTTTTGAGCACCACGCGATAGACTACCTTCTAAAGCCATTCACGAACGATCGCTTCCGCAACTGCCTTGCCAAGTGCAAAAGTGTAGTAGAGCAAAAGAACCAGGGAGACCTAAGCGAAAAAATCCGGCAATTGCTGCAGGAGCAGACAACGCAGAAAGAAGAAAAACTGATTAGTCCGGTTACGTCCATTAATGCCCTGAACAAGCTAAGTATAAAAGCCAACGGCAAGATCCTTCTCCTGGACCTAAACGACATCTGGTACTTTGAGGCGGAAGACTATTATGTAAACATCCACTATAAATCACAGCGCATTCTTATCCGGGACAGCATTAAAAACCTGGAGCAGCTGCTGGCAGAAAAGCAGTTTTGCAGAATTCATAAATCGTCGCTGGTGAATCTGCAAAAGGTAACGGAACTGGAAAACCACTTCAACGGCGGCTTAATTATGAAACTGCAGAACAACACGGAGCTTAAAGTAAGCAAGAACCACAAACAAGCGCTCCTGGAGCGTTTTGGGCTAGGATAGCCAGTATGTGATGGAATGAGCCTGTGTACTTATTCCATAGTGATCTGGAAAGCAGGAACCTTATTGAAAGCTGCAGCAAAGGCAGGGCTACTCACCGCTAGGGCTGTACATCATAGGTTGTTGGTGAGACCTCCAGTAGCGAACTGATAAATCTCTTTTATACTTCCCTTAACTTCCCTTTCGTCTCTCCCAGGTTCCGGCCCCATTTGGCAATAGCATCCAGCACAGGCACCAGCGACTTTCCGAAATCAGTCAGCGAATACTCTACCCGCAAGGGCACTTCGGGGTAAACATCACGTTTTACAAGGCCATCTTCTTCCAGCGCTTTCAGCTGCAGGCTCAGCATTTTTTCAGTGATGTCCGGGATCTGTTTCTTCAGCTCGCCAAACCGGAGCGTCTTGTTGCGCAGGTACCATAAAACTACGGTCTTCCATTTACCACCTATAAAATGCATGGTCACATCCATGGCGCAATGGAAAGTTTTATCATTCAAATCAAACACGTATTCCTTGTCCTTGATAATCATAAGCCGTTTAATAAAATAATTTCATACTGTCAGGTTTGACAGTTATTGCAAAGGTAAGTAGCTATACTTAATTTTGCTACTATACTTTTTACACTAACTATAAATCAATATATTAAGATGAAAAAGATAGCAGTTTTGGGCACGGGCATGGTAGGCAACACCATCGGCACCAAATTAATAAACCTGGGTTACGAAGTTAAAATGGGCAGCAGAACAGCCAACAATGAGAAAGCACTGGCTTGGGTAAATGCAAATGGCGCCAATGCTTCCGCGGGCACTTTTACCGATGCAGCGGCCTTTGGCGAGATTATTTTTAACTGCACAAAAGGCGACGCCTCACTGAATGTTTTTAAAATGGCTGGCATAGAAAACTTCAATGGTAAAACCATTATCGACATTGCCAACCCGCTGGATTTCTCCCACGGCATGCCCCCATCCCTTATTCCTTCTTTATCCAACACTAATTCACTTGGCGAGGAAATACAGAAGCTGCTACCGGAAGCCAACGTGGTAAAAACCCTCAACATCGTGAACTGCGAGGTAATGGTGGATGCCAAAAAGAGCGGTGGAGACCCGACCATGTTCGTGAGCGGAAATAATGCCGAAGCAAAAGAAGAAGCAAAGGAAATTTTAAAGCAGTTTAACTGGACAGATATTATTGACCTGGGCGATATTACCACTGCCCGTGGCACTGAAATGTTACTGCCTATCTGGCTCAGAACCTGGATGGCAACAGGAAATGGTTACTTTGCATTTAAGATTGTGCAATAGTTCTTTCAGTACACATTAGAAAACCTGCGGAAAGTAATTTCCGCAGGTTTTTGGTGTTTGAAGAAAAATTAAATCGCCGTAAAACGTAAGTAAATTGGCCCGGAAAGTATAACTGAACAGACCTACATTCGCCTGAAAATGAAACAAACTGATAATAAAACAGAAAAACGGCCCGAAGAAATTACCGCTGCTTTTTATGCCGAACTCGATAAGCACCTAACTGAATTAGAAGCCGGGCAAGCTGAGAGCACTTTTAAAATAAATGACCTGGCCGGTTTACTGCACGTTCATCCCACACACCTGAGCAACACCCTGAAAGCGGTAACCGGGTTTTCGCCCTGCGATATTTATGAAAACAAGCTGATGGATATCGCCCGCAGGCTGCTAACTGAAACCAATAAACCGGTAGCTGAAATTGCCCGCCAGCTTACCTACGATCCTTCTAATTTCTCGAAGTTTTTTAAGCACTTTCAGGGGCAAACGCCTAAGCAATTCCGGGATACATTCGCAGTGGAAATCAAAACACCCAGACCCGAAAAAAACTGAAGTTCTCACCATAATACCCAGGCAACCAGCCCCGAAATTTGTAGCGTAAACTTTTAAGAAATTTGAAATGGAACAGAATAAAATAGCTTTAATAACAGGCGGCAGCCGTGGCTTGGGTAAAAATGCAGCCTTGCGCCTTGCTCAAAAAGGTGTAGACGTTATCATTACATACCTTACACAGAAGGATGAAGCTGCAAAGGTTGTTTCTGAGATCGAGGAATTAGGGCAAAAGGCAGTGGCTTTACAGTTGGATGTGGCTACTACAGGCTCATTTGATGCTTTCTTTCAGCGTGTAGCGCAGGCTTTGCAGGACAAATGGCAGACCGATAAGTTCGATTTCCTGATCAATAATGCAGGTATAGGCGCCACTATTCCGATAGAGCAGTCAACCGAAGAAGATTTTGATAATCTTATGAACATCCATTTTAAGGGTGTATACTTCCTCACGCAGAAAGCGCTGCCTTTGCTTAACGATGGTGGCCGTATCATTAATTTATCAACTGGCACTACCAGGTTCTGCGTGCCGGGCTATTCTATGTATGCATCCATGAAAGGTGCCATCGAAACCTTTACCAAGTACCTAGCAAAAGAACTCGGCCCGAGAGGTATAACGGCAAACGTACTGGCACCCGGCGCTATTGAAACAGACTTTAATAATGCCGCCATTCGTAACAACCCTCAGGTTAAAGGTTTCCTGGCATCCCAAACGGCACTTGGCAGAGTGGGCGAAGCCGAAGATATTGGTGGCATTATCGCCTTTTTATGCTCGGATGATGCCCGCTGGATAAATGCACAGCGCATTGAGGCTTCAGGTGGAATGTTTCTGTAAGTATAACTTCAGGTTATAATCAGCTGCTATACCAGGGATAGCGCAGATAATGTAAAGTATAAAAGCCCTGCAGATCAAAATCTGCAGGGCTTTTGTTTAACCACATAAACTGGCAGGAGCTTAATAAAATTACATTCTGTCAAATAAAGTAGTTCTTCTTACGCCATTTGTAGTAACCTCCGTTAACATCTGGCTACCACTGTTCTGGCAGGTAAAGGTTATAGAATAATTTCCTGTTGGTACGTTTGGCCGCCCCTGGTTTTTACCGCTGCAGATAACATCATCTGTTTTAGTGTAAGTATAAGAAATTGTATTCCCACTAACGGTATACCTGAAGTGGAACCTTAATGGGGTGCAAATGCCATTACAATCAGGGTTTTCTGCATAACCTTCGCCATTGCTGCCAAAGTAATAGATAAGCGTGCCGCCTCCATTACAGGTAGTTGTCCCCCATTTCCCTACAGGGCAGGAGCCTGAACCGGAACCGCCATCAGGACCAGCCGCTATCTTTTCAGCAATAATCATAAACTCTTCTTCAGCATCGCTAACGCAACCAAAGAAAGTTAATGTTAATAAAAGCGACAGCAGATAAAGTATAGACTTATTTCTCATTTCTAGATTAATTAAAAGCTTAAAGAAAGATTAGCACCCAGGGTACCATTGGAACTCGACATGATAAAGATATCCCAACCCAGGCGGAGCAAATAATCAGGTTGGCCTTCTTTTGATTTGGTAAGAGATTTTTGAGCAAAAAGACCTAAATGTGCTCCTCCGCTAAAGTTGCCTGCTGATTCTCCCGGATTAACCTGGTTGTTTTCATCGGCTGTGGCGCGGGTATAGCACATGCCGCCACCTGCAAGCCCCCCAAGTGTAACTATACTTTTTATTGATTTTTCTCTGAAAAGATAAGCCGTTACATAATGCCTGGAGCCGGTATATACTTCTGAACCTATCGTTTCGGAGTATCCAAAATAGTTGTTCGATGCCAGACCTATACCTTTGTCTGGTGCGCGGTGCTCTTTACCGGCTTTTGGGCGGAAGTGCTTTTCGTACATAAAACTGAAACCATACACCGGGGTATAAACAAACTCCGATACATCTTCAGTAGAAGATGTTATCTGTTTTGAGTAAATAAAGCCAATGAAAGCACGTGGCTTTATAACCGGCTGAACAGGAATACTATCCTGAGTAGCTATGGCCTGGCTGGCGTTTTTCAAATTAGCGAGTAAGGCAGTTGCCGTAATGGCAGGCGTATTTTTCTCTCCGCTGTATACTTCTTCCTTGCCGTTTGCATAAACAATCTTATTTACTTCAGACCTTTTAATGTTGTAAACAGGGCCATTCTGAAAATCGAATTGTTTATACTTGATTGTCTCATCAGATATTTCCAGCACGGTTGATTTTATCTCTGATTGGTCAGTTTTGATAATTATATCCTGGGCTTGAATTGATAATGTGGCCAGAAAAGCGAAAAACAGTAAGTAGAATTTTTTCATCATGCAGTATTAAATCAGGGTTTAGTATAGTATAAAGTGGTATTATGAAATCAAATGGAAAGGACAGCCCACTTAGGGCTAATCACTTTATATTAAGCGTTTTCGGAAGCAGAGGAAAGCCAAGCACACAGTAAGAGTCCAGGCATTAGTTTCGGAAGTATAGTTGATTAATGGACTTTATATAAACTGCGCTAAAACAGCTCTGCACCAGAAAAATCAACCATACAGTATTGATACTTCAATGGTAGATTAACACTATAAATTTGCATTCTGCAAAATAGGAACAGGCAAAAATAGATATTATACTATATATAATCCTATACCTACAAATAGGTATTTTATAGTTGAATTAAAATGATGAGAGGTCTTGTTAAAATCTATAAAAAAGGAGAAAAGTATAACTGGGAGGTGCTACACCCGCTCAATTATGATATACCGGGCAGAGTAACCGTTGCTCTTGTAGAGCACTTGTAAGGCTGTTATAAGTGATTGAGTTGCTGAGACCCGCGCATTTAGGCTGTAGATTGGCTCCAGGTAATTCTTGTATCCTTTACCGTTTATGCGTCCTACGTAGCTTCGGGCTTCTTCTTCCTGTACTTCAGTTAATCCTTTTGCCAGTACTACGCGCTGCATGTATGGCATAGCCGATTTCATACTTCGGTAGTTAGAAAAAGCGTAGAGGCGGTAATAAGAGCTCAGTTTAATAGAGTTCATACTTACAAATATAGTACGTACCGCTGGTAAGTATACCTGGTCTGGTATGTAAGTTCTGGCAAAACAGGCGTATGGGGCAGCTGTTTAAAGTTCTTCTAAGCCTGTAAACGTTGTGTTATTTCGTCAATAAGCTCATCGCTCCATTTGCCTGCCAGCATTTCGTATTCAGCTTGCTCCCAGCGCTGCATGTATTCTTTTTCGAGCCAGGTAGTATTTTTATCGGTGCCTATAGTATAGCTGCTGTATTCGAGTTTTAACAGTAAGTCTTTGGCAATGTCAAACGGTTCTACGCCGACTTTATTAAAGCCTTCCAGCCGCAGCCTGAGCCCCAGTTGTTGTATGTTGCCGTTTTCTATACTTATCTCCTTGTCCGGGTTGGCAGGGTCTTTGGTCCAGGTATCGAGCAGGCGCTCCAGCACAAAGTTTTCGAATAAAGGTAAGAGAGGTGCTAAGTTTTTATGAATGTGCTGCGCCAGCACGGGTAACACATCGTTATATAGTTGCTGAATTGCATTTTTGTCGCGCAGGTTGCGTTCTTCCATTTCTGATGCAGCATTGCTGGCTGCCTTTAAATTATTTGGTTAGCCAGGCTGTTGATTAAACCGGATTATTTGAGGTAAACTTTAAAAACAGAGCCTTTGCCCAGCTCGCTTTCAAATTCAATTTTGCCATCGCAGTTCTCAACTATACTTTTAACAATGGCCAAGCCTACTCCCGTACCTTCTACGTGGGCGTGCAGCCTTGTAAACATACCGAAAGCTTTTTCGTGGTCTTCTTTTTTGAGGCCAAGACCATTGTCACGCACGGTTAAAAGTGTGTAAACATCTTCAACGGATGCGGTGATCTCTATTTCAGGCTTACGGCCGGGAGCACTATACTTGATAGAATTGGAAACCAGGTTGTAAATAATGCTACGCAGGTTCTTTCTTGAGAAAATGATTTCCGGTGCCTGCGAAAAATCTGCCTTTATAGTTGCGTCGTAGCGTTTTATCAGGTCTTTGATATTCAGTTCAACGTCTTCCAGAATTTCCTCAAAGCTTACCGTGTCTTTTTCATGGCCTTCGTTATGCTGTACTTTAGCCACCTCAGTAAGATCAAGCAAGGTGTTTTTAAAACGGCTGATAGAGCCATTGATCATCCCGAGAATAGGTTCTACATCTTTCAGGTCGAGTTGCTTTTCCTGCAATGTTTCATGCAGCGCTACCATCAGGCCTTCTATGTTGTTTATAGGTGCTTTCAGGTCATGCGATGCCGTATACACAAAATTATCGAGGTCTTTATTAACGCGGGTGAGCTCTTTGGTTCGTTCCTTTACCCGTTCTTCCAGCTCTTGGTTAATTTCTAGGGTAAGCTTGTTTACTTTTTCCAGCTCTTTTTTCTGGAGATAAAAACGCACAAACGTGGATACCTTGGCTTTGGTAATGTAGGGGTGCAATGGCTTAAACAGGAAGTCAACGGCGCCAGCCTCAAAACCTTCGATAACGTGCGCATCCTGTTCGTTAATGGCCGTAACAAATATGATCGGAATATCCCGGGTTTTGGAAATATCGCGCAGGTAGCGGGCCACCTCGTACCCATTCATGCCGGGCATTTGCACATCCAGCAAAACCAGGGCAAGTTCTTCCTGCAGGGCAATCTTTAAAGCCTCTTCTCCTGAGTTGGCAAAAAGATACGTAATATTGTCAGCTTCCCCGGTCAGCAGGCTTTCCAGGCTCACCAGGTTTTCGACCTTGTCATCAACTAAAAGTATCTTTACCTGTTGCACTTCAGCCGCTAATGCAGGTGGGTTAAGGTGGTGGTCAATGATCATGTAAGGAAAGTAAAAATGCTTGTATTTGCTCTAAATTCAGTACACTGCAGCCGGGTATACTATGTATAGCTGCAAGCGGCATGGTATCTATTTCAGCTTCTTCAGGGTCCTGCACTATGGCTGTACCTCTTTTCTCAAAGATATACTTTAATCCTGAACTTCCGTCCTTGCTGGCGCCGCTTAACAAAATCCCTATTGTTCGGTCCTTAAATACTTCGGCAGCACTGGTAAATGTAACGTCTATAGATGGCCGGGAGTAATTTTCGAGTTCAGAATCATCCAACGAAAAAGTATGGTCTTTTTCTATCAGCACATGGTAATTGGCAGGCGCCAGGTATACGTAGCCCGGCAATAAGGCCTCCTTCTCCTCTATTTCCACAGCTTTTAAGGCCAGTCGCTTTCCAAAAACTTCCTGTAAGTTGCCTTCTGTGGTCCGGAGCCGGTGCAGCACCAGTATAATTGGAATGCTATAGTTTGCCGGTAGATTTTTAAGTATAGTAAGCGATGCCTGTATACCACCCCACGAGCCCCCTATTACTATTACGTTGGATGCTGCTGCCATCAGTTTGCTTTGCGGTAAATTCTGTTACTCTTATCCACCAGGTTATAGTTGCTGCTGATACCCGACATGGCCAGGGTTTCTTTTTTCCCAAGACCCAGGTACCCGAGGCTCACCATACTCTCATCAAACAACCTGAAAACACGCTCCTGCAATTCACGATTAAAGTATATGAGCACATTACGGCACAGGATCAGGTGAAACTCATTAAAGGACGAGTCGGTTGCCAGGTTATGCGGATAGATGACCACATTTTTAACCAGCGACGAGTCGAACTTGGCACTGCCGTAATTGCTCCGGTAATAGCTCGAAAACTCCTGCTTGCCGCCTGCTGCGTAATAACCCGAAGTATAAGCCGGCATGTTCGTAGCCGAAAATATACCTTCTTTCGCCTGCTTCAGCACCTTTTGGTTTATATCGGTAGCGTAAATTTTGGTACGGTCCAGCAGCCCTTCTTCTTTTAAAAGTATAGCCAGCGAAAAAAGCTCCTCGCCGGTAGAGCAACCAGCATCCCATATCTTTATAAACGGATACGTAGAAAGTATAGGCAACACATTGGTACGCAACGACAAAAAGAAGGTCGGGTCGCGAAACATTTCGGTTACATTCACTGTCACTTCCTGCAGGAAATTCTCAAAAAAGAAACTATCCGAAAACAGGCCTTTCCGCAGATCGTCTAAAGAGTTCAGGTGCTTTTGCGACAAAAACCTTTTTATCCTTCTGTACACAGAAGCACGCGCATAACCGCTGAAATCATAGCCATATTGCGCATGAATTTCCCGGATAAGCGCTTCAACGTCCTGCTCAAAAAGGGCATCGTTATTAAGCTTCATACAGCCAGACCCGCATTAACGTCAGTAATTTATCTGTATCTACTGGCTTAGGTATATAATCTGAGGCGCCGGCTTCTATGCACTTCTCTTTATCTTCTTTCATGGCTTTTGCGGTTAGAGCAATTATAGGCAGTTGCTTAAAACGAGCATTTTGCCTAATTCGTTTTGTTGCTTCTATACCATCCATTTCAGGCATCATCACATCCATCAGCACCATGTCTACCCCGTCTTCCGATTGCAGTTTTTCCAGGGCTTCTTTACCGTCGTAGGCAACTATTACCTCCATTCCATTCAGTTCGAGCAAACTACTCAGGGAATAAATATTGCGCACATCATCATCCACTACCAGTACTTTTTTATTTCGAAGTATTTCTTCCGGCACGTGCAGCTTCATCTTAAAATCGTTGCCGGCAGGTAGCTTCTGATTTACCTTATGCAGGAACAGTTGCACTTCATCCAGCAGGCGCAGGTACGAGTATTCATTTTTGATGATGATGGTATTGGCAAACTCCTTCAGGGCATTTTCCTCATCTTCGCTCAGGTCTTTACCGGAATAAATGATGATCGGAATATCTGCCAGGCCGGTCTGGGATTTGATCTTCTTCATCCAGTCGTAGCCTTTCATGCCCGGCAGGTTCAGGTCAAGTATAATGCAGTCTACTTTCTGCTTGGCCAGTATCTGTTCGGCTTCTTCAGCAGAGTATGCGGAAGTAGATTTCAGATTATGCGCCAGCAGTAACTCCGCCACTGCTTTGTTTTCTACTTCGTTGTCCTCTACAATCAGGATATTCTCGATCGAATTATCTGAGATTCCGGAGATGGACGTAAAGGCTTTGTTCAGCATCTCGAGTGTTACCGGCTTAGGCAGGTATTCTTCGTTCTCGGCATGCTCCCCGATCACTTCCTTATCGTAAGCCGACATGATGTGCACATTTGTATGGCGCAGTTCTTTGTCTTCCCTTATCTCTTTCAGAACATCCCAGCCTGTCGTATCCGGCAAGTGAATATCAAGTAGCATGGCATCCGGTTTTTCTTCCCGAGCCAGGCGCAGGCCATCTTTACCGGTATAAGCCTGGTGCACTTTAAAGTTTTTGGCCGCAGCAAAGTCAGCCAGAATATCACTGAAGCCTTTATCGTCTTCCACGATCAGCACTGTAATATCCTTTTTATCCTTTTGCTCCATCCTGTCAAAAACATGGCTCACTGTTTCTGCCTTGCTGATAGAAGTACCATTTACTGCTGCCTTAACCACAGGGGCTGCTTTCTTAACCTCTGCAAAAGGTACCCGTGGTAAGTATAGCGTAAAGGTGCTGCCTTTGCCGGCTTCGCTTTCAAGTATAATTTCTCCGCCAAGCAGGTTTGCCAGTTCTTTGCTGATGGTAAGGCCCAGGCCAGTACCGCCATACTTGCGGGTAGTAGATGTATCGGCTTGCTGGAATGCTTCAAAAACAACATCCAGCTTATCTTTTGGAATGCCGATGCCCGTATCGCGCACCGAGAATGCAATGATATCGGATTGTTCGCGCAGCTGCTCTGATTTAAATTTAGGCTTGCGCATTACCGGGTAAACAGAAAGTTCTACTTCGCCGCCTTCGTTGGTAAACTTAATAGCATTGCCTATAAAATTTTTCAGTATTTGCTCCAGCCTGAATCGGTCGGTAGTTATAGTATCCAGGCTACCTGCCGTAACGTGCTCACTGAAACGGATCTTCTTTTTAGATGCCAATTCACGGAACATAGGCTCCAGCGAAATATCTTCGAGCTTTATTTCATCGGTTTCCAGCCTGATCATACCTGACTCGATTTTAGACAGGTCCAGAATTTCATTGATCAGTTTGAGCAGGTCGTTACCGGAATTATGGATGATGTTGGCATGATCGATCTGCTTGGTAGATAATGTATTTTCTGTATTATCTGCCAGCAACCTCGAAAGTATAAGTATAGAGTTTAGCGGTGTGCGCAGCTCATGCGACATGTTTGCCAGGAAATCACTCTTATACTTACTAACCGCTTCTACCTGCTGTATTTTCAGCTCAATGGCTTCGCGGGCATCCTGCAGGGCCTTGTTTTTGCCATGCAATGTTTCGTACTGCTCTTCCAGTAACTGGGCTTTTTCTTCCAGCTCGGCATTTTTTTCCTGCAGTTCTTCCTGGTTTACACGCAACTCCTCTTCCGATGCTTTCAGCTCGGCGTTCAGCTGGCGTAATTCTTCCTGCTGCGTTTCCAGTTCTTCGGCCTGGTTCTGCGTTTCGTACAGTAATTCCTGGGTTTGCAGGTGGGCTTTCAACGTATAGATCAACACCGAAATGCGTTCTGAGGCAGAGTCGAGCAGGCGGCGTTTCACTTCGTTGTAAGGTTGCCGAGACGCAAGCTCCAGGGCTCCGACAATGGTATTGCCAAAGTATAGCGGTAAAATGATAACGGTAGCAGGCTCAATATCCGAAAGGCCTGTCCTGATGCGGAGATATTCATCCGGCACCTGCCCCAGTATCTTTACTTTTCTTTCGCTTACCGCCTCACCTACTTTTCCGGTGCCTATCTCGAAGACAGGTAGCTGTTCGCTGTTTTGCTGCAAACCATAACTGGCAGCCGGCTGTAGTTTGCCGCTATCGTTGTGCAGGTATAATACGCCTGCATCAGAATCGGTATAATTGCAAAGGTAGGATAGCGCATGCGCTGATACTTTTTCAAGGGAGTTCTCACCGCCAATCAGGTTGCTAAGTTCAGCCACACCTGTCAGTATCCAGTTACGGTTAGCATTTTCGGTAGTGAAGGTCTGAAGGTTATCCTTCATGTCTTTTATGGCATAGCTGAGCACATCTTCTTCGCTCTGCACTGCCACCTCCATATTATAGTTTCCTTTGCCTATCGCCTGGGCTACTTCAGAAAGCATAATCGTTTTATCGAGCACACCTCTGAAAGATTCTGCAACACTGCCTATTTCATCTTTACTGTCAATATCGATCTCAACATCAGTTGCTCCTAGTTTAATGCGGTCGGCAGCTGTTTTTAAGGTAGAAAGCGAACCGGAAATCAGGTTAATGATGTAGATAGAAAGTGTGCCTGTTAATATTAGAATCAGGGTAATCGCAATAATCAGTAAGGTCAGGTTTTGCTGCTTATGTCTTATCTCCTCATCTAACTGCTCCTTTATACGGTTTATCAGTTTACCTTCTGCAGATCTTAGCTCTTCTATACTTATAGTAAAAGTATTGAATGTGGTAGTCGGGTTGTATTTTGAAGTTTGGAGCTCCGGATTATTTTCAATTTCCTGCAGTATGCCGGCTACCTTATTATAGTTGCCCGATTGCAGGATTTGCTGCATTTCCCTCACCGACTCCGCATCAGAATACCGCATGAAATCATTCAAAGACCTGTTATAAAAGTCTAGCTGAGATTTGGCCTGAGCGAAATCGATTGCTGAAAATTCTCCTGACTGACTTACTCTCATCATCAGGCTTCGCAATCTGGCTAATTGTATCTTGGCCTCCGCCAGGTCTCTGAAACTAGCTAGTTGCCTGCTGATTTCAGCATTGCTTATACCTTCTGCATTAGCATCTAACTTATCCAGAAAAGTAAAGATCAGATTAGTGGAATATTGCCTGAACTCGGCTACGTCCAGCTTATTCTGATCCAGATCGTTGCGGTATTTTTTCAGGTTGTTTAATAAAGCCAGGTCAGGAAAAGGGCGCCCTGAACTAACAATAAAACCCTTGATCTCAGTTTCTGCCGCATCCGTTATACTTCTCAGCGCCTTGGCTTCTACCATAAATGCCGAATCACCGCCGGCAGCTGCCAGAATACGCGCCCGTTCCTTCTGAAAAGCGTGAATCAGGGTAGATAATTTTTCAGATTCTTCTAACTGAATGGCTTCCTGCTTCAGTTTATCGTTTTCTACTATCTCCGACCTGGTGGTTGTTAAAACAAAGTAGATGAGTGGAAATAAAAGCAGCGAAAGCAATAAGAATAGCTTATCTCTGATCTTTAAATTCTTAATGGTATTCATTTAGTAGGCTTAGGGTATGGGCTAATGGGAAATCAAAACGCAAATTATGAATTTATACTTAAAGTCCTTTTCATTATATGATTACGGTGAGGTAGTAAAGTATAAAAGTTGCCAAAGTTCTGATAAACAAAAAGCAGAGGCCGCTAATGTATGAATAGCGGCCTCTGCTTTTTACAAAGTATAACAGGTAAGTCTAGCGGCCAAAATCGTCCTGCACTCTTACAATATCTTCTTCGTCTGATGGTTTGTTTGCATCGGTGTGTTGCCAGATCTCAGCCAGCACGCCCCAGCCGTTAAGGCCTACCAGGCGATGGCGTTCGCCCTGCTGCAGTTTTATTTGATCGCCGGGATGCAGTGTTTTGCGCTCACCTTCTTCATCGGTATTGCTGGTTACTACGCCAACAGTTCCTTTAATTACCTGCCATATTTCAGCCCTGCGGTGGTGATACTGCCACGACAATCTTTTCTCCGGAGCAACTACCAGAATTTTAGGGCTTAATTTTCCTGAAATCTTCAATTCATCAATAGAGATCCCATCAAAATAAGTATCGGCAAAGCGCTGTGCCTGGCTCTCGTCAATTACAAAAAAACCACCCCACGGGCGTGTCTGGTCCTGTTTATTTATACCAAAGCCTTTTGCTTTAAGCTCCTGTTCTAATTCACTAAAAAGTGTAGCCTTTTTCTCTTCTTCAGACACCTTGTCAGATATGTATATATTTTCTTCGATGTTCATATGTATAAGCCCGAAATATCAGAATAAATTTTAAAAAAGGAGAGTTTCTAAATCAGTAATTTGAAATTTTAAACCCTTGCCAATTAATGTGGAATAACTAGTTGATGTAGCTTTTTTGAAACTATATTAGTAATAAACAATATAGTATACTTAAAACGCACTGATCTGTTTTGTATAATATCTGGAAAGTATGATACTATAATCAGAAAGTAAATATCTATTAAGATTCCAACATCTCTAACAGGTTAATTTTATCAAGGTAAGGCTCCAATGCTTTTTTGCTTTTATAGCCTCTTACCAGTGCAATAACATTGTTTTCCGGGTTATACCATACCTCTGAAAAAAAACTCCCCAGGTCATATAGTTCTATCCGGTATCCTCTTCTACCCCTGCAGGCTATAAAGGTACCATGCTCCCAAACAATCTCAAATCTTGCAGCAGTGGAATACGTGTTGAATAGGGTAAGCTCCATAATTTTCTATACGAAGCTAAGAGGAAAAAGAGTTGACCTATACCAATGACTTTCTTTAATTAAAACATTGCGTTTATACTTGTATATCCATAGCAGCGCTTACAGGTGTTTTTTATGAAGTATACAGGCTTACTAAAGCTAACAAAATATAAAGTATAAAAAGGGGTTATTTATCACGTGTTGTATTGCAATTCCTCTGATACAACCTAATTTCCCATATTTTCTCTATCTTGTGTTATCATTCGTTTAAGGGTGCTCAGGCACATTAAATATTTTCATTCTCTTTTAAAACCTATGGCAAATAAAATCATAGCAACCGGTACAAAATCCGGCTTAATGGCATTGCTGGCATTGGCAAGCTGTACAACTACTCCAACACAACAATCACAGCAAACACCAACTGCCGTGGAACAAAAGAAATCAGAAACTAACCCGCTGCTAGCCAAATGGACAGGCCCTTACGGTGGAGTACCAGCCTTCGATAAAATGAACCTGGCCGACCTGAAGCCGGCTATGGAAAGAGGGATGGAGCTGCAGTTAGCTGAAATAGAAGCAATTGCCAATAACACGGCTCCTGCCACTTTCGAGAATACCATCGAAGCAATGGAAAAAGCCGGCGAAGAATTAAACCGCGCCTTTGTATACTATGGCATCTGGGGCAGCAATTTGTCTACGCCGGAGTTCAGAACCATACAGGCTGAGCTTGCTCCAAAAATCTCGGAATTCAGCTCTAAAATATCCCAGAACGAGAAGCTGTTCCAACGTATTAAAACGGTGTATGAGAATGCTCAGAAAAACCCACTGCCTGCAGATCAGCAGCGCGTGGTGCAGCTGGTGTATGAGAACTTTGCCATGGAAGGCGCTGATTTAAGCCCGGAAGCAAAAAAGCGTTATGCCGAAATTAACAAAGAGCTTTCGTCGCTTTATACAGCCTTTTCTAACAACGTATTGGCCGACGAGGAAAACTATGTTACATACCTGACAAAAGACCAGCTGAGCGGTTTGCCGGAGTCGTTTGTAAAAGCAGCTGCCAAAGCCGCCACCGATCGTGGCAAAGAAGGTATGTATGCTGTTACCAACACCCGCTCCAGTATGGACCAGTTCCTGACTTATTCAAACGAGAGAGCATTACGTGAGAAAGTATGGAATACATACTACTCGCGCGGCGATAACGGCAACGCTACCGACAACAACGAGAACATAGCCAAAATACTGAAGCTGCGCAGCGAGCGTGTAAAATTGATGGGTTACAAAAACTATGCAGAATGGCGCTTGCAGAACCGTATGGCTAAAACGCCTGAAAATGCGATGGCACTGATGAACGCTGTCTGGCCGGCTGCCATTGCCCGCGTAAAAGAAGAAGTAGCCGACATGCAAAAAGTAGCCAACTCTACAAGCAAAACTAAAATAACCATAGCCCCCTGGGATTATCGCTACTACGCCGAAAAAGTGCGCAAGCAAAAGTATGACCTGAACTCTGACGAGGTAAAACAATACCTGGAGCTGGGCAACCTGACTCAGGCTATGTTCTATACGGCTGGCGAGCTGTTCAATTTTAAATTTACGCCAGTAGCAGAAGGAACTGTACCGGTATTCCATGAGGATGTGAAAGTATGGGAAGTAACAGATAAAACTACCGGCCAACACATCGGCCTTTGGTATCTTGATGCTTTTGCTCGCCAGGGCAAGCGTTCTGGTGCGTGGGCATCGCCTTACCGCAGCTTTACTACCTTTAAAGGTAAAGAAACGGTGCTGGCATCCAACAACTCCAACTTCGTAAAGCCTGCGCCGGGCGAGCCTGTGCTTGTGTCTTGGGACGATGCGAATACTTTCTTCCATGAGTTTGGCCATGCGCTGCACTTCCTGTCTGCTAACGTAAAGTACCCGACCCTGAACAGTGGCGTTCGTGATTACACTGAGTTCCAGTCGCAGTTGCTGGAGCGCTGGCTGTCTACTGACAAGGTGATAAACCAGTTCCTGAAGCACCACAAAACCGGTGAGGTGATGCCTGCTGCGCTGGTAGCTAAGCTTAAAAAAGCGGCAACGTTTAACCAGGGCTTTGAGACAACAGAATACCTGGCATCTGCCCTGATCGATATGAAACTGCACCTGGCTGACCCGAATGGTTTAGACCCGGATAAGTTTGAGCGCGAAACGCTGGCTGCCATGAACATGCCTAAAGAGATTGTGATGCGCCACCGTACGCCGCACTTCACGCACGTATTCTCTGGCGAGGGTTATGCTACAGCATATTATGGTTACATGTGGGCCGATGTACTGACCTCTGATGCTGCCGAAGCATTTGAAGAAGCGCCAGGAGGTTTCTACGATAAAGAGGTTGCTGCCCGTTTGGTGAAGTATTTGTTTGCCCCGCGCAACGCCATGAACCCTGCTGAAGCTTACAGAAAATTCCGTGGCCGCGACGCCAAAATTGATGCGCTGATGCGTGACCGTGGTTTCCCGGTTCCGGTTAACAGCTCTAAAAAGTAAAATACCAATACCGTTAAATAAAAACGCCTTGCAGGTAAATATCTGCAAGGCGTTTTTTTATGATTTAAGTTTATACTTGTTGATGTGGTTTTATTTTGATTTCAGCCAGGTTAACGCTGTTTCGTAGTCAGTAAAAACCTCATGCTCTGTAGTGCCAAAAAGCTTATAGTTATTTTGGGCATTTTGGGTAAAGTCGGTGAGGGTAATAAGGCCACTATAAAAAGATGCCGGGATGTAAACCGCAATCTTCGCTATTCCAGAACCGGCAACAATTTTAGTCCATTCGCTCTCAATCCATTCCCTCTCAGCGGTTGTAATGATGTATATTTCTTCATCATCTATCAGCCAGTTCTTTACCTGATTATCAATCGAGAATTGGTAGGCCCACAAAAAAGTTTCTTTACGTTCATCAAAATCAATTTGCCGCAGCCACTTTAACAGGATGAGTGAATCTGCTTTAAACCAAGTTATTGTTACATAATCATTATGAAGTACTTCTACTGCTATCTCTTCAGAGTTTTCTGGTAAATCCATCTTATATTCAGCATGATATACTTTATAAACCTACGGATATTCTTCTAAATAACAGCGTGAAAAACTGGTTAATTAAAACACCAGAATCAACGTTAAAACATTATACTATTGTGGCTTCCTCCCCTCATACCTTTTATAGCAGGTAATACTTAAGCTGTTGCCAGTTCTTTCTGTTTTACCTCCGCTTTCACATAAGGGAAGTACTTTTTATACTTGTTGAGTTTACTTTCAAAAAAGTGCCAGAAGAAAGCGCTTACCAGTAGCAACACCAAAGTATGAATCAGCAGCATTCCGTTTGGTCCAAAAGTTTCGGAAGCAGCTATACCTGTTCTTTGGAAAAATTCAGAAGTAAAATAAGGCACAAAGTTATGAATCAAGTATAAACCATAGCTGATCTGGCCGATATACACCATTGGCTTTGCAGATAACAACCTGCCGGCTATGCCTTTATAACCATAAGCTGCGCCCATTGTAAGGCTTATAAACAAGCTTATTATAGCGAATTCCTGTAGTACGGGAATAGAAGGATTTACTTTTAGCAGCTGCGGAAATATGCGAAGTATGGCAAAAACCAAAAGCCCTGCAATACCTGAAAACTTAACCCTTGAAGCCACAAGATCTTGCCAACGGATGTCATTTTTATACTTGCTGCTCTTTTCAAGTATAGCCAAAAGTGCACCTGATCCTAAATAATGAAACGAACTGATAGGCAGCACTCCGATCCTGCTTCCGCCTAGTTCAAAATAACCGCAAACCAGCTTAAACAATGGAGCCAGAAGTATAAATCTGATTACAGTAGCCGTAAGGTAGCGCCGGGGTGTGAAAAGTATAACAAAGGGCCATAGCAGGTAAAACTGCTCTTCCACGGCCAGCGACCAAAGGTGTGAGGCCTCTCCTATCCATTCACTTTTCATGAAGATGGCAATGTTTGTGAGGTAGCCCAGGTGCCACGGCAGGTATAACTGGATGTTAGCAGAGCCAAGCCAAAATGTAAGCCCTATAACAAGGTAGTATAACGGGAAAATGCGTAGGAACCTGCGTGCATAAAAACTTTTCACGATCTGCCCTTTACTGGCAGTTATGTTTTCTGCTTTTGTACGAGCTTCGAGTAAAATGCCGGTAATCAGGTAGCCACTTAGAACAAAGAAAAGCTGCACGCCCAGGCCGCCTAATGCCAATTGTTTTACTTCAGGTGTCCAGTGGAAAAGCACAACCATAGTTACTGCAATCGCCCTGAGCCCATCTAGCTGCACCATATAACCAGGTGCTATCTGTTTTGTATTCATTAAAATTGTACTTAATATTTGCCGCCTCAATAGATAGTGCATTAAGCGCAGCACGCAAAAGTACAAAAAGGAGTGTTAATTGGTTCAGAAACCGTTTAACACTCCTTTAGAATTGATAATGATAAGTGGATTTATTTTTATAACATAAAAGTATGTGGCATTAAGTCGTTTGTATACTTAGTTTTACAAAAACACATGCCACCAAATCTGCTTAAGTAAATACTTTGTTTAAAACTTCTTTTACTGAATTACCAGTTTTTTATACTTCAGATTACCATCCGGAGTCCGGGCCTGAATGACATAAACTCCGCTATTAGGGCGTTTCTCAAGTATGATGGTTGTACTGCCTGTTCCCTGTTTATCCAGTTCAATTGATTTTGAGTAGACAAGCCGGCCTGCCATATCTACCATTGTTAGCTCAACTTTTCCTTGCTTTCCAAATCCCTGCATACTTACAGCTATATTGTTCCCGGCATTGGGGTTAGGGTATACTACCAGCTCAGAATCGAATACTTCTGATGCTGGTGCCGCAGCAAGAGTTTGTGCAACTGTGGCGGTGGCAGGATCATTGGCTTTCAGCAACGTCAGATAGGGCTTGCCTTTTCCATTTCCATCATAATATTCGGTGATATACAGGTTACCTGTTTTAACATCTTCTACAATATCCAGCGGGTTCGCGAATGGTTTACGGAGGCCGGGTATCTGGCTACCAAGTACAGCACCAATTATATCTTTAGAAGTACCGCCTGGCTGCAATACTATAATGTCGTCGCCTCCGCTAAAGCGGCATACCAGTATTCTGCCTTTCAATTTACCATCAAAGGCATTGCTTTTGTACTCTATTACACCATTTGGTGAGATATTGGTACCAAAGTCATATGTCCAGCCCCTGAAGTTAGGTTCTTTGGGCGTGCCAACCGGATATCCATAAGTTTTGCCATTTGCAGTCCAAACAACTTCGCCTGGGTCCCGACTGCTGGTTGGGTTTCCGCCGTTCAGTATATATTCGTTCCGCAAGGTATTAGGATGGCCATAATAACCGCCTTTCTGCACCCGGTACATGTAATCGTTTTGTGTATCGCGCACATCTGTCATGGCTGGTATGTCTGGCCCGGTATACTTCTGCCCGTTCGACCAAATAGCCCCTGATTTAAGAGCCGGCGTACTTCCTCCGGCCGCTGATCCGTTGGTAGGCACATACAATTGCCCGTTGGAGTGCCATATCAGGTCATAAGCATTTCTTAGCCCTTTGGCATAGATGGTAAGGGGCGCCCCCGAAGCATACGGATCATAGGTTCCGCCCCCATCTCGGGTCTTGGCGTTTATTGGCAAGGTTAGTTGCTGTGCCCGGGCAATGTCTAAACGTAAAACAGCGGCTGTCAGCAGTCTTTCGGGCCTGTTACCCCAGGCAGCATCGGGTGCTCCCATAGCCGTATTGCTGCCCTGTGTAAAGTATAAAGCACCATCCGGTCCAAAATCTATAGAGTTGGTAGAGTGGTCTTTATAGGAACGCGGCAGGTTGATCACATAATCTTTAAGCTGTGGGCTGGATGGGTTATTTAAGTTGATTCGTGTGATCTTTCCGGACCAGTCGGGAGCGCTGCTAAACACCCCGGAAGAGTGGCTCATCCAGGCGATAAGATTGGTAGATGTGGCAGCAGGATCGAAATGAAAGCCTATTAACAAACGTGTTGTAGAACCAAAGGGAGAAATGGTAACATGATTACGTATGGTACCATCAGAATTAATATCCCAACGCTCTATCTTTCCGCCGGATGAAACGGCATAAAGCCTATGGTCAGGGCCAATTACAAGAGTCGTAAAACCATAACTCCCGAAGCTGTTATCTACAAGGGTTTTTATAGTGAAAGATACTCCTTCCAAATCTGACGGGGTATCGGTTGTGGAGCTAGTGGTAGTAAAACGGGATTTAAAAGGGATCAGGGCGTACCCGTTCAAGTCTTTTACCTGATCAGAAATTTGAAATTCATAGGTAGTACTGGTTTTAAGCGTAGCTGAAAGTGTAATGGCATCACCTGCGGCCGTAGAATTAACAGCTGTTCCTGAAACCTGGCTTAAGCCTGTACTTGTTACAATAAACAACTTAACCGTATTCGTATTTACGGTGCTGCCATCTAAAGACTTACCACTCGGAAATTCCAGATCAACAGAAACAGATTGGTCCAGGGGCACATTGGTAGCTCCATTTGCAGGTCGCACCGCTGTTACATACGGCCTTAAAGATGTAGTGGTAAGCGCCTTAACAGAAAAATTATCGAAAGTATACGTTACTGCCATACTTGAATTCCGGTGAGTCACAAATATACCTGCATAGGCTGTGCTCGATGTTAAACCCATGTTTGCTATGCTCAGGCCTTTAGTGGAGTAAGCGGCTCCTACATTCAAATAAGTTGTACCATCTGTGGAGTAAAAACCTTCTGCCGTACTTGTAGCCGGATCTATTATCAGGCGTAACCTGACATACTGGTTATTTAGCCCGGTAATGGCGGAAGTAATACGCTGATCAGACGTTCCGGACACATCATTTAACTCCCTCCTTAGTTCTACTTTATTGGCAATTACAACCAGTTTCAGGTATGTTTTATCGTTCAGGCCAAACCAAAGCCCTGCTTGCTGCCCTGAAGTACCGTAGTATGGATTGAGAAGTATAACTTCTACCTGCAATTTGCCCCGCGAATCAACTTTTACCCCAAGCGCATTAAGCTGATTGTTATTGGTTAGCCAGGCAATACCTTTATTGGTAACCACTTTTAAAGTACCTGAACTGACTGTTAGTTTTGATTGCTCATACCCAGGCACCGACGTATTGCTTGGTGTACCATCCGCCGACAGGCGCGTGCCCGAGTAAGTGTTTATCATTCTGAACCCTGTTCCTACTGCATTTTTATCGATTACGGTACCTGTAACGCTACTGCCAAAAGTAAGGCTTACCGGAAGTGGTGCCTGCACCTGATCACAAGGTAAAGGACTGATAGGAGGACATCCCTGTGCAGCTATTTTATAGTTTACACTTATAAAAGCTATAAGTAACAGCACATAATGCCACAATGAACCAGAAGTAATTGAATAGCGCATCTGTGTTAAATTTATAGTTCCCTGTCTAATCCAGATTGAAGAAAAGAAAAGTGGCCCTGAAGTGGCTGTGGAGGGTGAGGAATATGGCTTCTTTATGGAAACCATACATTGATTTTTTCATAAATAGCTGCGGTCTGCTTTTTTACATAACTTTATGTACCTGCTGCTTCAGGTATGCTTGTTTATCCGATAGCCGAAGTATAAAACCTAAAGTTGAGTACTATGAGGAATTAATCAATTACCAGGTAAGATTGGGCCTTGCCAGAGGCTGCCTGTGCTTTAAGCAGGTATATTCCTCGTGTCAGTTTTTTCTCCGGCTGCAAGTCAGTGTGGGCCGCTCCTTTTACATCAGTAACCAGCACACTATGCTGCAGTTGGCGGCCAACTAGATCATATAAGCTAACTACAACGGTTTCTTTACTGCCAAAACCAGACAGCTCAACATTCACCTTTTCGCCTTTGCCGGGATTAGGATATGCTTTCAATTGCGCCTTATGGGATGTTTCAGCGGTAATGGCTGAAGAACTGGTTGAGGTCAGGCTTGTTCCTGCTGGTGCTCTGTAAATTTCTACACCTGCAATGGCCAGTCGGTTAGCTGTCGGGTTAAATCTGATAGTGAGAACGCCATCTGTCACGCTCACTTTAAAATCCTTCACCAGCGCTGCCCTGTAGCCAACTTCACGGTAGATATCTAAACTCGGTAGCCGGAGCTGGTTTTCGATGTTAATATTGAACACACGGGCTCCTGTAGCAGAAAAGTAGTTTTCAACAAAGTGCATGCGCACAAAATAGCTGCCGTTGGAAACCGGAATCTCGTAGCGCGTTTCGGCCAGGTCAGTTGCCGCCGACAAGTATGTCTGGTAAAGCACATCATCATCCGTACTGGCGATAGGTCCTGCCACAACTTGTTTGTCTAACTTTATAGAGCCTTTCCGATAATTGATGTCCGCTTCCCAAACAACGCCGGCTATGGTTTTACTTGCATCTGCGGCACCCTTAATGCGTTTAGCAGCTGTGATAGTAAAACTACTGCTGTTGGCAATGCCATAGAGTGGTATCCGTAACGGTGAATCTGCATTATTATAGTGAACCAGCAGGGCTGCATTTTTAATACCCAGGCTGCCCGGCCTGAAACTTACCGAAATATTAGTTGTGCCTTGAGGGCCAAGTGTTGTAGTTGAGGGGGTTGTAGCTGAAAACTCCGATCTGTTAGGGCCTACTATCTCCACGCTTCTGATCTGGATAGCAGGATCGTTGCCGCTGCTATACGTCTTACCCAGGTTCTTCAGGCTCACGCTTACACTTTTGCTTCCTCCTGTCAGTAGCGATCCAAAATTAACTGCTGATGGTGTAGCCGACAATTCTGAGTAATAGGCCGAGCCTGATTCGGGCCGCACATTGCTTATATAGTAGATGTTGTCCTGATAATCGTAATTGGTAAATTGTGTACCCAGGTAGTCTCCGCCAATAATGTAGGCATTAGGGATAATATTGCCAGCTGCATCAATGGCTTTCCAGATACGCATACCTATTTTACCCTGGTAGTTTCTGGTTCTGTCTGAGTAAGCTGAAGCCACCCTTAAACCGAAGGCACCACTCGGGCTGAATGTACCTGCTGCCACCTCCGTAGAAGAACCACTCCTTCTGGGAAGCAGCGACTGCCCATCCAGTGAGTTATGGGTAAACAATGTTGTAACGGTAGAAGAACCTTTGTAGTACCACCTGAAGCTTTCTGTGGAAGAACAGCAACCATGATGTGCAGACATTTGAACAACAGAAACTGGCCTGCTGGGGTCTGCGCGAACAAAGAAGGCTGATAATATTTCGTCGGAGTTAGGGACCAAATCGTTGCCATCAATCACCCCGTCATTAGAGTTAAAACCGGTTCTGCTTAAAAAGCCGAAGGCTCTGATTACTTCTACAGCATAAGGCTCATTAATACCTTCGCCTTTATACTGCCAGAGTCCGCTAAGTTTTATCTCTTTTGCAGGAGTTAAGGCATCATTGGAAGATATCGTGAGTCTGTCATTCAGTATTTTAACGCGGCCCCCTAAATCCTTTGCGATAAACTGTATAATCACCTCTATAGCAGCTCCTGTACCTAAGCTTTTTGGAAAAGATGTACTGGAGCTGTAAGCCGATCCATTTATCGAAACAATTTTCCAGGATACTGTATTAGAAAGTGTTAGTTTGCTAATTGTAAGTGTACCGGAGCCTCTGTTGCTGATTTTCAGTCTTACTTTGTCGTGGTTAGCATTATAAGGCGTGTAAGTGCCATCCTCATTTTTTCGGCGCCATGGTATTTGTATAGTAGAGAAATCCAAATGATCGGATGCCGGAAACCGATCTAAATTCTCAACCACCATGTAGGGGCTGCTTGCAACTGATTGAAAAATACTATTCCTGGTGAAATTACTTCTTAAATTACTGAATGAGGAAATTCCCGATAACGCATTGGTGTTCCTGCTCTCTAAAGCCCCAGCATAACTGCTTATGCTTTTATTTGTACTATTATAAACTTTACCAGAGATTAATTTATCCTTAAGAACAGATCGCTCTGGGGGCATTAACCCTGAAAATGAGATTAGCGCAAAAAGGATAATCAGCAGAAGTGCTAGCCGTATTAAATATTGCGAAGCAAAAGATCGGGATGAAGTAAAGTTTCTTTGCATAGTTTGGGAGGTTGTTATCGGGACATATAAACGTACTTTGAAGCTAAGGCCTTGGCTAGCCTTTAAGTCTATAAATAAGTTTTACTGGTAACAGTATCATGTAAAAGGGCAATAGCAACTTATTGGAAATGCAAACCTTTAATTTAACTTATTATAGAAACAATTAAACAATATTTATTATACGAAAATTACTTTTCCCTGTATGAGTCCTATCATTTCTATAGTTGAGGTGGGTTAAAATTATTTGCAAACGCCAGAAATTCACGGATGAACAGCAAATTTCGACAGCTTTACAGAAAGAAGTATAAGAGCAAAGAAACAATACTCAGGACTAGAAAAGGATTGCAAGTGGAAGTGACTACACTAAAGATGTTAACCGGGTGGTATAAAAAACTTTAGATTATAGAGGGTAAGAGTTTTGCAAGTAAGTAATTGAGTATAGATGAAATCAGGTTCAGCATTTACACTTAAAGGAGGGTACAGCCTGGTATTTAAGAGCCTTTCAGCACTAAATCTCATATAAAAGCAAACCAGTGATGTATTTGATCATACATCACTGGTTTACAAAAACTTATACTTTCAGCAAGCACAAAAAAATCAGGAAGGTATTAAATGTTTTTCTAATAAGGAATGAAAGAGCTCTGATGTTAAGGGCTTGCTTACAAAGTCTTTTACAGAACTTGCTTCTTTTATTCTTCTCAGATCTTTGGGGTTGAGCGAAGTACTGAGTATTACAATTATGGCTGTTTCTTTGCCTGGGCAATTCAAACGCTCAAAGGCATCCAGAAAGCCAAACCCATCCATTACTGGCATGTTAATATCCAGGAAAATAAGCTTAGGAACAGTTTCGGCTCCATCATCCTGCAGCTTTGCATCACAAAATTGCTGGATCAGGTTTATGGCATCTTTACCGTTGCGGGCAACAAGTAATTCATCGGTAACATCATGTTTACGGATAAGTAACTGGTTGATAAAGTTTGTTGCCTCATCATCATCAATCAGCAGTATAGCATTAATCCTCTTCATTATCAGACAGCTTAATTAAAGTATAGCCCTATACCTAACCATACTTTAATGTTTAAAAAATATTTTAAAAGTAGAACCCTTTCCTACTTCACTTTTTACTTCAATATAACCTCCGGCATTTTCTACAATCCGTTTTACAATATAAAGTCCTATGCCAGAACCCTCTACATGATCGTGCAACCGCTTAAACATCGAAAACATTTTGTTCTGATCTGTTTTGTCTACACCTAGGCCGTTATCTGTTACATATAAACCTATATAACCTGGTACTTCTTCAGAAGTTATGCTGATATTAGGTTTACGATCAGGCGAACTGTATTTAAGTGCATTGCTTATAAGGTTGTATACGATGCTACGTGCATTTTTAGCCGAAAATTGAATAACTGAATTTTGCACTAAATTTAGCTCGATCCGGGCACCCGTTTCAGCAATAGCGGACTCAAAATCAAGTATAACTTCATCAACCACATCTGCCAGGTTAACCTGAGCTATATCTTCGCCTGCTTCACGTTGTATTTTAGCTACTTCGGCCAAATCGGTAACTGTTCGTTTAAATCGGTCTACCGAAGCATGAATAAGCTCAATTAACTTCTTAACAATATCGGTTTGCAGCGTTTCGGCTGGCAGGTAGTCGATCAGCGCATTCATCAGCCCTTCGATATTAGAGATAGGAGCTTTCAGATCGTGTGAGGCAGAATACACAAAGTTGTCCAGGTCAGCGTTTATGGCCAGCAGTTCCTTGTTCATAGCTTCAATATCGTGGCGTGCTGCTACCTGTTCACTTATATCAATTGCCACTGCAATAACCCCTCTTACCATGCCATAAGCATCGTACATGGGTTGGTACACAAAATTGAGGTATACAGATTCCAGTTTGCCTTCCCGTTCCAGCACAACAGGCAATTCGTCTGCTACATAGGGCGTTCCTGAATAATATACGCTATCTAATAACTCCTTAATTCCCTGGTCGGCTATCTCAGGTAATGCTTCCAGTACAGGTTTGCCTAATACATCAGCCTGGCTTCGGCCCCATATTTCGCATACACCAGGGTTTGCCAGGTCAACTAAATAATCGGGCCCGCGCAGTATGGTTATACCTACAGGCGCTTGCTGAAAGATATCTTTCAGGTATTCTTCCTGTTTCAGAATTTCTTCGCGTGCCTGCACACTGGTTATAGTTGTGGCAATCTGCCCGATAAGCAGTTGATGAAAGCTGACATAGTCTGAATCATACTCCAGGTTAGAGCTCAGGCCCGAAATACAGAAACCGATAATGTGCTCCTGGCCAGGCCTGAAAACCGGAAGTATAACAGCTTTTACAGGCAGAGTAAAACCAGCCCCTATACTTGATGTTTCGTTATTCGAGGACGGGTGGTCGATAATCTGGGGTTGCTTTGTTTTTTGAACAATAGCAAGTGGACAATCAGGCGAATTTCCTGTTAATGGCAAAATATCCGGTGCAGCTTCAGAGGCCACATTACCTGCCTTACCCGAGAGTATGGCTTCTGTTCCTGTTGCGTTCAACAGGTAGATCAGGTTAAACGGAATATCATAAGGGTTATCGCTGAGTATGTTACTAACCGTCTGGCAGGCTTGTTCCACTGTCTGTATCAGGGACGTAGCATCTGAAATAGCCTTTAACGTACTAAGGCGTCGTTGGCTCAGCACCGTTTTGGTTACTTCGGTACAGGCACAGAAAATGCCCGCTACCTGGCCTGTATCTCCGAAAGCCGGGCTATAAGAGAAAGTCCAATACGTTTCTTCCGGAAAGCCTTTGCGCTCTAATACAAGGTGCAGTTCTTCGGCATAAAAAGGGTTTCCGCCATTTAGAATATTCTCTACTACTACCCCGATATCTCCCCATATTTCAGACCACATAATGCGGGCACTGGCACCTAATGCCTCAGGGTGTTTATTACCTAAAGCCGGTAAATAGGCATCGTTATGAAACATGTAAAGATCCCGTGACCACCAGATAAACATAGGAAAACCGGAATTAAGCAGTAAGCGGATATTCGTTTTCAGGCCATCTGGCCATAAGGCAGGGTTACCCAGCGGGTGCGCATCCCAATCAAAGGCACGCATCATGGCACCCATTTCTCCCCCTCCCTGAAAAATACTTAATATCTCGTCCTGTGTTGCACTTTTACCTGCTTGCTTCATAACCATTTTTAACGGGCTGCACGTGTGAGCTTATACTTTAAAGATACCAAATAGATACCAATATAGAACACTTTGCCTATAAAGCTACCAAAGAATCGGCAGTAAAAGGCCATGCCTGTTAATTTATCTGAAGAAAACAGGATATTATACAAGTATAAAAACAGATAGATTCTTTTGTGCATCTGACAATAAAGATGCTCTGCCAACCGATAACATCCTTTTTATGAAGTATAAAGTGAAAACTGTTTGAGAAAATGAATCCGAAAAGAAGTTTGTTGACAGGCTTTTTACTCATAACCTGCTGTATATTTGCATACCGATTTCCGGATTATAAAGTAAAATACGTCTTCCTATGACTTTTAATGTGCTCTGTTTACCTTTTTATGCCCTTACTCCTGACCAGATGTATGACATGCTGAGGCTGCGCAGTGAGGTATTCGTGGTAGAGCAAAATTGCGTGTTCCTGGATATGGACAACAAAGACAAGAAATGCCACCACCTGCTGTTTTATACTTCTGAAGGCGAGCTGGTAGCTTGTGCGCGGCTAGTGCCGCCAGGGCTGTCTTACCCTGAAACCTCTATCGGCCGCATTGTAACCGGCCCTACCGTACGTGGCACGGGTGCAGGAAAACAGCTTGTAGAAGAAGCTATAAACCAGTGTTATAAACTTTATGGTAAAGGACCAATAAAAATCGGGGCGCAGCTGTATGCCAAAGGGTTTTACGAAATGTTCGGGTTTGTGCAAACAAGCGAAGTATACGATGAAGACGGCATAGACCATATACTAATGGTGAAAGCTTAAATTGCAGTCAGCTATGCAGCACACATTAAAACCAGCAACAAGCGAAGTATAAAATCATGGACGCGCCCGAACAACCCAATGCCAATATCCTGATTGACCTTGTAAAGCAGAAAATGCCATTTGGTAAGTATAAAGGCACCGTACTCTGCAATCTGCCTGTATCTTACCTCGAGTGGTTTTGCAGAGAAGGCTTTCCGGCTGGCAAACTTGGCATGCAGTTGGCAACAATTTACGAGATCAAAATGAACGGCCTGGAATACTTGCTGGATCCCATCAAAAGAAAGTATAAATAAAAAGGGCAGAACCTGTCCTTGCAAGCTCTGCCCTTTTTATAGTTATATTACTGTTTAATAAGTTGGATTTCGCAGTGTAATCTGATCTCATCGCTCACTACCACGCTGCCGGCTTCCGTTACGGCATCCCACATCAGCCCGAATTCCTTTCTGCTGATCTTTCCATTTACTTCAAAACCGGCTTTTGTTTGTCCGTAAGGGTCAACAACGGTGCCCTGATATTCTACTTGTACAGTTACAGGTTTTGTAGTTCCCCGGATAGTGAGGTCGCCTGAAAGATTTTCGATTCCCTCGCCTGTTTCATTAAAGTTCTTTCCCACAAACCGCAGTTCGCTATGGTTAGCCGCATCAAAAAAGTCAGCCGATTTCAGGTGGGTATCGCGTTGGGCATTATTTGTTTCTATTGAATCTATATCAGCGGTAAACACTATACTTGATGCACTTCTGAAATCGTCACCTTCCGTTTCTACTTCCAGGTTAAACTTCTTAAAATACCCGGTAACAGTCGTGATCATCAGGTGCTTTACTTTAAACTGTATTTCACTGTGTGCAGGGTCAATGATCCATTTGGTTTTTGCCATAGTTTTATTGATTTGAAGTTAATGAAGTACCTGATTAGTAAGCAGAAGTATACTTTAAAGTATAAACTCCCGGTGAACAAGTATAACTCATACCTATATCTACTTTTAATACAATAAGTTACAAAGCTTACCAGATTTAAAATAAAACGGCTGCTATTGTATAATACGGAGTCATCTAAAACGGCTGCAATGCGTACATCAAGCAACAAATCCTGCAATCCAGCTACATCTTGGGGCTAATCTTATAACTATGAAAGTAAAAGTATATCCTGGTAATTCTTCCCCGCTTGGCGCCACCTGGGACGGCGAGGGTGTAAACTTTGCGCTTTACGCCGACAATGCGACCACCGTAGAACTCTGCCTCTTCGAAAATCTGACAGATGAAGCCGAGTCTGCTAAAATAAAGATGGTGGAGCGCACGCACCAGGTTTGGCATGTTTACCTGCCAGGTATAAAACCAGGGCAACTATATGGCTACCGTGTGCATGGACCTTATGAGCCGGAAAATGGCCATCGTTTTAACCCGAACAAGCTCCTTATTGACCCCTATGCGAAAGCCATTTCAGGTACGATTGACTGGCACGATTCGCTTTTCGGCTACGAAGTTGGTAATGAGCAAGAAGACCTGAGTTTCAGTGAAACCGATAACGCACCTTACATCCCGAAAGCAGTAGTGGCAGACCCTAACTTCGACTGGGAAGGCGACAAACCACCAAAAATTCCGTACCACCGCACCATAATCTACGAGGCACATGTAAAAGGCTTTACCAAACTGCACCCCGATATACCCGAAAACATACGCGGCACTTATGCGGCGCTCGCACACCCCGTAACTATAAACTACCTGAAAGAGCTTGGCATTACGGCCATCGAGTTATTGCCCATTCACCATTTTATAACAGACCGCCACCTTGCTGAAAACAACCTGACCAATT
Source organism: Pontibacter vulgaris (assembly GCF_022758145.1). Taxonomy (GTDB): domain Bacteria; phylum Bacteroidota; class Bacteroidia; order Cytophagales; family Hymenobacteraceae; genus Pontibacter; species Pontibacter vulgaris. The sequence goes on from NZ_JAJVDH010000003.1 coordinate 363,421, forward strand.
ACTGGGGCTATAACACCATCGGTTATTTCGCTCCTGATGTGCGCTACTCAAGCAGCGGCACGGAAGGCCAGCAGGTTATTGAGTTTAAAAATATGGTAAAGAAGTTGCATAAAGCAGGTATCGAAGTTATACTGGATGTAGTGTATAACCATACCGGCGAAGGTAACCACATGGGGCCAACGCTCTCGTTCAGAGGCATCGATAACGCTAGTTACTACCGGCTTACCGAAGAAGACAAACGCTTTTACATGGATTATACCGGCACTGGCAATACACTGAATGCCATGTTGCCCAACGTACTCCGCCTGATAATGGATAGCCTGCGCTACTGGATCTTGGAAATGCACGTAGACGGTTTCCGCTTTGACCTGGCCTCTACGCTTGCCCGCGAGCTGCACGAAGTAGACCGCCTGGGCTCCTTCTTCGATATCATTCACCAGGATCCGGTTATATCGCAGGTTAAGCTTATTGCAGAGCCCTGGGATATTGGCGAAGGCGGCTACCAGGTTGGCAATTTTCCGGCTGGCTGGGCCGAGTGGAACGGTAAGTACCGCGATTGTATACGCGATTACTGGCGCGGTGCCGATAGTATGCTGGCCGAATTTGCGGAACGATTTACCGGAAGTTCAGATCTTTATAAAGACGACAACCGCAAGCCCACAGCAAGTATAAATTTTATAACAGCACACGATGGTTTTACCCTGCACGACCTTGTTTCTTATAACGAGAAGCACAACATGGCCAACGGCGAAAACAACAACGATGGCGAAAGCCACAACCGCTCCTGGAACTGTGGTGCTGAAGGAGAAACCGAAGACAAAGACATAATAGCCCTTCGCCAACAGCAGAAACGCAACTTCCTTACCACGCTGTTTTTATCGCAGGGGGTACCCATGCTGGTAGCCGGCGATGAGCTGAGCCGTACACAACAGGGTAATAACAACGCTTATTGCCAGGACAACGAAATATCCTGGCTGAACTGGGAGCAAACCGACCAGGAATTGCTCAACTATACACGCCAGTTAATTCAGTTTGTAAAGAAACACCCGGTTTTTAACCGCAGGCGCTGGTTTCAGGGGCAGCGAATAAAAGGAACAGGCGTAGAAGATATTGCATGGTTCCTGCCTGAAGGCACCGAAATGACGGAGGAAAACTGGAATCATGATTTTGCCAAATCGTTGGGCGTGTTTTTAAATGGCCGCGGCCTGCACTGGATGGGACCTAAGGGCGAACAGATTATAGACGATGACTTTTACGTGATCTTTAACGCCCACCACGAGCCATTGGAGTATAAACTGCCGCCTGCAAAGTATGGCACCAACTGGACCAAATTAATTGATACAAGCCTGGCCAGTATAGCTGAAGATAAAACAACCATTGGTGCAGGTGAAAAGCTTAAAATAGAAGCACGGTCGGTAGTTTTATTACACCATCCGCATAAAAAACCCAACGTATAAATGTAAGCTTGAGCTATGGATTAACAGCCGGTATTTAACTACCTTGTTCAATCTAAAACTTTACGCACAGGTTTCAGTGTTTATATTAAAACAGCTTATTTAGATAATGGATTTAGAAGTAACACACGATAAAGAATACCAGCAGTTTACAATAGAAATGGGAGGCGACGATGCTGAACTGGCGTATGCCACGCCGGAACAAAATGTTCTGGATTTTCAGCATACCTACGTACCTGAATCGGCACGCGGAAAAGGCGTTGCGAATAAACTGATTGCAGAAGGCCTGCGCTATGCCGAAGAAAACGGGCATTGTGTAATAGCCAGCTGCCCGGCAGTAGCCAAGTACATAGAGCGCCACCCGGAGCATCAGAAACTGCTGAAACAAGAGTAATAATATTTTATACTTTCCGGCTTATTACTAAGTATAAATTAAAAAGAGAGCCGCCCCTAATAACTTCCGGGGCGGCTCTCTTTTTATGTAATGTTCAACCAAACTGGCTTAACTGCTTTTTACATCTATACTTTTTAGCGGCAGATATTTCATTAGCTCTTCGTATAGCTGCACTGCTTCCTGTTTTTCAAACATTTTCTGAGAAACGCCAAAATCAAGCGTCAGTTTTGCGGTTTGCTGGGCCGTTTCGGGTTTGTACGAGAGGTAGTAAACCTTGCTCACATCCATTATAAACACAGATTTCAGGTCGCCACTACCCAGCGGTATCATCAGTAAATTTGTATCAGCCATACTTGCATCATCATTTATGTATACTTTTTATGGTTCTACGTTTTATACATGCATAATGATAAGACAGTAATTTATACTTTGGCTTCAGCTTTTTCCAAGGCCTCCTGCGCCAGCCTTTTCCGGATTACGCTGTTTTTGCGGCCATACGCCAGGTATATCACAACACCTAGCGCCATCCATACAAACAAGCGCAACCATGTTTCCCAAGGCAGAAACGCCATCATACCCAAGCAAATTAAAATACCAAGTATAGGCACCAGCGGCACCAGCGGAGTTTTAAAACTGCGGGGTAATTCAGGGTTTGTTTTACGAAGTATAATAACCCCGGCGCATACCATGGCAAAGGCCAACAGCGTACCAATGCTCGTCATTTCGCCAACTACACGTATAGGCACCAGGGCTGCAAACAAACTTATAAAGCCGCAAAGTATAAGGTTCGATTTCCAGGGAGTGCGGAATTTTGGGTGAATCTCTGCAAAAATCTTTGGCAGCAAACCGTCTTTAGACATGGAGTAAAATACCCGCGACTGCCCCAACAGATCGACCATGATAACGGAAGTATAACCGATAAGTATGGCCATGATGATAAGCTGCGGCAACCAGGTATAAGGCGTGTTTTCGATGGCAACCGCAACTGGCGCAGCCGTATTCTGAAAAGCTGTGTAGGGTGCAAGACCCGTCATAACGTGGGCAAACAACACGAACAGCACCGTGCAAAGCGCCAGCGAGCCAAGTATACCAATAGGCATGTTGCGCTGCGGATTCTTGGTTTCCTGCGCAGCCGTAGACACAATATCAAACCCAAGGAAAACGAAGAACACAACGCCCGCTCCCCTGATAATACCACTCCAGCCAAACTCGCCGAACGTACCAGTATTTTCCGGAATGTAAGGCTGATAGTTTGCAGGATCTATGTAGTTCCAGCCAAGTATAATGAACACCAGTACTACCAGCACTTTAAGCGATACCACAATAGCATTGAAGATAGCCGACTCTTTTGTGCCACGCATCAGCACCAGCGTCATGAGTATGATTACCAGAGTGGCAGGAAGGTTGAACAGGCCGTTTACAATGGTACCATCAGCCAGTGTTATAGTTTCGAAAGGTGAGCGGGTGAGTTGTGGTGGCAAGTATAAGCCATAGTTTGCCAGGAACCTGGTCAGGTAATCGCTCCAGCTGATGGCAACAGTAGCAGCGCCTACTGAAAACTCCAGAATCAGATCCCAGCCAATAATCCAGGCTACCCATTCGCCCAAGGTGGCATACGAGTAAGTATAAGCGCTACCTGCCACCGGTATCATAGAGGCAAATTCGGCGTAGCACAAGCCGGCAAAAGCACAGCCAGCGGCAGCTACTACAAATGAGAGTGTTACAGCTGGCCCGGCATTATTGGCAGCGGCTATACCTGTAAGCGAGAAAAGCCCGGCCCCGATGATCACACCCAGCCCCAGCATGATGAGCTGAAAGCCACTGAGCGAGCGTTTTAAAGTTCCTTCGCCTTGCTCGTTCGCATCCTGAACAAGCCACGCGATCGGTTTCTTGAATTGCATTAAAGTAATATTTAAAATTATTAGAGATAAGAAAACAAAGCGCTATGCCAGCCAAAACCTACTTTGGGGCACGCACTGGAAAATAATTCGGAATGGATTTATTGCCGGAATCAGCAACAACAGCACATAGCGGCGGCAGGCGCGGCCATTAACAAGGTGCTATCAGATATAAAAGCGGAAAATTGTTGCTGTAAGTACATCGCAAAAGTTTATATGTCCCAAAACTGGGCAGGAGTTAGCACCTTGCAGCATCAGCTGGTGGTTGCTAGAGGTTCGCGGAGCCTGCTCTCTTCCCTCTTCTTTATAAATCTTGATAAAGATGCCACAAAGGTAAGAGCACCTTCTTTACTTTTGCAAATTTTTTATTTTCCTGATTAAAAATCAGCCCTCCTCCGAGGCTAAAGCATAGGGAGCTTACACAAACTTTACCTATTTTTGTAGACCTTTACAGGCAGTACACAAAACAGTAGTATAGAAGAGGCATGAAAGTAACTTTACACAAAGGCGAAACAATAAAAGAGGCTATTAAAACGAGTGGCATAGCAGTAGGCATTGTAGCCGAAAAATTAGGAATCAGCAGAAAAACGCTTTATAATAAGTTTAAAGAAACCAGCATCCCTTCCAGTTTTATACTTAAGGTAGGTGAAGTTATTCACCACGATTTCTCACAGGAGTTTCCACATCTGAGTAAAAACATTAAGAAAGAAACTGCTGCCACTTTGCCGCAGAACGCTAACCTGATGTTGCCGTTTGATGGTGAGCCGCAGCCGGCGTACAAACCAACTAATAATCAGAAGGACCTGGAAACCGAACTGGTAAACCTGCAGCGCAAATACATAGCCCTGCTGGAAAAATTTAATGAACTGCTGCTGAAAACGAACCAGAATTAAAGTATAAACCCACATACTTTAAAGCCTGAGATCATCCCCTAAAGTATGATCTCAGGCTTTTTTATTTCAAACGCTATCGGTTTGTTTCGATACTGACATCGTCGGGGTTGCCGGACTGGAAGGTTGCAACAGCTTGTCCGTCTGCATACAGGGTAAGCAATTTATCGGCGATTTTATAACTATCAATCCGTTGGAGCAAGCCCAGCATTTTGTTTTCCTGCTCTATATTTGGGCACATCATTCTGGTTGAGCCAATACCTGATAGGCGAAGCGTAGTGCCCTGCACAGTGTACTTCCCAAAAAAGTTATTACAGCCTGTGTAACCTTTCACCTCCCCTTTGCCTTCCTCGAACCGGATGTACGCCATGCGTGTATCTTTTGCAGTCTGCACGTCCTGCCCCTCCAACGACAATAATACCCAGTAAGAGCCTCCAATAGATGATTGCTCGCCGGCAACGGTTGTTGTTTTGATAGTACAGGCACTGAAAAACAGGCAAAGTATTGTAAAAGCAAGTGCTGTATATTTCATAGTTTCAGGAGTTTGGTTACGGTTTTGTGTAATTATACTTGCATACGTCTTTATGCTATTCAGGTATGGAACGAACAAAAGATTGGTTTTGCATTGGAAGTATAAAACAGAAAAAGCCTGCTGAATTACCAACAGGCTTTCTGGTTTATACTTGCAGGCTGTTACCCTCGCATGTCGCTTTGGCCATAGTTGCTGATCGGGGAATGCTTGGAATAATCTGGACCTGAACGCTGGCTTCTTTCGGAGTTACTGCGGCTCGGGAATTCATCGCTGCGGCGGTCGAACTGGCCTCTCTCACGGCTCTGGTCTGATAAGTAAGCTCTGTTTGAGCTGTAACTGCCGGTTCCGTAATTATCGCTGCCCTGGTAACGGCGGCTGCTTCCATAGCCATCGTAGCCTTCGTTCTGGTAACGCGATTGCTGACGGCCATAGTCGTTTTCGCTTTTGCTGCGGCCTGCATCAGATCGGTCGAAGTAACGGTCATCCAGGTTCTCGCTGTACTGCGATGTACGCTGGCCGCGGCTACCCCTGTCGTGCCCGTAATTATGCCGTTCGTCACGGCCAAACTCTGTAAATCTTCTGCCCTGTCCACCGGTACGGTAGCTGTTTTCCTGGCGTGCGTAATGGTCGGTTTCGCTGTAGTCAGGCTGGTTAAGGCCATAGTTTCCGCTGTTCATATAATCATCGCGTTCGCTGCGCCAGCCAGTGCCTCTGGTTCTGTCATAGCCGCCGTTGCGGTCGTAGTTCATGTATGGGTTAGGGTCGCCGTAGTGGTAATGGTCCTGGCGGTTTCTGTCCTGGTCGTAGTTGCTCTGGCCGCTTCTGTAGCTGCGGCCACCTCCCTGGCCTGCCATTGGTCCCATTGTGCCTTCATTAAAATCGCTGCGCTGCGTGCTTCTCACATCCCGATGCATCTCTTCGTGGTGCGGCATGCCAAAATAATTTCCTCTCTCCGTATAGCGGGTCAGATGGCTCGATAAATCATTCTGTTCTCTACCACGGTGCTCACCACGGTGTTCCTGGCCAAAATGTTCGTTGTCGCGTTCGTAATAACCGGTACCAAAATTTCTCTCAAATCTCTCCATAGTTGTGGTTTTTAAATTGATAATCACTCTGACTAATAAACGAATGAACGCCGCGAGTGTTAGCGCTACCACCAAAATGAACGAGAATTAACAGGTATATACCGGCTTATCGTACCTGCAGGTTTATACTTGCGCAGTACTTATTTCTGCAGCAGTTTGTGTTATACTATAGTTGTTAAAAGTGATGGTGTCTGAAGTTTTTCCTTCGAGTAAAACTTTAATAGGGCGCGCCATTGCCCTGTTTTGGGTCGGGAACCAGGGGCGCTGCTCCTGCACCACAATAAACATTCCGGTTGCATCGCCTACGGCTCCAAAAGTAGCGTTTCCAGTTTTCCATTGTTGTAGTTGCAAACGGGCTTTGAGTTCTTTTGTGAACGTTTGCACATCGGGCACAGGCAAACCAACTTCGGCAATATCCAGCACGGCATCGGCGCTGAAGGCGGCTTCGGATCCGGGCGAACTTTGATGTGAAATCAGTTCCAGAATGTTAAAGTCAGTATCGTAGAAGTATAAAGCATGGGCTCCCCATTCCTGGTGGTGCACAACCGGCGTACCACTGCCTGATTCGTACAGAAAGGCAGCTCTGTCGTTCAGCCAGATACGGGCTTCTTCGATCTTATCTGCAGGTATATTAAATGCAAAATGATAGGGACCTGGCGGTGCCCAGGAAGTATACTTAAAGCAAAGGCGCGAGCTCCCTGCTTTTACACAAAATTGTTTCTCATCCTCTGAAAGCAAAGCAAATCCAAGCACATTTGTATAAAATTGTTTCGTACCGGCTAAGTCGTTGGTTTCCAGTTCAAGTTCCTGTATTTTCATAGTTTAGGGTTAAGTGGTTTGTATAAGAAAGATACTACATTGGCAGGTTTACGGCTATTGCTAAAGCTATATTTTTCGATACTTTTTACTAGGCAAGCAAACCGGATCTGTTTCTGAAACGCTGGACTGAAATTATATCCTGTTTAACCCCTTTCTAAAAATCAGCTATTAAATCATCAGTGCAACTCTTACGTCGAGTTATTGAGGCTGTTCATCTATTTCTTACGGTTAAACAAACTGCATTTTATACTTTAGTAACTCTAACTCATAAATTAAACTATGAAAAAAATTACTGTTGCCCTTGGCCTGTTTGCTGCACTCGCTTTTAGCCCCGCCGCTATGGCCGCTAAAAACCCTGAGCTAACGTACCAGGTAAACCTGAACGACCGTACCGACGATCGTTTCAAAGTAACACTGAATGTAAAAGGCCTGAAAGCCGACAATAACATTTACCAGTTTGCATCTACCGCACCCGGCACTTACCAGACCATGGATATCGGCCGCTTTGTAAGTGCGTTTAAAGCATTCGATAAAAAAGGCCGCGAGCTGGAAGTGAAGCAGATCAGCACCAACCAGTGGCAGTTAAGCAAGCCAGAGAAAGTACGAAAAATAACCTACCAGGTAGCCGAAACATGGGATACCAAAGTGGATAAGAACATGATCTACCGCATGTGCGGCACTTCTTTAGAGCAGGACCACGCGCTTATTAACGGGCAGGGTGTATTCGGTTATGTAAAAGGCCTGCAAGCTGCTCCTTTAAAAGTAAAGCTGGATTACCCGCAGGAATGGCTGATTGGCACCGCCCTTAAACCAGACACCAAAGGTTATTATACTGCTGATAATTACGACCAGATCGTGGATTCTCCTATACTTCTGGGTAACCTTACAAAAGCAGAAACCAAGTATAAAGGCACTACCATCGATATTTATACTTACTCTAAAACGGGTATGGTAAAGTCTGAGGACCTGATGGCCAACATGACTGCCATGCTGGGCGCCGCCAATGCCTTCGTAGTAAATTTCCCGGTAGACCGTTATACTTTCCTATACCATTTTGAAGACCAGGATTGGGGAGCATGGGAACATTCGTACAGCTCAGAGTATGTTTTTAAAGAAGCTCCGCTTACGCCTGAGTTTGCCAGCCGCATCACTGATGTTGCCGCGCACGAATTCTTTCACATTATCACCCCTCTCAACATCCATTCTGAGATCATAGAGCGCTTTAACTTCGAAACGCCAACTCCGTCGCAGCACCTTTGGCTGTATGAGGGCACAACCGAATGGGCTTCGGATATGATGCAGCTGCGTGGCCGCTTAATTGATCTGCCAACCTACCTCGGCGACCTGCGTGAAAAACTATACTTCGACGACCGCATGGACAAGAACTATAGCCTCCAAAAGCTCTCTTTAACTTCTTACACCCCTGAGGGCCAGAAGCAATATGGCAACATTTATAACCGCGGAGCACTAACTGCTGCATTACTTGATATCCGTTTGCTCGAATTATCGGGTGGTAAGCGTGGCCTGCGCGAGGTTATAAATGAGCTATCAAAAGAGTATGGCCCTAAAAAGGCTTTCCCTGAAAATAAATTCTTCGACCTTTTTACCGCTAAAACCTACCCTGAGATTGGCGACTTCTTTAACCGCTATGTAAAAAATGCGGAGCCGCTTCCTGTAGAAGAATATTATGGCAAACTGGGCATCTCTTACAAACCATCTGTTAAAACCGGCAAAAAAGTACCGGCTCTGGGCTATGATTTTGGCTTTGAAGATGGCAAACTGATGTTCACTAAAGTAAGTGATGAAATACTAAAAGCAGGCCTGAAAGACGGTGATGTGCTTGTAGCCAAAGATGGCGTAAACATTACCCTGCAAAATGCACAACAGGAGCTTGGCAAGTTAATGGCCGCTAAACCAGGCGATACGCATACTTACACTGTGCTGCGTAATGGCAAAGAAGTACAGGTAAAAACTACTGTTCTTGAAAAAGAAGAAGAGAAAAAGCATTTGTTTGAGATAAACGAACAGGCAACCCCGCAACAGCTTGCTCTGCGCAACGCCTGGATGCAGAATTTATAAGTTTAATTTTCCTGTTTTAAAGCCGCTGTAACGCTTGTTGCAGCGGCTTTTTTTATGGAATACATGGAATGATTTTTTACGTACCTGCGTCTACTAATGACACCTTGCGTTAAAGATGAACAGAATTACGTTATACTTGCTGCTGCCAATAATCGGGTTATTTCTCTCTGCCTCCTTATCCGGTTTTATTTCTGAAGCCCCGAAAAAGGATCATACCCGCATTGCTTTTGGCTCGTGTAACAACCAGAACGAGGCTCAGCCACTCTGGCCATCGGTGCTCGAATCCGATCCTGATTTATGGCTTTGGCTTGGCGATAATATTTATGCTGATACCCAGGATACTGCCCGGCTCCGCAGCATGTATCAGCAGCAATTGCAAAACTCCGGCTATAGCAAACTGTTAAAGAAAGTACCAGTTACCGGCATCTGGGACGACCACGATTTTGGCTACGACAACGCCGGAAAAGAGTCTGCTATAAAAGTATACAGCCAGCAGCTTTTTCTTGATTTTATGAATGTGCCGAAAGACGATTCTGTACGCACGCAGCAAGGCATTTACCGGACTTACACGTTAGGCAAAGGTGATAAGAAAGTGAAGATACTGTTACTGGATGTGCGCTATTTCCGGGACAAACTAAAAACGATGCAGGGCTTATACTTGCGCAATAATACCGGCGATGTGCTGGGCGAAGCGCAGTGGAAATGGCTGGAAAAAGAACTTACAAATTCAGATGCCCGGGTACACATTATTGCCAGTGGTTTACAGATTTTACCCACAGGCATGGTCTATACTAACTGGTCTGCCTTTCCGGGAGCTCGCAAGCGCCTGCTCACATTACTTGAGAAAACAAAACCGGCTATTCCAGTGCTGCTTTCCGGTGATCGCCATGTTGGCGAACTTTCTAAAATCGAGCTGAAAGGCTATACTTCTCCGGTTTACGAAATCACCTCCAGCGGCATGACACACTTTCGCCAGCCTAAAAAAAGTGGTAATATTTTTCGTGTAGGCGAGCAAATAGGTGCCCTCAATTTCGGTGTACTGGATATCGAATGGGAAAAAGATAAAACCATACTTACCATGCAGGTTAAGGGCCTGGAAAACAAAACGCTGCTGGAGAAAAAGATAGAGTATGATAAGGAGCAGCAGGCACTATGACGTATCTCTGACTAATACTTAATTTCTCCTAGCTGTAGAAAATTTATTTCAACTCCTTTTTCTGTTATGCCACTGGTTTGTATTTCTTGCTGTCTTCCCGAGCGTTAGCCGAGTTATGTTGCTTTGATCAGGGCTTTTCGCCTCGCCGGCTGGGCCTCACTTTTCTCCTTGATGAGAAAGTCTAAAAGGAGCCCCTGCACCCCTGTAAGCAAAAGAATCAAGACAATTCGTTTATCGAGGGCCCCTACCCCCACTCGCTGAACGCTCAAACATCGAATCGTCAATGAATGCACCTGGAAAAGCTATTGCTTTGTAGCTGCTGTTTTAACACCACCTGTAGCCCCCTCAAGGGGACAGTTGGTTTTAGTTGCATAGCAGCTAACGAAGAGGTGTCTTTCCCAGTCCTTGGGTTGAGCGCCTCGAGAGGTTCTGGTGCCTGAAAGGCATTGCGAGGAACGAGCAAAGGAAGCGAAAGCAGCACGATGCCTTTTCGAGGGCCCCTACCCCCAGGACGAGCCCTCGCGGGCTTGGAGCGAGCAAAAGCCAAAATTGAGACTATAAGTTAGTAAGACTGAGGATGAAAGTATAGTTGGAAGTATAGCCTGCTAACCAAAAGCAAAATTCAGATCATTACCAGCTATAAAACAAACGAGCTGCCGGCAAACCGGCAGCTCGTTTTATACTTTACGTAAATTTAACCTTAGTTAATCGCAGGTTTCGCTTCTGATTTATACTTATTATCGAACTTCTGATACAGGTACTTCTGCTTGTTGTTCAGGTCTATTTTACGGCCTTCAATAAAAGCGTGTGTTACATTGTTCGTACGCATATCCAGTAGGTCGCCAGCTGATACAACAAGGGTTGCCAATTTGCCCACTTCAACAGAGCCAACTACTTTATCAATACCTAAAATTTTGGCAGTATTCAGCGATACAGATGCCAAGGCCTGCTCTTTATCCAAACCATGTGCTGCAGCCGTGCCTGCAATAAAGGGCAGGTTACGGATACCGTGTATGCTCAGGTCATAATCCAAAGCGAATGGTACGCCGGCTTTTTGCAACAGGTATGGCGTTTTGTATGGCATATCTACATCTTCCTCGGCACGGCCTGGTAGCGCATGCACACCAGAATAAATTACGGCCACGTTATTTGCTTTCAGGAAATCTGTAACAGAAGCCGCATCTCCACCGCCTACAATCACCATGTTTTTCACACCGTACTGCTTTGCAAAGTTTATACTTTCGATGATCTCCTTGCCATAGTTTGCATGAATGTACAGCTTCTTGCTACCATCAAATAAACCGGCCATGGCAGCAAGCTTCAGGTTCTCGTTGTCGTGTTTGCCTGATTTGTATACAGATGCATCGCGCATCAGTTGCGCCAGTTCCGTTAATGTTTCTTCACGCTGCTGCTTCATGCCGGCCAGCCTTGGGTCGGCGTTGTTAGTGGTTTGCACCAGCATGGCCGGCCAGTTCAGGTGTATACCTTCATCGGCTTTCACAATGGCATCTTCCCAGTTCCAGGCATCCAGTTGCACGATTGAAGAAGACCCTGAAACCGTACCTCCTATTGGTGTAAGCTGCGTCATTAGCACGCCGTTTGCACGCACAGTCGGGATGATATCAGAATCCGTGTTATAGGCTACAACCGAGCGCACGTTCGGGTTAAAATTACCAACTTCGCGCCAGTCTATAGTGGCACGCACGCTCTCGATCTCATTTAAACCCAGCGCTGCATTTGGCTGAATCAGGCCCGGGTAAATGTGCTGGCCGGTAACATCTACTACTTCGTAGCCGCTCAGATTAGCGCCACTCTGTGGACCAGCATACGTGATCTTGCCTTTGTCAAAACCTACGGCTGCATTTTCTACCACAGTGCCGTTGCCCACGTGCAGCGTTGCACCCTTCAGCAATACGGGCTTGCTTTGTTTAGCTGCAGGCGCCGGCACCTGCGCAAAAGCAGGCACGCTCAGCAACAGCGCTACAAAAGCCGAAATATATCTTTTTTGAATTTTCATACTTAATGATTGTTGAATGTATATGCTTGTTGATCGCTTAATGTTTTTTCAGGAATGAGGCCGACAATTAATAATCAACAACTAACAATTTAATAAGCCAGGTATGCATCCTCTTCGTGAGCTTCTACATCTTCGCAGTGCAGCACGCTTGCTTTCTTAGTTACAGGGGCCTGCATTTTAGCTCCGCCTGTTTTAGCGTTCAGCATTTTCTGGATCAGGCGCATACGCTCTTTCTCCATCTCCTCACGCATTTTCACATCACGGTCCAGGTCGAAGTAAGCAATGCCATCTACGAAGGTCTTTTCAGGCTTGGCATAGATAGAAAGTGGGTGGTTGTTCCAAAGTACTACGTCGGCATCTTTACCTGCTTTTATACTTCCCATTCTGTTATCCAGGTGCAGAAGTTTGGCAGGGTTCAGCGTTACCATTTTCAGGGCTTCTTCTTCGCTCATGCCGGCATACTTCACGCTCTTGGCAGCTTCCTGGTTAAGGCGGCGGGCCATTTCAGCATCGTCAGAATTAATGGCTGTTACAACACCCAGGCTGTTCATGATAGCAGCGTTCTGAGGGATAGCATCTTTCACCTCCATTTTGTAAGCCCACCAATCGCCGAAGGTAGAGCCACCGGCACCGTGCTGCTGCATTTTATCAGCTACTTTATACCCTTCCAGGATGTGCGTAAACGTGTTTACTTTAAAGCCCATCTGGTCAGCTACTTTCATCATCATGTTTATTTCAGACTGCACATAAGAGTGGCATGTGATAAAGCGTTTGTTGTTCAGGATCTCTACCAGCGTTTCGAGTTCCAGGTCGCGGCGTGGCTCGCCTGCCTCAGCTTTCTTCTTCTTAGAGAGTTTGCCATAGTTTTTCCAGGCTTGCTCGTACTCTTTGGCACGCTGGAAAGCATCTACATAAACCTGCTCTACGCCCATTCTTGATTGCGGGAAACGAACCGTGTGCACGTTACTTCTGTTAGAATGCTTCACGTTCTCGCCCAGGGCAAATTTGATAAACCCATCCGCATTCTCAACCATCATGCCTTCCGGAGATTTACCCCAACGCAGCTTAATGATTGCCGACTGGCCACCAATCGGGTTTGCAGAACCGTGCAGCAACTGCGATGTAGTTACCCCACCTGCCAACTGGCGGTAAATGTTAATGTCTTCGTGGTTTACCACATCCGACATGCGTACTTCAGCGGTTACAGATTGCGTGCCTTCGTTTACGCCATCAAGTGCAATATGCGAGTGCTCATCAATTATACCTGGTGTTACATGCTTGCCTGTTCCGTCAATTACGCGGGCACCAGACTCGCTCAGGTTTTTGCCTACTTTTGAGATCTTGCCATTCTTTAGAAGCACATCGGTGTTCTCCATTTTGCCGTCTTTCTCGTTCGTCCAGACGGTGGCATTTTTGATAAGTACAGTTTCCTGCTTAGGCTGCTCTGCTTGTCCGAAAGCACGGAACGGATAAATCATACTTCCCAGCTCAACAGGCTTGGCATCCGCTTTTTCCTTATCTTTTTTAGCCTGCTCGGTCATAGCCGCAGAGTATACAGCCGACCATTTTACAGTAGAAGCATCCGGTAACTGGCCTTCGCCCTGCAGGTTTTTATCTGTCAGCCAGCCGCTCAGGCGTATACTTTCAGCGCTCTTTTTGTCTTTGTTGAAAGAGATCGTAACCAGGTTGCCGTTAAAAGAGATTTTACCATTTACAGTATCCTGACCAATAACTTTAAGCTCCGGTTTATCAGGCGTGCCTGCAATCATCAGTTTTTTATCTGGCTGCTGACCTACTTTTAAGGTATAAACGCCACGATAATCAGAAGGCACTTCGGTTATTTTGTACTGGCTGCCCTGTACCCAGTTCTCAAGTATAATATTGCTGTCTGAGAACAGGTTTCCGCTTGTAATGATAAAGTTTGCCAGCATGCCTTTGTTCAGACTGCCCACCATGTTATCAGCGTTCAGCAGTTTTGCAGGAGTTGCCGTCAGCGCTTTCAGAGCCTCTTCTTCAGACAGGCCATACTTTACGGCTTTGCGCACGTTTGGCAGGAAGTCTTTTTTATCTTTCAGATCGGCAGTGGTGAAGGCAAACGTAACACCGGCTTTTTGCAGCATAGCCGCGTTGGCAGGTGCCATTTCCCAATGCTTCATAGCCTCCAGCGATACACGGCGTGCATCAAACGGATCTTCCACGTTATAAGCATCCGGGTAGTTAACCGGAAGTATAAGCGGTGCGTTGGTTGCTTTAACTTCTGTTAGCATCTGGTACTCGTCGCCGGCACCTTTAATGATGTATTGCTTTTTGAACTCATCACCCACTTTATCGGCGCGCACTACATTCAGTTTCTCATCCACCTCAAATATCTGCGGATACTTATTCGCATCTGTGAAGGCTTTCAGGGAGATGTTTTGCTCACGGCCAGCGTTTTTGGAATTCCACTGCGCATCCAGGTAAGTCTGGCGCAACAAGGCAACAGCACCCATCAGCGAGTTAGGGTAATCCTGGGTAGAAGAGCCACGGTCAAAAGAAAGTGCACCGGCAGCTTTGTCCAGCACAATTACTTCGTTTTCGCGTTTCTCGGCCAGCGTTACCAGCGTAGCTGTACCACGGGCAATACCATCACGGTGCACAGAAAGTACAGCGCCAAAACCTTGCTTGCGCAGCTCTTCGGCCTGTTTTTTATCAACTTTAAAAAGCTCTACTGCATTGGTTTCCGGGCGAATGGCCTGGTTCCAGTTATAAGCTCCCTGTTTGTTAGATTCTGCCTGTGGCGCTGAACCATAGTTTACACGGGCCGGCTTTACCTCAGGCAGGCCATAGTTGCTGAACATATCTACCAGGCCGGGATAAATATGCTTGCCTTTGGCATCTACTACAACAGCGCCTGCAGGCACTTTTACGTTGGTGCCAACCGCCTCTACTTTGCCGCCCCTGATAAGCAGGGTTGCATTGTTGAGGGTGGTTTTATAATCGGTATGAATGGTGGCATTGGTGAGGGCAACCAGGCCGGCGCGCTCATCATACACACCGTTGCGCGGAAAAGTCTCCTGCGCCATTACGCTGCCTGCTCCTAAGGCAAGGCACGCTGCAATGGTTAAGATTTTTTTCATCGGATACAATAAGGTGAGTGAAAGGTTAGTTTTATTAGTTTATGGTTTCTAAATATAAGTATCTCACAATTAAAAAACCATTGTTGCAACCATAATTTGCATCGCATCCCCGACTAATAAATATTATCGTTTTCTAATATAATAAATACTACATTTAATCCTCTAAAAAGGCTCTGCTTCAGCTACCTTGCTGCTAACACGGAGTTAAAATTTATCAGCTTATACTTTGCTTAAAGAATTGATAAACATGAGGATTACCCAGAACGTGAAATTTATACTTTGCTCCTTAGCTTTTCTGCTGAGCTTAAAGACGATGGCGCAGAGCCCGGCTATAATGCAGGATAGCACCGCCGGGCGAAAGATCATCAAAGGTTTTATCCCGATTCCGATTGTTTACTATACCCCTGATACCCGCCTGGGCCTGGGAGCCGGCGTAATCGGTTTCTTTAAACTACCCAGCCATACCGACACAACCTATACCCGCCTTTCGGTAACGCGCCTGCTACTGGATTATACTTTAAACAAGCAAACCGACCAGCTTCTGGACTGGAATATTTTTACCCGCGATGAGCGCTACCTGCTGCGCGGCGAGCTGCGCCACCGCGTTTATGCCGACCGGTTTTATGGCATTGGTAATAATACCCCGGAAATAAACGAGGAGAAGTATAAATACAACTATGCAAGCTTCCGCTTTGGCGCTTTAAAGAATATTGGCAAACAGGCTTTTATTGGCCCCGATGTGCAAATAACTAACTACTATAATGTTAAGCTGGACTCCATAGACAAAGAGCGTGACAGCCAGTTGCGAAACCTAAGTATACCTGGCTCTGAAGGCGGCCTGAACAGCGGCCTTGGTTTGGTTTTCCTGATCGATAGCCGCGATAACGTAGCGTATGCCAGCAGCGGTATGTACCTGGAAGCATCGGTTTACCGTTACAGCACAGCTTTTGGCAGCGACTTTTCTTACAACAACATAAACTTCGATTTCCGGAAATACTTTCAGCTTAAACCTGACCATATACTGGCTTTTAACACCAGCATGATGCTGACAAATGGCGAAGTACCCGTAATGCGGCTGGCTCAGGCTGGCGGCGATCGTATGTTGCGTGGCTATGCCAAAAACCGGTTCCTGGAAAACAACTTTGCCGGAGCTCAGGCAGAATACAGGTTACCGCTGGCAGGCAGTTTTGGCATGGTAGCTTTTGCCGGTATTGGCGATGTGTTTGGCAAACCAGCTGATGTTTCTTTCTCTACTCTGAAATACTCGCTAGGCTCCGGGCTGCGCTACGCCCTGGACAAAAAACAGAAAATGAATGCTCGCCTGGATGTAGGCTATGGCCGCGAAGGCATTAACTTTTATGTTGTGATCGGTGAATCGTTTTAATTAAACAAGCCGCAAATATAAATTTCTATTAGCTGAAATTATACTTGCTCAGGTTGCCAAATTTAGGCTGAGGATTTTACTTTAGCAGGATTTAAAAAGAAGTATTGCTACTTTTGCAGAAAGCGTAAGTTTCCCAGCCACAAACCTTGCTATGAAGCATTTTTCTTCGCCGTTGCTGCAGAAGAGCACTTTTATACTTTTTGTACTCCTCATACTCCTGACATCGTTTGTATCATCGGCGGTAGCATTGCTGCTTGGGCTGCTTGTTGGTTTATTAGTTGGCAATCCCTTTAAAAATCACACTGGTAAAATATCGAAGTATGTGCTGCAGGCGGCTGTTGTTGGGCTTGGTTTTGGGATAAATTTATACCAGGTAGCAGAAACCGGCCTGAGCGGTATTGTTTATACTTTTGCCTCGCTGGCAGTAACCATGCTACTTGGCATGTTGCTGGGCAGGTTGTTTTATACTTCGCCAAAACTTACACACCTGGTATCGGCGGGTACTGCTATCTGTGGCGGCAGCGCCATTGCTGCTGTTGCTCCTGCCATTAAAGCCGAACCCGAAGAGATCTCGGTTTCGCTGGGCATTGTGTTTATACTTAATGCGGTAGCTTTATTTGTGTTTCCGGGGGTAGGAAAGTGGCTGCATTTATCGCAGGAACAATTCGGGCTTTGGGCAGCTATTGCCATACACGACACCAGCTCTGTAGTTGGTTCTGCTTCCCGCTACGGCGATCATGCACTACAGATTGCTACCACCCTTAAACTTACCCGCGCTCTCTGGATTGTGCCCATGGTATTGGTTTCCAGCTTGCTTTACCGCGAGGGCAAAGCCAAAGTAATCATACCCTTGTTCATCGTGCTGTTTATTCTGGCCTCAGTCGCAAGCACATTTATACCTGCAGTTACTTCTTTTTCTCCACTTATTGTGCTGATCGCTAAAAAAGGACTATTGCTCAGTCTTTTTTTAATAGGAGCCAACATCAGCCTGAATAATCTTAAAACTATAAGCGCCAAACCGTTCTGGCAAGGACTTATACTTTGGCTCATTGTGGCATCCGTATCACTGGCAATCATTTATTTTGCCGGGTAAATACAGATTTAATCTAAACTTCTCTTAACTCAACAAATGCCCTTTTAAAGTATAAATCCACTGCCTCATCAAATAAAACCGGTAAAAAACCAACTAATTAGCACCTTCACTCTAAATCGTATCAAACTCACAATCAATCTATTACACTAAAGCCATAAATTTCAGGAACTACTTAAGATTCTGGTTTGTACTGTTATTAAATATATGAATACATGGTCATATATTTAAAAGAGGGAGAAAGCTATGACGAATGTAAGTTCCTTAGAAGTTAGAATAGAAAAGAAGAAATTGGAAAGGGCGGCTTATGTGCTTAAGTGTGTGGCCCACCCTGTCCGCATCAGCATCATTGATCTTTTGGAACAACGCACCCGCTTAACTGTAAGCGAGTTGCAGGAAGTACTTAAAATAGAACAGTCGTTGCTATCGCACCACCTCACCAATATGCGCGATAAAGGTGTGGTAAATACGCAGCGTGAAGGCAAAAATGTGTACTACTTCCTGACCGATGTTTCCATTACTAATATTATTGACTGTATAAATGGCTGCAAAGTATTTTAAGCAGCAGCTTTATACTTTCGGGGTTTCAATTTTATACTTTGGAATCATACTAATTGATTTAAATTTGTAGCAGAGCCGGTAAGCACCAGTTAGCTTTTCGTAAAATAAATGAGGCTTTTCACTTAAAAAATATACCTATGAAAACAGTATTCGCAGCTGTAGCAGTAATTACGCTGATGAGTTGCTCAGCACCTCAGCAACAAGGCACTGCCGAGGTAAAACGCCTGAGCGCAACCGAGTATAAAGACCAGCACGCAAACGAGAAAAAAGCGGTTTTAGTGGATGTGCGTACGCCGCAGGAGTATGCTGCAGGCCATGTTACAAATGCCAAAAACTCCGATTTTCTAAGCGGCCAGTTCGCCACAGAAATGAAAGGCTGGGATAAAAATAAAACCTATTACCTGTACTGTGCCAGTGGCAACCGCAGCGGTAAAGCAGCCAAACTAATGCAGGAAGCCGGCTTTAAAAAAGTATACAACATTGGTGGTTTTAAGGACCTTAAAAACACCGGCCTGCCAACTGCCGACAGCACGCAGCAGAAATAACAAACGCCTTATCTATTTCAAAATAAGACCATGATAATTGAACAGTTTTATGACAAAGGCCTGGCCCACGCCAGCTATGCTATTGTTAGCGAAGGTAAAATGGCTTTGGTTGATCCGGCTCGCGATCCGCAGCCATACTATGAATTTGCCAAAGATAACAATGCTGATATTGTAGCTATTTTTGAGACGCACCCGCATGCAGATTTTGTAAGCTCTCACCTGGAAATAGCCCGCAAAACCGGGGCCAGCATTTACGTGAGCAAGCTGCTGGGTGCCGATTATGAACATAAAACGTTTGATGATGGCGATGAACTAAAGTTGGGAAAACTAACCCTTCGTGCGCTAAATACGCCTGGACATTCGCCTGATAGCGTAACTATACTTTTACTGGATGAGCACGGCAAACAACACGCGGCTTTTACCGGCGATGCACTGTTTGTAGGCGATGTAGGCCGCCCGGACCTGCGCGAAAATGTTGGCAACATGACGGCCAAACGCGAAGAACTGGCAAAGCAGATGTACCAGACCACAAACAACGTTTTCAAGAAGCTGAATGAAGATGTGCTGGTATACCCTGCGCACGGTGCCGGATCTTTGTGCGGTAAAAACCTGAGCTCTGATACCTACTCTACCATAGGCCGTGAAAAGAGCACGAACTATGCGCTGCAGGATATGAGCGAAGCCGATTTCGTAAAAACCCTGCTCGAAGACCAGCCATTTATACCGAAATATTTTGGCCACGATGTTACCATGAACAAAGCCGGGGCTGCCGGTTTTGAAGAAAGTATAAAAGCAGTGCCGCACCTTGATAGCAACTCAAAGCTCGAAGAAGGTATACTTATTGTTGATACGCGCCCTCAGGCAAAGTATAAACAAGGCCATTTGCCTAACAGCATAAACATACAGGAGGGCGGCAAATTCGAAACCTGGCTGGGAAGTATAGTTGGCCCGAACGAGAAATTTTACCTGATAGCCGAAAACGCAGATGTACTCAATTCAGTGATCCGTAAATCGGCTAAAATTGGGTATGAAGGCAATATTAAAGGAGCGTTGCTACCTCCAGCCGTTTTACCACAAACAAGCGCGCAAACCAACCTCGACGACTTCACCTCAAATCCTGATAAGTATACCATCGTGGATATTCGTAACACAGGAGAAGTTAAAGCCGGAAAAATTTTCGAAAATGCCATTACCATACCTTTACCGGAACTGCGCGAACGTAAAAACGAGATACCGCAGGATAAGCCGGTAATGGTACATTGTGCAGCCGGCTATCGCTCGGCGGCCGGGCAAAGTATACTTGAAGAAGTGTTCAAAACTAAAGTATACGATCTCAGCGATGCCATTACCACTTTCGCACAGGTTACCCATTAATATCACAGGAACCCGCTTAAAAGCGGGTTCTTTTTTTTATTGGAAGCGGTTTAAATTCAGGCCTTTCCGGTAAATCAGGTATGAATATAAATGACGCTTTTCACTAAAAATTCCTTATCTTTACTAAAGATATTGGTCGTTTATATTTCCACTTTTTCCACCCGATGCCATTTAAAACAACTTACGAGTCTGATTTTTATAAAATCGAGGTAGACCAGGAAAATGATCTGCTGCGGGCTGAGTGGTTAAGGTCTGTAAACAGAGAAGAAATGATTACCGGTGGCACAAAACTGTACGAATCATTAAGAGATTACAGTATTACGAAGGCCATTGCAAACGCCCAGCGCTTAGAAGCTTTCGACACGGCTACAAAAGAATGGATGTCCAATAACTTTTACACGCTTTTATCTCAAACCCCGCTTCAAAAACTGGCCCGGATTCTCCCGGAGAGTCTGTTTCCCAAACTTACTTTAGAGGCGGTAGCTACAAGAGCCGATGCACAGAACATCAATAAATTTATCTATAAGAACTTTTTAAACGAACAGGAAGCCCTGGACTGGATTAACGAGTAATTTACTTTAACACGCTTCATTTATTTCCTGTTACCCGCCCTGCTTTATACATAGCAATTAAGCTATACTTCCCTCTCAAAAAAGTTATATAACTAATTTGCAGTATAGGTATACATTAATGTAACTTAGTGCTGTAAAGGAGAAAGGAATTGGGCTATGCGCGTACTACACACTTCAGACTGGCATCTGGGCCAGCGATTAGTTAACCTCGAACGTACCGAAGAGCACCAGCATTTCCTGGACTGGCTCCTGCAAACCATTGAAAACGAGCAGGTAGAGGTACTGCTAATGGCGGGCGATGTATTTGACACCGGCGCGCCTTCCAACACGGCACTAAAACAATACTATAACTTCCTGACCAAAGTATGCGCAACCTGCTGCCGCCATATCATATTTACAGGTGGTAACCACGATTCTGTGTCTACGCTGAATGCACCCAAGGAATTACTGGAGTGCTTTAACATAAAAGTAATAGGCGGCGCCACAACCGACCCGCTGGATGAACTGATCGAACTACGCAATAAGCAGGGGGAGCTGGAACTGGTTGTATGTGCCGTACCTTTCCTTCGCGACCGCGACATTCGCCTTTCTGTTCCGGGCGAGAGTTACGAGGAACGCGAGCAGCGGCTGAAGCAGGGCATTTCTGCCCATTATGCCGCTTTTGTGCCGCATGTGCAGCAATATAAACAGCAACGTATACCTGTTGTGGCCATGGGTCATTTGTTTGCCGCCGGTGGTTCGGCCTCCGATAGCGAGAAAGAAATACATGTGGGCAACCTGGGCCAGATCGGAGCCGACCAGTTCCCGAAGGAGTTTGATTATGTAGCGCTCGGCCACCTGCACCGTCCGCAAAAAGTAAACAACACTAACCACATTCGTTACTCCGGCTCTCCTATTCCGCTGAGTTTTAGCGAGGTTACCGACAAGAAAGTTGTTTTTATACTTGACTTTGAAGCGGGCAAACTAACTGACCTGCGCGAACTGGAAATCCCGGTTTGCCGCAAACTGGTGCGCTTTAAGGGTGCATTAGAGAAAGTTAAACAGCAGCTTGCTGTGTATGATAACAGCAGTTATACGTTGCCGGCCTGGGCCGAATTGCAGGTAGAGCTCGACGTGCCCCTACCCGATCTGAACCAGCAACTTGAGGAAGTGCTGCAACTCAAAAAAGACGAACTGCACCTGCTCATTCACCGCCCGCCAATTATTAAAGCGGCTAGGCAATCGCTGGAACAACAGGTGCAGCAGGAGGTTGATCTTCATACTTTAGCCGAGAAAGACGTGTTCCTGAAACGTTGCGAAATCGCTTTCCCGGAGAGTGACCATACCGAACTAATAACTACTTTTTCAGAGCTGCTGGAGCTGATGCGACAGGAAGTGGAAAGTTAGCAGACCTCGCAGCGTGCGCAGCTCCTGCGAGCGTCTTATGGTAGTGTTAACTGTTAAAGTAGGCCTTCCTCTAATTTATAGTACAATAAAAAAGTTTTGCTACTTGAGTCAAACGTCTTAAGTCTGAAATAATGAAAATCCTTGCTGTACGCTTCCAGAACCTGAACTCACTGAAAGGTGAGCACGAGATCCGTTTCGACCAGAGCCCACTGGCAGATGCCGGTTTGTTTGCCATTACCGGGCCTACAGGTGCCGGAAAAACCACTATTCTGGATGCGATTACGGTTGGCCTTTATGGTTTAGTACACCGCCACAGCACTAATAAACCGCTGGAGCTGATGACGCGCCATACTGCCGAGTCGTATGCTGAAGTGGAGTTTGAAGCAAATGGCAAAGTATACCGCAGCAAATGGCAGATACGGAGGAGCCGCGGCAAAGCGGATGGTAAAATTCAGGCGGTGCACATGGATCTGTTCGATTGTGAAGAGAATACTTTCTTCGACCTGAAGCCTAGTCAGGTGCCCGAAAAAATTGCCGAGATCTGCGGCTTGGATTATAACCAGTTCCTGCGTTCTGTGATGCTCTCGCAGGGCGATTTTGCACGCTTCCTGAAAGCCGACCCAAATGAGCGCAGCAGCTTACTAGAGAAAATTACCGATACCGGCATCTACTCTGAAATATCAAAATTTGCTTTTGAGAAAGCCAAAGAAGAACGCCTGAAAAAAGAAGAACTGGAGCGCCGCTTACAGGATAGCAAACTTTTACCCGAAGAGCAGCGCCAGAGCTACGCGCAAAGTATAACAGAGCTTATTGCACAGGAAACTATACTTGATCAGGAAGCCAAAAAATTACAGGAACAAGTTCAGTGGTTGCAACAGGTACAGCAATTAGAGGTCCGGTCGCAGCAACACCAGCATTCGCTGCAGGTACAGGAGCAAAAACTGGAAAGCCTGCAACCCGATTTTGCAAAACTACAGCAACACGAACAAGCCCGCCAGTACGAAGGCCAGCTCACACGTATTGAGGTAGCCAACGGTCAGCTCGTGCAAGTACAAACCCAACTTGATTCACTGGTTAAACGACTGCCGGTACTGGAAGCAGAGGTGGAACTGAGCGGCAGCATTGCCTACGAAGCCGGAAAAGCGCAGCAGCAACAGGAAGAAAAGGTACAGCAGCTTGAGCCGGTATTAACGCAGGTAACTCAGCTCGATCATCAGTTGCAAACCATCCGGGACACCTACCAGAAGGATAAAACCGTTTATGTGTCGTTTGAAGAGGTACTTAAGCAGGAGCAAAACCAACTGCAAACAAACCAGCAGGAACTGGATAAACTTACCGCTGAAGCTACAAGTATAAAAAACTGGCTTTCAGAAAACATGCAACTGCAGAATCTGCGGGAGCATTTGCCTGAGTTTCGCCAGACCCTGCGCGATCTGCAGGAGGTGGAACAACGCATAAATCGCAACCGGCAGGAGCAGCAGGACCTGCAAACTCAACTTCAGCACGAAGCTACCCAACGTGCACAACAAAGTATAAAACTGGAGCAGGTTGAGGCGCAGCAACAAATTTTCTCAGCTCAGAAACAAGAGAAACTTACAAAGCTGCAAACTATACTTGCCGATAAAACCATAGATGAGCTGGAGCAGTCGGCGCAGCAGCAACCGCTGTTAGTAGCCCGTTTCGAAAAGCTTTTGGAACTGGCAAAATTACATGCTGCCCAACTTCAAAAATCAGAAGAAATAACCCGGCAACTAGCGCAGTACGAGCAGCAAGCCAACGAACAAAGTATAAACCTGGAGGCAACGCAATTAAAGTATAATGCAGCTTCAGAGCGCCTTACAGATCTGCAAAAACTGGTACAACTGCAACAGCAGATACAAAAGTATGAAGCCGACCGCCATAGCCTGGAATCTGAAAAACCATGCCCGCTATGCGGCTCAGAGCACCATCCGTTTGTGGAAGGCAATTATACTATAAACCTGCCGGAGGAGGTGCAGAAGCGCGACCAGCAACAGGCGCTGGTAACAGAGTTACAGCAAAGTATAAATACACAGCAACTACAACTTAACACGTTGCAGCAAAAAACCCAGGTTGCCATAAACGCCAAAGCCGAAACTGAAGCCGAGATAAACAGGCTTAACCAAGCTTTTGCAGCCACCACCCCTGATGCAAGTATAACCATAGCGGGTATTTCTGAATTAGAACAACTGATTCAAACACATCAGGCAGCCATGAGCCAGTTGCAGCACACACTTACTGATGCCAGAGCTATAAGCCGCGAACTGGAAAGTATAAACCAGCAAACACAACAGCACCGCGAGTCGCAGCTACAATTACAATCAGAACTAAACCAGCTGGCGCATTCAGAAAGACATTTGCAGGTACAACTCCAGAAACTGCAAACTATACTTACCGATGAGCAGGAACAGCAGCAGGCACATACCCAAATGGCCGAATCTTTCGCAGCTACCTTTGGCCTGAAGTATACACTGGAAAACCGTGCCCATTTGCAGCAAACATTGGAGCAACGGGCCACCGAATATCTACAAAAGCAGCAGGCACTTGATGCTAAACGGGAGAAGTATATTGAGCTGAAAGAACTGGTTAAAAACCTGGCCGCCAATGTACAGGAAAAACAGCTGGAATTAAAGAACCGACAGGATGAGCTGAAGGGAAAACACAACCAGCTAACACAACTGAAAGCTGAACGTGTGCAGCTTTTCGGTGATAAAGACCCGCAACAGGAGCGCCAACTGGCACAGCAGGAACTGAAAGCCCGCGCTACGCAGGCCGAAGAAGCACGGGCTGCACACCAGCAAAAGCAACTGGAACTGCGCGAAACCCGCCAACGCCAGCAGGAATGTGAGCAAACGCATCAGCAAAATAAATCCGTGCTGGATGAGCTGCGCGATGGGCTGCTGCGTGTGCTGCAACAGCAAGGCATCGAAACAATAGAAACCCTGAGCCAGATGTTGCTGCACCGCGATGAAGCCGACCGGCTGGCTAACCTGAAAGCACAGACAGAAAAACACCTGACCGAGCTCCGCCGCTCCTTTACCGATATTCAGCATGAGCTAAGTGCGGCAAAAGCAAAAAACCTGACAGAAGAAAGTACAGACCAATTACATACTTTATACTTAGAGAAAACCCAACAGCAACGCGAGCTTATTGCCACCCGAGCCCGCTACGAGCAGCTACTGGAGCAGGACAAACAACAACGCGAAAAAAACCAGGAGCTAGCCGAACAATTAAAAATACAGCAATTGGCATGCAACCGCTGGAACCAGCTCGCTGACCTGATCGGCTCTGCTGATGGTAACAAATTCAGCCGTTTTGCACAGGGGCTGACACTGGCAAGATTAGTGGAACTGGCTAACCGCCACCTGCAAAAACTCAACGACCGTTACCAGATACTAAAGTCATCGGATGAAGACCTGGAACTGCTGATTGTTGACACCTACCAGGCGGAAGCTATCAGGCCGATGAACACCTTATCGGGTGGCGAAAGCTTCCTGGTAAGCCTGGCGCTTGCGCTGGGCCTTTCAGACCTGGCTGGTCGTCGTACCCAGATCAATTCTCTTTTTATAGACGAAGGCTTTGGCACCCTGGACGCCGACACGCTGGATGCAGCAATTTCCACCTTAGAAAACCTGCAGGCCAGCGGCAAAATGATCGGTATTATATCGCACGTAGAAGCCCTGAAAGAACGCATAAGCACACAAATTAAAGTACAGAAACAACACGGCGGCGTAAGTAAAGTAGAAGTAGTGGGCTGGTAAACTTAATGCCATATTTCTTGCCTGTTTTTTTACTTATACCTGGCATAAGTGCTTCGGTTTAAAGTATAGCTTTGTACTGTTGCATTCACTTTTTGCAAATTACGTATCTGTGAGTAAGTATAAATTTATGAGACGATTTAACCAGCATCTGCTACTACTGCTTGCATTTGGTTTCTGTTTTTCCTGCAACCAGAGCGAAGACCGGCGCAAAGCACAGGATGAATTCCGTCAACGCCAGAAAGAAATTCAGAAAGAGGCGCAACAGGAACAACCCGCCCCACCAACAGCCCAGACAGCCGAACCCGCAGCTCCGGAAGAAACTCCCATCCGGAAGCCAACAACCACAGCTGGCGACAAAGTTATAGCGGTAAAAGATGGCGATACCATAGACCTGCTGCGCAATGGGCAAACTATAAAAGTGCGCCTTTTCGGGGTAGATTGCCCTGAAAAAGCACAGGCTTTCGGTCAAAAGGCAAAGCAGTTTACCTCCGACCTTATATTTGGTAAAAACGTGCAGCTGATTGCCCACAACACCGACCGCTACGGCCGCACGGTAGGCACCATTATACTTCCGGATGGCCGCAGTTTGAACGAAGAACTGGTACGTGAAGGCTATGCCTGGCACTACAAAGCCTACTCAAACGATACGAAGCTAGCCAACCTGGAAGCCGATGCCCGCCGGTTTAAGCGCGGCCTGTGGCAGGATGTAAACCCAACGCCGCCCTGGGAGTTCCGGAAAGAAAAACGTACCGGCACAGCAGGCAAAACAGTTGCCAACTTACCCAAAGGTGCTGATAAAAGAGAAGTATATATTTGCAACAGCACCGGTTCGGGCGTATACCATTTCAGCAAAAATTGTTCGGTACTGAAGCGCTGCAAAGAAGAAACCCTGACAATAACCGAAGCAGTAGCCATACGCGATTATGGCCGCCGTGCAGATAGGACCTGTAGCGCACAATAAGTAAAAATGATTATCTTGTAAAAGAAAATCATCCTGCCTTATTTATGTATAAACTTTTAAAAGTAACAGCCATCATCGGGTTGGCTACATTTTTTTCGTGCCAGAAGGCAACTACTGAAAGCGAAGCTACCTTAACCCAGGAGCAAACCACAGCAAGTGCCGATACGGCACAGGCACAGCGCAGGCCAGCGCCAACATTCCATAAGATACCGACAGATATGGCTAAAAACCGTGTCTATATCTGCGACGATGACGTGTCCGATACGTTTCATCAGAAGAACGATTGCCAGCTATTATTGCAATGTAAGGCAAGTTTCAGAAATTTAACCCTGCTACGTGCTGTTGAAAATTATGGCCGCTACAACTGCGAAACCTGCAGCAAAGAACTTGCATTCGTTTTTATAGAAGGAAATGTAAACTAATCAGCGTAAGTATAAAAAAAGGCTCCTGTGTTCCGGGAGCCTTTTTTATACTTACTTATTTATTCTTTTTACTCTGCAGCACCAGCAGCGGCACCGTAGCTTTATAGGTCATTCGCTCGGCAAGGCTTTGCGAAAACAATTCTCTTAGAAAGCCTTTTTCGCGGCGAAGTATAGCCAGCAGGCTGGCGTGATTTGCCTCGTAATAGTCTATCAAGCCCTGCTGGCGGCTTTTATTCGTTACCTCTTTAAACTGTAAGGGATAGCCTGGAAAAGCCTGCTGCATCTGGCTCCAGAATGTTTCTGCCTTCTGAGCACTTTCAGTGGTTGCTTCTTTTACCACGTGCACAACATCTACAGTTGCATTAAACAGTTTGGCAATTTCAAAAACATATTGCAACGCTTCCTTATCGCCTTCGGCATAATCCGAAGCATATACTACTTTATTCAGGACCGGCGCCTCGGCAGCAGCCGGTACAGCCAGCACCGGGCAATTTACCTGTTCCAGTATCGCTTCTGCATTACTACCGATCAATAATTCTTCCAAGGCATTACCTACGCCGGTTGTACCCAATACAATCAGATCATACCCTTCGTTTTTGGTAAGGTGCTCGGTTATATCCGTTAGCAGCGCTTCGCGAAGTATATAATCACAGGTAAAACCAGCACTGCTTTTTGAGCTATATTTTTCACTCGTTTGCATACAAAGCTCCTTTAGCCTGCCTTCTGCATCGCGCATTTGCTCACCCAGCAACTCACTTGCTACCAATGCTGTCTCAGATGTATCTACTATAGGCAGGTGCACTACGTGTAACAACGATAGGTGCGCGCCGGCGCGAATGGCAATTTCGGCAGCATAATCTACGGCCTTCATGGCAGTATGAGAGAAGTCGGTGGGGCAAAGAATTTTTTTCATGTTCAATGTCGTTTTGGTATGCTCAGACGGTTTTATATCCGAGATTTACTATGTATACGAAAGAGAACAAAAGAGATAATAAAATTATACTTTAAAAATGATATCTATCATAATTAAAGCATTTACAATGGCCCGAAATGTAAATTTATACTTACCCAAAAACGGAAGTATAAGCCAGAAATTTCTGACTACAATACATACTTATACAGGGATCATTACTCCTGTACTTTATTCAATTCCTTGATTTCTTTCCAGGTCCAGAAGCGTTTAGGGTTTATACCCTGGTAGGCGTTTCTGTAAAATTCAACCACAGTGTTCTTTAACGCTTCTGCAGGTATGGAGGAAGTATAAATTTCGCGTGCAGTAGGGTTATCGAATGCTTCAGTACGGGTGAGTTTATCGCCGTCCAGGCGGAGAAGCGGGCCAGTATCGGTAATGGTATCGTGTGTCCAGGTGTGTCCCGAGGTTTCCAGTTCGTTAAGCTGAGCAGCCAATGGAGCCATACTCAGGCGCGGAAGCGTAGGCCGGGTAGCCAGGTCAACCCAGGTGGTATACTTATACTCCAGCTCGTAGCGGTTATTTTCGTAACAGGCCAGCACCATATCAAACCCTTTTGTGCGGCTGAACAAAGCATAGTAATGCACCGGTTTGGGCGTTTCTATAATTATAAGCCCGATTTCCGGGAAGCGTGTCAGTTTGGTAGTTGGCTTATACATGTCTCGGTAACCGAGCAACACATCGGCTACTTCATCTTCCCAAACACCTTTTTCCCAATCCGGATCCTGAAGCACGCGTGTAAACTCCCGCAGAAAGTATTTAAACTTTTTAGGGCATAGCGTTACCTCATTTTCAGGCAGTTGCTCCGCTCCGAAAGGCGGGTAAAACAGGTCGCGCTCACGGGCATTTATCCAGCAAACAAGTTTCAGGGCTTCGCCGGCCAAAGGGTGGTTCAGATCCAGCTCCCTGAAATCGCCTATGAGGGCCATTTGCCGCAGCAATTCTTCGTTTTCCAGTGCCAGTTCCGGGTTCAGCAAGCTCCAGACCCCTACAAATCCATCAATATCAAAATGGTTAGCAGTTACATACTCCAGCTCCAATTCGGGCAATTGCAGGCGCAGGGCATTCAGTACAATAGCGGCACTGGTATCGTCCTGTAATGCCGGTGGTGTGGGTGCTCCGCGCCAGTGCGACAGCATAAGCCCGTTCGGGTGTGTACTGTCAACTACAATGGCTTTATGGTTTCTGATATCAGAGAAAGGTATAAACTTGCGCGTAATCATGGTTTAAAGGTACATAATAATTTACTTTGCAGCCGCTGCATTTATACTTAAGCTGCAGCCTTACACCAGATCGGGTGCAAAACCTAATAAAAGGCCTTGCGTTCGAGAGAGTTCTAACACCATAGCCGCATGAAGCTCACTGACCAGATATACGCCACCTCTCTTACTTTACTCACCGACCTTTACCAGCTTACAATGGCCTATGGCTACTGGAAACAAGGTATGGCCGAGCAGGAAGCTGTATTCCATTTATACTTCCGTAAAAACCCGTTTGGTGGTGGCTATACAGTAGCAGCCGGGCTGGAGTATGCTGTAGAATATTTGCAGGCTTTGCAGTTCAGCGAAGACGACCTGCAATACCTGGCCAGCCTGAAAGGCAGCAAAGACCAACCCTTATTTGAGCAGGGCTTCCTGGATTATTTGCGCGACATGCGCTTTACCTGCGATGTAGAAGCGATACCAGAAGGCACAGTTGTTTTCCCGAACGAGCCGCTTGTGCGCGTGCGCGGCCCTTTGTTGCAGGCCCAACTAATAGAAACCCCACTGCTAACTATCATTAACTTCCAGACGCTGGTTGCCACCAAAGCAGCCCGTATTGTAGATGCCGCCAAAGGCGACCCTGTAATTGAGTTTGGTATGCGCCGCGCGCAAGGCATCGATGGTTCGCTTTCTGCTACACGGGCAGCATATATTGGTGGTGTTGGCGCAACTTCCAACATGCTGGCAGGCAAACTATTCGACATTCCGGTAAAAGGAACCCACGCACACAGCTGGGTACAGGCATTTGATTCTGAGCAAGCTGCTTTTGATGCGTACGGCGATGCTTTCCCGCACGATTCTGTATTCCTGGTAGATACTTACAATACCATAGAGGGCGTAAAAAAAGCCATCGAAACTGCCAGAAATTTACAACATACAGGCTTTAAACTCAACGGCATCCGCCTCGATTCGGGAGACCTTACTTACCTCAGTATAGAAGCCCGTAAAATACTGGATGAAGCCGGTTTTACCGATACCAGTATTGTAGCCAGCAACGATCTGGATGAGCACCTGATCACGAGCCTGAAACAGGAAGGATCGAAGGTAAATGTATGGGGAATCGGCACTAAAATGGTAACCGCCTACGACCAACCGGCATTAGGTGGTGTATACAAACTGGCAGCACTTAACAAAGATGGCAACGACTGGGAATACAAGATCAAGCTATCGGAACAACTGGCCAAAACATCTAACCCCGGCATGCAGCAGGTACGCCGCTTTTTTGACCAGAACGGCTACATTGCCGACATGATCTATAACGAGCTGGAACCCCTGCCTTCCCAACTACTGATCGTAGACCCGCTGGATATTACCCGCCGCAAAACGATTGCCCCCGAAACTGATTTTAAAGATTTACTCGTTCCCATTTTTGAGAAAGGAAAGCTGAAGTATAAGCTGCCAACCCTTAAAAGTATACAGGCTAAAACACGCCACGAACTACAGCAGCTGCACGAAAGTATACGCCGCTACATGAACCCGCATAGCTACCCGGCCGGCCTCGAAGAAAGCCTGCACCATTTCAAAACTGAGCTTATACTGAAGCTGCGCGAGAAAGGTGATGAAGTAAGTACACTATAGAAATTGTTTCAGCGCCTGCTCCTGCCGCGCCGGTTCGAAATGCGCTCCAACCGTTTCGATCGTACCCAGTTCAGGTATTTTTGCAAAGGCTCGGCTTGCTGCAGCGCCGGAATTGTGTTGTAAAGTATGGCCAGCTCCCGGTTACTGAACGTGAGGTGTAAGGTACTGTGGCATGGCTGGCACAGTTCGGCAATAGCGCCGTAGCGGCCTCCCTCCTCGCGCGGTACCAGGTGGTGCCGCGAAAGCAATTGCACCTCTCTGCCACAAAGCTCACATACCTGTTCCTGCTGCTTTTTTGCCATAACTATACTTACTTTCACATTTGCATTGGTTCTAAAGAGAACAATTACCTGGTTTGTATGGTTTAAAATGGCTGAAGGTTACAACACGTAAATGAGCATGACCGGAGATTTGCACAGCCGCAGCATTCGCGTACCTTTGCAACCTTTTGCTAACCAGCTATAAAACTATGAAGCCCGATAATGAAACTATATTTGCCTTACCAGCCGATGAACAAGTACCTAAAACGGTCATCCGCGAGGGGCTTCTTATTTTTATACTTGCCGCCATCCAGTTCACGCACATGATGGATTTTGTGATCATGATGCCGCTTGGCCCACAACTGATGCGCGTGTTTAATATTTCGCCGCGCGAGTTCGGTTTTCTTGTATCAGCTTATACTTTCAGTGCGGCCATTTCCGGTTTCCTGAGCGCTCTTTTTGTTGATAGATTTGACAGGAAGCATGCGTTGCTGGGTTTATACTTAGGCTTTACGGTTGGTACGCTGGCATGTGCAGTTGCTCCTACATTCGAGTTGCTGCTGGTAGCGCGTATTATTGCAGGCGGTTTTGGCGGTGTGCTGGGTGCGCTGGTGCTGGCAGTTATAGGCGATGCGATTCCGGAACAGCGACGTGGTGCAGCTACCGGCAAAGTAATGGCGGCATTTTCGGTGGCCTCTATTGCCGGCATTCCGGTTGGCTTATACTTAGCCAGTATAACAAGCTGGCATGCACCATTTTACCTGTTGGCAGGTCTTAGCTTCCTGATGCTGTTATTTGCCATGAAGTTTCTTCCAGCTATGCGCGGCCACATGAGCAGCGTAACGAAAGACAGCCCGTTCCGGGTGCTGCATGAAATGGCTTTAAACCGAAACCTGCAGTGGGCCATGGCGCTGATGGTAACGCTTACCATGGCAGGCTTCCTGGTAGTGCCTTTTGTTAGCCCTTACATGGTAGCTAATGTAGGTTTCACAGAAAAAGACCTCAGCTTTATCTATCTTTTCGGAGGGCTAGCTACTATGTATACTTCGCAGTTGGCAGGCCGCCTGGCAGATAAGTATGGTAAGCATAAAATTTTCACAATTGCCGCTTTTATATCGCTCATACCAATATTGCTGCTTACAAACCTGCCACAGGTAAGCCATTTTATAGCCTTGGTTGTAACTACTTTATTCTTTATATTTTTCGGAGCGCGTTTTGTGCCCGCCATGGCCCTGATCACCTCCAGCGTAGAACCCCGCCTCAGAGGTAGCTTTATGAGTATAAACTCCTCGGTGCAGCAGCTGAGCGCAGGTATAGCAGCATTTTTGTCCGGGTTTATAGTGCAGGAGGCAGCCGATGGCACTTTACTGCATTATGGCTGGGTAGGTATTCTGGCCTGCCTTATTACCTTGGTCGCCATCTGGGCGGTGCGCTACATTAAACGGGTAGGCTAAAAGTATAAAGCAACCCTATCAGGAAAACCACGGCTATACGCTGTGGTTTTTTTGTTTGGGGCAATTATTATTTCCTGAACAGTTTATAGTTTAAACAGCAACCTCGGCAACCTTCCTTAGTATAAGCTATGGTATTAACCAGTTTGCAGGCCCGGATTACATATTCAAAACTCAGGCCTGCAAGGCAACAGCTTTGCACAAATTCTTCAAAGCTTTTTAAGATCCATCGCTTTTAACTCATGAATAAAATTTATACTTACTGCACTGCAATTGCCCTCATACTTTCCGTTTCAGCGTGCCAGAAACCCGATATTCATAACATTAAAAATTTAAATGATGGGCGGGTAATGGTAATAGGGCATGGAGGCGGTGGCTTTCAATCCATTTTTAACCCGATTCCGGCAAACAGCGCGGCCTCTGTTTATAATGCCTTAGATAAACTCGCCATAGATGGTGCAGAGCTGGATGTGCAGCTTACAAAAGATAAACAGCTTATACTTTACCACGATGCACAGCTTAACTCACAAACTAATTGCCAGAGCTGTGTTAGTGAACAAAATCTTGCTGATTTAAAGGCCTGCACTTACAAGAATAATTTACTGAGACAGGGCAAACCCGAAGAGGAGTTGCTATTGCTGGATGATGTATTGAAAAAATACGCCTCGGCATCAAAAAAGCCCTTCCTGTTTCTGGATACCAAATTACTGAACGAGTGTAACCCTGCTAAACTGCCCGATCCTACAGAATTTGCTATTGCCATACATAAAATTGTAAGCAAGTATAAAGCTCAGAACTGGGTGTATGTAGAAAGCAGCTCAACAGATCTATTGCTGGCCTTACAACAAATGAGCCCTAAAACACGGTTAATTTATTATACCAAAAGTATAGATGATGGTATAGCTACGGCCACAAAGTATAAATTTGCAGGCATTACCACATTTAATAACCTGATATCAAAAGAACAGATTAAACAGGCGCATGAAAACGGTTTGCTGGTAAGCGTACTGGGTGTAAAATCTTACAAAGGGCTGCGTGAGGCGATCGATAAATATCCGGATGCTATACAAACAGACAACGTTCCGAGGCTGGCACGCATGCTTCGCCACCAGAGTGGTACAGCAAAAAAGCAACAACTTGTATTAACAATACCGTAAGTAGGCTAGGCACTATTACAACTGAAATTATGGCAAAGAAATCATTCGCAGAACTTATAAACAGCCCGGGCATGCCGGTACTTGTTGACTTTTACGCTGACTGGTGCGGCCCCTGCAAAACCATGAACCCAATTGTGCAGCAGGTAGCCGGTGAGTTCGCGGGTAAATTAAAGGTTCTGAAAGTAAACGTTGATACCAACCAGGCCGCTGCAGCGCAATACAAAGTACAGGGCGTACCTACATTTATACTTTTCCATAAAGGCCAGATCGTCTGGAAGCAGGCAGGCGCTGTTCCGGGGCATCAGCTTTCACAAATTATCCGGCAGCATGTAAGCTGATTCCGGGAAGTATGAATTTTGAATAACTGAATAAAAACCAGTTGAGGATATTCAACAAATACCTCACGCATTAAATACCAGCGTAAACGTAGTTGGCCCACCCGGCTGGCTGCTTACCCTGATGCTGCCGCCATGCTGCCGCATGATCTGTTTTGATAAACTCAGGCCGATACCCGAGCCTTGTTTTTTTGTGGTATAAAATGGAATGAACAGCTTATCCAGCACATCGGGCTCAATGCCCGGGCCGTTATCCTGCACTTTAATGTATACTTTGCTCATATCCTGCTCTTCGCGGTAAGCAATTACCTGCACGCAGGGCGCCTGCTTGCTATCACAAGCTTCCATTCCGTTTTTAACCAGATTGATGAGCACCTGCTCTATCAGTTCCGGGTCAGCAGTAATTTCCAGTTTTTCATCGGGTACATAAAATTCAAATTGCACGCGTTTAGCTCCCGGCTGTGTCTGCATTAAAGTATGCACCTGCTTTAGCAGCTCCGTTACATTTACAGTTTGCAATTCCGGGGTGGGCACGCGCATCAGGCGGCGGTAGTTTTTAACAAAGTGCAGCATGCCGGCGCTTCGTTTTTCTATTGTTTGCAGGCCATCGCGTATATCCTCGAAAACTTCCCGATCCGGTACTTCGCCTGCTTTATACTTTGCTTCCACATCGTACTCCACCATGTTATTTACAGTAGATGCCAGCGAAACCACAGGCGTCATGGAGTTCATGATCTCGTGAGTAAGTACCCGTATCAGTTTCTGCCAGGTTTGCAGCTCCTGTTCTTCCATTTCAGAGCGTATGTTCTGCAACGACACGATCTTGAGCGTTTGCCCCTGCGATACCAGCGTGGATGCATGCAGCGTCAGCATCAGCTCATCCTGATGTGGCTTCATAGTTACCAGCCTTTTCTCATTGTTCTCCATCTCCAGCAAAACCTCCACCAACTCCTCGCTGATACGGTTAAGGGCATGTATATTTTTGAGATAAGGCGTGTGCAGCATATCCATGGTAACATGGTTTACCAGGTTTATTTCACCTGCTTCGTTAAAGCACAGCAACCCGATGCCCACATGCTCTACGATAGCCTGCAAGTATAAATGATGGGCCTGCTTATCGGATTTTATTTTCTGGAAGGCAGTAGAAATATCGTTAAAAGCCTGATAAAGATTACGGTACGACGGATCGGCACCCTGCACGGCAAAGCGTTGCGTAAAATCCGAATGGCGGATGGCCTCCAGGAAACCAGTAATATCGCGGTTAGTACGCTCCACATAATGTACCAGATCGTAAATCAGCAGCAACATAAACAAACCAACACAAACAGATGCTATGTGCCAATCTGTACGGTAAAGTATGAGTAGCAAGGCCACCATGCTTAATAGCAGCAAAGCTACGCGAAGCAGCAGTCTTACCCTGAAACGGTTATAGGCCATGTTTCTCGATGCGGCGGTAAAGTGCAGTACGGGTTATTCCGAGTTCTTTAGCAGCGTGCGTAATGTTGCCGGCATGTTTTACAAGCGCTTTCTGCACCATCATTTTCTCAAGTGCTTCCAATGTATAATCGCCGGTGGCTGTTGTTTCTCCGCTGCCCTGCTTGTGTTGGTTATCATCCGGTGCCAGGTAAAAATCATCTGCCTGCAGTTCATCTTCATCGCAAAGTATAACGGCACGTTCCATGGCATGGTCCAGCTCGCGTATGTTACCGGGCCAGTGGTATTCGGTCAGGCGGCGCATGGTATCTTTGGCAATGCCCAGTTTTTTCCGGTTATACTTCTCGCTGTATACTTTCAGGAAATGCTCAGCCAGCAACTTTATATCTTCGCGGCGTTCGCGCAACGGCGGCAACACAATCTCTACTGTATTAATTCGATAGAGTAAATCCTGGCGGAAG
The DNA here is from genome assembly GCF_022758145.1 of Pontibacter vulgaris. GTDB lineage: Bacteria > Bacteroidota > Bacteroidia > Cytophagales > Hymenobacteraceae > Pontibacter > Pontibacter vulgaris. The sequence continues at coordinate 399,843 of NZ_JAJVDH010000003.1, forward strand.
GTACCCTGCTTTACCATATCATAAAGCGGCATGTTGGTAGCGCAAACCAGCCGGATATCTATAGGCCGTGGCTTGTTTGTTCCCAGCCTGATAACCTGCCTGTTCTGCAACACCGACAATAATTTTGCCTGCAAGGCCAGCGATAAGTTTCCGATCTCATCCAGGAAAAGCGTACCTCCGTTGGCGGCTTCAATTCTGCCGGCACGGTCTTCTTTGGCATCGGTAAAGGCCCCTTTTGCATGGCCAAAAAGCTCGCTTTCAAAAAGTGTTTCGCTTACGGCACCTAAGTCTACTTTCTCGAACACATTAGCCGCCCTGTGCGATTTGCGGTGCAGGGCGCGGGCCGCAACTTCTTTACCGGTTCCATTTTCGCCAAGTATGAGAACGTTGGCATCGGTGGCGGCTACTTTTTCTATGCTTTGGTAAACGCGCTGCATCGCCGGCGAAACACCAATAAAATCAGCGTAATGATAGGCCGTTTTGTTTTGTTCGGCAGCTTCGGCAGTTCGTCTGGTTTTGCCTTTGCCCTGCTGGCAGGCTGTTTTAAGTATGGCAACCAGCTTATCGTTTTGCCACGGTTTCAGCACAAAATCGGTTGCGCCCTCTTTAAGAGCACGCACGGCCAGTTCTATATCGCCGTAGGCCGTCATAAGTATAACAGAAACCGATGGGTTAAGGCTCAGTATCTGTTTAAGCCAGTATAAACCCTCTTTACTTGATGTAGCGCCTGCACTGTAATTCATATCCAGCAGCACCACATCTATTTTCTGCTCCTGTAAAAGCAAAGGTATCTGGTAAGGGTCTGATGTTGTTACAACCGAAGCAAAGTGTTGCTTAAGCAGCAGCCTTCCGGCAACCACAATGTCCTGGTCATCATCCACTATTAAAATGTTACACGGCTCTTTACTCATAGGTACCTATAGCTTTTAACTAAGGTAAAAGTATGTTTTTTTGCTTCAAATTACCAACAGGCCCGGCCTGCCTGAACTATAGATGATCTGGTGCAACAGGTTTATACTTCTATTACTACGATTTCGAAACAAAGGCAGTGTTCGCATGCAGACAGTGCACTGTACGATACCGGACAATATATACATAGTCAATTTTCGATATTTAAATATAAATTACTGAAATACAATAACTTACAAATATCGGCACACTTATTGAAAAGCTCAAAACACATGACTATGAAAAAACTATCTACACCATGGACCGCGTAATCGAAAAAAAGAAATTTACACCAAAAAAAATAGCTGTAGTTACGGCTGTTTCGCTGGCTGCCGTAGTGCTGGTATACAACCTGCTGTTTGCCGAGCATACTTCCAAACTTAACGTCGATAGCCAGCGCGTAACTATAGGGCAGGTACAGAATGGCAACTTCCAAGAGTTTATCGCTATCGATGGTTCTGTAGATCCGCTTAAGACTTTTTTCCTCGATATTACAGAAGGTGGCCGTGTAGATAAAATATTTACAGACGATGGCCGCATGGTGGAGAAAGGCGATACCATCCTGAAGCTGTCCAATACTACCCTGCAGATCGATTTTATGACGCGCGAAACCCAGTTGTACGACCTGATGAACGAGCGCCAGAACTCAGAGATAACCATGAAGCAGGACCTGATACGCAAGCAGAATGAACTCGCCGAAATAGAGTATAAACTCACTTTGGCCGAGCGCGCCTACAAGCGCAACAAAATGCTGTTTGATGAAAAAGTAGTTGCCCGCGAAGAGTTTGAAGCATCACGCGACGAATACGAATACCTGAAAAAGCGCAAAACCCTCGGAGACCGTTCTGTAAAGCAGGATGCCCAATTAATGGATGAGCGCCTGCGCCAGTTAGACGAGTCCATCAGCCGCATGAAAGCCAACATTAACATGGCACGTGGCACGCTGAATAACCTGTATGTAATTGCACCTTTCACGGGCCAGCTTTCCACGCTTAAAGCCGAGGTGGGCGAGTCAAAATCGCCGGGAGAAAACATTGGCCAGATAGATGACATGAACGGTTACAAAGTAAAAGCTGCGATAGATGAACATTACATATCGCGTGTGTACCCGGGCCAGAAAGGCAATTTCGAGTTCAACGGTAAAAAGTATGATCTAACGGTTTCCAAAGTGATTCCGGAAGTACAGAACGGCACTTTCCAGGTTGATATGGATTTTGCCAACGGCACCCCGGAAGGCATACGCCGCGGCCAGACCTTGCAGATACAGCTTAACCTGAACGAAGGGGCCAAAGCCATGCTGTTGCCACGTGGTGGCTTTTACCAGAGCACCGGCGGTAGCTGGGTGTTTGTAGTGGATAAATCAGGTGATTTTGCTGAAAAACGCAACATTAAGCTTGGCCGCCAGAACCCGCAGTATTACGAAGTGCTGGAAGGCCTGAACCCGGGAGAAAAAGTGGTTCTTTCATCTTACGACACCTACGGCGACATAGACCGCCTTGAACTTAAATAGATTTAGAAATTTAAAGATGTGAAAAAAGCTTAATAAAACAGGTTCATTTTCAAATCTTCAAATCATAAAAACCGCCCTTAGTACAAAATAAAACTATCCGAAACGAAAAACTCTAAACGTAACAAAACATCATGAACAAGGAAGAACTAATTATAGAAACAAGACAGCTGGAGAAAAAATATGTAACTGATACGGTTGAGACCACAGCCCTTGCAGGCGTAGACCTGCGCATTAACAGAGGCGAGTTCGTGGCTATCATGGGCCCTTCCGGTTGCGGAAAATCTACCTTGCTGAACATACTTGGCTTACTCGACAGCCCATCTGGTGGCTCCTTGAAATTCCTGGGCCAGGAGATAGGCAATTCTTCGGAGCGGCAGCGTGCCAAACTGCGTAAGCAAAACCTAGGTTTCGTGTTCCAGAGCTTTAACCTGATAGATGAGCTGACAGTGGAAGAAAACATTGGCTTACCGCTGGCATACTTAGGTGTATCTAAAGCCGAGACAGAACGCAGAGTGCAGGAAGCCATGGAGCGTATGGGCATTGCGCATCGTCGCAGCCATTTCCCGCAGCAGTTATCCGGGGGCCAGCAGCAGCGTGCCGCTATCGCCCGCGCCGTTGTTTCAGACCCTAAACTTATACTTGCCGATGAACCTACCGGTAACCTGGATTCGGTGCACGGTCGTGAGGTAATGGCCCTGCTTTCAGAGCTGAATGAGCGCGGCACAACTGTGGTTATGGTTACACACTCCCCTTCTGATGCCGAGTATGCGCACCGCATTGTTAATTTATTTGATGGCCAGATCGTGACTGAGAACATCAACTCCAGAAAACATGCTGCAGAACTACTTTAAAATAGCCATCCGCAACCTTGTGCGTAACAAGGTATACTCGGCTATTAACATAGCCGGGTTAGCGCTTGGCGTTGCTTCCTGTATACTTATTTTCTTGTATGTGCAGGATGAACTCAGCTACGAGAGTAACTTCAGTAAAGCCGACCGCATTGTGCGCGTGGTGGGAGAAGTGAATTTTGAAGGACAGCAGGATAACTTTGCCGTTACGCCGCTCCCACTAGAAAACGAGGTACGCAAGTTTGCCGGTATACAAACAGTTACACAGTTATCGAAGCTGAACAAGCAAACCATCTGGTACAACAACCAGGCCTTCAGCGAAGATAACCTGCTAATTGCCGACAGTTCTTTTTTTACCGTATTCGATTACAAGTTTATAGTTGGCGACCCTGCTACTGCCCTGGATGCCCCTAACACAATTGCCCTTTCAGAAGAACTTGCAATTAAATTCTTCGGCAATGCAGAACAGGCCTTGGGCAAAGTGCTTAAGTTCAGCAACGATTCTTATAAAGTTACCGGTGTGTTTCGCAACGAAAAACATTCACACCTCGATCCTTCCGGGCTTGTATCCAATATGTCGGTGCGTAACCGTTTGTCTCCTGTAGAACTCAAGAACCTGTGGTTTAATTTAAATTACTATACCTATATACTTTTGCCTGGAGAGGCACAGAAAAGTGGTATTCAGCAGCAGCTGGACAACCTGACAACCAAAACAATAAACCCTTGGCTAAAGGAGAACAGACTGAATGCGCAAATGCGCTTTTTGGTGCAGCCTCTTAAAGATATTCATTTTGATTCGCGCTACGCCCACGGCCTCGCTCCTACAGGTAACATGGCGTATGTTTATATTTTTAGTGCAGTTGCCGTTTTCCTGCTGCTTATTGCAAGTATAAATTACATGAACCTGGCTACTGCCCGCTCTGCAAAACGTGCAAAAGAAGTAGGTTTACGCAAAGTTGTCGGGGCCGACCGCACACAGCTGGTCAGCCAGTTCCTGGGCGAATCATTGTTGTTAACTATACTGGCCATGTTGCTGGCGCTGGCTTTAGTGGAGGTACTACTTCCGAGCTTTAACACGCTTACCGGCAAGTATTTCACCTCGGGCTTGTTCCTGCAGTGGGAGTTTATGCTGCTGCTACTGGCCATCATACTTCTGGTTGGCGTGGTAGCCGGCAGTTATCCTGCATTTTTCCTCTCGCGCTTTAAACCTGCCGATGTACTTAAATCGGATAAGATGCCAAGAAGCGGAAGCGCCATCCTGCGCCAGGCACTGGTTGTAGTGCAGTTCAGCATTTCCCTTATCATGATCATCGGTACAATTGTGGTTTTTGCCCAGATGCGCTTTCTTAAAAACTCTGACCTGGGATTTAAAAAGGAGCAGATATTGGTAATTGATGTTCCGTATGGCGATTCTACACTGGTAAAACGACTGCCTGTTATCAAGCAAAAGCTACTGCAAAACCCAAATGTAGTTCAACTATCAAACTCCCACAGCATACCTTCCGAGTCGCTGAACCGCACCCTCATGCTGGTAGAACAAGACGGAAAAATGGTGGAGAAGACAATAGACATAATGGCGGTAGACTATGATTTTATACCTCTGATGGGTATTGAAATGCAGGCTGGCCGTAACTTCTCCAAAGACTTTAAGTCAGATGTAGATGGTGGTTTTATCATTAATGAAGCTGCTGCAAAATGGCTTGGCTGGAAAGACCCAATTGGTAAAAAAGTGAATACCGGCGATACGACACTCGTTGGTAGAAACGCCAAAATAATCGGGGTTGTTAAAGACTTTCATGTTCAGTCGTTGCATTCGGAAGTAAAGCCGCTGGCACTTGAACTGAGACCGGAATCTCCGGGCTACCTGCTGGCACGCATTGCACCGGAGAACCAGGAAGCAACCATACGATTTGTTGAAGAGCAATGGAAACAGTTCGACCAGAAACATCCGATGGAGTACTTCTTTATGGATGAGTTCTTTGACCGCCAGTATAAAGCTGAAGAAAAAATGCTGACCGTGTTTGGCTACTTTGCCGGCCTGACTATACTTATTGCCTGCCTCGGCTTGTTTGGTCTGGCATCTTTTACGGCTGAGCAGCGCACCAAAGAAATAGGCATACGCAAAGTGCTGGGTTCATCTACCGGAAATATCGTGCTGCTGCTTTCTAAAGATTTTGCCATACTGGTTGTAATTGCCATTATACTTGCCAGCCCGGTGGCCTGGTACGGCATGAATAAGTGGCTGCAGGACTTTGCGTACCGCACCGATTTAAGCTGGTGGATATTTGCCCTGGCCGGTACAGCGGCACTCATAATTGCTTTACTTACTGTAAGTTTCCAGGCTGTAAAAGCCGCTACTACAGATCCGGTTAAAGCCATAAGAACAGAATAAGCTGGTTTGTATAAGTTGTTTTAAGGTGAGACTTCAGGCGGTGCAGCCAGTCAGCTGCCCGCCGGAGGTTCCTTAAAGAGTCTAATATAAAGTATAGCTACTGGTAAACACTTATACTTTAGCAGCCCTGCAGGGAACTAAGATTTTAAGAATAGGCCTGCCAGCAATAGTTTATCTAGGAAAACAGCCTGCTAGTCGAAAAGGGTGACAAGCTATTTGCCAAAATAGTAGTTTTAAAGTATAACCGGCTCAATTACAAGTATAAACACGCTGACTTTCCATACAATAAAACCCTAATCCGACCTTGGTTCGTTAACTGACGAAAACAACGATCATGATGCTAAAGAAAACGATACTTCTGCTGGGCCTTGGCCTCCACCTTTGCTTTTCAGGTTTTGCTAATGGCCAGGATAAAGCCGGCCAAAAGTATAACTTCACCCTGGACCTGACCAACGTGCAAAACGATAAGGTAATGGTAACAATGCTTGCGCCAACTATCAGCCAGAACGAGATCGTGTATAACATGCCTAAGATTGTGCCGGGCACTTATTCCGTATCGGATTTCGGTAAGTTTGTAACAGATTTTAAAGCGTTTGATAAAGCCGGAAATCAACTGAAAGTTGACAAGCTGGATACGAACCGCTGGAAAATAAATAACGCCACTGCCCTGTATAAAATCTCTTACTGGACCGACGATACTTTTGATGCTCAAACGAAAGAAGAAGCCATTTTTGAACCGGGCGGCACAAACATCGAGGCTAACAAGAACTTTCTGCTCAACACCTTTGGTTTTATCGGCTATTTCGATGGCATGAAACAGGTACCTTATGAGCTTAACATTACCAAACCAACCGGCTTTTATGGCTCAACGCCACTAAAGGCAGTTTCTACCACGGCAACTGCCGATAAGTATGTAGTGCCGGATTACATGGAGCTGGCCGATTCACCGCTGATGTATAACAAGCCCGATACTACCATCATCAACCTCGGCAAAACAGAAGTACTGGTATCGGTTTATTCACCAACCGGGCGTGTTACTTCAGCGCCTATCGCTGAAAACGTTAAAAGTATACTTGAAGCACAACGCAGCTACCTGGGCGGCACCCTGCCGGTTGATAAGTATGCTTTCATCATTTACGTGCCTGAACGCCCGGGTAAATCAGGTTCTTATGGCGCGCTGGAGCATTCCTATTCATCGGTATACTACCTGCCAGAAATGCCAGCCGAACAGTTTAGCACCACCATCCGGGATGTGGCCGCACACGAGTTCTTCCATGTGGTAACGCCGCTTTCCATCCACTCCGAAGAAATCGGCAATTTTGATTTCATTAACCCTAAAATGTCAAAGCATTTGTGGCTGTACGAGGGTGTAACAGAATATTTTGCATCACATGTGCAGGTATATGAAAAGCTTATTCCGATTGAGGATTTCATGCAGAAGATCCGCGAGTACATCATCACTTCCAGAAGTTACTATAACGATACGCTGCCATTTACCGAGATGAGCGCGCAGGTGCTGGATAAGTATGAAAAACAGTATCCGAATGTGTATCAGAAAGGGGCTCTGATCGGGATGACACTGGATATTAAGTTGCTCGAATTATCAGACGGAAAGTATAGCCTGCGCAACCTGATGCAGGACCTGGCCAAAACCTACGGCAAAGACAAACCTTTTAAAGACGAAGAGCTTTTTGATAAGATTACAGAGCTTACTTACCCGGAGGTCCGCCAGTTTTTTGCCCGTTATGTAGAAGGCCCGGAGCCACTGCCTTTGCAGGAAACTTTTGAAAAAGTTGGAGTAGAGTACCAGCCGGTATCCAAGCAGAAAATTAACTCTTATGGTGGTTTTACGCCCGGCTACGACCAGAATGCCGATAAAATAACCGTTGCTGATACCGAAGACCTGGATGCTTTTGGCAAGAAACTGGGCTTTAAAACAGACGATCAGTTGCTTACTATGAACGGCAAAGAAATTACGCCTCTTACCATACGCGACATTATCGGAACCCAGTTGCAGGAAATGAAGCCAGGTGAGCCGATCGTGTTTGAGGTTGGAAGAAAGAACAAAGCTGGCAAAATCAAAAAGAAAAAACTAAAGGGCAAAGTAATGCAGGTAGAAAGAGAAACACTGTATGTGCTGCAACCTGCCCCCGACGCTACGGAGCAGCAACTGAAGCTGCGGGCTGCATGGCTTAACCTGAAATAACAAACACCGCCACTAAGTATAAAATAAAACTATGAATCGTTTTTTTACCAGAGCCCTGCTCCAAAAGCTGGGAGGGCTACTTTTTTGCTCGTTTTTTTCTGTGCAGGCACAGGCGCAGCAGGTACTTACGCTGGAGCAAAGTATAACTTTGGCTCGGCAGCACAATGTAGCGCTGCGGCAGGCGCAATACAACACAACCAAAGCCGATGTAAACCTGCGCCGCACACAATTTGCCTACCTGCCAACCCTAACAGCCCGCGCCGATGCCAGCCGCATTAACGGTCTTACCTTCGATAATGTATCGGGGCAGGTGCGGCGCGGCAATACTACCACTTCTAACCCCTACATTGTGGGCCAGCTGGTGTTGTTTGATGGTTTTTCAAGGTACTTTGAGCTGAAAAAGGCAGCTGCACAGGCGCAGGCAGGCAAGTATAACCAGGCACAAGCCGAAATTGAGATGGAAGCTACCGTAACAGGCTATTTCCTGCAAGCTATACTTGACCGCGAAAACATTAACATCTCGAAAGACCGCATTGCCTTACTGCAGTCGCAGGTACAGAAAATGGAAAAGCTGGAAAAAGCCGGCACCAGAACAGAACAGGATGTATACCAACTGAAGTCGCAACTGGCCACCGAGCAGCTAAACCTGATTACAAACGAAAACAGCTACCGTGCTTCGGTGCAGGCGCTGGCGCTGCAACTGAACGCAGGTCCCGATGCCAACTACGAATTACAGGCTCCAACCACTACCATAAATATTTCTGCTCCGCTACTTCCCCTGGATTCTGTACTGGCACGGGCTCTGGCTCACTCGCCGCAACTGAAAGCTGCAAAAGCAAGTCTGGATGCCTCCAAACATAGTATGAAAATCGCACGCAGCGGCCTATCTCCGACGCTCTCGTTAGATGGCATTGTGGGTTCTAACTATTCCAATAACATACAGGAGCTTAACGCTGAAACAAACACCTATCAGAAAATTCCATACTTTGAGCAGCTTGATCAGAACCAGCAGAAGATAGTGCAGCTAAGCCTAAGTATACCGGTGTTTAAAGGCCTGAACAGCCACTTCGAAACACAGACTGCACGTCTTGATCTGCGCAACGCGGAACTTGATTATGTAGCCGTGCAGAACCAGTTACAGCAAACTGTTCAGAAAGCTTACCAGGATGTACTGGCGGCCCGCGAAAAGTATACCACCGCCCAGGCCAACATCGAGTATGCCGACAAAGCTTTTGAAGCGGCAAAGCGCCGTTACGAGGCCGGAACCATAGATCTGTTCTCCTACATGGAATCGTTGAACAATAAAAATAAAGTACAGGCCGAGCTGCTGCAAAGCACCTGCGAATTTTACTTCAAGCACCGTATTCTGGAATTGTACCAGGGATAAACTATTATTTTAAGATTTATACTTCTGAAGCCGCACCCAAACCGGGTGCGGCTTTCTGTATTTTAATGCATCTAAAAAATTTATAAACAATTGGCCTGCCTGCGCGTTACTTTGCCAAACATTGTAGTGCAACCATCAAATTATTAAACGGTTTACCTAACTTCACTTTTTCATCAACCCTGCCGCTGCCATGCGTGTACCTCTTTTTCTGATACCGGTTCTGCTTTTACTTTCGCTGTTTAACCCAGCCCTGGCGCAAACTTCTTTTAGCGTAAGAGGCTTTGTGCGGGCAGCCGAAACCGGTGAGCCATTGGTAGGGGCCACCGTGGCTGTACCTGCTTTGCAGACTGGTGCTATTACCGATGCCCGTGGCTTTTATACGCTTACCTTACCAGCAGGAGATTATACTTTACAGGCAACTTACATCGGCTACCAAACCACCACAAAGCAGGTTTCCATTATCAATTCAGACGAAACCATAAACATATCCATGGCTGCAGCCAACAGTCAGTTGCGCGAAGTAGTTGTAGAGGCAAATTCGTTGGAACAGAAGTTTAACGCCAACCAGATGAGCGTTGAAAAGCTAACCTCTAAGGAAGCAAAGTTACTGCCAGCCATTTTCGGGGAGGTAGACCTGATAAAAACGCTGCAACTGAAACCGGGCGTGCAGTCTGGTAGCGAGGGCACAAGTGGCTTGTATGTGCGCGGTGGCGGCCCCGACCAAAACCTGGTTTTGTTGGATGATGCCGTGGTGTATAATGCCTCCCACCTGTTCGGATTTTTTAGTGTATTTAACCCCGATGCCGTGGAAAGTGTAGAGCTATATAAAGGTGGATTTCCGGCGCAGTTTGGTGGCAGGTTATCTTCGGTGGTGGATGTAAAAATGAACAAAGGCAATCCGGACAGGCTGAAAGTGACGGGTGGCCTGGGCCTTATCGCCTCGCGCCTGACACTGGACGGGCCGCTGGTAAAAGATAAAAGTTCGTTTATACTTTCCGGCCGTCGTACTTATTTCGATGTATTCACACGCCAGATAAACCGCCTTAAAGAGAACGACAAAGACTATAACCCTATCCCCGATTATTATTTTTACGACCTGAATGGTAAAGTAAACTATAAACTGGGTGAGAAAGATGAACTGTTTCTGACTGCTTACCACGGCCGCGATTTCTTTGGCTTTGAAGATGATGACTTTAAGTTTCGCTTTGACTGGGGCAATACGGTAGGCGCCCTTCGCTGGAACCATAAATTCAACCCGCGGCTATCAGCAAACACTTCCCTGGTACATTCCGGCTACCAGTATACTATCAGCAACCGCATCGATATCTTCACTTTTAAACTGACTTCCGATATAAAGGATCTGAGCCTGAAAACGGATTTCGACCTGTTACTTGATGAAGGCCATACCTTGCGATTTGGTGCTTCGGCTACCAGGCACGATTTTACAGTGGGCCGCCTCAACTTCGATTCCGATGACAACCGCCTTTCTTTCAGTGCCGGCAACAAGTATAAAGCCAGCGAGTTTGGTGTGTATGCCTCAGATGATTACCTAGTAAATGCACAGCTTTCGCTTAACTATGGCCTGCGCGTATCGGGCTTTAACAGCGGTGGCAAAACATACTTTGCTTTAGAGCCGCGGGCATCGGCTAAGTATAATTTATCGGAAAGCCTGGCCTTGAAAGGAAGCTACGCCAGCATGATGCAGTACATCCATTTAGTGGCAAATTCAGGTGCGTCGTTGCCTACCGATGTCTGGTATCCGTCTACACCCGGCGTAAAACCCCAGCGCTCTCAGCAGGTGGCACTTGGAGTAAGTAAATTACTGAACAACGGCCAGTTTCTGCTTACCAACGAAGTATACTACAAGTGGATGCGCCGCCAGATCGACTTCCGCGACGGCGCTAACTTATTTGTGAACGACAGCCTGGAAAACGACTTTTTATATGGTAAAGGCGAAAGTTATGGCACCGAATTATACTTTGAAAAAATAAAAGGGCGCACCACCGGCTGGGTTGGCTATACTCTGTCCTGGACGTACCGGCAGTTTGATGAGATAAACGACGGCCGCCGCTTCCCTACCCGCTACGACCGCCGCCACGACATCAGCGTTGTGCTCTTGCACCAGTTAAACAAGCGCATCAGCCTGACAGGTGCATTTGTGTATGGTACCGGAAACGCCTACTCACTGCCTGTGGCGCGCTTTGCGTTTCAGGATGTGGAAGGGAAAGAGCCAACCGTAGTGCCCGTATACTCTGACCGCAATAGCTTCCGGCTGGCACCTTACCACCGCCTTGATCTGGGGCTTATACTTAAACTGCGGCCTAAACGCGGCGAATCTGACCTGAGCTTTAACGTGTATAACGCCTACAACAGGCGCAACCCATACTTTGTATACTTTGAACAGATAAAAGACGAGAACGACGAAGAAACCCTCAAATTTCAGGGCAAGCAAGCTTCGCTTTTCCCTATTATCCCTTCGGTTACCTACAACTTTAAATTCTGATGAAACTCAACTATAAACTATACTTGCTTCTGCTCCCATTTTTATTTTTTCTGGTTAGCTGCGACCTCGAAAAGGATATTGAAGTAGAATTGCCTTATCATGAGCCGCAGTTGGTAGTGGAGTGTTACCTGGAGCCGGGCAAACCGTTACGCGCCACCATACTCGAAAGCTCTGCTTATTTTGATGATCCGCAACCACCGCTTGTGCCCGATGCCGAGGTTTTTATCTCACATAACGGCCGCAGAACAAAACTAAGCTTTAAGCCTTTTTTCGATAGGGAGGCCCGTAAACTTTACACTCACCAACACGCAGAACTGGTAACCGGAAAACCAGGCGATATTTATAGTATAGAAGTAATAGATGGCAAAGGTCGCAAAGCAACGGGTTTTACCACCATCCTGCCCACCGTACCGATAGACACCGTAGAGTGGAAATTTAACGACAATGAGAAAGCATACCTGCTCACTACTTTCCAGGATGATGCAAACTCCCGCAATTTTTACCGCTACATGGTACACCGCGACAGCCTGAACACGGACTCTGACCGCGACTTCATAACAGACGATGATCTGACAAACGGCAAACGCACTTCCTACGGCTCTGCTTACGATTATGAAAAAGGTGATACCCTCATCATCACATTTTTCCACATTGAGAAGCCGTACTATGATTTTCTGCAATCTACTTCGGATGCTAAAAACGCAAATGGTAATCCTTTCTCACAGCCTTCTAAAATAAAATCTACTGTACAAGGCGGTTTCGGGGTATTTACTAATCTGGCGTATGACAGGAAAGTAGTGGTTATAAAGTAGGGTGAAATTTGAATCAGCTGCATAGTTAAAGCTTTTGCATTTGTGTAAACAGGCTATACTTCCAAGTATACTTTCATCCTCAGCTCTACTTGCCCATCGTTTCATTTTATACTTTGGTTCCCTCAGGCCGGGCGGCCTCGTCTTCGGGCATCGCGCTGCTTTCGCTTCCTTTGCTCGTTACCTCGCAATGCCTTTCAGGCACCGGAACCTCTCGAGGCGCTCAACCCAAAGACTGAAACATTTCTCATAGATATTGCTACTTTATAGTTTGAAATGATAAGCTTCGAAAATTATCGTGGTTATAGTTTCGTAGTGACAGGTCGCGACCTGTCCGCGCTCAAGGGCTGTAAATATAAACCGATAAAGTAAACTAAAGCGAAGGCATAAAGTCCCCCTTTGAAGGGGGTGAAGGGGGATGTTTATACTACCATTTTATTATGACACTATACTTCAAACTATAGCAAAGGCTATATAAGCTCCCCACCTAAGACAAGGAGGGGTTGGGACTGGTTGGACTATGGCAACTATAAAACCACACATTTAACTTTAGTGAGGGTAAAAACTCCCTCTCATGTTTTGGGAGTAGGGGCCGTCTTTAAAAGGGTAAGGTTCGAAGAAGTAAATTCCCCTCTCCGGAGGGGTGCAGGGGTGGGTTTATACTTTACTGTTGCAGTTTATACTTTGGCTGTATAAAAAATACCTCCAAAAACATAAAAAAGCCGCGAGAGGATATCCCGCGGCTTTATACTTAATCTCTTATACTTTCTACTGCAATTTTATCAGCTCACGAATTAGCATGGTCATGCGTGGCTCGGCGATGGCAGCAGCCTCCAGAATATCGGCAAGTTTTACTTTCTTCAGCCTGTCGGGCGTGCACATATCTGTAATAACCGAAACAGCAAAAACAGGCATGTTCATGTGGCGGGCAGCAATTACCTCCGGCACTGTAGACATCCCAACAGCATCAGCTCCAATAACACGCAGGTAATGGTACTCGGCGGGCGTTTCCAGCATTGGCCCAGGCACACTTACGTAAACACCTTCGCGCAGGTCAAAATCAGCATCTTCTGCAATTACCATGGCCTGGCGAATCATGTGTTCGTCGTAAACGTCGCTCATATCAGGGAAACGAGGGCCCAGATCATCCAGGTTTTTACCGATCAGCGGGTTAGATGGCTGCAGGTTGATATGGTCGGTAAGCACCATCAGTTCTGATTTGTTGAACTGCGGGTTAAGGCCACCGGCAGCATTCGATACAAACAGCTTTTGCACGCCCAGCAACTTCATTACACGCACCGGAAAAACCACCTGATCCATCGTATAGCCTTCGTAAAAATGGAAGCGCCCCTGCATTACAATTACTTTGCGGCCGGCCAGTAAACCAAAGATTAGCTTTCCTGAATGGCTTTCAACCGTAGAAACCGGGAAATGCGGAATATCGGCGTAAGAAAGGCTGTGCTGTACTTCTATTTCTTTAACCAATGCGCCCAGGCCAGTGCCAAGTATAATCCCGAACTCGGGGCCAAAACTGCCGGTAGTATTTTCTATGTAAGCTGCTGCTTCTCGTAATTGCTGCATCATATTTCTAAATGTGAAATGGCGTTTGTTATTTAAAAATGCGAAGTAGGGAATTTTATACTTCAGAATAAATGATTTTAATCACGTGATTTTCCATCATACAGATAATCAGCCCTACAAATTTACCTACACCGGCAAGTTGCAAAAAATTAGCCTCAGCTAAAACAAAAAACCGCCCCTGAAATTAAATTCAGAAGCGGTTTGAAGTATAGTCCTGTTACTGATTATCGTATTCCGGCCAGTTTATACTTGCAGTTATACTTTACAATCAGCACAATTAATTTTACTCAATGGTAAGATCGTACGGCATTCGGGCCTGTACGCCTCTGATGTTCTCTACTTTTTTGTAAAGCTTATACATCGGGTACATTTCGCCAAGCTCCGCTTTTACGGCACGCTCTTTTACTTCAGAACCCAGGTCGCCCAGCATCGAGTCGAAGAATGTTTTCTGGCGTGGCAATTCTTTTAAGCGGTAGTCTTTGTCTTTGATACCGGCTTTAGCTGCCGCAACTTCAATGGCTTTTTCAAGTCCACCAAATTCATCTATCAGCTTGCGCTCCTTCGCTTCTGTACCAGACCAAACTCTGCCCGACGCATATTGCTTCAACTGGTCCTGCGACATTTTACGACCCTGCGCAGCCTTGCTTGTAAATACTTCATAGATCTTGTTGATCTCGCGCTGCACAACCTGCTGCTCAAACTCCGTCATCGGGCGGCTTACCGTTGGCATATCAGAATATTTGCCGGTGCTTACATGGTCTATCGTTATGCCCAGCTTGTTGTTAAAGAAGCCCTGCATGTTTGGTATTACACCGAATACGCCGATACTTCCGGTAATCGTGTTCGGGTGCGCTACAATGGCGTCGCAACCCATGGCCATGTAATAACCACCAGATGCAGCCACATCAGACATAGAAGCAATTACCGGTTTTTTCTTGCGTGTAAGCTGAATTTCGCGCCACATTACATCTGAAGCTAGCGCGCTACCACCCGGCGAGCTGATTCGCAACACCACCGCTTTTACTTTGTCGTCTAGGCGGGCCTGGCGAAGTGCTTCTGCAAAACGGGTACTGCCAATGTTGTCATCATCGCCTTCGCCATCTACGATATCACCTTCGGCATAAATAACGGCAATGCGGTTTTTAGAGCTTTTTCCTTCTGCTTTGGCAGCCGCTTTTTTATACTTGTCCAGCGCGATCAGGTGCAGTTTTTCATCTTCTTTAATGCCGATCTTGCCTTTCATAAACGTGATCGCTTGATCGTAATAGCCTACGTCTGTGATCAGGCCATACTTCTTGGCATCTTCGGCTTCACGGATCAGCAGGTTATCAGAAATGTTCTTCAGCTCAGCGTAAGTCTTCTTTCTCGACTTGGCGATGTTCTGAAGCTGGTAATCATTAATAGAGTTCAGGAAAGAATTAACCTGCAGGCGGTTTGCTTCGCTCATCTTATCCAGGAAGAAAGGCTCTACGGCACTCTTAAACTCCCCTACCTTAAAGATCTGCGGTTTGATATCGAGTTTCTCGAGTGTGCCTTTAAAGAAGAAAATCTCAGAAGCCATACCGTTAAACTCCAGCGCACCCATTGGGTTCAGGTATATTTTATCTGCCACCGACGAAAGGTAATACCCTTTCTCTGTGATGATATCGCCGTAAGAAACCACGAATTTACCCGACTTTTTAAACTCGATCAGTTCATTGCGTATCTCTTCCAGTTTTCCCATGCCGGAATCAACCATGCGCATGTTCAGGAAAATACCTTTGATGTTGTCGTCGTTTTTAGCTTTGCGGATAGATTTCTTGATCTGGTCTAAGCCATCGGAGCTTGATACAAAGCCAGAGAAAGGACCAGAAGAAAAGCCTAATTCATGGAAAGGACTCTGTGGGTCGCGTTCTGTGATCTTTTTATCGAGCTTAAGCTCCAGCACAGAGTTTTCGGCTACTTTTACGTCATCGTCTGAGGCAGCACTGGCAGCTATACCTATAAGTATGAGCACCGTGATGAAGAAGAATACGAGCAGGCCTACAATGGTTGCCAGCACATATTTCAGGAAGTTTAACATATTTAGTTTTGTGTTTGAGTTCTTATAAAAAGTATAAAAGCGGTTGTGGCTTTACCTACAATAAACAAATTTACTGCTTATAGTTCAATAGAAGTATCATACTTTCTGCACTATTCGACCAACCTGCCCATTTTCTAGACCAACTATGTGAGTGATGAGTTCTGCCTTCTAAGTTAATCTATTTACTACTCCTGACTCGTGACTCAAAACTCAGGACTAATAATTATACTTCTTGCCCCACTGCGCCTGTAGTTGCTTTCGCATTTCTACCTCGCGTCCGTTTTGCCCTGGTTCGTACAGCCTGGTCTGGCTCATACCTTCGGGCATAAACTCCTGCCGCACAAAATTGCCTTCGTAGTCGTGGGCGTATTTATAGTTGTTGCCGTAACCAATCTCCTTCATGAGTTTGGTAGGTGCGTTGCGAATGTGCAACGGCACCGGCAGGTTACCGGTTTGCTGTACCAGTGCCCTCGCTGTTTTAATGGCCTTGTACGTGGCATTGCTTTTAGGCGATGTGGCTAAGTATACCGTGCACTGCGAAAGTATAATTTCTGCCTCCGGGTACCCGATCATCTGCACCGCCTGGAAACACGATGTAGCCATGAGCAATGCATTGGAATTTGCTAAACCGATATCTTCAGAAGAGGCGATGAGTAACCTGCGGGCAATAAATTTAGGGTCTTCGCCGCCTTCTATCATGCGGGCCAGCCAGTACACAGCTGCATTAGGGTCGGACCCCCGTATAGATTTAATAAAAGCGGATACCAGGTCGTAATGCATCTCACCGGACTTATCATACATCACGATGTTCTGCTGCGCTACCTGTTTTACCAACTCATTAGTAACGACCACTTCGTCGCCTTTCACGCCTTCGGCTACAATCTCGAGCAGGTTCAGCAATTTGCGGGCATCACCTCCCGAAATGGTCAGCAAAGCTTCGTACTCCTCTACCCGCACCTTGCGGTAGCGCATCCATTCATCATCGGCAAGGGCTTTATCTACAAGCTCTATGAGTTCGTCTTTGGTAAGGTGCTTGAGTATGTATACCTGGCAGCGCGACAGCAAAGCCGAAATTACTTCAAAAGATGGATTCTCGGTAGTGGCACCAACCAGAGTAACCGTTCCTTTTTCTACAGCTCCCAGCAAGGCGTCCTGCTGCGATTTGTTAAAGCGGTGAATCTCATCGATAAAAAGTACTGTTCCCTGTCGTTTTTTGGCCTGGTCTATTACTTCGCGTATGTCTTTTACACCCGAGTTAATAGCGCTTAATGCCACAAAAGGCACTTTCATCTGGTTGGCGATAATGTTTGCTAAGGTAGTTTTACCTACGCCCGGAGGCCCCCACAAAATCATACTTGGTATAACGCCCCCTTCTATGTAGCGACGTAAAATGCCGGTTGGCCCAACCAGGTGTTTCTGGCCGTAATACTGGTCAAGGTTATGAGGTCGCATGCGCTCGGCAAGCGGTATGTTCGGATGATTCATCGGCTCTGCTATACTTACGGTACCCGATTTGGGTTTAAAACAAAACTACGAATTTGCGCGCAAAGAGGTAAGTATAACATTCCCGGAAACTTGTATACTTTGGATGGCGGAAAACTGTAAGTATAGATTACAAATAAGAGTGGAAACCGTTTATTTCTTTGGCGGCTCGATCTCATTTTCCTGCTCCAGCTTTTCCCGGACATACTTGCTCTTCCGCCTGAGGATCGGAAATTTCATTGGATTATGCCTCGGCCTTTCGTCGCCGAATAAAACGCCCCATTGTTTAAAGCCTTCGCTCCTGTCGAAAATAATTTTTAACACCGCAATTATGGGCAAAGACAGAAACATGCCCGGTATACCTGCCAGCTTACCACCTAAAATTACACCTACAATGGTAGCCAGTGCATTTATCTTCACTTTAGAACCTACAATCCGGGGCATCAGGATATTGTTATCCAGGAACTGCACCACCGCAATTGTGCCAAGAACTGTAAAAATGGGCCACAGATCAGCTGACGATGCCAGCGTTAAAAGTACGCCGATTATATTCCCTATCAGGGCACCTATGTAAGGTATAAGATTCAGGAAAGCGAAAATCACACCAATCAGCAAAGCATGTTTGATGCCGACAATCAGCAGAATTCCGCCTAAAAGTATAGTTATATAACTTATCTGGATCAGCAGTCCGAAAAGGTAGCTTTTTATGATAATTTCCATTTCGGTCATGGCTTCCTCTACCTTTTTATGGTTCTCCTCCGGAAACCACAGGAACACAAAGCGTAGCAGCAGATTTTTATAGAATAGCAGCAGGAAAATGTAGATCGGCAGCAAGCCCAGGAAGATGATGACGGAAGTTACAGAGAGGGCAGCCCCGCTCAGCAGATTGCCGGCATACGACAACAGTTTATTACTTTGCTCACTCAGGAAGTTTGCCTGCTCATCCGTGGACAAAGGAGTTTTAGCATCTATCCAGGCACTTAACGATCTCAGGTGCTTCATTACGTTTTCCTGGATTACTGGAAAATCATGTATGAGATTACCGATCTGAGAAGTCAGAAACCAGATAATCAAGGCCAGCACCAACAGCAGCGCGAGCAGGCTGATCAGTATAGCAAATGTATCGGGAAGGCCCTTTTTATGAAAGTAGCGGTAGATAGGCAGCAACATGATACTGAAGAAAAATGCAATCAGCAGCGGCGCCAGCACCCCTTTGCCTTCCACAATTATACAGCCCAGGAAAAAAAGGCCCATCAGCTCTATCGATCTTTTAACTGTTAACGGCAATTCTTTCATAGTACCTGTAGCTTTCCCGAGTCAACTTTTAGTATAGTTCTGTATACGAGCAACACAGAATAACCATGTACCTTTGCAGCATGAGTAAACAAGTGCAGGTGCATGCGGCGTTATTTATAGTAGCGCTTATTTATGGCAGCAATTACAGCGTGGCCAAAGAGGTAATGCCGGAGTTTGTTGGCCCCTATGGGCTGATCGTGATCAGGGTAGTTTCGGCAGCCATTTTCTTCGGTATTTTTTCGAGGCTGGTAGTGAAGGAGAAGATAGTTGGCCGCGCCGACAACCTGCGCTCTATTGCTTGTGGCGTTACCGGCATTGCCCTTAACCAGCTCTGCTTTTTCGGTGGCCTGAACCTGACGGCTCCCATTAATGCTGCCCTGCTGATGGTGATTGTGCCTGTCATCGTGCTCATCTTTTCGGCTATACTTCTGAAAGAGCGGGTTGGCAGCAGAAAAATAGCCGGAATTGTGCTGGCTTGTGCTGGGGCACTGTTGCTGATTTATACTTCGCGCGGCGAAAAAACCAGCGGCAATATTGTAGGCGATCTGCTCATAATCCTGAACGCAGTTTCTTTTGGCATGTACCTGGTACTGGTAAAACCCCTGATGCAGAAGTATAAAGCCATAACTGTAGTAAGCCGCATTTTTGCCGTTGGCGCTGTGCTGGTAGTTCCGTTTGGCTGGCAGCAGTTTACAGCACCCAACTATAGTTCTTTCCCGGTATCTATCTGGCTGGCGCTGTTGTTCATGGTTTTTGCTGTTACCATTATCGCCTATCTTTTCAATACCTGGGCGCTGCGTTATGCTAATCCCTCGCTGGTAGGCGCCTATATTTACCTGCAGCCTGTATTGGCTATACTTATAGCTGTTGGTTTTGGCAAAGATGTGTTTACAGTAGAGAAAGCACTCTATGCGCTGCTGATCTTCGCGGGAGTATACCTGGTTAGCCGCACAAAACAACATAACGTGGTGCAGGAGGAGGTATAACATATCACAAGCAATTCTATAGCTTCGATTTTTATACTTGACTGCAGCATCTCTTCACTTTCTTTAGTATTACTCTGGTTATCTCTCTTTTATTTTGATTTCACAGTCATTAAGAAGAGTTGACTTCTTATTGCCTTTAATTCAGCCTTTTACAGCCTTACTGAATTTATTCACTGATCCGGATTCATAAATAATATCTGTAAAACAATATATTTGCTTCCTCAAAATAAAACTATGGCTGAATTAGAAGTTGTAAAACACACCAAAGCAGTTTATAACGTAATGAAAGACCCACATACCAGCTGGAAACACAAGCTTAAGGAAACTTTGATAGAGATTGGGATCATTGTGTTTGCTATCACCTTATCGCTGTGGCTGCATAATTGGAGCGAGCATAACCATGTAAAACAGGAGGAGAGGGAATTTCTTACAGGCCTGAAGGTAGATTTGCAAAAGGACCTGACAGAGCTACAAGGTGATATAAAGACCTATAGAGAAGTAAAAAAGGGATTCAATTACTTTTACAATGTTGCATATGGCCTGCCTTTGCAGCCAGACAGTTTAAAGCACTACAAGTGGGTTTTGTACAACTCCACTCATTTTAACGCGAACAACAGCAGGTACGAAGGATTAAAAGCTTCAGGTAAACTGGGGATTATCGAAAATAAAGAGTTGCTGAATAACATTTTGGAGCTCTATCAGGAAGACATTCCCTGGATGAACTTGCTGAATGCAGACTTGAACAACTATAAGAGGGAAAGACTGGAGCCTGCCATAAATACTCTCCTGATCCAAGATAAGAACAATAACGGAAACTGGGAACAAGTGCTTCGTGAGCCACAAGTACAAAATAACCTAAGGCATTCTGCAAGTATTAATGAAATCATGGCTAAGTATGATGGTGTGATTGAAAAGTATAACAGAACCCTTGCTCTTATAGCTGAGGAAGTTAAGAAATAAACTTCTCCGGTTTCTCAAAAGAGGTATATGCAAGCTCTGAATTGCTGGAGTATACTTGGTTAATTAAAGTATAACCCTCAGCAAGTATACTTAGCAGTTTCCTATACTTCCGGGAAATACATTTAATTTGTAATGCACTTATGGTTACGAACTGTATGGAAGTATAGTTTATACTTCCATACATAGTGCAGATAGTAGGAGTAGGTACTCCTGCTAGCAGATAGTTAGCGGTAAGGCAAAAAAGACACCTGATAAGGACAAATCTCTTATCTTAAGATAATTACCAAAATTGAAATTAAATGAAATTGAAAATTTTTTACTCTTGGCAGACAACAACCAGCACTAAATATAATAAGAACTTCATCTTATCGTGTATTGAAAAAGCAGTTAAAAAGGTTAAACTAAAGCCAGAGTTAAAGGAAGTAGAATTTGTAATTCTTGAAGGTGTAACAGGTGAACCGGGCTCTCCGCAGGTTGCCTCTAAAATTGCTGACGAAAGAATTCCAACTTGTGATATTTTTATTTCTGACCTTTCAGTTGTAAATCACATTAGTACCTTTAAAAAATTTGTTCGAAATATTGTCGGAGACCAGTTCAAGCCATTCCAAAACAACAATGTAATTTATGAACACGGTGTTGCCTATAATGCAATAGGACTTGAAAAAATGATTGGCGTCTTAAATACAACGTATGGTTCGCCTAATGAAAACCCTGCCAACATTCCGTTTGACTTAAAACACATCCGATTTCCAATCGAATATACTTACTCTGAAGCAACAAAAAACAAAGAAGAGGTTCAAAAAAAATTAGTCGACGATTTAGCTTCGGCAATTAAGGAAACGGCAAAATTTGCTTTACAAAATCAAAAAAGCAAATTCCATCCTTTACAAGTATGGAGTGACTGGGAAAATAGCATTTTGACACCACAACAGTTTATTTCGAACGATAAAACTAAAGAAGTAACAAAGTTAGTTCTTGACGGCTTAACAAATGCCAATCAGACCATTAGAATCTTAGGTTTATCGGGGTTAGGTAAAACGAGAATTTTATTAGAAATATTTAGACCAATCGACTCTAATGATAATTCGATTTTGCTTTCAAGTCGAGTGCTTTACTTAAACTGTAATCTATACCCGAACGCAGAATACCAAACCATTGTTTCAAAAGCAATTTCAGAGCAAACCAACCCGATTATTATTTTAGACAACTGTTCAATAACAGTTCATAGACAGTTAATTCAACTTATTAATAGAGAAGGGAATAAAGCATCTCTAATTTCCCTTGATTCTAATCCTGAAGAGATTGAGAACGATAAAGTGACTGGTGTAAATTATATCATTTTAAGAAAAGAAGAACTGACATCAGTTGTTGATGAGCTACTATCAAGTAGATTCAAAAACCTTAAGGATGAAAGCAAACAAAAAATAAAAGATTTTTCTCAGGGAATTCCTTTAATGGCTGTTTTACTTGGAGAAAGCGTAAATAATGGAGAAGAATTCATTGGCAAGTTAGATGACAAAGAGTTGTTGGATAAACTTCTTGGAACGAAAGGTAAAGAAGAAAAACATAGGACAATTTTAAAGTCTTGTTCAATCTTCAATTATTTTGGTTTTTATGATGAACTGGCAACACAAACTGAATTTATTGCAAAAAGCACAAACATTACAAGTCTTAATGGTGATGACATTGTAAAAGTTAATGATTTCCATGAAACGTGTAATTACTATTTGAAGAGAGAGATTTTTGAAAAAAGAGGAAGATTTATTGGAATGCGTCCTTTCCCATTAGCTATGTCATTAGCTCAAGAATGGTTAGACCCATTAACTCCACAACGACTAATAAATGTTATCAATGAAATTGCAGGATTACAAGACCCTGACAGAGGCGATTTGTCTAAAGCATTTGCAGAGCAAATGAAGTATCTTGGGTACAATGATAAAGCTGTTCAAATAGTGGCCAAAATTATTGGACCTGGAAGCCCTTTTGATGATGCGGAAGTTTTAAACACAGAGTTGGGTTCACGCCTCTTCCGCTCATTCGTAGAAGTGAATCCAATTGCCGTTTCTCAAAATTTCAAACGTCTATTTTTAAATAAAACAATAGAGGAATTATTAAAAATAGAAGCAGGACGAAGAAACATAGTTTGGACTTTAGAAAAATTGAGCTTTGACAAAAGAACTTTTGCAGATAGTGCTAAAGTATTTCTCCAGTTCGCAATAGCAGAAAATGAAACTTGGTCAAATAATGCCACAGGTCAATTTTTACATTTATTTAATACACATCTTTCAGGAACGGAAGCAGACTTGGGTGAGCGTTGGAAAATTATTGAATGGATGTTAAACAAAGGCGATAAGCCACATTATGATTTTGCTATAAGAGCAATGAAAAGAGGGCTGAATTTCGGCCATTTTTCCCGAATGGGGGGTGCAGAACAACAAGGCAGTAAAAGATTAATTGACAACAATCCAACTTGGAAAGAAATAAAAGAATATTGGAATAACATTCTTAATAAACTTCTTGAAATTATTAAATTAAAAAATGAGTATTCTGATTTAGCTAGTGAAACTATTGCGAACAGTATAAGGGCAATGTTTCATACAAGAATGGGAGATTTGATATTGCCAATCTTGAAGGAAATTTCAGATTTGAAAAAAAATGATTGGGACGAAGGATTAAAAGGGTTGAAGTTCGCAAGAAAATATGAAAGGCATTTTATTCCAGAAAACCAACTTCAAGAAATAAATAGCTTGATTGAGTCACTTACTAAAACAGATTTCTCAACAAAGTATTTAACACTGTCAAGTTCTTATCATTTAGACAATGATGAGTCTTACTCAAGTGAAAAGCTAATTGAAGAAATCATCAAATTGGCTGATGAATTTATAACAACCAATGTTTCCTGGGAAGAAACCTTCCCAGATTTTTATCAAAATCAACAAGTTTTTTCTTACCATTTTGGCAAACGACTATCTGAATTATTGAAGGATGATAAAACTAAAATTAATCATTTTATTGATTACTCATTAGATATTATTTCCAAAATACCGCAGCAAGAAAGAAATTTCGCGGTCCTTGGAGGCTTCATCACAAATTCAAATGAAGAAATTAAAAAGGAGTTTTACTCAAACCTGTTTAAATCTTCCGAATTCAATTGTCAATTGTTTTACTTTCTTTCTATTGATAAGTCAGGAAAAGAATTTTTTGAATTATTGTTTCAACTAATTAATAACAAAGCATGCGATATAACTAATTTTTATTCCCTTTCATATAGCAATGCTTTAGAACAATTAAATTTTGATGAATTGAATGCTTTTAGCGAAAGGTTATTTGCATATGGAGATGAAGGCTATGCTGTTGTTTTTGATTTGCTTGCCGACCTTAGTCACAGAGACCAAGCTAAAAAAACACCACTTGTACCAATCTTAAAAAAGTGTATTTTAAGATTAGGGTTTAATCGAAAATTTAAACGACAATTAGACGATTATAAATGGACAGAAGCCATATCATCTATTATATCTAATGAAAACGAAGTTGACTTTGCTAAATTTATAAACAAGTCCGTAATAGATTCTATCACCTGGGAGAACTCATATCATCTTGACCATAACATTCAAAAGGTATATGAAATTTTATTGAAAGTGCATTTCCATTCAATTTGGCAAGATTTATCAGACGCATTACTTTCAACTGAAGAAAACTATATTAAATTTTATGGATTAAAGCATATTTTAGGTTCTCATATTGGCGGTGTTGGCCGCAGTGTTGGCGTGTTATTTGACGGTGACATAAATTCAATTTTTAGTTGGTGTGAAAATAACAAACCGCTTGCACCAGCAAGACTCGCGGAATTGACACCCATTTTTGACAATAGCAATACGGATTACGAAAAATGGCATCCAGTTGCACTTAGACTTATTGATGAATTTGGCGACATACAAGAAGTTCTTAGCAATTTAAGTTCAAATATGGGGACCTACTCGTGGACTGGTTCTATTGTACCTTTACTTGAATCTAAAAAGGAATTATTTAAACAATTAATCGACCATAAAATTGAAAGTGTCAGAGAATGGGCAAGCTCATACATAAGCTACCTTGACAAAGACATTGAACGAGAAAAGAATAGAGACGCAGAACTTTTTTTGTAAAATATTATATAAGAAAGATGATAAAATTAATATTAAAACAAAGAAGCCCGAACCATTAACAGCAGCTACCCAAAAGGGGTGGCTGAGTGGTAAATCAAGCTTTGTTCTTATTTCCAAATTTCTGATTGATTGACAGCGAATTATTCAGTAATCGCCACCTTTGGGTAGCTGCAAACCGTTAACAAAACAATTACCTATCAGCTCCCCGCTTCCACCATCATCGCTCTGGTAGCATATTTTCTAAACCCAAGCAGCAGGCTTAAACTGATAACTGTGGCACCTGCCATTACCGCCATCATTGGGGTAGAGGTGTTGTTGTGGAATGTACTGACCAGGGCCGAGGCAAGCGCACCGGTAGCCATTTGTATACTTCCCATAATAGCACTGGCGCTGCCGGCATTTCGGGCAAAAGGAGCCAGCGCCAGTGCCGTTGCATTCGGGCCGATGAAGCCTAAGCAGAACATGTAACTGAAAATCAGGAAAAGAGAACCTGTAGCCCCTAAAAACCCGAAGTAATTACCAAGCAGCAAAAGCATGCCAGCCACAAACTGCACGATACCTGCCCTTAGCGTTACCTGAGCCGATGTGCGGCGCCTGAGTGCCAGCCTATTAAGCTGGCTACCTAAAATAAAGCCAAAAGCGTTGGAGCCGAATACCCAGCCATATTGCGTTTCGGATAGGCCAAAAATGTTCATGAACACAAACGGAGAACCTGTAATATAGGCAAACATACCTGCCTGTGCCGTACTTGCCGCCAGCACATAAACTATAAAAACAGGCTCCTTCAATACAAGTATAAAATCACCCAATACGCGCTTTGGCTTTAACGATAAAGTTTTATCAGGGCCTTTACTTTCTGGTAGCAGAAACGCCACTGCCATTAACACCAGAAAACCAATACCCGTGAGCACGGCAAAAATATAGCGCCAGCCCAGCGAGGCAGTTACAAAACCACCAATAGTAGGTGCCACAATCGGGGCCACACCCATTACCAGCATCAGCATAGAGAATACCTTTGGTATATCAGAAACGGGGAACACATCGCGCACTACAGCACGGCTGGCTACCATGCCCACGCAGCCACCCAGCGCCAGTAATAAACGCAGGCCAATGAGCCACTCTACGCTGGGCACAAAAGCACAACCTATAGATGCCAGCACAAAAAGGCTCAGGCCAAAGATTAACGGTTTTTTTCGGCCAAACCTGTCTACCAAAGGCCCGTAGATAAGCTGCCCTACCGAAATGCCTATAAAATAACTGGTAAGCGAAAGCGCTACGTGCGATATATCGGTCTTAAGATCTTTGGCAATGGCCGGAAAACCGGGCAAATACATATCGATGGCGAAAGGCCCCAATGCTGCCAGTGCTCCAAGTATAAGTATAATGATGTTTTGTTTTCTAGTCATGTGATCTGTAGCTAAACCAGTTTAATGGTTTCTGAAATAAAAAAGCAGACTGCCAGCCTGCTTTATCAAGTTTAT
The DNA here is from genome assembly GCF_022758145.1 of Pontibacter vulgaris. Taxonomy (GTDB): domain Bacteria; phylum Bacteroidota; class Bacteroidia; order Cytophagales; family Hymenobacteraceae; genus Pontibacter; species Pontibacter vulgaris. The sequence continues at coordinate 426,439 of NZ_JAJVDH010000003.1, forward strand.
ACTTACTGTAAAGGTATCCGGGTTTTAGGCTCGTACCTGAAAGCTATAGTATCCTGTTTTTGTGCACGTTGCGCTTCCATTACCACCAGGCTGCTGTCGCCTTGGTTCAGGACATAAAAGAAAGTACCATAGCCGGCCCACCATCCGCCGCAGGCCGAAAGCGCTTCTTTTGGGATGTCGTAGTTGCGGTACATTTCAGGTGCTAGAACAGAGCAGGTACTAACGGTATCTATGGCATGCTGCTGCTCGTTATAATGCAGGTAAACGATGGCTTTTGGTTCGGATTCTTCGGTGCCAGCTATTTCCTGGCATTCAAAACGGGCTTTCACCATCAGGGCTGGGTTTGGTAAAGGCTCCGGCAGTATTACTTTTTCCTGAGCGGGCTGTTCGTTGCCGCAGCCTGCCAGCGTCAGGAAAAGTATAAAGTATAAAATCAGATTTTTCATGTTGTGTTTGCAGGAAGTATAACTCCGGTAAAATTGCAGCTGCAAATTTAATTTAAAATCCGGTGCCAGCTTCTTCCGCAATGTTTTTTACGATCTTAATGGCATGCTCCCGCGAGTTCTCGATAAACCAGACATGCGTGTCCATGCCGCCACAGATAACACCGGCCAGGTAAACGCCAGGCAAATTGGTTTCCATGGTATCAGGGTCGTATTGCGGGTAGCGTTTCTGGTCGTTGGTGAGGTTAATGCCAAGCTTCTGCAAAAAACTGAATTCAGGCTGATAACCGGTCATGGCCAGTACAAAATCATTGGCAATCGTTACCTTGCCTTCCAGTGTTTGTATGTCTGCTTCGTGCTCTCTAATCTCTGAAACATTAGAGCTGAAATATGCTTTGATTGAGCCTTCTTTGATGCGATTTTCGAGGTCGGGCTTGGTCCAGTATTTTATACTTCCTAGCTCCGGTTCGCGCACCACCATCGTTACCTCGGCACCTTTGCGCCAGGTTTCCAGAGCAGCATCGGCAGCAGAATTGTTTGCCCCGATAACCAGCACCTTCTGCTTGTAATAATAATGCGGGTCGAAGTAATAATGGCGTACTTTGGGCAGCTCTTCGCCTTTTACATGGAGCAGGTTCGGGATGCCGTAAAAACCGATGGCGATAATAATATGCTTTGCTTTATAGCTTGCCTTGCTGGTAGTAATACTGTAATTACCCTGCTCCGGAACCACACCTGTAACTTCTTCAAACAGGTTAACATGCAGTTGGTGGGCATCTGTAACCCGGCGGTAATACTCCAGTGCCTCAGCCCGGTTTGGCTTCGCATGGATAGACGCAAACGGCATTCCGCCTATCTCCAGCCTGTCGGCGGTAGAGAAAAAGGTCATGTACAGCGGATAGTTGTAGAGCGAGTTAACCAAACATCCTTTCTCCACGATCAGGTAACTAAGCCCTGCCTTTTTTGCTTCTATGCCACAGGCCAAGCCAATAGGCCCGGCGCCAATAATGAGTATATCAAGTATAGTTTCCAATTATCTTTTTCTTACGTTATCAGGGAAAACAATTCTGCTGCGTTAGAAGGTTTCGTTCCAGAACAGGCGACTTGCTTTGTAGCTACCCAAAAGCTGTGAGGTAAAAGTATACTTCGGTTTAAAGTATAAAGCTATGCCAGTTCACGTTTCAGGATGTACATGCCGCGGTATTCTTCTTTCATAGCTTCAAAATCCAGGGTATAGGTGCCGCATTTTTCAAACCCGTTCTGCTCGTAAAAGTTTACCGCTGGGCTGCTGTCCATGGCTTTTAGCCAGACAATGCGCTTGTTTCTTTCCTTTGCAAAGGCTACTGTAAAATCCACAACTTCGCGGCCAATACCTTTGCCAACTGCAGACTTAACCAAGTATAACCTTTCCAGTTCCAAGCATTCCTCCGAAGTATACCCTTCCAGTTCTTTGTCTATGTTTAGTTTCAGGAAACCTGCCAGTTCGCCCTCATTATAAATCAGGAAAAAGGCAGCGTTGCTATCGGCTAAATCTGTTTTCAGGGCATTATCACTAAAGCTGCGGTCGATGTACCACATGCCGCCATCGTACCACAAGTATAAATAATGGTCGCCGTAGGAATTTATGGCAATATCCTGCAGCGTATACAGGTCTGAAGTGGTGCAGGGAGCAATGGTTATACTTTTCATAGTGCAAAGTTACGCACCAATACAGGATCCTTTTATAAAATGTGCCATAAGTTATTTTATACTTCTTACCTCCCCTTCGGGCACCCTCACTTTAACTAAAATCTTAATTGTATCCGAAACATACTAACCAGCATGTTTTTTTTTAAAACGGATATTACCAAGCAATTTAACAGCACCATTACTTATTGAATATCAACTATCTATACATCTGAAATTAAAAACTACGGTCTTAAAAATCTCGTAAAATAATACAATTACCAAACACAATTAACTATGAAAAATTTAAGATTAACGATAGCAACATTAGTAACCGTTTTCCTGCTGGCTGGTTGTGCCGGTGGTGACGGCTGGAGTAGAAAAGCGAAAGGAGCTGCTGTTGGTGGCGCTACCGGTGCCGCTGCCGGTGCAGCTGTGGGAGGCACAAGCGGTGCCGTAATTGGTGCTGCCGCCGGTACTGCAGCAGGGGGTGCCATTGGCCGTAAAAAAGACAAGAAAAAAGACCGTAAACGTTACGAAGGTTACAACGACAGAAAAAATGATAACAGGTAAAGTATAAACTCCTGTTTCGCATGTAACTGAAAAGCTGCTCCATTATTGGGGCAGCTTTTTTGTTTGCAGCTTGGATAAGACCTCAAGCGTGCCTGAACCTCGGAGCATCTGGTGTGATAAATTAATTCTCCTAGCACATAAGACGCTCGCAGGAGCTGCGCACGTTGCGAGGTCTGTAATTACCTTCTCCCCTTTCCGCCGCGTTTGCCTTTTCCGCCTCTGCGCTTATCATTTTTGTTTCCGGCATTGGCTGCTTCTATAAAATCTTTGGCAGTTAGCGGGTATGGGTGATTATCAATAACAGGTATGGCTTTGCCGGTTAGTTGCTGTATACTTACCAGTAAAGCAGTTTCGCTGGCATCGCAGAACGAGATGGCTATGCCGCTGGCGCCAGCCCTGCCGGTTCGGCCAATGCGGTGCACGTAGGTTTCAGCCTCGAAAGGTAGTTCATAGTTTATCACATGGGATAACGCTTCTACATCGAGGCCGCGGGCTGCAATTTCTGTGGCCACCAACACCCGCACCTCGCTGTTCTTAAATTTTTCCAGCGCAGCTTCACGCGTTTTCTGGGCTTTATCTGCGTGTAAAGCTTCGGCAGGCACGCCTGCTTCCGTTAACTCTCTGGCTACTTTATCGGCGGTTTCTTTTGTGCGGGTAAAAACGAGAGCACGCTGCATATCCACATCTTTGAGCAAGTATAAAAGCAGGTTCTTTTTATCTGCTTTCTTAACATAGTATACTGCCTGCTTAATGCTGACTGCGGCTGATGAAACCGGGGAAACTTCTACCTGCGCAGGATTCACGAGCATACTGTTAGCCAGCTTTTGAATTTCCGGGGGCATAGTAGCCGAAAAGAAAAGCGTTTGCCTTTGCTCAGGCACTGATTTAAGTATTTGCTTTACATCGGGGGCAAAACCCATATCCAGCATGCGGTCGGCCTCATCCAGCACAAATACTTTCAGGTTTTGCAGTTGCACAATTCCCTGGTCTATCAGGTCAAGCAAACGACCTGGCGTTGCGACTACAATATCCACACCCGACTCCAACAAATCAGTTTGTATTTTATAAGGCACGCCTCCGTAAAGTACTGCATGTTTTAAGTTGGTATACTTGCCGTAAGCCGTAAGGCTTTCTCCGATCTGGGTAGCCAGTTCGCGGGTGGGCGTAAGTATAAGTGCCCTGATTTGTGCACTACTTTCCTGCTGATCTTTTTGCTGGTAAATAAGTTGAAGAATGGGCAATACAAATGCGGCAGTTTTTCCGGTACCTGTCTGGGCGCAACCTATAAGATCTCTTTTCTGAAGTATAAGCGGAATGGCCTGCGCCTGTATGGGGGTTGGTTCTGAGTAGCCTTCTGCTTTTAAAGCTTCCAGAATCGGGGGAATCAGGTGCAGGTCTTGGAACGTCATGTAATTTATACTTCAAGAATATTGATCTGTTTTCCTGACAAAGGTAAAAGGAACAGGAGGCACTATCAAACCAGTACAAAAGCAAAACGGCAGAATGTTGGTTCTGCCGTTTTTTATACTTTATTTATCAGACTTCTATACTTAAGCTATTGCTTCGTTCAGGCTTGGCAGGCGCCCAAAGCGGTGCAAGGTGGCAATGTGCGAGCGAACCGCCTGCACGAAAGTTTTATTCTCCATGTATGGTATGCCAAACTCTTCGGCAGTTGTTCTCACAATTTCAGAAAGAGCCGGGTAATGCACATGGCAAACACGCGGAAATAGGTGGTGTTCTATCTGGAAATTCAGGCCGCCCACATACCACGACAACAATTTGCTACGGCGCGAAAAGTTAACAGTAGTTTCGAGTTGGTGTATGGCCCAGTCGTTCTCTATAGTGCCATGTTCATTAGGGCGCGGGTGGCTTGTGCCTTCTACGGTATGCGCCAGCTGAAACACCACTGTAAGTATAATACCGGCCACAAAGTGCATCAGCAAAAAGCCCAGCAGCACCTGCACAAACGGAATACCGAAAAGCAATGTAGGCGCAACCAGCATTATGAAAAAGTATACTACTTTTAAGGATACCAGCTTTAGCAGAAATTTCTGGTTTTCGGCTTTGGAATTAGCATTTACGCCGGTACGCTTAAACAGAAAATACTGAACAAAATCTTTTGCCAGCACCCAATAAAGCGTCAGTAAACCATAAAAACCAAACGCATAAAGCCACTGCAAGCGGTGGTAAAACTTAACATTGGTGTGTGGCGAAAACCGAAGTACCAACCTGTCCTGAATATCTTCGTCCATATCCACTACGTTGGTATAAGTATGGTGAAGAATGTTATGCTGTAGTTTCCAGTTATCTGCCGAGCCGCCTACGAGGTTCAGCGTGTATCCCATCAGGGAATTAACAGTTTTATTTTTTGAATAGGCGCCATGGTTGGCATCGTGCATTACGCTCATACCTATACCGGCCACGCCCAGGCCCATTAAAAACCATAAACCCAAGCTAATACTAAAGGTTGGCTGTAGGGTTAACAGCAGTATAAAAGGCACAATATAAATTGTAAGCAGCACTATACTTTTCAGCACCATTGTACTGTTACCTGTTCTGGAAAGGTTGTTGTCTTCAAAATAAGCGTCTACGCGCTTACGGAGGGTTGGAAAAAAGAGACTCTTCTCTTTGTTCACAAATTTAATTTTACTCTGGGGCTTCATGTGGTTTTGTATTCAAATAATAACTCACACGCAGAAGTAAATAAAATTCTAAGGGTGAATTGATAGTCTTAATCTAATTTAAAAGGCTGCCATGCAAGTATAAGTTCATTTACAGCTTAAGTGTTTACTTAACATAAGTATAAATACAGCCTGCCGATACTTAATATTTCTACAATATAAACAGAAAACAGACGGCAACTACCGTCTGTCTCCCAAAAACTTATAGCAAATTCTGAATATTAGTAAATTCCTTACCCGGGCTTGCTGTACTTTATACTTTAAATGTAATTACCGGCGGTTGTTGCCAACTTTATTTTATTCCGCTTTACACCATCAAACAGCTCTTCCATTTTTAGTACTTCATGCGTTTTTTTGCTGATCCAGAAAGTGGCGTAGTTGGTAGTGCTGTAGTCTATTTTTAGTAGCCAGCAGTCTGTCTGTGTGTTGTTTATAGTTTGTATCTTTTCAGAGCCGATAACTTTATAAGCATAATATTTAGGACTAGTGGCGCTGCCGGGATGGTAAAAGTTTACCAGGTATACGGTCTTGTCTTTCAGCGGCAGGCACTCAAATGTTTCCATATCCAGTTCCCAATCCAGGGTTGGCGCAGCGGCAGCCATGTTAAATTTTTTAAAGGCATTGGCTTTGGTAGTATCAGAACCTGTAATTTTATCCGGGTAAAAATTGAAAGCCGCTACGCCGCGGGCGCTGGTGCTGGTCTGGTAAATCGGCGTAAAATCTTTTTCGCAAACCGAGAATATTTTCCTGTTCGATAAGGTATCCGCTCCTATCCAGTTCTGACGAATTACCAGGCGTTCTTTGCCTTTAAAATTTTCGAAGCTGATGTTACGCACCCATAAACTCTGGCGCAGCACTTTGGGGTTGGCAGGAGTTTGTATGGTAACCAGATACTGGCGGGTGCCCGGCTTCAGTTGTTTAATTTTCAGGTCTTTGGCAGAAATACGCACCGTATCTACTTGGGCGCTAGCTGCTGTGAAGAGCAAAAAGGTAAGGGCTAAAAGAAATAATTTTTTCATAGTATAGTATTAGTGTTATAACAGCATAGACCCCAAAACCTGCTCCAGGGCTGCAAGGCAAGTATAATTTCTGAAAAATAAATAAACAAAAAGGCCCGGCTGGATAACCAGCCGGGCCTTGTGCTATAACTATAAGTATAACTTACAAGTGAATTACTTCGCCGTAGGCAGCTGCAGCAGCTTCCATAATGGCCTCGCTCATGGTAGGGTGTGGGTGAACCGCCTTGATGATCTCGTTGCCGGTAGTTTCCAGTTTGCGGGCTACTACAACTTCTGCAATCATTTCGGTTACGTTTGCACCAATCATGTGCGCGCCCAGGAACTCGCCATACTTGGCATCGAAGATAACTTTCACAAAACCATCTTTAGCACCGGCAGCGCTTGCCTTACCAGATGCAGAGAACGGGAACTTGCCAACTTTAATTTCCAGGCCTTGCTCGCGGGCAGCTTTCTCCGTTAAACCAACGGAAGCGATCTCAGGAGAGCAGTACGTACAACCCGGGATGTTGCCATAGTTAAGTGGCTCCGGATGGTGGCCGGCAATAGCTTCCACGCAGATAATACCTTCGGCAGAAGCAACGTGCGCCAGCGCAGGGCCAGGAACAATGTCGCCGATCGCGAAGATGCCATCCACATTTGTTTTGTAGAACTCATCCACGATAACGCGGCCTCTGTCTACTTTAATACCCATTTCTTCGATACCGATGTTCTCCAGGTTTGTCTGGATACCAACCGCAGAAAGTACAACCTCAGCTTCCAGCGTTTCTTCGCCTTTTGCAGTCTTAACTCTTACCTTGCTGATGTCGCCGTTTGTATCAACAGACTCAACAGAAGCATTTGTCATAATGTTAATGCCGGCTTTCTTGAAAGATTTCTCCAGCTGCTTCGATACTTCTTCGTCCTCTACAGGCACAATGTTCGGCATATATTCCACAACAGTTACTTTCGTACCCATTGCATTATAGAAGTATGCAAACTCAACACCAATAGCACCAGAACCAACCACAACCATAGATGCAGGCATTTTATCTAATGACATAGCCTGGCGGTAGCCGATGATCTTTTTGCCATCAATTGGCAGGTTAGGAAGCTCGCGCGAACGGGCACCTGTTGCCAGAATGATGTTGGTAGCTTCCACGATATCTTTTTTACCATCAGCATCGGTAACTTCTACTTTCCCTTTGCCTATAACTTTACCTGTACCAAAAATAGAATCGATTTTGTTTTTGCGGAACAGGAACTGAATGCCTTTGCTCATGCCATCGGCAACACCGCGGCTACGCTTAATTACAGCACCAAAATCTACAGAGGCCTCGCCAATGCTGATACCGTAGTCGGCAGCATGGTTGATGTACTCGAACACGTTAGCGCTTTTAAGCAATGCTTTTGTAGGAATACAGCCCCAGTTAAGGCAGATACCACCTAGCGACTCACGCTCGATAACACCTACTTTCATACCAAGCTGCGAAGCACGAATGGCTGCTACATAGCCGCCCGGGCCGCTACCAATCACTACTAAATCGTATTTTGATGCCATAATGTCTTTTTTAAATTGCTGGACAAAATTAAACGATAATCCCAACTTAGCAAAACATGGTAGCTACACTATAAAGGGGTACACTTTAGCATTAAGGCAGTAATAACATAGGATGAAAAGAGGAATTATATCCAAATTATAAATTTTACTTTTATCATTCTATTGATATTCTGAATTTTAAGCCGCCAAAGTACCTTTAAACCGATTGCATGAGAAAACATTTACTTATTATTTTACTCTTCCTGGTTTCTTTTTCAGCCTTCTCACAGAAGTCGGCTAAAGACTATTTTATGAGTGGAAACCAGAAGTTTAAAGCTGGGAAATACGCCGAAGCCATTAAAGACTATAACCTGGTACTTAAACAGGAACCAGAGCATGTAACCACACTTACCAACCGCGGTGTGGCCAAAGACCGCCTGCTTGATTATCGCGGCGCTATCGAAGATTTCACAAAAGCCATTGCCCTAGATCCCAAACACGCTGAAGCCTGGACAAGCCGTGGCCTATCGAAGTATAACCTGAAGGATTACCGGGGCGCCATCCTGGATTATGACAAAGCCATAGAGCTGAACGCAAAAGATGCTAAAGGCTATAATAACCGTGGCCTTGCCCGCTATGGTTTAAAAGATTATCGCGGCGCTATTGCAGATTATACAAAAGCCATTACCTTAAAGCCTGATTATGCCGAAGCATTTTACAACCGTGGCGCTCCAAAGTATAACCTCGGCGATAAAGCCGGCGCCTGCACCGACTGGACAAAGGCGAAGGCAATGGGCGTAAAAGAAGTAGACCAATATCTGAAAAATTACTGCCAGTAAGATTTTATACTTTTAAACTATAGAAGCGCAGGCCAACAGGTTTGCGCTTTTTTGATTTTTATAGTATACATACATCTGCACATTGCTCTTCCAAACTTCCAGGCTCGGGAATTTCCTGCTTAGGACATCCTTATACCTGTAGCTCAAACGTGGAAGCCGGAATTGCAACAGAAATCACAACAAAACCTGATTCGGACAAAAAAAGAAAGGCGCCACGCAGCGCCCTCCTTCTTAAACTAACTACTGAATACATACTTATTACGATCCAGCTGTCTTTTTATTATCTTCTGTTGCCAACAATTGCTGAGGTTTGGCAGCATCATAGTTCAATGCCTCCATTTTCTCAACAGTCTCCTCTTTTAAAGAAGCAAAAGCAGATTTGTTTTTCCTGTTGATAGGCTCTGCTAAAGGCAGTTTCACACGAAGTGCATCTACCTGCTTTCCGTTTTTCCAGAATCTGTAGCAAAGGTGCGGGCCGGTTGCCAGGCCGGTGCTGCCAACATACCCTATAGTTTGCCCCTGCCTTACGCGCGAACCTCTACGGATGCCTTTTGCAAATTTAGACATGTGCAGGTACTGGGTGGTATAGGTTTTATTGTGCCTGATTTTCACGAAATAACCATTGCCGCTGGTATATGCAGCTTCCTGTACTACGCCATCGCCTACAGTACGAATTGGGGTGCCGCGGCGGGCTGCAAAGTCGGTGCCCAGGTGTGGTTTGTAGCGCCTCTGCACCGGGTGGAAACGGCTTTTAGAGAAACGGGAGCTAATGCGGCTGAACTCCAGCGGCTCACGCAGGAAAGCTTTTTTTAAACTTTTACCATCCTGGTCATAATACCCTGTGCTGTTTCCTTGTTCAAAAGCGATGGCAAAAATCGGTTCACCTTCATGCTCAAAGTATGCTGATTTGATCTTACCGAATCCTATCGGATTGCCGTTTACCAGTTTTTCTTCATATACCAGTTTAAACTTATCGCCGGGCTGAATGCGGTTTAAGTCGAGGCGCCAGGCATAGATATCGGCAAAATGGTTTACCAGTTGCGCCGAACCACCTGCTGCAAGTATGGCATCGAATAAAGAGTTTTCAATTACGCCTCCAATCATGCGCTCTACTACTTCTATGGCCCGTTTTTCTTTTGTAACCGCCAATTCGCCCCGCAGGTCGTAGATCACATACTCTATGTCATTGGGTTCATAAACAAAAAATTGCGCTGTCTGGGCAGAGTCGCGGGAGTGCAGGATAGTATAGTTGCGGTTAGCGCTGATGCGGCGCACATTAAATACGCTTCTGGCTTTTCGCGATAACAAATCAATTGTAACGGGATTGATATTATAGTTCTGCAGTATCTGGGAGAGATTTTCGCCGCGCTCTACAGTGCCTTCTACAATTTCAAGCGAATCGGTTGGGATGCCGTAAACAATGGGTGCGGGCTTTTTTACGGCTACTGCGCTTTCTTCTGCTGAGGTTTCTTCACGCTTTAAAACCCTGTCGGAATTAAAGTTTACTGTCTGTGCTGCTGTAATAAAAATAAAGAGCGACAAAGCGATCAGGATGGCTAGTCCTACACTGCGTTTGAACATTACTGGGTACCTTAGAATTAAACTTGCCGCGAAAATATGTTTTATCCGTTAAAAATAAAAATCACCAACTCCACAATATTCACATTACAAACGAGTTGCAAACAAATCATTCCAAACAATTTTAGCACAAAGTGCAATTTACTCAAACGTGCAATTTTGTACTTTAACATCTTTCACACTAGTTTAACCAGCTAAACTTCAGCAGTTTACATTTTACTGTACTTGCTAAATCCGATACTTCGTTCGCATTTATAAAATCTTTTTTAACTTTGGCCACCATGAAGACATTAGAAGGAAAAGTAGCCCTGGTAACAGGAGCATCAAAAGGAATAGGCCGCGCCATCGCACAGCAGTTTGTGGAGGCAGGTGCACAGGTAGCATTCACCTACTTATCAAGCGTTGAAAAAGGCCAGCAACTCGAGCAGGAGCTTTCTGCAAACGGTGGCAAAGCAAAAGGTTACCGCTCCGATGCGTCAGACATGGCGCAGGCAGATAAGCTGATCGAAGATGTAATGGCTGATTTCGGAAAGATCGATATACTGGTAAACAACGCCGGTATTACCCGCGATGGCTTGCTGATGCGCATGAGCGAAGACCAGTGGGATGCGGTTATCAATACTAACCTGAAATCTGTTTTCAACCTGACCAAAGGCGCTACCAAACATATGATGCGTGCCAAGTCGGGTTCTATTATCAACATTACCTCGGTGGTAGGTATAAAAGGCAACGCCGGCCAGGCAAACTATGCGGCTTCTAAGGCTGGCAGCATCGGCTTTACAAAATCTGTAGCGCTGGAGCTGGGCTCACGTAACATCCGTTGCAACGCCATTGCCCCGGGCTTTATCGAAACTGAAATGACCGGCGAGCTGGATCAGAAAGTGGTTGATGAGTGGAGAAAGGCGATTCCGTTGAAGCGTGGCGGTACGCCGGAAGATGTGGCAAAAGCTGCCGTATTCCTGGCTTCTGACGATTCTGCCTACATTACCGGCCAGGTACTGCAGGTAGACGGCGGTATGCTGACCTAATTTTAAATAAAGAATTTTGAATGAGTGAATTAAAATCGCTCTGCAATAAATTTTACAAGACCAATGCTGCAGCTTTTGCGTTAGTAGCATTGGTCTTTTTCTTTTATCTTTAACTATAAAGTTCACATTCATCATTCATACTTTGTAAAGCGTGCTGTCTATTAAGCTGATAACCACTTACTCATCCTGGCTTATACTTGCCTGCCTGGCAGCGGGTGTGTTGTATGCATGGCTGTTGTATAGCAGGAAGTCGCCGTGGCCCCAAAGTATAAACTATGCCCTGGCCGCATTGCGCTTTGTAGTGGTAAGTTTTCTGAGCTTTCTGTTGCTGGGGCCGCTGGTGCGTTATATTTCCAACACTACCATAAAACCAACTATAGTTTTTGCGGTGGATAATTCGGAATCAGTAAAACTTTTCTCCGATTCGGTACAGTTACGCCAGGCACAGCAGGGCTTGCAGCAACTGCTTACCAAACTGGAAGACAAAGGCTATACTACCCAGGTGCGCGACCTGAATGCTTCTCAAAAGAAAAAAGACCTGCAGCAGCTTACTTTTACCCAGAAAGCCACAAACCTGGGCCAGCTACTTAACAATGTACGGGATGATTTTCAGGAGAAGAACCTGGCAGCGGTAGTATTGCTTTCGGATGGCATTATTAACCAGGGCACCTCTCCTACTTACGCCAACTACAAGTATAAAATTTACCCGGTTGCCATGGGCGATACCGTTCCGAAAAAGGATGTTATACTTGCCTCCTTGCGCTACAATAAAGTAACCTATAGCGGCAACCGTTTTCCGTTGGAGGCCGAGCTGCAGCAGGAAGGTTTCGGAGGCAAAACAGCTACCGTGCTGCTAAAAGAAAATGGCAGAATAGTAGACCGCAAAACTGTAACTATAAACCCACGCCAAACCATACAGCAAGTCCCTTTCCAGGTGATGGCTAGTGGAATTGGCAAGCGCCATTACGAAGTACAGGTACAGCCGCAACAGGGCGAGTTTACCACTATCAACAATACCAAGCACGCTTACATAGATGTGGTAAAAGGCAAAATAAAAATACTTGTTGCCGCCGCTTCGCCTCACCCGGATATTAAAGCCTTGCGCGCCGCCATCGAGTCGAATGAGAATTATGAAACAACCCTTTTTATACCTGGCCTCACTCCTTTTAAAACACAGGATTACGATGTAGCGGTATTGCACCAGCTACCGGGCCGCGCCTCCGGAGGCGAAGCAGCTTTAAACTTTGTGCGACAGAAAAAAATACCTGCATTATACATACTTGGCCCGCAAAGCGACATCCAGGATTTTAACCGGCTTCGGGTTGGTGTAAGTATAAATGGCGGCGGCAGCACCGATGATGTTACCAGTGTTGTAAACCCGAATTTCAGCACTTTTAAGCTGGCAGATGGCTCCACAGAAAGGCTGCAGCAATACCCACCGGCAAGTGTACCCTATGGCAACTATGAGCTCACACCAAATACCGAAACCGTACTTTACCAGCAAGTGGGGCGCGTGAGAACAAACAAACCGCTGCTGGCTGTGCAAACCGCCGGCGATAATCGTACTGCCACCTTACTGGCATCGGGCACCTGGCAGTGGCGCATAACTGAGGCTGCCCACCACCAGAACACCAGCGTATACGACAAGCTTATCACAAACCTGATTCAACTATTGAGTGCGCCACGGAACAAGAAACGCCTGAACGTATACCCGGTGCAGAACGAGTACACCAGCTCGGATGAGATACGGTTTGAAGCCGAAGCTTATAACGAAGCCCTCGAGCCAATTTACGGGCAGAACATTACACTTAAAATCTCAACTGAAGAAGGCCAAACCAGGACGTTTACCTTTGCTAATGGCGAAAACCAGGCCGGTGTTGACATTGGCTCTTTACCGGGCGGGCGGTATACATATGCAGCCACGGCACGCATAAACGGGCAATTACAACAGGATAAAGGCGAGTTTATAGTGGAAGAACTACAGCTGGAAGCACTAAATGCCGTAGCCGACCATAACCTGCTTTACCAGCTTGCCAGCAACACAGGCACCAGGTTATACTACCCAACGCAACTGCAACAACTCGAGCAGGACCTGCTGAAAGATGAGCCGAAGGATGTAATTTATAGTTCTGAAGAGCTGAAGGATGTGGTAGATATGAAGTGGCTGTTTTTCGTAATTCTGGCTTTGGTTTGCATAGAATGGTTTGTGCGCAAGTATAACGGTAGTTATTAGCAAGTATAAACTGTTAACGAGCGATACATCAACCACATAATCTACACGCAACCACGAATTTATAGTATAGAAAACTTCATCAGATTATTAATCCTGAACTTTATTCAAGTGAAAGCCACAGCCCCTAAACCTGTTATTTTAGAGACCAAACGCCTGTACCTGAGCGAGCTGAGCCCTGAGGTTTATACTTACCTGTTTACTGCCTGCAGTGATAGCGAAATTATGAATTACCTGGGCTTAAAAACGGATGCGGAACTGGCTGAAGAAAAAGACAAGTATAACAAAGGCTTGACGACCTATTTTCATACTTTCAAGAATTTCCGGTTGCTGCATAAAACTGATGGAACCGTGCTTGGTAAATGCGGTTACCATACCTGGATTGTGACACACCGCCGGGCTGAAGTGGGGTATGCACTTATCGGCGATGAACATAAACAAAAAGGCTATATGACCGAAGCCCTGGGCCCTATACTGGCTTATGGTTTCGAGGAGATGGGGCTGCGCCGCATTGAGGCTTATATCGCCGAGTATAACATTCCTTCAAAAAAATTACTGGAGCGCTTCGGGTTTCAGCAAGAAGGCGTTGCCCGCGAACATTACGTGGTAGATGGTGTGAACGAGGAATCTGTTTCGCTATCTCTTATTCGCCCGGAGTACGACCAACTGAAAAGCGCCTGGAACCTGAAGTATAAAGTGCGCTAAAGTATAATCCGGAATAAGGCCCTACCTTTGTAATTTATAATCAGTAATTCTTTTGAAGTATATCATCCTGAATAAACCTTACGAGGTACTGACACAGTTTACCGACGAGGCCGGACGCGCCACTCTGAAAGACTATGTGAAAGTACCCGGCATTTACCCGGTTGGCCGCCTCGACTACGATAGCGAAGGCCTGGTACTCCTTACCGATGACAAAACCCTGCAACACCGCCTCTCCGATCCCAAATTCAAGATCGAGAAAACATATTGGGTACAGGTAGATGGCATACCGACTGAGGAAGCGTTGGAAGAACTGCGCCGCGGGGTAAGTATAAAAAATGTAAAAACTGCTTCTGCCAAAGCACGTGTTTTAGAAGAAGAGCCGCAGGTATGGGAGCGATCAAAGCCTATTCGCTTCCGCAAGAACCTGCCAACCAGCTGGGTCGAGATCAAAATATCACAAGGTATGAACCGCCAGGTGCGCCGCATGACAGCTGCCGTAGGTTACCCTACCCTGCGACTTATACGGCCAAGTATAGGCCCCCTTACGATCGGCGATTTACAACCAGGCGAATACCGGGAACTTACGCCAGACGAGGTGAATAAACTGAAAGCCGTTAGTGGGAAAAGCGAAAAAGCTACTTATCGTCCCCCATTTAAGCGCAGGTTTTAAAACCTAAACTACAGTTAAAGTATAAAAGCGATTTGCCACACATACCAATGCTGCAGCAAATCGCTTTTATACTTTATACTTCCGGGCTACTAATTACCGGCCACTTTACCCGAGGTTACATAGAAGTTTTCGTCTACTTTCAGGTTTGGCCTTTTACCTGCTTTTATTTCTTTCCAGGCGGTAGTTGGCTCCAGCATGGTTTCTTTTCCGTTCAGGTATACCCTTACAGGCATGTCAAAACCTTCTACGGTATTGGCCCAACGGTAACTCAGATTCTTGCCACTGATCTTATACTCCAGTTTAGGAATGCGTACATCGCGCAGGTACTGATCGAAAACCGGGGTTAAGTTACGTCCGATCTGCTTGCTCAGGTAGTTTTCTATTTGCTGTGTGGTTACCGTCTGGTGGTAGAATTCCTGGTTAAGGCCGCGCAGTATTTCACGCCATTTTTCATCATTGTTAAGCAGATGGCGTAAGGTATGCAGCATGTTCGCTCCTTTCGGGTACATATCGCCGGAGCCCATGTTGTTTACATTATAGCTGCCGATTACCGGGCGGTCGTTCTGGATATTGGCACGCGTACCTATAATGTATTCGTTAGCCGCTTTTTTACCAAAATGATAATCCAGATACAGGCTTTCTGAATAAGCGGTAAAGCTTTCATGTATCCACATATCTGCAATATCCTTGTAGGTAATATTGTTGGCAAACCACTCGTGCCCGGACTCATGTATGATAATGAAGTCGAACTTCAGGCCCCAGCCAGTTCCGCTGAGATCTTTGCCTAAATAGCCATTTTTATACTTGTTGCCATACGTTACCGAGCTCTGGTGCTCCATACCCAGGTAAGGCACTTCTACCAGTTTATAGCCATCTTCATAAAACGGGTAAGGTCCGAACCAATGCTCAAACGCTTTCAGCATCATGCCTACCTGCTTAAACTGCTCTTTCGCTTTATCGAGGTTATACTTTAGTACATAGTAGTTGCAATCCAGGTCGCCTTTCTCGCCTTTATACTTCTCTCCAAAATGAGCATAATCGGCAATGTTCACGTTCACGCCATAGTTGTTGATCGGGTTTACGACTGCCCAATGGTACGTTTTAGTACCATCCTTATTCTCATTCACACCACGCAGCCGCCCGTTCGATACATCCATCAAATCCTTTGGCACTGTTACACTGATCTTCATGCTGTCGGGCTCGTCGTACATGTGGTCTTTGCAAGGCCACCACATGCTAGCACCATCGCCCTGGTTTGAGTTGGCTATAAAAGGTTTACCGTTAGCATCTTTCTTCCAGGTAAGGCCGCCGCTCCAGGGTGGGTTTGTGCTTACCTGCGGCTTGCCGCCATAGTATACCTCCACTTTATTTAGGGCTCCGGCCTGTTGCTTTTCAGTGAGTTTTACAAAAAAAGCATTCCCATCGCGCTTAAACTCCAGTGGCTTCCCGTTCTGAGTTATCTTCTGAATGTTCATGGGCTCCTGCAAATCTATCTGCATGAGTTGGTTGGGCGTAAGCACTTTGTATTGAATGGTGTTCACGCCTCGTATGGTACTGTCAGCCGGATTTACCCTGACATTAAGGTCATAATGTGTTAGATCCCACCAAACACGCTCAGGCGTAATAGCGCCGCGCAAAGTATCTTGCCGGGTAAACTGTGTCGTTTTTTGTGCCTGCACTGAAGCGGCGGCTGCAAGTATAAAGCCAGCTGCCAATGCACCTTTCAGCAATCCAGGAGTAAGGCGGTTTTTCATAGTTTGATTGTATGGAAAGTATAAAGTATAAGCTTATGGTTAACAATATAAGAAATTACTGCTTTATTTAATTTGGCAGGCACAGTTCTATTTTAACGAAACAACAAAGGCAGCCTTACGGGCTGCCTTTGTTGTTATATAAAGTAAGTATAAACTTAGCCTCTGGTTCTTACTTCAGGAGCTTTGATAGTGAATTCCTGTGTCTTTTTAGTACCATTGGTTTCTACTTCTATGGTATACTTTCCAGGTTGCAGGTAAATTACTTTATTGTCGGCTGGCGTTACTTTTAAAGGTTCGTCGCCTTCTTTTTTAGCGGCATTCAGTACCGTTTCGTACGCTTTAGCATTGGCTTCGTCTACAGATAAATTGTAACTCACATAGTTCAGGCCTTTTTCACTCTCATCTTTCAGTTCTTTCAGCAACTGCCCTTTATCCGATTTAACGCGGATAATGGTAGTACCCGCCGCTGAAGTATAAAAAGGAACAACCAGTTCCGGCTCAGTTACCTCACTCCAGGCACCTCTTTTCTGACCCCAGTTTGTGGCATAACCAACCGGTTTAAAAGCGAAAATATGCAGGTTCTCCTTCATTAATTCCGGCGAAAGTTGCTGCAGGTGCTCTACCGGCGCTATGTAGATAGAACGACCATGCGTGGCTACTACCAGATCATTTTCGCGCGGGTGAACCACCAGATCGTGCACGGAAACGGCAGGCAGGCCATTGCTCATGGCCATAAAGGTTTTGCCTCTGTCCAGAGAGAAGTATAAGCCGTGGTCGGTTCCAACATACAGTAGGTTCGGGTTTTTAGGATCTTCCTTTACCACGTTGATGGCTTCGGTTGGCAGGTTGCCGCCAATACGTTCCCACTTTTTGCCGTTATCATCGCTCACATACAGGTAAGGCGTGAAATCGTCGAAGCGGTAACCGTTCAGCGAAGTATAAACACGATCCTGCTTGTGCGCAGAGGCCACCACCGTAGACACCCACAGGTTTTTTGGGAGCTTGTCCGAAATTTTGGTCCAGGTATATCCCCCATCTTTTGAAGTATGAATAAGGCCATCGTCAGAGCCGGTATACAGCAAGCCAAAGCGCAGCGGCGATTCGTCTATACTTGTCAGGGTGCCGTAGCCCACATCACCTTTGCGGCCGCCATTGGTCAGGTCACCCGAAAGGGTTTCCATGTCTTCGCCCTTCTTCATGGAGCGGTGAAATTTGTTCGAGCCGAAGTATAAAATATCCTGGTTGTGACGGCTCAAAAGTATAGGCGACTCCCAGTTAAAGCGTAGCGGTGTTTCGCCCAGCTTATGCGTAGGTTTGATGAATGTACGCTCGCCGGTTTTGGTGTTATAGCGGGAGTAATTACCATATTGTGATCCGTTGTAAACGGTGGCATTATCGCGCCAGTCAACCTGCACCATCATGCCATCACCACCGCCAATGCGCTCATACGGGTACTTGCCGCGGCTTGTCCAGTCAAGGCTATACTTGTAGTTGCTCGGGCCAACCCAGGTGCCGTTGTCCTGCAAACCACCATACACGTTGTAAGGCTTGGCCATATCTACTGCAATAGAGTAGAACTGCCCTACCGCCGGGTTATTGGCGTAAAACCAGGTTTTGCCATCGTCATAGGTTATATTAATGCCACCATCGTTGCCGTTTATAAGGTAACCCGGTTTATCAGGGCTCACCCATAATGCCTGGTGGTCAGAGTGTACGTTATCGCCTTCTATACTTCGGAAGGTTTTTCCACCATCATCTGAAGTCAGAATAGGCACACCAAGTATGTAGATTTTATCAGGGTTGTGCGGTGCCACACGTACCACGCCAAAGTAGTAACCATAGCTGGAGTACATGTCGTCAATGTAGCTTTCGTGGGTTTTCTTCCAGGTTTTGCCGCCATCATCGGTTCGATATACTTCGGCACCTTTTACTTCTGTTTTATGGCGCTCAGCCAATGGATCTGTGATATAATCCGACAACGCAGCAGGCTTTAGCGTGCCACTTTTTACCATCGCTTTCAGGCTTTTGGCAGTATACTCGCGCGGAAAACGGTTCTGGTCCAGAAATGCGTTCAGGCTTTTGTCATCCAGTTTCTGGAATTCTTCTGCTGTCATACCTGCAAACAGGTCGTTGTCCAGCATTTCGGGTTTGTCATCTTTCTTTTCAACCGGACGGCGGTCATAGTTATCCACCAAAGCATACATTGTGTTCGGGTTGCCCGGGAACAGGCTCAAACCAATGCGTCCTACGTTTTCATTGTCGGGGAAGCCACTTCCAGCGGTGCTGATGTCGGTCCAGGTGTCGCCGCCATTTATGGATTTGTAAATGCCCGAAGATTTACCGCCTTCCACAAAATCCCAGGCACGGCGCTCGCGGTGCCACATGGCTGCATATACATTGTTTGGGTTTTTCGGGTCTACCTGCAGGTCGATGGCGCCGGTGTTAACGTCGCTGTACAATGTCTTTTTCCAGGTTTTGCCGCCATCCGTGGTTTTGTACACGCCTCGCTCTTTGTTAGGGGAGTACAAATGGCCTAAAGCTGCCACCCATACAGTGTTCGGGTCGGTCGGGTGCACGATGATCTTGCCAATGTGGTGCGTATCATCGAGGCCCATGTGCTGCCAGGTTTTACCACCATCGGTGCTTTTGTACACGCCCACCCCTGAATAGGACGAGCGGCTGGAGTTAGCCTCACCTGTACCTATCCAAATAGTTTCCTTGTTGTTCCAATCCACGGCAATATCGCCGATCGTCATAACAGCCTGCTCATCAAACAAAGGCTCAAACGACTGCCCGTTGTTTGTAGTTTTCCAGAGTCCGCCGGAGGCATAGGCTGCATAAAAAACAGTAGGGTCTTTCGGTGAAACCTCAATATCGGTGATGCGGCCGCTCATAATGGTTGGGCCAATGTTACGAAGCTTCAGGTTGCCGGCCAGTGAGTTTTGCTCCAGTTGCTGCCTTTTCTGGTAGGCTTCCAATCTGTTTTTTGCAGGTGTTGCCGTAGGCTGCTTCGTTTTTTTCTGAGCCTGTACAGCCCCACCAAGAGCTACCAGCAGCGCTACCAAAAGTATACGTTTTTGCATTTTATGAAATTGGGTGATAAGTATAGTTTGACTTTTTAAAGCTAGGGATTTATGCTTGAAATTTGAATTTACTTTGTACTATACTTTCCGACAGTTACTCATACTCCGTCTAATTTATCTATTTCAACTTATACTTTGGTAGCTTAATGGCCGTAAGGACTCCTCATAATTTTCCCGTTTAAACTTAATTATTCATCTCAGTTTTGTTCTCCCTCGCCCCACACAGATATAGAAATGGGATATTTGTCCCGGCTACGTTATAAATTAATCTTCCTCGCTCAGCTGAAAAATCTCTTCTACTGGTTTGCCAAACAGCTTTGCAATTTTAAGAGCCAGCACCGTAGAGGGCACATACTTGTTTGCTTCCATGGCGTTTATAGTTTGCCGGCTTACCCCTATTTTTTTGGCCAGGTCTTCCTGCGTAAAGTTGTGGATAGCACGTTCTACTTTTATACTGTTCTTCATGCTACTGCCTTTGCTGATTTGTAAAGTATAAAGTTGAAACGCACCAGGAAAATGAACAGCAATGTGAACATGTTAAAGATCATGATCTGGTAAAAGCCTAAACCATAAATGAAAAGGATGGAGAAGAGCAAAAAACCATAGTTAATGTAAGTGGCCCAAAGCAAAGACTCCAGCCTGATCTGGGCAATGTATTCGTCTTCGTCTTTCTCTTTGGAGAAAGCAGCCAGCAAACCACCTATAATTGCGGCAACTCCCACTAGCTCGTCAAACACATCATTCTTTACCAGCATCATTACCTTGTTTGCTTCAAACAGACCTCCATCATAAATGGCAAAAACCGAGGTTTCCCATTTAAAAGGAGTATAATCGAAGAGTGTGATCAACAGCCCAAGTATAAGGGCCGGCACAAAAAGCATCCACCCGATCAGCTTGAAACGGTGCGGAAAAAGAAAACGGTTGTTCATAGGTATATCTTGTATTAAAATTTGATATAAATGTAAACAATGTTTTACATTTAGCAAGTATACCTTACATAATGTAATGTTTATTTTACATTAACGACCCACTATTTAGTGTCAATTCACTTTAATTTTAAGTGAACTTGAAAGAAATATTAACGTCAAGAGTCCAAGCTTTACAGCTTCGGCTCTTGACGTTAAATCTGAAAGTATCTTATTTAAGAAACTAAATTTCCCTAAAACTTTCCTCTAAGTGTAAGTATAAAATTTCTGCCTGGAGCACTGATGCCAGAGGCAAACACCCGGTAATAGTTATCTGTAATGTTTTCCAGGGCTGCCTGTAGTTGCA
Source organism: Pontibacter vulgaris (assembly GCF_022758145.1). Classification (GTDB taxonomy): domain Bacteria; phylum Bacteroidota; class Bacteroidia; order Cytophagales; family Hymenobacteraceae; genus Pontibacter; species Pontibacter vulgaris. Next base: position 447,495 of record NZ_JAJVDH010000003.1, read on the forward strand.
GGTTTGGCGTGAACTGGTAAGCAGTGCGCAGGTTTAGCGTATGCCAGGCAGGCATGCCGTTTGGTGTAGCATATTGCAGGTTATCCTCTCCGTTGGGGTTGTAGTCTTCCAGCTTTTTTGCGCCATTATAAAGTATAAAAAACTCACTGCGCAGGCGCTTTAGCTGGAGGTTTATACTTGTTTTACCAAATACAGGAGGAATATGATCCAGAGGAATTTCGGTACTTTCTGACTTGATGCGCCCGTAAGTATAGTTTAGGGAAGAGCTCAGGCTCAGGTAATTTGTAAGATCAGCCTGCAGGCTTGCGCTGTAACCATGTAGCGTGGCTTTGCCCGCATTTACATTGGCCGTAACCTGGCTCAGTTGCCCGTTGTAAAGTATGAAATCCTGACCTGCGAGTAAATACGGTTGTGTTGTAATGGCATTGCGGTACCAGGTGCGGTAGCCAACCAACTCCAGGTGCAGCTTATCTTTTATACTTTTGGAGGCGCTTACTTCAAGGTTATAAGTATATTCCGGCTTCAGGGTTGGGTTGGGTACAATCACATTACCAGGAGTAGAATCAAATACTTTACTCAGGTCGTCTACATTAGGAGCCCTGAAACCTGTTGAGGCAAGTATAGCAAACCGCCAGTTGTTACCTGGTAAAATAACAGCACCAGCATTACCCGAAAGGGCATTATTTCGCTGCTGAACTTTATTTTCTAAAAAAGGAAAGTATGTTTTATCATCAAAATGTGCATCCAGCCCAACATAAGTATAACGAGCTCCTTCGTTTAAAATTAGCCAGGGTTTCACATCCCAGGTGTGGGTAAAGTATGCGGCAGCACTATGCATGCCGGAGCCTCCGTCAGGGTAACGGGTAGATGTGGCTTTATGCGCACCTGTAGTTATATTTTCTTCGTTTGCCTCAGAGGTAACGGCATTATAGCTTGCCTCCAGGCCGTATTGCAGGCGATGTGCGTTTATACTTTTGGCAAGATCGGCGTTGGTGCTGAAAACCTGCACATTTTCTGTTTTATGCGCCAGCTGGCTCTTTCCAAATCGGCGGTCATGCCGGCTTTCCTGCAGCCATTGGTAGGCTGTAATTACTTTGGCCTGGTCGTAGAGTTTTGTAGCCCCTGTTAGCGACAAAGTATAAGCTGCCAGCAACCTATCCTGAGGGCCATAGTACCATTGCGCAAACTTTAATTTACCGTTCGGCATTTCTGATAAGCGGTCGTAGCGTGGTATATCGGTGCTGGTGCTATACTGCAAATTCAGGCCGTGGCTAATGGCAGCGCTTGGTTTGTAAAGCAATTTCTGAAGCACATCGTATTGGGTATACCCTGTTGGCTGCTGCACAATTGGGTTTGGGTTGAGCAGCATGGTATCGCGGCCACCAATACGGGCAGCATAATAATCGCGGATGCCGTGTTCGCCGTAGGTGCCGCGGCGGTTATTGCCCTGGCGCAGGTTACCGAAATCCGATATTGTTATACTTGTCAGGCTACCCCACTTATTCCGGCCATAGTTTAACAGTGCGTGGATGGTTTTTTCGTCGGATGCAGTAGCATAACGTGTGAAGGCGCTTCCGCTCCATAAGTGTTTCTCCCCTACCACCGCAAGTTGTGGCTGAATGGTCTGAAAGTGCATTACACCGCCCAGCGCATCCGAGCCATACATCACCGACCCTGGGCCAAAAGCCACTTCCGCCTGCTCCAGCACATTGTTATCTAACGTAATGATGTTCTGCAAATGACCACCACGGTAAATGGCGTTGTTCATGCGCACGCCATCAATTACCATTAATACTTTATTGGCCTCAAAGCCCCGAATAATCGGGCTTCCGCCACCCATCTGGCTTTTCTGTACCAGCACTTTGCCGCTTTGCTGCATTACTTCGGCCAACGTTGGCTGGCTCATCAGTTGCAGTTCTCTGCGCTGTAGTACATCTACCTGCTGGGGCACCAGCCTGCGCTTAGATGAAAACCTTCCCGATGAAACTACCACTTCATCAAAAGCCAGCGTGCGGTGTGCAAGCCCGATTTTATAGTTTAGCTCCAGCAGCCTGCCTTTAGAAAACACCTCCGGTTGGTAGCCCAACAACAGAATCTTAACAGAATCGGAAGCAGCAAGGAGCGCGCTGATATCTGCCTGACCTTTAGCATTTGTCTGAACCGATGTGTGCTTATTTGCAGCATTAATAACTACACCCTGGAGTGGCTGCAGGGTAGCTTTATCCTGCACAGTTATAGTTTGGGCAACACTGTAATAACACAGCAACATCATGAGCGAAAGCCCCGGTAATTTTTTCATGTAGAGGTAAGCTATACTTATTCTTGTTTAAGTTTCCGGATCTTTTTTGGATAGAACCACAGGAAGAAACCGGTACCTGACAGCAGCACCAGACCCAGGCCCAGCACGTTCATCGATACAAGTTTAAATCCGTCGCTGATAATAGAGCCATCGTGTATTTTTTCGATCCAGTCGGAGTGGCGTTGCGCTACAGACAACACTTTGCCGGTGCTGCCGTCCAGTTGCACTTCCCAGCTTCCTTCCAGGAAAAGCACTTTTACCATTCCTTTCTCCGGGCGTGCTTCTATTCTATCTATCGGGTTGTTTTTTATACTTGCTGCAGAGTCTAAAGCGGCGGTGGATATGGCTGCCATGGTGGCAAGCGGCACCCATTTTTGCAGATCGGTGGTGCTGCCATCCTGAGTGGGAGGCTGTAATAAGTCTACATTTTTCTTCCAGCCCAGTGCAATGCCTGTCATACTACTGATGAGCACAAAAACGCCCAACGCCAGCCCCATGTATTTATGGTATACACGAAAATTGCGAAGCCTGCCGGTAATTTTTCTCACCTCAGCTTTTACAGTAGAAACAGTTTGATGCACGCGATAGATTAAAGAAAGTATACTTGCTCAATATGCTACAAAAGCGGCATATAAACAATGTGCAGACATCGGATTAATACCAAAGTAATTAAAATTTGCTTCTGACCTGCAACCAATTTGCTGCACTCATACTCTTATTGATGAACCCTAACCCTGAAACCCATGCTACCAAATTTATACTTATCGGCATTAGTGTTTTTATTAATCGGCAACGATTCGAACATAGATTCGGAACAGGTATACTTCGGGCAGAAATTTATACTTGGGCAGAACCAACAGGTAAGTATAACCGACAGCACTGCAACCGGAGAAGCCATAACCTTATCATGGGAAAGTATGACCGACAGCCGCTGCCCTACCGATGTGAAATGTATAACAGCCGGCGAAGCTGTACTTATCCTTCAGCTTCAAAATAAAGACCTGCAAACCATACTTACTAAAGTATATCAGCCCGGCACCTCTCCTGCTATTACTTATATCACAAACAGCCCGATACAGCTTGGCAAGGCAAAGTATAACCTCAGGCTTTTAAGTGTAAGCCCTTATCCTAACACGAAAAACACCTTCCGTATGCCCCAGGCAGAGCTTATTTTAGAAAAAATTTAATCCCTAATTATCAGGCTGTTCACTATAAAAACCTTCAAAATGGAGATTTTTTCACGCCTGCTTGCAACCCTTTTACCTGCGCTGGTACTCTTACCTATAAAAGTGGCTGATTATGTCTAATTACTTGTATCCTTTGCTGTTTGTATTAATGCTGGTGCAGTGCAACGATCTTGATCCAAAGCCGCGGCAAGCGCCATTTGAAAAAACTTTTACGCTGGTTAAAGGTAGCGAAATAACGCTTACAGACGAGGATACGAAAGAAGAGCTAAAAGTAAAACTGGAGCAGGTTTACGATTCCCGCTGCCCTACCGGCACAATGTGTTTTACCATGGGCAATGCCACAGTTATACTTAGCGCCAGCAACGAGCAGGAACAGGTAAAGGATATTAACCTTTGCATTGGTGCATGCCACCCGGAGCCAGTGCGCAGCAAACATACTATACCTCTGCAGGTAGGTACCCGGAAGTATACGATTACATTAAATGATGTAATACCTTACCCAAAGGCTGAAAATAATGACACAGCTAAAACTGTGGAAATGACAGTAACCCGCTCCTTTTAAAATCTAAGTTAAACATGCAAAAAAGCCCCACCATTAGGTGGGGCTTTTTTAGTTTTCATACTTTAACAGACTGCTTACAAAGAATCTGAACTCGGAGTAGATTCTGATTTTTTTACCGATATGGCATCAATCCCTTTCTCTTTTACCAGCTTGTTAAGCGCCGGAACATCCTGCGCCTGCACTTGCTTAAACAAATTTAGTTGCTGGTCTATCTGGGTAGTAATTTCCTTTTTGAAAGCGTAAGCCTGTTCTGTTGGCCTGAAATCGCCGGTGCTTACCTGCCCAACCAGGTTCGCCAGTTTGTTGTTCAGGCGTATCGGGAAGTTTAGCGGGTCCTGGCCGCTACGGTTTTTGGTCTGGTAAAGCGCTTCTTCAATCTTAGTGATCTTTTTATCGATGGCTGTAGCAGCATCAGTCACATCTTTATAGTTGTCCTGCTCTTTCAGATTTCCTTTCAGCGTATTTAGCTGGGCGCGCATACTTCTGATATCTTTTATAACATCATGGGTTTCGGTTAACTTGTCGCGTACTTCCGTCAGGAAAGTAAACTGTGCCAGCCTGTCTTCGGGTGTAGCTTTTGTGCGCGGGTCGGCAAGTATAACAAACTCCGTTTCCTGGCTTTCTTTACCTACTGTTAGCTTGGCTTTATACTTGCCGGGTATTGCTTTAGGCCCCTGCGTGCCGCCTCCCCACAAAATCATACCATCAAACTTGCTTGCTTCCGGGTAGCGCATATCCCATACAAACCGGTTAAGGCCTTGCTTCAGCTCCAGTTTATCCTTTTTCTCTTTGGCATTGCTGGCGTAGCTTCGGATCAGTTTGTTATGCTGGTCCAGTATTTCCAGTTTGGCTGTAGTGGCAGAATCGGGTTTTTGCTGCAGGTAATAATGTACCAGCACACCTCCCGGGTGGTTTTCGCCAGCTGTTTTAGAAGGGCCCCTGCTGCTACCGTCCATCTTATAGCTATCCATTGGCTTGTACAAGTGAAACTTCGCATCGGCTATACTTTTGTTTAGCTGGTGCAGCGGCGTTATATCATCAATCAGCCAAAAGCCACGGCCCTGGGTAGAAGCGATCAGGTTATCATTCTTAATCGTTAGGTCGGTGATGGAAACGATAGGAAGGTTCATCTGGAAAGGCTGCCATTTGTCGCCATCATCAAACGAAACATACATGCCATACTCGGTACCGGCATACAGCAAACCTGCCCGTTTTTTATCGGCACGCACTACACGGGTAAAATGGTTTTCCGGAATGCCATCCGTAATTTTTTTCCAGGTTTTGCCGTAATCGGTGGTCTTGTACAGGTAAGGCCGGAAGTCTCCGGATTTATACATGGTAGCCGCTACGTAAGCGCCGCCTTTTAGAGTTGGGTGCGGATCGATGCTGTTGATCATGATCCATTCCGGCATTTTCTTCGGCGTTACGTTAGTCCAGGTTTTGCCGCCATCGCGTGTTACATGCAGCAAGCCATCATCGGAGCCTGTCCAGATTACGCCCGGTTCTATACCTGATTCGTTAATGGCGAAGATCGTACCGTAGTACTCCACGCTGGTATTATCCTTTGTGATCGGTCCGCCAGATGGCCCTAGTTTGGTTGAATCGTTACGTGTCAGGTCGGGGCTTATGGTTTCCCAACTCTGTCCTTCGTTGTAGGTGACATGCACATGGTTAGATGTGGTGTATAATTTCTTCGGATCGTTTGGCGAGAACAGGATCGGGAAGTTCCACTGGAATCTATACTTCATCCCTTCGGCTCCATGCCCCATCGGGTTATCCGGCCACACGTTTATTACGCGCTCCTGTCCGTTGCTATGGTCTACCCTTGAAAGGAAGCCGCCATAATTTCCGCCATATACAATATCGGGGTTATTAGGGTCCACGGCCAGGTGTGCACTTTCTGCGCCAGCTGTTTCTTCCCAGTCGTTTTCGGTTATACTTCCGCCGTTAGAGCGATGCGAAATGCGAACAGTTGAGTTATCCTGCTGGGCACCGTAAATACGGTAGGGGAAATGGTTATCGGTTACCACGCGGTAAAACTGGCCCGTTGGCTGATTATCCATTGAACTCCAGTTCATACCGCCATCTGAAGTTACCTGTGCTCCACCATCATCGGCAATAACCATCCGTGCAGGATTTTCAGGTGCTATCCAAAGATCATGATGGTCGCCGTGCGGCGCGTTGGCCGATGTAAACGTTTTTCCGCCATCTTTGCTGCGGTGGTAAGATACGTTCAGTACATACACTACATCTTCGTCTTTGGGGTCAGCGAACACGCGGGTGTAGTACCAGGCACGCTGGCGCAGGTTACGGTCGTCGTTTACTTTCTGCCAGTTTAGCCCACCGTTATCCGAACGGAAAAGCCCGCCCTCTTCAGCCTCTACCATGGCAAACACCCTGTCTGATTTTACCGGCGATACTGCTACCCCTATTATACCCAGGGTACCTTTTGGCAAACCATCGTTTTTAGAAATGTCTTTCCAGGTATCGCCGCCATCCGTGCTTTTCCAGATACCAGAGCCCGGGCCACCTGAAGACAAGCTATGCGGCGTGCGGCGCACATTCCAGGTGGTGGCATAAAGTATACGCGGGTTCGACGGATCAAAGGTCAGATCAACAGAACCGGCATCTTTGTTCGCGAATAAGGTTTTCTTCCAGGTTTTGCCGCCATCTGTACTTTTATAAACGCCTCGCTCATCATTCGATTTGTAGAGGTCGCCCATTACAGCCACATACACTATATCAGGATTCTGCGGATGAATACGGATACGGCCTATGTGCTTGGAATCTTTCAATCCTATATGCTGCCATGTTTTACCGGCATCAACCGATTTCCACATACCAAAGCCGGATGACACATTTCCGCGCACTGTTTTTTCACCTTCGCCCACATAGATCACGTTAGGGTCGGCTTCGCTAACGGCTACAGCGCCTATTGAACCTCCGAAAAAGCCATCCGAGATGTTATCCCATGTAGAGCCGCCATCAGTAGTGCGCCAAACGCCGCCACCTACCGAGCCAAAATAATACAGGTTAGGTTTGCCCGGCACCCCGGTTACGGTGGCAGATCGCCCGCCACGATAAGGCCCGATAGATCGCCATGTTAAACCATTATAAAGTGTAGTATCTACGGTGTGGCTGGTGCTTTTTTGTTTTTTAGCAGCTTTTGTTTTCTGGGCCATAGCCTCAGGCGAGGCAAGGGCTAAAGCTAAAAGCAAACAGGCCGCACTCCCTGTTCTGCGCAAAGCAATTTTCATGTACTAAATGTTTAAGGTGAGATTACTAAGTTTATGCGGTATTGATTTATAAAACTTTAAGCTCAAAAGCAAGGCAAAGTATAAACACATTTAAGCTAACCATAGCCTGAGTCTTCTCTAAGCATAGTAGTATTTGCAGACTTCCATTTAAGCTGTAAATTGTGTTAAACATTCTAACTTTTAGCCTTTCATGAAACACATTTACAGTAAACTGCTGAAGCCCCTGTTGCTTCTGCCTCTTATGCTTATACTTTTTACGCAATGCACAACGCCCAGGCTTTCTATGCAGAATGGGAAGCAGGTACAGCAATTAGGTGTGTGCTTATACTTTGCGCCAGGCGTGCCCGAAGATTTCCAGGCTGATTTTGAAGATGCACTGGATGCTTATATAGTTCGGCACAACAATACGCCACATGCCTTTAAACTTACACAATGCCAGGATTCGAGCTCTCTCAGAATTCGGGTTGATGGTGTAAGCTATACCAACTCCAACCAACGGGCTGCCGGTATAGCACTTAGCGCTGTCGGCCTATTTGCTGTACCTTATATTATGGTATCGTCCGGGATGCCCTTTTATGCTTTCTTTTATTACTTCCCCAGAAACCAGACAGCGGCTACGATAGCGCTTACAGAAGACCTCGCCCAGCCTGGCCTGGGAATAATGAACCGGTCTTATAGTACAGGTGGCATGTTTGGCAACGACGAAAGGCAACGGTTGCGCCACAAACAAAAGTTTGACAAGCACCTGAACTACCTTTTTACTGAATTAGAGACCTCTTACCGAAGAACAAGTATAAAAAAGGCTAAGCTAACGCAGCTGGCACAAGTTGCCAATTAATTACTTTTTCTAAACTTTCATTCAGCAGCCCGACCCCGGAAATATTTCCGGGGTCGGGCTGCTAATATTTTATACATACCCGTAGTAAGGTTATCCTAGCCTGGCAACAGCATAGTTTGCCAAAGGAGTTTAACTTAAAGTGGAAGTTTTGTCGTATCTGGTAAGTATGGCTTTCAGGAGTTACGCCAAAAAGTATATCAGATGTGCTGCCAGTGACAGAATGACATAAAAAAACACCTGAAATATGCTTGGCACATGGCTTGTTATAGTGGTATCAACAGTAAAAGATTTCGATTAGAATTTATATAATAAAACTATAGAATGGGAAAGATAATAGGTATTGACTTGGGTACAACCAACTCCTGCGTTGCCGTAATGGAAGGTAACGAGCCGGTGGTTATACCTAACAGCGAAGGCCGCAGAACAACGCCGTCAATCGTTGCGTTTTTGGATGGCGGTAATGGTGAGCGTAAAGTTGGTGATCCTGCCAAGCGCCAGGCTATCACAAACCCTCAGAACACAATTGCTTCTATCAAGCGCTTTATGGGCCACAGCTACAACGAGGTTAGCGAAGAAGCAAAGCAGGTATCTTACAAAGTAGTACAGGGTGGCAACAACACCGTACGTGTTGAGATAGGCGACCGCCAGTACACGCCACAGGAAATTTCTGCGATGGTGCTTCAGAAAATGAAGGCTACTGCTGAAGATTACTTAGGCACAACGGTAACAGAGGCGGTTATTACCGTACCAGCTTACTTTAACGATGCACAGCGCCAGGCTACAAAAGAAGCCGGACAGATTGCAGGCCTTGAAGTAAAGCGTATCATAAACGAGCCAACAGCAGCAGCGCTTGCTTACGGCCTTGATAAAAAACACAAAGATCAGAAGATCGCGGTATTCGATTTAGGAGGCGGTACTTTCGATATTTCTATACTTGAGCTGGGTGATGGCGTGTTTGAAGTACTATCTACGAACGGTGATACACACCTTGGTGGCGACGACTTCGACCAGAAGATCATTAACTGGCTGGCAGAAGAGTTCATCAGCGATGAGAACATCGATCTTCGCAAAGACCCAATGGCATTACAGCGTCTTAAAGAAGCTGCAGAAAAGGCTAAGATCGAGCTTTCGTCTTCTAACGAAACGGAGATCAACCTGCCATACATTATGCCGGTAAACGGTATTCCAAAGCACTTGGTACGCAAACTGACTCGCGCTAAATTTGAGCAGCTTTGCGATGACCTGATCCGCAGATCTATGGAGCCTTGCAAAAAAGCGCTTCAGGATGCTGGCTTATCTACTTCTGATATTGATGAAGTAATTTTGGTAGGTGGTTCTACTCGTATTCCACGTGTTCAGGAAGAAGTTGAGAAGTTCTTTGGCAAGAAGCCTTCTAAAGGTGTTAACCCGGATGAGGTGGTAGCAATTGGTGCTGCAATCCAGGGTGGTGTACTGACTGGTGAGGTAAAAGATGTACTGTTACTTGACGTAACGCCGCTTTCACTGGGTATCGAAACTATGGGTGGTGTAATGACCAAACTGATTGAGTCTAATACAACTATCCCAACCAAAAAGTCTGAGACTTTCTCTACCGCATCTGATAACCAGCCATCTGTAGAGATCCACGTACTGCAGGGTGAGCGCCCGATGGCACGCGATAACCGTACGATTGGCAGATTCCACTTAGATGGTATTCCACCAGCACCTCGTGGTGTTCCGCAGATCGAAGTTATTTTCGATATCGATGCTAACGGTATACTTCACGTAACTGCTAAGGATAAAGCTACTGGTAAAGAGCAGAAGATCCGTATCGAAGCTTCTTCTGGCCTGACAGAGCAGGAAATTGAGCGTATGCGTAAAGAGGCGGAAGCCAATGCCGAAGCTGACAAAAAGGCGAAGGAAGAGATCGAGAAGCTGAACGCAGCAGACTCTATGATCTTCCAGACTGAAAAGCAGCTGAAAGAGTATGGCGATAAACTGTCGGAAGGCAACAAATCTGCTATTGAAGGTGCACTTGGCCAGCTGAAAACAGCACATGGCGCAAAAGACATCGCAGGTATAGATGCTGCCATTGAGGCACTGAACAATGCCTGGAGCGCAGCTTCGCAGGAAATGTATGCTGCCCAGGGCGCCCCAGGTGCTGAGGCAGGTAACGGCCAGGCTGGCGGCCCGCAGGGTGGCCCACAAGGCGCATCTGCTGATGGTGGCGTAACCGATGTAGACTACGAAGAAGTAGACGGCAACAAGTAATTAACGATAAATTTAAATATAAAGTCCCCTGTCGAGTTTCGGCAGGGGACTTTTTTGTTTTGGAGTAGTATAGCAGAATATAAAATTCACTTTACAGTTTTGATGGCCTGTACCACGGATCTTTTTCAAAATAATGTTGCCCTAAGTTTCCGCCTTGTGGTTGATGATGATCTTGTCGGGTTGGATCACCTTTATACCTTTTATTATCATTCCTTTTGCTGCTAATCTCCCTCTCAATTTTGTTCATATAATTAAATGTAAACTCCACCTGCATTGGTACATGCTTGCCATAACTTAAAGCAGGCAGCCAAGGGCCTAAATTTTCAAGAGCTTTAACCAGATGTGATTCATATCCTGTATCGCTCTTTGTTGTAAACTCACTCAAACTTCCGTCAGAATCTACATAGAAGGCAATTGTTATTTCTGAGGATTTTAACTTTTCATATTGTAATTCATCAAAATGTAAGTATAAATCATCCTTTAGGTTCAACTCACCTTTGGGGTAAGCAGGAAGGAATGCATTAGCAGGATTAACTTCGCATGTACTTACCGTTAACTTTTCGGCATTCACAAGAGCTAGTTCCTGTCCTAACCCAAAATATCTTACACCATCAAAATATACACCTTGTTTATAACCTTTCACAAACTTACCATTATGATAAACTTGGTTTAGCTGAGTTCGTGTACGACCGGTATATTGATCCCATCTTCCTTCCAGTAATCCGTCCTTCACTTTCCCCCTCCAGCTAATGGCTTTAAAGTTATCTATAGATCTACTGTTGAAGTGATAGATAATAGCGTTTCCATTCCCATTCTTTACTAGTTGTTTTCCATCGAAATCCCATACATTATTCAATACCAGTTTATCATCCTTAATAGTGAAGCTATACATCGGTTTTCCATCTGGGAAAAAATACTCCCAAGAGCCAACCATAAGCCCCGACTCATACTGACCCTTTTGCCAAATATTACCGTTCATGTAGCGCATTACAAATTCTCCATCCAGGTTGCCGTTCTTATAAGTACCTTCTACAAGTAATAAGCTATCGAATCTATAGTCTTTGAAGGGTCCATCGAAGACCATATTTAAAGAATCGAAAGCTGAAACTCTGAAAAAAGAAGCACAAACAGGAGATACCAGCTGATAATCACTCCTGAAGTAAAACCTGTTTTTATCCTTACTAAGATTTTCAATACATTCTGAACTATCAAAAGTGATGGTACTGTCTGCCATGGCTCTAAGCTGTGTAGTAGGAGAAAAACTAGATGTAGCTAGAACCTGGGCTTTTACAGAAAAACCGAAAAAGGCAAAAAATATGGTAAGGAGAAATATCTTAAATAGAGTGATTGTTTTCATAAGGAACGGAATCTTTTATAGGTGTCTCTAATAAAATAGTATTCAATATACAATATTTTATATAACTCCGTATGTCGATATTGTCTTGAAACCTGAAATAAAGTTAATGCTCATGAAATCTCTGGTTTAAGTACCTCTAATCAAAAAACTATTTACTTTAGATACCTATCCTGTTTTCGGCTCTTTCACAAATCACATTACCTTATCCTTTAAACTGACTTATACTGCTCAAGCTTTTTTGTAACTGAGGCAGTAAATGCGCTGACGATCTTAGCGGCCAATATATAGTTGTAGCTATGTAGTGGCCCACAAGGTGCATCTGCTGACGGTGGCGTAACCGATGTAGACTACGAAGAAGTAGACGGTAACACGTAATAAATGATAGATTTACATATAAAATCCCCTGCCGAAATTCGGCAGGGGATTTTTTTATTATCTTGTTCGCTACTCTTAGTTTGAATGCCAGGTTGTAGCCCTTTTGGCTCTACCTTAAAAAGTCCATCTTGCTTGTTTATTTCATATAAGGCAAATTATCTAAGCACTGCACAGGTAATCAAAGTATCGTGCTAAATTATTCTGGTACCCGGGCAAAAACTTCCAATTTTCGAAGGATTATTCGGCAACTGTCAGCTTTACAGGAATACGCCTATCCTGTAGCGGATCAATATTATTAACCTCATTCACAAATAACCAGGAATACAATTCAGAGCTCTTTTCATCTAGGTGTGTCCCATCTGTAGTTTTAAAGTAATCTCCGGCAGGAAGCGGAAAGTAAGTGTAACTTGATTCAGGAAAAGCCTTTTTTAACGCCTCTCTTATCTGTAATCTTTCCGGTGACAAAGAAGTAGAAGCTTCCTGCGGTATTTCAAAGAAAATAACCTGCGCCTGATGATTAGTAAAATAATCTACATACGTCTTAAGTTCTGCCATCTGCTGCGAAACGTATAAATTTTCCGGCATCCCAGTTTGTAAAGAAACCAGCTTTATATTGGCCTTGCCTGTAACACTTTCAGTTGATGGATATTTTTTTGCTGCTTCTGCTAAAAGTACTGCCACCTGCTCCTGTACCTGGTTCGGAGAAAGCTGTTTGTCCTCAACTTTTTGCCCGATTTTTTTTACTAATTGTGCTGTAAGCGATGGCTTAACATAATCGAGCGCTGCAAAGGCAACATAGGTTAAAGTATTAATAAGTTGGTGCTTTTCGTGCAGTGCCGGCAGGTATTGCTTCACAACGTTCATGTTGTTCTCAATGCCGGAATCCACAAATGCAGCATCAATTTCTTTATGCAGCATGTTGGTTTCGATGTAGATGTGTTCCGGCTTTTTTCCACTACGCTTTATGAGTTCCAATCCATCAAAAACGCTCTTTCCTCTAAAGGATAGGTTGAAAAAATCATTTGGTAAAATATTCATATCCAACCTGGTTGATACCGATGAACCAACCACTACATTGGGTTTTACAGCAGGATTGAGCAAGTATTCCTGTACTTTGATCAGGTTTTCCTGCTGCTGATTTTGAGGGATGTAAAATTTAGGCTCCAGTACTTGTATGGCAAAATTATACCCGATAAAAAGAACCAATGCCAAGCCGAATGCACGCTTTATCATGATGATGTTATTAAAATTGGAAATAGATAAATTCGTTTGCTGTTCCGCTGTTAACAGCTAGCATAAACAGCATAACAGCATAAAGGGCAACTTCAGTTTTTCTTATAACAAAAGCCACAGTAAGCTTTTGTGCATATAGGTAATGCAGGTGGTATAAAACTACTGGCAGCGAGTACAGGATAGTGTACCCCATAATAGCGTAACCAAGTGAGCCCGGCGCAATGTGCCAGTTTGTGAAAAGCGCTTTGAAATAGAGCACGGCATAAGAAAAGTCAGGTAGTTTAAAGAGCAACCAGGCCAAGGTAACAAAGCTGAAAACAAGTACCATTTGTACAAAACGGATCAGCCCCGTATCTGGAAGTTTTATTTTACTACCCAGGAAACGTTCCAATGCAAGTGCTACCCCATGAAAAGTACCCCAAACGGCATAGCTCCAGGCTGCTCCGTGCCACAAACCACCCAGGAACATCACAATCATAAGGTTCAGGTAAGTACGGAAAGCGCCTTTCCGGTTGCCTCCGAGCGGCACATAGAGGTACTCTTTCAAAAAACTTGATAGCGAAATGTGCCACCTGCGCCAGAACTCCGAAAAAGACCGGGAAATGTACGGAAAATTAAAGTTATCCATGAGCCTGTACCCAAATAAGCCTGCTACGCCAAGCGCGATAAGCGAGTAACCGGCAAAGTCTGCAAAGATCTGCATTGAATATCCCAGCAACATTACAATCAGTGTTATGGAAGCATAGCGTTCAAAGTATGGATAGGCAATCCAGAATGTCTGGTCTTTGAGGTTATCTGCAACTACCATTTTCAGGAAATAACCAACTACAAGGCACCTGAAACAGTATTCCCAGTTAATATCTTTCAAAGTTTTTACTGCAATCTGGGGTATAAAATCGTAGGCTTTAACAATTGGCCCTGCTACCAGCTGCGGAAAAAAAGAAATAAAGAAGATTGTGTTTCTGAAATGTTCCATAAAGCCTTTCGGAACTATACTTTCCCTTTTATCTTCTTTGTAAGTATCGAGCACCAAGCTTATACCCTGAAAGGTATAAAAAGAGATACCCACCGGCAATGGTATTGTGAGTAGGAAATTACTTAGATTATCATTGGAGCCGCTGAATACTGTAGAGGCAAATAAAGGGCTATACTTAAAAAAAGCCAATATACCCAGGTTAGCAATAACACCTGCTGCTGCAATTAGCCTGCGTTTGTTTTGGGCTCCCCATTGTATAAAATAACTGGTTACAGCATTTATAACAATAGAGACTAAGAGCAACAGGAGCAGTATCGGCTGGCTTGTCGCATAAAAGCAAAAGCTTGCTAGTATAAGTATAACTACCTGATACCTTTTAAGTGCTGTTGCATAGTACAAAAGCATCGTAACAAACACAAGAAAAACGAAATTAAGGCTATTGAAAAGCATATTTACATAAATTTGAAGCCCAGTAATTAGAAGCAATCCGACATCACAAGCCCATAACATAGTACTTTACATAGCTATATTATGAATTTAATATGCAATTCAACGAATATAATTATAAATAGTTATATTATAATTTAAAAAATTAATATTTAATTCACGCTAATTATTTTGCAAAATTTAAACTTAATATAAACCAATTATGAAATTTATGGGTTAAATATAGTTATTGGACTTAATAATTCATTAAAGAGCGAATGAAGGTATTTTATTCTAAGAAGCAATAATTGTTACCTTCCTAAGGGCGTAACTGATGTAAAATACGAAGAAGTAGACAGCAACAAGTAATTAACGATAGATTTGAATATAAAAAACCCCTGTCGAGTTTCGGTGGGGGTTCTTACGTTAAATCAATTAGTAAGTGTTTCAAACAAATAAGCAAAGCATAATAAGACTCAGCTTATTAACTCTGCGATAGCTTCCCACTTCTGGCTACTGACATCATCATCTTCAATCTGTCAATTATTTTATCAAGTATGGTTTTTTCAGGCAAATTCAATTTATAGTGAAGCTCAGTTAACTGGAATACTTTTAAAGCTAGTTCTTCCACATCAAGTGTTCTGTATTTTATTAAAAAAATAATTATTTTAATTATACACTTTACATTTATTACGTAATCATAATAAATTTCTACAAACTGCAATACTACATCTTCTATGGCCGAAAGGAAACACTGGGAGTGGGAAATCAATAATTCATCAAGTTACTGGGGTGCATCATTAGCAGAGTTATGGGCATACAGGCACCTGCTGGCTAGTCTCGTCAGAAAAAACTTTTTGGTTAATTATCAGCAGACCATTCTTGGGCCTGCATGGATGTTCCTGCAGCCTATATTAACACTTGCTACTTATACACTGATTTTTGGAAGGTTGGTGGGTTTATCTACGGGCACACTACCGCCTGTACTATTTTATTTCTCAGGCATTATACTCTGGAACTTTTTTAATGAGTGCTTCGGTGGTACTGCTAACACTTTCCGGGAAAATGCACAGGTTTTCAGCAAGGTATATTTCCCGCGCATAATCACACCCTTGTCCATATTTTGTACACAATTCATCCGTTTGTTCATACAGTTGTTTCTACTGTTTCTGCTCTATTGTTACTATATTCTATTCAGAGATTTTATACCACGCCTCGACACTTGGTTTTTTGTATTTCCGGTAGCACTGCTTGCTGTTGGATCTATAGGCATGGGATTAGGGCTAACCTTATCTGTGATCACAGCCAAGTATAGAGATCTGTCAGGCTTTGTACAATTGGGTATCCGGCTTCTTATGTTTGGCACACCTGTAATTTATCCTCTTACCTACCTGGCTCCCGATATGCGCTGGATAATACAACTCAATCCACTTACCTCCTTGTTTGAGCTTTTTAGGTTTAGCCTATATGGAGAAGGAGTAGTAATCTTTCCATTCTTAGCCTACAGCCTGTTTTTTGCTGCTCTGCTGTTGGCAATAGGATTGTTGCTGTTCAACAAAAAAGGAGACAGTATCATCGACATTGTATAAAAAGTAATGGCAGAGATTTCAATAGATGTCCAAAACCTATCAAAGCTGTACCACTTAGGCACCTTTGGTACCGGGTCTTTCAGGCAAGACCTGCAGCACTGGTGGGTAACTAACGTTCTGAAGAAAGAGTCCCCATTCTTTCAGGCGCACCGAGCGAAGCAGGATGATGTAAATACCCTGTGGGCACTTCATGATGTTAGCTTTGAAGTAAAAAGTGGTGAAGTGCTTGGCATTATTGGAGAGAACGGCTCCGGCAAATCTACTTTACTTAAAATAATCTCCCGCATTACCCGACCAACACAGGGTGTAGTGAGAGGTAATGGCAAAGTAAGCAGTTTACTGGAAGTAGGAACAGGCTTTAATAACGAATTAACCGGAAGGGAGAACATCTACTTAAGCGGCTACATTCTTGGGATGAGCCGGGACGAGATCAGGCGAAAATTTGATGAAATCGTGGAGTTTTCAGGCGTTGAACGTTTTATTGATACGCCGGTAAAACGTTACTCTTCCGGTATGTATGTCCGGCTTGCGTTTGCTGTAGCTGCTCACCTGGAACCTGATATATTAATTGTGGATGAGGTATTAGCAGTAGGCGACACTGACTTCCAGAAGAAGTGCATGGGCAAAATGCATGAAATATCCCAAACTGATGGCAGAACCATACTTTTTGTTAGCCATAGTATGCAGGCTGTAAATAGTCTTTGTGATAACGTGCTGTGGTTACAAAAGGGCCGCATACAGCAATGGGGAGATGCATCGGAAGTGGTAAATAAGTATGTTTCCAGCATTCAGAAACATTGCCTGAAGCAGGAATGGAAAAAAATGGAGGAAGCGCCGGGGAATGAAAGCATCAAGGTCAAGAGCGTGGAACTTATTCCCCATCTGGATGACACTTTTGATGTAATCGATATCAGAACACCTTTAACCGTCAGGTTCCAGCTTTGGAATCTGGAACAGAATAGTAACATCAGCACCCGGATGCTGCTCTTTTCTTATAGCGGCGAGTGTATTTTCACAGTACTTTCCTCGTCTGTAATGTGTTACAGGCCAGGAATTATTGAGGGAGAGTGCCTTATTCCCGGAAACCTGCTCAACGATGGTTCTTATTTCATATCATTTAATTTCCTTAAAAACACAGCCATTCACCTCTTGGATTTTAACGAGTGCCTCTCCTTCGACATGGAAGATTACCGTGGAGATCTGAAATGGTATGGCAAATGGTGGGGCGCGGTAAGGCCCAAACTTCAATTTTCTTTACAGCAAAAGGAAAGAGAGCCCTTCTGGTTAAGCAGCATCAGTTAGTACTAATAATCTATTCGCATGAAGGCATACCCACCCTACCAGATCACGCACATTCAGCTGAACGAACAACAACTTCCGCCACAGCCGCATGATAAGCACACAGGAAACTATATCGTGTTATGGTGGAAGGATATTGCACTAGGCCATTTGTACCTGGATCCAGGCACACGGCTTACAGATGAGGAGTTTTACACTAAATTGATTGATACGATTCAGCCTGCCTTACAGTATTATACAAAAGCAGTGCCTGAAGGAGATGGACATTGGCAGCAGCTGTTAATCACAGGGCCATTCGAGCAATTTGTAATGCACATGGAACGTGTCTTTTCAAGCTGGACTGTGAAAGAGATACCTGAAAAAGTACCGGTTTCTGTTGTAATATGCACACGTAACAGGGCATCCGATCTGCACAAATGTCTCGGGCTGCTCACGAAATTACGTTGCCTTCCCGAGGAGATCATTGTGGTAGACAATGCACCCACCGATGAATCTACTTTAGATGTTGTGAAACTCTTCGCAGATGTTACCTATTTGAAAGAGCCCAGAGCTGGTCTGGATATTGCCCGCAACACAGGCGCAGCGAGCGCTAAAGGTCAAATCATAGCTTTTTGTGATGATGACGTGATGGTACACCCTTTGTGGATTTACAGGCTTTGGCAAACATTTCAAAACACTTCGGCAGTTGCCATGACCGGCTTGGTGCTGGCGGCAGAACTGCATACGGAGGCCCAGATGATCTTTGAGAAACATTGGAGTTTTAACCGCGGGTATGTTGACAAAACGTATGACACGGATTACTTTAATATGCATTTATCTAAAGGCCCTCCGGTATGGGAAATTGGAGCGGGAGCTAATATGGCTTTCAGGAAATCCATCTTCGATGAAGTAGGTTATTTTGATGAACTGCTCGATGTGGGAGCTGCCGGCTGTAGCGGAGACTCTGAGATGTGGTACAGAATACTTCTAAAGGGCCATACGATCCTGTATAACCCAAGAGCCATCGCATTTCATCGCCACCGCCATGAACTGACTGCCCTGCACAAACAACTTTTTAATTATATGCGTGGGTTTGCAGCAGCGGCCCTTATCCAGCAAGACCAAAACCAGCGGGCAGGGTACCGGCGGCGTTTGTTCCTGCACATGCCTCGTTATTATGGAAGGTTATTGTATAAGGGGTTCCCACATTATACTTTCCGTTGCAAAACACTGGGTTCGGAAATCCGTGGGGTGCTCTCTGGTATGCTGTATTATCTGGCCAACAGGAAGAGACGGCCAACACTAAACATACAAACAAATGTCAAAACAGCATGAAACACAGCTCTTGGTATCCGTTATAATTCCAAGCTTTAATCATGGTGCTTACTTAGGTGAAGCCATTGAGAGCATCCGGAAGCAGACTTATACCTTAATCGAAACCATAGTCGTGGACGACGGCTCAACTGATAATACAAAAGAGGTAGTGCAGCGGTACCCTGAGGTAAAATATGTTTACACAAAAAATCAAGGACCTTCCGTAGCAAGAAATATAGGTTTAAGACACAGTACGGGGGAATACCTGGTATTTCTGGACGCAGACGATTACCTCTACAAGGACGCAATAGCGATAAATCTCAGCTTACTGAAAAGAAACGAGCAACTGGCTTTTGTTTCCGGTGGCCATCATAAAATTCATACCGAAAGTAGTTGGGTCCAACCAGTTGTAAATGAAGTAAAAACTGATCATTACATTCATTTGCTGAGAGGCAATTATATAGGGATGCCCTCCACTGTGATGTACAGGAGATGGGTTTTTGAAGATTTTTTATACGATACAACTATTACACCTTGTGAGGACTATGATTTATACTTGAGAATTTCGAGAAAACATCCGGTGATGCATCATGAGCACATCATTGCGGCTTATCGCTTGCATGGCTCAAACACATCAAGCAACATTTATTTGATGTTAACCACAGCACACCGGGCTTTAAAGCGCCAGAAGAATCAACTCGTTAACGCTGCTGAGGTAAAGGCATATGAGGAGGGTTTGGTGTTTTGGGAAGCATATTATATACAGGAACTCTTCGAGCGAATTAAGAAAACAAATAAGCTTAATAAAGGAGATTTTCAGATGCTATTAAAGTATGATTCCACTTTCCTTTACACTTTTATAGTAGCGAAAACAAAAGCCATACTATGGAGTTGGGGGCGGAAGTATACACCGCCTACACTCAAAAAAATATTGAAAGCGCTCTGAAAAGGATGACGCCAGGCACATTCAGAAATTAACTTTGTGCCAATTATTAGATAAAGAACAGCAGCAAGCTACGATAAACAAACAGAAGAACTTTTATTACAACATCTTTCATGGAACGCATTCCAACTTCCCCACCAGTTATTAAACCGCTTGATCCTTCGGCTGAACGCCCGATGTGGTCGGTCATGATTCCGGTTTACAATTGCGCTCAATTTTTAGCAGAAACGTTGGAGAGTGTTATGGCACAGAATATACCTGCAGCATACATGCAAATTGAGGTAGTGGATGATGCAAGTTCTGACGCAGATGTGGAAGAACTGGTAAAGCGAATCGGGCAAGACAGAATAAAGTATTACAGACAGCCTGTAAATGTGGGTAGCTTACGCAATTTTGAAACTTGTATTAATCGGGCACAAGGTCACTTGGTCCATATCCTGCATGGTGACGATCGAGTGGTTGAAGGGTATTACCTCGCTATTGAAAAACTTTTTAAGCAATATCCGGAAGCTGGTGCGGCTTTTTGCAGGCATCAGATCATTGATGAAGATGGCAAGGTATTAAGAATCAGCCGATTCCTTGAAATGCAAAAAAATGGTTTACTCGACAACTGGCTTCTTCGGATAGGTAAATGTCAGCGTTTGCAGTATGTATCTATAACGGTTAAAAGGGTAGTATTCGAGAAACTTGGTGGATTTTATGGCAGAACCTATGGAGAGGACTGGGAAATGTGGGTACGTATTGCCAAACACTTTCCAGTCGCTTATACACCGAAAGTTTTAGCAGAATACAGAAAGCATACAAATTCTATCTCAGCTGCCAAAATTGTAACAGGCGAATATTTAGCAGATATTGCCGCCTTGATCAACATCATCCAAAACCACATCCCACCCGAGCACCAAGAGGAAATCAGGAAGGAAGCTCAGAAGAATTTCGCCCATTATGGAATGGGAGTGGCAAACTTACTTTGGCGCACTTCTCAAAACAAAGCATATGTGAAAGCCAACCTGAAGGAGATATTTAAATTGCATATAGATAATAGCCTTTGCGTTAAAGCTGCTAAGATTTATGTGAAAATGATGATAAACAGGCATTAGATCTGTAATTAAATTGTAGATTATTCATCTCACACCTTAGGTTCGGGCAACTTGTTTATCTTTCTTACTAAAATATCAGGCCTAAGCCACAATTTCTCTGAATGTATTCGAGGTACCCGATAAAGCTCTCGCTGAAGAAATTACAGAGCATTAACCTAGATAAATAGAATAACACAGGAAGTACAAATCTGCTCCAAATCCCCATCAGGTTCCAGAAAACAAAGAGATATGTAATTAAAGTAAGAATGGGCATTAAGAGTGTCTATAGCGGGCCAATGATGGTTTGCTGGCACTTCAGTAGAAAATCTCTCCTCACGTGGCTGGTAAGCAAATGTCGGTAGGCCCACAATACGCATTTATATTTGCTATGCCTTTATCCTCAGATGAGTAAGTATAATAATCTAAAGAAAATCAGCTAAAAGGATCAGTTATAAACCAACCAATTTGGTAGCTATAGAAGTCATTATTTACAGTTTACTGATAACCCATTTAACTTATTGTAAATTCATTATTTAGATATTTAGGCCTAAATAGTATTACTAAAATAATTTAATTTTTAACTAAAATAACATAAAAACTGTCTATTTTATTTGGCGTCTTTCCGTATAGCACTAATCAGGCCTCTGTTTGAATTTTACAATGCACCGTATCCCAACTTCCCCACCCCATATACTTCCGTTATCTATTGAAGATAAAGACAGGCCGTTATGGTCAGTGATGATTCCGGTTTATAATTGCGCAAACTATTTAGCCGAAACCTTAAATAGTGTACTATCACAGGCCATGCCGGAGAAAGATATGCAAATAGAAGTTGTTGATGATGCAAGTACAGATACAGACGTAGAAGCATTAGTAAAACACATCGGCAATAGCAGAGTAAAGTATTTCAGACAGCCAGAAAATGTAGGTAGCCTACGCAACTTTGAAACGTGCATAAACCGGGCAAAAGGCAAACTGATCCATATACTGCACGGTGACGACAAAGTAAGAACAGGTTATTATTCAGCTATAAGCCAGTTATTCCGGGATTATCCCGAAGCCGGAGCGGCATTCTGCAGGCATAACTGCATAAATGAAACCGGCCAGCAAGTGTATAGCCAGCCTTCGGAAATGAAGCAACCAGGAATATTAAACAACTGGCTTCCGAAGATTGCTGAGCGCCAGCGCACCCAATATGTGGCCATTACAATCAGGAGGGAAGTATTTGAGAAACTTGGAGGGTTTTATGGTATAACCTATGGAGAAGACTGGGAAATGTGGGCACGCATAGCAAAGCATTATCCCATAGCCTATACCCCCGCTATGTTAGCTGATTACCGAAAGCATTCAAGTTCTATTTCAGAAAACAAATACCGTACTGGCCAGCATATAAAAGATATTGCACAGGCCATAGAACTCATCCAAAGTCATTTACCGCAGAGCCAGCGAAAAACTATACTTCAGAAATCTAAAAGATACTACGCGCATCATTGCATGAAAATAGCCAATCAGCTTTGGCGAAAGTTACATGACCAGCAGGTAGTTGACACACAGGTAAAACAGGTGTTATACCTGCACAAAGAACCATGGCTCTATTGGAAAATTACACAGGTATATATTAAAATTTTCTTGCATACTCTATGGAGAAAGGTGTTACAATAGTAGTTTGTACGTATAATGGTGCGCATCTGCTTCCGGATACCATCCGGCACATTGCGCAGCAACGCGTCAGGTCTACTATTCCATGGGAAGTTATAGTAGTAGACAATGCCTCAACTGACAATACATCAGAAGTAGTGCAGCGGGAGTGGGGAAAGTATAATTCTGACACAGCATTCTCTTTGCTTTACCAACCCACGCAAGGCCTGACTTATGCCCGTGAGCTGGCCTTGGCAAGAGCACGGTACGAATATGTACTGTTCTGCGATGATGATAATTGGTTAAACCAGGACTACGTAAGTATAGTTTTCGACCTCATGATACAGCACCCTAGAATAGGGGTACTTGGCGGCCATGGCGAACTAGTCTATGAAAAACTCCCCCCGGATTGGGCATCAGCTTTTACTATGTTTGGGAATGGTCCGCAGGAAACATCATCGGGCAAAGTAAAAAGAAACATTGTTTATGGTGCCGGATGTGTGTTAAGGAAATCAGCTTTCCTTAAGATACTTGATGCCGGATATAAACCATTACTAACAGGGAGAGTGGGCCAAAACCTGAGTTCAGGCGAGGACTATGAACTCTGCTATGCTATTGCACTAGCTAACTATGATATCTGGTATGACGCAAGATTGCGCTTTAAACATTATATGCCCAAAGAAAGAATAGAATGGAAATATTATGAGCGCTTTTTTACTGAAGGCATCCAATGCGTTGAAGTGCTTATACCTTATTCTATTATTTTAAATTACGGAGTTAAAAGTTCTTCTCAGTTTTACCTAAAACTATTCCGCCTCTTTCTATCTAATATAAAGCAGCTATATCTACTATTGCTTAACAAGTTTAAACACCCGATTAACTCTACAGAAGCTAAAATAAACACACTAATGCTTAAGAAAGTATCAGCCAGGTTATGGACTTTCAGGAAGCACCGTGTTATGAAAAACAACTTTGTTAAAATACTTAGCCTTAATCAGAATAAAATGAGAGATTATGCTGAAAAAGAAGCCAACCTTATACCGTACGAATATTTAAATTAAAGCCAGTAACGGTTTAGTAACGCTTTAGTACCGCTTTTGTAAATTCCTGTCCTTGTTGCCCGAATGTGCTACCGCCTGCTGCACCACCTGCTGATGATACTGTACCCAACGCGCCAGGCGTTTATGGCTTAACTCTACAAAATCAGGTATTTCACCAGCCAGGTTATACTTCTCATCCTTATCTTTCCGGAGGTTATATACTTCTGTGGTGTTGCTGGTAGCGTTAAAAATAACCTTTAAATCCTGGGTGCGGTAACCAAACAGGTAATCTGAATACGGATTCAGGAAGTAAGCTCTGTTGCTGTGTGCCGGGTCGAAAAGACTGGTACCTTGCCAGGCCTGAGGCGCCGTAAAACCCAATGTTTCCATAATGGTAGGAGCTATATCTATATGGCCTCCAATCTGTGCCTTTTTCTGGCCTTTATATAAAACAGGATTTATGAATAATAAAGGTACATGTAAATTTTGCTCGTAAAGCCCGGAGGCATGACCGTACATATTATGTTTGCCAAAAGCTTCGCCGTGGTCTCCTACCACTACAACCAAAGTAGATGCTGCCAGCCCTCTGCGCTCCAGTTCATCCATTAATTTCCCAAATACGGCATCACTGTGTTGCAGGGCATTCAGGTAACGGTTAAGATCTTTATACTCAACTCCATAATCTTTTTCAGGCCCTGAGGTAAAGTATGGGTAATGTGTCTGCATGGTCCAGAGCGTAGCAAAAAAAGGCTTATTTGCTTTTTGCTTAGGTATCCACTCCAGGGCCGCATCTACCATACATGCTTCATCTACGCCATCCAGATACTCCCATTGCGAATCAAATTCAGCTTTATTGCAAGGTATAGTCTGGTAATCTGCCACTTTATCAAACTGCCTTAAAGCCAGGAACTCATTCATGCGCGCAAACTTATTATCTGATGCCTGGAAAAAAGCAGTTCTGTACCCTTTGCTGTGTAACTCTGAGCTTATAGTTGGCCAATTTATACCTGGGTGCTCCTGCGTGATAGATTCGTATGAAATTTTAGGGTATAAAGACCCCAATATAGATACAAGTGCATTATGGGTTGAAGGAATATGCGCGTAGATATCTGAAAACAGCATAGATTGATTTAAGTACCGCTTCAGATTTGGGGTAACATCATACTTCGGGTTATAGCCTGCCACATACTCTGCAGGCACAGACTCCATTACAAACAAGATCAGGTTTTGTATGCCGGCATTCTTCGCAGCTGGTAATTTAGTTCTTGCTTTGCTCTGCTCAATTTCATTTGCGCCTGGGAAAGGCTCAAAATCAGCGGGCAGCTCCATGGTAAACAGGTTAGAACTACTTTCTATAGATGAAACACAGGATGAAATGAAAGCTACCACCGGATTTGCCGTAAGGCCATCCGCTAACTTCTCATTAGCCAACTGAGCTTTACCAGCCACCAAATAAAGCAAGGCAAAACCGGTGATACTATAAAATGCATACTTCTTATACCTGAACATGGTAAAGATGCGCCCTAAGCCATAGTATACCATAATTGCTGTAATACCCATAACCAGACTTAGAGCCAGCAACTGCATAAAAAACTTTAGTGAAACATTTGCCAGAATTGCGGTTTTGCTATCGTTATTGCCCAGAAAGTCTGAATAGTAAAGCCACTGGTAATTAAAAGGCACGCCTAATATTCTTACTGCCTTCACATTTACAAGGGCGATCAGGATATGGAGCAATACCAAAGCAAGGTATCCGTAGCCTAAAAAGTAGAGCATTTTTCGGCTGTTTCTGAAAAAGTATACTAACAGCACTGCCATGGTTCCAATGCCCAAGGCATAAACTACATCGTTGTAACTGGCTACAAAAACATTAGCAAGCAGCGAAGGATTTGATAAAGTATAAGCATAGCTTTTATAAATAATCTTACACCTCACGATCATATGCACTAGCATCAGACCAAAGGTCAGGCTACAGATCCAACGGATTAAATGTTTATACATGCAGTAAAAATTGGTCAGGGATTAATAATTTACTGATTGGTTTCAGTAATTATACTTATATACGTAAAGCGATCAGCTGTTAACAGCCTCAAACATAAGCTAGTTTTGTATATACGATAAAAATTATATTCGGCTTAAAAATTAGCGCTGATAGATAAAGCCAGAGGCAACCAGGGTAAAACAAGGCTGCCTCTTTTGCTTTAAAGTCTTCAAAGTATAATTTATCTCCACGGGACAATAAAATCAGTTTGAACGGACGAATTCAGCTTAAAACTCATTCATTAAATTAACTATAGCAAAATTCTTCTGCCCTCGTTTGCATAGTTTTGTTAATTTTAAATATAATTTGTAGTATATAGCAGCTACTTAATACAAAACTTATGAAACAACTTATACTTTTAGCGGGCAGCTTGCTTACTATACTGCATGCCTCTGCCCAAATTCAGCCTAAATCTATTTTTATTAACTCGGGCTTTGGCCTGAAGATGGAAAATAGTGGAACAGGGAATTCCAAAGCTTTTCAGATAAGCCCATCGGTGAATTACCTGATTAACGAAAGGTTGTCAGTAGGATTATTTGTCGCTTATGGTAAAGAATCCATGAATTCAGAAATAAACAGGTCCGTACCTTATAACGGTGGATACTATAGCAGCACCAGCGCCTCTGAAACTAAATCCAGGTCTTTATATGCGGGCCCTCAGGTACGTTATTACCAGCCTGTTCATGAAAAGATTTTCCTTTTTGCAGAAGCCCGAACGGGCTATGCCTATCAGTCTAAGGAAGCAAGTGTGTCCAATTCCAGTTACTATAATAATGGGAGCATTCCTCCGACAGGAACAGCTAACGATTACCTGAATACGAAAAGCAGCTCTGCTGCCATTCAGGCAAATGTGGCGCCAGGTCTGGCGTATTTTATCAAACCAAGGCTTGGTCTGGAACTGAAGGTAAATGTTTTGAACTACACGCATGGTATGGATAGCAGCGCTTTACAAGAAGGGGCAGAACAACCCAAGAGTTTTGAAGCCGACTTTAGTTTAAAGAACACAAACTTAGGTCTAAGCTTTTTCTTCTAATCAAAGCAAAAAAGAGAAAAGGCCGCAACTTAAATTTGCGGCCTTTTCTCTTTTTTAAGTTTCTAATCCAGGTCTCTGTCACCCCTTCTCAGTTCCTCCACAGAGCGCATTACTTTATCTTTCAGGCCGGTTTTATACTTTTCCAGCCTGTCAGCTACGGCAGCATTGGTAGTGCCAATTATCTGAGCAGCAAGTATACCTGCATTTAAGGCGCCATCCAGAGCAACTGTAGCAACGGGCACGCCACCTGGCATCTGAAGTATAGATAACACGGAATCCCAGCCATCAATTGAGTTACTTGATTTAACAGGCACACCAATTACAGGAAGTGTGGTTAAGGATGCCACCATACCTGGCAAGTGCGCTGCTCCACCGGCACCTGCAATAATCACCTTCAAACCTTTTTTGCGGGCCTGCTCTGCGTACTCGAACATGCGGTGCGGCGTGCGGTGCGCCGAAACTATAGTTAGTTCATAGGGTACGCCCAGCGTTTCCAGAATTTCGGCAGCGGCATCCATTATCTTAAGGTCTGACTGGCTGCCCATAATGATACCTACTAAAGCTTGTGTTGTGTTTTGCTCGGCCATGGTTTATGCTTTAACTTTAATTACGTTTTTAATTTGCTCTGCACGCTGCTGCGCTTCTTCTATAGTTTGGCCCAGCACGGTAATGTGTCCCATTTTGCGGGCAGGTCGGGTATACTTTTTACCATACAAGTGAATGTATACACCCGGCACAGCTAATGCTTCCTGCAAACCTTCATATTTCGCTTCACCATCGTAGCCGGGTTCACCCAGCAGGTTCAGCATTACGGCAGCGCTTTGTATTTCGGTAGAACCCAACGGCAGGTTAAGTATAGCCCGCAGGTGCTGCTCGTATTGCGATGTGTAGTTTGCTTTTATAGTATGGTGGCCACTGTTATGCGGACGAGGCGCTACTTCATTCACCAATATAAGCCCGTCTTTGGTCAGGAACATTTCTACGGCAAGTATACCTACCATATCAAAGGCTTCAATAACGCGCGTTGCGATCTCTATGGCGTGGCGCTGTAGTTTATAGGCAACATTGGCTGGCGCGAAAAGCGAATCAACCAGATTATGTTCCGGGTGGAAACTCAATTCTACTACCGGGAAAGCTGTTACTTCGCCGTTGGCGTTACGGGCAACTATAACCGATATCTCTTTCTCAAAATCTACCAGCTTTTCCAGCACACTCGGCTCTTCAAAACCTTTCCCAAAATCGGCTTCACTGGCAATGCGGGTTACACCTCTCCCATCGTACCCTTCGCGGCGTAGTTTCTGAAAGGCGGGCAGAAAATCTATACTTTGCTCCAGCTCCGCTTTATCTGCCAGTATCTTAAAATCTGAAGTCGGGATGCTGTGCTCACGGAAGAACTCTTTCTGAAGGCCTTTGTCCTGAATGGTTTTTACTGTTTTGGCACCCGGGTATACTTTCACACCTTCCTGCTCCAGTTTTTCTAAAGCATCGGCGTTTACGTGCTCAATCTCTATTGTAAGAATGTCGCACTGCTTACCAAACTCATAAACCGTATCGAAATCCCGGAAACTGCCTACAAAAAACTCGTTACAGATGTCCTTGCACGGTGCGTTCTCGTCGGGGTCTAAAACTAACGTATAGATGTTAAAATCGAGCCCGGCCTGCATCAGCATGCGTCCCAGTTGTCCGCCGCCAAGTATACCAAGCTTTACTTCTCCTTTCATAGATGGGTGTTTTGGGTGATTGTTCCTCAAAAATAAGGATTATACTTAAACCTACCCGACCTTACAACAGTATTCTGCTTCTGCCGTTAGATAGGCTTTGAATTATATACGCAAAGTATTATATTGATAGCTTAACTTTTCCTGAAACCGCACCAAATTAATGGAAATTATACTTGCCACTTTCTCTGCCTTATTTTCTGTAGTCAATCCTTTCGGCGCTATGCCGGTATTTCTTACGCTTACCCAGGACGATACGCCAGCACAACGTAACCAGCAAGCCCTAAAGGCCTGCTTATACATGGTGGGCATACTGGCAGTATTTTTCCTGGCCGGGCAGTACGTGCTTAACTTTTTCGGTATACGCATCCACGACCTGCGCATTGCAGGTGGCCTTATGATTATGCGTGCCGGTTTTGAATTGCTAACGCCCGGAGCCAGTAAAAAGAAAATTTCCTCGGATGTAGTGGAGGAAAGCCAGATGAAAGAAGACATCTCGTTTACCCCGTTGGCTATGCCGATGCTTTCCGGACCCGGTGCTATTGCGGTAAGTATAGCCATGTATACCACCTCGCTTTCTTATATGGATATGGCGCTTATACTTGTGGCTATCGTTCTGCTGGCAGCCGTTTCTTATATTATTCTGCGTTTCTCGCACCAGCTTACGCGCTATATGGGCAAAGCAGGTTTGTCTGCGTTATCCCGCATCATGGGTTTTATTGTGCTTTCCATCGGGGTTAACTTTATAGTTTCGGCTATACATGCGTTGTTTTTTGCAGGGCGGTAAGTATAAATCCTCTCTTTTGATGATAACAATCAACTTCTGACAATCGGCAATTTAGCTTATCTTTGTACCATGCAATTGAAGAACGACCTGCTTATAAGAGCTGCCAAAGGAGAACCTGTTGAGCGCACCCCGGTATGGCTGATGCGCCAGGCCGGCAGAATTTTACCTGAATACAGAGCTGTACGCGAAAGCCTGAGTGGTTTTAAAGAACTGGTGGAGACGCCCGAGCTTGCCGCTGAGGTAACTATACAACCAGTTGATATACTGGGTGTTGATGCCGCCATTATTTTCTCTGACATACTGGTAGTGCCTGAGGCAATGGGCTGCACTTACGAGATGATCGAGAAGCGTGGACCTATTTTCCCGAAGACCATCCGTACCGAAGCCGATCTTAAAAACCTGATCGTTGCCGACCCACACGAGCACCTGCATTATGTGCTGGATGCTATTAAGGTTACTAAAAAAGCTTTGAATGGTCGTGTTCCTTTAATCGGTTTTGCCGGAGCTCCCTGGACTATACTTGCTTACATGGTAGAAGGCAGCGGTTCTAAAACGTTCTCGCATGCACGTGGCATGTTGTATACTAACCCTACGCTGGCGCACCAGTTGCTCCGTATGATTACGGATACAACTATAGCTTATTTAAAGGCCCAGGTAGAAGCTGGCGCCAACTTAATTCAGGTATTTGATTCGTGGGCTGGTATACTTTCGCCTGCCCATTACCGCGAGTTCTCTTTGCCATACATCAGCGAGATCTGCAACGCCATCCGTAATGTGCCGGTAACGGTATTTGCTAAAGGTGCTTTCTTTGCGCTGGAAGATTTCAGTCAACTGAACTGCGAAACCATCGGCTTAGACTGGAATATGGATATCCGTACATCCAGAGCACAGGTTGGACCTAACAAAACCTTGCAGGGTAACATGGACCCATGCCTGCTTTACAGCTCTTTCGACAAGATCGAGAAAGAAACCAAAAAGATGCTGCAGGAGTTTGGACCGCAACGCCATATCGCCAACCTTGGACACGGCGTTTACCCGGATACTGATCCTGAGAAAGTAAAATGCTTTGTACAGACAGTGAAGGAATACGGAAGTGCGGTAAATAATGCCTCATAGTTATACCTTCGCAACCTCAAACCATAACTGATTGGAGATAAAGCAACAAGCCCAACGAAGTATAAACAATGCAGTTTTTGTACTGCTGCTAATACTCTTAAGCTGTTTTGGAGCTTTTGCTCAATCCGATAGTATACAGTCTGCAAGTCCTGAGGTAAAATTCTCAGGGTTTGCAGACATTTTTTATGCCTATGATTTTAACGAGCAAGCGGGTAACTCACGTCAGCCTTTCTTTTACAACCATAACAGGCATAACGAGTTTAACCTTAACCTGGCCCTTTTAAGAGCTGCTATTACGCACACAAAGTACAGGGGAGCCATTGCATTGCAGGCAGGAACCTACGCCTCCGATAATTATGCTGCTGAAGACAACCTGCTGCAACATGTTTTTGAGGCCAATGCAGGTGTAGCTTTAAACACTAAAGGAAATCTGTGGTTGGATGCTGGCATTTTCGGTTCGCATATAGGTTTTGAAAGTGCTATCTCGATGGATAACTCTACACTTACACGCTCTATACTTGCCGAAAATTCTCCATACTTTCTGTCAGGAGCCAAAGTAACCTATACTCCCAATGATAACTGGGCCCTTTCTGCCATTATCTGCAATGGGTGGCAACGCATAAAACGTGTGGAGGGTAACTCCCGCCTTTCTTATTGCACACAGGTAAGCTACACCAACGGCGATACCTATACCTTAAACTGGAGCACTTTTGCAGGCACCGACGACCCGGATACTACCCGCAGGATGCGCTACTTCAATAACCTGTATGGCAAGTTTCAGCTTACAAAAAACTTTGCCTTAACCACCGGATTTGATATTGGAATACAGCAGAAGTATAAAGGCAGCAGCTCGTATAATTTATGGTACAGCCCCGTTGTAATAGCGCGTTATCAACTTAATCAAAACTGGGCAACCGCAGCAAGGGCAGAATATTATTCCGATAAAAACGGGGTGATTATAGCCGTGCCTGAAGGCTTTAAAACCAGCGGAGCATCTGTAAACCTGGATTACACTCCGGCTAAAAGTATAATTTGCCGTGCAGAAGCAAGATGGCTGAAGAGCAACAACAAGATATATGTAAAAGATAACCAATTGGTTAAGGATAACTTTTTTCTGGCAGGTTCTATTGCATTCGGGATAAACAGGTAGGAACCTTTGTAGTACAGAAAAGCAAAAATCCGGCACTTTCTGCTTTAGCGAGAGCCGGATTTTTGCTTTATACTTTAACCCGATATTACCCTACTACTAAGTGTGTGGATGGATATTTGTAATCTGTTGTAGTGGCACGGGTACTTAGGGCAAGCGCCAGCGTAATGGTACCTACTCTGCCAATGTACATCGATAGTATAAGTATAACTTTACCCACATCCGAAATACCAGCGGTTATACCTGTACTTAAGCCCACTGTAGCAAAAGCTGATACCTGCTCAAAAGCCAGACGTATGATATCATATTGTGGGTCTGTAATAGAAAGTATAAAAATACAGGTAAGGTTGATGATGGCTGCGAAAGCAAAAACTGAAAAGGCTTTATAAGCTACAGATTGCGGAACTGTGCGCCGCCCGATCTCCAAATGCTTTTTACCCCGGATAGTAGTGATTACAGAAAGCAGTATAACTACAAAAGTAGTTGTTTTGATACCGCCACCCGTAGAACCAGGCGAAGCTCCAATAAACATCAGTACAATAATCAGCAGCATCGTTGGCACAGCCAGCCCAGACATATCTACTGTATTAAACCCAGCAGTACGGGTAGTTACAGACTGAAAAAATGAGGTGATAAGAGATTCTGAGAAATTAAGGCCTGTGAGCGTTCTGTTATACTCCAGAAAGAAAAAACCTATAGTTCCTATCGCGATCAATGCTGCCGAAGTATAAATAGTTACCCGCGACAGCAGTTTCCAGTTTTTCCAGGGGGAATTCATCCGCTCGCGCATAGCAGCCGGCGACAACACATCAAGTATGGTAGGAAAACCTATACCACCAAAAATAATAAGGAAAGCGATAACAAGGTGCAACAGGTAAGAATGACGAACCGGCAACGTGTACAAGCCCTCCGGGTAAAGCGAGAAACCTGCGTTGCAAAACGCCGAAACTGAGTGGAAAACAGAATAAAAAATCTTGGCTCCTAAGTCAGCAAACTGCGCATCGCGGCCCCAGGTCATAAAAACAGCTATAGCCCCTATTGCCTCTATGGTAAAGGTTAAGTAAACCAGTTTTTGCAACAAGCCCCTGGTAGAGTAAAGCGACTCGCCCTCTAACAACTCATACATGGCCACGTGCTGCCTTATTCCTACTCCGCTCCGCATCAGCGACACGAAAAAAGTTGCGAATGTAAGTATACCCAAACCACCCATTTGTATAAGTAGCAACAGTACAACCTGCCCTCCAAAAGTGAAGTATGTGCTAGCATCTACTACCGCCAGACCCGTTACACAAGAAGCACTGGTAGACATGAACAAGGCATCCAGGAAGCGCATACCCTCCGGAGCGTGTGTCATTTTGGGTAGCATAAAAAGCCCTGCTCCTGAAAGAATAAGTATTATAAAGCTTAATATAAAAGCAAAAGAAGGCTTTATACTTAGGGAACGCTGGTGGATCTTTGTTTCGAGCAGCTCAATTACCAGCAGCACCAGCATGTAAAGCGATACTGCTACCCGGTAAAATTCTACTGAAAGCGCCACTCCTATACTTTCGAAAACATTATATACTACAGGCACTCCTAACAGGTAAGTACCCACATGGTTAATAAGGATGAGCGCCATCAGTATACCTTCGAACCAGGTACGCCTCAGAAATTTTATACGCTCGAAAGCATAAAGTATGCGCAGAAAATAGATAAGCACAAAAACAGCCAGTATGGCATCAATGGCATAAAAAAGCAGCCGCAGCGTTTCGGGGCGCTCAACTACACCATGCGCATACAGCAGCAAACCAACCGCTACCAGCGTTAGCACATAGGTAGTGCGGCGCATGGCGGCATAAGCTGTTAATTTACTGCCGTACAGGTGCCTGTTAAGCCATTCTGTGTTCATTGGTGTTTTATAGTCTTATGTGCTGTGCTTCTTCAAAAAGTTTTTGCTTGTTAATCGGCACTACTCCCACTTGCTCGCATACCAGGCCGCCACCCAGGTTACTCAGGCCAGCCAGAAATGGCATAGTAGTTTGTAATGCCATACACAACGCAGCTATACTAATAACTGTGTCGCCGGCACCCGAAACATCGGCTATAGCGCGGCGATGCGCCTCAATGTACGTGTGCTTCTGTTCTTCGGCTATAAAAACACCCCTTTCTGATAAAGTAACCAACACTTGCTTTGCCTGCAAACGGCTTTGCAACGAAGCAACAGCCTCTTCAAAAGCATGCAGGTTTTCATCGGCAAAATCAACCTTAAGGCCTTCTTTCAGCTCTTTCAGGTTTGGCTTAAACAGCGAACAGCCTACGTAGCTCAGGAAATTCTTTTTCTTCGGATCTACTACAGTCGGAATATTGCGCTCGTTGGCAAGCTGTATAAAACGCTGAATGTTCTCTTCTGAAAAAACACCTTTGTCATAGTCCTCAAACACTACTACATCGGCCTGATTCAGCAATTTCAGGTAGCGTTCCTCTAAATGTCGCTCTTCATACTCAGCCAGGTTATGCTCTATTTCGGAATCAACGCGAAGCAACTGTTGGGCTCCGGCAATAATGCGGTGCTTTATTGTTGTGATGCGCTCCGGGCTCTGCACAATGCCGTCCGTTTTCAACTCCTTATCTTCCATCAGGCGCAGGAAATCTGCCCCATCCTGGTCGTCGCCAATAACAGAGCAAAGCAATGGTGTGGCACCCAGCGCCTGTACGTTCAGGGCTACGTTGGCAGCGCCGCCCAGGCGTTTTTCACTTTTTACCACATTCACAATCGGCACAGGTGCTTCAGGTGAAATCCGGTTCGATTTTCCCCACAAATAGGAGTCGATCATAACATCGCCCACTATAAGCACTGTAAGCTTATCGAAGGCGGCAAAAATATCTTCTAAACTTGAAATCTGGTTCATTACTGTAGCTTTTCTAGGCTAAGTTTAATGCGGTGCATCGCTTCTGTAAGTTTTTCGTCGGAGGTGGCATACGAGAAACGCATGCACTGTGGCGCCCCGAAGGCTTCTCCGCTCACTACTGCTACTAAGGCATCGGTTAACAGGAACATGCTCAGGTCTAAAGCGCTGTTTATAGTTGTGCCGTTATAGGTTTTACCAAAGTAGTAGCTCACATCCGGGAAAATATAAAAAGCACCAGCCGGAACATTTGTCTTAAAACCAGGTATGTCGCTCATCAGGCCCAATACCAGGTTACGGCGACGTCGGTATGCTTCCCGCATTTCTTCTGCCGATGCAGTTCCGCCCTGCAATGCAGCATAGGCAGCTTTTTGGGCAATAGAACAAGTTGCTGAAGTGATCTGGCTCTGCATTTTATCGCAGGCAGTGGCAATCTCTTTGCTGGCCGCCAGGTAACCTACACGCCATCCCGTCATGGCATAACCTTTCGAAAAGCCATTAATGGTAATTACTCTGTCTTTGATAAAATCGAAGCTGGCCATGCTGGCGTGCTTGCCCTCAAAGTTGATGTATTCGTAAATCTCATCGGCAATAACGTGCACCTGCGGGTATTTCTCCAGCACTTTTGCCAGGGCATATAATTCATCTTCTCCAAACACCGAACCGGTAGGGTTACAAGGCGACGAGAACATAACAACTTTGGTATTAGAGGTAATAGCGTTCTCTAACTGCTCTGCGGTAACTTTATACTCATTCTCCAGGCGGCCCATCAGCGGTACCGGCACACCTTCTGCCAGTTTTACGATCTCTTCGTAAGAAACCCAGTAAGGCGAGAAAATAACAACTTCATCGCCAGGGTTTACAAGGCATAAAATAGCGTTAGCTATACTTTGCTTTGCTCCTGTTGATACTACTATGTTCTCTGGTTTATAGTCGAGGTTATTGTCTCTTTTGAATTTATCGGCAATTGCCTGGCGCAGCTCCGGGTAACCGGCTACGGGTGTATAGAAAGTAAATCCATCGTCGATGGCTTTTTTGGCGGCATCTTTAATATACTGTGGTGTCTGGAAATCAGGTTCTCCGAAGCTCAGACTTATAACATCATGGCCCTGCGCAGCTAATTCACGCGCTTTTTTAGCCATTGCTATTGTTTGTGACTCTGCCAAAGCAGCAATTCTGTCTGATAAAATACTGCTTACCTCTTCAGTCTCGTGCATGTGATTTGATATTTAGGTGCCAAAGTTACTTATTATACAACAGACTTTCCAATGTAGCAGGAATTGGTTATTGAGAGTTAAGTATAAATCAGCGTTTGTTTCTTAATATTAGCTTCATCCCTAACTCTTATTCGCCTATAGTTTAATAGTTTGCTTTGGGGCGCTCCAAGTGCGCGAGGGCTCGTTTTACCGTTTGGCGCTGTGTAGCTGAAGCTGCTTCCGAGCTGCTTCGGCTACCCTAATGGGCACCGGATACACCCAGACTTCTCACAGAAAACAGGGAAAGCTCTTACATCAATTAATTTAAAACCAGATTTTTGAAAGTATAGAATGGCATAAAACAAAAGCGCCACAACAAGTTGTGGCGCTTTTGTTTTAGCTTTTGCCGTAGGCTGTTCGCTCTACAATGCTGCGGCCCAGCGTTATTTCATCGGTATATTCCAATTCGCCGCCAACAGGCACGCCCCTTGCAATAGAAGTGATTCGCACAGGCTGGTCGCGAAGTTTACGGGTAAGGTAAAATGCAGTGGTATCGCCTTCCATAGTTGGGCTGATAGCCAGCATGATCTCTTTTACTTCTGAGTTTGGCAGGCGCTCCAGCAACGAATCGATGTGCAGGTCTGACGGGCCAACGCCTTCAATAGGTGAGATAACACCTCCTAGTACATGATACAGGCCCTTGTACTGCGCTGTATTTTCAATTGCAATAACATCCCGGATATCACTTACAACACACAACAGGCTGCGGTCGCGGAGGGGGTTGGTACAAATGCTGCATACTTCCGTATCCGAAATGTTATGGCACTGCTTGCAATGCTTTACTTCGGTGCGCATTTTCACAAGCGCTTCGGCCAGCAAAAAAGTATCTTCTGACTCTTCTTTGAGCAGGTGCAAAGCCAAACGCAGGGCAGTTTTTCTACCCACACCCGGCAGTTTTGCCAGCTCTTCAACGGCATTCTCAATCAGCTTCGACGGAAAATTCATCTAACCTCCTATCGTTACTGTACGTCCGCAGACAGGTCTTTATCATGCAGGGCGGTACACATACCGGCCAGCTCTTCATAAGAACCAACTTTAACCGTGCATTGCCCTTTATAATGAATCAGCAGGGTGCATTGCTCTGCCTGCTCAGCCGTGTGGCCGCATACTTTTATGAGTGTTTCGATCACGTGATCGAATGTATTCACATCATCGTTGTATACTACCAGGTTACGCAGGTCAGTGCTCTCTTCCAGCACCAGTACATCCTCTTGGTGTAAAATTTCAGTTCCAATATTCATAGTGCAAAATTACGAAATTTAAAGGATTTTATGAACATAAAACTCAACTATATACAATGTGTTTCAGTACATAAACCCTTATGTTGAAGTATAGTTTACAACAAAATTACCCTGCTCTTAATTCCGGCTATTATACTTTAAACCACTGCCAACAGCCTTAAAACCGAATGTTCCGGTTTGATTTTTGTTCTGTAAGTATAATCCTGCTTTCTTAGCATTTTATTACCTATACTTTCACACACCTACTTTACTAGTGAACATGCAATTTCAAAATCACTTTAAGCGGTTTGCGCTTTTTGCCCTGCTGTTAACGGCTGCGCTGCAGCTACAGGCCCAGGACAAGATGCTGACCATGGAAGATGCCATTATTAATCCGGCCCTGAACCCTGAAAACCTGCGCCAGCTAAACTGGATAAAAGGCACCGACGATTTCTCTTACCTGAAACAAAACGGCAAAGAAGCCATACTGATGCGAGGCAATGCAAAAGCATCGAAGCAACAGGAAATACTTACGCTTACCAAATTAAATACTGCTTTGCAGGCAGCAGGCGCCGAGGTGCTGAAAGGTTTTCCGCAAGTGCAGTGGGTAGATGGCAGCACATTTATATTTACTGCCCAGAACAAAGTATACAAGTATGATTTAAAAGCCGGCAAAGCGCAGGCAGTTACTTCTTATGCAGCTGAGGCGGAGAACACAGAATTTGACCCTACGCTGCAACGGCTGGCTTACACAAAAGGCAATAACCTTTATATTTCTACAGCAGGTGCGCCCGATGTAGCCGTTACCAACGAGGCAAACGCTGGTATTGTGAACGGGCAGGCAGCTCACCGCTCGGAGTTCGGTATCTCTAAAGGTACTTTCTGGTCGCCAAATGGCAGCAGCCTGGCTTTTTACCGCATGGACCAGACCATGGTAACCGACTATCCTTTAGTAGATGTTACCCCACTTCCGGCTAAGCTAAACAACATTAAGTACCCGATGGCAGGCGGCAAAAGCCACCATGTAACAGTGGGCGTTTATAACCTGAACTCAAAGAAAACCACTTTCCTGAAAACAGGCGAACCAGCCGACCAGTACCTGACAAACATTACCTGGAGCCCTGACGAAAAGTCGATCTACATTGCCGTACTTAACCGCGACCAGAACCACCTGAAACTGAATCAGTACGATGCTGCTACCGGTAATTTTGTAAAAACACTTCTGGAAGAGAAGCATGAGAAGTATGTGGAACCCGAGCACGGTTTATACTTTGTACCGGGCAAAAACAACCAGTTTGTATGGGTAAGCGAGCGCAGCGGCTTCGATCATTTATACTTATTTGATACTAACGGCAAGCAATTACGCCAGCTTACAAGCGGCAACTGGATGGTAACCGATATACTTGGCTTCAGCAAAAACGGCAAAGAGCTATACTATACTTCTACTGCCGAAAGCCCACTGGAGCGCCATGTTTATGCGGTTTCACTTGATAAAGGAAAGTCTACACGCCTTACACAAGGCAGCGGTACACACTCTGCCAGCCTTAGCCCGGCAGGCAACTATTTTATAGATAACTACAGCAGCGAAGCAACACCACGTAAAATATGGGTAGTTGATACAAAAGGCAAAACCCGCCAGACATTGCTGACTGCAAAAGATCCGCTTACGGCTTACAAACTGGGCGAAACAACCATATTCCCGATTAAGGCAGAAGATGGCACCGATCTTTACACACGTATGATCACGCCTCCGGATTTTGATAAAACTAAAAAATACCCGGTAGTAGTTTACTTGTATGGCGGCCCGCATGTGCAACTGGTAAATAATAGCTGGCTGGCTGGTGCTAACCTTTGGATGCACCTGATGGCCCAAAAGGGATATGTGGTTTTCACGATTGACTCGCGCGGATCAGGCAGCCGTGGCCTTGCTTTCGAAAACGCTACGTTCCGCCAGCTGGGTACTGTAGAAATGGCCGATCAGCTCCGAGGTGTTGAATACCTGAAATCGTTGCCATATGTAGATGCTAACCGCATGGGCATACATGGCTGGAGCTTCGGAGGATTTATGACTACTAGCCTGATGCTACACTCGCCTGAAACATTTAAAGTTGGAGTAGCCGGCGGTCCGGTTATCGACTGGAAGTACTATGAAATTATGTACACGGAGCGCTACATGGATACTCCGGAGCAAAACAAGGAAGGCTACGAAAAAGCAAACCTGCTTAACTACATCCCGAACCTGAAAGGCAAGCTCCTGATGATACACGGAACTGTAGACGATGTAGTAGTTTGGCAGCACAGTTTATCGTTCTTAAAAAAGGCCGTAGACGAAGGCGTATTGTTGGATTATTTCGTTTATCCGGGGCATCCACACAATGTAAGAGGCAAAGACCGCGTGCACCTGATGCGCAAAGTTACACAGTACCTCGACGACACCCTGAAGCCTGAGAAAGACGCAGCTCTTTGATTTTAAGAGATATTCTTTTTAATTTTGAGCGTGGCATCGTACAAACGGTGCCACGCTTTATTTTTTTGCTGCCTTACTTATAGGCCATAACCGGCCTGTTCCATGATCATGTAATTATGACAAAAGCCAGCACCCCTCTGCCCCAACCGGCAAGCAGAGCGGTTAGTAAAAAACAATTGTCGGACAGCAACAACGATTTAAATTATTGGCTCGCGCAGCCGGCAACTGCCCGTTTGGCAGCTTTGCAACATCTGCGCCGCCAGTACAGTATTTTAGTGCCAATGGAGCTGACGAACGATTTTCAGGATTTCATTAAAATTCTTAACGCCTGCCATGCCGAGTATCTGGTTGCGGGCGGATTTGCAGTAGCTGTGTATGGTTACCCACGCTATACCGGCGACATCGACATCTGGGTAAAACCTACAAAAGACAATGCAGCAAGAGTGTTGCAGGCTTTAAAGGAATTTGGCTACACAGAAGGCCAGGTTACCTCTGAAGATCTGGTAACGCCTGAAATTGTTGTACAACTGGGTTACCCGCCTAACCGCATCGACCTGGCAACAGGTTTAGCTGGTGTAGAATTTGAAACTTGCTGGAACAATAAAGTGTCTATGCCGTTTGGCGATACAATGGCTTATTTCATCAGCCTTGATGATCTGAAACAAAACAAAAAAACCACTGCCCGTCAGCAAGACCTGCTCGACCTGCAGAACTTACCGGACTAAAAGATGCCTGCTCCCTCTTCCGCCTTCAAGAAGGCTGTTCAAAAGCTTAGTGAAAAAGAAAAAGAAGCTCTCATCCTGAAGGCCGTGCGGCGCGATGCTGAGCTTTACGACCTATTTTCTTACGAGCTGGAAGAAACCACCCTGGAGGAGGTATACGACAAAAGCGCAGATACAATTCATAGTCTGATGATCAATGCCAGTGGCCGCAGCCTGAGCAAAGCCCTGGCAAAAGCGTTGCGTAAATCCATTAAAGAAATAGCCCGTTTCAAGCGCATCACCAAAGATCAGAAAGCCGAGGTAGAGCTGCATTTATACTTGCTGCGGCTGATCTTCGATAACTTTACCGGCCAGTTCGATAGCTATTACAAAGTATTTTATACTTCGTCGGCAAGGCTGTTGCTGCGTACCATCCAGCTCATCCAGAAAAACCTGCACGAGGATTATCACCTGGAGTATAAAGAGCAACTGGATGATTACCTCGAGCAAATACACAGCCGTAACAAGCCCCTATCTTTTAAATTACCTGCCGCTTTTGAGGTTGAGTAAAGTATAAATTTATATTTCTACAGTTTGTTTTGCCCGCTACTGGTGCATTTCTTCCATTTAAACAAACTTCTCAATTCCCGCATTTCTTACTGCTAAAAGCAGTTTAAACATCATCTCCTCCTAATGCTATAATTTATACTTCAAAATCATTAGATTTGGAGACTAACTAAACTAACTGCTTATCAATACCATGAAGAAACGTACTTATCTGAGTATGTTCCTGGCGGCGGCGCTTGCTCTCCCTTGCAGCACCGCATTTGCCCAAGACAAAAAAGATGACAAGAAATGGAAAGTGGACGCAGCCCACGGAACCGAGAAAGAAATTACCGTAACCACCGACGAAGGCACCTGGATGAGCCTGGACGTAAGTCCGGATGGCAAAGAGATCGTGTTCGATATGCTTGGCGACATCTACATTATGCCAATTTCAGGTGGTAAAGCAAAGCTATTGCGCACTGGCCGCCCTTACGAAGTGCAGCCCCGTTTCAGCCCCGATGGCAAGTTCATTTCCTTTACTTCTGATGCAGGTGGCGGCGACAACATCTGGATCATGAAGCGCGACGGCTCCGATGCCAAACAGATCACTACCGAGAATTTCCGTTTACTGAATAACGCTGTCTGGACGCCGGATGGCCAGTATCTGATTGCCCGCAAGCACTTTACCAATACACGTTCGTTGGGTGCCGGTGAAATGTGGATGTACCACCGCACAGGTGGTGCAGGTATACAATTAACCAAGCGTAAAAACGACCAGCAGGATGCCGGCGAGCCATTTGTATCACCGGATGGTAAGTATGTGTATTACTCTGAAGACATGAGCGGTGGCTCTACCTTTGAGTATAACAAAGACCCGAACGGCCAGATTTATGTTATCCGCAGAGTGGATCGTAACACAGGAGAGATCGAAAATATAGTTACCGGTAACGGTGGCTCGGTTCGCCCGACTATTTCCAGAGATGGCAAACACATTGCTTTTGTGCGTCGTGTGCGTACCAAGTCTGTGCTTTTTGTACAGGACCTGAAAACAGGCGAGCAATGGCCTTTAACGGATAACCTGAGCAAAGACCAGCAGGAATCATGGGCTATTTTCGGTGTGTACCCGTCTTTCTCCTGGACGCCAGACAACAAGAGCATCGTTTACTGGGCAAATGGTAAGATCAATAAGATTGATGTTGCGAACCAGAAAGTAACCAACATTCCTTTTGAGGCTACTGCTACGCATTATGTTTCGGATGCAGTGCGCCACGATTTCAGCAAGAATGGCGGTGTTTCTCCAAAAGAGTTTACAGCTAAAGCTATTCGCCACGCGGTTACATCTCCTGATGGTAAGATCCTGGTATTTAACGCGGCCGGTCATATCTACAAAAAAGAATTACCTAACGGAAAGCCGGAGCGCATCACCAAAAGCGCTGATTTTGAGTTCTATCCTTCGTTCTCGCCAGACGGAAAGTATATCGTTTACTCTACCTGGAATGACGATAACTACAGCGCCCTGATGAAGCTGGATATCCGTAAGAAGAACGCTAAACCAACTAAACTTACATCTGAGAAGGGTTTCTATACCAATGCATCATTCTCGCCAAATGGTAAGTTTATAGTTTACAACAAAGAAGGCGGTAACAACCACATGGGCTACGCGCACGGCAATGAGCGTGGTATTTACTACATGGAGGCCGATGGCGATAAGCCAACTTTGGTTCAGAAAAACGGATCTTCGCCGCTATTCAATGCTACTTCTGACCGCATTTTCTTTACAGGTTATGCCGGTGACAAAGCTGCCTTTAAGAGCGTAAACCTGCAGGGCAAAGAAGAGCAGACGCACTATACTTCAAAGTATACTGACCAGTTCTACCCAAGCCCGGACAATAAGTGGATCGCGTTTATAGAGTTGTTTAACGGCTATGTGGCTCCATTCTCAACCAACGGTTCTGGTTTAGACCTGAGCGCTGAAACCAAAGCAGTTCCGGTTGCCCGCTTCACCCGCGATGCCGGTACAAGCA
Source organism: Pontibacter vulgaris (assembly GCF_022758145.1). Lineage (GTDB taxonomy): Bacteria > Bacteroidota > Bacteroidia > Cytophagales > Hymenobacteraceae > Pontibacter > Pontibacter vulgaris. The sequence goes on from NZ_JAJVDH010000003.1 coordinate 490,074, forward strand.
TCCATTGGTCTGGCGACAGCAAAAAAGTGAACTGGGTACTTGGTGATGAGTATTTCTCAAATGACATCAAGAACCGCTTCTCGTTTGTAGAAGGCGCTCCTGAGAAACTGCCTGCTATTGATACTACCGGTACAAAGATTGGCCTTGCACTGAAAACAGATATTCCGGAAGGTAAAGTAGCTTTTACGAATGCGCGCATCATTACCATGAAAGGCGACGAAGTGATTGAAGGCGGAACTATAGTTGTGGATGGCAACCGTATTGTGGCTGTTGGTAAAGGTGTTGCTATACCTAAAGATGCCAAAGTAATAGACGCTGCTGGTAAAACGATAATGCCTGGCTTTGTGGACGTGCACGCACACTTAGGTACATTCCGTAACGGTATGAGCCCGCAGAAGCAGTGGTCATATTTTGCAAACCTGGCTTATGGCGTAACCACTACCCACGACCCTTCATCCACTACAGAAATGGTATTCAGCCAGTCGGAAGCTGTGAAAGCGGGTGCTATGGTTGGTCCGCGTATTTTCTCTACGGGAACTATACTTTACGGTGCCGATGGCAACTTTAAAGCCGTAATCAATAACCTGGACGATGCCCGTTCGCATCTGCGTCGTATTAAAGCGGTTGGTGGTTTCTCGGTGAAGAGCTATAACCAGCCTCGCCGTGAACAGCGCCAGCAGGTAATACAGGCTGCCCGCGAACTGGATATGACGGTGGTACCGGAAGGTGGTTCTACGTTCTTCCATAACATGAGCATGATCCTAGACGGCCACTCTGGCATTGAGCACAACATACCTGTTGCGCCACTTTACAAAGACGTAGTAGATGTATGGAAAGCTTCACAGACTGGCTATACTCCTACTCTGATCGTGAACTATGGCGGTAACTCCGGTGAGTATTACTGGTACCAGAAAACTAACGCCTGGGACAAAGAGCGCCTGCTGAAATTCACACCGCGCTCTGTAGTGGATGGCCGCTCACGTCGCGTTACCTTAGTACCTGACGAAGAGTATCAGAACGGTCACATCCTGACTTCAGAAGCAACTACAAAACTGGCTAAGTCTGGTGTAAAAGTGAACCTGGGTGCTCACGGACAGCTACAAGGCTTAGGCGCGCACTGGGAACTATGGATGCTGCAGCAAGGTGGCCTGAGTAACCTGGAAGCGCTTCGCGCCGCAACACTAAACGGTGCCGAGTATATTGGCATGGGCAAAGAAATTGGCTCGCTTGAAGCTGGCAAACTGGCTGACCTGATCGTACTTGACAAGAACCCGCTGGAAAATATCCAGAACTCGGAGCATGTGAAGTATACGATGGTAAATGGTCGCCTGTACGATGCCGCTACAATGGCTGAAACGGGCAACTATAATAAGCAGCAAGGCAAGTTCTGGTGGGAAAACAGCCGTACCGCCACCGCATTCGATTGGCACGAAGGCACGGACACCCGCTTCGAAGGTATAGCTGGTGAGCATTGCACTTGTAGACACTAAGAATCCAGAAGTATAAAGTATAAAAAGCGGCTACCCTGATTGGGGCAGCCGCTTTTTTATTTATCTTAATTAGTTAACTTTAATTCAGGTAAAAACTTGAATACTGTGGAATGAAAATTAATAGAGCATTAATTATTAGGTTATGTTTTGCAATAATTATTATTGCTTCTCTTTTATTAACTGCAAATAGAATCTTGGATAAAGATTGGTCGACTGTTACAGCTAGCATATCATTAATAATTGCGGTAATCTCTGCGTGGATTGCTTATGACACTTTCCATCACCAAGCTTTAGCTCAAAAGCCACAAATTGTTATACAGCCAAACTTTGTAGATAGATCAGGCTTGATTTTATTGTCTATTATGAATCACGGAGAAAATCCGGCTTACAATATCACCATCAAATGGCATAATCCAATTATAAATTCTAAGGATGAGATTTTTTCTTTTAGTAATGGTTCTAAAAAATATGATATCCTTGTACTAAGTAAAAATGAAAAAGTGTCAACATTAGTTGATGGATTAACAAGTTTTTATAATAAGTATAAGGATGCAGATTTAGAATATTCTGGAGTCATAACCTACACTGAAGATCTAAAGTCGCGAAGAAAAAATCATCAAAACTTTAATTTATCTCTTACTTCTTATAAAAGGCTTGTTAACGAAACTGACTCTGGTATAACCCACAATAAGCTGCAAAGCATACCTGATCATCTTGCTTCATTACAGAAAGAGATACATAGTTTAAGAAAAGAACTTTTAACAATTAAATAGACAGCTACTTTTTCACCGCTGTCAGCACCCGCTTTATCAACTCATTCGGGTTGCCGTTGTGCCAGCGCCAAACTATAACGATGTCGTGCTCCGGGTCTACCCATACGGTATTCTGGCCGGCGCCTAAGGCTGCATAGCTGGTAGTTGGGGCATCGGGCCATGCTTTGCCTTCGGTATTCAGCCACCACAGGTAACCGTAATCCGGACCAACAGGGCCACGGGAAGTAGTCGCTTCTTTTACCCATTTCTCTGAAAGTATTTGTTTGTTTTTCCAGCGGCCATTGCGCAGGAACAGGTATCCGAAACGAGCTTCGTCGCGGGCACTTATCCAGAGGCCGCCTCCCCAGCGTGTGCCGCCGCTTACCGATGGCATTTGCTTTCCATTTATCTCAACTATAGAATTTCTATATGGCACCCACTTCCAGGTTTCAGAAGCATCAATCGGGTCCATTATTTCATCTTCAAGCACTTCCGGCAGAGGCTTCTCCCAGAGCCGCAGCAACGATAAGGCAAAACGGTTGATGCGGACATCGTTATACTCGTAAAAGCTGCCTGGCTCCTGCAGCTCGCGTGGCTTGCGCTCTCCACGGCCAAAAGCTTCTTTGCCTACAAAGTCATACTTCTTTCCCCACATTTCGCCTTCCCACTCGCTCGTCTGGCGGGCATGGTGCTCCCAGTTTACTTTGCTGTTCTGTTCCGTATCATAGCCACCGTCTTTCACGTACTTTGCCACCGGATCGTTTATACTTTGTATCATGCCCCTGTCTATGGTTAAGCCAAGTATAGTTGACAGAAAGCTTTTGGCTACACTATAAGTTGGGTCTGCAGCTTTGGTATCGCCCCACTCTGCTACAATGTAACCGTCTTTAATAATAATGCCGTTTGTGTTGGCCCGTGTAGTTGGCAAAGGCCCAAGAGGCTCCCCGAAGATTTCTTTCTGCGTAGAAAAGTCTTTTTCTATCTGGGTTGTTTCCTGTGTTTTGGCCCACTCTACGGCCTGTTGCAATAAAGCAGCATCCATACCTAGCTGTTCCGGTTGCTTTTTCTCCCAATTGTCGCCTTTGCCGGGGTAGTAAACTTTGGTCTGGGTTACTTTAGCTTGCTCTGTTGTTGGCGTGGCTTGCTGCTGGCAAGAAAATAAGCTAACTGCCAGCGCCAGCGCATAAAACATATTTCTTCTCATCTATCAGAATGAAGTTTAGTTATTTTTCTAACTCAATCTACAAAAAGAAACTTACTATTCTGAGATCTATGATGGTTTTACAAGTTGCTTGATTGGGCGCTTTATGCCAAACTCAAAAAAATGCCTGGCCCTGCTGCTGAGCGGTAACCGGTAGCCCATGCCATCTTTTATTACCAGGCTACAGGGCACACAAACACCACATGATTTTTTTGATTTGGTTGGCTTATGACAGAACCAGGTATGGTTCATAATATTTTCGAACTTATACTTAATAGCTAATGCCCGCATATCCTGCTTGGTAAGCTCTATGAGCGGATATTCGAATTTGCCGAAAAAATGAACATCCGGGTTAACTGGTTCTTCTTTAAGCCGGTAACTACGCCTGTTCTCTGGCTCTTCTCTTTTCAGGAAAGGATAAACGTGCCTGCCCATAAAGCTATCCGGCCTGCGCTCTACCGATAATTGCAGGTTATCTATTCCGAACTGCAGTGCCAGCCTTGCCAGCCATTCATACTGTATACCTAACCGCTCTTTGTTTGCCATGCGCCAGTAACGTTCTGTTATTTCCTGGTTAGGCTTTATATCCTCGAGTTTAATAATGCGACTTTCAGGAAATCGGTTTTTTGCTTTCGGATTCTTCTGCAGAATACTATCCCGCAACAATTGCATGGTTTGTAGCTCTATGGCAGTTGATGCTCTATTGGAATCTATTACATAGTATGTCTGTACACTTTTATTCTCTACCAGAAGTAACTCTAACAATCTGTAAGTAGAATCCCAGCCTCCAGTCCATAATAAATTGGAAATGTGTTTCATCAAAATTGGATTAGTGTTGTGGCCCTGCCTGCACTTAAAATACAATACAATAGAGCATTTTTAATATTATACACTTACGCGTACCACTTCTCCAATACTAGGATTATAAAAACAATTATCAGGGTTAAAAAACGAATATGATACTGAAAATTAAATTCTGGCAATAATAAATTTATACTTTACCTTAAAGATTCATTTATTGATAAACAGAAATTTATAAATGACAAGAAACCCACACTACTTCACTGATAAGTTACGGGTAAGTAAGGCACTAAAAAATGTATAGATGAGTAATGCTGGATATTATACCGTGATACAGTGCTGTTTATACTTGTTAAACTCAGTGAACAACATTAGCCATCGCAACTGTTTTAAAGGCTTTGCGAAGCGGCCGTTTTATTTTAAACTCATAATAATTTGAAACACGGCTGGTAAACGGCACCCGGTGCCCCATACCTTCCAGAATAGCTATATGGCATGGCATGCACACGCCACAAGGCTGTTGCTTACGATTAGGCCGGTGGCAGAACCAAGTCTCTTTCATTACATGGTAAAAGCCATACTTTATTGCTATTTTCTGCATATCCAGTTTTGTAATTTCAATAACAGGCCATTTAAAACAACTGAATAAGCTGACTTCTGGTATAGCAGGTGTGTGCATTAACCGATAGGATGTGTTATCAGCCGGGTTTTCACGAGCCAGAAATGGCCTGATATGGCGACCAACAAAAGTATAAGGCAAAGGTGTTTCTATAGATAGCTCCAGATCATTGATTCCTAACTGAGCCGCCATTCTGGCTAACCACTCATACTGTTCGCCTAATCTTTCTTTCTTCCTTATCTGGTTATATAAGGCCGTTATCATTTCATTCGGTTTTATGTCGTTTTTCTCAAACACCCTGGATGGCAATAACCTCGCTGCTGCATCTGGCCAGTTTTTTACAATTAATGCCCTGATCCTGGACATCGTATCGAGCTCTTTTTTAAAAGAAGGCCTGTTAGAATCTATCACATAAAAAGTTTGTACCTGCTTTTTTCAAGCAACAGTAGTTCTAACAGACGGTAGGTTGAATCCCAACCACCAGTCCATAGAAAATTGGCTGTTTGTCCCATAAAGTATATTCTGCAGTAAGTTTGGTTTATTTTTCATAAGCAAATGATATTCAATACAATACACCTTCATTAAGAAGTTAGAATATACGGTTGCAATTATATTTAGTATAATATTATTATATTTATTTTAAATATAATATCACAAACCATACTGTAAATGCTAGAGTATGGGTATGCATCCGAAACCAATTATTACCATACTTAATAAGCTGATTTTATTTGAGCCTTCTTTTTAAAACTATAAAAAAACGGCTGAGGCAATAATTGCCTCAGCCGTTTTAAGAAATTATGTATTGGTTTATACTACCAGCCCGATTTGCGCTTCCCGCCGCCAAGTATACCACCTAACAGCGATCCTAAACCACCAGAATTCATGCCTCCATAACCTCGCCTGCCATTAAGGCCACCCAACACCGATATTAGCGAGCCAAGGCCGCCACCTGTTTGCCTCATGCCTCCACCCATCATACCACCACCAAGCAGGCCACCTAATAAACCGCCACCCATAGTACCCATTCCTCCTAGCCTGCCAGTTCTTCGCCTGCGGCCTCTGCTCATTACTTTTGCCAGCACCAGTGGGGCCAGAATGCCTAACATACCTTGCACCATTTGCGGCGATATACCAGCATTTTTAAACATATCGCCAAAACCACTCTTATTCATAAATGCCTGTGATGTAGGATCTTCACCTTGCTTCTGTGCTTCGTCGGCTTTATTAACATATTGGTCTAATATACTGTACTGATTCTGATCAATGCCCAGGTAATCGGCAATTTCCTGGATGCGTTTTTGTTCATCTGCTGTATACTTACCATCGGCTTTGGCAAAACTGATAATATCTGTTACAAACGTAAACCGCAACTGGCTCTGCTTTAGCTGGTCAAGGCATTTTTGCAGACTGATCTGGGAAGGGTTCCTTGCAATCTGGGTCAGCTCCTGCTGCAGGTTTTCGGGCAGTTCTGCTGCCTCACTCATCACCTCCAGAAACTCAAGTTCTTCGTCAGATGCATGCCCGTCGGCAGAGGCCAAGGTAGCCATGGCACCAAAATAAGCCCCTTTTTCTTGTATGGTATAGTCTTTTAATAATGTAGTTTGTTCTTGTTCCATTAGCTTTCAGATGTATAGTTTGGTTCTTATTAACGAACTGTTTGGCAGCAGGTTAAAGTTACCAAACGGATATTAAGCGGCCTAGTAACAATAAAGCCTGTGCGCTATTTTAGCGCACAGGCTTTATACTTTATTTTACATCCTGATTATCAGGCGAATAATAAATTTATACTTTAAGCTGACATAAAGCTTACCAGCATAGTAGCTTGTTGCAGCGTTTTCTTCAGGTTAGGCTTCATTTTTACCTCGAAAAAGTTGCGAGCCCGGCTTACCATTGGCAGGCGGTGCGACATACCATCTTCTACCACAATGCGGCAAGGCATGCAAACGCCGCACGGAATACCAATTTTTGTAGGCTTGTGGCAGAACCAGGTTTTGTTGAGTACATGTATAAACCCATGCTTAGTGGCAATGGCTTTCATATCAAGTTTTGTAAGCTCAATAATAGGCCATCTGAAGCAGTTGAAAAGTATAACATCCGGATTCAGCGGCTGGCGGGCCAGGCGGTAAGTTGTTTTGTCGTCAGGGTTTTCGCGCTCCAGAAACGGCCTGATATTGCGCCATACAAAGTTATTCTGGCGTGCTTCAATAGAAAGCTCCAGGTCATTTATGCCGAACTCAGCGGCCATGCGGGCAATCCATTCATACTGTATGCCCAGGCGCTCTTTGGTAGCCATGCGCCAGTATTGTTGTGTAATAGTATCGTTAGGCTGTATGCTTTCTTTTTTTACAATTTTGGTAGGCAACATCAGTTTAGCTTCCGCTGGCCAGTTACTTTTAACAAGCCTACGGATCTTTTCCATTGTTTTAAGCTCAACCGGCGTCGACTTGCGGTTGTTATCGATAATATAATAGGTTTGCACCTCTTTTTTCTCAAGGAGGAGCAGTTGAAGCAATCTGAAAGTAGAATCCCAACCACTAGTCCATAGCATATTCACAGGCTTGCTCATAGGTATTAGTAATGTAAAGAGTTATAAAAAATAAGCGCAACTATAAGCATATTCATATTTGAGCTAAATTAGAATAGTTAAAGAAAGAGCACTGTATTTTAATTTCTATATATAATTATTGGTTTCAAGTAATTACGATATACCTGTAAAAAGGTGTTTATTTATATATATAATTTAGTTAAAAAATTTCTTCACAAATCCTGAGCAATGAAATAGCCTGTAAATACACTGCAAAAGTCTATACTTTATTATATTATACTTTGAAGCTATTTGTTTCTGATGGACAGAAAACCTGAGTTATTTGTTTCTTTATATGAGCCAGCAGCTGAAAAAATGGCTTAAACAAGAAGCCTTAATACAACATAAAAAAAGGTGCTCTACAGAATATAAATTCTATGGAGCACCTTTATCAGGTTTTCAGAACTAAATAATTAACGCATAGGCACTTCCATTAGCAGGACTTGCGCATCAGCGATGGCTTTAATGTTTAATGATTCTGCATCTGTAATTCCCATGCCATCGCGGCGGCTAAGGTTTTCACCATTTACCTCTACAGCGCCTTCCAGCACAAACACATAAACTCCCTGCCCCTGCTTATGTAAAGTATAGGTCAGTTCTTTTCCGGCGTCAAGGTTTGCGAGCGAAAACCAGGCATCCTGGTTTATCCAAATGGCACCATCTGTTTTTTCCGGCGATACCACTGTCTGCAATTTATTTTTCCGGTCTGCTACCTCAAAAGTCTTTTGCTCGTAACGCGGTGTTATGTCGTGCTCTTTTGGCAGCACCCAGATCTGCAAAAAGTTAACCTGCTCTGTTTTGGAGTGATTATACTCTGAGTGCGTAAGCCCGCTTCCGGCCGACATGATCTGTACATCGCCCGTATTGATTACTTTGCTTGTACCGGTAGAATCTTTATGCTCCAGCGCGCCTGCCAGCGGAATAGAAACAATCTCCATGTTATCGTGGGGGTGGGCGCCAAAACCCATACCCGGCGCTACAATATCATCGTTTAGCACGCGCAGCAAGCCAAAACCCATTCGCTCGGGGTTATAATAGCGCGCAAAACTGAATGTGTGGTGAGAATCGAGCCAGCCATGATAAGCGTGTCCTCTTGTATCTGCTTTGTGAATTATATTTTTGCTCATTGCTTTATACTTTATTTTTCTAATTACCTGCTATACTTCCCGCTGACAATGGATTTTAATTAATCTTAAATATTACCATGTGACTAACAGGTTTCAAATATACAACCTTTTAATGTACATACAATTAATGTACATACATAGTTTCAAATTATTGTAATTAAAATAAGTAGTCAGCTACAAATAACTAGTTTCTATTTTAGCAAATCCAAAGCAAGTATAAACAGGATCTGACAAACAGCTACTACCAATTAACTTTCTGCTAACTTCCTGAGGGCGAGCAAACAAAGCGCAACCGATCCGGAAACATTGATTTTACCGCTGAGTACCATACTTTCTACTTCATGGAGCGGTACTTTTAAAACTTCTATGCTTTCGGTTTCGTCCAGGTCTTGTTCGGCTACTTTTTGTGCATTGCGGGCAAGGAAAAAATAGATCTTATTCGTGTCTTTTGTAGGGTTATCAATCACCTCCAGCAAGGGCTCCACATTATCGGAAGTATAGCCGGTTTCTTCCAGCATTTCCCTTATGGCCGCGGCTTTTGGTTCGGTTTCGCCTTCGTCAATTACGCCACCCGGCAACTCTATAAAAATACCACCGGCAGCATGTTTGTACTGGCGCACAAAAATCACATGATTATCATCTGTTACCGGAAAAGTAAGGACCACATTCGGCCGTACGCTTACAAAATAATCATCCAGAACCTGTCCATCGGGCAGCTCTACGTGGTCGCGGCGCAGTGTATACCATTTATGATCAAAAACTATATCCGACTTCAGCGTCTTCCAATGCTCAATTTCCTTTATCATTCTTATATCTTATTCTTGGGGGTCTATTTTATACTTTACGCTACAAAACAAAGCCACGCCGGTGCTATGCACAACAGGCGTGGCTACTTGTTTAAGGTGAGATTTTTACCGTTTCCCCTGGAAAACATTTCGCAGGTTTTAGGGTTAATTTATACTTTAATCAGCAGCAAAACTATTAGGCTCTACTGCTGCTGCTTGGCTCAAAAACGACCGGGAAGTGTAGGTTTATACTTCGCTGCACTAACATATAAACCGATTCAGTTCCTAAACATAACCAAGACTAATTACTTAAGCAACCTGTTCTTTCATTTCTGTTTCTACAGTCATCAATTCCTGAACGTATTTTTCAAGCTCCAGGGCACGGTGGGCAGCGCTATGTTGTGTTACTACTTTTTTGCGGGCACGAGCGCCAATTGCCTTGCGCTCAGAATTGCAGATCTCCCGCAAATAGCAAAGCGTATCTTTTGCAGACCTGGCTACCAGAATTTCAGAACCGATATCAAAAATAGAATCCAGCCCATCCCAGTATTCCGAGATAATTGGTGTGCAACAAGCTGCTGCTTCGAAAAGGTGTGCAGTTGGCGAATAACCTGCTTTGCGCATGTCTGAGCTGGTCAGCTGCTGCGTAAAGCGCTGGCTGTTATAGAAACTTCGATGCTCCTTTGGTTCTAATTTTTGAATGCGTTCTATATTTTCAGGCCAGGTTATACTTTTAGGAAGTTGCATACCTGCTACAGCAAACCTGCCTTGCGGCCACTGTTTTGCTGCTTCAACCATTAAACTTTCCAGGGCCGGCTGTTTATCATCAGCATTCATGTTAAGATAGCCCAGATCCCATTTTAACTCCTGGTATTCGGGGAAGTAAAGATCAGAATCGAAGGAAAAATAAAGTGCCCGCGCTGCAGGAGCTCCATACTTCTTTTCCAATAGCTGCAATGTTGGCCCACCCGTTACAGATAAGTATAGATCATACTTCGGAATAAGGCTTATGTTTAGATAGTTGCAGTTCTGCCGCTTAAGTTGGGCCAGCGTTTGAGTTGTATTAAAGTCGTAAAAGGCCTTAATACCAAAGGCAGTCTGTACCACCCACTCTCCTACTGCTACGCCTTCTGTAACTTCAGAACCAACAATAACGAGTTCAGCCTCGCGTACCTGCTCTGTAAAACGCTGTTGCAGGTCATCTACAGATGCGTAATGCTCGGTCTTACAATAATCCAGACTCAGGAGGTTATCGGTGGCAGTTTGCAAAGGTTTATCACGTTCCAGGAAAAGCACCTCATGCCCTCTCTTTTTAAGCTCTTTCACCAGGCCACGCATGCTGGTGGCGTAGCCGTTTCCGAAGGACGTTGGTATGGTCTGGCCAAGTATAACGATGTTCATGCCTTTGCCTTTTTAAATAGTTTTACTTTGTAAAATGGTAATCTGAATGGTAATGAGCTTATACTGCAACCGGCGTATTTATGAGCTGACGGTAAATGTGTCCGTAGTCCTGTGCCATTTGGTCTGAAGTATAACCGTGAGAGCGTTTTACTGAGCGGCAAGCCATAATGTTACGGCAAAACTCGTCTTCAATCAGACTGTTGATTGTATCGCGAAGGTCGTCTGCATCCTGTGGGTTTACATACTTGGCAGCATTTCCCCAGACCTCAGCCTGGCTTTCTGTTTTACCAATTACCAACGCACAACCCGACATGGCTGCTTCCAGAATGGTTAACCCGAAAGGCTCATACTTGGCAGGCAACGCGTAGATAGATGCTCTGGATAGCCAGTCAGATACTTCTTTGTTGCTTAGCTGGCCGAGAAAATGAACGTTCTCCAGTTCTATCGTTTCGCCAGTGGAAGGGTGTTTGTCTTCGCCGGCAATATATACCGGCCACTGCAGTTCTGAGGCAATATGAGCCAACATTGAAATATTCTTGGCTTCGTCCCAAACGCGGCCCATGCTAAAGATAAAAGGCTCTTTACGGCCAAACTGGAAATGATGCTGACCGCGACCATTGTAGATGACAGTACTGTTTTTGAACGGCCCGTATAGTTCATCGGCCTGGTGCATCATGGCCTGTGTTGGGGCCACTACTACATCAGCTGCCTGTAAACCTTTTGTAACTAACTCTTTATACTTGTTCCACTCTTTTGGTGCTTCTTCATCCTTAACGGCACGCCACCAAGACATTACGCACGAGTGCACCACCACCACCACTGGCTTTCCCCAGTTCAGGCTACCGTGCACCATCCCGTTCAGATGTATCAGGTCTGGTTGTACTTCGTCGCGGAGTTGCAACAACCACTCGCCGGCTTTCTCAACGTCTTTCCAGGGTTCATCCATCCACTCCAGTTTATACTCGCTTTCATAGATAGTGAGGTTAGGTATAGATTCGATATCGCGGCGCTGCTCCTGGCTGAGTGGCGAGCCCATAGTAGCTACTGCTACCTGTGTGCCAAAAGGAGCAAGTGCTCTTACTAACTCCAGCGTGTACGTCCAGACACCGCCAACGGTATCCGATGTCATTAAGATCTTTGAGGGATGATGTGCTTCCATGATGTTATCTTCCGTGAATTTTTATCTGAAACTTCTGCAGTTTTTATACTTAGCTGCTTTGTTTTAAAACTTTATATTTTATTTAACCCAGTTCCGGCTTTCTCTATGTTCCCTTATCAAATCCTGAAACTAACCTATCACTAAGCTAATTAGCGTCAGGCAAGGTAGTATTCACATGCTGGTTACCTGTAATACAGAAACAGAGACAAGGGTGATTTGCCAGCTATAACACGCACCTTATACTCAGGCGCTGGTTTTTATGCCGTTCCGAATGCTGTTGGGGGTATAATCTGATTTATGGTTAGTAAAGTTTGTTTCATGCTGAAAGTAAAAATGCCTTCGCTAACCCGCCAAAGCGGATAGCCAATAATCTGAATACTGAATTATATATTTTAACCCTATAGGTATGGGTATAAAGCGGAACATAATTGTTAATGTCTTTTAGTACAGCCTCGTTGGCTGGCTCTATACCTTGCGTGTAATTTCTGGGATCGAGTTTGTGGGTACAAAAGATAAGTAGCCACTCCGGTTAACTTCCGGAACCAGGCCATGCACGGATTTTACGTTCTGTAACTACCTTGCCAGCCAAATTTATGGGGTTCCTGTTTTCCGGTGCATTCTATTACGGGTTCACTTAACTTTCTGTTGGTTAAGTCACTCCCTTTTTTTCCAAATTTCCGTCAATTGCTTATTTAAACTACCTTTTCAACCCAAAACACACTGACAATCAGTACCTAATAAATATTAAAAATTTCTAATGATAACATAATTTGCTATGCCTATACTTCTCTGATGCTGGTAAGTATAAGTAGGGGAGCCTGCTTAAGATAATGGCAGAAAAAAGTATTGGTTTGGGGAGAGCGTAGGTATTACCTTATATTTAGGAAGTAAACCAAAGTATAAGTATAAACCCATGAATTTCGGTCAGGATATTATTTTAGAGGATAACCGCGTATTGCTGAGGCCGCTTCGGCTTACGGATGCTGCCAAACTGCAACCAATGGCCCTGGATGAAGATATCTGGAAGTATACCGTAACCAGAATTGGAAACGAACAGGAGCTGCAGCAATGGGCCGCCGAAGCAGAACGTAACAGGCGGGAAAACCAGCGTTATACTTTTGTTATACTTGATAAAGAGACAGATACACTGGCTGGTAGCACAAGTTATGGGAACATATCGGTTGCAGATAAACGCCTCGAAATTGGCTGGACCTGGCTGGGAAAACCCTACAGAGGAAGCGGGCTGAACAGGCATTGCAAATTCTTGCTGCTCTCTTATGCTTTTGATGTACTGCAGTTTGAGCGGGTAGAACTAAAGACTGATGTGCTAAACCTGCGCTCGCGAAAGGCAATGTTAAAAATGGGAGCAACCGAAGAGGGCATACTGCGCAGCCATACCCAGATGCACGATGGCCGCCGCCGCGACACTATATTTTACAGTATACTACGGCACGAATGGCCCAAAATCAGGCAAACAGTTTTTCAGGATCTGCATTTCAAAAACAAAGTATAACCCAAACCTACTGCCTCCTGCGTATACTATGGCCAAACAAAATGTGCCATACTATTGAGCCCGGCTAATCCCATACGTTCCTCCCATCACCGAATTATACTTATCCGGCATGCACGCCCTGAGGTATCCCGGAAGGGTTTATTCAGTGCCAGTGCTGCCAGGCAATATACCTCTGATTACGATGCCGCTTCTGTAGAACAATTTGTGCTAAGCCATGAAGCCATACCTTACAAAGAAATCAAGAAAGTACATTGCAGTACGCTTATCCGCTCTCAGCTCACGGCTAAAGCTATTTTCGGCCCGGATACAAACTTGGTTATTGATCATACTTTCCGGGAATTTGAACGCCGTGTCTTCTCACTTCCGTTGCTGAAGTTACCCATCAGCCTGTGGTTACTGGCTGCCCGGATAGCCTGGTTTCTGGGGTTTAACAGCAGTGGCATAGAAACTTTCAGGCAGGCCCGCCAACGTGCCAAAGCCGCAGCTGCGCTGCTTGTTAACGATGCCGAACAAAACCAGACGGCAGTGCTGGTGGCGCATGGGCTGCTAAACTTTTTTATCCGAAAAGCTTTACAGCGCATGGGCTGGAAAATAATAGAAAAAGGAGGAAGAGGCTACCTGGGGGTTACAGTTTTAGAAAAGGAACCAATTGCCTAATTTGCCAAATGCAGCTTTAAAATTCTATTTAATATCCAGCACAGTAACCCACAACTCTGCTTTAAATATAGATTTAGTAGTATATTTACTCTTCTACTGAATGTAAAACCATTCAGGCATTACGCCTACTAGTCCCCAATTTTAACTCTTCTAAACAAATAACAACTCAGTATGTTGATTTAAAGCATATTACACCTTTTGAAATATAACTATAACTATATAAAATACAATAAGTATAATACTCTGATTTAATATTCAACATTTAATTAAAATCTATGAAGAAGAATTTACTAATGAGCTTCTTTTTAGTCTTTGCGCTGATTGGCAGCGTATGGGCTCAGACTCAGACTGTATCCGGAAGGGTAACATCAGCCACAGACGGTTCGGCCCTGCCTGGAGTAACCGTGCTGGAAAGAGGCACTACAAATGGTGTAACAACAGGTGCTAACGGCGATTTCACGCTTTCTGTGCAGCCAAATGCTACGTTGGTTTTCAGCTTTATTGGCATGATGCCGCAGGAGATTGCTGTAAACGGAAGGTCAACTATAAATGTGCAGATGCGCACCGATGAAAAGCAACTGAGCGAAGTGGTAGTTACAGGTTATGGTACCCAGGAACGTCGTGAGGTAACCGGCGCTACAGCTAAAGTAACCTCAAAGGAGCTGGAAAACTTACCCATAGTTGGTGTAGATCAAGCCATGCAGGGCCGTGCAGCTGGTGTTCAGATTTCGCAGAACTCCGGTACACCAGGCAGCGGTATCAGCGTGCGTGTACGTGGTGCCACCTCAATTTCAGCCAGCAACCAGCCACTTTATGTAGTTGATGGCGTACCAATGACAACCGGCGACTTCTCTCAGTTAGGTTATGGCGGCCAGAGTGTAAATGCCATTGCTGACCTGAACCCAGCCGACATCGAATCTATCGACATCCTGAAAGATGCTTCAGCAGCTGCTATTTATGGTTCGAGAGCGGCAAATGGTGTTGTACTGATCACCACAAAACGTGGATCGGCGCGCAAAACCCAGATAAACTTTAACGCTTATACCGGTACCCAGAAGATGTGGAAAAAACCAAATTTTCTGAATGCAGCAGAGTATAAGGAAATCATGACGGAAGCCTACGTGAACGATGGCTACCTTGATCCTGGCTCAACCTTCGATGACTTTATTGATTTTTACTACGGAGGCATAGATTTTGAGCAAACAGATACAGACTGGATTGACCAGGTTACACGTGATGCCGGCATCCACAACTATGAAATATCGCTTAATGGTGGCGATGCCAAAACGCGTTATTACCTGTCAGGCAACTACTTCGATCAGAAAGGTATCATCATCGGCAGTGAGTATAAACGTTATTCTACCCGCCTGAACCTGGACCACCAGATAAATGATAAACTTGCTATGGGTACCAGCATTCAGCTGAGCCGCTCTGACAATAGCCGTATCGTTAGCGACAACACCTTGTATGGTCCTTTTGCAAACTCACTGGCTGCATCACCAATCTGGCCGGTATACTATGATGAGACCGCCAAACAATATACAAGGCCAAACTACTTCTATACTAACCCGGTAGCTGAAGGCACCGAAAATGATGATGAAACACAGAACCTGCGAGCTATAGGAAACATCTTTGCGCGCTATACTGTGGTTCCGGGCCTGGATGTGCAGGTAAAAGGTGGTTATGATGCACTTAACGTTGATGAGCGCCGCTATACACCAACAAATTATCCTGGATCTTCGGCAACAGCCGTGGGCGGCTCTGCCACCAATGGTACCACAACAGTTACCAAACGACTTTTAGAAGCCACTGCAACTTACACCAAGCTCTTTAATGAGTTACACAATGTATCTGCTGTAATTGGTACCAGCACCGAATATAATACACTGCGCCAGGCTTTTGTAACTGGTGAAGGCTTCCCTGGCGAGCAATTCCGTTATGTAGCCAGTGCAGCGCGTGTAAACGCAGGTTCTAACTCTTTTACAGAGAACACACTTCTTTCTTATTTTGGACGTGTAAACTACTCGTTTAAAGACAGATACCTGCTTGGCTTAAACTTCCGTGCAGACGGTTCATCCCGTTTTGGCGAGAACAATCGCTTCGGTTTTTTCCCGTCTGTTTCTGTAGGCTGGAGGTTAATTGAAGAAGAATTCATGTCTGGCTTAGAAGCTTTAAGCGAGCTAAAACTTCGGGCATCTTATGGGATTACAGGTAACCAGGAGATCGGAAACAACAGCTTCCAGGCACTGATCACAGGATCTAATTACCAGGACCAGCCAGGTATCGCGCTTACGCAAATCCCTAACCCGGATCTGAAATGGGAAGAAACAAGCCAGCTGAACCTGGGTGCTGACCTAGGTGCGTTAAACGGACGTGTTAACCTGGCCATAGATTATTATATCAAGAAAACAGATAATCTGCTATTTACAAGACCAATAGCCACCCAAAATGGATTTGCTGGCTATCAGTCTAACATTGGTGCTACAGAAAACAAAGGCTGGGAATTTGCCTTAAACACTGTAAACATTGATGGCGAAGGCGATGGTTTCCGCTGGACATCAGATTTTAACATCTCTTTTAACCGAAACAAAGTAACAGAGCTTTACCAGAACCAGGACATTTTCTACGGTTTTGGTGGTAACTCGCTCGTGCTGCGCGAAGGAGAGCCTATAGGTACATTCTATGGTTATATTGCTGATGGTGTTTACAGCACAACAGACGAAATTCCGGCTTCACGCCAGGCAGAAGGTGCACAGGCCGGCGATGTAAACTTCCGCGACATAAACAACGATGGCATTATTACAGACGATGACCTAACCATTATAGGAAATGCACAGCCTAACTTTGTAGGTGGTTTAACAAACGTTTTCCGATACAAAGGCTTTGACCTGAACGTATTCTTGCAATTCTCGCAAGGTAATGAAATTGCTAACCCGGCACACCAGTACCAGATGCACCTAGGCAACGACTTCCTCGATGATAACATGCTGGATGATGTAAAAGGACGCTGGAGACAGGAAGGCGACAAGACCGATATACCTCGTGCCACTGTTGATGACTTAAACGATAACAACCGTAGCAACTCATCCAGATTCATATACGATGGCTCTTACCTGCGCTTCAAGAACGTAATGTTAGGTTATACTTTGCCTGCATCTGTAACAGAACGCGTTAAGATGAGAAGCGTACGCGTTTATGCTCAGGCACAAAACCTGCTTACTTTCACAGACTACCCTGGATTTGACCCTGAAGTAAACTTTGCCGGTACTTCTAACACAACACTTGGCGTAGACTTTTATACTTTCCCGCAGACCCGTACCATCACATTTGGTATAAACGTAGGTTTCTAACGAGCTAAAGGATACTAACATCATGAAAAAATATTCGATTATACTTTTTGCGGCCCTGAGCCTTGGTGCTTTCAGTAGCTGCGACGACATTCTGGATGTAGAGCCCACAACGGCTATAGAGGCAGAAGGTGCGGTTAAAGACTATACTACACTTAACCGCGAGGCCCTTGGTGCATACAGCGCTTTGCAGTCAGGTAACTATTACGGTTTCCGATACCTGCTTTACCAGGATGTTTATGCTGATAACATGCTGCATGCCGGTACTTTTACTACTGACCGCGAAGCATCGGCAAGGCGTTTTAATGCTTCTAACTTACAATTATCCAGCACTTGGGCATCTATTTACACAGCAATTAACCGTGCCAACATTACCATACGCGATGCCGACCGCCTCACCAACATCAGTGAAGAGCAGCGCGCGGGCATAAAAGCGGAAATGTTGTTTATAAGAGCGCTTGCACACTTTGATCTTGTAAAGGTTTTTGGCGGTGTACCCATTGTTACTACCCCTACAACCACTATAGCAGAAATTCAGAATGCGCCACGCTCAACAGAAGCTCAGGTATACGATGCTATAATTACTGATCTTCAGAATGCCAAAGCGGCTTTTGAAACTGCAGGCAATACTGCCAGCGCACTGGGTAAGCGCCGCAGCAGTGGCCTTGCTGCTTCTGCTCTGCTGGCGAGAGTGGCTTTACAACGTGGTAATAATGCACTGGCCGAACAGAATGCTAATGAAGTGATTACAAGTGGGGCGTATACTCTGGAATCAAATTTCGCTAACATCTTCACTAGCGAATCTGGTCGTGAAATTATTTTCGAACTTGATTTCACACTTAACGACCAGAACGCGCTGGGCACAGCTTCAGATCCAGCCTCAGCAGGTCAGAAATTTTACCTGCGTGAAGCTGCTTTCAATGTTTTCAAAGCATCCGGAGATAGCGGAGACAAACGCTTTGCCGCAACTACACGCCAGCAAGGCACCCGTTACAGGTTGCTGAAGTATGAAGACGTTACAAACAATGCTGATAACGTACCGATAATACGTCTTGCTGAAATGTACCTGATCCGGGCTGAGGCGCGTGTAAGGCAAACGGCGAGTGGTGGCAATAATATTCTGCCAGCCGACTTACAGGTAATTTCCGATATCAACATGATACGCTCCCGAGCCGGTTTATCTCCTGTAACTGTACTAACCAACGCGCAGGCTTTAACAGAAATACTGGCACAACGTCGCCTGGAGTTTATTGGCGAAGGCTTCCGTTTTATGGATTTAAAGCGCTATAATCAGACTTGCGAACGCCTGGGTTTCTGCCCTGAAGACCTGACAGACTTCCGCAACTTATGGCCAATTCCATTACAACAGATTGAGGTTAACCCTAACCTTACTCAGAACCCTGGTTACTAATAACCGACTATAGTATAAAAAAAGAGGCTTCGGAAACGGAGCCTCTTTTTTTATGCCCTTTTATAATATCATCCGCATTTTCTGTATAGCCTCTCCAGAGTAAACAGCTTAAATCCTTGGCCATTTCCGGGAACATCATACTATTAAAAATTTATAAAATCTTTATATAATTTAATTCGTTTAAAATATATTCCTATAAAAACATCACCAAATATCTTCCAAAACATGAAAAAAATTATACTCCTGTTAGTGCTGTACCTTTCTTTAGTTGGTGAGGTATGGGCACAGACATTAACCGTTTCTGGTCGGGTAACATCAGGTACCGATGGCTCAGCCTTACCAGGGGTTACGGTACTCCAACGTGGCACAAGCAATGGTACAACTACTGGCTCCAATGGTGAATTTAACCTGACTGTACCAACCAATGCTACTTTGGTATTCAGCTTTATAGGTATGGCTACCCAGGAAATACCTGTAAACGGACGATCTACTATAAATGTAACACTCCGTGCCGACGAGAAACAATTGAGCGAAGTGGTAGTTACAGGGTATGGCACGCAGCTTAAGCAGGAACTTACCGGTAACATAGCCCGGGTATCAGGTGATGAGATTGCCAACATACCGACTCCAACGCTGGAATCTACACTGCAGGGCCGGGCAGCTGGTGTGTATATTAACCAGGGTAGTGGCAAGTTGGGCTCAGGATTAAATATCCGTGTAAGGGGCTCTTCATCTGTTTCGGCAAGCAACCAGCCGCTTTATGTAGTAGATGGCATACCCGTTACGTCAGCCGACCTGGGTTCTGCCAACGCTGAGCCCCTAAACCCTATTGCCGACATCAACCCCAACGATATAGAATCGATAGAAATCCTGAAAGATGCATCTGCAGCCGCCATTTACGGTTCAAGAGCCTCCAACGGTGTAGTACTGATAACAACCAAAAGCGGCAAGGCTGGTAAAACAAATGTTAACTTTAACTACTATACAGGTTTTAGCAAAGCTACCCGCATCCGGAAGTTTTTAAACTCGCAACAATACATAGAGCTGTTTACAGAAGCTGCTGAAAATGAAGGCTACGATGCCGCAGAGGAATTTGAAGGCAACGGACTGGACATCAACTCAACTTATAATCAGGAGTGGTGGGAAGAACCATTCCGGACCGGCAGTGTATCACAGTATGAGGTAACACTGAATGGTGGAACTGAAAAAACACGCTTCTACATAAATACCAACTATAATACACAGGACGGTATTATCATTGGCAACGAATTCGACAGGGCTTCCGGGCGCTTTAACCTGGACCATAGTATAAACGACCGATTCAGGGTGGGTACCAATATCTCATTAATCCGCACTTTGAACCAGCGTGTATCAGACGACAACGCCTTTTCTAACCCGGTACAGCTGAACGCTCTTCCTCCTATCCAGCCAAAGATTGACCCTGCAACCGGCGAATTGAACAGGAATACATTATACTATAATAACCTGATCGATCAGACAGACGGCTTTAACGAGGCTACCACACACAGAACCATAAGCAACGCCTTTCTTGAGTTTGATATTCTTAAAAACCTGACCTTCAGAACTGAACATGGCATTGACTACCTGAACTTAAAAGAAGAGTTATACTTGGGGCGTAATACCGAAGATGGCGGACCAACCGGCTATGGCTACCAGAACCAGCTCACTTCCACTAACTATAACACCAACAACACTTTAACTTTCAATACCCTCCTTAATGATATACATAAATTAGAGCTACTGGGCGGTTTCAGTTATCAGCGAAGCAGAACAGATGCAGGCTCTGTAGAAGGACGCGGTTTCCCGAACGATAACTTTAAGAAAATAGCCAGCGCAGCCCGTATTACCAGTGGCTCCACTACAGGTACCGGCTATAATTTTGCTTCATACTTTGCCCGAGCCAATTATGTACTAAAAGAGCGTTATCTGTTCAGTGGCAGTGTGCGCGTAGATGGTTCATCCAGGTTTGGCGAGGGTAACCGTTATGGTACCTTCCCGGCAGCTTCAGTTGGATGGATCATCAATCAGGAGCCCTTCCTGGGAGGGGTGAATACGGTTAGCTTCCTGAAACTGAGAGCCAGCTATGGCCTTACAGGAAATGCCGAGATCGGGAACTTTGCCCCGCTAGCCCTGTACGAAGCTAATTTTTACGCAGATCAGGCAGGTATTATACTTACCACCCTACCAAACAAGGATTTGCAATGGGAAAAAACAACCCAGTTTGATGTAGGCCTGGACTATGGTTTATTCGACGATAGAATAACAGGTGAAATAGACTATTACGTTAAAAATACCAACGACCTGCTACTTAACCTGCCAATACCAGGCTATAACGGCTTTACCATCATTACAAAAAACCTCGGAAAGCTGGAAAACAAAGGAATTGAGTTTGTAATAAACTCCCGCAACCTGGTTGGAGCATTTGAATGGACCACAAACTTTAATATTTCCCGCAACCGCAATAAAGTAACCGACCTGAACGGATCTACCATCTTTGGCGGTTCCCGTTTTGTGGGCCAGATCAGAGAAAACGAGCCGATGGGCGTTTTCTGGGGTCCTAAGTACGCAGGCGTAGACCCTCAGAACGGCGATGCCTTATACTATGTGAAAGCCGGTAGCAACGAAACCACAAACGACTACAGCCTTGCCGAAGATCAGAAAATTGGCGACCCCAATCCTGAATTTCTGGGAGGTATAACCAACAATTTCTCTTTCAAAGGATTTGATTTGGGTATACTTATGCAGTTTGTGCAGGGCAACGACCTTTATAATGTGGCAGGCTTCTTCCAATCGGTTAACGCTGATTATTTTGATAACCAGACAACAGATCAGTTGGATAGATGGCAGAACCCGGGAGATATAACAGATGTGCCGCAAGCCAGGCTCTACGCCGGAAACGGAGCAGGCAAGTCTTCCAGGTGGGTGCAGGATGGTTCATTTCTGCGCATCAACTATGTAAACCTGGGCTACAATATTCCTAAAGACCTGATTGGCAGGCTTAAGTTAGCTTCTGCTAAAATATACCTGCAGGCAACAAACCTTGCTACTTTCACTGATTATGAAGGCTATGACCCTGAAGTAAACACTACCTACTTTGGCCGCAGCAATATTACCCTTGGCCACGACTTTTATACGCCGCCGCTTGCCAAAACATTTACAATAGGTATAAACATCGGTCTGTAATTAAACCTCTGAGATCATGAAACTTAAAAATAAAATACTAACGATTATACTGCTAACCTTACTGGGTGCAACCGCCTGCGATGACATGCTGGATGTAGAACCGCAACAGGGGGTAAATGCAGAAGATGCCATTAACACAGCTGATGACCTGGAAAGTGCCGTGATAGGTATGTATTCTATATTAGGTGGTCCGCAGCTTTACGGCACTAACCTTATAATTCTTCCAGAGCTGTTAGGAGCCGAAGAAAACCTGCGTTGGCGGGGCACTTTCCAGAGTTACCGAGAGCTGGAAGGCAAAACCATGACAGCAGATAATGCCGAAGCCAGCCGCACCTGGATAGCAGCCTACAATGCCATCAACCTGGCAAACATCATTTTGAGCAACCTAGATGTAGTTGAAGACCAGGACCAGCGTGCCAGAATAGAGGGTGAAGCTCTTTTTGTAAGAGGTACTATGCATTTTGAGTTAGTAAGGCTTTATGCCAAAGACTGGAACGATGGTGACCCTGCGCAAAATCCAGGAGTGCTCGTTCGCACTACACCAACTACTACAGAAGCCGAAGCCAGAACGCAATATGACCGTGCAAGTGTAGCTGCAGTTTATACACAGGTAATACAGGATTTACAAAGAGCAAAAGAGTTACTGCCCGAGATAAACGATAACCGCGCTACCACATATGCTGCCAGCGCTTTTCTGGCAAGAGTATACTTGCAGAAAAGCGACTTTACCCTGGCCCGTGACGAAGCAAACCGTGTAATAGAGAGCAATTTATACAGACTCAACCCAACGGTAACGGCTGCTTTCCGAAACGACAATACTGCAGAAGTGATATTTGAAATACAGCAGAACGACCAGAATAATGCCGGCGATGCAAATGATGGATTATCTACGTTTTATGCCAGTTTGCCCGGTATCGGAAGAGGCGATGTACAGATCATCAGCGATTTTGATCCGGATGCCAATCCAAACCGCTATACCACCTACGACCTGTATGAGGAAAACGACACCCGCCTGACAGATCTTTTCTACATAGGCTCTGGCAGACGTGCAGGGCGCATATATGCGGGCAAGTGGCTAAGTCCGGGCCAAAACCTGCCTATTGTTCGCCTGGCAGAAATGTACCTGATTCGGGCCGAAGCAAATTTTAGACTAGGTACATCGGTTGGTGCCAGCCCAGTAGCAGACGTTAATATGGTGCGTAACAGAGCGGGTATAACAGAACTTACCCGTGTAACCCTGGCTGATATTTTGTTGGAACGCCGCCTGGAACTTGCCTATGAAGGAGCCCGCATACATGACCTGAGAAGGACAAAGACAGATTTACAGGGGCGCGATGCCGACACCGGTGAAATACTCTATACTATTCCCTGGAATGATCCGACCCTCATACTTCCTATTCCGAAACGTGAGATTGATGCCAGTGGCGGTCAGTTGGAGCAAAATCCTGGGTACTAAACCCATACCTTTACAAAAAAGAGGGCCTGTAGTAGGCCCTCTTTTTTTATATCCCAATTTCGCAATCAGTAATAATTTTAAGTTATACTTTAAAGCTACAGACTACCCGAAGCTGGAAATGTTTCTCTATTAAATCATAATAACTTATATTAAATAAAGAGTTTATACTTCCCTGTTTAAAATGAGTAGAGTTGCAAAGTATAAAAAGCGCCCGCAACTAAAGTATAGCTAAAGCGGTGTTTTTATAAAGTATGGTTCCTAAATATCCCACTCGTTAAGTATGGAAATGGCATGGTGAGCAGTCATATCATACTGGCAAGGCACCACTGAAACATAATTATTTGAAATGGCCCACTCATCTGTATCTTCTCCTTTATCAAAGTTAACGAAGCTGCCTGTCATCCAGAAGTAGCGGCGGTTGCGTGGGTCCAGGCGCTCATCAAACTCTTCCTGCCATTTAGCATGCGCCTGACGGCAAATTTTAACGCCCTTTATTTTCTCCTTGCCCTTCATCGGGAAGTTAACATTCAAGGCGGTGTTCTCTGGTATCCCATTGTCCAGGGCCTGGCGGATGATCAGCTCTACAAATTCTTCGGTATGTGAAAAATCAGCTTCATGGCCGTAATCGCAAAGCGAAAAACCAATAGCCGGCATACCTTCAATAGCTGCCTCTATGGCCGCCGACATAGTACCTGAATACAGCACGCTTATACTTGAGTTGGAGCCATGGTTGATGCCACTTATTACAAGGTCAGGTCTTCTGTCTTTCAGCACGTGGTGCTTGGCCAGTTTCACGCAATCAGCCGGCGTGCCCGAACATTCGTATGCCTCTACATCAAGGTCGTTAAAAGCAATAGATTTATCCAGGCGCAGTGTATTACCTATTGTGATGGCGTGCCCCATTCCAGATTGCGGCCCATCAGGCGCTACTACCACAACTTCTCCCAATTTCAAAGCCACCGTTACCAGTGTCCGGATGCCAGGCGCAGTGATACCGTCGTCGTTCGATACCAATATTAATGGTTTAGCCATTTCTACTATATAAAGTTAATTTATAATATAATAAACGAAATATGATTTCGTGCTAATATACGACAACCCGCTTCAGGGCATCAAGGTTTAACAATAAAATAACTTATTTACAACAGATAAGATGTTCAAGAATATAATTTACGCCATACTGCTGGGAATAGCCATGGCTGCCTGCCTGGATAACCGTGAAAATGTTAGTGAAGAAAAGGCCACAACTGCCAGCGAAACAAGCCCTGTAATTCCTTCTGAGGAAATCCCGGAAATTGACCCTGCAACGTTTCTGATTGCCAAAGACCAGGCAGGAAGTATAAAAATCGGAATGCCGGTAGAGCAAATGCGCCAAAACGTGCCCGCCGCTTTTACTATAACTGACACTATCTTAAACAAGGAAGGACAGCAATATACTGCTTATGTACTAAAAACTGCAGGCGAAAAACGAAGCCTGTTGGTAGAGCAAATCTGTGAGCCAGCCTGCAAAGTATGGCGAATTACTGTACTAAGCCCTGATTTTAAAACAGCAAGCGGTATAGTCATAGGCTCTAAGTATGATGAGGTGCGCCAAAAGTATAAAATTAACTATGTGAGCCCTGGCGAAGGAATCTTTGTAGCAGTAGATGAAGCAGCCGGCTTCAGTTTTGTTCTGGATAAGCCTAACTTACCCGCCGGCAACCCCGCAAACCTAAAGCCTGATGATATTCCAGCTAATACATTGGTGAAAAGCATTTTAATATATTAGGCTTTTGCAATATTTAACGATTATTCGTAACATTGCTTTCATGGCACTACTTCGCTCACGTTACAATTACAGGCCACTTGGTCTTCTACTACTTAGGTTAGGCATAGGCTTTATGTTTATTTTACACGGCTGGCCCAAACTGGCAGGTGGCCCTGAGAAATGGGCACAAATTGGCAGCTCCATGGAAATGTTTGGGGTTAGTTTTGCTCCGGTATTCTGGGGTTTTATGGCAGGCTTTGCTGAAGCTGTAGGTGGCTTTTTACTAATGATAGGCTTGTTCTTCAGGCCTGTTTGTGTGCTGTTATTTATAACGATGGCAGTAGCAACTACAAGTCATGCTCTTTCTGGCGACGGATTTGGCGGTTATTCCCATGCGGCAGAAGCTGCCATCCTGTTCTTCTCCCTGATCTTTATCGGCCCTGGCAAGTATAGCCTGGACAATGCATTATTCCCGAATAAGAAAGATCGCAACAGGTACTTTTAATTACCAACAAGTACAAGGATATATTAAAAGCAGAAGTGTAATAGCTTCTGCTTTTTTATTTTCTGCAAACCGGTTTTAAGCAGAAATTTTAGTTTTCGATTAATTAATCTTTACCGTTTTCCCCTTTGTCATTTCGAGCAGTAGTGAGAAATTTTATTCGCTAAAGTATAAATTCACCCATGGCCCATCCCAGGAGAGGAATTCCGCTAGTGTGCTTGTTTACGTATAGTTTTATAGTTGCCTTAATCATCTCCCAACCCCACCCTAAACCATTCCTGTAATTTCAACTTCAAAAGGGCACATTCGGCTATTTTTACTTTCCTGTCATACCGGCAAAAGGAAAGATATGAACTTTCCAAAGTATAAACTACGGCTTAAATCTGATTCCCGTACCAAGGCTGAAATGATTTTTAACTCTACCATTTCTAAGCAGAAATAACTATCATTACAAACTCATCATTACAAACCTTATTCATGTTATCAACTCTACTACTGGCGGCCCTGCTTAGTACAGGCGCTCCCGATAATAGCAAAACTGACTTAAAAACACCTTACGAGAAAGGAAATGGCAACCAGACTGCCACCTACGAAGAAGCTATAGACTGGTACAAGAATTTCGACCGTGCTTACGAGGAAGTGAAGATGGTGCCTTATGGCTATACTGACTCCGGCAGGCCCTTACACCTGGTAGTTATTTCTACAGATAAAGATTTTGATCCGGCTTCTATCAGGCAAAAAAATAAACGTGTATTATTAATCCAGAATGGTATACACCCCGGTGAGCCGGAAGGTATAGATGCGACTATGATGCTGGCGCGCGATTACCTTCAGGATAAAAACCGCCGCAAGCAGCTCGATAACGTTGTACTGGCCATTATTCCGGTATACAACATTGGCGGTGCTCTTAACCGCAACAACCATACCCGCACGAATCAGAACGGCCCGGAAAGCTATGGTTTCCGGGGCAATGCCCGTAACCTCGACCTGAACCGCGACTACATCAAAACTGATTCAAAAAACGCCCAGCTCTTCCACCTCGTTTTCCGCGATTGGGACCCGGATGTGTTTATGGATAACCATACGTCCAACGGGGCCGATTACCAGCACGTGATGACGCTGATAGGAACGCAGCACAACAAACTAAACCCAACACTAGCTGGCTACCTGAAAGGCAAAATGCTTCCTGCGCTTTACGATGGCATGAAGAAAGACAAATTCCCGATGGTGCCCTACATGAACACTGTAAATGAAACGCCGGATAAAGGCATTATCGGTTTTATGGAGTCTCCGCGCTACGCCACAGGTTATACTGCGCTTTACAACACCATTGGTTTTGTGCCCGAAACGCACATGCTTAAGCCTTTCGACCAGCGCGTAAAAGCAACTTACCAGCTCATGGAAAACATGATTGAAACCGTAAGCCGCGATGCAAAAGTAATAGGTGAGTTACGTGCCAAGGCAAAACAGGAAACACTGGCTCAGAAAAACTTCCCGTTGGATTGGAAACTGGATACTACTAAAGTAGAACAAATCCCTTTTCTGGGCTATGCCGCCAAGTATAAACCTAGTGAAGTAAGCGGTTTGGATCGTTTATACTATGACCGTAAGGCCCCTTATTCTAAAAAGATAAACTACTACAATACCTTTACGCCTACAGTAACAGTACAAAAGCCGGTGGCTTACATTATTCCGCAGGCATGGCGCGAGGTAATTGACCGCCTGAAACTTAACCAGGTGCAGATGCGCCAGCTTAAGCGCGACACCACCATCACCCTCGATTCATACTATATAACAGATTACAAAACAGGCCAGCGACCTTACGAAGGACATTACCTGCACAGCAACACAAAAGTTGAGACGCGCACCATACCACGCCAGTTTTTGAAAGGCGATTACGTAGTTTACCTGAACCAGGAAGCAAACCGCTTTTTAGTGGAAACACTCGAACCGCAGGCTGTAGATTCTTACTTTAACTGGAATTTCTTCGATTCTATACTGATGCAGAAAGAGTATTTTTCGAGCTATGTGTTTGAAGACCTGGCTGCAGAGTATCTGAAAAAGAATCCGAAGCTACGTGAGCAACTCGAGGAGCGCAGAAAGAAAGACCCTGAGTTTGCAAAAAATGGTCGTGCCCAACTGGATTTTGTATACCGCAACTCGCCTAACTATGAGCCTACACACAACCTTTACCCGGTAGGCCGCCTGATGCAGGACATAAAACTTCCGTTGTAAAGTATAGATTGCTCAGAAAGTATAAAAGCCACCTACGCAGGTGGCTTTTTTGTTGGCTTATACTTTGAAATTTTAGTAGCCCCGCAGTTTATACTTAGTTAACGCCTGAACTATAGGCCTTTACAAGAGTAAACTATAGGATAGCAAGTATAACTATGGAGTTACCGGAAGGCTTTCAGAAGATGATGGATTTTGGCCTTGTAGAAGCATTGCTTGGCCGCCGCTCCCGCCGTTTTTTTATGGGTGCCGAAATTCCGGATGGCATTTTTGCCTATAAATCGAAACAGGCTCCTCTCCCACTTTCTGAGCTTGAAAAACTGCTTGTTGTTGCGGCCTGTGCCGGTAATACAAGTTGGCACCACATGATCTTTAGGGCGCAGCGCTATGCTCCGCACCTTTCGAACTATGCTGGCGCAGCAAGTGGACGTACTTTCCCTTCTGCTGCCGGTTTCCATACAAGTATGACATTTTTTACGGATGATGAAGGTGTTTACGTGCTTAATAACCGCGATGCTCCGGCCACTGCTGAAAGAGATAAGGATGGAAACCTGAACCTGGAAGATGTCTTAAATGCATTGAAAAGCCAGATTACAAAACTACAGAATGGGCGTGTGGGCGTGCCCTGTGAAGTACCTTATATAGAAGCGCATAATACCTGGGTTGTAAATAAGCCTGGCACGCTGCTGGTTATGCCTGTTGGCGATCTGTCGCAGCATGTATTGCTCGGTTTATGCTATATGCTCCAGAATGGAATGGTGCTGACTGATGACATCAACAAAAGACCAATTCCCGGAATAGAAAAGTATAACCATATGCTAGCCCCGCAAAGTGTATGGCCCATTACTTTTCTGGAGCAATGGTCGATGGCGGAACTGGCGGCGGAATTAAGTACGAGCTGCTATGCCGGTGCCCTGATGTTGCAGGCAATGGGCCTGGGCGGCTGGATGTTTGATGGCGTTGACCCCCTAAGTATGTTGGGTGCAAGTGGCAACCCAAACGTACCAGGCCTGGGCTTCAGGTACGACTCAGATGAACGCTGGCCTTACCCAAACGTAACCGGCCTGAAAGGAATAATGGAAGGTTATTGCCCCCCTCATTACCCAACCATGCGTGCTGCAGTGGAAGCAATCTGCGACAGGAAGTTCGGAAAAGGCGGCCCTTTTAATACGACCACGCCCGGCCCTTGGAAAGAATCTGCAAAAGTACGTGGCGCTGCAGAAGTGCATCCAGAAGAATTCAGAGAATGCGTTGCCTTGCAGGCGCAATATATTTACGATACGTTTGGGAAGTTTCCGGGCACAGTACCTTCCATTTTTATACTTACCTACCTGCAGGCGCACCACCTGGACCTTGAATTTTACGATACCTTTTTTAAACCGGGCTCATACCTTACAACACACGCCGGGCACATGGCTAACTGGCATAAATTGTAGTTATTCAGCAAGTATAATTGCACCTCCTGTTTTCTCTTTTCATGCTGAATTACATAATGCGATAGCCATACTTAAAAAGCAGTGTCCCGCTCCAATCGCCGTTGCTGTAAGGCTGTGCCATTGCCTTTATACTTGCCAAAGACTTTTCGCCAACGGAAAACTCATTTTCCAGGATCAGGTTCAGGCCAGGCAATAATTTACCCTCCGGATTATCTGGTACAACATCGCCCTTATTTTTGTACCAGTGGTTCATGTATAAAATTGTAGCACCTGTTCCGAGCTTCAGGTTATAGTTTCGGTTATTCCCAAAAGGCGAAAGAAATACATTTCCATCCACATGTGTAGCCAGGGCATAATGTTTCAGATCTTCGCTTATAATACTGGTTCTGTTTCCATAACCCAAGCCTACAGCCACCGAACCACTAATCAGTTTATTATACTTCTTGGTCAGTTCGGCTTCCATCGCGCCAACTAAGATATTCGCATTTGTTTCTTCCTGTGCTAATAGCAAACCACCAATTCCTACTTTTATATCCAATTTACCTTCGAGCCCTGTTTGAGCCCGGGCAATTTCTGATAGCCCAAACAGCATGACAATAAATATGATTAACCAGAAATTCTTATTCATTTGCTTTTTATATGGCTTTTAAAATTTGACTGAATCTTTAACGGCAGAACACCTCTCTTTTATATAAATATTTTAATTTAATTTTTAATTTATTAATCAACAATTCCATAATGCAGTGATAATGGTTAATTATGAAAGCCATTTAAATAACTGACAACCAATCACCTAAATAATTTACAACAAACCACTTATACTCCATACTTCAATTACTATTTGCTTATAAAACACAAAACAATTTGCAGGTATAAGTAAAACCTTAAACCGCAGCTTTAAAAAAGCTTGCAGGAAACTATTGCATTACATGAAGCGTTATTGTTTATATTTGCATGTACATACATTATTTGTATAGATAATAATAAGAATAAATATGAGCCTTTTAAAGCATTTGAATTGGAGATATGCCACCAAGCGTATGACAGGTGAGCAAGTACCACAGGAAAAAGTTGATTATATTCTGGAAGCGACACGTTTATCAGCTTCGTCTATGGGTTTGCAGCCATACACTATTTTAGTAGTTGAGGATGCGGACCTGCGCAAGCAGATTCAGAAAGTTGCCTATAACCAGCCACAGATTGCAGAAGCATCGCACCTTCTTATTTTTGCCGCCTGGGATAATGTGACAGAAACACAGGTAGATGAGTATATGCAGAATATTGCCGCTGTACGTAATGTACCAGTTGAGTCTCTTGCTGATTTTAAAAACAGCCTGATGGGTGCTGTAGTTAGCCGTACACAGGAGCAAAAATATGAGTGGGCCGCACGCCAGGCGTATATTGCACTAGGCACCGCTTTGGCCGCAGCCGCAGAGCAAGGCGTAGATGCCACCCCTATGGAAGGCTTTGACCCTACTGCCCTGGATGAGCTCCTGAACCTGAAAGAAAAAGGATTACGCAGCGTAACAATGCTTCCGTTGGGTTACCGCCACGTAGAAGCCGATTTCTTAGCAACTGCTAAAAAAGTACGCCGTAGCAAAGACAAGCTGTTTGTAAAACTTGCCTAAGTATAAAAACATCACATAAACACAAAAGCCACCTGAATCGGTGGCTTTTGTGTTTATATAATTAGTGCTTCTTCCCTTGTTGCTGAAGAACAAGTATAAATGCTATTTCAGCATTGAGGCTGTGGCCGGGTTAGAAAGCAGCTCACCGAAAAGCTCCCATCGCTTGGCAGGGTTATCTTCAGTGCCGCCATTGGTTTCTATGTAATTGCGTACCAGTTGCTTGCCCAGGTTATAATTGATAACGTAGCTGCGGTATTTATCCATAAAGCGGGTGCGTTGCAGCGCTTTGTCTTTTGGGTACATGTTATACTTTACCAGCATATCAGCAGCTTGCTCGCGCGATATTTTTCCATCCAGGTATAGCCTGGCAGATTCGTTGCCGGCAAAATCAAGCTGGCCCATTTTACCAAGTATAGCATAGTAGCGGTCTGCCTCGGCAGCATTTAAACCTGCCAGCGGAAACAGCACTTCTTTCTCAAATTTTATACGCTCCTTCGCCGGGAAAGCCACATCAATGCCATAGTTGGCACTGCCTTCGGCTATTAAACTCTGTGGCGAAAAAAGAGGGTAAATTGAGTATTCTTTCCAACCTTTTTTATCCACTAAGTTCTGCTCCAGTAACACATTAAATACGTGGTGGCCCGGGTAACCTTCGTGCGAGGCCAGGTCAATGGCTCGCTCAATATAGATCGGAAAATCGGTGTTGATCTGTATTAAACTATAGCCTTTGCCTTTGTAATAATTGTAACCAGACCAGGCTTTATCGGTCACGAATTCGAGTTTAAAGTTTTCGTTTTCAGGCAGTTTATAATGCACTTTGGTACGATTGCGAGCTTCTGCAATGGCAGCTTTAAAAACGGCATCTAACTTAGCTTTCGGTATCTCAAATTTTACGCGGTAGGCATCCCAGCGCTCGCTTATACTTCCTTTGCCCGGCAACTCGCGGTCTATGGCTGTAAGTATAGAATCGAAATGGGCCAGTTCGTAGTG
This sequence comes from Pontibacter vulgaris, assembly GCF_022758145.1. Lineage (GTDB taxonomy): Bacteria > Bacteroidota > Bacteroidia > Cytophagales > Hymenobacteraceae > Pontibacter > Pontibacter vulgaris. The sequence goes on from NZ_JAJVDH010000003.1 coordinate 522,119, forward strand.
TGGAGGTACAGCATCATAAAGTAGTCTGGCTTCTTCGTCAAAGCTATACTTTTTGCCCTGCATCATCTCTACTTTGGTAATAGCAGCCAGCACCTGTTTCTTAAACATCACCAACCGTCGATTCTCATCTACAGGCAATTTATCGGTTTCCTGAGCCTCTAACTGCTGTTGTATAGCTTTAAATTCAGCTAAAAATTCTTCGGCAGGCAGCGAGTCGGCTGCTTCTCCGGTTGGTTTCCATTCTTCAGGCCCATAGTAAGCATCCACCACATCGCTGTCGTATTGGCCCAGTTTAAGCAGAGTTTTAACGTAGCGCTCGGCCAGTTGGTCCATGGTAACTACATCGGTTTTCCCGGTTTCAGTTTTAGTCGATGAACAAGCCCAGCAGGCAGCAAGCAGCAATAGAAGAAATGTTTTTTTCAGAGTTTGCATGTAAGGTAATTATAGTTCAGGAAGGCAAGTTATGGTTGTTTGGGCAAGATGAAAAAGTATAGCTCAGGATTTATACTTAGCCGGTAATTGTATCGGCTAAGTATAAGAAAGTGTCGGTAAAAGGACCAGACCTACGGCGTTCGCAAAACCTCGGAGCGTCTTCGCAGGAGCTACGCACGCTGAGAGGCCTGTTAGTTTATACTTCTATTTCGCCGGTGAGGTAGGTTACGGCATTGCCCGTTATTTTTACCCTGTCGCCCAGGTATTCGCATGTTAAGTCGCCCTGCCTTTTAGAGAGTTGTTTGGCTGTTAAGGTTTTTTTGTCCAGCTTTTTGTTCCAGTAAGGCGTTAGCGTGGTATGTGCCGAACCGGTTACAGGGTCTTCGGATATGCCTACCTGCGGGCAAAAGAACCGCGATACAAAATCCACTCCGTTGCCAGGAGCCGAAACGATAACGCCCCGCGCTTCAACCGAATTTATAAGGTTTATATCCGGTGCAAAACAAGCCACATCATCTTCCGAAGTATAAATCAACAGGTAGTCGGTTTTACCTTTATAGGTTTCCAGCGGAGCCTTTCCGAAGGCTTTTACCAGAGCTTCCGGTGTTTCAGTTTTTTCCAGCTTATCTGTGGGGAAGTTCAGCGTAAGGGCATTTCCTTGCTTTTCAACGGTAAGCAGTCCGCTACGCCGCGAGTATAGTTTAACCGGATTGGTTGGATGGTTGTAATAGCGGAACAACACATAAGCTGCGGCCAGCGTGGCGTGCCCGCACAGGTCAACTTCTACGGTTGGCGTAAACCAGCGTATCTCGTAATCCTCACCGGTTTTCACCACAAAAGCAGTTTCGGCAAGGTTATTTTCTGCAGCTATACTTTGCATTTTCGCATCATCGAGCCACGCATCGAGCACACAAACAGCAGCCGGGTTGCCACCAAAAACTTTATCTGTAAAAGCGTCTATCTGGTATAGTTTAATTTTTGCCAAGGCGAGTATGGTTTATAGTTTGGTTAAAGTATGAAAATAAGAAAAAAGGGTGAACTGTCAGCTTAACAATTCACCCTTCCCGCTAATGATGCTATACTTCTACTTCAAAATCAGCTTTTCTGTACTTTGGAATTCTCCCGGAACAGGCGTAAAAAGTTGCCGCCCAGAATCTTCTCAATATCTTTTTTGCTATAGCCTCTGGCCAGCAACTCTTTTGTTATCAGCGGCATATCTGCTACGCTATCCAACTGCTTTGGCGTTGACGTGATGCCATCAAAATCAGAGCCTAAACCTACATGGTCTACACCAACTAATTTTACTATATGGTCCAGGTGATCGAGCAGCAAAGCTAAAGGCGGGCGGAGGTCAGCGGCTTCCTGCGGATAAGCATTGGCAGCCCAAACGGCTATTTCATCCCGCGATTTATTGAGCTGTCGCAGAGAATCTATTTCAGCCTGATGCCTGGTCATGAACGCTTTCTGGCGCTTTTCAAAAGCAGGATCCAGGAAACCGGAGAAGAAGTTAAGGTGAATTACACCGCCGTTTTTACCCACAGCTTTTATCTGCTCGTCGTTCAGGTTACGAAAATGCGGATTAATGCCATGCACACAACTATGCGAAACAATTACAGGTTTTGTAGTGGTCTGGATTGCATCCCAGAAAGTCTGCTCACCAACGTGGCTTAGGTCCACCATCATTCCCAGCTCATTCATTCTTTGTACTACCTGCCTGCCAAAGTCGTTCAGCCCTTTTTTAGCGTTTGGCACCGTACCTTCTGCTTCATCTTTGGCCGAACTTGCCCAGGAAGTAGAGTTGTTCCAGGTCAGGGTCATGTAGCGTGCGCCACGATTGTAAAGTTCATCGAGGTAACTGAGGTTATCCTCTATCATATGGCCGCCTTCCACACCAATCATGGCTGCCATCTTCTTCAGCTTCACGGTTTTTAATAATTCTTCCGGCGTTTTTACAACCACCATTTTATCCGGGTTGCGGGCCGCAATTGCATTCAGGGTATCGATCTGTAGTTTTGCAAAATTAAAGCCCCTGCCCATGCCATAGGTTTCGTCGCTCCACACCGAGAATATCTGCACATCTACCCCTCCCTTTTTAAAGCGCGCCAGGTCAGAGTGCGTTTTGCCGGTCAGATCTTTAGCAATGTCCAGCCCTTCCAAAACAGAAATCAGAACATCGTTATGGGTGTCTACCACAATGGCTTTCTCATGGAGTGTTTTGTAATTCTGTGCATTTGCAGCCACGTTGCCCAGTAAAAAAGCGCCAAACGCAAGACTGCCGGCAACCAAACCTTTATACTTCATATTCAAGTTTTATAGCGTGATATCATTTAGTTAGGCAACAAAAGCGGCCTACGCATTAAATATAAGAAATCGAAAGTATAACTACTACTTAGGATGAAGTATGTAATACCCTATCTTTCCAAGATGGTCCTGTATAAGTCGTCGAAAACAGTAATACCTTATTTGCCTTCACTTCCCAGGATAAATATTCTGCCATAAACTGCTCCGGCCCTACCATTACCTAAGAAAGTAGCTACTATACTACAAACTCCTGTTAGCTGTCCATCCCGATTAATACTTACCTGCTGCAGCAGCCTGTTATTTTATACTTTGAATGATATCGCCAGTATCTACAGTGGCGCGTTTTACCTTCTCCTTCTTATCTCCCATAAGGAAGTAAAAGTTACTGAAGTAAGATGGCAATCCTTCGGCTGCGTGATCTGTGCTGGTTCTTATCTCAAAGTGCAAGTGCGGGAAAAAAGAGCTGCCGGAAACACCAATCTGCCCTATTTGCTGCCCCTGCTGTACATTGTCGCCAACTTTAAGAGGTATGCTGCTTTGCTTCAGGTGCCCGTACATGCTAAGCTCTCCTTTGCTATGCTCCACTACTACATAGTTGCCGTAAAGCGCCAGCGCGTTTGTTTTCAAGCTGGGCACATCGAACTTCTTGTTATCAGGCTGATCGTTTCGTACTGCCACCACTTTACCTGCTGCCACCGCCTGCACTCCGGCGCCGTAGCCATACCAGTCTTCATCTGCTTTCCCATCCGATTTATACTTTTTGTTCGCTGCATCCACCACTACAAAATCATAGGCATAGCGCATAAAATTGGAAGCAAGGCCTAATTCTTTAATCGGTGGAAATTCATAGTTGAAGCGGCGGTGGTGAGAAAGCTGGTCGTGGCCATCGTATACCAACAGCCTTTGCTTCAATGGAAGTATAAGCGCCGTTTTCTGCTTGTATGCCACAGGCTCTACAACTTTTTCTACTATCGTCTCCTGCCCTTTCGGACCAGAGAACACAAACTCATACTTTATAGTTTTAACAGGCAAGGCAGCCGGATAAGGCGGGAAAGGATTAAACAAAAGATGCCGCTCTGCACCGCTCCACTGCCGTACCGCGATGGTTTCTATACTTGGTGCTGTACCATTGTTATCTAAAAACTTTTGCTGCAACAACTGTCCTTTCGCATCATACACCGACATGGTTAGCTTGTCGAGTTGCAGAGAGTCCTGCGATTTATTTTCTATCACAAAATCAAAGTTGCAGACTTGTTGCCCCCGCACCTGCTCTATCAATATTACATCAGGTTTTGCGCTGACAACTATCTTTTGCTGTGCTTTCATACTTAGTGCAACAAATAGCAGCAGCGTGAGTAGTATGTGTCTATCTCTCATTATTAATTCTTTTTATTGATTTCTTTGGGTAAGCAATAAAGTTACTTAGCCATTTATATAATCTGGCAAAAATTACAATTATTCATACAAATAATAATAAACAAAAAAGAGAAGATTTGAGAAACAGCAATCCGTTTTGCTGAAAATGGCCTCAGCAACTATTAAACAAAAAAGCTATATTTGTTTAGCCTGCTGTTGGGCGAACTCTTAACCAAGTATAATTTGGCTATAGTCTTAAGTATAGAAAACCTCTCGAAGAAGTATGGTAGCCTGAAAGCGGTAGACCAATTAACACTTCAGGTAGAAGAAGGCAGCATTTATGGTTTGCTGGGGCCAAACGGCAGCGGAAAAACCACCACGCTTGGCATGGTGCTGGATGTGATACGGCCCGGTGACGGCAGTTTTTCTTGGTTCGGGAATGGCATCAGCAAAGAGACAAAGCAACGGGTTGGGGCTTTGCTCGAAACACCAAATTTTTACCCCTACCTGAGTGCTAAGCAAAACCTACAGGTAGTAGCCGATATTAAAGGCGCGGATTACAGCAACATCAATAAGATGCTGGACCTGGTAGGTTTGGGAAGTCGTGGCAACTCCGCTTTTAAAGGTTTTTCGCTGGGCATGAAACAGCGCCTGGCTTTGGCCGCGGCCATGCTTAACGACCCTGAAGTGCTGGTGCTGGACGAGCCTACTAATGGCCTTGACCCGCAAGGCATAGCTGAAGTGCGCGACCTTATACTTCGTATTGCGGCACAAGGCAAAACCATTATACTTGCCAGCCACCTCCTGGACGAAGTAGAGAAAGTATGCACGCACGTTGCCGTATTGCAAAATGGCAAATTACTGGCCAGCGGCCCTGTAGCAGATATTCTGGCTGCAAATGAAAATGTCCTTATCAGTACTCCAGACACTGAGCGGGCGCTTGCGTTGCTGGCCCATCTGCCTTACGTAGCCAATTTCAGGCGCGAAAAAGAGTTTATTATACTTACCCTTCAGGAGGGCTATAACAGCACAGATATTAACCGCGATATGTTTGCGCAGAATATTGTGCTGTCGCAACTAATAGTGCGCCGCAAAAGCCTGGAAGCCCAGTTTCTGGAAATCATTAACACGGAATCAAAATGAACTTACTACGCATAGAGTTTAGAAAAATATTCCCATACCGCACGTTCTGGGCAATACTTGGCATTTATACTTTGCTGTTAATCCTGATTGTGTATGCGAGCAGCAACATTACCATAAACGGACAAACGATGGGCAGTTCAACCTATCAGTTTCCGGGAATCTGGCAACGCCTTACCTTTATTGCCAGCTACTTTAACCTGCTGCTTGGTATACTTATAATTGTACTCGTATCGGATGAGTATAGCTTCCGTACTTTTCGCCAGCAAGTGATAGATGGCTTATCGCGTACCGAGCTGGTGAAGGCTAAATTTTATGTGGTACTGGCCATAGCTTCTTTCAGTACTATATTTCTGTTAGCACTGGGCTTATACTTTGGCTTGCTTTATAGTGCTACCAAAGGATTCGAAACGGTCGTCAGCCAGATCGATTTCCTCTCATATTATTTTGTGCAGTCGGTGGCCTATATGGTGCTGGCTTTGTTTTTCTGTATACTTATCCGGAAGAGTGGTTTAGCCATCATCGCGTTTATTGCCTACGCCAAAATAATAGAGCCATTACTGCATTTTGGCCTGGATGACAAGCTGGATAAATTTCTGCCTATGAAAGTGCTGTCGAGCCTTACGCCTATGCCCGGCCAGGAAATGCTGGACCAGTTAACTACCCCGACTGATATGCTGACGCCACAATGGGCTGTGTTACCCGCGCTGGTTTATACTGGTTTGCTGTTACTGTTTTCTTATTTGATTTTGAAAATGCGTGATCTTTAATGTTTACAAGCTGTTATAATAGTTAACTATAGTCGTTAGCTCATAAGGATCTTCGTAGCTCAGATCGTTATTCTTTACAAAAGCTTTAACCAGGTCCGATTTCTTACCAAAGAGAGCATGCAATTGCTTCCGCACATTTTTCAATGTCATAATATCACCATTGGGCAGCAGAGCGAAGTATGAAAAGCGGGGCTTCATTTCCGGATCGGAAGCTGAGGGTTCGTAATAAGTATCCAGAGATGCGAATCGGCGAATGGCACTGCGGCTGCTTCCCTTTTGTATATTCGATTCGCGCATGATCAGGGTAATGGCTCCCTGGTTAAGCTGTTCAAAAAATGTGGGCTTTTTAAAATCGCTGCCTTCCTTGCCTAAATTCCAGTTATATGATCTGTAAAGATGCGGGCGGCCACTGGGTACTTCGTTTACAATAAAATAATCCACATTTACCGGTGATAAAGTGCTGGTATAACCTTCGTTGTGCTTAACTTCTATCACATCCTGGCTGCGGTGGTACGTTATGGCGCCAATCAGGCTATCGCCGTTAATGAGCATTACTTTACCAGAAGGCCACTCCTGCACGTCCGGGTTACTGCTAATCTGTGCTGTTACTAATCCGGGTATTATAAAAAACATAAGTACCGGCAGTCTCAATAGCCAGTATTTTAATACTCTCTTCATAGACTTTTATAATTTAAGATAAGGATGAACGCCTCTTAAACAACATCACACTTTAAGCACAGTAAATCAACGCATTAATGCACATTGGTGGCAATCCTATATATCTTAAAATCAGAATTTTGTTGCCTATATAGTTCAATTTAACCAGTGTTTATACATAAAATATAATCGGTTTGAATTTCAATAGCAGTTATTTCAAATAAGTTTTCTTTTACATGACTTAATGAAAGACCGAATATTGTCTCTTTATTAAGTCTGGAGGGTTTAAAAACAAAACACCTGCACCATTGCCTGAAAGCAATGGTGCAGGTGTTCCTGATATATTAAAATTATACTTAGTCCTTCAGGATATTGTGACCAAGTTTATCGCGCTTTGTGGTTAGGTATTTCTGATTGTGCTCGTTAGGGGCTATTTCATTAGGCACATTATCAACCACTTCCAGTCCATAACCTATCAGGCCGGTTCGCTTTCTTGGATTGTTTGTAATGAGCTTCATTTTAGTAACACCAAGGTCGCGAAGAATTTGAGCACCAACGCCATAATCACGGTTATCCATATCAAAGCCAAGTTTCAGGTTAGCCTCAACGGTATCCAGTCCCTGCTCCTGTAATTTATAGGCCTTCAACTTATTAATAAGGCCAATACCACGGCCTTCCTGGTTCATGTACACAATTACTCCTTTGCCTTCGCGCTCAATCATACGCATAGCTTCATGTAACTGAGGACCGCAATCGCAACGGCAAGAGCCGAAAATATCGCCGGTTACGCAAGACGAATGCACCCGTACCAATACAGGCTCGCCCGGCTCCCAGGTACCTTTTACCAAAGCCAGATGCTTGGCACCATTACTGCGTTGCGTAAAGGCATACAAATCAAACGTACCAAAATCGGTTGGCAACTGTACTGCAATTTCACGCTCTATCAGGCTTTCCTTTTTAAGGCGGTATTCTATAAGGTCTTTTATAGAGATCAGTTTAAGGTCGAAACGTTCGGCAACTTTCACCAGGTCTGGCAGTCGGGCCATAGTACCGTCTTCGTTCATGATCTCGATAAGTACACCAGCAGGCGCAAGCCCTGCCAGTTGTGCCAGGTCAACGGCAGCTTCGGTATGACCGGCACGTCTTAACACGCCTTCTTTCTTGGCTTTAAGCGGAAAAATATGGCCCGGTTTTCCAAGCGAGTGCGGATCTGTTGTAGGGTCTACAAGGGCCTGTATGGTTTTGGCACGATCAGAAGCTGAAATACCGGTAGTACAGCCATGCCCGATCAGGTCTACTGACACTGTAAAAGGCGTAGCGTGAAGCGCAGTGTTGCGGCCAACCATCAGCTCCAGGCCAAGCTCATCGCAACGCTCTTCTGTTAGGGGGCAGCAAATAAGGCCGCGGCCATGCGTAGCCATAAAGTTGATGATCTCGGGTGTTACCTTTTCGGCAGCACAAATAAAATCGCCTTCATTTTCGCGGTCATCATCATCTACCACAATAATGATTTTACCCTGACGGATATCCTCAATGGCGGACTCTATTGAATCAAGTTTTATGGGTTCTGTTTGTGTAGTATCCATTTCTATGTTCTTATACTTGTTTCAGCTTTTGGCCACAAGTTTTAATGTTTAGCTAACTGCGATACAAATCTAAAAAGTTTATGTCGCAATCCCGTTTTATTTGGATAACACTTTAGCAAGAGGTTTAGTTGAATTGAGGAATAGTTAGTAGATTTTGCATGGGATTTTATACTTCTATGCGCTCCTTATTGTGTAATGGTGCTTTTAATTGCCACTATTTCTGTTATCTCGGTGGTATGAGAGATCTGAATCTGCTAAAGTATAAACCCACCCCTGCCCCCTCCAAGGAGGGGAATTTCTGCTATAGCTGTAGTTGAAAGTATACTTTTATAGTTACAAACCTCGCGCGGACAGGTCGCGACCTATCCCTACAAATCACTTGCTTCCAGTTGCATAACTGCTAAGAAAGCAGTGTTCTTTCCAGTCCTTGGGTTGAGCGCCTTCTATTGTTGCGGTGCCCGCAAGGGAAGCCCGCAGCGGAGCGAGGAGCAGCGTCAATAGACAGTGCGATGCCAAAGGACGAGCCCTCGCGGGCTTGGAGCGAGCCAAAGTATAAATTGAAACAATAGGTAAGCAAGGCTAAAGATAAAAGTATAGCCTGTTTACCAGTAGAAGACAACTAAACTTTGAAATAGTATCAGACTTCTCTTTCGTTGAAATGACAAACTACCATTTGAATTGAAAAAAGCACTTACTTAAACACTACAATCCCTAACATATCCCCCATTTGCTTATGGAGTTTCTTTAGGCTCATTACGTAAGTTATCTGGGTAATTTGCTCCTGCGGGTCAGTTACAAGTTTTAATTTACCGGCTTCTATGTTTACAACACTCTCCAGGTAGCGGAACTTCAGGCGTAAAACAGCGCGCTCGGTACCATAAGGCAAAAGATCCGACTCATGCGGTACATATATCTGATGGGTAGCCCAGTTAGGACTTAGTTCGTAAGGGTCCGAGAGCAGGTTAGTAGTTTCGGTACGTATTTCGTTATCCGGGTAATTAATAAAATCATCCGCTGACGGAAGTATACCCTGATTAAGCTTGTCTTTTACAATTTCTACCAGCCGGCGGTAAATCGGGGTCTGGAATTCGATATCTTCTAATTGCTCCAGAATATAATGGCTGGTTGTAATGCCATCTTCCAGTAAGCGGTCGGGGTAGCTAAGCAGCATGCGCACAATTTCGCGTTCGTAACGCTTAAGGGCATCATTTTCATTGGTATCAGTTTCATACTCCGCCGCCTCAGCAGCTAAAGCCGCCTGCTCATAATCAAAGTAATCTTCTTCGGGGCTGCCAGTTTTGGGCTGTTGCTGCTGCTGGCGCCCCTGTAACTGCATTTTATTGTATTCCGAGATCAGCAGTTGCTCATCTATATCAAAAATCAGGCTACAGCTCTGGAAGAATACAGTACGCTTGATTGAATCCGGTATCTTGGCAATAGACGTAACGATCTCACGTATGGCTTCGGCTTTCTTAACCGGGTTTCCTTGCGCTTCGGCAGCATACAGGCTGGTTTTGAAAGAGATAAAATCCTGTGAATGCTCACGGACATACTTTTTAAAAGCCTCATCCCCAACCTTTTGTATGTAAGAGTCAGGGTCATCGCCTTCCGGAAACGTAACTACATTCACGTTCAGGCCATTTTCCAGGATCAGGTCGATACCACGCAACGAAGCTTTTACGCCTGCCGCATCGCCATCATACAGTACCGTAATGTTTTGGGTATAGCGTGCAATTAATTTGATCTGCCCTTCTGTAAGCGAAGTACCCGAAGAAGCTACCACATTCTCGATGCCGCCCTGGTGCAGCGAGATCACATCCAGATAACCCTCTACCAGGTAGCAAAGATCCTGCATACGCATCGCCTGTTTCGCCTGAAACAAACCATACAGCACATTACTTTTGTGGTAAATATCCGACTCAGGTGAGTTAAGATATTTAGGACTTTTCTTGTCGTTTGATTTTAAGGTACGCGCCCCAAAGCCAACCACACGGCCCGAAACGTTATGGATCGGAAACATGACACGTGCCCGGAAACGATCGTATCGCTTATCGTCTTTAACTATGGTAAGACCGGTAGCCTCCAGGTATTGCTGCTTATAACCGGCCTTTAATGCGGCATCCGTAAAATCAGACCATCCGTCTAAACTATAGCCCAGCTCAAATTTACGTATGGTGTTGCCGCTGATGCCGCGCTCTTTCAGGTATGCCTGCCCAATTCCGCCCTGCTCGTGTTGCGTCAGGTTTTGCTGGTAATGCTTATTAGCGAAATCAGAAACAATAAAAAGGCTATCGCGGTCGCTTTGCTCTTTTGCATACTCCGGGTTTGCCTGCTCTTCCGGCACTTCAATGCCATACTTTTTGGCCAGGTACTTAAGCGCTTCCGGAAAGCTGGTGCCCTCCACATCCATGATAAACTGCACCGAGTTACCCGCCTTGCCGCAACCAAAGCACTTGTAAATACCTTTAGCAGGCGATACAGAAAAAGAAGGTGATTTCTCGTGGTGAAAGGGGCAGCACGCCCACATGTTCTGTCCCTTTTTCTTGAGCGACACAAAATCACCCACTACCTCTACTATATCAGCCTGGGCAATAATCTGGTCAACGGTTTCTTTGGGTATCAGCGACATGGAAGTATACTTTGAGGAATTACAAAGATAGTATTCTAGCTGAAGCTGGAGCTTAGTGAATTATACTTTTTATTATAAATGCGGATTGGAGGAGCTCAGAGTATATCTGTGCACTATTGATAACTTGCAAGTGGTTTATTGATAACGTAAACTTAGGAGTTCTGCCTTATCTATTGTAGCGGCCTTTATTCCTTAGTTTCATTTACCTAAAGTTTTATAGTTAGCATTTGCTCGCTCCAAGCCCGCGAGGGCTCGTTTTCCTGCTCGCCACTGTGGTGAGTCCTGCCTTCGGCTCCGCCTGCAGGCTGCCCTAAACGGGCACCGGACACACCAAGGCGCCTCACAGAAAAACTGGGAACAGTTTTCCTTCGATTAAGGACACAAGATTATACTCCTATTCTTTGATTTTAAATGTAACAATCTGAAAGACGATTCATTACCAAATCAAGTAGAAACAAAAAGGGCAAGTATAAACTTTACAGCTATACTTGCCCTGTTATACTTCTGATTAATGATTTTATAAAGCTGGCAAAACTTTCGCTTTTACCTCGCCGAAACCAATTCTGATGCCATCGCGCTCACCATAGCCGCGCATGATAACGGTATCTTCATCGTTAATAAACTTACGCTCTGTGCCGTCTGATAATTTTATAGGTTGCGTGCCGCGCCAGGTAAGCTCCAGCATAGAACCGTAAGAGTCCTTCTCATGGCCGCTTATAGTGCCTGAAGCATACATATCTCCAACCTGTATGTTACAACCATTACTGGACTGATGTGCCAGCTGCTGGTTCATATTCCAGTACATATACTTAAAGTTAGAGCGGCAAACGCTGTTTTCCTTTCCTCCCTCCGGCTTGATCAATACTTCCAGGTTAATGTCGTAGTTGTGGTGGCCGTTAAACTCCAGGTATGGCAATGGCTTAGGATCCTGAACCGGTCCTTTTACTTTGAATGGTTGCAGTGCATCCAGCGTTACTACCCATGGCGAAATAGACGATGCAAAACTTTTAGCCAGGAATGGCCCTAATGGCACATATTCCCAGGTCTGAATATCACGTGCCGACCAGTCGTTAAATAATACTAAGCCAAAGATATAGTTATCTGCCTCGTTTGGTGTTATACTTTCTCCAAGCTTAGTTTCCCTGCCTGTAATAAAAGCAACTTCCAATTCAAAGTCCAGAAGTTTAGTAGGGCCAAATGTCGGGGCATCTTCGTTAGGAGCCTTAGTTTGTCCGTTTGGTCTACGGATGTCGACACCGGAAACTACGATGGAAGAAGCACGGCCATGATAACCGATCGGAATATGCTTCCAGTTTGGTAACAATGCATTTTTGGGATCGCGGAACATGGTACCCACGTTGGTAGCGTGCTCAATGCTGGAGTAAAAATCGGTATAGTTGCCAACCTTAACAGGCATTAGCATACGGGCATCCTGCATTCTTACCAGGCAATCGTCCATCAGCTCCCTGTTGGAGCTTATCTCTTCGTTATCGTTGCGCAAAAGTTCTGATACCCGATTACGCACCGCGCGCCAGATTGGCTTACCCAACGAAATGAAATCATTCAGGTATGGGCGGTGAAATACTGTAGGGTCTATATCAATCAGCTCAAACAAATTATTCTGTGCAACTGCATACAGATCAAGTATATAATCGCCGATGGCAACTCCTACACGTGGGTCTTTCCCGGCAGTTTCAAAAATACCAAAAGGCAGGTTTTGTATAGGAAAATCGCTGTTAGGCGCTATTTGTATCCAGGAATGGAGCGATGGGTCGTTGGCTTTTAACATAGCTGTATCTAGCAGGTTTGTACAGACAAATATAGTTGTTTTGACTTGGAAGGTAAAGTATAAATAAAACAGGCGAAGTTACTAAGTATAACTTCGCCTGTTAAAGACTTATTTTTGAAAGTATAACGTAGCCTAAGCCATTGGTGTCATGTTCACAGCTTCAACAGCTTTGATTTCAGGCACAGCCTTCAACACTGATTGCTCTACGCCGGCCTTCAATGTCATAGTAGACATAGGGCAGGTACCACAAGCGCCTAGCAACTCCAGCTTAAGTACCATATCCTCTGTTACTTCCAGCACCTTCACGTTACCGCCATCAGCCTCTAAATAAGGCCTGATCTGGTCTAACGCACTTTCGATGCGAAGCAGGAAATCGTTGTCTACGTTTAGGACTGCCATTTCAATTAGCTTTTAATTTCTACAATTTTGGTTTTAGACAAGGTAGCATTGCGTACAGAAACCTGCTGCGCCACTGCCTGTGCCAACTCAATGAAAACACCTGAAGCCGGAGAATCGTTCTGCATGGCCACCGGTGTTCCCGCATCGCCACTTTCGCGGATGCCTTGTACCAATGGTACCTGGCCAAGCAAAGGCACTTCGTACTTATCTGCCAGCTGCTGGCCGCCACCTTCACCAAATATATAATACTTGTTTTCAGGAAGCTCAGCAGGTGTAAAGTATGCCATGTTCTCTACTATACCTAGTATAGGTACGTTTATCTGAGGCTGACGGAACATCTGAAGACCTTTCATGGCATCAGCCAAAGCAACTTTCTGTGGCGTAGTCACGATCACAACACCAGTTACCGGCAAGGCCTGTACCATTGTCAGGTGAATGTCTGAAGTTCCGGGAGGTAAATCGATAAGCAGGTAATCGAGGTCGCCCCATTCTACATCCGTAATAAACTGGCGCAAAGCCGAGCTGGCCATTGGGCCACGCCAGATAACGGCATTATCAGCAGGCGTAAGGAAACCAATTGACATCATTTTGATGCCATATTTTTCTACAGGGATAATAAAGTTCTTACCGTGGTCGCCCTGCACTACATGCGGACGCTCTTCCTCGGTACCGAACATAGTTGGTATAGACGGGCCATAAATATCGGCATCTATCAAACCTACTTTTGCACCAGTCTGCGCCAGCCCAATAGCCAGGTTTGTTGTTACCGTAGATTTACCTACGCCACCTTTACCCGAAGCAACTGCAATAATATTTTTCACGCCAGTAAGTACAGCGTTGTTATCTGCTCTACCCGATGTTACACGCGAAGTCATATTCACAGTAACTTCTGCTTCTTTATCCACCATTGTATGAATGGCCCGGATACAGGCATTGCGAATCAGGTCTTTAAGCGGGCAGGCCGGTGTTGTAAGTATAACAGTGAAGCTCACGTTTTTGCCGTCAACTGCTACATCCTCCACCATGTTCAGGGTGACCAGGTCTTTGCCAAGATCCGGTTCCTCTACATAGCTGAGGGCTTTTAATATATCTTCTTTTGTGATAGCCATAAGTATAGAATAGCTTGCTTTAAATGCCCTGCAAAGATACAAACAAATTATTCTATTCGCATGCAATAAGCCAATTCTAAACTAACAAGCTACTATGGTTCATAGTTTAGAGTTATAACTTGTTTTAGATATTGCGTGCTTAATCGTCGTTAAACTTGCTGAGTTTTAAAAATGAAAGTGAAGTATAAATTTTGGAGCCATATTCATAACTCTAAGCTTTCCAATTCGGATAAAAGCCAAGGTGGGGTTGGGGTGGTTGGATACCTGTAACAATAGAACTATATTGTCAACTATAGCATCAGCCAAAATGCATTCTTGGCAGAGGCTCCAATATAGGTTTATACTTTACTGTACCAAGTATCACAATCGTTATTGAAACCTTTGGCTAAAGTTTTCATTTATTTGGGCGGCATTAAATCAGGTAACAAAACTAATTGCCTCTTCAAATCAATCAGCATGGCAGAATCTGGATCTAAAATGGGCTGTGCTACTAGCTATACAGATTGGGTTCTTTAACAGATTTAAAAATGAGAAGGCCTGCAACTCATGTTACAGGCCTTCAATATTCATCAAATAAAGTATAAACTTTTAGTTCACCAGGGGAGAATCCAGCTTCTCGAATCTGGAATTTTTGCTGATAAACTCCGGTACGATGTCCTTCATTTTACGAACAACTTTGGTATCATCGCCGTGTTTATTTAAGCTGATAAGTTCATTTAAATCCAGCACCACTTTATCGTAAGCATACTGCCTAACTTTTGATATTTTGATTTTGCTGTGGTGCGTTGGTATTGTCTGCTCTTCTTCGTTCAACAACTCCTCGTATAGCTTCTCGCCTGGGCGAAGTCCTGTATACACGATCTCAATATCTTTAGCCGTTAACCCAGCCAGTTTTATCATTTTTTTAGCCAGATCTACAATCTTCACTGGCTCGCCCATGTCAAATATAAATATCTCACCTCCATTGCCCATAGTACCGGCTTCCAATACCAATTGTACAGCCTCTGGTATGGTCATGAAGTAACGGGTGATATCCGGGTGTGTAACAGTAATTGGGCCGCCTTTCTCTATTTGAGAACGGAATCGCGGAATTACAGAACCATTAGAGCCAAGTACATTTCCGAAGCGGGTAGTGATAAATTTTGTATGAGGCAACAGCATCTCGCTTAGCGAATCGTCATTGCCAAAATCTTCCGGACGCATGGTATTAAGCGATTGGATATAGATTTCTGCGATACGTTTAGATGCCCCCATAATATTGGTTGGATTAACCGCTTTGTCTGTTGAGATCATCACAAATTTCTCCACATCAAAACTCATGGAAAGATCTGCCAGGTTTTTGGTACCCTTTACATTTGTAAGTATAGCTTCCGATGGGTTGTTCTCCATCATTGGCACATGCTTATAAGCCGCAGCGTGGTAAACAAATTGTGGTGTATGCTCTTTAAACATGGCATACATCCTGTCGAAATTCTGGATATCGCCTACACAAAGAACAATGTTAGCATCCGGATAAGTCTCTTCGATTTCCAGTTGAAGCTCATGTAACGGCGATTCGGCCTGGTCGCAAATAATAAGCATTTCCGGCTTATAGTTTAATACCTGGCGAACAATTTCAGAGCCAATTGATCCTGCTCCGCCAGTTACAAGCACACGTTTTCCGGCAATGTCGTTACTGATCCTGTCGTTTTCAATAACAATTGGCGGGCGCTGCAGCAGATCTTCGATCTTCAGGTCCTGGATCTGGTTCATGCGCAGGTGCCCGGACATCCATTCATCTGTAGGCGGAACAGTTAGTACTTTTATACCAAGCTCAATACATTTTTCGATTGCCTGCTTTTTTGCCGGAGCCTTTAAGTCCTCGCTTAGTACCAGCAATTTATCAATGTAGAGCTTATTCTGCAGTTTCTCAATTTCATCTACATGATACACACGTACCTGGTGGATGTCCTTGTTTACTTTATTTGGGTTGTCATCCAGGAAACCGGCAATAACAAACTTACCCATACCACTGGCTTCAAGGGCATGTTTTACCAAGATAGAGTAACTATCTGCTCCGTAAATTAATACCGTTTCCTTTTCATCTGTGGTGTTTCTTCTTAAAAAGAAGAACATACTTTTTGCCCCAATTCTTAGCATCGTAAGCAGGGAGGCAGAAATAAAGAAATTAAGAATCAGAACGACGTAGATATTTACCGAGTCGATATGATACACAGGCTCTACCCATATATTTACAAGAGCACTGTATGTTAAACTGGAGGTAAGTACAGCTGTAAAAATTCGATATACATCCTGAATGCTGGAATATCTGATCAAGCCAGTGTGCAAACGCATCATGTAAAACACGACTACAGAAACGCAACAATATAGACCAATATAGATAAAGAAATGGCCTCTAAGGATATTTACAAATTCGAATTGCTTAATCAGGAAGAAAGATAGGATAAATGCCCAGCTCGTGATCACCTGGTCCATCAATAGAATTATCCATTTAGGCAATGATCTGTTCAGTAAAAATACCTTCATACTCTGAAAGTTTGTTTTAAGGGTGTTGGTGCAAGTGCAATATATTGTGCCTCTGTATAAAAACGTTGACCCATTTTACTATAAATACTATAAGTATAAACCCGAAATAAAATGCTTTACCTCAATTGCTATACTGTTCAATGATTTATTAACTCGATCTTGCAAAATAAATTGCATGCAAAGATAAGTCTAAAGCTAAAATATGACAAAACTATTTCAACTATTAAATAAGCAGCCTACTCAATCTTGGTTAATTACAAATTAAACTTATACTATATCAATTAACATGTTTTTAAATTCAATGCAAAATTGAACAAGAATACTCGGATTAAATCTACAGCTAGTATATTTTGAATAGAACAGAAGAAAATACCTAATTAATCATCTGATAATAAGGTAACTAATAAAACAAGTGTAATACTGACTTACTGAAGGGATTTTACACAGAACAAAATAACGTATAGTATAGCTTAAAACTTGGACAGCCTAAGTTTAGTAAAACTGAAAGAATATAATTTATGCTATATTTTAGTGAAGGGCTTTGTACTTATACTTAAAAGTATAAGTACACGGTAGATTTATCAATAATTAACATAACTAGGGCAACGAACTATATTCTTTGCCCCAGTTATGTTTCTATTTACTTAAAACTGTATTGAAGCAAGCTTCTGTCTTTTCTATAACTCTTTGAAGATCATCTTCGGTTAAGTTTGAGCCGGATGGCAGGCAAAGTCCTCTTTCAAAGAGTCTTTCACTTGTACCATCACCATAAAAAGGAGCTTCAGCAAAAATTGGCTGCAGGTGCATTGGTTTCCAGAGCGGGCGGCTTTCTATATTGTCTTTCTCAAGCGCCAAACGCAAATCTTCACGGCTAACACCAGAAGCATCATCCACCAATATAGTTGTCAGCCACCTGTTTGAATAGTAATCTGAATCCGGTTCTTCCGCAAAAGAAACAGCGTTGTTACCCTCAAAGGCTTTTTTATAGAATTCAGTATTCTTTCGGCGCTGCTGCACACGATCAGTCAATACTTCCATCTGGCCACGTCCGATACCCGCGCAGATATTACTCATGCGGTAGTTGTAGCCAATATGTGAGTGTTGGTAATGAGGAGCGTTATCACGAGCCTGCGTAGCCAGGAAACGTGCTTTTTTGATCCACTCTTCGTTAGTAGAAACCAGCGCTCCACCACCAGAAGTAGTAATAATCTTATTGCCATTGAATGACAAAATGCTCATGGCGCCAAAAGTACCAAGCTGTTTTCCTTTGTAGCTGGAGCCCAGCGCCTCAGCAGCATCTTCTACAACTGGTATTTCATAGGTATCAGCTATTTCCATAATGCGGTCCATTTCGGCTGGCATGCCGTACAGGTGAACTACTATGATGGCTTTAGGCTTACTGCCTTTGCTGATTCTGTCTTGTATAGCAGTCTCCAGATGCTCAGGCGACATATTCCAGGTGCGATCTTCGCTATCCACAAAAACAGGCGTTGCGCCCTGGTAAGCAATTGGATTAGCAGAAGCCGAGAACGTCATAGACTGGCAGATCACTTCATCGCCAGCCTTTACACCAAGTATGATTAATGCTAAATGAAGTGCTGCCGTACCAGAACTAAGAGCGGCCACATGCACATTGTTACCTAAAAAGCTTTCCAGGTCCTTTTCAAAACCATCTACATTTGGCCCTAGTGGCGCAATCCAGTTTGTATCAAAAGCTTCTTTTACATACTTCTCTTCCGAACCGCCCATGTGCGGAGAAGAGAGCCATATTTTGTTATTCATTTTATTTTGCTATATTCTTTTCTTCAGTAATCTGAATCTGTACTCTGTACTTTTTCCCGTTCTTCTCGAAATAAGCCGCCTCTGCCAAAGAGTTCGTTGTTAAGGCTCTTAATTTTTTAAGCAACTCTCCCGCTTTATACTCTTCTTCAAGATTTATCTCCTGAACCTCAGGCTTAAAAAGATCTTTCCGGTTATGAGATGTACCAAGACTTAGATTTTGCACCTGACCGTTTGGTTCTAGCTTTATAATAGATGGAAAAGCTTCTTTAAAAACATCTAATTCCAAGTCCTTAAGCCTTCTATATAAACTATTTGCTGTATCATTTGGCAGTACATCTAATTGTTTCTGATGTATTATGTCACCAGCATCTAGTTCTTCAGACATAAAATGTAAAGTTGCTCCGATTGGAGTTCCTTCTAATATGGCCCATGTAGGTGTATGCCACCCCCTGTTATAGGGCAGATAAGCCGGATGCAGATTGAGAAAGCCAATTTTAGGTATATTAAGAACTTCTTTCCGAATAATATAAGGAAAATGAATACCTATTATATAATCAGGCTGCAACTCTTCAAAAAGAGCAATAGCCCCCGGAGCCTTAAAATCTACTCCTCTAAAGATTAGCTCCTGTGGTAATCTACTTAACGAAATAAGTTCCTCTGCATGTGAAGCTCTGTCCTCTCCTGAAACTAATAGTGCTGCTGGTTCATAGCCTTGCTGCATTAGATAACTAAGAACACTTAATGCTATATCACGGTCACCTGCAAAAATATACTTCATACTTTAATTCTATTGTAGGCATTTAAAAAAGACTCTTTTGCTTCTTTAGGAAAGGGTAAGCTATTCGGAAACCTTTCAAAAACAAATATAGTGGAAAGAGAAGGATTTAATTCCTGTACGAGTTCATCAAACTGAGCCATCCATACATCATAATGGGCTATAAGCTGTAAGGCATGTACACTTTGCTCATCATCAAAGATTCCTAAGCTTGTTTCAAGCTGCTGATAGATTCTATCATTTGCCTTTCTAATACAAGAAGCGTAGAGGAAGATCTTCTCTCTTAGATAGCTTGCATAGGCATTGTCAGCCCTCTTAAACTGATAATACAGCTCTTTTAAAACGATAGAATTATCACTCATGATTTCCGGTAAAGTACTGCACAGTTGCCTGGCCCTCTTGGCTGATTCCTTCTGATTTAAAGACTTTAATTATAGTTAATAATACAATCTTTAAATCTAATAACAGACTGCAGTTATTAACATACCATACATCGTACTCAAACTTCCTGCTCCAGCTTATAGTATTTCTGCCATTAACTTGTGCCCATCCTGTTATACCAGGCCTTACCTCATGCCTTCTGCTTTGCTCTTCGTTGTATAGCGGTAGGTACTCTACAAGCAAAGGCCGTGGCCCAACTAAGCTCATATCTCCCTTGATAACATTTAGTAGCTGTGGTATTTCATCTAGAGATGTCTTACGCACAAATTTACCGATAACTGTAAGTCTTTTACCATCAGGCAACAGATTCCCATTGGCATCTTTCAAGTCGTTCATGGTTTTAAACTTTATAACCTTGAAAATTCTACTATTTTTACCTGGTCGTGCTTGTAAAAAAAATGGCTTTCCATGATTTGCAATTGCCAAACATATGGTAACAACTATAAAAATGGGCAGAGCAACAACAAATGCTGTAGAGGAAAGAGTAATATCAATGAGCGGCTTTATAAAGCTACGATACATAAAGATGTTTTTTCTGTTCTTGTACCTGAACCTCTTTAGTTAGACTCCTGTACTCTTTTAAGAGTTGCTGCCACAAATATTGCTGATCATAACGAGATACTATCATCTGTCTGCTTATACTTGCCATCCGTATCAACGTAGATTCATCTTTTATTAGAAACTCTAAAGCCTTTTCTAATGCTTTCGCATCCTTAGCTGGCACAATTAAACCGTTCAAACCATGCTCAATTATTTCATTGCAGCCATTTATATCACTTACAACGCATGGCACACCCATAGCTCCTGCCTGCATCACCACATTAGGAAAACCTTCTCTATAACTAGGTAAAATAAAAATGTCGCTTATTGCCAAGAATGGCCTGACATCTTCCTGATAATCTGTAAAGCATATATTTGGATTATGTAAGATAGCTCTTTCGGTTTGTTCATGAAGAGCATCTAACTCACGTTCAAAAGGACCTACAATTACTAATTTCAGGTTATGATGTTTGCTAATAAGGTTTATAAAAGACTCTACTAATTCGTTTACTCCTTTATCTGTCACAACCCGACCAACAAAACACAATACCTTATCAGTTGAGCTTATTTTCAGTTCAGCTTTGAGCTTCTCCTTAGCTGTATTATCAATAGTGGATGGAGCAAAATGGTTAGTATCTATGCCATTAGAACTTCCGTTACCTATTACACCAAGTTTACCAGGAGAGCACAAATCGTTCTCTAACATGATCTCCATCATCTTATAAGAATTAGAATAGACATTACAAGCACAAGCACTTGTAAGCCGTTCAGTTAGTACTAAGATTTTCCGCTTAATACCATCAGCTTCTAATAATGGTAAGCCTGCCACAGTATGCATACGAACAGGAACTCTTGCCAGCCATGCCGCCAACATCCCTATCAAACCTGCTTTAGGGGTATGTGTATGTACAATTTGGGGCTTCTCCTTTTTAAATAACAGGTAAAGCTTTGCTAGTGATACGAGATCACTAATAGGAGACACTATTCGTGTCATATTTATTCCTACAACTCTAATGCTCTGCTCATCAGATACTCTTCTAAGAAGCTCACCTTGAGAAGCCACCCCAATTACCTCATAATGGCTATTCATAAACTTAAGTTGTTTACCAAGTAGTTTATGTAAAGAAAGAGGAACAGTAGTGACTCTTACTAATTTTGGTTTGGGTAACATAAAGAAAATGGCAAGTTAAGCTAATTTAAGACTTAGATCTTTAAGAATAGATTGGTAAAAATTATCTCTCTTCTCATCTAATTTTTCCTTTTGAAATGGTCTTATCAATTCAATACTTCTAAGAGATTGTCTGTATAGTATTTCCCTATCACAAATGACTCTATTGATTTGTTCCGATAATCTCCTGAAGTCTTTTGCATCATGTAAAAATTCATCATCAACTATATCGGGTATACCGCCGACTTTAGATCCCAATACAGGACACCCAACACTCATTGCTTCTAATAAAGCTCTTGGCATTCCCTCAGTTAATGATGGTTGTACATATAAACTAAGGGTTGATAAAAAATCAAAAATTTCTTTCCCAGACTCTTTAGGACCTATAAATTTTATATTTGATGATAACTTTAATTTATTTGCCAAATCAATTATCCAAGCATGATCTCCCTTGCCTACAAAATATAACTCTATTTGGTCTCTCGCAGATTTGTCAATAAGTGATATTGCTTTTAACAGTACATCTTGACCTTTATATTTTGCATCAAACCCACCTATTAACCCAATCTTTACTTTTTGCTGCAAGAAGCGTTCTTTGACAATATCATTATATTCAAATGTTCTTGTTATGACAACATCTGAAATTGATGCATTAACACCATTAGTTGGATAATCTATCTGTAGCTTTTTCTGTGTAACATAAGACACGTAACTAGCTCTACTAACTATCCACCTATTAATAAATTCAAAAATTGAGCTGATAATTTTTCCTTTCAATGAGCCGTGTGTAACCATTGCTTCTTTTGCATTTCCAACTTGCTCAACAATGAATGGTTTATTGATCTTTATACATATAAAGCCTGCTATGAAGCTTAAAACACTTGGCAGTCTTATTAAAATCACATCAGCCTTCTGAACCTGCAGATTGATTTGTTTATACAATCTTCTGAAGTTAATAAAAAGGCTTAATGTTGAAGAATATCTTTCTGTTAATTCAAATACTACTGAATTATCATCAAGATTGGAAATCACTTTCTTATCTTTCTTATTTCCACTTCTTCGCGCAAAGACATGGACTTTCCTAAAATACTTTAAATAGTTTAACCAAACCTTACTAGGAAGTCCCCCCCCACTATATACTTTGTCAAGTTCTTGAAAGAACGGATGATCATGTATAAATAATAACTTCATATTTCTTTTATTAATCGGGCAGGCACTCCACCAAAAATTGCGTTAGACCTTACATCTCTATTTACGACTGCACCAGCTGCGACAATAGCTCTTGAGTTAATATTGACTCCACCTAAAATTCTGCACCCACATGCTATCCAAACATCATTATTGATAAATACACTTTTAGTAGTTACACTATTATACTTGATAGGTAAAGTGTAATCACTCCAATTATGATCAGCAGATAATATAGATGTATTATGTGCTATGGAAACATCATTCCCAATTTTGATTCCACCTGCACCATCTATATAACAGTTTGGATGTATACTCACATTGTCACCTATTTCTATAAATTCCCAGTAAATAAAATTTACATTTTTACCTACTCGTACATTATCTCCACATTTTTTTATTAAACATTTTAACAAAATATACCTCAATCCTACAAAGGGCAATTGAGAGAAAGGACTAACTAAATCCCATATAAATACATGTAATGCTTTTGGCAATGTTTTGAATCCAGCCACTAACAGATTAATCAAAAATATATTTTTTTTGAACTTCTGTCGTCCTGTTATTCTATTTGCGTTCTCTACATAACTCATCTAAAAACTCATTAAACAACTTATTTGGATTATATTTATTAATGGCCCATGCTGAGAGGTTATCTATAGTAGAATTACTTGATAGGTGATATGCTTCCAAAATTTGGCGACTATAACCTTCTACATCATTAGTGTCTAACAACTGTCTGTGCAACTCTTCTGGAACGGTCTCTTTTATAGGCTCAATATTAGATGCAATGATTGGTAGTCCTGTTATAAGAGCTTCTATTAAAGAATTAGGCTGACCTTCTGTAATGGAAGGGAAGAAAAATATATCAAAACTTTTAAGAACTCTATTTATATCAGCTCTATAACCAAGCAATAAAACCCTATGTCTTAGTATTGAATCCGAAGCAACATTTTTATTAATTAGCCTTTCTGTATTCTTACCACAAAGTATAAAATAAATATTATTATTTTCATTGCAAACTTTTTCAGCTACTTGAAGAATTGTTGAATGATTTTTAGCACTATTGACTCGCCCTGTATGACCAACAACAAAAGCTTTCTTAGGTATCCCTATTTCCTCTCTAATAATACTTTTATCTACACTCAAAATAAAGCTAGAAGCATCTATACCATTATATATTACTTTAAATTTATGTTTTTCAAAATTATAAAGGGAAGGAAAGAAGAAATGTAAAGCAGATTTAGAGTTTGAAAGAATCTTCGTAGCACTTTTGATAACAAGCCAATTCATAAGTTTGTTATAAATTAGCCTTAAAGTTGTTTCTTTAAAATGATTTTGAGAACCTCTGTAAAAGACTATTCTGTTTTTAACAGCAGCAACTCTAGCAATAAGTAGAGTTAACCCTGCAAAATTACCTGTGAAATCACAAACTGCATCAAATTGTTCGCGCTTAAAAAAAAGATAAAGAGTTTTCCAGCTAAGTATATTATAAAATCCAACAGGCAAGATAATGACGTTAACATTTTCTAACGCAGCATATTGTTGCTTGAGTTCACCTATTCTTCCACCTTTACAAATCACATATGCTTGATACTCTCCTCCGGTAAATCTTAAAAATCTCAATAGATAATTTTCTATACCACCTGCATCAAGGGCAGTAACAAAAAAAGCAAACTTTTTAACTTTACTCATATTTTATACTGAACCGCTTTATTATAAAACTATCAATCACGAGAGTCCAAACAATGGCTTTCAAAGGAGTTAAAATATTTGATCTATTTAGATAGAGTGCAACTGTAATTAAAATTAAATATACTACAACCACCCTATGTTTCTTGTTGTATAAAGCATTAAACGTTAAAAAGGAAATAAAATATCCAAAAACAATCATTATAAAAGCTGTGCCAACTATCCCCACATTTATATACAAGTCAGCAATAATTTCTGAGCCTTCACCATACTGAAAGAAGACCCCTTGACTTTGTATAGTGAAGAAATAAGATGATGAAAGATATATTATTGGCAAATTTGTTAAAGATATATAAGCACTACTACCAAACGGGACAACCCCTACAAGGTCAGAAACTATAGTTGCACCATTTAAATAAGGATGCTTTTCAGGCACAATATCTAAAGCTGAATAGAGAATTCTTACACTAGATGCTAATTCATCTGTGGGATTGAAATCCTTTTCATTGTCTTGCAAATTTTTAAATCCTTCAGAGAGTATATTTGTACTTCTCTGAGAAGCGTCTCGTGTTCTACCTTCTCGAATGATTGTAAATAAAATTGACCCTATCAAGATCAATGAGATGAGAAAGCCAAATGATACATGTTTTTGATAAATTGAATAACCACCTAATATCAAAAGTACTAATTCCATTAATGGGCCTCGATCGCCTGCTTTTAAAAACATTAAACAATAAACAAATAATAGGATAAGCAACGTTTTGTTATAAAATAAGATACTTACTATATTTTGTTTATTGAGTTTAATTCCTTTGCTGTTTATAAAAAAGTATATAATCCTTAGATATAAAATAATTCTTAAAAATAAAAAAATATAAGTCGCCCCTGCACCCCAATTTTCTGTTCCAGAATAGCTGCCACTTAAAAAATCCTTCCCAACTAAACCTATAAAAAATATCATTAAAACCCAAAGCATCGCATCTATTGCTTTTGTCTTAACATAAAAGTCTTTACTTTTTATTATTATATTAAATCTTCTTAAAAAAAGATTATATCCTATCAACCAAAGCAACAACAAAATCGAACTTAACCATGTCGCAAAATTAACTACATGTTTATTAACCCAAATAAAGCTAGGTTTTTCAGGCTCTATACCTAAGCTTGCTAGAAACGGAATTTGGAAATGAACAATTAGAAAGCCGATTAAAAATAAAACATCAAATCTTACCCACGTTTTATAGTATTTTCTAGTTGTATAGAAAAACCAGAAAACATTAACAACACAAATAATTGATAAAAATCCTACTTTTTCTTCATTAAAAACTTCATTCCTTCCGGGGGTTAAATATAGTACTACTATAAGTGATATAACTAAAAGCAAATATTTATTAAAAAGATATAATTTATTTTGCATTATTTTCTTTACAATTTTTATTTCTTCATAAATTGCTTATCTTGTAAAGCCAATAGATAATTCCGCTTTTCTACATATCCCATCATCTTTGTTCCAGTATTGAATTTAGAAAGCTTTCTCTTTAAATCTTTTACTTCTCCTACTACCCTACCAGGATTACCGACAACAACACAATTGTTTTCAATACTTCTTGTAACAATTGTACCCGCCCCAATTACAACATTATCCCCAATACTTACACCGGGCATAATCATTGAACAGTTACCAATGTAAACATTGTTACCAACTTTGATTTTCCCAAAGCAATCGAAAGAGGGATGTTCTTCTCTAAATACCCATCCACCACCATGTGTAAAAAATCGTACATCACTAGTTATCTGCACATGGTTACCAATTTCAATTAAATAAGGTTCTGATCCAAAGTACCGAGTGGCTATAGAACATTTATCTCCAATTTTTACACCAATATGCCTAGCATATTGTTCGTCTGTCCACAGAATTTTTCTATATAAATTAATTACCCTTTGCCAAATCATTTATATTAACTTTTTTATACCACTTGGCCAAAACGTACAATCGCCATATATTTATAGAATAATCATTTTTACCTAGTAAATGTTTATTTAATTGTTCCTTGAACTTTTCTATATCAAGATTTGAAACTGTTCTAAGGAACTTATCATTTAACTCTTTTAATACATCGTCTCTTAAATCTTCTCTTATCCATTTACCTAAAGGTATTGCAAATCCCTTTTTGGGTTGATTGAAAACATCTTGAGGTATGTACTCCTTCAATATATCTTTAAGTATTTTTTTCTTTGATCCTTTGTTATATCTATAATTTATTGGTAAGCTTCTAGCAAATTCTATTATTCTATAATCTAAAAATGGGCTCCTAACTTCTACTGAATAAGCCATGCTACCACGATCAACCTTTACATTGCTATCATTTTCTAACCATAATTTTATATTTAGGTCAGCAGCTCTTTGCTTTGGACTATGGGACAATTTTTTATATTGTTCATAATATTTAAGCCAACTATTATTTTTATTCTTATGAACACTGCTAAAACCAGTGAATATTTTATATGCAAGTTCATCACTATTCTTTGAGCTTAATATTTCACTAATAGTCTCTGGTCTGCCTCCAAAAATTTTGTACCATGGGATCCTCGCCAAAAACCTCCTTAACAAATGAGGCACAAACTGAATTTTTTCAAATTTATTTATTAAATCAAAATGAATATAGCCTAAAAAGCTTTCGTCTCCACCATCACCTGATAAAGCTACAGTAACATTTTCTTTCGTAACTGAGTTTAATAAAAGAGTTGGAAGAGCAGACGAATCCGCAAAAGGCTCATCAAACACTTGAAAAAATTTTGGAAGAAGCTCTAATATTTCATTCGGTCTACACTTCGTTTTTGTATGTCTACTACCAATTATTTTGCTATATTCTTCTGCAACTTTACTTTCATCATAATTTTTATCTTCAAACCCAATTGTATATGTTTGAATTGGATTATCAGATAACTTGCTAGCGAGACTGGCAACCAATGCTGAATCAATACCACCTGACAAAAAAGCTCCAATTGGCACATCAGATTGCATCCTAATTTTCACAGCATCTTTTAAAAGCTCATGTAACTCTCTCTTTGCTTCTTCATAAGAAATTGAATTTTTATGCTCAACTTTCTTAAGATTCCAATATTCTATTATATTGAAGCTCTTAGATTCTATATCTATTTCCATATAGTTTCCAGGAGACAACTTGTATACGTCCTTTAATATTGAAAATGGACTTGGTACATATCCGCAATCTAAATAGATAGATACAGCTTCGTCAGAAACTTTACTATTTTTACTTATTAATGGACCTAATTGACTACAAATCTCAAATTCACCGTCTTTCCAGTAATAATAAAATGGCTTTACACCTACCCTATCTCTTGCTGCAAAAATCTTGTGTTTTTCTATATCATAGATAGCAAAAGCAAACATTCCATTTAACTTAGCAAGGATTTGCTTTCCCCATTCCTGGTAACCTATTATCAAAACTTCTGTATCACTTTCTGTTTCAAATTGATATCCAATTTCAGATAATTCATTCCTAATATCCTTAAAATTATATATCTCCCCATTAAAGACAATACTTAGATTTTTATATCGATATGGTTGATTTGATCTAGTGTCTAAGTCTAATATTGATAATCTTAAATGCCCAAGACTAATTTTATTAATCTTTTCATAGCCTAGGTTATCAGGCCCTCTATATTCAATTAAATTTAATTTCTCGATAACTTTTGATTTTTCAAAAGGTATATTAGTTAGATATATTCCACACATACTTTGAAATTTTAACTTATTTTAAACTTATCAATTAAGCTTGAAATAAATCCATTAATCTTAATAAATTTAAAAAGGTTATTTGCTTTTACTTTCCTTATATAACTTATAAATAATTACTGTTAAGTACATCACTAGCATAAGTATTTCGTTAGTGATTATGACATAGCATATTTTGCTCAAATTTATTGTCTCATGTCCATTTATCCAGAGAAGTAGAAATAAAGTCGCGAAACCTATAATATGAATTGGTAATTTAACCCAATCAATTCTCATGCTAGTAATTGCAGTACCTATTAAATTATAGGAAAATGAAAATGCAGTTCCAATTAATATTAAAATTAAAATATCATTATATTTTGAATATGTTTCTGTATAGATAACCTTCAATATTGTGTCTCCCCAAAACAAGAATGGGATTAACAAAATAAGTCCAGCACTAAATCCAAAAACCACTAATCGAAATACTTTTAAAACAAATTCCTTATATCTTTCATTAATATAGCTATTAGCTAAACTAACTATTTGTACCTGAGCAACCGAAGAAACAACTTGTCCTCCGATATTTTTAATATACATCAATGCTCCGAATATGCTTAACTCACTTAACCCTATTTTTTTTTCAATAAACAATCTAGGATAATTAAAATAATAATTATTTAGTAGTAATGTAAAAAAAACAGGCCCACCAAGAATCAAAAAGCTTCGCCAATCATTTTTTGATAAGCTTGTAAAAGAAATTTTAGCAACAAAATTTCTTTTAATTAGCAATTTGCGTTCATAAATAATATAAAAGAGACACCAGACTAATAGATATACAATTAAAATCCCAGTTATATTTTTGATAAATATTGAGCAAATTAGAACAACTACAATGCTTGATATTCCTCTAAAAAGTTTTGAAATAGCTATCAAGTCTTGTCTACTTTCTTTATGATAAACTCCGTGTACTAAATCAATTTGTGATTCAATTACTTTGGAAAAAGCGACAACTATTATAATATTATATATTTCCCTTTTAGCAACTAGAATTAAAATAACAACTATTATTATCCCAACAATATTAGTTAAAGTTCTAAATGTCAGATATTGATTAAATCTTTGTTTTCCATTTTTATCAGTGATATAAAAGTATCTTAACTGCATATCTAATGCAGCAAAGATTGGCGTCACAAAAGCAAGTGCGTAAATAAAAGCACCAACATCATCCTCTGAATAAGTTTTAATTAATATTAAAAGGATACCATATTGACATAAAGAGTATATAGTATTACCAATAAACGCATAACCATAGCTAATTTTATCAATGAGTTTATTTTTTAATGCAAAAATCAAATCTTAACAGTTTTTGTTGTACTAGATTCCTTTGTAGAAAGTATATGTCAATTTTAAACCTTTGTTGATATCGAATTGCGGGACATACCCAAATAACATTTGCGCTTTTGTAACATCTGCTAAACTATGCTTTACATCGCCTTTCCGCTCTTCTCTATATTGAGGCTTTAAATTGATACCACCAACTTCATTTACCCTACTCCACAGCATATTTAAAGTTGTCCTTTCCCCAAAAGCAATATTCACTACTTCATGCTGTGTTATATTTACAGCTAATATTGCCTTAATATTAGCCTGAACAGCATTTTCCACAAAAGTGAAATCGCGACTAGTCTCACCATCTCCATTTATGAAAGGAGCTTCACCTTTCAAAGCTGATTCAATAAACAAAGGAATTACAGCAGCATATGGCCCTTTAGGATTTTGCTTTGGACCGAACACATTAAAGTAACGAAGTCCTATAGTATGAAAGTCGTAAGTTCTAGAGAATACATCACCATATAACTCATTAACATACTTGGTGATAGCATAAGGAGAAAGTGGCCTTCCAATTTTATCTTCTACCTTAGGTAAACCCGGATGATCGCCGTAGGTGCTGGAGCTGGCAGCGTATACCAGTCGTTTCACTCCTGCATCGCGGGCTGCCACTAACATGTTCAGGAAACCACTTACGTTTACATCGTTGCTGGTTATAGGATCATTGATAGAACGAGGCACAGAACCAAGAGCTGCCTGGTGACTTACATAATCTATTCCCTCCAATGCCTTCCTGCAAGTCTCCAGGTCTCGAATATCACCTTCTATTAATTCGAAAGCAGGGTTAGATTTAAACTCCTCTATGTTTGCATGTGAGCCAGTCGCAAAATTGTCCAGTACTCGTACTTTGCCTGCACCATATTTAAGCAGGTACTCTACTATATTAGAACCTATAAAACCGGCGCCGCCAGTAACTAAGAATCTAAATTGGCTAAGGTCTTCGGAATGATATTGGGTTTCGTACACTTCGGGGAGAATTATGAATGATGAATTAGGAATAATGAATGGGTGGTATTCAAACCACCCCTAACCCCTCCTTGTCTAAGGAGGGGAATTTATTCTGGTGTCATTTCGAATGTAATGAGAAATCTGGGAGCTGTAATTTGATTTTCAGATTTCTCACTACATTCGAAATGACAATTATTACATCTTTATGATTAATTATAGCCTTGCGTCAGCTAGTTCTTTTGGAAGTACGCCTTTTACATCGTAGATCACGGCATTTTCTTTGCAGAGCTTGCTTAGATCAAGATCTTTGAACTCATCATGAGATACTGCAAGTATAACAGCATCGCAGTTGCTAGTGCCGTTTAGCTCTTTTACCGAGTCCCAACCATACTCATGCTTCACTTCGGCAGGTTCAGCCCATGGGTCGTAAATCGTGATGTTGGTATCATAACCTTTCAGCGTTTGCAGGATATCTACAACTTTAGTGTTGCGCACATCCGGGCAGTTTTCTTTGAAGGTAACGCCCAGCACCAGGATGTTGGCTCCTTTTACCGGTATATCCTTTTTCACCATTAGTTTGATCACTTCATGTGCCACATATTCGCCCATGCCATCGTTCAGGCGGCGACCAGCCAGGATAATCTCTGGATGATAGCCTACTTCCTGCGCTTTCTGTGCCAGGTAGTAAGGGTCCACGCCAATACAGTGTCCACCAACCAGACCAGGTTTAAACTTCAGGAAGTTCCATTTGGTGCCTGCTGCCTGTAATACCTCATCTGTATCTATATCCAGGCGGTTAAAGATCTTTGCCAGCTCATTTACAAAAGCAATATTAATATCGCGCTGTGCATTCTCGATTACCTTGGCAGCCTCTGCCACCTTTATAGAAGTCGCTTTGTGCGTGCCGGCTACAATAACAGATCTATATAACTGATCTACCTTTTCAGCAGCCTCTGGCGTTGAGCCGGAAGTTATTTTCAGGATCTTGGCAACGGTGTGTTCTTTATCGCCCGGATTAATGCGCTCAGGGGAATAACCGGCAAAGAAGTCTTCATTAAACTTTAATCCAGAAACGCGCTCCAGCACAGGCACGCATTCATCTTCTGTTACGCCCGGATAAACAGTAGATTCATATACCACAATGTCGCCGCATTTCAAGACTTTGCCTACAGTTTCGCTGGCTTTGTAAAGTGGCGTCAGGTCAGGGCGATTATGTTTATCTACAGGGGTAGGTACTGTAATAATAAAGAAATTGCATCCCTGTATTTTCTCCAGTTCCGTTGTGCAATACAAGCCTTTATTTGTAGTGCAGTCCTCTGTGATCACGCTTTTCAGCAGATCTTCCGATACTTCCAGGGTATGATCCAGCCCATTATTCAGTTCCTCAACCCTTGCTTTGTTAATATCGAAGCCAAAGGTTTTAAATTTTTTGGCAAACTCAACTGCGAGTGGTAGCCCCACATAGCCTAAACCGATTACTGCAATTTTAGCGTTCTCTACTGTAGCTATACCTGACATATGATTATTATTAACTTGTTTACGTCTAATCTAAAATTAAAAAAGTTCTAAACACCTATTCCTACTTTACTTCTAATCTTTTTGTTCCAGGACTTTGTGGTATTATTTTCTACATCACCGTAGCCATAACCGTAGCCATAACCGTAGCCATAACCGTAGTTGTTTTCTTTC
The DNA here is from genome assembly GCF_022758145.1 of Pontibacter vulgaris. Lineage (GTDB taxonomy): Bacteria > Bacteroidota > Bacteroidia > Cytophagales > Hymenobacteraceae > Pontibacter > Pontibacter vulgaris. The sequence continues at coordinate 554,164 of NZ_JAJVDH010000003.1, forward strand.
TTAGCATCATTCAGTACTACCATCGGGTGTTTCAGCTTTTTCTGCTTATAGATATCATCAATAATAGCTACATGGTTCTTATAGGTGTAATTGTAGCGGATAATGTAGATGCTGGAATCAATAAACGGTGCCAGGTTAAAGGCATCGGCTACCTGCCCTACCGGCGAAGTATCGATTAACACATAATCAAATTTGGACTTCAGTTCTTCCAGCAGTTGCTCTACCCGCTCACTCAGCATCAGTTCGGCCGGGTTAGGCGGTACTGGGCCGGAACCGATCACAAACAGGTTCGGCGAAATTTCAGTAGGCTTTACCACATCCTCTATAGAGAGGGCATCTGATACTAAGTAATTCGTAATACCAACATCGTTTGTCAGGCCAAGGCTGCGGATCAGGCGTGGCTTTCGGAAGTCGAAACCTAGTATAACCACCTTCTTATCGGTAAGCGCCAGGCTTGCGCCAAAGTTAATAGTAAAGAAAGTTTTGCCCTCACCACTGATGCTGGAGGTAACCAGGATTACTTTATTGCTTTTGCCAGCCGTTGCAAACTGAATGTTTGTGCGGATAAGGCGGAACATCTCGGCTACAGGGCTTCTGCTATCTTCTGTTACGACCAGGGTATTATCAGAATCACTATGGTAAATTTCACCCAAAACAGGTGTTTTAGTAGTGCTCTCTACATCTTTGTATTGCTGTACCTTATCGTTCAGCAGGTCTTTTACATATATACCAGCAAAAGGCACTCCTAACCCTACTAATAATGCCAGCAGGTATATTAATTGCTTTTTAGGCTCTACCGGGAAATCGCCTGCTGTGGCGGCATCAATTACGCGTGAGTTGGAAACTGTAGCCGCCAGCGATAGCGCTGATTCTTCTCTTTTCTGCAGCAGGTACAGGTACAAGCCCTCCTTTATACTTTGCTGACGCGCAATTTCAACCAGTTCCTTTTCAATGGAAGGCACCTCGTTGATCTTAGACTCAAACTGTTCTGAGCTTCTTTGTAGGTTATTACGCGTAATAACCAATCCGCCTTTAATGTTGCGCAGGTTCTCCAGCACATTGGCACGCAGGTTGGTAAGTTGCTCGTTAATATTCTGCACAAGCGGGTTATTAAGCTGCGTTGTTCTCAACAGGCGTTGGCGCTCCAGTTGCAGTTCATTGAATTTAGAGATCAAACTTAATAAGGTGGGGTCTTCGATGTTCAGTGTGCTAGGCACCAAGTCGAACTGGCCGTTTCTCCTGGAGAGGTAGTTTTCTATAGACTCCAGCACACTGATGCGTATACCAAGATCAGCCAGCTGTTTATTATAATCGCCGGCCTTCTGCAGGTATAAGCTTGCCTCCGACTTTACATCTGTTACGTTGTTCTGGCGCTTATACTTTTCTACATCTTTTTCCACATCAGAAAGCTCGGTAGTCAGGTAACCCATACGCTCATCTATAAATTTTATAGTGCTTGCCGCTATCAGGTTTTTATCTTCTACTTCTTCTGTGTTATAAACTTCGATAAGTTTATTCAATATAGCCTCTCCTTTTGCCGGAACAGGATCTAACAAACTCAGGCTAAGCACGCTAGCATTTTTATTAACAGGAACTACTATTAATTTTTGATTAAAATCCTCCGAAAGTTTACGTGTATCATGGAATTTCACCGTCACTTCACGGCCTTCGGTCGCACTTGCAGCCCCGGCTACAACCGTAAAGGTAGCATAAGGCTTCTGTATCTGCTGGCCGAACTGGTGCCTTGTTGTAGTATGGCCGTCTTCTTCAAGCTCAAAGTTGTTATTGCCTTTCAGGTGTACCGTAACTGTTTTGTCAAAGGCAGCCGAATCGAGCTTGCTGATGATAACTTTAATAGGCGCAGACTGGCCAAAAACTTCCGTACGCTTGATTCTGCCATCCACATAATAACTGGTGTGCAGCGAAAGCTCATTAAAAACACGATGCATCAGGCTCTTTGCCTTCAGCACCTCTATTTCGTTGTCAATGTTTTTACCTGTTTGAAAAATCTCCAGGTCTTCAAAAACAGCAGCCTCAGATAAAGATGGTCCCTTTTTGTCATCTTTGATTAGTAAGGTCATGCTTACCTTGTATTGCGGTGTTGTATAGCGCAGGTACAGGAAGGCAATACCCAGGCACAATACCACGGCTAAAGCAAACAAATACCAGTAGCGCAGGTACTTGTACAAAATGCCTTTAATATCTATTTGCTCAGACTCTAGCTGAAAAACGTCTTGCTCGGCCATGCCTACAGGTATTGATTAAAGAATTCTCGAAAGTATAATTGCTATTGCAGACATAGTTGCTGCTATAATTGTAGTGTTCCTTGGATTTACAGTTGCTTGTATTGCCTTGGCTTTATCAGGTTCCACGTACACGATATCATTCTGCTGCAGGTTAAAGTATGGGGAACTTAGTAAGTCTTTGCTATTAAGATTAACCCTAACTGTATTTTTAACACCTTCTTTTTCCCTGATGATCAAAACATTCTCGCGTCTGCCAAAAGCTGTCATGTCACCTGCCAGGCCGAGCGCTTCCAGTATGTTTATCTTATCGTTAGGGATAGTAAAAGTAGAAGGTTTATTGACTTCGCCGATTACTGTTACTTTAAAATTCAGGAAACGAACATTTACGATCGGATCTTTCAGATAATCTTTAAGCTCAGCAATAATCTTGTTTTTTGCTTCTGCTTTGGTCAGGCCACCAAGTTTTAATTTTCCAACAATCGGAAAATCTATGAAGCCATTTTCATCTACCAGGTAGCCTTCGTTTGTTGTACTGGCTGTGGGGTTCAGATTGCTTCCGGTTGGTGTAAGTACTCCTCGGTTAAACAATGCATTAGACTCAGGATTCAGGCTACTGATCGTAATACTCAGAAGATCATCTGGTTGAATTCTTGTCTGAGTGCTGTTAAGTGTATCAGAAAAAGCTGCCTGTTCCTTTAAATCGCTGAAATAAGCAAGGTTTCTGGTTGGACCGCAAGACACAAGAAAAAGAAAACCAAGAAAGTATAAAAGTTTAATCTTCATGTTTAGAATTCGTGGATCAAAGTCTGCATATATTTCTAATTTCTGCTAGAAACCTGAGACGCCATCTTGGATATCTCGTACTGCAAACATTTTTCAAAATTAGGCAAAATGTTTGCTAAAAGCATTTATAAAATGTTAAAAAAACAAAAAACTTATCTCAAACACTTTTAAATCAACAATTTAACACCCATTACAGCAATTCAATCTACAAATAAAGCCAATTTAGCTGCAAGCTCTAATTCAACTCAAAAATAAATAAATTACAATTTATTACACATTAAACTATAAAAATATTTAAATGGTTATAGAGCACAATGAGTATGATAAGGCAAAAAATCAGCTGAAAGTTTCAGCGTGAAATATTTTATTTAAAAAGTAAGGAGCATTAAGTGCTACAGATTTGTATTTAGACACATTGTATACTCTTATTGGAGCTATCAGATTAAAAATCATACTTATATAAAGTATTGTTATTTTATATAAGTACTACTACCTGTAGTCAATTATAGTGGTATATCTTCGGTATTGCATATTTAAACATAAACTGTTAGTCGCCCAAGACTGCCATACATTTTATGACATTATAGTATATTGCAAGGCTTTTTACTGGTTGAAGCTACTGTTTTCTCAGAGCCTCACTTACTAACGACCAGGTATACCTTAAAGTATCCAACATCAAAAGATGAAATCAATAAACCCGAAAGAAGTTAAAACTGCCGAGTTTCATGCTTTATTATTAGGCGCTATTGCGCCCAGGCCGATTGCTTTTGCCAGCACTACCGATGGTGAAGGCAACGTAAACCTGAGCCCGTTCAGTTTCTTTAACGTGTTCAGTGCCAAGCCTCCCATACTTGTTTTTTCACCTGCCCGGCGTGTACGCGACAACACAAGCAAACACACGTTGGAGAATGTGATCAAAACAAAAGAGGTAGTAATCAATATTGCCAATTTTGATATTGTGGAGCAATTATCCTTGGCCAGCACGGAATATGCAGAAGGTATAAATGAATTTATAAAATCTGGCCTTACCCCAGAAGCCAGCCAGTTTGTACAACCGCCGCGAGTTAAGGAAGCTCCTGTGGCTTTTGAATGCCGCGTGAATGAAGTAATTAGCTTAGGGCCAGAAGGAGGCGCCGGCAACCTCGTAATTTGCGAGGTTTTGCTGATGCATGTAAGTGAGCAGGTCCTGGATGAACATGGTAAGATCAGCCCTTTTAAATTAGATGCTGTGGCTCGTATGGGTGGCGATTATTACCTGCGCGCAAACGGCGACTGCATTTTCGAGCTTCCAAAGCCAGTTTTAAACAAAGGAATCGGGGTAGATGCGCTCCCAGATCATATCCGCAACAGTTCTATACTTACCGGGAACAATTTAGGAAGGCTTGGTAATACTGAAGTAATTCCATCTGAAGAAGATGTGGAAACATATAAATCAGAACCTATGGTAGACTATACATTAAACAAGTATAAAGCGGATACTCCTAAACTAAAGCATGAGTTGGAATTACTGGGCAAAAAGCTTTTGGAAGATAACCAGGTACAGGCAGCCTGGAAAGTACTTTTGTTAAGTGGGCAGGTATAAATAGTCGGAACCTATACTCTACAAAGTATAAATGCTGCAAATTTGAGTGCAGCTGTAATCAGTGACTGTGTGTTTGAGGAGGTGTGTAACTTGTACAAGTTGAAAATTTGCTGATAAAGCAACTCACATGTTAAGCTATCGCAAAACTTGAGGTATGCACGGACAAGGTATATTAAGCTCAAATTATCCTCTAAAGTATAAAACCCGCTAAGGCGGGTTTTATACTTTATGGAGGTATAGCTTCTAAAATCTATTGTCTATTGTCTACCGTCTAATTTCTTACTGCAATCATCAGCCCAAGCTCCTTATAACGCATTCCGAATTTCTTGGCAATGTGCGCGTTGGTTAAGCTACCTCTGTAAATATAGACGCCGCTACGGTAATGCTCATTAGTAAACAGCACTTCGTTTATGCCGCCATACTTTGAGATTTCAGAAAAAATTGGTGTAAATATATTGCTGAGTGCATTAGTCGCCGTTCTGGGCACACGCGAAGCGATGTTTGGTACGCAATAATGTATGATATCATACTTGCGGTAAATAGGGCGGCTATGCGAGGTAAGTTCTGATGTTTCGAAACAACCACCCTGGTCTATGCAAACATCAATAATTACGGAGCCTGGGTCCATTTGCGCAATTACGCTTTCTTCTACCATGCAGGTAATTTTACCTTCTTCGGCAACAAGTGCCCCAATAACCACATCTGCCTGCTTTATCTCGTTGTAAAGCACTGTTTTATCGAGCGTAGAAGTAAATATCTGCGAGCCAATGTTGTGCTTCAGGCGGCGAAGTTTGTAAATATGGTTATCAAAAACTTTTACTTCAGCCCCAAGTCCTAAGGCAGCGCGGGCAGCATATTCGGCTACAGTGCCGGCACCAAGTATAACTACCTTGGATGGTGGCACACCTGTAATTCCGCCAAGTATAACCCCTTTGCCATCGTTGCTGCTGCTCAGGTATTCTGCCGCAATCAGCATCACCGTACTTCCGGCAATTTCACTCATGGCACGAACCACAGGTTTAGATTCTGATTTATCGCGGATCAGCTCAAAAGAAATAGCATTGATTTTTTTTCGGAGCAGCGCATTAATGTAATCTGAGGTAAGATTGCCGAAGTGAAGAGCGGAGATTAGTGTCTGGCCGGGGCGCAGGTATTCAATTTCGTCGTAAGTTGGAGGCGCTACTTTCAGTATGATATTGGCCTGGTATACTTCATCTATAGAGTAAACCACTTTTGCGCCAGCCTCTGAAAATTCGTGGTCAGAGTACTTGGAAGGACTTCCGGCACCGGCTTCGATCCAGATATCATGCCCCTGATCTGTCAGCTGTTTTACGGCATCAGGCGTAAGGCCAATGCGGTTTTCCTGGAAAGACGATTCTTTCGGTATGCCAATAAACAGGTTTTTACGGCGATCTTCCACAGCCAGCATCGACTCTTTGGGATACAAAGCCTGGCTCGTTGCCAACTTTCCTAACTCTACGGCGAATCTCTCCGTCATTTTATACTTTGTTAATGATCATAGTACGCTCCTCGCTATCAGCATCAGGCTCAAGCGAAATTAGCAGATAATGTTCCGGCAATAAGTTCGGTATCAGCGACGGCCATTCGATCAGGCAAATATTACCCGATTCAAAATATTCCAACGCCCCGATTTCAAGCGCTTCACGCTCATCTTTGATCCTATAAAAATCAAAATGGTAAATAAGTTTCCCAGTGCCTGTGGCTTCGTATTCATTTACAAGCGCAAAAGTAGGGCTACTTACATTTTCTGCAACACCTAACTGGCAGCAAACTTCTTTTATAAGGGTTGTTTTACCGGCTCCCATGGGGCCTTCAAAAAGTATAACGGGCTCATCCTGGAAATACGTTATAAGCAAAGAAGCCGCCGCAGGCAAATCAGCCAACGACGACATCTTTATTTGAGCCTTTTCTACTCCGGTATTATACATTCTTCGGCGACAGTGTGATAAACGGAATTATTACTTCTTCTAACGACACGCCTCCGTGCTGAAAAGTATCTTTGTAATAATTCACGTAGTAGTTATAGTTGTTCGGATAAGCGAAGAAGTAATCTTCAATCGCGAATACAAACGTAGTAGAAACATTGGCTTTTGGCAAGAAAAATCGCTCTGGCTTGCGCACCGTAAATACATCTTTATCAGTGTAGCCCAGGTTTTTACCATGCTTGTAGCGCAGGTTTGTATTGGTTTGGCGGTCTCCGATAATCTTGAAAGGCTTTTTAACCCGAATGGTACCATGGTCGGTAGTAATAATCAGGCGGCCTTTTTTCTCAGCAATCATTTTCAGAGTATCGAACAGCGGCGAGTGCAGGAACCACGATTTGGTTATAGAACGGTAAGCCGATTCGTCAGGTGCCAGTTCGCGCACCATGTTACTGTCGGTGCGGGCATGCGAAAGCATATCCACGAAGTTATACACGATCACGTTCAGCTTGTTATTATCCAGGTTGCTGAACTTACCGAGCAGATCTTTTCCGGCAGCCACGTTTGTAATTTTATGGTAGCTGTGCTTATCGGTTACGCGGTTCTGCTGAAACTGAATATCCAGGAAATCGGGCTCGTTGAGGTTTTTGCCTTCTTCTTCATCATCACTCACCCACAGGTTCGGATATTTTTTAGCGATATCGGAAGGCAGCATACCGGAGAAAATCGCATTACGGGCATAGGCTGTAGTGGTAGGAAGTATAGAATAATACATCTCTTCCGAGTCTACGGTAAAATAATCCGAAATAAGCGGCTCCAGCACTTTCCACTGGTCGTAGCGCAGGTTGTCGATCAGCACAAAGTATACCGGCCGGTCAGATTCCTTCATCATCGGGAAAACCCGTTCTTTAAAGATCTGGTGCGACATCAGCGGCGCATCATCCGATTCATTGTTGATCCAGTCTTCATAGTTATCCATGATAAAGCGCGCGAAGTTGGAGTTGGCCTCATCCTTCTGCATGTTTATCACATCAGCCATACTTTTGTTCTCGGTCTCGTCGATCTCCAGCTCCCAGTAAACCAGCTTTTTGTAGATATCGGACCATTCGTTCGGGCTCAGGCGCTCGCCAAATGCCATACCCAGCTGCCTGAAATCGCGTTGGTAACTCAGGTTAGTGCGCTCTGAAACAAGGCGCTTATTCTCCAGCGCTTTTTTAACCGACAGCAAAATCTGGTTAGGGTTCAGTGGCTTTATCAGGTAGTCTGTAATTTTAGAACCGATGGCCTCCTCCATAATGTGCTCTTCCTCGCTTTTCGTGATCATGATCACAGGTACGGTCGGGCGTATAGTCTTTATCTCGTTCAGGGTTTCGAGGCCGCTGATGCCGGGCATGTTTTCATCCAGGAAAACAATATCATAAGGCTGTTCCTGTACTTTATCAATGGCATCGGTGCCGCTGTTTACCGGAGTTATATCGTACCCCTTATCTTCCAGGAAAAGAATGTGTGGCTTGAGCAGGTCAATTTCGTCATCGGCCCACAAAATAGTATATCTTTGCATAATTTTATCTTTGATTTGCGTAGTCAGTTATCAGTGTAGCATTGGGTAACGGCTATAGTTTGGCGGTAGCTACAGGATAAAGCCCTGCCCTACTTTACTCACTTTGCCAATGAACGGTTCGCTTAACTAAACCTATATTTATTTGAACAAGAAAAAAATCTTTAACGATCCCGTTTACGGTTTTATTACCGTTCCGTCTGAGCTTATCTTCGATATCATCGACCATCCTTACTTTCAGCGTCTTCGCCGTATTAAGCAGCTTGGCCTTACGGAGATGGTTTATCCCGGAGCTTTGCACACGCGCTTTCATCATGCGCTCGGGGCTATGCACCTGATGAACACGGCCTTAAGCACACTCAGGAGTAAAGATAACGAAATTAATGATAAGGAATTCGAAGCCTCACTTATCGCTATTCTGTTGCACGATATTGGCCACGGCCCTTTCTCGCATGCGCTGGAGACAGCCATTTTTAAGGAAGTACACCACGAGCATCTCTCGCTGCACATTATGCAGTTGCTTAACAAAGAATTTGGTGGAAAGCTGGATCTGGCAATTCAGATATTTAAAGGCACTTACGAACGTAACTTTTTCCATCAGTTGGTATCGAGCCAACTCGATGTAGACCGCCTGGATTACCTGAACCGGGATAGCTTTTATACCGGAGTATACGAAGGCAAGATCGGTGCTGACCGTATTATAAAAATGTTGGATGTTGCCAACGACAAGTTGGTAGTAGAGGAAAAGGCCATTTATAGTATAGAAAACTTCCTGGTGAGCCGCCGCCTGATGTACTGGCAGGTATACTTGCATAAAACGGTGATCAGTGCCGAAAATATGGTATTGAGAACAGTGCAACGCACACGCCAGTTACTGCAGCAAGGTATGGAAGTACCGGCAAGCACCTGCCTCAAGTTTTTCCTTTCCTCAAACCTGACCCTTCACGATTTTGAGGCGGATAACAGCATCCTGGAGCGCTTTGTATCGCTCGACGACCACGATATCTGGAGCGGCATTAAAGAATGGGCAGCACACCCGGATCCTATACTTTCATTCTTATCCAAAAGTATACTTAACCGACGCCTATTTAAGGTTATCATATCAAACAAACCAATAGAGGAAGATATCATACTTGGCCTGAGTGAGCTGGTACAGGAACACTTCAAAATTAAACCCGAAGATGTAGAGTACCTGATGATCTCAGGCAAAATCAGCAACAACGCTTATGATGCCATTGGCGAGTCTATTGATGTACTGACTAAATCAGGTTATGTCATAAACGTATCAGATGCCTCTGACCTGCCTAACATACAAGCACTTAGCAACAAGGTAGAAAAATATTATGTGTGTTACCCCAAAGAGGTAGCGCACCTGTAAAGTTTATACTTCATTTTAAGTTTCCTCAAGTCCTTCTCTTTAGAAGGGCTTTTGTTTTTATAAGCTCATCAATTATACTTCAAATACTCATCTAGAGCTCCAATATCAATTCAATATTTAAAGTTTTGCTTCAATCAGCCTGCAGCTGAACATATAAACAACGCCTACTCAAATATATATAGTTATAAATATAATAAGCGAAATCCAAACTAATTTATTATTATACTGTATAAGATCTATATATTTATATCATGTATATGATTAATTATAATTACGTTTTATGCAGCAACCTCTTCTATTTCGGTTAGATCGCTTGTCTATTTTAAGCTTTATGTGGGCCGTAACTGCTCTTATACATCCATGGCCATTTTATAGAAGAATAGTTTCAGGTCAGGAAGGTGTACTTTCAATTCTGCTTGCTCTTGCTGCAGTAGCTGTAATACTTAGGCCTAAATCGGTTTATCTTTTTTTGTTTATGCTGGCGGTAAGTATACTACATGCCATAGATGGAATGCCATTCTTGCAAAACCACATTATGTTTGAAGCAGCTTTGCAGCTCTTTATTTTAGGATGCATAGTAAGTATAATCGCCCCTGAAGCTTTTAGAAACAGATTAAAAGACCAATTAACCAGCACAGAATTCAGAAACAAGCTTTTTGACTCATTTGCTCCGGTGGCCCGGATAAGTATCGTTATACTTTACTTTTTTGCCGTATTCCATAAATTAAACTCGGGCTTTTTCGATATTACAATCAGCCAGAGTATACACCTGCTAAAAGATATTAAGCAGCATATACAGTTTCTGCCCCTTACCGATACCATAAAATATGTTTCAGTTTGGGGTACTGTTATTACAGAAACAGCTATAGCTGTTCTACTTTGCTTCAGGAGTACGCGGCTTCATGGGATTTTCCTGGCCATGATATTTCATATCTTTATCAGCTTTAACCCGATGCATCGTGGCTTTACCAGTTTCTCGGGTATGCTTTATACTTTGTTTTTCTTTTTTACCCCAAAAGAGTTGCCTGCCGCCCTTTCAGAAATAACTACAAACATCTGGTGCAAACTAACCTCTCCTAAAACCATAACTATAAAACTGATAGTAATTGCCTTGCTGGCAATCATTTCAGTGCTCGGTTACCTTATTTATAATTGGAACACTTTATATGGCAAAACAGGTCTTTATTATTCGGTTTACAGCCTGATCATAGTTTGGTGGTTGTTCCTGTTTATGAGTTTGTTATTTGCCACCCGCTATTATAAAATGACCCCGGAGGCCCATGCATTTCGCCTGCCATTTAAGCTACATATCCTTTTTCCGGCGCTATTAGTACTGAACGGAATGCTGCCTTACCTCGGTTTAAAGACCAATACAAGCTTTAACATGTTTACCAACCTGCGCACCGAAGGAGGCTATACAAACCACCTGTTTATACCTGCATCGCTGCAGGTCTTTGACTTTCAGAAAGACCTGGTGCAAATAAAAAGTACAAACCTGGAAGAGCTGAAAACCTACGCAGGTCCGTCTAAAAAAATGATGGTATATTTTGAGTTTTCGCGCACTATTGCAAATACAACCCAGGATGCCTACATAGAATATATCCATAATGGTTTGCCACAACGCCTGGAAATAAAAAACGGAAAAATACAGGCCACAGAAAGTATAAAAAAATACCCTGACACACTCTACAAGTTAATGTGGTTTAAACAAGTATACGCTAGTATGCATAGCCTCGATATAGATCATTAAACTCAAATTGTCAGTCATAATATTAGTTGTGAGTTGCCAGTTGGTAAACCCTTTTTTTAAATACCGCATACATAATACCTCCGCCGAAACGTAGCCCAAAGTTCTTTTTGTAAAAAATGCGCTAAACAAATCAGAACCCACTACATTGCAAATATCCAATTCCTAAATGCGGGTTAGTTAAAGCAAAAACCATCCTGTAATTTTTGAAATAATTTCCAAATCTGGTCATCTGCATGGCAACCGTTTGCCGGTTTAAGCCCAAAAAGTGTTAAGTTTGCAGCCCGAAACAAGAAGCATTTATTTTTTGCTCAAATTTTACAGAATGGAATTTACAGTTCAACAAATTGCGGACCTTTTACAAGGGAAAGTAGAAGGAGACAATCTGGTAAAGGTCAGCACGTTAGCTAAAATAGAGGAAGCCCAGCAAGGCGCTCTCGCTTTTTTATCTAATCCCAAGTATGAACCCTATCTTTATACCACCGGTGCCAGCGCCGTAATTGTTTCTGAAAGCCTGGAGCTACAAAAACCAGTATCGGCTGCGCTTATTCGTGTGGCAGATCCCTATTCCAGTTTTTCAACCCTCTTACAATATTACCAAACTGCACTAATAGCGTCTAAGGTTGGAGTAGAGGAGCCTAGCTTTATGGGAGAAAACACCCAGATTGGCGAAAACCATTATCGCGGAGCTTTCTCATACATCGGCCATAATTGCAAAATTGGTAACAATGTGCGCATCTTCCCGCAGGTATACCTCGGCGATAATGTAGTAATAGGCGATAATACTACCATTTTTGCTGGCGCTAAACTATATGCAAACACAGTAGTTGGCAGTAATTGCACCATTCATGCAGGAGTTATACTTGGCAGCGATGGCTTTGGCTTTGCCCCACAGGCAGATGGCAGCTACAAAACAGTACCCCAGATTGGAAATGTAGTAATTAAAGATGATGTATCCATAGGAGCCAACACTTCTATAGATTGCGCAACCATGGGGTCTACTATTATTGGCAAAGGCACTAAAATTGATAACCTGGTGCAGATAGCTCATAATGTGGAAATTGGAGAACATACCGTTATTGCCGCCCAGGCAGGCATTTCAGGCTCTACTAAAATTGGCAACCATTGTGTTATTGCTGGCCAGGTAGGTATAGTTGGCCACATTACAATTGCTGATAAAACAACTATAGGAGCACAATCAGGCGTTTCCAAAACAGTAAAAAACCCGGGTACGATCATACAGGGCTCCCCTGCATTCGATTACAAGGAAAATTTACGAGCTATGACTGTATTCAGAAAATTACCTGAGTTGCAGCGCCAGTTAGAGGAGCTTAAAGGCCAACAATAAGCTACCAATCATCACATCTCATTGCTTCAGCAAAAATAAAAGTGGCGTCTGCAAATTTAAAACATTAAGTTTGCAGACGCATAGCGTGAGCAACTGTGTACTTTAAACAGAGAACGCACCAGCCTAGCTAAGCCTTGTAACACATATACAAGCATTTAACAACACGACGGATACGTTAATGAATTACAAACAGCATACCATTCAGGGTCCGGTTACAGTATCGGGCATTGGCTTGCACACAGGCGTGGTTTCTAACATGACCTTTAAACCTGCGCCTGCTAACCATGGCTATAAGTTTCAGCGCATTGACCTACCGGGTCAGCCGATTGTAAACGCTGACGTTGATAATGTGGTGGATCTTTCGCGCGGCACTACCATTGAACAAAATGGCGCGCGCGTAAATACAGTAGAGCACACGCTGGCAGCCCTAGTTGGTTTGCAGATTGATAACGTACTTATTGAGCTTGATGGCCCGGAGCCTCCGATTATGGATGGTTCATCTATCGAGTTTGCAAAAGCATTGCTTGAAGTTGGTTTACAGGAGCAGAACGCGCTACGTAACTACTTTGAGATTACAGAAGGCCTTAGCTATAAAGATGAGCAACGTGGCGTAGAGATTGCGGCTTTGCCTTTGGATGACTACCGTCTGACGGTAATGGTAGACTATAATTCACCTGTACTTGGTAGCCAGCATGCATCTATAACAGACTTTAACCAGTTTGTTGATGAGATTGCCCCTTGCCGTACTTTCTGCTTTTTGCACGAACTGGAGGCACTTTTTAAGCAAAACCTTATCAAAGGCGGCAACCTGAGTAATGCTATAGTTATAGTAGACCGTGTAGTGGAAGATGATGAGCTTTCTTACCTATCTGAATTGCTTAATAAGCCAAAGGTAGAGGTTAAGGAAGAAGGAATCCTGAACAACACTGAGCTGCGCTTTAAAAATGAGCCGGCACGCCACAAGCTTCTTGACCTTCTGGGCGACCTTGCCCTGATCGGAAGGCCAATAAAAGGCCAGATACTGGCTGCACGCCCGGGCCATGCGGCAAACATTGCTTTTGCCAAGCGTGTAAAAAAACTGATACAGGAAGCTTCTATCAAGAATGTACCAACTTACGACCCTAAGAAGCCACCGGTAATGGATATCAACCAGATTTCGGCTACGTTGCCGCACCGTTATCCATTCCTGCTGATCGATAAAATCATCCACTTAGACGAAACCACAGTAACGGGCGTTAAGAACGTGACTATGAATGAGCCTTTCTTCCAGGGCCACTTCCCGGGTAACCCTGTGTTGCCGGGTGTGATCCAGATCGAAGCTATGGCGCAAACAGGTGGTATACTTGTATTAAATACAGTAGAAAATCCGGAAGATTACTGGACATACTTCTTAGGAGTAGACAGATGCCGCTTTAAGCGCAAAGTAATTCCTGGAGATACTATTATTTTTAAATGTGAACTGTTGGCTCCCATAAAACGTGGAATCGCCAAAATGTCAGGACAGGCTTTTGTTAATGGCCAACTGGTAATGGAAGCGGAAATGTCGGCAAGTATAGTAAAGAAAAACGCATGAACCAGCCATTAGCATACATCCACCCAGAGGCTAAAATAGCACACAATGTGGTAGTAGAGCCTTTTTCGACGATCTACAAAAACGTAGAAATTGGCGAAGGCACCTGGATAGGCCCGAACGTGACTATTATGGAAGGTGCCCGTATCGGCAAAAATTGCAAAATTTTTCCTGGTGCAGTTATCTCCTCAGTACCACAGGACCTGAAATTTGCAGGCGAAGACACTATTGCGGTAATCGGCGATAACACGGTTATCAGGGAGTGTGTTACTATAAGCCGTGGCACCATCGATAAGCTAAAAACGGTGATAGGTAATAATTGCCTTATCATGTCGTATGCTCACGTGGCACATGACTGTGTTATTGGCAATAACTGCATCGTGGTTAATGCTGTGCAATTGGCAGGCCACGTAGAGATGGGCGATTATGCCATTATTGGTGGTTCAAGTGCTGTTCACCAGTTTGTAAAAATTGGTCCTCATGCCATGATCTCGGGCGGATCATTGGTGCGCAAAGATGTACCGCCTTATGTAAAAGCTGCACGCGAGCCGCTTTCTTATGCAGGTGTAAACTCTATAGGTCTGCGCCGCAGAGGCTTCACCAGCGAGCAGATAAATGAGATTCAGCAGATCTACCGCATCCTGTTCATGAGTGGTTATAACAACACTGAAGCGCTGGATAAGATTGAGCTGGAGCTTTCGCCAAGCCGCGAGCGTGATGAGATCCTGAATTTCCTGCGTAACTCCGGCCGCGGTATTATTAAGAGCTACTCTTCTAAAGATGCAAATTAACCTAAGCAACTTAGGTAAACGATACAATTACGAGTGGATTTTCCGGAACCTGAACTATACTTTAGAACCAGGTTCATCCTATGCCATACTTGGGCATAACGGATCCGGAAAATCCACTTTACTTACCATTATCTCCGGCCACAACCTGCACAGCGAAGGAAGTATAACCTATACTTTGCGAGATAAAATCATTCCGTCAGAAGAAGTTTTCCGCTATCTGTCTATAACAGCACCTTACCTGGAGCTTGTAGAGGAATTTACCTTGCTGGAAATGCTGGATTTTCATACTAAATTCAGGCCGCTGCGCAATAACATCAAATCCGGGGAGCTAATAGATCGGATGGGATTGCAGAAAGCTCGCAACAAGTTTGTAAAAGATTTCTCTTCGGGTATGAAGCAACGCCTTAAATTAGGGCTGGCTATTTACTCCGACACTTCCCTGCTGCTTCTCGATGAGCCCACTACTAACCTTGACCAGGAAGGCGTAAGCTGGTACCAAGAGCATGTAGATCAAAATAAGGCGGATCGCCTTATTATTGTAGGTTCTAACATTCTGCACGAGTATAGTTTTTGCCAGCACCACCTGCGCATTTCCGATTTTCATGTGCCTGGCAAAAAATAATGCTAAAGCTCAGCGGTAATTTATCTATTTCATTATCAACTTATAGTACAGCGTTCCCTTACTGAATTTAGAAGGAACCTATAGGCGAACCTGTGCTAAGTATAAACCATACTTAGCGAGCAGCCCGCGGTTATACTTTAAGCATATACTTCGTAAAATAAAGTTTCTGTAATTATACTTTCCAAAAAGCAGCAATTTTATCAGCTATACTACCAATTTACGTACAAGCTGCCTAAATTTGCACATACACATAACCAGACATAAAATGGGACGCGCATTTGAATTTAGGAAAGCCCGTAAGTTTAAGCGATGGGATAAAATGTCGAAGGCTTTTACCCGCCTTGGCAAAGAAATAGTAATAGCTGTTAAAGAAGGTGGACCTAATCCGGAAACAAATGCCCGCCTCCGCACGGCTATGCAAAACGCCAAAGGCGTTAACATGCCGAAAGACAGAGTAGAAGCTGCCATAAAACGTGCTTCTTCTAAAGACGAAAAAGATTACGAAGAGGTAGTATATGAAGGCTATGGCCCGCATGGTATTGCTATACTTGTAGAAACTGCTACAGATAATATTAACCGTACCATTGCAAACATGCGCGTATACTTTTCGCGTGCAGGTGGTGCAGTAGGCAAAACTGGTTCTCTGGACTTTATTTTCACCCGCAAAGGTGTATTTAAGATCGCTGCCGAAGGTTTGGATGTGGAAGAACTGGAGTTGGAGCTAATCGACTTTGGTGCAGAAGATATTTACGAGCATGAGAACGAGATTATTGTAGAAACTGCTTTCACTGATTTCGGCCAGATGCAAAAAGCGCTCGAAGAAAAAGGCCTGAATGTTATAAGTGCCGAATTGCAGCGCATCCCTAATACTCGTACCGAACTTACCGAAGAGCAGGAAGAGGAAATCGAGAACCTGATTGAAAAAATAGAAGAAGACGATGACGTGCAGGCTGTATACCATAACATGGCGTAACGGCTTTTAAAGTATAGAAACGGCCACCTGAAGTATAAATCTTCAGGTGGCCGTTTTTTTTTATAAGGCAGCCCACTACCCGTTTTACCCGTAGTGCTAAACAACAGCAGCCTTAACCTTTATGCTCCTCTATGTTCTGTTCGTACTAGGATTCATTTTGCTAATAAAAGGAGCAGACATACTTGTATCGGGTGCAATTGCCCTTGCCAGGCATTTCCAAATTCCAGAAATAGTAGTTGGCCTGACCATTGTTTCATTTGGCACCTCCTTGCCAGAAATGGTAGTGAATATACTGGCAAGTATACAAGGTAAATCTGAACTGGCTATAGGTAATGTATTTGGCAGTAATGTGGCTAACCTGCTGCTCATACTTGGTATAACGGCATTGATCTGCCCTTTGCCAATCAGGCGGAATACAGTACTGACTGAGCTTCCATTTTCACTGATTGCTACATTGCTTGTTGGCTTTTTAGCTAATGCCGCACTATTTGATGAACAGAACGACCAGCTCTATATCAGCCGGGTAGATGGCTTGATTTTACTATTCTTCCTGATGCTCTTTCTGGCTTACATTTATAACATTGCCCACACACACAACGATACTTTAGTTAAAGAAGGTGAAAACGGGCAGCCTTTGATGGCTAAATGGAAGGCTATATTTTTTATACTTCTGGGAGCAGGCGGGCTGTTTATAGGAGGTAAATGGGTTGTAGACGGCGCAGTAGGGATTGCGAAAAACTTTGGCCTGAGCGAATCTTTTATAGGCTTAACCATAGTAGCAATTGGCACCTCGCTACCTGAGCTTGTAACATCTGCACTAGCTGCCTTTCGCAAAAACATTGATATTGCAGTTGGCAACGTAGTGGGTTCTAACATTTTTAACCTGCTCTGGATATTGGGTATAAGCGCCTTAATAAACCCGCTACCTTTTAATGTAGTAACAAATGCAGACATTGTAATGATGATATTTGCCAGTACCCTTTTGGTTATTACAATGCCGCTGGGACGCCATAAAAATTCTATAGGCCGCCTAAGTGGCACTATTTTCCTGCTTGTTTATATTACATACTTAGCTTTTCTGGTGCAACGGGGATAAAGTACATCACTGCTTAATAAACAAAGGGTATAGTTTGGCTTCTGAATCATCAAGAAAATAAGGGCATCAAAGTAGGCAGGAATAAAAGCAGGCACATACTTGCCAAACTGCTCATACCTGAGGTCGTAAACAACACCAATCGTATCGAGCGCTAAGTACTTTTGCAGTTCGTAAAACTCCCGCAGGTCTTTGCTAAGTATGATCTTAACATCGGTGCTGAGCTGGTGTAACATAGCTTCCCAGATTTATTATTCAAAATCCTTCAGCTCTTCATAATCCAGGCCACTATGTCAGATTCCACAACACTTTAATTTTCCTAAAGACCAGCGATATCAGGTAATAAAGCAAGGCTAAACATTACACCATAAATAGCTATGGATAAACTACTTAGGCATATTTAATTTTAAGTGACGTAGTTATGACGTAGTCAAAAAGTAGCTATGATGTGGCTACTTTTTGTTATGCTTCAGCCTAATTAGAGTAAAATTATATCACATAGCAGTGGACCTATACTTCAACTAAACTTTAGTCATTGATTTCTCAAAACAGTCGCATAAAAACCGCTCCTAAATTCCGATTATATAAGTTACTTATTTTTTAAAACCTCTAGTTCTTAAGCCTGTAAAATGAGTTTTACTTCTAACCTAACCAACACCTTCTTATGAGAAAATATTTATACTCAGCTGTGGGCTGTCTTTCCATGGTTGTCAGCATCCAAGCTTCTACCTATGCGGGCAATCCTGGCAAAGTAAAGTTCACAAAAGAAAGGCGCTTTGCTATTACAGTAACCGGCAAAGTAACCTCTGAAACAGGGGAGCCATTAATTGGAGCAAGTGTTTCCTTAAAGGGGACAACTATAGGTGCCATTACAGATGTAAAAGGTACATACTCTATAGAGGTACCCGATGCAGGAGGAGTATTATTGGTCTCTTACATTGGTTATGTAACGCAGGAAGTTCCTGTTAACAACCGAACTACGCTTAATATTATACTTCAGACTGATGCGAAATCGCTCGAAGAAGTGGTAGTTATCGGTTATGGTGTGCAAAAGAAAAGCGTGGTAACGGGCGCCATTTCCAGCGTTAAATCTTCGGATCTGGAAAACCAGCAGATCACGCGCGTAGAACAAGCCCTGCAGGGCAGAACATCCGGCGTAACGGTTGCTTCAAACTCAGGTGCTCCGGGCGCCGAATCTACGGTTAGGGTAAGAGGTATTACTACCTTAAATAACAACAGTCCGCTTTATGTAGTGGACGGCGTGGTGGTAAATGGCGGTATAGATTACCTGAATCAGTCGGATATTGAATCCATCGAAGTACTGAAAGATGCGGCTTCTGCTGCTATTTATGGTACTCGTGGAGCCGCCGGCGTTATTTTAGTAACAACTAAAAAGGGTAAAGAAGGAAGCATCCGCTTAAACTATAATGGTTATGTTGGAACACAGGCTCCTGCAAGAAAACTTGATCTCCTGAATGCAACGGAATATGCTACGCTACGCAACGAGGCATCTGTAGGAGGCGGTGGTGACATTGTTTATGAAGATCCTCGCTCCTTAGGCGAAGGTACGG
This sequence comes from Pontibacter vulgaris, assembly GCF_022758145.1. Taxonomy (GTDB): domain Bacteria; phylum Bacteroidota; class Bacteroidia; order Cytophagales; family Hymenobacteraceae; genus Pontibacter; species Pontibacter vulgaris. The sequence goes on from NZ_JAJVDH010000003.1 coordinate 573,369, forward strand.
ACTGGCAGAAGTATGTTTTTAATGATAACGCCCGCATTCAAAGCCATGACCTTGCAGTAAGTGGAGGCAACAATGTTTCTACTTTCTATGCTTCTTATGGTTACCTGAACCAGGAAGGAATTGTATTAAGTGCAATTTCTAACTTTGAACGCCACAATGTAAGACTAAACTCTACTCACAAAGTAGCCAAATGGCTCACTTTAGGGCAAACACTTGGCTACTCCCATGTCAAGACCCAGGGCGGCTTTAACCCTAACACCGAGTTTGGTGGTCCGCTTAACTCTGCAATCAACCTCGACCCTATTACACCTGTTCTTATAACAGATCCGGCTATACTGGATGACCCGAGCAGCATCTATAACAAGCAACCAGTTATACGAAATGGGCAGGGCTACCCTTATGGTATATCCACCACGGTGCAGCAGGAAATGACTAACCCTCTAGCTTATATTCAAACGCAGTTAGGTAACTATGGCTGGTCTGATAATATAGTAGGTAATGCCTTCGCAGAAATTGAACCGCTGAAAGGGCTTAAGTTTCGTTCTACGCTGGGTGGCAAACTTGCCTATTGGGGTGGCGAAAGTTTCAGACCCATTTATTATCTGAATGCATCTACAACAAGCCAGCAAACAGCCCGAAGCCGCGACAGAAATCAGGTTATAGATTATAACATCGAGAACATCCTTTCTTACTCTAAAGAATTTGGCAGCCATAATGTTAGTGCTATGGTTGGCCAGGGTGCCTACAGAGATGGCTTAACAAGCGGGCTAAGCCTTAATTACAATGCCATTCCGGCTACTAATTTCGACGATGCTTCTTTTAACTTACCTGTGCCAACTACCAGCATTACAGCCGGTGCTTATGATGGAATCGCACATACGATCAGCTCCCTGTTTGGGCGTGTAACCTATGATTATGATGAAAAATACTTATTTACAGGTATTATCAGAAGAGATGGATCCTCGAGATTTGGCTCTAACAATCAATACGGTTATTTCCCATCTGTTTCAGTAGGTTGGGTAACATCCAGAGAGGCTTTCTGGCCAGAAAACAAAGTAGTTGATTTCCTGAAAATAAGAGGTTCTTACGGTGTAGTAGGTAACGATAATACCGCAAACTTTGGATTTGTGCCTACAATCGGGGCTGGCAGAAACTATACCTTTGGCTACGAAGGCTATACGATAGGCTACAGCCCGAATGCGCCAGCCAACCCAGACCTTAGATGGGAAGAAACTGCACAAACTAACATCGGTTTCGAATCAACCTTGTTTAGCAACTTCAATTTAACATTCGACTGGTTCAACAAGAAAACTTCGGGAATTTTAAGACCACTGGAACTGCCTGGCTATGTAGGTTCTACCGGAAACCCAATGGCTAACATTGCCGACATGCAGAACAGAGGTATAGAACTGGAACTGGGTTACAACCAGAAATTCGGAGAAGTGAACTTCGGTATCTCAGGAAATGCCTCTTATGTGAAAAATGAAATTCTTTCGCTTGAAAGCGGCAAGGATTTTACAGAAGATGGAAGCGCCAGTATCCAGACATTTAATGGCAGACTGAACCGTATGATCGTAGGCCAGCCTTTTGGTGCTTTCTACGGCTACAAGACAAACGGTATTTTCCAGAATGAGGAAGAAGTTGCCAGCTACGTTAATTCAGCCGGCCAGAAAATACAGCCCAATGCCGTGCCTGGCGATTTCCGCTGGGTTGACCTGAACGACGATGGCCAGATAAATGATGACGACCGAATGGTTCTTGGTAAGCCACTACCCGACTGGACCTTTGGTGTAACTATGACTGCTTCCTGGAAAAACTTTGACCTGCTTATGTTTGGTCAGGGTGTTACAGGTAACAAAATCTTCCAGGGATTACGTCGTCTGGAAATAACTAATGCGAACTGGCAGTCCAATGCTTTAGGCCGCTGGACGGGCGAAGGCTCTACAAACGAGTATCCAAGGCTCTCTACCAACGACCCTAACAGGAACTTCTCAAATCCTTCAGACTTCTACTTAGAAGATGGTGATTATTTCCGAATCAAAACCTTACAGATCGGTTATACACTGCCAAGCTCTCTAACTAATAAAGTTTCCGTTCAGAAAGCCCGCTTTTATGTAAGCAGCAACAACCTGGTAACCTTCACAAACTATACCGGCTACGACCCTGAAATAGGCGGCAGCATTATGGGTATAGACCGTGCATTTTACCCGCAGGCGCGCTCATTTATGGTTGGTGTAAATGTAGGTTTTTAGTAGGTAGGTATTCTTAAATAAAAAGAAAGATGAAAAGAAAATACATCATATATACTGCACTCTTTGCATTAGGTCTACCTATACTTAGCTCTTGTAAAGATGATTTTTTAGAGGTTGACCCAAAAGGCACTATCCTGGAAAGTAACTACTATAAAACGCCTGAAGAAGCTTTTACAGGTTTAGTTGCAGCTTATGACCCACTCGGGTGGCAGGCTGGCAATACCTACCACAATTTCGGAGCTGTTAACGCCGCTTCCGACGATGCACACGCAGGTGGTGGCGGTCCTTCTGACATGAACACCTGGCAGGTATGGAACAGGTTTACCCTCAATCCAGCTCTTGGCCCTCAGGAAGAATACTGGAACAGAAACTTCAGAGGTGTTTCCCGGGCAAACACTATACTTTCTAAAGTAGAGGCAGGTGTACCAGGGTTAGCCGAATCTGTAGCTAAAAGATATGTAGCTGAGGCTAAATTCCTGCGCGCATATTATTACTTCGACCTTGTGCGCCTGTTCAAAAATGTGCCACTATTTACAGCTCCCCTGGCAACATCAGAATTGTTTAACCAGGAGCAGGTTGGGCCGGAAGTGGTGTATGCCCAGGTAGAAAAAGACCTAACTGAAGCTATACCTAATTTACCTGTAACTGTACCTGCCTCAACAGAAGGTGGCCGTGTTACGCAGGGTGCGGCTAAAGCATTGCTGGGTAAAGTATTGCTTTATCAGAAAAAATGGTCGGCAGCGGCTGCTCAATTTGCAGATGTAAACGGCACCCCAGGTGGTACAAGCATGTATGGTTACAGATTATTGGATAATTACGGCGCCATCTTTAGCCCTGCCAACAAGTTTAACAGCGAGTCTATTTTCGAGATTGTACATACTTCGCTGGGCAATGGCGGCTGGGGCAGCTGGCCAAACTTTGAAGGCAACGTCGCCGTGCTGATGTTCGGCCCAAGAGGTTATTCCGGGCCAACTTACGAAGCTGGCTGGGGCTTTAATCCCCTTACCTTGGACCTGGTAAATGCACTGAAAGGTGACCCTCGTTATGAGCATACTGTACTTGATATTAAAAGTATAGATGGTGCAACGTACGAGCCCAGCTTTGACGACACCGGCTACTTTGTTAAAAAGTACGCGCCTACAACAGAATGGCTAAGCAAAGGAGGTGGCGACGTGATCCTGAACTACCCGAACGATTATATCGAGATCCGACTGGCAGACACTTACCTGATGGAAGCTGAGGCGTTGGTGCAGGCAGGTGGAGATGCCAACAGAGCAGGGCAGCTATTAAATGCTGTTCGTGCCCGTGTTAAGCTGGCTCCGGTTGCTGCTACACTGGATAACATTTATAAAGAGCGAAGACTGGAATTGGCAACCGAAGGCCACCGTTTCTACGACCTAGTACGAACAGGCAGAGCAGCAACCGTATTGGGGTCTATGGGCTTTGTTGCCGGCAAACATGAGGTGTTGCCAATACCTCAGCGGGAATTAAATAACACAAAACTGGTTCAGAACCCTGAATACAGATAAAAGCAAGGTTATTTACTTTAATCAGAAGAAATCATGAAATACAATAGATTTTTATCCAGCGTTTATTCCTACCTGGCGATGGCACTGATGGCAACTTTGTTTGCCGCGTGTACGCCCGATGAAATGGACGGCGGTTTAGCCCCGGAACCACAATCAGATATAGTGCAGTTCACGGCTACTTCTACCACAAACAATGCTAACATCATCACATTCACCAACCAAACTCCGGGGGCATTTAAAGCTATCTGGGATTTTGGAAACGGTACCACCGCAGAAGGCAACCAGGTGAATGGTTCTTTCCCTGTTGAAGGCAGCTATACTGTAAGGCTCACCATCTTTACAAAAGGCGGCTACGCCTCTAATACAAAAACAATCTCCATTGCTGAAACCAATGTTTCTATGCTCAACAGAGAAGATTATAACTTCCTGACAGGTGGTGCAGATGCAGCCAATGGCAAAACCTGGGTGATTGAGAAAGATGCAAAAGGACACCTTGGTGTAGGTGACGCGACAGCTCCCAACCCATCAGCTAACTGGTGGGCTGCTGGTGCCAACGAGAAAGCAGGCGTAGGCTTGTATGATGATGAAATGAATTTCAAACTGCAAGGCTTCTCTTATACTTACAACAACAACGGCGATACCTACTCTAACAAAGACTATGCTTCTGGTATAGGCGGAACAAACGCATCCTCCGATGTAACGGTAAATTATACCCCTCCTACGAATATGTCGTGGAGCATTACAGAAGAGAATGGCAAGAAGTTCCTTACCATTTCTAATGGCGGCTTTATCGGCTACTATGTGGGAGAGTCTAAATACCAGATCCTGGCGCTAAGCGAGAACGAATTATACCTGATGAGCTCTCAGAAAGGTGTTCCGGGCAACGCCTGGTTTTACCGCCTGGCACCTAAAGGTTACACCAGACCAGTAGAAGCCAAGCCATACAAGATCACTGACATCTATGACAACTTTGACACAGACGGTAATGTAACCTGGAAGAAAGAAACGTTGATGCTAAACGAGAGCTACGACAACCCTGCCCCGGTTCCGATTAACACCTCAGCCAAGGTAGCCATGTATGTAAAGCAGGATGGCCAGCCTTATGAGTTTGCCAACATGTTCACTGATTTTGCACACAAACTGGACCTGCGCCAGCGCCATATTTTTAAACTGAAAGTATACATACCAGGCTATAACGATTATGTAACGGCTGCCGGCGAAGACTGGGCTAATAAAAATTTGCTGAAACAGGTATCTGTAAAGCTACAGGATGGTACGGCTGCCCAGCCATGGGCAAACCAGGCGGAAGTAAAACAAGCTGTAACTGTAACCGACAAGTGGGTAGAACTTACTTTTGATTTTGGCCCTCATGCTGCCAGAACAGACCTTGACAGGATTGTGATACAGATTGGCGGCGAAGGTAACTTTATTCCGGGCATCTTCTTCCTTGATGATTTCAGACTAGAATAATGTCACAATTAAGATAAGCCGGAGCTACAATGGTTCCGGCTTATTTTAATTGCCTTTTCATACTTAATATCAGGTTGGACAATCAACCATCGAATTTCTATGCCTTTTATAAGCCGTTTAAAAAAACCGAATATGCTATTTATAGCCACTTCTCTTTTTCTTTCGCTGGTAGCTTCTTCATGCTCTACAACAGAAACGCCTAAACCATACATACCTCAGCCGAAAGCGCCTCAAGACCTGAACTGGAAGTTCGAAAATGCTCCTGTCTGGGCAGAAGAATTTAATTATACAGGCAAGCCAGATGAGACCAAGTGGGGTTATGACATTGGCGGAACCGGCTGGGGCAACAACGAACTGCAGTATTATACCAATAGTACCAGCAACGCCAATGTAGCAGATGGCACCCTTAAAATAACTGCCAGAAAAGAGAACAAAGAAGGGAAAGAGTATACTTCAGCCAGGCTGGTTTCCAAAAACAAAGGCGACTTCTTATATGGCAGGTTTGAAATAAAAGCCAAGCTACCTACAGGCAGAGGCACCTGGCCCGCCATCTGGATGCTGCCAACTGACTGGGCTTACGGCGGCTGGCCAAAATCCGGCGAGATCGATATTATGGAGCATGTAGGCTACGACCAGAACAACGTTCACATTACGGTACACACCGAAGCCTTTAACCACAGCAAAAATACCCAGAAAGGCAAGAGTAAAGTGATCGAAACAGCCAGCACAGCTTTCCACCTTTACCGCGTCGACTGGACACCTTATGCTGTAAGGGGCTACATCGATGATCTGCCTGTTTTCGAATTTATAAACAGCGGAAAAGGCTTCGAAGAATGGCCATTTGATAAACGATTCCATTTGCTATTAAACTTGGCCGTGGGCGGCAACTGGGGCGGCGCACAAGGAGTTGACCCAAGTGTTTACCCCCAAACTATGGAAGTAGATTATGTAAGGGTGTACAAAATGATTGAAAAGTAAGACTTAGCTCCCATAAATTCAGTGCCCCAATATAATTAACCAAGCTTAACAACATGAAATACTCTGCTGCGAACTATTTGCTGAAGCCCTGGATGCTGCTGCTAATGCTTCCTGCTTTTCTATCGTGCAAAAAGGAAATCTCTGAGAATAATACTGGAGACGGCAGAAAGGATATACAAACAACTGAGGAAGTGGCGCTTTGGCTTACTGACCCCGCTGTATCAATTCTGTTTCAGCAGCAAAACACTAAGCTTGCTTTTGGAGCTGTAGAAAACCAGCACCCGACCATCGACATCGACACCACAACCACTTACCAGACTATAGACGGGTTTGGCTATACTTTAACAGGTGGCAGTGCTATGCTCATCAACAAAATGTCTAAGTCTGCACGGGCCGCCCTGCTAGAGGAGCTTTTTGCTACAGATGGCAATAATATAGGCGTCAGCTTTTTGAGGGTAAGTATAGGCGCCTCTGACCTGGATAGCCGTGTTTTCTCTTATAATGATCTGCCTGCCGGGCAAACAAACCCTGAAATGACAAAGTTTAGTCTTGATCCGGATCGGGCAAACCTGATACCTGTGCTAAAAGAGATATTGGCTATTAACCCGCAAATAAAGATCATGGGCTCGCCCTGGTCCCCTCCGACCTGGATGAAGACAAACTACAACTCTAAAGGCGGCAGCCTGAAACCAGAGTTTTATGATGCTTATGCCAGATACTTTGTGAAGTATGTACAAGGTATGGCAGCTGAAGGGATTCGGATTGATGCGATAACGGTACAGAACGAGCCATTGCACCCCGGTAACAACCCTAGCCTACTGATGCCGGCCACGGAGCAGGCACAGTTTATTAAAAAAAGCTTAGGCCCTGCTTTTCAGGCTGCCGGAATTGCTACCAAGATCATAATCTACGATCACAATGCCGATCAGATAAATTACCCGATCAGCATTCTTAATGATCCGGAAGCCAGAAAGTATATTGATGGCTCTGCCTTTCACCTTTACGGAGGCTCCATTGATGCCCTGGAACATGTGCACCAGGCACATCCTGACAAGAATTTATACTTTACAGAACAATGGGTAGGTGCCCCAGGTAACCTTGCCGGCGATTTAGCCTGGCATACCAAAAACCTGACTATAGGCGCTACCCGCAATTGGTGCAAAACTGTGCTGGAATGGAATCTGGCAGCAGATCAGAACCAGGACCCACACACCGAGGGCGGCTGCACAGAATGCCTTGGAGCAGTTACTTTAAATGGAGGCATAACCCGGAACCCGGCTTATTACATCATTGCACACGCGTCCAAGTTCGTCAGGCCTGGCTCTGTAAGAATTGGCTCTAACTTGCCCGGCTCTTTGCCGAATGTGGCCTTTAAAACACCTAATGGAGATAAGGTCCTGATCGTTCTGAATGAAGGCCAGGCCGCTAAAAATTTCAACATCCGCTACAAAGGCAGAATAGTTACCACCACCCTGAATAAAGGGGCAGTTGGCACTTATATATGGTAAGACGCAAGGGCACATTAATCCGGCACGAAAAGAGTTTCAACGCTGGTAAGAGCAATCACTTCTGCTCTTTCGGGAAAGGATACAGGAAGTATAAAACCTTAAAGTTACCGGCTCAGCCAGAAGATTACCACCAGTAATACAGATAGAAAACAAAACGAATACCCAACAATAGACCAGCTACATGAAATTAAAAAATGTTACGCTCACAGCCGTGTTAGCTTATACTATACTTTCCGGTTGCCAGACACAGAAACCAGTAACCGCTCCTTCTGAAGAGTCAGCCGCTACTGCACAGTCAGACCGGAATGCATCGGAAATAGACAGGAAAATTGAAGACCTGCTCAGCAAAATGACGCTGGAAGAAAAAGTTGGCCAGATGGCACAGATTACACTGGACGTGGTAGGCAAAGGCGACAACAGGTACTCCAGCTACGAGCCGCTAAATCTGGACACAGTCGAGTTACGAAAAGCACTGGTTGATTATAAGATCGGCTCGGTGCTGAATACAGCTAACAACCGGGCGCGTACCCCGGAACAGTGGTACAAAATCATCAGCCAGATACAAGAGATGGCGATGAACAAAACGCGCATGAAGATTCCTGTTATTTATGGGTTGGACCAGATACACGGTGCTACTTATACGGCGGGTGGCACCATGTTTCCGCAGCAGATTGGCCAGGCAGCAAGCCGCAACAGAGAGCTGGTTAGACGTGGCGCCGAGATCACAGCATACGAAACCCGCGCCAGCTCTATTCCCTGGAACTTCTCTCCAGTGCTCGATCTTGCCCCGGACCCACGCTTTTCGCGCCAGTTCGAATCTTTTGGCGAAGACCCATACCTAACCTCAGAGCTGGGTGTACAAATGATCAAAGGCTATGAAGGTGATGACAACTCAATTGGCCATCCGGAGCATGTGGCTTCTTGTATGAAACACTTTCTGGGCTACCAGGTACCAACTTCCGGAAAAGACAGAACGCCAACCTATATCTCAGAAGAGGCACTTCGCGAATACCACCTGCCCTCTTTTAAGGCAGCCATAGAAGCAGGCTCTCAGACAATCATGATCAACTCCGGAATCATCAACGGGGTACCGGTGCACTCTAACCACGACATCCTGACCAAACTTCTGAAAGAAGAACTGGGCTTTAAAGGGCTGGTAGTAACTGATTGGGGTGATATCGAATACCTGCACACCCGCGACAAAGTAGCTGCCACTATGAAAGATGCCATTATGCTGGCCATCAATGCAGGTGTGGACATGTCGATGATTGCGTACCAGTATGAGCCTTTCTGCAACGGCCTGGTAGAACTGGTTAAAGAAGGTAAAGTAAAGCAGGAGCGAATAGATGACGCTGTTCGTCGCATACTTCGTGTAAAGTATAACCTGAACCTGTTCGAGAAACCAACTACCGACCCGAAAGACTATCCTAAATTTGCCAGCAAAGAACATGAAGACGCGGCATACCAGATGGCTGCCGAATCTATCACGCTGCTCAAAAACGAGAACAATGTACTGCCTCTGAAAAAGGGTACGAAAGTGCTGGTAACCGGCCCGAATGCCAACAGCATGCGCACTCTGAACGGTGCCTGGACTTACTCGTGGCAGGGCGAGAAAGTAGAAGAGTTTGCAGGCAAGTATAACACCATACTGGAGTCTGTGCAGAAAGAGATTGGCGCTGGCAACGTAACCTATGTACCGGGCGTGAGCTACAAAATGGACGGCTTTTACTACGACGAGTTTGCCGACAAAATGGACGCTGCAGTGGCAGCCGCCAGAAAATCAGACGTAATTATACTTTGCCTGGGTGAAAATACCTCTACTGAAACTCCCGGTAACATCAACGACATCTACATTTCTGACCTGCAAACAGAGTTGGCCAAAAAGCTGGCAGCCACAGGTAAACCGGTCATACTTGTACTGAACGAGGGCCGGCCGCGCGTGATCAGCCGCTTTGAGCAGCAAATGAAGGGAATTGTTCAGATTTACCAGCCAGGTAATTATGGTGGCGACGCACTGGCTGATGTGTTGTTCGGCGATGTAAACCCATCCGGCAAATTGCCTTACAACTACCCGCGTTACCCAAATGCCCTGGTACCTTTTATACACAAACCATCTGCAGAGCAACGCAAAGCGGAAGGCGTTTATAACTACGAGGCCGACTACAACCCGCAGTACGAGTTCGGCCACGGCCTGAGCTACACTTCGTTCAAGTATGCCAACCTTACCCTTGGCAAAGAAAGTGTGCAGATGAATGAGCCGATCAATGTAAGCATCCAGGTTACCAATACAGGCAAACGGGTTGGCAAAGAAGCAGTACACCTTTATACTTCTGACTTATATGCTACTGGCATTACACCGGATGTGAAACGCCTTCGCCGCTTTGAAAAAATAACTTTGGAACCAGGGGAAAGCAAAACACTCTCCTTTACCTTAACTGCTGATGATCTGAGTTATATTAACCGTGATGGCAAAAAAGTAACGGAAGCCGGCGAATTCGAGATCAGAATTGGCGACCAGGTAAAGAAGTTTATGCTTCTGGGCAATAATACAATTGGAAAAAACTAACCCTTATACTTTAAACCCCAACGTACTTTAAGCTGCATGTATAGTTGCTGAATAGGTGAGAGATTTGTAAGCAACTCAAATAAAAAGGGATAAGCCTGAAGTGGCTTATCCCTTTTTATTTGAGTATAAATGTGTTTAATATTTAAGTATAGACTCTGTAAGACTCACATCCTGGTCCAGGTTCATCTTTTTCCTGATGCGGTACCGGCTTGTTTCTACGCCTCTAAGCGAAAGCTTTAACAGAGAGGCTATTTCTTTGCTGGACAGGTTCAGGCGTAAATACGCGCACATTTTCAGGTCTTTTTGTGTCAGATCCGGATAGTCAATGCTCAGACGTTTTAAGAAATCCTGGTGCACCTGGTTAAAATGCGCTTCAAACTGCTCCCAATTGTTCTCAATCTTTATTTCCTCATCCACCGATCGTAAGATTTTCCTCAGCTGGTGCCGGGTTTCTTTATCAGAAACCTGCTCCATTACCTCTTCCAGCTGGTTCTTTACTTTATAAACAGCCTCCATGTTCTGCATCACGTGCATCGCCGAAGACGACAGTTCTCTCGATTTATGATTGAGTTCGTGCTCAAGTTTTTCGTTATTCAGCCGGATAATTTCCTTCTCTGCTTTCAGTACTTCTTCTTTGTGCTGTGCTTCTTTGAGTTTAAGGGCTTTTTCCTGCTCCTGTTGCAGCTGTTCCTCCGCTCTCCTGATGCGTATTTTGATTATCTTTCTCAATAAGAAAATTGCAAAGACACCAAGCAGTGCATACACCATATAAGCCCAGGCAGACCGGTACCAAGGGGGCAATATCCTGAAAGTATAAGTTGCCTCTTCGCTCTCCTGGTTATAAATGTTACGCGCTCTTACATGGAAAGTATAAGTGCCTTCTCTTAAACTGGTATATTCTTTCTGCAGGGCATTCGTCCACGGTGACCAGCCTTCATCAAACCCCTCGAGGTAGTATTGGTACTGCACATGTTCAATACCATCATAAACAATGGCCCCATACGTGAATTTAAGCGAATTAAACTTGTACAGAAAGGATGACACTTGTTTTGCGCCAGATTCCTGCCCTGGGTTAGCGCCACCGTAAACAAGTGAATCGGTGGCCTGTGCCGTAACTTTTACCTGCCGTACCAGCACATTGAATTTATCTTCCAGGATATTATTCTGCAGAAAAGTAGGCCGATAGTGCACGAAACCTTCATCTATACCTATCAGCACATGCTGGTTATTATAATAAGCCAGGTGTTCAAAGCCACCAACCAGTTTGCCTTCCAGTTTATTAAAAACGTTTTTAATTGTTTCGTAGCTACCGTTGCTGAGTTTCCGGATAAAGCCCATTTCATTACCTGCCGAAAACCAGATATTTCCTTCCTTATCTTCAACAAGTTTGCGTACTTGTTTGGTCTTATCGAAGTGCTTATTCAGCTCATCGTAAATTTCAAACCGGTCGGTGCTTTTATTGTAAGTATAAACTCCGCTCAGGCCGGTAAAAACCAGCCTCCCGTTTATTTTAAATACATTGATACCTAAATCAGATGGAAAGCCATGCTTCTGGTTATAAAAACTGACCTTGTCGATCTTCTGCAGGTTATCAGCTAACTTAAGTTTGAACAAACCAACATACCCGTGCGCAACCCAGATGTTTCCATCGCTGTCTTCTTCCATTATCCGCGCTGATGTGTTGAACCCCTCCAACTTGCGCTGAAACACTAGCTGGCCATTCACCATTTTGTAGAGCAGCAAGCCATAGTAAGTGCCACATACCATATATTCCGGATGCTTTTTGAGCTGCATAAACATCCAAGAACCTTGGTGCTCCGATAGCTTTACGGCCTTGTTATCGATTATTTCAAAAGGACCTTTATGATGAGACAGCAGAAGCTTGCCATTTATTTTCTGCAGATTGTATACCTGCCCCTCCGAATTTGCAATGCCTTGAAGCGGTATGGGATTAAGGGGGTTTTCCTGCGCAGATACTTGTTTATAAAAAAGCCCGTCGCTGGTACCAAGGTATAACTTGTTGTTATCAAATAACGAAGTATAGGCCGTTCCCGGCACTCCCATACGGGTATCAAAAAGTGTAAAAGGAGAATTTGATTCTATAAAATCTATACCGTTGTTAAGCGCCAGCCACAGGTTGCCTTTCTTATCCTGGTAAATGCTGCGGACTGTACTGTTCTGTAGCCCCCGCTCGCGGTTAAGGTGCTGGCGTGGTATGCCATCTGTATCAATTATAAGGATACCGTTCAAGGTGGTGCCAATTGCGTAACCCTCAGTTAGCGTTGTGGCGATGTTTATTTTATTTTTCTTAAGAAAATCTTCTATGCCCCAGTTGCTCTGGCTAAAGCCACTGTACTCATCATAAATAAAAATGCCATTTTCTTCGGTAAGAATGAGGGCTTTACCGCCCGGGTAGGGAAGTATGGAGGCTATACTATAGGATGCAATTTTCTCACTGCCGGGTACATGTGTTAGCTTTTCATCCCTTAACTCATAAAGCCCTTTACCCAGAACCGGCACAAAAAACCGGCCTTGTACATAAAAAGGAAAACCAGATGGGTCAGCTGGTGCCCGGTATACTTTTACCTTTTCGTTCTTATAGTGATAAATCCCGGATACTGTACAAAAGAAAACTTCATCGTCGTGGGTATAAATGTTCCATACATCGGCAAAGTTACGATCATCGCCTTTGATGGCATTTTTAAGCGAAACAAACGCCATCATGCCCTGCTTGTCAGGCTGCAGGTAGCCAAAATCGTTCTGGCCACCAACATATACCCTACCGGATTTACTTATAGCAAGCGACCTTACAATGGATCTGTTTGGAAGCCCTAACAGACGCCAGTAATTACCATCAAACTCCAGCACACCATAATTGTTACCGAAGTACATAATGCCTCTATGGTCCTGCACTACAGACCAGTTTTGAGGTGATGCCTGGTATTCTGTAAGTTTATAATTTCGAATGTAAGGGATACCCTCATTCCTAACCTGAGCCGATACAGACAGGCTGAAGAGGAGCATAAGAAAAAGAAATACACAATATTTTTTCACAAGACGGAGATTCCCAATTATTCACTTTAAATATCAGAAATCCACCGCTTATTTCAAACTTAAACAATAAAGTCCTCAGCCAGCCGTGTTTTTATACTTGGTATTTTGCTTATTTAACTTACTAACTGGCATTACTTTTTCCCATAATAAAGTCCCTGCACAAAACATAAAAGTTTTGCTCAGGGGCTTTAGTAATTATAGTTATACATTACCTTATTAATAATTCCACGGGTACAGTTCGGGTTCTTCGGTTCCGCGCGGTTTCATGTGCAACGGGTGTACGGCTTCTGTTTCATCAAAATAAATGAAAGCATCGTAGCGGGCCGGTATAATAGTAGGTACATAGTTGCCAAATTGCTCATACTTGGGGTCGTATACAACACCAATGGCACGGTGTCCGATGTGCTTTTGCAGTTCAGGAATCTCCTGCAGGTCTTTGCTAAGTATGATCTTATCATCGGTGCTGAGCTGGTGCAACATAGCTTCCCAGCTACCAGGTTTTGCAGGCGGCACGTCCATTTTCTGCATCGGGGCGCCCCACGATTTACCTGCGATCACACTGCCCTGGTAAGAGCCGAAACCAACCAGCTTCACCTGGTGAATTCCATACTTTTCGCGGGCCAGCTGGCCAATGTTTACCATGCCATCGTTTGCCATATCGGTGGCGCTGGCATCGCCAATGTGGGTGTTATGTTCCCAGATAATTGCTTTTGAATCGGGCCCATGAAGCTCCAGCAGGCGGTCCAGGGTTTCCATCATGTGCCTGTCGCGCACATTCCAGGAGCTGGCCCCTCCCCTAACCATAGCACGATAATACTTTTCTGCGTTTACAGCTACCAGCGCATTCTGTTTGGTATTGAAATCATACTCTGCATCGTCTGTATACTTTGGCTGGCGTTGTATGCGCTGCAGCATCTCGATCACTTCATGCTCACAATCTGTGGGCACAAAAGCAGTTGCCTGGGCGTAAACCTGTGGATCGCGGTTAAACGGCTCGAAACAGTTAATGGCATTACGGGCTGCTTCTGCCGCCTGCCCATCGTTCTTATCCAGAAAACGTACGATCTGCTCCAGCGACTCCCACAAACTATAAACATCTAAACCATAAAAACCGGCTTTTTCCTGTACCTGCCGCAGATTATTATACTCCCGCATCCATTCTATCAGGGCTGCTACCTCCCAGTTTGCCCACATCCAGGTTGGCCAGCGGCGGTAAACCTGCAACACATCGGCAATCTTACTACCCGAGTTCTGGTATCCTTTTATGAAACGGTTAACTGCATAACACTCCGGCCAGTCGCCTTCAACTGCTATAAAATTAAAGCCCTTTTCCTGTATCAATCTTTTTGAAATGGCAGTGCGCCAGGAATAATATTCTGATGTACCATGCGAGGCTTCTCCCAACATCACAACACGGGCACTCCCAATCTCCTCAATCAGCACATCCAGGTCTTTTTCTTTGGTGATGGGGCGGTATTTTAATTGTTTGTTTTCCATAGTTTTAGGCGCGCAACAAGCTAATTTGCAGGGTTTTAAACAGTGCTGTATTTTACTTTCTTTTAGCCTGTAATGTTTTCACAAAAAAGCCCGCTATACTTTTAAAGTATAGCGGGCTAAGCTTAAAGTATAAAAACTGAGGGTCTACGACTGATTCTCTCTCGTGAAAACGCGGCGAAGCAACTCTGTAGTTCGGGCAATCGGGTTCTCACGGATGTTGGCTTCTTCCTGCGCCACAAGTAAGAACAAACCATCAATAGCCTTTTGGGTCGCATACTCTTTCAGATCGGGGTTTGCTTTCTGCACCAACGGAATGCGGTTATACTGGTTTACAAGCTCGGTGTAATATTTTGTAGCATTGGTCTTATCAAGCGACTGCTGCACCACAGGCATAAAAGCGTTGCGCAGCTGGCTCGATGTAGTGCGCTTCAGGTACTGTGTGGCGGCATCCTTATCGCCTTTCAGAATTCCCCAGGCATCCTGTATTGTCATTTGCTTGATGGCACTTATAAAAATAGGCACAGCACTTTTGGCTGCGTCTTCAGCCCCACGGTTAAGCGTAAGTATAAATTTATCAACTTCATTGCCTAAACCTACTTTCCTCAGTGTAGTTTCCACGCGCTGCACATCCTGCGGAAAAGGAATGCGAATAAGGGAATTTCTATAATAACCATCTGTTTGAGATGCTTTGCCCGCACCACTTTTTATACCTACCTCCAGTGCCTGCCGCAGGCCGGCGGCTACTTCACTCTGCGTTACGGGTACTCCGGTAGCAGTGCCGGCAAGCACATCGTCTACGGAGCGTTGCACATCAGCCACAGTGCAGGCACTGGCACTTAAAGCCAAAGCCAAAAAAGAAGTGTAAACTAGTTTTTTCATATTTCAGAACATCTTTAACTTGATACAGTTTAACAAACCTACGCACAAATCAGACCAAAATATACATGAAAGCGGTAAACGCAGAAATCATTACCATCGGCGACGAAATATTGTTCGGCCAGATAGTAGATACCAACTCCGCCTGGATGGGCACTGAGCTTACTAAGATAGGTATCCGGGTAAATCAAATAACATCCATATCAGACAATGCCGGGCATATTGTAGCCGCACTGAACGAAGCAAAAAAACGTGCTGATATTATACTTATTACCGGCGGTTTAGGACCAACTAAAGACGACCTGACCAAAGATGTGCTCACTGCTTATTTCCATACGGAGCTAAAACTACACGAGCCATCGCTGGCGGATATTGCAGAAATTTTTAAAGCACGCGGACGAGAGGTAACAGAACTAAACAGGCAACAGGCATTTTTACCAGCAAACTGCACCCCAATCCGTAATGTACTGGGCACAGCACCAGGTATGTGGTTTGAACAGGAGGGCAAAGTATACATTTCGATGCCAGGCGTGCCTTTCGAAATGAAGCGCATGATGACAGATATTATACTTCCCAAACTCAAAGCGCATTTCAAAACACCGGAGATCATCCATAAAGTTATCCAGACCACGGGCATTGCCGAATCTATACTTGCTGCTAAAATAGAGGACTGGGAAAATAAGCTGCCTGCACACATAAAATTGGCTTACCTGCCGCACCTGGGCGGTGTTCGCCTGCGCCTTACGGGCCAGGGAGATGATGTGGCTATACTTGAGCAGCAAATTCAGGAGCAGGTCGAAAAACTTTCACACATCATACCAAATTATATTTTTGCCTATGGCGAGGTGTTGCTGGAGGCTGCCGTTGGCGAATTGCTGAAAGCAAAAGGACTAACTATAGCTACCGCCGAAAGTTGCACAGGAGGTTACCTGGCGCATAAGATAACAAGTATTAGTGGCAGCTCGGCGTATTACCAGGGAAGTATAATTGCCTATCACAACGAAGTAAAAATCCGGGAGCTGAATGTAAAACCTGAAACCCTGCAGCAGCATGGCGCCGTAAGTGAAGCCACTGTGCGTGAAATGGCAGAGAACATTCGTTTAAAATTTAAGACAAGTATAGGGGTTGCTACCAGTGGCATTGCCGGCCCCGATGGTGGCACGCCCGAAAAACCTGTTGGCACCATCTGGATAGCGTATGCAGATAAAGAAAAAACCGTAGCCAAGCTTTTGAACTTTAATAAAGACAGGTTACTCAACATCGAATACACCGCATTGGCTGTCTTAAACCTCATCCGCCAAAGTTTAACCAGAACCGTTGAGGAATAGGCCAAAATCATTAACTTTGTTTCAAATTAGACATCTAGTATATAGATGTTAGATAATAGACTCTTGGATAAGTAATGTAATACTGAGTTTCTGATTCGGTCTAGAATCTAACTTCTAATATCTAATATCATAGAAATCAACAACAAAATATGGCACTTGTAGAAATGGTTATGCCCAAGATGGGCGAGAGTATCATGGAAGGTACCATTCTGAAATGGCTCAAAAATGTGGGTGATACCATTGAGCAGGACGAATCGGTGCTGGAAGTGGCTACAGATAAAGTGGATACTGAAGTACCTGCCATACAAGGCGGTGTGCTAAAGGAGATATTGGTGAAAGAAGGTGATGTTGTAGCCGTAGGCGCTACTATTGCCATTATCAGCACGAATGGCGAAGAAACTGCCACGCCAACTGCCACCGAAGCTCCTGCCGCTCAGCCACAGGCTGCACCTCAGCAAGCCGAACAAGCAGTAAGCGCTGCTCCTGCAGCCAAGCTCGACCAGCCAGCTTCTGGCCGTTTCTATTCACCATTAGTACTTAACATTGCCCGCGAAGAAGGTATTTCGATGCAGGAACTGGAGTTTGTACCAGGCACAGGCAGCGAGGGTCGTGTTACGAAAAAAGATATATTGGCTTATGTTGAGAACCGTGGAAACGCGCCTCAGCAAGCTGCTGCTCCTCAGGCTCCTGCTGCGGTAGCACCTCAGGCAGCTCCTGTTGCACAACCACAGGCAGCTCCAACACCTGCCGTAAAACCGGCTGCATCTTTTGGCGGTAACGTCGAGATCATCGAGATGGACCGTATGCGCAAAATGATTGCCGACCGAATGGTTGACAGCAAGCGCATTTCGCCACACGTTACCTCTTTTGTAGAAGCGGATGTTACAAATCTGGTGAACTGGAGAAACAAGTGGAAAGATGTTTATAAGAAGCGCGAAGGCGAGAATTTGACCTTCACTCCTATCTTCATTGATGCGATTGCCAAGGCGATCAAAGATTTCCCGATGATCAATGTTTCGGTAGATGGTGGTACCATTATCCGTCACAAAGACATAAACATTGGTATGGCAGTAGCTTTACCAAGTGGAAACCTGATCGTGCCGAACATTAAGAATGCGGACCAACTGAACCTAAATGGCCTGACCAAGAAAGTGAACGACCTGGCAAACCGTGGCCGTATGAACAAACTGACCCCGGACGATCTGGCTGGCGGTACATATACTGTTTCTAACGTAGGTTCTTTCGGTAACGTAATGGGTACGCCTATTATCATGCAGCCGCAGGTTGCTATTATGGCTGTTGGCGCTATTAAGAAAAAGCCTGCAGTTATCGAAACTCCTGAGGGCGATTTGATCGGTATCCGCCACTTCATGTTCCTGTCGCACTCTTACGACCACCGCGTTGTAGATGGTTCATTGGGTGGCATGTTCGTGCGCCGCGTAGCAGATTACCTGGAAAACTTCGATATCAATACAACAATCTAAAGTATAATATCAGTCAAGTATAAAAGCCTGCTGCAGAAATGTGGCAGGCTTTCTTTTTGGCTATAGTTTTATACATATTCCAGCTTTCGCTCTCAGGACACGAGTGAGAGCATTCCCAGGTAAATCCTACCGATTTATAGTAGCGTAAAACATATCTTTTTGGTAATATTAAAAGTATAAACTAAGGCTGTTATAAGTATAACGGCAAGTATAACTCAACTTAAGCAAAACTATGAGAAGCATATTACCCTGGCTCTTAGCGGCCATTTTCCTGTTTATGGCGGTGTATTTTTACTGGCAGAAAAACGAAGCCGAAAGCAGACAAGCCATTGCCGATAAGCAAGTAGAGAAGATTGATGAAAAACTGGAGCAAAAAGATGAAACAGTAGACTCGCTGGAAGAAATGGTAATGCCACCTGATACAATGGAAATGGTGCCTCCGGGCGGTGCAGCCTTTGTAGATGAATTGGGCAGCCTGAGCGAAAGCGACATACAGAAACTACAGCGTAAAGGCCTGAAAAACCCGGAATCGGACCTGATGAACGACCTGAACCGCAAACAGAACCAGCTAATACCCGAAAAAGGCACCATGGGTGGCACCATGACCATACGAGACAGCCGTATCCTGAACGACCGTTATGCACTTGCCTATTATGAAGATGGCCACAACGGCGGTTACCTGCTGCTGAAGTATACTGTAAACAACGGAACTATAAACTGGACGGTGGTAGACAGCTCCAAACTATAACCAAACCAACCTTAACTTTTAGCCATACATGAAAATTAAACTTACGTTTATTCTGCTGTTGCTCTGCTTTATTGCTAAAGCCCAAACTGTTACACCTGAAAACCACATTGTAGTAATTGGCCATGCAACTATAGATGTGCCTGCCGATCAGGTAAAATTTTCTGTTACCCTACAAACTATAGATTCCACGAGCGTAGATAAAGTATACCAGTTACATAAAGTAAAAGAAGATAAGTTGGTAAAGCTATTACAGGCGCTTGCAATTCCGGCTTCCGATATAAAGTATTCTCTTTTATCAGTGAACAAACGACAGGATTACAACAACAGGAAAAGAGTAAGTTACTTTTCTGGTAATCAGTCAGTGGTATTTGTCCTAACCGATATGGCCAAGTTCTCTGAGCTTCAGACCCGATTGATAAATGATGGGTTTACTGATTTTTACAGCAACTTTACGTCGAGCGAATTGGAAAAGCGAAATACAGAAGTAATGGAAAAGGCCATAGAAGTTGCCCGCTCTAAAGCTCAGGTGATGGCCAAAGCAGCTGACCGGAAAATTAAACGCATCATAAAGGTAGCCGACACTGAAGATACAGACCCGGTTTTCAGGAACTATAATCAGTCTTATTCACTTGCTGAGCGGATCGAAACTAATTATAGCTCTGAACAGCTTATCAGGTACCCCCAAACTATAGCTGTTTCTGCGCAGGTAAAAGTAGTTTTCGAACTGAAATAACAGCACGAAATTTGAGAAAGGAAGTATAAACTATAAACATATACATATGCTATTGCTCAAGTTTATACTTCCCTTTCTATTTCCAATTCTGCCCGTACAGGTTGGTAATTTATTGTTAAAGCAGGATCTTGAAAAAGATCTGAAGCTGCTAAACAGCTCCTCTGTTTTTATCAGCGACAATACCTCTGCATCACCTTCGGTGCAAACTCTTGTGCACGATTTGCAGTTGTTTGGCGTGATAGCAACTATAGATTTAACAAACAGCAAGTATAGCAGCAGCTCACAGGGCAAGCATAAAATACAGAAATGGCAGTTTCAGGAAGGCAACATTAAAGCCATTTATCAGATAGAAACAAGTATAGCCCTGGATACTACGGTTACGCAACGCTACCTGGAAAGAGCTCCTACCCAACACCGCATCCAGAATAAATTCTTGTTCCGTACCTATGCGGTTTCCACTGCTGCAGATTCAGAACACTTATACTATATGACTGAAGCCGAGCAGGGACTATTGGAGTATAGGATAGGCACCCGCCAAATACAGGTAAACTATCCCGACAAAAAAGAAGGCCTTGATGATATTCTTCCTAAGATGGAAGAAGAGGTAAGTATAGTTCTAACTTCTGTATTGAAGGAGTAAAATATGACAAGCTTCATAGCTGAAGTATAAATTTACCCCAACACTCCCGGTAATTTTGGTTCTTGGATGAGTTGAAAGTATAAGTTTTATGTTGTCGTAATCCAGCCCCCTACCCCTCCTTGTTTAAGGAGGGGAGTTTTTACTGCCTTTCTTATAGTTACATTTATAGTTTTATGTTGGTGTGTAACATCCCCCTTCCCCCCCTTCAAAGGGGGAATTTCTGAATTTGCTATAGTTTGAAATTATTGTTCTATAGTTTACGATATTGAGCGGACAGGTCGCAACCTGTCCCTCCGGAATGGTATTGCAGGGAAAGCTAAGAGCTTATCAGTCTAAAGTATAAAAGTAGTTACTATCGAATTGATCTCAGTCTTCGGGCATCTCGGCCGTGAGCGCACCAAAGAAAACTATAAGACGGTAAGGAAGTAAAGCTCCCAGGATTAGACACAACTATGAAAGTATAGCTTGGTCGGGGAAGTATAGACTTCAATTATAGGACGTATAAGATTTCTCGGCTAACACTCAAAATGACATTAATAAGTCAACTATAAAACAACAGCGGCCGCTCTCCTAAGAAAGCGGCCGCTGTTGTTTTATAGCTAATCTATACTTTAGAGCGAAGCTAAACTCTGCTCAATCGCATTGATCTTGGCTTCGGCATCCGCCATTTTCTTACGCTCGTTGGCAATAACCGACTCCGGTGCACCACTCACAAAACGTTCGTTGCTAAGTTTTTTGCTAACCGACATCAGGAAGCCTTTGGTATACTCCAGTTCCTTCTGCAGGCGCTCACGCTCGGCAGCTACGTCAATGTTACCTTCCATCGGTATAAAGAACTCGTCGCCGGCTTCTACAAAGCTGATAGCGCCTTCCACATTTTCCTGCACAAAACTGATCTCGTTGATGTTCGCCAGCTTACGAATGATGCTCATGAAAGCTTCGTAGCCATCCTGGTTCATTACCTTTATAGACAGGTCAAGCGACTTAGTCTGCGGTATGTTCTTTGAGTTACGGATGTTACGGATGGCAGCCACAACTTTCAATACGCTGTCCATACGGGCGTTCAGGTTCTTATCAAACGTATCCTTCTTCGGCCATGCAGATACGATCAGGTACTCTTTATCTTTACGCTCTTTCAGGTCGTGCCAGATCTCTTCTGTGATGAATGGCATGAATGGATGAAGCACTTTCAGTACTCTTTCCAGGAAAGCTGTCGTAGCATCCAGTGTTTGCTTATCAATTGGCTGCTGGTAAGCCGGTTTGATCATCTCCAGGTAATTCGAGCAGAAATCATCCCACACCAGTTTATACACCGAAAGCAGCGCATCCGAAATACGGAACTTCTCGAAATGGTCTTCGATCTGGGCAAAGGCTTCGTTAAAGCGCGACTCAAACCATTTGATAGCTGTTTCGTTCGGGCATGGCAGGTTTTCGTCTACTTCCCATCCTTTTATCAACCGGAAGGCATTCCAGATCTTGTTGCTGAAGTTACGGCCCTGCTCAACCAGTTTCTCGTCAAACAACAAGTCGTTACCAGCCGGTGAGCTGAACAACATACCGGCACGAACACCGTCAGCGCCATATTGCTCGATCAGATCCAGTGGATCAGGTGAGTTGCCCAGCGATTTAGACATTTTACGGCCCTGAGCATCACGAACTATACCTGTCAGATACACATTCTTAAATGGCATCTCGTTACGGAACTCGAAACCAGCCATGATCATACGCGCCACCCAGAAGAACAAAATCTCAGGAGCAGTTACCAGATCGTTGGTTGGGTAATAGTATAGGATGTCCTTGTTATCAGGATCTTTAAAACCATCGAAAACAGAAATCGGCCATAACCACGACGAGAACCACGTATCCAGCACGTCTTCGTCCTGGTGCAGGTCGGTTAGTTGCAAGTCTGCGTTTCCGCTTTGCTTGCGGGCAAGTTCCAGCGCTTCTTCGGCAGTGGTTGCCACTACAAAAGAACCATCCGGCAGGTAATACGCCGGAATCTGCTGACCCCACCAAAGTTGGCGCGAGATACACCAGTCGCGGATATTCTCCATCCACGAGCGGTACATGTTCTTGAACTTTGGCGGATGCAGGCGTATCTGGTCTTCCATTACAGACTCCAGGGCCGGCTTTGCCATCTTATCCATTTTGCACCACCACTGCATCGACAAACGCGGCTCAATTACAGCACCGGTTCGTTCAGAAGTTTGCAGTACGCTTGGGTACTCATCTATTTTCACAAGAAGCTCAGCTTCCTGCAAATCTTTTACAATATTTCGGCGTGCAGCAAAACGATCCTGGCCAATGTATAACTGGGCTTTCTCGTTCAGCGTACCGTCGTTGTTCAGTATGTCGATAATCGGCAGGTTGTGCTTCTGGCCCAGTTCGTAGTCATTCAAATCGTGGGCAGGTGTTACTTTCAGCGCACCTGTACCGAAGTCTATACTTACATATTCATCCAGAATAATCGGGATAATCTTGCCCAGCAACGGAATGCGAACAGACTTGCCATGTAAATGCGTGTAGCGCTCGTCGTTTGGATTAACAGCCACGGCTACGTCGGCCATAATAGTTTCAGGGCGTGAGGTAGCTACGGTAATGTATGTTTTCTCGGCGTTGTCTGATACCACTTCATACTTCAGGTGGTACATTTTCGCCATTGTCTCCTTCGGAATTACTTCTTCATCAGAAAGGGCAGTTTTACCTTGCGGGTCCCAGTTTACCATGCGCACGCCACGGTAGATCTGGCCTTTGCGGTACAGGTCCACGAATACTTCGATAACGGCCGCCGACAGGTCTTCTTCCATCGTGAAGCGGGTACGATCCCAGTCACAAGAGGCGCCTAGCTTTTTAAGCTGCTCCAGAATAATGCCGCCATACTTCTCTTTCCACTCCCAGGCATATTTCAGGAACTCCTCGCGGGTAATATCTTTTTTCTCGATGCCACGCTCTTTCAGCATAGCTACCACTTTAGCCTCAGTCGCAATAGAAGCATGGTCGGTGCCCGGTACCCAGCAAGCCTCTTTGCCCTGCATACGCGCACGACGAATAAGCACATCCTGGATCGTGTTGTTAAGCATGTGGCCCATGTGCAGCACGCCTGTTACGTTTGGCGGCGGAATTACAATGGTGTAAGGCTCTTTATTCGGGTTTGGCTTAGAGCGGAAGAAGCCACGCTCCATCCAGCTGCTGTACCACTTTTCTTCTACTTCTCTGGGATTATATTTCTTTGCTATCGACATCTTGAACTATAAACTATGGTAAGCAAAATTAGGGAAATTTCTGAACCTTTGATTAAGAGGATCAGCAGGATTAATGATGATTTTAGTGTTAAATAACATAAAAGAACAACATTGGCAGCTTGAATCCTGGGCAATTAACGGTTACTGCATAAAAAAACCTGCCCTTTGTAGACAGGTTTTCAAATTGGTGTTTTTTATACTTATGCTTCCTGGTGCAACCAGCTTTTCTTAGCAAGCAATTCTTCTTCTGTCTCGCGGTAGTCCGGGTCGTCTACGCAGCAATCCACCGGGCAAACGGCCGCACACTGCGGTTCTTCATGGAAACCCATGCACTCGGTACACTTATCTGAAACGATGTAGTAATATTCATCTGAAATAGGAGTTTGTGGCGCATCGCCGGCAATAACCTCGCCGCCGTCAATTTCCACTTCTTTCAGCGCAGTACCACCGCCCCATGTCCACTCTGCACCGCCTTCGTATATAGCAGTATTAGGGCATTCTGGTTCGCAGGCACCACAGTTAATACATTCGTCAGTGATCATTATCGCCATAATCGTATCTCCTGTATATTTTTTATACTTTTGTATGTCTTATTTTCTAAACCGCAAAATTAGGAACATTAAGGCTGCCTATCAAATATTTTTACAAGCTATTTGCCATGACATTAGAGAACAGGATTGAAGCTTTCGTAGAGCTGGGACTAAGATTAAAAAAACTTACCCCCGATGAGCGCCAGATATGGGCCCGCATGGCCTCTGCTAAAAATAACTGGTTCAACGAAGAAAATGTTTCCTGTGCACTGCGCGGCATTGCCACCATGCTCGAAGAGCAGTACCTACGTGAGTGGATTTACCCCTATCACCTGAAACATGTGACGCCTAAAAAAGTAGGTGTGGTTATGGCAGGCAACATACCAATGGTCGGTTTTCACGATTTTTTATCGGTGCTGATGAGCGGGCATTACCTGAAGGCTAAACTAAGCTCTGACGATGAGGTGCTGATGAAAAAACTGGCAAGTATGCTGGTAGAAATAGAACCTGCATTTGCTAACCAGTTTGAGTTTGTAGATATGCTAAAAGATGCCGAAGCAATTATTGCTACTGGCTCAGATAATACAGCACGCTATTTTGAATATTATTTCGGAAACAGACCGCACATTATCCGGAAGAACAGAACAAGTATAGGTATACTTACCGGCCACGAAGAAGCCGACGACCTGGCAGCCCTTGGAGAAGATATTTTCCGTTACTATGGCCTTGGTTGCCGCAACGTTTCTAAAGTATTTGTGCCTGCAGGCTATACTTTTGACAAGTTTTTTGAAGCTAACCAACACCGCAGTACCATACTGGAGCACCACAAATACCAGAACAACTACGATTACAACAAATCGATACTACTGGTAAACCGCGTGCCACACTTCGATAACGGTTTTATGCTGGTGCAGCAAAGCGAAAACATGGTATCTCCTATTTCGGTTTTGTTCTATGATACGTTTAGTTCGCTTTCAGACCTGCGCCAGAAAATAAATGCTGTAAAAGACAAAACGCAGTGTATTGTTTCAGCGCATGGCTGGCTGGAAGGAAGTATACCATTTGGTGAAGCACAATGCCCGATGGTTTGGGATTATGCCGACGGTGTAGACACCATGGCATTTCTGCAGAAGCTGTAATTAGTTCTACTATAGAAATTATCGCCTTTGATGAGACATGGGGGATGACAAGTTTCCAGGAACGTTTTAGATGAACAAGAAGCTTAATAATAACTATAAAACAACACAGCCGGATGAATATGCTTCATCCGGCTGTGTTGTTTTATAAAGTATAAAGTTTAAATCCTCTCCAGCGTTTTTACGATCAGGCTGTCAATTACTTCTTCGGCATTAGGAGCGAACTGCTGCGTAATCCGGTTGGCAACTATAGCATTCAGCGACAACATTTCGTGGCCCAGCAAGCGGCCCATAGCATAATAACCGGCAGTTTCCATCTCAAAGTTTGTCAGTTTAAAATCGCACACGCTGAAATCCTGGTAAGTTTGCAGCAGGTTCTGGTTACGTAAACCGGCACGAAGCACCCGGCCCTGTGGCGCGTAAAAACCCGGACAGGTAAGTGTATTGCCCGGCACCATATCAAAAGCAATTTTATCGATGAGGCTCTTAGAACCATTTACACAATATGGTGTAAAGCCAATGCCTAATTGCTCTTTTAGCGCCTTCGTTATACTTTGTTCATTCTCATTTTGCTCCAGCGGATAAAACTCCATCAGCGAGTCCAGGCCTACGCTATAATGCGAAGCCAGATGGCTGCCCAGCGGAATAGATTCCTGCAACGAACCCGAAGTACCTACACGCACGATCTTCAGCGAAATTCGCTCCTCGTTTGGCTCGCGGCTCTGGAAATCAATGTTTACCAGGGCATCCAGCTCGTTCATCAGTATATCAATATTATCGGTACCCATACCTGTAGAAATAACGGTAATACGCTTGCCTTTGTAGTAGCCTGTATGCGTTACAAATTCGCGCTTTGCTACTTCTATTTCAATCTCATCGAAATACTTGCTCACCATGGGCACACGGTCCGGGTCGCCTACTGTAATAATGGTGTCGGAGATGTGCTCTGGTAAAAGGTTTAGGTGATAAACAGTTCCGTTTTTATTGATGATCAGTTCTGATTCTGGTATTGCAGCCATGGTTATAGTTAAATTTTGAAACAGGTATGACGCTATCCTGATTTATACTTTGCAGGTGCCGCAGGGTTCAAAATAAACATAACGGCAACAGAGGCAAAAGTAGGAAGCTTCCGGTACAAATACACGGTTAGCCTGATTTTCTTCTGTTATTGTGATTAAGTTAAACAGCAATATAAATGGCTGCTCTATCCCGTTTTGGCTAAGTAACTTACTCTGCTTGTTTGCTTTAAAATTTCTGTTACATTTACTTTATAAGTAATCTATATTCACATGAGGTCATTTTTAATATTGTTGCTGATGGTAAGTATGATTTCTCAGGTACGGGGCCAGGAGCGCAGGCGGGCCAGGGAATATGGCCTGAAGATAGGTGTACTGCCCACAGGCAAGTATAATGCGATTACCGATGTGCCAGGCGTGAAAGTGGGCCATACTACGCTTATCCAGGGCAACAATATTCGCACAGGTGTTACAGCCATACTTCCGCACGAAGGCAATCTTTTTCAGCATAAAGTACCAGCTGCCGTGTATGTGGGTAATGGCTTCGGTAAACTGGCCGGCAGCACACAGGTACAGGAACTGGGCAACCTCGAAACTCCCATTATACTTACAAACACACTAAGTGTAGGCACAGCCCTTAATGCTGTTGTAGATCATACTTTAAAACAGCCCGGCAACGAGGAAGTGCGTTCTGTAAATGCCCTTATAGGAGAAACAAACGACGGCTACCTGAACGACATACGAGGCAGGCATATATCCGAAACGCATGTAACACAAAGTATAAAACAAGCCAAAACCGGCGCCGTGGCCGAAGGCAATGTTGGTGCCGGAACAGGTACGGTTTGCTTTGGCTTTCAAGGCGGAATTGGCACCTCATCGCGCCGCCTCCCAGAAAAACTTGGAGGCTATACTATTGGCGTGCTGGTACAAACTAACTTTGGAGGTGTATTGCAGATAGATGGCGTTCCGGTTGGCGAAGAGTTAGGTCAGTATTTCCTGAGCCAGCAAATTAAAGACAGCGCCGATGGTTCGTGCATGATAGTTGTTGCCACCGATGCTCCGCTGGATGCCCGTAACCTGGAGCGATTGGCTAAGCGCGCCATGCTTGGTTTGGGTAAAACTGGCGGAATTGCCTCCAATGGCAGCGGAGATTATGTTATTGCTTTTTCTGCTAACCCTGCCATACGCGTTCCGCATACTTCATCCGATAAAACCCAGACAGGCACTTATCTCCGCAACGACGAAATATCACCGTTGTTTATGGCTGCGATAGAGGCCACAGAAGAAGCAATCATCAATTCTCTTTTTAAAGCAGAAACCATGGAAGGCGCAGACAACCATAAAGTGGAAGCCCTTCCGATAGATAAAGTCGTTAAGATCCTTAAAAAGCATCATGCAATCAAACCCTAAGCTTTTCGCCTATATTCATGGCAACATCCAGCCATTGGATACCGCCTTTCTTCATGTCAGCGATCTGTCTATTCAGCGCGGTTATGGTATTTTTGATTACTTTAAAGTACAGCAAAGCCAACCTGTTTTCCTGGATGATTACCTGGGCCGTTTTTACGAGTCGGCACGGCTGATGCAGCTAACAATTCCGCTGACAAAGGAAGCTTTACAGGATGTTATCCTGCAACTGATCGAGGTAAACAAGATGCCCCTATCCGGCATTAAAATGATCCTGACTGGCGGCTATTCGGCAAACGGTTACGACCCCGGAGAGCCAAATCTCATTATTATACAGCAGCCTCTCCTGTTGCCAACCCAGGAAATGATTGAAAATGGTATTAAGATCATTACCCATGAGTATGTGCGCGAAATACCAAGGGCCAAAACTATAAATTACTCGATGGGCATCAGGCTCATAAACCAGATAAATGCTTCTGGTGCCAGCGATGTGTTGTACCAGCAGCATGGTGTAGTAACAGAGTTTCCGCGCTGCAATTTTTTCATCGTTACCCAGGATAACACAATAGTTACCCCAGCCGAAGATGTGTTGTTGGGCATTACCCGCAAAAATGTACTTGCGGTGGCAGGTAAGAAGTATAAAACGGAGGAAAGAGCTGTAACTATGGAGGATGTTCACCAGGCGAAAGAGGCTTTCCTGACCAGTACTACCAAACGCATTTTACCTATCGTTCAGGTTGATGATGTGGTTATTGGCGCTGGAAAACCGGGAGAAGTTACACTCGGGCTACTTCAGGATCTGATAGAGCTGGAGCAGAAGCAACTATAGTTCAGAGATAAAACCGATATAAAACAAAAAAAGCGTGGCCAGCCGGCACACGCTTTTCTTGTTTTATGGGATATTTTATACTTGCACGTCTGATTTTTTGCGGCGGTTAAATCCTTTTAATGGGTTGTAACCGTTCATTTCTTTCTGGTAATAGCCGGTGCCGTCATATGGGCGTTTTTCAGGGTGGCTTTTGCATTCTGTAGAGCAGGCTCCTTCCAGTTCCCAGCCGCATTTCTTACAGATAGCCACATGCAGGTTACATACCGGGTTAGCACAGTTTACCATGCGGTCATCCTCAGTACCGCATACATAGCAGGTGGAGATCACTTTCGGGTTAACACTGTTCACATCCACAGCCACGCGGTTATCGAACACATAGCATTTGCCTTCAAAGTCTTCGCCGCCGGCTTCTTTGCCATATTTTATAATACCGCCATGCAGCTGATATACATCATCAAAACCCTGCTCCAGCAAAAAGGCGCTCGCTTTCTCGCACTTGATACCGCCAGTGCAGTAGGTTAGTATCTTCTTGTCTTTATACTTCTCCTTCAGCTCTGCCACCTTCTCCGGAAACTCACGAAAGTTCTCGATATCCAGGGTAACAGCATTCTTGAAACGACCAACATTATACTCATAATCTGAGCGAACGTCCAGCACTACCACATCGTCGCGGTCCTTCATTTCCCTGAATTCTTTTGGCTCCAGGTGCTTGCCGGTACGGGCATTCGGGTCTATGTGTAGCAGGCCGGAGTGTACGATCTCGGCTTTGGTACGCACGTGCATTTTTGTGAAGGCATGTGCATCCGACTCATCCACTTTAAAGTCGATCTTAGCGAATCGCGGATCAGCGTGCATCAGCTCCATGTACTTTTCACAGTCTTCTTTCAGACCGGAAACGGTACCGTTAAGACCTTCTTTTGAAACGATGATACGGCCAAGCAGATTCAGCTCAAGGCACATCAGGTGGTGTTGCTCACGGAAAACTTCCGGATCTGCTATCGGGGTGTAGCAGTAGTACAGTAGTATGCTGTATGGTTTGTTCATAACGGCTTAGTTTCAGCTAAGTGTTTTAATTGATTATTAGTTGTTGATTGTTAATTGAAGTAATGCCGAAAAGAAAAATCGACAATCATCAATTAACAATCAGTTTACAAAGCTATAGTTTACTTTTTTGACCTGAAATGACTTTTATCAGTTCGGCAGAATAACAGCAACTATACCTATAAAAGTTTACTTAATGGCTGCGGCCGGGTTTCCGAAGACAGTGGCTTTAGCTGGCACATCGGCCACTACTACCGAGCCGGCACCCACGCGTGCATTCTTTCCGATCTTAACGCCAGACACAATAACCGCACCCGAGCCTATAAACGCGCCTTCTTCTACCTTTACTTCAGAGTTGATGATAGCACCTGCACCGATCTGTACAAAATCAGCGATTTCAGCGTTTGTATCAACCAACGCTCTGGACTGGATAACGCAGTTGTCGCCGATCTTAGCATTGTTATTGATGATAGCACCAGCTGCCACCATGTTACCATGACCCAGCCATGCATACTCTGATACCGAGCTGAATTTATGAATAGCATTTACCGGAACCACTTTATACTCGTCCTTTAGCATGTTTATGAGGCCTTTGCGGGCAGCTGAATCTTCTACAGCCACAAACACATCGCACTTTTTACCTATCAGCTTCAGAAACTCGCCATCTTCGGTACTGCTCATTACCGACACATTGTTAATTTCCTGCTGCTGCAGGTTTTTGCTGTCATCGAGGAAACAGTATACTACTACACTGTTGCTGTTGAAAATATCTAAAGCGGCTGTACCCAGTTGCTGGGCACCCAATATAATTACAGGATTCTGCATAGCTTATTTCAAATAAGGTGCAAAGGTACGAATAAGTGATTGAGATTTAAAGTATGGTTATGAGAGTGTTTTGGGATGATGAAACCTGATCTAAAGCTGTTCCGGATTTCCTAGATCAGAAACTATACACTGAGGCGGACATCTCTGTCCATAGATAACAGGGGATTAGGAAATCCACGGCAGATTGCTTTCAGCCATGGAAGTCCGAAAGAGCGCAGGAGGCTCAAATAAAGTTCACAAGCAAAGGTGGTTGCGCTGTTTAAAGCTTTGCCAGTAGTTTTTGCGCTATTCTGTTTTGAAGCAACAGGTATACCAGAAAAGGCAGGAAAATAATACGGTAGCGGCTGAGAGTGCCGAAGTTTGGTGTGCTCAGCCCGATCATAGTGCCGGCTACAAGTATAAAAAGTAAGAGCACCAGGTGTAGCAGGTTCATATTTTGCAAACCATTTCTGATCAATGAAATTACCGCTATTACTACCAGCACTGCCAGCAGTACGTTTTCAAGCCCCATCAGAATATACAACCCTTGCCACGACTCGCCTAAGTATGGCCTGAAAATGCTGCTAAAGAATGCCTCCGGAGCATAAAAAACTATACTTTGCAGGTTTGGAGCTAAGGAAGGATAAGTAAGATGAGGGCCATGTTTAGATATAGCCAACAACCCTGTATAGGTTCTGACAAGCTGGTTTGCCACAAAATCAAACTTATAAAAACCAATGGTCTGCATGGCCAGTAAGCCAGGCACGGTTACAAAACCAAGTATAACCAGTAGCTGCACAGGCAATTTCAGGAAGGCTGGTTTATACTTTGCCAAAACCATGACCACCAGATACCCGATAAGTAACAGCAACAACGCCAGCGAGAAAAACACCTTTATCCGGACAAATAAATAAAGCATAAAAAAAGCCAGAAGCCACCTGCCTATACTTTGCGGCTTATTCTGAGCCAACTCAAGTATAAAAGCAACTATCCAGCACATACTTCCAATCATTACAGCGTCCTTCAATAAACCCGAACTCCAGAACACGACCGAAGGAAAAAACAAAAAGGCCACCACAGCTGCTCGTTTTGTGCCAGGGAAAAGTACACTTAAAACCGCTGTTAATTTCGCCGTGCCCCAGAAACTGAATAAGGAGAAGTATAAGCTATTTAGCCAGTAAGAGCTATTGGTAAAAAAATTCAGGGCACTCAGCCATTTTATAATAAAAAAGGAATTTGAAAAACCGGGGTGTCTTGTAAACGGAAGGGTAGCACGAAAAGCATCGCTTTCGAACTCATTAAAAAATAACAACCTCAGGTAAGCCGCGAAGTTATGTTCGGCATAAGCTGAAAGTTTCAGGGAAGCCTTGTAGTATGTGATGGTATCGCCGGCAGTGTAATAATAGTGATAGAGCAAGCCCAGCAGCAAGCCACAGATTAGCTTCAGCAACAGCGCCGGGAAGAAGTATGGTTTTATTTCCGTAAACCGGTATTGGCTTTGCAGCCACCATACCAGTACTGCCAGCAGCAGCGCATTTAGCAAGTATAAAAGCACACTCACGCGGTAGGGGTTTGTTTAAGTATCTTGTTGCCGATGCTGCAGTACAGGCAATTTACGGGCTGGCAATAATTCCTGAAAAGCCCAAGTGCTGCCTGGTTGTCGGCAGCAGATTTAGCGCTCCAGCCAAGCTCCTCGTACAGCCTTGTATACTTGTTGCTGGCTTCTTTTACTTTCTCCAATAGTTCTATAGCCTTTTCCAGGTAAGACCGTTCGCCGGTATAGTTTGCATAAGCTGCCAGTAACGGAACCGCCACATTAATGATAAGGTTATGCGCGCTGCTTTTACCCATACCTGCCTGCAAAGCTTTGGTAGGTTTGCCTATATCATAGTGCTGTTGCCAGTAGGCGGAAACAGGAACCATAAACAGCACTTCATATTCTTTTATAGTTTGTGCCGTTAGCACCTTTGAGAAAAAAGCCTGTGGCTGAAAAAGTATGGCTGCTAACTGTGCCAGCCTTACGGTGGGGAAATTAGCCGGCCGCATGCGTAGGAAATTCCAGTGGTGGCGCTGCAAGCCTTTTTCTCCCAATTTATACTTGTGCTGCAGAAACGAAAACTCTTTGGCAAGCTGTTGTACATACACTTTGGCTTCAGGTATTTCTAAAAAGCCTGCCATACCATACAAAAGCGCCTCCACCTGAAACATCGATTGCTGCCTCCGCACCACCGATAAAGGCAATGCTTTGGCCAGCCTCTCAAATGCCTCCTGATTAATTTTAAATCCAAAACCTTTACAAAGTATATGGTAAGCAGTTTGCTCCCAATCGTTGCCGTAGCTTTGGTATACCTGCAATACCTCCTCTCCTTTCTGCTCCAGGCGTTCTACAAGAGCACGCTCCAGCATCATGGTTTTAGTAATCTCAGGTATAAGCGGCCAGTAATTTTCGCAGGGGATAGTATGTTGCGACAGTTGCAGTTGCTTGTATTTATTAAGCAGTTGCAGGTCTATTTTTCCTTTGAGCGCTATCGTTGGTATCAGGCTGCCGTCAGTTCTGGTTATTGGAGCATCGTCTTCCCAAACGACATGCAGTATTATCTGGTCATACTTCTGGTCGGCTTCGTGGCCGTGGCGTTGCCAGTCTGATGCCCGCAGGTGTATTTCTATACTTCCGGCCCACTCCACTTCGCCTATTCTAAGCTTGGCCTCTTTAAAATCGGGGCCCGAATCTGTGTTATAAAAGCCTACCCGCACTACCTGCACCGGCTCGCCTTCCACTGTAGCCAGATCGGCCTTGTCGAAGTACTGGTGCTGCCAAATGTAGTGCAGGAATTCTTCTTTCATGGGATAACAATACGGGTATGAGTCGGAAGATTATATTTTTAAGCACTCAACTTAATTTGAAGCAGCTTGCCGCAATCACCTTCAGCCCGTCGTCAAACATCTTCCACACCCGGATGTATTTGAATTTTCCTTCGATAGGGTTTCCTAACATGCTGCCTTTGGTGTCATACACGATAGTAGACACAGCAGTATCGCCTATGATGCGAATGTCTTCAATGGTTGGGGTTAATTCTTCCACTATCATTTCCCCTGCTTTATGGGACGCCAGATCCATTGCCTTTGTAATGGTCCGACCATCCGGGCCCATACATAACAGGTCATCGTGGATGGTTTTATCTAAAAAGTTGATGTCGCTCTTTTTGATGCCTTCAATCAAGAGCATTTCCATTTTCTCGATTTCTGATCTTTGAATATCCATTTGATTGAAATTATAAAGACCTTTTAACTTTTAAGTATGACCACCAACGTTTTATGTACTTGCGCAGCAGCGGTTAACTATGCCTTTCGCACGAACTCCGATTTAAGACCCATCGAGCCAAAACCTTCAATTTTACAGTCGATGTTATGGTCTCCGTCTGTGAGTCGTATATTTTTAACTTTTGTACCAGCCTTAACAGGCTTTGGAGCACCTTTTACAGGTAAATCCTTAATTACAATAACAGAATCTCCATTCTGAAGCTCGTTTCCGTTTGCATCCAGCACTTTCAATGCTGCCTCTTCTTTTACCTCATCCGGATTCCACTCATGTCCGCACTCAGGGCAAGCATATAGTCCTTCACCCATTGCGTAACCATAAGGCGACTTACATTCCGGGCATTGTTTCATTTCTTCTGACATAGGGTATTATATTCGTTTTATCTCGTTTTGATTGTACACAACGTCTTTGCTAAAGCACGCCTTGGTGTGGTTTAGGTTTTGTTGGTGGAGGTGGTTCTTTTGTTCTTCTCTACAATATAGTAGTATCCTGCATTGATAATCAAAGAAGCTGCAATAATCACATAGTACAGTTCTTTTCCTAGGGTATTCACCGCTTCATTTAGAACAACTGCAAGTAGAGCTGGCACAAGCAATAGGAGGAGACGTCCACTAAACTTAGTTTGCTCACTTATATTGAAAAGCAAGCCGCTAAAGAAATTGTAAACTACAGCAGGGAACAGGTAAACTACTGGATACATAGATGCAGTATTTATATCTCCACCTTCTTTTATATAACCATAGAGTAGAATAGTAATGAACTGTAGAACTGCTACAACTATTAGGTAAATGCCAATTCTAAAGTTTTCCATTTTTTATCTATAATTTCTATCATCATCAACTACTGGATAGCACACATAAACATACGGTTTATTGTCATTTTCAACAGATAAACGTAACTGGCTACACAAATATGCTTCCTCTACAAATGCAGCACATACTGCTCCAGGTACTGCTCCATTTCGCGCTGCACTTCAAGGGCTGCTTCACGGGCTTTTTCGGCAAAGTCGGTGCCGGAAGAGGCATAGATAATGGCGCGGGAAGAATTCACGAGCAGGCCGCATTGCTGGTTCATACCTAAACGGGAAATCTCTTCTAAACTGCCGCCCTGCGCACCAACACCCGGCACCAACAGAAAGTGGTCTGGCACAATGGCGCGCACACGCTGCACATACTCGGCTTTGGTAGCACCCACCACATACATCATTTGGCCCGGCGTGGCCCACGTGGAACTTTCACGCAACACCTGCTCAAACAGGTACTCTTCGCTTCCATCTGCCAGCTTCAGCATCTGGAAATCCTGGCTGCCCGGGTTAGATGTAAGCGCCAGCAGTATAACCCACTTGCCACCCTGAACCAGGAACGGCTTTACAGAATCCGAACCCATGTACGGCGCCACGGTTAACGAATCGAAGTTCATGGTCTCGAAAAAGGCGCGGGCGTATAGCTCAGAAGTATTACCAATATCGCCACGTTTGGCATCGGCAATGGTAAAGATCTCCTCCGGTATGTGCTGCAACGTTTTCTCCAGGCTAACCCAGCCTCTTGGCCCCTGCGCTTCATAAAAAGCGATATTAGGTTTGTAAGCCACGCAAAGGTCGGCGGTTGCTTCTATGATCTGGCGGTTGAATTCGAATACCGGATCTTCATAGTCCAGCAGGTGCTGCGGGAGCTTTTTCGGGTCGGTATCGAGGCCGATGCATAGGTATGATTTCTTTTGCAGTATCTGCTCAAATAGTTTTTCTCTTGTCATGGGTAGGATGGGTTAGCGTGTGGTTTTACAAAAGTATAAATTTGCATCAGCCCGGGAAACTTTCCGGTATCTTTCCTGTGGTAGCAACCTATCATCTTATAAAAGGGTCTTTAAATTAAAGTGAACACATGAAAATAGCATATACCATATTTGCCTTTGCATTTTCTATGCTCCTTTTAACAGGATGCAGCAATAACGACGATGAAGCTACCCCTAACTGCCGGGAAAATAACTTAGAAGAAATAACGCAGCAGAACAAAAAGAAGGTAACAATACAACAAGGTATAACCGGCACGCTCACATACAAAGAAGGCAACTGTATACCTACCATCGGGCCAAACGGCCCCTGCGAAGGGTACAGCTCCTGCAAAGAGTACACGGTAAAACGGAAAATAATTATCTACTCTTACACCACCTTGCATCAGGCTACAGAGCATGATTTTGTATACTACACGCTTGATGCCAACCCAGTTTTAACTGTGGAAAGCGATGCAGAAGGGTTTTACCAAGCCATACTTGCGCCCGGCTCCTACTCGGTATTTATCCAGGAAAACGGAAAGCTTTATGCCAAGGGTTTTGACGGACAGGGCGGCATAAACCCGGTACGTGTTGATGAAGATAAGGTGACAAATTTTAACCTGCAGCTCAATTACTCAGTTTATTAACCGCCCCAAAGTATAAAAATAAAAAAGGCTGCCCTAACAGAGCAGCCTTTTCCTATCATAAAAGGTTAGGTGTTATCTTAAATCCACTACACTCACGCCTTTATACTTTGCCTTGTTAAAAGAGAAAGCATCGGCGGCTAGCGGAGGGTTTGCCTGAAAATTCTTGATAGCATAAGTATAGCGGTTGCCGTTGTTACGGAACATCTGCCAGCTTTTCAGCGATTTATCTTTCTGGCTTACATAG
Organism: Pontibacter vulgaris; assembly: GCF_022758145.1. Classification (GTDB taxonomy): domain Bacteria; phylum Bacteroidota; class Bacteroidia; order Cytophagales; family Hymenobacteraceae; genus Pontibacter; species Pontibacter vulgaris. The sequence goes on from NZ_JAJVDH010000003.1 coordinate 610,017, forward strand.
AGGCGAACCTTGAAAATCGGGTTGTTACGATCTTCCGGAGCCATTTCAATTACATCTACTTTCTCGCCAGCGCGGGTTTCGGTGCCGGCATACGCATACTTGTAGCCTTTTTTATACATCTCGAAAATCTTGCTCGGCGCCATTGCCTCTGCTTCGGCATCGGTTTCTGTAATAGTAACCTCGTTTACATCTTTCAGGTAGGTCCACATTAGTTTTCCATCGCTGATGATTTCCTGGCCGCTTACTTTTAGTCTATACTTCGGGCCTGCAACCAGGATATCGCCTTCCATGGTTTCTTTCATCTTGGAAGATGAGTTTTCCATAGTCTGGGCAAAAGTGGCTTTAAATCCTTTCATGGCTTTATACTTGGCGCTCATGGCGTTCAGTATTTTAGTGGCCTGCGGGTCTTTCTGAGCACTTGCCAGGTTCACAACCGTGAAAAGGATCAGTAAGAGCGAGAATATTTTTTTCATGTTGGTAATCTAAGTTGTGTTGTCTTACTACAACGTATTCAATAACTGTTCCAAACTGTATTCGTCCGGAATTTTTACTTCGCGGGCCTTGCTTCCTTCAAATGGCCCCACTATACCCGCCGACTCTAATTGGTCTATTAATCGGCCTGCACGGTTATAGCCCAGCTTCAGGCGGCGCTGCAACAACGAGGTACTTCCCTGCTGGTGCTGCACTATAATGCGGGCAGCTTCTTCAAACAAAGGATCTTTAGAGCTCGGATCGAAGTCTGTCTTCTCAGAACCACTTTCATCGCCAACAAATTCCGGAAGCAGGTAAGCATCGTCGTAACCTTGCTGTTCGCCAATATAATCGCAGATACGATCCACCTCAGGCGTATCCACAAAAGCACACTGAATACGAATAATATCCGACCCGATAGAGAACAGCATGTCACCCTGCCCGATCAGCTGGTCAGCACCACCGGCATCCAGAATTGTGCGTGAATCTATTTTAGAAGTTACTTTAAAGGAGATCCGCGCCGGGAAGTTCGCTTTAATGATACCCGTAATTACGTTTACCGAAGGGCGCTGTGTAGCAACAACCAGGTGTATACCAATTGCTCGGGCAAGCTGTGCCAGGCGCGCAATCGGCGTTTCCACTTCCTTACCGGCAGTCATCATCAAATCCGCCAACTCATCTATTACCAATACAATGTATGGCATAAAGCGGTGGCCTTTTTTCGGGTTCAGGCGGCGCTCCACAAACTTGCGGTTATACTCTTTCAGGTTACGGCAGCCGGCATCTTTCAGCAGGTCGTAGCGCATATCCATCTCCATACACAGCGAGTTCAGCGTGTTCACTACCTTTTTAGTATCGGTAATGATGGCTTCGTCGGAGTCAGGCAGTTTGGCTAAAAAGTGGCGCTCAATTTTATTAAAAAGCGATAATTCCACTTTCTTTGGATCGACCAATACAAACTTAAGCTGCGAAGGATGTCGCTTGTAAAGTAACGAGGTAAGTATGATGTTCAGACCAACCGATTTACCCTGGCCGGTAGCACCTGCCATTAGTAAGTGCGGCATTTTGGCCAGGTCGGTAATGAAAACTTCGTTGGTGATGGTTTTACCGAAAGCAATTGGCAGGTCCATATCGCTCTTCAGAAACTTCTCTGTACTCAGGATAGATTTGATCGACACCATTTCCTTTTTGGTGTTCGGCACTTCTATACCTATGGTTCCCTTACCCGGAATTGGCGCAATAATACGGATACCCAGGGCCGCTAAGCTCAGGGCAATATCATCTTCCAGGTTCTTGATCTTGGAGATACGCACACCGGCATCCGGCACAATCTCATACAGCGTTACAGTTGGGCCAATGGTAGCTTTAATGCTGGCGATACCGATGTTATAGTTACCCAGCGTTTCTACGATCTTGTCTTTATTGGCTTCCAGCTCTTCTTTGGATACCGATACTTTGCTGGCACCATAGTCAGTAAGCAATTCTATTGTTGGGTACTGGTAGCGGGCAAGATCTAAAGTTGGGTCATAGTTTTCGATGGCAAGGCCGGTTTCTTCTTCCGGGGCTTCTTCTATTTCCAGGTCCAGGGGCTCTTCCACTTCATCCTCTATAGTATCAAATTCATCGCCTGACGTATCAAATTCATCTTCAGCCAGTTCATCATTCAATTCCACATCCAGTTCCAGCGCAGGTGCAGCTGGCTTTACAACTACCGGCGGAATTGAGCGCAGTTCCATTTCAAGCGCGCGGTCTATGGCTTCCTCGTCTTCTTCATCAAAAGGAATCCCAAAATCCTCTTCGTCTTCTTCCTGTTCTAAAGATGCCGTAGGGTCTGCGTAATGGTTGATGCCACCACGTGCCGGCGCATTAATAACATCGCTAAGCGAAGAGGCACGGCTGTTGTCTATACCAGGATTTTCTTCGGATTCATCCTCAGATTTGCCCCAGTTTATACTTGTGACATTAAAGAAGAACACCACAAATACCAGCAGCAAAAAGCCCAGCACCAGCCACGAGCCGCCGCCAATCAGGCTGTTAAGCCAAAGCGCTGTTTCAATGCCAATGCCGCCGCCCAAGAAGCCAAATTCTTCGATGTTATCCAGCGAGAACACCATATAGCCCATGGTTAAGCTAAGCCACAACATAGAAAAGCTGCAAAGCCCCAGCACATAGGACAGGGAAACTGCCACACGACGGAACACAATTTTACTGCCGGCAAAAAACATAATCGGGATAAGGAAGAAAGCACCTATACCCAACCATTTAAAAATAAAAAGGTGCGAAATGTAAGCGCCAAAAAGGCCCAGCCAGTTCTCAGCCTCCTGCCCCGATTCTTTCACGCCTGTACCAGCAATAGACTCCACCACACTTTGGTCGGCGTGGCCGGTAAAGAGGTAAGAAACAAATGCTATGGTAAGGCAGAAAGAAATTAACAGAAACGTAAAGCCTACAGAAAGCTTAAATCGCCTGTCTTTCAGGAAACCGAACTGCAGATTTATACTTGGAAAAGAAAATTTAAAAGAGCGCTTTGGCTTTTCGGGCTGCCTTGGCTTTTCGCCAATAGGTGTGTTAGCCCTGCGAGGTTCGTTTCGTGCGCCCCGCATCTCATTCTTTGCCCTACTCCCATTAAGCGCTTCGTTTCTGTAAGTGTTCTTTGCCATACCCTCGACTAAGTTAGAATCTCAAATTTACAATTTTTCAGAAGAAAGCGTTCAGCAAAAACGGCAGGATGCAATTAAATTATTTTGTGAGCTGAGTATTGAGTTAAACAGCCAATAGCTTTCTATTGATCCGGCTGATAAGCGCAGGGCCTTCATAAATAAAACCAGTATATAATTGCACCAGATCTGCGCCTGCATTCAGTTTTTCCAGGGCATCTTCGGCCGTCATAATGCCGCCTACGCCAATAATCCGGACCTCCTGCGGCAGGTGCTGGCGAAGATACCTGATGATTTCCGTTGATCGTTCTGTCAGCGGTTTTCCGCTAAGTCCGCCGGCACCAATATCCTGTACTTTTTGGTTAGAAGTATGAAGCCCCTCGCGGCTGATGGTAGTGTTGGTAGCAATAATGCCGCTAAGCTTTGCTTCTTTGGCAATTTCGATGATATCGTTTAACTGATCTTCGTTCAGGTCGGGGGCAATTTTCAGCAGCAACGGTTTTGGTTTCGGCATTTTATTGTTCTGCTCCTGCAAAGCCAGCAACAGTTGCTGCAGCGGTTCTTTTTCCTGCAAGGCGCGCAGATCCGGGGTATTAGGCGAGCTAACATTCACCACAAAATAATCTACCACATCAAACAGCGCCTTAAAGCAATACAGGTAATCGTTTAGGGCTTCTTCGTTTGGTGTTACTTTATTTTTACCGATGTTGCCACCAACGATAACTTTGCTGTTCCGGCTTTTAAGGCGGGCAACAGCAGCATCTACGCCTTCGTTGTTAAAGCCCATACGGTTAATAATGGCCTGGTCCTCGGGCAAGCGAAACAAACGCGGTTTTGGGTTGCCTTCCTGTGCTTTCGGTGTTAGTGTCCCGATTTCGATAAAGCCAAAACCAAGGTTTGCCAGCTCGTCAATCAGTTTCGCATCCTTATCAAAACCTGCAGCCAGGCCAACCGGGTTCGGAAATTTAAGCCCGAACAGTTCGCGTTCCAGCCTGGGGTCCTGCACCTGGAACATACTATTGCTTATACCTTTCGCAAAGGGCAGCTTGTAAACAGTGCGCAGCGCATCGGTGGTCAGATAATGTACTTTCTCGGGATCGAGCTTGAAGAGCAGGGGGCGAAGCAGGCTTTTATACACGGCAGCAGATTTAGGTTATACTTGCTGCTGGCAAAGATACTATCTGAAACTTAGGATTACAGGATTAACGGCATTTTTTAAGCTGATAGAAGGCATAGATTTCTGACATACTTTTCAAGATAGATGAGTTGCCGGCACAATTGTTTCACCGAAATCATATCTTCTATCTTACAGCAACTCAGAACTATGCCTGAAGTATGATTCTCACCGGAATTAAGCGTCTACTTTCTGTTTAAGCTCATCTTCCGGTTGTTTCTCTTCCAGTTTGTTTTTCCTGGTCAGCCACCAATACATAGGCAATCCCGTCGACATCAGCACCAGGCCAATACCCGCTTCGCGTGGGCGCGTCATGATGGTGTTAATGAAAAGTCCGGCGCAGAACAGGATCATAAAGGCTGGCACAACCGGGTATCCCCATACTTTATAAGGCCGCGGTGCATCTGGCATTTTTCTACGAAGTATAAATACCCCTAAAGTGGTAGCACCATAGTAAATGAACACGGCGAAAATCACCATATCGGTTAACTGGTCGAAGGTGCCGGAAAGGACCAACAGGCAGGCCCAGATGCCCTGAAAGATAAGCGAGTTTACGGGAGTTTGCGCCTTATTAAGTTTGGCCGCTTTCTTAAAGAACATCCCTTCGCGGGCCATGGCAAAGTATGGGCGCGCACTGGCAAGTATGGTGGCATGGGTGCAGCCAAGTGTGGTTACAAGTATAAGCACCGACATAAACAAGGCGCCATTGCCGCCCCAGAAACTTCTTACAGCCTCTATAGCCGCTATTTTGTTACCGGCCTGGTGCACCTGCTCCAGCGCCGGAATTGATAACACAGAAAGGTAAGTAACATTTACCAGCAGGTAAATGGCTATCACTACAAAAACACCTATGGCAATACCCTTGGGTATGTTGCGACGGGCATCTTTAATTTCGCCGCCAATAAACCCGATAGCCGCCCAACCCTGGTATGCCCAAAATGCCGATAGCATGGCCGTAAAAAGTGCACTTATAGTTACAGGGGTATTGTTGACAGTGCTCAGGTTAACGGTATTACTTACTGCCGCACCTTTGCTACCTAAGCCAAATGCTACAATCGTAAAAATACCGATAAACACCAGCAATAGGATAATACTGCTCATACCTGCCCCGGTTTTAACACCTTTGGTATTTACCCAGGTAAGCAAAAGTATAAGTATGATGGCAGTCAATTTTACCGAAAAATCGGCAAAGGGATAGAATACGCCCCCTATGGTAAAAGTGCTTAAAGAAGGAAATAGCTCAGGCAAGGGCACAATGCTGTTAAGCGACTGCGCAAAAACATAGGCCAGAGAAGAAATGCCCGCCGTCTGAATTACCGTAAACAGCGACCAGCCATAAATAAAAGCAAAGAACCGGTTATATATCTTTTTATAGTAAGCATACTCTCCGCCGGTACTTGCCAGCAAGCCAGCCACCTCGGCATTGCTGAGCGCACCCAGTAAAGTAATAAGTCCACCTAAGGCCCATGCTATCAGTACCCAACCTGCCGAGTGTAGCTCTGAAGCCATTGGAGCCACTTTTTTGTAAACCCCGGAGCCGATTATATTGCCTATAACAACTGCAATTACAAAGCTAAGCCCTAACGACCTGTTGAGTTTGGATGGTGTGCCCATAAGCGATTTGCGGTGACCTTAATTATGCCCGGATTTCGGAATCTTAATATTAAGAAAGTTTAGCGAGTTATAAAGTATAAGCAGGCATTTATTCAAAACCCAGGTTAATGGAGTTTATACTTTGGTGGTTCATACTTTATAGCCATAATTACTTTACCGACTTAAGGGCTGCCCATGCGGCTTCCAGTTCAGGGTTAGGCTGCATTTTATACTTTGTTTGCTTTATCTGGCTTTCAATTTCTTTGATGCGGTCATTAGTATTTGGATGGGTGCTGATAAACTTCATAAACTCAGGTGCACTTGAATTAAGCCGTTCCATGAGCCAGACCATACCTTTCGGGTTCAGATTGTTTTGTTTCAGCAATTCCAGGCCAGCTTTGTCAGAATCTGATTCGGCACTGCGACTATACTCCAGCTTGTTCAACGTAGAAGCGTTATCCACTATAATGGCTGCAATGCCGCTCACATCGCCGAAAAGTATAGATAGCAACATATAGTAAGACAAACTGCGGGTAAGGGCTTTGGTGGAGTGGCGCATCTGTACGTGTCCTATCTCGTGGCCCAGCAAACCGGCCAGTTCTTCATGATGCTCCATTTTATCCAGTATGGCATCGTGCACCACAATAAAACCACCCGGCACGGCAAAAGCATTTACCATGTCGTTCTTTACCACCGTCACGGTTATCGGGAAATCAGATTTTACATCCAGAGCAGCCAGGTAATCTTGTAAAGCCTTTGTTTTGGCAGAATCTATACTTTTGCCCAGCATCATCTGCTCGTGTAACTGCTCTCCCATTGCCCGCTCATACGCTAACGGAAAATGCGCTGCGGCTTTTTCAGCCAAGGCCGGAATGCCCCATACGAACAGAACTATAGCCAATGCCAGCAAGGTCAGCCCGCCAACCAGTAAGCCCTTTACACCGGTTTTCTGGAAGGAATTATACTTCGACTTCAGGAATTTTGCCCCATTATACTTCTGATCCAGCGCCTCCCTGAAACCCTGTTCAAACACAGCTATACTTTGCCTCGGAAAGCTTCCATACTCCAGCACCGTGGTATCATCATTAAACTCGGAAGTATGGATATCAGGTAAATACCATAGCTCGGTACCGCTTTCTTCGCCGGTTTGCCAGGCAATGCTGATGTACGTGTGCTCCAGTGTAATAAAAGCGGGCATACCTTTGGAGGTACGCCCGTTATAATATTTGCCTTTAAACATAATCTATATAATGCCAATGTCCAGCATGTCGGCCATGTCTTCAAAGGTAGCGTTTTTATACTCTGCCTCGGTCTGGGCTAGTGCATCCGGGTTAAAATCTCCTATTATTTCGCAATTGTTAACGATGGCTGCCATGGTACGGGTAACCACCCAGGCATAACCAAGGCCAAGTGTAAATACCATGATCAGGAGGTTACCTACAGCCAGCTTAAAATATTTACCTCCTGTTAAAGAAGAATCGAGGCGGCTATACTTGCCATCCTGCTCAATTAATGTGTTGTTGATGTTGAAATTGATAAGGTCTTTCATGTACCAGAAACTATAGATACCCAGCGTAAGAAGTGTCAGGAAATAACCTTTAATGTGCACCAGCAGCAGGTCGCTGCCATCAGCGATAAAACGGAATTTTGCATTTCCGAAACGGGTATTACTCAGTATCTCTTTGCGCAGGTTTGTAGTGAACCAGAAACCATAGAAACCCAGTGTTATGACGCTCAGGAAAAAGCCTGTAAGGTATACTTTATACATACTACCCAGTGTGCCACGGTAGCCCATGTGTATGCCGCGCCAGCTTGTGCGCGAGGTGCGGTAGCGCAACATGCCATGAATAGCCAGCGGAATCAGGGCGAGTAAGCCAAGAAAATAAGCGGCAAAGCATAAAAATTTAACACTGTTATCGCCATGCATAAAGCCATACATAAATATACTTACCAATACAGCCATAATGCCTAGGCCTTTTATAAAGCCAATAAACATCTCTTTACCGGTGCCATGGAACGTGAAAGGACTGTCGGCCAGTTCGGTTTTGCGGTAAATGTATTGCAGGTTTTTAGCTTTCGCCCACGGGTAGTATAAGCCCAGCGTCACCAGCATCAGCGCTATGTTCACAATCTGGATGCTGAATAATTCGGAGCCCTGTCCTTTAAAGGCCAGCGTTGGTTTTGTAAGAGTTGTTCCCTGTACCGGTTCAGTAGAAGTGTCTTGCATAAGGTTTGTTTTAGGTTGTTTGGTAGATTAGCGAAGTATAGCCTGCTTGATTAAATCCTACAGATTATCCTTTTCTAAATATATATAACATAAGCTATATTACCAAATGCGGGCAGGGCTTTTTCAGTAGACAAGAACAAGTATAGTTAAAAAAGTAGTGCTGCTAGGTAGTTTATACCTATAATTTCACCTGTAAAGAACTGCATAAAAAAATCCGGAGAAATCAGTTTTAAGGACTTACCCGGATTAAGAATTGCTGTGAGTATATTCCTTTAAACAGTTACCCTCTGCGTCTTTCAAGCAGGATCATCATCATAAGGCTAAGGATTGTGCGCTCCTCTTCCCCATCCTGAAACTCGCCAGTTTTAGAAACTGTAAAGCGGCGCCCGAAAAACGATGGCTGCTTTTTAAGCCTGGCTACTTCTTCGCCGTCTGGCCGTAAAACCAGGTATGTCGGGTTAAATACATAGCCGGTAAACATACCAAGTATCGGAATTTCACCCAACAGGCCGTCAGCAACTTTTATCCAACCGTTTTCTTCCTGTATGACAAGGTCTTGAGACTGTTGAGCATCATAAATTTCGTAGCGGGCTTTCCACAACGAGGTCCAGCCTTTGCGGGCTACGCTACCTACCTTATTACCCTGCTGGTTTGTAAAATTATAAGCCGCTGAAAAATCGATCCATTTGTTAGCGTTAATGGTATATAAATGCTCCGTTTGCGATTCGTCGCTGAATACGTTTACTTCTTCTATAAACTTTAACAGCTTCTGCTTCACGTAGTTAATAGTTTGACCGTTTGCGTCTTGCACGGTAAAGTCGTTCGAGAAAGTAGAGATCTTGAAAGTAAGGGTAAGCGGAAACTGAATGTCTTGCATGGGTTAGGTTGGGTGTAGTTATGTATAGTTGTTTGATAAAGTATAGCTATTCAATTTATCTTTTAAGGTATAGTTGCGAAGTTTACAACTATGGTTTATTTGAGACTTTTTACCGCTTTGTATTGTGCATCTATCACAGCCTGGTTATGCCCGTGTGCAGCACCTGGTACAAGTATAAACTCTTTCTTCGGAGCTTTCACTTTGTCGAAATAAGCTTTTGTAGTTTCCTTAGCGGTTAAGATATCCTCCTCACCCTGAATGAAGATCACCGGTATTTTATAGTTCAAACCATTTTCCATAAAATTAACCCCAGCGGCCATCGATTTTATACCCATCTTTTTAAATCCCGCAAAGTGAATGAAAGAATAATCGTCGCCGTCATACCTGTGTTGGGCATCTTTCTCGTTGTCGTATTCGCTAGCCAGTTTCCACCAGGTGGCAGGTGCCGGTTTTGAGTTCTGCTTTTCATATTTTTTGATGATGCGCATCAGCTGGCCTTCTTTTTTAGCATCTTCGTAAGGCGGCGGGCCAAGTAACTTCAGCTTTTCTATCGACTCCTGGTCGTTAGTTTGTTGGGCCATTTCAGATACTTTTTTATAGGCAGTGGCAAACCCCGCTGAATAATTTACTACCTGGGAGTGACCAACGTAGGCTGAAAAAAGATCGGGGCGGGAAAGCGCCATGTTCGCACCAAGTATAGATCCCCATGAAGTTCCTACAAGAATTATTTTCTTCTTCCCGAGGTGTTTGATCAGGTACTCTGACAGTTCGATACCGTCAGCAGTCATTTGCTCCACTGTCAGTGGGTTTTCTATCCAGTAATCTTCAGTTACTACTTCGGGGGCATTCCGGCCAAAGGTTCTTCCTGCTCCCCGCTGGTCCCAATACACCAACACAAAATCTTTTTCCCAATGGCCATAGGCTGCGTCATCGTACTGGCTCATGGTGCTGCCCGGCCCGCCATGCAGAAACAGAACCACAGGTTTAGATCTGTCTTCTCCGCTTATAGTTACCCATTGCTCTATACCGCCTATCGGAATAAAACCAGCCTCGTTTATGGCCTTTGGTTGAGCTGCTAAACTACCCGAAACCAGGGCAAGAAATGCAATAAGTAAGAATTTATACATTTATAAAGGGCTTAAAAGTTAAACAGAAAATTGCGCTGTAATGTGTTTATGAGTGGATTAACAGTGCACATGTAGGTGTAGGAGCGCTTTTCTTTCGGTGTAGCACAAACTTTAGATGCACAGACTTTCGATTCACCACTTCGCCTCTATTGCCACAAATATGCTATCAGTGGTTCGGGCTTTTATCCGGTTTAGCTGTAAATTTCATTATCAGCTTCAGAATTAATGGTCTGATAAATCTATAAGTGATAATACCTATAGCTGCCAATACAAGTATAAAAACAGTTGGCAGGATTGCTCCAAAAGTATAGGTCATGCCAAGAATAAATCCTAATATAAATTCTGAGTAATATATGGGAATGATCAGGCTAAGCACTAATATGATGTAAGGAACATTGTCTAAAAAGAGGCTGTACCCATTCGTGAATGAGGTAGCTATTAAAACTCCAAGTACTAAGCCTGTTACAAAAAGCTTTATAACCTTACCATGGAGATTGTTCGGTTGGTGCACCTCAGAAGATTGTTTGCCAAGTCTCTTTTCGGTCCTGCTTAACAGAAACCAGGTAAGAACTGGAAGAAATAGTCCGTTCCACCAGTTAGAGATTGCAGGCAGGTTTTGTTGTTGCAAAATATGATGACTGGCAACACCACCATGAAAATGCTCCCAGAAAAGGAAGCCAAATATAAAAACCGTTACAACTCCCGTAATAAGGATTTTCATCTTTGTCATGTTTTGCCTTGGAAGGGCTTCCTGATTAATCATCATTTTTATCTGGCTTTTGATTGTTTTCTGGGGTAACTTGCTAGTGCATAGTATGGGGAGGCGAAGCCGAAGTATGGCTTATATGCCTTGTTAGCCAATTTTATTTTATTGTAAGTCTAAGATAAGAAAAGTCCTTCTGCTTTGGTTCTCCTTGAAGCTGTTCATACTGTTCTATTGGTATCATTTTTATGATGATTGCTTGTGTAGATTCCCAGCGCAATTCAAAAGGCTCCCATTCCTGTTGCTCTATTTCAACATACTTCACAATATCTTTTCTTGCTCCTTGTTCTACTATTTTCAATACTTGTATTCCATTAGGTGAAGGTTCCATCACAGTTGGAATAGAAATATTTGCTAAGTGCTTTTTGTCTGGTGATACAACTGGCTCTGTCCATGTTGTCGCTGCTACTTCACCAGTAGTCATGTCGACAAGGTAAGTCTGATAATCTTCGTAAAAGGTACCAGAAACAAGGTATTTGTTCAGGTCTATGTTCTGACCCAAATACCTATACTCTCTAATGTCAGGATCATCAGTATTCAGAAGCGTATCCGTGAATGCTTCTATTGACCTCCACTCCCCATTTATTTTTAAATTTATTACACCCTTTACCTTGCGAGCTTCCTCTTTGCCCATGTTAAAGCCAATAGTAGGTTTTGCTGCCGCTTTTATGAAATCTTCTTCTGTTGCTTGCTCAATAGTATACTTCGAAGAAGGTAATTTTTTCTCTTCTTTGCCTTGGATAATAGCTTTAACTGGAATAGCTTCATTTGCAGCAGCCTGTTCTTCGGTTTGACTGGTGCAACTAAGTATGAATAATGTTAAGGGCAGAAGAAGGGCTTTTTTCATTGTTACTAATTTTGGCTTACTATTAGATAAACGACTACATACGCTTATATGCACTAGTATTTAATTGCTGCTGTCTAATTTCTATACTTCCAACACTCATCGCATAATATAGAATTCACCCAATATAAACATTTCTTCCTGAACTTATACTTTTTGTTCTTTGGCTATAGTTTCTGTGCCACTCCCAAGTTCCAGCAGCATGTCGTAATAAGACCTTGAAAACATTTTAGCTTTTAACCAGGCATAGAAACTGATTTCCTGTATGTCAGTTCGCTCAAACGTAGTATAGGCCAGCGTTTCCTCCACATGCTGCATAAAAGCCGGGGTAGTTACTGCCTGCGGGTTATCAATCAGGAACTTAATCAGCTGTAGGAAACGGCTCACGTTACTATAAACAGGTTGTTGCAGCAGGTCTTTAAACACTCGTTCTATACTTCTGATCTTGTTCAGAGTCAGGTCGATGTTGCCCAGCTCTAGTTGTATGATCATCTCGCCCAGGTTCTTTTTAAGTATCCATTCGCGGCCCATTTTGCTCTCGCACCACTTATCCGAGCGCTTTATACTCATCAACACCCGGTTCGCCTTCCCGAACGCGCCTTGTGTAAAATAACTGAAACTGAGGCCAAGCTGGGCGGTCAGCTGGTCTTTGGTGCTAAGGGTAAGTTTTGCTTTGTGCAGCAGGTGCTCCATCAGTTTTATAGCCTCGTCGTTGCGGCGCAGGAAGATCAGGTTTGCTACCAGCAGGAAAGTATAACGCGGGTAAAAATGTGCGTAATGCCCTTTGCCATCGCCCTCCAGCCCTGCCTTTAGCTGCTCCAGGTACTGCACCGATTCCGTGAATTTCTTGTTGCGGTACAGCACGTGCGCGATCATGTACATCAGGCTCAGTTTATAGTATTGGTTGGCTTTCGAGAAACCGTACTGCTGCTCCGTTTCGTGGTACTGCTTTATAATGTAAGGCTCAAAAGACAGGAAATCCTTGCCGGCAAGTATAGCGCTCCGGGCAATAGACATGAGTTTAAACAGCAAAGCCGGACGCTTGCTTACCGCTTCCGAAAGCCCGTATTCCCTTAGTACATCCTGTATAATGCGGCCAAAATGCACATCGCTGCCCTGTTTTCTTACATCGCGCAGCCTTTTATGGATGATGCTGTTGGCAATATTGGCACGTTCCTCTTCGTCGGCGGCCAGTTTGTTTATGTTGCGCTTTGAGATGATCAGGTCCAGATCGTCGGCAAACTCGTTTTCGGCTTTCTCTATCTGCAGGTTATAGATCGTGTTCAGGAGATCGAACTGTTCGTTGGTTTGTGCTAGTTTCTCCGCTTTCCGCAAATATGCCCACGCCAGTTTATCCAGCCGCACCTCGAACAGGTAACGCGACAGAGATAGCATTCCCATGATTGCTGCCGATGCCGTGGTATCTTCTTCCATGCGTTTGAGCAAATTAAAATCAGAGATGTGGCGCATCAGCCGCTTGCGCAGGGCATAATAGGCTACCGGGTTCGGATCATCTTTATAAAGCCGGGCAATGATCTGCTCAGAGGTAAGTAGTTTTGGCAATTGAAGCAGGTGCAGCAGTTCCAGGTCTTTACGGAATGCCTTCTGTTTCTGTCGCTGTATAAAAGCAACCAGTGCCTGTTTGTCTTCTTCGTCCAGTGTATCGAGTGTCGTTTTCAGATCATCCATCCCGAAAGTTTTTCTAAAGTATAAAGTTGGTTTAATATTACAAATTAAAAGTCTGATTGCGACAATACAACAAACTATAAAACAGAAGATTACAAACTATGAATAAACAAAAATAAAGTCTGATTTTCAGAAAGATTGTTTTCTTACTATATAGAAAGGTTATACTTTTGATCCATCTTAAACACGAAAAACTAATATCTCAACATCAAAAGTATAACCATGAAAAAAACCATACTTACACTGCTTGCCTTGTTTATAGTTATAGTTTGCCAGGCCCAGGACGTAATGACCAAGCGCAACGGCGACGAGCTTAAGGTTAAGGTGCTGGAAATAAGCCCTTCTGAAATTAAGTATAAGCGCTTTGATAACCTGGAAGGCCCCATCATTTCTATACTCAGGTCAGAGGTTTTTATGATCGTTTTTGAGAATGGCACAAAAGAGGTTTTTACCACTGCAGCTCCGCAAGCCACCGCTTCACTGCCCGTTTACTACGAGCCGAAACATTTAAAATTATCGGGCCCGAGACTCGGGTTTACCATTCTAAGCCAGCGCTTGATCGACAACATGAAAGAAGAGCATGAGGAAAGTATAAGCCCGTTTATTACACAGTTTGGCTGGCAGTTTGAGACTCGCATTTTCACACTGGAAAACGGCACATCAGGTTTGTTTGAATTTGTGCCGCTGGTTGGTGGCCTGGAGCAAGGTAAGTTTCTGCCAAGTTTAAGTGCCCTGGTTGGCATTCGTGGTCCTAAAGGATTGGAGTTTGGTGTGGGACCTAACCTTTCGGTAGCCGGAGCCGGACTTGTGTTTGCGGCTGGCACTAACTTCCAGAGCCAGGGTATAAACTTCCCGGTAAATGTGGCCTTTGCTCCATCTAAAGAGGGCGCCAGGTTCAGTTTGCTGTTCGGCTTCAACTCACGCCGCAATTAAGCTATACTTACCACGAAAGCCATGAAACCTAGATATCTCGAAATATAAAAAAAGCCCTTCCGGAGATGTAATTCCGGAAGGGCTTTTTTATACCTGTAAAGGTATTATTGTTTATCGGTGGTCCAGGTTTCGAAGCCTTTAAAGTATGCGCTTTTCCAGAAATTATACCTTGGAATGATGGCGGTTTTAAGTCTGCGTTTAAAATCTTCGTAATCTTTTTTCTCCTTCGGCGACCAGAGCACTTCGCTTAGTGCCGTCATCCTCGGGAAGATCATGTATTCCACTTTTGCCGGGCTGCCTATGTATTCGGTCCAAACGTTGGCCTGTGCACCTATAATATAGCTATCAAGTTTCTGCTGGCGCAAAGCATCGGGCACCGGCTCAAAATTATAAACCGATTCGGTTGGGTTATAGCCATGTATGGCCAGGCTGTCGTTCGGGTCTTTAGACTGGTAATGGTCGAAGTATAGCGGCTTGCCCGGCGACATGATTACTTTGTGCTTGCGGGTAGCAGCAGCAATTCCTTCCTTTTCGCCTCCCCAGTTCATCACAATTGCCGAGGTATCCAGGTCGCCCTCCAAGATCTCGTGCCAGCCTATCACTTTTTTGCCTTTCTCCTGCAGGTAACCGGCCGTTTGCTCGATAAAGTATGTCTGCAGGCCTTTCTCGTCTTTCAGGTTATGGTCTTTAATAAACTGCTGCGATACAGAATCGGCTTTCCACCATATTTTGCTGCATTCATCGCCTCCTAAATGGAAATACTCGGAAGGGAACAACTCGGCTACCTCCTGGAAAACCGTCTTCAGGAATTTAAAAGTGGCAGGGTTAGGCTGTAGTACGTTGTTCTGGCGGTTATACATGCCCCAAGTGGTGGCCACGTTCCAGGTAGTATCGGGGCGGGTACTAAACTCAGGGTAAGCGGCAATGGTAGCACGGCTATGGCCAGGTATATCAATTTCAGGTATGATCCTGATGCCACGCACAGCAGCATACTTAATTACTTCGCGCACTTCGTTCTTGGTATAAAAACCACCGTAACGTGTAGAGTCGTAACGGGCCGGCGTATCCTTAAAATGCCCGATTAAGGTTGCTTCGCGCCACGAGCCGATGCTGTTCAGCTTTGGATAAGACTCAATTTCTATGCGCCAGCCCTGGTCGTCGGAAAGGTGCCAATGAAAGGTGTTGAACTTGTGGAACGCCAGGTAATCAATATATTTTTTAATGAACTCCAGCGGAAACATGTGCCGAACCACATCCAGGTGCATGCCTCTGTAAGCAAAGCGCGGGTAATCGGTTATTGCCACATCCGGAACCTTTACTTTTTCTACCTGCTTAAGCGGGAACAGTTGTAGCAGCGTCTGTATGCCGTACACCATGCCGGCAGTGTCTTTGGCCCTGATGGTAATATCTTTTCCTTTAACTGTTAAAGTATACATTTCAGCTTTGCTGATGGCTTTGGCATCGAACAATAAACGGATATGGTGTTTTACTTTACCAGTGCTTTGCCCGTTCAGGTTTGATTGCAGGTTGAGGCCGGTTTGCGCGGCCAGCATTTCTTTCAGGAAACCTGCTTGGTCAGTAAACTGCTTGTCAAATACAATCTGTGCTTTTCCGTCGATGGACACGTGCCCTCTCCGGGATTTCTTCACCTCAACCGGCCTGGGAACGATGTCGTCAACCGATTGTGCAATGGTAGTTAAAGAAATGGAAAAGAATAGAAATAGGGCTAAAAAGGTACGCCAGTGCTTAAAAGTCATTAGTTGTGCGGGTAAAGTATAATGTAATTATAGTTGTTAAGGGATAATCGTGCTTTTACTAAACGTGAAGCGTTAAAGGCAAAGTATAAAATTGCTCAACTCCTCGGATGAAAATCCTTGATCACCTGTTTCAGGTAATCGCGGTCCAGGTGGGTATAAATTTCGGTGGTGGTGATGGATTCGTGCCCCAGCATTTCCTGCACGGCACGCAAATCGGCGCCGCCTTCTATTAAATGCGTGGCAAAAGAATGCCGGAAAGTATGCGGGCTCACTGTTTTCTGTATGCCGGCTTTGGCAGCCAGGTCTTTAATGATCGTAAATATCATAACCCGGGTAAGTTTGGCTCCACGGCGGTTCAGGAACAGGATATCTTCGTGGCCTTTTTTTATTGTAAGATGGCAGCGCACGCCTTCGCGGTAAAGGTTTATGTGCTTCAGCGCATCACGCCCGATCGGCACCAAACGCTCTTTGTCGCCTTTACCAGCCACTTTAAGGAAGCCCATCTCTTCGTACAGGTTGCTCATTTTCAGGTCCAGCAACTCCGACACGCGCAAGCCCGAACTATAAAGTGTCTCGATGATAGCGCGGTTGCGGGTTCCTTCCGGCGTAGAAAGGTCAATGGCAGCTAACAGCTCCTCAATCTCATGAAAACTAAGCGTATCGGGCAGTTTCCTATCCAGCTTCGGGGCTTCAATGGTATCGGTCGGGTCCACGGTCAGCATATCCTCCATGATCATGAACTTGTAAAAAGCCCGGATGCCGGAAAGCGTACGCGCCTGCGAGTGGGCTGTCATGCCCAGTTCTGTAATCCACTCCAGGAAATCACGAAGTATAAGCGGGGTAATTTGCTCCGGTGCTACCTGCAGGCCCTTCAGCTCCAGGAAATCGGTTAACTTGCGGATATCGCGCAAATAAGCTTCTACAGAGTGCCCCGAAAGCGATTTCTCAAGTTGCAGGTATTGTTCAAATTGCTTTTTGCAGATATTCCAGTTCACAGGTATAGTATAAAGTTATTTTACTGCGGGCATTCCTTAACAGGTCATTTGGTAATTAACGCGTAGCAGCAATAATTTTTAGTCAAGCAAATATAGTTAATCCTTACCTTTGCAACTTGTGTTTTAAGCTGAAACCTATACTATGAAAATACTTATCCTGAACGGACCCAACCTGAACCTGCTGGGCAGGCGCGAAAAGTCTGTGTATGGCAGCCGCTCCTTTGAAGATTATTTTGAAGAGCTGAAAGAAAATTTTCCGAAGCTGGAGCTCGAGCATTTTCAGTCGAACACAGAAGGCGTGCTAATAGATAAGCTGCACGAAGTTGGTTTCAGCTACAAAGGCATTGTAATAAACGCTGGTGCTTATACTCATACTTCGGTTGCCCTGTCAGATGCCATAAAAGCTATTGATACGCCGGTTATAGAAGTGCACATCTCCAATGTGTATGCCCGCGATGCTTTCCGGCACAAAAGTATGCTGGCCCCGTTTTGCAAAGGTATAATAACTGGTTTTGGCCTCGAAAGTTATTGGCTTGCCCTTCAGTACTTTGAAAAACAAAAACCAAAACAAATCGGATTCGGGTCGCATAACTCGTAACATTTTTCGTTAAACCTTCGTCTGCGTATATTTTTATAGCATATAGCATAAAAGCTATATTATTCTTATCTTTCCTTTATGCTTAACTTTTATCCCGGTCCTTCTAAAGTATACCCTGAGGTGCGCACCTACCTGACAGATGCGTACGATGAGGGCATGCTGGGTACACCGCATAGAGGAGAGCAATTTGTGCAGCTTTCCAGGGCCGTAGTAGGCTCTATTAAACGCAAGCTCAATATTCCGCAGGATTATTATGTGTTCTTTGCAACATCAGCAACCGAGTGCTGGGAAATTCTGACACAAAGCCTGACCACAAAAAAAAGCTTTCATATTTACAACGGCTCCTTCGGCGAAAAATGGTACCAGTATGCCAAAAAGCTGCGCCCTAACGCAGAGGGGCTGCAGTACGATGCGAACGAGCCCCTGCCGGTAGAGCAACTTAACATCAGTTCAGATACCGAATTGATCTGCTTTACTCAAAATGAGACTTCTAACGGTACGCAGGTTTCATCTACTACTATACTTAACCTGCACAACCGCTACCGCAGTACACTTACCGCCGTAGATGCCACCTCTTCTATGGCTGGCCTGAACCTGAAATTAATTAAGGCAGATATCTGGTTTGCATCGGTGCAGAAATGTTTTGGCTTACCTGCCGGCCTGGCCGTTCTGGCTTGTTCGCCACGCACTATTTTCAGGGCCAAACAAATAAACGAACGCGCCCATTACAACAGCCTGGTAACGATGTATGAAAAAATGCTGAATTACCAGACCACGCACACACCAAACGTACTGAATATTTACCTGCTCAAGCGCATGCTCGAAGACAGGCCCTTTATCAAGCAGATAGACCTTGAACTATCGGATCGGGCGCAGGACCTTTATACTTTCTTTAGCCAGTTTACAGACATGAAACCGCTGATAGAGAACGAAGAAGTACGCTCTAAAACAGTTATTGCCGTGCAGGCAAGCGAGCGGCTGGTTGATGATATCAAGAAAAGGGCACTGCACCACAACATTCGGCTGGGCAACGGCTACGGCGCCTGGGCACGCAACACATTCCGAATTGCCAATTTCCCGGCTATACTTAACGAGGAATACGAAGAGCTGAAGCGTTTTTTCCTGCACTATTACGCCTAAAATTCTACCTTTGTCCGCAAATCAAGTATAAGCGCACATGGACATTTTTAACTTCAAGGAAATTATCTCTGTAACGCTGATCCTTTTTGCGATCATTGATATCCTGGGCTCCATTCCTATTATTATCAACCTGCGCAAGCGAGAGGGAGTGATTCATTCGGAAAAAGCCACCATCGTTTCCGGTATCCTGATGATCGCGTTCCTTTTTGTGGGTGATGGTATACTTAAGCTTTTTGGCCTCGATTTTCAGTCGTTTGCCATGGCCGGTGCTATCATTATCTTCCTTATCGGCCTGGAGATGATCCTGGGCAAAGACTTTTTCCATACCGATCCTGAAATTAAAAGTGGCTCTATAGTGCCTTTGGCTTTCCCGCTTATAGTTGGCGCCGGCACCATGACCACGCTCCTTTCGCTACGCGCTGCGTACTCGGTTCCTAATATCCTGGTGGGCATTGTCCTCAACCTAATTTTTGTATACATCGTGCTCAAGGCATCCGGGTGGATAGAAAAAAAGCTAGGCAAAGCAGGCGCTGATATACTTCGTAAAGTGTTCGGGGTTATACTTCTGGCCATTGCCATTAAACTGTTTAAGAGCAACCTGCCTGTTTAAAACCTTTAATTTGAAAATTTGGAGATGTGAAGATTTGAAAATTAATGACTTCTCCTTTTACAATTTTCACATCTTCAAACTTCCGAATCTCCAAATCTCAACTTCATGATAGAACTTTTCACTGACGGGGCTTCTCGCGGCAATCCGGGACCAGGTGGTTATGGCGTTATACTTCGCTGGAACCAACATGTAAAAGAGCTTTCCGCCGGTTTCCGGAAAACAACCAATAACCGTATGGAGCTGCTGGCCGTGATCGTTGGTTTAGAGGCAATTACAAAACCTGGCATTCCGGTTACTGTATTCTCTGATTCGAAGTATGTGGTAGATGCCGTAGAGAAACGCTGGGTATTTGGCTGGCAGAAAAAGGGCTTTGCCGGTAAAGCCAACGGCGATCTTTGGGCGCGTTTTCTCAGAGTTTACGCCAAGCATAACGTAAAATTTGTGTGGATTCGCGGGCATGCCGGTCACCCCGAAAACGAACGCTGCGATGAGCTTGCAGTTGCCAGTGCGCTCTCTCCTAACCTGCCCGCCGACGAAGGCTTTGAATCCGGAATGTTCAATTCAAAGTAATTTTGCTTGAATTTATATTTTTTAAGTATGACTATAGGTGAACGTATTAGAGTAGCTCGAAAAGCTGCCAAAATGAGTGGTGAACAGCTTGGGTCAACTATTGGAGTAGGTAAATCTCAGATTTCTAATTTAGAAAAAGGTGTAAGTCATGTAACTCGAGCCAATGCAATTGTTTTAGCAAACGCACTTGGTGTGAGTTTAGATTGGTTATTATTTGGGGTTGAAGATAAAGAAATTGTAAAACTTAAAACCGACCTTTCTGCCAGTAAACAAATGTCTGAGCATACGAATTGTGAACAACAATTAGCCTTAGCATTAGTTGAAATTGCTGGTTAAAAAAAAGAAGTTGAGCTTTATAAACAGCTAGTTGAAGCATTAAAGAATAAGTAACTCTTACTAACAACAGTGGCCAATTCATACTTCCAGTTTAAACAGTTTCGGGTAGAGCAGGCGCAATGTGCCATGAAGGTATGCACCGATTCCTGTGTGTTCGGGGCTTATGTGGAGGTTAAAGAGGCAAAACGAATCCTGGATATTGGCACCGGCACAGGTTTGCTTTCGCTTATGGTGGCGCAACGCTCGGATGCAAGTATAGATGCCGTTGAAATTAATAAAGAGGCACAACAGCAGGCCACCGAAAACTTTGCCGCAAGTATATGGGCTGAGCGGTTACAGTTGCACCCGGTAAGTTTACAGGAGTTTGCCAGGGAAAACCAGCAGACATATGATGTCATACTTTCAAACCCACCCTTTTTCCTGTCGTCGCTGAAATCGGATAACTCAGCCAAAAACACGGCCAAGCATACCGGCGATCTGTTTTTTGAAGATATACTCAGCTTCGCACAAAAGCACCTAACACCGCAGGGTAAGTTATACTTGCTGCTGCCACCTGCCGAAGCCAGGCACTTTGCTGAACTTGCCTTAGTTCATACTTTATACTTAGCCGAGACGCTGGAAGTCTATACTTATACCAACGGCCAGTGCATCCGCCACATCCAGACGTATACTTTTACACAACAACCTACCCCAACTATAAGCCAGCTCCACATCCGCGAAGCTGATAAAGTGACCTATACTTCTGAATTCAGGGAGTTGTTAAGTGAGTATTATCTTCATTTGTAAGCGCAATTCTATGGCGCGAGCGTCCTCGCTCGTGGCTAACTATAGCGTGGGCCTCTGGCCCATTCTAATCACAGATCCTAAAGTATATTTAAGCACAGAAAATACTTTCGCTCCTGTTTATACCTTCGCACCCTTTAGGGTTGCGTCGCCAAAGATTTCTACTTTTTGGAAAATGGGCCGGAGGCCCTGGCTATAGTTCGTCACGAGTCGTTGATCCCGGACTTATTCCGGGGCGAGGACGCTCTCGCCATACTTGCTTAGCTACTTTATACTATACCAACACTTTTTCCTGCTCCATAAAATCGACTCCGTACTGTTTCAGCTCTTCCAGCACCGGCTCGTAAAGCTCCGGAAGTATGGGTATAACCACGCCGCGATACTGAATCTTGCCCTGTAACAGCAATTTAGCAAGTATAGCTGCCGGCAAACCAACCGTTTTAGCCATGGCGGTATGTACTTCATCATCCCCTATTACAACCAGCGACGATGTTAGCGCATGGCTTTCACCATTCAGTTCATACTCAAACAGGTGCTGCATCACGATCATATCCTTATCGCCGGGCTCCAGCACCCATTTCTCTTTCAGGATTTTCTCAAGCACCTGCGCAGGCGTAGCCGCAGTTAATCCAACAGGAGTATCCGTAAAAATACCCAGCCACTCCAGTTTCTGCATTACCTCGCCATCAATTTCTATACTTAAGTAGTTGCTTAACTGCTCTTTTATACTTTGCGTAGCACCTGATGCCGGTGGCAGAAAAGAGGCCAGGTAGCTGCGGTAGGTCATGTTTTCGGAGCCTTCCAGCGTATAGGTATCGTCGGTTAAGCCCAGTTGCACGAAAACATCCCAGGCCTGGCAGTAGCCTTTGCGGCGCAATGTGCCGCGCAGCATGGTCGGGATGCCTTTTAAACCATAAGGCTCACGGTAACTCAGCGAGTCGCGGTTTGCATACCCGTCAAAGTGGCCATAGCCTTCTACATAAAGTTCTTCGGTGCGCCGGAAAAGCTGGTGGTATGGAATATACTTATAAGTTCCGTTTTCTATATACTTGGCCGTGCCTTGCCCGGCTAAAACCACGTTGCGCGGGTTCCAGCTGAATTTATAGTTCCAGGGGTTATTATCAGATTCGGGAGCTACCAAACCACCCGTGTACGATTTAAACGATGTGAACCTGCCGCCTTTCGCCTGTACTTTCTTTATTACAGCCATTGCCGACATATGATCTATACCCGGGTCGAGGCCAGACTCCATCAGCATGATCAGGTTTTTGCGCTTCGCTTCTTCGTGCAACTCCAGAAAGGCAGGTGTAACATACGATGCCGTTACCAAGTGCTTTTCCTGTTTCAGGCATTCGCGCGCAACTTCTATATGAAAAATGGCCGGCAACAGTGAAATTACCAGGTCGGCCTGGCTTACTTCCTGCGCAAGCTGTTCAGCGTTATGTATATCAAACTGCAATATTTCGGCAAAAGGTAAAGGCGCTACCATTGCCTGCAGGTGCGTAACAGCTATATCTCCAATCCTGATCTGCCAGTTTTCCTTCGGGGCATTTTCTAGTAAATAAGAGATTAAAGAAGAAGCCGAACGGCCGGCACCCAGCAACAGTATCCTTTTCATAGTGTGCGTAAAGTATGGTTTTGTCTCAAGTTAAGGATAATGATTTTGAAGGCAAACCCCTTATGTATTGTTTTATCAGAATATTGACTTAAATTTAAACCCCTTTTCAAATTCTGAGATTAATACTCAATTAAATGGCTACTGAGCTAACTATAAATATCAGCATTGACGTGCTGGAAAAAGCAGAAGAATTAAATGCACAGGAACGTGAGGCTATGCAACTGGCACAGGATGCTGCTAAAGATGCCTACGCACCTTACTCTAATTACCTTGTTGGCGCTACGTTGCTTTTAGAAGACGGTACTTTCTTTAAAGGCAGCAACCAGGAAAACGCGGCTTACCCATCAGGGCTTTGCGCTGAGCGCACGGCTTTGTTTGGCATGAGCGCCAACCATCCTAACAAAAAGATAAAGCTGATTGCAGTAACAGCACGCCGCCGCGAAGACACGCATTTTCTGCCGGCTATGCCATGTGGTGCCTGCCGCCAGGTAATGGCCGAGTACGAGCACAAACAGCACGATAAAATACCGGTGTTGCTGCAGGGCCCTGATGGCAGCTTCTATCGTTTCAAAGCTGTATCGGACCTGCTGCCTTTCCTGTTTACCAGCGATAACCTGTAACCATACCTGAATAACCCTCGGCAAGTATAAGCAGCCAGTTTGTTTATACTTTTACCTGCATCATACCTGCTTTACCAGCTGTGAAAGAGCATAAACTGACCGTACCGCGCACCGCCCGGTTTTATACATTGGGTACGCCATCTGCCGCAACACGCAGGTTGTGGGTAGTTTGCCACGGCTATGGGCAATTAGCTCGTTTTTTCCTGCGGCACTTTGGTGTTCTGGATGATGGCGAAACTGTAATAGTAGCTCCGGAAGCCTTATCAAGGTTTTACCTGGATGGTTTTTCGGGCCGTGCAGGGGCCACCTGGATGACCAAAGAAGACCGTTTGGCTGAAATACAGGACCAGGAAAACTACCTAAACCTATTGCTACAGGATATGCTGGAGCAACTACCACAGGATGTACAGGTTACAGTGTTGGGCTTTTCGCAGGGAGGCGCCACCGTTAGCCGTTGGCTGGCATCGGGTAATGTGCCGGTACACCGGCTTATACTTTGGGCTGCTGCTTTCCCAGAAGATATTGACTTTGCCACCGGCAAAGAAGCTTTTGCAAACTTACCTGTTGCCATGGTCTATGGCACCCAGGACGAATTTATCACTCCCGAATCGCTGAGCCGCAAACAAGAACTGATGCGCCAGCTCAGCATCTCTCCCCAGATTTATACTTTCGAAGGCGGCCATACTTTACACATCGAAACACTGCAACTAGTAAATCAGCAGCTATAGTATATAAGTATAATTTTATTATATTTAGCTAATAAAATTACTATATTTTCTGAGATGCTGCCTAATGCAACATCCATACATAGTACAGATAGCAGGAGTAGGTACTTCTGTTAGCTGATAGTTGGCAAGTATTACAATCAAAAAATGGAACCCAATATAACTGAGAAGAACTACTATGTTCCTTGCTTTTGGACAGCTTGCTGGAACTTATCTTATCTTGATTCCTTAAGAAAACTTGATCCTTTTATAGAAAGACCCAGAGATCAAGAAGTTATTTATCTGAATTTAAAAAGTAACAAAATTTTAAAGGGAAAAACTAAGAGTGTCTTCTTAGGAGTAAATATTGGTACTAGCCTCAAGAACAATTTACTGCAAATACTCAATGAGCCTAGATACCTGCATGTAAATAACTACCAAGGGGTATTAAGTAAATCAGAATATAAAATAGAGCTTATTGAAGAAAGAGTAAACTCATAACCACACCCATAAGCCAGCTACGCCGCCTTATGGCCAAGTCCGTTGGGCTTATGTTCCACAATATATTTAATGATAAACCATAAGAATGAAAAAAATCACATCTGCAATCCTAACGGTTCTGCTAATTACCTTATTCAGCTGTTCAGAAATGAGCGGAGAATTTAAATACATGAATCAACTAAAAGAATCTATATCCAAAAAATATGAAACGGAGAAAGTTGAAATAAACATCAAGAACAATAATGAATTGACTGTATCACTTATTGACCCAAAATTTGTTGATTACTCTCCAGCAAAAAAAGAACAAATTGCTCTAGAAATTGGAAAGTTAGCAAAGGACCTTAGTGAAGATAAGGAAACAATAAAATTAGGTGTTGTGAATTTCCGTGATGAAGCAAACTATGGTATAGTTAAAACCAGTGACTCGGAAACTTTCCAGATGTACTAATTGAAAAACCTACGCCCAAAAAGATGTAAACGTCAGCCTCCGGCCGGCGGCCTTGCACGTCGTTTACACGAGATCGTTACCAGTAATTATACAGCGACACAACAACAAATGAGACAATAAGAAAATGATAGAGAATTTACCGAAATACATTTCATTGACTTTTGGACTGACAACAGTTGCGATGTTGTTACTTTTTATTTGGACAATCAGAAAATCAGTATTTGAACAGACACGAAAAAAATCAACGCCTATTTTTATCGGTTTGATAATTTGGTTGACGATTCAAGCAGTTTTGACTTTAAAAAACATTTACAATCTTGATACTGATTCCTTTCCACCAAAAATATTATTGACAGGAGTTTTACCGACAATTTTGACAATCATTTTATTGTTCGCAACCTCAAAAGGCAGGCAATTTATCGACAGTTTACCACTCAAAAATTTAACCTATCTGAACATTGTGAGGATACCTGTCGAAATAGTCTTGTTTTGGCTTTTTCTCAACAAAGCAGTTCCAGAAATCATGACTTTTAGCGGTCGGAACTTTGACATACTCGCTGGGATTTCTGCACCAATTATTGCATATTTTGGACTGACAAAATCTAAACTGAACAAACAAACAATTCTGATCTGGAATTTTATTTGCCTTGGGCTTTTAATAAATATCGTTGTGAACGCACTATTTTCCACACCTACACCATTCCAAAAATTTGCTTTTGACCAACCCAATATTGCTATTTTATACTTCCCGTTTAGCTGGTTGCCTACTTTTATAGTGCCAATTGTATTGCTGGGGCATTTAACATCTATCAGACAATTATTGAAGTATAAAACAGAGATTAAAGCAAACGAAAAAACTACGAACGACTAATCAGCCTTTATGCCCGGCGGGTTAAAGTACAATACCGAAGTTCTGTACTTCTTTTGAAATTTATACTTTAACAACACGTTTCGGCCTCGAAAGTTTGACCATCAGCTGCGCAAATGCAGGCGCATTAACCTACCCTCCCGCTATAATTGGTATTCTCATTATCAATCCATTTTAGCAATCGCCTTTATACTTGCTGGCGAAAACATGCGGTCAAGGCATTGGTTGCAACGGCTTGCTACTATACAATCTCACTAACTTACTATAGCCTACTCTCCCATTTACTCATATAAATCAAGCCACACGAGTTATCTTTCCCACATTCCTTCCATTACTACCTCCAGCAAGTGCTGGTCCGGGTCGCGGAAGTAGAAAGATAAATACCCTTGCCCCCAGTCAAATTCCTGCTCCAGTTTAATGCCTGTTTCCAGTAGTTTTGTTTTGTAAGGCTGGTAATCCTGCTTTTTAACCTCAAAGGCCAGGTGTAGATGGCCAGACCCAAAATGGGGCGGCAGCTTTCCCTTCCTCCGGGATTGCGCAGCAATAAAGCATAGCAGCACCGACTCTCCCGCCCTGAAAAACACGTGCCTACCCTTTACTTCGCCTATTATTTCGAGGTGTAACAGGCCCTTATAAAATGCTTTAGATCGCTCCAGATCAGCCACGTATAAACAGGTTTCCTTTATTTTCCTGATCTCCATCCTGAACTATACGTTAGCAATATAGCCAGGTATGCTAACAGCAAAGCTGCAGATTACAAAACCGGCTCACCTGGCTTATCGTTAAAAAACATTCGTACTGCCCATTTTCTAACATACAACTATGAAGCTTATGATTAAAGTTTTTATAATTCTCGCATCGGTAACGGCGCTTGTAGCTTATTTCCTGAATAAACCCTTTGCTTCGGAAACCAAAGCGGATAAACACACCTCAAACAAAAATGGCCTGCAAATGCTTACGGCCTTACCAAGCCAGGTGAAAGAGAGCTCAGGTATTGCGGTATTATCGGAGCAAGGCCAATACATAACCCAGAACGACGCGGGTAATAAGCCATACTTATATAAGATCAATGAAAAGGGAAATTTGCTGGAAACTATAAAACTGGATTTACCCAATGTAGATTGGGAAGACCTTTCGCGCGACGATGAGGGCAATATTTACATAGCAGACACCGGCAACAACGACAACAACCGCCGCGAACTGGCTATCTATAAAGTAAACCCGGAAAACCCATCTGAGTTAGAAGCCATCCGGTTTACGTACGAAGACCAGAAAGAGTACCCTCCCGCTAAAAAAGACATGAATTTTGATTGTGAAGCGATCTTCTGGCATAACGGTACCATATACCTGGTATCAAAAGACAGGGGCCGGAAACAGACAGCCAAAGTATACAGCCTTTCAGATAAACAAGGCCAGCAGAAAGCAAAATTACTTGGTAGCGTAGAGCTTAAAGGAGAAGTTACGGGCGCAGCCTTAAGCCCCGAAGCTGACAAAATAGCCCTTTTAACCGAGGGCAAATTACATCTGTTTTCGGATGTAAGCGACCCTGCCACATTTTATAAAGACCAATTTCAGACAATACCATTAAAAGATGCTGGCCAAACCGAAGGCATTGCTTTTGAAGATGCCAATACTTTGGTCATAACCAGCGAAGGAGGCAACCTTTATAAGTATAGCCTGAACTAAAACGTATTAATAGTATAAAACAGAAGCGCCGGATATTGTTGTATCCGGCGCTTCTGTTTTATACTTTCTTATTTTCCTGATGGGGCTACTGCTATTCTGCCGCCGGGTAGTGCGGGTTTTGGGTTCATCCATACTTTAACCAATATCCCAATCCCGATCAGGATGAGTGGTATACTTAGTATCTGCCCCATGTTCAGAGCCATTGTATTTTCGAAGTCTTCCTGGTTCTCTTTCAGGAACTCTACCAGAAAACGGAACGTGAAAAGAGCTGTTACAAAAATACCGAACAGTAATCCTTTAGGAAGTGCTTCTTTATACTTGTTCCAAAGCCAGTACAGCAACACAAATAACAGGAATACACTTAGTGATTCGTATAACTGTGTTGGGTGGCGTGGTACCTGCGAGAACTCGGTGTTACGCACAAATATAAACGCCCAGGGTACATCAGTTGGTCTTCCAAAAATCTCGGAGTTCATCAGGTTACCCAATCTTATCAGGGCACCGCCCAGGGCAACTACTATAACTATGCGGTCAAGCACCCACATGTAATCAAATTTATAGCGACGGCTGAATAACCAGAGAGCCAGCAGTATACCAATGGTAGCACCGTGGCTGGCAAGCCCGCCTTCCCAAATTTTCAGAATCTCGATGGGGTTGCTCAGGTAATAGTCCGGGGCATAAAACAAAGTATGGCCGAGCCGTGCGCCTACAACTGTACCAATGATCATATACAGCGTAATCACATCAACATCGCCTTCGGTGCGGCCCTCTGTTACATAAATTTTGCTCAGAATACGCTGCCCGATCACAAAACCAAGTGCAAATAAAAGCCCATACCAGCGTACCGATAAAAAGCCAACATGAAATATTTCAGGATTTACATCCCAGGTAATATAGTTAAGTAAATTCATGGTTAGGGTGATGCTTATGCAGGTAAAGTTACAATAAATCAGGTAGCGAAAAAATCAGGAAGCTAAAGTATAGTAACTGAGGAATATAGTAAGAACGGCCTCTGCTATTATGGTGTAGCAAGAGGCCGTTTTGCAGGTATAAAGTCTTGAATTAAGCGTGCAGGTTGTTGAGCTCTTCCCGGAAGCCACCGCTCAGGATCGGGAAACGCAACCAGCTGCGCGGGTCCAGGTTATAATCATCGAGGTGGAAAGAGGCTGCATAGCGCTCGCGTTTCCATTGGTTACGCGACCACAATGTATAAAACTTCTGCAGATACTTTTCTATAGTTTCCACATTACCCACACCCTCGCCCACTAAGCGCTCCTGCACCTGCTGCGGCGACAGGCGTTCGTAAAAAGCCAACCTTTCTATTTTGTTTAGTATCTCGTAGGGCATCAGGTCTTTTTCATCGGTCTGCGATTCGGAAGCCGGCCTTAGCTCAGCGCTGGGTTGCAGGTTATTCACAAACTGCAGTCCTTCATAACCAAGCTCGCGTTGCATCCAGATCAAAAACTGACGGATAAAGGCTTTATCGATACCTGCAATTGGAGATATACTTCCGGCTGTATCGCCGTCCATAGTGGCATAGCCTACGGCTGCTTCGCTCCTGTTTGATGTGGCCAGCAGAAGCGCATTGTTAATGTTTGCCAGCATCCAGATACCCGGGGCGCGTACCCTAGCCTGTATGTTCTGGAGCGTCAGGTCATCTTTGTCCCAGGTAAGCGGGCGGTCCAGTACATCTTCAATTTTAGAAACATAGCCTTTTACTTCTTCATCTATTGTCCAGCTATAAAACTGTGCATTAATAGAATTGGCCAGCTCTTTAGCAGAAGTATAGGTATCGTCGGAGGAGTTAATGGTGCCCTGGTAGGCACAGGTAAGCAACCGGTTTACCAGCTCTCTGGTTGCCTGCTCCGGTGGTAGCTCGTCAAAGTATGCGGCATCTTTCACACCAAACATTTGCGTTTTAGCTACAAACCTTAGCACTCCGAGTTGCTCTACTCCGCGCCGTATCATTTCGGCAACAGCCACTGCACACAACGATGAATCAGCCCCCCCACTCAGCGACAGCACAAAACCACGGCTGCGGCTTTTGCGCATGTAATCAAAAAGGGCAAGGCTGAGTGCTGCAATAAGTTCTTTATTTTCATCTATCGGCGGCAGGTATTGTATTGTTTCTGCCGGCTCAATGTTATCTCCGAAATAAACTTCTGCACATTCCAGGTCTACATCTTTAAAAGAGAGTAATTCGTTTCTGCAGATCAGTTTACCACTCTGGGCTATCAGCACTTCTCCGTCATAGATCATCCTCCCAGATTCATTGCCCAGCAGATTCGCATAAAGGTAGGCGCAGTTATACTTTTTAGAGGCATCCACCACCAGGCGGTAACGCACATCTGTTTTGCTCAGCGCAAAGTGGCTGGCACTTGGGTTAAGTATAAGTTGCACGCCTTTGCCCATGTGCCGCTCAGCCGGACGGTTCGGGCGCCAGGCATCTTCGCAAATTTCAAAGGCAAATTTTACGCCTTGCTCTTCATATATAATATCCCCGAACGGGTAAAGTTTTCCTTGAATTTCAATTTGGCGTACTTCGTTTGCAGGCCAGGGCGTAAACCAGCGCGGCTCATAATGCACGCCATCTCTGGCAAGAAACTGCTTTGCAGTAAAGCCAATTATATCCTTATTCCGGATAACGCAGGCCGTGTTGTATACATCTTTATCTAACAGCACATGCACTCCCACGCACACAGTTATATCTTCACACCACTCCTTTATCTGCAATAGCTTATCCATTGCCTTTTCAGCAAGCCATGGGCTCAGGAACATATCCTCGCAACCATAGCCGGTAATGCACAACTCGGGCAGTAAAAGTATAGCGGCTTTTCTGGAGATTGCTTCTGTAATGGCAGATTTTATATTCAGCAGGTTACCTTCCCAGTCCATTGGTGTCTGGTTTAAGGCGGCTCCTGCCAACACAAGTTTCGTTTCTTTCATGAGTTTGTCTAACGCAAGTATGCTGAGGCAAGTTAAGCGTTGGAAAGCCAATTCTGAATAAAAGCAGTATAGAATTATTGAATAACGGGTGCAGGTTTAGCTAGCCATCACTATGAAAATGCATCGGATAGTTATTCAGAATAGAAAGGACAAGAATTATACTTAGCTGATTTTCAGAAACTCCAACCCTTTTTCTGCGGCAGACTGATCAGCTTTTTTCTTGGAGAGGCCTACGCCAATGGCAATAGGTTTATCATCGATGTATACTTCGCAGGTAAATTCGGTTGTGTTTCCCTGCTGTTTACGCTTAATAATATCGAACCGGATATTGAGGTTCTGGCTCTGTGCCCACTCAATTAATTTGCTCTTAAAGTTGGCCGTAGTATTAACAAGTGTATGCAGGTCTACATGCGGTTTAATGAGCTTGTTAAGTATAAACAGGCGGGTAGTATTGTAGCCTTTGTCTAAGTATACGGCCCCAACCAAAGCTTCCAAAGCGTTGCCATTCACAGATTTATGGCGCATACTCTGGTTACTGGTATCTACTTTTACCAGCAGGTTCAAACCAATTTTAAGGGCAATACTATTCAATGACTCACGATTTACAATGCGCGAGCGTATCTCAGTAAGAAAACCTTCGTCTTCGTAAGGAAATTTCTTGAACAGTAATTCCGCTACAACTGCACCAAGCACAGCATCTCCTAAAAACTCCAGGCGTTCGTTTGTATCGTGCTTGCTGGCTGCTGCCTGGCGCGCAAACGAAGTGTGGGTTAAAGCAAGCTTGTATAAACGGATATTATCAGGTGTGGAGCCAATAATACCGGAAAGGGCGCGTAGTAACTCTCTGTCTCTTGTAAATAAGCTGTGGTAGAAACGCCGTACCGGTTTTATAGGACCAAACACACTAATCGTTCAGTTGTCGGAATAAAACAGATGTATTATGACCACCAAAGCCAAACGTATTACTTAGCGCTATTTTAACTTCACGCTCCTGAGCCTTGTTAAATGTAAAGTTCAGAGCCGGGTCAAAGCTTTCGTCGTCTGTAAAGTGGTTGATGGTTGGCGGCACCAGGTTATTCTGGATAGCCAGGATAGAAGCAACAGCCTCTATGGCACCGGCAGCACCAAGCAAGTGGCCCGTCATTGATTTTGTTGAGCTGATATTCAGTTTATAGGCATGCTCTCCGAATACTGTCTGGATTGCTTTTACCTCGCTGATATCGCCAAGTGGAGTGGATGTACCATGTACGTTGATGTAATCCACCTCTTCCGGGCGAATATTGGCATCACGCAACACATTTTTCATCACATTCAAAGCACCTAATCCTTCCGGATGGGGAGCTGTAATGTGGTAAGCATCAGCAGACATACCGCCACCTATAACTTCTGCATAGATCTTGGCGCCACGCTTTTTAGCATGCTCATACTCTTCCAGTATAAGCGCACCTGCTCCTTCACCCAATACAAATCCATCGCGGTCCTTATCGAACGGGCGGGATGCAGCATGAGGAGCATCGTTACGCTCAGAAAGAGCTTTCAGGGCGTTAAAGCCACCGATACCAGCTTCAGTTACTGCAGCTTCTGAACCACCAGTTACCACTACATCAGCCATACCCAAACGGATATAGTTAAAAGAGTCGATAATGGCGTTTGTTGCCGAAGCGCAGGCAGAAACGGTTACAAAATTTGGTCCGCGGAAACCGTGCTTAATAGAAATATGGCCGGCACTGATGTCTGCGATCATCTTCGGAATGAAGAACGGATTAAAACGCGGTGTACCATCGCCATGAGCGAAGTTGACGCATTCTTCCTGAAAAGTTCGCAGGCCGCCGATACCAGATCCCCAAATCACGCCAACGCGATCCGGATCATAATTACCCTCTACCAAGTTTGCATCCTGTACTGCCTCATCGGCAACTACCATAGCAAACTGTGTAAACAGGTCCATTTTGCGGGCCTCTTTACGATCGAAATAATTTTCTGCGTCGTATCCTTTTACTTCGCAGGCAAATTGAGTCTTAAACTTACTCGCATCGAAACGTGTAATAGGCGCGGCACCACTCACGCCATTAGACAAACCGTCCCAGTAACCTGCAACAGTATTCCCAACTGGCGTGAGTGCGCCTAACCCAGTAACTACAACTCTCTTAAGCTCCATAAGCTGCTAATAGAGGACAGATAGTAAAAATTCGTAATCTTAATAAAGGGATATTATTTCGCGTGCTCTTCCAGGTAGCTAACAGCCTGACCTACAGTAGCAATGTTTTCAGCCTGATCATCTGGGATAGATACGTTGAATTCTTTTTCGAATTCCATGATAAGCTCAACAGTATCCAATGAATCAGCGCCAAGGTCATTTGTAAAGCTAGCCTCAGGAGTAACTTCTGATTCTTCAACACCAAGCTTATCGATGATGATAGCTTTTACTTTTTCTGCGATTTCTGACATTTTTCTTATAGTTATTTAAAACACTGTGCAAAGAAATATATTTCAGCAGACAATGTCAAAAAAAATTACACCATTCGTCTTATTATAAAAGTTTTGGTACTTGTTTGAGGGTTTTGCGCATAAGGTTTATAAATTTGGGAATCTGTACGATGCCTACATGAAAACACTGCTGCTGGACATTTCATACGATTACGACTTTGACCTTTACGGCCTGGTCTCTTCCAGCAAAGAATATAAATTAGCCTGGACTATAAACCAGTTATTGGGCCTGCGCCTTGTTAAACAAAAGGATCTGTGTTATGAACTGGTTGGCAAAGAGCAACTTCTTATATCAAATTATGAGCAAATTACAGATCACAGTATTATCCGGCTTATGCGCAACAAGGCATCAGGCATTTGTACGTTAGATAAACCTTACCTGCTGCCCGATATTAAGCAGTTTGATTATGTATTACAGATTACCGGAGCCATGCAGTGCTTATCTCCGCGTGAATTATTACAACAGCTAGCCCGTTTGCCTTTAGTACAGTATGTAAAACAGGTTGACCCCTTAAAATTAAAATTTAAAGAGAATCTTATTTTCTAGCATATTATATGAATATCCCGTTTAACAAAACCAAAATTCTTGCTACTATTGGCCCTGCCAGTAATACGCCTGAGCGTTTGTTTGCTCTGGTACAAGAAGGAGTTGATGCATTCAGATTGAATTTTTCTCACGGTGCTCACGAAGAACACCTTGAAGTGATGAACCATGTGCGCAACATTAACCGTGAGCACAACACCAATATTTGCCTTGTACTTGACCTTCAGGGGCCTAAAATAAGAATTGGCGACGTTGAAAACGGAGGCGTTGAAATAAAGCAGGGCCAGCGCATTAAGTTAAGATGCGATGGCTCCATCAGTACAAGCGACAAACTGGCAACCAGCTATACTGAGCTTGCGAAAGATGCCCGGGTTGGCGATGCTATCCTTATTGATGATGGCAAGCTGGAACTGAAAGTATTATCTACAGACCACGTTTCTGAAGTTGAGGCAGAAGTAATTTACGGTGGTGTAGTAAAACCACGCAAAGGCATAAACTTACCAGACACGAAGGTATCAGCCCCATCACTTACCGAAAAAGACCTGAGCGACCTTCATTTTGGCCTGGACCATGACATTGAGTGGGTTGCCTTATCCTTTGTTCGCCGTCTGGAAGATATAATTGAGATTAAGCGCATTATTAAAGAACGCGGCAAAGACACCCGCGTGATCGCAAAAATCGAAAAGCCGGAAGCCATTACTAATATTGATGATATTATTGAAGCATCTGATGCGCTGATGGTAGCCCGTGGCGACCTTGGTGTTGAAGTTGGTATGGAACAGGTGCCGATGATCCAGAAAATGCTGGTAGAAAAATGTAACAAGGCTGCCAAGCCAGTTATTATTGCTACCCAGATGATGGAAAGTATGATCGTAAATCCGCGCCCTACACGTGCCGAGACAAACGACGTAGCCAACGCTGTTATTGATGGTGCCGATACTTTAATGCTTAGCGCAGAAACTGCTGTTGGAGCTTACCCTGTAGAAACTATCCGGGCTATGAAGCTAACGATACAGACAGTGGAAAACCATGCCGATGTATTTAACAAAAGTTACATACTTAACCCGCATTCCGAAACTTTTTACAACGATAGCCTGGTTGCTAATGCCTGCCATTTAGCGCGCGACACAAACGCAAGTGCTATTATAGGTATGACAAAATCGGGTTATACGGCTTTCCATATTGCCAAGCATCGTCCTAAATCAAACATCTTTATTTTCACAGAGAACCACAAGCTTCTTAATACACTGAATTTAGTGTGGGGAACGCGTGGCTTCTACTACAACAAGTTTGAATCAACGGACGCTACAATTTCTGATATAAAGCAAATCCTGTTGGATGGCGGCTACCTTGAAAAGGGAGAGGTGTTCATTAACACAGCAAGTATGCCTATAAATGAACAGAAACGTACTAACATGATCAAGCTAAGTATAGCTTAGACTGATTTATACTTTAACAAAAAAGGCTTGGGCGCACAACGCGCTCCAGCCTTTTTTGTTTTTTACTTAGTTTTTGCTTTGCTCTAGGTGCAGTTATACTTTAAAAGTATTCTTAAAAAGTATTCTTCCCTAGGTAGTGTTATACTTCTTTGCAAATCATACTTATACTTTGCCACGCGCCCTTGCATATGCGGCTATAATTTTCATTACATAACTGCAACAATGCTTAAAAGTATAAATGCCTGATCAAAGTATATACAAATACAAAAAGCCTTACACTTGCGTGTAAGGCTTCGGAAATGGTACCAACAAAAAATTAAGCTGCAGCCAGTCCGTTTACGAACTTAGCCAGTTTAGACTTGTTGTGAGCAGCTTTGTTTTTGTGGATGATGTTTTTCTTAGCCAAACGGTCAAGCATAGAAGAAACTGTCTTGTACAGTTCCTGCGCCTCGGCCTGGTCAGTAGTGCCTTTCAGCCTTTTGATGAAAGTACGAGTAGTTTTCGCTTGGTATCTGTTACGAAGACGTTTAGCGTTGTTCGCTCTGATTCTCTTTATTGCCGACTTATGGTTAGCCATGTTATTCTATAAAATTAATTCTTTGTATCCGTTTCCTAAATGAGTTTGCAAAGGTATATCCTTTATACTTAATTTCCAAAACCTCATTTGGATAAAATATTGCAACCGCTATTTTGCGCTGCTACAGCACAAAGATAATGTAAGTATACTTTTGTTCAAGCACTACAGCCAATTTTTGATATATAAAAAACGGGCCACGGCAGCTTATGTGCACCGTGGCCCGTTCAAAGGCAGTTTGCCCGAAAAAAAATTAATCTTTATTCGTCTTCACATCTACGTCAACATCCACGTCGTCAACTTTTTTCAGACGCTCCTGCACTTTATTTTCTGTTTTGTTCCAGCGGTCTTTTACCTGCTGCCACTCCTGCTTAGCATTCTCGTCCCATGTTTCGCTTTTAGCATCCAGTTCTGCCTCGCGGCGCTTGTACTCAGCGTCCATTTCATCCCACTCTTCTTTAGTGGCAGTTTCGGCACGGGTACTATTTTCGTCTACCCAAACAGCGGTTTCATTCCACTCCTGTTTTGCTTCTGTGTTGGCCTCATTCATTTCTGTTTGGGCCTCGTCCACTTCGGCATTTGTTTCATTCTGTGTTTCCTGGCTGCAGGCAAACATGAACGTACCAAGTGCTATTGCTAAACCTAAGGTTTTTATCTTTGCTGTAATTTCCATAGTTAAAATAATTTGATTTAGCCTTGAATACGGAAAAAATAGAATATTGATATACAACATAATCTTATTAGACCGTTTTCGCACAATATTCGTAAAATAAGACAAAATTAGCTTACCAAATTTATTTACAAATGCCTGTTGTTTACTCTAACCATAAAGCACCCTTTTACCTGTTTAACGGGCACATGCAAACTATTTTACCCAGCCTTTTCAGGCAAGTAGCGGGTATACAGTACGAAAGAGAACGCCTCACAACCCCTGATGAAGATTTTATAGATATAGACTGGTCCAGGGTTGGCTCAGACGAGCTGGTAGTGCTTTCGCATGGGCTGGAGGGCGATACCGGGCGGCCTTATATGCAGGGGATGGTAAAGGCTTTTAACAACTCCGGTGTAGATGCCATGGCCTGGAATTACCGCAGCTGCAGCGGCGAGCCTAATAAGCTGCTTCGCTCCTATCACCTGGGCGCTACCGATGACCTTGATTTTGTGCTTCGGTATGCCCTGCAGGCTGGCTCATATAAAAGCATTTACCTGATCGGGTTTAGTGCGGGTGGAAATATTAGTTTAAAATATCTAGGTGAGGATCCGGAAAAAGTGCCGCAGCAGGTAAAACGGGCAGCTGTATTTTCAGTGCCGGTTGATCTGAAATCTTCTGCTCAGAAAATATCCTGGCTGTATACCCAGCGTTTTCTGAAAACACTGGGCGCTAAACTGGAGCAAAAACAGAAAATGTACCCCAACGAGGTTAACCTTAACGACTATAGTATACTATGGACTTTCCCGGAATTCGACGATAAGTTTACCGCCCCGATTCATGGGTTTAAGAATGCAGATGATTATTATGCGCGCGTTAGTTCGCGCCAGTTTTTGCCTAGTATAACAGTGCCTACCTTACTGGTAAATGCCAAGAACGACCCTTTCCTGAGCCCGGAATGCTATCCTGTGGATGAAGCTGAGCAGAACCCATACTTATACCTGGAAATGCCCGAAGAAGGAGGCCATGTAGGCTTTGCCGAAGACATGCGCAATAACGTGTATTACTCAGAAAGCCGCGCCGTCAGTTTCCTGCTCGATGGCGAGTAAGCAGAATGCGTTTGTAGCTGGGTTGTTAAGTATACTTGGCCAGCCTCTTGCTGTATAAGTAGCGGCTTTATAGTTACAGTATCTGTTATCAACCACATAACTACGGCATCGGCACAAATACTACTTTCTTGGTTTCGAAGAATTCTTCTGTGAAATAATCGCTCAGGTTATAAGTATGCGTAATCAGGCCAGATTCTGCAATCTCTTCTGCCAGGTCGCCGCCTTTTAAGTAATAGATGCCTTTCTCCGGCGATTTGCCTTTTTTAAAGCTATTGGCCACCCAAGGGTAAAAATTAGCCAGGCGGGTTACGGCGCGGCTCACCACAAAATCAAATTTATCGCGCACCTGTTCAGCTCTTGTTTGGGAGGCCGTTACATTTTGCAAATGCAGCTCGCGGGCAATTTCCTGCACCACATGAATCTTCTTGCCTATCGAATCTACCAAATGAAATTTTACATCTGGGAACATAACGGCCAGCGGCAAACCCGGCAAACCACCACCAGTGCCCACATCCAGTACATGCGCGTGTTCCGGAAACTGTATTACTTTGGCTATACCCAGCGAATGCAGAATATGGTGCACTCCCAAGGCATCCATATCCTTGCGCGAAATCACATTTATCTTCTCATTCCACTCACGGTATAGTTCGGCCATTTGCTCATACTTAGCCAGTTGGTCTTCGGTAAGTTCAGGAAAGTAACCTGACAGGAGCGTACGGATAGCAGTAGAATGTGGCATAGCCTATCGTTATTTATGAATTACGGGTTTATAAAATGAATGACCTCAGGCAGTAGCAATGTATAAAGCCACGGCTATAAGCCCAACTACGGCAACTACAGCTAAGGCCATCAGCAGATCGAACAGTAAAACCATTCCGGCATTGCTATACTTATTATCATACTTCACTGCCAGTTCCCGCTCTACCTGCTGCCTGTTGCGGTAGCGCAGGCGCAAGTATAACTTACCTACAAAATAAAGTATAGATCCGGAAGTCACAGGTTTGCTAAAGTATAAGTTAAAATGCTGGCTATAGTTACTTCTGCAAAAGTATGAAATTAGCAGCACTAAAAAACAAAAGCCCCCGCTATGGCAGTAGCAGGGGCTTTAAAATCAATAGTAACCTTAATTTATTATGCTGTTAGATCAGGTGCTTTTTGTTCTTAACCATGTCATAGAGCAATTCGCGTGCGCGGTGCAGCTGGGCCTTAACCGTACCAAGCGGCGCATTTAACTCGGTAGCTATCTCTTCGTAGCTCAGCTCGTTAAAGTAACGCAATGTTACCAGGCGCTGGTATTTTTCTGGCAGCTTTGCTACCACGTATTGCATGATCTCGATCTTCTGGTTCTTGATCGCCTCCTCCTGCGGGTTCAGGTTCTTATCTTTAAAATCGATGGTTATTTCGTCGCCGTTATCAATTTTGATTGCCGAGTCAATGCTCATCGTTTTGATCCTGTTCTTGCGGATAAAGTCGATACAGTTGTTGGTAGCGATGCGGAACAGCCAAGTACTGAAAGCATACTCCGGGTTAAATTTGTGCAGGTTACGGAATGCCTTGGCAAAAGCCTCTATTGTCAGATCCTCCGCATCGTCTGCGTTACGCACCATCTTCAATACCACGTGGTATACCGGTTTTTTATAGATACTCATCAGCTCAGCATACGCCTTCTCATCATTGTCCTCAACGGCAGCCTGAATGAGTTTAAAGTCGTGCTTTGCTTTAGCAGAGAATTGTTTGTTTACTTCCATCTGAATTTTTTATACATTAATACAGATACCCCAAGGATCATGTAATAAAAAAAGTACACCAGGTCTAAAACGAGTAGCAATGGTAGCGATATCTTCTCGCCTAGCCTTCGTGCTGCAAGCACATAAACCGGGAACACTGCCAGGTACCGAAAACCTGCTATAGCGCCCAATATAGCTAAATGGCTATTTAAAACAAGAAGAACACATATAAGTATGTAAAAAAGAATGTTTGATGCTACAAATGCTCCTATTCTTCTCCTATCTGCTGCTTTATACTGCCCGCCTACCGAAAGGTGCCTTCTTTTCTGGATAACCCACTCCCGAAACGTCTTTTTGGGAATGCTGGCTGTCTGACTGTCCTTGCTGATAACAATGCTTACTTTACTATTACGGGCTGCGTCGCGTACAAAAAGGTCATCATCGCCGCCAGTTGTTTTAATATGAGATGCAAAACCTTTGTTTTTAAAGAAACAAGTTTTGGTATAGGATAAGTTTCGGCCCACGCCCATATACGCGTGCCCCTTGTTTGCATGAGACAAATACTGAATTGCGGTCAGTAAGGTTTCAAATCGGATAAGATCATTTAAAAATCCTTTGATCTGTGCATACGGAGAATAGCCAAGTACTACTTCTGTCCCGTTTTTGTAGCCGCTCTGCATTTTATCTATCCAATGGTTGCTGCATGGCATGCAGTCGGCATCGGTAAACAGCAGGTGCTCATACTTAGCTGCCCGTATACCTAAGGCTAACGCATATTTCTTCGGATTCAGATATTCGGGCGTTCTTTTTATAGTTACTACCCTGAAGTTCGGGAACTGCCGCTCCAGCTCGTAAGTATAAAATTCGGTATCATCTTCAGAGCGGTCGTTTACCAGTATCACTTCAAACTCAGGATACTCCTGGTCGATGAGTGCTGGCAGCAACTGCATCAGGTTTTCAAGCTCGTTATGGGCTGCCACAATTACCGAAACAGGGCGCTTCACATCGGTTTCAGGGTCCTGGTATTTTGTAAGGGGCAGAAAGTAAAATAACGTATAATAAAGCTGCACAAGCACACAAATACCCAGCAGTGCTAAAAGTATAATTGGTATCAAATTACTGTAAACGATTAAAGGGTTGAATTGGTAAATCTGAACTTTGGCACCGCACAGGTCTCCATTATACTTCCTTTGGCCTTATTTCAGAATTATACTTCAAAAATAGCCATTCTTCAGGCATTTCCGAGGGCTAATGCGATTTAATAAATGTTTATGGTTTAGGCAGTGTAGTTCGTATCTTTGCAGATTAATTTAATCAAAGCATCATATTGCCAGTTGTACTATCAGCAGCTGCAATTGTCCGGTACTGTTTTAACTGCAGAAGCCGGCGTTTTTCAGAACTATGCAATTTAACTTAGTAGCCAAAGACGCACAGTCAAAAGCCCGCGCCGGCGTAGTGCACACCGACCACGGCGCCATCGAAACCCCGATTTTTATGCCTGTTGGTACAGCAGGCACTGTAAAGGCCGTGCACCAGCGCGAGCTGAAAGAAGATATAAAAGCTGAGATCATACTTGGCAATACCTACCATTTATACCTGCGCCCCGGCTTGGATGTGTTGGAGAATGCAGGCGGCCTGCACAAGTTTAACGGCTGGGACCGTCCTATACTTACCGACAGCGGTGGTTACCAGGTTTTCTCGCTGGCTGGCACACGCAAGATCAAAGAAGAAGGCGTTAAGTTTAAGTCGCATATAGATGGCTCTACCCTGAACTTTACGCCTGAGAACGTAATGGATACACAGCGTACCATTGGTGCAGATATTATCATGGCTTTTGATGAATGCACGCCTTACCCCTGCGACCATACTTACGCTAAATACTCGATGGAGCGCACCCACCGCTGGCTGCAACGCTGCGTAGACAGGTTTGACAGCACAGAACCAAAGTATGGCTATAACCAGACACTTTTCCCGATCGTTCAGGGCAGCACCTACAAAGACCTCCGCATACAGTCAGCAGAAACTATAGCCAGCTTTGGCCGCGAGGGTAATGCGATCGGAGGTTTATCAGTTGGGGAGCCTGCCGAAATGATGTACGAAATGACGGAACTGGTATGCGATATTTTACCAGCCGACAAACCGCGCTACCTGATGGGTGTGGGAACACCCGCCAACATACTTGAAAACATTGCTTTGGGTGTGGATATGTTCGACTGTGTGTTGCCAACACGCAATGCCCGAAACGGCATGCTGTTTACAACGCAGGGTATTGTAAATATTCGTAACCAGAAATGGGCCAACGACCACAGCCCGATTGATGCCGAACTGGGAGGCTATGCCAGCACGTTTTACAGCAAGGCATACCTGCGCCACCTGGTGCACAGCACCGAAATGCTGGGCGCGCAAATTTCAAGCGTACACAACCTTACGTTCTACCTGTGGCTGGTAAAGCAAGCCCGCGAGCAGATCATTAACGGAACTTTCCGGGAGTGGAAGGATGTGATGGTAAAGAAGCTGATGACAAGACTATAGAATTAAGAGTGAAGAATTAAGAATGATTTTCGCTTAACAATTCCTGATTCCTAATTCGCAATTCGTAATTCAACACATGAAACTACTCGACAAGTACATACTGAAGAAGTTCCTGACCACTTTTTTGTTTGTGGTGCTTATATTGGTATCAGTTATCTGTGTGATTGATTTCACAGAGAAGAACGATGACTTT
This sequence comes from Pontibacter vulgaris, assembly GCF_022758145.1. GTDB lineage: Bacteria > Bacteroidota > Bacteroidia > Cytophagales > Hymenobacteraceae > Pontibacter > Pontibacter vulgaris. Next base: position 651,803 of record NZ_JAJVDH010000003.1, read on the forward strand.
ATAAAGAACAATGTGCCTATCACGGAGATCCTGTTTGATTATTACCTCAACCTGATTCCGTATTATGCCAACATGTTAAGCCCGATTACGGTATTTATTGCTACCGTTTTTGTTACAGCAAAGCTAGCATCGCACACCGAAATTGTAGCTATACTTAGCAGCGGTGTCAGCTTCCGCAGGTTTTTGGTGCCTTACGTAATCGGCTCATCCATAATTGCCATTACCATTTTTGGCCTGATAGGCTGGGTTATCCCAAATGCAAATAAAGAGAGTGTGGCTTTCCAGGTTAAGTATGTTAAAAATCCCTTCACCTACGACAGCCGCAACATTCATATAAAAATCTCTCCCGACACTTATGTATACCTTGAAAGCTATAACAACACGGCGCACATGGGGTATAACTTTGCGCTGGAGCAGATAGAAGGTACCAAACTGAAACGAAAGCTTACTGCCAGCAGCGTATCCTGGGATGCCGAGAAAAAGAAATGGCACGTAGACAGTTATACCTTACGCACTTTCGATGGGCAGGATGAAACCTATTTTAAAGGTGGCGCCCTGGACACGACGCTTAACATGCTGCCCAAAGATTTTGAAAGTACCTACAAGCTGGAGCAAACCCTTACCCTGACCGAGCTTAATCGCTATATTAAGCAAAAAATGGACCGCGGCGCCGATGACATCGAAACCTACTTAATCGAGAAGTATGAGCGTTTCAGTTACCCGTTTGCCATTATCATACTTACTATAATAGGCGTAATTGTGAGTGCGCGCAAAGCAAGAGGCGGCGTTGGTTTTCAGATTGCGCTGGGCTTCTTCCTGGCTTTTATCTTTATCATTTTCGTGATCACGAGCCGCAGCCTGGCACAGGTTGGCGATATTGACCCTGCCATTGCTGCCTGGATTCCGACGATCATTTTCACCGGCATCGGCTTCTTATTATACCGCTACATACCTCGCTAATGCCTACTTTTAAACATTACCTGGAGCTTCATTTCGTTATTTTCCTGTGGGGATTTACGGCTATACTTGGCAAGCTGATTACCATTCCGGCAGTGGAACTGGTGTTTCTGCGAACCATGATCACGGCGCTGGCTTTGGGTGCCATCATTTATAAACAAGGTACACCGTTTTACCTGGGCCGTGGTAATGTGGTGAAAATAATGGGGGTTGGTGTACTGATAGCAGCGCACTGGATGCTTTTCTTCGTATCGGCACGCGTATCTTCAGTTTCTATCTGCCTGATTGGTTTGGCTACCTGCAGCCTCTGGACGGCTTTTCTGGAGCCGCTTTTTACAGAGAAGAAGGTAAAACCGCACGAAATCATACTTGCCCTGCTTATACTTATCGGCTTGTATATCATTTTCCGGAGAGAGACCAATTTCAATAACTTCCTGGGAATTGGTTTGGCGGTAGGTTCTGCTTTCCTGGGTTCGGTATTCACGATCATTAACTCCAGGCTGGCCAAAATGCACCCGGCTACTACCATTACCTGTTACGAAATGATGGGAGCCTGCCTGGGTACAGCGCTTTTCTTCCCTGTTTATACTTCATCTTTTGCAGAAGGTGGTACGCTTAATTTTGCCATGGCAAGTATGGATTGGGTATACCTGCTGGTACTGGCGCTGGCTTGTACGGTTTATGCCTATACAGCCTCAGTGCGCCTCATGCAGCGCATTTCAGCCTATACCATGAACCTGACCGTAAACCTGGAGCCTGTGTATGGCATTGTGCTTGCCTGGATCATTTTTAACGAAGATGAGCAGGTATCGCAGGACTTTTACTATGGTACGTTTGTTATCCTTTTCAGCGTGTTTATTTACCCGGTACTGGATGCTTATGCCGAGCGCCGCAAGAAATTAAAGCAGACCTTTCCAGACGAGGTAATTCTGGGAGAAGACTAAATTGGCCGGCACTTCGCCTTTAAACAAACCATACACAGCAGAGCCTGAACCTGTCATGGAAGTATAAACTGCTCCTGCTTCGTAAAGCTGTTCTTTTATCAGGGGCAGTGCCGGGTATTTGGGAAACAGCGCCTCTTCAAAATCATTTTTCAGGTGCTTCTTCCAGGTGCTTACATCCTGTAGTAACAACTGTTCCATGTCGTAATCAAGTACTTTAGGTACAATATTACCGTAAGCCTCGGCGGTAGTAATGTGCAGCCCCGGGTAAACTATAACACAACTATAGCCACTCAGATCTAAAGCTATCGGCTTAAAAACATCGCCTTTCTCGATGGCCATTACTGGCTTATTATCGATAAAAAAAGCGCAGTCGCTGCCCAGTTGGCGTGAGTAATTCTGAAGTGCTTCGGAAGCTAATTTAAGCTCAAACAGGTCGTTTAGCATTTTAAGAGCAAAAGCCGCATCCGACGATCCGCCGCCCAGCCCCGCACCCATAGGTATCACCTTGTGCAGGTGTATGTGCACCGGCGGCAAATTAAAATCCGCTTTCAGCAAATTATAAGCTTTAAGTATAAGATTTGATTCCGCATTGCCGGGCACTGGTAAACCGCTCATGCTAAAGCAGTCGGTTTCATCTGGCAGTATTTCTAAGGCATCACACCACTTTACCGGGTAAAAACAAGATTGCAGGTTATGGAATCCATCCGGGCGTTTGGCCGTAACAGCAAGTCCAAGGTTTATTTTTGCGTTCGGGAATTGTAGCATGCGACTTATACTTGTTTAAAAAGAGCTGCAATCTATAAAAAGGACATGAAAAGGCAGCGCCTTCTAAAAATTTACAGCCCCTCCTGCTATTGCAGTAAAAAGGAATATCGTATCTTGAGATGTGTTATATATCAAATTGTTGCCACCTGACGTTACAACGTTGTCGTGCCAGTAAACCCGCACGACATCCTGTTTAAAAAGTCATCAGCAACGTGTAAAGTATAGCACCAGACTATAGTTGGCGCCATTTTATTAAACCTGAATCCTGCATAAGTACTGCCAAAGAATTACTGGCGAAAAACATACACCATGATACACTACAAACCTGGCCGGATCTTTCTTTCTGTGCCGCACATGGGCGGACACGAAACCAACTATGTTCAGAAAGCACTCGAGGATAACTGGGTTTCTACAGCAGGGCCAAACCTGCCAGGCTTTGAGCACGACATCTGCCAGCACACCAATGCGCGGTACGCCGTGGCGCTTAACTCCGGAACGGCAGCTATACACTTGGCGCTTCAGTTACTGGGCGTAAAGGCTGGCGACGAAGTGCTTTGCTCTACTTTCACTTTTGTTGCCACGGCTAACCCTGTTTTATACATTGGCGCTACACCTGTATTTGTAGAAAGCGAGCCCGAAACGTGGAACATGTGTCCAGCTACTTTGCGCGAAGCCATTGAAGCACGCCTCAAGCTTGGCAAAAAGCCGGCCTGTATACTTTTGGTTCATCTCTATGGTATGCCTGCCAAACTGAAAGAATTGCTGGCCGTAGCCGAAGAATTTGATATTCCGGTAATTGAAGATGCTGCCGAAGCACTTGGCTCGCGTTATGGTGGCCATCAGGTAGGCACGTTGGGCAAGATAGGTATCTTCTCGTTTAACGGTAACAAGATCATTACTACATCAGGTGGCGGAGCCCTGATTACAAACGAGGAAGCATTGGCAAAAAAGGCTTTGTTTCTGGCTACCCAATCCAAAGACCCGGCCCCTTACTACGAGCACTCGCAAATGGGCTTTAACTACAGGCTGAGTAATATTTGTGCAGGTATTGGCCGTGGCCAGTTGGATGTACTGGAAAAGCGCATTAAGCAGCGCCGCGAAATTTATACTTACTACAAAGATCAGCTCGAAAGTATAGAAGGAGTTTCATTTTTACCTGAACCGAAAGGTTGTTTTTCTAACCGCTGGCTCACCAATATCGTGTTATCAGAAGAGCTGAACACTACTCCTGAAAGTATAAGACAAGCGTTGGAGCAGGAAAATATTGAAATACGCCCTCTCTGGAAACCCATGCACCTGCAGCCGTTATTTAAGGATAATGCTTATTATGGCGATAACTTCAGCGGTCGCTTATTCTCCCGTGGGCTAAGCTTACCAAGTAGCAGTAACCTCTCCGACGAAGACCTTGAAAAAGTAGTCAGATTCCTGAAACGAGAGCTATTGGCAGCAGCGCCCTCAGCCTGATCTATACTTCAGATTTTAGCAGTAAAGCAGCTATAGTTTATTTCCTGAACTACAGCTGCTTTCATCATTTTATACTTTATCTAACGCCTGTCCCAGGTCGGCTATCAGTTCTTCCACATCTTCTATACCAACAGATAACCTGATAACGCCCACAGTAATACCCATTTTCTGCTGCTGCTCCCCTGAAAGCGAACGGTGCGACGTACCCAAAGGGTAAGATAAAGATGTACTAACCCCAGCCAGCGACGGCGCAAAGGGTATACTTTCCAGCGCCTGCATAAAACGATTTACTGCTTCAGTGTCATCAGCTATCCTGAATGAAAGCATGCCACCAAACAGACCATTGCCTTGCTCCTGCGCCAGCTGATGTTGTGGGTGCTGTGCCAACCCTGGGTACCATACTTTGCTGACTTTCGGATGCTCTTCCAGAAAATGCGCGATTGCCAAAGCATTTGCAGCATGCTGCCTGATGCGGAGCTTCAATGTTTTAAGCCCCCTGGCAGCCAGCCAGCTTTCGAATGGGCTAAGGTTCAAGCCATAGGTTATCGCTATCTGCCTCGAGCGCTTATAGTCTTCCTCGGCACCGCAAACCAGCACACCTGCTGTTACATCGCTGTGGCCTGAAAGATATTTTGTAACACTGTGTACCGACATATCGGCTCCTAAAGCCAGCGGCTTGGTTATAACCGGCGAGGCAAAGGTGTTATCAATCACCAGTTTTATACCATGTTGCTTTGTTTCCAGAGCCAGCTTTTTAATATCCAGCACCTGCAACAGCGGGTTGCTCATGGTTTCGCCTAATAGCAGCTTGGTATTAGGCTGCACATAAGTCGCTAAAGTATAAATTTTATCGCCGGGCACATAGGTAACGGCAATTCCCATACGTGTCAGTTCTTGCGATAGCAGCACCGACGAGCCACCATAGATCTCTTCTGCGCACAGAACATGGTCACCGGCCTGGCAATAGGTTAGAATAGCAGTAAGTATAGCCGACATACCTGATGAAGTAACAACAGCTCCTGCGCCGCCTTCCTGCTCATTTACCTCTTCGGCCAGTTCATCGGAGTTCGGGTTACCATACCTGGAGTACATGTACTGCTGCCCCGGCTGCTCAAAGTATAACTCCAGTTCGTTCAGGTCTTCAAAAGTGAAAACGGAGGTCTGGTATATGGGGGTAACTTTCGGTTTTATGTGCGGCATAACTCAGGTATAAATTGAGCTTTAAGTTAAGAAGGAATTGGTTATCTTGTAATGGTCTGAAAAAGTAAAGAATTATTAAGTATAAAATTTCCATACAAAACGCAGGTAGTGGGAGTATGTACCACTGCTCGAATAGCCTAACCGTTAACGGTCATTATAAAAATATCTCTATATCAAGAATCAGACAGAAACTCAATTATGACAAAAAGCAGATTACTGGAAATGCACAATGTCGGTATCGTTGTTGAATCTCTTGATAACGCAATTGCTTTTTTCATGGAAATTGGTCTGACGCTTGAAGGGCGCATGCTGGTTGAAGGCGAATGGGCTGGACGGGTAACTGGACTTGGCAATCAATCAGTTGAGATTGCCATGATGGTTACTCCCGATGGACACTCCCGACTTGAACTTTCACAATTCCTGACTCCTCGAACAATTGCAGACCACAGGACTGCCCCGGTAAACTCTCTTGGCTATCTCCGTATCATGTTCAGGGTTGACAACCTTGACGAATTGCTAATCAGACTTGAAAAACACGGTGCTACAGTTCTGGGTGAAGTGGTTCAGTTTGGAGACATGTACCGGCTCTGTTACATTCGTGGGACAGAAGGGCTACTTATTGGATTAGCCGAGCAACTCGGCAATAAAACAGCATCAAATATTCTTGAAAATGCATGACAATTATAGCATAAAGAACTGTTTGACAAATGGTATCAATTGACACTTTCAGAAAGTTAGCTTTGTCTTTTCCGGAAGCAACAGAAGAAGCTCACTTTGAAAAAACTTCTTTTAGAGTGAAAAAGAAAATCTTTGCAACCTATGACAAAATAGAGCAAAGGGCTTGTATCAAACTATCAGAAATTGACCAGGATGTATTTTCTTCCGCTGATAAAACGATCATCTTCCCCGTTGGCAACAAATGGGGCAAACAAGGCTGGACACTAATTGAAATGAGCAAAGTGCGCGAAGAATTATTTATTGCCGCTTTGAAAACAGCTTATTGTGCTATTGCACCTAAAAAACTTGCGGAGCAAATCAGGCAAAGTGAAAACTTTTAGACACGAACGAACCGCTGACATCATTATTGGCAATAGCCGGCTGATAGCAGTAATTTCAGCGTTTATACAAATGTCAGGTAGGCATTTTATGGGAAGCAAAGATCATATGTTCCACAAAAAAGCACTTTGATTGCCTCTTCTGCTAGTATGTTCGAAGTCAAAGAATACAAAGTAGAAACGCTGACCGAAAAATAAATTCCTCACCTAACACAGTTCAGCCTTAATACTTGCCCCGCCTCGGGCTTTGGCTACAGGGCCCGTTAAAACAAAAATGCCTTCTGCTCATAAAGAACAGAAGGCGTTTTTGTTTATTGTAGATAGATATCGTTACTCGATCACAGATTCAGCAAGTACAATAATCTTATTGTTCAGCACTTCTACCACACCGCCATCTACGGTAAAGAACTCCTGTCCGTTTTTGGTAGTGATACGGATTCTGCCTTTTTCCATGGTGCTGATAAGTGGGGCGTGCATGTTCAGAACTTCAAAAGAGCCGTTAGCTCCCGGAAACTGAGCTGCATCTACCTCACCGGCAAATACCTTTTTATCTGGTGTGATTATCTCTAAATACATTTTTATGAGTTCTGAGTCACGAGTTCTGAGTCTTGAGTTAACCCTAAAACTCGGGACTCAGAACTCAGAACTCATAACTAGTTAAACCTATTTTGCTTCGGCCATCATCTTCTCACCTTTCGCCACTGCATCTTCAATTGTACCTACAAGGTTGAAGGCTGCTTCTGGCAGGTGGTCATACTTACCGTCCATGATCTCGTTAAAGCCTCTGATAGTGTCTTTGATATCAACAAGTACACCTTTAAGACCTGTAAACTGCTCAGCTACGTGGAACGGCTGAGATAAGAAACGCTGTACACGACGTGCTCTCGATACAACAAGCTTATCTTCATCAGAAAGCTCGTCCATACCAAGGATGGCGATGATATCCTGAAGTTCTTTGTAACGCTGCAGGATCTCCTTAACGCGCTGTGCTGTGTTGTAGTGCTCGTCGCCCAGAACGTCAGCAGACAGGATGCGTGAAGTAGAGTCCAGTGGATCCACCGCAGGGTAGATACCAAGCTCAGCAATTTTACGGGAAAGTACTGTAGTAGCATCCAAGTGAGCGAAAGTCGTCGCTGGAGCAGGGTCAGTCAAGTCATCCGCAGGTACGTAAACCGCCTGTACAGATGTGATTGAACCACGCTTAGTAGACGTGATACGTTCCTGCATGGCACCCATTTCAGTTGCAAGTGTTGGCTGGTAACCTACCGCAGATGGCATACGACCTAGAAGGGCCGATACCTCAGAACCTGCCTGAGTAAAGCGGAAGATGTTATCGATAAAGAAAAGGATATCACGACCTGCACCAGTACCATCACCATCACGGAAGTTTTCCGCTACAGTAAGACCTGCAAGGGCAACACGCGCACGCGCCCCAGGAGGCTCGTTCATCTGGCCGAACACCAGCGTAGCCTGAGACTTAGCCAGTTCGTCCATATCAACTTTAGTAAGGTCCCAGCCGCCTTGCTCCATAGAGTGGGCAAACTCTTCACCATACTTAATTACACCAGACTCGATCATCTCACGCAGAAGGTCATTACCTTCACGCGTACGCTCACCAACACCGGCAAATACAGAAAGACCTGCATAAGCTTTCGCGATGTTGTTGATCAATTCCATGATCAATACTGTTTTACCCACACCGGCACCACCGAACAAACCAATTTTACCACCTTTTACATAAGGCTCTAAAAGGTCAATTACTTTGATACCTGTATAAAGTACTTCAGAAGAAGTAGCTAGATCTTCGAAACGCGGAGCCGATCTGTGAATTGGAAGACCGCCTGCACTAACTGGCTGCTGAATACCGTCAATGGCTTCGCCGATTACGTTGAAAAGGCGGCCTTTAATGCCTTCGCCTGTAGGCATAGTGATCGGTGTGCCTAAGTCAACTACTTCAGCGCCACGGGTAAGACCTTCGGTAGAGTCCATCGCAATGGTACGTACACGATCTTCGCCAAGGTGCTGCTGACACTCCAGGATGATCTTCTGGCCATTGTCTTTCGTCACTTCAAGGGCATCCAAAATATTTGGTAGTTTAGTGTTTACACCCGCAAAGCTAACGTCCACAACCGGACCGATAACCTGGGTAATTCTGCCAATATTCGCCATTTGACTTTTTATATTGATTAACTTGTATAACGGAGTTATTTCAGGGTGCAAAACTAATGTATAAATCTATTAAATCCATGCAACACCCTAAAAACTTTTAACTTATTCAGTATCAGAGCTACGGTTTAAACAAAACACAGCTCCCCGGCAAAAGTATATAGTTGCCGGGGAGCTGTGTCTATAATTACTTTAAATATGTACTTCTACAGTGTTATACGCAATACCCATCGGCCTGGATCGTTTACCACGAAGCGCACTTCGCGGTCATATACTACAGTGCCGAGTTTGTTGGCGGCCTTAAACCGGATATTACCTTCGAAAGGAAGAATAATATTATCAAAGCCAAGAAAATTATTAGAAGAAACCGGAGTGCCACTACTACCCAGTAGCTGCAGATCATCTAAATTACGAATAGGCTGGCCTGAATTGATCACTTCAATTTCTACATGGCTGCCTTCTTCACTTCTCCGGGCTAAGGAGGCACCCTGTACATCACGTTTCATAACCACGCGCGTAGATTTATTCTGCACTTTTTTCGTGGTCTTCTTTTTCTTCTTATCTGATTTGGAAGTTTGCTGCACTGTATCCTGTGCCTGCAAATAAAGTGGGTTAGCAGTATCAGCAGCTACTTTTCTGCTGCCACCTTTGGTTGCCAGACCAGCTCCTGAGCCGATCAAAAGTAAAAACGAAAGTATGTATGCATAGCTCATAGAGGTAATTTTTGAAATGGAACGAAACAAACTATAAATATAATCCTTCCAAGTATAACTACCAATTTTTAAAGCCTGTTTTTTAAAGGTTCTTTAGCATCTCGATCTGCTCATCATTCAGCAGTATGTACCTGTTGTTAAAAGGGTTGGCATAAAACTTTTCAGCTATGATATATTCGCCAGAGTTTAACTTGAGAATGTTATAGCTGAATAAGCTGTTGGAGCGCTCAATTACCAGTTCGCTTGTGCTCAGATCTAGCTGACGGCCACAGGTAGTTGTAATGAAATCAGGGTTGGATGTCATGGTCAGGTACATAGAAAATAGAGTAAGGTTGGTCTCTTTACGCAGATTTATTTGGTAGGTGACAGTGCTGCAGGTAATTGCTATCATTATTTATCCACAGCCATTTAAAGGCAGCTATTAAACCTTATTACAACTATAGCTGAGCGGCATATTTAAGGAAAAACAGAAAGTTGTTCTACAAGCTTATGCTTTAAATTATTAGTTTTGCTAATCCGTTAAATCAACCCAGACAAACGTGGAACAACAACTGACAACAGTAGAAACCGCCCAGAAGCTTGGCCTTCTGGAAGAGGAATTTGAAAAGATAAAACAGATTCTGGGCCGCACGCCTAATTTTACCGAGTTAAGTATCTTCTCTGTAATGTGGTCGGAGCACTGCTCTTACAAAAACTCCATTGTCTGGCTGAAAACGCTGCCAAAAGACTCTCCTCGCATGCTGGCAAAAGCTGGTGAAGAAAACGCCGGCCTTGTAGACATCGGCGACGGTTACGCCTGCAGCTTCAAGATAGAATCGCACAACCACCCATCTGCCATTGAGCCTTATCAGGGTGCAGCAACTGGTGTGGGAGGTATAAACCGTGATATTTTTACTATGGGTGCCCGCCCGATCGCACAGCTTAACTCCCTGCGTTTTGGCAACCCTAATTCAGAAAAAACAAAAGGATTGCTACGCGGTGTAGTGAAAGGTATTAGCCACTATGGCAATGCCTTTGGTATACCTACTGTTGGTGGAGAACTTTTCTTTGATGAATGCTATAACATAAACCCGCTGGTAAATGCTTTCTCGGCAGGTATAGTTAAAGTTGGTGAAACAGCTTCGGCAACCTCTTATGGCGTAGGCAACCCTGTGTTTATAGTTGGTTCGGCCACCGGGAAAGATGGTATACATGGTGCCGCCTTTGCTTCTAAAGACATCAACGAAGATTCAGCAAAAGACCTTCCATCTGTTCAGGTGGGCGATCCATTCCAGGAAAAACTTTTATTGGAAGCTACGCTGGAGATCATTCAGTCGGGCCACGTAATTGGTATGCAGGATATGGGTGCAGCAGGAATCACCTGCTCTACTTCTGAAATGAGTGCCAAAGGCGAACACGGTATGGACATCTGGCTGGATAAAGTTCCTACCCGCCAGGCTAACATGGTTCCGTTTGAGATTTTGCTTTCGGAGAGCCAGGAGCGCATGCTTATAGTTATGAAGAAAGGCTATGAGCAAACTATAAAAGATATCTGCGATAAGTGGGATCTTTACTGCGAACAAATTGGTGTTGTGACGGAAGGCGGCCAGTTACGCTATTACCAAAACGGCGAACTCGTTGCTGAAGTACCAGCTAATGACCTGGTGCTGGGCGGAGGCGCTCCGGTTTACCATAGAGAATATAAAGAGCCAGCCTACTTCCAGGAAGCAAAGAAATTTAATATTAACCAGGTAGAAGAACCACAGGATTACCAGGCTGTAGCTGAGTTTTTAGCCACGCACCCGAATATTGCCTCTAAGCGCTGGGTGTACCGCCAATACGATTCTATGGTTGGTACGGCTACTGTAACTACTAACGCTCCTGCCGATGCCGCTATAGTTAAAGTAAAAGGTACCAATAAGTCGATTGCGGTAACCGTGGATTGCAACAGCCGCTACGTGTATGCCGACCCGGAAGAAGGAACTGCTATTGCCGTTGCTGAAGCTGCACGTAATATAGTTTGCTCCGGAGCCGAGCCGGTAGCTATTACCAACTGCCTTAACTTTGGCAACCCGTATGTGCCGGAAGTATACTGGCACTTTGTAGGCGCCATTAAAGGTATGGGTAAAGCCTGTACTGCTTTTGGTACGCCGGTAACAGGTGGTAACGTAAGTTTCTACAACCAGTCATCAGACGAAGGCCCTGTGTTCCCGACGCCAACTATAGGTATGCTGGGTATACTGGAAGATAAGAACAACAAAATGACGCTGGCTTTCCAGAATGCTGGTGACACAATCTATATGATAGGCGATGCGCAGAACGACATTGCTTCTTCAGAGTACTTGTATTCTTACCATAACGTGAAGCTCTCTCCTGCTCCTTATTTTGATATGGATGCTGAACTGAAGTTACAGGCAACTATAAAAGAAGTGATCGAGCAGAAGCTTATCAAGTCGGCGCACGACGTGGCAGACGGTGGTTTATACATCGCGTTACTGGAGTCGGCGATGCCAAATGAACTGGGCTTTGACATCGAGACAGATAAAAATTTCAGAAAAGACGCATTTTTATTTGGCGAAAGCCAGAGCCGCGTAGTTGTGTCAGTTTCGCCGGAACAACAGGCAGCTTTTGAAAGCGCGCTTCAAAATAAAGGGGTGAATTTCACTAAATTAGGTGTCGTAACAAGCCACGATTGCCATATTGACGGTGATCTTTTCCATGGCATAACGGTAGCCAAAAAGCACTACGATACAGCGCTGGAGCAGATTTTAGACTAATTTTTTTCGATTTTTTTTCGACAAATGTTTGCAGTTTAAAATCGTCTCTCTATCTTTGCATCACTGAACGACGAAGGGGCTTCCACTCTGAAATCTAGTAGGTAACTTGTCCGATGGTGTAACTGGCAACACGTCTGATTTTGGTTCAGAAGAGTCCAGGTTCGAAACCTGGTCGGACAACATAAAAAGCCCTTAGAGCAATCTAAGGGCTTTTGTGTTTTATAGCCTTTTATACTTTCTTTCCCTTGCTTGTCAGCAAAGTATAACTTAATACGTTTTATGCATTCCCAATCCAAAAGTTATACCAAGCCCCGCGTAACTATTCCGGGATACGTTGCCAAAAAACTTAAAACCTATACTGCGCGAAAAGGCTGTGGGCTTACCAATTGGCACCAACCCGTATAAAATCCTGAATCTATCCTTATTGCTTTTAAAAATCTTTAAATCCACCTCGAAAGGCAAGCCGAGGTATACATACTTCCGTTCCGGGCTATCATCAGCAGGATAAAAAGTATGCCTGTTATGCGACGCACCTAAAGAGAAGCTAAGCGAGCGGTTATCTTTTATAAAGCGCCAACCATACATAGCAGCAATTTCCGACGACTCTCTTTCTACCCTGATGGTGGGCAAAGCCATCATACCCATAAGAATTGCACCAGTACCTAAACCAACCGCACCACCATAGCGCAGGGCAAATACATGGCGGTTTACCTGGTAATTTAAACCAGCACCAACGGCAAATCCTCCTGCGCGCCCTCCGGCAAAACCTACATAAGTATCAGCAAAAATGATCGGGTTGGTTTTTTCGGTTTGCTGGGCATAAGCAGCCCTTACACCTAAACAAAGCCAACAAGCAAGTATAAGTTTCTTCATAACAAAGCTATCAGCCCGCTAAGTATAAGCAAGAAGCGCAGGTGTAAAGTATAAGCAGCACGTTAAACTATCTTAATATAAAGCAGATATTATATTAAAACTAACTATAACTCAACTTTATACATTTTATACTTATCGAATAAATCCGGCTACATTTTATATGCATAATCAGAGCATCGCTAACAAGTTATTTCGTAGCTTTGCAGGCATAATATCCTTAACCTAAACCTTCATTTAGCTTTAAGTAAGACTATGCCCCAGGTAAAAATCTTTTCCGGATCGGCCTCCCAGTACTTAGCTGAGAAAATTGCCGCTGCATATGGCACTAAACTCGGCGACCTAACTATCTCCCGCTTCAGCGATGGTGAAATTGGCGTACACTATAACGAGTCGGTACGTGGTGCCGAAGTTTTTATAGTTCTTTCTACTTTTCCGCCGGCTGATAACCTGATGGAACTGATGTTGCTGGTAGATGCTGCCAAGCGTGCCTCAGCGCATAAGGTAATTGTAGTAATGCCTTACTATGGCTACGCCCGCCAGGACAGAAAAGACAAGCCGCGTGTATCGATAGGTGCAAAAGTGCTGGCCAATGCCGTACAGTCTTGCGGCGCCGACCGCCTGATGACCTGCGACCTGCATGCAGGCCAGATCCAGGGCTTCTTCGATATACCGGTTGATCATCTGGATGGATCGGCCATATTTGTGCCTTACCTGCGCAGCCTTAACCTGGGCACTAACCTTATCTTCGCTTCTCCGGACGTGGGGGGTGTGGTAAGAACAAGATCATTTGCCAAGAATTTTGGTGCCGAGATGGTTGTTTGCGATAAGCACCGTGTTCGCGCAAACGAAATTGCTTCTATGCAGGTGATCGGTAATGTGGAAGGTTTGGACGTGGTACTGGTAGATGACATGGTAGATACTGCAGGAACTATAACCAAAGCTGCGGAACTACTGAAAGAAAAAGGTGCCAGAACGGTTCGCGCTATTGCTACACACCCTGTACTTTCGGGCCCGGCTTACGAGCGCATTCAGAATTCTGTACTCGAAGAACTTGTAGTTTCAGATACAATTCCGTTAAAGCAGGATTGCTCTAAAATAAAAGTATTGAGCTTCTCTGAGCTGTTTGCCAGAGCCATCAACAACGTAGTAACACACGAGTCTATCAGCTCGCTGTTTATTTAATTGATTTTTAATTGCTGGTTGTTTTTCGAAATGATCGGCAATCGGTTTAATATATACTTTTAAGGCAGACCGGGTAGGGAGTTTAAAGGTTGATTTAGAGTTAGTTGTACAGTAAAAGAAAAAAGCAATCAACAATTTAGCAATCAACAATTAAATCCATACCTTTGTGGCCTGAAAATTTTAACAAATTCATTTTATGAAAACTTTAGAGATTATAGGGTTTAAAAGAGCAAATCTCGGCAAAGCGCAGACAAAAGAACTGCGTAATGAGTCTTATGTACCAGGTGTATTATATGGCGGCGCTGAGCAAGTTCACTTCTACGCACCAGCTATCCTGTTCAGAGACTTAGTTTATTCTCCAGAAGTATACGAAGTAGACCTGAATATTGAAGGCACACACTACAAAGCTGTGATGCAGGACGTACAGTTCCACCCGGTTAACGAAATGCTGTTACACGTTGACTTCCTTGAGCTTCAGGAAGACAAGCCAGTGAAAATGGACATTCCGGTTAAAATGGTTGGTACTTCTCCAGGTGTAATTGTTGGTGGTAAGTTAGTAACTAAGCTACGTAAGCTTAAAGTGAAAGCTCTTCCTGCTAACCTTCCTGATTATGTAGAAGTTGACATCTCTGAACTTGAACTTGGTAAGTCTATCAAAGTTAACAAGATCAAAGCTGGTAACTACGAGATCCTTACTAACCCGCTTGCTCCGGTAGCAACAGTTACTATTCCACGTGCTCTTAAGAGTGCACAAATGGAAGAAGCTCGCGGCAAGAAATAAGCAGCAAACGCTTTTTATAGTACAAGATCCTGTTCTGCTACAAGCAGGGCAGGATTTTTTGTTTAAATTGGTTAGTTAATTAGCAGTTAGATATTAGTCGTTAGACTCTATACTTCACAAGATGAATAAAAACCTAACATCTACTGCCTGAGCAAATGCTACAAAGTATAAAACAATGGCTGGGCTTTGCACCGCAGGCTCCTGCCACACCCGAAGATAATAGTATGAAATACCTGATTGTGGGCCTGGGCAACATAGGTCCTGAATATGCTGACACACGACACAATATCGGTTTTATGGTACTGGATTACCTGGCTGCCAAGTATGAAGGCAAATTTGATGTTAGCCGCCATGCTTTCGTAACCGAGATCAAGACCAAAGGACGCATATTTGTACTGGTAAAACCTACCACCTACATGAACCTGAGCGGTAAAGCAGTAGGCCACTACCTGAACAGCCTGAAACTGCCGCCAGAGCAAATGATGGTTATAACCGATGATATAGCCATACCTTTTGGGAAAATACGCATACGAGTTAAAGGTAGTGCAGGCGGGCATAATGGCCTGAAACACATTGAGCAGACACTGGGCCACAACAACTACCCAAGGCTGCGCTTTGGGGTTGGCGACAGTTTCCATAAAGGCAAGCAGGTAGACTATGTACTAAGCAAGTTCAGTGCTGATGAACAGATCGAGTTACAGACGCTGATAGAAAAAGCGGCGGATGCCGTGGTCGCTTTTGGTACCATTGGCCTGGAGCGCGCCATGAACCAGTATAACACCAAGTAAAACTTACATGAACAGCAGAATATCATCGCTGGATTACCTACGGGGCTTTGCAGCCTTTGGTATTCTGGCTTACCACTTCATTAGCTGGAGCTATGGCCATTTGCCAGCCGATAGCTTTCTGGGGCGTGTGGGCTTGTATGGTGTTGCTGTATTCTATGTACTTAGTGGCCTGACGCTTTACCATGTGTACGAGCAAAAGCTTGTACCTACGCGTACTACCATAGCAGATTTTTACCTGAAGCGGGTGTTCAGGCTGATGCCTTTGCTGTGGGTAGTAATGGCGGCATATGTAGTGGTGGCACCCGAGTTCCGTGAACTGCAAATGATCCTTCTGAATTACACCGGGCTTTTTGGCTTTGTAAGCTGGGATAAAGCCATTGGCACAGGCGTATGGTCGATCGGGAACGAGTTGGTGTTTTATGCCCTATTCCCACTTTTTATTTTTGCGGCTAAGTATAGCAGGCTCTCCTTTATACTGCTGTGTGTCTTGTTTTTAGGTGTGGCTTTATACTTTGCCTATAGCTTGGTTTCACCTTCTGTTATACTTGAACAGCAGTGGCACTTGTATGTTAACCCGCTCAACCAGGTATTCCTGTTTTTAGGAGGCTGCGCTTTAGGCCGTTTCAGTAAGTATAAAAATTTTACTCCTGCGCTAACTGCAGCATTGTTGCTGGCCGCTATACTTATCTTCAGTTTTTACCCCACGCCTGTTGCCTCATCAGCAATCGTTACGGGTTTTAACCGCTTTGTATTTGCTGGCTGCTGTTTTATGGCTTGTTTGGCGATGTATAAACTCCCTTTAGTGCTGCCAGAGTTACCGGGCAAAGCGTTGAAAATACTGGGCGAAGTGAGTTATGGTTTATACTTGCTGCACCCCTTAGTATATAAAGTTTTTGATGCGAAGCCATTCGGGCTGGCACCCTGGCTGGTTGTTATACTTTCTACCATTACAAGTATAGGCCTGAGCTACTTTGTCTATCATAAATTCGAGGTCCCGTTTATCAGGTTAGGGCAGAAAGTAAGCAAGCAACTTCTCACCTCCCGGGAAATTCAGAACACGTCAGTAACCAGGTAAGCATCCGGGAGCTCTTTCAGGCTGTATCCCGGATTTTATACTTCAAAGTGTATAATTTTTAGCCAGGCACATTTTTGTTTCCGGCTAAAAAACTACATTTACTATTATGCCAATTCCCCCGCGACTATGAAGAAAGTACTTTTGCTTTACCGTAACGCTTTTGGCGGCCTCTCCCGGCAAGCCTGGATGATGTCGCTGGTGATGTTTATAAACCGAAGCGGGGCCATGGTTACGCCTTTCCTGGGCGTTTACCTGACAGAGGTACTGGATTATAGTTTAAAGGAAGCCGGGGCTATACTTAGTATCTATGGTATGGGCTCTGTTTGCGGTTCGTTCCTGGGTGGATGGCTTACAGATAAAATAGGCCATTTTAAGGTGCAATGTATGAGCCTGCTGGTAGGCGGCAGTTTATACTTTTTATTACTTAACCTAAAACAGTTTGAATATTTGGCAGCCGGTGTATTTATACTTAGCCTTGTAAACGATACGTTAAGGCCAGCCAACTCCGCCTCCATTGCCTCTTATGCCAAACCTGAAAATGTAACAAGAGCATTCTCGCTTAACCGTATGGCCTTAAACCTTGGCTTCTCGGTAGGCCCGGCTTTGGGTGGTTTGCTGGCGGCAGTTTCGTACAGGTGGCTATTTATAGCAGATGGCGCTACCTGCATTGCGGCGGGTATTTTCTTCTTTTTATACTTCCGTAACCAGCAAGGGCATCGCCCACAACACCATAAAACACAGCATTCTAAAGCTACTGCCCGCTCCCCTTACAAGGATCTTACATTCATACTATTTGTAATTTTCTGCAGTTGCTTCGCCATTGTCTTTTTCCAGTTCATTACTACCTTGCCGCTGTATTACCGCCAGGTTTATACTTTACCGGAAAGTAAAATTGGCGGCCTGCTGGCCATGAATGGGGTTGTTGTGTTCCTGCTCGAAATGCTGGCTGTATACCTTATTGCCGATCGCATCAAAAAATCCATACTTATTCCGGGAGGTGTGTTGATACTGGGTGCTTCTTTTGTGCTGCTTAACCTGGTTGGTAATATTGGCGTACTGTATGCTTCTATGCTGCTGCTAAGTATAGCCGAAATAATGGCAATGCCCTTTATGGCTACTTTAACCGTGGAACGCTCAAACGATAGTAACCGGGGTGCTTACATGGGGCTATATACCATCTCTTATTCTGCTGCCCACATACTTGCACCTTACCTGGGCACAAGCTTGGTAGCTGCATTCGGATTTGCTTCGCTTTGGTGGGCTACCGGCGGGCTGGCTATTTTTACTGCAATAGGTTTATACTTTGTTGTGCAGCACATGGAACGCGAAAAGCTTCAGGAGCAAGCTTTTGTTGCCTCCGGCGAGGCAGGTATAACAGTTAGTTAGCCTAATTTATCATTCCAACCGTAAAACTACAGTTAATTTATATTATATTTGATTTTTTACAGAGATCACAACCTTAAAGACTAACAGGGCCTTTAGAATCGTGTTATCTAGAGTTAGGTATCTGTTTCAGCTTTATGAAAAAAGAAATAAGCAACGCTTTCGGGAAAATCTTCCTGACAATAGAATACATCGAGAAAAATAATTTAACCCATAACAATTGGTTAGGGTACCAGACTTTGGATGGAATTATGCTGGGCGCAGACCAGTGCATTGATGTAATTTCCTTTTATAAATGCCCATACCTGCTAAATGATAACCGTTTGGTAGTAGGCCCCTGGGACCATGCCCTGGAGTGGATAGCCAACAACTGGACACCTCGTGCCATTAAAGCCGGACTTACGCATTTTGCCCATGTGGTAAGCCCCGAATCATTTGCGGCCTTATCTGCAGAAGCCATGAACGCCAAAATTGGTGATTCTTTTCAAATGCAGATCTTCGGCGATTTTGATGAAGCGAAAAAGTGGTTACTGGCCGCCCAGCAAGAAAAGGAAATGGCAGTATAAACTGGTTCAATTCCTGACCGGAAACAGAAAGGCCTCATGCTAAATACATGAGGCCTTTTTGTTATTTATCAGCTGCCTGGTTTATACTTAGCTAACGCCGCCGCCATTCATAATTTGTTTGCTTGGCTGCACAAATGCTAGAGACCCATCTGAGTTCTCTGCCATCAGGATCATGCCTTGGCTCGTGATGCCTTTTATATCGCGTGGCGCCAGGTTTACAAGTATACTTACCTGCTGGCCAATGATATCTTCCGGGTTAAAGAACTCCGCTATGCCGCTTACTACCGTGCGCTGGTCTATACCTGTATCTATGGTTAGTTTCAGGAGCTTTTTGGTTTTGGCTACTTTCTCGGCGGCAAGTATAGTTCCGATCCGGATATCCATTTTAGAGAATTCCTCGAAGGTAATATTCTCCTTGGCCGGCTCAGCTACTGCATTGGCTGCTTCGTTTGCCTTTTTTGTATCCAGTAGTTTCTGTACCTGTGCTTCTACGGCAGCATCTTCTATTTTTTCAAACATCAGTTCCGGTGTACCAATTACATGCCCAACAGCTAACAGATCAGCAGCGCCGGCTTCAGCCCACTTACCAACCGGCTTATTCAGCATATTAGATAACTTTTGTGCAGAAGCAGGCAGGAATGGCTCCATCAGGATGTTCAGGCTGGCAGAAATCTGCAGCGCTATGTTCATGATGGTTTTCACGCGTTCCTCATCTGTTTTTATCAGCTTCCAAGGTTCGGTGTCGGCCAGGTATTTATTACCTAAACGTGCCAGGTTCATCAGTTCGCTCAAGGCATCACGGAAACGGTAGCGCTCCAGGTAAGTAGAAATTACCAACGGCATACCTTCCAACACGCCCAGCACTTCTTTGTCGTAATCTGTCAGTTCGCCGCGCTCCGGCACAGCGCCATTGTAATACTTTTGCGTGAGTACAACAGCACGGTTAATGAAGTTACCAAGTATGGCCAGCAGCTCGTTGTTGTTACGCGACTGGTAATCTTTCCAGGTGAAGTCGTTGTCTTTTGTTTCCGGGGCGTTGGCGCAAAGCATGTAGCGCAGCACGTCGCCTTTGCCCGGGAAATCCTGCAGGTACTCATGCAACCAAACGGCCCAGTTACGCGAGGTAGAGATCTTGTCACCTTCCAGGTTCAGGAACTCGTTGGCAGGCACGTTATCCGGTAAAATATAGTCGCCATGCGCTTTTAGCATAGCCGGGAAAATAATGCAATGGAAAACAATATTGTCTTTGCCGATAAAGTGTACCAATTTGGTTTCCTTGTCTTTCCAGTATTTTTCCCAATCAGGCGTAAGCGCTTTGGTAGCAGAAATATAACCGATAGGAGCATCGAACCATACATACAACACTTTGCCTTCGGCGCCTTTAACAGGCACCGGCACGCCCCAGTCCAGGTCGCGGGTTACGGCACGAGGCTGCAGCCCTTGGTCTATCCAGCTTTTGCACTGGCCGTATACGTTTGGTTTCCAGTCGCTTTTATGGCCTTCCACGATCCATTCGCGCAGCCAGGCTTCATACTCGTTAAGCGGCAGGTACCAGTGCTTAGTTTCGCGCATTACCGGCACGGCGCCGCTTAAGGTACTTTTCGGGTTAATCAGGTCGGTTGCATTCAGGGTAGAGCCACAGCTTTCGCACTGGTCGCCGTAGGCATTCTCGTTTCCGCACTTAGGGCAGGTACCCACAATATAACGGTCTGCCAGAAATTGCTTTGCTTCTTCGTCGTAGTACTGCTGCGTGGTCTGCTCTATAAATTTACCATCGTTGTATAGCTTCAGGAAAAAATCAGAGGCTGTTTCGTGGTGTATTTTAGAAGAAGTACGGTCGTAGATATCAAACGAAACATTGAAATCTTCGAAAGATTGTTTGATCAGTTCATGGTATTTATCAACTGCCTGCTGCGGCGTGATACCTTCTTTTTTAGCACGTATCGTGATCGGAACACCGTGTTCATCAGAGCCACAGATAAATTTCACGTCGCGGTTCTGGGCACGCAGGTAGCGCACATAAATATCGGCAGGCAGGTATACGCCCGCCAGGTGCCCGATGTGTACCGGTCCGTTTGCATAAGGCAAAGCAGCGGTTACTGTATATCTTTTATAATTTTCAGCCATAGGTTCTGTTTGAGATAGCAAATATACGAATAGTGCGCCTAATGTACCTCCCCTGCCTGCACATCACTTTAATTCAGGTTTACAACTGCCTAAGCTGCCGGTTTTTCGTACACTCAACATCACTTATTTTATACTTTACATGAAGCAGCAAAACAGCCCGCGCACATCTAAAAAGAACGCCGAAAAACTGGGGCAAGAAACTGAAGGAAAAAATCTAAAGGCTAACCCTGCGCCCGATAATGATACCAGAGAATCAGATACGACCGCGCCCGACCATGAAGTATACGTAGACCTAGAACCGGACGAACTACACCCGGATGAGGAACCGCTGGATGTAGATGAAGAAGAAAGATAGTATGAAAGTATTTTAACTGAAACGCCCTGCCAATTGCTACTGGCAGGGCGTTTCAGTTAAAATTAATTTACCCGTTTTTTAGTTTTAAAGGGCCGTTGCACATTGTGATGCACAGTATCAATGGGGGCATTTGGCAGTTGCTGCGGCCTGAGCATGGGTGGCGTGGTGGCCGGGCTGTTACTGCCTTGCTCCTCTATGTTACGCTTGCGGTTTATATCGCTCGACTGCTCGTTCATTTGCCTGCGCAGTTCAGCATTGTTTCCTCTTTCGAACTGCACACGCCTGTCATTATCCGGGTTTGCCGGCAAATTACCACTTCCCTCCGACAGCGATGTACAAGCCACCATGCCAAACAAAAGTAATATTCCCCAACTGCCAGTTTTATACTTTGCCATACTTCAGTCATTTTTCAGTTTAGGTGAAAAACACCTGCTTATACTTTAGTCTTACGAAGTACAAAGTATAAATGCTCTTACTTAGCTTCGCTCAGCGACTTGTAGCCTACCTGCGTTAACATAAGCCCATCGGGAGCCGGGTTTACATAAGCTAGTTTGGCAAGGTGTTGTTCAGCTTCCTGTTGCACGTCTTTATACTTTGGGTAACGCTCCTGCAAGTATGGGTACAAATCCTGGTAGTTTAACACTTCGCCTTCCTGCACATTCATTTCTTTAAAAGCATTCATAATGCTTTGTGCGGTATTCTCTATATTTTCTGCTTCTGATGAAAGAGCCATAGTTTTAGGTTTAATAGGTTTGGATAAAAGATACGGCTCAGCGTTGTTAATTGTTAATTGCCAGTTGTTGATTGTTTTATTGCTGCTTGTTAGGTGGTTAATTATTTGAACAGGCTACAAACCATAAAAACCTGGTATCATCTAATCATATAAACCTGACTTAAACAATTAACTATCAACAATCAACTAACATGTAGCTATCACTTTTTCTTAAAGCCCAAAGCCACTGAATTAAGGCAGTAACGCAGCCCGGTTGGCTTGGGGCCATCTTCAAAAACGTGGCCTAAATGCGACCCGCAGCGCCCGCAAACAACTTCCGCACGCACCATGCCCATACTTTTGTCAGGCACTTCCTTTACCTTTTTAGCAGAGATGGGTTTAAAAAAACTAGGCCAGCCGGTACCAGAGTCGAATTTGGTATCGGAGGTAAAAAGCTCGTTGCCGCAAGCAGCGCAGGTATAAATTCCTTTCTCTTTATAGTTATTATACTTCCCTGAAAAAGCCCGCTCGGTTCCCTTCTTTCGCATCACATAATACTGCTCCGGGGTCATTTCTTTCTTCCATTGGGCATCCGTTTTTATCACAGTATCTTGTGTGGCCTTACTATTATTTGCTGATACGGGTGAAATAGAAGAAGTATAGCCAGCCTTAGTATCTGGCTTTTCCTGCTGGGCACAGGCCTGTAAATGCAGTAGTGCCAACAAGCTGATCGTAAATACATAAGTTGCTTTCATACTTATACTTACGAGGCAAATCATAGCCTGGCTTTCGCTGGTTTTACTTATTTTTTATGTGATTGAACAAACGTTGTCTGGCTTGTGTTAGCCTCCATAACCAGTGTCATTACATTGGCAGCGAAGTACTTAATACAACCATAACCTGTTTATTTCGAGCAGCATACTAATAATGTGAAGGCTTTTTAGTACTTTTGCGGCTCGAAAACCCAATTCAATGCAGAACATTCGAAATATCGCGATTATCGCACACGTAGACCACGGCAAAACAACGCTTGTGGACAAGATCATCCACGCTTCTAAGCTATTCGCTGACCACCAGCAATTTGATGACCTGATTTTGGACAACAACGACCTGGAGCGCGAGCGCGGGATCACAATTGTTTCCAAGAACGTGTCGGTTCGCTACAAAGACGTTAAGATCAACATCATTGACACGCCTGGTCACGCCGATTTCGGTGGTGAGGTAGAGCGTGTACTTAAAATGGCCGATGGTGTACTACTTCTAGTAGATGCCTTTGAAGGTGCCATGCCACAGACTCGTTTCGTATTAGGTAAAGCTATTCAGCTTGGCCTGAAGCCGATTGTAGTGGTAAACAAAGTAGACAAAGAGAACTGCCGCCCTGATGAAGTGCACGAGCAGGTATTTGACCTTATGTTTAACCTGGATGCTAATGAAGATCAGCTTGACTTCACTACGCTATACGGTTCTTCTAAGCAAGGTTGGATGAGCACTGACTGGATGCAGCCAACTGACAACATCACACCACTTTTAGATGCTATCATTGATGTGATACCAGCTGCTCCGTTCCGTGAAGGTACACCGCAGATGCAGATCACGTCGCTTGACTATTCTTCATTCGTAGGTCGTATCGCTATCGGTCGTGTTCACCGTGGTACACTTAAAGAAGGCATGCCTATCAGCTTGATGAAAGCAGATGGCACTATCAAAAAAGGTCGTATTAAAGAACTTCAGGTTTTTGAAGGCCTTGGTAAGAAAACAGTAACTGAAGTATCAGCTGGCGAAATCTGCGCTGTAACAGGTATAGAAGGTTTTGATATTGGCGATACAATTGCTGATGCTGAAAACCCGGAGGCACTGACTCGTATCTCTATCGATGAGCCTACGATGAACATGTTGTTTACGATCAACAACTCTCCTTTCTTCGGTAAAGAAGGTAAGTTCGTAACATCACGCCACCTGCGCGATCGTCTGTTCAAGGAAACAGAGAAAAACCTTGCCCTGCGCGTTCAGGAAACTGACCGTGAAGATTCATTCCTGGTATTTGGTCGTGGTATCCTTCACTTGTCTGTACTAATCGAAACAATGCGCCGCGAAGGTTATGAGTTACAGGTTGGTCAGCCACAGGTAATCTATAAAGAAATTGAAGGCCAGCGCCACGAGCCTATTGAGCACCTGGTAGTTGACGTTCCGGAAGAAACTGCCGGTAAGGTAATTGAACTGGTAACGCAGCGTAAAGGTGAGCTTACGATTATGGAGCCAAAAGGCGACCTTCAGCACCTCGAATTCAACATTCCGGCGCGTGGTCTTATCGGTCTTCGTAACAACGTACTTACTGCTACTGCTGGTGAGGCTATCATGAACCACCGCTTCCAGAGCTACGAGCCATACAAAGGCACTATCCCTGGCCGTAACAACGGTTCTATCATCTCTATGGAAACAGGTCCTGGTACAGCTTATTCTATCGATAAACTTCAGGACAGAGGTGTATTCTTCGTTGATCCGGGTGTAGATGTTTACATGGGCCAGGTAATTGGAGAGCATAGCCGCCAAAACGATATCACGGTTAACATTCAGAAAGGTAAGAAGCTGACAAACATGCGTGCTTCCGGTTCTGATGATAACGTAAAAATCGCGCCTGCTAAAAACTTCTCTTTGGAAGAAGCCATGGAATACATACAGAAGGATGAGTACCTGGAAGTAACTCCTAAGAGCATCCGTATGCGTAAGATCTACTTAGATGAGAACGAGCGTAACCGTATGTCTAAAAGCGATAACTAAAATACTTTAAGTATAAAATAAAAAAGGGAGCTACTTTCGGTAGCTCCCTTTTTTATTTTATACTTCTGATCGCGCGTAATTTTACACTATCAAAGTATAGATTTATTTATAAATCCCCCATACATTTTCCTCCCTGTTAGCTGTTTATACTTTCACCGGCTATACTTTCTCCTTCACTAAAAAAAAGCTGCAAAACACGGTAAAGGCTACTTGTAAATTATGATTTAAACAATATTTATTTTAATATTTACAATTAAAATAACTATTGTAACTATGAAAAAAATATTTTTTATGCTTACCTGGGCAGTAGTGTTTCTGCTCTTTGTACAACCAGTTTATGCGCAGTTTAATGTCGGAAGAAAGCTTCAGGACAAGCTTAATCAGAAAATCAACCAGAAAGTAGACCAACAGGTTGATAAGAAAGTGGATGATGCACTGAGCGGCAAAAAAGGAGGCATGTCTGGAAATGGTGATGCTGAATCAGAGGACGGAACAAGCACTGCATCAGCGGGTGGCAAAGGAGAAGGTAAATCAAAAGCATGGAGCAAGTATGATTTTGTGCCTGGCAGTAAAGTGCTTTTCTCAGATAACCTGGCAGGTGAAGAAATTGGAGAGTTTCCATCGCGCTGGGACCTGAACAATGGTAACGCCGAAGTAGCTGTTTTTGGCAACGACCGCGTGATAAACCTGGTGAGTTACGGAACAAGTATAAAACCCCTGATGAAAAAAGAGCACTGGCTGCCTGAAACCTTTACCATAGAAATGGATCTGTTTTTCGATAGCGACAACCCAAATGTTGAGTATAACATTTACCTGGTTGATGACAATAAAACCTATAAGGAAGAAATAAACGGCCATTTCTGGGATCCGATAGCGATAAGAGCAAACCAGGCTAAGTTTAAAACTTTTGGCACAGAGTCAGAAGATCTGGCTGCCCAGGATATTAAGAGCCAGTGGCGCCACGTTGCCATTGCCTTTAATAAGCGGAGTATGAAAGTATACCTCGACAACCAGCGCCTGATAAATATACCAACCGTACAGGGCAAGCCAACCGGCCTCCGTATCGAAATAGATAAGCGCATAGAGTCTAACACGATGGTTAAAAATGTGCTTATAGCCGAAGGTGGCAAAAAGCTTTATGACCAGGTAATGGCCGACGGCAAGTTTGTAACTTACGGTATTAAGTTTGATGTAAACAAAGCAACTATACGACCAGAATCAGCGGGTACGTTGGCAGATATTGCCCACCTGATGCAGGAACAGCCCACTATGAAATTTACAATAGAAGGCCACACCGACAGCGACGGTGACGAAAGCGCTAACATGAAACTGAGCCAGCAACGCGCCGAAGCCGTGAAATCATACTTAGTGGACCAAGGTATAAAAGCAGACAGACTGGAAGCGAAAGGTCTTGGAGAATCTAAACCTATAGACAAAAACAGTACACCGGAAGCTAAATCCAATAACCGCAGAGTGGAATTTGTGAAGCGATAAAACAAGTATAAAACTAACAAAGCATCAGGCCCGGCTAACTTCTAAGCCGGGCCTGATGCTTTGTATAGTTGCTGCAACGAAAGATTAACCCTTCTCCTTCTATTTCCAAAGTATAGATCTATACTTTCCATTTTACATACTTAAGTACACAAAGTATAACCTCAAAACAAATACAATCAAACACTTATATTGGCAGTGGTAGCCCCCATGAAAACATTATACCTGTTTTACGTTAAACAGAGTCATATATATATTCACCTATTCTTGTCATGAGAAACCACCTACTGCAATTTATATTTATACTCTGCATACTACTAAGTACCGGCTGTGCCAGGAAAAACTTTTTTACCGAAACTCCCCTTACAGATACTGCCCTGCACGACCAGTTACACAATAAAAACTCCAATACTTTAGATAGTGTAAACATCCGGGCAGGCGAGCATTACAAACGAGGTTTCTTTCATAATTTGTTTTGGGGCAAGCACTATAGCGCTGTTTGGGCAGCCCCGGTTACAGTGCCTGTTTTTCGCCTCGAAAAGGAATATGGAGGCCTTAAAATAGAAAAACTTGGCGGCGGTTTTCAGACTACCAGCATAACCCTTAGCGATAAAGATGGTTTTATGTACGCCATGCGCTCACTGGATAAAGATCCGGTAAGTGTGCTGCCTACTATATGGCGCAAAACATTTGTGGCCAACATCATCCGCAACCAGACATCGGCTATAAACCCTTATGGCGCTTTGGTTATACCACCAATGGCGACAGCTGCAAAATTACCACACTCCACACCTAAAGTAGTATATGTGCAGCCCAACGACAGCAGTTTCGGGGAGCATACTGAACGCTTCAGCGACAGGGTATTTATGATTGAAAACAAGTTCGATGACGATGGGGCTGTTCCTGAATCACTGGGCAATGCGAAAGCGATAGTTAACTCAAACAAAATGCTGAACAAGCGTTTCGAGAAAAACACCCATCATATAGACCAGCAGGCATTTGCTAAAGCCCGGCTTTTTGATCTGTTCCTGAACGATTGGGACCGACACGAAGGCCAGTGGGAATGGGCCGAGTACGAAGAGGGAGAAGAAACCATTTACCGCCCTATAGCCAAAGACCGAGACAATGCTTTCTTTAAATTTAACGATGGAATACTTACCTGGTTATTTAGCCGCAATTGGGCCATAAGGAAGTTCGAAACCTTTGATGAGAAGTATAAAGATGTGTATGCGCTGGCCATGAACTCTAAATTTATAGATGAGCGTGCCCTGTCAGAAGTTACAGCAGAAGATTTTCAGAAACTGGCCAAAGAACTGCAAACTGCTTTAACCGATGAAGTGATCGAGAAAGCCATTCGCCAGTTTCCGGATTCTGTATATGCATTGGTTGGTAAAGATACCGAACAAAAGCTAAAGAGCCGCCGTGATAAGTTGCCGGAAGCCGCACAGGAGTTTTACAGGATTCTGGCAAAAGAGCCAATAATAGTTGGCACTGACCAGGAAGAAAAGTTTGAAGTAAAGCGCCTGAACGACGATGAAACCCGTGTTATCGTAATCCGGAGTGATGATAAAAAGAAAATTTACGAACGTACTTTTAACCGTGCAGAAACACAACTGATTACCTTATATGGTTTAGCTGAAGGTGACAAATTTGAAGTGAGCGGCGAGGTAAATAAAGGTATAACTGTAGCTATAGTTGGTGGCCGCGGCGAAGACGAGATAAAAGATACATCGAGGGTAAAAAGTCCGGGCAAACAAACTATAGTTTACGATACCAAGCGTGGTACAGAAATAAAAGGCAGCAAAGAAACAAAAGACAAAACCGGCCATGATGTGCGCGTACATGCTTTTGATAGAGAAGGCTTTTAAGCTGCTTTCGCTTCAGAATAAATTCTTACAAAAGCCCTTATTCATCAGTCAACGTAACATCCTGCAATACAACATGTTGCATTTTATACTTTATGCACCTACAAACCAACTATAACTTTATCAAAATTTTTTTACCAGTGTTGGTGATGCTGCTTTTTGGCTGTAGTCAGCGGTTCAGCCATTCGGTACAGCAAATACCGCCACCCAAAAACTATAACGCCACCTCCATACCTGATTATAAAGACAGCACTATTGCAATTGCTCCTAACCCTGGCTATGACCATAGTAAGCTCTTCACATTATTTTATGGTAAGCATTACCGCAATGCCTGGGCTACACCGGTGCAGGTAAAAGTGCTGGATATCGGAACTGCCAAAGGTGGGCTCACCCCTTTAAAATCTGGTGGTAGCCGCCAAAGTATAAACTTGCGTTTGCAGGCACCGGATAGTACTGAATACGTGCTGCGCTCTATCGATAAAGACCCGGCGAGTGCATTGCCGGAAAAATGGCGCAAAAGTTATCCGGCTCATATCCTGCGCGATGCTACATCTGCCACCCACCCTTATGCAGCGCTTGTATTGCCGCATATGGCCGAAGCCATAGGTGTATACCATACCGATCCGGAGCTGGTTTTTGTTCCGCACGATCCGCGCCTGGGCGAGTTTGTGCAAAAAGTTGGTGGCATGATGGCGCTTCTGGAAAAAAGGCCTAGCGGCGATCAGTCCGGTAACCCGAATATGGGCAATGCCAAACACATCCAGGACACAGAAGAAATATTACAGGCCCGGCTTACAGATAATGATAACAGTATTGATGCCCGCCAGTACCTTAGATCGCGCTTATTTGACATGCTGATAGGCGACTGGAGCCGCCATGAAGATAACTGGCGATGGGCCGAGTTCAAGAGCAAAAATGGCAACGCATACCAAGCCATCCCGCGCGACCGCGACAACGTTTTTTACAAGCTTACGGATGCCCCTATTCCATGGCTTTTCATGCGCACCGGATTCAGAAACCAGTTTCAGACGTATCGGCCTAAGGTAAACGATATTAAAAGCCTGAATGAAAGCGGCCGCAACCTGGATGATCTTTTACTTTCGGGGCTATCGCTGAAGGATTGGCAGGAAGTAGCAGATAGTATAAAACTTGAACTTACCGATGAGGTGATAGAAGAAGCGTTCCGTGCCATGCCAGATACTATTTACAAACTAACGGCTGCCCCTATTATTAACAGCCTTAAAACCCGCCGCAACAACATCCAAAGTATAGCCAGCTCATACTTTAAAGAGTTGGCAACCTCTGCTATAGTAGTAGGCACGGATAAACATGAAACGTATGAAATAAAAATATTATCTGCTGATGAAGTGCAGGTAAGCGGTTTTAAAACAACCAAAGAAGGAGAACGGAAAGACGAAATTTTCAACCGAATATACCATGCCAGCACTACAAAAGAGCTTAGCCTTTTTGGGCTTGATGGCCGCGATATTTTTATAGTGGAAGGCCACGTTAAGCCTCGTATAAGTATAAAAATAAGGGGTGGCGCCGGCGTAGATAGTTATACTGTAAAAGGCCACGGCTCCAAGCTCGGCAAACAAGTATGGATCGAGGACTCCAAGTATAAAAATAAAATAGAGGCTGATAAGTATACCAAGGTTAAAGTAAACGATAATCCGCCGGCCAACACGTTTACCAGCACTGGCTGGCTATTGCGTTATTATTTAAACTAAAAATCTTAAGACTGATTAAAGTATAAAAAGGGCGCAACTTCAGGTTACTGCCCTTTTTAGTTGTATAGTTGAACGTATTGTAGTTACCGGGTCTTTTTATTTGTATTCTGCCCGCTATCGCTTCCGCTCCGCTTGTTATGATCTTTGGCACTTCCGAGGCCTTGCCCCTGCTGTTGCGATGCAGTAGCTTTTGTGCCATGCTGCCCTGTATCTACGGAACCCTTAACATTTGCTTTGTTAGAAACACCTCCTGCTTGGTTTTGCCCTGTAACATTAGCTTCCGGCCTGTTTTTATTCTGATTTTCCTGTTGCTGATTCTCTTCTCTGCTGTTCTTCATAGTATGGTTTAGTAAGTTTAAAAAACTAAAAGGGTGGTTGCATAACTGCAACCACCCTTTTAAATACGGCCTCAACTTTACAGAAGTTTACAGCCTATAGTTTCTTATCTACTATGGTTGCCGATGCCTGGGCAGCTGGCAAGATCAAAACTTCAGCAAGATTAACGTGGGCTGGCCTAGTAACCATAAATACAATCAGGTCTGCCAGGTCTTCGGCTTGCAAGGGCTGGTAGCCTTGGTAAACAGTAGCAGCGCGGGCTGTATCTCCTTTAAAGCGAACTTCAGAGAACTCTGTCTCTACCAATCCAGGGTTAACTTCCGATACTTTTATACCTTCCTGTAGCAGGTCTATGCGCATGGCTTTGGAAATAGCATCTACTGCAAACTTAGAACCGCAATAGACGTTGCCGTTAGCATATACTTCTTTGCCGGCAATGGAGCCAATGTTTACAATGTGTCCTTTTTTACGCTCGATCATGTAAGGCAGTATAGTATGCGTTACATACAGCAAACCCTTCACATTAATATCCAGCATGGCATCCCAATCATCCAGAGAGCCGCTTTGTATAGATGCTAAACCATGGGCATTGCCGGCATTGTTTACCAGCACATCTATACTTTGCCATTCTTCCGGCAACGAGCCCAAAGCCTGCTGCACCGCTTCTTTATCGCGCACATCAAACTCTAATGTTAATACAGGCACGTTTGTAATCTGAGCTTTAAGTTCTTCCAGGCGCTCAGTGCGTCGGCCGGCGGCAATTATACTATAACCTTGTGCGGCAAGCGCAAGGGCTGTGGCTTTGCCTATACCGGAAGTAGCTCCGGTAACCAGTGCAATTTTAGACATCTGCTTATTCAAAGAAAAGTATAAACGATATGTTGTGGTTGGTCATGCGCTGCAGGCTGCTGCTGTAAATGTTATCGTCTGGTATATGCTGGTTAAGCAAACCATGCGAAAAGCGCACTTCCGGGGCAAATTTAAAGAACGGGTAAAAAATATCAAGGCCTACGCCATACTCTAAAGCAAGATCAAATTTTTCGGTTCGCAGCTCAGAGCCGGGCTGGTCGGTTTTGCGGCTGCTCAGGTCAATACCGGGCTTTACGCCACCCACCATGTACATGCGGTAATTGGTGCGGCGCTTGGCTTTATACTTTAAAAGTACGGGCAGTTCCACTACAGTAGAGCTTAATGTAACATTTACATCTTTACGCTCGCCGCCTTCCTGCACTACGTTGGCATACTCTATGGTACGGCCATAAAATCCTACACCAGGCACAAAACGTGCATCCAGGTACTCGGCAAGGCCTACATTTAGTACAAGACCGGTATAAAAGCCGGGCGTTGTTTTAGCGTTCACGGTCATGTGCGAGCTAAAACTTAGTTGATCGGCATACTCCTGCGAGTGCTCCAGGTTATACTTTGTGAGCGGCAACGCCAGGTAAAAGCCATAGTGTACGGTTTTAAAGTCGTAGTCCGGTTTGTTTTTCTGGCTCAGCTTTTTTTGCGCTACTGCCGCGTTTCCGCAAAGCAGCAGTAAAGCCAGCAAAGGTAAAAGGGTTATTTTTTTCCGGTGTAAATAGAGCTGATGCCGAATGTAAGTGAATGCCATTTCGTTGATTTAAATCCAACTTCTTGAAAGATGTTTAGAAAAGCTTCCCCGTCGGGGAACGCCTGCACCGACTCGGGCAGGTAAGTATAAGCCGCCTGGTCCTTAGAAACGAATCTACCTACCACTGGTAGTATATTCTTAAAATAAAATTGATAGAGTTGTTTCATCGGGAAGCTACGCGGCATCGAAAACTCCAGTACGACAGCTGTTCCGCCAGGTTTCAGGACACGGTTCATCTCAGACAATCCTTTTTTAAGGTTCTCGAAATTGCGCACCCCAAAAGCTACTGTAATGGCATCAAACGTATTGTCTTCGAATGGCAGGTTCTCTGAATCGCCGTACAAAAGCTCTATTTTATGAGAAAGGCCTTTGCGCGCCAGCTTCTCGCGGCCAACTGCCAGCATACCTTCCGAAATGTCTACGCCAACAATTTTGTCTGGTTGTAAACGCAGGGTTTCGATGGCAAAGTCGGCGGTACCGGTAGCAATATCCAGTACCAGTTTTGGTTTTTCGGGAGCCAGCAGGCTTACTGCTTTTTTACGCCAGATAATATCTATGCCGGCACTAAGGAAATGGTTAAGAAAATCATACTTGCCGGCAATGTTGTTAAACATCGTGGCCACCTGCGATTTCTTATTATCGTTCTGGTCTTTATAAGGTATTACTGCCATTCGCTTCTTTAACGTGTAATCCTTGCAAAAATACTGTTCCTAAAACTATAAAGCATGGTTTATGTACCGAAATATAAAAAGAAACAGGCTGAGCGTTTGCCCAGCCTGTTTCTTTTTAGAGGTATGCCTATACTATTTTTTAGCTGGCTCGTCTCTTCTTGGTATAATTCTGAATTCAGTTCTGCGGTTAAGCTGCATGTTTTCAGCAGATGTGTTCGGTACTGCCGGACGACGCTCGCCGTAGGTAACTGTTACCATACGCTTAGGCGAAATGCCTTGCTTAACTAGGTAATCGTAAGCAGCATCGGCACGGTTGTTACCCAATGTCATGTTGTAGGCATCGCTTGCACGGGAGTCGCAATGGCCTTCTATGCTGATGTTTACAGTTGGGTTAGCTTTCAGGTAACGTGCTACGTTATCCAGTTCACGCACCGACTCAGCACGCAGGTTATACTTGTCTGTATCGTAGTAGATGTTCTTCATGCCGGCAATACGGGCAGCAGTAGTATCTACAAAATCAATATAGAAATCCTGGTAAATGGTAGTGGTATCGTTCAGTACAACCGGTACGTCCAGCTCCTGTGTGGCAACTATTCTTCCGTCTTTACCAAGCTCTACCTGGAATTTACGACCAGAAAGAATATTTACTTCGTAGGTGGCAGAATCAGGCTTTGTTACATCGCGGTAAGCTATCGGGCGTTTATCAGCCTGCTGGCCACTGAATGTAATTTCTATACCTGGTATGGCTGTACTATCAACAGAAGAATATACATGGCCTTTAACCTGCACAGTGCGTAGGTAGTTGATGGTGTAGATATCCTTTTCGCCGTAGCCACCAATGCGGTAAGACGACAGGTAAGCATAGCTTCCATCAGGGCTTAAACGATAGTAGGTATCATCATCGGGCGTATTTACCGGCGAACCTAAGTTAACAGGGCGGCTCCATCTTCTGGCTACCGAGTCATACTTGGCAGAGAAGATATCGTAACCACCCATGCTGTTGTGGCCTCTTGATGCAAAGTATAAAGTACCGTTTTTAGCCAGGTACGGGCTGTCATCATCAAAAGGAGTGTTAATGGTTGTGCCTATACTTCTTGGCTTATCCCAGCCGCCGCTTGCATTGCGCTTTGATACATAAATATCCAGGTCGCCGTTTTCTGAGTAGTGGCTTGTTGAGAAGAATAATGTCTGGCCATCTGGCGTGATGTATGCATCCGATTCAAAATCTTTTGTGTTGATGTTGCTGCTGATGCTCTTTGGTTCACCCCAGCTACCATCTGCCTGGCGCTCCGATACAAGTATATCGCCGTTGTCGCTTTTGCCACCACGGTACATAAGCATTTTGGTGTCGTTGTCGAATAGCTGGATAGAGGCATCGTGGCCGGAGCTGCGAAGTGCCGCTGCTACTGAGCGTGGGTTTTCCCACTCACCAGCTTCGTTACGGGTAGCTTCGTAAATTTCTTCAAAATATTCACCGTCGGCTGCTTTTCTGCCGCTGGCAATATCGCCACGCGAAGTATAAAGCAGGTAATTATCCTGAGATGAAATAACCGGGCTATGCTCAGAGAAAGCTGTGTTTACAGTACCACCCAGGTTTTTAACGAATACATCCTTCGGGTTAGCTACTTCGCGCTTGGCGTTGCGGGCATGCTGGATCAGCTGTGCAACCTCTTCGCGGCGCTCTTCATCACGCTTACGGATACCTGTTTTCTGATACGCCTGAAAATGCTTGATTGCATCGTCGAAACGATAGTTAATATGATCTACACGGCCCAGCCAGTATTCCAGGTCACGGTCTACTTTTGGGTCAATTTTCTGGGCGCGGTAAATATAATCGGCTGCCTTTTCCTTATCAAACGTCATATAACTGATACCCGCAAAGTATAAAGCCTTTGCATCGTTAGGGTTATTGGTTACCGCTTGCTCATAAAAAGGAATAGCTGCCCTATAGTTTTCCCGGTCAAAAAACTTGTTTCCACTACGTATCAGTTTCCGGTTGCTTTGTGCAGAGGCTGAGGCTGCCAGAAGGCAAACCACTGCAAGCAGCAGAGAAAATCGTGAAAACGATTTGGCTAAATTGCTCATGTTGTAAAAGGTTTGTTATATGTACTTAAGGTTTGGTTGAACATACAATAATAGAGAGACCACTGCAGAAGCTAGTCTGCGCCTTCCCAAAAGAAACTTCGGGTGTATACGTTAATTAAAAATTAAAGTATATCTGAATAGGTATACTTGCATGAAACTCCCCTGCCCCTGGCCGTATCTGATTCAGGCTTTTTGCTATAAATGTACGTTTCCGCAGTATAAAGTATAAAATTTTCTGCAAAATATTAAATCAATCTGCTAATATATATAAAATTTAATATTTATATACTTTTTAAATACTTCTTTGTGCGTAAAACAGTGTGATTTAGCCGCTTGCAAGTTCAAGAGCTTTTTCTTATGAAGTTTTATTACAGAAAAAGGTGAATGTTAGAATGCAAGTATGAAGTTACCAAACCACCTGATAAATATCTTTGGCTCCGTGTCCGCCGGGCCTGTCGGAAGAGAAATAAGCGCTGTTTTTTAGAGGTGAAAGTATAAAGTAGATATCGTCGTATGGGGAATTAATGGGTATGCCCAGGCTTTGCGCTTTGCTCCAGGAAGAACCCTTAATATGAGATTTAAAAATATCATAACCGCCTATGCTGTTATGGCCTGTAGAACTGAAGTATAACGTATTTGTAGTTGTATCTACAAAAGGGGCATCTTCATCATAAACAGTATTAACGGTTGGTCCCATGTTAAGGGCTTCGCTCCAGGTGCCATCCGGTTTCTTGTAACTGATGTATAGATCCAGGCCGCCGAAACCACCGGAACGGTCGCTCGAAAAAAATGCGAAGCGGCCATCTTCGGTAACAAATATTGATAGCTCTGTGCTTCCCTGGTTAAAGGGCGAGCTGAGGCGCTCTGGTTTTGCCCAGCCTGTCTCGGTTTGTCGGGTACAGTAAAGTCCTTTCCCGGTTAAATAAGTATACATTACCCGATCTTGTTGCGCTACCGAAACAACAGCATGGTTTGCCAACCCATTTGTTTCATTTAAAAACGGCAAAGCCGCTTGCCATTCCTTATTTTTAAGTACCGAACGATAGATCTGTTCCATACCTTTATTTTTAGCTGTAGAAGGCTGGCGGACAGAATAAAGCATTACAGAATCGCCCGACAAAAGAACGGGTACATAATCTGAGAAGCTGGTGTTTACTGCCGGCCCCAGGTTATGGATACTGGCTATTTGTGATTGCTCCAGCATGGCCATACCAGCTTTACATTCGTCTATACATTTTTGCAGAAACTCAATGTATAACCCGTCGCGGCGCGAAGATGCAGAAAGCTCCTGCTTATAAATTATAACAGCCTGCTCGAAGTCAGCATTGAGATGGTAAGCCCTGGCCAGCATTAGCAGTATTTGGCTAGAGATAGAAGCATTTTCTTTATAAGCTTTGTTCAGGTACAGTTTTGCATTTCCGGGCTCATTGAGTTCCAGGTAGCACAAGCCCGCTTTATAATTGGCGTAGGCATCATTTGGTGCCGATTTCAGGTAGCTGTTGTACAAGTTGCCAGCTAACCGGAAATGCTCTTGTTCAAAAGCTTTGTCTGCTTTTTTAAGTATAGCCTTATTACCCGGGCCAGCTAACCCGGTACTTACCATTACCAAACACGCCAGTGCTATCAGCTTAATCCAAATCTGCTTCACCTTATCACTTGTTTATAATGTTTAGGGGTTGCCTGCGTTTACTTACCCAAAGTATAGCCCAAGTAAAAGCATATACTTCATGATTATAAAATTATGTGGTAACTTTACAGGCTAAAAACTTTTTACCGCCTGCTCCGGCATAAGCGGAAAGAGTACTAATTACATGGCGCTGCATTACTTCCGGGTAAAATTAAGGTTGTAGCGCCTTTAAACAATACAACATGGTTATTAAGGAAGCAAAATTTTTGATGAGCAACACGCGTGTGGATCAGTGCCCCGTGGCGGATAAGCCGGAGTACGCCTTCATCGGGCGCTCCAACGTTGGCAAGTCTTCGCTCATCAATATGCTTACGGAACAAAAGGGACTTGCCAAAACATCATCATCGCCAGGCAAAACCCAGCTTATCAACCACTTCCTTATCAATAACGAATGGTACCTGGTTGACTTACCCGGTTACGGATATGCTAAAGTAAGTAAAGGCTCGCGCGACGACTGGCGCAAGATGATCAATTTCTATTTCCAGAAGCGTGAGAACCTGACCTGTGTATTTGTGCTGATAGATTCGCGCCACGACCCGATGAAAACCGACCTGGATTTCATAAACCTGCTGGGTAATATTGGCGTGCCTTTTGTGATCGTGTTTACTAAAACAGACAAGCAGTCGGGTACAAAAACCGACTCAACTATAGCCGCTTATGCCCGTAAACTTCGTGAAAGCTGGGACGAGTTGCCACGTATGTTTAAAACATCGGCTGTAGACAGGGAGGGCCGTGCCGATATACTTAATTTTATAGAGGAAGTAAACGAACAACTTAAGAACCAGCCGGAAGAATAAGCTTGCAGAAGTCCCTCTCGCTCCGTTAATTAGAATTTTTAATTTTTACCCTTATGAAAACCAAATTATCATTTTTGTTTATTTTGTTTGCCTTTGCAGCTATAACTGCATCAGCGCAAACCCAGGAGACTAAAGCTCAGGCCCCTCAGGAAGAGAAAGTATGGATGCCTGACAAAGTTATTCCGATTGCTGAGTACTACGAAGGTGGAAAAGAAGCTATGTATAAGTTTATAGCCAAAGAGCAGAAGTATCCGCTGCTGGCTAAGCGTAACCGCGTACAGGGCGATTGCATTATCAGCTTTACCCTGAACGAAGATGGCTCTACATCTGGCTTTAAAATTTTAAGCAATGCTGGCGCCGGCACGGGCGAAGAGGCACTGCGAGTAGCTAAGTTGCTGAAGTTTAAGGCGCCTGGCTTTAGCGTAGTGGGCAGCCTCCCGATTAAGTTTAAACTATAACCAACAGAATTATACCTGATTATGCCTATTGATTTAAGACAAGTTGCTGCCATTTCTGGCATGAGCGGCCTTTACCGCGTTGTAAAGCCTACACGTACTGGTGTAATTGTAGAAAACCTTGCCGATAACTCTCGCCTGGTAGCACAAGCCCGCCACCGTATGTCGCTGCTTGATGAGATTTCGATCTATACAACCGACGAAGAAACTACTGTGCCACTTGCCGAAGTATTTGACCGTATTCACCAGAAGTATGGCAACGACCTGCCACTAAGCGAGAAGCCAACTGATGCAGAATATAAGTCCTTTATAGAAAGCGTACTGCCTGACTACGACGAGGACCGCGTATATGTATCGGATATGAAAAAACTTGCCAACTGGTACAGCATTGTTAGTAAGCACATAGAGTTTACTAAAGAAGACGCAAAAGAAGAAGCAAAGGCAGAGAAAGCTGCCAAAGCAGAAAAAAAAGCATAACAGAAAGGCCCTTCTAACCGGAGGGCCTTCTTCATTTATCTGTACTTATACGTTACCTGCTGATGTCAGAATCACCAGTTATACTTACCAGTGCTGCCAACCAGCTGCAAAAGCTTTTTGACACGAACGAACTGCAGGCACCCGACCGCGACCAGCTGTTACGTAAACTTACCCACGCCGTAGCCTACCTGCTCCGCACCGATCTTAACCGCCTGATGCATATCCTGTACCGTATTGATGTGGAAGAGCGCCTGGTTAAGCAAGCTATGGCACCCGCATCTGTAGACGAAGATATAGCTCACAACATCGCCCTGCTTATACTGCAGCGCGAGCTTCAGAAAGCCCATACCCGCCAGAAGTATAGTCAGCTGTAAATTTTATACTTTAATACTCCAGCCTGGTTTAAAGTATACTTTGCTACAAAATGCAAAAGGCAGAAAGTCTCCTCTCTGCCTTCTTTATAAGTATAAACAGTAACCTTATACAGCTACTTCTGCTTTCATAAACTCTTCTACTTTATCTACCATATCGGCAGATCCGATTATAAGCGGGCAACGCTGGTGCAGCTCTGTTGGCTCAATTTCCATAATGCGGCGTATGCCATCAGTGGCCTTACCACCGGCTTGCTCTACTATGTAGGCCAGCGAGTTACACTCATACATCAGGCGCAATTTACCATTAGGTGCTTTTGCTGTAGACGGATAAATATAAATACCACCCTTCAGCAGGTTACGGTGGAAATCTGCCACCAATGAGCCAATGTAACGGGCCGAATAGTTATTGTCTTTGCAATAAGACAGGTAATTTTTGATGCTCTCCGGGAAGCCATTTACGCCACCTTCGTTGCAGGAGTAAATGGTGCCGGTTTTAGGCGTTGTAATGTTAGGGTGAGACAAGAAAAACTCGCCCAGCGATGGCTCATAGGTAAAGCCATTTACGCCATGCCCTGTGGTATACACCAGCATTGTAGACGAGCCATACACAATATAACCTGCTGCTACCTGGCGTGTTCCTTCCTGCAGGCAATCTTCCAAAGTGCCATTACAGCCTGCATCGGATGTTCTTCTGTAAATAGAAAATATCGTCCCGATGGAAACGTTCACATCTATGTTAGACGAACCATCCAGCGGGTCCATGGCCACAATGTAGCTGCCTTTGGTATTGCCTGTATGTATTACTTCATCCTCTTCTTCAGAGATAATAGCACATACCTCGCCGCCGTTGCGCAATGCTCTTATAAAACGAATGTTGGCAATTACATCCAGTTTCTGTTGCTCCTCGCCCTGCACGTTTTGCTGGCCGTAAGTACCGGTAACATCCAGGAGGCCGGCCCGGTTAATTTCGCGGTTCACGATCTTTGCTGCTAAAGCAATATCGCGCAACAACTGAGATAATTCTCCGGTTGCAAAAGGGAAATCCTCCTGCTTTCTCATAATAAACCTGTCTAGCGTGGTGCCAACAGGAAGGGCAAGTCTGTCATTCATAAGGGTAAGGGTTTAGGCTATTGCTACAAAAATATCAATTTTTATAAAATATATACGAAGGATACATAATTTTACGCACTAAGACGCAAAATCGGATGAAAGTTTACAAGTTTGGAGGTGCCTCTGTAAAGAGCGCCGAGGCATTTAAAAACCTGGCCCACATTGTACAGACCCAAGGCGCTGGCAGTCAGCTACTGCTTGTGGTATCTGCTATGGGTAAAACTACCAATGCACTGGAGTTAGTATTTAACCTGGCCTATGCTGGCAAACCATACACCCAGGAACTACAGCAGTGCTTTAGTTACCATACAGAAATAGTAAAAGAGCTGTTTACAAATGCGGGGCACCCTGTATACGAACGACTGGAACACTTGTTTTCAGGTTTAGAGCATGAATTACAAAGTATAAAGTTGCCAGATAGTTACGATAAACTATATGACCAGACGGTTAGCTACGGCGAGCTGTTTTCTTCTACTATAGTGCAGCATTTTCTGGAACAGCAAGGTATGAAGGCGACCTGGATAGACAGCCGCAAGTATATACAAACCGACAACACCTGGCGCGAGGCAAAAGTAGACTGGGCATGGAGCGAGCGCGTTATAAAACGAGACTTGCCTGCCCTGCTTGCGCAGCAAATAATAGTAACACAGGGCTTTATAGGTGGTACTAACAACAGGCTAACCACTACACTTGGCCGCGAAGGCTCTGACTTTAGCGCCGCCATTTTTGCTTATTGCCTTGATGCAGAGGCCATGTATATCTGGAAAGATGTGGAAGGTTTGTTAAATGCTGACCCCAAGTACTTTTCCGACACAGTGCGTTATCCCGAAATTTCGTACCAGGAAACGATAGAAATGGCCTATTACGGCGCTTCGGTTATACACCCCAAAACCATAAAGCCATTAGCCAATAAAAAAATACCGCTCTATGTAAAATCATTTCTGAACCCAACTGGCGCAGGAACACGCATCTGCGATTGCAGGTTTGAGAAAATAGCGCCTGCTTTCATTATCAAAGAAAACCAGTGCCTGATCTCGTTTAGTGTTAAAGACTTTACTTTTATAACCGAGCAAAACCTGGGTACTATTTTTAATGCTCTGTCAGAGTTACGCATTAAAATAAACCTGATGCAGAACTCGGCTATCTCCTTTTCTATCTGCACAGATTATAACGAAGAGCGCCTGCAAAAACTACTGAAAACACTTCAGCAAGATCAGTTCACGATTCAATACAACACTGGTTTACAGCTATTTACAATCAAAAATTATGATAATGAGTGCCTGCAACGAACCATGCAGGGCAAAGAAATATTACTGGAGCAACGTACCAGAACAACTTTCCAGTTTGTCAGTAAATAATTAGTAACATTTAAATATTTTTTACAATTATTTAAGCAATATATGTAAATTTTATCTATTTTAGATCCATAATACGCTTTATGCCGTATCTGTGTCTTTAGATCCATTATTCACCCCGAAAAAGTATGCAGGCAACTGAAAAAGTAAACCGCCAGTTTATCTTTAAACTTCTCTTGCTTTTTGCCCTGTTGATCACGGGGTTTGTTCTAAGGGTTTCTAAAGGAAATGAGAAAGCCTTGGCCAAAGAAGTCAGAAAACCTTCTGTTTCTTTGGTTAGCACACAGTTGCATCGCTAATACTTTTACTCCCAGTTCGGGCCTGCATTATAATTAGCCCCTACCCTATTTTTTCCTGTATTACTAAAAACCGTATCTTGAGGCTTAAATAAAAGATACAGGCAAACTATGGAATTTATACTTGTTACCCCCCAGGCACAACCTCATGTTGCGCTGATTCAATTAAATCGTCCCAAAGAATTAAACGCTCTGAACCTGCAACTGATGGGCGAATTGCGCGATGCCCTGAAACAACTTGACGAAGACGAAAATGTACGCGCCATTATTATAACCGGAAACGAGCGTGCCTTTGCTGCCGGGGCCGATATTAAGCAAATGGCTGGCAAAACCGCTATCGATATGCTGAATGTTGACCAGTTCTCGACCTGGGACCAGATCCGCAAAACTAAAAAACCGATTATAGCAGCAGTTTCTGGTTTTGCCTTAGGTGGTGGCTGCGAACTGGCCATGACCTGCGACATGATCATAGCATCAGAAACAGCCATGTTCGGTCAGCCGGAAATTAAAATTGGTGTTATGCCGGGCGCAGGCGGAACGCAACGCCTTACTAAAGCTATAGGCAAAGCCAAAGCCATGGAAATGGTACTTACCGGCAAATTCATGACAGCCGACGAAGCCGAAAAGCATGGTCTGATCAATCGTGTAGTTCCGGTAGAGCTATACTTAGACGAGGCTTTTAAACTGGCTTCCGAAATTGCACAAATGTCGCCGGTGGCAGCCAAGTTAGCCAAAGAAGCCGTAAACCGCTCTTTCGATACCAGCCTGGACGAAGGTTTATACTTCGAGCGCAAGAACTTCTACTTGTGTTTCGCCTCTGAAGACCAGACCGAAGGTATGAATGCCTTTGTAGAAAAGCGCAAACCCGAGTTTAAAGGAAGATAGAACATCTATTGCTCAATAACTTATACTTTATTTATTGCATTTCAAAAGTCATTCTGCGCATCAACAGAAATTTATCAGGCTTTCTTAAAGCTTATATAAAACCCTTGTATGATGCCAGGAATGACTTTTTTATTTCAACCAGTATCTACCACACAGGTAAATATTTTGCACTGGTTTGCATGTTAAATCCTTTCGCCTTACCTTTGCAAAAAATTCTTAGTTAGGAATTTTTCTTAATTAGAAAATGCAGCAAAGTATAACTCTTCACAATTTACGGCAACAACTGGTAGATAGCGGCCTGAAGGCTACGCACCAGCGCATTGTTGTGCTTGAAGCGGTAACGGCGCTGCACGGTTTGCACCCGATGGCAGAGGAAGTATACCAGCGGCTTAAACCAGCTAACCCCAGCATTTCGCTTGGCACGGTTTACAAAACCCTCGACACTTTTGCAGATACCGGCTTAGTACGCAGGGTATTATCGCAGGATGGAGGTAAACGCTACGACGCTAACACCGATGCCCACAGCCACATTTATTGCAGCAATACCAAAGAGATCGTGGATTTTGAGGACGCCGAACTAGATGAATTACTGACAGCTTTCTTCAAGAAACGAAACATCGAAAACTTCGACCTGAAGGGCTTTTCGGTGCAGCTGACGGGCACAAAAGTGGAACCGGATAAACAAATAAGGATTTCAAAAGCATAACAATAGATTTTTAACTTTAAAACAACACATAATGGCAGTATTAGTAGGTAAAAAAGCGCCAGCTTTCAAAGCTACAGCAGTAGTTGACGGCGAGTTCGTAGAAAACTTCTCTCTGGATCAGTACATCGGTAAAAAACATGTGATTTTCTATTTCTACCCAATGGACTTCACTTTCGTTTGCCCTACCGAGATCATTGCTTTCCAGGACAGAATGGAGGAGTTTGAGCGCAAGAACGTAGCTGTGGTTGGTTGCTCTACCGACACGCATTTCTCTCACTTCGCATGGTTAAACACGCCACGCGAGCAGGGTGGTATTGAGGGTGTAAACTACCCGCTTGTAGCTGACGCCGCTAAAACTATCGCTCAGAATTTCGATGTTTTAGCTGGACACTATGACTATAACGAAGAAGGCGAAGCAGTTTTTGTAGGCGAGCCGGTTGCTTACCGTGGTCTTTTCCTGATCGACAAAGAAGGTATCGTACGCCACCAGGTTGTTAACGACCTTCCGCTTGGCCGTTCAATCGACGAGGCTATCCGTATGGTAGATGCGCTTCAGTATTTCGAAGTAAAAGGCGAAGTATGCCCTGCTAACTGGGAAGAAGGTAAAGAGGCTATGCTAGCTACAAAAGAAGGTGTATCTAACTACCTTGCTCGTCACTAAGCATAACAGCTCAAGTATATAAAAAAGCCCCGGCATAGGTCGGGGCTTTTTTATTTTGTGTGTAAATGAATACGCTGTTTCCGGATTAGTGCTTTTGCTCGTAATCGTAGTTCACCATCCAGTTAATACCGAACTTATCGGTAAACATACCGAACAGCGCA
The DNA here is from genome assembly GCF_022758145.1 of Pontibacter vulgaris. Classification (GTDB taxonomy): domain Bacteria; phylum Bacteroidota; class Bacteroidia; order Cytophagales; family Hymenobacteraceae; genus Pontibacter; species Pontibacter vulgaris. The sequence goes on from NZ_JAJVDH010000003.1 coordinate 695,197, forward strand.
CCCCAGAAAGTTTTGTTCAAGGCCATAGTTATGTTACCACCAGCCGATAGTCCTTCGAAGAGTCGTTTTGCTTCTTCCTCGTTTTCAGCGTTAATAGATATTGAAAAGTTATTGCCTACTGTTGTTACCTGTCCAAATGCCTCAGATGAATCGCTACCCATTAGAACAGTTTCTTTGCTGATAGGCAGTGAAATGTGCATGATCTTGTTCGCTTCAGATTCCGGGATCGAGCGTTCGGAAGGCATGTCTTTAAAGCGCCCTACATACGGAAACTCGCCTCCAAAAACAGATTTGTAAAAATTGAATGCCTCTTCGCAGTTGCCGGCAAAGGTTAAATAAGGGTTAATAGCTGCCATTTTAATAAAGGTTATAGTTAGATTTTTAAATCAGTAAGGTTGTGGTTTGAAGTATAAAGTTTACGATTTTCAAATATAGAATATTTAAAATGTATCTCAATTGCTGCAACTTAAATTGGTCCTTATACTTTCAGGTATTGTAAAGATCTATCTTCTAACCTCAACAGCTATACTTCCCCGTCTCCTCTTTTCAACTCCATATGCAATATCGGGAAAGGCTTACCCATACTATCTAACTCCGAACGGCTTTTTATCTCAAAGCCCATGTGCTTGTAAAAATCCACAGCCTGCGTGTTCTGCTCGTTTACATCTACCAGCGTTGCATGCAGGTTATTTATAGCAAACTGTAACAGCATTTTGCCGATACCTGTGCCCCGTCTGTCCGGATGAATAAACAACATCTCGATCTTACCATCGGCTACCCCCAGGAAACCGGTTATGCTCCCGGCTTTATCGCGCTCACAATATAAATCTACAGCCTTCAGAAATTCATTTAGAATAAGCGGCTTGAAGTATAAAATATCTTCCTCTTTCAGAAAGTGATGCGTTGCTCTTACTGAGGCTTCCCATACTTCCACTATTTCGGGATAGTCGGCTGCGTGTGCTTTTTCCATAGCTTAAAAGTTGGTTAGAGCTCAGGTATTTTACAATCCTGCTCAAACAAATATAAGTGGCAGCGGTACATTATCCTTCTCCTGAAACTATACTGTGCTAAGCAAGTAGCAATACCTTATATTTGCAGCGCAGAAGGCTGTTTCTCCGGCCAAGTATAAAGAGTATAAATTTGAAGTTACTATACGATATTGGCTTAAAAGCCTACCAGGGTGCTATTGCATTGGCTGCTCCTTTTAACAAAAAAGCGAAGCTTATGCAAACAGGACGCGAACAGCAGTTTGAGCGTATGCAGCAGGCTTTTGCAGGCAATCAGGCACCGGTGGTTTGGTTTCATTGCGCATCGCTGGGTGAGTTTGAGCAGGGCCGGCCGGTAATGGAAGCTTTTCGCGAGACTTTCCCAAAGTATAAAATTATACTTACCTTCTTCTCCCCTTCCGGCTACGAGGTGCGCAAAAACTACGCAGGTGCAGACCTTATCTTTTACCTGCCACTCGACAGCGCCAGCAATGCCCGTACTTTCCTGAAAATAGTGCAGCCAAAACTGGCCGTGTTCGTGAAGTATGAGTTCTGGCATTACTATCTGCAGGAGCTGCACCAGCACGGGATTCCAGTGCTCTCCATATCGGCTATTTTCCGTGAAGGACAGGTTTTCTTTAAACCTTATGGTGGTTTTTACCGGAACATCCTGCAGCACTTCACTCACATTTATACTCAGAATAAAACATCGCTGGAGCTGCTTAAAAGTATAGGTATAACCCGTGCAAGTATAGCCGGCGACACCCGCTTCGACAGGGTGTTACAGACAGCTGCAAGTATAAAACCTATACCTTTGGTAGAAGCATTTACGGCAGGCCAGGAAGTATTTATGGTTGGCAGCAGCTGGCCTGCAGATATGAAGGTGTTGTTGCCGCTCATCCAGAAGTATAAACCAGATATAAAATTCATTATCGCGCCACACGAGATACACGAAAGCGGTATTAATACCATGCTCCAGCAGATAGGCGAAGGCGCTATCCGTTTCTCTGAAGCCAAAGCAGCTGATGTAGCAAAGTATAGAGTGCTGATAATTGATAACATTGGCATGCTCTCGGCGCTGTACAGTTATGGCACTTATGCTTACATTGGCGGTGCTTTTGGCAAAGGTTTGCATAACACGCTGGAGGCAGCTGTGTTTGGTTTGCCATTATTCTTCGGACCAAAGTATGGCAAGTTTCAGGAGGCAATGGAGCTAGTGGAGTTGGGTTGTGCATTTCCGGTACAAACATCGGAAGAGCTTTTAGAGAAGTTTGAGCAGGTACACGAGCACAAAACAGAACACCAACGTATAACCGACACCGAAAAACAATACGTAAAACAGCAGGCAGGCGCTACTGCGCAAATTATGTCTGATATTACACAGTTGCTTAAACAAAACGCATGAAAGGAGTTGTAGTAAAATCTACGGGGTCGTGGTACCTGGTTCGCGATGAAAAAGGACAATTGCACCGCGCCCGCCTGCGTGGCAAATTCAAGCTGAAAGGCCTGAAGGTGAGCAACCCGCTGGCTGTTGGCGACCGTGTAGAGTTTGATGTAGAAACTACCGGCGAAGACACCGCCGTAATTCATAAAATAGAAGACCGCGAGAACTATATCATCCGCCAGAGCACGCATAAATCAGCACACGCCCACATTATCGCAGCCAACCTTGACCAGGCACTGCTTATAGTTACGCTGGTATCGCCGCGCACTTCGTTTGGGTTTATAGACCGATTTCTGGTAACTGCCGAGGCCTACGATATTCCAACTGTACTTGTCTTCAATAAAACCGATTTGTACGATGATGACATCCGCGAATACCAGCGCCAGATAAGTTACATGTATGAGCAGATCGGGTATAAAAGTCTGGCTGTTTCGGCACAGAATAATGAAGGTATAGAAAGTATAAATGCGCTGCTGCACGGTAAAACCACGCTCCTGTCAGGGCACTCGGGTGTTGGCAAATCATCGCTCATCAACCTTATTGTTCCTGATCTGGATTTGAAGACTTCCGAGATCTCTAACTTTTCCGACAAAGGCGTGCACACCACCACATTTGCCGAAATGTTTGAAATTGATCCCGAAACGTTCGTGATTGATACGCCAGGTATAAAGGAACTGGGCATTGTGGATATTCCTAAAAACCAGTTGGGGCATTATTTCCCGGAGATGCGCCAGCTTATGAACAAATGCCGTTTTAATAACTGCACACACTTTAACGAGCCTGGCTGCGCTGTAATACAAGCCGTGCGCAACAGCGAAATTTCACTGAGCCGCTACGAAAGTTACCTGAGCATGCTGCACGGCGATGATAACCGGAAGTAAAGAGTAAATTCAAATACTCAACTATCATCCGGTTTCAGGAAAAATGACTTTATATAAAAGCAAAACAGCCTCAGCTTATACTTTAAGCTGAGGCTGTTTTGCTTTAAGTTGTTCAGTTTAAAAATTCCTGATTCTACAACAAATCCTTTTCTTCCGGCATCAGCACTTTGTCCACCACATGAATTACACCGTTGCTGCTAATGCCATCTGCGGCTTCCACAGAGGCGCCATTTATCATGATCTTACCTTCGCGGTTGCTAACCTCCAGCTGTTTGCCGCCGGCAGTTTTAAGTATCGTTCCGTTTTTCAGGTCTGCAGAGCTTAGCTTCCCGGCTACTACGTGGTTGTTAAGTATTTCGGTCAGGCGCTGCTTGTTTTCAGGTTTCATCAGGTCTTCAATGGCACCGCCTGGTAAGTTTTCAAATGCCTCTTCGGTTGGGGCAAATAAAGTATAAGGCCCCGAAGCATTAAGCGTTTCAACCAGGCCAGATTTGTTGAGCAAAGCGCCCAACGTAGCAAGTTTTTCGCCTGCTGTTATATTCTGAATAATGTTACGTGAGGGCGTCATTACCGTACCCCCCACATTGGAACTGGGAACTTCAGCTTTTTCGCTGGTTCTAGATTCCGTCTGAGTCGCATCCAGGTTTGCGCTTTTGTTTATACTTTCTTCTGATGTCGGGCTCTCACGGCGCGTATCGCAACTGGTTAAAGCAACGCTTAGCAGCAGCAGCATTCCCAGTGCTTTTTCTATTATTTTATTCATAAGTTCAGTGTTAAGCTGGCAGATTAATGGGCAATCGCCAAATTCTATACTTGGTTTTAAGTCTTAATTGTTTTGATTTCAGCGTGTCAGGCACACTGCATACGCATCTGTTCAGATACAAAAGACCTTATATAGGCCTCTTAAACTATAAATTACGTACTTTTGTTTATGATTATGTTTCACAGTAATTAGTATAAAAAGAATGAAGACAGCAGAAATCCATACCGGCAAAGGCGTAATGAAAGTTGAGTTTTACGAAAAAGACGCTCCTAACACTGTTCAGAACTTTGTAGACCTTGCCAAAAAAGGCTATTACGACGGACTTACTTTTCACCGTGTTATTCCTGATTTCGTAATTCAGGGTGGTTGCCCTAACAGCCGCGAAGGCGCTAAAGGTGTACCAGGTACAGGTGGCCCGGGCTATAAAATTGATTGCGAACTGACTGGCGATAACCAGTTCCACGATCGTGGTGTGCTTTCTATGGCGCATGCTGGCCGCAACACAGGTGGCTCGCAGTTCTTTATCTGCCACAGCCGCAAAAACACCGCACACTTAGACCGTAACCATACTTGCTTTGGCAAAGTGGTGGAAGGCCTGGATGTGATCGATCAGATCAAAGCCAACGATAAGATCGAGAAAATTGTAGTGAACGAGGAATAATCCTCCTGCATCATACTTCAGAAAGGCTGCCTGTTCGGGCAGCCTTTTTTATTTTGAGCTGTAACTGGTAAACACCAGATTTGTAAACAATCATTCCCTGAAGTATAAATCAGCCGGATAAATTCGCCAACATCTTACTTTTTCGTTATCTTAAAACATAAATCGTAAACAACTTACCACCCAACGTATAAAACCTGAGAGCTCCCCGGACATGAAACAAAAGGACATGCGCTTTTTACAGTTCTATCCGCTTGGAGACTCAGCTATTGTACTTCAGTTTGGCGCTATTATCAGCCCCGAAATTCACCATAAAGTCAGGGCATTTGCCAACTACCTGCAGAAGCACCCGTTCCCGGGCCTGGTTGAGTTTGTGCCTGCCTTTACAACGGTTACTGTTTACTATAATCCCTGGCTGGTAAGCGAAAAAGGCAACGTTGACCCTTACGAGAAAGTGCTGGGCATTATGAAGAGCATGCTCATCAAAACAAAAGAAAACACGGAAACCTATAAAGCTGATACCATAAAAATACCCGTGTGCTATGGCGGCAGTTTTGGACCCGATCTGGAGTTTGTAGCTGCCTACACCAAACTCACCCCCGAGAAAGTAATTTATTACCATAGCAAGGTTACTTACCTGGTTTACATGATTGGCTTTGCACCGGGTTTCCCATACCTGGGAGGCATGAACAAAAAAATTGCCGCTCCCCGGAAAGAAACGCCAAGGTCCGTTATACCTGCAGGCTCCGTAGGCATTGCCGGCAACCAGACGGGTATTTATTCTATCGAAACGCCCGGTGGCTGGCAGCTTATTGGCCGCACACCTATCTCGGTTTTTAATCCGCAACAGGAAAACCCAAGTTTACTACGAGCCGGCGACACCATCCGGTTTATACCTATTACAGAGCAGGAATACAACCTCAGAAAGGAGCAGCAACATGCCTCTTGAGATCCTGAAACCCGGCCTGCTTTCTACCATTCAGGACTTGGGCCGCTACGGTTATCAGAAAGATGGCATTATCGTTAGCGGCGCCATGGATGTCGTGGCGCACCGGATAGCCAATATACTTGTGGGTAGCCCTGAAGATGCAGCAACTATAGAAGCAACCCTTATCGGGCCAACCCTACGCTTTACTACCCCTGCGCTCATCGCCATTACAGGCGGTAATCTATCGCCGGAAATAAACGGGGAAGCGATGGGTATGTGGCGGCCCGTGTATGCAGCAGCAGGAAGTATACTCTCGTTTCAAAAGCCTGTTACAGGTTGCCGTACTTACGTGGCCGTTGCAGGAGGCTTCGCAATACCTGAAGTGCTCAAAAGCCAGTCTACTTACCTTAGGGCCGGGCTTGGTGGGTACCAGGGCAGGGCGCTGCAAACCGGCGACCTTATACCTCTAAATGAACCTGCAGATACTATACCCGAAGAGCTTAAACTACAGCAAAATCATACTTCATTTACCCAAACTACCTGGGCACTGGCTCCGCAGCTTTATTACACTTCCGAAGAGCAGCCAACTATACGTGCAGTGCACGGGCCAGAGTATGATCTGTTCTCGGAAACAAGTAAAACGGATATCTGGGAAAAGGAATTCCAGGTAACGATGCAGTCAGATAGAATGGGTTACCGTTTGAGCGGCGCGACTTTAGCCTTGTCAGAGCCTGCAGAGCTTATTTCGAGTGCTGTAACTTTTGGTACCATACAGGTTCCCGCCGAGGGCAACCCGATTATATTGATGGCAGACCACCAGACCACCGGAGGTTATCCGCGCATTGCGCAGGTTATAACAGCCGACCTCCCGAAACTGGCACAGGTACAACCGGGCAAAATAATACGCTTTCAGGAAGTAACCCTGGAGCAGGCACAACAGCTGTATATTCAGCAGGAACTCAACATCCAGAAAATTAAATGGGCAGTACACAACAAAACGCACCACACCAGCTAAGCAATAGCTTTTCAGTAGACCTTAACTGCGATATGGGCGAAAGCTTTGGTGCTTATACTATCGGTAACGACGAAGCTATTTTACCTTTTGTAACTTCGGCTAACATTGCCTGCGGTTTCCATGGCGGCGATCCTGCTGTCATGAAAAAAACAGTACTGCTTGCGCTGCAACACAAAGTAGCCATTGGCGCCCACCCAGGCCTGCCCGACCTGGCTGGTTTTGGCCGCCGCGAAATGGCAATTACGCCGGAAGAAGCATATGATATGGTGGTGTACCAGGTTGGTGCTTTACTGGCTTTTGTGAAGGCCGAAGGTGGCAAGCTGCATCATGTTAAACCTCATGGAGCACTTTATAACATGGCTGCTGTTAATAATGCCCTGGCCGAAGCCATTGCGGAAGCTGTTTATAAAGTATACCCCGAAGCTGTTTTGTATGGCCTGGCCGGAAGTGAACTGATTAACGCAGGACATAAAATCGGTTTAGCCACAGCCAATGAAGTCTTTGCAGACCGAACTTATCAGCAGAACGGCACTCTTACCTCCAGGCGTTTACCCGATGCACTTATTACAGATCATGATAAGGCAGTACAACAGGTAATACGCATGGTAAAAGAAGGGAAAGTACTTTCGCAGCAAGGCGTTGATATTGCCATAAAAGCAGATACGGTATGCATACACGGCGACGGGCCTCACGCACTTTCTTTTGCCACTCGCATAAGGGAAGCGCTATTGAATGAAGGTATAACCCTGGAGGCTACAACGGGCAAATGAAGCAGAAGAAAAACTGGAGCGTGCTATTAGGCGCTGCTTTCCTGATGGCTACCTCAGCTGTTGGCCCCGGCTTCCTGACCCAAACTACAGTATTTACACAATCGTTGCTGGCTAGTTTCGGCTTTGTTATACTTACCTCCATTATTATAGATATTGGCGTGCAGCTGAATGTGTGGCGCGTAATTGCGGTGTCGGAGAAGCGGGCGCAGGATATTGCCAATGCTGTTTTACCGGGGCTTGGTTTATTTATAGCTATACTTATTGTGCTGGGCGGGCTGGCTTTTAATATTGGCAACGTGGGCGGAGCCGGGCTTGGTTTTAATGTGCTGTTTGGCATATCTGCCGAGGCAGGCGCTATACTTGCAGCTGCCATGTCTGTAGGGGTGTTCCTGGTAAAAGAGGCCGGTAAAGCTATGGATAGATTTGCCCAGGTTATGGGCCTGCTCATGATCCTGCTTATTGTGTATGTGGCGGTTACTTCAAATCCTCCTGTTGGCGAAGCGGTAGTAAAAACTTTTGCTCCTGATAAAATAGATTTTATTGCCATTATTACCCTGGTTGGCGGTACAGTAGGCGGCTATATTACTTTTGCCGGTGGCCACCGTTTGCTCGATGCAGGTATAAAAGGCCGCGATGCGTTGCCGGAAGTAACTACAAGTGCCGTGTCGGGTATTACTATTGCATCTGTTATTCGCGTTTTCCTCTTCCTGGCTGCGTTGGGCGTTATCAGCAAAGGGCTTGCAATAGATCCGGCTAACCCGCCTGCTTCTGTTTTTCAGCAGGCTGTTGGTGCGGTTGGGTATAAACTCTTTGGCATTGTGATGCTGTCTGCTGCTATTACGTCGGTTATCGGGTCGGCTTATACTTCGGTATCCTTCATAAAATCATTTAACAGAAGTATAGCTCGTTATGAAAACTGGGTGATCATCGCTTTTATCACGCTTTCAACCATCATATTTGTTACCATTGGCAAACCCGTGAAGCTGCTTGTGCTGGCCGGTGCATTAAACGGCCTTATATTGCCTGTTACGCTCGGCACTATACTTATAGCTGCCCATAAAAAGAAAATCATCGGAAATTATAAACACCCGCTGTGGCTAACGATCTTTGGGTTTATAGTTGTGCTGGTAATGGCCTGGCTGGGCGGTTATACTTTAATAAACCAGTTGCCTACTTTGTTTGAGTAAGTATAAACTACAGTGCCAGCAAAAGTATGGCGTATAATCCTGCACCCACCACAAAGGCCCAATAGCGGCTTTCGCGGTCTTCTGGTAATTCTTCTTTTAGCACGTTCAGTATAATGCCGCCTCCTACAAAAGCCATCACAAGTACAATAAGCGTTTCGCTGAGCTCCACTACAAAACCGGTACCCCAGCCCAGCAGCAATGCTATTACCAGTATCCAACGGCCTACTTTTAAGTAGCTTTTGTGGTGGTGCTCCTGCAGGCCGAAATCGTTAACTATAAAGTGCAGCGCCATGGCCACAGAGAAAAGCAACATGCCCTGCAACTCGCCCTCTTCGCGCTGAAAAAGTATATACCCGATTAAGGCATTGTAAATAGCAAACGACCCGATATGTACCCAGAAAATGCCGCTATGCGTTACCATTTGCTCCTCGTTTTTCTGTCGCCTGCGCTCCGTTACAACTGCCCGCTCTAAACCATAAAATATAGCCAGGCCTAACAATGCCATCAGGTATACATGGTGCTTCAGAAAATCTTCTGCCCAGTTTGTTTTCTCTACATGCGCCTGCCCTGCGCCCAGCTCCGGAAACAAATGCAGAAACACATACGCCACCGAAACGCCACCAGCCGCCGACAGCCAGATGCTACGTGGCACGCCACCTAAAAAGCGAAGCCTGCTTCCTAAAAGATGTATAACTCCAAGCGCCAGTATTGGCCACACAGATATATGTTGCTCCATAAGTATAGGCTACCGAAATATAGCAACTTGAGTTATCCGGCAGGTATAATTTTGTGAGTTTATACTTTGAAGTAGCAACTATACTTATTTCTGAACAAATGGTTTATTGCAGATTTTGACAGATAAGCGTATGTTTATGTGTGCTATACAATAGTTGGGCAGAATTTGAATTAAGGAAAATGGTAAAGTCCCAATTCATAAAGGATATTCTCACTTTGCTTCTTGATGGCGATAAAGAAGGAGTTGAAGCAAAGAAACAAATTGACTTTTTAACAGAAAGTAAAATCGATTATACAGGTGTTGGAGTGTTTATTTCATTTAAATATGAGAAAGGAATTGAAAAATTTAAAGCAACAAAAAGCGATTTAATTCTAAACGGAGTGACAATCAAATCACCTATCTTGAAAAGAGGTGCTGATACAACTTTATTCTTTAAGGACGGGCTTATTGACAACCTAGAAATATGGTCATTTGATGGAGAATATCCTCAAAAGGAATTGAATGAATACGAACTAAAACAGGAATGGGAAGGCTCCCCAAGACGAGATATCAAAAAGAAAAACTAAAAAAACCTTTGCACAACAAAAGTTATAGTGCATAAACGCACCATAGCCTAACCGTTATAGGTAAACTAAAAGTATGAAAACAATATTATTGACAGGTCTTTTATGTTTTGCCTTTGGAATAGTAAGTCAAACTCTAATAATTGGCAATTTCATATATTTTGTTCCCGTTCTCTTCTCGTTAGGTGTAAGCATTGGCAATTACAATAAATTTAGAATTAACAGATTAAAAGGGTTGATTCTAAACGCTATTTTTTCCTTGGCTATATTTTTTCTCGCGATTCTCTTCGGGTTAGGAATCTCATATGTGATAGGCTTCGTCGCAATTCTTGTTTCAGGTGTCGTAGCAGCTTTAGGGCTATTCTTACTGAACAGCCTGATATTTAAAGTTGAAAGAAAAGGATTGGGGCTAATAGTTATACTTGCTTCTAGCATAATATTTTTGCTGATGTTACAAGGAATAAGAATGCTTTATAAAAACGAAAGTTATCTTCTAAATGAAGCTCAGCTATATGTGTTAATTTGGATGACGCTTATAGGTATAGGGTTCGGAATAGCATTGAATTTGAAAGAAGTAAGCCATCCCACAAAAAAACCCATAAGTTAGCTACGTTACCTTTAGAACTGTTACCCACAACTTACCTCAGCAGAACTTCAGTAAACCAACCAATGACCACCCAAGCATACACAATCAGAAATGCTAATCCTACCGAGCATGAGGAAATAGGCAAGTTAATGGTGCGGGTTTACTCACAGCTGGATGGTTTTCCGAAGGAGACTGAGCAGCCGGCTTATTATTCTATGCTGGCTAATGTTGGTGATTTTACACAAAAGCCCGGTACAGAAATTTTAGTCGCTGTTTCGCCTGCAGGCAACATAGCGGGAGCAGTTGTTTTCTTCAGCGATATGCAATACTATGGCTCTGGCGGAACAGCCACGCAGGAAAAGAATGCCGCTGGCTTCAGGTTACTGGCTGTTGATCCTGCTGCCAGAGGCTTAGGTATAGGCAAACTGTTAACAAATGCCTGCATACAGAAAGCAAAAGAAAAAGAACTTTCTCAGGTCATAATCCATACCACAAAGGCCATGCAGCAAGCCTGGAAAATGTATGAGAGCCTTGGCTTTAAAAGGTTTGAGGAGCTGGACTTTATGCAAGGCGAGCTTCCGGTTTTCGGATTCAGATTATACCTTTAACCTGAAGTATAAACACCATGATACAGCTGATCAGAACTGATTCTGAAAACCCGGACTTCCGGCACCTTGTCGTTTTCCTTGACCAGGAACTTAAAGTTAGAGACGGAGAAGAGCACGCCTTTTATGATCAGTTCAACAAAATTGATAAGATCCGGAACGTGGTGGTAGCTTACCAGAATAACGAACCTGTAGGCTGCGGCGCTTTCAAAGAATATGAGAAAGGGGTTGCTGAGATTAAAAGGATGTTTGTTTATACTTCGGTACGCGGCCAGGGAATTGCAAAAAGCATTTTAACAGAATTGGAGCATTGGGCTAAAGAACTGGGTTATGAAAAGTGCCTGCTGGAAACCGGTAAAAAGCAACCCGAAGCTATAGCCCTGTACCAGAAATCAGGTTATACTTTAATACCTAACTACGGGCAATATGCCGGTGTAGAAAACAGCGTTTGCATGCAGAAATATCTGCTCTGACTGCTTATAAAGTATAAAGGCAGAAACATGGGTTTCTGCCTTTATACTTTCAGGTTACTTATACTTTCTGTTAATAATCTTCGTCTTCTTCCTCGCCAAAGTTTGGCATGGTAAACATACCGCTAAGTATGTCTTTAAACTGAAGCCCGGTGCTGAGGCGGTTTTTACTAATTTGGCTGTGCTCGGCAAGGCCATGCAGGGCAAACTCCATCAGGAAAAGCTTTTCTTTTGCGTCAACTTTTGGCTGGTGTTTCTCTACCAGATCCTCCAGTCCGGGTATGTTCTGCAATGCTTTTTTATACTTGGCAGCATCGGCATCATTCAGAATATCAACTGTATTGCCATCTCCAAACCAATCGGTTATACTTTTATAGGGGTTAGCAACGGCCTTGTTTTTCTTGGCCTTGTCAGGGTCAGGGAAGTATTTCAGGAATTGCGTCCGAATGGCCTTGCCCATCAGTACCTGCGCCACATGGCCGGCCCCCTCCTGCTCGCCCTCGTACACCAGCTCTACCTTACCAGTTACAGAAGGTATGGTGTTCAGGAAATCAGATACCCGGATATAAGTCGATTTTTCGCCATTCAGCAAAGCGCGGCGCTCGGCAGCACTCAGTAAATTTTCGAAAGCAGAAATAGTTAAACGTGCCGAAACACCGCTTTTAGGATCTACATACTCACTTTCACGGGCTTCAAAAGCAACCTGTTCAATCAGGTCGCTGATGATCTCGTTTGTTTGTACAATCTTGCTCTGCTCCTCTTTTACATGCGCTTCCTGCAAAGTAATTTTCTTACCGGTTTCAATAGTTTTTGGATAGTGCGTGATGATCTGGGAATCAATACGGTCTTTAAGCGGCGTTACAATAGAGCCACGGTTGGTATAATCTTCGGGGTTGGCCGTGAACACAAACTGGATATCCAAAGGCAAACGTACTTTAAAGCCACGTATCTGTATATCGCCTTCCTGCAGAATATTGAACAGTGCTACCTGTATGCGCGCCTGCAGATCGGGCAGCTCGTTTATCACAAAAATGCCACGGTGCGAGCGCGGAATCAAGCCAAAATGGATAACGCGTTCATCAGAGTATGGCAACTTCATGGTGGCAGCCTTTATCGGGTCGGCATCGCCAATAAGGTCAGCAACGGATACATCGGGTGTAGCCAGCTTTTCGGTGTAGCGATCTGAGCGGTGCAGCCAGCTGATGGGTGTATCGTCGCCATGCTCGTGCACCAGGTCTTTGGCGTAGCGCGAGAGTGGTTGCAGCGGGTCGTCGTTCAGTTCTGAGCCCTGCACTACCGGTATATACTCGTCCAGCAAGTCTATCATCTGGCGGGCAATACGTGTTTTGGCCTGCCCGCGCAAACCCAGCAGGTTAATGTGGTGCATCGAAAGTATAGCCCGTTGCATATCCGGAATTACCGTTTCTTCATAGCCCCAAATGCCCGGAAAAACCTCCTCCTTGTTCTGCAGTTTTTTGATCAGGTTATGTCTCAATTCCTGCTTTACCGTCTGCGGCTCGTAACCGGCCGCTTTAAGTTGGCCCAGTGTCTTTATCTTCAGTAAATTCTCTGCTGGAATGTCTTTATATTGCATGTTTTCAGTTATCAGTGAACAGTTATCAGTAACCTTTTCATAGGGCTACCAAGCAACGATTGCATTTATACCTATCGTTTGCTGTTTAATTTTTCTCCTAGTTAAATCATATGGAGCATTTTAATCTTATATTTATCCATATGAAAAAGCCTTCTCTTTATACTTCGTTAATAATTCTTTCATTTCTTATTGCTGTTGGTACGCTTATCTTAAGAATTTCTCATGAGATCAGCTCTACCTTGTCGCAACTGCTGTTTGCCCTGGCGCTTTTGCTTCAGTTTATAGCAAGACGCTTTAAGGTTAAAAACGAAGATCAGAACGCATAATCAATAACTTGCTGCCTTATATCATTTGCTCTTTGGATTTCCTGATCCAAACAAACCATAATCATAAGACCTACAACTATTTACAACTCCACACTCTCAAAAACCCGCGGGATGCTGTGAGGTTTTATCAGTACATCAGAAGCTCTTTTTACGGTTCTGCCCGTAATCCCGGAACACTAAATGGCCTAAACCTTTCAGGCTGCTATAGTAGGCTTGTCCGTTATTTACCTTCGTGAACTCATCTACGAATTGCTGCAGGTATGGGTCTGTGGCAATCATAAAGGTGGTGATCGGAATTTTAAGCCGACGACACTGTGCAGCCAGGTTAAGGGTTTTGTTTACTACCTTCCTATCCAGGCCAAAGCTGTTTTTATAGTAACGAAGCCCCTCTTTCAGGCAGGTTGGTTTGCCATCGGTAATCATAAAGATCTGCTTGTTCGGCGTTTTGCGTTTTCGCAGGATATCCATGGCAAGTTCAAGCCCGGCAACCGTATTGGTATGGTAAGGACCTACTTCCAGGTATGGTAAGTCTTTTATCTCGATCTGCCAGGCATCGTTACCAAACACAATCACATCCAGGGTATCTTTTGGGTACTTCTGTTTCACAAGCTCGGCAAGCGCCATGGCTACTTTTTTGGCTGGGGTAATGCGGTCTTCGCCATACAGGATCATGGAATGCGAAATATCAATCATCAGCACCGTAGACGATTGCGTTTTGTGCTCTGTTTCGGTTACTTCCAGGTCCTGCTCCGTAAGCCGCAGGTCGCCGATGCCATGATTAATCTGGGCATTCCGGATAGAGTCTGTCATGGATATCTGTTCCAGCGCATCGCCGAAGCGGTATTCGCGCTGGTCGGTACTGGCTTCGTCGCCGGTGCCGGTATGCGGCGTGGCGTGGTTGCCCCTGCCGCCTTTCTTCAACTTCCCGAAAATCTCTTCCAAAGCACTTCGCCTGATGCCCTGCTCGCTTTTAGCGGTGAGCGAAAAAGCGCCACGCTCCTGAGGGTTTTCATCCAGGTAGCCTTTCTTTTTCAGGTCTTCTATAAAATCTCCTATACCATACTCGTCTGAGGTAAGGTTGTATTGTTTATCCAGAGAGCTAAGCCAGGCAAGCGCCTCAGCCACATCGCCGGAACTTATGGTTACCAACTGCAGAAAGATCTTGAGCAATGTTTCAAAGCTGGGCTTATCGTCCTGCGGCGGCACATATTCTGTAAATCGGAATCCTATAGCCATACTTTTGTAATTTATACTTTAACAACGTTGCAACACCTTATGTTCGTGCAGCGGTAAATAACCTTCCCTGTGTTTACGGCAACGGGCTATACTTTATACTTGCTTCAGAAAATTTATACCTACCAAAGCTGAAAAGTGCCGGTAAAAACAAAAGGCCTGAATTGCTTCAGGCCTTTTGTTTTATGGTTATAACGCTGCTTGCTTAGGCAATCCAGCGGAATTTGTATTCTAAAGATGGAGCTTTCATGCGGCTGGCCACACGCTTTAAGCGATCCGGCAGGGCAACTACATAATCGCGGGCACGCTCTCCGGCATCGTTCAGGCCGGTAAGTGCTTCAATTTTCCACTCCTGTATAAGGCCTTCCAGAATATCGGTGTAATCGTTGGCGGTATATACATTTATGCGTTGTGCGGCATCGGTAAAATGGCCGAAAGTTTTGCCCAGTTCCACACCCATTTCGCGCATATAGTGAGCCGGCATAACGATCTTTTTACGCATCATGTCTTCAAATGCCAGCATCATCTCGTTCGGGTCTGCTTCAAATATTTTGCTTACAAACGATTTATAGGCTTTCGCGTGGCGGGCCTCATCTGCAGCAACGTGGCCGCAAAGTTTAGCCAGCAGGTTATCGCCTTGTTTTTTAGCGATCTGGGCTACACGTCTGTGCGAAATATTAGTTGCCGTTTCCTGGAAAGAAGTATAAACAAACGCACGATACGGGTCATTATCTGTCTGAAGGTCAAAACCATCGGCGATCAGGTATTGCGTAGAAGCTTCCATCTCGCGCATGTTAATGCGGCCCGATAAGTAAAGATAGCGGTTCAGCACATCGCCATGGCGGTTTTCTTCGGCAGTCCAGCTGCGCACCCATTTCATCCACGGGTTATGTTCGTTTTGCGGCAGGCCTTCAATGCTCATCAGCCAGCTTTCGTATGTTGGCAGTGCCTCCTCAGTAATGGTATCACCTACCAGTACGGCAAGCAGGTCGTAAGAAAGGTCGCGGGCGCGCTCACGCAGTTGTTTTACTTCATCAAAAAAGTTATCCAGTGTCGAATCAGGCAAAAGGTCTGCAGGCTGCCAGCTCTCTTCAACAGTTTTAAGAAACTCGGAGTATTTTTCGCTCACAAAGTCTTCCATCCATCTTATAACTTCACTTCGGGAGGCAACTGTTGTAATCATGTCGGTTGTTATAGTTTAAAATTCAAATATACTTATAATAGCTCAGATAGAAGCGTTGTTGCAAAATATTTTGTTAACATCCTGCGTTTTAATCACTTCAGAAAGAGAGTTATGCAATTAAGTACGTAAAAAAAGCGGACAAAAGATACACAAAACGGTTTTAATCTAAAGTTGGGGAGCATCTTAGTGCAATAACCACCTATACTTCAAACTATAATACAATTTGCGTATGCTGCTTAAGTCAATTTTATACTTGTTAAGCAGATAAAGTCCTTTATAGCTTAATGATAAATCAGTTACCTGCTTTAGTAAAGCAAGAAAACTTTCTGCTTCTGTATAGTTTCCGGTCAGGTACGCATGGCGGGCTTCGTATTTAAGCCGTTTTGCCAGTGCGGCGCGTTCGGCCGGAGTTCGTACAAGCTTTAGTGCCTTCTCGCATACCCTAACAGTAGAATTTAAAAGTAAGTTGCCTTTGCGGTAAATACCCTGCGAAAGCGAGTTATCGTGAATGCGCCTTTTCGTTGTAACTTCAGGCAGGTATTGGTATTTATACCTGCGCGCCGACCGTACCCAGAAATCAAAGTCTTCGTAAGCCAGGCTTTCATCGTAACCGCCCAGATACTCCAATACTTCACGCCGCATAAGCATGGTAGGCGGGCAGATAAAATAGCGGCTGATAACATCGGCAAAAACATCACCGCAGGCAGTATAGGTATACTTCTGGCTATGGAAGCTAATGTGTTGTGAGCTATCGCTGATGTATTCGGCATCGGAATAAATTACACCATAGTTTATATCTAAAGCTGCAAATGCCGCTACCTGTTTCTCCACTCTGTCAGGAAGCAAGACATCATCGGTAGCAAAATCTATTATAAAATCACCGGTAGCCGCATGCCAGCCCATATTAAAAGCTGCACAATTGCCCCTGTTTTGCCCGGTGCTTATAAAACGTATCTGAGGATGTTGCTGCAGGTAAGTTTGAATGATGCTGACGCTATTATCAGTACTGCAATCGTCTACTACCAGAATTTCGAGGTTAGGGTATGTTTGCGCAAGCACCGAGTCAAGGGCTTCGCGGATAAACCTCTCGTGGTTATAACACAGGCAGATAACAGAAACCAGCGGCAGCTTATCCATGCAGGTGAGCGAAAAACGATTTTATACTTCGGATTACAGCCTGCTGCTCCGCTTCCTGCATTCCGGGGAATAAAGGCAAACTCAGGCTGGTTTGTGCCAGCTCTTCCACCACCGGAAAATCGCCGGGCTTGTGCCCCAGGTAAGTATAGGCCTGCTGCAAATGCACCGGCACCGGGTAATGTATGGCTGTTGCAATTCCTTTTTCAGTGAGCCAGGCCTGCAACTCGTTTCTATACTTTGTCCGGATACTGAAAATATGGTATACGTGGGTGCAGCTTTCAGCAGTATAGGGCAAAACAAGCGCATTTATACTTTGCAACTCCTGTAAGTATACTTTAGCCAGACGCTGCCGTTCAGAATTTAACTGATCCAGGTATTTTAACTTTACCTGAAGTATAGCGGCCTGCAGTTCATCGAGCCGTGAGTTCACGCCAATTATTTTGTTGTGATATTTTTGCTGCTGCCCGTAGTTACGGTATATACTTACAAACTCAGCCAAGGCAGCATCAGAGGTCACTACGGCACCGGCATCGCCAAAGGCTCCCAGGTTTTTGGTGGGGTAAAAACTGGTGGCATTTATACTTCCGAAACTACCAACCGTTTGCCCGGCATACGTGGCACCATGCGCCTGCGCGAAATCTTCTACAAGCTGTAATTTATACTTTGTGGCCAGCGTCATCAGGGGTTCCATTTCGCAGGCCTGCCCATACAAGTGCACGGCTATAATGGCTTTGGTTTTTGTGCTGATTACAGCTTCTGCAGTTGCGGCTGTCAGGTTGTAAGTATGCTTATCTACATCAGCAAAAACAGGCCTTGCACCCACCTGAACAACAGCATTAGCAGTGGCAATAAATGTATTGGCTGGAAGTATAACTTCATCGCCAGCGCCTATTCCTAATGCTTTCAGCGACAGCACCAAGGCATCGTATCCATTGCCAACACCTATGCTATACCTGGTGCCTGTAGCTTTGGCAAACTCATGCTCGAAAGCAGCAATTGCATCGCCTAAAATATAGTTGTTGCTGCGTACAGCTGCCAAAAGCGCCTGCTCTGTTTCAACGGTCATTCCCTCCGGAAAATCCCGGAATGCAAAGTATGGCACCACCTGCTCCATCATACGCTGGCCTTAGCAACTATGCTTCTGAAGTCCTGGTAATCCCGGATGTAATCACTTTCTTCGAAATCTGTAGAGGCCAGGCACACGGCCACCGTTCCTTCAGAAAAGTGCAGGTTGGTCCAGCAGAGGGCCGGAATGTATAAGCCAACAGACGGGCTATCTAACACAAATTCTATACTTCCCTGGCCCGAATCAGCAGTTACAGTTATACTTCCGGTTATGGCTATCAGCACTTCCTGCGTGGTTTTGTTGGCATGGTTACCTCTTATTACGCCGGCTGGAGTGGCATAGGTCCAGAACACACGCTTCACGGCAAAAGGCAAGTTACTGGCCTGCTGCGTAGACGCGATAAAACCGAAGTCCTGTTCCCCGATCTGGTCGAAATGTAAAAGGTAAGGTGGTGCTGGCAAAGCTTAATGAGTTAATGCAGGCACAATTTAACTATATTTTAAGATAATCATACATCCTGATTTATACTTGGTTTTGTGCTTGCTTATACTTTAAACTACCTTTGTTGCGGTTATAACCAGGGCTAAAAGCCTATACTTTATACTTGCTTCTTACATGTTATACTTGCTTTTAAGCGTTGCGTCCACCACCTTACTTTTCTTTATTTTCAAGCTTTTTCAGAAGTACAACATACCTACTTTTCAGGCGATTGTAGTAAATTATGTTACCTGCATACTCGTCGGGCTGGCCTTTCCGGGCGGCACTGCTGTACTCCATCCGCAGGTTTTCACGCAATCGTGGGCAATTTTTGCTTTTGCCCTGGGTATTATATTTATCGGTACTTTTTATTTGATGGCACTTACTACCCATAAAGTAGGCGTAACAGCCACATCGGTAGCCACTAAAATCTCACTCATTATTCCGGTGCTTTTTAGCTTGCTCGTACTCAAATCCAGCCTGAAAGAGTATACCTGGGTAAATTATGCGGGCATGGCAGCGGCAATTGCAGCCATTATACTTTCATCCATACGCCTAAGTAATAGTAACTCCAGCATCCGCACTCCTGCAGCAGCAGCCATGGCCTTGCCCTTTATTATTTTCCTTACCAGTGGCATCGCCGATTCGCTTATTAACTATACAAACCAATACCATTTACAGGCCGGTGAGGCCAGCCAGTTTACCATGCTCACTTTTACAACCTCCGCTACTGTGGGTTTACTGGTGCTGGCATACTTTATACTTGCAGGCAAAACGCGTTTTATACCCCGCAGTATAATTGCCGGTGTGCTGCTGGGCGTGCCTAACTATTTCTCTATTTTCTTCCTGATAAAGGCACTTTCTGCGTTCAACAACGATGGCGCTTTTCTGTACCCGATCAATAATATCGGCATTATACTGGCTGGCGCGGCTGGGGCAGTCATCTTTTTCCGGGAGAAGCTGAGCACCGTGAATTTGGTTGGTATTGGCATGGCCGTACTGGCACTTATCCTGATCTCGTACCAGGAAATAACAGCAAACCTGTTTTAAACCTATGGAAGATACCTACCGCACCATCGCTGCCCCATCCGAAGGTCTTTACAAAGAAAAAGGCAGCAAATTTATTGCGCTGGCTTACCCGGTTTACTCCGAAGAGGATGTGAAAGAGCACCTGACCGAGCTGCGTAAAAAGTACTTCGATGCCCGCCACCATTGCTATGCTTATAGTTTAGGAGCCGATAAAAGCCGCTACCGCGCCAACGACGACGGCGAGCCCAACCATTCAGCCGGCGACCCTATACTTGGCCAGATCCGTTCTGCCGACCTGAGCAATGTACTGGTTGTAGTAGTACGTTATTTCGGTGGCACAAAACTGGGTGTCAGCGGCCTGATACATGCCTACAAAACCGCTACTGCCGAAGCCATTGCTAACGCTACTATTATTGAAAAGCACGAAACTGCGCTGCTGCAGGTACATTTTACTTATCCGCAGATGAACGATGTAATGGGTTTGGTAAAAGAGTATGAACTGGCTGTGCGCGACCAACAGTTTGAGCTGGAGTGCCAGATGACACTGGAAGTACGCAAAAAACTACAGGCTGAGCTTACAACCAGACTCGAAGACCTTGATGCTGTTACTGTTGCCGTTGTAGCTTAATTCAAAGTATAAATCTACGTTTATACTTTCTCGCGGTACTCTAAATTAGCCCGCAATGCGTTGCAGCAAGTATAGCAGCATGTATATTTATTAAGTACCTTGTTACTTTCCTTAAGCTGCCATGTCGAAACACCAACGCCCACATACCCGGAGCAAAATTTTAGAACGCAAAGCAGGCAAACGCCCTGGTTATTTATTTGTTCCTTCTGATGCCATCGCGCCCCGTTTTTTCCTGATGTCGTTTAACGAGCAGGGTTTTGAGCAACAGGAATACACCTCCTATGATAAATTGCTGAAGCAAGTCAACACGCACCCGGATCAAAAGCACTGGATCGATATTCGTGGCTATGGCGAATTAAATTTACTTGAGCGGCTGGTTGATGATTTTGGTATTCACCCGCTGCAGATGGAGGATGTGATAAACGATTACCAGCGCCCAAAAGTAGAAGAGCACAATGGCAACCTGTTTATTATTACGCGCATGCTGCGCTGGTCGGCCACGCAACGTACCCTGGACGATGTGCAGCTTTCTGTTTTCTCAGGCCCCAACTATGTGCTTACCCTGCAAAGCGATTATGATGATTGTTTGGACCCGCTTCGCGAACGCATCAGAACCGGCAGAGGTGTTATCAGGCAGCGGCCTGTGGCTTATCTACTTTATGCCGTGCTCGATGTGGTGCTGGACTTTTATTTCCCGGTAATTAGCGAAATCAGCAATTACATCGAAGAGCTGGAGCAACGCATTTTAGACAAACCATCCAGGCAAACCTTGCAGGAAGTTCTTGCCCTTAAAAGCGAGCTTGTAAAACTGCGCCGCATTACCTGGCCACAGCGCGATATACTGAACGAATTGCTTCGCATGGAAGACGACATGATACCGGAAAACATTAAAGTATACTTCCGCGACGCTTACGACCATACCATACAACTCATCGACCTGATCGAAAGTCAGAAAGAAATGGCCTCCAGCCAGGCTGAGCTTTATATGTCCACGGTTAGCAACCGCATGAACGAGATCATGAAAGTGCTCACCATCATCTCCAGTATCTTTATTCCGCTAAGTTTTATTGTAGGATTGTACGGGATGAACTTCGCACATGTAAACCCTGAGACCGGTAGGGTCTACCCGCTCAGCATGCCCGAGCTATACCAGCCTTATGCATACCCCATATTACTTACAGTTATGGTTATACTTATACTGGTGCAGCTATACTTTTTCTATAAGCGGGGCTGGTTCCGGAGCTTCTGAACAGGGCAGTTACTATAGTTTATACTTACTTATTAGGCAGTTTAAAACTCAGCTTCTTAAGCTCGTTGCGGTATACTTTGTATAAGGTATAGCTGTTTGCCACGTCGTTATAGAAAATGGTAACCGGCTGGTTATTATCTAAAGTATGGTTGCCGATGAGCGTGCCTTTGGCGTCGTAGAGGTAGGTTTTCTGAGGGCCGGTTTCTGTAATGGCGTATACTTTCCTGTCGCCTCCAAAATGGAAATACTGCACAATTTTAGGCGCTGAAGTTACATACCGTTTTTCAAAAAGCTCTTTCAGATCCTGGTCAAACACTGTTACGCGGCCTTCGTCCTGGCGCACGATCACAAACGATTTGCCAGCATTTTCTGCTACCATTTCAAACATGGCGCGTTTGGTTGGCCGCAGCAATTGCTCTCTTTTTAAGACTCTGCCCAGCAGGTTAAAGACCACCACTTCGCCGTACTTGGTTACAGTAGTTATTTCTGACTTTTTAAAATCTGCCCCAGGCTTAACCAGCACACCAGAAGTTACCGGCGATCGTAAACTGAACGGAAAACCCGGATAGGTTTCGCCCTGTTTGTCGAGCGCGTATACATAGCCATTCTCCAGTAAAACCAGAATCACATCGCGGCCACCAACACGCAGGTGCTGCGGGGCAGCTGCAAGGCGGTAATCCATGCGGCGCGGCGACCAGCCATCTATAGCATTGCCCCGGATATCATACATATACAGGTTGCCCAGGTAATCATCTACCAGCAAGCGGTAGTTGCCGTTCTTCTCATAATCAAAAACAGACAGCTGCTGGATATTCAGGGAATCGCCCACGTTGAATGGGAAATTTTCGGCATCCTGCCCCTGGTTATCAATAGCATGAATACGGTTAGCAGTAGCAAAAACGTAACGAAGCTTTTTATCCGGACCAAATTCTATCTGCTGAATGCCTCCCCGGATGCTGCTGCTGAGCGTATCGGTCCAGCCGGGTTTGCCTACTGCAGAAATGTTGTGAAGTATATTAGCCGAATCCTGCACCACCACTTCGCTGCTTCTGTCTACAGCACTTTGCACCGGATAAGGTTTCGAATCAAGGCGCGAAGAAAATGGTAAAGCTACCTCTACCGCAAATTCATCTTTTGTAGTATTCGACCGGTCCTGGCTGCGGAATACAAAGCTTGTATAGTATTGCTCATCTGCCCTGGCAAACTGAAAGCTGATCTGGTTAAAGCGCTTTATAAGTGTGGCGTGTTGCAGCAAATCTTCACGGCTTTCGTCGGTCATGTAACGGCTGAGGATATACCAGGCATTTACCGTATTCAGGTATAAGCTGAAATTACTTTCATGCAGCGTTTCATCCAGAAAAGCTTTTTGCTGCACCGATTTCCCCCATACATTATCTGTTGCAATATCATCCAGTAACGAGCGCAGGGTGGCTACTTCCGAAGCGAACAACAGATAATCATCAATCTGCACCACGTAGCTTTGCTCAAACCCTGTAAATAATTCCCCGAAAAGCTGGGAGGGCAACTCTGTTACATTTACCTGCTGCAAAGTATAACTGCCGTAGCGTTCGCTATGCGGCCTTATCTTATTGGCGTTGCTTACCTGCTTGTTTAACTGGGCTAACAGGCTTGCCGTGCGTGCTGGCTTAGCCATACGCGCAAATACGATTTTTTCCGGCTTGCTTTTGATGTTATAAGCCTCTAGGTAGGCAATGGCAACTTCCTGCTTTATACTTGCCGCCAGCGAATCTAAGGTTGCAGCGTAAACAGTGCCTGCCGCCTTAGCCGGGTTGTGCAGCCTGGCAACCTGGTTCACACCAAAATGCAGCAGGGCTGCAGTACGAGCCGGGAGGTAATTTTTTACCAGTAACGGCTTTGGTGCAGCAGGCTGCATACGGTTATGTAAAGAGCTTTTTAATTCCTCCGGGTTAGAGAATCCGTTCAGGAAGATCTTGTTACTCTCGAGCTTCAGCTCCAGCATGGCATTCCGGCACAAGCTGCTCAGGTAACGCACCTGCGGCATAATATCATCCTGCAGAAAAAGCGCCAGCACACTGGGCAGCTCCCTGTAGTTTACATAAATGTTGGCGTATACGTCGGGCTGGCTCAGGTAATTGGTATGCTTAAACTCGGCTGCTATCGAAACCGGTTCGCCACGTTTTATGCGCCTCACAATCGCCTCTATCAGCACTGGCGAAGCACTAAGTATAATATTGTTATGGTGGGTAAAATAAGTAAAGCTGGTACCCAGGCTGGCGTTGGTAATATCTGTCAGCAGTACTCCCTCGTAATTCCGCGACTCTTCTTTAAAGAATTCGCTTTTAGATAAGTTTTCGGTGAGGGTACGCAGGAAACGATGTTCGCCAACAGTATTTACAGGCACATAGTATACAAACTCCAGGTCTGTTTTGCCAACTACGTGTACCGATGTCAGGATTTCTTTTTTGTTCAGGAAACGCTCCAGGCGCTGGTTACCCGGGGCTATACTATCGAGCCACAGTATATTTTCTTCGAAGCGCTGCACAACCGGCAACGTAGAAAAACTATCCCAGAGGCCTGTGCCACGCAGGTGCTTTACAAGTGCTGAATGATTGTTTGTTTCGATCACGAAGGCAGCATCCTCAGGCACAAGCGTCCAGAGGTCTACTTTTTCGCGCGCGCTCTGCCACCTGCTATAGCCGTAATAGGCCAGCGATGCAAGCACAACAAATCCAAGAAGGTATAACAGGATGCGTTTAGGCATGGCAAGCGTTCTCAGGCTGCAAAATTAACTTAAAAATCAGAAATACACTGACAGAAAGCATTAGGCGCTGCAATTACAAATACAAATATACATATAAGCGCCCTGAAAGCATTTTTATATCTGAATATTCAAACTTTAAAGACGCCCCGGCACGTATAAACCAGCCTATACTCAAGCTAAAACTATGTTTAAAATATTACTACCTGTAGATTTTTCCGATAGCACCGCTACCGCAAGCCAATATGCCCTGGCCCTGGCAGCCGTTGTGCCAGACTCCCAAATACTCCTCCTGCATTGCTCACAGGATTACCTGGCCGAAGGCGACATGACCATTACCCCGATAGATGAGCTTACAGCCTCAGAAATTGTAGCCGAACGCGTGCTCCACCGCAACGAAGAAGAAGCACAAAACCAGTTGGAAGAGCTTTACCTGGAGATGCAGAATCAAAACACAAAGTATGTATACCCGGTACTGATAGAGCGAACTTTCGTACATGGCCTGCCCGGAGACAAAATTCCGGAGCAGTTGCAACGCTACAAAGCCAATCTGTTGGTAATGGGTACAAAAGGAGAAGCCGGCCTGATGCGCAGTCTTTTTGGTACAGTAGCTACCGAAATAGCCCGAAATGTAGCCATACCTGTACTTACCGTACCTGAAAACTATACTTCTACTCAGCTTCAGAAAGTACTTTTCGCCACCGATTTTGACTCAGAAGATGTTAGTAGCCTGGCAACTTTACAACAGTTCCTCCACCCTTTCGGCGCATCTGTTGTAGTTGCGCATATTTCGGATAAGGGTGATAAACAGGAAGATAACCAAAAATTAGAGGTACTAAAGCAAAACCTGGAGCAAACCAGCAACAACAGTAACATAAGCTATACCTTACTAAAAGGCGATAACGTAGCAGAAGCACTGCAGGAATTTGTGCAGCAGCAAAACATAGATATGATTGCTGTAACTGCCCGCAAACACGAAGGTTTAAATGCCCTGCTCCGGACCAACACCGTTAAAAACCTGATACTGCATGCGCCTGTACCCTTACTGGTTTTTCATAGCCCGGAAGTAAGCTAAGTATACTTCTACCTGAGCTGTGCTGACAGTGCCTCGTAATAGTTTTCCAAAGCGTGCTCGTTGGTAGCCAGGAACAGGAATGGCTCGATCAGTTCCAGTTCCATCAGCACGAGTTCGCCATTCAGCTCAACGCCATCCACGCGGGCATACAGGCAATCAGAAGCAACGCTATTAATTATTTGCTGAGCAGTTGCCAGTAGTTCCTGCTGTGGAGTTGGTGTATGTATGGTACCTCCAAAAAAGTGCTGTACCCTGAAATCGCCGGGCTTGGCAGTTTTAAGCACCGTATGGCTATACTTGCCGTTAAAGAAAAGAAACGACCACTCGCCCTGCGTTTTTATTTCTTCCAAGAATGGCTGCGCCAGGAAAGGCTCTTCCTGCAGCAACTCGTTAATTCTGGAAGTATAAGCAGTTGCATCGGCTCGCTCTATGGCCAGCGTATTTTTAGCGCCGCCACTTACACGGGGCTTCACTATTATTTTATCGCATTGTAGGGCATCGAAGGCAGCTTCGGCATTAAAGGTGCTGCCTTGCTCCAGCCAAACGGTTGGCACAACCTGTATACCTTGCTGCTGCAGGTCTTTAAAGTATAATTTATCGGCATTCCAGCGCAGGGTACGCACAGGGTTTAGCACACGGCAGCCTAAATGCTCCAACTTATCTAGCCAGGTATAAAAAGCAGCAATTTTATCAAAATAATCCCAAGGCGACTTTATGATAATGGCATCAAAAGCGGCCCAGTTTACAGCTTCATCATCCCAGACCTGAAAAGAAATTTGCAGGCCTTTTGCCTGTAAAAAGTGGAAAAGGCGTTCGTCTTCGCTATCGGCATTGTTGGTGTAACTCCCCAGGCTCTGGCAAGTTACCAGCGCTATTTGCAGTGTTTGCATAATTGTTGATATTTGCTGCGAATTTATGCTTTATACCACGCAGATTATACTTCCGGAATAACATTTTTAACTAAAACTTTTTCTTGGTCAGCTCTCGTATGTCAGGTATAAATCTCACTCCTCTTTTATAAAGCGTTCACATGTTTTACACCTTCCACAACGGCATTTGCTGCAGGTACAGCTTAACTGTACGCTTGCTGCTTTTGGTGCTGCTTTTATGTCCGCTAACCGGCGCCTGCTCTGGCACCAGCGAACAGCACGACATGCCGGAAGAGCGAACGAACGAGGCTACCATTTCCGATACAATGGGCACAAAGCGCAACTCCACCTCGCCTGCTACTGTAGCCCTGCTGGAGAACCCATTCCTGAGCGACCGCAACCAGACAAGGAAACTGGAATCATACATAGCCCGCATTAACACAGACTTTACCGTAGAGGCAGCCCCTATAGAAAACATACACGAAGCCGGCCTTTCAGATACTATTTATACTATAAATTTTGGCAGTTCTTCGCTGGAGCTATACGCCCCTACCCAAACCGGCGAGCTTTTGCTGCAGGTAGCCGATATTAGAAGCAACGCCCTTACGTTGCGCAACAACATGCGCGTAGGCATGAGCCAGGCTGAGCTGATGACCAAATTAAAGAACTACGACGTACGCATACTGCAAACTAACACAGAAATAGTTGCTACCAACCGCGAAGGTGCCCCTACCTCGCTCCGCTTCTTCCTTAAGAATGGCAAAGTAAGCCGCATTCGCTACGAAGGGTATGTAGATTAAAGATTGGGAAATTTAAAGATGTAAGGATTTGAAAATAAGGTTATTTAGTAGCAAATCCAGATGATGAGATTATAGAATATCACTATAGAGGCGCATTCCATTTTCAAATTTCTAAATTTCCAAATCTCCAAATCAATACCTTTGCCACACACAAAGTATAAATTACTATGCGCATAGTTGTACAGCGGGTAACGCAGGCATCTGTAACAATTGATGGAAGTATAAAAGGGCAGATTGGTTTAGGCCTCTTGCTACTGGCTGGTTTTACACCCGACGATACCGACGAAGACCTTAAATGGATTGCTGGCAAAGTAGCCCAACTCCGTATATTTGGCGATAGCGAAGGCAAAATGAACCTGAGCGTACAGGATGTGCAGGGCGATATGCTTGTTATAAGCCAGTTTACGTTGTTTGCCAATACCAAAAAGGGCAACCGGCCTTCTTACATCGGGGCTGCCCCGCCGCCAATTGCCATTCCGCTTTACGAGAAATTCATTGTATACTTAGAAGAAGCTTTCGGCAAAAAAGTACAGACCGGCGAGTTTGGGGCAGACATGAAAGTTGCCTTGCTTAATGACGGCCCGGTTACGATTGTTATCGATTCTAAAAATAAAGAATAGGCCAGCTTTCCCAATCAATAACAATGTATTAGATATTGCTTATATTTAATAGCAATATCCATACTTCTGTTATATGCGCCACCTTACACTTCTGAAATTCCCGGTATTAGCCTTGGCTATACTTTGCCTGTTGTTACTTTCTGTTGCTGCAAAAGCACAAACCGATTCCACTTCTGCTCAGACCGACACTACTGCCCAAACCGGGGTTGGCAAACGTTGGGTAATCGAAACAAAAGACGGCTCAGTTATACAAGGCAGGTTTATGGGGCAAACAGAGGCAGGTATAAAGTTAATGACCGAAAGTGCAGGCGAAGTGCTCATCCCCAACAACCAGATCAGGAGTGCGAAAGTACTGGATGAGGCAAAGTTTAGAAAAGGTGTGTATTGGTTCGAGAACCCCAACTCCAGCCGTTATCTTTTCGGGCCATCTGCATTCAGTCTGCGCAAAGGCGAAGCCTATTACCAGAACACGTACCTGGTGCTTAACTCTTTCAGTTATGGCGTTACCAACAATTTTACCATAGGTGGCGGTTTCGAGCTTATTTCCACTTTTACAGGCAACCCGATTGTCTTTCTCACGCCCAAGTATAGCTTCCCGATAACTGAAAAATTACGTGCCGGCGCCGGTGTTTTTTACGCCAATGCCATCGGCACTTCCGATAACTTTTCAGGGCTTGGCATTGGCTATGGCCTGGTAACCTATGGTAACACAGATGACAATGCTACTGTAGGCCTGGGCTACGGTTTTGTAGATGAAGAATTCTCGAGCCAGCCCGTTATAACTATAAGTGGCATGAAGCGGGTAAGCCGGAAAGTAGGGCTTGTAACTGAAAACTGGATTGTGCCGGCTGATGGCAGTTATGGCATTTTCTCTTATGGTATGCGCTTTATGGGCGAGAAAATAACCGTAGACCTGGCCTTCCTCAACAATGCCGATATCGCTTCTGAAATTCCCATTGGTGTGCCTTATGTGGATTTTGTCATTAAATTTGGAAAGTAAACCAAACACAAAACTTACATGACCATTGCAGAGGCACAGCAGATTGTAGACGACTGGATAAAAGAAAACGGCGTTCGTTATTTTAATGAGCTTACCAACATGGCCATACTTACCGAAGAGGTAGGCGAAGTAGCCAGAATAATTTCGCGCCAATACGGGGAGCAATCGTTTAAGAAAAGCGACGAAGGCAAACAGCTTTCTGATGAACTGGCTGATGTACTCTTTGTTTTGATTTGCCTGGCCAACCAGACAGGTATAAACCTGACCGATGCGCTTCAAAAAAACCTGGAAAAGAAAACCAGCCGCGACAGCGAACGCCACAAGCAAAACGAAAAACTGAAGTAAGTTCAACGTATAAATCGCGGTTTAAACAGAACACATAAAAGTATAAAGGCCGGTTTATGAACCGGCCTTTATACTTTTTTATAGTTTACACTAAGCTATGTTTGGCATTTAAATCTACCAGGCGATCGTGCTTCCAGACTGGCAATACATTGAAAACATTGTGCTGCAAACAGAATTCGATATCCTTATGAATTTCCAGGTTTTCGAGGCGCTGCACATGCGACGACTGCCTCAGAAAAGAAACCATATCCGATTTGGCGGCATGATATAAGTATAAAGAAGCCAGTGTAGCGTCGTTTTCAAACTCAAACTGGCTTTGTAAACGCTCTGCCAATGCCCCTGCATACAGGGTATCTTCCAGGTTAAATTTACCTTTCCAGCCGGCACAAACAACAAGCACATCCAACTGCAGCTCTGCCAGGTGTTCTGCCACTGTCTGCAGGTTCAGGAAAGAACCTACCACAATCTCCTCAGCTGCTTCCGACATGCGAATGGCACGTGTACCGTTGGTTGTTGTGATAGCAATGGTACGGCCTTTTATACTTTCGCTCATGTAGGCAAACGGCGAGTTGCCCAGGTCAAACCCTTCAGCTTTCACGCCATCGCGCTCGGCAGCTGTCAGGCAGCCCTGCTCGGCATAAACCAAACATTCTTCCAGCTTCATTACCGGTATAATATCGGCAACGCCATTTGCGAAAGCCGTAACCATAGTAGAGGTGGCACGCAGAATATCTACAGCAACTACTGCCTTTCCCTTCAGATCATACAAATGCAACAGCTCCGGGCTGTAGCAAACATCTATACTTGGCATTACTTTTTATACTTTAGAAGACGCAAGACACAGAACTTTTCGAGCAAAACATTTCTGTCTTGTGTCTAACGTCCTGTGTCTTGCGTCTATTATAAAATTACTTCTTTACAAACGGTAGCTTCACCACCTGCGCTTTCATGTCTTTGTTACGTACGCGTACAAACACTTCGCTGCCCGGCTTGCTGAACTCGTTCTGTACATAACCCATACCTATACCTTTGCCCAGCGTTGGCGACATAGTACCAGAAGTTACTTCACCAATTTGCTCTCCTGCTGCATTCACGATCTCGTAATGCGATCTTGGAATAGCTTTATCAACCATCTCAAAACCAACCAGCTTTTTAGTAACGCCGGCAGCTTTCTGCTCTTTCAGGTTTTCTGAGTTTGTAAATTCTTTATCAAACTTCGTGATCCAGCCAAGGCCAGCCTCCAGCGGGGATGTTTTATCATCGATGTCGTTGCCGTAGAGGCAGAAACCCATTTCAAGACGCAACGTATCGCGGGCACCTAAACCGATTGGCTTAATTCCGAATTCTTTGCCAGCTTCCATAATGGCCTCGAATACTTTCTTGGCATCCTGGTTCTTCACATAGATCTCGAAACCACCCGCACCGGTATAACCTGTAGCAGAAATGATCACATCCTGGGCGCCAGCAAATTCGCCTTTCTCAAAAGTATAATATACCATGCTGGCCAGGTCTACACTTGTAAGCGATTGTAGCGCCTCAACTGCTTTTGGCCCCTGCACTGCAAACAAAGAAATCTCGTCAGAGATGTTCTCCATTTCGGCACCTTCTGTGTTATACTTGCTTATCCAGTTCCAGTCCTTTTCGATGTTGGAGGCGTTTACAACCAGCATGTATTCTTCTTCGCCTAAGCGATAAACCAGCAGGTCATCCACAATACCGCCGTCTTCGTTTGGCAGGCACGAGTACTGAATTTTATTATCTGATAATTTAGAGGCATCGTTAGATGTTACACGCTGGATCAGATCCAGAGCCTTTGGGCCGCGTACCATAAACTCACCCATGTGCGATACATCGAAAATACCTACAGCATTACGCACCGTATTGTGCTCATCTAGGTCTGATGAATAGCGCACAGGCATGTTATAGCCGGCAAAAGGCACCATTTTAGCGCCAAGCGCTTCGTGCACATCATTTAAAGCAATTTTTTTAAGGTCCATTTCTTTCTGCTTGTTCAAGTGGTTGCGTGGCAAAAATAACTAAAATTAAACCGCTTCCGAAATTTTATACTTCCGGCTTTTGCGCCATGCCTTACCGCCTTATTTATACTTACTTACAGCCGCTCTAGCCAAATATTCTTCTAATAATGCAGCACTATATTATAAATTAACCATAACTATACTTCTAACATGTGCGTAAGTTGTAGTTCATTCTTTTAGCCAAAAAACCATGAAATCAGATTTTACTCCTGCAATGGTTCAAACCAGCACAACCATAAGTTTACCCAGGGCATTTCATCTTCAAATTTGTTCTATTCAGCTGCTTCGCTTTATTTTGATGTAAATGCTAAACCCACAGTCAGTAATTTTTTAACCGGCTACTCTAACGAGAGCATTCTGCACTGTTTTATTCTCTGGTAATACTTTCTAATGAAATTATCCGTTAAGTTATTTGCCGGGTTCGTTATGATCTCGGTTCTGTTCACGGCGGTTGCCATCGTAAACTTCAGGCTTTCCGAAGATGTGATCGCAAACTCCCAATGGGTATCGCGTTCTCAGATTGTGGTACGAAACTCTGCTGCGCTGCAACGTAACATTATTGATATGGAAACCGGTTTGCGCGGTTACTTGCTTAATGGCGACGTGAAATTTTTATTACCATACGCCCAGGCTAAACAGCAGCTTCCAAACCTCTTCCGTGAGACAAAATCTTTTACAGAAAACTCTCCGGAACAGATAAAAAATATTGATAAAATGATGCGCCTCCACGATCAATGGGAACGCCAATACGCGGAGCCTCTTATCGAACTCAAGCGCATTGATTCTATTGATTTTATGGTTACCAGGTACGACCTGTCACGCGATAGTTTGCTGAATGGTGAAAAAGCCTTGATTGATACGCTTCGTGAAGGCTTTCGTAAATTTAATGCTTACGAGTATAAGATTCGCGAATACCGCCGTGAGCGCCTGAGCCAAAGTATAAACAATACACGCCAGATATCTACTGTTTTAACCATTATATCTGTATTGCTGGGCCTTAGCTGGGCATACTATATCACGCGCCTCATTACCAACAGAATCATGAAAATGGTAACGCTGGCCGATAAAATATCAAAAGGCGACTATAAAACGCAGATAATAGATACAGCGAACGACGAACTGACGCAGCTCTCTAACTCGCTTAACCTGATGTCGTCTACTATTGATACTACATTTACCGAATTGGACCGCAAGAACAAAGAACTGGACCAGTTTGCTTATGTAGTTTCGCATGACTTAAAAGCGCCATTGCGTGGAATAGAAGTAGCATCGCGCTGGGTAGAAGAAGACATGGGCCGCGACTTGCCGCCCAATGTGCAGGAATACCTGATGATGATGCGCGTACGGGTACACCGCATGGAAAACCTTATTAATGGTATACTTGCGCTTGCCCGCATCGGGCGAACTAATCAGGTAAAAGAAGAAGTAAATGTGCAGCAACTCCTGGCAGAGATCGTAGATATGATTTCCCCTCCAAAGGGATTCACAATAAAACTACAGGATAATATGCCAACTTTATTAACAGTACGTGTGCAACTGGAGCAGGTATTTTCAAACCTTATCAGCAATGCCCTTAAATACCACGATAAAAAAGCCGGCCTGATTACTATTATGCACCACGAAACCGAAACAGCGCACGTATTCTCTGTTTCAGATAACGGCCCCGGCATAGACCCGGAATATCATAAGCGTATTTTTGTGATCTTCCAGACCTTACAGGAGCGTGATGCCGTAGAAAGTACCGGCGTAGGTTTGGCCATTGTTAAGAAGATAGTGGAGCACCAGGGAGGCACAATTTGGGTAGATTCAAAGTTAGGGCAGGGAGCCACCTTTACATTTACCTGGCCAAAAAACAGGGCCTTAAAAGTATAATTTTTCAGTTAAATTTATTCAAAAGCAGTTTTATACAATTTACGATAGCATGAGCGAGAAAATAGTAAATATCCTTTTAGTAGAAGATGACTACCTGGATATTATGAATGTAGAGCGGGAGCTAAAGAAAATAAGTATCACTCACCCTATACACGTTGCCCGTAACGGACGCGAAGCTTTAAGTATGCTTCGGGGCGATGGTGTAGCCAAAATATCGCCGGCACCCAGCGTTATACTTCTCGATATTAACATGCCTAAAATGAATGGCCTGGAGTTTCTTGCAGAACTGCGTACTGAGCCGGAATTCAGCCATATCCCGGTGTTTATCATGACTACATCTAACGAAGACACTGACCGCCTGGAGGCCCAGCGCCTGAACGTGACCGGCTATATCGTGAAGCCCTTAAGCTTTGACAACTTCGAGAACAGCCATTCTTCTCTGGATAGTTTCAGCCTGTTCCTGGACCTGATCAAGCTAAAGTAATAGCCTCAGGCAACGTAGTAAAAACACCCGGTTTTATACTTCGAATAAAGTAGGTTGCTGCGGCAGTAAGGCAAATGAATGACGGTGATGCGGCGTTGTGCCATAAAGCGCAATGGCTTTGCGGTGCGCTGCAGTTGGGTAACCTGCGTTTTGTTCCCAACCATATAGGTTATGTTCTTCAGCCAACCTGCTCATCACATCATCGCGGTGGGTTTTGGCCAGCACCGATGCCGCCGCTATAGACAGGTATTTTCCATCACCTTTCACAATACAGGCATGCGGCAAAGCCTGATAAGGCTTAAAACGGTTGCCATCGATCAGCAGATATTCAGGCACGGTTACTAAACCGCTTATTGCCCGGTGCATGGCCAGGTAAGTAGCCTGCAAAATATTAATAGCGTCTATTTCCTGGTTTGTTGCCTCTCCTATTGCCCACGCCACAGCATCCCGGTAAATTTCTTCGCGCAGTTGTTCGCGCTGCTTCTTATTCAGCTTTTTAGAATCGGTCAGCAAGCCGTGTTTATAGTCTGCCGGAAGTATAACTGCAGCCGCCACTACCGGCCCGGCCAAACAACCCCTGCCAGCTTCATCTATGCCAGCTTCAAGTATAAATCCGCTATGGTTAGGTAAAAGCATGTTCGTATAGTTTTACAAGCCAAATATAAGCTAATTGTAAACTGTTATCAGGCTAACTTGAGTTTCCTTCTGACTAATTTAAATATCAGAAATGTACTTCAGGGCTCTTATACAAGTATAAACTCTCTGCAACCATGTATAAACAAAAAAGCCTCTTCATTTGAAGAGGCTTTTTTTAACAGCTAAATCAATATTAGGTTTTGCTTAAAGACCAGGGTTTGTTGTGGTCTCTGAAGTAGGAATTGGCAATACATAACGAGAATCTGTAGCGTCTATTGAAGCCCCAGCACCTCTCGAGTTAATTGGCAAACCTTTTCTGAACAAATCGTTTGTTCTAAAGCCTTCTCCTAATAACTCTATTCTTCTCTCGGTTAAAATTGCGTTAACAAGATCCTGCTTTGTAACACCTGTGTATAGCCAGGTAGCATCTGAACGGTTATGAACGGCTTGCAGTAAAGCAATAGCTCGAACCTGATCACCAACTTCAGCCTCTGCTTCTGCAATGTTCAACAGAACTTCTGCATATCTGATAAGCGGAACCCAGTCCGTATATGGAGAAACAGCAGAATATTTAAGTGAAATTACCGGCTTAGAAGACAAGCCTGTGTAAACAGCTGTTAAGTCTGTTTTACGTTTGTCATCAGCCTCGAACTGAGGATTATTGTAAATACCTTGGATACCTGTAGTATTAGTATTGAAGTAATACTCAATATTACCAGCATTGTAGTAATAACCAAGCTGATTCTGTGTACCAGGAGCATCTGTTTCAGTAAACGGTGCAGCAAAGATTATTTCCTGATTTACATCTGTTGCAAACACAGAAGCAGGATCAGGCAATAACTGGTATTTAACGCCTTCAGCTATACTGGTATTAGGTGCCGTTGAAGATACCAACTTGTTGCCTTCAGTAATTACATCAGCATAACGACCCATTACAAGATAAACTCTTGTTTTAAGTGCTATAACTGTGTTCTTCTGTGCGCGGGTAACATTAAGTGCATTGTTTGCAGTACCTGTACCATAGCGAGCAGGTAAATCAACTTCAGCCTCATTCAAATCCTTAAGAATCTGAGCATAGACTTCTGCTACAGTACTTCTTTTCAGGCTATTATTTTCTGTATTAGACTCTGCATTTAATCTTAGCGGCAGGCCTGGAGAAGCACCATTATCAAGTACATATGGTTTAGCAAACATCTGTACAAGTGATAAGTACGACATTGCTCTGATAAACTTAGCTTCTGCTCTATATTGAGCTTCTAAAGCATCATCTACTTTATCTGAATTCTCTTCAAGACCTTTCAGGAATGTGTTTACCCTGTTAATAGTCAGGTAAGCTCTTGACCAAAGATCAGTAGTATAATTCTCATCTGCACCTGCAGTCTGGTTCCAGATGCTGTAGCCCGTTACGTTGTTTGCAGTACGGTTAATAAACTCCTCTGCTCTTATATCATTATAAGCCTGATAACGACCACCTAAAAAGCGGCCATGCTTCATAGATGCATACAAACCATTAACCTGAGCCAGTACCAAATCTGGTGTATCAAAGTTCTTACCCTCTAACAAAGTCAGTTCAGGCTGTGCATCAAGAAACTCTTTTTCACAAGAGGTAAGCATTGGAGCGAAAGGTATGGAGAGTAAAGCAAGCCTTACTACATACTTCTTCTTTGAATGTATATCAAATATTTTCATTTCTAAAGTAATTTTAATTAAAAGCCTAAGTTAACACCGAAGGTAAATGCTTTACCTTGAGGAACTGTGTTACGCTCTACACCAGGCGCTATGTTTGAGCTACCATTTGAAGAAATTTCCGGGTCAACACCTTTGTAGTTTGTAAGCAGGAATGCATTATCAACCTGGCCGTAAACTCTCAGAGAGCTGATACCTGTTTTTCCGAAGAAGCGCTGTGGCAATTTGTAACCTAAAACAGCATTCTGCAGACGTACAAAGTCGCCTTTCTGAACGTTGGCATCAATTGGGAAAGCAGAACCGTTAGATACGTTATCGCCATAAACCGGGCGAGGAATATCAGTGTTTCTGTTTGCTTCAGTCCAGTGGTTAAGAACATCTGTATGGTTGTTCCAGATACGCTGATCTCTTAAGCCAGCTTGTGTACCGTTGTAGATGTAGTTACCGCCAGAGTAAGAAAGCAGGAAGCTTAAATCGATGTTGCCATAAGAGAAGTTATTAGTGAAACCACCATACCATTTTGGAAGCGTGTTACCACCTATAGCAGCATCAGCACCAGAAATTGGATTAGCTTTTGTTCCATCTAAATAAGTCCATGCATTAGCACCACCACCGTGCAGATATTGCACTTTCTCGCCTGCTTTGTTGATAAAAATTCTGCGGCCATTTTCAGGGTTCACGCCAGCTGTTCTAACTACAAAAAGGCTACCAACAGGCTGTCCTACAGTAGTAATGTTACTTGTTTCCAAACCACTGGTAACACCAAATATAGGAGCATCACCAACCAGTTCTGTAACTTCGTTTTTGTTCAGCGTAACGTTAAAGTTAGTAGACCATCTGAATTTACCATTGTCAATTGGGGTAGCATTCAGCGCGAACTCGTAACCTTTATTATACATTGAACCTACGTTTTGCAGGATTGAGTTACCAGGGATACCTTTAGAAGGCGCCTGCGGAACACCAAGAATCAAACCATCAACATCATTGTTGTAGTAGTTAGCTTCTAAATTGATTTTGCCGTTCAGTAAACCTAAGTCGATACCAATGTTAGTTTGCTTACTTGTTTCCCAAGAAAGGTCGTTGTTACCAGCCTGAGCATAAACTAAGCTAGGAACTGAAGCATAAACGCCATCAGAGTATTGTGTATAGGCACCGTAATTATCGCCTAAGTTACCATTACCTACACGGCCCCAGCTTGCTTTTAATCTTAAGTTAGATATCGCACTGCTGAAAGAGGCATTCTTAAAGAAATCTTCTTCAGAAATTGCCCAACCAACTGAAGCACCTCCAAAGTTACCCCAACGTTTAGCAGAAGCTAAAGCAGAGTTACCATCTCTTCTGAAGTTACCGCTTACAAAGTATTTACCGCCATAGTTATAGCTTAAGCTTGTAATATAGGCTTCATAAACTCGCTTACCGATAGAGCCACCTGCAGTTTGGATACCGTAAGTAGCCTGGAAGTCGTTAAATGTAGGGATTGACAAGCCCTGACGTGATGCCCACCAGTAGTTAGAGTTAGTTTCCTGCACATCTGAACCTACTAATAAAGATACATTATGCTTATCAGCGAAAGTTTTCTGATACTGAAGTGTATTTACCCAGTTCCAGTTTTCTCTTCTGCCATTTGAGTTTGTTGCTACACCCTTTTGGTTGAAACCGTCACCATTGATTGGATTATAGAACAATTTGTTCTCGGCATTGCTCAGGTCAAAAGAGTATGTAGTCTTAAAAGTAAGACCTTTTAAGATATTGAAATCAGCACCTAGGTTAGATAATAATCTGTTTGTTTCAGAGGTACTGTTATCATGATCTAAAAGAACAACCGGGTTATAATATGTCTGAGGGAAAAGGTTAGCCCCTGGTGCTAAAGCATTACCACTCAAGTTATAGCCACCTGTTGCGTTGTAAGGTGAAATATTTGGTGCAAGTACAAGACCAAGGCGGCCAAGACCTGCTACACCGTAAGCCTGACCTGGAAGTGAGCCACTGTTAGGAGATGAGTTTAAACCGTTTGTGTAAGTGATGTTACCTCTTAGGCTAAACCAGTCAGTTACCTGGTGTGTTAGGTTTAAACGTGCATTTTTACGCGTAAAGTCATTCTTTTTAATGAATCCTTGCTGGTCAGACAAACCGGTAGAGAAAAAGTAAGTAGTTTTTTCTGTACCACCAGATACTGATAAAGCATGGTTGTGAGACAGCGCTCTACGATAAACCAGGTCTTGCCAGTCAGTATCTACCATAGATCCGTCTGGGTTAGTGCTTGGGAAGAAACTCTTGTTTTCTGCATTGCGGTTAGCAGCAGGAACAAGTGCAGGGTTAACAGCAATGGCATTAGCTACAGCTAAGTTTTTGAAATCCATGTACTGTTGTGCGTTAAGCATTTCCGGTAATCTGGTAGCTTTGCTAGTACCAACCCAACCATCATAAGTTACTTTCGCTCTACCTTGCTTACCTTTTTTAGTAGTGATGATTAATACACCAGAAGCTGCTCTTGAACCATAAATAGAGGTAGAAGCAGCATCTTTCAGTATGTCGATAGACTCTATATCAGATGGATTAATATCTGAAAGCGGGTTATTCGCAGAGTTATTATCAGAAACATCGCCTGTAGAAATCGGAATACCATCTACTACAATCAGAGGAGAAGAGCTCAATGAAATTGAGTTAATACCACGGATACGAATTACAGGCGCATTGTTTAGCACTCCATTTGGCTGCACAATATTTACACCCGAAGCTTTACCAGTTAGCGCCTGAGCAAAGCTTTGCACCGGACGATCTTTAATTGCTTCAGCGTTTACAGTTGCTGCTGCTCCTGTAAATTCTTCACGGCTTTTAGTAGCATAACCTGTAACAACTACCTCACTCAGCTGCTTGTTATCAACTGCCAGTGTAACGTTAACATTGCTTGCATTACCGATAGCTCGTTCTACTGTTTGGTAACCAATAAAACGGAATACAAGTGTATTGCCATTTTCCGGAACATTCAGTGTATAAGAACCATCAACCCCGGTAGCAGTACCTACAGTGGTACCTTTTACTAATACGGCCACTCCGGGAAGCCCCTGACCTGTTGCCTGGTCGGATACCTTACCAGATACGGTCTTGCTCTGGGCCATTGCCTGCTGCAGCAAGGCGAACACCAGAACAAAACTCATTAGTAGTAGTTTTTTCATTGTGTTGTAATTAAAGTGAATAAATTGTTTAAGGTGTAAGTTGAGATAATTTAGAGCAAAAAATTCCCTGTCCACCTCGAAGGAGGCGGGTTAAACTATAAGCAAAGGCCACCGTTTATGGCCTATCAAAAACAGATACAGGGGAGAATATAAAATTTACTTCCTTGTTGTTAAAAACACTTAGTTGTATCCATACAAGGTTAAGGATTCAGGCTTATTTATGTCCAATTATGAGCCAGCACAATCTGCTAAACTCTAAAGCTCTTTTTCCTAAGCCAATAATATCAATATATTCAAATAAACGCAAGAGATTCACGAAATTTAATCAACAATCAAAACACTCTACATACCAATCACTTACAATACAAAACATCCTTAACAGGCCTAACCGAAGACTTTATTCAATAGCTTACAACCGTTTAACACAGGATACACTTAACACAACCACTCGCTTTCAACAACAATGTTTAAACACAATTAAACCAAAGCAAGCAGCCTTGCTCAAGCAAATATCAAATTCGGAAGAATTCCAAAAAGAGAAGTTCCCGAATGAAAACTATAGCTTAAAGAGCTTACCATAACGAACCCGATGAAAATCAGCGTTATAACATAAACCACTTTTGTTTGCTTACCCTTGCATGGCCCGGATGATAGTTGCAGCCTCGTGCTGTAAGCTTTGCCAATTTATATTTAGCTAAAGTGTCATTTAAAGAAACTACTTACAGCACAACATTGCTCAGATTCACTTTAAACAGAAAATGCCCGGCGATTGCTTGCCGGGCATTTTTAAGTGTTATATTTTATACTTGCACTTAATCTTCTGTGCCATCATCCCACCAAACACCATTTGTAATCTGCGTACTGGGTACGTTGGCAGCATTGGCATCTAGCTCTGATTGTGGGTACGGGAACCTGAGCGGCGCAGGGCCTATCGGGTGCGTGAGCGCAGGAAAACCTGTACGCCTGTAATCATTGAAAGCTTCGATTGGCTGAAAAAGCCAGAATGAGATCCATTTCTGGCGGATTATACTTTCCAGGTTAAGCCCGCCGCTTGCTATAGAAGCTACATAGGTTGTAATGGCAGCGTTAGAAAGCT
This sequence comes from Pontibacter vulgaris, assembly GCF_022758145.1. Classification (GTDB taxonomy): domain Bacteria; phylum Bacteroidota; class Bacteroidia; order Cytophagales; family Hymenobacteraceae; genus Pontibacter; species Pontibacter vulgaris. The sequence goes on from NZ_JAJVDH010000003.1 coordinate 735,146, forward strand.
CCGGAGCCTGGCGTTGCATGGCAGCCGTTACAGCTTCTGTAAAGGCAGTAACAGCTCCGGCTGCATTTCCAAGTCTTAGGTTTGCCTCTGCTTCAATAAACTTTAACTCATCGTAAGTCATTAACGGCATCGGCGAAGTAGCATTCAGTACAGCCTCTGTTGGGTCTGAAAATAACTGGCTGGCCTGGTCGTTTGTTTGCGTGCCATTAGGGGCTCCGGTAATTTCGCCAGTCTCGGGCGCAGGCGCTACCATTACTGCAAGCCGCGGATCATTGAGGTTATCCAAGGTATTCACAAAAGTCTGGCTTACGGCATGGTGGGCCCGGTCATTAGACTCCTGATACCACGGATGCTCCCCTGCTGACTGGGTCGTAAACTTATTGAACACGAAATTATCCGCTGAACTTTGGAAACCGTTTGCAGCAGCTGCCAGCGCCTGTGTTGCCGAGCCGGTAGCATCAATGTTACTTAACCTGTTATAATAACGTGCTTTTAATGACCAGGCGGCTTTTGTCCAGCTATCTGCATCACCACCATAAATCAGATCTGCCTGGCCAGGGCTGGGGCCACCTTTTGCCAAGTCGGCGATGGCCTCGTCTAACAGGGTTTGTATATTAGTATAAATCTCCTGCTGGTTATCAAACTTCGGCGTACGCAGCTCAGCGCCTCGCCCTATTTCTGCATAAGGTACACGCCCCCAGGCATCGGTTGCGATGGCAATAGTATAAGCTTTCAGAATTTTGGCAATACCTACTTCTATAAACTTACCTTCTTCATCGCCTCCTGCAGAGCCTTTTGTGATAATTGCATTCAGATCGGGCATGGTGGTGGCGTAAATGGTACCCCAGGTATTGTTCACCAACGTATTATTGGTGTTACCTGAACGAAGATCTGCTGCTTGTAGCTGGGCATGTACGCCTGCTGTATGTTGCACAAACACCGAGGAGTACCAGGCAAGGTCAGTGCCTGAAATGGCAAAAGACACATCGGTAATTACCTGGGGCAATAAGAGGCTAATGGGTACATCCAGCGGGTTGTTTGGGTTGGTGTCAATTTCATCCAGTTTGTCCTCACTGCAGGAGCCGGCAAAGAAAAGCAGCAACGTTACGGCTACAATCCGGCTTATATATTTATTCGTTTTCATGATTTTCAACTTATAAGGTTAAAACGTTACTCTGATACCGGCGCCATAGCTCCTGGTTTGCGGCAGCGATACATACTCAAGCCCCTGGAAGTTACCAGCTCCACCCACACTTGTTTCAGGGTCGAAGTTCGGGTAATCGGTTATGAGGAACAGGTTGCGGCCGGTCAGGTAGAGTGAAGCTCCCTGGAAAGGAGTTTTCTTAACCAGGTTTTCAGGTATAGTATAACCGAGGGTTACCTCGCGCAGGCGCACAAACGTAGTGGAGTATACATTCGACTCATCTATAACATCCATGGCGGTTTGCCAGAAAGTCTGCCCCTGTTCAACAGCTATATCGTTAGGACCTTCCACTACCAGGTTGCCATCTTCATCAATAAATCCTTTAGAGCCTTCGAATACTTTCGGTGTTTCACGATCCTCGGTTATTTCTGCCATACCATATAGTTTGAGCAATCGGGTATTACCTGCATAAGCATTTCCTCCTTTTCGCCAGTCTAGCTGAGCTGTCAGGTTAAAGCCTAAGAAGTTGAAACTATTCTGAAAACTCAGCTCAAAATCAGGCTGCACGTTAGCAATAGCTTTTGCCGGGCCTGCAAGTGGCATACCATAGTATGGGTTTGGCTCTCCTTCTATTGTTTCACGGCTGTCTACTACAATATTTCCACCGTCATCGCGCACAAACGAGGCACCGAAAATAACAGGGTAAGCGTCGCCTGCCTGCGCCCGCACGTTTGGTATCACAAAACCGCCCAGGAAGATATTTTCTACTCCGGGTGCCAGCTCTTTAACCTCGTTATCATAGGTAGAGAAGTTTGTAGTAAGCTCCCACTGGAAATTTGTGGACCTGACAGGAGTTATACCTACCACCAGTTCATGGCCCTTGGTTTGCAGTTTACCGGCATTGCGTAACTCGGCTGTAAAACCACTGGTTGGGGCTAATGGTACCGGGAAGATCTGATCTTCCGTGGTTTGGACGTAATAAGTATAATCTACTGTGAACCGGTTATCCAGAAATCTCAGGTCACCGCCAAACTCTGTTGTTTTGGTATTCTGAGGGCGTAACTGATCGGAACGTAACAGATCTGACAGTGAGTAACCGTTTAAGTCGTTAAAAGGAAACTGGATATTATCTGCAAGAAAGCCGGAACCCGAGCCCCCTACCAGGTAAAAGTTCCTAGTCTGGAATGCATCATCCGGTGCCTGGCCTACCTCTGCAAACGAAGCTCTTATTTTGGCAAAGCTCAACCAGTTGTTCTCGATCTCGAAAGCATCTGTTACTACAAAACCCAACCCAATAGATGGGTAGAAGAAGGATCGGTTATCGCGTGGCAGGTTAGAAACATAATCCTGGCGGGCACTGGCATTCAGGAAGAGATAATCTTTATACCCCGCTTCCAGGTTGGCATAAAAACCAGCTACACGCCTTCTACTTATAAAATCTGTGGCCCGCTGCGTATTTGTACTACCAATGTTACGGAAGCCTCCTATGGCTATACCTGTACCAAAGTTACTGATCAGCCTGCTACGTATATCATACACCTCATTACCCAATAGTAGGTTCAGGTTGATATCTTCTGTTACATCCCGGTTAAAATTCAGCGAAATGTTAGAGTTAATCTGGTTCTGATTATTGGTGTAGTCGTTTATCTGGCCGGCTCCGCCTGTATTACCTGAGCCTAACTCGTATACTTCCTTACCATCTGTTGTAAAATAATCTACACCAAGCCTATAGTTCAGCGATACCCAGTCGAGGGGTTTATAGGTTAAATTAGCATTACCTATAACCCGGCGTGTTTGCTCCGTAAATGAGTTATTGGCCAGCGACCATCTTGGGTTATCAATGGCACTTCGGTAATTATACTGGCGGTAAGGTTCTCCAGGAAAAGAGAAAGGAGATCCCCACAGATCAAATGTGCGGGGTGCGGCATATAATGTAAACAGTGGGTTAGATAAGTTACTACCTCCCGGTATCTTGTCCACATTTACATCCGAATAATTTACAGATGCTCCTAAGGTCACTTTCTCATTAAGGTTAAAATCGCCGGCAACTTTACCAGTATAGCGTTTCATACCTGTAGTTGGCACTATACCTTGCTGATCGGTAAAACCAAAACCGAAAGCATAGTTACCTAACTGCCCGCTGTTACCTACCGTAATGTTGTTGTTCCAGGTATGGCCGGTTTCGAAGAAGGGGTCAACGTTGTCGAAAACCCTGTTACCGGGCCGTGTATTGCCCAAGCGGTCGGTAATATCGCCGAGTTCGCTTATGCGCGGACCCCATGAAAGTGAAGTAAAATTGGAATAATTTCCGGCGCTACCTTGCGCATAAGTGCTCTGCAAATCTGGCAAGCGGGAGACTTTATCAAACGTATAATCGGAGTTAAAAGTAACGGTAGCTCCTTTTTTAGCAGTCAGGCCCTTTCCTTTTTTAGTGGTGATGATCACAACCCCGTTTGAGGCACGCAAACCATAAAGCGCAGCAGCAGCACCACCTTTAAGCACCGAAATTGATTCGATGTCGTTCGGGTTAATATCGAGTGCTCTGGAAGAAGCGTCTGCCCCACTTACACCACCTGTACCAGGGCCATTGCCGGATGCATCCTGGATTAAGGCGTTACTTTCAATAGGCATACCATCTACCACATATAGCGGCTGGTTGTTACCTATAAGCGCCCTGCTGCCACGTACCGTAATAGTAGAAGAAGAGCCAGGCAAACCGCTCGACTGCCGCACAATCACACCGGCTACTTTACCTTGTATGGCATTGGTAACGTTTGGCTGCCCTGCTTTGGAAACCGTTTCGCCTCCGAGCTGTTGCACCGAGTAACTCAGCGCCTTTTCTTCCCGCTCAATACCAAATGCCGTTACCACCACCTCGCTTAGTTGCTTTGTATCAACACCCATGGCCACATTTATAGTTGTAGCGTTGCCAATAGGGCGTGTAACTGTAGTATAGCCAATAAACCTGAACTCCAGCGCAGTACCAGTTGCCGGAACGTTTATAGTATAGGATCCATCGGCACCAGTGGTTGTGCCCACCGTTGTGCCTTTTACCAGAACAGCCACCCCCGGTAACGGCTGACCAGTAGCCTGGTCTGTAACCGTACCTGTAACCGTTCCGCCTTGCGCCATGGCTTGTTGCAATATGCCAAACACAAGGATGAAGCTTATTAGTAATAGTCTTTTCATTGTGGTATAGTTATAGTTAACAAAATTGAAGGAGTGTTGATTTTACTCGCTTCTAAGTAGCTTAAGAGCTAATAATGCCAGTTAATTTGTTCTTAACTGGTAATCAGGGTAGCAAATATGTTAGTGTGCATGTAAAGCAATTACCAGATTGCACAGGGGCGGTAACACCACGTGTTGTGGTGGCTGGAAGGGGTAAACTTATATTTCAATGGATTTAAAATATGCATTCCAAGCTTTTCAACTTGAATCAAGGATTTTTGTAGCCATAAAAGAATTAGTAAAAGTGTTATACCATCTATTTATACTTGGTTATTCAGATTAATTAAACAAAGCCCATATATACATACTACAATTTAATCTTTGTTTATTTTTAATATATACGCATCTCTTACTTTAAAGTATAGCCAGAAATTGCATTAACACACAACTTAAGACACAATTCAATCAGGTATAAAAAACTATAAATCAATATATTAAAATACATTTATTATACTTCGCTTATACTTTACACTACAACTCAAGCATAACTTAACTCTGCTATTTCAATTGAGAATTATAGTTAAGTGTAAAGCAATTAGTCCTTAAACCTGCCAACAAAAAAGGGCACCATTGCTGGTGCCCTTTTTTGTTCTAAACTTATACTTTATACTTTATGCCTGCATCAGGTAAGCTTTGATATATTCATCCAGGTCGCCGTCCAGTACGTTTTGTACATCTGTTCGCTCCACTCCGGTACGAATGTCTTTTATCAGTTTATATGGATGTAAAACATAGTTCCGGATCTGAGAACCGAAATCGATACGTTTTTTGGTGCTTTCGATGCGGTCACGTTCCTCGTTGCGTTTTTCCATCTCTATCTGGTAGAGGCGCGATTTCAGCATGCGCAGAGCATGTTCCTTGTTCATCAGCTGCGAGCGCTCTATCTGGCATTCTATTACAATACCAGATGGCTTATGCTTCAGGCGCACGGCTGTTTCTACTTTGTTCACGTTCTGGCCACCTGCACCACCCGACCGGAAAGTATCCCATTCGATATCGCTTGGGTTAACCTCAATGTTAATGGTATCGTCCACCACAGGATAGGCAAACACGGAGGCAAACGAAGTATGGCGCCGCCCACCCGAATCGAAAGGCGAAATACGCACTAAACGATGCACGCCGATCTCCGATTTGAGGTAACCATAGGCAAAGTCGCCGGTAATTTCCAGGGTAGCCGATTTTATACCTGCCCCATCGCCAGCGTTATAGTTAATCTGTTTTACACCGAACTTATGCGATTCTGCCCACATAATGTACATGCGCATCAGCATTTCGGCCCAGTCCTGGCTTTCGGTACCGCCCGCACCGGGGTTTATTTCAAGTATGGCACTGAGCTGGTCTTCTTCACCGCTGAGCATGCGCTTAAACTCCAGCCCCTCTACAGCATCAACTGCTTTTTTATACTCCTGCAGAATCTCTTCTTCGCTTACGTCGCCCTCTTTGTAAAAGTCAAACAGCACTTCAAAATCAGCAACTGCTTTCTCTACCAACTCGTAATGGTCGGTCCATACTTTTACTGATTTTACTTCTTTCAGCACCTTTTCGGCAGCTTTCGGTTCATCCCAGAAATCGGCGGCCAGGGTCTGTTTTTCGGTTTCAGCTATCTGCTCTTTCTTGGCATCGTAGTCAAAGATACCTCCTCAAAGCCTCTACTCTGGCCTTTAACTCTTTAAGTTGTTCTGTTGTCATGTTATAGTTTTATACTTGCCTGTACTAAAAAAACAGATGCTGAAGTATAAACGTGCAGCTTATACTTCAGCATCCGGTACATAGGTTATACTTTATAAGTTGATTTTGTATACCCAGTTATGAATATCGGGATCCTGGCCGGTCTTAATTCTGTCCAGCGCCTGCGCTATGGTATTGGAAATGGTTCTGCTCTCTACCGGCGGCAGCTCAAACTCTTCATCTTTATAAGCGATGGTCGCGATCTGGGCAATGGTGGCAGCCGTACCTGTACCGAAAGCTTCCTGCAGCTTACCCGCTCTGTGTGCCGTTACTATTTCATCTACGGCCACTTTGCGTTCTTCCACTTTATATCCCAGGTCTCTGGCTAATTGCAGTACGCTTTTGCGCGTGATACCATCCAGAATGGTTGTACTTACGGCAGGGGTTACCAGCACATCATCGATCACGAACATCACGTTCATTGTACCAGATTCTTCGATATACTTATGCTCTTTGGCATCGGTCCAGATAAGCTGGTGATAGCCGCGCTCCTGCATTTTTTTGGCCGGCAACAAAGCCGCGCCATAGTTACCGGCAGCTTTGGCAAAACCGGCGCCGCCCTCTACAGAGCGAACATAGTTTGGCTCAATAGCTACCTTTACCGGCTGGCCATAGTATGCGCCTACCGGGCAGGAGAAAATAGTGAAACGGTAATTTGAAGAAGGACGAACCCCTATAAAATCATCGGTAGCGAACATAAACGGACGGATGTACAGCGCCGAACCGGCAGTTGGCGGTACCCAGGCTGCATCCAGGCGCAGCAGCTGCTCCAGGCCCTGCATAAAAATATCCTCCGGTATTTCTGGCATGCACATACGCTCAGCCGATAGATTCAGGCGCTTCAAGTTATCGTATGGCCTGAAAAGCAGAATTTCTCCTTCAGCACTGCGGTAAGCTTTCATGCCTTCGAAAATAGCTTGCCCGTAATGTATGGCTGAGGTTGCCGGGCTCAACGACATATTACCATAAGGCAATATCTCGGGCGCTTGCCAGGCACCGTCTTTATAATCGGAAACCAGCATGTGGTCCGAAAATATCTTACCAAATTCAATGTTATTTACATCCAGGTCGGTAATACGCGATTGCGCCACCTGCTGTGTTTGTATAGTTAGGGTATCAACTGACATAAGTATAGGTTTTGTTGATGTATAGTTATAGGCGCGGCTTCCAGGCCACTTCTTCTGCCTTTAGCTCATGCGTCATCAGGCGGCAGAGTGCAAACAGGTAATCGGATAATCTGTTTAAATAAATTACCACCAGGTCATCTACCTGAGATTCTTCCTGTAACCGGATAACGAGCCTTTCGGCGCGGCGGCAAACGCAGCGGGCTACGTGGCAAAACGAAACCGACTGATGCCCACCAGGCAACACAAAAGAGCGGAGCGGCGGCACTTCCGCCGTATACTTGTCTATTTCCTGTTCAAGCAGTTCTATGTCCTCGGCGTGCAAGTCCGGGGTTGCCATTTTTACAGCTTTTTCGGGGTCTGTAGCCAACGTAGAGCCAATCGTAAACAACCTGTCCTGGATCTCTTTTAATATATCGGCCCGGTTTTTATTTACTTCCTGATCGCGCACCAGCCCTATGTACGAATTAAGCTCATCTACGGTGCCGTAAGACTCTATACGGAGATGCGATTTAGCCACGCGGGTACCGCCAATAAGCGCGGTAGTGCCTTTGTCGCCTGTTTTAGTATATATTTTCATTTAATTATGTGCTGCCTGTAATTTTGCGGCTGTTACCACATCTTCGTTCACCGTATCCGACTCTATCAGGCCATCGCGCAGGCGTACGATGCGGTGTGCATACTTGGCAATATCTTCTTCGTGCGTTACCATAATAATGGTATTGCCTTTGGCATGCAGGTTCTCGAACAGCTCCATTATCTCGTAAGATGTTTTAGAGTCGAGGTTACCGGTTGGCTCATCGGCCAGAATTATACTTGGGTTATTGATAAGCGCCCTTGCAATGGCAACACGCTGCCGCTGGCCACCTGAAAGTTCGTTTGGTTTATGCTTGCCACGGTTACCCAAGCCCACACTTTCCAGGGCAAGCTGTGCCCGCTCCTCGCGCTCGCTTTTATTGTAGCCGGCATATATAAGGGGTAATGCTACATTCTCCAAAGAAGTCTGGCGGGGCAACAGGTTAAAGGTCTGGAACACGAAACCTATCTCTTTGTTTCGGATCTCGGCCAGCTCGTTATCCGTCATGTTGCTCACATCATTGCCATTCAGGATATACTGCCCGCCGGATGGTGTATCGAGGCAGCCAATGATATTCATCAGCGTAGATTTACCAGAGCCTGATGGGCCCATAAATGCCACATACTCTCCTTTCTGAATGTTGATGGATACCGACTTAAGCGCGTTTATAGTTTCGCTGCCCATGTGGTATACCCTGGAGATATTGTGTGTTTCGATGATGGTGCTCATACAGCCGGATTTTATAGTTGCCAGTCGTCGGCGCGGGTCGCTGCAGCCTGGCGCTGTTTCTCAAATTCAAGAATAAATGTACTATATTCCGATTCAGTAAGCAAATTTCGAAGTTCCTCTAATGCCTGATCTGCATAGCTTACCAATCCCTGATTTATACTTTCCAGGGCATACGCTTTGTATAACCTTGTCGAGTACGGATTATAGGTGATGCCATCCAGCAGAATATTATAGGCTTTCATACCTTTTGGTGCTTGTTTTGCAAAAAAAGCAGCAGCTTTCTCTACTACTTCCTCATCATATAACAGCATTTTAACAGCCTGAGTATATTGCTCGGAGGCTTCGCGTGTACGACCTTTTGATTCGGCAATTCTGGCCCTGAAGTATACTAACTGACGTTTGTCTTTCGGAGTGAGGTAAAGCTTCTCCATACGCCCGAGCAGGGTATTATAGTTTTTGGTATACAACCATAACTTCATCTGTTTCAGGTTAAGCTCAGAGCGCAGGCTGCCTTCTGGCGGCAATTGGTTAGCAGTTTCTTTTACGGCATCGTTAGCGGCTTTCCAGTTCTTTTGCTGCATCAGGTAATCTATGCGGGCCAGCAAGGCTTGGCGGCGCAGCTCTTTCTCCTGAACGCTGTTAACAATAGCATCTACCTGACCTAGGCTAAGCTGTGGCAAATAGGCCAGCAGGTACTGCACTTTATCTTTGTCGGGTGCCTGGTTAACAATAGCCTGTGTATGCTGGTCCAGCACAGTAAGCAGCGATTGCGCTACTTCGATAGCAGGCTCGTATTCTGTAAAACCTACTTCCTTCAGGGCTTCTTTGGCGGCACCAGGCTGGTGGGCCAGCGCCAAAGCGTAACTATGCGCCAGGAAAGCATTGTTATAGCCTCTGTCTTTTGCCAGCTTAAAGTATGCGGCCGCAGCACCATAGTTGTTTTCCTCCATCATCCAGAGGCCCAAGGCATTGTAATAATACCCGCTTCTGCCCGAAGATGCCAGCGCCAGGTTCTCCACCACGCTTCGCGCCTCTTTCGGTCTACCGTTATAGTGTTGTATCAGGCCTTTCAGGTATAACAGGTCTTCCATAAAGAGCTGATTCCCTTTCTGGTTGAGGTATTTATTAAGAGGTTCAAGTTTGCTGGTATCGCCGTTACTAAGTGTGCTAAGCGTACTATTATAGAAAAGTGTAAAATCCTCCACCTGTTCCAAAGAATCAGGCGTAAAGCCATCCTCATTTGCAGGCTGTTGCCCTAATAATTGGCGCAGGGTAGTCAGGTTGGTTCTCAGCGGTTTATACTTGCCGCCATTACTTTCCAGCAATAGTTCTTCGGCCTGCTTCAGCATTGCCTGGCGTGTATAAAAGGCCAGCCGGTTGCTTCTTACAAAATCCTCATCCGAAGTATACTTCTGGGCAAGGTTAAAATAATAATCGGTGCTGTCGTTAACGCTGGTCTGGGAATAAAGCAGGGCCAGGTTGTTATAGATCTCCCCTGATTCCGGGAAAACTTCTGCACCTTGCTGCAGTACGTAAAGCTTCTCAAAGAAATATTCTTTCTCGTCGTAGAGGTTGGCCAGTCGAATATAAAGCTTTGGGTCAGGGCGCTTCTCCAACGATTCTTTCATGCGAAGTATCTCGTTGTTACGCTGATTTTTTTCGCGGTAAATACCGGCCAGGCTATAGTTGGCCTTCACGTTGTTGTTGTCGTAAAGGGCACTCTCCTGGTAAAAACGCTCCGCAAGTATGGTGTTATCAGTGGCTTTGTACAGATCGCCAAGGTAATTGTAGTAACCGGCGTAAACATAAAAGTAAGCCCTGTACTGCGTGCGCATCACAAGTATGGCCAGCAATATGGCACCCATCGTGAAGACAGTATAAAATGGCAATCGTTTAGCCTGGTACACCACTTTGTAAACCTGCAGGCGCTGGTCTATCAAACGCCCGAAGTTAAACATCACATACACAAAGAACATGAAGCCGAAAGCCAGGTGCGTATATACGATCAGGTCGTGGTAAACTACAGTGAGCGAGTCGTTGGCGGTAGCAAAAGCATAGCCTATACTTAAAACGGTAATGGTGGCAAATACCAGGTAAAGTATTGCTCCGGCTGGTTTAAACGCCATAAAACGGCCATAGTACTGCTCTCGCTGGCGCATGCCCCAGAAGCCCGAAATAATCGAAAGCAGCAGAATAACATAACCATTGATATAGAACAGATCTAGCTTTACATACCCGACATGGCGCAGGTATAACAGCAGCAGGTTAAGCAAGTATAAGATACTTACCAGCATAAACTGCCATAAACTAAAACGGCGTTCCGGCGTTTTGGCCTGTGTATTTATCCAGAGCAGCGCGTTTACGTTTTCGTAGGCTATCCAGATCATAAAAAGCAGGGAAGCGATCAGCGTACCGATAGCACTATAGTTTACAAGGTGCAACGCCGTTAGCGTAGCGGGAAACCTGGCCTCTGAAAACACAAAAAAGCTTAGCAGCAACAAGATGCCGCCAAGTATAAGTACACGGGTAGTAAAACGAATATGGCTGTAAAAAGCCTGAAAAGCATAACTGACCGAAGCCAGCACACCTATACTTAGCAGCAATACCGGCTGTCCGGCTTCTGTACCGTAAATTCCCAGCAGATCGAGGTTAAAACTGGCCAGCAAAAGCATCAGCAAAAGCACGCCAGCAAAGTATGCCAGGCGTTTCATGGTACTGATGGCGGCGGTATAAAAGGCAAGGCAAATACCCAGGATAGCCAGAAACACAGAGGCGGCAGTAGTATTTACCACAGGCGCGGCCACATCGTATTGTTCCGTTAGCAGGTAGCCATCGGCGGTAAGGGTAAAAGTCTCGAGCATGCGTGAGAACTCATGCACCGGCACCGGCACTACCTGCAACTCCGACATTTTATCCCAGCCAAAAGCCAGTTCTTCGCCAGAGAAATAGTAGTACACGCCCAGCAGCATGCTCAGCAACCCAAGTGCCATTAAAAAAAGATAGGGATACTTGGTGTCAGTATCCCAGTTCTTCCAAAACCTGATTTTATTCATAGAGTGGTTCTGTAGCTTATTCCAGTACTTTTGGTACCCTGAAATAATCAGAATCTTTCTTAGGCGCGTTTATAAGGGCCTGATCGTGTGTAACGGTGTTTACCGCCACATCTTCGCGCATTACATTCACCTCTTCCGACATATGCACCAGCGGCTCCACGTTTTCAGTATCAAGCTCGCGCAGCTGGTCTACCCAGTTCAGTATCTTGTTCAGGTCCTGCAGTACCTGCTGCTCTTTCTCCTCATTAAACTCAAGCCTGGCTAAGTGTGCTAATTTTCTGATGGTCTGAATATCTGTTGACATGCGTATTGTTATGTTTCGAAATTTCTGTTTGAATGATCTGAAATACCTGCTCTTTTAGCGCCGGCAAATCCTGCAGGGTCATGCCCTTTGTCTCGATCGGCTCGTGGAGCACGATTTTGAGCGGATGCCAGCGCACTTTCAGCTTTCCGTCCAGGTCGGGCAGGAAGTACTGGTTATAGGGCATTGTTACCGGCACTACCGGCAGCTGCTTTTCTATTGCCAGCTTAAAAGGGCCGTCTTTAAACTCCAGCAGCTTTTCACCGGCTGTTTTAGGTATAGTGCCTTCCGGAAAAATAACCAGATTACGGCCTGCCTCTAAACTTCTTACAGACTGGATATAGCTTTTGGCACTGCTCATGGCACTTTTCCTGTCTACAGCAATGTATAATTTCTGATATACTTTGCCCCAAAGCGGCACTTTGGTAAGCGAGCTTTTGCCCACAAAGTTAAGAAAACCCGGAATAGTGTGCAGCAGTAACGGAATATCGAGGTAAGAACTATGGTTTGGCGTGAAAACATACTGCTTGTTGCGGTCGAAATGCATGCGCCACTCAAGCTGCAGCGGAGCCAGGAACATGCGCAGCGATGAGCTGGACCAAAACCTATTGATGTTGTGCACATGCCTGTACCACTTGGCTTTACGCAACAAAACAACCTGAAAAGGATACGTTACCACAAACGGCAACACAAACCAGGTTACGCACCAGGTCGTGTAAATTCGGTGTGATAAATACTTCAGGGTTTTCATGCTTTCAAATGTACTAATAATACGTGAGTTCTCAATTGGGAGGCTTGCCTGTAAAACGCTAAGTTTATACTTAACCAAGCCTTTTACTCGGCCGGGAATTACTTTACAAAAGCAGATAATACAGAATTAAGAATTCCTATTTAACACCAAGTATAAACGCTGCTTTAAGTATACCTGCCACACTGATAGCATCTGTTATTTCGTTGTTCAGGGCCATGCGCACTGCCTCCGAAAAAGGCACACGTTTAATGTGCAGCTCCTCTGTATCTTCAAATGCTGTTTCGCCGGCAGTTAGTTCCTGAGCTAAGAAAACAAAGCCTTCTTCGTCGGTTACAGAGTTGGAAGTATGCAGGCGGCAGATATTGGTCCAGCGCGCAGCGGTAAAACCTGTTTCTTCCTGTAATTCCCGCTTCGCAGATTCCAGCAGGTCATTTTCTATCAAACCGCCACCCATTGGTATTTCCCAGCTGTACTCGTTTAGCGCATAACGGTACTGCCCAACCAGGTAAGTATAGCCTTCGTCATCTACAGGTATAATGCCGATGGCTTTATTTTTCATACTTACCACACCATAAATTCCTTCACCGCCTCTGGGGTTCAGCACCTTGTCTTCGCGTACTTTAATCCAGGGGTTCTGGTAGATATCTCTGCTGGAAAGAGTGGTCCAGGGGTTATGCTGCTCGTCGATCATAAGTATACTTTGTTGCAATGCAAAGATAAGGCGGTTGGCGGTTCATGAAGCAGAAATGCTTGAATTAGCAAATTTAACTGAGGTAAGTTTTTGAAGCAGTCCTAGCTAACAGACCTCTTTTCTCACTTCCCGATTAAGACGTTGTATTCTGATGGTATAGTTACTCCCCTGAACCGGTTTGTTAGCCCGTAAAAAACAAAAACTGTCAGGCAAACCCCTATCATTGAGATAATTATTGATTGTCCGAAAGGTGTTATTCCTAAAACATTGCGCTTCATTTTGGTATTATGAATACCAGCAATATGCCCGAAGAAAGACATGATTGCGAGCCCATAATAAGGAATAAAAACCAGGTTTAAAGGGAAGGTATTAAGGCCGGCTACCCCAAAATAAAAGTTTGTATCGAGTTGCAGGAAGTGCCGCCCAACTAGAACCGCACTTAAATGGATTATAAAAAAGATCGCTAAGTATAGCCCTGACCACACTTGCAGCCTTTCGAAAAATAATATTGCAGTTTTGCGTTTAAACAAAAAGAGCTTAAGCCCGGAAATAACCTGAAAAAGTATAGCACCTAATAAAATTGCTTCGAAGTATAGATTGCGATAAAGATGCCGGAGGTTATCCATTACCCTGATGTGTTCTTCTACACTTACAATACTATAAAAATGATTGGTCAGATGTATCCCGATAAAACCTGTAATGATAAGCCCGGAAATGTAATGCAGTTTCTTTATAGTCATATCTCCAAAATCAGGGAGTGATGCTCAAAACTAATATATAAACTGAACAAAAATACGGCTGCCTGTTTGAAATAACAGACAGCCGTATTCGCATAAGTAACTATAAAAACCTACAAAGCCCCTTCCTTTATCTCATCCACTACATCCGGGTCAAGCAAGGTAGAAGTATCTCCCAGGTTAGACGTATCGCCTTCGGCTACTTTGCGCAGAATGCGGCGCATGATCTTACCGGAACGGGTTTTGGGCAGGCCACTCACAATCTGTATCTTATCCGGCTTGGCGATCTTACCAATCTTTTCTACCACCGTTTCGATGATTTCAGCACGCAGGTAATCTTCGCGCTCCGGTTTTTCTTTGCAGATCACAAAGGCGTAAATCCCCTGCCCTTTCAGGTCATGCGGATAGCCAACTACTGCTGATTCTACCACATGCTCGTTATGGTTAATGGCCTCCTCGATCTCGGCTGTACCAAAGCGGTGACCGGATACGTTTATCACATCATCTACGCGGCCAATGATGCGGTAATAGCCATTCTCATCGCGTTTGGCGCCATCGCCGGTAAAGTATAAACCTTTGTAAGTTGAGAAATAGCTCAGGCGGCAGCGTTCGTGGTCGCCATAAGTGGTGCGTATAATGCCCGGCCACGGGAATTTCATACACAAATGCCCCTCTACTTCATTCTCGGTTATCTCGGTTCCATCGCTGTTTACAAGTATAGGCTGTATGCCCGGCAGCGGGAAAGCTGCGTGAGCGGGTTTTGTAGGCGTAACGTTTGCCAGAGAAGAAATCATGATACCTCCGGTTTCGGTTTGCCACCAGGTATCTACCAGCGGGCAGCGCTCCTTGCCAACATGCGTATGATACCAGTGCCAGGCCTCTTCGTTTATAGGCTCGCCCACAGAGCCCAGTACTTTTAAGGAGTCTAAACTATAGGAAAGCACGTGGTCTATGTCGCCGCTCATAAGCGAACGGATAGCCGTTGGCGCTGTATAGAAAATAGATACCCCGAACTTATCGCACACCTGCCAGAAACGGCCCATGTCCGGGTAAGTCGGCACGCCTTCGAACATAAGGGTAGTTGCGCCGCTCAGCAGCGGACCATACAACAAATAAGTATGGCCGGTTATCCAGCCGATGTCGGCGGTACACCAGTAAATATCGCTTTCCTCGTACTGAAACACGTTGCTGAAAGTATACTGGGCATAAATCATATAGCCACCACAGGTATGCACCACACCTTTTGGTTTGCCCGTTGAGCCCGAAGTATAAAGTATAAACAGCATGTCTTCAGCATCCATTTCTTCGGCCGGGCATTCTTTGCTTACACCCTGCACTTCGTCGTGGTACCACACATCGCGGCCTTCCACCATGTTCACTGCCCAACCCAAGCGCTCTACCACAATCACTTTCTCTACAGACGGACAGGTTTCCAGGGCTTCGTCTACCACACGCTTTACAGGTATTTGTTTGGAACCACGGTTCAGACCATCAGAAGTAAGTACCATTTTAGCACCGGCGTCGTTAATCCTGTCGGCCATGGCAACTGCTGAGAAACCGGCAAAGATTACAGAATGTATGGCACCGATACGCGCACAGGCCAGCACAGCAAATGCCAGCTCCGGAATCATAGGCATGTAAATACACACGCGGTCGCCTTTCTTCACGCCATTCTTTTTCAGCACATTGGCAAACTGGCATACACGCTCGTACATCTCTTTATAAGTGAAGCGCACAAAGCGTTCTTTGGGATCGTTAGGCTCCCAGATCAGGGCAAGTTTATTGCCGCGGGTTTTCAGGTGGCGGTCCAGGCAGTTTTCCGTGATGTTCAGTTTTCCACCTTTAAACCACTTTACATCCGGCTCCTCAAAATTCCACTCCAGGGTTTTATCCCACTTTTTACGCCATGTAAAGGTATCGGCAATGTCTGCCCAGAATCCTTCGGGATCTTCCACGCTTCGTTTATAGGCTTCCTGGTACTGTTCAAAAGTTTTAATCTGATAATTATTAATCATGATTCCAGTATTTTTAGGTAAAGGATTAGTCAGTTTATACTTTTTATATAAAGGCTTTGCCGATCCCGCGATCGCGCAGGCAATTATGTATTTCGGTAAGTATGGCAGGATCGTCTATAGTAGATGGTATGGCATAATGCTCGCCATCTGCTATGTTGCGAATGATCTTGCGTAGTATTTTACCCGAACGTGTTTTAGGCAATCGTTTAACTACCAGCGCGTTCCGGAAATAAGCCACTGCGCCAATTTTCTCCCGGATCATACTTACCAGCTCCTGTTCAATCTCACTTTCACTTATCGTCTGGCCATCTTTCAGTACCACCAACCCAATCGGCCGCTGACCGCGCAACTCATCTGAAATGCCCACCACGGCGCACTCGGCCACAGCAGTATGAGATGCCACCATTTCTTCCATTTCGCCGGTAGAGAGCCGATGCCCCGAAACGTTGATCACATCATCTATCCGGCCCATGATGTATACATAGCCATCTTCGTCTATGTAACCACCGTCGCCGGTCATGTAATAGCCTGCAAAACGCTCCATGTATGATTTAAAGAAACGTTCATCGTCTTGCCACAGGGTGGGCAAACAACCAGGAGGCAGCGGCAGTTTTACGGCTACATACCCCTCCTGCGCCGGAATCAGCACCTGCCCTCCTTCACCCAGAATCTCTACTTTATACCCGCACACCGGCTTGCCAGCAGAACCCGGCTTGGCTGGCATTAAACCATAGCCTACCATATTAGCCACCATTGGCCAGCCAGATTCGGTCTGCCACCAGTGGTCTATAACAGGTACTTTCAGCATGTCTTTGGCCCAATAGTAAGTTGCCACATCGCAGCGTTCCCCGGCCAGGAACAAATACTTAAGCGATGGTAAGTTATACTTTTGTTTATACTTTCCATCGGGATCTTCTTTCTTAATAGCACGGATGGCGGTAGGCGCTGTAAATAATACTTTTATTTCATGCTCCTGTATAATCCGCCAGAATGTACCTGCATCAGGAGTGCGTACAGGTTTGCCTTCGAACAATACTGTAGTGCAGCCATGTATGAGCGGGGCATATACCAGGTATGAATGGCCAACAGCCCAACCCACATCTGAGGCAGCCCAGAAAATATCGCCCGGATCTACACCGTACACGGCTTTCATACTATACTTCAGGGCTACAGCGTGGCCGCCGTTATCGCGTACTATGCCTTTGGGTTTGCCGGTGGTGCCGGAAGTATAAAGTATGTACAATGGGTCATGGGCGTCAACAGGCACGCAATCTACAGGATGGGCATGCTGCATTACCTCCATATAATCGAGGTCGCGGCCGGGCTGCATTGCTGCTACTACATAAGGGCGCTGTAAAACTATGGTATGGGCAGGTTTATGCTTACTATCGTTCAGGGCTTTATCGAGCAGGGGCTTATACGGGATGTGCTTATCAAACTCAATACCACAGGAGGCCGAAATTACAACCTTAGGCTTTGCATCATCTATCCGGACGGTGAGCTCATGTGGCGCAAAACCACCGAAAACCACTGAATGTATAGCTCCAAGGCGCGCACAGGCCAGCATGGCAATAACAGCTTCCGGAATAACGGGCATGTAAATTACTACCGTATCGCCTTTACTTACGCCCAGGTTTTGCAAGCCACCGGCAAAGCGTGCTACCAGGTCACGAAACTCCCGGTAAGTATACTTGCGCACAGTATCGGTTACCGGCGAATCGTAAATGAGGGCTGTCTGGTCGGCACGGCCATTTTCTACGTGGTAGTCCAGGGCCAGGTAGGCGGTGTTCAGTTTGCCGCCTTTAAACCAACGGTAAAATCCGTTCTCATCGGTGCTCAGTATTTGCTCCGGTTTCTGGTACCAGGCAATATCATCTGCCTGCTCGGCCCAAAACCCTTCCGGGTCATTTATACTTTGGTTATAGGCTTCGGTGTAGGTTGTGGATGAGTTCGCTATAGTTTCCATGGCTCCTGTTTTTATACTTGCTTATACTTCTGTCAGTTCATCTGTCTATTTAAGTAGGTGGCGCGGCAAATACGATTAGGAAATGATTAATCAGTGCTGCTTCGGGCCACAAAAACCTTGAACCTGTTTTTACGCATCATAAACTCTAAAGGCTCCTTGTTAAGATTCTGTTTACCAGACTCAATACGCTCTGGGTCCGGCCTTTGCCCAGCTTGCTTTACTCTAAAATAATGACCATACTTTTACAATGTAGAAGCCCCAATTATAAAGCATTGATTCAAAACCACTTTAACAGGTTGTTACCTTCAATATCAATTTAGCAAATTATACTTAAATATATCGCTACCGCTGTCAAACTATAAACCAAGTAGAAGCAGCAAAAAAGCCCGGCTGTTAGGGCCGGGCTGTATTTTAGTTAACGGAAAGTTGTGCACCTGATCACATATCACGCACCGATACTATTACCTCGTTATACTTATCTGTGTTGTGGAGGAAATGAACGATTTTGCTGCCTACTTCTTCCGGTGATGCAAGCTCTCCGCTGGCTTTATACTCCCTGAATCGCTCTACATTGCTGAAGCGCGCTGCGTCCGACTCCCGGATATGCTCCTGCATGGCTGTATCCACAACGCCGGGCGAAAGTGCGTATACTTTCACGTTGCTGCCGCGTACTTCCTGCTCTTTCTGTACGGTCATGGATAGCATATCGAGCGCGGCTTTGGAAGCGCAATAGGCAGCCCAGCCATCTATCGGGTATTTGCCGGCACCAGAGCTGATGTTAAGTATAACTTTTGGCACGTGCAGTGGCTGGTAAACCTTCAGGAAAGTATTCATCAGCATGGCCGGCACAATCACGTTTACATCAAACACAAACTCAAAGCGCTCGTTTGGGATGCCTTCGCCTACATAACCAATATCGCCCAGTACGCCGGCATTATTTACAAGTATAAGCCGATCTGCATCAGTATAAGGCAGAAAAACTTTTTGCAGGTTATGTTCTACGGCTGGAATGTCAGAAAAATCGAGGGGCTGGTGGCGGTAGTTTTTATGGGTGATGGTGTTGTTGCGACACACACCTATTACGCAGTTTTGCTCGTCTTTTAAAAGCTCTTCAGCTATGGCTTTGCCAATTCCTTTGCTGGCTCCGGTTACGAAGTAGTAATTCATGGGTGAATTAGTTAAGAGTTGAGAGTTATAGGTTAAGAGTTACGGGCTGGAAGGCTTCAAAGATATAATTTAGTTAAGAGGTTGATTTATACTTTCAGAGAGGGGTATCTCTTCCATCAGTTTGCTATATCAAAGTATAAAATCCCAGCCAAAAACAAAAGCCGGCAGCTCTGCTTCTGCAAAACTGCCGGCTTGTAAATTATAGTTATGATGTAAGCGAATCCGGAGACTCGCGCCCACCCTTCGTCGCCGGTCAAATACCGGCGCCAGTGTTGTAATTTTAATTCGCCATTAAAGTATATACTGGCTCAGATCGCGGTTGCGGACCATATCAGAAAGCCTTTCTATTACCATTTCGCGGGTAATTACGATTTGGGCATTGGCACCAATTTTATCCGGCACATCAAACAGAATATCGTTGAGCAAACGGCTCATTACGGTATGCAAACGGCGGGCACCAATGTTTTCTACTTCAGAGTTTACCTCATATGCAATGGCAGCTATTTCATCCAGCGCTTCATCGTTAAAGGTAAGCGATACGTTTTCAGCAGCCAGCAAAGCCTCGTACTGCTTGGTTAAAGCGTTTTTCGGGAACTTCAGAATCTGGTAGAAATCTTCTTTGGTAAGGCTTTGCAGTTCTACACGGATCGGGAAACGGCCTTGCAACTCGGGTATAAGATCGGATGGCTTTGCCACGTGGAACGCACCGGCAGCAATGAATAAAATATGGTCTGTGTTGATGACGCCATACTTCGTGTTAACAGTTGAGCCTTCTACAATCGGTAAAAGGTCGCGCTGCACACCTTCGCGGCTTACGTCTGGCCCGCCTCCGCCTTTCTTGCTGGAGCTGGCTACTTTGTCTATCTCATCTATAAAAATAACGCCGGAGTTCTCTGCTTTAAAAATAGCTTCTTCCTTCACCTCATCCATATCAATGAGTTTGGCGGCTTCTTCGTCCAGCAAAATCTTACGGGCTTCGGCTATGGTTACTTTACGCTTCTTGGTTTTCTTAGGCATCATGCCGCTGATCATCTCCTGGATGTTCATCATCGATGCCTCGTCCATACCCGGGCCCATTACGCCAACGCCCGGCATACCGCTATGCTGAATTTTGATCTCGATCTTACGGTCTTCGAGTTCGCCGTTACGGATCTTGTCTCTGAATTTTTCGCGGGTACGCTCGTTGAGTTCATAATCGCTGTCGGGCACACCGTTTATATCGGTAGAAGTAGTAGAAACCGGCGCACCTGCCCTGCCCTGAATTGGCGGAATTAGTGCATCCAGGATAATGTCTTCCACCATTTCGGCTGCTTTAACTTTTACCTCTTCTTTTTTGCGGGTTTTTACCATGTTCACGGCCTGCTCTACCAGGTCGCGTACCATACTTTCCACATCGCGGCCAACGTAGCCAACTTCTGTAAACTTAGAAGCTTCTACTTTGGTAAAAGGCGCATCTGCAATTTTAGCCAAACGGCGGGCAATTTCTGTTTTACCCACACCGGTAGCACCAATCATCAGAATATTATTAGGCACTATCTCTTTGCGGATGTTCTCATCGGCGTTCATGCGGCGCCAGCGGTTGCGCAGCGCAATGGCCACGTTACGTTTTGCATCCTTCTGCCCGATTATATATTTATCCAGCTCCTCTACTATCTGAGCCGGAGTTAAGTGTTCAATACAATCTAACATTTCTGTTCTTTTAAATTGAAAAATAAAAAAAGCTTATACCTGCGCCAAGTATAAACTGTAGTTATGTTTTTGTCTTCCTTTTCAGGAAAGTGCCTGTATCAGTACTGATGGTAATGTAATGGCTGGCCCCTGATGGATGATAAAAAGCACTGCCATAGTTTAGCTCGAAAGCCCGCACCCGCAACATCAGACCAGCCGAAAAACCTGCGCCTCCCGAACCGGATTCTAACTTAAGTTCTTTGCTACGTAAATGGTTATACCCCGCCCTCATCTGAAAGTTCTTGCTGAAGATAAACTCCGTGCCTATTACAAAGTGCCGCGCCAGCTTATCGCCGAACGTTTTCTCTTCCTTTATCTCGTTTCCATTCTCATCAAGCTGCCCTTTTTCATTCGGATCAAGGTACACAATATCGAACTGGTGCAGGTGATGCGCTGTAAGCGATAACCTCACCGGCATGTGTTCCGGTTTAAAGCTGGCTCCCAATTGTGCATCAAACGGCATTGGTTGCCGCGCTGCCCCATCAAAAGCTTTAACTTGGTAGCCTACATTTTTAAAAACCAACCCTACCGAAAAGTCGTGCTCAGGGTGCTTAAAACCCCCGCCTACATCGGCCAGCAGCCCCAATGCTTTATTACCTGCCATACTTGATACCGCTACTTTAGCAGTGGCGCCAATTGTAAAAGCATCCGACTGGCGGGCATGGCTCAGGTTTAAAGTATAATCATTTGCCGTAAAGGTACCTTCCGTAGCCCCGGTTGCATCGCGCTGCACAAACTCTCCATAATTGGTATAGTTTATACCTGCAGCCCAGCGGCCATACTTACGGTGGTTAAAGCCATAAGCCACATTGCTCTGCTTAATATCGGCCAGGTAACCCGCATAACTCAGACTCAGTTGCCTGTCCATTTCGGGGTTCAGCAGAGCGGGGTTTGCAGCCACCATGTTCACATCATGGCCACCGGCACTCACATTTATACTTCCCAGTGCCGCAAGTTTGGCGTTTGTAGGCAGGCGCAGAAACGAAAAGGCCTGCTGCCCTCCTACCTGCGCCTGCGTTGTAAGCGAGAAATTCAGCAACAAAAAAAGTATAAGTGCCGCTGCCTTTCTCATGCTATACTTTATACTTTAAAACTGCTTACTCGGCAGCTATTTTATCTTCGGTTACAACCAGCTTCAGCGGGTTTTTCACCTTTTCCTTCAGCAGGGCAATTTTCACCACATCATCCACCTTATCTACATAATGTATATTCAGGCCTTTAATGTACTGCTCCGGAATCTCGTTTATGTCTTTCTTATTTTTCTGGCAAAGTATAATATCAGAAATACCTGCACGCTTGGCGGCCAGAATCTTCTCTTTTATACCTCCTACCGGCAATACCTTACCACGAAGCGTAATTTCACCCGTCATGGCCAGGCGCGATTTCACTTTGCGTTGCGTAAATACAGATGCAATTGAAGTAAAAATGGCAATACCAGCCGACGGACCATCTTTCGGAACGGCACCTTCCGGGAAGTGAATGTGCAGGTCGTATTGGTCGAACAGGCGGTAATCAATATTCAGCAGTTCGGCGTGTGCTTTTAAGTATGAAATGGCCGTCATGGCAGACTCCTTCATCACATCGCCCAGCTGGCCAGAAAGTGTAAGCTTGCCTTTGCCTTTGCTAAGTATAGATTCTATGAAAAGTATGTCACCGCCAACCGAAGTCCAGGCCAGCCCTGTTACTACACCGGCCGTATCAATATCCTGGTAAATTTCCTTATCGAAGATCTCAGAGCCCAGGCGCTTTACAACTTCTTCGGGCTTAATGGTGGTAGGGTATTCCTCTTCCATTGCCTTTAGTTTAGCCGTATGGCGCACCAGCTGGCCCAGTTTTCTCTCAAGGTTTCTTACACCCGATTCGCGGGTATAATCTTCGATCACTTTCTGGATGGTTTGCTTCGGTATCTTTACATCCTCCTCTTCCAGGCCATGCTCTTGTATTTGTTTTGGTACAAGATGGCGTCGGGCAATTTCGGTTTTCTCTTCCAAGGTATAACCAGTCAGTTCGATGATTTCCATACGGTCGCGCAGGGCTGGCTGAATGGTATCGAGTGAGTTGGCTGTAGCTATGAAAAGAACTTTCGAAAGATCGTACTCTACATCCAGGTAGTTATCCATGAAAGTATGGTTCTGCTCCGGATCCAGCACCTCCAGCAAAGCTGATGACGGATCGCCACGGAAATCAGAAGCCAGTTTATCGATCTCATCCAGTATAATTACCGGGTTAGAAGAACCAACCTTTTTTAACTGGTTAATGATTTTGCCCGGCATAGCGCCTACATAGGTGCGGCGGTGGCCACGAATTTCAGCTTCGTCGCGCACACCTCCCAGTGACATTCTGACATATTTACGCCCCAAGGATTTTGCAATAGAACGGCCAAGCGAGGTTTTACCCACACCCGGAGGTCCATACAGGCAAAGTATAGGCGCCTTCATATCATTCTTCAGCTTCAGAACGGCCAGGTATTCCAGAATGCGCTCTTTTACCTTTTCCAGACCATAATGGTCGGCATCCAGTATTTTTTTGGTGCGCTTCAGGTTAAAGTTATCTTTGGTATACTCGTTCCAGGGCAGGTCTAACAGGAACTCGATGTAGTTTACCGCTACCGGGTACTCGGCAGCCTGCGGGTTAAGGCGGGCCAGCTTATCAATTTCTTTCTTTAGGTGCAGCGCTACCGGCTCCGGCCATTTCTTTTTCATGGCACGCTCCCGAAAACGCTCAATTTCCTGGTCTGGTCCTTCCTGCCCCAGCTCATCCTGCAATACCTTTATCTGCTGGCGCAAAAAGTAATCGCGCTGCTGCTGGTCTAAGTCGGTGTGTACTTTTGTATGGATTTCCTGTTTCAGCTCCAGCAACTGTACCTCGCGTAACATAAGCTGTAACAGTTGCGTGCCGCGCTCGGCTCCATCATTCACTTCCAGCAAAGCCTGCTTTTGGGCAACCTCCACGTTCAGGTTACTCGACAGGAAATGCGTAAGAAAACTAGGACTATCGATGTTATCCAAAGCTACCTGTGCTTCCTGCGGAATTTCAGGGTTTAGTTTCAGGATTTTGGCTGCAGCATCTTTCAGCGACTGCACAAGTGCCTTAACTTCTTTGCTTTTCTTGTTCGGGAATGTCTCCTGGCAATAGCTTATTTTGGCAGTCAGATAAGGATCTTCCTGGGTAATTTCATCTATCTTAAAGCGGCTGTGCCCTTGAATAATAATGGTGGTATTGCCATCCGGCAGCACCAGCATTTTCAGTATTTTAGCTACCGTACCTACTTCAAACAGATCTTCCGCCGATGGGTCGTCGCTGTTCACGTTTTTCTGTGCCACCACGCCAATGGTTTTATCGCCTTTGTGGGCTTTGCGCACCAGCCTGACAGATTTTTTACGGCTAACAGTAATCGGCAATACCACCCCCGGAAACAACACAGTGTTTCGTACAGCTAATAAGGGAAGTTCATCGGGCAATTCATCGGCAGGAATCTCTTCTTCAGGGTCTGTGGTTATAACCGGAATAATATCATCGTTGTCGTCGGAAGAGGCACTGCTGTTAAGTAGCAGGTTGTGTAGAAAATTCTTTAAAGTATAGTTCATATTGTGATTACGTGCCAATTTGACAGAATTCGTATCTTTTTCAGCCAAATTCTGAGTTGCATTTACTAATGTCAAGTCCTGTGCCAACACCTGTATCTGCCGTTTTTGTCGTGTGTAATTAATTGAGTTAATAAAATTTTACGCGAATTATACTTTAAGCAGCAATGGATTTCAAAAATATAGTATAAAAATAATATATTTGGCATAAGGTAACTAATCGAAGGCCAATGAGACGCGAATACCTGATTTTCCGCATTTTTATTCTGCTGCTGCTACCTGTAGCAAGTATAGCTCAATTTAAACATGTACCTCTTAACGAGGCACTTGGCCTTAAGGTAGATAAAAAATTACCAAACCCCGAACTGCACTTCGAATTTCCGCAATTAAACAGAACCACTTACTATCAGAACGAAAAAAAGCTTGCCACTATCCAAAAACTGGAAAGGGCCAAGCAATACAACCAGGTACAGCTTTTACTGGAAGAATATATAAGCAATTTCGGAGTTCAAAACTTTTACAAGGATACCAACCTGCTTTGGCGTTTGGGCCAGTTATACGAGAAACAGGGAAATCTAGAAAAGGCAAAAGTGCTTTACCGGCTCGTGCTCAAACACCACCGATCCGATATACGCCGTGTGCAATCTTACTACGACTCGCTGGAGCAGAATACCAGAGCCTACTACGTACCACTGGATTATTACTACAAGCTGGTGGAGTACCGCAAATCGGTCTCAACTTTTAAACCTCCCAAAGGTGTATACCTGAACATGGGCAATGCTTTAAACTCAGCTTACGAAGATTATGGCCCTGCTATCAATGACGAGAATGACACCTTCATTTTTACCTCAAAAAGACACATCCAGGGCCTGAACGGGCGTGCAAATGAAGACCTGTTTTTCTCGAAGCAGGTAAACGGTTTCTGGCAGGAAGCCAAATCTTTTGGCAAGCCTATTAACAGCATTTACAACGAAGGATCTGCGTGCCTGAGCCGCGATGGCAAAACCCTGTACTTTGCCCGATGCGAATCGCCGGATGGTTTTGGAAACTGCGACCTTTACGTGGCTACCATGCAGGAAAACGGCACCTGGGGCGATATTAAAAACCTGGGGCCAGATGTAAACACCTCCGGCTGGGATTCTCAGCCTACCTTATCCAGCCAGGAAGACACCTTATACTTTGCCTCCGACAGGCTGGGTGGCTTTGGTTTATCCGATATATACTTTACACACAAGTATAAAAATGGAGAATGGGCACCCGCACAAAACATGGGCCCTGTAATTAATACCCGAGAAAGCGAAGTAAGCCCGTTCTTCCACCCTTTGTACCAGGTTTTATACTTCAGCAGCAGAGGGCAGCTTTATAACTTAGGCGATTTCGATATTTACAAGACCTATAAAGTACAGGGCCGATGGCAGGAACCCCGCAACATTGGCCCTTTGGTAAACGGCCGTGGCAGCGAGTATTATTTTACGATAGATGCCGCGTCCAAAAACCTGTACTATGCCCGCTCCGAAGCCAACGACATACAGAACCTGGACCTTTTCTCGTTCCCGCTGCCTATGGAAGCACACCCGCTGGCTGTTACCAAAGTAGAAGGCGTTTTAAAAGACTCTGTTTCCCAGAAACCATTATCGGGCGTTATTTCCATTATCGATCTGGATAACGGCATCGAGATATCATCGAAATACATCAGGCCGGATGGCTCTTTTGAGTTTGACCTGATTGGCAACACACGCTACATGATGATCATACAAAGCCCCGACTTTTTTACTATTGAACGAGAACTGTCCCTGAAAGACGATACTTCCTTACAGATCATGACCACGCTGATCGACCACAGCATCCCGATCGTTTTTAAAAACATTGAGTTTGATCAGAACCAGTCGGAAATAAAAGATGGCATGATTACCATACTTGATGAAATAGCGCTTTTCCTGCTAGAGAACCCGGGCTTTAAACTTGAGATTGCCGGCCACACCGACCAGGCCGGAGATCCGGAATTTAACCTGGCACTGTCGCAGGACAGGGCCGATGCCATCAAATTTTACCTGGCCGAAAAATTACAGATGCCGGAGCAAAACAGGATAGAATCTTTTGGATTTGGCAGCAGCAAGCCTTTGCGGGAAGAAAAAACCGAGGAAGACCGCCAGATAAACCGCCGGGTAGAATTTAAACTTATAAAACCAGAGAAAGCAGAATAAGGTATAGGCAGGTAATATTCCGATTATAGATCATGCCTTTTACAGCCGCTCACCCTGCTATAATTTTACCTTTGTTTCGCTATTGCCGCTGGTTATCGGTAACAGGTTTGGTTACGGGTGCGCTTGCCCCTGATTTCGAATATTTCTTTCGGTTACAGGCAATGAGCACCATCAGCCATACTTTGCGCGGGTTGTTCCTGTTTAATTTGCCGGTTGCTTTGCTGTTGGCTACTGTATTTCAGGTAGTGGTGCGCGATGCCGTGGTACAGCAATTGCCCGTATACTTCCGGAAGCGTGCCCTGGCAGTTCCTAAAGTTGATTGGTTCGCGTATCTGCGCTATAACTGGCACCTATTTATACTTTCAGCACTTATAGGGTCATTCTCACATCTCTTCTGGGACAGCTTTACACACTATACCGGCTTTTTTGTAAGAAATTACCCTATCCTGCAAACGCCAATTCAGATCGGTAATAAATCGCTAATACTTTGCCGTGTGCTGCAGCACATCAGCACCCTAATTGGTTTCCTTGCACTTCTCCTGTACATCCACCGAAGCCCCATAGTAAAGCATGCAACATCCATACAAAAACCAGTTCATTGGCTAACGTTCTGGGCTTACGTATTCTTTCTGGGTGTCAGCTTTATGGTTTGCATTGTCCCAATCCGTATCAAATATTACATGGTACACCAAATGGGCATCACCCTTATAAGCGGCTGGCTATTGACAGTAATACTTCTCAGCACCATTCAAAAACTACAAAAGGCAAGGCAAAGGTACTTTTAGTTGAAGAGGTTAGAAGGGGGCTGCTGCAATGCCGGTAGCTTAAGCCGATTGTCATCCGGACACTAAGAAAAGCTGATTCGGGTATACTTATCCGGGTCTCCAAAGTCGACCCTACTCCATGCTATTAATTATTGAGCTATGGAATTTTAGGCCGAGATAAGCCAACAATTTCAGAAAAGTTATTTCAGATTAAATGCCTTTACAGCATCGTCTTTCTGCAGCAGCATACTTTCTATTTTACCTTTGTAATTGATGTTCACAATGTTCATCTGGTCTTCGAACAAGTCTGTAAGCACTGCATTTTTAACGTATAGTTGCTGCAGGTTTGGTGTGCTTACCGGTACTTCCACGTAAATCCAAACGGCGTCCGATTCTTCCTCTGAACCCACCAGTTTATACTTCAGCGGCTTTCCTTTAGTGGTTTCAAACGATAGGGTATTTTGCAGGTAAGCGCTCAGGTAGGTGTTTACTTTTTCAGAATTACTATAGGTAACCTTTACTTTATTTTTGCGCGAAAGTACATTCTCCAGGTCATCGGTAAATACCTTCACGGCAACCTCCAGGCTTTGCGTGCGCGGGTTATACTTTATATCAGTTATGCTGGTATGAAAATCGTGGGCGTGGGCAAAAAAGCTGAACGTTGATAGCGCCAGCATCAGAATTATACTTTTATACTTCATCTTTATTTTGATGCGGCAGGCAAATCAGAAAGTACACGCTTTGCCATAGAAGGCATATTATCGCTCACAATCCGCTGCACATCGTTCATATTTGAGTTATACAACACTTTCACTTTGTTCCCTGACACCAATGCGCCATTACTGTCATAGATCGAATAATGAACCAAGAAATTGCGCTCATAGTTCTGTGCAGCGCGATCGAGGCAGTTTTCATACACCGTTTTTACCTCAAACTGGTTGATAAAAACGTAGTAATCGATGCCGTATTGGTTATTAAAATAGCTGAAGAAGTTAGGGTCTTTTACCTTAACGCCGAAATGTTTGTTCTGATCCTGAGCAATGGGCACCACAGCAGGCGCGTTATCCACCCCCATTTTCTCTTTCTGGTCTTTTACCCAGTTCAGCACGCCGCCTTTTTCCTCGCTTTTTACTACAGGCTGCTTGTTATACTTTGATGTCTTGTTATCCTGGTAACTATAGCTAAGAGATTTGTAAAGCCGGCTTAACTCGTTTACGCTGTCGCGGTACACACCACCCAGCAAATGTATGGTTTCATACCCTTCCGGAGCCAGCAAGGCATTTAACCTGCCCCTGAAGGCGTGGCGCACATTCTGACGTGGTATATGGGATTGTTGTGCTATCTCATCATCGGCATCCGAAAAGTATAAATACGGGTCGAAAGGGATGACCATGATACGCTGCTTTGTTTTGTATTCAGCGGTTTTAGGAGTAGCAGAAGCAGAAAAAGAGTTGCTGCCCGCAGCAGGCGTAGCGGCTGGTTTGGTTACAGCATTCGATTTTACCGTAGGTTTCGGACTGCTAACCGGCAGATTGTTTTTAGATGCAGTCTGTCGGCTAAGGTATAGTTTCTGGCCAACCTGCAGCTGGTTATTGTTCCACTTTTGCAGCGAATCGACAGGAATGTTAAGGCGGCGGGAAAGGCTGTAGTAGGTATCGCCTTTTTTAACCAGGTACACGCTGTCGGTTTGTGCGACAGCGTGCTGGTTTATACTTGAAGGCCAGTCTGCCGGGGCGGCGCTGGTACTGTGAATCTTAAAAACTAAAACTAAGAGGGTAAAGACAAGGGCATACTTCACAATGGCTTTCATAGCAAGATCTTTGGTTAGAAGATAATCTTGAACACATCGTTAAATATAGCAAATGCCATTAAGCCTAACAATAAAACCATACCCACTTTTTGGGCATTTTCTAAAAAATTATCAGATGGCTTACGGCCACTGATCATTTCGTAAGTAAGAAAAACTACGTGTCCGCCATCCAAGGCTGGTATTGGCAGGAAGTTCATGAAAGCCAGCACCATAGAAAGCATAGCTGTAATAGACCAGAACTTGTACCAGCTGAACGTATCGCCAAAGATCTGGGCTATACCTATCGGGCCGCTCAACGATTTAGAAGCTGACACCTCGCCACGGAAAATCTTGCCAAAGCCTTTCAGGTTAGCGGTAATTACACCAAAAGCCTGCTCAGTACCTAACGGAATTGCTTCACCAATGCTATAGTCGCGGGTAGCATACTGTAGCAACGGCACCTGCATAAAACCAAGCGTTCCTTCTTCTGTTACCTGGGCCTGCAGCTTAAACGGCTTACCAGCACGCTCAACCATAATGGCTACCGGTTTGCCGGCATTGGCATGCAGCGCCTGCTGTAACTCGTTAAAGAACTTGATTTCGTTGTTATTGATTCTGGTAATAAAGTCACCTTCCTGTAAGCCTGCTTTGGCTGCCGGACTGCCAGCCATTACCTGGCCTACTTTAAATGGCACTCTTGGCTGCACAAAGAACATACGCTCTTTATTGTCAGAAACGCGGTCCATCAGGTTAGCCGGTACTTTTATATCAACACGCTGGCCGTTACGGTCTACAGTGTAATAAGCGTTGCGGCCCAGCAGCATATCCATAGAATATACATCTTCGAAGCGCTGCAGCTCTTTGCCATTAACAGCCACAATTTTGTCGCCGGTCTGGAAACCGATTTCTTTACCGATCTCATTGGCTACAACTCCATACTTGGCTTCGTTGGCTGGCAGGTAGCTTTCGCCATAGTTATAGGTAAGCGCAATGTAGATAACTATACCCGTGATCACGTTTACGATAATGCCGCCCATCATTACAATAAGGCGCTGCCAGGCCGGCTTAGAACGGAACTCCCATGGCTTTGGCTCTTCTTTCAAAGCTTCAGTATCCATCGACTCATCCACCATACCCGAGATCTTTACAAAGCCCCCGAGCGGAATAAGGCCCAGCATGTACTCTGTTTCACCTATCTTTTTACCAAACACTTTCGGCGGGAAGCCAATAGCATATTTTTCAACACGCATCCCAAACCATTTAGCAGCCAGCATGTGCCCCAACTCGTGCAGTCCTACTAAAATTGTAAGGCCCAGAATGAGCTGGCCTACCATTACTACAATATCCATCTAAGAAATTTAAATTATAATGATTTTAAACGTGTGTTATCTTACCTGTAAGGCTGCAAAGTATAAACTTATCTTTTTACCAGCTCAGTAGAGCGCAATCGTGCTTCTCTGTCTGTATTAACATAGTCTTCGAGAGAAGGATTCGCAATATACGCAACTTTTGCCATACAGCTTTCGATGATATCCGACATCTCCAGGAAACCAACTTCATCGCGAAGGAAAGAACTGACAGCCACTTCGTTAGCCGCATTAAGTATACACGGCATATTGCCTCCCTGCTCCATGGCATTAAAAGCCAGCTGCAGGTTGCGGAAGGTATTAAGGTCGGGTTGCTCAAAAGTTAGCTGTGGGTAATCTAAAAAGTTAAACCTCGGAAAGCTGGACTTCAGCCGGTTTGGATAACCCATTGCATACTGGATCGGCAGTTTCATATCGGGCAGGCCAAGCTGCGCTTTAATAGAGCCGTCTTCGAACTGCACCAGCGAGTGAATAATGGATTGCGGGTGCACTACTACTTCGATCTGGTCATTTCTTAACCCAAAGAGCCATTTCGCTTCTATCACTTCCAAGCCTTTGTTCATAAGCGAAGCAGAGTCGATGG
The DNA here is from genome assembly GCF_022758145.1 of Pontibacter vulgaris. Taxonomy (GTDB): domain Bacteria; phylum Bacteroidota; class Bacteroidia; order Cytophagales; family Hymenobacteraceae; genus Pontibacter; species Pontibacter vulgaris. Next base: position 766,376 of record NZ_JAJVDH010000003.1, read on the forward strand.
TGATTTTAGCGCCCATATCCCAGTTAGGGTGTTTCAGAGCCTGGGCTTTGGTAACCTGTTGCAGCTCAGCCGCCGAGCGCCCTCTGAACGGGCCACCGGAAGCCGTAAGTATAATTTTCTCGATCGGGTTATGAAACTCACCGGCCAGGCATTGAAAAATTGCGCTATGCTCCGAATCTACCGGGTAAATGTTAACACCTTTCTCGCGGGCCAATTCGGTTATCAGCTGGCCGGCCACCACCAGGGTCTCCTTGTTTGCAAGCGCGATCTCTTTACCAGCCTGTATGGCACGAATGGTAGGCTGCAAACCAGCGTAACCAACCATAGCGGTTAGCACCATATCTACCGTGCCCATTTCTACTACCGAGTTCAGGGCATTTGCGCCTGCGTATACTTTAATGTCTTCGTGCTGCAATGCATCCCGCACCTTATCGTATAAGTCTTCGTTTGCAATTACAACGGCATTGGGTTTAAAGGCCAGAGCCTGCGCAATCAGTAAATCGGCGTTGCTATGGGCAGTAATTACTTCCAGCTCAAAACTATCGGGGTTGGCTTCTATTACTTCCAGGGCTTGTGTGCCGATGGAGCCGGTAGAGCCAAGTATGGCAATTCTTTTCATTAATTATGATTAGGGATTACGAATTTCGAAACGGTGTTTTTCCCAGCTTCGTGTTGCTCGTAATAATGATGCTATTTAAAATATTTATAATCTCCTCGCAGCCAGCAAGTATACTTCAAACTGTTTCTGTTTATGTAACCGGTAACTTGTAACAACCTGATCAGGCAACTTGTTTCTCCGGCCACTTAGCTGGCTATACTTCTAAGCCAATCAACTATACTTGCTTCTACTTTTGAGCCTTGCTTCAGTTGCTATCCGCTATCAGGAGCTGGCAATTTTAATGATATCGTCGGCTATACTTCTGTCGTTGCTCAGGCGAGGTACTTTGTTCTGGCCTCCAAGTTTTCCTTTCGATTTCATGTAGTTCCGGAAAGTGCCCAGAGGCAGCGACCGTATCTTAAGGTTAGACAGAATATTGCCGGCAATCAGGTCGTCGTAATAGGTATTCAGTTTCTGAAGCTGCTCGTTTAGTTCTTTCTCAAAAGCATCCAGATCCATTGGTGGCTTCGAAAACTCTACCAGCCATTCATGATAAGACTGCCCTTTGCCCTGGCTCACATAAGGTGCTACCGTAAACTCCAGCAACTCAACCGAAGTATACTTTGCCATAGTGCGTTGCATGGCCTTTTCTACTTCTTCTCCTATTACGTGCTCGCCAAAAGCAGAAATAAAGTGCTTGATGCGGCCGCTCACAATCAGCTTATAAGGCTTAACAGAAGTAAACTTAACAGTATCACCGATGGAGTAACCCCACAAACCGGCGTTGCTGCTAATAACCAACGCATAGTTTACCCCTGTTTCTACTTCGCCTATCGTTAAGCGTGTGGGGTTTTCATTAAAAAACTCATCTGTAGGTATAAACTCATAAAAAATACCCGAATCGAGCAGGAGCAACAGGCCTTTGTCGTTCTGCTGGTTCTGGTAAGCAAAGAAACCTTCCGAAGCCGGAAACAGCTCTATCGAATCCACTTCTTTGCCAATCGACTCGATCATCTTGGTACGGTAAGGCTCAAAATTCACGCCACCATACACAAACAAAGAGAAGTTCGGGAAAATATCCTTTATCTTTTTACCTGTCTGGCGCATCAGCTTATCGAAATACATCTGCACCCACGGCGGAATGCCCGAGATCAGTGTCATGTTCTGATCTATGGTTTCTTCTATGATCTGATCGAGCTTGGTTTCCCAGTCCTCGATGCAGTTAGTCTCGTAGGTTGGCAATTGATTGGTGCGCAGATAGCCGGGCACGTGGTGGTTGGCTATTCCAGACAACCGGCCTGTTTTTATACCGCCAACTTCCTCCAGCTCCGGGCTGCCCGACAGAAATATCATCTTGCCATCCAGAAACGCTGACTTACCGGTTTCGTGCACATAAGCCAGTAAGGCATCTTTGGCGCCGTTAATATGGTTCGAAATAGACTCGCGGGAAATAGGGATATACTTGGTACCGGAAGTAGTGCCTGAAGTTTTAGCCAGGTATAAAGGTTTGCGTGGCCAAAGCACATTGCTTTCGCCGGCTTTAACCCGGTTAAAGTATGGCAGTAAAGCTTCATAATCGCGTACGGGTACGGCTTTTACAAAATCGGCATGCGTTTTTATACTTGCAAAATCATGATCCTGCCCAAAGCTGGTATCGCATGCAGTTGCTATTATTTTCTCAAAAACGGCTTTCTGCGCCTCAACAGGGTTTTGTATCCAATGCTGGTGTTTTTTGTGCATGTAAGCCGCTAGGGGCTTACTCAACCAGGCCTTTACACCCATATCATTCAGTTTTGTCCGAAGGTAAATATAGAGAGATATACTTTCAAAGCCATACCACAGCACAATAATATCTGGCTGAACTATAACAATACCAACAATATCTAAAATTTAAGCAACCTATAGCCCCGAAATTAGTTTTATACTTTACCTAAAAACAATTAAAACTATGAAACAACACAACGCAAAAGCTCTTTGGAAAGGCAGCCTGAAAGAAGGGTCCGGTGAATTTGAGACCGGCAGAGGCAACGTTAAAACAGGTTACTCCTACGCCTCCCGCTTCGGCGACGATACCAAGGCCACATCGCCGGAAGAGTTGGTAGGGGCAGCGCATGCCGGATGTTTCTCTATGTTCCTGAGTGCACTGCTTAGCAATAAAAACCTGAAACCAGACTACATCAGCACTTCAGCTGTAGTACACTTAGGCGAAAAAGAAGGAGCTCCGCTGATCACAAAAATCGAACTGACTACCGAGGCCAGAATCCCTAACATCGAAGACAGTGAATTTCAGCAGCTTGTTAAAGAGGCAAAGGCTGGTTGCCCGGTATCGAAAGCACTGGCTGCTGTGCCCGAGATAACGGTAAATGCTACATTAGCGCAATAATTTCGCTATATTGCGGGAACGCCATATTTCGGCTGTTTATGTATAACCTTAATTTCCTTTCATGTCAGCAAGCGGAAACAGTGCAAGAGCATCGCTAATGGTACAGCTTAGCCCATCGCGAAGCACCAAAATATCATTTTCAGTGCAGTTAATTTTAACCTTATTCTGGCTTATATGGGCATCTATGCTGCTCTTTTCAGATAACGATCAAAATTACCTGTATTACGTGTTTTTTGCGCTGGCCCTGTGCTTCATGATCTATGTGATCTTGCAGAATACTTCTGTTTTCGGGGTGCAGTCTTACATTGAAGTTACGCCGCAATACATTGTACACAAGCTGGGAGTTTTCCGGACAAAGCACATTATTGCCATGCCTGATATCGCTTCAATACAGATCACACAATTAGGGCTGAATATTACAGAGCTTACAGGTGCTAAAATTTTCCTGAACCTGAAGCAGGTGCGTAAAAAGCGAGACCTGGATAAGATAAAGAGCAAGATCCGTGAAATGGGAAACCTGCATAACTTTAAAGTAACCGAAACTGCCGTTAGCTAAAGTTATACTTGTTAATCGCTATAAAAAGAAGCGGGCCATACTTGTAGTAAGTATGGCCCGCTTCTTTTTATACTTTATACTTCTTAACCGGCTTTGGATTTAAACTTCTTCTGAAGCTCCTGTATGCTGGCTTTAAATTTCTTATCAGTATCGATCAGGTCAGAAACAGTTTGTACTGAGTGAATTACAGTACTGTGGTCGCGGCCCCCGAAATGGTAACCGATAGACTTAAGCGAGTGGCTCGTAAATTCTTTTGCAAAGTACATAGCCACCTGACGTGCTGTTACAATCTCTTTCTTGCGGGTTTTAGCCTTCAGCGAGTCCAGGCTTACCTGGAAGTATTCAGCCACCGTTTTCTGGATGAAGTCGAGGTTAACCTCCGTTTCCACATCCTCGATGATATGTTTCAAAGCCTGCTTGGCAAGCTCCAAGTCTACTTCTTTTCTGTTAAGCGACGACTGTGCAATCAGTGAGATCAACACCCCTTCCAGTTCACGCACGTTTGTATCGACGCTGTAAGCCAGGTACTCCACCACGTTATCCGGAATATCAATGCCATCGCTCTGCATCTTTTTCTGGATAATGGCCATACGCGTTTCAAAATCCGGGCTCTGCAGATCGGCAGTTAATCCCCATTTAAAACGAGAAAGCAAACGCTCTTCCAAACCTTTCAGGTCGCGTGGCGGGCAGTCTGAAGTCATCACGATCTGCTTGCCGGACTGGTGCAGGTGGTTAAATATATGGAAGAACATTTCCTGGGTCTTGTCCTTACCGCTGAAGAACTGCACATCGTCTATGATCAGGATATCCACCAACAGGTAAAAGTTAGCAAAGTCCTGCACATTGTTCGTTCTTACAGACTCGATGAACTGGTTCACGAATTTTTCAGACGACACATACAGCACAAACTTTTCAGGGTTGCTGTTTTTGATATAGTTACCAATGGCCTGTACCAGGTGCGTTTTACCCAATCCTACACCGCCATAAATCATAAGCGGATTGAAAGAGGTAGTGCCCGGTTTATTTGCAACGGCATAACCCGCAGAGCGTGCCAAGCGGTTGCAATCTCCTTCAATGTAATTATCGAAATCGTAAGCCGAGTTCAGCTGGGAATTCAGGAAGTTGCGGTCAATGGTCTTAGACTCGAACGGGCTTTTAATAAAGCTTTGCTCGGGTTTATAAGAGTTAACAACAGCCTGTGGTATTTTTTTGGTAGGTATATTAACCGTCTGCGGTTTGTTAGAATCGTTTCCCTTATCAACAATAATGGAATATTCTAACCTGCCCTCGCTGCCCAGTTCCTGGTAAATAACCTTTTTTAACAGGCTAACATAATGCTCCTCCAGCCACTCATAAAAGAACTGGCTAGGCACTTGTATAGTAAGTACGCTATCGCGCAGCGATATTGGTCTGATTGGCTCGAACCAAGTCTTAAAACTTTGTTCTCCAATATTTTCCTTTATCACCTGCAGGCAGTTACTCCATACAGTAGAACAGTCTTTAATCATCCAATTTTCCAAAACTCACAAGATTCGTTAGGTGCAACAAACCTCTACTTAATCGGCAGGGGGTCACAAATTTGCTTAAATAATTTAAAACAAAAAATTATTTATTTATGAAGTTAATACAGGGTTATCCACAGGCAGCATTGCTGTTCTGACGCCCGCTTTTTCTTTTGTTTTTTTATTGAACTGAAAGTCGATACGTCCTAAAAATATACCCGACCAGCCAACCTGGTTGATCATGGTGTCGTAGCCTGTGGCGGCATGGCGCACTACCTCCGGCTCATCCAGGAAAGTATGGGTATGGCCACCAAGTATAAGGTCGATGCCGCTTACCTGTTGTGCGAGTTTACGGTCGTCTATCTTTTCTTCTTTGTAACTATAACCCAGGTGCGACAGGCAGATAACCATGTGGCATTTCTCGTTTTCGCGCAGCACCTGCACCATTTCCTCAGCTTTCTTTACCGGGTCAAGGTATACGGTTTCTTTATAGTTGTTCTGCGATACCAGGCCGGCAAGTTCTATACCTAAACCAAACACGCCAATGCGCAGGCCCTGCTTTTCAAACACTTTGTAAGGCTTAAACTTATCTTTCAGGATGGTATTCGAGAAATCATAGTTCGCCACCAGGAACGGGAACGCGGCATGCGGCAATTGCTTTTGCAAGCCTTCCAGGCCATTATCGAAATCGTGGTTACCCAATGTGGCTGCATCATACTTCATCTGCGACATAAGCTTGAACTCAGGCTCGCCGCCGAAAAAGTTAAAGTATGGCGTGCCCTGCCAGATATCGCCGGCATCGAGTAAAAGCACGTTGGCTTCCTGCTTGCGTATACTTTCTACCAGAGTTGCTCTGCGGGCCATACCTCCCATACCGCCATACTTGCGCCCATCATCCGGAATAGGATCGATGCGCGAGTGCTGGTCATTGGTATGAAGTATGGTCAGGTTTATAGTTTTGCCTGCAGCTTCAGAGGCAAAAGGCAACCCCAGCATGCTAAGACCAGCCGCTCCAACTGCAGTCGTTTTCAGAAAATCTCTTCTTTTCATCTTACTTTATACTTTATGGGAGCACGGTAACACGGTTTGCAGTTTCAGCTGTTACAGGTTTGCCTGCTGCCGTAAGCTGTTTAATGTGTGCAAGTATAGCATCACGCAACAGGATTCCCACTTTTTCAGTCTTTAGTGTTTTTTTCAGCATAGCCAGGTTGTCGCCGCCACCAGCCAGGTAATCAGAAGTAACCAAGGTATAAGTTCTTTGCAAGTCGAATGGCTTGCCTCCTATTTTGATATCGGTTGCTATGCCGTTTTTAACTGTGTAAGTAGCGTTACCAACATACGCTATTTTAGTTTTAGCAGCAAAATCGAAAAGCTCTTTTACCGCAGGGCCATCCAGTGTAAGCACTACTAACTCATTCTCGAAAGGCATTAGTTCAAACACATTGCCCACATTTATATCGCCTTTAGGCAATGGCACGCGCAGGCCGCCATTTGTTGTAAGCGACAGGTCAATGGGTTTGCCATAAAGCGGAAGGCTTTGCGAGCGCTGCAGGTCTACTACAAAATTACCTAGCGGCGATTGGTAATCTCCTTTTCCAAGCTCTACCGGTGCATTGCCAACCACCTCCGACATTTTGGTAGTTACCTCTTTGCGGTAAGGCACTATAAAGGTCTCGGTTTTCTGATCGGCCGAAAGGGTTTTATCGACAGGAACATCTGTTTGCGTAATAGCAGCCTCGGGTTGCCAGACGCGCTGCTGGCAGGCCACCAGGTTTAGCGCCAGTGCAAGGGCGCTTATACTTTTAATTAAGTTGCGGTTCATGTAATTGCGTAATTCCGACTCTAATTTACCAGCCTCATCAACAGCAACCAAATGCAGTAAGTTCTTGCCTTGGAAAATCCACTCTGTTCGAGCAAAATTTTGTAACATTTCTTATATTTTATTTACATATAAAAACGTTTTATAGTATATTCACTATAAAACCTGCCATACTATGAAAATAAAACTTTTACTACCTGTACTGGGGTTACTGCTGTTCCTGCCTCTTCTGAGCAATGCCACCCATTACAACGGCGGTTACATTAGCTATACCGTAGACCCAAAGAATCCACTGACTTATAATTTCACTTTTACCCTCTTTAACAATGATTTATCTACAGCTGATGATCCAGTTGTAAAAATTAACATGGGCAACTTTAATGAGGTCATTGTACCAAGGACAAAAGTAATCCGATACTTGAACTATAACAGTATAGAGGTTTTTGAGTGGCAGTTTACCTACCAGCAGCCGGGAGATTATCTCGTTTATTGGATTGGAATCAATAGGAACCCCAATATAATAAACACCATGGACACCTCAGATCAGTTGACACAATTTATACAAACAAGAATACAAGCGCGCCTTACAAACCCGAACATCAACAGTGTTAAAACCATAGTACCCGCTCCGCTCGAAGCATTTACCGGAGAACCTTTTAAAATGAACATGATTACCTATGACGCCGATGGCGACAGGCTCACTTATGAGTTAGTGCCAAGTCAGTACTGGAAGGATGCTTCTCCGCAGAATCTTCCGGGTTATTTCGTTCCGGAAGGGTTAACTATAAATAATGCAGGAGAACTTACATGGCAAAACCCTACTACCAAAGGCGAATATGCGCTTTCAATTAAAATAACAGAGTATAATAAGGATGAAAAATTGATGGGTTATACTATAGTAGACATGAACCTATTTGTAAAGGATAGACAACAACATCCAAAAGTAAGCCTTGTAAACGAAAATCGATTGCGCTATAACCAGGATGGATCTGTTTTAGCAACACCCGACCAGAAACTTAAACTGGAGTTTTATGTACAAAAAGCACCTAACAGCACTAAACCAATAAAAGTTAAGCAATTCAGCGACCTGGATACACTTGACTTGCTTACACCCTCCATGGCAACACGAGATTCGGCCGGCGGTTTTGCAGTAACAGTAACCCTTACCCCCAATGCAGCTATGCTTCCTAACTACCTTTATACTTTAGGATTAAGAGGCGGAGCTGCAGTGAATAACGAGTACGCTGAACATCAATTAGATTATAGTTGGGATTTTGTCAGCCTTTCCATCGGCGAGCCGAAGATAATACAACCTTCTCCCACTTCATCAGGAGATTTGCCAGAGAATGCACCTCCGCAACTATACCCGAACCCGGTGCGAGGGCAGGAATTTGTAGTGGAAGCTCTGAACGTGCCGTCTATACTTATACTTTATACTTCTGAGGGCAAAACCGTGCATCGTGTTCAGCTTGAGCAGGGCAAGAATAAAGTCAGAAGACATGCCAGCCTGGCTCCCGGCCTTTATACTTATCGGATCATCGGCAAGGGAAGTAAAGCTAAATCAGGAAAGATCATACTTCAGTAAAGTATAAAAACAAAGCTAAAAGGGCAGGTACAAAATAATGTACCTGCCCTTTTAGCTTTGAAGTATAAACCACTTATTTTTTACCTTCCATATAATTCAAGGTCAGGCTGGTAAGCGTTTTAACACCTAGCTTCATGCCGCTTTCGTCTATAACAAAATCCGGCGTGTGGTGCGGAGCTACTTCTTCGGGCTTCTTGCCTTTGGCCATGCCTCCAACAAAAACAAACAAGCCCGGTATCTTTTCCTGGTAGAAAGCAAAGTCTTCGGCACCCGTTACAGCTTTGGTATGCAACACATTTTCGCGCCCGGCTACGGCCTGCAGAGTTGGCAACATTTTCTCGGTCAGTTTCGGATCGTTGAAGGTAACCGGAGTCTGAGGAATGATGCTTACCTCGGCAGTGGCGCCGGCACTTTCAGCTATTTTGGTAGCCGTGAGTTTTATCTTTTCATGGATTTTTTTCTGCATGTCCACATTCAGGGCTCGTATGGTTCCTTCCATCAGCACTTCTTCAGGTATGATATTGTTACGTACGCCACCATGTATACTTCCTACGGTAATAACAGCAGCATCTTCGGCAAGTTCTGTCTGGCGGCTGATGATTGTTTGTAGTCCATTGATGATCTGGGCAGAAACCACGATCGGGTCTACGCCACCCCATGGGTACGCGCCATGTACCTGCTTGCCTTTTACTTTTACTCTGAAGATATCTGCACTAGCCATAGTACCGCCCGGCCTGTACTTTATTTGCCCTACTTCAGTTTGCGAATTAATGTGCAAACCGAAAATCACTTCTGGTTTTGGCCCTTTATCCAGCACGCCTTCTTTTACCATCAGGTAAGCTCCGCCTTCCTCCCCTACCGGCGATCCTTCTTCGGCAGGCTGAAAAATAAACTTCACAGTTCCTTTTAAATCTTTCTTCATACCGGCCAGCACTTCGGCGGCACCCATCAGCATGGCAATATGTGTATCGTGGCCACAGGCATGCATTACGCCCACTTCCTGCCCGTTATAAGTACTGCGTTCTTTAGAGGCAAAAGGTAGCTTGGCACGTTCCGTAACCGGCAAGCCGTCAATATCGGCACGCAGCGCTACAACAGGCCCGGGCTTTCCGCCTTTCAGTATGCCTACCACGCCCGTTTTTGCCACGCCGGTTTGTACTTCTATGCCCAGCGATTTCAGGTGCTTTGCAATTTTTTCAGCCGTTTTAACCTCTTTATTTCCAAGCTCGGGGTACTGATGAAAATCCCGTCGCCACTCTATTACTTTTGGCTCCAGTTTATCGGCCATTTCGTTGGCTTGCGTAAGTAATTTGATGTTTTGGGCAAGTGCAGGAGCAGTGGTTAGCAAGCCTAAGCCCAGGCAAACCGGCAGTGCTTTATGCAGTAAAGTATACTTGTTCATGTAGTTCAGTTTTTGGTGTTGTTGTTATCTCTAAATCTAGCAATTTTTCTAAAGAATTAAGTATAGAAATGCGATGATTTTAGCATTTACCTCACCCTGGTTTCTTCCTTTAAACCAGGAATTCTCAGACCTCGCAGCGTGCGCAGCTCCTACGAGCGTCTTGCTAATAGTTGTAGGTATCCAACCACCCCCAACCCCTCAGAGCTACGCCCGCTAGTTTCGAACTTGCGTTCTCACTAGTCCAAGGCGGGGAGCTTAACAGTCCTTTACTAAATGCTTCTAATAAAATTTATTATGTTGCTTTGAACTAGCTTTTCGCCTCGCCGGCTAGGCCTCACTTTTCTCCTTGATGAGAAAAGTAAGCAAAAGAATCAAGACGCTTTTGAACTCGCTGAACGCTCAAACAAAAAAACGTCATTTGATGCACCTGGTTGAAGTCGTTACTTTATAGTTGCAGTTTTCATCTCACCTTAGCCCTCTCCTCAAGGAGAAGGGCTTTGGCTATACTTGAAGTATAAGTGCTATAGTTGCAGGTATAGCACGGACAGGTCGCGACCTGCCCCTACAGATTGGTTCCTATTGCATAGCAGCTAACTATCAAATCTGATCCCAGTCCTTGGGTTGAGTGCCTTGTGAGATCCGGTGCCTGAAAAGGCAGCCGTAGCGCAGCGGAGGCAGGAGCGAAAGCAGCGCGATACCAAAGGACGAGCCAAAGTATAAATTGAAACGATAGGCAACTAAAGCTCTCAGGATAATAGGTAACTATGGAAATATAACTTGGTCCAAGCAAGTATAAACTTCAACTATAAAACTATACCGGCTCTCCCCTATCATTAAGATAACCCTTGTAAATCAATCCAATAAACCTTCATCACGTAAAAAGCATCATGCTGCAAAAATGGAAAGAGAAAACTAAAAAACTGAAGGAAGATATCTATACTTTATACCTGGCCCGGCGCGACCCGCGCATTCCATTTATGGCCAAAGCAGTTCTTGTAATTACTGTAGCATATGCTTTCAGCCCTATCGACCTGATTCCTGATTTTATACCTGTACTGGGTTACCTCGACGACTTGATACTACTCCCGCTTGGGATCTGGCTTTGGATCAAACTGATACCTCCCGAAGTACTGCACGAATATCGCAACAAAGCAAAACAGCAGCTACTCGAGCGTAAACCAAATTATATCGTGGCAGCGATCATCGTTATACTTTGGCTGTTGTTAGGTTTCTGGGTGTACCAGGTATGGTTTGCCAACATCCGCAAAGAAAGCTAAAACATCAACTATACTTCCGGTATAATACTCGTAAAGTATAAACAACTATATTTACAGGAAATAACACCAGAAGCATGAAGACTGACGAGCAGCACACACCGGGTAAATTATTCCCGGAGTTTAGCCCTGCCACGGCCGCCGATTGGGAAGAGAGAACACGCAAAGACCTGCGCGACACACCACTCGAAAGCCTGACCTGGCACACCTACGAAGACATTGACATTAAGCCATACTTTACCAGAGTCGATAGTGAGAATCTGCCGTTTGTGCAGCAGAAGCCTGGCAATTACCCGTTTATGCGCGGCCGCAACACCGGCAGCAATAAATGGTTGAACGTACAGCAGATAATAGCAGAAGGAGATGGCAAAGAAAGTATAACCAAAGCAGCTGATGCACTTACACGCGGTGCCGATGGTATTCACTTCATTTTAAAAAATGCGGCACAGTTTGATATAGCAAACCTCTGCGCCAGCATCGACCTTACAAAGCACACCATTAGCTATACTTTAAAGCAAACTCCTGCTGATTTTGTAAAGCGCCTGTATGAACAATTACATGCGCACAACATATCGCACCGCAACCTGAAAGGCTTTGTAAACACCGATTCTTTGTCAGATTCAGGCCATTTTGAGAAGGCAGCACAGGACGAACTTGCCAGTATACTGGATCTTACCAAAGACAGCCCGGAGCTGTATGGCATAACAGTAAACGGCACCAGTTTCAGCAGCATTGGCGCTTCGGCAGTACAGGAAATTGCCTATACTTTAAATGCGGCAGTAGCTTACGTAGATAAACTGACCGATGCCGGCGAAACGCTGGAGTCGGTGCTGCGCAACATGCAACTGCACCTGGCAGCGGGCACCAATTACTTTTTCGAAGTAGTAAAACTGCGCGTTATCCGCTTGCTGTGGGCCAACATACTGGAAGCTTATAAGGCCGAACCGGCTCTGGCAGCCCAGCTGCGTATTCATGTTTCCACGTCCAGCTGGTACCAGACTACCCTCGACCCTTACGTGAATATGCTGCGTGCCACTACCGAGGCTATGTCGGCGGTAATTGCCGGTTGCGATTCGCTTGCTGTTCTGCCTTTCGACAGCACCTTTAAACCATCTGATGAATTCTCGGAGCGCATTGCCCGCAACGTTTCCATCATACTTAAAGAAGAAGCATATTTAGATAAAGCCATTGACCCGGCAGCCGGCTCTTATTACCTGGAGTCATTAACAGACCAACTGGCAGCCAAAGCATGGGATTTGTTCCGTGAAGTTGAAGCAATGGGTGGCTTTGAACAAGCTTACCAGCAAGGTTTTATACTTGGCACCATCACAGATGTAAGTCGCCGGAAATTTAAAGCCATTGCGGCAGGCCGGCAAGTATTGGTGGGTACTAACAAATACCCGAATCCAAAAGAGAAAATCGATTTTGACCCGGAAGAGCTTATTCAGCACGCCGATTTTGACACAACCCGTGCAGCCTACCCAACAGAGGTAATGCGCATGGCAACCGAGCTGCATTTGCGGAAGCGCAAGCGCCGGCCAAAAGCTATTGTTGCCGTTATCGGCGATGCATTGAAACGACACATAAACGCTTCGTTTGCACAGGAGTTTTTTACCTGCGCCGGTTTCGACACAGAAATACAAAAGTATGAAAATGTTGAAGCAGCATCTGAAAGGTTATTACATGCTGCTGCAGAAGTGGTGGTGGTATCTACTTACGAGACTGCTTATGCCCGCGAGTTCGGACCTAAACTTAAATCACACCAGGCAAAACCAACTATTATTCTGGCAAATGATCCGCAAAACATGAAGGAAGAACTGATAAACCACGGTTTCGATGAATTCCTTTTTGAAGATTGCGATACTACTGCCATACTGGAGCTGATTCAGCGGCGCCTGGAGCAGAATGGTAATCATCATAATGCGTAAACTATACTTCACCCTGATGCTTATGGCTGCTGCAACTATACTTTCGTCGTTTACTATGCCTAAAGGCGATGCCGTTCAGGAGGTAAAAAAAGCGCTTGAAGGACAGATTGATGCCTGGAACAAAGGCGACCTGGAAACAGCCATGGCCTTTTACTGGAACTCTCCGGAGATGCTCTGGATAAGTAAGAACGGTACCGAAAAAGGGTATCAGCAAGTATACGACATGTTTCTGCAGGACTTTACTGACCGCAGCCAAATGGGCGTTTATACTTACGAGCCACTTCACATAGAGCAGGTATCTGATAAGGCCGTATACTTTGTTTTTAAATGGAAAATAGAGCTGGATGGCAAACGCCTGATGGGTGGTGTATCGTCGCAGGTCTGGAAAAAGATTGGCAACCGTTGGGTTGTAACCTCGGAGCACGCCAGTTAAACAATAACTGAATTTTGAATAATTGAATAACAGAATGCGAAGCAACAACTCAGTTATTCGATCATTCAGTAAATCAAAATTAGAATATGAAGCCTGACTTTTCTAAAATAGATATAAACAAGGTAGCCTCAGCTGAACACGGGCCGAAAGACCCGCTGCAGCCGAAGACCTGGAAAACGCCGGAGCAGATAAAAGTGAAGAGCTTTTATACTTCGGAAGATGCCGCGCACTTTGAGCACCTGGATTTTGCTGCCGGCTTGCCGCCATACTTACGTGGGCCATACAGCACCATGTATGTGCAAAAGCCCTGGACCATCCGCCAGTATGCCGGTTTCTCTACTGCTGAGGAAAGTAACGCATTTTATCGTCGCAACCTGGCTGGCGGTCAAAAAGGCCTATCAGTAGCGTTTGATTTGGCTACCCATCGTGGTTACGACTCCGACCACCCACGCGTAGTTGGCGATGTGGGTAAAGCCGGTGTTGCTATTGATTCTGTAGAAGACATGAAAATCCTTTTCGATCAGATTCCGCTGAACGAGATGTCAGTTTCCATGACGATGAACGGTGCCGTATTGCCGATTATGGCGTTTTATATTGTGGCTGCTGAAGAGCAAGGCGTAAAACCGGAGCAACTAAGTGGCACCATTCAGAACGACATCCTGAAGGAGTTTATGGTGCGTAACACCTACATCTATCCGCCTGAGCCAAGTATGAAGATCATCGCCGACATCTTCGCTTATACTTCCAAGAAGATGCCGCGCTTTAACTCGATTTCTATCTCTGGTTATCACATGCAGGAGGCTGGAGCCACCGCCGATATTGAGCTGGCTTATACCCTGGCTGATGGCCTGGAGTATGTGCGCACCGGTTTGCAGGCAGGCATGGACATCGATGATTTCGCGCCACGTCTTTCCTTCTTCTGGGCTATTGGCATGAACCACTTCATGGAGATCGCCAAGATGCGTGCCGCGCGTATGTTGTGGGCCAAACTCCTGAAGCAATTCAACCCGAAAAACCCGAAATCTTTAGCTTTAAGAACACACTGCCAGACCTCAGGCTGGAGCTTAACCGAGCAGGACCCATTCAATAACGTAACCCGTACCTGCGTAGAAGCCCTGGCTGCTGCACTTGGTGGTACGCAAAGTTTGCACACCAACGCCTTGGACGAAGCCATTGCCTTGCCAACTGACTTCTCGGCACGTATTGCACGTAACACGCAGATCTACATCCAGCAGGAAACCAACATCACCAAAGTAGTTGACCCATGGGGTGGCTCATATTACGTGGAGGCGCTGACGCACGAGCTGGCACATAAAGCCTGGGCACTGATAGAAGAAGTGGAAGAACTGGGTGGTATGGCGAAGGCTATCGAAACTGGCCTGCCTAAAATGCGCATTGAAGAAGCCGCTGCCCGCAAACAAGCCCGAATAGATGCTGGCAAAGACATTATAGTTGGCGTAAACAAGTATAAACCAGAGCAGGAACAGGAAATCGAGATCCTGGATATCGACAACACAGCTGTGCGTGAATCGCAGTTGCGCCGCTTAGCCAGTGTAAAAGAAACTCGTGACCAGAATGCCGTTACCAAAGCTTTGGAAGCATTAACAAATGCAGCACAATCTGGCGAAGGTAATTTACTGGACCTGGCTGTAGAAGCAGCACGCCATCGTGCTACTTTAGGTGAGATTTCCGATGCACTGGAGAAAGTATACGGCAGACATAAAGCAGTAATCAGAGCTATATCAGGAGTGTACTCAGCAGAAATAACCGACGACGAAAATTTTGAGCGTGCGAAGCAATTAGCTGATCAGTTTGAAGAACTGGAAGGCCGCCGACCACGCATTATGGTTGCCAAAATGGGCCAGGACGGCCACGACCGCGGCTCCAAAGTAATTGCCACCTCTTTCGCCGACCTCGGTTTTGACGTGGACATAGGACCATTGTTCCAGACGCCTGCCGAAGTAGCTATGCAAGCCGCTGAAAATGACGTGCACGTGGTAGGTGTTTCGTCGCTGGCTGCCGGGCATAAGACTTTGGTTCCTCAGTTGATAGAAGAGCTCCACAAGCTAGACCGTGATGATATTATGGTTATAGTTGGTGGTGTTATCCCGGCCCAGGATTACGATTTCCTGTTTAAAGCCGGCGCTGCAGGTGTGTTTGGTCCGGGCACTATCATTTCGGTAGCTGCTCAGAATATTCTGGAGAAGCTAATAAAACGAGTAGAAGCTTAACTAAGTCAACATCTTAGAGAAAAGCCGTAGCTAAACTAAAATAGCTGCGGCTTTTTAGCTTCTTACACCGGCATCCAACCGGTGCTAGCTTAAAACCCCTTTCAGCAAAAACTATCGCTAATTCCTGAATCAACCTCCTGTTAGCCCACATACCGCAAACAATCAATAATTAACCCTTTAAAAGCTGATGATAATTTAGCAATTTTGCAGCTTGATTTTGAGACATCACTTTTAGTATATAATCGCATGCAACTGAGCGAACAGGAACTACGCCGTAGACACGAGCGTGAAGAACTGGAGAAAATGGGCATTAACCCATATCCATCTGAGACATTTGAAGTTACGGCAACAGCCAAAGAGATAAAGGAGAATTTTGATAAGGAGAAGAACAACTACCAGGAAGTAACGCTGGCTGGCCGTTTAATGAGCCGCCGCATTATGGGTAAAGCTTCTTTTGCGGAGCTGATGGACAGCACCGGCCGTATACAGATCTATGTATCCAGAGATGATATTGCGCCAGGCGAAGACAAAGAGATGTACAACACCGTGTTCAAGAAAATGCTGGACATTGGTGACTTTATCGGTATCAAAGGCTATGCCTTCGTAACGCAGGTAGGTGAGATATCTGTGCATGTTACAGAACTTAAAGTACTTACAAAATCTTTGAAGCCGCTGCCAATAGTGAAGCGTGAGGTTGATGAGAACGGTGTAGAACATGTGTACGATGCCTTCAGCGACCCGGAGTTGCGTTACCGCCAGCGTTATGTAGACCTTATTGTGAACCCGCACGTGCGCGATACTTTTAAGAAACGTTCGCAGCTGGTTAGTACGATGCGTAATTTCTTAGGCGACAAAGGTTACTTGGAAGTAGAAACACCAATTCTGCAGCCTATACATGGTGGCGCGGCGGCCCGTCCGTTTAAAACGCACCACAACACCCTGGACATGACGCTGTACCTGCGCATTGCCAACGAGCTATACTTAAAGCGCCTTATAGTTGGTGGTTTTGATGGCGTATACGAGTTTGCCAAAGACTTCCGTAACGAAGGTATGAGCCGTTTCCATAACCCGGAGTTTACGGTAATGGAGCTTTACGTTACCTACAAGGACTACAACTGGATGATGGAGCTGGTAGAGGAAATGGTAGAGAAAGTTGCCCTTGCCCTACATGGTAAAACCGAAGTACAAGTAGGTGAAAACCTTATAAACTTTGCCCGCCCATGGAAGCGCTACACGATGTACGAAGCCATCGAGCACTTCACTAAGATCGATATCTCGAACATGGAAGAGCCGGAATTGCGCCAGGCAGCTCAGCAACTGGGCATCCACGTAGACCCAACCATGGGTAAAGCCAAGATCATCGATGAAATATTCGGTGAAACAGCTGAGCCATACTTAATACAGCCGACCTTCATTACTGATTACCCTGTAGAGATGAGCCCGCTGGCTAAGAAGCACCGCAGCAAGCCAGGTTTAGTAGAGCGTTTCGAGGCAATCTGTAACGGTAAAGAAATCTGTAACGCCTTCTCAGAGCTGAACGACCCGGTAGATCAGCGTGCCCGCTTTGAGGAGCAGCTGGAACTGGCAAAACGTGGCGACGTGGAAGCCATGGCGCTCGATGAAGACTTCCTGCGTGCACTGGAGTATGGTATGCCGCCAACCGCAGGTCTGGGTGTAGGTATAGATCGTTTAACGATGATCATGACTAACTCAAACTCAATCCAGGATGTGCTGTTCTTCCCGCAGATGAAGCCTGAGAAAAAAGACGAATAACTATAGTTTGACTATAAAACAAAAATCCCCTGCTAAACTATAGCAGGGGATTTTTTTATTTCTTTCAGTATATACCTGCTTGCTACCACTGTTGTTCGTCATCGTCCATGTCGGCCATCATACTTTTATCAGCAGCATTAGGACGGTTTTTGTACGTACCTTCTTCAGACCTTCCTGATTTATTTATGCCAGTCCAGGAGCCTACTTTCTCTTTACCTGAGGTAACCACATCGGTTATACCACGGCCAACCCAGGCAGCAGAATCGGCTACTCTGCGGCGGGTAATACGGCCCTTATCAGGAGCCAACAAAATACCGGCGAGTACGCCAACCCCGGCACCAGCCAGTAAACCAATGGCTACTTTGCCCGCACCGCTATCCCCAACAGCCTTCCTGCCTTGTGTAACCTGCCCTACAGATGAGTAAGTAGATCCACTTTCTTTTCTATAACCCTGTCCTGTGTTTGTCTCCATGGTAAAACTCCTTTCGTAAATAATTAATGAACTGAATGTATGAAGTATAAACGTTCGCCTATCGTTAAAGTTAAGACAATGCATTGCAGGTGAAACAAAAAAGGTTCAGCCGTACACCGGCTGAACCTTTTCTTTTGAGTTATGCAATTTGCAGCTGCTTTAGCTTGCAGATAGTTTATATCTAAGCCATTTCACCGACTGCCTTCCAAAAGGCAATTACATAAACGCCTTTTATACTTTAAAATAATTAAGCGTTTCCGCCGGTAGCATTGCCGTTACCAGAAGTTGAGCCTGAGCCAGAACCTGTAGTTCCGCCAGTAGTACGTCCGCTTGCAGAGCTTCCAGTATTAGAAGCACCAGTTTCGCCACCGCCTGTCATTTTACCCAGGTTGCCGCTCATGTTTTTCAGTTCTTCCAAACCAGCATTCAGGTTTTTCTCAAGGTCTTTGCTTAATTTGCCAGCCCACTTAGAAATACCTTTTCTGGTTGTTTCACCGTTATCCGGAGCCATTAATAAACCTGCAATAACACCAGCGCTTGCGCCAGCCAGAAGAGCTAATATTACTTTTCCGCTATTGTCTTTCATAGTAGTATAATGATTAAATTGATTATAGTTTTTTTCTCTTTAGGTAAATTCTGGTTTAATAACGGTTAACCATTGCATTAAGTTATATCTATAAACCGGAATACTATTATAGTATATTTTTAGAACTAAAAAAAGCTCAGAATGTAGTCTTTCTGAGCTTTTCGTTTTAAAAAAATTATACTTTAAAAGTTAGAGATCATTCGCATGATATCATCTTTTGTCTGGCCTAATTTGCGTTGCAGGCGGCCCAGTAATTCATCTTCCTGGCCTTCTACATACAACAGGTCATCATCTGTCAGGTCTGCGTAGTTTTTCTTCAGCTGGCCTTTCACATCGTCCCATGAGCCACGCATTACCAGGCTGCTGCCTGCGCCGGTTACGTTACGGTTTTCCAGTTTATCCATCCAGCCTTTTACAGTACTTTGCAGGTCATCGCCTACTTTGGTAAGCGATCTTTTTACTGCATCGCGGGTACCACGGCCATTATCAGGTGCCAGCAGCACACCTGCCATTATG
Source organism: Pontibacter vulgaris (assembly GCF_022758145.1). GTDB lineage: Bacteria > Bacteroidota > Bacteroidia > Cytophagales > Hymenobacteraceae > Pontibacter > Pontibacter vulgaris. The sequence continues at coordinate 785,434 of NZ_JAJVDH010000003.1, forward strand.
CCTGCGCCTATTCCGGTAAGTGTAGCAAGTAAGATCTTTCCGTTGTCGTTACTCACGCTTGCAGCTACTTTCTGTCTGTTATTTTTAGTCTTTTTCATAATTTTGGTTTTGAGCTCGTGCACTAATAAAGTATAAACTCTATACTTTAATCTTTAATTTTACGCACCAACTAACATACGGTTAAGGCCCAGGTAAGTTAGTTTTGTAATTATTCTACCAATTAATCGCTCCATATGGTTTACCCGTTTCAGGAGTGTGCACGCTTTAGTTTACAATACTTATATAAACCTATGAAAAAAATGTTCCTGCTTATACCTGCCCTGCTGTTGGCCGGTATGTTTTCGTGTAAAAATGCCAAGGTTGCCAACTGTATAGACCAAAGCAAAATTAACCCCGACCTGATGTGCACTATGCAGTACGATCCTGTATGCGGCTGCGATGGCAAAACGTACGGAAATGCATGCGAAGCCCGTCGTGCCGGCGTTACCTCTTACACAAAAGGCGCCTGTGCTGAAGCAGGCAAATAACTTATACTTTAATACTGATATAATGAGCCAAAAAAGATACGTAAAGCAAACCAAGCCATTCCGGGTGCCTACCACTGATGGTAAATTAATTGAAGAGCATTTTGGCCATGCCTCTACCCGTACTTCCGGGTTTAGTGTAGCACACATGATTGCGCCGCCACACTGGAGCGAGCCGCACCAGAACCCTGAATTTGATGAGGTAACTATAGTATTGCGTGGCCGCAAACTTATTGAAATAGATGGCGAGGAGATAGAGGTAAATGCCGGCGAAACTATACTTATAAAAGCCGGGGCCCGCGTGCGTTATGCCAACCCATACGACGAAGAAACTGAATACTGGTCAGTGTGCGTACCTGCTTTCGACATTAATACTGTTCACCGCGAGGAAGAATAAGTATAGATCTGAAAATGTAGAGATTACAACATAAAAAACGCCACTGCTATAGTTTAGCAGTGGCGTTTTTTTATACTTCAAAATGTAAAGACCCTTTTTAGCTCTTCACATCTTCAAATTACTTAGAAATCAACTCCACGATATCCTCAGAGATTCCCATAGTAGAGAAACCACCATCGTGCATCAGGTTCTGCATGGTTACGTAACGGGTCAGGTCAGAGAACAGCGTAATGCAGTAGTCAGCGCAGGCTTCAGCTGGGGCGTTGCCAAGTGGAGACATTTTATCAGCATAATCAAAGAAGGCATCAAAACCACCTACACCTGTACCGGCTGTAGTTTTTGTTGGCGACTGAGATACAGTGTTTACACGTACTTTTTTGCTGCGACCTAAACGGTAGCCATAGTTACGGGCAATAGACTCCAGCACCGCTTTCGCCTGCGACATGTCTGTATAATCAGGGAATACGCGTTGCGCAGCGATGTATGACAAGGCAACTATAGAACCCCACTCGCTCATGGCATCCTGCTTCTCAGCTACGTGCATAACTTTATGGAAAGACAACGCAGAAATATCAAGTGTTTTCAGGAACCACTCATAGTTCAGGTCACCGTAAGACTTGCCTTTACGGATGTTCGGGCTCATACCAATAGAATGCAGTACGAAGTCGATCTTGCCACCCAGGATTTCCTGTGCCTTTGTGAAAAGGTTTTCCAGGTCTTCTACCGAAGTTGCATCAGCCGGAATGATCTGCGCGTTGCAGTGTTCAGCCAGTTTATTTATCTCGCCCATACGCATAGCAAGTGGCGCATTTGTTAACACAAACTCTGCTCCTTCTTCCTTAGCACGCATTGCTACCTTCCAGGCGATTGACTTCTCGTCCAAAGCACCGAATATGATTCCTCTTTTTCCTTTTAAAAGATTGTAAGACATGTCTTTATCAAGTTATTTTTTGTTCCTTTTCAATATTTCTGCTCGCTAAACCTTAGTTAGCCGAAATGAGGCGGCAATATAGCAATATCTTATTACAGTGAAAGCAACTCTTTTGCACTTTGATAGGCATTTGCACTTGGATTTGCGCCCGCGATCATATGTGCTATCTCGTTTACGCGTTCCTCATCGTTTAGTCGTTTTACACGGCTGATGGTGCGGTCTTCCCTATCCTCTTTGTAAACGAAATAATGTGCATTGCCCTGAGCTGCAATTTGTGGCAAGTGTGAAATAGCAATGATCTGGTGCTTCTGCGCCATTTGCTGCATCATTTTACCCACCTTCACGGCCACTTCACCGGAAATACCTGTATCAATCTCATCAAAAACGATGGTAGGCAGGGCAGTTTTATCGGCCAGCATATACTTTACGCTCAACATCAAACGCGAGAATTCACCACCCGATGCGGCTTTTACAAGGCTTTGAGGCTGTGCTCCTTTGTTGGCACTAAAAAGTATGCTTATCTCGTCGGTGCCAGTTGCTGTTGGTGATGTGGTGTTATGCTGGATAACGATGCGTGCATTAGGCATGCCAAGTTCAGCCAGCAAACTATATAGCTCCTGCTCAAAGTGAGGAAATACCGATTTACGACGCTCCGACAGAACTTTTGCATGTTCCAGCACCTCCTTTCCTGCCACTTCCATTGCTTTTTGGGTCTGCGCAATGGCCGCATCAAGGTTAAGTACACTACCTACTTTTTCTTCCAGGTCAGCCTGTATGGTTAGTAATTCGGCTATACTTTGTACCTGGTGCTTGCGCTGCAAAGTATAAATCAGGTTAAGGCGCTCTTGTACCTCTACAGTGCGTTGCGGATCGGCTTCTGTGTTGCGGTCAGCATCTTCCAGCTCACCGGAAATATCTGCCAGTTCGATCATGCAGCTCTCAGTGCGGGTGCGCAGCTCTTCATACTTTGGCGAGAATTGCGCCAGCTGCCCGATAATGTAAGCTGTATCTTTTAAAGCCGCTGTAATATTAAATTCCGATTCCGACAAAGACTGTACTGCCTGTGTCAGCTTTAGCTTAATATCCTCGGCATTCTCCAGTTGCTTTAACTCAATTTCCAGCGATTCCTGTTCTTCGGCCTGCAGGTTGGCATCCGATAACTCGTTTAACAGGAAAGTATGGTAATCAAGCTCTTTCTGAGATTGTGCCAGTTGGTCTTCCAGGCGTTTATATTCTGACTCCAGCTTTTTATACTGCCGGAAAACATCATTGTAAGCTTTCAGATAAGAGGTATTGCCTGCGTAAATATCAAGTGAGGTATTGCCTGCATACACATCCAGAATGTTCAGCTGGAAGCTGGTATCGCCGAGTTGCAGCGTATCGTGCTGCGAATGAATGTCCATCAGGTTATCCCCGATCTTGCGCAGCACGTCCAGCGTTACGGGTGTGTCGTTCACAAAAGCGCGCGATTTTCCGCTTGGGCTTATTTCGCGGCGCAGAATACACTGGTTATCAAAATCAAGGTCCTCGGCGGCAAATACTTCCTGCAGGTTGTAAGAAGAAATATCAAAAACGCCTTCGATTACGCATTTTTCTTCCTGCTTAAACAAAAGCTTGGAATCAGCACGGTTTCCCAGCAACAGACCGATAGCACCCAGCATAATAGATTTACCGGCTCCGGTTTCGCCTGTAATAATATTAAGTACCGGCGATGGGTTCATCTCCAGCTTCTCTATCAGGGCGTAATTTTTTATTTTAAGATCAATCAGCATATATAAGATACTAGACGATAGACACAAGTTACAGCTTTTTGCCTATGCCGGAGTTTGCTTTCTTTTATCTGTTAAGTATAAGCGTTGTTACTAATAAAGTATAAAATATACGCTGTTAGTACGCGGCTTCTTTATCGTAAATAATTTCTTCAATCTGGTTTACAGGCAGTTCATGTTTGTTTCTGCGCCCGTCAAGCAGTTCCAGCTTTTCAGTAGTAAGCGACAAGATCGTACCTTGCACCACCACTTTAGTACGCAACACCACCTGCACATTAGTTTGTTGCAAAATCTCTGAAATATGCTGAGGAATATCTTTTCTGAAGATCCTGTACTGGCGTTTGCCCATAGGTATGCGTTAAATCACGGCAGCTTTTTCTGCTCCGTGAATTTACACCCTTTTTAGTAAATTCTAAAAATTTTAGCGTTTTAGCAAAATCTCGTACTTCGAGTTGTTAGTGGGGTCAACCTGGGTTAGTACGGTATAGGCTGCTTGTTTATCGGCGGGGGCTGCCGTTTTAAACATGTTCACCAGCTCATCTGATTTAGCTTCGAAAAAAGAGCGGATAATGGCAGCGCCTGGTTTTTGCTGAGAAAGTTTCTGAATATCCTGCAAAACTGCCAGAACAGATTTCCGCGCTTTCTCCGGATTCTCGGCCATTAGGTCCAGACCCTGGCGGTGGAAAGTATAAATACCTTCGCGCAAGGGCAAAAACTGAGGGTCCTGCAGGTTATCGATCATCCAGTAACGGTTGCGGTTACTTTCGAAAGGCTTCCAGCCCGGGTAAACTGCTCCTTGCGAGGCAGCCAGGTTAAGTATAGCGCGCGCCTTATCAAAAGCGGGCGCACCACCTAATTTACCGAAACTGTCATTATCCATACCTATGATCATGTAGGCATAAAAGGCCAGCATAGATGACAGGTTGGATCTGTAATTATTTTCGGCGTAATCTAATGGCTGAGCTTCGTTGTACTGGAAAGTCCAGTCTTTATCAACAAAAGAGAAAAGAGTGGTTTCATAACCGGTGCCATAAGCAGGCCTAACCGAAATTACCTGCACATTTGCTTTAAAAGTTCCGATCTCGGGCATTTCGGTGAGGCTGATGAGCAGGCGGCATTTAATGCGCTCCTCTACCCGATATGCTTCGTCTGTCCACCGGCGGTTGTTCATAAACTCGAAAATGCGGTTCTGCATATCGGTAAACAACTGGCGGTCGGTATACTGTACCTGTTCGCTGTTAACTACTACATCGCATTGCAGCTCCTGTGCTTTAGCACCTAAAGCAAAGGCAAGTATAAACAGCAAAACAAGTATATTTTTAAGCATGCGTACGCTCCCAGATTAGGTTTACAATATCCTGTGCTACTTCAGTCTTTTGTTTAAGCTCAAATGCAGTTGTAGTTTCAGGCTCTATAATAGTGATCTTATTTGTATCGTGCTTAAAACCGGCCCCCGGATCGTTGAGCGAGTTCAGAACGATCATATCCAGGTTCTTTTTTTTCAGCTTTTCCTGCGCATTGGTGTTTTCGTTATCAGTTTCGAGGGCAAAGCCTACCGAAAACTGGTGCTCTTTTTTAAGCTTACCAAGGGCTGCAGCTATATCAACGTTCTTTACGAGTTCAATCGTCAGCTCGTCGCCGGATTTCTTTATTTTTTTTAAGCTGGCTGCTTTGGGTTTATAGTCTGCCACGGCTGCAGCAAATACCCAGATATCAGCATCAGATGCCAGCTTTTGCACAGCAGCATACATTTCGTCGGCGGAAGTAACGGGTGTAACCGCAATAGAAGTATGAGTTGGCTTCAGGTTTGTTGGCCCCGCTACTAACTTAACATTAGCACCACGCGCTGCAAAGCACTCGGCAAGGGCAAAGCCCATTTTACCAGTAGAATGGTTTCCTATAAACCGAACAGGATCGATGGCTTCGTAGGTTGGACCGGCTGTAAGTAGCACGGTTTTGCCGCTAAACGTTTTTTCCACTGCCAGCAAAATAATTCTCTAATACTTGCACTATCTCTTCCGGCTCTGCCAGTCGCCCCTGCCCTATAAGCCCGCTTGCCAGCTCGCCGTACCCTGCTTCTATAATCTGATTGCCATAGCTGCGTAGCTTCGCAAAATTAGCCTGTACCGATGGGTGCTGATACATATCCAGGTCCATGGCCGGCGCTACAAAAACAGGGCATCGGGCAGAAAGGTAGGTAGCACTGAGCAGGTTATCGCAGAAGCCGTTGGCAAATTTGGCTATAGAATTGGCACTTGCCGGCGCCACCACCATGGCATCAGCCCAAAGGCCAAGCTCTACATGGTTTGCCCATACACCGCGCTCATCCTGCACAAAACTGGAGAGTACAGGCCGCTTAGATAGGGTGGCTAAAGTAAGAGGGGTTATAAAGTCAGAAGCAGAAGCAGTCAAAATGACCTGAACTTCTGCTTCTGCTTTAACGAGTTGGCGAACAAGTATAGCTGCTTTATAAGCTGCTATACTTCCGCAAACTCCCAGTAAAATCTTTTTGTGCCGGAGCATCCGGATTACAGCGTATTTTCCTGTGTTTCTTCGTCTGGCACTCGTACGTATACTCCGCCTTCCAGAAACTCCTCGATAGCAAGGTTAGTTGGCTTAGGTAAACGCTCATAATATTTAGAGATCTCGATCTGCTCGCGGTTCTCAAATACTTCTTCCAGGTTATCTACTGTAGTAGCAAATTCTGCCAGCTTAGAGTTTAACTCCTCTTTTAGCTTAACGGCAATCTGGTTTGCTCTTTTAGAAATAACTGAAACAGACATGTAAACATTACCAGTTTGCTTAGCAAAATCGGCCATGTTACGTGTTACAATTGATGATGGAACTGATGCCATATATACTCCTTTATGAATTTTCCTTATTAATTTTCTTTATTTTCTCCAGCTCAGACAGCGTGTTCTCGTAGATCTGCTCGGCATTACGCAAATAACTACTTTCCGGATACTGGTCTATAAAGCCCTGGTAAAAATCAGCTGCTTCCATAAACCGTTCCTCCTGCTTGCTGGGTATACTTTCCATTGCAAATTTATACTGCGCATCCAGCTTCAGATATGCTACTTCTTCGCTGTAAGGCGATGCCGGGTGCTCGCGCTGGAAGTTTGTAAAAGCCACCACCGCAGATTTGTAATAACGCAGCTGATAGTATAAACGTGCACTCTCAAATGCCTTTTTGTCCAGCTTCACATTCAGGCCATCGATCATCTCGTTCACCTCTTTGGCGTGTTCGCTTGCCGGGTAGCGTACTAAAAATTCCTGCAACGCCTCTAACGAAGTAGCGGTGCTGGTCTGGTCCTGCTCGTGCGCCGGCGACTGGTTGTACAGCGATTTTGCCTGCAGGAACATAGCTTCTTCAGCCAGCGGACTTCTTGGGTAAGTGGTATAGAAAGTCCTGAAATAATTTTCGCTCAGGATATAGTCGCCTTGCTGAAAGTGAGTCATTGCCTGGTAATACTGGGCTTTCTCGGCCTCTTCGGTTCCGCTTAGCAAAGGAATAACCTGGTCCAGCAACTGGCTGGCGCGGTAGTAATCCTCTTTTTCGTAATACTGCAGGGCGGCCTGGTATTTTTTAGTTACGTCGTTGCTTTTCAGCAGCTTCTGGAAGTTACTGCAGCCAGTGGCCATCAGCAACAAGCCTAAAAGTACAACGGTATGGAAAAAGCCTCTATTCATGAACGGGCAAAATTATAGAATATCTGTGTGATTTACAAAGATGAAAAATATCGTGCAATATAACTGGTTACTTTTTAGGTCGGGCAGCTTTCTTTTGCTTTGTAGTTGCTTTTCCTTTTTTTGTTGATGACGCAGCTTGCTTTTTAGCCTTTGGAGCCGCCGGGGCACGTTTAGAGAAAACTGTTTTTTTGGTCGGCCGCAGGTCTGCCATCCAGTTAAAGCCTTCCAGTTTGCGGTCTGGCTCTTTCAGTTCATGCGGCGGAATAAAACTTGCATCCGGATTTACAAGAAACGAGATAGACTTGAGTTTATTTTCTGCAAACTTTAAAACCATATCGCTGCAGATGGCCTTGTTCATGCCTGTTAAGGTAGAGTCTCCTTCCAGGGCAAAGTATAAGCTCTCGCCATTCCCGTTCACATTTACCCGCCGGATATTTCCTTTCTGAAAAAAGGCTACCATGTCTCGGCCCTTCACCTGGTTATAGTTCTTCAGGGTATCTTCAGAAGTTATAAAGGCGTTGCCGAACATAAACATCCTGTCGATGGTTTTGTTGCGCAAATGAATACGGATCGTGTCTGACACCATCTGGCTCTCTTCGCTCCACAGTACCGGCTTTACATTCATGTACATAACAGAATCAGTGCGGTTGTAACTGAGCGAATCGCATTTACCCTGCAGGTCAGATTTAAAGATTTTCACCTTGTTGTAAGCATAAAGCATACTTGGCATCTTCGGATTCTTTGACTCCTGCGACATAAGCGTATCGGCAGACATGTATAAAGTATCTTTATCCATGATGGTTTCCATAACCGGGCTACCGTACACTTTGGCTACTCCCCTGTCGCGCCAGTAGCGGCCTACATTACCACGAATGGTTACATCATCTTTCAGCGAACGCAACGATACGTTTTTCTCAGCATAACCATACCCCCTGGCCTGATCATAGTATAATTTATCGCCACCTAACCTGTACTCTGGTGTAAGTATATAAGCGTTGCGGCCAAAGTTTGAGATTTTAGTAATGGTGTTATAATTACCTTCTTCCGCGTAAAGGTCGCCTTGCTGGCCTTTGATATAAGTAGGTCCCTGAAAGTATACAATCTTGCTTTGTGTATTATACTTCAGGTTCTGGGCTGTAATGTTATACTCTGCAGAAAACACTTTTACATTCTGCTGGAAAGTATACATGTTGGTTTTGGTGTCGTAAGATCCGCGGCGGCTTTCGAGTCTGTTCTCAGGGTCTACAATAGTACCGCCTTCGGTGTAAGTAGCTGTGCGGGTATTCAGGTCGTAATCTAGGCTGGGCGTGGTAAGTGTCATGCGCGGGTCGCGCATCACAACGTTGCCGCTCATACGGGCAGTGCGCTTGTTGCCATCGTATGTAGCACGGCTACCCGACATACTGATAGAATCGCCTTGCGCAACACGCACATTGCCAAATGCCTCCAACACCTGCCCATCGCTGTATCTGTAAACTGAATCGGCGTGCAGGAACGTTTCGTTTTGCTTAAACACCACGTTCCCTATCAGCTTGGTAATCCGCTGACCGTTAAAAATGCCACCTTCCAGATTATCGGCACCCTGCAGCTCTACTTTATCTTTTTTGGGTTGCTGGCCCTGTTGCTGTGCGAAAACCGACAGCGAAAGCAGCATAAAGACAATAGAATACAGTAGTTTTGTGATCTTCATTCGTTTTAGATGTTAGACAATAGATTTCAGATGTTAGACCTACAGAAATGACAGACCTTGTAAAGCTGAACACTTCTAATAGCTAACTTCTAAATACTAGCGTCTATTTATACTTCAAAATTATAAAAAATTTACCAGCCGCTGCCTTATGCTACAGAAAGTTTTAGGTTTTATCCAATCGCACAACCTTTGCCAACCCGATAGTAAGATTTTAGCTGCCGTAAGCGGCGGCATAGATTCGGTAGTGCTGTGCGAGGTGCTGCATAAATTAAAGTATACGTTTGCATTGGCGCATTGTAACTTTGGCTTGCGCGCCGAAGACGCAGAAGCCGACCAGTTATTCGTAAAAAAACTCGCCAAGAAGTATGAGGTACCCTTTTTTACTGAAAACTTTAACACCCGCGCATTTGCCGAGCAGGAAAAACTTTCGATACAAATGGCTGCCCGCACCCTGCGCTATACCTGGTTTGAGCAGGTAAGGCAGCAGGAAGGCTACGATTACATTGCCACCGCCCACCATAGCAACGATACCACTGAGACCATATTGCTGCACCTTACCAAAGGCACAGGCATAGCAGGTTTACATGGCATTCCGGCTAAAAACGGTCACATCATCCGGCCAATGCTTTCGGTTACCAAAGATGATATCTTTGATTTTGTTACAAGCAACAAGCTCATTTGGCGCGAGGATGTATCAAACGAGACCACCAAGTACCAGCGCAACAAAATACGCCACGAGGTAATTCCTATACTTAAAGAGATAAACCCGAACCTGGAAGAAACCATGCAGCACACTGCCGAACGGGTGAGCCATGCCGAAAGTATAGTTGCCGCTTATATCGAAAACCTGCGCGAGCAAAGTATAAAAGAAGCTGAAAATGCTTTTTACATATCGCTGAGGCCACTGCAGAATGCAACAGGTTTGCCTGTGGTGCTGCACGAGCTGCTGCGCCCATTTAACTTCAGTTATAGTGTGGTTTTAGAATTGGTGGATGCGCTGGACGGAATATCAGGTAAGCAGTTCGAGTCGCCGAGCCATATACTTGTTAAAGACCGCGAGCAGCTTGTAATTACCCCAAAAAACCTGGGCAACTTTGGAAGTATAAGTATAGCCGAAGGCCAGACTGAAGCTGAAATGGGCAACATGCACTTTACTTTGCGCTATGTTGATGCCGACAAGTATAAACTAAACACCAAACATAATGTGGCCGCACTGGATGCAGAACAACTGCGGTTTCCGTTGAAGCTGCGTGCCTGGCAGGAAGGCGACTGGTTTGTGCCGCTGGGCATGAACGGCAAGAAAAAGATAAGCGACCTGCTGATTGACAAGAAAGTTCCTGCAAACCTTAAGAGCCAAACACTGGTATTAGTATCTGACCAATCCATAGCCTGGGTTGTAGGCCAGCGCCTTGATAACCGTTTTAAGGTAAGCGACAAGACGCAGCAAGTGCTGGAAATAACTCTTGACAGATGCTAGCTATAAGATTTTAGCCGGTAAAATTTTTCATGCTATGATATTCAATAAAATTTTATAGTCTAATATCTAATATCTAACGCCTATTGTCTGTCTTTAATAATAGATTTTTCTAATTTTACAGGACTTAACCGAATTTCAAACTAACATAAAGTATATCCGACAATGAAAGTAACCGTAGTTGGAGCGGGTAACGTTGGGGCAACATGCGCCGATGTACTGGCTTACCGCGAAATCGCGAACGAAGTAGTGCTAGTGGATATTAAAGAAGGTTTTGCTGAAGGCAAGGCACTTGATATCTGGCAGAAATCGCCTATCAACCTGTACGATACACGCACTGTTGGCGTAACAAACGACTATACACGCACCGCTAACTCTGATGTTGTAGTTATTACGTCTGGCTTGCCACGTAAACCAGGCATGACCCGCGATGACCTTATCTCTACTAACGCGGGCATCGTTCAGTCGGTAACTGAGAATATCGTAAAGCACTCTCCAAACGCCATCATCATTGTGGTTTCTAACCCGCTTGATGTTATGACTTACGCAGCTCACATTACTTCAAAGCTGCCACGCACTCGCGTTATGGGTATGGCTGGTATCCTGGATACTGCCCGCTACAGAGCTTTCCTTGCTGAGGCACTTAACGTATCTCCAAAAGACATCCAGGCAGTATTGATGGGTGGCCACGGTGACACAATGGTTCCGCTTCCGCGTTACACTACGGTTGGCGGTATCCCGGTAACGGAGCTTATCGACGAAGAAACGTTGAACGCTATAGTTGAGCGCACTAAGAATGGTGGTGGCGAGCTTGTGAAACTGATGGGTACTTCTGCCTGGTATGCACCAGGTTCAGCAGCTGCTCAAATGGTAGAGGCAATCGTTCGTGACCAGCGTCGTGTATTCCCGGTTTGCGTGAAGCTTGAAGGCGAGTATGGCATCGAAGGCGTATACCTGGGTGTACCAGTTATACTAGGCAAGAACGGTATCGAGAAGATCATCGAACTGCAACTGAACGAAGACGAGAAGCAATTGCTTGAGACTTCTCGCGGACACGTGAAAGAAGTTATGGACGCGCTTGACAACATTAACGCAGCCAAAGCTTAAGTATAAATTTTATACTTGTAATTACTAAAAACGCCGCTTCTGAAAAGAAGCGGCGTTTTGTTTTATATCAGTTCCAGTTTTAGTAAAGGCCTCGTAGCGTTCCCGAAAGCTTTCGGGACAGGTCTCGGGCTCCTGCCAATGTCTTGCTACTAAGCAACGGCATTGGCATAGACCTTCTGACGCTCGGAGTTCTGAAGATCCTGCTTGAGATTCCTGCTATGGCTCAAAATAACAAATGTTCCCTACTCCTTCTGGCTTGCCTGGAACAGCTTCTGTTTTTCTTCTTTGGATAAGCTTTCGTAACCTGAGCTGGAGATTTTGTCAAGTATAAGATCTATCTCGGTCTGGCTTGGTTTGTTAGAAGCATAGTTCATTGTTGCGCCTCGGCTGGCTGTTGTAACCGTTTGGCGGTGGGTTACTTTCAGTTTTGGCCTGCGCGTGAATAAACCAGTAAAGAAATTTAGAACAGCATGCAAAGGCCGGCCCAGGTCGGTTCCGCGCTGCAGCTGCTTAATGTAAAGCCATCCCAGGAAAGCGCCGCCTAAGTGGGCAATGTTACCACCCGCATTATCGCCTACTGCTCCCGAAATAGAAAGTATAACCAGGAAAGCAGCAATATATTTTATGCGTACCGGCCCGATCAGGATCAGGTTGAAAGTATAGTTTGGCAATAAAGTAGCCGCCGCCACTACCGTGGCCAGCACACTTGCCGAAGCACCGATCATCACGGAGAAAGCGGCCCTATCTGCAAAGTATGGAATAAAGTTATAGCTCAGCATGTAAAGTATACCGCCTGCAACACCACCCAGCATATACAGGCTCAATAGCTTTTTATCCCCAAGGTATTCCCGAATCAACTGCCCAAACCAGTATAGGTTCAGCATGTTAAAGATAATGTGCAGAAAACCTTCATGGGTAAAGAAGTAAGTTATCAGCGTCCAGGGGCGGGTAATAAAAGTAATGGGGCTGGCATGCAGTGCAACAAAACGCATTAGCGAATTATAAACACCAGAGCTCCCCACTAAAAACAGCACGGTCTTCAACACGATCAATGCTACAAACACGATCACGTTGATCAAGATTAGCTGCTTCAGGGTGTTATTAGGCCTGCGGAAGGCGTCTTTTATATCTTCAAATATACTCATGGTAGGTTTAGTAGTGATCCTGGTAATCGTTGCTCTGCCACATTTTTACCAGTATATACGCAAACAACATCCCGCCGAGGTGTGCAAAATGGGCTACATTATCGCCCGGCACACGGTTAAATCCGGCATATAATTCATAAGCCCCATACATGAGCACAAAATACTTTGCCTTTATAGGTATGGGCAGGAAGAGCAGGAATAATTCGAGGTTCGGAAAGAGTAATCCAAACGCCATCAGGATACCAAAAACTGCACCGGAAGCACCCAGCATCGGGCTGTTGAATACCTGGTTAAATACATAACGCACCGCATCCTTGCTTTCTGATACATAGGCTTCGTTATCAGGGTTGCGCTGAAATTCTACGGCAAAATTCTTATCGAAACGACCGGCATAGTGCTCCTCCATATAGTTATAGTACCCCATTGGCGTAGGGGCTTCTATATACTGCGTGGTGTCTGCCCGCAGTTGATGTATTTCATAGGCTCTAACGCCAGAATATAATACACTTGCGCCCAGACCAGTAATCAGGTAAAAAGCCAGAAAACGCTGCCCCCCCCAGAATCGCTCCAGCAAAGGCCCGAAGATAAACAAGCTGAACATGTTGCTGAACAGGTGAGACCAGTCGCCATGCAGAAACATGTGCGTAAGCAACTGCACCGGCATAAAGTTTTGTGAGCCAAAGTGGTAGAGCGCAAAATCTGCCGAATTAAACAGCCTATCCTGCAGCATAAAAACGACCACATTAATGATCAGGAGGTTCCTGACCATAGGGGTGATATTGAACATGCGAATTTTCGTTTACAAGTATAAATTCTGAGCAGGTTTAGCCCGGAGTTATACTTAGGTCAAAGGTTGTGCTGTAAGTTATCAGCTAATAGCACCTAACAAACAACGGTTTAACAATAAACTCAGCCTTTCTGAAAAAGGGCGTGCAGCTGGTTAAGCTCCATCATTACCAGCGTTTTTTGTCCGCTTGGCGAATAGTTGGGCACTTCACAGGCAAACAGCTTATCTACGAGCGAATTCATTTCGAGGTCAGACATACGCGTCTGAAGCTTGGATGCCAGCCTTTTTGCCATAGCACGCGCCAGGTTTTCTCTTTTATCAAGCTTTAACGTAGCCGAATTGTTTTTATACTGCTCAATTAATTCTTCCAGCAGCTCTTTTTCGTTGGCAGCATGCACATCGGCAGGTATACCGTTCAGTATAATCGTATTGCCGCCAAAATCTTCAAACTGAAAGCCCATATCCTGAAACTCAGCATAAAGTTCTTTCAGAAGCGTAGCATCGGCTGGTGATAAATCTATAGTTTGCGGGAAGAGCAGCGCCTGCGAAGCTCCGGTTTTCCGGTGCTGCAGCGAGGCCATATACTTTTCATACAAAATCCGCTCCTGGGCTGCCTGCTGGTCTACTACCATTACGCCGGATTTAACCTGCACCAGCAAGTATTTCTGATGGATCTGCAATGCCTTGCTACTGCTGCCGCTTGCCGGACTTGCCGGCGCAAAGGCATCATCCAGAAAATTCATGGTAGAGGCTGAGGTGATGCGCTCTTCGCTGGCTGGCTGTTGCTTTAAAGGTTCGTACAATTGCTCCCACCCTTTCGAGCTCATGCGTTTTGGTGAGGCAGGTGCCGTAAATCCTGAAAAGCTGCTTTCTCTTTGGTTCTGGCCTTCGTTTTCAAACTCGCTTACCGTATTCTGAATCCGGATGGGCTGTAGAGGCGCAAAATTCACATCCCCGTCAAAATCCAGGGATGGTGCTATGTTGTGTAACCCCAACGATTTTTTAACAGCAGCGTGCACGATGGCATACACCGTTTTTTCATCCTCAAACTTGATCTCGGTTTTGGTAGGATGTACGTTTATATCAATTTTTTCAGGCTCTATATCGATGAAGAGCACATAAAAAGGATGGCTTTCTTTTGGCAGCAAACCTTCAAAGGCCGTCATAACGGCATGGTTCAGGTAGCCACTTTTAATAAAGCGGTTATTCACGAAAAAGAACTGCTCGCCACGTGTTTTACGCGCAAACTCCGGCTTGCCGATGTAGCCGCGCACCTGCAGAAATGATGTATCTTCCTCGCAATAAGCCATCTGCTCTTTATAGTTATTCCCAAACATGCCTACAATGCGCTGGCTTAATTTGGTAGCAGGCAGGTTAAAGATCTCGGCATCGTTGTGGTACAGGGCAAAGGCAACATCCGGGTAAGCCAGTGCCACCCGCTGAAACTCATCCAGGATATGGCGCATTTCTACTGCATTTGTTTTCAGGAAATTACGGCGTGCCGGTACGTTATAAAACAGGTTCTTGACAGCAATAGAAGTACCCGCCGGGGTAGCTACAGGCTCCTGTATAACAACAGCCGAACCTTCTACCAGCAGCTTGGTTCCGGTTTCGGCTGCCTGTGGTTTTGTCTTAAGTTCTACTTGGGCAACTGCACCTATAGATGCCATTGCCTCGCCCCTGAAACCCATGGTACGAATCCTGAAAAGGTCTTCAGTTGAGCTGATTTTAGAGGTTGCATGGCGCTCAAAGCACATACGGGCATCCGTTTCCGACATGCCTATTCCATTATCCACTACTTGTATCAACTGCTTGCCTGCCTCCTTCACAATCAGCTGCACACTGGTAGCATGAGCATCAATGGCATTTTCCAGCAACTCCTTCACTACCGAAGCCGGACGTTGCACCACTTCGCCGGCAGCTATCTGGTTGGCAAGGTAATCAGGCAATAAATGTATAATGTCGGACATCCGCTATAGTTAATCAAATACTAACTTATTACCCCTCAAAATCCCGGTTTTATACTTTGGTCAGGTTTTTGAGATTTACTAATTTGTAAAAACAGAACTTATTCAGAATTAAATTTATTACTAATTTACAGACCGAATACAAAAAGGACCGGAAATATCTGTAAATGCCACTTCGCCTTCCTTGTTGAAAATTACAAATTTGCTTGTATGAATTTTGGAAGATGTGGCGTTAGCAGTTATAAAGGCTGATTCCGGGTTACATGCTGTAACCCGCTCAGTCTGGTTCTCCAACTTAGCGCTGTTCAGCTATGGGCAAAAGGCAGCAGATATTTTATACTTCTGCACCTTGCCGCCTTCTGCAAAAATAGGCTTAATTTCGACTTGTTCCAATATTATAAATACCAGTGCAGGATGTTGAAGAGTTTTAGTTTAGGGCTGCTTATACTTATTTTTCTCGGGATGGGACCACTGATGTCTTTAAAGCCATCGGAAGAGGTTGTAGTGGGTGCCAAAGAGCAAAACTGGGTAGACAGCGTTTACAAATCTCTTACTCCGGACCAGCGCCTTGGCCAGCTTTTTATGGTGGCCGCCTACTCCAACAAGAACGAAACCCACTTTCGCGAAATAGACACCCTGGTTAGCCGTTACGGCATTGGCGGTCTGATGTTTATGCAGGGCGGGCCTGTGCGCCAGGCTGTGCTTACCAACCGTTTTCAGGGCCAGGCCAGAGTGCCTATGCTGATTGCCATGGATGCAGAATGGGGCCTGAACATGCGCCTGGACAGCAGCATGCACTTTGCCAAGCAGATGACACTGGGCGCATTAAGCGACGACAAGTATATTTACCAGATGGGCCGCGAAATTGCCCTGAAAATGAAGCGCCTGGGCGTAAACGTAAGTTTTTCGCCGGTAATGGACGTAAATGTTAACCCTGCCAACCCTGTAATCGGAAACCGCTCTTTCGGCGAATCTAAAGAAGAAGTGACCCGCCGCGGCATTGCTTACATAAAAGGACTACAGGACCACGGCATTATAGCGGTTGCCAAACACTTCCCCGGCCACGGCGACACAGACACAGACTCTCATCTTGCCCTGCCAGTTGTAAGCCACGATATTAAACGACTGACAGAAGTAGAACTATACCCTTTCAAGAAATCATTTGAAGCCGGCGTGATGGGTGTAATGGTTGCGCACCTGTACATGCCAAGTATAGATACTACCCGCAACCTGGCCACTACTTTATCTAAGCCCCTTGTAACCGGCTTGCTAAAAGAGAAAATGAAGTATAAAGGCCTGGTGTTTACAGATGCGCTGAACATGAAAGGCGTTAGCAGCTATTACAAACCAGGCGAAGTAGACCTGAAAGCCTTGCTGGCAGGTAACGATGTGTTGCTTTTCCCGGAAGATGTACCCACAGCTGTAACCAAAATAAAAGAAGCTATTACCGCTGGCAAGATCGATACTACGGACATTGGTTTGCGGGTAAGAAAGATACTGCATGCTAAATATTGGGCTGGTCTGAACAATTTTAAACCGGTAGTGCTGCAAAATCTGAAACAGGAAATTGACAGGCCGCTTAGTACAGTAGTGCAGGAAGAACTTTATGAGCACGCTGTAACTGTAGTGCACAATAAAGCCAGCCTGCTGCCATTCCGTGCCCTGGACACTTTGAATATTGCGTCTGTAGCCATTGGTGCAGGTGCAGATAATGTGTTCCAGCAGACGCTTGGCAACTATTCTCCGGTTACAGCCTTCAATATTTCAAATCGCTTCGCGCCGGATTCTGTATTTACCAAGATCATCCCTAAACTGGATGACTATAATGTGGTGGTGGTGAGCATACATAACATGAACAGCACGCCTCTTAAAGATTTTGGCATCAGTACAAGTGCAAGAGCATTTATCCAATACCTACAAGAGCGCACCAATAAGAAAGTAGTAGTAGCCGTAATGGGCAATGCCTATAGCTTAAAGTACTTTGAAGGTACTAACTGGCTTTTATGTGGCTACGAAGACAACTCTATTTCACAATCGCTGGTGCCGCAGGCTATTTTTGGTGCAAGAGCCGCAAAAGGCCGGTTACCTGTAACAGCATCTGCAAAGTTAACGGCAGGTACAGGAGTTATTACTCCATCGTTGGGCCGCCTGAAGTATGGCGTGCCTGAAAGTGTAGGTATGGATTCCAAAATCCTTTCTCAGATTGATAATATTGCCCTGGAAGCTGTTGCATATGCTGCCACTCCGGGCGCGCAGGTATTGGTAGTAAAAGATGGCACCGTGATCTTCAACAAATCATACGGATATTATACTTACGATAAAAAGAAACCGGTTACCAACAGCACCATTTACGATATTGCCTCTATTACCAAAGTTGCCGCAACGCTTCAGGCCATTATGTTCCTGAAAGATCAGGGCAAGCTTAACCTCGATGAAAAGGTATCTGCATACTTGCCGGAACTAAAAGGCACGAACAAGGAAAACCTCATAGTCCGTGATATATTGTCGCACCAGGCGGGCTTACAGGCGGGCTTACCGCATTGGCAGAAAACACTCGACTCTCTGCAACTAAAGCAGACTTTTTATGCCAGTACCCAAAACGATGTATTCCCGAATGAAGTGATTCCGGGCGTATACTCTATTAAATCTATGGAGGATTCGCTCTGGACCTGGACGGTAAAATCTAAACTGGTGCAACGAAAAAAAGGAGCTAAAACCTATGAGTACAAGTATAGTGATCTGGGCTTTTACATCATGAAAAGGGTGGCAGAGAAAATGCTGAACCAGCCGCTAAACGAGTTCCTTGACCAGAATTTTTATGCACCGCTTGGTCTCAGCACCATGACCTTTAACCCACTGCTGAAGCACCCGCGCGAGGTAATAGCACCAACAGAAGATGACCGCTACTTCCGCAAAAACCTGATATGGGGTACTGTGCATGATCAGGGGGCTGCTATGTTAGGTGGTGTTGGTGGCCATGCAGGCCTGTTCTCTAATGCCAACGACCTGGCCATACTTTTACAAATGGACATGCAGAACGGCACTTACGGTGGCCATAAATTCTATAACACCAACGTGGTTACTGAGTTTTCCAGAAAGCAATTTAAAGATAGCCGCCGCGGCCTGGGATGGGATAAGCCGGATCCGGATGGAAACGGGCCAACATCGGCACTGGCTCCTTTAAGCACTTTTGGCCACACTGGCTTTACCGGTACAGGTGCCTGGGTTGATCCTGAAAACAAATTGATCTATATTTTCCTTTCAAACAGGGTATATCCGGATGCAGGAAACTCGAAATTAGTGAAGTATAATATTCGTACACGTATACATGATGTGGTGTACAAAGCAATAGTACCTAAAACTTAAACTAAAGCAAACGGTTAAAGAAAGCGCAGCCATTCACTGCGCTTTCTTCATACATAGCAAAAACAACTCTATGAAAATCGGAATTGTCTGTTATCCTACCTTCGGAGGAAGCGGCGTGGTAGCCACTGAACTTGGCAAAGCATTAGCCATGAAAGGACATCAGGTGCATTTTATAACCTATAGCCAGCCTGCCCGCCTTGATTTCTTTAACGAGAATCTCTTTTACCACGAAGTATACATCCCTACTTATCCGCTTTTCCAGTACCCACCTTACGAGTTGGCGCTGGCAAGCAAAATGGTAGATATTGTGCAGTTCGAGAAACTGGATGTGCTACATGTGCATTATGCCATTCCGCATGCCTCGGCAGCTTATATGGCCAAACAGATCTTGAAAACCAAAGGCATACAGATACCAGTTATTACTACGCTTCACGGCACCGATATTACGCTTGTAGGTAAAGATGCTTCTTTTGAACCGGTTGTTACCTTCAGCATTAACCAGTCGGATGGCGTTACGGCAGTTTCTGAAAGCTTGCGCACCGAAACCTACGATTTCTTCCCGATAACAAAGGATATTGCCGTAATTCCAAACTTCATTAACCTGGATAAATTTAAGCGCCTGCAAAAAGAGCATTTCCGGATGGCCATTAGCCCGAACAATGAGAAGTTGCTAGTGCATACTTCTAACTTCAGGGAGGTTAAGCGCGTGGAAGATGTGATTTCTATTTTCAGTAAAGTGCGCGATAGAATGCCTAGCAAACTATTGCTGGTTGGCGATGGACCAGAGCGACCAAAGATGGAAAAACTTTGCCGGGAACTTGGTATTTGCAACGATGTACGCTTTTTAGGTAAGCTTGAAGCCGTGGAAGAAGTTCTCTCCATCGCCGATCTTTTCCTGATGCCTTCTGAAAAAGAAAGCTTTGGCCTGGCTGCGTTAGAAGCTATGGCCTGCGAGGTGCCGGTTATTTCATCGGATGCGGGCGGTATTCCGGAGCTTAACATTAACGGTGTTACCGGTTTTGTAAGTCCCGTTGGCGATGTAGCAGATATGGTAAAGAATGCCCTTTATGTACTGGACGATGCCAACCTGCCAACGTTTAAAGCAAATGCCCTGGCACGTGCCCATGAGTTTGACGTAGACAAGATTGTACCCCAGTACGAAATGTTTTACAGGCAAAACATAGAAGCTCAACTGGCCGAATTACCGAAAGTATAAAGTATAGCTAGTTACTATCAAATAATAAAGAAGGCGATCTGTTACGATCGCCTTCTTTATTATTGTATGATGTATGTTAGTTAAAATACCTGCCCTATTTCCTGTTTTAAAAAGTTGATGGCACGGCCTGTCGGGTCAATCTCTCCGGTTAATACATTCTCCAGTACCCGCTTCGCCAGATCAGTTCCTTTTGATTTGTCTTCTAAACTCTGGTAAGAGGTATTAATCAGGTTTACCACTTCTTCGCGGGCATGCTTTACCTGCTGCCATGCCTGGTCGGTCATGTATACCTGCTGCGACATATTGTGGTTAAATTCGTTGCGTATCTCAGCCAGCAAAGTTCTGTGATAATCGGAGGCTGTATGGCCAGAGCCGCTTACACGCAGCAGCAGGTTGCTAGGTGTTATACGCTCTAATAGAAGCACAACACGCTCGTATGCCTGTAGCCTGATTGGCACTACCACTTCAACATTCTTCTGGCGCAGCTCCAGCAGGCGTATTTTATAATCCCTCTCGAAATGTTTTTTCACGAGGTAATACATAGCTGCTGCCACAATCAGGGCTGGCAATGTAATTTTCAGAATATCGATGATAAAAATAAGTATCTGGTCCATGGTTTATACTTTACGCGTCTAAATATCGTAAAAATTTAATTCACACTTACATGAATCATTTGGCAAGTGTAGCTGTTTACTATCCAAAGGGCACAGCCATGTATATTAATTTATAATTGTGTAAGTTTGTGCCTACAAATAATGAACATATTACACTATGGCAACTGAAACCAAAACTGCACCTATAACGCTTACTGAAAAGGCTTTAGCTGAGGTTAAAAATATAATGCAGGAGAAAAACGTACCGGCCGAATATGGCTTACGCATTGGCGTACAGGGCGGTGGCTGCTCTGGTATGTCTTACCTGCTTGGCTTTGATAAAGCAAAAGAAGCTGACGAAGTATACAATGTGGAAGGCATTAGCCTGATTATGGATAAAAAACATGCTATGTATGTACTGGGCATGGAGGTTGATTTCCAGGATGGACTAAATGCCCGTGGCTTCGTTTTCAATAACCCGCAAGCCAAGAGTACTTGTGGTTGTGGCAGCTCTTTCTCTGCATAACAAGCACCTTCTTTCTCTTTGAATAGGCAAAGCCCGGCTGTAAAGTCGGGCTTTGTTGTTTTAATTCCGGACCTGAGAAGGACTTTATTGCTAATGGATTTGCAGGCTGTACTTTCAATTTTGCTGTTTTCCTGGGAGCTCTACTTGCCTATCGTTTCATTTTATACTTTGGTGCCCTCAGGCCGGGCGGCCTCGTCCTTTGGCATCACGCTGTGTTCCCTTCCTTTGCTCGTGCCTCACAATGCCTCACGGCACCGGAATCTCACAAGGCGCTCAACCCAAGGACTGGGATTGGCACTTCTTCGCAGGCGGTTATGCAACAGGAACTACAAAGCAATAGCTTTTCGAAGTGCACCTATTGACGATTCGATGTTTGAGCGTTCAGCGAGTTTCGAATTGTCTTGATTCTTTTGCTTACTTTTCTCATCAAGGAGAAAAGTGAGGCCCAGCCGGCGAGGCGAAAAGCCTGATCAAAGCCTAAAAGATGAATGTTAAACAGAATGTTTACAAAGAATCATTGAGTTTCCCGCCTCTGAGGGGCTGGGATTGGGTTTATACTTTTCTAAATCATATCTCTTACCTGCGAGAGTACAGAATCAGCAACTCTAGAAAGTTCTCGTCATACTTTCAGGTACTACAAGTATAAAATCGGCTTTGGCCTTGTTCTCGTCAATCAGCTTCTCTAAATTCTCCTGAGTAACAGTGGTTATAGTTGCAATTTTTAAGTTGGGGGTTGCTTGCTTCAGGTACCATCCAATTCCTTCAAAATTATCGGAGTGGTAAGCACCATTCAGGTGCAATAGCTTTTTGCCGTTTGCTACCTGCTGAAGTATAAAATGCGCCATGGTAGCATCTTTCAGGGCTTGTGCCTGCACAATATTTATACTTTTGGTATTACCGTGTGTGTTGCTGCCAAACATACTCAGCATTTTCTGATAACCAGGCAAATTCATATCAACCTGTATGGGCAGAGGCGCCATAAAACGTTTCGCATCGGGGCTTATACTTTCCAAAGCCGTTAAACTACCTCCCGATACCATGGCAGCATAACGGCGTGGCACGTTGGTAGCTATAAAAGGAATACCTGCTTCCTTGGCAAACTTAACCACCGGCTTATAGTCTGTTTTATAGTTGTTCCATGGCCGCGACTCCTGCTCGAAGTTATTCTCAGCTACCTTTCCGCTTAAATATTCATCCATCACTAGCTGTACATCCGCTTCAAACATTTCGGCACCTATTGCAAAATTTTGCTGATGGGCTTTGTGCAGATCTTTGGCTACTTCCAGCTGCAGCCAGTGCGCGATGGGGTCGTTGTGCTGTTCGCCAAACAAAACCACATCAGCTTTCTGTAGCTCATCCAGCATTTTGCCATACTTTATACTTTTGCCTTTTTTATTGAAAAGGTTGTAAGCCGGTTTTTCCTGGGCTGAAGCGGCAGTAGCTAACATAAAAAGCAGCAGTATAGTAAAACAACAGTTACGCATAGTTGGCAGGTTTTATCTTTATACAATATACTAAATTTACTTTTGATGTTTTGGTACACCCTGAACAAACATGTATGCGATAAGCCTGTTAAACCTCATTCCCTAAATGTATTGTGCCGACAAATTACTTTGATCATGAAAGAAATATATTACCTCCTGGCTATACTTGCCGGCCTGGCTGTTGCCACACAAACAGGTATCAATTCGCAGTTAAATGTATTAACCCGTAATCCTGTTTTTACGGCTCTTATCTCCTTTGCTATCGGTACTGTGGCACTGCTGCTGTATATTTTATTTACAGACAAGTCGGTGCTAATGCAGCAACCTCCCGGCATGCAAACGCAGTGGTGGAAGTATACCGGCGGGCTTTTAGGGGCATTTTATGTTACTGCTATTGTTATTATTGCACCGCGTTTGGGCGCAGCAACCACCATTAGCATAGTAGTAGCCAGCCAGCTTATTTTTGCCGTGATATTCGACCATTTCGGGTTACTCGGATTTCCACTTAAAGAGGTATCTTTTACAAGAATTGCAGGCGTTATACTTCTTATAGCGGGTGTTTACCTCATCCGTAAGTTTTAACCGGTTTACACTTCTGGAATTAAAAAGGCCGGCACTTTGCAGCACCGGCCTTTCCGTATCGTTTATACTTTATACTCGGTAGAATAACCACTTAGAGAGTTCTTTGTAATTTACTTTCTTGCCATACATCAGAATACCGACACGGTAAATACGGGCCGCAATCCAGGTTGTGAAGATGAAACCAAGCACCAGCAGCGCCATCGATAGCAGCAACTCCCAGGCAGGCACACCAAACGGCACCCGCACCATCATCACAATCGGCGATGTTAGCGGAATCATCGACATCCAGAAAGCAACCGGCCCATCAGGGTTTTTCAACACCATGGAGTACGACATAATGAACGAGATAACAAGCGGAATCGTGATCGGGAACATGAACTGCTGCGTATCGGTTTCGTTATCTACGGCAGAGCCAATAGCCCCGAAAAGTGAACCATACAGCAGGTAACCTCCTAAAAAGTAAAACAGGAAACAGCCTATAATAAGCGGAAAATTCAGGTTGCCTGCAGCATTGATCAACGACGCAATTTCATCGCTGGAGTTTGCTTTACTGGCTTCCTCTTCAGTTTCTTCACCGTTTACTTCTTCACCAGTTGCGGCAATTTGCCCCTGTGCCATCTGTTGCGCCGGCGATGTTGCCTGTACGCCAAACGCGGCCTGCACACCCGTTACCACCACCGATGAAAGAATAACCCAAAGCAAAAACTGGGTAAGCCCAACTCCTGCTATGCCTATTATCTTACCCATCATCAGCTGAAAAGGCTTTACAGAGGAGATCATAACTTCCACAATGCGGCTTGTTTTCTCCTCTATTACACCGCGCATAATTTGCACACCATACAGGAAAATGAAAAAGTAGATGATAAACGCACCAGCCAGCCCCGCCCCTGAAGTTACAATGGCGTCGTTGTCTTTTTCGCCTTCATCGCTCAGGCTGATGGATGCTACCGAAATATCAGCTTTCATACCTTTCAGCATTTCGCGGTCGATACCGGAGGCCACAAGTCGCTGATTTTCTACTTCTTTTTCCAGCATGTTCTCCAACCGGATTTTGGTCTGGAGGCTCGTATTTTTCTTTGAGAAAATTTTTATACCTGCCGGATTATCGATGGTAAGCTTCGGGATGTAAAGCAGTGCGGTATTGTCGGTGGCTTTGTAAATTTCTTTTGCCTGCTCCAGGGTACCGGAAACAAACACCAACGTCAGGTCTTTTTTATTTTCGAGCTTGCCTTGGAACAAACCACTTTCATCCAGCACCATCACGGTTTCATTCTCGTCCGACATGCTAATGAGCAGCCCCGGAATTATCATAAAAGCAGCCAGCAACAGTGGCGTCAGGAAAGTCATGATAAGAAAACTCTTCTTGCGAACGCGCGTCAGGTATTCGCGCTGAATTATAAGCCAGATCTTATGCATGGTGTGTTTCGGTTACTTTACGGATGAAAATATCATTTATACTTGGTACCAGCTCCACAAACGAGTGCACCTCAATTCTATCGATCAGGTAACGGAGCAGGTCGTTTGGCGTGCTGCCATTTGTAAGCCTGATAGAGGCACGCAATACGCCGTGGTTTTCGTGCTGCTCCAGCACCTCAAAATCAGGCGACAGCACCATCAGGCTGCCATTACCGATCACCTGGAACGTATCGGTTTTATAGGTATCCTTTATCTCTTTTACCGGGCCATCCAATACTTTTTTTGCCTGATTTATCAACGCGATGTTATCGCACAGCTCTTCTACAGATTCCATGCGGTGCGTTGAGAAAATAATAGTTGCCCCACGCTCGCGCAGCTGTAAAATTTCGTCCTTAATGAGGTTGGCATTGATCGGGTCGAAGCCGGAAAAAGGTTCGTCAAGTATAATCAGCGATGGCTCGTGCAATACAGTAGCTATAAACTGCACCTTCTGCTGCATACCTTTCGAAAGATCTTCGATGTTCTTGCCCAGCCACTCGCGTATTTCAAACCTATCTACCCAGGCCTTGATGCGGCTTGTAGCATCGGCTTTGCTCAGCCCTTTAAGTTGGGCCAAGTATAACAGCTGCTCGCCTACTTTCATTTTCTTGTACAGGCCGCGCTCTTCAGGCAGGTATCCTATATCTTTTATATGGCTGGGCCTAAGGCGCTCGCCTTTAAAGTATATTTCGCCGGAATCGGCACCTGTTATCTGGGTAATAATGCGGATAAGCGATGTTTTACCGGCACCATTTGGACCTAACAGGCCAAAGATACAGCCAGCCGGAATATCGAAGCTAACATGGTCAAGGGCAGTGTGGTTGGCGTAGCTTTTAGATACACCGTCAATTTTCAGGATGCTCAAGATTATTGGGGGTTGATACGTTTTTAAAATTACGCGCTTACTATATATAAACCAAAGTATAAAGCGCTCAACAAATATAAAATAGACAAAAGCCTGTTTTGTTTATACGAAAATCATTACACACACTTCGTTAGGGTTAAGTATAAAAACACAACGTAGCACAAGTTGTTCAGTTTTAGAAAAGAAGAAAGTTTCCACCCTGATAAACTAAAACAGCAGCGGGCACTCTGTTTAGAAAGCGCCCGCTGCTGTTTTATACTTTAACGTAAGTATACTTCTTACTGGAAATAATCTTTTACCTTCTCGAAAAAGCCCTTATCGTTTTTACCCGGATGCGGAGCAAAGTTAGAAGATGATCTTAGGTTTTCGAGCATGGCACGTTCTTCGCTGCTCAGGTGCTTCGGAGTCCAGACGTTGATATGGATCAGCTGATCGCCTTTGCCATACCCGTTAATGTCTTTTATGCCTTTGCCGCGCAGCCTGAAGATCTCGCCACTTTGAGTACCCGGCTTAATACTGATCTTTACTTTTCCGCCTATAGTTGGCACTTCTATATCGGCGCCCAGCGCTGCATCCACAAAGCTGATGTACTGATCAAAAACCACGTTATTGCCGTCGCGCTTCAGGGTTGGGTGTACTTCTTCTTCAATCTGTATTAGCAGATCGCCTGGTACACCGCCACGCTCAGGGTAGTTACCTTTGCCACCCATTGATAGCTGCATGCCATCCATTACGCCGGCCGGCACATTTATAGTGATAACTTCTTCCTGCAGTTCGCGGCCGCTACCGTGGCATACGTCGCAGTTTTTAGTTACAATGCGGCCCTCGCCGTTACAGGTAGGGCATGTTGCCGTAGATACCATCTGGCCCAGCATGGTGTTTACCACCTTACGTACCTGACCTGAGCCCTGGCAGCTACCACAGGTTTGCATCTCGGTGCCGTTTTTAGCCCCGTTGCCACCACAAGTATTACATGCTACGTAACGCTTAACCTTTATTTTTTTCTCTACGCCGTTGGCAATTTCCTCCAGGTCCAGCTTCAGCTTTATACGCAGGTTAGAGCCTTTGCGCATGCGCTTGCCACCGCCACCTGAGCGACCACCGCCAAAAAAGCTTTCAAATGGACTGCCACCGCCAAAAATATCACCGAACTGAGAGAAGATATCTTCCATGTTCATGCCGCCACCGCCGCCGAAGCCGCCGTTCATGCCCTGGTGGCCAAACTGGTCGTAACGGGCACGCTTTTGCTCATCGCTCAGCACTTCGTACGCTTCAGCAGCTTCTTTAAACTTATCTTCTGCTGTATGGTCGTCCGGGTTTTTATCCGGGTGATATTTGATGGCTAGTTTACGGTAAGCTTTCTTAATCTCCTCCTGGCTCGCCCCTTTGCTTACTTCTAAAACCTCGTAGTAATCTCTCTTAGCCATTGCTTAAGCTCCTATTATAACTTTTGCGAAACGGATAACTTTATCGTTCAGCGTATACCCTTTCTCAATCACGTCTACTATTTTGCCTTTCAGCTCTTCAGACGGAGCCGGAATCTGCGTTACAGCCTCATGCATATCCGCATCAAAACTAGTACCTGCAGGTATATCCATCGGCTTCAAACCTTTCTGGTGTGTTACATGCTTCAGTTTATGGAAAACCAGCTCAAGGCCTTGGAGCATGGCATCTACATCCTTGGTAGCTTCCATAGACTGGCGCGCGCGCTCCATATCATCCAACACCGGTAATAACTCGCTCATCAGGTCCTGGTTAGCTGTCTTAAACAGCTCCTGGCGCTCTTTGGCTGTTCTGCGTCTGAAGTTCTCAAACTCAGCCATCAACCGGATGTATTTATCTTTCATTTCTGCAAGTTCTGCCGCAGGGCCAATTTCAGGCTGGGTTTCCTCACTTTCGGCAGTTTCATCTACCTGGTTCAGGTTCTCGTCTGCTTCAGCACTGGCAGTATTCTCCTGCAATTCCTCGTGCTCCTGTTCTTTTTTAATATCTTTATCTGACATAATGCCTTAAAAAAGTTAGATTAATAGGTCTACTTTGTCTTTTCAATTGTCTTGCCAAACCGGTGCTTGTGCCAACTTGACACAAGTATAACTTTGATTGCGTGAATGACTGAATAGATAGCTAATATTCAATTACTCAAAACTCAGTTATTCAAAATTAAACCCGAAGGCGTTCAAAAAAAATCGGTAGATAGCCAGGAAGCTTCTACCGATCTGATTTTAAAGTATAAATATCTCCGGTTTAGCTGTTAAGAGCCGACCAGATCATATCTTTCAGTTCTGAAATATTCTTTTGGGTCATGCTGGAGATAAATATGGTTGGCAGGCCTTCCGGCAATGTCTTCCGCATTTCTTCTTCCAGTTCTTCATCCAGCATATCCGATTTAGTGATAGCTAAGATGCGTTTTTTATCCAGCAGCTCCGGGTTATACTTCTCCAGCTCGTTCAGCAGTATGTTATACTCCTGCGCAATGTCGGCACTCTCGCAAGAAACCATAAAAAGCAGCATGGAGTTCCGTTCTATGTGGCGCAAGAACCGGATTCCCAACCCTTTACCTTCCGCAGCGCCTTCAATTATACCCGGAATATCGGCCATCACAAACGATCTGTAATCGCGGTATGCAACCACACCCAGGTTAGGCTCCAAAGTTGTAAAAGGATAGTTGGCAATTTTAGGCTTGGCAGCAGAAATTACTGACAGTAAAGTAGACTTACCGGCATTCGGGAAACCTACCAGACCAACATCAGCTAATAGTTTCAGCTCCAGAATCACCCACTCTTCTATGCCTGGTTCGCCTGGCTGAGCGTGTCTGGGTGTCTGGTTTGTTGGCGATTTAAAATGAGCATTGCCCAAGCCGCCGCGCCCGCCGGGTGTAAGTATAATTTCCTGGCCATCCTCGGTAATTTCGCATTTAAGCTCGCCTGTTTCAGCGTCGCGTGCTATAGTTCCGAGTGGTACTTCTAGAATTATATCTTTACCCTGAGCCCCAAAAGAATGGTTAGGACCGCCGTTACCACCATTTTCAGCAAGTATGTGCTTGCGGAACTGAAGGTGTAGCAATGTCCAGAGCTGCGCGTTGCCACGCAGTATAATATGTCCGCCCCTGGCACCATCGCCGCCGTCAGGACCACCTTTTGCCGTCAGTTTATCGCGGTGTAAGTGAGCTGAACCAGCGCCACCGTGTCCGGAGCGCGAGCAGATTTTAACGTAATCTATAAAGTTGGATGAAGCCAAACTTGGTAATTAAAAGGATAATAAATTTACTGTACTGCAATCTTACTTCTGCTGCTTTTCCTTCAGAGAATCAATCTGGTCGCATAGCGCCTGAAAAATTTCCTCAATATCGCCTATGCCATCTACAGCACAGAACTTGCCTTGTCCGGCATAATAATCGGCAACCGGTGTTGTTTTGTCGTTGTATTCCTGTACGCGTTTGCGGATAAGCGCTTCATTCTGGTCGTCTGGGCGTCCGGAAGTCTGGCCACGCAGTAACAGGCGCTTGGTAAGCTCCTCGTCGTCTACTTTCAGGGCAATCATACAAGAGATCTCGGTGCCATGGTCCTGCAACAGTTTATCCAGCCCCTGTGCTTGTGGCACAGTGCGCGGAAAGCCGTCGAAAATAAAGCCGGTGGCATGTTTATTCTCTTTCACTTTGTTTGCGATCATACCAATCACAACGGCATCAGGCACCAAAAGACCATTGTCCATCAGCGACTTGGCCTCAAGGCCAAGTTCAGTTCCGGCAGCAATTTCTGAGCGAAGCAGATCGCCGGTAGAAAGATGAATAAGATTATATTTATCTATCAGCTTTTGGCTTTGTGTACCTTTCCCGGCACCCGGAGGGCCAAACAAAACGATATTCAGCATATTTTTCTAAATAAAAGGCAAAAGTAAGTATAATATTGATGTACTACTTATTTTTTTGGACAGGCTAACTGAAGTATAGAGAAAAAGCTCTATACCATTTCTAACGTTGCGATAGCCGGAATAGGTTACGAAACTATTTTATAAATATCGCGCAGGTTGCGGCCCAGGCCGTTGTAATCTAAACCATATCCAACCACAAAATCGTTCGGAATTGATTTGGCTACATACTTTATGTTGAGCTCGTGCTGCAAACACTCAGGTTTCATAAGCAGCGTTGCTATTTCCACAGAAGCAGGGTTGCGCTCAGCCAGCTGGTGCAACAGATTGTTTACCGTATGGCCAGTATCTACAATATCTTCCAGCACTACAATATGGCGGCCACTAACGTCCTCGGTAAGCCCTAATACTTCTTTTACTTTACCGGTGCTCTGCATATCCTGGTAAGATGATAAGCGGATAAACGAAATTTCGCAAGGTATAGAAACACGTTTCAACAGGTCGGCGGCAAACATGAACGAGCCATTCAGCACGGCCAGGAAAAGCGGGTTCTTACCTGCATACTCCTGATCTATCTGCTCGGCAAGTATGTTTATACGGGCAATGATTTCCTCTTCAAAAATGTAAGTACTGAAGTCGCAATCATGCAACGTAATCAAACGGGGCTCCATAATGGTTTTGGTTGTTTTGTCAGACAAAGGTACGTATAAATAAAAAATAAGCCCAACCTGAAAGCTGGGCTTATTCAAAATCAAACGATCATACCTTATTTACGGGCAGCCAAAGCGCTAACTACAACTGTATTTGCCTCTTTATCTGTTACCTTTCCTGTTTCCGGCGATGCCTTTGCAGCATCCATGTTTATTTCAACGGGAGCTTCCGGAATGGCTGGTGTGCGGTCTATGGCAATGTGCGGCGCAATTACCAGCGACACAATAGACATCAGCTTGATAAGAATGTTCATACTTGGGCCCGAGGTATCTTTGAACGGATCGCCTACAGTATCGCCTGTAACAGAAGCTTTGTGGGCATCAGAGCCTTTATACTCCATTTTTCCATTGATATCAACGCCTTTCTCAAACGATTTTTTAGCATTATCCCAGGCACCACCGGCATTAGACTGGAACATGGCCATCAGTACACCCGATACGGTTACGCCAGCCAGCAAACCACCTAAAATTTCGGCAGAAGAAGTATCTTCGAACACATTTCTGAAGCCAAAACCAACTACAACCGGCACGATCAGGGCAATAGCACCAGGCAACATCATTTCGCGGATAGCCGCTTTCGTAGATATGGCAACACATTTCTCGTATTCCGGCTGACCTGTTCCTTCCATAATACCCGGAATTTCGCGGAACTGGCGGCGTACTTCATGCACCATGGCCATTGCGGCTCTACCAACTGCCGAAATTGCAAGAGCAGAGAATATAAACGGAATCATGGCACCGATAAATAAACCTGCAAGTACAGGTGCTTTGTAAAGATCTATACTTGGGATACCGGCTATACCTACGAAAGCTGCAAAAAGGGCCAGCGAAGTAAGCGCAGCCGATGCTATGGCAAAACCTTTACCAGTGGCAGCAGTTGTATTACCAACAGCATCCAGTATATCGGTGCGCTCGCGTACTTCTTTCGGTAATTCGCTCATTTCGGCAATACCACCGGCATTATCAGCTATCGGGCCGAAAGCATCAATAGCAAGCTGCATTGCGGTGGTGGCCATCATACCTGCTGCTGCAATGGCAACACCGTATAAACCTGCCGCCGAATAAGATAACACAATACCAGCTGCCAGCACAATAATCGGCAACACAGTAGAGTGCATACCCACTGCCAGACCTGCAATAATGTTAGTAGCATGACCAGTAGAAGATTGCTGCACAATAGAATTAACAGGCTTTTTACCCATAGCCGTGTAATACTCTGTAATGATACTCATGAGTGCACCCACCACAAGGCCAACCATAACAGCCAGGAACACATCATTTGCTGTAAAGTCGAAGTTACGCAGGTTCATAGTTTCAGGCAGAATCCAGTGGATGGCAAAATAGGCCCCAACAGCAGTAAGCACCACCGAAATCCAGTTGCCCAGATTAAGAGCGCCCTGCACGTTACCACCTTCTTTAACACGCACAAACAACATCCCGATAAGCGAGAACACAATACCCATACCTGCGATAAACATCGGAAGTATAACCGGTGATATGCCGCCAAAATTATCGTCTACAATTACCTCGCGGCCAAGCACCATTGTAGCAAGTATAGTAGCCACATAAGAGCCGAATAAATCTGCTCCCATACCAGCTACGTCGCCTACGTTATCGCCTACGTTATCGGCAATGGTAGCCGGGTTACGCGGATCATCTTCCGGAATCCCTGCTTCTACTTTACCTACAAGGTCAGCGCCAACGTCGGCAGCTTTAGTATAAATACCACCACCTACACGGGCAAACAGGGCTATACTTTCAGCTCCCAGCGAGAAACCGGTAAGCACTTCCAGTGCCTTTTCCATTTCAATGCCATTGGTATCTGCACCGGTGCTCTGCACGAAAATATAGTAAAACACGATAAACAGAGAGCCCAGGCCCAGCACTGCCAGACCAGCCACACCCATACCCATAACGGAGCCCCCGGCAAAAGACACCGTTAGCGCTCTTGACAAGCTGCTTCGGGCTGCTTCGGCTGTACGAACGTTAGCTTTGGTAGCAATGCGCATACCTATAAAACCTGCCAGGGCAGATAAACATGCACCTATAATAAAGGCAACAACTATAAGAGGGTGCGAACGCTCGCCTGTAAAACCTAAATAAAATAAAAACACCGAAGCGATAAGTACAAAGAATATAAGAACCTTATACTCTGCTTTAAGAAAAGCCATAGCGCCATCAGCGATATGCTTGGCGATAGTGCTCATGCGCTCATTGCCATGCGGCTGCTTCGTAACCCAGGCCGACCTGATAAAGGTGTAAATCAAGGCCGCCAGTCCAAATCCAGGAATTGCGTAAAGAATAGTTTCCATTTAAAGGGTTTAAGGTGAGATGAAATATAGATATATAACTATTAAAGAAAGGATTTTAACCTGACTTTTCCAAACTGTTTTCATCTATAGTTACCGCCTTACCCTGCTCACTTATAAAATGTTGTAACTTTAATCAGGTTCTAAGCCCGATGATTTGTTGTTTTTGCTTTAAGTTGGCACAAAAAAAGCCAGCCCCTCCGAGCCAGCTTTTATACTTTAACCTTAATTTATACTTAACTATAGTTTCTCCATTAATACACGGTAAAGCGCTACCATACTTTCGATGTCTTTTTTATGCACGATCTCGTCCGGAGAATGTACATTATCTTCCGGCGCTCCAACAAAACACCAGTCCCAGGGGTAGGCAGCGTGCTGTAATTCTTTGGCATCGCTTCCGCCCGCACCTTCAACTTCCAACTGAAAAGGCACACCCGATTCCTTTGCTATACTTATAATTTTCTGCACATAGGCGCGTCTCGGTATTAAACTATCCCGCATAGAAATGGCCACGCCCTTGCCCGGGTGTACGCCCTCCGTTACCCATGTAATATCAGAAATGAGCGCCTGGCGCACGCCATATTGTTCGTAAATATACTTTGCCATATAGGCCACCGAGCCTCCACCGTGCTCCTCCCACGCACCAAAAGCGATAATGCCGTTTTCCAGGGTTTCAGCCACTTTCAAAGCATTCCAAACACCAAGGCGGTTGTCCATGTAACAGGACTGAACTGTTTCCTCTGTCTCCCTGAAATCGCATTTAAAAACGAGTTCGGTACCACGTTCTATTTGGCGCTCATAGTTATAGGTGAGCTCACCTTCTTCTTCATCGTAATGCAGCGTACATTCTATTTTACCCTGTGTGTCTTCTCCTACAAGTTTATAACCGGTTTCTGTCTGTGGGCCGCCAATTTTAACAAGCTGGTTTCCGTAGCGCACGGTAAAGCCAATAGAATCCATGTGCGCAAATATGGCTGTACGGGGCTTTCCAAATATTAACAAAATGCAATCCTGAAAAGCATCGCCCTTAACTATTACCGGCTGGCTCTTCCACTGAACTTTATGTGCTTCGATATAGTTTAGCAGGAATTCGGAAAGATTTTTTTCGTTGCCCGAAGGGGCATGAATTCTGCATAGTTGCTCTAAAAGCTTCATAGTTTATTTTATATTGTTGGAATTCAAAATTAGTATAATTGTTGTACTTTTAGGCTTTAGGCATGCTAACACAAACAGGAAAGCACGTTAGCACTGAATTTTCTTATTTTTCATGAAGAAGCTTTTATTAGTTGCCTTTATTATACTTGTGCCATTTTTAGCATCGGCACAACAGAATGGCACCCCTTCCGACACCACTATGCGTCATGTCACGTTCGAGTCTATCGAGGTGATTCCGAGTGCGGGTACTGTAAAAGGCATGTTGCTCCTCGACCGTGATATCCAGTACGAACTGGAAGGCGCCGTGGATAATATGTACAATTTCAAATATGAGCGTGCCGAAAAACAGTTCCGGTCGTTGCGCCGCCGCTACCCGGAGCACCCGCTGCCATACTTTTTGCTGGGCCTGAGCCAGTGGTGGAAAATTGTGCCTACCAACATCCAGACTACAAAATACGACAACCAGTTTTTTGCTTACATGGATACTGCCATTACCAAAGCAGAAACCATGTATGATAAGAACGAAAAGAACTTCGAAGCCTCTTTTTTTCTGGCAGCTGCCTATGGTTTTACAGCCCGCCTGCACTCTGAGCGAAGCAACTGGCGCAAAGCTACTGTTGCCAGTAAACGCTCGCTGGAATTTATGGAGAAGGCAAAAGCTGGTAACGGCCTGAGCCCCGAGTTCCTGTTTGGCGAGGCGCTATTCAACTATTATTCTGTCTGGATACACGAGAATTACCCTATGCTGCGGCCTGTGCTGGTTTTCTTTCCGGATGGTGAAAAACGACTTGGTCTAAAACAATTGCGCTATGTAGCTAACAGCGGGTTTTATACGGGTACCGAGGCCAAGTACTTCTTGATGAAGATTTATTCTAATGAAGAAAATAACCTGGAAGAGTCGCTGAAAATATCGCGTGAGCTGGCAACCAAATACCCAGACAATGCTTATTTCCAACGGTTTTATGTGCGCCTATTGTTTGTGATGGGCCATTTTACGCAGGCAGAGCGTCTTTCTCTGGAGATACTTCATAAACTGGAGCAGAAAATGCCGGGCTACGAAGCTATCAGCGGACGATATGCATCTTACATACTGGCTTATGTAAACCAGAATAAATACCGTGATTTTGCAAAGGCAAAAATGTATTACCAGAACTCGATCATGTATGCAGAAATGTCGAATGAGCGGGAATCCGGCTATTTTGTAAACTCATACCTTAACCTTGCCCGTATTGCTAACCAGGAAAATAATAAGCCTCTTGCCAAGCGTTACTACACCATTGTTATCAACAACACGGAGAAGAAATCAGCTGCATTTAAAGAAGCACGTACTTTCCTGAAAGCAAACCGAAAAGTTAAGTAAAAAGCTTAAGGAAAGTTTTCTGATGAGCTTTTGTGGAATAATTCTCCTCTACCCAAAGCTGCCCTGCTTTACCTATTTGGGTTCTGAGTTCAGGGTTTAGCAGCAGTTGTTCTAAGTAAGTATACCAGTCCTGTTGGCTTGAGCAAACAAAACCGGTTGTTCCATGCGGAACAGCGGTAGTGTTTGCTCCGACTTCCGAAACAACAGCCGGTATACCTAGTGCCATGTATTGAAGCGCTTTAAAGGCGCACTTTCCTTTCGCCCAATCTGTATCGGGCAGCGGCATTACTCCAATATTAAAACTCAGCAAATCTTCTATTTCGGTTTCTTTCTGCCATACTTTATACTTAAAGCTTCCAAGTTTTAGTTCAGGTACGGTATCTGCTATAACCAGGAAGTCGAAATCATACTTCTCTTCCAACTTTCTTAATACAGGCTCCAGAAGTTTTAAGTACGGCAGCGTAGAATGCGAGCCTGTCCAGCCGATTACCAGTTTCTCTGTATGCTGGTTCCTGGTTTTATTATGCAGGTTTCGTGTATCTATAGTAGTAGGCAGAAGTATGGTGTTGGAGTTATACTTTAATGCATAGTTTTGCAGGAAGCTATTGCCGCAACTTACCTTGTAACTCCACCGGCAGATGTCAGCAGTTTTGTTATGCCATTTATACTTAGCGACTAAGCTATTATCAGGAGAAATATTCGGCATCCAGATAGCATCATCAAAATCGAATATAATGCGCTTCCTAAAAACCCTGGAAACCAACCACTCAAACCAGGGAGGCCCAAGTGGCGTTGCCTCCCGATGGATGAAAACAAAGTCGTAAGTTAGTACCCGGGGCAGCAACATAACACGTTTCAGATAGCCAATTGTCAGGCCCAAGACCTTCTGCCAGGTTTTTCCGGGTTTGTAAAGTATAGCCCAGGTTTTGTTATTCCAGAAAGGTGCAAGTTTATACTTTATACTTTGCGCTTGTAACAGAGACAGGTATTGTTCATACCGAAAGCGCTGCGATGCTGCCTCATTAACAGGATACGGCACTACAAACAGTATTTTCATACTTGCCCGTTTCTGTTAAAAAAGTACTCATACGCCTCCCGTATCCGATCCGGAGAGCGGTATTTCTGAGCTAACTTCGGTATTTCCTTCCTATGGTTTGGATCGTTTAGTATCTGCTTTATTTTATCCATCGCCTGCTCCAGGCTCCCCTCCTGTTGCAAATTAAAAGTAGCTCCACCACCTTCTGAATTAATGATATCACTATCGTCGCCAACTCCTTCTGTAAGCAGCACTGGCAAGCCATTTGCCCAGTATTCACCTACTTTCACGGGGGACAGGTATTTTTTAGAAGGTCCGGGCTTGTAAGTAGCAAAGGCAAAATCGGCCAATGAAAGATAAGCAGGAACTTCATTGTGCGGCACGGACGCAATATAAATCCGGCCAAGGTCAAGGTTATACTGCTTTAGCTGCGTTGTAATCTCCTCTTCCGGTTGCGGAGAAAGTATAACCAATCTGAACCCAGAAATCAGTTTAAAGCAAAGCTGATAGATCTGGGAAGCTTCTTCGTTATAGTATAGCCCGCCAAACTTGCCAACATAAATACCTATAACTGCTTTTTCCCATTGCAACTGCCTGCGAATACTTTCTCTCTGCTTCTCATTAAACTCAAAAGCAGCTGCATTAACAGAGCAAGGCGCTACGAACACTTTTTCAGTAGCCATACCTTGCTCCAGTAACTTAGTTTTAAAGCATTCTGATACAGGCATCAGCCCGGCTGCATGTTTCTGTTGCTCATGTTCCCACTTTTTTTGAAATCTATACTTCAGGCCATACTTGTTCCACACTCCCGACTCATACATATAGTCTGCATGTGGTTCAAATAAACTTACGAAGAAAGGAGTTTCAGTTTGCCGCCATACCTGGTAAGCAATGGATCCAGCCGGAGAACCATGTGCGATAACCAACCGAATATCATTTTCATTAACAAGCTGCTTTAGTTGTTTATATCCATTTTGGTGATCCACTACCTGGCTCAGTATCCTGCTTTTATACTTAGAAGTTAAAAATGGCAACCAATGTATTTTCGGATCATTAATCAAGCAATTCGCTGCAGCATCACCACAATCCTTAGCATTATCTTCAAGTGTAATAAGTATAATCTTACTTATATGCTGAAACTCCACCAAAGCCAAAAGATGCGGTATTACTGTGGAAACAGTAAGCCCATCTTCTAATTTCCAGCGACAAAAGAATGCTATGTTCACAGTTACCAGGGCAGATATTGTTTATACAAACCTTCTAATTGACTCAAATACTTTTGCTTCTGAAACATTTCAGCTCTTGCCTTACCAGCTAAAGATAATTTATTTCTTAGCTCAGCATCCTCAGCCAGTTCTGTTATTCGGGCAACACAGTCTTCAGCATTATTCAGATCAAAGAAAATTGCATGGCCAGCAGTAACCTCTCTGTTAGGCTCTATATCAGAAAGAATACAAGGCAAACCTACCGCCATAGCCTCAATTACAGCCAAGCTCATTCCTTCGTAAGTAGAAGCAAGTATGAAGGCATCATAATTTTTCAGAATTTCATGCACGTTGTTGCAAGCTCCAAGCAATCTAACATTTCTCAGAGCGTTTTCTTCTACAATAGCTTTTAGCTCTTGCATTAAAGGCCCTTCGCCAATAACATCTAAGTATATTTCCCTTTGCTTTAGTAATGCCATTACTTTTAACAGGTATTGATAATTCTTCTGATGTTTCAAAGTACCCACTGCTATCATGTGCAGTTTGGTTTGCCGCTCTTTTGTTGGTTTTAGATAACGTTCATCATAAAATTTTTCAGCTACAAAATTATAAAGCACCGTTGCTTTTCCTTTTAAACCTATACTTGCGCTATAGTCCTTTTTAACTGCCTCAGACACAAAAACTGCATGCTGCTTGCTTTGGTAAGTATACTTTTCCAAGTAAAAACTCAGTCGATTTAAGTTAAATGCATCTTTACTTAAAGGATTATGCACTGAAAATATAAGCGGTACAGAAGTTGGTTTTGCCAGCCGCGCAACTATAGTTGGCCAGTAATGATGGGAGTGGATTAAACTTATATTCTCTCTTTGGATAATTTTACGTAACTGAAATATACTCTCTAAAAAGCTACGCTTACCTTTATAGTTAAGGCAATATACTTTATCAACTTTAACCGCTGACAGAAGCGTAGCCGGTTGCCGCATATATACAAGTACATGCCTATACTCGTTGGTAATATCTTTAAGCGATTCTGTAAGTAAAACTTCCGCGCCACCTACTGCCAACGATTCTATAATATGTAGTACAGTGGCTTTCAAGTTATCTTAACTGTGGGTAAATTAGCATTTGCAACCTTTATTACATGGTAACTAAACCAAATTTACTCATTGTTGGCGAATTCAACCGGAAAGATTATATAGATTTATTTAAAGCCAGTCAGCATTACTTTAACTTTTATTTTTTAGAATATATATCGCCTAAAGAAGTTAAAAGCAATTATTACCAGAACTATGGACAAGCCATTTTTTGGGGAGATTTCAAAAGCGCTAATGATTTACTTCATATAACCAGACCAGACAAGGTAATTTTCCTTTGCATAGAGTCTTATAATCATGTTGCGCTTAATCTTGCTTGTAAAAATGCAAACATACCTACTTACCTGTTAGAGCACGGACTGCGAGCAGATTATATACTTGGATTTGACCCTAAAATTAGCCCACCCTTACACCAAACAACAGCAAAAAAACTACGCTATTACGGATTGGTGTTTCAAACTATACTTGCGAGAATTAAAAACAGGCTTTTTCTTTTAAATACAATTAAAGTTTTACCACCAGCAGACGCTGCTTTTGTAAAACAATTTGTAAAAGTAAGGAAGCATTATAATTGTCTTGAAACTTTCAGGAGAATAAAGTCTGATAAACGTCTTGCTGACATCTATATTTCTTTTACTCCACAAATTTTCAAGGTTCACCAGGCACACAATTCTCTTCCTCCGGATCAGAGAGTTATTCATATAGGTGTTCCATACTTTGATCACCTAATTAATATTAAACCTAAAGCTATTGAAAAAGCTATACTATTAATAGATCAACCATTGGCTGAACATGGCTTACTAAAGTGGGATCAGAAGTATAAAGAAACGTTTATAGCGCAATTCACAACTATCTGTAAAAGCCATCATTTTAAGCTTTACATAAAGCCCCATCCAAAACAAGACGAATCTCTGTGGCTAAAAGCCCAACAAAATTCGTTGTGTGAGTTAATTGATGATGATAAACTTACGAAGCTGGCGCCCTCAATTCCAGTCATTACAGGCTTTTACTCTACTTATCTTATGCCGTTTGCAGCATTTAACTACACCACACTTTTAACCCTCGAAAACCACCCTGCTGGCAGACTGGACGTTTCAAAATCCTTTACAGATGCTGGTGTTGCCTATCCTGTTTATGATTTAGAGGAGCTTCACAATCTTTTACCTAACATTGAGCAATTACACGCTCAACAACTAACTAACAAAGCTAAGTT
The DNA here is from genome assembly GCF_022758145.1 of Pontibacter vulgaris. Classification (GTDB taxonomy): domain Bacteria; phylum Bacteroidota; class Bacteroidia; order Cytophagales; family Hymenobacteraceae; genus Pontibacter; species Pontibacter vulgaris. The sequence goes on from NZ_JAJVDH010000003.1 coordinate 824,951, forward strand.
TACGAAAGATTGGATGTATAAATTTGATGGGAAAAGTGGCGAGCGCCTACGCGATATATTACTGAATGATGCATAATAAAAAAGCTCAGGCTACTTAGCCTGAGCTTTTTTATCAAGTATTGTTTTGTTTGTTAAGCGTTCTCTACCGTTTCAGCCGGCACTTGAATCTTATCTTTAAAATACTCCAGTGTTCTTCTTAAACCTTCGGCGCGGTTAACCTGAGGTTCCCAACCTAATATTTCTTTTGCTTTTGTGATATCAGGCTGGCGTTGCTGCGGATCATCTTTTGGCAGTGGCTGATATTCTACTTTCAGCTCTACGCCTGTTAAATTGCAAATCTCTTCAGCAAACTCTTTTATAGTTATTTCTGAAGGATTACCAATGTTTACCGGCATTGAATAGTCGCTTAACAGCAGGCGGTAAATACCTTCTACTAAATCATCCACATAACAGAAAGAGCGGGTCTGGCTACCATCACCGAAAATGCTAAGCGGCTCACCACGCAAGGCCTGGCTCAGGAAAGCAGGCAATACACGGCCATCGTTGAGGCGCATGCGCGGGCCATAAGTATTAAAGATGCGCACAATGCGAGTCTCTAAGTTATGGTGCATGTGGTAGGCCATAGTTATAGCTTCCTGAAAGCGTTTTGCTTCGTCGTAGCAACCACGTGGGCCCACCGGGTTTACGTTACCCCAGTAATCTTCTGTTTGCGGGTGCGCCAATGGGTCGCCGTATACTTCAGATGTAGATGCGATCAGCATACGTGCACCTTTTGATTTGGCAAGACCCAGCAGGTTGTGCGTACCTAAAGATCCAACTTTCAGTGTCTGAATTGGAATTTTCAGGTAATCTATCGGGCTGGCCGGCGAGGCAAAATGCAAAATATAATCCAGGTGGCCAGGCACATGCACAAACTTTGAAACATCGTGATGATAGAATTCAAAATTCTCCAGCTTAAACAGGTGCTCTATGTTATCAAGGCTGCCTGTGATAAGGTTATCCATGGCAATTACATGATAACCTTCTTTAATAAATCTGTCGCAGAGGTGGGAGCCCAGAAAGCCGGCACCGCCTGTTACCAGTACACGTTTTTTTGTCATAAAAATTTTAAACTGTCGCGTCTAATTGCGGAACATCCTGTTTTATACCAATGCCGTAATATGCAAAACCTTTTTCACGCATTTCCATTGCATCGTAAATATTTCTGCCGTCAAACACCACTTTATCTCTCATCAGCTTGCTGACTACAGCAAAGTTAGGCGAACGGAACTCAGGCCACTCAGTAACCAGCAGCAGCGCATCGGCATCGATCAGGGTTTCATACTCATCTTTGCCATATTCAATCGTGTCGCCCAGGTGGTGGTGTGCCTCTTTCATGGCTACCGGGTCATAAGCTCGTACTTTAGCTCCTTGCTCGAGTAGTTTATCAATAATTACCAGCGATGGCGCCTCGCGCATATCGTCTGTTTTTGGCTTGAATGACAGGCCCCAGATAGCGAAAGTCTTGCCAGTCAGGTCACCGTTAAAGTGGTTGTAGATCTTGTTATAAAGTACCGATTTCTGGTTCTCGTTCACTTCTTCCACTGACTTAAGCACACGCATATCATAGCCGTTCTCAGAAGCCGTTTTGATCAGGGCTTTCACGTCTTTTGGAAAGCACGAGCCACCGTAGCCAATGCCTGGGTAGATGAACTTGTTACCGATACGCACATCCGAACCGATACCTCTGCGAACCATGTTCACATCTGCACCCATGATCTCGCACAGGTTGGCAATGTCGTTCATGAACGAGATCTTGGTTGCCAGCATGGCGTTAGCAGCATACTTGGTCATTTCAGCAGATGGGATGTCCATAAAGATAAGCGGGTGGCCGTTCATCAAAAATGGCTTGTAGAGCTTGCTCATCACATCTTCGGCTCTTTCCGAAGAAACACCTACTACAATACGGTCTGGCTTCAGGAAGTCGTCGATGGCGGCACCTTCTTTCAGGAACTCAGGGTTAGAGGCCACATCAAACGGAATATTTACACCGCGTGCTTCCAGTTCCTGCTCTATGGCCTGGCGCACTTTATTGGCTGTACCAACCGGTACAGTACTTTTGGTTACGACCACCAGGTAATCGGTCATGTTCTGGCCAATACCACGGGCTACCGCCAGTACGTGTTTAAGGTCAGCAGATCCATCTTCGCCCGGAGGTGTACCTACGGCGATAAAGGCAACATCGCAGCCCTGGATCGAGGCGGCAAGGTCATTTGAAAAAGAAAGGCGCTCTTTTTGTGAATTACGCGTAACCATTTCTTCCAGACCCGGCTCATATATAGGCAAAATACCTTGTTTCAGGTTTTCAATCTTTTTAGTATCTATATCGATACAGGTAACATCTATACCAACTTCGGCAAAACAGGTTCCTGTTACCAGGCCCACATATCCGGTACCAACTACAGCTATTCTCATAGTAAAAATATTTAGTAGAATTTACAAATTTATAACTTTTATACTTAAGTGTTCTTTACAATATTATTCATTCGGTTCAGGCTTTATCCACTTCTGCCACCAATGCTGAAAAACCAGCAGCGTCCATACCTGGGTCTGCACAGTGCCAGCAGCTGATGTATAGAGTGCTTTCCGGAGTGCATTAACCTGACCTACATCAAAAATCCCCTGACTTTCCACAAAGTCTTCTGACAAGTACATCTCTGTTAGATCTTTTGCCTGTGTTTTTAAAAGCGACAGTAGCGGGATTTCAAATCCTTGTTTTGGTCTTTTGTATAGTTCGGGAGGCAGAATTGTTTTAAAAGTATCCTGCAATATCTTTTTACGGATTCCGGCATCAATCTTAGACTGCACCGGCAACGAAAAAGCAAACTTTACAAGACGATGGTCTAAGAACGGACTTCTTATCTCTAACCCGTTTGCCATTCCCATCAGGTCTGTTTTAGGCAGCATATCATTACCCAGTACCAGATGCCAGTCGGCACATAGTACGCTGTTTATGCTATATAGGTTTTCGTTTATGCAATCTAATAACCTGCTTTTGCGTGCAGCATACAATCTGTTATCGGCCTGGCGTTTATGCTTTTGCCCCAGCAAGTCGATAGCGGCGCTTTCAGTTTGCCAGGTTGCCCACAACCAATACCTGTTTTTAGGCGATAGTTGTGCCCCGGCTGCAAAACGCTGCAGTTGTCTTACTTTGTTTGCTGTAAAAGAGTTACGGGATTTTGGCAGCATGTTCCACAAAAAATGTAAACCCGTAACAATAGCTGTGTCAAAGCCGCCGCTAAGTAATTTATACTCTGCATGATGCTTGTTATAACCAGCAAAAAGCTCATCGGCACCGTCGCCGGATAAAACTACTTTCACATCCTGCCGGGCGCGCTTAGCCAATGTATAAACTGCCAGTGCCGATGCATCAGCAAACGGTTCGCTCATATTATCAAGCATTTCCGAAAGGTTAGCATACAGCTGATCGTTTGTAACCCGAAGCTCAGTATGATCGGTTTTATACTTTCTGGCTACCAAACGGGCATAACTGGTTTCATCAAAGTATGGCTCGCCTTCAAACCCAAGCGAATATGTTTTAAGATTAGGCACTTGTTTAGCAGCCAACGCCACAACTACCGACGAATCTATTCCGCCACTTAGAAAAGCACCAACTGGCACATCTGCTGTTAAGCGTTCAGCAACTGCCTGCTCCAGCAACTGACAAAGCTTTACTTGCTGCTGCTTATAATTTAGGGGGCCGTGTTCAGCTTTTTCAGCATCAAATGGTAGCCTGTACCAGACGTGTTCCTGTACTTTATTGCCTTTGATGAATAAAGAATGGCCTGGCAGTAGTTTTTTAACACTTTTCACCATGGAAGCCGGCGCTGGCACATAGGTAAGTTGCAGGTACTGGTATAACGAAACAAAGTCTACTTCACGTGGAACGCCAAGCGCAAACATAGCTCCCATTTCAGACCCGAACAGGAAAGTATCAGCATCTTTAAAGTATAGCAGTGGTTTTTCCCCGAAACGATCGCGGGCAATGAATAGTGAGTCTTCCAGAGTGTCGTAAATGGCAAAGGCAAAGAAACCACGTAGCTTTTTCAGGCAATCCTGGCCATACTTGGCATACAGTTGCAGTATAATCTCAGTATCCGAGTCAGTCTCGAAAGTATAACCTTTATCCTGAAGTTTGTGGCGCAGCATTTTATAGTTAAATATCTCGCCATTGTATACTATGGTATAGCGGCCATCTGCTGTTGTCAGGGGTTGGTTAGCGCTGGCCTCGGGTGCTATTACAGAAAGGCGCCGGTTAGCAAGGCCTATACGACCATGCTTAAAAATACCATCGGCATCAGGACCTCGATGCGTAAGCATAGCCGACGCTGCCTCCAACTTGCCAAAAACTGCCTTACCAGCTTCCGTAAAAGCCAAAACTCCTGTTATTCCGCACATAGTTGAAGTAAAGTTACGTTTTATCTACTTACAACTTACTTCTAATAAACCTTCCGGAGGCAGTATATTACATAGTTTGCAGCGTTTTTTAAATAAATAAACAACCTCGCTCCTTTACAGAAGTATAGCCTAAGTAGTAACACCCCATATTTTTATGAAACCAGAATGGCTGGATACGAAAGAATATCCCTTTGAATCTAATTTCCTGGAGTTGGAGGCTGGAAAAATGCATTACATTGATGAAGGTCAGGGCTCTCCGATTGTGATGATACATGGCACACCAAGCTGGTCGTTCCTGTATCGTAATCTTATTAAAATACTGAAGAAAAACCATCGGTGCATTGCCATGGACCTGATCGGGTTCGGGCTTTCGGATAAGCCCGAGGACTGGAGCTACAAACCCAGGGCCCATGCCGATAACTTTGAGAAACTGATGGAGCATCTTCAGCTAAAAGACATTACATTGCTTGTACATGATTTTGGGGCACCGATAGGCCTTGCTTATGCCATTAAACACCCACAGAATGTGAAAAACATTGTGATGCTGAATACCTGGACCTGGTCTCTGGCAAGGCACCAGAAATTATCGAAGGCAAGTAAATACCTGGTTGGCCCTTTAGGCAAGTTTTTGTATAACAAGCTTAATACTACCAACAGCGCAGCCGTTAGCGAACTTTTTGACGAAGAAACCAAATTACCAAAATCCATTCAGCAACAGTATGTGCAGGCCTTGGGAAATCCTGAAGACCGTGTTGGTACTTTAGCCTGCGCACGTGAGCTAGTGGGTGTTAGCAAATGGTACGATGAACTATGGCAGGATCGAAAAAAAATACAGGATATACCTACGCTCATACTTTGGGGCGAGCGCGACAAGCATGTAAAAATTGAAGCGCTACAAACCTGGAAGGAGTTTTTCCATGAGTGTTATGTGATCCATTTTGAAGACAGCGGCCATTTCTTACAGGAAGAGAACGCGGACGAAGTGGCCTGCTTTGTGCACAATTTCATCAAAGAGGAGCAGAAGAAAAAAGAACCTGCACACTTACACTCATAACCTTTAGCCGTGTTTATGGATAAAAACCAAGCCTTGCATCCTAAATCCCCCAATTCTGAGAAAGATCTGGAACGAGTAAACCAGGTACAGCAGGAACTCTATGCCATGCATAAGCAAACACATCAATCTGAAACCCGGCAAAATACAGAGCAGCCTATTCCCATAAACGAGTCGCCTTATAATGTGGTGCAATCATGGCATAAGCTCCGCGAGCTGGATGAAGATCTGGCTGAGCACAAGTATAAAGACATGGCGAATGATAGCGGTAAAGAAATACGTTAGTAAGTATAAATCCGGCACGTACACTATTTTATACTGCTAAAAATTTAAAGTATACTTTTCAAATCGTCAACAAGGCCCAAGTTTATACTTGGGCCTTGTTGATTTTAAGCCATCTTATTAGAAATTAAGCGGTTATAAGCCTGCTTAAACTACGTACCAGTTTTTCTTAAATAACCGCCTGAATCAATGTATAGCTTTTATAACATAGCTGCATAATATGGCTTGGCTAAGCGGCGTTAATAATTTTAATTACAACATCTTCCTATATTTCAGGCTTATAATTATCAACACAACAATCTGTCAACAACTTAAATATCAACATTTTACACAAAATCATCACTAAAAAAAGCAACCAGAATAACGACCGAAGCGGGCGAAGCAAGTTCAAATTTCATTTTTATTAAGTCCGGCTAATATTTAACTTTAACCAGAACTTATACTTTGTAAAACAGCATAGGCTACTAACAGTAAGGCTTTGAAAACATATTTTACCTCTTCCGTTTTATTCATCTTCTTTTTAATCCTGATGGCTTCCTGCCAGTCGTCGCAACCAGTATTCAGTAAGCGTGGCGAAACTTATAAATCTGCCCGTGAGATTGCAGAAGAAAAACGGATGGCCAGAAAAATGGCCCGTAAAAATGGCAAGCGAACCAATACAGTAGCATCCAAAGACAGAACCAGCCGCACGCGCGTACCTTCGCGCCATGTAAAAGAGGATGTTTCTACTGTTATTCAAACGGCCCGCTCCTTTACCGGCACCCCTTACAGATGGGGTGGCACTACCCGCGTTGGCATGGATTGCTCGGGTTTGCTATGCACTTCTTTCCAAAGTATAGATGTAAAATTGCCCCGCACATCTGATGAGCAGAGCCGCTTTGGGGAAGAAGTAAAAATAAAGCACATAAAAGAGGGCGACCTGGTATTTTTCGGGGCCAGCAAAAATAGCCGCGAAGTAACCCATGTGGGCCTTGTTACTGAAGTAATCGGCGACCAGGAAATAAAGTTTATACATTCCTCTACTACGCTTGGCGTTATCGAGAACAACCTCTTCTCAGAACATTATCAGAAAATCTTTATTAAAGCTGTAAGACCACCTGTTTTCTAAAAAATTGGTGTAGAAGACTTCAAACCAATACTTTCAGTACAATTTTTACGCAAAATCATTATTCAAAACTTGCGGCATACGTACTTATAAGCAATTGATAAGTAATTAGTTAACCAATTGCCGTAAGTATTATGAAAATTTTCTACACAAGATTACTCTGGGGCCTTTTTCTTGTTCTTCAGACACAGCTTGCCTGGGCACAGGGCGCCACTACCGCTGCTATGTCCGGTGTAATAAAGGACCAGAGCGGGACTGCCTTACCGGGCGCCACCGTCATCGCTATCCATACTCCTACCAACACCCAATATGTTGCTAATACTGATTCCGAAGGACGCTATAATATTCAAAATATGCGTGTTGGGGGCCCTTATACAGTTACAACCTCCTACATTGGTTACCAGGAACAGCGTCAGGATGGCGTTATGCTTGCCCTTGGCCAGACAGGTCGTGTAGATTTTACGCTTTCAGAAAGCAGCAGGCAATTAGGTGAGGTAGAGATAGTTGGAGAACAAAACGATGTGTTTAACCAGGACCGGACCGGCGCTGCTACCAACGTATCACGCGAGCAACTTGAGCAGCTCCCTACCCTTAGCCGAAGCCTGCAGGATTTTACCCGCCTTACCCCACAAGCCTCCGGCAACTCTATTGGTGGTACTAATAACCGCTATAATAATATTACAATAGATGGCGCCGTTAATAACGACGTGTTCGGGCTTTCGGGTAGCGGCACGCCGGGGGGCTCGGCGGGCACGCAGCCTATTTCGTTAGATGCAATTCAGGAAATCCAGGTAGTGATAGCCCCTTACGATGTAAAACTTGGCAACTTTACAGGCGGTGGCATAAATGCTGTTACACGCAGTGGTACTAACAAGTTCTCTGGCTCGGTTTATGGTTTTGGCCGAAACGAAGAGATTATAGGCAAAGCTGTAGAAGGGCCACGCGTTAAGGCTGATGAGTTTAAAAACATTCAGTATGGAGCACGTATAGGAGGCCCCATAATTCCGGATAAGCTTTTCTTTTTTGTTAACTATGATGCTACCCGTGTAAGAGAGCCTGTGCGTTTTGCCCCTGGCTCTGCAGAATCGCAAATTCCATTGAGCCTGGCTACTCAGGTTGCAGATTTTGCTCTGGAAACCTATGGTTATGACGTTGGTAGCTTCGGCGGATTTGACCGCGACACCGAGAGCAATAAATATTTTGCCCGTCTGGACTGGAACATCACTAATAATCATTCGCTTACTTTGAGGCACAACTTTGTAGATGCCTTCCAGGAATCTTTTTCCAGAAGCAGAGCTGAAGCCCGTTTTGGCAATAACGCCTATCAGTTCAACAGTAAAACCAATAGCAGCGTGCTGGAGCTGAACAGCCGCATCTCCAACAGCCTATCGAATAACCTGATCATTGGGTACTCCAGAATCAGGGAAAACCGTGAAACTTTCGGCAGCTTGTTCCCACAAGTAACTATATTTGACCCTATAGGCACGTTAGTACTGGGTTCTGAACGTTCCTCAACAGCCAATGAACTAGACCAGGATATTTTTGAGTTTACCGATAACTTTACATACCTGTATGGCAAACACAACTTTACTCTTGGCACACACAACGAGTTTTTCAAGTTCCGTAACCTGTTCATTAACAACCTGAATGGCCGCTGGGATTTTAACTCTGTAGAAGATTTTATCAATAACAGACCAGCACGTGTAAGGGCTTCTTACTCGCTTACCGATGACCTGAGGCCGGCAGCAAGGTTTAATGCCGCTCAGCTGGGATTTTATGTGCAGGATGAATACACTGCCTCAGAACAATTAAAAGTAACGCTGGGCTTACGACTTGATGTACCGATTTTCCCGGATGAGCCTGCCCGAAACACCAAATTCGAAGGCGATTTCCCCGGCCTGTCCACAAACCGTACGCCAAGCGGACAGTTGCTTTGGGCTCCTCGCCTGGGCTTTAACTATACCCCAACCGAAGACAGATCTTTCCAGGTGCGCGGTGGTACAGGAATATTTACAGGCCGCGTGCCTTTTGTGTGGTTGTCTAACCAGTTTGTAAATACAGGTACTATACTTGGCACTATCGATCAGCGCAACCCGCCTACGTTTGTAGCAGACCCTACCCAACAACAAAGTGCAGGTGCGGCTGTTAGAACGGTAGAGGTTAACGTGATTGATGACGAGTTTAAACTTCCACAAATATGGCGTAGCAACTTGGCCTTCGATTATACTTTACCATATGAAATTATAGCAACTTTAGAGGGAATCTACTCCAAAACTATAAACGATGTGGTTTACAGAGATCTGAACCTGGTTGATCCGCAAGGACAACTACCCGGCATAGATAATCGAAATATATACCCGGTGCAAAGGCGCATAAATGCTGATTACACAAACGTAATTTTCCTGGATAATACCAAAGAAGGATACCGTTACAGCCTGACAGGCCAGTTGCGCAAAGATTTTACCTTCGGCCTTAATACCTCTATTGCTTATACTTATGGCAAGTCGAAAGACGTAAATAGTGGTACCAGTTCAACGGCGCTATCAAATTACGAGTTTAACCAGATCATCAACAATCCTAACGATCCTGAACTTGCTTACTCCCGCTACGATGTACGACACAGAATTGTAGGCACTGGCGGCTATACTTTCCGGTATGCTGATAATTTTGCCACCACTATATCCTTGTTCTACCAGGGCCAGTCAGGTTTACCTATTACATACCTTTATTCGCAGGATCTGAACCGTGATGGCAACATAGCCAATGACCTGATTTATATACCGCGCAATCAAAGCGAGATTAACCTGGTACCTTTTACAGACCGATCTGGAAACGTAATACCTGGTTCTGCAACCCCAGACGAGCAATGGGCTGCATTAGATGCTTTTATTGAGGATGATAATTACCTGAGTGAGAACCGGGGAGAATACGCAGAACGTTATGCAGGCCGCATGCCTTGGACACACCAGTTCGACGTTCGTTTATTACAGGATTTTTACATTAACGTAGGCGATAACAAACATACTTTCCAGCTTACCTTCGATATCTTTAACGTTGGCAACCTGATCAACAAAGACTGGGGCCGCCAGTATTTTGTAAGTAACAATGCCAACGAGATCATTCGTTTTGTAGGTTATGATGCCGTAACAGGTGAACCGAATTTCACATTTAATCCCAGCACGAGAGCCTACAACATTTCCCAGTTCGACTCCAGATGGCAGGGTCAGCTAGGCTTAAGGTATATCTTTAATTAACTGCATAACATGCTATAAACTAAGAAAGGCGGGAAGATTCCCGCCTTTCTTTTTACTGATTTTTTGCTTCAACCAACGCTGCCAATATAAACATATAAATGCTTCTGTACAAGCAAATAACCCCTATATTAATAATAATAAATTCATGATACTATGATTGGAATATGCAAAAGCACTCTTACTTTTGCAGCAAAATCAATCAACCCTTTTATGAAAAAATTTTTATTATCAACACTTCTAATGTTGCTGAGTGTGGCTTTTTTGCACGCACAGGTAACAACTAGTAGTATTAACGGATCTATTAAAGATTCGAAAGGCGAGGCCCTTATCGGTGCAACCGTTAAGGCTACTCACCAGCCATCCGGTACTGTGTATGGTGCTGCTACAAATGCAGAGGGTCGTTTTAACATCCCGAACGCAAGAATTGGCGGTCCTTACATTGTTGAAGTAAGCTACCTTGGTTTTAAAACCAAAACCATCACGGGCATTGATCTTAAATTAGGTCAGCCATACGTTCTTAATTCTTCTCTTTCTGAGTCAGGTACTGAGTTACAGGAAGTAGTTGTAAGTGCAGACAGAACTTCTGTTTTCAACTCAACTAAAACTGGTGCAGCTACAAACGTAAGCAGCCGCCAGATTGCTACCCTGCCAACCATCTCAAGAAGTATTACCGACTTTACGCGTACTACTCCTCAGGCAAGCGGTAACAGCTTTGCAGGTCGTGATGCCCGTTATAACAACATACAGGTAGACGGTGCTAACCTGAACAACAACTTCGGTTTATCCAACGATCCACTTCCTGGTGGTGGCGCGCAGCCAATTTCTCTGGATGCTTACGAAGAAATTTCAGTAAACATTGCTCCTTACGATGTTAGACAATCAGGCTTTACTGGTGCAGGTATAAATGCTGTAACTAAAAGCGGTACTAACACATTCCACGGTTCTGCTTATGGTTTCTACAGAGACCAGAGCTTCTTAGGTACAAAAGTTGGCGATAACGATATCAGCAAACAGATCACAGACTCTAAGTCTCAGACTTTTGGTGGAACTATCGGTGGCCCGATCATCAAGAACAAAGTGTTCTTCTTCCTGAATGGTGAATTAGAGAAAGGATCTAAGCCAGGTATCACGTACTCACCTGCAGGTGGTTCCGGCATTGGTAACATCTCTACTACATCAATTGACTCTCTGAAGAAATTCTCTGATATCCTGAAAACCAAGTATGGTTACGATCCAGGTGCTTACGACAACTTCCCTAACTTCGAGAACAAAAACCGTAAGATCTTAGGTAAGATTGACTGGAACATTAACCCGATCCACAAGCTTACTTTAAAGTATAGCGACTTCGAAAACACAAACGATGTAGCGTTGAACGGATCAAGCGTACCTAATGGTGGTGGATTTACACCAGCAGGCGGAAGAAGCTCATTGAGCCGCTTGCCTTACAACCGTTTCAGCAACAACTCTATGGCTTTTGCTAACAGCAACTACGGCTTTAAAGATGTTGTAAGAACAGGTACTTTTGAATTGAACAGTAACTTCGGTGGCAGAATGGCTAACCAGTTCCTGGCTACTGTAAGCAAGATCCAGACTGTACGTACTTTCCCTGGCAGTGTATTCCCAACTATCGATATTTTTGATGGCAAGGGCAACAACTACATGTCTGCCGGTATGGACCCTTATACTTATAACAATGAAGTTATCAACGACATCTATAGCATCACGGATAACTTTACTTACTACTTAGGCAAGCACACGCTTACAGCAGGTGGTACTTACGAATACCAGAATGTAGGTAACATGTTTATGGCTGGTTCTAACGGTTACTATGCTTACAGCTCACTTGATGACTTCGCAAAAGACCGCGCTCCTGCTTACTTTGCTTATACTTACTCTTTAGTACCAGGTGTTAAAAACCCTTACTCTGCAGAGTTAAAAGTAGGTCAGTTGGGCCTTTATGCTCAGGATGAATACCAGATTAACCCTTCTCTGAACGTTACTTTTGGCGTTCGCGCTGATAAAGCTATCTACCACGAAGATCCAATTGCAAACCCTTCTATAGATGCTCTTGAGCTATATAACGAAGAAGGTAAACTGACTAAATATAGCTCAGGTAGCTGGCCAAAAAGCCGTATCCTTCTATCACCAAGAGTAGGTTTCAGATGGGATGCACTTAACAACAACTCTCTTGTTGTACGTGGTGGTACTGGTCTTTTCACAGGTCGTATTCCTTTTGTATTCCTTACTAACATGCCTACTAACTCAGGTATGTACCAGTTTGGTGGTGCTATCAAAGATGCTGCTACACTTTCAGGCATCCGCTTTAGCTCTAACCCGGATGCACACGCTGACCTGTTCCCTAAAACTGCCGGTACTTCTGTACCAAGCAACATCGTGCTGATGGATCCTGATTTCAAATTCCCACAGGTTATCAGAACAAACCTTGCTGTTGATAAAGAATTAGGCAATGGCTTTACCTTAACATTAGAAGGTCTTCACACACAAGACGTTAATGGCGTGAAAATGCGTAATGCTAACCTAACAACTCCAACTGGTACTATTAACGAGGGTAACTTAACAAGACCTAGATTTGTAGATACAAACGGAGACAACAAAGTTGATTCAAAAGACAGAAGCAAATACTCAGCAACTAACACTGCTATTGTATTAGAAAACACAGACAAAGGTTATTCAACTGCTTTAACAGCAATGTTAAGCAAGTCTTTCTCTAACGGTTTCTACGGTTCAGTTGCTTACAACTTTACGCATGCAAAAGAAGTTACTGCTAACCCAGGTTCACAGGCTTCTTCTGTTTGGAACTCTAACCCGAACGTAGGTACTTCTAATGCAGTTGAGATGGGTTATTCACAGTATGGTACTCCTCACCGTGTTGTAGCTAACTTATCATACAAAAAAGAGTATGCAAAGCACTTTGCTTCAACTCTTTCTGTGTTCTATGAAGGCTCTTACCAGTCTAGATACAGCTTCGTAGTTAACGGTGACCTTAACGGTGACGGTAACAGCTCTACTGACCTGATGTATATCCCGAACAATGCTTCAGAAATGAACTTTGCGGCGTATGAGATTAAAGATAAGGCAGGAAACATTGTTAACTCTTACACACCAGAGCAACAGGCAGCAGCTTTCGAACAGTTCATCAACAATTCTTCTTACCTGAAAAACAACAGAGGCCAGTATGCTGAAAGAAATGCAGCCCTGACTCCATGGTATAACAAGCTTGATGTACGTTTCCTACAGGACTTCTACATTGAGACTGGCGAGAAGAACACAAAGCATACATTACAGTTCACAGCTGATATCCTGAATGCAGCTAACCTGATCAACAAGAACTGGGGTATTCAGCAGCGTTACATCACTAACAACCCGCTTCAGTACAGAAGCATTAATGGTGATGGCGAGCCAGTTTATATTTTACAGAACATCAATGGTGAATTAGTAACTGAACACATTCAGGATAACATTAGCACAAGCAGTACCTGGAGTATGCAGCTTGGCTTACGTTACAGCTTCTAATCATCAACAAGATTAAATACCTAAAGAGCCCCGCAATGCGGGGCTCTTTTTTTGCCTATACTTTTATACTTGAGTGTAACTATAGGCCCTTAAGTATAAATATGTTTTAGCAAGTATAAATATGTTATAACACGCAAATCCCTCATATTTTATTCCTTCTGCACTTTAGCAACCATACAGGCTATGTTATTGATTTTAGATTAATAAATAACAATAAAATAATATAGCAAGAGATTGAAATACACAAAACTCCAGTTACTTTTGCGCCAAAATCAACCAAACACTTTTTATGAAAAAACTTTATAGTACGTTGTGCCTCTTTATGGCGCTAGTGCTGACTGTTCAGTTTAGCTGGGCACAAGGAAGTACCACCTCCGCCATGAATGGCGTTATCAGAGACGGAAGTGGCATGGGATTACCGGGAGCTACCGTTATAGCTATACACACGCCAACCAACACCCAATATGTTGCCGGCACAAATGCCGATGGCCGCTATAACCTGCAGAACATGCGCGTGGGTGGTCCTTACACTATTAAAACAAGCTATGTAGGTTTCCAGGAAAAGCGCCAGGATAATGTATACCTGAAGCTTGGTCAAAACCTGAGCCTGGATTTTAAACTGACACAAGGCGATATCGCTTTGGGCGAAGTTGAAATCGTTAGCAGAAAAGACAATGTTATCAACGCTGACCGTACTGGTGCTGCCACTAACTTAAGCCGCGATCAGATAGAAAAACTGCCAACCCTTAGCCGCAGCATCCAGGACTATACACGCCTTACACCGCAGGCAAATGGTAACTCATTTGCAGGCCGTAGCAGCAGCTACAACAACACTACCATAGATGGTGCGTTGTTCAACAACTCATTTGGTCTGCAGTCTAACGTAGGTTCTCAGACAAGTGCCCAGCCAATTTCGCTTGATGCTATTGAGCAGATCCAGGTAAACCTTGCCCCTTACGATGTTAGACAAGGTGGTTTTACAGGTGCTGGCATTAATGCTGTTACACGCTCTGGTACAAACGACTTTTCTGGATCAGTATACTGGTTCGGTCGTGATGAGAGACTTGTTGGCCGCAATGTAGGCGATACTAAAATGCCAAAGCAGGATTTTACTTTGTCTCAGCGTGGTGCCCGTTTAGGTGGCCCGATCCTGAAAGACAAATTATTCTTCTTTGTTAACTATGAGCAGGAGCGCCAGTCTACGCCGGGTTCAAGCTTTATCGCTTCCCGTCCGGGCCTTACAGGTTCTAACGTATCGGCTGCCGATGCAGCTCAGCTAGATCAGCTTAGCAAGTTCCTGAAGGATAAATTCAACTACGATGCAGGTCCTTATGAGAACTATAACATGGAGACCTGGAACAACAAGATCAACACTAAGCTTGACTGGAACATCAATAAGAATCATACTTTCTCTTTCAAGTATAACTACCTGAAATCATGGAAAGATATTCCTGCGTCAAACTCTGGTGCACCAGCAGGTAACCGCCAGCCAAGCGTTACATCGCTTCCTTTCAAAGCTTCTACTTATATCATCAACAACAACCTTAACTCATTTATTGCAGAGTTAAACAGCCGTTTCGGTGATAAATTTGCCAATAACTTTATTGCCGGTTATACTGCTTTCCGCGATTTCCGTGAGAGTCGTGGCGGTATCTTCCCGCTTGTTGATATCGAAAACGGTAACAAGGCTACATTTACCTCTTTCGGTTATGAGCCTTTCTCTGCTAACAACGTGTTAAATTCTGATGTTTACCAGCTAAGCGACAACTTCTCGATTTTTGCAGGTAAGCACGTTATTACGTTAGGTACAGCAAACGAAGCTTATAAATTCACGAACGGTTTTGCCCCTAACTACTATGGACGCTACCGTTATGCATCGCTTCAGGATTTTTATGATGACGTAAACAATGGTACAGCTAAAGCTACAGAATACCAGTTACAATATTCTGCACAGCCAGGTGGTTTCCCTTATGCAGTTATCAAAGCTATGCAGTTTGGCCTGTATGCACAGGATGAATGGTCGGTAACAAACAACCTGAAAGTAACCGGTGGTTTGCGTGCTGATATGCCAATTATCAACACAGATTTGTTAGAAAACCCTGCAGCAGCTGCACTTTCTTTCCGTAACGGTGAGAAGATTGATGTTAGCAAAGCTCCTGAAACACGTGTATTGTGGTCTCCTCGTTTAGGTTTTAACTGGGATGTAACCGGCGATGCTACTACGCAGGTACGTGGTGGTACTGGTATCTTCACTGGCCGTGTACCTTTCGTTTGGATCTCTAACCAGGCATCAAACAACGGTGTGCTGTTTGGCTCGTTCCTGGATACCAAGCAGAATTATAAGTTTACAGATGACGTAACGGCCTATATCCCACAAGGTGGTGCAGCTTCTGCTACCTACAACCTGGCTGTTACAGATCCTAACTTCAAATTCCCGCAGGTATTCCGTAGCAACTTAGCTGTAGATAAGCAATTGCCATTTGGTATGGTTGCTACTTTAGAAGGTATACTTACAAAGGACATGAACTCTGTATACCACAGAAACGCAAACCTGCCTAACGCTTCTGCTTCCATGAAAGGTGCTGATAACCGCCCTATCTATTATAAAGTAGATGCCAATGGCAACCCTGTTTATGAGAACTCTAAGCTAGTAGGCCTTAACCGTGTAAATGGCAATATCTCTGATGCCATTGTAATGGAAAACACAAGCAAAGGTTACTCTTATACTTTAACCGGCCAGCTGCAGAAGTCTTTCACAAATGGCCTGTTTGCAAGTATAGCTTATACTTATGCTGATGCCAAATCTGTTAACGACGGTGGTTCTATTGCGCAGTCTATCTGGAGAGACCGCCAGATCTCTGGTGACCCGAACGATAACGTGCTTTCTTACTCTAACTACCTGACACAGCACAGAGCTATTCTGGCGCTTTCTTACAAGAAAGAGTACATCAACCACCTGTCTACCTCCATCTCTACATTCTTTGAAGTAGCTTCTGGTAACCGTTTCTCTTATACTTACTCAGGCGACCTGAACGGCGATGGTTTATCTGGCAACGACCTGATCTATATTCCACGTGATGCAAGCGAAGTTGCCCTTGTTGCTGACAAACTTGATACGCGCGATGCAGGTACGATCTGGAGCCAGTTAGATGCCTACATCAGCCAAGATGAGTACCTAAACTCTAGAAGAGGCCAGTATGCAGAGCGTAACGGCGCTGTTACTCCTTACACAACACGTATGGATGTGCGCTTACTTCAGGACTTGTTCACAAACGTAGGTAACAAGAAGAACACGCTTCAGTTAAGCTTTGATATCTTTAACTTCGGTAACCTGCTTAACAAAGACTGGGGTATTGTAGAAACTACTAACCGTGCTGCGCTGTTAAACTTTGTTGGTTACAATGCACAAGGCCAGCCTACAATTTCTTTCCCGTACCTGAACTCTTCTAAACAGGAAGTACTTACTAAATCTTTCCGTGACAACACCAGCGATATTTCTCGCTGGAAAGCACAGATTGGTGTACGTTATATCTTTAACTAAGCCGGTTTAGCTTATACTTATGAAAGGGGCAGCAATAGCTGCCCCTTTTTCTTTCTGCTATTTTATACCAGTAAATTTTGCATTTAATAAAAAAGGCCTATTTTTGTGACACAAAGCACGGGGGATTAGCTCAGCTGGCTAGAGCGCTTGCATGGCATGCAAGAGGTCATCGGTTCGACTCCGATATTCTCCACAAAAGGCAACTATCTATAGTTGCCTTTTTCGTTTTGTGGCTTCTATACTTACATACTCAATCCTGCCATCAAAGACTGCTGTTGGCAGTTGCAAGAATCTTCACAAAAGGTAGAGCAACATAATGTAGCCCGCAACAGAGTATAATCTACAATAAGCTAATTGTTAGCCCTAACAACTATATAAAAGACTTATAAGTGTCTAAAACAAAAGCCTGCTCTATTGGAGCAGGCTTTTGTTTTAGACACTATTTTAACGATAATGTATAGTTTATAATACCATCAGCTTATAGTTAAACTGATCCTGTTGGGTTGTAACTTTCAGCATATAAACACTTTTACCCTTTACATACTTCCCTAAACCTAAAATCAGTTCCTGATTTGCCTCAATAGTGCCTTTGTACAGCACACCAACAGTTTTTCCAGTCAAATCCACCAATTCAATTTTTAACTCATCAGCTACATTTGAGTTTATTCTGAGCTGGCCATTATGGTTTACTGGATTAGGGTATACTGTAATTTGCCCCTGTGCTTCATCAAGATTATTAATGGCAATTGATTTAGATGTAGAGCTTGCCGATATCTTGCTAGCAGATGAAGTTGTAGTGTTGCATGGCCCTAAAACGGCTCCACGCTGTAGCTCTTTTGCTACATTTTGCTCATTCACTTCTTTCTGCTTACCATCTTTACACATAATTACTACTGTAGGCTTGTTACCATTAACAGGGGTTGTAGTAGTTGTATCACCTCTCACATCCTGTACTGTAACAGTTACATCGCTCAGGGCAGTGCAACCCAATGCATCAGTTACCATAAGATTATAGGTTGTTGTAACTGTAGGGCATACCTGCAACGATTGAGAGGTAGCTCCTGTACTCCACTTATAAGTATAAGGTGCCTTCCCTCCGGATGCAGTTGCTGCCAGCGTCGTGCAGCTTTCCGGGGCATAACCATAATAAACCACAGCATCAGCTCCTGCATCGGCTACCAGCGCATCCAGTACAACAATCGTTGCTGAGGCAGTATTGCTACACCCATTGGCATCTGTATAACTATAAACTATTGTGTGAGTACCTACTCCGGCAACTTCCGGATAAAACACCCCGTTCTGAATGCCATTCCCCTGGTAAATACCTCCATTCGGGCTTCCGGCTAATGTTACAGGCCCTGCATTTAAACATACTTCGGCAGGTAAGTTTAACGCTACCTGAGGCAGTGGAGCCTCATCAAGTGCTATATGCACATGCTTACTAACGCAACCCAGGGCATCTACTACTATGCCAGTGTATTCACCTGCTGGTAAGCCTTTAAATTCAGGAGAAGTCTGATAAGTATTGCCATCATTAAGTGAATATTTGAAAGGAGCAGTTCCGCCCACTACGTTAAAAGTGATAGCACCATTACTGCTGCCAACACAAGGCTTCGAAACTATAGTATAATTTGGAGCAGGCAGTTCGCAGGCAGCAACTTCAATAATAAAGTCGCGGAGAATGTATGCCCCCGTATAGTCCCCTCCTATCTTTTCTCTGAGTTTTACATTAACCAGCCATTTACCATTTACGGGAGTACCCCATGTTAACAGGCCATTGCTGCTTACCTGGAACCCTGTTGCCTGCATTTTTTGATATACGCTATCAGTCAGGCCGTAAGGTACCTCGAGCGCATATACTTGTTCATGCCCATCCGGGTCTTCCATATTCAGACTAAAACTAATATTCTGGCCAGCCTGGAAACTGAGCAAGGGCAGATCCTGAAACTTTGGCGAAGAACTTGGCGCTGACAGTGAGTAGTTTACTACAGCAAATAACCCGATAGAATTATTATTGAAGTTAGAACCTACAGATCGGCAACAGCTCTTCCAGGATATTTCGTAAACCCCTGGCAGAGCCCATTTAACAACCTGCCTCTGAAAGTGCTCAACAGTTGTGCTATCCGAAAGAAATGTTTGCGAAACAGTTTTCATTGAGGTTTCAAGCTTGGGGCTGCCCTGATAACGAGGTATAACAGATCCGACTTCGCTCTTATCCCAATAACTTTTTATCAGTATCTCATACCTGCCATCACCAAGATGATTATAAGAAATTATACCGCCTTTAAAATGAGAGGCTGTAGCCGAAAAACCTATTAGAAAGAAAGCAAGCAGGCATAACAGGAATCGAAAAATGGGAAAACCTTTGCATTGGCTGGCACTGTTCTTTATAAAGGCTGATGAATTGATGAGTAAAGCTTGCTCCATATAGTATCCTTTTAAGTTTGTAAAGCAACACATACTAGTGCGCCATTCATAAATTTCAGAAACAATATAGTAAGCTTATATAATTAACAATATAAATTATCGAATATTATAACAAATTATAATTTAAAGAATAAAACAAACTACTGCTAGCCCACCATTTGTACTAAATCATATCAGTAAAGCAATTCAGAAACGGCATGTTCACAAAGCAGTCTGATAACACCTACCGCACACAAGCAATAAGCAATTAAAAACATATCGGATTAGTAATATTGCAAATCCATCCACAGTTTACTAATAGCCAATAGTCAGCTATAAACACTTAATTAATTACAAAGGCATAATCACAACACAATCCAACCTTATTCACCTTAACACATTCAACCACTTAAATATTTGCAATTTCTACCAGAAGCTACTACAATTGTATAAAACATATCAATTTTGAATATACAATATCACTAACATTAAAATGTTTATAAAATTGATAATTTAAAAACTAATTCAACCAACTTCTTTAGGTTACTCAAAAATTAATATCAGGAGTATGTATGCTTGCATACATTTTTAATTATTCAGAGCCAATAAAATTATCTAGCCTTATAAATGCCTTACCAAACAGCTAAAAAATTAAATTTTTAAATATGATTATTCAATCAAAACCATAGCACTAATACAGTATTTATACTCCGTTAAAGCTGACATCAATCTGAGCCTCTTAATCTATACCATATGAAAACAATTCTACTACCATCAACACGTCTGCTATACCACTTCTGCCTGCTATGGATTGTTTTGCTTTTTGCTAATGCCAGAACGCATGCATGGGCCAATAACGCTTACCAACAGGCAACTACGCCGACTATTGAATTAGTGGATCCGCCTCAGACTATTACTGCAACAAACGGAGGAGAGCAAACTCAATTTTATGTTATTTATTTTAATGATATCCCGAAATTTCAATCAGCATTCATCACGGTTACAGACCCTTCTGGAGAATTTACTATCTCAGCCGACTCTGTTAATTTCAGTCAGGTATTAGAAATTAAATCGAACGTAGATGGCTCTTTTCCGGAAACTGTACAAATCCATGTCAAATATAAGCCCTCAGGATCTGGAGAGCATATGGCAACCATTTCTCATAGCACACCAGGCGCAGAAACGCAGAATTTTAATGTTACAGGAGTAACTATTATCCCATTGCCTGTTCAATTACGGTCATTTAAAGCAAATAAGAGTCAATCTTCAGTGGTGCTGTATTGGAAAGCCGCTGCTGATGAAGATCTTTCACATTTCGAAATAGAAGCCTCTGCCAATCCTGGAAACGGATTTAAGAAAATAGGCACCATTGCTATTAACCTTAAGAATACGAAACTGGAAACTGATTATACTTTTGTTCACAACACTGCTAATAAAAGTAACTGGCAATATTTCCGGCTGGCGCAGGTATACTTCAACCACAGCACTTTATACAGTAAAATTATTGCAGTAAATGTAGAACTGATAACCGAAAACACAACTGCTGTATCGCCAAACCCCTTTTCCACAACTTCTCAGCTAAGCATATCGGCAGTAGAAGCCGGAAAGGTGAAAGTAGTAATGCATAACTTAAAGGGAGCGGAAGTCTTTAATGGATCTTATGATGTAATAGGCGGCGAAAACAAATTAGACCTGAATGCCATGCAAGAGCAGCCAGCGGGTGTGTACATCCTAACCTCAGAACTACATGGTGTAGTGAATAAGCTTAAACTTGTTAAACTATAACTGTTAAACTGATCAGGTATAAACTATACTTCAGAAAAGGTTATACCTATTGCCTCAGTTTTAAGCCTTACTTACCCTTTAACTATACTTTATACGACCCGCCAACCCTGCTAAGCGTACTTGTAAAGACCAATCACTAATTTAAAACGAGGGGAGGAAAGTATGGCGTTTAACTTTGAGGACAATAAGAAAGATGCGGTAGTACTTTTAAATGCCGTAGCGCAGGAGCTTAATACCGATGATATGAATCAGGCAGGGCGCGTGTTCAGGGCGGTATTGCA
This sequence comes from Pontibacter vulgaris, assembly GCF_022758145.1. Lineage (GTDB taxonomy): Bacteria > Bacteroidota > Bacteroidia > Cytophagales > Hymenobacteraceae > Pontibacter > Pontibacter vulgaris. The sequence goes on from NZ_JAJVDH010000003.1 coordinate 846,627, forward strand.
AAGTATACGCGACAGGCTGCCGGTAAACGAAGCCGTGCATTTTGCAGCACAGCTGCCTATTATCTGGAAAGGAATATACTTCGACCAGTATGAACCGGATAAAGTACCGATAACAATTCGGGATGCGCAGGCCTGGCTCGATTACATCAGAAGCAAAAATGCGTTTGCAGCCAACAACGATTTTCAGCAGGACGAAGAAATAGCACACGCTTTCAGAGCTGTTTTCAACACTTTACAGAAGTATATTTCTGAAGGACAGTTGCAGCAGGTAAAACAGGCCTTGCACCAGGACATACAGGAAATGCTGGAAGTATAAGTATAAACAAAGAGCCACCCGACCAGGTGGCTCTTTGTTGTTAGCGGTATCGGGCTTTGGCAAAGTATAAAAGTATACCTATCCAGCCCCTATAATAATTGTTACACAAACAAGCCCTCCACAGAAAGGTAACGCTCGCCGGTATCGTAGCAGAAAGTAAGAATCCTGGAGCCTGCCGGCACCCCTTCATCTAACTTCTGGGCCACAGCGGCCAACGATCCTCCTGATGATACACCTATAAAGATACCTTCTTCCAGGGCAGCACGACGGGCATAATTAAAGGCATCATCCGCTTTTACCTGTATCACGCCATCTAAAAGTGTTGTATCCATTATTTTAGGAATAAAACCTGCTCCAACGCCCTGTATCGGGTGCGGCCCTGGTTGTCCGCCGCTAAGCACCGGCGAAGCTTCCGGTTCTACAGCAAATACTTTCAGGTTAGGGAAACGCTGCTTCAGCACTTTGGCCACACCGGTAATATGCCCGCCTGTACCTACACCTGTTATTAAATAGTCGAATCCTTCCGGGAAGTCGCGCAATATTTCCTGTGCAGTTGTATCAATATGAATCTGTGTATTGGCTTCATTATCAAACTGCATCGGCATCCAGGCATCAGAAATATCTGCTACCATTTCCTGCGCTTTTTCAATAGCTCCTTTCATGCCTTTCTCACGTGGCGTAAGTTCCAGTTTGGCACCATAAGCAGCCATCAAACGCCGGCGCTCTATCGACATCGATTCGGGCATTACCAACACCAACTGATAGCCTTTTACAGCAGCTACCATCGCCAGGCCAACCCCTGTGTTACCCGACGTAGGTTCTATGATCACGCTATTCTTGTTAAGTATGCCTTTGCGCTCGGCATCCTCGATCATGGAGAGGGCAATGCGGTCTTTTATACTTCCGCCGGGGTTGCTGCGCTCCAGCTTCATCCATACTTCTGCCTGCTTATCAAACAGCTTGTTGATGCGCACAACAGGTGTATTTCCTATAGTTTCTAGTATAGTATTGGCTTTCATATAGTCTAGCTTTATAGTTTAGATTGAATAATTAAGTATACCGGCCGGCTCAGAAACTTGGCTTACTTTTATTTGTGGCCGATGGTAGATACGTGAATAAGGAGGCACGCTTTCAGTAAGCCACACGTTGCCGCCTACTATGCTATAAGCACCCACTACCGTATTACCGCCCAGTATAGTTGCTCCGGAATAAATAATAACATAATCCTCTATAGTTGGGTGGCGCTTAATATTGGCCATAGCCTTGTCTACGCTAAGTGCGCCCAGCGTTACACCCTGGTATACTTTCACATGATTGCCGATGATGGTAGTTTCGCCGATGACAACGCCGGTACCGTGGTCGATGCAGAAATGCGAGCCTATTTTGGCGCCAGGGTGAATATCGATACCGGTTTTGGCATGTGCATACTCTGATAAAATACGTGGCAGGAACGGAATATGCAGGCGATAAAACTCATGGGCAAGCCTGTGCGCCGCCACTGCTCTGAACCCCGGGTAAGACCTTATCACTTCAGTTATACTTTGCGCAGCCGGGTCGCCGTCTGCAATGGCAACAGCATCCGTCATACAGAGGTGATAGACAGTAGGCAATTGCTGCATTATTTCCTCCGACAGTTGCTTTGCCGGCGCAGGCAACACCTTTTCCAGGTTCATCAGTATCTGCTGGAGTTCAATCTGCAGGCCTTCTGCATACACAGCCACTGCTTCGGTCGTATCCAGGCGCTGCTCCGACAAAGGCGGGAAAAGCAACTGCATAATGCCTTCCAGAAAATGACAGGCCGCAGAGCCAGGCATCTGGTTATGAAGCTTCTGGTGCTCCTCAAAAAGTTTCCTTATAAAATGATTGTCCATGGATATAGTAACAACAGGGTTTGTAGCCAACTGTTTTAAATACGAAAAGAGGACCTTTTGTGCGGTCCTCTTTTCAGGAGAATTCAAATTGAGTTTTTCAGCTACAGGAATACGAGCCAAAATAGATTAGTCAGCCTAATAAATCAGGGAGTTATAACAGGTTTTATGCAACCCCGCTGTGCAATGTAAAAGCGGTTTATACTTTGCTTCGATGACTTGAAAGTATAAGCTGACAGCGCCTATAGTTTATGATCCTGGGCTTTCACGATAAATACCAGGAAAAGGAAAGAGATGAATGCGCAGGCAGCAGCGGCTAAAAATACTATTGAAAAGTTTGCAGGATTGTTACCGTACAGCCACCCCGCTGCCAGGGCGCCTAAACCAATGCCGGCCTCCAAAGCAATATACATGGTAGCCATGGCGCGGCCACGATGGTCTTTGTGGCTCAGGTCGATGGTCCAGGCGAAAATGGTGGGAGAATTCATACCGGAGGCCACACCAAACAAAACACCCGACAGCAATAACTGCGTTGGCGTTGCCGAAAAACCTACTGCCAGCATGGCTAACACAAGCAGCGCTGTGCTTACACGCAACAAGTTCACACGCCCATACTTATCAGAAACGCGACCTGCCATAAACCTTATTGCCAATGAAGAGATCGTAAAACTCAGAAAGAACAAGCCTTTGTTTTTAATGCCCAGGTGCTCGCTCAGGTCAGGAATAATGGTTAGCACCACGCCATAAGCAAAGTAGCAGAACAACATAACCACAGAAGGAGCAAGTACGCGGGGTTCAAAAATTTCGCTACGCGATATCTTGAGCAAACCCATTCTGAAACGGTGCGGATCGCTGACTGTTTCGTGCATGCGGGCGATTACAGCTACAGATAAAAATGCTGCACCCGACGAAGCATAAAACATTGTATCCAGTGAAAACTGGTTAGCTATGGCCCCGCCCAAAGCCGGCCCGGCTGCCATGCCCAGACTACCCGACAAGCCAAGTAAGCCGGTAGCCTCGCCTCTCCTGTTTGTAGGTATAATATCGGCTACATAAGCAGCGGTGCCTGTTGGCGTAAAACCAGTAGAGAAACCATGCACAAACCGCAACAGCAGAAAAGCAGCTACAGAACCTGTTAAAGGGTATAAAAAGCCGCAAAGTATACAAACAGCACCGCCAACCACCATTACCGGTATTCTACCGATCTTATCAGCTAGCTGCCCGCTAAAAGGGCGCGATAAACCCGCTGTTAAAGTAAAAAGAGCAACGATAAGGCCTTTATACTCAGCGCCACCCAAACTGGAAATATAGGCAGGCAGCTCTGGTATGATCATGTTGAAGCTGGCAAAAAAGAGAAAAGAACTCAAACAAAGCAACCCAAACTGAAGCCCGTACACCCGCGATACCTGTTCTGCCATAATAATTAAAACGTGCCGCAAGTTGGCAAAAACCCGGAATAATGCCGCCAGATTTAAGCTATAGTTTGCATAAAAAAGGGGAGGCCGGCATTCTAGCTGCCGGCCTCCCCTTTTTTATACTTTATACTTTTGGGTTATGATGCCAACACAGTTTTAGCATGCATTTGAACCCCATTTACCTCAATATTTTTCTCGATGGCAGCCAATCGTAGACTTGTGGCTACATGATTTGCCACCTCGCGCGCAGGAATAGCACTCAGGCTTAACCTTTTTTTATGACCGCCCTGAAGTTCGAACAGAACAAAGGTTTCAGTTACCCGCATACTTAAAACCTCAGCCCAGTAAAGCACGCTATCGTTACCGTACAGGCCCAATCTATAAGATATCTTTTCTGGAGTCATAGAAAAATAAGCATCTTTAAGGCGCAGGCGATCGGTAGCTACGGCCAGGGCAAGTATACCCAGCAGGCTGATTATACCGGCAGCAACAATCCAGTCGAACCTGAGCCGTGCCTCTTGCAACTCACGAACAAGCGCGTAAGCTCCACCAGAAAATAAAAAGATCCCTGCCAGCAGGAAGCTTCTTTTAGTTCTTTTTAATTCTTTCTGTGGGTATAAACTAACATACATAGGTACTATACTTTAAATTGTAAGCAATCTGGCATAGATAACTGCTGTACTTCCTGCCATTAAAGAAATTTCCTCTATACTTTCCGAAGCTAAACAAGAGATTTTATAGCCCCTTTTCGCTTTACAAATTAAATATAGCTATATTTTACCATACAACCTTATTTTTATAACTATATTAATACAAATATTAATATACCAACAAATAAAATAAAATAGCCCGGTAGACAACTAAAACAAGTATGAAAAAACAGTATACTTTTGCTTTTGCCCTTCTCATGCTGGCATCTTGCCGCCAGCAACCCCAAGTAAGCACTCCTACGCAACAGCCGGCAGAGTCCAAAGCTGCGATTAATAAGTTTTCTGATAATACACTTCAGCAGATTTATACTTTGCAGGACGAGCGTAAAACCTCCGACTTGCTCCCGTACCTGCAACATCCTAAAGCAAAATACCGCTACGAAACCGCACTGGCCTTCGCCTCTGTGCAGGATACTTTGGCGATACCGCAACTACTGGGTTTACTTTCGGATACAACCACAAATGTGCGCAGGGCTGCGGCGTATGCTATTGGCCAGATTGGGAACAAAAAGGCACAGCAAGGTTTAATACAGCATATTCAGCAAGAAAAAAGGGCTGTAGTACAGGCAGAAATACTGGAAGCTTTGGGTAAACTTGCAACAAGCGAAGGCGTTTCTTACCTGGCTTATCTTCAGGCGACCGATACAACTGCACTGGCAGGCCAGGCCTGGGGACTTTACAGAGCCGGGCAACGCCAGAAGCAAAACACACAGGCCATAGAAAAAGCTGTTAGTTTTTTAAAACCTGAAATGCCATACGAAGCCCGCCTTGCCGCTGCTAACTTCCTGGGCCGCACTCCAAAACTAGACCTGACCAACTATAAGCAACAACTGCATGCCGCCGCAACCGCCGATAAATCTGCTGATGTGCGCATGGCTGCCACCCAGGCCCTGGCAAAAGTAAAGGCAAAAGATAAAGCAGTTTTACTTACCGGCATCGTACAGCACGACTCGGATTACCGTGTGCGCCTGAGCGCGATAAGAGCTTTAGCCGGGCTGGAGTTTGGAGCGATAAAAGATGTTGTAATGGCAGGCCTGCACGATCAGAATGTGAACACGGCGGTTGCCACAGCCGAATTTCTGCAGGCAAACTATAAAGGCGCTGATGTGAATGTGCTGAAGCAGGCGCTTGGCTCTGTAAAAGATGGCCGCGTGCGTGCCGGCCTTATCTGGGTTATACTGCATAACAGCCCTAAAAAAGAAGCACTAAGCGCACAGTACCGCCAGCTTTATACTTCTACCCAAAACCCTTATGACAAAGCACATCTGCTAAAAGCTCTTTCAGCCGATTACGGCAACTATAAATTTATTGAGCAGCAAACATTTAATGCGCCACAGCCTGTAATTGCTACTTATGGTATAGAGGCCCTGGCAGCTATGCGCCAGCAACCTGATTTCCCGAAAACACTGGAACAGGACTTTGCCGCAACATTTAAAAAGGCCATTGCCTCCGGCGATGTAGCTATAGTTGGCGTAGCTGCAGGCACAATCCGCGACCCTAAGCTGAACTATAAAGACCTTTACAAAAATTGTACTTTCCTGACCGAGGCCCAGCAGAAACTTGTATTGCCGCGCGATATGGAAACCAACATTGAGCTGCAGAAAACCATTGATTACTTGAGCGGGAAAGCTGAAACCACACAACCTCAGAACCCTTTTACCCACCCGATAGACTGGAAACTCATTCAGACGATAGCTGCTAACCAGCAAGCGATCATCAAAACTGAAAAAGGCGATGTAGTACTGCAATTGTTCGTAGAGGATGCCCCCGGTTCAGTGGCCAACTTTGTGGAGCTTACAAATAAGAAGTTTTTTGATGGTTTATACTTCCACCGGGTGGTGCCCAACTTTGTAGCACAAGGCGGCGACAAACGCGGCGATGGCTGGGGTAGCTCTGATTACTCTATCCGGTCGGAGTTTGCACCGTTGCATTACCGCGAAGGCTACGTAGGTATGGCATCTGCGGGCAAAGACACGGAAAGTAACCAATGGTTTATAACCCACTCTCCTACGCCACACTTAGATGGCCGCTACACTATTTTTGCCAAAGTAATAAAAGGCATGGATGTCGTGCATAAACTTAAGGTTGGCGATAAAATTATAGCAGTAGAGCTGAAGCAATAACAAGTATAAAGTATAAAAGGCAGCCCATAGAGGCTGCCTTTTATACTTTATAACCTATCTATCTGTTGGTTCTGCGGCTCAACCAGTTGAGACCAGTCTGCCAGTAAAAGCTTAAACTCCTGCTGCAAAGTCTGGCTGCGGTCTTTGGCATACCAGCCGTGTAATTTCTCTACAAACTCCTGATAAGGCGTGTTGTTTGCCTTCATTTCCAGAAACAGTTTCTGTGCCGGCTCCGGTCGTGGGCCCCAGGTTCCTAACTCTTCCAGTGTATCTGCTTTCAGGGCAACCAGTTTTGGTATGGAGCGGCCGCCGTTCGTTAAGTAGGCATCCATTACTTCGGGATTCTCATCACGTAGCAAAAGCTTTACTTCTATGTTTGGCGATGCATCGGCAATTTTAACGAGGGCTGGCACAATCTGAGCTGCATCGCCGCACCAGGGCTCTGTTAGTATGGCCCAGACCATTTTAGTTTGCACACTAAGCAATACCTGCAACAACTCATCTGTCAGCACGGTAGTCTTTTCCACGCGCCGCATCCGGTGCACATTCATTCGGGTGTATTCTATCATCGCTTCCGATTGGTTCGGGCCGGTTGTTTTCCCTTCTGCCAGCAGCTGATCGGTCATTTCGCGGTACTGGGTATAGGTAAGCGCCTTGGCTAAATGCTCTTTTGTTATTACTGTATTTGACATTATTTACTCTTTAAAACCTTTTATAAGTATACACTATACTTGCCGGCAATTAACTGATGGTTATTTTTTGAACTACACTTCCACCATCAGCATATTCCTTTATTAACACCTATCCAGGCAAAGTGTTTTCTTAAGCTTGTGGTATCAAGCCATACTTCCTAAACCTGATTTATGTACGTACGGAAGTATGGGTAATTGGTGAAATACAATGCGGTAGCCGACAATAGCCAACCTTAATGCCCGGCTTCGTAGCTTCTTTCTCCGGCAGGCACAGGTATAGGCAAAAAGTTTTGCCGTGGTGGCAGCGGGCAGGTGGCGTAAGGCACAAAAGCGCATGGCGGATTGGTAGCTTTGTTAAAATCCAGCACGGTGGTTCCGTCGGCAGCGGGCCTGGCGGCATACAGGTAACGGCCAGCACCGTAAGTTTCGGTTCCGTTGGTCTTATCAGCAAAAATGATGAATAACTTATCCTCTTCCTGAAGTGCATCGAGGCGGTATTCTTTCCCATCTACTGTAAACACCAGCGCACCCGGCGAATCCTCTTCGGATGTTTGCCCCAGCACGTTTGTTATGGCTATCTTTTTCGGAAAAGCGTTGGGTTCTAAGCGTGCCTGCACGCGCCAAGCCGGCGATACCTCGTAGCGATCCACGCCTTTAAAATTAGCGCGCGCCTTACTTTCCGAATCCCGTAACCTGATGCCATACTGGTCGCCGCGCCTAATCACAAACCAGGTTAGCGAGCCATACGTTAGTTGTGGCACTTCTTCTTTACCAGAAGTATAAATAACCGTTTCTTCGTTTATCGCTTCGCCGTTAAGCTTAATATTTATACTCGGGGCTGGTTTTATACTTACCTTATCGCCTGCAAGTATAAAACTGCCGGCGCTTGCAGGTACTTTACCCTCCGGAAACACTATGCTATTCTCTCTGGCACTGCCAAAGGTGTTTGTACCCGGCTTCAGCCAGAACAGGCCTGCTAATGCCAGCCAGCCATCTTCCTTTTTCAGGTTGGCTTCACGCTCCTGGTGCCATTGGTTTATACTTTCCACGTAAGCTGCTCCCGACTCAGGAGAGGCAGTTGTAGCCGGTGTTTCGGGTTGGTTGCTGGTGCAGGCTGTTGCGAGCATTAGCCCGGAAAGGCCAACAACAAAAAGTCTTTTTATCATAGTTGATTTTATACTTCAGGTATAGATTATTTGAGTTCAGTTTGTGGGAAAATTCCCTCTACATGGTGGCCTTACTGGCGCTTGAAAAGTATCTAACTCTTCTGCCAAAGTTACGCCACTTACAGAAGTAAAAACAAGAAAGCTCCCGGATTGATGCACCTATAGTTTACTAAAGTATAAAAGTATATTTTTATACTACAGCCAGAAGAAATACCTTCAACGGCAAAGGCTACAAAACATACGGTTATCTGTTAAAAATGACAATAAGCTGTATTTAAATGTGTGCAAGACAGTTGTTAGCAGTGAATTAATCAAGAACCAAAGCATTGAAAACAAAAAAATTTATACTGGTAACTCTAATCCTGCTAACTGCAGTAAGTAAGACTTTTGCTACAGCACAGGTTCCTGATATTCTTATTTATAACGGAGATACGCTTTCTATCTTCGCAAATCCGCTCGAACAGCTCCCTAACATTGATACCTTAAGACCAAAATTATTTGGAAGCAAAGAAGGCTGTACTACGACAGCTTGTTGGAGAGGATATCAGGCTGAATGGACTATAATTGAAAATCAACTCTTTTTAACGGGTATCTATAGTTGTTGCCATCATAAAGACAAGATTCAAGCAAATCTCAAACAACTGTTTGGCAATAAGCTAATTGATGAAAAAGTACAGGCTGATTGGGTTACTGCCGATTTAATTTCGCCTTTGGGGAAAGAGCTATACTATGTCCATATGGGATATGAGTCTTTATATGAGAAGGAAGTGTTATTCCAAATAGTGAAGGGGAATCTTATACGTAAGCACGTTTTTGATAACTCTAAATCAAGGCAGTCAATTTACAGTCAAGACAGTGAAAAATTGCTCAAACATATTTACAGTAACATTAACTGGGAAGAGCTGCCAACACAGGAAAAGACAGTAAAAGTTTTCATTCAATTTTCAGCAAACCAATACGGTACTATTGATAGTGTAACGATACTGAAAGGATTTAATGGAGTGTTTGACCGAGAAGCCGTAAGAGTTGTAAAGACCATTCCTGAGTGGGACGTTTATTATAGGCTTGGAAAACACGAAAGACGTGCTTGGTATATGCCAATTGTTTTCAGTGAGGAAAACTGGAGCAAGTATAAAAAGTAAAAGCTGAAAGAAGATAAAAGCCATTAGCTTTCATTTTATCTATCCTTTTCTAAATAAACTTGTATAAAAAAGGAGCTTTCACATTCCTTTATATTATTACCAGTTTTACTTATGGCACAACCAGATAAGAAAGTTACCGAAGCTTTTCTCCAATCCTTTGCCGATGCATTTAATGCCCATGATATTAAGGCGATAATGGCTCATATGACTGATGATTGTGTATTTGAGGCTTCGGCGGGGCCAGATATTGATGGTGAAAAATTTACCGGGCAACAGCAAGTCAGACAATCATTTGAAGATGTATTCACAACATTCCCTGATGCACACTGGGGCAATCCCAAACATTTTGTTTTAGGAGACAGGGGTTTTTCCGAGTGGGTTTTTACAGGCACTAAAACAGATGGTACTAAGGTTGAAGTTACAGGATGTGATTTATTCACTTTTAGGGATGGCAAAATAGCTATTAAAAATTCTTATAGAAAGAACCGCCTTCCAATGAAATAAGTATATAAATTCCCGCTAACAGTAACTAAAACATATTGAAACTTGCTTAAGTAAATCTGTTGGGAACAATATAGTTAACAGGAACACCTCTTTTACCTAGTCAATAAATTATAACTTTATTAATACTGTTTAGTATAAAAACACACTAAGTGTAGTATGTAAATTTCAACATATGAAAGCAAGACCGCTTTTACTGATAGTTTCTATCCTATTTATATGCGCCTGCGGAAAGGATAAAGATGCAAAATCATGTCTTGTACAGAGTATGATTGAAACACGAAATGGTTCCCCCATTATTAGTTCGTTCTTTACTTATGATGGTAGTAACAGGCTACTGGAGGTTAGCAGAACAGATCTGCCAGAAAGCCCTGATAATCGTGTTAAAACAACAACTTATACCTATGACGACAAAGGAAGGGTAATTGAAATAGTGCATCGCTATAGTGTCGGCGGAAGAACCGAAGATGCCTTAGATATTGAAACTTTCGATTATAATGAGCTAAATCAGGTTATAACTAAAGTGGTTTATGTTAAGCATGGCACCAATGCAAGAACTGAGTTACAAAGGCTTGAATTTACTTATGCAAAACCCTTTGAGCTTAAAATGGAGAAGTTATATTTTGAAGGTGCTCTACAGGTAACGAGTGAGTACACTTATACTTCAGGATTGATGACAAGAGTAAAGGAAACCTTCAAAGATCAAAGAACACATGAAGTGGAAATAAAGTATGATGGCAAGAAAAACCCTTATTCTACGTCTCCAGCCTTATTGGCCATTCAACTTGGCTATGGTTATCCTCACCAACACAATATAAGCAGCCTGTCTGGTAAATTATCGGGAGGAAGGAGTTATACAACTAGTATGAATTACACTTACTCTGAGAATGGTTATCCTGAAACCGCGCAGGAAATAACTTCACAGGAGGGCTCAGGGTTGAGTCTCAAGTATAACTATAATTGCTTTTAGAAAGTAATTAAGTTAACTCCTGTATAGTAAGAGGTCAGCTTAGCAGGAGTTAAACCGATTGTACTTCTCTTTTTAATACCCCGTCTCTTTCAGAATTCCCAGCCTGATTATCCTTTGCCAGCAACTTTTTGCTAACTTCACTACTGCACAGGAATCTACTGAACCAATGCCATACTTTAGTGTTGTCAAGCGAATGCTTACATTATATATCCGTTAGCTTGCCCTACATAATCATACTACAGCACCCCTATGAAGTATATTTTAGAAACTGAAAGACTAAGGTTAAGAGAATTTATACTTGCCGACACAAAGTTTATAATAGAACTTGTAAACACACCCGGGTGGATACAATACATCGGCGAAAGAAACGTAAAAACTGATGAGCAGGCAGTAAAATACCTCGAAAATGGCCCTCTGAAAAGCTACGCCCAACATGGTTTCGGTTTATACTTAGCAGAAACGAAAGACGACAAAAAACCAATCGGGATGTGCGGTATACTTAAACGCGATAACCTGGAAAACCCGGATATAGGCTTTGCCTTTTTGCCGGATTTTAACGGAAAAGGCTATGCTTTTGAAGTTGCCAGCGCTACTTTATCTTACGCAACAAATAAGTTAAACTTACCTACAGTTCTGGCTACCGTTTTACCTGATAATGCACGGTCTATTAAGCTTTTAGAGAAACTCGGGCTCAGGTTCATCAAAACGTTTTGTTACCCCGACAGCAAACAAGAACTACGCCTATACAGTAACTAAAAATACGGGCAAAATCTGTGTGGCATCAGACAATACAGAAAAATGGATCGAAATAAAATCACAACTGAAACCTGGGATAAGCTGGCATCGGCTTACCAGGACAGATTCATGGACCTGGACCTGTATAACGACACCTATGACACTTTTTGCCAATTAATTGAGAAGCCCTACGCTAAGATTTTCGAGATCGGGTGCGGCCCAGGCAACATAACAAGGTACCTGCTTTCTAAACGACCTGATTTCAAGATCGAAGGTATAGATGTGGCCCCGAACATGGTACAGTTAGCGCAGGCCAATAACCCAACCGCCAGTTTCAAGGTGATGGATTGCAGGGAAATTGATACACTCACCGATAAGTTTGATGCCATTATATGCGGGTTCTGTATGCCATATTTATCTAAAGCAGAGTGCGTAAAACTGATAAGCGATTGTTCAAACTTACTCGATAGCAACGGCATTTTATACTTCAGCGCGATAGAGGGCAACTACAGCAAATCCGGCTATGAAACCAGCAGCAACGGGCAATACAGCATGTATGTTTATTATCACGAGGCCGAATATCTACAGAAAGGGCTGCAGGAGAATAATTTTGAATTGATCGGGTTGAGCCGCAAACAATATCCCAAACCGGATAATTCAAGCTCAACTCATATGATCTTTATTGCCCGTAAAAAGTAAAACCTACCCTGGCAGATAGCTGCATTTTAGCTTCAAAATTGCTTTAATATTTATCAGCCATACTTTACAGCAAGTATAAAAATTAAAATGCCCCGCTTTTCTTAAGCAGGGCATTTAACTTCAAAAGAGTATAAATAAGTACTTATTTCCAGGAAGCCCAGTTAGAAGCTGCTGCCCAGTTATCTGTTCCTACTGCTCCTCTAAATGCTACCGTAGTAAAGAAAGTAGAATAATCCGGTCCGGAGAAATTAGCTCCCGTAAGCGCTGCTGCGCCACCCTGCAACGAAAAGTCCGGAGCTGCCGAGGCAGCATAAGGCGCTTTCAGTTTCAGGTCGGCAAGCGACTGGATTACCGTATTCTGGTTAGTTGAATTTGTTGCGAAGTTTGTTAGCTCTTCGTCTGCAACCACTTCGGTGTTTAGGTCCCAGGTAAAGGCTCTTGCAGAGTTATCGCTGTGCACCAGGTTAAACATAAATTCTGAGCCCTGGCCATTTAAAAGTATAGGCCGTGTTTTCATACATACCATTAAGCCGCCTTGCGGGTATTCTGCCACAATAGAGTTGCGCACGGCAAAGCGTGTAGCCTTCCGGATGTATACACCCTGGTTCAGGTTGGTTTTGGTAGTTTCGGCGCCTTGCGGGCCAAGTATGGTCATGTTAGAAATAACCGGGCGCGTATGAGGAACTGGCCCAAGGGCATCTTTGTCGTTGAGGCTTTCCATGCCGTTTGCCCGAAGCGCATGCGCAGATGGTGCCGCTGTACGATATGAGATTATGTACTGCAATTTGCCGGTATAGCCACGGTCAAAGTCAAAGTCGTCGTCGCCGTTGTTATAACCAATAAGGTATTTTGCGTTAACAGTGCCACCCACAAACTGAAAAGCATCGTCGCGGGAGTTGCGCACCATTACATGTTCTACTTTAGTTGCAGAGCCAACACTGAATAAGCTAAGGCCGCTGGCCATATCGGTTTCCCATTCATCTTCCGCATCCGGGTTCAGGCCACCGCAATACTCCAGGCGCAGGTAGTTTATTGCTCCGGAATTATCTCCGGCCACGTCGCCACCAAATTTAGTATCATCTGAAACAGGCAAACCAGGCACATTTCCGGTTACCAGGTTAGTAGGCGCTTTACCTAACAAAACTATACCTGCCCAGTCGCCGGGTGTTTTGGCTGTAGCTGCTGATGTAAAAACAACAGGCTTTTGGGCGGTGCCATTAACAAACAATTTAGCGCCTTGCTTAACTACCAGCCCGCCTTTTTCTGCTGTACTTTTTGCACCAACAAGAACGGTAACACCGGCTGGTATAGTAAGCGTTGCATTATTTTTTACATATACCTGCCCTTTCAGGTAGTAAGTGGCATTTTCCTTAAGTACCAGGTTTTCTGTGATAGCACCTTTTATAGTATCTGCCTTCTGTTCAGATGGGTCTGTTATATCAGGAGAAATATGGGATCCTTCGTCATCGCAGGACGCAAGGGATAGCAGTGCCAGGGAAGCACATAAAAAGTAAATCCTTCTCATAAATTAAGTAAAATTTTAAGTATCAATCTTATTTAGGGTAACAGTGCCAGGCTCCTGTTTAACTCATAGTTTATAAGTATAGCCTGGCATAATGATCTGAAACTACAACCCTGCATTTCTCCTCTATTTACAGGCAGTTAGCTAGTGGGCTACTGCAGAGAAGTATAGTACTTATGCAAAGTTTAGTTTAATCAGAATACGCTAATAAGAAGAACGTGAACTTCACTTAAATCTGTATAAACAGGATTTTTTAGTTAAAAATAAAAAATATTTAATGGATCGTTTCGTCTGAAGAGCAAGAAGCAATTAACTGAGCAAGTGCTGTGATGATAAGTATAATTTAGCTGTTATTAAGGTACCGGGTCATAGCCGCTTCCGCCCCAGGGGTGGCAACGCCCTATACGCTTTGCAGCCAGCTTACCGCCTTTAAAAGGTCCATACTTTTTTACAGCATCCACGGCATACTGCGAGCAGGTAGGTGTGAAACGGCAACTGGCGGGTGTTAACGGCGAAATCAGGTGCTGGTAAACCCAGATGAGCGCGAGCATTATTTTTTGAAGTATCCAGGCCATGGTTTAATAATTGTGTAAGCTAATTCGGCTAACATCCGTTAGGAGCCACATTTTTTTATAAATTTGCTTCAGTTAACTCATCTAAACAAAATTTCATGATAAAAAGGATTCTTTCACTACTACTTTTAGTCTCGCTGAGTGCGCCATTTGCTGCCAAAGCCGACGAAGGTATGTGGCTGCCTATGCTTATCAAGCGCTTAAACCACGCTGACATGCAGAAAAAAGGGCTTAAGCTTACAGCCGAAGAGATTTACAACGTTAACAACTCCAGCTTAAAAGATGCGATCGTACAGTTCGGTGGTTTCTGCACCGGCGAGTTCATCTCTAAAGAAGGTTTGCTGCTAACAAACCACCACTGCGGTTACGGAGCTGTTCAGTCTCACTCTACTACCGAACACGATTACCTGACAGATGGTTTCTGGGCTACTGACCGTAACAAAGAACTTCCGAACGAGGGGCTGTTTGTTGATATACTAGTGCGCATGGATGATGTAACCGGCAAAGTGCTGGAGGGCATTAATAACAATACGCCAGAACAGGAGCGCGCGCAGGCTGTAGCACAGCGCATGCAGGCCATTGCAAAAGAAGCCAGCAACAACGGCCAGTACGTATCTTACGTGCGCGATTTCTACAATGGCAACGAGTTTTACCTGTTCGTGTATGAGCGTTTCAACGACGTGCGCTTAGTAGGTGCTCCTCCGTCATCGGTTGGTAAATTTGGCGGCGACACTGACAACTGGATGTGGCCACGCCACACCGGCGACTTCTCGATGTTCCGTGTTTACATGGCCCCGGATGGCAAACCAGCTGCTTACAGCAAAGACAACGTTCCTTACAAGCCAAAGCACCACCTGCCAATTAATATTGGTGGCGTAGACCAGGACGACTTTGCCATGGTATTCGGTTTCCCGGGTCGTACCAAGCGTTTCATGACATCGCAAGGCCTGCAATTGGAAGTTGACCAGCTGAACAAGACCCGCATTAAACTGCGCGACAAAAAGCTTAACCTGTGGAAAGAAGACATGGACAAAGATGCGGCTACCCGTATCAAGTATGCATCCAAGTATGCGTCTATCTCTAACTACTACAAATACTCTATCGGCCAGAACGAAGGCATTAAGCGTATGAAAACAATCGAAGGCAAGCAAGCCGACGAGCGTAAGTACCAGGCTTGGGCAGATGGCGATGCACAGCGCAAAGCCCTTTATGGTAACGTGCTGAAGGATATTGATGAGGCTTATGCCAATATTGCCAAGTATAACTTGGGCAGCGTGTACCTGAACGAAGCCATATTAGGCACTGAGTCGCTGATGATGGCTTACCGCTTAACAGCCCTGAACAATGCGCTTAAGTCTGGCGATGCGGCGGCTGCTAAAAAAGCTGCTGAAGACCTGAAGCCTCGCGTTGATGCTTTCTTTAAAGACTATAATGCTGCTACCGATAAAAAGGTATTTGCATCAATGCTGAAGTTCTACAACGATGATATCGCTAAAGACCAGCAGCCGGAAGCTTTCAAGAAACTGGTAGCAAAGTATAAAGGCGACTTCAATAAACTGGCTGACTATGTATACAGCAACTCTATAGTTGTATCAGAGCAGAAAATGAATGATTTCCTGAAGAACCCGGCTCAGAAGAAACTGGAGTCAGATCCGGCTTTCCAGATCGTGAATGCCATCATGGAAAACTATACTGCTAACATCGCACCTAAACTGGCTGAGAGCAATGCGAAACTGGCTAAAGCCAACCGCGTTTATGTGGCCGGCCTGCGCCTGATGAACCCTGATAAAGTATACTCTGCGGATGCAAACTCAACCCTGCGCCTGAGCTATGGTACTGTAAGAAACTACAAACCTGAAGATGGTGTAACGTATGAGTTTACAACCACAATGGAGGGTATCATACAGAAAGAAGACCCGAACAACGAAGAGTTTATAGTTCCTGCTAAACTGAAGCAACTATACCAGGCAAAAGACTATGGCCGTTATGGCAAAAATGGTCAGCTGGTAGTTAACTTCATTACTGATAACGACATTACAGGCGGTAACTCTGGTTCTCCTGTTATTAACGGTAACGGCGAGTTGATCGGCCTTGCATTCGATGGTAACTGGGAAGCTATGACAGGTGACCTTGTTTACGACCCGGATTACAAGCGTTGCATTAACATGAGCGCAAACTACCTGTTGTTCATAATCGACAAATACGCAGGTGCTACTAACCTGATAAACGAGATGACGATTGTAGACACGAACAGCCCTGGCGCTAAAGATGCTACAACAACTGCTGCTGCAGGATCATCTGAACTACTGGAAGATGCTGTAAAGCAGGCAAAAGCTGACCTTGCTTCTGGAAAGAAATCAGTAAAGATCAAAAAATCTGCCGGTAAGAAAAGAGTAAAGCTGGAAGTGAAGAACTAAGCCATAGCTTTAAGTATAGAAAAGGCGCTGAAGATAACTTCAGCGCCTTTTTTCTTTTATACTGACTGTAGTTTCAACCGCCTAGCAATTTCACCTCACCCTAGCCCTCTCCTTGAGGAGAGGGGATTTGGCCTTTGACTATACTTCAAGTATAAGTTTTATAATTCATGTATCCAACCACCCCTGCCCCTCCTTGTCTAAGGAGGGGAGTTTTCCGCCTGTTGCTGCTTCAGCTTTCATCTCGACGAAAGGAGATATTATACTTTTATGCTTCAGATTTCTCGCCCTGCTCGAAATGACAAAGCATAAAAGACCTGTCCTTACAGATTGGTTCTAGTTGCATAGTCAGCAGCTAAGCAGTATCATTTCCAGTCCTTGGGATGAGCGCCTATGCGAGTTTTTCCGGTGCCTGCTAAGGCATTGCGACGTCAGGAGCAAAGGGAAAGCTCCCAGCGCGATGCCAAAGGACGAGCCCTCGCGGGCTTGGAGCGAGCTAATGCTGAAGATGAAACTATAGGTAAGTATAACTGAGGAATACAAGCAGCTATATAGCAACAGGCATGAATTCATTTTCTACTTAAAACCTATAATCCAAATCACAAAAGGAGCGTACAAGCAACTTCAATAAGTGCAAATTCAAAAATTTGGAGTGAAGCTACTTTTACGTACAATTTTATACTTCTCTTTTCTGTTTGTTCCGTGGGTGGCACGCGCCCAAGCAGGCATGCCTTTTGGCGCCCGCGCAGCCGGTTTAGCCAATGCTTCTGTTACACATCCAGGGCTTTGGGCCTTGCAGAACAACGTAGCAGGTATAGCTTCATTAACAAAACCACAGGTTGGCGTTCAAACCAGCAACCAATTCGGTATCAGGGCATTTAATACAGTAGCGCTTCATTCGGTTTACCCCACCACAAGGTATGGCAACTATGGCATAAGTATAAGTAGCTTCGGCGATGACCTGTATAGTCAGCAACATATCGGCTTTGGCGCAGCACATAAGCTAGGGCAATTTAGTTTAGGTGCGAAAGCAGATGTATGGCAGGTAGCCGTGCAGGGTTACGGCAGCCGGAAAGCAGTAACATTATCTATCGGTGGCCAGGCCGAAATCATTCCGGATTTATACTTTGGCGTGCATGCTTTTAACCTGAACCAGGCAAAACTAAGTTCTTTTGAAGATGAGCGTTTACCTACCATTCTGAAAGCCGGATTAGCATACCGGCCTTACAAAAAGCTATTACTTGCTGCCGAAACTGAAAAGCAAATTGAGTTTGATGCTGATTTTAAAGCAGGGCTTGAATATATGCTATTAGAAAAGCTGCCGTTGCGCAGCGGTTTCAGTACACAAACAAACCAGCTTACATTTGGTACCGGCTTCACGGCAAGACAACTACAAATAGATTATGCTTTCAGCTCTGCCACCTTGCCAGGCAATAGCCACCATCTTTCATTGGTTTATACTTTCAGAACCCCGGAAAGATGATAAAGTGGCTGACGACAAGCTTTTTTATACTTTATACTTGCCTGCCAGCAGCGGCACAGGATTACCCACGCCAGCAGATAGATTTTGACTTGTTTGTGCAGGAGCTTTTTGCACAGCAGGAAGACGACAACATACCTTACGAAGATTTCTACGAAACCCTTTTCCAATACTACCAGCAACCCATCAACCTGAACAATACCACACCCGAAGAACTCGCATCGCTGTTTATACTTTCGCGGCCGCAGATCGCCTCATTTTTCAACCACATCCAGCAAAACGGCAAACTGCTCAGCATTTACGAACTGCAGGCTATTCCCGGCTTTGACCTGATCACGATCTATAAACTAGTGCATTTTGTGCAGGTACCCGATGCCGGCCTGCAAGCCGACCAACGGCCGCTGTGGCAACGTATGATCGGCGAAGACAACAATGCATTTATACTCAGGCACGAACGTACCTTGCAACAGCGCCGCGGCTACGCCCCTGTTGACACCGGCAGCCGGTCCAATACACGCTATCTTGGCTCCCCGGACAAACTATACATGCGTTTCCGGAGCAGCCACACACAGGATTATAGTTTTGGCATAACCACAGAAAAAGATGCCGGAGAAGCGTTTACCTGGAGCCCCTCAACGCAACGCTATGGATTTGACTTTTACTCAGCGCATTTCCAGCTTTACAAGAAAGGCCGGTTTAAAACCATAGCCATTGGCGATTACCAACTACAGATAGGACAGGGTTTGCTACTTTCATCAGGGTATAGCATAGGCAAAGGCAGCGAAACCATTACTACTGTCAGCAGGGCCAACCTGGGCATCAGGCCTTACAGCTCGGTACTGGAGTATGCGTTTTTCAGGGGCGCAGCTGCAACTTACAGGGTAGGAAGTATAGATTTAACGGGTTTTTACTCAACCAAAAAAGTAGACGCTAACATACAAACAGACACACTGCAGGAGGCTTCTGATTTTTTCAAGGGTTACCAAACATCAGGCTTCCACCGCACACCCACTGAACTCGCCAACAAAGATGCCGTGCAGGAGCAGATTTTCGGGGCTAATGCCAATTATCAATCAAGAAACAAAAGCTTTACGGCAGGTATAACCGCCCTTGGCACACACTATAATTCTCCTATTAAAAAGGCAGAGGAAGCTTACCAGCAGTTCGAATTTGAGGGCCAGCGCAACTATAACCTGGGCACTAACTATAGCTATACCTGGCAAAACTTCTACCTGTTTGGCGAAACCGCGCTTAGCAAAAGTGGCGGCGTAGGAAGTATAAACGGGCTGATTGCCAACCTATCGAATAAGTTGGAACTGGCCATGGTTTACCGCAACTACAGCCGCAATTTTCATACATTTTATGGAGGCGCTTTTTCGGAAGGTACACGCAATATAAATGAATCGGGTTGGTACACGGGCATTAAGCTGAAGCCTTTTGCCAAATGGGAGCTCACCGCTTACTATGACAGGTTCCGGTTTCCGTGGCTGCGCTACCAGGTTGATGCTCCCTCCTACGGCGACGAATACCTGGTCAGGTTATACTTTAAACCAAACCGGCAAAGCTCGCTTTACGCCCAGCTTCGTACCGAGCGAAAAGGCCGTAACCTCCCCGGAAATAACTCGGCCATGGATATAGTTGGCCAGGCAGAACGCCGCAATTATCTTTTATACTTTGATACCGCACCTACCAAAACGCTTAGCCTGAAATCCCGTGTACAGTTTAGCAGTTATAAGCACGAATCGCCTCAAAGTACAGGTTACCTTATTGCACAGGACATTAACCTGAATTTCGGCTATTTTCAGGTAAGCACGCGCTATGCTTTATTTGATACCGATGATTATGAGAACCGGCAATATGTGTATGAGCGGGATGTATTATATGCTTTTTCAGTGCCGGCACTTAGCGGAAAAGGAACGCGGTTCTATACTTTGTTACAGTTTAAACCACTGCGCCGGGTTGATGTCTGGGTCAAGTATGGCCTCACACATTTCCGGAACCAGGATACGATTGGGTCCGGGCTGGAAACCATAGAAGGCCCCAGAAGATCAGATTTAAAGGCACAGGTAAGGTATCAATTTTAGCGTAGGAAGTGATCTCTTATGCTTACAAGTGCTTCGGACGATCAGAATGAGAAACAGTAAATCAATCTATACTTTGCCTTGCAGTGGCGTGCAATCGGACCTTACGTGGGCGCTTAAAAGTTCTCCGTTGCGGCCCATTTCCAGGTGGCAGCACTCCATAAATTTTTGCTTTAATAGCTGGCGTCCGCGCTGTACTCTTGACTTGGCTCCTGAGTAAGAAATACCCAAGCGCTCTGCTACTTCTTTCTGGCTTATGCCTTCTATCTCGCTCAGTCGCAACGGCTCGGCATAGGATGGCGGTAGCAGTTGTAGCAGTGGCAGCACCAGCATTTCCACATCCTGCTGATTGGGTTCCTGTTTCAGGTCGGCTAACTCGCTTTCTTCTTCTATACTTATGCTTCTGCCCTGGCTTCTGAAATAATCATTTACAGCATTACGTGTTATTTGGTAAAGCCATGCGCTCATGTTCTGCACCTGCTGCAGCTGTTCGCAATTTTTGTAAAGTTTCAGGTAAAGTTGTTGCAGAATGTCATTAGCCTCATCTTTATCCTTTACACGCTTTAAGACAAAACCCTTTAGTTGCGCCTCATACTCCAGAAAAACCGGGGCCACACAGGCACAAGCAGCGTTACCATCAGGCGATTTTATAATTTCATCAGCAGCCATCAGCTATCAAAGTATAAATTGTATTGAGCTCGAAGTATAAATTTTTTCTAACAACCAGAGATTTCGGAGCTCTTTAGTTCAATAGTTAAGTTAACATAATTTTAAAGCAAAAACTGCAGCCACAAGTATAAATTTATACCTGTGGCTGCAGAAAAATGTGTTTTATTTTGTACTAAATGGCAGCAGTTTCTTCTTTTGGTTTTCGCGCATTGGCACCTTCGCCATACACAGTGGCTTCCCCGAAAGTATAAAAGGTTTCCCAATCCACTCCCTGCGGGTCTGTAATCCACGACTTCTCAGATTTGGCGTAGCAACAGGTGCATTTTCCTTCTTCCCGGATGGCGCCTTTTGCGTTTTTCATCTGCGCATAAACGCCCTGCAATTCTTCCTCGCTTTCTACCTGAATCCCCAGGTGCTCAATGCCGGCATTCTCAGGGTGCAGCGAAAGCGCGAAATTGATACGCGGATCTTCCAGCATCCATTTGGCATAATCTTCTTTCAGTACAGTAGGTTTGGCGGCGAATAGCGCGGTATAAAAAGCTACGGATTCTTCCAGGTTCTTTACTCTTACGTTTACGTGAAATCTTTTCATGGCTATGGCTTTTTAATTGTTTCTGATTACTTACAACCTGAAGACGCGGCCACTTTTAAAAAGACGCAGCCCCACGAAAAAATATTTCGTGAGGCTGCAAAAAATTTCATCTTAACTAAAGTTAAGCCTGCTTATGGTACATTCTTTACAAAAACCACCTGCTGGTTATCGGCTTTAATGATGTTGTTATAAAACTCAAGCAGCTTTGTATAGGAGGCCGGGGTATAGCGCCCGGAGCCCATTTCTATGGTGCGAATGTATTTTACTTTCTGGCCATCTACTTTAACTGTAGCTTTATACTTGCCAAACTCAGAGGTATAGCTCATTTCCTGTGGCTGATATTCGAGTGTGTAACCAGCAGGCAGTTCAAACTCTACCACATCCTCATCCACAAAAGCCATTTCGCGCACTACCTCGGTTTTGCGGTTTGCAATCGGGTGGGGCGTATAGGTCCATTTGTTCATCAGGTTCGGACTCAGAAACATGCGCTTTCCGCTGATGGTGGCACATTTACGCACGCTCAGTTCCAGCTTTTCGGTTACCAGAGGCACACTTTTTTTCTCCTGTGTAAGTGTAAAATTGTTTATATCGAACAAAGGCACCTTCACCTGCTGATACAGCCATTTGCGCTGCTCTTCCGGTTTCAGGTTATGTATAGCCTGATCGCGGCTTTCCTGCTGAAGACCGGTATAAACTGTTGTTACATTGGCAGTAGCATTACCGGCTTCGTCCAGCTTCACCAAAGCAGTTCTTTTCTGAACATTATCATTTGCGTTATAAGCAGGTGTTTTTACCAGTTTGCCTCCCTCCGGGGTAATCAGCAAGGCATGGCGGCTTCCGGTAAAACTACCAGCATAACCGGCGGCGGCATTCTGGCTCGTACACTCCAGCCAAATGGTATCTTTAGCAGTAGGCACGCTCAATATTACATGGTTAAACTGACTGCTCGGAAAATCAATGGCAATATCGGTTACATCATCGCCGGCCCTGATCAAAGCCTGGTAAGAATTCACACCTACCGCCTTCAGCATTGCCTGAGTATAGTTGGTAAGCGCTTTGCAATCGCCGTAGCCTTTGCTGTCTACAAAAGATGCCTCGAAGGGCTGCCAGCCACCAATACCTAACTGAATGGAAACATAGCGCGTGTTTGCCTGCAGGAAATCATATATTTTGCTGATCTTCTCTTCCGGGGTTTTAGCGTTAGCTACCATGGCCTGCAGTTTCTGTTTGGTCGCTTCCGGTAGCACATCGCGGCCGCTGTTGAGTTTGTTTATCCACTGCCCGTAGCTTTTCCAGCTTTCCATATTTCCCTGGTACCCTTCCACCTCAAACGTAACCGGCGCTGTACGAACTTCCGGCACCAACTCGGCAAACGATGGCCCATACGGTTCCATATCTATCGGGGCCAGTTTTTCTACCTGCCAGGTATATACTTCATGCGTTGGAGTTACTGCTTTGGTCGCTTTAACAGGCAAGTTTGTTTCGCGGTAACGCAAAGGCATTCCAATCGGCATAAGCACCTGGAAATAAGCTTTTTCCACAGCCAGCTTGTCTTCATCCAAAGGGCGCCATAAAGGGTAAAGCATCATGTTGCGGGAAGTGGTCTGGTACTCAAACTCTACCGTGTAAGGATAAATAGAGTAGGTCATGTTCGCTATTTTTACCCGGTTATCTTCAAACAATGAGATGTTGGATACAGCACTTACATCTACTATATCACTGCTTTTCAAACTCTTTATTTTCTTACCGCTTTTATCGAAAGAAGTAGCCTTTATGTAATCTACCTTGCTCAGCTTATCATAAGGCACATACAGTTTGGCGCGGTGCATGCCGTTATCGTTAAGTATAGTTATGGAGGTTTTTACCTTGGTTGTGCCGCTGCCTATAGAGTTTACAGTAAATACTGTCTCTTCGGAGTTAATAATAATATGGGCACCTTTGGTAAAATCTTCCGGTATGGCACTATGCTTTTCGGCTCTGGCAGGCAATGCTGAAAACCCGATCAGGAAGTATAGGAATGTATAAAAATACCGCATGGGATCTTTGTATCGGTTTAAAGTATAAGATGTGTTAACCTGAAGTATAAAAGCACCTTATAGTTCAGAAGCTGAGTTATAAGGTGCCTTATTATTTTAGATAAAGTGTAGCCGATTTATACTTCGCTATTATTTGCCAGCTATCTTTTTCAGCACGATCTGCTCCGCGTGCTTGGCAACTATCTGGTTGTAAAACTCCTTCAGGTCAGCATATTCAGGAGCATAAAACATCGGCTTGTTAATGCTTATTTTGCTCATTACCTGTATTGTATTGCCATCTTTCTGCACCATATACGTGAAGCGTCCTCCATTTTCCGGCAGTGCCATAACTACGCTTTTAGGCGCTTCTTCCATTTCATACCCATCAGGCACAATAAATCTACCTACATAGGTCTCATCTATAGGTGCTCCGAAATCTACCGGATAAACGCGCTCTTCCAGTTTAAACGGATTTTCTTTTTCGCCGCGGCCCAGCATAGGGTTTAAGTATAAAACCGAATTCTGCTGGCCGTTGCCGGTTGCCGTAATATCGTATGTAATGTTCAGGGGTGCATCAATTTCGTGCAGGTTCTGGATGGCTGGCTTACCTACTTTAAAATCGCCTACTTCCTTGGCCAGTTTTTCGGCATATTTATCTTCTCCTTCTTCCAGGATTCTTCGGCGCAAGCTAAGTGCCTCGTAACCGCCCGCTGATTCCATGCCGCTGCCAGTCATATCGCCGTTGCTATTGATGGTCATGTTGCTGCTGAATACTTTCCTGAAGGGAGATGTACTTGTTAAGGCAACCCAACGCTGATCGTTTTTCTTGATCAGGCGGCCCTCGCCGTTCAGGCAGCGTACCGGAATAGAACCTGCTGGCAACAGAGGATCTGTAGCATCAAGCAGGTATTCATTTTCACCTATACGCACATGCGAAATCACATAGTTAAACTTTGAAAGCATAGGTGAGCCCTTGTGCACGCGGCCGTGGCTACGTGTACTTACCAGAACAGGTGCGGCATCAAGGCCTGCCTCCAGCAACATAGAAGTCATAAGCAGGTTGATTTCGGCTGCGTTGCCGGTTTTGGAATCGTATACTTTCCGGATCGGGGTTATAGCGTAAATACTGTTTTTACCATCCCACTTCACCGTCTTTTTAACCAGCCCATGTATGGCGGCCATCTGCTCCTCAGGCGTTTTATACTTTGCTACAATAGCGGCTACTTCATTTTTAAAGAAGCTATTCCTGTTCAGCTGGGTACCAAATTTTTCAGATTGCAACAGGTCACGTGTTACATCTTCCCAGTTACCGGTCATAACCTTGGGTGCTTGGCCGGGGTATTTAACCAGTTGTAGTTCAAATTCCAGTTTTGCCTGGTAATCGCTAAGTGTTGTAATGTATTTTTCCTCGCGCAGGGCAGGTACATCCTTCATAATCCAGATGTAGGCATCGCTGCGTGTATCTACCTGGTTAGTGCCGCCTGGCTGTCGTGTCATATTAAACCCTGCGCCAGTAGTTTCACCGCTGTAGCTTACATTAAACTTATCCTGGGATGCTTGCTTTTCGGAAGTATGAAATGGCAGGTAGCCCTGTTGCAAAAGTTTATAGTTAAAATACTCCGGTATGCGGGCATGGTATTCGCTCCAGGCTACTGGTATGGTAGTCTGGAATTCCCACTCGCGCATATTGTACAGGAAATCAGAATAAATAATGTAAGAATACTCTATCACAGAACCTTCTTTTACGTTAGGCATCGTAAACTTTTTCTGCGACCAGTTTTCGTTCATTTGCTCATCAAAAACGGCTTTAGTTTCAAGCTTTTCTTTCACTTGTTTACCATCAACCAAGTTATAGGTATAGCCTTTAATATTAGCTACCTTTTCTTTTCTGGAGTTCTGCTGGTAATAAGGCACTTCTATATCGGCCCACTCATAGCCGGATTTCTTAAGAATTTTAACACGTGTTTGCCGTTCGAACACTAGCTGAAATCCGGTGCTGCTTGAGTAAATAAAATGCGTATTGCCGTAGTCTGAAAGTATAACAGCAGCTGCTGTGGTGTCTTTATCATATACTTTCATGGTGAGCTCGGCATCTTCTATTTTGCCGAATTTTGGAACCTGTGCCAGCACATTTGTACTGATGCCGCTAAGTATAAAAAAGAGTAAACAATAAAAAGTAGAAGTACTTGATTTCATAAGCATGTTTTTGGCTAAAAGTAGAAAAAAGGCTTTTGTCTGTAAAAAGAACCAGCTGGCAGAATATCTTAACAGCAAGGCCAACCAGACGTAAATTGGATATAGCGGCTTAAGTAGAATTTTCATAAAAAAACTACAAATCTGCTATATTTCAAAATCTTGGTAACATAACTTTATTCAATTTATTCCGGATTAACTTAAATTCTTATTTTTAACCCACTTTAACTACCTACTATGAAAAAGCTCCTGCTACTATACTTTATACTACCATGGTGCCTTATGTTACAAGCCGCCCCAAACAGTGCACAAACTTCAGGAGCACGTATAAGAGAAAGAATGGTTGATGCTTTTGGCGGACAGCGTGCTATAGATAAGATCAAGTACCTGCAATACTCTATTTTAAAAACCAGTTATCGGGAAGATACCGTTATTACTACCCGCACAGATTATAAACTTGACCTGAAACAGCACTCTGCCACCGCCACTACCAATAGCAATAATGAAACTATAATTAAAAAGATTGGGCCCGACGGGGCATGGCTTATACAGAATGGCCAGAAGCAGCAATTGCCTGATAAAGACAAACAAGAGTTGGAGGCAATATTCTTTAACAACTTCTTATTGATGCTGCAAAACAAGAAACTTCGTTTTGAGCATGTTATGGAGTCGAGTTATAAAGGGCGCGATGCGGACGTGGTGCGTGTAACCAGCCCTGAAAACCCTGAACATACCCTGGATCTTTTTGTGGCGAAAGATAACGGGCAAGTTCTAACTTCTTCAAAAGCGCAACCGGGCAACGCCTTAAACTACCCTTATTATGCCGATGAACTGGAGTATAAACCGATAAACAGGAAAATCAACTTCCCGATGGTGTACCAGGTTTTTGCAAATGGCAATATGGTTACCGAAGGGCGTTTCGTAAATATGAAACTAAAGGATTAGCGTAAAGAGACAGGCCCAGGGAGTGCGTGCGGACCTGCCTCTTTACTTTATACTATAGGAAGGATGAAAAATTATTACTGTTTTGCCAAAATTGGCGGCATGATTCACGTTGCTCTTCTATAAATTCTGGTTTTCTCTTCAGCTCTTTCCAGTCGCCATAGCCAAGGCGCTCACATAGTCTGAAAAAGCTATCGCCTTGATTGTTGTTTCCTTTTGTGCGCACAAGGGCGCTTAATAATGGCCGGCCGGCAGCATGCTCTTGCTCAGATATCTCGGAAATAACCTCTGCCAATTGTAATTTCTCATGCGGGTTATCCAGGTTTAAGCCCAGGTCGGCTTCATAGATCAGGTTCTGGAAGGTCATCAGGTGTGCTCTGCCCCGGGCCACTTGAATCAGTTTTTTTCGGATGCGGACATTCATAGTGCAAAAAGCTTTAGGAGAAACAGCTGCTTAAACATTGCCTTAATGGCCATAGCTTACTAACTGCTGCATTACAACCAAAATCATATATATGTTTATATACTTATTTAGGCAGTAAAAAGTTGCAACACAGTGCAATTTTTCAGTAAGTCGTTTTAGATCAGGCTGTTTAATATATGTAGTACGTAATTTTTATAACAAAGGATGTACTTTCTTTTCAGATAAGTATTTCCAGTACCGTTTGGGCATGTGTCGCAGGTGCAGTTTTGGGTTTTTGCGTTCTGGTATATTCACGTGCTTAAAGTATACCTGCCACAGTTGCTGATACAAATCTTCTTCATAATGCCGTGCCGACTCAGGCAGTTTTCCCTTTTGCCTGCCAGCCTGCGCAGCAGACAGATGCATTAGAGAGGTTGAGGCAAGATCATAATAAGCACCATAGCTGCGCTTTATATCGTATATGGCCCAGCGCTGGTCGGCGTAGCGCTTTTC
Source organism: Pontibacter vulgaris (assembly GCF_022758145.1). Taxonomy (GTDB): domain Bacteria; phylum Bacteroidota; class Bacteroidia; order Cytophagales; family Hymenobacteraceae; genus Pontibacter; species Pontibacter vulgaris. Next base: position 874,360 of record NZ_JAJVDH010000003.1, read on the forward strand.
GAAATGCTGTATGATAAGGGGCAATACATTAAAATCCGGCGAGATGGTTGCGTAGAATAAGTCATCGGCTGTTTTCTCGAAACGTACAAAAGCCTCCATCCTGTGTTTCTCGCGGTGCACTTGCTTGGCAATTTGCTGTATTTGCAATACAGAAGCCGCTGTATAATTACCCTCTATACTGTCATTGCTGCTAAATGTAAGACGAGCGTAATCAAAGATCAGCATTTCGAAGCCCGGTTGCTCCCAAAGGTAAGTATGGTATAAAGCCTGTAGGGCACTTACCGAAAGCTTTTTTTGCAAGCCCTGCCATACCCTGGCCGCTTTTAAATCATCTGTAACTACTGCTACATTTTCACCAAACATAACAGGCTGCGCTATACTTTCCTGCACAATGGAGGTAGGCCAGGCTTTGCGCTCGTAAGCTTCAAAAACCACGCTTAGCAATCCTTCAAAAGTGCCGTCGTAGGTATAGTGGTGCATGCTTTTATACTTTGCTAAGCGTTGCCGTTCTTCGCTTTGTCGTGCTTTTGCTCTGCCTGCATTCTTGTCGAAAGGCTTTTTAACTGGGGCACCAGCATGTTCAGTTTGCAATGGATAGATACATGGGCAACTTTCTGATTCTTTCTCATGATTACTTTCTTGATAGTTTTAACGGGCGCTTGAGTTGATTTTATAGTTGAGGCATTCTTTTTTGTAGAGGCCATAATGTATACTTTAAGATTTAGCCAACCTGCCTGAACAGGTCTAACTGCTGCGTTAGCAATGCGCTCCTGACAGAGCGGTCGCCAAATAAAATTTTCTGACGTATCAGCTGCGATTCAAAGTCCTGGCGTTGCAGGCTTTTGGCCTGGCAGGTTATAAAATATTTAGCCCGCTTTAACACCACACCCATCTGGCGCAGATGTTCAAAGTTTAGTGGGGCGAATCTGCGTGCTGATACAATCTTCTTAGCCGACTTCACTCCTATTCCTGGCACTCGCAAAATCATTTCGTAATCGGCTGTGTTCATCTCCACTGGAAAACCATGGCGGTTTCGCAATGCCCACGATAGTTTAGGATCAATCTCCAGGTCCAGGTTCGGGTGCTGATCATCAACAATTTCTTTCACATCAAACCCATAAAAACGCATCAGCCAATCGGCCTGGTAAATGCGGTTTTCTCTAATAATGGGTGGCTCTGTAAGTATGGGTAAGCGGTTATCTGAACTTACGGGCACGTAACCGGAGTAGTACACGCGCTTCAGGCTATAGCTTTTGTAAAGGTTATCAGATAGCTGTAAAATCTGTTGATCATTCTCGGCAGAAGCGCCTACAATAAGCTGTGTGCTCTGGCCGGCAGGTGCAAATATTGGAGCCGATTTAAAAATCTTACGTTCTTCCTTTGCCTGCACCAACTGTTCTTTGATATTGCCCATCGGCACCAGTATTTCGCTATAGTTCTTTTCGGGGGCAAGCTGCTGCAGGCTCTGTTCTGATGGCAACTCTATGTTCACACTCAGGCGGTCGGCATACAGGCCGGCTTCCTTTATCAGTTCTTCGCTGGCACCCGGTATGGTTTTAAGATGAATGTAACCGTTAAACTTATGCTCTTGGCGCAGCTTTTTGGCTACCCTTACCAGGCGCTCCATGGTATAATCGGCATCCTTAAAAATGCCGGAGCTCAGAAACAGCCCTTCTATATAGTTGCGGCGGTAAAAGTTTATAGTCAGATCCACCACTTCCTGCACCGTAAAAGCTGCCCTTTTTATATCATTGCTTTTGCGGGTAATGCAGTAGGCACAATCGTAAATGCAAAAATTGGTAAGCAGTATTTTCAGCAACGATACGCAACGGCCATCTTCGGTATAACTATGGCAAATACCCATACCTTCGGCATTGCCCAGTCCTTTATTTTCATTTTTGCGTTTTCCTCCGCTTGATGAGCAGGAAACATCATACTTGGCAGCATCTGCTAATATTGTTAGTTTTTCTGTTATCCTCTCGTTCATCTATCCTTATACTTGCTGTTAAACGTTTTAAAATTAACTAACCTTACTAACAAAAGCCACTATATTTAGCATTTACTTTTACACAATCTTATCAACATGCTGTGTAAAACTAATTTTATTAGCATTCAGTTTTATTAAAATCGTGTGTTCATTCAAGGCCAAAAGCTGCTTCTTATCATTTAAAAACAGAAACCGTTATATTAGGAGGTTCAAACCAAGCCGAATCAGTATCCGGTAAAATCATGCCTCTTCTGCACCTGCTTTTTCGCATTAAAATGCTGCCTTGCCTGCTTGGCCTGTTATTGCTTTGCGTTGTTTGCCAGGCACAGGTTAAACCTAAAACAGACACTACCCGCACCGATACTACTTACCAGAAATTTGATGAGCGCATCATGAAAAATCTGCGCCAGATGTCGGAGCGCAAAACCATAATGGGCAAGCTGCTGAAATCTATACTTGTATTTGACCGGGTGGAGGAAGAAGTTACAGGGCTTGATGCAGAGCTGATTGAGCAGGAGTATGAAAAACACAACTATAAAATAGTTCGCCGCATTGATATCCGGACGCTGGATGCTTTTGGCTACTCTATAAATGACACCTCGCGCGTACCCCGCAATGCGCTGGAAAAAGCTGCGAACTCGGTACATATAAAAACAGGGCGCGGGCTAATCCGGAACAAGTTACTGTTTAAGAAAAACGAGCCGCTTGAGCCGCTGGCGCTCGTAGAATCTGAGCGTTTGCTGCGCCAGACCGAATACTTGCTGGATGCCCGCATTGTGGTAAACGAACTGACATCTACCAACGACAGTGTGGATGTTTTTGTAGTTACGAAAGACGTTTTCAGTATAGGTGGTTCGGGTTCTTACTCCCCATCTTCGGGCTCAGGCCGCATTTCGCTGCGCGACCTTAACTTTCTGGGGCAGGGCCACCAGGTACGCACCACTTACCGCTTCAACATGGACCGGCCCCGTCCATGGGAGCTGGCCGGCTACTATACCGTGGAAAACATTGGCAAAACATACGTTTCGGCTGATATAAATTATGTTGACCAAAATTACTACAAAGAGAAAAGCGCTTACCTGCGCCGTGATTTCTTCTCTACAAATACAAAGTATGCGGGCGCTGTAGGTATGGCCTCGATAGAAGAACTTATACTTATACCCTCTACCCCGCAAGATACCATAGCGCATTATGAGCAGCTTGGCTACCTGAAGCGCGATATGTGGATTGGCCGCTCCTTTAAATTTAAAACCTATAACCTGGGTTATGAGCCACGCAGCCGTCTTATAGTAGGCCTGCGCCTTACCGATACCGATTATTCCAAAATACCGACGACTAATTTCCAGGACAATACCGTGCTGTTGGGCAGTGTGGGTTACAGTTTGCGCCGTTACTATAAAGACAGGTTCCTGTATGGTTTTGGTAGAACAGAAGATATTCCGGCAGGCACATTATTTATGTTTACGGCAGGGTATGAGAAAGGCGTAGTAGCCAGCCGGCGTTACTTTGGTGTAGAATCCTCATTTGCAAAGTATAGCACGGGCAAAGGTTATTTTTACGGCCGGGCTGCGTATGGTTCTTTCATCAGAGATGATAATTGGGAACAAGGCGTACTAGATCTGGAAACTTTATACTTTACCCGCCTTTACGAGAACGGCAACTGGAAGCTTCGCCAGTTTATTATTGGCCGTGGCACATTTGGCATTAACCGCAACCCGGAAGATCTTATAAATATTAACAACGAAAACGGCTTGCGCGGTTTTCGGTCGGATATGCTGCGCGGGAGCCGGCGTGTGGTCTTAAACTACGAAGCCAACCTTTATACCCCGCTTTCATTGCTGGGCTTCAGGCTGGCAGCATTGGCTTTTGCAGATGTGGCCTGGCTTTCCAGTGGCAACACCAGCTCTCCTTTTAAAGAAAAACCTTTCCAAGGTTATGGCATTGGCTTCCGGTTTCGTAACGAGTATCTGTCTTTCAGCACCATACAGGTATTGTTTGCTTACTACCCCAAACTACCAGACACCGGTAACTACCGCGACTATAAGATCTACGAATCCTCCCGCCCTTACTACGACTTTGCCGATTTCCGCTTCCGCCAGCCCGGCACGGTTAGTTTCAGGTAAGTATAAAGTATAAAAGCCATACAAAGCCTCCAGCTTTTATACTTTACACAGAAAATATAGGTAATCCTTACTATTCGCTGTTTACACTTTTACCACACACTCGTTTTTTATAGATTTGTAAGACAGGCAACAGCAAAATTAAATACGGCACACCATGGTAGATCTTGGCAATTACAACGAACTGGAAATAGCACGCGAAGTAGACTTTGGCGTTTACCTTACTTCTGAAGATGGCGACATCCTGCTTCCAAGCAAGTATGTACCCGAAGGTGCGAAGGTAGGTGATAAAATACGCGTGTTTGTTTACCGCGATTCTGAAGACCGTGTAATTGCTACTAACCTGAAGCCTTACGCAACTGTGCGCGAGTTTGCCTGCCTTTATTGCAAAGATGTGGCTCCTTTTGGCGCTTTTCTGGACTGGGGCCTGGAGAAAGACCTTTTTGTACCACTGCAAAACCAGAAAGAGAAAATGCGCGCCGGCCAGACCTACTGTGTATATTTATACTTAGACGAAACCACCGACCGCGTTGTAGCCACTACCAAACTGGGCAAATACCTGCACAACGAAGACATTAAGCTTACCGAAAATCAGGAAGTACAACTACTGGTAATTGGTTTTACCGAGATTGGTATTAAAGTGATTATTGATAGCGAGTACATTGGCATACTTTACAAAAACGAAGTATTCCAGGATGTACGCCTCGGCGATAAACTTACCGGCTATATCAAGAACATCCGCCCGGATAATAAAATAGATGTAACGCTGCGAAAGCCGGGCGTAACCGGGCAGGTTGAGGTAGAAAGCGCCTCTGATAAAATTCTGGCGCAACTACAGAAAAACAAAGGCTGGCTGCCGCTTTCTGATAACAGCAGCCCCGAAGAAATTTACCTTGCCCTGAGCATGAGTAAAAAAGTGTTTAAAAAAGCCATCGGCACGCTTTACAAAGCCGGCCAGATCAGGATAGAGGAAGACAGCATCAGGCTAAACACCGATAGCAGCAAATAGCTTTCAGGCACTTTACTTCAGCAGTTTATACTTTCATTAACCATAAAGTCGCCGGTTTCTCACCTTAACGGCAGCAATTATGTTACGCACACCTCTACTTTTAGCCTTTTTAGTTTCTTCGCTAACCGCTATTGCCGGCCCGGGCAATACAGCGGCCAGCATACAGAAAACCACCAGCGCACACCGCACCACAGTAGCACCTGTTATTGACGGAAAACTGGAGCCTGAAGTATGGCAACAGGTAACTCCGGCTACAGATTTCATTACCTTCGACCCAGCTAACGGCAAGCCCTCTGCTCAGAAAACAGAAGTATACACGCTTTATGATAACGATGCTGTATACATTGGCGCCATACTTTACGATACCGCCCCCGACTCGGTACTTACTCAGCTTGGCTACCGCGACTCAGGCGAGAATAACTCCGATATGTTTGGAGTATACTTTGATACTTACAACGATAAGCAGAATGCCTTCTCATTTCTGGTTTCGGCTGCCGGGGTGCAAACAGACATTAAACTATCGCAGGGGCGGCAGGATGGCAGCTGGGATGCCGTATGGGCAAGCCGCGTGCAACTCCACGATAAAGGCTGGACCGTAGAAATGCGGATACCGTATTCTGCCATCCGTTTCCCGAAAACAGAGGTACAGACCTGGGGCCTTAACTTTATGCGTATCGTGCGCCGTACCCGCGAAAAATCGTACTGGAACCATGTAAACAATTCTGTAGATGGCTTTGTAAATCAGTCGGGCCGATTAATTGGCGTGCAAGGTGTAGAGTCGCCGGTTAGGTTACAGTTTGTACCTTATGTATCTGGCAGCGTTAACCATTACCCAAGCAACATCGAAGGCAAAAGCAACTATAGCCGAAGTATAAACGGCGGCATGGATGTAAAGTATGGCATTAACGACGCCTTCACCCTGGACATGACCTTGGTTCCTGATTTCGGCCAGACACAATCTGATAACCAGATCCTTAACCTGTCGCCGTTTGAAGTAAAGTATAACGAAAACCGCCAGTTTTTTATAGAAGGCACGGAGCTGTTTAATAAGGCAGGCCTGTTTTACCCGCGGCGCATTGGCGGCACACCTATAAAGTATGGCGCTGCATCGGCACAGCTACAGGAAGGCGAACAGCTAACAGAAAACCCAACCGTAACCAGCCTGGTAAACGCAACCAAAGTATCGGGCAGAACCAAGAAAGGCCTGGGTATAGGTTTGTTTAATGCGCTTACACGAAACACCCACGCCGTAGCCGAAGATGCCGAAGGCAACCAACGCAACATCCTCACAGACCCGATGACAAACTATAACGTGTTTGTGCTGGACCAGACATTAAAAAATAACTCCTACATAACGTTTACTAATACCAATGTTACCCGCGGCAGCAATTTTTACGATGCCAACGTGAGTGGTGTGAATGTGCGCTTTGCGGATAAAAGCAATACTTATGCTGTGCGGGCAAGCGGTGTACTTAGCCAGCTTTTTAACAAGTATACCAACAGCGAGGGCAAATTAGAGCCCCTTACTTTGGGCCATAAGTATGATGCTACCATAGCCAAGGTAAGTGGTAATTTCCTTTATAGTTTAAGCCACAACGTTGAGTCGGATACTTATGAAATAAACGACCTGGGTTACCTGCAGAACAATAACGAAATGAGCACTTCGGCGCAGGTAAACTATAACTTCTACCAACCTATCTGGAAGTTCCTGAGCTGGGGTAACCGCCTGAGCTTTAACCATAGTATGTTATATGCTCCGCGCCAGTTTTCGAGCTACAGCTTTGGAGGCGGCACGAATGTGCGCTTCCGTAATTTTGTGGGTGCCTGGTTTAACTGGGGTGTCCGCCCGGAAGATGCCCGCGACTATTTTGAGGCTCGCGCATTTCCGAAGGTAGTGTTACGACCACCCGCAGCAGATGCCAACATTGGTATTTCTTCTGATTACCGTAAGCGCGTTGCCCTCGATGCCTCTACAGGTTTGTGGTACTCAGGCAAGTATAACCAAACCAGCGTATGGTGGACTTTAAGCCCGCGCCTACGCGTGAACGATAAATTGATGCTCATCAACAGCAACGATTTCAAGATTGAAGATCACAACATTGGTTATTTCGGAAGCTCTACCGTATTAGGCGACCGTAACATTAAAACGCTTACAACTACTGTATCAGGGGCTTATATCTTTAACGAGAATACTGGCCTTTCGCTGAACATGCGCCACTACTGGTCTAGGGTTGCTTACAATGCTTACTATTCGCTGCTGGATGATGGGCACATCACTCCGCTGGCTACAGAACAATCTCTGGCAGATGATATCAATTTTAACCAGTTTAATATAGACCTTACGTACTCCTGGCGCTTTGCTCCGGGCAGCGAGCTACGCTTAATGTGGAAGAATGCCATTCAGGAAAAAACTAATACCATCCGTAGTAGTTACCCTGATAATTTCTCTTCTACCATACAAGCCCCGCAAAGCAACAATATTTCAGTAAAATTATTATACTTTATAGACTATATAGCAATTAAACGCGTACTTTCAGCATAAACCAAAATCGTTTATGCACAGAACCCGAAACGCACTAATTGCCGGTGCCAGCGGCCTTGTAGGCGGTCATTGCCTGCAGTTACTTCTTAATAGTGAAAGGTATAGCCAGGTTATTTCTATTGGCCGACGCGACCTGCCAGTTATTCACCCGAAACTGGACCAGCGCGTGATCGATTTCGATAACATGGAGCGCTACGCTACAGAGCTGGCAGCCGATGATGTATACTGCTGCCTGGGTACCACTATAAAAAAAGCGGGTTCTAAAGATGCCTTCTATAAAGTTGACCATACTTACGTTACCAAACTGGCGGAAATAACGCTACAAAAGCAAGCATCTCAGTTTCTGGTTGTTTCTGCCATGGGCGCTGATGCCGGCTCCATGATCTTTTATAACCAGGTTAAGGGTAAGATGGAAGAGCATGTAATGGAGCTTGGTTTCGAAACAGTGCACATTTTCAGGCCATCCCTGTTACTGGGCGAGCGAGAGGAGCACCGGGCCGGCGAGGAGTTTGCCGCAAAAATTATGAAGCCCTTGCAGGGCCTGATGGTTGGCCCCTTACGCAAGTATAAACCAGTTCAGGCCGAAACAGTAGCCAAAGCCATGCTGTATGCTGCTTCTCTGAACCAAACCGGCAACCACATCCACCCTTCCGACGAGATTCAGAAAATGGGCCGTAAACTATAATTTTATACTTCGCGTAAGTGCCAGGGCATCCAGCTTACAATAAAATGCCTAAAGCACAAAGTATACACCACGTTTTCCCGAAAGCCTCCCAATACGACCCCAAGTGGGTGCGCAAGCATTCTATGGGCGAAAATGTTTTGTTCAATTTAGAAAGCCTGACCAAATCGCTGAAACTGGAGCCGGGCATGCGCGTACTCGATCTTGGTTGCGGCAAAGCCATCAGTTCTATTTTTCTGGCAAAAGAGTTTGGGGTAACCGTGTGGGCAGTAGATGAAGCTATTTCGGCAAGCGCCAACTATGAGCGTATTCTGGAAGAAGGCTGTCAGGACAAAGTTATTCCGCTGGAAATTGATGCCCGCTCACTGCCTTTTGCCGAAGAGTATTTTGATGCCGTAATTGTAGTGGATTCTTATACTTACTTTGGCACCGACGAAAAATACCTGCCCTTCATTGCCCGTTTTATTAAGCCCGGCGGCCACATTGCCATTGTAGATGTGTGCTTTAAAGAGGAAATAGAAACGCTGGAGCAGGTGCCCGATTTCCTGCAAGAAGATTATCAGAACTACTGGTATTTTATACATACTATAGCCTGGTGGCGCAAACTATGGGAAAAAACCGGCCTGGTACAGATTGAGATTGCAGCACAATTACCCGAAACAGAATTAGTACGGCAGGAGTATATCCGGGATTATGAAAATGCGGAAGAACCCGACCCTTTTGCTAAAGCCTTACAGCTTGACGAGCAACATTTTATAGCATTTTTCAAGCTTATTGGCAGGCGCACTAAAAAGTCTGCTTACCTGCAAACGTATAAAACACAGCCTAAAAATTAAGTACCTTTACACAATAAAAACCGTTTACCACGTTAGAACTTGTAATTTTGCAGCCTCCGCGGCGCCTTATACGCACCGGATTCTGCTATGTTTAACTCTTAATAAAAAAATGAAAACTTTATTACGTATTTCTTTTGCACTGCTTCTTTTGCTTACTGTTACAGTTGCAGCACAGGCTCAGGATTATTCTACCGGTATTGGCGCCAGAGCTGGTGCTGCTGCAGGATTAACCATTAAACACTTTATTAAAAGCGATGCCGCTATTGAGGGTATCATCGGTACAAATTTCCGCTACAGAGGTACTACCATTACTGTATTATATGAAAAACATGCCCCTGCTTTTAACACATCAGGCTTAAAATGGTATTATGGTCTGGGTGGCCACGTTGGTTTCCATGAAGGCCATTACTACTACGATAAGCACCACGAGCACTACCACGATGAGCATGTGGTTGGTGTGGGTATAGATGGTGTACTTGGCCTTGAGTATTTTATCCGTGATATTCCGTTTACCATTGGCGCCGATATAAAACCATACCTGAACATCCCGCGCGGTGGTGGTTTCTGGGACTCAGCGGTACACGTACGTTACGTATTCTAAGCTGACAAATAACCTATGCTGGCTCTGACTGGCAAGTATAAAACAGAAATGCCCTGCTAAAGTATAGCAGGGCATTTCTGTTTTATACAATTATAAGTTTAGTGCTGGCAACTAAGTTCATGCCCTGTTTAGTCTGATTCTAAATTTCAACAAAAAGCACCCCGCTACAAACCAGCCTTGCTCTCCTGAAGTATAAGTAGATTATTTACATCCGTTTAATTAAAACAAACATACTATGGAAGCAACATGCAATCACTGCAATCATTGGGAGCAGGACCCAAATAAAGTACAGCTCCAGAACAAAGACTTTGGGGTATGCGATGAACTAACCGGACAGCATGCAATGGAGCCTTCTTATGTGCTTCCGCTAGTGCACGAAGCATCTGCCGACCTGAAACCTAAGCAGTTTGAAATGATAACAGGCGCCCAGTTTGGCTGCAACCACTTTAGCGAGCGTAAGAGCTGGGTATAAAATCTGATATACTTTAAATTAAAAACAGCGAGCTCCTTGAAAATATAAGGAGCTCGCTGTTTTTGTGTGGTACTATAATGATTTAAACTTTCAGCAAGTATAAAATAGAAGTATACTTACTGAATGTTATGTTTTAAAAAGCAATATGCAGGATGGCATCGCCCTGGTTCACGACCGGCATGTTGTTTAAGCCTACCACATAGCCGTTAGCCGGGGCATTCAGCCTGACTTCCATTTCGCCGTACGGGTCGGTTATACTTCCTACTACCTGGTTCTTTTTCACGTAATCCCCAACCTTTATAGTACTCCGGAACAAACCGGCATTTTTAGCCCTTAGCCAGATATCTTTCATGCATACTTTTGTATCCTCGCGCGACGCTGGCGCACTGGCCAGCATGCCCAGGTGATGCAGCAGGCGCATAGTTCCTTCCATACCTTCACGTATACCCAGTTCATCAAACCGAAGCGACTCACCCGTTTCAAACACAAGTATGGATTTATCTATTTTGGCGGCCTCTTTGCGCAGCGAGCCCTGCCTGTAGCCGGCATTAAGTATAAAAGGCGCACTAAATGCTTTGGCTAGCTCCTCGTTCTTTTTATTACTCATTACACAGCGTATCTGCGGATAGTTGGTACGGCTGGAGCCACCCGTATGAAAATCCACGCCATAATCTACGTAAGGCATTACTTCCTTCATAAAACGATGCGCCACGCGGCTGGCTAATGAGCCATCGCGGTTACCCGGAAAACTGCGGTTCACATCTTTGCCGTCCGGTACCTGCCTGGAGAAGTTCAGGAAACCATAGATATTAAGTATAGGCACTGCAATAATGGTACCTTTAAGCGGGTACAGCATTTTTTTGCTCAGCATGCGCCGTACAATCTCAATGCCGTTCACTTCGTCGCCATGCATACCTGCCATCAGCAATACCACAGGCCCATCGTGCACCGAACGGAAAACATAAATGGGTATTTCTATGACAGTGCCGCTGGGCAGTTTAGAAATAACAAGCTTGGTGAGCACTTTTTCGCCTCGGTCAATGCTCTTACCGTTAATCACAATAGTTTCTGGCATGCTACTCGGTAACTCCTTTCTTCAGCTTTTTCTTAGCCAGATTCTCCACGTACTCAATAATTTTGCCTGCTATGTCTTTCTGGGTGGCTTTTTCTATACCTTCCAGGCCAGGCGAAGAGTTAACTTCCAGAATAAGTGGCCCGCGCCTGGATTGCAGCATATCTACACCGGCTATACCCAAACCCATTGATTTTGCAGCCAGCAAGGCAGCAGCTTTTTCCTGGCGCGTTAACCTGATCAGGGTTGCCTTACCGCCACGGTGCAGGTTAGAACGGAATTCGCCCTCCTTGCCCTGCCGCTTCATGGCGCCTACCACTTCGCCGTTAACTATAAACGCACGAATATCAGCGCCTCCTGCCTCTTTTATAAATTCCTGCACAATAATGCGTGCCTTCAGGTTATGGAAAGCCTCAATTACCGATTCAGCAGCTTTTTTGGTTTCTGCCAGCACAACGCCAAGTCCTTGTGTACCCTCCAGCAATTTAATTACAAGCGGAGCGCCGCCCACTTCTTTTACCAGTTCGGAGGTTTCTTTGGAATAATTGGTGAAAGCTGTTTTAGGCATACCTAATCCGGCTCGGGAAAGAATCTGGAGGCTGCGCAGTTTATCGCGGGAACGAACGATAGCCTGGGAGTCTACAGCACTTTTCACTTTCATCATCTCGAACTGGCGCACTACCGCTGTACCATAAAAAGTAACTGAAGCCCCGATACGTGGTATAACCGCATCTATACCCGTAAGGCGCTCACCTTTGTAAAGTATGTGCGGGTCGCCTTGCTCAATAATAAGGTCGCAACGCAAATGGTCGAGCACAATGGCCTCGTGCCCCCGCGCTTGGGCTGCCTCTACCAAGCGGCGTGTAGAGTAAAGCCGCGGGTTGCGGGAGAGAATGGCTATTTTCATAAAGGGTTACTTTTTCTGATTTTGTTTGATTTTATACTTTCTGGCAACGTTTTTACGGGAAACGTCAACTATAAACCGCTTTTGCAGAAGCTTGCGCCCAATCAGTACGGGATATTTCATATCGCTGCGGTCTGATAACGAAAATTCGGCCTCTATCAGCTCGTCGTATACCTGGATTTTTGTGGTAATAACGTAGCGTTGCTGTACTTCGCCAAAAGAGCTTTTTATATCGCGGAGGTGATACTCCGTAAATTCCAGCTTTTTGTGGTTGTACTGTGGGTGCGAAGGGTCCAGCAGGTCCAGGCAAATTACCTTGGTACCATCGGCGCGCACCTCTTCGTGTATATCAGAGCAATGGATAGCCGAAGTATAAGCGCCGGTATCCACTTTGGCTTCTATCTCGTCTATACCCAGCTCGGGGAAGGCTACTAATTCGCGCCGTCCTATGAGTTTTTTCTCTGGTTTGGGCTTCTTTTCGATATCCTCTTTCATCAGAGGCCAAGTTAATAATTTGAATTACGAATGACGAATTATCAGGGTGGATTACATACTTGGGAAGTATAAATCAGCTTATACTTAATATACCCCGAAGTATAACTCCTGATAATTCGTTATCCGTACCTCGCAATTACTTTTTGTATGTAATGCGGTAAATGGCATTGTTGCTGTCATCGGAAACAAGCATGGAGCCATCTTTCATAATGGCAACATCTACCGGGCGGCCCCACTCTTTACCATCCTGCAGCCAGCCCTCGGCAAAAGCTTTATAGGTGGTTTTTCCGGCAGCATCCTGCGTTACAAGTGCTACGCGGTAACCAATTTTCTCGGAGCGGTTCCATGAGCCGTGTTCTGCAATAAACACCTGGTTTTTATACTCCGCCGGAAACATGTTGCCTGTGTAAAACTTCATACCTAACGAGGCTCCGTGCGGGCTTAATGTCTGCACCGGTTTTACAAATTCATCGCAGCTGCGCTGCTTGCCAAATTCTGGGTCTGCTATAGTGCCTGCGTGGCAGTATGGGTAACCAAAATGCTGGCCTTTTTTAGTAGCCCGGTTGAGTTCATCAGGCGGCATATTATCGCCGAGCATGTCGCGTCCATTATCGGTAAACCATAGTTCTTTGGTTACCGGGTGCCAGTCAAAACCAACTGTATTCCGAACGCCTTCTGCATAAATCTCCTGCCCCGAGCCATCCGGGTTTATAGTTGTGATAGAGGCATAAATTGGCTTTTCGGATTTGCAGATATTGCAGGGTGCACCTACAGGTACGTATAGTTTTCCATCAGGACCAAAGGCAATATACTTCCAGCCATGGTGGGCATCGCTTGGATATTTATCGGTTACAACTTCATACTTGGGCTTGTTCCGATAGGTGTTCTCTATATCCGGGAAACGGAGAATGCGGTTGATTTCGGCCACATACAAGGCGCCGTCTTTCAGGGCCACGCCATTTGGTGAGTTAAGCCCCGATACTATTTCAACAGTTTCATCGGCTTTGCCATCTTTGTTTGCATCTACTACGGCATATACTTTGTTGTCTTCGCGGGTACCCACAAACACAATTCCCGACGGGCTGATGGCCATAGAACGGGCATTCTTCACATTTTTGGCGTAGTAATCAATTCTGAAACCCTCTGGTAGTTTTATACGCTGCAGGTCTTTATCGATCGGGCCGGTTGGTATATTGGTGCTGTCGCTGCTGGCTACCGGCGGATTTTCTGTTTTAACATCCTGCTGCTTTTCATCATTAGACGTACATCCGATGCTTATACTTAAGAGGGCAAAGAAACAAAGGAAACTGACTGGTTTTTTCATGGTTGTGGAGGTTAAGGCTTTAACTGATTATCAGGTTCAGGTACGTATACTATGGCAGGCACCGGGTGGTTTTACATAAGCCAAAGTAGGTGAACAATAAATTCAGAAGTACTGAATTCTGCAAAGCCAATTTATACCTACCGTAACTTATACTTCAGAAATGCGCTTCTGGTGCAGCATAGCAGCCACATCCTGCAACAAGTGCGAGTGCCCGGTTTTAAGTATGATCAGCTCTCCCTGGTCCAGCGATTTCACAAATACTCCCACCCTTTTTGATTCGATGATCTGGTCATACTCGCCCAGGAACATGGTTACCGGTACGTTATACTTGTTCAGCAATTTCACGATCTTCCGTATGTCGAAACTCAGTTCCCGGAAGCCGATCCAGCTGCGGTATACGCGCAGGCGTTTCTCGGTGCTGTCCATCTGGTAGCGGGCAAAACGAATCAGGCTTTTGTGCACCATGTTATACTTGTGCAGCGCATCAAGCAGCTTAAAAAACAGGTTGGGCTTAAGTACAGTGCGTTTAAAAAGCTGCTGCATCCAGCCCGGATATGTGGCAATGTTATACCAGAAACTTGTTTTGATGCCGTCGGGCGCAATCAGGTATAGCTCCTGCACGCGTTCGGGCATTTGTTCTACCAGCGAAAGCGCAAACTTGCCTCCCATGCTAAAGCCCATCAGGGCAAAATTTTCAATCCCCTCTTTTTCCAGGAAGTGCAGGATCATTCCGGCCAGGTATTCTTTGGTCAGGGGCAGATAATTTTTATGCAGATCGCTGTTGCCATGGAAGAAAAGATCGAAGGCGTAAATGGTATAATCGTTGCCCAGCGCCTGCTCCATAGGTTCGTAATAAGCGCTGCTTTGCCCATATCCATGAAAAGCCAGCATAGGCCTGCTGCCCCGGCCTATAACCCGGTAAAACAACCGCGACTTATTGTAGAGGATCTGGGGCAAGCTCTCGGATTAAAGGGTTACTACGTGTAAGTATAGAATGAGGCAGCAATTTTAGATCTGCCTGATTAAAGTATGAGTTTATACTTTAAGTACTATAGTTTAGATACACCACCGGATACTACAAACTTCATCACTTCGCTGCTTGGCAGATCGAGGTAGGTTACGTTTGCCTTTGGCACTATAAAAAGCTCGCCTGAAAAGTTATAAGAGTGCGGAAAGTATACGGCCACTTTATCTTCTATATTAATGTTCTGCAACGACTCCTGTGTTACAAAGCCCAGCTTATAGTTGTCAGATTCTTCCGACATTTTTACCATCACCGGCTTATTGAATTTCTGATTATCACCAACAAAAGCATTGAACAGGTCTTTTATACTTGAATAGATGATGCTGATAAGCGGCACTTTATGCAGAATGCGCTCTGAGAGTATAATAAAAGGCTTTACCAAAAACGACGAGCTGATAAAACCAACCAGTGTTAGTAATGCCACCATCATCAGGATGCCCAGGCCAGGAACCCCCAGATCGAACATGGTATCAAGCCAGTCTATAATAGCCACCACAATCCAGATGGTGATGGAAATCGGGGCAATAATAAGGAGTCCGTTGAGGAAGTAGCGTAAAAAACGTTTCATGTTTATTTTGTTCACAAAAAAGGCCTTGCCGAAGCAAAGCCTAAATTAGCAATAATGCTTTATAGTTGATTATACTTTCCTGATTACACTGTTTCTGCGTTCAGGGCTGTAATACCTTGTTGCACCTGTTGCATCAGCCACATTGGTGTTGAGGTAGCACCGCAAATACCTACACTGCCGGCATTCGCAAACCACTCTTTTTCCAGTTCTTCCTCGTTCTCTACAAAGTAGCTGTTCGGGTTGTGCTGCTTGCAAACGCTGTAGAGCGCTTTACCGTTAGAGCTTTTCTTGCCGCTCACAAACACGATCACATCATGCTCGGTAGCAAATCTGGCCAGTTGTGGTTCGCGGTTAGATACCTGCCGGCAAATGCTGTCGTTAGCATCGAACACTGGCAAGGTACTATCTTCGTTAGCTTGTTTTATACGCTCTTCTATTAAAGCCTTAATGTGGTAGAAACCTTTGGTGCTTTTTGTTGTCTGGCTGAAGAGTGTAACCGGGCGCTTAAAGTCGATCTTATCCAGATCTTCTTCGGTAGTTACAATAATGGCTTCGTCGCCGGTCTGGCCTGCAATGCCAATTACTTCTGCGTGCCCCACCTGGCCGTAAATTACGATCTGGCTGTTCTGGCTTTTACCTGAGTCATAGGCATGTTTAACGCGGTTCTGCAATTTCAATACTACAGGGCAGGATGCATCTATCAACTCTATGTTATTTTCCAGGGCAGTTTTATATGTTTCCGGGGGCTCGCCGTGCGCTCTTATCAGCACTTTGCAATCGCGCAGGTTCTTAAGCTGTTCCCTGTCTATAATGCGAAGGCCTTTATCGTAGAGGCGCTTCACTTCCATGCCGTTATGTACAATATCTCCGAGGCAGTAAAGCTCTTCGCAATGCTCCATCTCGTCTTCAGCCATTTGTATGGCGAATTCTACACCAAAACAGTAGCCGGAGTTTTTATCAATTGTTACGTTCATAGCTTACGCTTCAACTCTGCTGAACTGAAATTTCTCTATCAATCAATTTGGACGTTACCTTATTCAGCACAAATTCTACCTGCTCATCAATTGCCATGTGCGATGTATCCAGTAAAAAGGCATCTTCGGCACGGCGTAATGGGCTTTCAGTACGGGTTGAGTCTATCAGGTCGCGCTTTTCAAGGTTCTGCTTTATCTCCTCCAGGTTTACAAGCTGTTTTTTAGCAAGTAGTTCCTGTTGGCGGCGTTTAGCCCGGGTATCAACATCGGCAGTCATAAAGATCTTTACTTCTGCATCAGGAAATACAGCTGTGCCGATATCACGCCCATCCATTACCACACCACGGCGCCTGCCCATTTTTTGCTGCTGCGCTACCATGGCACGGCGCACTTCCACTATCACGCTCACTTCGCTTACCTGGTTCGATACATACATTTTGCGTATCTCATCTTCCACGCTCAGTCCGTTAAGGAATACTTCGTTGCGTTTGGCCTTTGCGTTATAATGAAACGTAATATCAATATTATCTAGCGCTTCGCGGATCTCTTTCGGATTGGTAAACGAGACATGGTTCTGAAGAAAGTATAACGTAACCGCCCGGTACATGGCGCCAGTATCTATATAAGCATAGCCAAGTTCAGCTGCTACCAGTTTAGCGGTGGTGCTTTTACCGCATGAGGAGTAGCCGTCGATGGCGATAACGATTTTCTTCATAATAAGCGAAATGGTATTTAATTGGAATCGCAAGGACATGGCACTTTACCGCGCTTGCTCTTTTTCATGTATGAAGCCGTCTTTTTTTGCTGCGGTGTTTTTGTACTGCAACCGGAAAGTGTGCCCGTGGCCAGAAAACAGCCTACTATCAGGTATGAAATTATCTTTCTCAAAACGACCAAATTTTATGCAAATATAAAGTAATTTACGGGTTCCTGCCCAACGGCAAGGCAATTAATCTGAATAACCACCTACTACCATGCAAAGAGACTTTACCGTTAGCGGACGCATCATAAACCTGCACCAGCAAGAGATTTTTGAAGGCACAGTTCATGTGTCAAACGGCCGGATTTCGGAAATAGTTCGTGAGGCCACCTCTGCTACACATTATATTTTACCGGGCTTTGTTGATGCCCACGTACACGTTGAAAGCTCTATGCTGGTACCTTCCGAGTTTGCCCGCCTGGCTGTTCCGCATGGCACGGTGGCAACCGTATCAGACCCACACGAGATCGGCAACGTACTTGGTGTAAAGGGCGTGGAGTATATGATTGAAAACGGTAAAAAAGTGCCTTTCAAGTTTTACTTCGGAGCCCCTTCGTGCGTGCCCGCCACTCCTTTCGAAACTGCCGGCGCTGAGATAACGGCCGCCGATATAGAAGAATTATTTAAGCGGGATGAAATAAAGTACCTGGCTGAAATGATGAACTGGCCCGGTGTTTTGCACCGCGACCCGGTGGTGATGGCGAAAATCGCCCTGGCCCAGAAGTATGGAAAAGCCGTTGATGGCCATGCCCCTGGTTTACGTGGCGAGCAGGCCAGGCTCTACGCTTCTGCCGGCATCACCACCGATCACGAATGCTTTACCGCCGAAGAAGCGCTGGATAAGCTGGCTGTTGGCATGAAAATACTGATCCGGGAAGGCAGCGCCGCCAAAAACTTTGAAGCCCTTATCCCGCTATTAGCTGAGCACTCCGACAACATCATGTTCTGCTCTGATGACAAGCACCCTGATAACCTGGTAGAAGGCCACATTAACCTGTTGGTAAAACGCGCGCTGGCAAAAGGACATGACCTGTTCCACGTATTGAAAGCGGCAAGTATAAACCCGGTACAACATTACAAACTGGAAGTAGGCCTGCTGCGCCAAAACGATCCAGCCGATTTTATACTTGTCGATAACCTGGACGATTTTAACATTGAAGCCACATACATTAACGGAGAGCTGGTAGCTGAAAAAGGCAATACGAACATAAAGTATAGCCCAAGTGAGGAAGTTAACAACTTTAATACAGAACCTAAAACAGCAGCCCAGTTTGCAATACCTGCCGCTGATGCTACAAGGATCAGGGTGATAGAAGCATTTGACGGGCAACTGATAACGCACGAAAGCTGGGCCACTCCTAAAGTTGATGCCGGAAGTATAGTTTCGGATGTGGAGCAGGATGTGTTGAAAATTACGGTAGTTAACCGTTACCAGAATGCAGAACCCGCTGTTGCATTCATCAAAAATGTTGGCTTAAAGCGCGGTGCCATTGCCTCCTCTGTTGGCCACGATTCGCATAACATTATTGCCGTTGGCATTGACGATGAAAGTATAACCCGTGCCGTTAACCTGATCATCGGCGCGAAAGGTGGCGTATCGGCGGTAGATGGTGAGCTGGAGCAGCTTTTGCCTTTACCGGTGGCTGGTATTATGTCGGCAGTGGATGGGTATAAAGTGGCAGAAGCTTACTCGGCTATCGATAAAATGAGCAAAAACATGGGCAGCCAACTAGCCTCTCCTTTCATGACACTTTCTTTTATGGCCTTGCTGGTAATTCCATCGCTCAAACTCAGCGACAAAGGCTTGTTTAATGGCGATGTGTTCCAGTTTGTGCCGGTAACAGACAAATAAGTATAATTTAGCCGGTGTTATATTCCGGATCTAACTATGAAGTATGATTTCCAGCTATTTTAACTTTACAATTAGCCATAAACAAGGAGAGGCGCTAACAACAATAGCGCCTCTCCTTGTTTATACTTTTTATACTTTAGTTTTTAGTCGTTATTTCCTTGTCTAAATATTTCTTCAGAAGTGCGTCTACTTTCTCCGCTGTCAGTGGCTTTGTCAGGTATTCTGCTGCGTGTTTTTTCACACTTTGCATATCCTGCGGGTGATTAGAAGTGGTAAGCACCACCATTATTATCTTATCTCTGAAACTCTTGTTAAGGCGTTCGTAAAGGTCCAGCATCTCAAAACCATCCATTACCGGCATATTGATATCCAGAAAGATAAGTTCTGGCTGAAAATACTCTTTACTTGATCGTTCGTAGTTGTTATTACCTACATTATACAAATAATCGAAAGCCTGTTTGCCATTCACAAAGGTGCGAATATTCTCTGCCACATCCATCCTTTCCAGTAAACGCTGGTTCAGAAAATTGGTAGTCTCGTCGTCATCTATAAGCAGGATACCGGTAAGTTTTCTCATGCTTTATATAAGCTCCTTTTCTATTTTATGTATGGGTAAATGGTAAAGGCAAAAACTTGCCTGTAACCTGGGTCGCCAATCTTTAAATCATTTTAAATAATTAAGTCGGCTTTTAAGTATTAGTAAAATACGTTGCAGTAGTAACAGTGTACATAACAGCAAATTCTGTTCCGGGTTTATTCTGGCACTGGCCTAAACCCTAAACGAAGGATATAAACAAAAATAAAAAAAATTATCCTTTTTTGGAAGCAATTTTCAAACTGGTTCAGGCTTTTGCTTACCTTCCTTAAATGCGTGGCCCCAATCTGATAAAGGCTGCTTTACGGCATAACAACTATAGTGTTAGCACAAAACGGGGTTTTAAACTAAAAAGCCCGGAATATACATCCCGGGCTTTCAAATATTATACTTGCTAAACTTTATACTTAGTCGATGTAGCCCTGGGCACGCATCCATTCGTCGTTGTAGATCTTACCCAGGTAACGCGTTCCGTGGTCTGGCAATAATACCACAATCACATCATCCTCAGTTAAGTTATTCTCACGGGCATACTCCAATGCGCCAAACACCGCTGTTCCGCAAGACCAACCCACAAACAGGCCTTCTTCTTTCGCCAGTCTGCGTGTCATTACAGCACCATCCTTATCCGTTACTTTTATAAACTGATCGATCAGGTCGAAGTCCACATTCTTTGGCAGGATATCTTCACCGATGCCTTCTGTCGCATAAGAGTAGATCTCGTTCTCGTCGAAAATGCCAGTCTCTTTATACTTCTTGAACACAGAACCATAGGTATCAATACCGATCGTTTTTACAGCCGGGTTCTTCTCCTTCAGATATTTAGAGATACCGGTTACTGTACCACCCGTACCTACACCCGTAATAAAGTGCGTTACTTTGCCCTCGGTCTGCTCCCAGATCTCAGGGCCGGTGCTTTCGTAGTGAGCCGCCCAATTCGACATGTTATCGTACTGGTTCGGGTAAAATGAATTTGGAATTTCCTGGTTCAGGCGCTTAGCCACCGAGTAGTAAGAGTCCGGATGATCAGGGGATACGTTGGTTGGGCAAACTACCACTTCGGCACCTACGGCACGCAGGATATCCATTTTCTCTTTGCTCTGCTTATCAGCTAAGGTAAAAATACATTTATAACCTTTAGCAATGGCAGCCAGCGCAAGGCCCATACCTGTATTGCCGGATGTGCCTTCAATAATGGTTCCGCCCGGCTTTAGAATACCTGCCTTCTCGGCATCTTCAATCATTTTAATGGCCATGCGGTCTTTAACTGAGTTGCCCGGGTTCAGGTACTCTACTTTAGCCAGTATGGTAGCTTTTACGCCTTTAGTTACGTTGTTAAGCTTTACCAAGGGGGTGTTACCGATTGCTTCGGTAATATGGTTCAGGTACTTCATCTGAATTCTGTTTGGATTCGGGTGCAAAGGTAAGTAATTAA
The DNA here is from genome assembly GCF_022758145.1 of Pontibacter vulgaris. Taxonomy (GTDB): domain Bacteria; phylum Bacteroidota; class Bacteroidia; order Cytophagales; family Hymenobacteraceae; genus Pontibacter; species Pontibacter vulgaris. The sequence continues at coordinate 895,612 of NZ_JAJVDH010000003.1, forward strand.
AATTATGTTTTGCTGCTATACCTGCAGCACTGTTATACTTAACCAACATAGTTACAGGCCTATCACGTTCCTTAAGTTGGCAAACGAGGGCTTATATTAGGTATAACTATTTTTTGTGCAGGCCATAAAAAAGCCTATTTTTGCACATCCTTATTATTAGACGGTCTATACACAACTAAATAAGATACACATGAGTGTTTTAGTAAATAAAGATTCGAAAGTGATTGTACAGGGCTTCACAGGTTCTGAAGGTTCTTTCCACGCATCTCAAATGATTGAGTATGGCACTAACGTAGTTGGTGGTGTAACTCCGGGCAAAGGTGGCCAAAACCACTTAGACCTGCCGGTTTTCAATACAGTGGCTGATGCTGTAAAAAAGACTGGTGCTGATGTATCTATCATTTTCGTACCGCCGGCTTTTGCTGCTGACGCTATCATGGAAGCTGCTGATGCAGGCATAAAAGTGATCGTGTGTATTACAGAAGGTATCCCTGTAAAGGACATGGTAGCTGCTAAAAACTACATCAAGTCCAGAAATGTAACGCTTATCGGGCCAAACTGCCCGGGTGTGATTACGCCAGGTGAAGCTAAAGTTGGTATCATGCCAGGTTTCGTGTTCAAGCCAGGTCGTATCGGTATAGTTTCTAAATCTGGTACATTAACGTACGAAGCTGCTGACCAGATCGTGAAAGCTGGTTTAGGTATCTCTACTGCTATCGGTATCGGTGGTGACCCAATTATTGGTACGCCAACTAAAGATGCGGTTCAGTTACTGATGGAAGACCCTGAGACGGATGCTATCGTGATGATCGGTGAGATTGGAGGTAACTATGAGGCAATGGCTTCTAAATACATCAGCGAAACTGGCAACAAAAAGCCGGTAGTAGGTTTCATCGCTGGCCAGACAGCTCCAGCTGGTCGCCGTATGGGCCACGCGGGTGCTATAGTTGGTGGCGCTGACGATACTGCTGCTGCTAAAATGGCGATCATGCGCGAGAATGGTATCCATGTGGTAGATTCTCCTGCTGAGATCGGCGAAGCAATGGTGAAGGCTTTACAGGAAGCTGGCATCAACGCGTAATCTGAAAGTATACTCTAAAGTATAAATCATAAGCAAAGGCTGCTCTTAACGGGGCAGCCTTTGTTGTTTATATAGATCTATAGCTTATCTGCTGACCCCGGTATCTAACTGGTAACGCAAAGTGCACCAGAGAGCCAGAAATCTTTGTAGTTGCTGTTTAATGCTCGCTGCAAGGTCATTAACCCTCTAACTTATACTTACTACTTTTTGCTTTTTCCTATTTCTTATACTTTCCGGCAGGCCTTCTAAAATTTCGTTCTGCAGTGCTTGTATCAGCTTCTTTTTCAGGAAACTTTTATGCACTACCAGGCTAACTTCACGCACCGGTTGCGGCTCACTAAAAGGTCGTACCAGTTTCTTTTTATCTTCCGGCATTTCCAGCACCGATAGTTCCGGTAGCAAGGTTAGGCCATGCTGCGTTTCCACAATGCGTTTTAAGGTTTCCAGAGAACCGCTTCTATAGTCGAAGTTTGCGCCCTCGGAACCGCCAACTTTACCGCCACGGTTACAGATATTCAGCACCTGGCTCCGGAAACAGTGGCCTTCATTCAGTACCCACAGGTCGTCTGGCAAAAGCTCTACGGGGTCTATTTCGGATTGCTTTGCCAAGGCATGCTTCGGATTTACATACACCATAAAAGCTTCGTAAAACAGGGGCAGCTCTTTTATACTTTTATCTTCGAGGGGTGTCACTAAAAGGCCAACATCCAGCAATTCATGGTTCAGTTTTTCTATGATCTGGTCTGTGAGCAATTCCTGCACTACCACGCGCACCTGCGGGTACTTCTCCATAAAGCTGGTAATAAACAGCGGGATCAGGTAAGGTGCTATAGTTGGAATCACACCTATGCGCAATACACCGGTTAGCTCCTGCTTCTGGTTCTGCACCAGTTCCTGAATTTTCTTCGATTCTGCTAGTACAATACGTGCCTGTGCAATTACTTCTTTCCCCATTTCAGTTGGCCGCACCGGCACCCGGCTTCTGTCGAAGAGTTGCACGCCCAGCTCTTCCTCCAGTTTCTGCAACTGCATGCTTAAGGTAGGTTGCGTTACAAAACAATGCTCTGCTGCTGTGGCAAAATGCCTGAAAGTATCAACGGCAAGCAGGTATTCAAGCTGTACTAAGGTCATATTTTTATTTTTTATACCTCCCGATAAGCATAGAAATATAGCTATACATTATCAAAAAGCACATCATCGAACCAAACTATAAAGGTATAAATATAATCAATTTGATTTATAATCACCACTCCGGCACCTTTGTATCGTAGCTATTGAGCAGAACTAAAATAATAAGAACACTATGGAAAACTTAAATCAGATCGGGTTAGAACAAGCAGATAGCAAGCAGGTTGCCGAAAAATTAAATGAGCTGCTGGCTAACTATCACATATACTACCAGAATTTACGCGGTTTTCATTGGAACATTAAAGGCGTTCATTTCTTCCAGTTGCACGCCAAATTCGAGGAGCTTTACAATAGTGCCCTTGCCAAAATCGATGCCATTGCAGAGCGCATACTTACGATCGGGCAAAAGCCGCTCTCCAGCTTTTCAGACTATATGCGGGTATCAAGTATACAGGAAGCTAATGGCTTAAGCGGCGATAAGGAAACTGTTTCGGCCACGCATGCCAACCTGACCACAATCATAAGCCTGGAACGGGAAATTTTAAGTATGGCTGCAGAAACCGGCGACGAAGGCACCGTAGGCCTGATAAGCGAAGACATTAACGAGAACGAGAAAACCCTCTGGATGCTGAATGCTTTCCTGAGCTAATCTAAAAAATAATCTACACCAAATCATACCTAATTACTTATTTACCATGCCTCAAAACAGAATTTTATCAGTAGGGTCAACATTCCCGGAGTTTAAGAAAAAGGCCGTTGTATCGCTTGAAAGCGGAAAAGAGTTTGCCGATATAACCAACAACACGCATATAGAGCGCGAGCAATGGATGGTGATGTTCTGGTGGCCGAAAGACTTTACGTTTGTGTGCCCTACCGAAATTGCTGAATTCAACAAAAATTACGACGAGTTCCGTGACCGCGATGCCATGCTGATAGGTGCCTCAACTGATTCAGAATTTGTGCACTCTGCGTGGCGACAGAACCACAACGACCTGCGCGACCTTCGTTTCCCGATGATGGCTGATACTTCTAAATCGTTGGCTGAAGAACTTGGCATTCTGGAAGCAGAGGAGAAAGTAGCTTACCGTGTAACTTACATTGTTGACCCACAAGGCATCATCCGTTGGGTTAGCCTGAATGACCTGAGTGTGGGCCGCAATGTGGCCGAAGTACTGCGCGTGCTCGATGCCCTGCAGACAGATGAACTTTGCCCTTGCAACTGGAAAAAAGGCGAAGAAACTTTAACAAAGGCTTAATCCCATCCTTTTAAAGATCTTGTTTTATGGTGATTGAATGAAGCAGACTGGCAGTGGCGAAAGCTACTGCTACCTGTTTCTTTATTGCCCAAAACGCAAGCCGTAATTATACTTTCCATACTACCTTTTATACTTATGCTAACCGCAACCCAAGAAACCAAATCTGACCTGCTTAAAGATCTGGGCTTACCAGAAAACAGTGCTTTTGCAGCTCTTGATAAATTAACCGACACCGAATCGCGCTACCTCCGCGACCTACGTGTAAACCTGAAAACGGCACTTGCCGGCGAAACGCTTAGCTTAAAAGAAGCTTACCTGCTAGCCGTAGCCAGCGCTGCCAATGAAGAAAACCACCATTTAAGCCAGGCATTTGAAGCGAAAGCCATAGAGAATGGAGCTGAGCAAGGCGAAATTGCTGAAGCCATTGCCTGCGCCTCTTTGCTGGCAACCAACAACATACTATACCGCTTCCGCCATTTTGCACACAAAGATGTGTATGAGCAACTGCCAGCCCGCGTAAAAATGAACATTATGGCAAATCCTGTATTAGGCAAAGAGTTCTTTGAACTGGTTAGCCTTGCTATTTCGGCTATTAATGGTTGCGAGCGATGTGTAGCTGCCCACGAAACATCAGTTTTAAAACTAGGAGCTACAGAAGCCCGCATCTTCGATGCTATCCGGGTTGCTGCCGTAGTTGTTGGCTTAAGCAAGATCATCAAATAAACTAATACAGCTTAATTATATAGGTAAAGCACCTGTGGTTTCCGCAGGTGTTTTTGATTTTATGGTAAGTATGGAAGGTAAATAAATCAAGATTTACAGGATTGCTCAGACCTTGAGCGGACAGGTCGCGACCTATACCTCATATCTATAGTAGATTCCTCACTATAATTGAAATAACAAATAGTATAAAACAAAACCGCCTGCTATACTAAAGTATAACAGGCGGTTTAACCTTAATTTAAAACTATAAATTACTTGGCGTAGCTGATGGCGCGCATCTCACGAATTACCGTAATCTTAATCTGGCCTGGATACTGCATTTCCTTTTCGATCTTCTGAGAAATATCAAAAGAGATCTGGGCAGCTTTTTCGTCGGTTACGTTATCGGCATCCACCATTACGCGCAGCTCGCGGCCGGCTTGTATGGCGTAGCACTGGTTTACACCATCAAACGAAACTGCTGTTTCTTCAAGTTCTTTCAGACGCTTGATGTAAGACTCCATCATCTCACGACGGGCACCTGGTCTTGAACCGGAGATCGCATCGCAGGCTTGTACCAACGGAGAGATCATGGCAGTCATTTCAATCTCATCGTGGTGGGCACCAATAGCATTACAGATATCCGGATGCTCCTTATACTTTTTGGCAAGCTCCATACCTATGATTGCGTGCGGCAATTCCGGCTCATCTGGCGTTACTTTACCAATATCGTGTAACAGACCGGCACGTTTCGCATGCTTCACGTTCAGGCCAAGTTCTGCGGCCATAGTGGCGCAAAGGTTTGCTACTTCGCGCGAGTGCTGTAGTAGGTTCTGGCCATATGAAGAACGGAAACGCATACGGCCCACCATTTTGATCAGCTCAGGGTGCAGGCCATGTATACCAAGGTCGATGGCAGTACGCTCACCGATCTCGATGATCTCTTCGTCAATGTTTTTGCGGGTTTTGGTTACCACCTCTTCAATTCGGGCCGGGTGAATACGTCCGTCAGCAACTAGGCGGTGCAACGATAAACGGGCAACTTCACGGCGAACAGGGTCGAAACCAGAAATAATGATTGCTTCAGGTGTGTCGTCTACAATAATTTCCACACCAGTAGCAGCTTCTAAAGCACGTATGTTACGGCCTTCACGACCAATGATCTTACCTTTGATGTCGTCACTTTCGATGTTGAAGACAGAAACGCAGTTCTCAATAGCATGTTCCGCAGCAGTACGCTGTATGGTTTCGATAACGATTTTCTTTGCCTCTTTTGTAGCGGTAAGTTTGGCTTGGGCTACAATGTCTTTGATGTGCGATGAAGCGCGTGTCTGGGCCTCATTTTTCAGGGCTTCTACCAGTTGCTCGCGTGCCTCGGCGGCAGTAAGGCCGGCAATTTTTTCCAGTTGGCCAACAATTTCTTCGTGCTGGCGCTCTACCTCTTCTTTGCGCTTTTTAAGGTGCTCCAGTTGCAGGTCAAGGGCTTCTTTCTCTTTGTCGAGTTCGGTTTCGCGGCGCTTGGTCTGTTCCATTTGTTTGGCAACATGCTGCTCACGCTGTTTTACCTTGTTCTCATTCTGGATAATGATGTTCTTTTTCTTGTTCGAATCTTCTTCAAACTCAGATTTCAGGCGCAGGTATTTCTCCTTAGCCTCCAGTATGCGGTCTTTTTTAATGCTTTCGGCATTCAGCTCAGCCTCGCGAATAATGGATTTCGCTTTTTGGCGGGCGACTTCTTCCTGCTGCTTGTACAATTTCTGCAGCAGCATACGCCCTATGTACACGCCCACCCCGAGCGCTACAATAGCCGTAATTAAAATGTAAAGAATATTGGGCATAACTATAAGCTTTTATGGTTGATAAAAACAAATAGCAGCACCTGCAGAGACAGTGTTTTAGCTTAAAACTGAAGTATAAATTGCGGCAGTAAAGATGGCTGCCAATTTATAGCTTTTACTTAGCTGATGATAAGAGATCGTCCAGAACGCTTAATTGATGGCCTACGTTGGAGATGTGATTATTCTTCTCCTCCTCCATTTTAAGCTTTTCTACCATGGTTTCAAAAGCAACCATAGCCAGAAGGTCCTGTTTATCCTGTATGCCGAACTGATCCTTGAAAAAGCGTAAACGCTCGTTCAATAGCTTTCCGACAACCCGAAGCCTTTCTTCTTCTTCTTCTTTCACCCGCATCGGATACTCGCGTTCCGCGATGCGAATCTTTATAGATAATTCACCCATCCGTGCGTTTCTTTATTTTTAGTCACCTCAGTTTCCATTGTTCGTAAGGGAGCAGCCATAAAGGGCCACAAGTATAAACTCCTCACGTTCAAATAGCTAGTCCTGTAAGTAAGCAATACATTTGTCGATTTCGCGAATGTATTCGTTTAACTTCAGCTTTAACTCTGTCGAATTTGCAGCGTTACCTGCTATCGTGTCTACAATTTTAACAATATTCTCCTGATTTTGAAAATTTTTTATTTGCTGTTCTTTCTCTTCTACCGTTGCTTCCAGAAGTTTAATTTCTTCCTGAGCCTGTATAAGACGCTGCTGCACATCGGCGTAGCGCGCTAAGAGCTTTCGCAGCTTATCTTCAATAGCATGGAGCTGTTGTATTTGCTTTTCTTTTGGCATAACACTATTTGCGGATAAAAGCTCCCAATTGTTTCTCAAATTGTTGCATCAGGCGATTCATAACAGAATCAATCACCTTATCGGTCAGGGTTTGCTGTTTATCCAGCAACGTGAAGCTGATGGCATAGGCTTTTTTGCCTGCCTCTATTTTATCGCCCTCATAAACATCAAACACATTCACATTTTGCAGCAATTTGCGCTCTGTTCTCAAGGCAATCTGTTTTACCTGTTCAAAGGTAACATTCTTATCCAGTACCAGCGACAGGTCGCGGCGTACTTCCGGGAATTTAGGCAGCTCTTCGGCTACCAGCGTGTTTTTATACTTCTTCAGGAGGTAATCCCAGTTCAGCTCGGCGTACCATACCTGCTCTTTAACTTCCATCTGGCGCGCAACTTTGGCATCAACTAAACCGATGCGGGCAATGGCAGTACCGTTTTTCATATAAGCGATGCCCTGACTTATAGTCGGGTTCTGCTCCAGAGGCTGTACTTCGTAATCGGCAGCATTCAGCTTTAGCAGTACATTCTGCACCACACCTGCCAGGTCATGGAAAGCGGCCTTCATACCTGGTTGTTTCCAGCTTTCGGCAGTTACATTACCCGCTATGTATAGCACCAGTTTGGTATGTTCTTTATACTTGCCATCTGCCTGCTCATAGGTTTTGCCCAGTTCAAACAGTTTCAGGTCGCGCTGGCGGCGGTTAATATTGCGGCGCAGCACCTCCAGCCCGGAGTATACCATGCGCTTGCGCAGCACATCCAGGTCTTCGGAGTTATAATTAACTATGCGTACCAGCTCTTCTTCTTCCTGGCCATAATAGTTGGAATTGGAAATTGAGTTAGTAATGATCTCATTAAAGCCATTGGCCGCAACATAGTTAAGTATAGTTTGCGTGATGTGCTCCGGATCAGGGTTCGGGAATTTAGCTAAGTAGGAAGTAGCCAGGTCTTCGCCCATCTCGATATTATTGAAACCGTAAATACGCAGAATTTCTTCCACGGCATCGGCTTCGCGCTGCACATCTACTTTAAATGGCGGCACCGACAACGTTAAATCTGTTTCGGTTTCACCGGTGATCTCAATTCCAAGATCTGTCAGAATTTCTTTGATGCGCTCCACACCAATATACTGCCCGATAAGGCGGTGCGTGCGTTCAATGTTCAGGTTAATATCGTGGTTCGGAACCGGGCTAGGATAAACATCCACTACCTCGGAGCTGATCTCGCCACCGGCTACTTCCTGCATTAACAGGGCAGCGCGCTTCAGGGCAAGTATAACCATGTTTGGATCGGTGCCACGCTCGAAACGGAAAGAAGCATCGGTTTTTAAACCATGTGCCTGCCCTGTACGGCGCACAAAATCCGGCGAAAAGTATGCGCTTTCAATAAATACAGAAGTAGTTTCGTCTGATACGCCAGAAGTCTTACCACCGAATACACCCGCTATGGCCATCGGCTCTTCAACATTGCATATCATCAGGTCGGTGGCCTTGATCTTGCGCTCAGCTCCATCCAGCGTAACAAAAGGAGTTCCTTCAGCTACCGTTTTCACTATTATTTTACCACCTGTTATTTTATCGGTATCAAAGGCATGCAGCGGCTGGCCCAACTCGTGCAGCACGTAATTGGTAACATCAACTATGTTATTAATTGGCGACAGATCAATTGAACGAAGGCGCTTTTGCAACCATTCCGGCGACGGGCTTACTTTTATACCAGTTATAGTTACACCGGCATAACGCGGACAGGCTTCTGTGTTTTCTACCTCAACGGCTATACTTTTAGATGTACTGGCAACTTTAAAACCAGCTACATCAGGCAATTGGTAAGGTGTTTTAAGCAGCGCCTGCAGGTCGCGGGCAACGCCTAAATGCGAAGCAGCATCGGCACGGTTTGGAGTAAGGCCAATCTCGAATACTTTATCAGAACCAAGCCCAAAAAACTCAGCGGCTGGCGTACCATTTGGCAGGTCCGTATCAAGCACCATAATTCCGGCATGCGATGTACCGATACCAATCTCGTCTTCGGCACAGATCATTCCTTCTGAGGCGGCACCACGGATCTTTGATTTTTTGATCTTGAACGGCTCGCCTCCGGTTGGATACAACGTACTGTTAACTGTGGCAACCACCACTTTCTGGCCGGCAGCTACGTTAGAGGCACCGCAAACAATCTGGCTGGGATTTTCCTCACCAATATCCACGGTAGTTATACTTAAGCGGTCGGCATCGGGATGGCGCTCACAGGTTAGCACCTCTCCTATAACAATGCCCTCTAGTCCGCCCTGTACCTGGTCAAAGTTATAAATGCTTTCTACCTCAAGGCCTGAGCTTGTCAGCAGTTCGCCTACTTCCTCAGCCGTTTTATCTATATGTATAAGTTGTTTAAGCCAGTCGAATGAAATCAGCATGGTGTTTCTGTTGATTTAAAGTATAACCCAGGCTACAACAGCCATGGATTGTCAAAATTAAGGATTATTCTGTTAAGCCATAATAGACTTTAGCCGGTTGTCGCATTTAAAGTATAACTTTAACTAACCTTCTGAACCGGATCTATACTTTGCTTTATTCTGTAGCGCCAGTTTTAGCCAGGTCGTAAGTCTTTTCACCTGCCGGTATGGCCACTGTCAGGCGGTTGGCTTTAGGTGGCACGGGGCAAACATACTCCGGGTTATAAGCGCAGAAAGGGCTATAGGCTCGGTTAAAATCCAGTACTACTGTCTTGGCATCTTCTTTAAAGGGCACATCGAGGTAGCGGCCGCCGCCATACGTATCAAAGCCATTGGTTTTATCGGTAAAAGGCACAAAAAGCTGTTCTTTTGCTTCGTTCACTTTTTTGTAGAGTACAAGGCGTTGCGGCTTATCATCCAGCTTGAAAGTGGCAATACCGTATTGCAGGTATGGCTCGGTAGTGCCGTTATTCATTTGCATGTGCAATGTATCTTGTTTCGGCAGCTTTTCTACCTCGGCTCTTACCCGGTAATCAAGGTTTGGCTCAAAGTATACCAGGTTCCTGAATTTCTGGCTTGTTTCGCTGGGGAACGGGCTGTTCTCTTTGCTTCTGAAAGATAAATCCTTTTCCTCCCGCTCCTTTTTTAAAGGGATGAGATAATTATCATCGCTCAGAAACGACTCTTTCACGAAATAATAAAGCACCAGCGCTATGCCGGCAAATACGATAAGCTTTATAGGGCGCTGCATAAGTATCTGCAAGTATGGTATAGTGCAAAGTTCGCAAAAATTCGGCGAGGTAGGAAGTTTACACCAGGTATAAGATTTTTAAAGAACCGTTATCCTTCTTTTTGATATCTGCCTATATTGGGCCGCCTACTACAAGTATACTTTTAAACGTATGCAGGTAGTTTATACTTTATACTTAACATCATACTTACAAACCAGCGAAATGAGACCGTACATTCTTGCAGAAACAAACTGGAAAGCGATAAAGGAACAACAAATAGACCTGGCTGTATTGCCCTGGGGAGCCACAGAGGCGCATAATTACCACCTGCCGTATGGCACCGATGTAATTGAGGCCGATTACATTTCAGCAGAAGCAGGCCGCATTGCATGGGAACAGGGCACCAAAGTGATGGTACTGCCCACCATCCCGTTTGGTGTAAACACAGGGCAATCCGATATTACCCTCGACATTAACCTGAACCCCAGCACGCAGCTCCTGATTCTGAAAGATATTGTGGAGGTGCTAAACCGGCAGGGCATTCATAAACTGCTTATCATTAACAGCCACGGCGGCAACGATTTTAAGCCTATACTTCGCGAACTGGGGCTAAAGTACCCGGAAATGTTTCTGGTAACGTGCAGCTGGTTTCAGGCATTGGATAAAAAAGAGTATTTTGATGAAAAGGGAGACCACGCCGATGAAATGGAAACAAGCCTGATTTTATACTTAACCCCTGACCTGGTACTTCCGCTGGAAGAAGCAGGCGAAGGCAAAGAGCGTAAATCGAAAGTAAGAGGCATAAAGGAAGGCTGGGCCTGGTCGGAGCGCAAGTGGTCTATGGTAACAGAAGATACGGGCATTGGCAACCCAAAGGCCGCTACCAAAGAAAAAGGCGAACGTTATTTTAAAGCAGTAACCCAGAAAATGGCCGAGCTGATGCAGGACATGGCCCAGGTCGACTTCCGGAACCGCTACGAAGTATAAACAGCTCAAATCCAGTAACAGGAAGTATAACTACGCGCATCCTCATTGCTACAGTTAATGCTGAGGTTATGAGGCAAGTGAAGTTATACTTCCCATACTTTGTTTTTCATACTTCATTACCAACTACAACTATAGCACAACCTAAACATAAGATCCTCAGTTAGTAAACTCAGCACCATTGCCGCCCAACATCATGCAGCAGGACACAGAAAAGCTGAACGCACTGGAATTGCAGATAGACACTTTTTTTGAGGAAGCGCTGGCGCTTGAAAAAAAGTTTGCCCCCACTCTGAAAGAGATTGATCCTAGATTCAGCAAAAGCGCCCGCAACCTGTTGCATTACCTGGCCCTGCGTCACCACGATGTCCGGAATTTACAGGATGAACTGGCGCAATTAGGCCTTTCGTCGTTGGGCCGTGCTGAGGGGCATGTGCTAGCCAGTTTGCAGGCCGTGCGCAACCACCTTTGTTTTCTTATCGGGTGCGAACCCCAACTCAGGCCGCTGGCAGTATCTTATTTCGAGAACAGGGAGCTTCTGGCCACCCATACTTCTGCCTTACTAGGGCCAGTGCAAAATAAGCGCAACACCCGCATCATGGTTACTTTTTCCACGGACCTGGCCACTGATTACGACCTGGTACTGCGCATGCTCAAAGCCGGCATGGACTGCGCCCGCATTAATTGCGCCCACGACAGCCCCGAAACCTGGCTTGCCATGATCCGAAACATAAAACAAGCTGAAAAAGAAACCGGGCTTTCGTGCAAAATCCTGATCGACCTGATGGGGCCTAAACTACGGACCGGGCCACTGGCTCCAGGCCCAGAAGTGCTGGTAATACACCCCATACAAAACGAAGTTGGCCAGATTGCTTCGCCTGCTAAAGTATGGCTCGCCCCGGTTGGTGCGCCTGCCCCTAAAACTACAGATGCAGCTTTGCCAGTTGATGCAGCCTGGATAAATCAGTTGCAGGAAGGCGATATTATCCGGTTCAGGGATACGCGTGGTCGCAAACGTAAGCTTTCTGTGGTGCAAAAAGAGGCGAACGGCGTTATAGCACACTTGCTTAAAACATCATACATAACCAGTGGACTTAAACTTATACTTAAAACCCACTCTGCTGCAGACCATACCACAACTGTAGGGAAATTACCTGCTATTGAAGTACCTATACTTTTGAAGAAAGACGATTTACTTATACTTCACCGCGAGGCCATACCCGGGAAACCGGCCAAATTTGATGCTAACGGTCATATTGTGGAGTCAGCCCATATATCGTGTACCTTACCAGCCATTTTTGACCAGGTAAAAACAGGCCAGCCTATACTTTTTGATGATGGCACTATTGAAGGGGAGATACAAGACGTTCGAGAAGATGCCTTGCTAATTAAAATAACCTTTGCGAAAGATAGTGGCAGCAAACTACGCGCCGATAAAGGTATAAACCTGCCCGACAGCAAATTGCGGCTGCCCGGCCTTACCGAAAAAGATAAGCAGGACCTGAAGTTTATAGTTAAGCATGCCGATATTGTTAACCTGTCTTTTGTGAACGATGTAAAAATGGTAGAAGACTTGCAGGCGGAGCTCAAAAAGTTAAGCACCCCTGACCTGCCCATTATGCTTAAAATAGAAACGAAAGAAGGTTTCCGGAACCTGCCTCATTTGTTGCTGGCCGTTATGAAATCTTACCCGGCAGGCATCATGATAGCGCGCGGCGACCTTGCCGTAGAATGTGGCTGGCAACGGCTGGCCGAAGTACAGGAAGAGATTTTATGGCTATGCGAAGCAGCTCATATGCCTGTGGTCTGGGCTACACAGGTGCTCGAAACGCTTGCTAAAAAAGGCCGCCCTTCGCGAGCCGAAATAACCGATGCAGCCATGTCGCAACGTGCCGACTGCGTGATGCTGAACAAAGGCCCCCATATTATTCAGGCCATCAATATGCTTGATGACATCGTGAACAGGATGCAGGCGCACCAGAACAAAAAAACATCGATGCTGCGCAGCCTTCACATTTCCGACATGGAACCCTAATTACATGATAATCACAAGGCTAATAATTAAAATTTTAGTAACTTCCTGAAAGTATACTTCAGCTTACCTGACGCCAACCAGTTCTATGAAAAAAATATTACTCCCTGCCTTTACAATGGCCTGCTTAGCTGCACATCCTGTGTTGGCCCAAACACCCTCAGCGTACGAGCATCCGGAATTAACAAAACGCCAACTGATTGTTGAAAAACCTGACCCGCTTGTTTTGGTAGGCACTCAGGAAACCCGCATGCCGGCACTTATCCTTAACCCCGAAAGAATCAAAAGTATGGATGTACTGAAAGCCGGGGCCGAAGCAAAGTATGGAAAAAAGGCGAAGAACGGGGCAGTTATTATCTCCTTAAAAGAACAGACTAACCTTGCACGCCTGGAGCAGATTTATGCAAAGTATACTATACCCAAAACCCAGCAAACTTTGCGGGTAGCAATTGACGGGAAACTTGTACCCGAAAAAGAAATGATATTGGCAGACCTGCGCGATATAAGTAAAATAGAAATCCGGAAACAGGATGTTACTGACCCTGCCCGCTGGGGCTTTAACGAAGACGAGCTATATCTGCACATCACTACATCAATAGAGTAACAGGTAAAAAAACAAAAAGGCTTCCGGAAATTATTTCCGGAAGCCTTTTTGTTTTGAAGGAGTTGATCCTTATCTGATATCTAAGAAAACACTTTCAGGAGCATTAGCAGCTACATTAATAGTTGCAGCAGCTTCACCAGTATCGCTCAGTTTGAATCCTAAGATCTTGTTAGCGCTTTTTTCTGCAACGTAGATCATGTTTTTACCTTCTCTGTCATCAATAGTAACTTCAACCGGGCCACTCAGCAGGTTGGTAGCATTACCTGTAATTGTGCGTGTAGCAGAAATTTCGCCGCTTGCACCAGACAGTACCGTGTTGGCATTATCAAAGATGTAGATTTTACCATCAGTAGCAGTAGCAGATGTGCTGGCACCCAGATCAGTTACAACCAGTGCATTGGCTGCGCTTGAGTAAGCTATACCGTGCAGACGTGAAGCACCTGCAATTTTAAAGCTAGCTGTTGGCGTTACTTTACCTGTTGTTAAGCTAGATGGAGAGTTGTATACTTCGATAGAACGGGCTGCTTCGTCAAGAGCTACCAGCAAACGGTTGTTTTTGCTATCGAAGTGCAGAGCCCAAGGCTTGCCACCAGCAAGTTTCAGAACTTTAGTAGCTGCTACTTCGCCAGTTAGCGCCAACGGATCGCTGAATACGTGGATGGTGCTATCATTTGGCTTAGAGATATAAAGCAACTTATTTGCTTCGTCATAAGCAATGTCACGTGCGTTTGTAACATTAGTAAGCTTGAACTTAGAAGTTACAGTAGCGTTATCGGCTAATTTCGCTGCATCAGCAAAAACCAGGATCGCTCTTTCGTCGCGGGATACCTGGAACAGGTGTCCTGAAATAGGAGCTACAGCTATACCGTTACCTTTATTGGCCGTAGTTTGCACCGTTTTTGGTGCCTGAAGTGTTGCATCAGTATTCAGGTCGTAAATGCTCAGCTGGCCTGCAGTTACATCATTAGAAACATATAAACGTGCCGCTGCATCAGGGTTAGTACCGCCGCCATTATCATCGCCGCCGTCGTCGTTGCCATCGCAACCTGTCATCATAAAAACTGAGCAGCATATAACCGGAAGGGCAAGGAATTTTCTGAAGTTGATCTTTGTAAAGGACATGGTTTCCATAGGTTTTAAAATATTATTATTTGTGGAATAAAACGCCTATTCCGTGGCTTAAGTATAATTTGTATTAATAAAAATTTATAGTAATCAGTTGAGAAAAGGTCAGGTGCCCGGGGAAGGAACACCAGTTTTCAGGCACCACACCCGGGGATACGGATGCTTAACGGTTCTGAAACACTACCATTACGGAGAAACTTGTTAAAAAGGATTCAATAATCGCTATTTTATTATAAACAATAGTTTTAATTAATTTAAAGCACCTTTTTTTGTGATATTACTAAGCTCAGGCTCCAAACATTATAAATGTGTAAATATGAACCCAACTAAACGCGCCAATATCACGGCAGGCCTTAAAGTAAAAATCGTGATGAAGGAAGACCAGCGCTCCGGCTATCTGACCGAAGGCTATGTTCAGGATATTCTAACCAACTCATCCACTCACCCGCATGGCATTAAAGTTCGCCTTGAAACCGGCGAAGTAGGCCGTGTGCAGGAAATCATGGAAGAAGACTGATTATTTGATCACGATTTTCGAATCCAATTACGGAGCCGTTTTCGAATTGTTTAAAAAATATTGCTATATCGCTATACCTGCCTGATATTCAGGCAGTATAATTTAAAACACTTTACTAAATGTGAAGGGAGTTTTGCACCATTCTACAGCAGTCCTTCGTCGGCGAAGCTGTAATAATCGGTATCGGTAAAGATGATGTGATCGAGCACAGGCAGGTCTAAAAACTGACCGGCCTCTTTCATTTTTTTAGTGAGGGAAATATCTGCGGCGCTGGGTTTGGTATTACCGCTTGGGTGGTTGTGCACCAGTATAATGGAACTGGCCAGCTGCTCCAGCGCTTTTTTGAAAATGATCTTAGGGTCAGCTACAGTTCCGGCTACACCGCCAGAGCTTATACTTTCCTTTTTCATGACCACATTGGCACGATTCAGAAGTATGATCCAGAACTCTTCATGCTGCAGGTCGAGTAGCTGGGGCTTTATGTAATTGTAAATATCGGTAGAGCAGGTTATGCGGGTGCGGGCGGCAGCGGCCAAGTTCCAGGGCACTTACTATAGTTATGGCTTTAGCTTCTCCTATACCTTTGTGCTTCATCAGGTCCTTCACTGATAATCTGGCAAGCTCGTTCAGATCGTTGCCAACAGCGGCAAGTATAAGTTTGGCCACATCTACAGCCGTTAGTTTGGGTGTACCGGAGCCTATAAGTATAGCAATCAGTTCGGCATCGCTCAGGGCAGCTTTGCCTTTTAACAGCAGTTTTTCGCGCGGGCGGTCTTCTTCGGCCCAGGTTTTAATGTTCAGCGATGTCTGATAAGGCGAAGCGCCTGCCGTAAGTATACTTTCTTCCACTGCGGTACAAAATTTGATAGGTACAGAATGTTAGCTGAATCCTATTTTTAAAGAAATAGTTCAGCTGGAGCCAATTCAGTTTTTATTTTGTTCTTTAATACTTAGCAATCAATCTTAATCAGGCACAGACTGCAACAGCTTTTTATGCCTCTAAACCATACTATGCAACAATTTCTTTCAAAGTTCTTTTCATTAGGGCTTGTAGTTTTAATCCTGTTTCTCATCGACCTTTACGTTTTCCAGGCAGTCAGAACGGTAACACAAAACCTGTCGCCGGTGGGGCAGCGGGTGATTTATACTTTATTTTGGTTGATTTTTGCCATAACGTCAGCAACTTTCATCTTCATAACTGCCACACGTGGCAGCATTTCGCTTAGCTTTTTTAAGACATACCTTACCAGCGCCCTTTTCATTCTTTTCGCCTCTAAGCTGGTAGTGGTTGTTTTTTTAATACTAGATGACCTGGTGAGGCTGGGCAAAATGGCTTTAAACGCCGCTTCCACCGATGCCTCATTCGATCCATCGCGTAATGCCTTCCTGAACCAGATGGGCCTGGTTTTGGCAGCTGTACCCTTCTCTGCTTTTATTTATGGTATGGTAAAAGGCGCTTATGATTACCGTGTAAAGCGTGTTACCCTCAAATTCCCTAACCTGCCCCAAGCTTTTGATGGCTATAAAATGCTCCAGATCTCGGATCTGCACACAGGCAGCTTCACTTCTACAGCCCCTCTAAAAGAAGCTGTAAAGCTAATTAACAAGCAGGAGGCAGACCTGGTATTTTTCACCGGCGACCTTGTAAACAACATGGCTGTTGAACTGACTGACCACCTGGATACCTTAAAAGAGATAAAAGCGAAAGAAGGTGTATACTCCATACTAGGCAACCACGACTATGGCGATTATGTAACCTGGGAAAGCCTTGAGGCAAAGCAGCAAAACCTGCGAAACCTGGTGGCGGCACATGGCAAAATGGGCTGGGATATACTCCTGAACGAACATCGCCGCATCGAAAAAGATGGTGAGCACATAGCTATACTTGGGGTAGAAAACTGGGGCAACCGACACGGCTTTCCGAAGTATGGCAAACTGCACCAGGCCCATCAGGGTACGGCTGAAAGCCCGTTCAAGGTGCTGCTCTCTCACGACCCCTCACACTGGGATGGCGAAGTAAACCACCTTTACCCCGACATTGACCTGACCTTATCCGGACACACACATGGCATGCAGTTTGGCGTTAACATACCTGGCCTTAAGTGGAGCCCGGTTCAGTACATTTACAAGCACTGGGCAGGACTTTATAAGAAAGGAGAGCAGTACCTGTATGTAAATACCGGCCTGGGCTTTTTAGGCTATCCGGGCCGCGTGGGCTTTCTGCCAGAAATTACGGTATTCGAACTGAAGAAAGCTTAAAGCCAATTACCTTATACTTCTACCTGAAAAGGGCGTAGCGCTATGCGCGCCCTTTTTCTGTTTACGCCCGGACTAACTTACCTTAAAAAGTATACACGAAAGCATTCTTAGGCATCAATACCTGACAATAGAGTGGTAATTCATCAATTTAAATTGCACTCTAAAACCCTCTGAAACAGCTTATACTACATAAGCTTTAATGAACATAATCAGGGGCATACCGTAAAAAATGAGTGGTTCTGGAAAATTAGTTTTATACTATTTCGGGAGCCATTACATTTTAATTTCATTAAGAGGGATGATTATGAAGAAGATATTTTTTTCGGTATGCTGTGCAGGTGCGCTCTTTTATACTTCGTGTAACGGAGACCGTGGAACTACTACGGAAGTGGTAGATGCTAATAAGAACGAGCAAGTAGACCCAAACACTATCAGGGGCTATGGCAATGAGCCCGCCAGTACCAATGTTCCGGCAGACGAAAATGCTGACATGATGTACCGCAAGCAGGCACAAACCACAGCCAGCATGATGGCAACCGATATGAAACTCGACAAAGCTACCCAGGATAAAGTGGCCGCCGTTTTGTACCAGCGCAACCAGCAAATGAGTGCCCTGGAAGACAGGTATAATTACAGCTCAACCAACCGCATGGGTGGCCAGGCCAAAAACGATACCGAGAACGATTCGGCCATGAACAAAAACACCAACATGGACGCCGCGCGCCCTAACAATGCCGGAAACAAGTATACAGGCAACGCGGCGAAAAACGATGCAATGGGCAATAACCTGAACATGACAGAAACCCAAATGAATGCTGAGCGCTCCAAAATAGACGCAAAAACCGACAAGGATATGAAAGCCATACTTACGCCGGAGCAGTATAGCACCTATACTAAAAACCGTAGCAAGTACAGCAACATGTAGCATTTATAAAAAACCAGCTTATGAAAGCTTACCAAAAGATAAACTAAGCTTTTAGGTTTACGTATACCTTATTAAATGAAAGCCTGCAGCGCCCGTAGCTGCAGGCTTTCGCTATTATAGCCTTTCAGTATTAGTTAACTTTGCATAACTTTATACTTTGCAATATTTTAAATCGGAGTTGGTATAATTTTTTAACCTGTTATGGCGTATAGTAATAAGTTAATATTTCATTAACCTGCTGCCACCACCCCTTTACATGCTCCGACACCCGCTATTATACTTCATTTTGGTTATTCTGCTGCTGGGCACTTTGCCAGCATCTGCACAGCATACCATACGGGTAAGCGGCACCATTCTGCAACCAGACAAAAAAACACCTGTAGCAGGGGCAGGCATTATTAAAGTAGGTACCAACAAAGGCGTAGTTTCTGACGCAAAAGGCCAGTTTCTTATTGATATCCAACAGCAGGACACGCTCCTGATCCGGGCTATCGGCTATAAACCGCTTTTGTACCTTCCTAAAAAATTACCTGTTTCAGAAATCAGAACAACGATAGTGCTGCAGGAAGACAGCGTACTGCTGGGCGAAGTAGAAATTACCAGCCGTCCGTCTGAGGAAATGATACAGCGCGCTATCCGTAACATGAAACGCTCAGAGACCAGCCAGGTTAAAAACCCGGGCTATATTCCGGGCTCAGAGCCACCCCCTCCCCCGCCACCTACACCGGCTACCATGCTCAGCCCCATGACAATGCTGTATGAGATGCTCTCCAAAGAAGGAAAGCAACGCCAGAAACTTCAGGAATTATACTTGCAACAGGAGCTGGAGCGCCGCAAAAAAGAGCGCGATAACTACAATAGGTTCTTTAAGGATAACAGAGGTTACTAATAAGTTTTCATCCCTGAAATACAGAATAGAGGAAATTATACTTTAAAAATTCTTAAAAACTGATTATCAACAACTTTATAGTATAGAATTTTATACTTCTACAAATCCTTTGAGCGCCTTTTATACTTTCGTCTGAACATTTAGCTGCTGCGTAGGTTAGGTAATACTAACACCTGACACTATGAAGATTGGTTACCCGTGCATGAACGAGACACTGGATTGTTCCTCAGCCAGAACTTTCCGGCTGGCATCTTATTCTGAAGAGCGCCTGATACAAACTGTAGAAATGAACCTGGCCTGCCTGCGCCGCATACTGGAGTATAACCTCGAACATGGCCTGCTCTTCTTCCGCCTTACCTCCGGGCTCGTACCTTTTGCCTCGCACGAAATTAATTCCTATAACTGGCAGGAGCATTTCAAGATGACCTTCCGGCGGCTGGGCGATTTTATTAAGAAGCATAACATGCGTATTTCCATGCACCCCGATCAGTTTGTGGTGCTTAATTCTCCTAACCAGAACACAGTAAAGAACAGCATTGCAGAATTGGTTTACCAGGGCTCTATACTTGACCTGATGGGCCTCGACAGCACTGCAAAATTACAGATACATGGCGGAGGTGCCTACGGCGATAAAGGGAGTGCGATCCATCGTTTTGCCGAAGTATACCACAGCCAGTTACCCGATGCCGTAAAAGCCCGCCTCTGTGTAGAGAACGACGACCGGACGTATAGTTTACAGGATTGCCTTGTACTGCATGAATTAACCGGCATGCCCGTTATACTTGATAACCTGCACCACGAGTGTGTGAATAATGGCGAACCGCTAAGCGAAGCTGTACTTCTGGCAGCCAGCACCTGGCACCCCGAAAAAGATGGCGTACTAATGATGGATTATAGCTCGCAATCGCCGGGCGAGCGCAAAGGCAAACACATCCAAAGTATACAGGAAGACCTGTTTCATGACTTTCTGGTAGAAACCGAAGGCACAGAACTGGATGTAATGCTGGAAATTAAAGACAAAGAAGGCAGCGCCAGAAAAGCCCTGGAAGTAGCCCGCGCTATGGGCCGGCTATAGGTAACTCCCTATTAAATGGTAAATCCACTCGGCCAGTTGCCATAGCGCCCATAACAAAAGTATAAACAGTAACACAATACCCACTAAAGCCCCTATAATAATGCCTTTGCCGCTGCCTTGATAACGGCCTTCTTCGTAGTGGCTGCGCAGCAGTTTTACGTTGCGTTGGTTGGCCTTAAAGAAAAAATCGAATACATTGCCCAGTACAGGTATACTACCCAGCAGCGTATCGAATGCAATGTTCAAAAGCATAAGCGCCACCACTTTTCCGCTGGCGCCATGTCGGGCCATGGTCATTACCAGCATAGCCGAAACACCAAACGAGGCCAGGTCGCCGGCAACGGGCAACAAGCCAAGTATAGGATCTAAACCAAAACGAAAATTAGTACCCGGCAACCGGAACTGGTTATCCATCAGCTTTACAATGTGGTCTACCCACTTCAGCTTTTCAGATTGCGGCGTGCGCGTATAATGTGTGTTTTCAAGGGCCATAAGCGCTTATACGGAGCATTCCGCCAAAGGGTAAGCAGAGGTAAATTATGAGGCAGATCCGGCTTAATAGCGGTTTCGTTTTTTATAATTTTTCTTTTTACCGCCTGATTTTTTATCCCACTTTTTACTTGGCTTGCTCTCTCTCCTACCATTCTCGTAGCGCATGCTGTGGCCATACTCATCTATAACTATGGCTTTGCTGCTTCTTTTAAGCGGGGAGCAGGAAGCAAGTATAACAACCACTAGCAGCAGTATACTTATACTTTGTAAAGCCGAGGTTAAAACCGGCTTTCGCGTTATGCCTGTATCTGGCACTTGTGCTTTTGTACTTATGATTTCTTCGGATACTTGCTGTAGTTGTAACGGTTTGAGTAAAATCTGTTTCATGTGTAGCTATTTTAAACATAGGCACATATACGACAAAACACAAAAACAGATAAATAATGTTATATAATATTCTGTTTACTATACTGATCATAAAACAAAAAAGGCCAGCCGTTAAGCTGACCTCTTTTTGATGTATTTGGGTATTAATGCTTTTTGCCTTTTCCTTTACCCTTGCCTTTTTTGCCAGGCGCAGCCTTAGCCGACGAAGAAGCAGAATTCTTGATTATTACCGTATTCCCTCCTTTTTTGTGTTTGGTGTGTCCAGGGTTTGTAGTATAGGGGTGGTGTGGGTTATTAGGGTTCTTGTACCAGCCTTTGTGCAGGCCGTTATCTTTTTTAGAACTACCTATACGCACATTTCTACCATCTTCCACTACAATTACCCTACCCGACCTGGATGTTTTCTTAGAAGAGGAGCATGAAGCCAGCGTAGCAACCGCTGCCAGCATCAATAGCCCGTGTTTTAAAATTTGCATGATAAAGTTTAGTAAACGTATTTCTGGCACCTTAACGTAAAGCGCCTTACAAAAGTATAAACTTCAAACCTCAATCCATAAAAACCACTGATGCTCAAGCCCTAAATTTACTTAAGCCTGCCTTAGCCAACATAAAAAAGGCGCAGCTTATGGTAGCTGCGCCTTTTTTATACTTTGGTTTTCTGATACAGTGCTTAAAGCCTGTTCTGAAGTATAACAATATTATGATCTGATTTTATGGCCTGCCACAGCATAGTACAGGATAAACAGGTAGCAAGGCACCATTATCCAGTAAGCTTGTTGCGAGTTAAACGCATCTGAAAGCGAGCCATAAACCAATGGCAGAATAGCACCACCGGCAATACCCATAATCAGAAGGGAAGAACCGATTTTTGTAAAACGACCTAACCCTGAAATAGCAAGCGGCCAGATAGCAGGCCACATCAGTGAGTTTGCCAAACCTAGCAGAGCGATAAACAATACCGAAGTATAACCTTCTGTAAGTATAGCAGCTATAGAAAACACAACGCCCAAAATAGCTGAAATTTGTAAGGCTTTTTCCTGCTTCAAATATTTAGGAATGGCTACAATACCGATAACATAACCTACCAGCATGGCACCCAATGTAAACGATGTAAAGAATTTAGCAGTAGATAGCGCTATACCTTGCGAAGCGCCATAGCTGATAATCGTATCACCGGCCATTACCTCCACGCCCACATACAGGAAAAGGGCAATAACACCCAGCACCAGGTGCGGAAACTGGAAAATGCTTTTCTTATTAGTGTTGGCAGCTGCTACCGTTTCGTCTTCCTGGTCAGTATCGATTTCCGGTAAAGAGGATAACAATACAAGTACAGCCAGTATTACCAGCACAACAGCCACAATAATGTATGGCGTTATCACACGTTCAGCCAGTGCATTCAATTCCAATGCTTTTTCTTCAAGGCTCAGTGTATCCAGTTTGCTAACCAGAGAGTCGGCATCAAGCAGTACAATGGTACCCAGTATAATTGGAGCCAGCATACCACCTATTTTGTTGCAGATACCCATAATGCTGATGCGTTTTGCAGCACTTTCGGCAGGGCCCAGAATGGTAATGTATGGGTTAGATGCTGTTTGCAGCAAAGCAAGGCCAGTACCCTGTACAAATAGTCCCAGCAGGAAAACACTGTAAGTACGCGTTAAGGCGGCAGGTATAAATACCAATGCACCTATTGCCATTACAGCAAGTCCGGCAGCCATACCTTTTTTAAAGCCTGTTACCTTTAAAACCCACGCCGATGGTATGGCCATTACCAGGTAAGAAATGTAAAAAGCAAAGGCTACCAGGTACGACTCAAAATTAGTAAGCTCACAGGCTAACTTCAGGTAAGGAATCAGTACGGAGTTAAGCCAGGTAACGGAACCGAAAATAAAAAACAAGGCCCCGATGATCATAATATACTTGGTGTAATTTGATCCGTTTGACTGTACTGCGGTATCCTTTGCAGTGGAAGCTACTTTTGTCATTGTGGTTAGTTTGTAGGTTATTCTGTGCAATCAGTTAGTGCTGCTTGGCAATTAACTTAAGCTTTCGGAAAGAAGACAATCCTTTATAAAAAGGCCAGTGTAATACTTTCTAACAAATCGCAGCATTAAGATAAAAAGAAAGATTGAAGCGCCATACTTCTTTTTTTAATTCACCATTATTTCATCGGCAAACAGCCAGGTTTTCTGCCCTGCTGATGGGTATTTTGCCGGGCTAACGCCTATACTTTTAGCTTTCACTTTTACAAAGCGTGCTTTTACAGGCGCTATATCTGCTGTAACCTCGCGCTTAAGTATACCTTCTGCTGCGTCCGGGTTAACTGTTGTTATCACTTTTACGGTTTTGTAAGTAACACCGTCCGTTGATACAGCATACTCTACCTGTGCCGGCAGGAAAATACGATAGCCAATATTTTGCATAAAGGAGCTGCTAAGTCTTTTAACCGGTGTTATTTCTTTCAGATCTATTACAGCTTCCATATCTGTGCCAAGAAATCCGGTCCAGTGGCCGTCTGTCTGGTCGGTAGAGCCTCCTAAGCCATTTACCAGGGTAGCCTTGTTAGCGTAGCTTTGGTGTGCCGGGATAATCAGGTTTACCGTGCGGGTAAAAGCCTTATGCGCATCAAAATGCTTTGTACTTACTTTCCCAACTACTTTTCCATCTGCAAAAGAGGCCGCCTTTATAACAGCCGATTGCTTCAGTACAAAAGGTTTGGTGTATAAATGCGAGGCTGTTGTCGGCTCAGTACCATCAAGGGTATAATAGATCTTCTCATCGGCTGCATCTGTCAGGAATTTCACTTCTACCGATCGGTTCAGGGTATCAACCTGCAGTTGCTGCCGTACATTAAAAGCGCTTCTGGAGTAGTTTACTCCCATCGCATCATAGCGCTTGTATTGTTGCTGCATGCGTATTTTAAAGTCCTCCCAGTTCTTCTTCTGAGCAGGTATCCAGAGTACTTCCGACAACGCCGATATGCGCGGCATGATCATATACTCAACGTGTTCTTGTGTCGGGATATACTCCGTCCAGAGGTTAGCCTGTGCGCCCAGAATATACTTCTTTTCGTCTGCTGAAAGATCTGCCGGTGTTGGCTCGAAAGAGTATACATTTTGTAAAGTGCTGTAGCCATGTATAGCAATCGGCTCCAGGTCGCGTTCGCCCTGGTAATGGTCGAAGTATAAATGCGTGCCGGGTGTCATTACCACGTAGTGTTTCTGCTTTGCTGCAGCTATACCTCCTTTTGTACCGCGCCATGACATTACGTAGGCATTCGGAGCAAGGCCACCTTCCAGTATTTCATCCCAACCGATAATGGTTCTGCCGTTTTTGTTCACAAACTTCTCCATGCGCTGCACAAAGTAGCTCTGCAGTTCGTGCTCGTCTTTCAGGTTTTCGTTATTGATGCGGGCCTGGCATTTCGGGCATACTTTCCAGCGTGTTTTCGGAGACTCATCCCCTCCAACATGAATAATCTTGCTCGGGAACAGATCCATCACTTCGCTCAGCACACCTTCCAGGAAAGCAAAGGTCTGCTCGTTACCGGCACAGAACACATCAGGAAAAATACCCCATTTCGACTCTACTTTAAAAGGACCACCAGTGCACGAAAGTTCAGGGTAAGCCGTCAGGGCTGCCAGTGCGTGGCCGGGCATTTCAATTTCAGGTACCACGTTAATGTAACGTTCCTGCGCATACTTTACTACCTCACGAATCTGCTCCTGGGTATAGAAACCACCGTGGCGCTCCTTTTTATAGGTCTGTGGCAGGTCCCAGTAATGGCCGATCATGGTGCTGTCGCGCCAGGCGCCAACTTCTATCAGTTTCGGATATTTTTTGATCTCGATTCGCCAGCCCTGGTCATCGGTAAGGTGCCAGTGAAAGGTGTTCATTTTGTGCATGGCCAGGTAATCGATATACTTTTTCACGAACTCCACCGGCTGAAAATGCCGTGTTACATCCAGGTGCATACCACGCCAGTTATAACGAGGTTTGTCGGTAATTTCAAGTGCAGGTATACTTACAGTTAAGGCAGCTTTTTTAACCGGAAGCAGCTGGCGTATAGTTTGCGTACCCAGGAAAATACCGTTGGCTTTATTTGCGGCCAATGTAATGCGCTTAGGCTGTACCTGCAAAGTATAACCTTCTTCGCCCAGCGAATCCGGTGCGTTATGCAAGGTCAGGAAAATCAGGTTGGCGGCCTTTGTTTTTGGCTTCTTACTGATCACCTCCGGCTGAAAACCTGCTGTATGCTGTATATCCTTTGCCAGGCTTTGCGCTATTTTTTTGAGTTCTTCGTTTTTCGGGTCTGTATAGATTTTAGTACCTGCCGAAAGTATAAAGCTGCCCTTCTGTTCAGTCAATTTTAATGGCTGCGGTATAATGGATATTTTTTCCGGCTGATTGCTAACCTGCGCAGTTGCAGGAGTAACTGTTGTAGCACAGAAAATACAGACTAGTAGTGCGAATAACTTCGTTTTGATGTTCATGCCAAAGCGTTTGAAATCGGGAATGATAGTATAAACTTTTGGTATAAATGGAGTTTTGTGGTACTCCTGCTTCTTCGTTTTATACTTGGGAAGAACCCGCCAAAGTATAAAGTATAAATTTTACCTGTGACTTTACAGATAAATAAAAAAGCCAACGGCAGGGCTGCTTTTACCCTACCGTTGGCTTTTGCCTGTTTTAGAATTTCCACTTCACAAAAGCTTCCATTGCCTCGTAGTTTGCAAGGCCCAGGTCGTCGTAGCTTTTTGCTGTTTCGCGGTTTCTTTCTTCTGCTCTTACCCAGAACTCGCGGGCATCGTCTCCCGGGAATACCGGCCTGTCTTTCTGCGACTGGTGCTTGAAGATAGCGTTACGCTTACGTTCCACTTCCTGCGGCGACAGCGGTACTGCCATCTCAATTTCGTGCGTTTCGAACTCGTGCCACGCGCCACGGTACATCCACAGCCAGCAGTCTTTGGTCCACTCTTCGGTTTTACGCAAGCGCTCCATTGCCTCCAATATAATTCTGAAGCACACAATGTGCGTACCATGCGGATCGGCAAAATCGCCGGCGGCAAAGATCTGGTGTGGCTTTACTTTTTGTAACAACTCCATTGTCAGCACCACATCTTCTTCAGTAACAGGGTTTTTAACTGTTTTTCCTGTTTCGTAAAAAGGCAGCGCCATAAAATGAATATGATCATCTTCCAGACCGGCATAACGCGCGCCTGCGATTGCCTCGCTCTTTCTGATAAAAGCTTTCACATCACGAATCTCCTGCGTATCAAGCTGGTTAGGCTGCTTCACTTCCAGGAAAACGCGCATATCTTCGTAAATCTTTTTCAGGGTGCTGTTATCCTGGCCAATGCTTTTGTTAAAGTCGATGGCAAATTCCATGTACCGCAGCACGTCATCATCCCAGACAGCCGTATTGCCGGAGGTCTGGTAGGCAACATGCACATCGTGGCCCTGGTCTACTAAGCGGATAAACGTACCACCCATCGAGATCACATCATCATCAGGGTGCGGCGAGAAGATTATTACTCTTTTCTGAGCTGGCTCGGCGCGCTCCGGACGGTAAGAAATGCCAGAACCTGGTTTACCGCCTGGCCAGCCGGTAATAGTATGCTGCAGGTTGTTAAACACATTGATGTTGATGTCGTAAGCCGTACCTTTTTCGGTAATCAGCTGTGCCATACCGTGGCTGTTATAGTCTTCTTCTGTCAGCTTCAGGATTGGCTTTTTAACTGCACCCGATAACCAGATAACAGCTTTCTTGATCATGGCATCATCCCAGATGCAATCTTTCACCAGCCATGGCGTGTTAAAGCGTGTCAGGTCAGAAGCGGCATCCTGGTCCAGCACAAACTCCACACTATCAGACAGCTGCAGGTAAGTAGCCGGCACCTCGCTCGACATTTCTCCTTCTACCGCCTTTTTAATGATCGGAGCCTTCTTTCCGCTCCAGGCCATCAGGATAATTTCGCGGGCTTTGAAAATGGTACCAATACCCATGGTAATGGCTTTGCGCGGCACATTCTCTTTACCACCAAAGTCACGGGAGGCATCACGGCGTGTCAGGTCGTCGAGGGTTACCAGACGTGTACCGGAGTTTGGCGCTGAGCCCGGCTCGTTAAAACCGATGTGACCCGTACGGCCAATACCCAGAACCTGCAGATCCAACCCACCCAGCGATTCTATTTTTTGCTCATAGTTCAGGCAGAATTCATGAATCGCCTCCAGTGGCAGCGTACCGTCAGGAATATTGATGTTGTCTTTTTCAATATCGATGTGATGGAAGAGGTTTTCGTTCATGAACGTTACATAGCTCTGCGCTGCCGTTGGCTGCATCGGGTAGTACTCGTCCAGGTTAAAGGTGATTACATTTTTGAAGCTTAACCCCTCTTCGCGGTGCATGCGCACCAGTTCTGCATAAACCTGCACCGGAGTAGCACCGGTTGCAAGCCCCAGAACTGCGTTCTCTCCTTTTTGCTGCTTTGCTCTGATCAGGTCTGCTATACGCTGCGCTACTTTTACTGAGGCTATATATTGGTCAGGGAATACCGAAACAGGAAGCTTTTCAAAACGGGTCTCTTCTAAAAGATTTAATCGGGCCATAGTTTAAAATGGTAGTATACTTGTGTTAAAAGAAAATTTCAATCTATAAAATACTTATTATTCATAAAGGGACGATTGGCGCAGGTCAAGCAGGGTTGCCTGCGGCGAAATGCGTTTTGCCCTTAAAAAGCGTTTAAATTCGGAGGCATCATAGTTAGGCGCTTCCGGGTTCATGCTGTTAATTTTTACTTTTCCGGCAGAGTGTATAAACTCCTGATTGCCGCCAATCCACATGCCTACGTGCACTACACGCTCCGGCTTATCGGCTTGTGCCGGTACGCCAAAGAAAAGAAGATCGCCGGGTTGCATATTTTGCCAACCCTGCTCTGTATTCACAAGCTCGCCTAAATGTATCTGCTGCGAGGCATCGCGCGGAAGAACCAGGCCATTCATAAAGTATACCGTTTTAGTAAACCCGCTGCAGTCTACACCTTTAAAAGATGTACCACCCCACAAGTATGGCACACCAAGCATGCGCTTGCTGGTAAGTACCAGGTTATCGGTGGTAGGCTGGCGGCTGGCTGCCCAGTCTTTGTAATTTACAGCTTCGTTAGCCTGCACATAACCAGAGCGGCCATCAGGTAACTCTACATGATAAAAACCTTTTACCTGGCCTTTTAAAAGCAGCACATCGCCATAAACCATGTCAGAGATGGTAGCTCCCTGGGCATCTGTTGTAGCATAGGCAAAGCCATAAGGGTGTGTATACAGGAGTTTTTTAGGCTGCTTCCATTTTTCGAACCGAGCTTCATCCATCAGGGTAATACCGCCGGCATCAACCCAAGCAATGTACTGGTCAGGAGTCTGCACGAGGTACCAGCCACCATCTTTTTTCAAAACATGCAAAGGCGTGCCCATTGTAGCCTGTGTTGCCAGTTCTGCCGCATGCTTCGGCTGCGACCGTATATTTGCCACCGAAATAGAAACTACAGCCCAATGTTTGCCTTCCAGCTCAGCCTCCGGAAGTACCTTTATACTATCCTGGAAAGAAATAGCAGCAGCATTAAGCTTTTCTAAAAGAGCGGCTTTTGCCTCAGGCATGTTTGTTTCTCCGGTAAGTGTAGTTCCGTTAAGCTCTACCTGAAACAGGGCTGTACGCTTATCCGGAGCATATTGCTGGCGAACAGCATCGATGTGAGATTGTGCCATAGCAGTTTTTGAAACAGTATCTGAAGTAGTTTTTGTAATTGTGCAGGATGCCAGAATGGCGAATAAAAACACTAAAGGAAAATTTCTCATTTTAAAGAAGTATAAACTATAGTTCTGAAAGCCAATTGTCGGTTTATAACCTGACACATAATACTTGAAAGTTTCTTTAAATTATACTTATCAGGGTGCTACATACTGCATCATGATGGCAGACAAATAACCGCCGTAAGTACCTAAAGCATAACCAAATATAGCCAGCAACACACCCACAGGCGCTAAAGCCGGATGAAAAGCACTTGCAACAATTGGCGCTGATGCCGCCCCGCCCACATTAGCCTGGCTACCAACAGCCAAGAAGAAGAAAGGTGCTTTTGTTAATTTACCAACTATAAGCAACAGCAACATATGAATGCTGATCCAGATGAGGCCTACTAAAAACAGACCAGGCTGGCTTACAACAGCTGTAATATCCATCTGCATACCTATGGTTGCCACCATAATGTAAATAAATACACTCCCAATACGGGTGGCGCCTACTCCTTCCAGCTCACGCGCTTTTGTAAAAGACAGCAGCATGCCAAATGCGGTTGCCAGCACCACTATCCAGAAAAAGCCGGAGGTAAGACTGAATTTTTCGAGGTAAGGGGCATGCACCTCAATCCAGGGCGCAATCAGGTCGGCAAAAAAATGAGAGATGCCGGTAATACCTAAACCTATACCTATTATCATCATGGTATCGGTCATAGTTGGTATCTGCATAATGCTGAGCCTGTACTTCTCTACCTTTTCTTTCAGGTCGTCTACACTAGAACTATCAGCTTTAAAAAATCTATCGATCTTTTCTGTTATGCCGGTGCCATACAAGAGAACAGCCATCCAGATGTTGGCTACAATTACATCTACTGCTATCACAGCAGAAAACAAATTAGAGCTTGGCTTAAATAACTCGAACATGGCCAGCTGGTTTGCTCCTCCCCCTATCCAGCTACCCCCAATTGTTGAAAGCCCGCGCCATACGGCATCAGGCCCCTGCCCTCCCACTATTTCGGGTGCGAAAGATGACACAATAAGTATAGCCAACGGGCCTCCGATCATGATACCGACAGTACCGGTAATAAACATAAGCCCTGCCTGCCTGCGCAGTTTCCATATTTCTTTCAGATCAAGGCTGATGGTGAACAGCACTAAACTTGCAGGTAACAAATAACGGGACGCCATCTGATACAACCCTGATTGCTCGCCCGAAATAATGCCAAAGGAATTAAGTAAGCTGGGAATAAGGTAACACAGCAACACCGAAGGCACTACCGAATAAAATTTCTTAAAAATGGGCCGTTTGCTGGCTGACGTTTTGAATACAGTGGCCAAAATAATAACCAGTATACCCAGCACAACGGCATCATTGGTAATTAAAGGTACTTGAGTAGCGGATTGCTCCATATCGGGGGGCTAAAAGTCTATTTTAATTGTAAAGGTTAAATGTTCGTTTTCATAGTTTCAGTGGCTTTCCGCATTAAAAGGATTCTGCTTCAAGGTGGTTAATTATACTTGCTACGCGGTCTACATCATCGGTTGTATGCAGGCTGCTAAGTATAACCCGCGTAATGGGCTCATCTGCCGGAGTTGGGTACCGGAAGCTCGATATCAGGACCTTATGCTGCAATAAAAAAGGGCAGAGCTCCTGATTCTGGGTATAAAAGACAGGGTACTGATCAAAAAAGTTGAACAGCTCCGGCCGGGCCAGTTGTTGCCTGAACTGCTTGATATTGGAAAACAACTTTTGCCTTGCTTCTGCAAACACGTTCTCAGACTTCAAAAAAGCATACAAGTAGGCAGGTATGGCCGGCGATGCCCCGCCAAACTGAGGCGAAACCCTGAGCTTATCAATTAGCTGTTTATCGCCAAGTATAACGCCTGCCGGCACGCCAAAAGCTTTTCCTAAAGAGCCTACCACCAGAACGCGTACTCCGGGCAGCTGCTTTTTTAATTCCTGAAATATTCCGGCACCATCTTTTCCTGTTACCCCAAACCCATGCGAATCATCTACAACAAGGGTAATTTTTTTATTCTGTGGCAAACCAGCTACCCAGCCAAACGAGTATTGCTGCGCTTTCAGGGGGTCGATGGAGTTACATACTATGATTACCTCTTCGCTTGTAGCAGCCTGCACCTCCTGCTCCGCTTGCTTAACCCAGTCTTCATACTTAAGGTTTGCTGAGGTTGTGTTTGCTTTGCTGTGCCAGATAGCCGGATGGGCGCCAGGCGCATATATAAAGTGCCCGCTGCCCTGCAATGCCTGTACCAGGGTTTGCCCGGCCAGGTACCCCGACGACATGGTAAGTACAGCTTCGGCGCCGGTATAAGCTGCCAGGTAGTTTTCTGCCTCCTCGAATACCTCCAACTGCAAATTTGAATTGCGGGAGCTGGCGTAGTTGGTACCGTAGCGGTTCATGCCTTCTACCACGTACGCCTGAAACGCGCGGTTACGTGGAATGCCCAGGTAAGAAGCACCACTGAAAAAAAGGTACTCCTCACCTTCTACCTGGAGGGTACGCCCCGGCATCTCGTTTACATGTACTGGCGCAGCGTCAAACATTAGCCTAGCAGGGTTGTTCCTGTTCCGTTAAGTTCACTGTAGCTGACCTTACCATATTCAATGGTAACGCCTTTGGCAATATCTTCGCGGAGCAGTAATGCGCCATCCATATCTACATAATCCAGGAGCGGTAATAACTGGGCGATGGCCGAAATACCTATACTTGACTCGGTCATACAACCCACCATAACTTTCATGCCCAGGCTTTTGGCTTCGGCTATCATTCTGCGGGCAGGTGTAAGGCCTCCGCATTTTACCAGCTTAATATTTACACCATGAAAATGCCCGTGGCATTTGGCAACATCCTGTTCGGTAATACAGCTTTCATCGGCAATAAGCGGCAACACAGACTGTTCGTATACTTTCTTCATACCTTCCATGTCATCTGCCTTCATGGGCTGCTCTATAAACTCTACACCAAGTGGTTTCAGCTGGCGTGAATTTTCTATAGTTTCTTCCACACCCCAGGCACAGTTTGCATCTACACGAAATACTGCATCGGTGTGTTTGCGCAGCTCCTTAACTATAGCCACATCGTTGGGGGTACCCAGCTTTATCTTATAAATCGGCCACGGGCACTCCTTTAGCTTTTTCACCATGTTCTCTATCGTATCAATGCCGATAGTATAATCTGTCAAAGGTGTACTGTCGGCGTTAAGCCCCCACATCTGGTATAAAGGTTTGCCGTGTATCTTGCCGAACAGGTCGTTAGCGGCCATGTCCAAGGCGCAAAGCGCGAAAGGATTATCGACAAGCAATGGCTGCATTTTAGCCCAGAACGCTTCGGTACTGGTTAACTCAGCTGACTCAATCTGCTCCCTGATATTTTCGAGGGCATCGGTCATACTTTCGATGGTGAAACCATAATACGGGTTGCTGGTAGCTTCGCCGTAGCCTTTATGCTCCCCATGCTGTAATTCTACAATCAGGGTTGGTTGTATATCGCGCGAGTCATAAGCTATGGTAAACGTGTGCTTCAGAGGCAGGTCGAAAGAACGGATGGTGAGTTTCAGCATAGTTTATAGTTTAGAATAAGATGTTTTTTGAGAGTTAAGGCCATACTTTTCATGCACTTCTGTCATGATGCGCTCCATTTCGTTGCGGATATCAGAAGAGGATACGTTAAAGTTATTGTTCATGAAGCTGTACAGTAAAACTTTTCCGCTTTTGGTAATGATGTAGCCGCTCTGATTATGCACATGCGAAAGCGTACCTGATTTTCCGAATACAAAAGGTACATTGGCTTTGTAAATATTCCGGAAAGTACCCGCCCGGCCACCTGCTGCCAGTAAAGGAAACAGCCGCTCGTTGCCACGCTCCTGCTGCAGTTTCTGCAACACGGCAATTATACTTCGCGGCGTGATCATATTCATGTTAGACAAGCCAGAGCCATCTACCCAAACAGGCGCATCGGGCAGGTCAGCCAGGTATGTTTTAAGTACATGCTTGATGCCGGTTTCTACAGATAAGGTATCTGATAAAGTACCCGAGCAAAGAATCATCAGCTGCTCCGCCAACAGGTTATCGCTTACCTGCAACATACGCTTGTATACTGAGTCGGCGGGCAGGCCTTTCAATATCCGGGCATTTTGTGGTATCGTTCGCTTCAATAATTTAACCGGGCGCTTCAGTGTATCGGCCAGCAGTTGCACGGTCATTTCGGGCGAGGTTATAAATGGTACTTCCTCTGAAAAAGTAGCTTTGGCATGTTTCGGGTAAAAGGTAAGATCGTTGGTACGCCAGGCTCTTACAAACGGGTCGCCGTGCTTGTAAGCTAACGTGTCGGTTTTCAGCGACCGTTTAAAATAGGCAGGAGCTGTGGCAAATGGTCCGTCTTTCTTACGGGTAAACTTTACGATGTTGCCATGAATTGGAAATACGTTTCGTTCCGGCTGGTAGTAGTAATTATAGTCGTCCCATCCCCAGTTTACGGCAAAAGGTGTGCTGGCAAACGGAGCATCTATATAGTATAATTTCTCTTTGCGGCTTTTCAGAAAATCATAAGCAACGGAGTTCTTCACATCCATGTGCGTAAATGTAGGATCGCCGGTTCCCCAGAATATAAGCGAGTCGCCGCTGGTGGTATACTTGAGCGCAGGTATAGTATCGCCAAGCATTTTAAGCGAAGCATAAAAAGTGAGCAGCTTCGTGTTTGAGGCCGGCACAAAATACCTGTCGGCATTATGCTCTACCACCATTTTACCAAGTTCAGGGTCGTAAAGGGCAAAGCCAACAAAACTGTGCTTCTGCTCGCTCAGCGCAACAATCTGGCGTTTAATTTCATCGGGGCCATAAGGTACAGATGCCTGCGGTTTCTCGCGGGTGGTGCTGCAACCTGAAAACAACAATACACCAAACCCGACTAGCAGGTACCGGCAAAGCTTAGAGACTAGAACTAGGTTTGATGTCATAGGTTCCTGTTTTTTTAACTACCTAAACTATAAATACTTTTTATAAAGGTTAAATAGAATCCGCTTATCTGTTTCGGTTAATACCGGTGTTGTGTCGTTTTGTATAAAATGCAGCTTAAAAGATCTGATGGCTGCTGAAAGATCGCGTGTATCGTACCCGATAATGCGCAACGCCTCCTGCGGGTTAAAGTTATCAGGAACATCGCCATGCACCGGCACAGATTCAAATACCAGCGATGGCTCTTTTGCCTTTGTAGTATCGATTACCGGAACCTGGGCAAGTATAATCGTATCCTGCAGCACATCCGCATCATACCATAAGCCAAAACCATTGTCAGCCAACAATTTCCACGGGAACACAGGGCTTGGGTCTACTTTACGAACAGGGGCAATATCTGAATGGCCTATAAAATTAGCAGTAGGAATATTATACTTTGTTTTCAGTGTGCCCAGCACCCCGATCAGGCTGGTCATTTGCGCTTCCGAAAATGGCTCTGACCCGTTGTTATCTAACTCAATACCAATAGAAGAAGAATTAAGATCGGTAGCATTTCCCCATTTGCTTATCCCACCATGCCAGGCACGCAGGTAATCGTTCAGCATCTGGTATACTTTGCCATCGCGGCCAATGACATAATGTGCGCTAACCTTGGTAGCTGGTTTGGTAAATGTATTCAGCGTTTGTTCTGTAGAGTTCTGCGCCGTGTGGTGAATAATTACATAGTTCGGCTTGCGCATATCAAAGTTAGTGGCACCTACCCAGTAATCGCCCTGCTTATAGGCCAGGCCTTCGGCATTGCCCAGCGGCGTTGCCCTTAAGGTGCGGGTATACGCCTTCAATTGTTTTTTATACGATCGGTTGGTGGCCGCATAAGGGTTAACTGCGCAAGAGGCCAGCACTATACTTGCCAATAAAAAGAAAGCAACCTGAGTTGGTAAAAACTTCATAAACCCGATCTTTGTAACTATAGATTTTAAAATTTAAGCACTTTAATGAAAAATACAATAAGCCAGCCTTATAGAATTATATACAGTGACAGCTCTTACTAAAAACGAAGTATAAAATTACAAGACCCTAATATTGCTTTTATTTGCAGGATTTAAAAAAAATAACGCAAATAAAAATGCAAACCAGCTGAATCCTATTAAATTGCAGTAATAACTGCTTTACCAAAAACCCTGATTACTTTGAAAAAGAATCAATTTATCTCTCTGTTACTCATCTGCATGATGATGGTTGGCCTGCATAATTTGCAGGCTCAGTCTAAAAAAGCAAAAATCCGCAAGGCTCCTGTAAAAAAAGCAGCCGCGCCTGTTTTTAATCCTGATCAGGACCCGCCTTTCCTGAATGCAAATCAGAAGTGGGTAGACTCTGTTTTCAAGTCTTTAACTCCTGACGAGCGCATTGCCCAGCTGATCATGATCCCGGTGTATTCGAACAAAAACCAGGCACACATCGACTCTATCAGCACCCTTATCAAAACTTATAAAGTGGGTGGGGTAATATTTTTCCAGGGTGGGCCGGTACGTCAGGCCAAAATGACTAACCGCTACCAGCAGGAAAGCAAAGTACCCCTGATGGTGTCTATCGACGGGGAGTGGGGATTAGCCATGCGCCTTGACAGCACTGTACGTTTCCCGTACCAGATGGCCTTAGGCGGCATAGATAACGAGAAGCTTATTTACGATATGGGCGTGGAAATTGCCCGCCAGTGCAAGCGCCTGGGCGTACATGTAAACTTTGCCCCTACTGTAGATATCAACAACAACGCCAACAACCCTGTTATCGGCTTCCGCTCTTTCGGTGAAGACAAGTATAACGTAGCCAGCAAATCACTGGCTTACATGAAAGGTATGCAGGACCAGCATGTACTGGCAAGCGCCAAGCACTTTCCTGGCCACGGCGATACTAACGTAGATTCACACTATGGACTTCCGCTGATCAACTTTTCCCGCATCCGCCTGGACTCTGTGGAGCTACACCCTTTCCGTGCACTGATGAAGAACGGCTTAGGCAGTGTTATGGTGGCGCACATGAACATACCGGTATTAGACAACACCGTTAACCTTGCTTCTACACTCTCTAAACCTATAGTTACTGACCTGCTTAAGAACGAACTGAAGTATAAAGGACTCGTGTTTACGGATGCTTTGAATATGCAGGGTGTTGCTAAATTTTACCCTCCGGGGGTGGTTGATGTAAAGGCTTTGCTTGCCGGTAACGATGTGTTGCTGAACACCATGGATGTAAAAACCACCATTGCAGAAGTTAAAAAAGCAATTGCCAACAAAGAAATTACCCAGGCCGAGATTGACGCCCGCGTACGTAAAGTACTGGCTGCCAAACAATGGGTAGGCCTGGATAAATGGCAACCGATCGAGACGGCACACCTGGTGGAAGACCTGAACAACCCACACGCCAATTACCTGACCCGCCAGTTAACAGAAGCTTCGCTTACACTGCTGCGCAACAAGAACAACATACTTCCTATCCATTCGCTGGACACGCTTAAAGTAGCGGCTTTAGCAATTGGCACAACAAAAGAGACAAATTTCCAGCGTGACCTGGCACGTTATACCCAGGTAGATACCTTCTTCCTTTCGCCAACCAGCACCATTGCCGATCTGCAAAAACTGAAAGAGAAGCTGCAAAACTATAACCTGATCATAGCTGGCGTACACCAGTTACAGTTAAAAGCCGGTAGCGGCACTTTTGGCATTACCGCCGAAATGAACCTGTTCCTGAAAGACCTGATGCGCTCTAAACGTACTATTGTAGGTGTGTTTGGTAATGTATACAGCCTGGCCAAGTTCGAAAATATCGAAAAAGCAGATGCTGTAATTGCAGCTTACCAGGAAAACGCCCTGACCCAGGACCTGACTGCCCAGATGATATTTGGAGGCATTGGTGCTAAAGGTAAATTACCTGTAACAGTTAGCAACAGCTTTAAAATCGGAGATGGCCTGCAAACGCAAGGTGGCGTTCGTTTAGCTTATTCTGTGCCGGAAGCTGTTGGTATTAGAACGCAGGACCTGGCAGGTATCGATTCGCTTGTGCACCAGGCCATAGCGGAAAAAGCAACCCCTGGCGCGCAGGTACTTGTAGCCAAAAACGGGAAAGTAATTTACTACAAATCATTCGGTTACCATACTTACGACAACAAAACGCCGGTACATAACACAGATTTGTATGACATGGCATCGGTAACCAAGATCAGCACATCGCTGGCTGCTTTCATGAAGTTAAAAGGCGAAGGCCGCTTCGATGTTGATAAAACCCTTGGTGAGTACCTGCCACTGGTAAAAGGCACTAACAAAGAAAACCTGAAGTACCGCGATATTCTGACGCACCAGGCACGCCTGTACGCCTGGATCCCGTTCTGGAAAGAAACTGTAAAGAAGAACGGTAAATTTAAGTGGAGAACATTTAAAGCAGATTCTTCGGCCCGCTTCCCGATCAAAGTAGCTCAGAACCTGTACATCCACCGCAAGTATTCTGATAAGATCTATAAAAGTATACTTGAATCTCCGCTGAACGAGAAGCCGGGTTATGTATACAGCGACCTGTCGTTTATACTTGCTCCGCTGGTAGTACAGAACATTGTTGGCCAGGATTTCGAATCTTACCTGAAAGAGAATATTTACAAGCCGATTGGCGCTACTACGCTTACTTTTAATCCTTATAAATATTACCCGCAATCGCGCATTGTGCCAACCGAATTTGAGCCACACTTCAGAAAGCAATTGCTGCACGGTACCGTGCACGACGAAGGTGCTGCCATGTTGGGTGGCGTTAGCGGCCATGCCGGCTTATTCGGAAACGCCAACGACCTTGCCAAACTGATGCAGTTATACTTGCAGGATGGTACTTACGGTTATAAGCGCTACATCAGCGGCAACACGGTAAGCGAGTTTAGCAAATGTCAGTTCTGCGACCAAGGTAACTACCGCGCCATTGGTTTCGACCGACCATCCAAGCCGGGAACTGAGAATGGCAATGCAGCCAAGAGCGCGCCAGTTGAAAGCTTTGGGCACTCCGGTTTTACAGGAACTTATACCTGGATAGACCCTGTAAATGACATCGTTTATGTGTTCCTGTCTAACCGCGTTAACCCAACACGCGAGAACAGCAAGTTAAGCAAGCTGAATACCCGCACCAGCGTTCTGCAGGTAGTATATGATGCTATGGAGAAAGCTAAAAAGACCCCAGAAACATCCATTGCTCAATAACAATTTCACTACAATAGCAACAGCCGCCTGGAAAATTCCGGGCGGCTGTTTTTTTATCCTCAATAACTATAAAATTTAAAGTATAACTGTTAAATTATACTTCCGGAAGTATAATTTAACAGTTATACTTCCGGAAGTATAAACCTAAACACAGGCATATAAGCCTGAAACTAAGCTACCTTTATCTTTCAACCGATACAATTTATGAACAAAGCCGCTGTGGTTAGTAATTATGCAGACACGGGTCTGTTGCCAAACAAAACCTCCGACCGATACCTTGCACTCGATGTACTGCGGGGGATGACAATTGCCCTGATGGTGATCGTGAATAACCCCGGAAGCTGGGGCAGTATTTATGCTCCTTTTAAGCACGCTGCCTGGCACGGCTTTACCATTACCGACCTGGTTTTCCCGTCTTTTTTGTTTGTGGTTGGCAACGCCACGAGCTTCAGCATGCGCAAGTTCGAAAAGCAGTCTGATTCTGTTTTCCTTCGCAAAGTTGTAAAAAGAACGGTTCTAATCTTCCTGATCGGTTTGTTCCTTAACCTTTTCCCGTTCGTGAAGTGGTCAGATGCAGGTGAGTTGGTAATGAAAGATTTTACGGCCGTGCGTATTCTGGGTGTGTTGCAACGCATTGCGCTTTGTTATTTTATTGCCTCGCTGGTTATTCGGTATTTAAAGTATAACGGTGCAATGGTTTTTGGCATTGCAACGTTGTTGGCTTACTGGGCTATCATGTACTTCTTCGGCGACCCAACCGACCCGTATAGCCTGGAAGGTAATGCTGCCCTGAAATTCGATCGCCTGTTTTTACCTGAGGCAAACACCTACAAAGGCTTTGGCATACCTTTCGATCCGGAAGGATTGCTGAGCACATTGCCTGCTGCCGTTAATGTAATTGCAGGTTATTTTGCAGGCGTTTTCATCCAGAAAAATGGCAACAACTTAAACTCGGTATTTAAGTTAAACCTGGCTGGCGCTGCACTGGTAGCTGTAGCTTTTGTATGGGATTTATACTTTCCGATCAACAAACCACTTTGGACAAGCTCTTACGTGCTGCACTCAGTTGGGCTTAGCCTGATCATACTTGGCGTACTCATGTTTATAATCGAGATTGCCGGTTACGTAAAATGGTCATACTTCTTTGAGGCATTCGGTAAAAACCCGCTGTTCATTTTTGCTTTCGCCACGCTGGTAATTAAGCTGTTAAACTTCATTAAAATTGGTGATGTAAGCCTGCAAAAATGGATCTATGAGCGCTTATTCCTGACATGGTCTGAAGGCGAAACAGCCTCTTTGCTTTTTGCAGTTTCATACATGCTGGTTATGTGGCTGGTAGGCTTCTGGATGGATAAGAAAAAGATCTATGTAAAAGTATAGCCTCCGTTTTATACTTGCTTGTTTAGCTATAAAGCATAAAGTTAAGAAGCCCGCCTGCTCCGCAAACCTGAAAAGGACGTGAAGCAGGCGGGCTTCTTTTTTACTTATAAATTACTACTTGCCTGATCTGTTAAATCATCTTAAAAGATACTCACCTATTATATAAAAAATAATTTATATTTGGATGATTACCATACAAACCACGATAACATGCTAAAGGAAGAACGTCAGTCTTTTATCATAAAACAGATAAATATACACAACAAGGTACTTTCTTCGGACCTGAGCCTAAAGCTTAATGTGTCGGAGGATACAGTGAGAAGAGACCTGCACGAGCTAGCCGAAAGCGGCAAAATATTGAAAGTACATGGTGGCGCGCTGTCTAAATCTTTCCATAATCCGTTTCAGCAGATCGAGGTTTACGCCAAAGAATCAAAGAAAGAAATTGCACGCAAAACAATACAGTTGCTGCAGGATGGCATGACGGTGCTGGTAGGTGGAGGAACAACCATGATAGAAGTGGCCCGCATGATACCGGATACCCTGAAATGTACTTTTTTTACTGTAAGCCCGCTTGTTGCGCTGGAGCTTGCCGAACGTTCTAATAGCACTGTTATACTTTTAGGAGGGCAGCTTTCCAAGAACTCGCATATTATGATAGGCTCACAGGTAGTTAATCAACTTTCCGAAATCCGGGTAGACCTGTGTATACTTGGCACCAACAGTATTTCGCTGGAAGATGGCCTTACAGATTCTGACTGGGAAGTGGTGCAGGTAAAAAAAGCCATGATACGATCTTCAAAAAAAGTAGCCATCATGAGTATTGCTGAAAAACTGGACTCAGTGCAGAACATGAAAGTATGCGACCTCAACTCTATTCATTACCTGATAACAGATATTAAACCAACTGACCCTTCTCTAAAAGAATACGCAAGAATAATTACCGTGCTATAGTCCTTTACACTTGGCGCAAGTATAGTTAGGGATAACGCCAGTTACGAACGGGATGCCATAAGCAACCACTAGTTATCGCTTTGCTCAAACTGGCAGCATCAACGGATTATAAAGCAAATCGCCCGCTTCTTTTGGGGAGCGGGCGATTTGCTTTATACTTTGTTTATACTTTAAATACACTCATCCAGCATGTACACGATCGATTCGTAGTTTTTACCTACTGCCTCGGTCATGGCCATTTCGCAGGTTTTAGCCGATGAATAATAACCGTCGTACTCGCATTGTTTTACTTCGGTTGCTTCTGGCAAAGTAGCTGAAGCCGTAAGCTCCGGCACCAAGAAACCTCGGTCGCCGGCCATGCCGCAACAGTCTGCGTGAATGGGCACCGTTACTTCTTCTGCCAGTTGTTTGGCTATACTTACAAATTTACCTTCGAGCCCCATTTTCTGCAGCGAGCAAACCGGGTGCAGCACCACGCGCTCTTTTTTTCGCAGCACGTTTGCTTTTGGCAACAGGTAATCGGCAATATAATCTATATTATCGATAATGCGGATGGCATCGAATTTCTGCTTGTTTTCCGGTGTAAGTACCGGGCGGCAATGCTGCAAAGTATAAGTACAGGAAGTAATATCCAGCACCAGTGGCAGGCGACCTCCGTCGGTCCATTTCCAGATCTTCTGAATTGTTTCGTTGGCGGTATAAATAAAAGCCTGGCTGTATCCTTTAGAGGAAAATATCTGCCCGCAGCAGGTACTTTGTGCATCCTGCGGTATCATAAATTTCACTCCTATCTTTTCAGAAACGCTGATAAAGGTTTCGATAATATTTTTTTTACCTCCTTCAGCGCCACCCATCGTGCGGGAAATACAGGTAGGGTAGTATACTACTTCTGCCTGCTGCTGTACTTTCTGCTCAGACCAGGATTTATACTTTGAAAAACCCGGAACAGGCTCGAGTAAATTAGACCACAACGGCATAGCCGGTACCACGTTTTTCACTCCCTGGGTTAGTTTAGCCAGTGTGTTTGCGCCTAATACCTTATTTATTCCTACCCCGGCTATCAACCCAACTTTTACGATAGCTGAAACCGGCTTGAAGTTTTTTGCTACCAGCAGCGCCAGGCTATTCGAAATATCATTGTGGCTTTCGCGGCGCAGGCGTTTTACAAGATCGCCTGTATTAATATCAACCGGGCATGCAGTAGAGCACAAACCATCTACAGCGCAGGTATCAAGGCCATCGTACTGGTATTGCTCCAGTAGCTCGTCATGCTGTTTTTTCTGTCCCTTACTTTTCAGGTTGAGCAGTTCCCGTCTTACTACAATGCGTTGGCGTGGTGTAAGCGTGAGGTTACGGCTCGGGCATTTGTGTTCGCAGAAACCGCATTCCATGCACCTGTCCACTTCCTCTTCCACCTTTGGCAGGTCTTTCAGGTTTTGGATATGCGCATTTTTATCGCTGTTGATGATCACGCCCGGGTTAAGCAGGTTCTTCGGATCAACCACTTCTTTCAGCGATTTCATGATCTGGTAGATCTCGCCACCCCACTCCGTTTCTACAAACGGCGCCATGTTGCGGCCGGTACCATGCTCGGCTTTCAGGGCGCCGTTATACTTTTGCACCACCAGTTCCACCACTTCTTTCAGGAAACGGTCGTAACGCTCAATTTCTGTTTTATTATCGAAAGCCTGCGTTACCACAAAGTGGATATTACCATCTTTGGCGTGGCCGAAAATGATGGCGTTAGTATAGTTATACTTCAAGAAAAGCTCCTGCAGGTCAAGTATAGCATCGCCCAGTTTTGCTACCGGCACGGCAATATCTTCGAGCAGCACTGTTGTACCACTGGCACGCACAGCACCTACGGCCGGGAACATCCCTTTTCGCACTTTCCACAGAAATGCCTGCTCTATCGGGTCGGTAGTAAATACAGGCTGCTCCAGCAAAGCCAGCTCCGGCGACAGCGCCATAAAGCTGAGTATCTTTTCCTGCACCTCTTCAGATGTATTGGCCTGATACTCTACGAGCAAAGCTGCAGCCATTTCCGGTAAGGTTTTGATTACTGC
This sequence comes from Pontibacter vulgaris, assembly GCF_022758145.1. GTDB lineage: Bacteria > Bacteroidota > Bacteroidia > Cytophagales > Hymenobacteraceae > Pontibacter > Pontibacter vulgaris. The sequence goes on from NZ_JAJVDH010000003.1 coordinate 938,277, forward strand.
CGGCACGCCCGCCATGTGTTCTATTGAGCGCAACGATGCACGGTCCATTAACTCTACAGCTTCCGCACCCGACACTGTCAGAGGTACTATAGCCTGACAGGCAGCATAAATATCCGGGAAGTATAAAAGTGCAGTAGACTTGGCAGGGTAATCAGGCACCGTTTGCAATACCGCTTCGGCTATAAAGCCCAGCGTTCCTTCTGCCCCGATTAGCAAATGCGCCAGTATATCGAGCGGGTGCTCAAAATCGATGAAAGCATTAACAGAGTAGCCAACCGTATTTTTGGTTTTATACTTGTGCCGGATAAGATCGTGGAGTTCCGGGTTATGCTGAATCTGCGCTTTTAATTCCTGCAGTTTCAGATATAATTCGGGGCATTCTGTTTCAAACCTTATGTAGTCTGCCTGCGCTTCGGTAGTATAGGTTTTTCCGTTTGGTAATACAAAGCGGATAAACCGGGTAGTATGGTAGGAATTCTTACTGACGCCGCAGCACATACCGCTGGCGTTATTGGAAAGTATACCACCCATCATGGCCGAATTTATACTTGCCGGGTCCGGGCCTATCTTGCGTTTATACCTGCGCAGGTGCGCATTCACAATACCACCAATAATGCCGGGCTGCACCCGTACCATTTCACCCTCTTGCTCTACGGTAATCCTGTTCCAGAACTGGCTCAGATCTACCAGTATACCATCTGTTATAGATTGCCCCGAAAGGCTGGTACCGGCTGTACGGAAGGTAAGCGGAATGTTATGTGTATGCGAAAGCGCGAACAGATTTATTACTTCTTCTTCTGAAACAGGCTGCACCACGGCTTTTGGCCTGAGGTAGTAAAAGCCCGCGTCAGAAGCGTAAGACACGACATCAATCAGCCGCGCCCGTATGCGTGCTTTTGGCAAAACACTTTCCAAAAGCTTTTCAATTTCCATAAAGGATGTATGCTTAATAGGTTGTTTGTTTTACTTTGCTGCCTCTCTCCGCTTCTTTCAGGGCATCCATCATAACGCCTCCGCCCGGCTTGCTGGTTACAAGCAGCAGTATAAATGTAATGGCAGCATTGATCACGATCAGTTCAAAACTCATGGCATAACCCGTCCAGGCAACCGAGTTGCTATCAAGTATAAATGTGATGATCGGCGAGATAATGCAAATGTATGGCACCAACTTATCAGCTACAGCACGCTTGTTAGCCATACCAAAAGCGAACAGGCCTAGCAACGGACCATAAGTATAACCGGCAGCCTTAAAGATCGCATTTACGACAGAGTCATCGTTAATCAGCCTGAAAACCAGGATCACAAACAACATTACTACTGAAAAACCGATGTGCACCAGGTGGCGCGTACGGATCAGTTTAATATCATCGTGATTCTCTTTTTTAGTGAAGTTCAGGAAATCTACGCAGAAAGATGTTGTAAGGGCTGTTAATGCAGAGTCTGTAGTGGCAAATGTGGCAGCTGTCAAACCCAGCATAAACGTAACAGCCGGTACCAGGGCCATGTGGTTCAGGGCAATTTCAGGGAACAGGTGATCCGGCGTTTTAAGTGCCGTTACATCAATTCCTTTTGCCTGGGCAAACATGTAAAGCAGGGCACCTACGCTCAGGAAGAAAATGTTAATAGCAACAAATACAGCTGTAAAAGTCAGCATATTCTTCTGCGCTTCACCAATATTCTTGCAGCTCAGGTTCTTCTGCATCAAATCCTGGTCAAGGCCGGTCATAGCTATAGTTACGAAAATACCGCCCAGGAATTGCTTCAGGAAATGACTCTTGCTACCCATAAAATCTTCCCAGAAAAACATCTTAGAGTAAGAGCTTTCCTTTACCGCTTCAAACGTTTGCATCACGTTCAGGTCAAGGCTTCGGGCAATAAATACAATAGAAAGTATAACCGATGATACCAGAAACACAGTTTGCAGAGTATCCGTGATTACAATGGTTTTAAGGCCGCCTTTGTGTGTGTAGATCCAGATAAGGATGAGGCAGATGGCTACTGTAGCTGCAAAAGGCACATTCCAGGCATCAAAAATAAATTTCTGTAGTACGATTGCCACTAAGTATAACCTGAAAGCAGAACCGATCGTGCGCGATACCAGGAAGATCATGGAGCCTGTTTTATAACTCCAGTAACCAAACCTTTTCTCTAAGTAAGTATAAATGGAGATCAGGTTCATGCGGTAGTAGAGCGGCAGCAGTACAAAAGCAATTAGCAGAAAACCTACGGCGTTGCCCAGCACAAACTGGAAATAACCAAAACTGTTGTTGCTTACCGCACCTGGCACCGATATGAATGTAACCCCTGACAGCGCAGTACCAATCATTCCGAAAGCCACGAAATACCATTTCGAATTTCGGTTAGCGATAAAGAAACTGGAGTTATCCGAGGCACCTCTCGACGTGAAGTAGGAAATACCTATCAGCACGGCAAAGTAGCCAATTAAAAAAGATAAGAGAACGATTGGAGACATAAACTAATAGTTTCAGAGACAGTTACCGGGCCGTTAATGGTTAGTATTTCGCGGAAGCCTGCTGTCAGATTAAAGTACTAAAGTATAAAAAACCCGCCAACTATAAACTATAATTGGCGGCGCTTTAAATCAGGATGTAACAGAAACGCTTGCTACTGCCTGGCGTACGTTGCCATACTTTTCCAGTAATGCAGTTGCTGTTGCCTCATCTTTGCCGGTTTCGGCCATAATAATGCGAACGCCGCGCTGATATAGCTTATGGTTAGTTAGTTGCATATCAAACATTTTATTGCCTTTAATGCGGCCTAACTGTATCATTACGGTAGTGCTCAGCATGTTCAGGGCCAGTTTTTGTGCTGTACCAGCTTTCATACGCGTACTACCTGTAACAAATTCAGGGCCAACTACCACTTCTACCGGGTGTTTTGCTACTGCCGCTACCGGGCTTCCGCTGTTACACACGATGCAACCGGTTTCCAAACCCATTTCGTTAGCTTTTTTCAAGCCACCAATCACATAAGGCGTAGTGCCTGATGCAGCTAAACCAACTACCACATCGTTTTCATCTATCTGGTATTCTGAAAGGTCTTTCCAGGCTTGTTCGGCATCATCTTCGGCAAATTCTACCGCTTTACGAATGGCAGTGTCGCCACCTGCAATAATACCAACTACCCAGTCAAAAGGCACTCCAAAAGTTGGCGGGCACTCTGATGCATCCACTACACCCAAACGCCCGCTGGTGCCGGCCCCGATGTAAAACAACCTGCCTCCGGCCTTCATCTTCTCTGCCACCACTGTAGCTAGTTTCTCCAGTTGCGGAATCGCCTTCTCCACTGCGTAAGGCACAGTTTTATCCTCGTTATTAATATTTACAAGGATCTCCTTCACAGACATCTTTTCAAGGTTGTTATAGTTCGAGTCTTTCTCGGTGGTAATTTCCATTGATATGTAATAATTAAAATTAAGTCTTCTGTTGTTATGCTTTCTGATCAAGAAAACAATTTATACTTTGTTAAGGGTTTGTTTCTACCTCGAAATATACTCAAGGCAAGTCACTTTACCATCCATTGTGCTTACTACTACCCTGTTTTTCCCTAATGGCATAACCGGGTTCATCAGGCTGTTAGAAGTTTTATACTTCCAACGCACTGCCCCGCTTTTTCTATTGATGGCGGCAGCCATACCTGAATGCGAAGGCACATATACCACGCCATTGCTTTCAACTATAGCTGAAGGAGCCAGCTCGTAAGGCAGTTGCAGTTCGGATTTCCAGCTTACCTGCATCGAGTCGGAAGAGGTAGAAATGCCGTATAGTTGCCCATCCATTGTTTTTACGTAAACCAGCGCTCCATCTTCAGAAATCCCCATAGATTCCCGCACCCGAACATCCTTTTTCTGCTCACGCCAGATTACCTTGCCGGTTTCTGCGTCAAGTGCTGTCATAAAACGATCCGGGGCAACTAAAAATATGCGGTTATTTACGGCCACCGGGTAGCAGGCTGCCGGCGAGAACATGCGGTTTGCAGAGCCGTTGCTCCACTTCCAGGCTAACGTACCGGTAGCTGCGTCTAGTGCATAAAAATCGTTACCCCAGCTACCAAAGTATACTTTGCCTTTATAAAGCAAGGGCCTAGTAACCACAAAGTTATTTACCTGGCCAAAGTCCCAGATTGTTTTACCGCTTTTTAGGTCCATTGCCCGGAAATGCCCGTCGGAAGCCCCTATGTATACTTTATTTTTTTCGATTACCGGCGAGCCTAGTACAGCTTTCTTCGCTGCTGCTTTCCAGATAAGTTTGCCGGTTTTAGCCGACAGGCAGTAAATATAATGATCTGATGAGCCGACCACTACATAGTTTTTAGCAATGGCCGGGGTAGAATAGATTTTGCCATTGGTCTGATAGCTCCATATGCGTTTCCCGGTATTTTTATCAAGGGCATAGATCAGCCCGTTCGTATTAGTAGCTACCACCAGATTTTTGGCTGTTGCCGTGCCAGCGCCAACATCGCTATCGGCCTGGTACTCCCATACTTTTCTTACTGTAGGATATACCTGGTTTACCGCATAGGAAGGCCGATGATATTTCCCCGGATTTGTGCTGAACTGATGATCTGCCAATTGCACTTCCAGCCATGGCTTTTGTGCTTTTGTTACTGGGTTTCTTTCTGCAAAACTGGCCTTACCATCCTGAATTGTTACAATGTTATAGCCACCGATTTCAGCCTTGGCACGCAGGTTGGAGCGCCCCATTACAGTAGGAATGCCATCATAATTAAAGAGTTTGTTGTTATGCCCGTGGCCATGCAGCATCAGCTGTACATTACGTTTCTTTAGCAAGTCGATGGCATCGTACCAGTTATTCAGGGATGAATCCTGCGGGTAATGATTCAGGTAGATAACCGGCATTCGCGGATCTTTCATATTTGTCAGCACCGAATCGAGCCATACAATATTTTCGCGGGGCACCTGACCGGGGCCCATACGCATGTTTGGCCCTGAACTGGTAGCGGCAAACAGGTAACCATTATACACAAAACTGAACGTCTCGGCTCCAAAAACTGTCCGGAAAGAATTGCTACCACTCTCCGACCAGTTAGAATCGTGGTTACCGGCAATAATATACCAGGGCTTGTTCAGTTCATTTAAAACCTGCTTCGCCAGATTCAATTCTTCATCGGAACCAAATTCTGTTATATCTCCAGTAAAAACGGCAAAGCTTATGGAGTCATTGCCGTTGATGTCTGAGACCGTACGGCGCAGGTCTTCCGCTGCTGTCGGGTTACCGATATGCGTATCCGAAACAAAAGCGAATTTAAACGACTGTGCCTGCCCTAAACTGGCTAGCAGCAACAAAGCAATTATTCCGATATACTTCAGTAGGTTCATTCAGTATGGCTTACTATGAAGAAGCAATTTATATTTCAGGCCAATTGATATGTCAGAAATTCAACCCAAAAATCCAAATACGCACAAAAGCGCACTCCATCCAGATTATCCCTTCCTAATAATTAGATAAAAATAAGAAATCAGAAGCTAAAGTTACTATTGTATGCGAGCTTTTTTATTAAAATCCGCAAAAAAACGCAACCTTATACTTTTTAAACCCACTAACCTCTCAAAACTTACAGGCTATCAATTTGTGTCCACCTCGATTTCACAGGATATAAGATTAACAAGAGCAGTCAATTTAGTCAGCTTGTTTTCTTACCAGTTGCTGCAGTTGCCCTACTTCGGTATACAGTTTTTTACCCGGGCAGGCAGTCTGTGCATAGTCTTTGTGGGTGGCTATACTATCTGCCGGGATTTTATAACGCTTTGCCAGTGCCGGCACCAGCAGGTGCAAGGTTTTCATCTGCTTTTGAGTAAGTTCTTCTTCTTCAAAGTTGCCTTCCACCACTACCAGCAAATGGCCGGCAGGATCATAGGCCGTGTTTGAATCGCCAGCATACATTATATCACGCCCTTGCCCTACTTCTCCGTTCACATCTACATACAGGTGGTATGGTATATCGGCCCAGGCTGGCTTCATACGCCCATCAGCTAATAGACTCTCTGCCTGCGAGAATTTTTGTAGGCTTCGCATTTTATCTCCTAATGTTTTTTCCGGCAATTGCCTGGTAGCTGTGTGGTGGATAGTGAGTCGTGTGAGGGTATGGCTTCGCATTGGCAGCACCGGCGGGTTGGCGCCCCATGCCTCCCTTGTGAGATATGTTATACTTGCCGGAATAACTTTTTTTGAAGCCATTCGCTGGCAGCTTATTAACAGGCCGGCCATGGCGGCAACTATAAGCAATATTCTTATCTGCATCAGATTTTATACTTCAGGTTATTTTTCAGAAAGCTGTTGGTCTATTGTTACAAATTGGTAGCCTTTATACTTTAGTTTGGTTAGCAACTCATCCAGCCGGCTGTAAAACTTATCTTCACGCCTTGGGTCGGTGCCTATATGTAGCAATAATAAAAACCCATTCAGGCCATGCGAGTCCTGCTCCTCATACTTTAGTATCGACTGAAGTATGGTTTCGGAGCTAACGTACCGGTTGCCCATTTCCGGCCAGGTATAGTCGGCAGCAGAGCGGGTGCCGGGCGTAAAGTTCACAAGCCGGAGCCCTTCTGCTGTTGTCCAATTGGCGATCTGGCTGTTGTACCATTCGTAGGGTGGCAGAAAGTATAATGCATCCGTTTTCCTGATCCCGAACCTGGCCATCCTTTTATAATTGCGCTGCAGGTCTTCGCTAAATTGCTCCTGCGTTACAAGCAGGCTGTCGCGCTTTGCCCAGTCGCAGTACAGCAAATGCGCATCAGAATGAGCTCCCAGGTAATGCCCCGCCCGCTTCAGCTTCCGGATTTCCGTATTAAAATCAGAATTACCATAAAAGCGGCCTGTAAAAAAGAAGGAAGCTTTTGCTTTGTGTTTCTTCAGCGTTTTCCGGATACTTTCTGCGCCATCGGCAAATTCATCGCCTGTAAAAACCAGCGCTATACTTTTGTCTGATAAATCTCCTCTAACTATAGCGCCGTGTTTATCAGTTATTACTTTTTTACCTGCGCCCCCTCCTTGGCGCTATGTTCCTGGGCCGCAAGTAAGTATATGAGCGAGGCCGTGCCGTCCATAGTTGGTTCATTTGTACTATAGTCGCCGAAGTCATCGTGGTAGACTACGAAGTTGGATTGAAAAGCCGCATACTCATCTTCGTTATATAGTTTTATACTTTTCAGGTTGTTGTAAATGCTGCCGTAAACGGGCCCATCTACTAGGCCACCATCAAGCGGGTATTGGTGTAGGTAAGTAAGCGACGAATGCGGATCTACGGGTGTATTGCCGTTTGCAGGCAGGCCAAAAACCATACTGGTACCCCAAGGGTTGCAGCCAAAAAGCCAGTCTATATTGGCCTGCTCCAGCTCGCTATAAGTCTGGTCGCTGGTTAGCTCGCGGTACAAATGGCTCTGGATGGCAAATGATGTGGTCAGGTTGTTAGAGCACCAAATAAATGGAACACCGCGGTAAAAAGCGTTTTTCTTTGCTTTGGCAAACACCCGCTCGATACCTTCTTTATAAAAACCGATAAGTTCGGCTTTAGACTTTGCATCCGCTTTTTTGGCCAGCTCAAAGTGCCCGAAATTATGAAACGGGTACCACTGGTAATGGCGGGCAGTGTCGGCTCCCATCCACGGGGTTACTTTCTCCTGCAGCCCGTAAGTATAAGATTGCTTAAAGTAGGTTTGATCATCGGTTAGCTGGTATAGTGCCGCAGCGCCCAGTTGCATATCGTCTACCCAGTTATCTTCTTCATAAAAGTATGGTGCACGGTTTGGAGCTGTCTGGGCAACGCCTGGTTTGGCAAGCCCGAGCTTATAAGCTGATAATGCTTTCTGGCTGAACAGCTGCGCCAATTTATCGTCCTGGCTTTTGTAAGTTTGAGCAGCCAGAGCAAAAGCACTGGTAAATTTACCTGCTATAGAGGCTACGCCGGTTGCCCTGTTTTTATACTTGCCCAAGCCCTGCGGTTCGCCGGTGGCAAAGTATACCGGGCGTTCTTTCCCTTTGCCCATACCATAATCCACATCGTCTTTGGTGGGCAAGCGCATACTTTGGTGGTCGCGGTCATCGGCCAGCTGGTTAAAAAGCCAGTTTTCCCGTGGGTGCATTTTCAACAGCCAGTCCAGGCCCCACTTTGCTTCATCCAGCACATCGGCTACACCGTTATTGCCTTCCAGCCCATTACCCAGGTGCTTATCCGTAAATACCTCCGGAAAATCGCGGTAGGCAGCCAGCAGGTGATAGGTGGCATTGGCCGAGGTGGTAGAATATTGCAGGTAATCCGAAGCATCGTGCCATCCACCCGAAACATCAATTTTAGTGCTATCCGGCATCGGGCCATACATGGTATAGCCATCTTTGGTGTGGCACGAATCCTTCAGGTAAGGGTTAAATCCGCTTCGTTGCTGGCGCATATAACGCAAAGCAAAATCAGCAGTGCCTTTGTACAGATCGTTTGCCAACTTAAATACCGGTGACTTTACTTTGCCAGCCTTCAGGTAGTAATTGCCTGGTTTAGTATAAGCAGAAAAGTTTAACCTGTAGGATTCCTGAAAAGGACCATAAGCGCCGAAGGCCTGCCCTGCTTTGCCTTTAAAAACCACTTTGTTTGTAGCAGCATCCACCAGTTCAAAACGTTTTAAACCTTTTGATGATTTGCTCACCCATACGGCTACTTTTATACCCGAAGGCGTATAACCCAGCTGATTTATGCGTATCCAGGCATGCGTCTCGGTTTTACTTTCAGTGAGGCTGCTAATGGCAAAGTCTGAGCGTACTTGCTGGTTAAAAGCAATCGCATTTGCTGCCAGAATGCACGCCCCAAAGGCAACAGCCAGCCACGTTTTCTTTCTTTTCATCATTCTAAATATGCTTAAAAGAACTGAAAATTTATACTTATACTTTGGCAATTGAATGATGCATATGCATCTGTTTTACAATTTATCTGCAGCCAGAACCCACACCTAACCCCTCCAAGGAGGGAATTTGATTGTAGTTATAGAAAATCTGGTACCCGCTACTCAACTGTTATCGGTTTTTATACTTTACCGATACCTGAAAACTATACTTTAGATCAGTCCAGCTTCTTTCTGAAAAAGTTGGAAGGTGCGCTTTCATTTTTAAGCCGATCAATAGAAGTAACCACGTATTGGTAAGACTTGCCACGTTTCGCACTTTTGTCATGAAAGGATGTTTGCGCTTGGTCAAAACTGATATTGATTATATTTTGGGCACGATCCAGGTTTATACTTTCATTTTCATCGAAGCGGTAAACAACATAGCCAAAAACACTGGCATCCTGTGGTGCCTGCCATTTTAACCTGGCGTTTCGGAACGGTTTTATAAACAAGAAGTTTTTATCGCGAAGTGCTGTCGGAGCAGCTGGTGCCGTATTATCCAGCCACTTCATTTCTGGCTGTAAAGCAGGAAAACGGTAAAAATCATGTTGCAGGGAGTCGCGGAAGCCAGCCAGGTTATTGGTCAGTGATTTGGAGCTAAAATAAACGCTGCCCTGCACATTGGGATTATTACGTAGGTAACGAACCTGGTTCGGAAGCTGCTGCTTGTCGCGCCAGCCTTCGCGGTCTTCCATGGCCCGGTAAACGCCCTGGCCTATGTATACATGTTTGCCAAAAGCATTGGCGGCCCACCAGTCGAGCAGTTTTTCGTAAGGAGCGGCTTTATAGTTAAAAGGAAAGTATAACTGCGGATTTACGTAATCTACCCAGCCTTCCTGTACCCATTTGCGGGCATCGGCATACAATGCGCTATACCCTGATAAACCTGTACTTTCAGAACCAAGCGAATCTTGTGCCTGGTTGCGCCAGATACCAAAGGGGCTAATGCCAAATTTAACATGTTTTTTTTCTTTGTGTATACTTTCAGATAATGCCTGAATGAGTACATCCACGTTGTTGCGGCGCCAGTCTTCTATGTTCGCAAAGCCCTGCCCATGTTGCTGGTAGGCTATACTATCCGGGAGTTGCTCTTTGCCTGGGTACGGGTAAAAATAATCGTCGAAGTGGATACCATCTACATCATAGTTGCGAACAATATCCATGATCACACCTGTGATATAAGTCCGTACTTCCGGCAGGCCCGGGTTAAAATATTTTTTATCGCCGTAGGTAAAAAACCACTCCGGCTTGGTGCGGGTAATATGGGTTTGGCTGGTAAGAGAGTCAATTAGGCTGGTAGTGGCACGGTAAGGGTTAATCCAGGCGTGTAGTTCCATACCACGTTTGTGCGCTTCTTTTATGGCAAACTCCAGCGGATCGTAAAAAGGTTTAGGAGCCAAGCCTTGTTTACCTGTCAGAAATTGGCTCCACTCCTCGCGGCCCTTGGCATAAAAGGCATCGGTTGAAGGGCGTATTTGCAGCATAATGGCGTTGATACCGGTTTTCTGGTGCATATCCAGTATCTGGATCAGTTCCTGTTGCTGACTTTTTGAATCTGTGCCGGGTTTAGGTTTCGAAGGCCAGTCAATGTTTTGCACCGTCGCGATCCAGACACCTCTGAATTCACGTTTGGGTGTAGTGGTATTAGTTTGAGAAAAAGCAGTACCAGCAGTAAAAAGGCAAAGTATAAATAGTATAGAATTTCTGATCATAGTCAAAAGGTAAGTATAGGATATTAAAAAGCCCTCCAGGTTAGTACCGATGGAGGGCTTTTTTAATTAGCTTTTAAAGCATTATCTGTCGCGAACCAGTACCCTGTTAGTGGTAGCAGGCTTGTTTGTATAATTACCTCTTGTATAAAGCGTGTATACTCTGCCTGCAGTTGGCGCAACACCAGTCATTGTAGTGTATGCAGTAGTAGAACCGCTTACATAGATCGGGAAATCATATGTGCCTGGCTCAATTTCTACATAAGCCGTGTTGCCTTTATAGGCAACGTTTGTACCAATAACAGTAGTTGTTGATGGTTTATCGGCAGTGGCTTTGCGTACTGCTGACATATCAAAGTTAGCAGGAGCACCAGCCATAACGTTCACAAACCTGATGTAGGCTTTTGAATAATTACCTTCCGGCAATTTATCTTCAATTAACAGAGTTTCGAACGCGCCTGTCGTACCAATCAAAAAAGCAGAGTAAGGAGTTTTGTCATTTAAGTTAACAGATGCCGTAGATACTACAACTGCTGAGCCCTTTTTTGACGTGGTGTCAATCATCTGAACATTATAGTTACCAGCTGGTACATTGGCATAACCATAAGATGCCGGGAACACTGCTGTACCTGCGTATGATAAGCCTGTAATAATCGTATCAGTGATTGTAACAGTTGGTGCCAGGGCTGTAACTTTTTCATTGCCCAGGTACATATTCACCATTGGGGCATCCTGTGCTGCATGTATCATTTTGATATGTGCTCCGGATTCGAATGGTGCGAAATGTTCTTCAATCGTATTCTTTTCGCAGGCTCCTAATAAGAAGCCTGCTGCCAGTATTGCAAAAGATTTTGTTACTATATTCTTCATGGTGTTATCAGATTATTTTTTGCTGAACCACATTTCGTAAGTATGATAGTCAGGGTTTAAGCCGCCTATTTTTTCCAGAGCAGACACGTTCCACATATACTCAGAGTTATATCTCGGTCTGAAACGGTAAGCAGGCTTACCCTGGTTCAAGCCATACAGTGGATTAGGTAATTCAAAGCCAGTAAATACCTCGTTATTGTAGTGGTATCTTCTCAGGTCAGACCAGGTTTCCAGGAAGCCCCATCCCCACTGAGCGATATACTTCTGCAACATAATTTTAGGCAATGTCAGATCAGCAGCGTTCAATGGAATCAGGTCCTCGCTTGCTTCATATAACTTTCTTCTCTGTGCATAAACTGCAGCTTCGTCTTCTGGCGTAGCTGCATCGTTCACAGCATACTTCTGAACAAAGTCAAGGTGCGCTTTCACACCTTTAGTATAAGCATCAAGAGCCAGCGCTTTATCACCTTTCAGAAAGGCAGCTTCCGCTTTGATGAACTGCAACTGCGAGTAAGTCATGATCGGGAACCTTTCGTTGTTACCGAACAGGTATTTGTTAGGCGTTGTAGCAGCAACCACATCAGTTGGAGTGTTCCAAAGGTTGCGTGGGCGCTGTGCCTCTACATATTCTGTAACACCTACACCTGGGGTAACGCCTCTGTATTCGCCGTCAGCAGCTGGTGCCAACATAACCGGCAAACGTGGGTCTTTCAGGTGCTGGCCGGCAAACTTCGGATCAAGACCAATAAGATCAGCATCACGTAATGCAGAGTTTGTACCATCTAACAGGCCAACAATAAACTTAGACTGGCGATAAGTGTTCATGTTACCTCTTCTCGGGCCATAGAAGTTCGTATCATTAGACACGGCACCCTCAAAGCGAACAGATGCATCATCGGCGTTGCTTGCCAAAGACTTATCTACATACTCAATTACTTTGTCCGGATTGTAAGAAGACTTGTTGCTCAGGTGATGCTCGTTAATAGCAAGCAAACCATAAGAGAACTTTATCCATTTAGCACGGTCGCCACCATAAATCAGGTCGCCTTGCTTTAATTGTGAAGTAGCTACAGCACCATCTGTTTTCTCCAGGTTCTGAATAGCAAGCAGCGTTAAGCGTCTTACTTCTTCATAAATCTTGTCTTGGGTATCATAGTCAAAGCTCGTTCTGCCCGGCTCAAAAGCCTGCGATACGATAACCTCTCCATGATAATCGGTTAGGGTCTGCCAGCCAAAGGCTCTCATTACATAACCTACACCTGCGAAGTCCCACTTCTTATCCTGCTCTGCTTTCGAGATCATGTCGGTCAGGTTGGCGCCCATGCTATAGTAGATAGCTCTCCAAAGCTGGCCTGAAGCGTCGCTGCTGGCAACAAAACCATGCTGGTCCCACACATCGTTTGCAGAGTTCTGGTTCCAGTTTTGTACATACTTACCTATGTAACGTGCATCGAACTGAATACCCAGTGCAAGCTCCGACTGTATAGCCGGAAGGTAGAACTGTGGGGCCACAACCTGGTCAGGGCCGTTCGGGTTGGTATTAACGTCCAGGTAATTATCGCAGCTGGTAGCAGTAAACAAACCGGCTGTTAATAAAGAAGCGCAAAGTATCTTTCTCATTGATCGTTCTTTCTTTCTCATTGCTTTGTTAATTAAAATCCAACGTTTACACCAATATTCAGACCCATTGGCATTGGGAAGTTACCATAGTCGAAACCGGCACCACCGCTACCACCTACAGCAGCAGAGTTACCATTCACTACAGGATCAAGACCAGAGTAATTAGTCAGGATGAACACGTCAGTTGCAGTAACAAACACACTTCCATTTCTGATAAACTTAGTGTTTTTAAGCAGAGATGAAGTAAAGTTATAGTTAAGCGTAATATCTCTCAGGCGTACCCAGTTGATGTCTTTCTCGATAAAGTCAGTTTCAGGAAGACCGTATGTAGTAGACCAGAAGTTAGCATCACGAGAAGGATCGATCACGATTGTGTTTTTAGTTGGATTAGCACTGTTCTCTAAACCATCTTTCAACACACCTTCGAAAATTACAGGCTGGTTACGGCGGTCAACAGATCTCTTGCTAAGACCACGAGCAGTCAGGAAGTGCTCTGTACCGTTGTAGATATCGCCACCTTTTCTAATGTCTAACAGGAAGTTAAGCGAGAAGTCTTTGTATCTGAAGCTGTTTGTAAGACCAACTGTGAAATCTGGCTGTCTGTCGCCTACAATTACCCACTCAGTAGTATTTCTTAATGGGTAACCTGTAGTCGGGCTTATCAACATTTCGCCTTTTTTGTTACGCATGTAATCAAAACCAGTGAAAGTTGTTAGCGGGCCACCTGGTCTTGCACCGTTTCTTACGTTACCGTATAACCAGGTATCAGACATGTAGAATTCGTTAACACCTTTTGGTAATGTAAGCAGTTCGCTCCACAAGTGTGTAAAGTTTGCTAACACATCCCACTGGAAATCAGTAGAAGCAACCGGAGTTGCATTTAACTGCAATTCTATACCTTCTGTTTTCATCTCGCCGGCGTTGAAAGCCTGCAATACGAAACCAGTAGCGTAGCTTAAGCGCATGTCACGTACGATCTGGTCAACAGACTTCTTGTTAAAGTAAGTTGCGTCGATGCCGATACGGTCATTAAAGAATTTCATCTCTGCACCAAACTCGTAAGAAGTCGTCATCTCTGGTCTCAGGTCCGGGCTAGGGCCTGTAAAGGCGTAACCAAAACCACCACCTGTTGTAGACTTAGGCTCCAGGAAAGCACGGATACTGTAAGGGTTTGCATCTTTACCAACCTGTGCAACTGAACCTCTCAGTTTACCATAAGAAAGGATATCTCTGATGCCTTGGAATGGCTCAAGCTCTGTGAAGATAAAGCTTAATGAGGCAGATGGGTAAAAGAATGAGCGGCTTTCAACTGGTAGTGTAGAGCTCCAGTCGTTACGGCCGGTCAGGTTCAGGTATAACATGTCGCTGTAGTTCAGGCTCAGGTTACCAAAAGCACCAACCAGTCTTCTCTGGAACAATCTGTTTCTACCACGGTGTGTAGTTCCGTCTGTATTTTCAATTGAATACAGGCCAGGAGCCAGGAAGCGCTCACCAGTTACAGCCTGTGTATAAGAGTTTTGATCTCTTACTTCGCTACCTACTTTCAGGTCGGCATGGAATTTATCGCCGAAGAATGAACGGTTAAGCTGAGCATAATACTGCACGTTGAAGTTACGGGTGTTATCCAGCGACTGGTCAAAAATACCACCTCTTGATACGCCATAGTTAGACTCCGGATGGCGAACCATAGTAATTTTACCTGTAGAGAAGTCAAAACCAACGTTACCAACAAGCTTTAACCATGAAGTAGGGTCGATCATCAGTTTTGCACTGGTGATGTAACGGTTGTTAACATCATTGATCTTATTGCTGTTAATGTTGAAGAAAGGGTTTTCTACTTCGCTTGCACTTGTAGTAAATACTCTTCTTGTTCCGGCAGGAGTCAGGTAAACGCTGGCATCATCGTTTGATGGCCATGTTAACAAACCAAGCAGCGGACCACCCGCACCTTTAAAGGCAGAGTTGTTATCTGAGTAAGTATAGCTGAAAGACACGTCTGTTGACATATACTTGTTCAGCGTAGAAGTAATAGCAGAAGAAAGGTTTAATTTGGTCAGATCTGTACCTGGCACAAAACCTTCCTGATCTGTTATAGAGCTGGAAACACGGTATTGCGATTTTTCAGAACCACCTGAGAAAGACAGGTTATGTTTCTGCGTAAGCGCTGACTGGAAGAAGTTATCTACGTTATCATAGAACTTGGTTCCTTCAGGGTAAGGAGCTCCAAAGTATACTACTTCACTAGCAGTACCATCTGTTACACCATTCTGACCTCTGTCGTATACTTGCTGAATTTCAGGGAATTTCGTGATACGATCAAATCTGAAACTATTGCTGTAATCGATCTGGCTAGTACCGGCCTTACCTCTTTTAGTAGTAATTACGATAGCGCCTGATGCTGCATCAATACCATAAAGAGCAGATGCTTCCGGTCCTTTCAGGATTGTAATGCTTTCAATATCCTGTGGGTTAATATCGGCACCTCTGTTTGTAAAGTCAGTAGAGCGGTTATCAAGCGATGTTGCAGAACTAGCAGAAGATGCAAATGCAGATGTATTTAACGTGTTGTTGTTGATAGGCAAACCATCAACAACATACAGTGGCTGGTTGCTGCCGCTAAGCGAGCTCACACCACGTATCATAACAGAAGATGAAGATCCTGGCAGACCAGAAGTAGTAGTTACTTCTACACCAGCTACACGGCCAGCAAGACCATTCACGAAGTTCTCACGTTGTGTCTGGGCAACTGTAGCACCTTTAACTTCTGTTATAGCATAACCAAGGGCCTTTTTTTCCTGCTTAATACCAAGAGCAGTTACTACAACTTCATCCAGGCTTTTAGCATCGTTAACTAATGCCACAGTAATTGTAGTAGAATTGCCTACAGGGTATTGCAGAGGCTTCATACCAATAAAGCTGAATACCAGAACATCAGTTGGCACCGCTGTAATTGTAAATTTACCGTTTGCATCTGTCACGGTTCCTCTTGCTGTGCCTTTTACACCCACAGAAACACCTGGCAATGGAATTTTATCTGATGCCGAGGTTACTGTTCCGGTTATTGCTTGGCCCTGGGCTAAACTTTGAAAGTGGAACAGGAGAAAACACACCCCCCACAGAAAACATTGTAACTTTTTGTTCATAACAGCTTGTGTATTAGGTTGATTATTGTGAATTATAGCAGCAACAGATCCATTTATAGTTAGTAACCCGTTGCAAATTATTAATGGTAAAACAAGTGTTTAACTGGGCCATACTTTGCTTAAAATTTTCGGCCTTACTGCAATCATTCGATTAATAGGTATATAGATAAATTCTTAAGGATAAAGCAGATATTTGGCACGAGTCTGCTTATACTGGCTCAGGCCCGGCTCCCAGCTTTTGCGGATCTCTTCTTCTGATGTTCCGGCTATTATCTGCTCTTTTAACTGCTTAGTACCAGCCAGCTTATCAAAATTGCCTATCTGGTTACTTTGCTTGGCATCAAAGAATTTCTCTTTATAAGGATATGCCTTGTAAAGCTCTATCAGCCATGCCAGGTTAACCTGTCTGCTGTTTCTAAGCTTATTTACATCATACTTTCTTAGGTCTAACCCATAGCATGCTTTATCCTGGTGCAATGGGGTTTCGCTCATGCCTTTTATACTTACAGGAGTAAAGTTAAAATCATACTTCCCTTTCAGGTCAGGATTGCCAAGCACTGTAAAAGGAAAGTAAGTACCGCGCCCCTGGCTGATAATGGTGCCTTCGAACAGGCAAAGCGACGGGTAAAGCAGGATAGATTGAGGGGTATTAAGATTCGGGGATGGGTTTACCGGTAAGGTATATGGGGTATCGTGGGTATAGTTCTTTACTTTCACGATATTGAGTTTGCATTTCAGGTTATTGGCCAGCCAGCCTTCGCCATTTATCATTTGGGCATATTCGGCAACCGTCATGCCGTGTGCGATGGGAACCGGGTGGATACCGATACCTGACTTAAGGCTCATATCCAGAATTGGACCATCTACGAGGTAGCCATTCGGGTTTGGCCTGTCCAGGATCATCAACTCAACACCATTCTCTGCACAGGCTTCCATTACGCGGTGCATAGTAATAGTATAAGTATAAAACCTGGCTCCTACATCCTGGATATCAAAGATCATGACATCAATATCGGCGAGGTTTTCTTTTGTAGGCTTGTTGTTTTTACCGTAAAGTGAAACAACAGCTATACCTGTTTTTGGATCTACGCTATCGTCTACTTTAACACCGGCGCTTGCATCGCCACGAAAACCATGCTCCGGCCCGAATATTCTTACAATGTTTACGCCCAGTGCATGCAGGCTATCTACGCTTGGTGTTTTACCGATAATAGATGTAGGGTTCACAACCATACCAACCCGTTTTCCTTTCAGGTAAGGCAGGTATGCTGCTGTCTGGTCAGCTCCTGTTATGATGTTAGTTTTTTCGGAAGTATCGGCAGCTTTTTCTGCAACCGGTGCAGGACTTTGGGTTGCCAACTGTTGCTGACAAGAACTACCTGCCAGTAAAGCAAACGCCAGCGGTAACAGAAAAATAAAGGGCACTTTCATACTTAAGTGTCTATAGTTGGAAGAATTCACTTTATGCTTTTAAAATCTTGTATTCTGGGTTTGTATTAGCTATTCCAACTGAGCACTGTTAATAAAATTGTCCTGCAACTGGTATTAATTCTTATGCCAACCGGATACTATGTTTAACCTTCTTTCGAGCTATATTTTCTTTGCTTAAATGCCGCTGCTATAAGCCAAGAGCTTTAAATAGAGAAATGGCACCTAACAAATATAAAACAGCAAATAACCGCAAGAAAATAAATTTTATATAGCCTTTTATTCGATTTTCCCATAAAAAAAAGCAAACTCATCAAGAAAACCTAGCTATTGATGCACTTTATTTTGCAAATGCGCAAAAAACAGCATCTGCTGAATAAAATATATACATTAAATAATTTAGCCATTTTATATTTAATGTTATAACATGCAGAAATCTAGCGCTGTTAGCCTTATAAAAGTTGAGATGCCCAGGAAACTCTATAAGCAGAGATGGCAAAGAAAGTGAATAGCAAGTGACACTACCTGAGAAGTACAAGTATAAAAGCCCGCTATCTTTCCTGACAGCGGGCTTTTATACTTGATGGTAGAAATGAAAGCTAAAGCGCTTATATTTTCTGTTAAAACTTAGGCAAGATTTAACAAAGAAAAAGGAAGCAGTGGGATTTACAGCGTATTAGCAGGTATGTTTGCAGCTATCAGCACATAATTTTCTAACCAGGTATGCAAACGTACGCATTTACCGAAGGCACTTACACGCATAACATGCTAATTTCAGCCTGGTTAAGGTTCTTAAGAATTGGAAATGAAATACTTTCTTTGCTATTCAGGCTTAACCTTGTAATTACTGTTGCCTTCTTTTTCGCGCACAATTCTTTCCTCTTCCATAAGAGCATCGATAATCTCGTATACATACTTCCTGGTAAAGCCTAGCCTTTCACCTAAAGTGGTTTCATCATACCTTCCATTATTGTCACTCAGTACAGTAAGGAATCGTTCTTTATCTCTTTTCATTTTAATCAACCTTAATGTTCAGATACAAATTATTTATTGGATAATAATATATACGAGTAATTTCAGGAAGCTATTACCCTGTGTACCAGCAAATAAGATTGTTAAGTTAGGTAAATAATTACCCTGTGTTTAAATCGCCAAGTAATCAGGTGGCGCATTTAAGGAAGAAGCATTAATTATTGCCTGCTTTTGGGAAGTCTGCAACTAAGCTATAAATCAGTATATCAGGTTTAGGGACGTTTTGGCAAGCAAATTAATTTAATGGAGCCCCGAAAAATGAACTTACAATATTGGCCGAAGTATGACCGAGTGCAACAAAAAAAGCCCGCAGTTTTCACAAACTGCGGGCTTTTATACTTAATGGTGGAGATGCAGGGACTCGCAACCATGCTCCTCCTTGATTTTTGCTATTTCTTATTGCACTTCACAGTTAACTAATGATGCTCATTTCTATGATCATTATACCAACTAGTTAAACCTAAAACCAAATAATAGTAAAAACAGTGTCCGAGATTTATCCGAAAACGAAACAACCATAATCACAATATAACAATATAATACCTATAAAAAAATCCTAAATTCTATGACAATAAGATTTTACCTTGACAAGCCAAACGCTACCTGTAAGACGGCTATATATTTATTTATCCGTGCAAAGAAAAAGACATATAAATTTAATACCGGACGCAGCATCACCCCAAAGTTTTGGGATTGCAAAAAGCAGGAGGTTAAATCTGGCCACCCATCTAAGGCAAAGCTCAACCAATTCTTAACAAACCTAAAAACAGATGTCTTCAATGCGAAAGAAGAGCTAGTGCAAAAAGGTGCAACCACACTTGAAGAAATAAAAAACACGGTAGCTGCTATTGTCGCTGGCAAGGATTTGCAGGAAACTAAAGTCGGCTTCCTTGAGGCATACCAGCTATTTTTGAATGCCTATAAGGTCTCTCGATCTGAAGCAACTGTTAAGAAGTATAAAACTATTCTATCCCACCTGAACAAATATTCTGAACAAAGCAATAGCGACCTTTCTTTTAACATGATGGATATAGATTTCCAGGAAAGGTTTGTTGCCTACTTAATTCAAACTCCTAAGCTTACCAATAACACTATAGCCAGGCATATAAAATTCTTGAAAACGTTCCTCGTATGGGCTACTGAGCGAGGCTACAATAGTAAAGCGGATTTCAAGAAGTTTAGGCAAAAAGAAGAGAAGGTTGATATTATAACCTTAACCTATGAAGAGCTTATAACCTTACACAAGCTGGATCTTTCTACTAAACCTAAACTAGAGCGTGTTAGGGATGTCTTCTGCTTTGGCTGTTTTACTGGACAGCGGTTTTCAGATATAGCGGCTTTGCAGCCAGAACACATCAAAGAAAACAAATGGCATCTACATTCACAGAAAACCAAGGATATAATCACGGTACCCCTAAACGAGTTTGCACTTGAAATCTTAATCAAGTATACAATACATGGTCAGAAGCTACCATCTGTTTCAAACCAGAAGACAAATAAGTATCTAAAAGAACTCGGAGAGTTAGTGGGTATCAATGAACCGATTACACATGTCAGATACCAAGGAGTCAAGAAGATACAGTGTACTCTGCCGAAATATAAATTCATAGGCACCCATACTGCTAGACGAACCTTTTGCACTTTATCACTCGAAAAGGGCATGCAGCCAGAAATAGCCATGAAGATTTCAGGACATAAGGACTACAGAACATTTCAAAAATACATCAATTTAACTAGTAAGGTAGTAGATACATCCATGCAGACTGTATGGTGCAGAAATTAGTACATCCATTGACTAGGAATCAGAGTTAATGAAATAATATAATACGCTTGCCAACCAATTTTAGGCCTGGCAAGCGTTTTTACTTATGAATCCTTGACAGACCTATCTATATCACAAATTTACAAGAAGCACTTTTGCATTTTATAAAGAAATTTTCATTTCACACCGTCTTAATATCAGCATTTTCAGGGCGCAAATATTAAGAATTAAAGATATATAATATACATATTATATTTTTAGCATATACACGGTAAAATCATATATCAAAACACAAGTTGCATAATCATCAATTTCTTTTTTTATAGCTCAAACAATCCTAATTTCCAACAAAATTAACATACCTGAATGTAAATCTTTACAGATAAAGAATCTTATTTAAACACAAATTTGTATAAAGCACTAACATACCAACAATCATCTTCAAAATTAAGGTATATATAACATTTAATATTATCAAGAAGGATGAAAACCATGCAAAAGCCAAATACAAATGACCCGTATTTAGAAATTCAGGAATCGATAGTTTCGAAACTAGGCGAAATCATCAGTTCCCTTATGAGCTTAATTAAACCTTTCATAACACAGGCTGAAAAAGGAGGAGAAATCAATCCAACCGTTATACCTATTCCATATGAGCCGGAACAAGGATTTTACACACGTAAGCAAGCAGCTAAATTCATGAGTTGCAGCCCATCTACTATCAGAAATAGAATGAAAAGTGGCAAACTCAAATACTACAGCTGGGGCCGTAGAGTATTTTTTAAGAAGGAGGATTTAATAGCTTCTGCAATACCTTCTACTGATTTAAGCTAAATCACAAGAAAGCACCATCCAGTTGCTAGGTATTATATCTGAAGTAAATATATAAATACTCATATGTATACTATCATCTTAGCAGCTATGCTATCACTTTGCTTAACGTGTCCCTATAGTAAGAATAATTTCGTTACACTTTCTGTAACAGTCAGCTATGATACCATCATATGATACTGTCAACTGCTGGCTACCTAGAGACTACATTAAAGATGCAGCGCAAGAGAATTGTATCCTTGACAAATTAAGTAATGTAGGTCACAGCTACAAAGAAAGTACTGGGCATACTCAGTATGGACAGCTAGGCAATTTGGCATTAACTATCACCGAAAGGCGCATTTCTATAAGAGGTAGCCTTTGCAAGTATTATTATGGAGACAATTTGCACCCGTTAAACTTGAATGACACCAAATTAGCCATAGAGAAGCTTTCTGACAACCTCTTATTACCAATAGGTAATGCTCAGGTCTCTAGATTAGATTTGGCTAGCAACATATCGATGCAACACCCTGTTTCTCTTTACCTGCATTATCTAGGGTTAGCTAAATCCTACACACGACTTGAGAATCCAAAGAGTGTTACTTACAACAAAAGCAATCTCAAGCTCTCTTTTTATGATAAAGTCGCTGAAATGAAACAGAAAAAGATAACAATGCCCCCTGCAGTTAGGTTAATGCATCTGTTACGGTATGAAATGAGTTATATTAAGCAAATAGACAAGCAACTTAAACGGAATGTAACAGTGGGTATACTCTACCAACCAGCATTCTACCATAGTATAGTAGACCATTGGCACAAAGGTTATCTTGCTATACTTAAGGAGCGATCTATCAGAATAGGTTCTACAGGCTTAGACATAATAGACAATCCTCGTCTTTTAGGAGAATTGGCCCTTATTAAAACATATGGAGGTGTTATGGCAACTTTAGAAGCACTTGAAGAAGCAAAGCAACTAAAGCCATATACTGACAAAAGGAGAACTGCTGCAAGTCGACTATCTCGAAGAGTCAAGGAGCTGGCATCTCATTCTGAATACACCTTTCAAAGCCCCCTTATCGATGAACTAGATCAGAAGATAGCGGAGGCAGTTAATTATGCTTTGTTACAATAGAATATTTATGCCCTAATGGCATGGCAAAACTATTGAACAAACTAGCATGAAACATTGTGTACGGTTTTTAACTTAAAACCCTAAACTGTCTTTAAGTAGTAACAAATAGAATAAACCTTATTAAACCTCCAAAATATCACGCATTTAGCTTGTCTCAATCGTTACATATAAATAATATATATATTAAACTGCTTATCTGTACTACATTGTAGGACAATATGTTAATAAACAGGGGTTGTTCCGGATACATATATATAAAGCTTATTGTTATTTTATAAGGCCCCAAAATCCTACTTAAAGCCAATAGATTTAATTACAGTTTTTCTCACTCTATGAGCTGCTTCTATCTAAAAATCATCCGATATAAGTAACCGAATACTTTTTAGATAATCCTATTAAGTGTGTGCAAAATAAACCTTTAGATAAAAGCAATAGTAAACGTAGCTTAGTAAACATTGGCATTTATATCTACCTTTGCGTCCATGAAGTACCCGACAGTCATTTGGGGGTTATTTATCTTTCTACTGGCGTGCTTGCCTTGCACGGACGGCGGGACGGCTTATGCCCAGGGTATAGAAACAGAAGTACAAGCTGATTTAACCCATTCAGACGCTGATCAGGAAGCAGACCTTTGTTCCCCTTTATGTGAATGCAACTGCTGCGGAGGTATTACCTTAACTATTCAATTTCAAAAAGTAACCCAGCCGCTTGTGCTTCCACAAAGCACTAACCATTCTACCTATATGGTCCGCGGCCCTGTGGCTCCGATCATCCCATTCTGGCACCCGCCTAAAGCTTAACCTATTTTTCTTTAGAGTAAGAAAACACGCTTAGTTGCATCCATATGCGACCAGAAAGGCGTGCGCATACACTTGGTGTATGTGGTATTTTGGGTTTAATCAACACACAAGTGCTAGACAGAATCATTCATTTTTCTATCTACAACAAGCTTATTATCGGCCTTTTTACGCTGGTGCTTGTTGTATGGGGCAGCTATTCCCTAACGCAGCTGCCCATCGATGCCGTACCGGACATCACCAATAACCAGGTGCAGGTTATTACCACCAGCCCTTCGCTGGCTGCCCAGGAAGTAGAACGACTGATCAGCTTCCCGGTAGAGCAAACGATGTCTACTATTCCAAACATCGAAGAAGTACGCTCCATATCCCGCTTTGGCCTTTCCGTAGTGACCATCGTCTTTAAGGAGCGGGTAGATGTGTACTGGGCCAGACAGCAGGTGGCAGAGCGATTGGTAGAAGCTGCTGAAAACATTCCCCCAGGCGTGGGCAGTCCCGAAATGGCTCCTATTTCAACTGGTCTTGGGGAGATTTACCAGTATGTGGTTCATGCCAAGCCAGGCTACGAAAAGCAGTATAGCCCCGTAGAGTTACGTACCATCCAGGACTGGATCGTTCGCCGGCAGTTGCTCGGAACGCCTGGAGTGGCTGAAGTAAACAGCTTTGGCGGCTATCTCAAGCAATATGAAATCGCGGTTGATCCTGACCGGCTGAAGGCTCATAACTTAAGCATTTCGGATGTGCTGGAAGCACTCGAACGCAATAACGGGAATACCGGCGGAGCCTACATAGACAAGAAACCGAACGCTTACTTTGTCCGCAGCGAAGGCCTGATTGAAAGCCTGGACGAAATAGGCAAGGTAGTGGTACAAAACACCTCAGATGGCACTCCTGTTCTTATCTCGGATATTGCGCAGGTGCAATTTGGGACGGCCAACCGGTACGGGGCTTTAACGGATGCAAAAGGCGAAGCTGTAGGTGGTATTGTGATGCTGCTCAAAGGCGAGAATACCAACCAGGTAGTAGCTCGCGTGAAAGAGAAGATGAACCAGATCACCAAGTCACTTCCGGAAGGGGTAGCAGTGGAAGCTTTCCTGGATCGTAGCGAGCTGATTGGCCGGGCGATCGGCACGGTAGAGCGTAACCTGATCGAAGGGGCGCTGATCGTTATCTTTGTGCTGGTACTCTTCCTTGGTAACTTCCGTGCAGGCTTAGTCGTGGCTTCCGTGATCCCGCTTTCGATGCTCTTTGCCATTATTATGATGAACCTGTTTGGAGTAACAGGCAACCTGATGAGCTTGGGAGCTATTGACTTTGGGATCATTGTAGATGGTGCCGTAATCATTGTAGAAGCCACTATGCACCATTTGGGGCTTCGGAATGGTAACAGGCTCACCCAGGCACAAATGGACGAAGAAGTTTACGACTCCGCCCGTAAGATACGTACATCCGCTGCCTTTGGGGAAATCATCATCCTGATCGTGTATTTACCTATCCTGGTACTGGTAGGCATCGAAGGGAAGATGTTCCGCCCAATGGCCTTGACCGTGTCATTTGCAATCCTGGGAGCTTTTATACTTTCGCTGACCTATGTGCCGATGATGTCTGCCTTGGTACTTAGCAAAAACACGAATCGTAAGCGCAATATTTCAGATAAGATGATGGACTTCTTTCAACGTCTTTATGATCCAGTTATTCGGGGCGCGCTAAAGTTCAAAGCATTGGTATTACTTCTGGCGGTAGGGTTATTTGCCTTGGCCCTGGTTATGTTCTCCCGCATGGGCAGCGAGTTTATTCCTACGTTGGAAGAAGGCGATTTTGCTCTGGAAACCAGGTTGCTAACCGGCAGCTCTTTATCTGAAACGATTGAAAAAGTATCGCTGGCATCCCGTATCCTTAAAGAGCAATTTCCGGAAGTAAAGGAAGTGATCAGCAAGATCGGGGCTGCAGAAATCCCGACAGACCCGATGCCAATGGAATCGTCTGACATCACCATTATGCTGAAGGACAAATCAGAATGGACGAGCGCCAATACCAGGGAAGAACTGGCCAGTAAAATGACTGAAGCCCTGGAAGCAATTCCAGGTGTTACGTTTGGGGTGTCACAGCCCATTCAGCTGCGTTCTAACGAACTCATTTCCGGGGTGCGACAGGACGTAGGTATCAAGATATTTGGAGAAGACATAGCAGAGCTAACCCGTCTTTCTCAGGAAGTAGGGCGCGTGGTGGCATCCGTCGAAGGGGCAGAAGATCTGTATGTAGAACAAGTATCAGGGCTTCCCCAGATTGTAGTGGACATCAACCGTGACCAGATTGCCAAGTTCGGACTGGACGTGGAAACAGTCAATCAAACCATTAATGCAGCATTTGCCGGGCAAAGTGCCGGGATGGTGTATGAAGGGGATCGTCGCTTTGATATGGTGGTTCGCCTTACGCAGGACGAACGGCATGACATCGACGATGTGCGGCAGCTTTATATTACGACATCCACCGGCCTACAGGTGCCACTTACGCAGTTGGCTAATATCCAATACCGTCAGGGACCTAACCAGATACAGCGCGAAGATGCCCAACGACGTATTATTGTGGGTTTTAACGTCCGTGGCCGCGATATAGCCAGCGTAGTAGAAGAAGTACAGGAAAAGATTGATCGGGCAGTGCAGCTGCCCGTAGGGTACTTTGTTACCTATGGGGGTCAGTTTGAAAACCTGGAGCAAGCCAACAAACGGCTCTCGGTCGCTGTACCGGCAGCTTTGGCGCTGATATTCCTGCTGCTTTTCCTGACATTCCGTTCCGTTCGTCATTCGCTGTTGATCTTTACAGCGATTCCGTTATCTGCTATTGGTGGTGTACTCGCCTTATGGGTGCGCGGGATGCCGTTTAGTATTTCTGCCGGGGTCGGGTTTATTGCGTTGTTTGGTGTAGCCGTGTTGAATGGTATTGTGCTAATTGCAGAGTTTAACAGGCAACGCAAAGAGCAGCCAGGCTTAAGCTTGCGGGACGTGGTGTTGAACGGTACTGCCATCCGTTTGCGACCAGTGCTGATGACAGCTACCGTAGCTTCGTTAGGCTTTCTGCCAATGGCACTCTCCAGTACTGCTGGAGCAGAAGTTCAGAAACCATTGGCTACCGTGGTGATTGGTGGGCTTATTACAAGCACGCTACTTACGCTGGTGGTATTACCTGTGCTGTACATCCTGCTAGAAAACTATTACCTGAAACGCCTGCAAAGGAGATCGGGCGGTAGTGATTTCTCTACAGCTGCAGCATCTGTACTCCTTATTCTTTTGACCTTCGGCTTTATAGTTGGCGCAGCACCTGCTGCACATGCACAAGGGCCAATGAAGCAGTATACCTTACATGAAGCAGAGGAACGCACACTCGCGCAGAATCCTGCTGTAGGCGCTGCGAAGTTAGAGGTAAAAAGGATTCAAGCTTTGCAGGGAGCTTCCTGGGATCTGGACAAAACGCAAGTACAGTTTTCAACCGGTAAACTCAATACTGGCACCTATGACAACGAAGTTTCTGTTTCGCAGTCCTTCTCAATGCCCACGCTGTATAGCAGGCAGGCTAAGCTTGCCAACGAACTCACTGAGGTCAGCAAAGTTAATCTGACGCAACGCCAGCGGGAAGCAATACGCGATGTAAGGCTCAACTATTATGGTCTGGTGTATGCCCTGTCACGGTTACGATTACTTGCCTACCAGGACAGTTTATATGTGCAGTTTGCCAAAGCTGCACAGACGAGGCTGCGCACAGGAGAAACGAACCTGCTGGAAAAAGTAACTGCCGAAGCACAACTCTCTGAGGTGCGTAACAATGCTTTTCAGGCAGAAACTGATGTTGCCGTCTTCCAGGAAAGGCTACAGGCATTGCTGGTAACTGATACGCTTGTTGCGACAGCAGATACAATGCTGAACCGGCTGCCTATGCCTATCATAACCGAGGCGCAACTGGAACAAAATCCAAGGCTTCGCCTGGCACAGCAGCAAGTAAGTGTTCGGCAGGCAGAAACAAAGCTGGAACGCGCGAAGTTGTTACCAGACCTGCAACTTGGGTATACGAACCGCACCCTGGGGGGCAACCATGCCAGCGATGGTGCAGAAGCCTTTGAAGCGCCACAGGAAGTTTCCGTTGGGCTGGCTATCCCACTCTGGGCAAGACCACAGAAGCGCCGCATTGATGCTGCTAAACTACAATCAGAAGCAGCAGAGTTGAACCTGCAACAAACCCGCAACGAGGTGCAGGCAGATGCCCAAGTGGCACTACAGCAAGCTCTAAAACTACAAAGTAGCTTGGCTTATTACGAAAAGACTGCCTTGCCACAGGCTCAGCTTATTATTACCCAGGCCACGAAAGCTTACCGTGCAGGAGAGATAAGTTACCAGGACTACATTCTGAATTTGAACAGGGGGCTGACCATCCGGACCAATTACCTGGAGACGCTTTATACTTATGATCGAGCGGTTATCGAACTGCAGTACATCCTGGAAAATCAACAATAATGAATTTACAAGAAAAATCATCCGAAATGAAAAGGATCATCTATATCGTATACCTTACCTGTTTTCTGATTTTCACTGCCTGTGGCAATTCGGCTGAACCAGCACAGGAAGAGGCGGAAGCTCATGAAGAAGAAAGTCCCGATAGAGCAGAACTTACCGCAGAGCAGTATCAGGTAGCCGGGATTACCTTAGGCAAGCCCGAAATGCGCAACTTGAGCAACATGCTCACCTTAACGGGCAAACTGGATCTCCCCCCGCAGAATATGGCTTCGGTAACAGCCCCGCTTGGCGGCTTTATCCGGAAAACAGAAGTTCTGGAAGGCCGCTTCGTGAAAAAGGGGGAATTACTGGCTACCATTGAAAACCCGGAGTTTGTAACTTTACAGGAAGATTACCTGGAAGCCAGAAGCCGCCTGGACTACTTGGAGCTGGAATACAAACGCCAAAAGGAATTGCACGAGGAGCAGGTTACGGCTGCGAAAACTTACCAGCAAACCGTTGCAGAGTATAAAAGCATGCAAACGCGGGTAGAAGCCCTGCAGGAACGTTTAGCCATCATCGGCATTACCAATGGTTCGCTGCGAACTGGCAAAATCAAACGTGTTTTGCCACTTTATGCGCCGTTGGAAGGGTATATTACTTTTGTTAATGCGGATGTGGGTCGATACGTGGCTCCTACCGATGTGCTTTTCCGCATTGCTGATACTGACCACATGCACGTAGAGCTGACCGTGTTCGAGAAAGACCTGGCTACGTTGAGAAAGGGACAGAAAGTACATTATTCGCTTCCGGGTGAAACAGTCGTGAACCATCAGGCTACGATCTACCTGATCGGCAAAGAGATCAGCCCGGAACGTACTGTGCAGGTGCATGCGCATATGGAAGACGAAGACAAGGACCTGGTACCAGGCATGTATGTGCAGGCGCAGGTAGCACTGGATAACAGGCAGGTACTGGCTTTACCAGAGGCGGCAGTTGTGCAGGAAAATAACAGCAATTTTATTTTTCTATACACAGGTCAAGCAAAGGAAGGAGAAGCTGTGATGAAGCAATTCCGCATGGTGCCAATAGAACGCGGCATGGAAGAAGGCGGGTTTGTACAGGTAGCCCTTCCTGCTGGCGTCGATACGGCTACAAACAACTTTGTAACTAAAGGCGCACACTCGTTGCTTGCCAAAATGCGAAACTCCGAGGAAGAAGGTCATCATTAATCAAGAAGCTATGCTACAAAACTTAGACATGCTGCTTCAAGAAAAGCACATTCGGCCCACGGCCATGCGCTTGCTGGTGCTAGATTTTCTTAAATCCCAAAGGGCAGCAGTAAGCCTGAATGATCTGGAAACCGCTTTTCACCGCTCAGACCGCATCACGTTATACCGTACTCTGAAGACCTTTGAAGAAAAAGGTTTAGTTCACCCTATTGCTGACGGAACCGGTTCGGTAAAGTACGCGCTGTGTGCAGATGATTGTCAGACCGAGAACCATCAGGACCTGCATATTCATTTCCATTGCAGTAAATGTGCCGAAACGTATTGCTTACCTACAACTCGTATCCCTGAAGTCTCTATACCAGCAGATTTTGAAGCGGAAGAAGTAAGCTTGATGGTGAAGGGGATTTGTAGGAACTGTAAGAATGAAAATGCAATGCAGTTGCAGGCAAAGGAGCAGTAGATTTGTAACAGAAACTAAAAGAACTTGATCATGAAGTTTAACTGGAACATGCCTGCTAAGCTCCGCCCTTATTACCAGCAGGAGCTAGCTACTTACCACACTAATTGGGAAAAGGGACAAGTAGTACAAGCATGGCGACATTTGGAACGGGCGCATATTCTGGGACAACCGTACCCAGTGGCACATACAGCAGTGCATTGGCAAATGCTTTTGTTTGGTTTTAAAACCAGGAACACAAGAGAAGTCTTAGGTCAATTGCCACGCTTGCTAGTAGGCGGCATTAAATCCTGGGCAGGAATGATTCCACTCGGCAATACTGGCGGGGCAAACGTACATCCGCTGAAACCGATGCCGATTCCGTACGATTTGCAGCAAATCATACAGGCTGCCCATTAACTAACAATGTAAGAACAATGGATAAGAACGCTGAAACAACTAAGAACATAGAAGAAGATTTTAAACCCTTGGAGATCACTTCCCCTCGCACCGCAGAAGCACCGGGGCCAAACGTGGGCGCAGAGTGCTGCTCAGCGGATGGGAAAACGAAGGTAAAGGGTGCTGACGAGCATGCGCATGCCGAAGAAGAGGCTAAAGCATCTTATTTGCCGACAGCTCTGAGTCTTGCCCTGCTACTGGGCGGCATCTTGTTAGACTACCTGGATACCCCTTGGTTTTCAGGCTATGTACGCCTTTTAAGTTATGGAATTGCTTATGTGCTGGTTGGCTGGCGGGTGGTATGGCACGCCATCAAAAGCCTTCAAAGTAGTTTTTTTAATGAGTTCTTCCTGATGACCATGGCCACGCTTGGTGCCTTCTACATTGGAGAATACGCTGAAGGGGTTGCCGTGATGCTTTTCTACGTGATCGGCGAACACTTCCAGGAGGCTGCGGTACTACGCTCCAGGCGCTCCATCAAAGCACTTATTGACAACCGCCCAGATGAAGTGGGTGTCGTATCCGGAAATAGCATAGTTAGTAGGAAAGCGAAAGAGGTACAAATAGGTGAGGTCGTGCAGGTGAAAGCCGGTGAGAAAATAGCGTTGGATGGTGAATTACTGACCGAACGCGCTTCTTTCAATACCGCTGCCCTAACTGGGGAATCCAAACCGGATACCAAAGCAAAAGGCGAAATTGTGTTGGCAGGGATGATCAACCTGGACCAGGTGATCGAGCTGAAGGTCACATCTGCCTATGAGAATAGCGCACTATCAAAGATCCTGAAACTGGTAGAAGAAGCGGGTAGCCGTAAGGCCAAAACCCAGCAATTCATTACCAGGTTTGCCAAAGTATACACGCCGATCGTGTTTTTCCTGGCTGTGGGGCTTACCTTCATTCCTTACTTCGTTTTCGAAAGTTATGACTTTAACGAGTGGCTGTACCGGGCGCTGATCTTTCTGGTCATCTCCTGTCCGTGTGCGCTGGTGATTTCCATACCGCTGGGCTACTTTGGAGGCATCGGAGCTGCTTCGCGCAACGGCTTGCTGTTTAAAGGTTCTAATTTCCTGGACCTGATGACGCAAGTTAACACCGTGGTGATGGATAAAACCGGAACGCTCACCGAAGGCGTTTTCCAGGTGCAGCAGATAGAAACGGTCTTGCCCGATAAGGCTTGGTTCTTATCCGCAGTGGCCGCATTGGAAAGCAAGTCTACCCATCCGATTGCCCAAGCTGTCGTCGCTGAAGCAGGCCATTCTTACCAACAACTTACAGTAAGCAATGTAGAAGAAATATCCGGTCATGGCTTGAAGGGTACAGTAGATGGCAAAGAACTGCTGGTAGGCAATAGCAGGCTGCTGGAAAAGTTTAAGGTAAGTTATGACTCAAGCCTAAATGAGATTGTTGAAACGATTGTTTTAGTAGCTGTGGACAGTGTTTACGCTGGTTACATTACCATTGCAGATAAAACAAAAGCAGATGCACCACAGGCTGTTAAACGTATGCGGGAGCTGGGTGTAAAGAAATTGGTAATGCTCTCGGGGGATAAAGACTCTATTGTACAGAAGGTGGCCAAAGAACTTCAGCTGGATGAAGCATATGGTGGATTGTTGCCCCAGGATAAGGTAGCCCATGTCGAAAAACTGAAGGCTGAAGGGCGCATGGTAGCCTTTGTAGGCGATGGCATTAACGATGCACCTGTGATAACGCTAGCTGATGTAGGCATGGCCATGGGTGGCCTTGGCTCGGATGCTGCTATTGAAACGGCAGACGTGGTGATTCAAACAGATCATCCTTCCAGAATAGCAACTGCAATCGAAATTGGCAAGAAAACGAAACAGATCGTGTGGCAAAATATTGCGCTTGCGTTTGGGGTGAAAGCCATCGTACTGATCTTAGGTGCTGGTGGATTGGCTACTATGTGGGAAGCAGTTTTTGCAGACGTAGGCGTGGCCTTCCTGGCTATCTTAAATGCAGTACGTATTCAGCGGATGAGGTTTTAGTTGGATTAGAGCATCAGGAGGTATATGCAATATTAGTTTTAGTGGAATATCTGCTCAAAATATTGCATATACCCTGTTTGCCTTCAATGTACTATAGCTATGAACAGCAAGACTTGTTTAACTGGATAGGTGGGCATGCCACCGTGCCATAGCTGCAATACACGCAACAATCACCCTGTTTAGGTTTCAGTACGATATGGCAATTAGAACACTCATAAAAGTATTGGCAAGCATCCGTCGGCATTGTTTCTTGCTTATCAAAGCCGCATTCAGGACACGTAAGTGTTGACTGTAAAGTAGGTGTTTTTTCCATCGTAAATTATTTTTTAGAACAGCATGATTTACCACTTTCTGCCGAGCATGCTGGCTCTTTTCCAAAGACTAAGCTAGTAGCAGTGCATAGTTCCACATGCGGCATTTTACCCTTCCCTACATACTTTTCTCCAGCTTGCTGAATCTGACGCTCTACTTTGTTATAGGCTTCGGTGGTCAGGTCTTTGTAAGAAGATATAGACAGAAACAGGTTTGTGTAGATGCCAGTGATGTCTTTCTCAAACTGCTTTTCAAATGCTGGTTTGATAAGGCCCTCTTTTTTGTAGCCTGCAATCGTGTTTTTCGCAATAATAGCGGCTTCCTGCTGGCTTAACTTATCCACTTCTTTGCCCTTGTACCACGCGCTCCCTTTAGGAAAAGAGGCAGTATAGCTCTTTGATTCTGCAGAAGCTAATGCAGTTATCCCAATATTATGACTAGTACTTACCGTTTGGATGATCTCAGCTCTCTTGCCGTTAGCAGTGTTTGGTAGCCATTTAACAGCTACCACAGTTCCTTTCTTGTTCAGCCAGGCTCCCTCTACTGCCTCTTTGTGTTTTTCCAGATCGATCAGCATGAACTTGGCTTTACTACCACAGCCGATAGAAGGTGCCGCCTGGCAAACCAACGGGGCTTTGTAGAAAGACACAGTTGAAGTAGATGCAGTCACAAGGTTATGCGCTGTTACTTTATAGCCTGTCTTTTGTATGGCTGCTGTAATGGTCTTCACATCAACCTCTGTCTGATCAAAAGTCACTAAACTACTGTTGGTCGAATACGAAGTATTGAAGACCTCCACCCCTTTTACCTTAGCAAGTTCCTTGTTTACATGGCTTTCACAACCTGCACAGGTCATGCCTTGGATGGCGAACCTTACCTGTTGTTTAGTGTCATTTAACGCCACAGGAGTAGCCTGTGGTTGTGGCTGAGGATAGAAAATGTTCGCATAGAGCGGGAAGGACATCAAGCCAATCGCAACCACGGTTACGATGGCCAAAAAAGCCTTGGATTGAAGGAAGGATACCTTCTTGGGTATTTCGCAGTTACAATCCATCGTAGTTGTTTTAACAGGCTTAAGTTTACTATACCAGGCAATGGCAAGTACTACCAAGGACACGCCTATCAGATAAGGCCTGGCTGGTTCAAGCCACGAAAAGCTTGCAGCTAAACTGCTGCTGCCAGCCAGTAAGGCAATAACAGGTAAAACACAACAAAGCGATGCTGCCATCGCAGACAGAAATCCAGCACCAGTAAAGGTGCCTGACAATTTTATTCCGCTCATACTTTTTCCAGTTCGTTAGCATGCTGATTGATATGTTTGAAAAATGGCTGCAGGATCTCCATATTATCCTGTGTGAGTGAATAAAAGATAGTTTGCCCTACTTTTCGAGTCTCCACAATGCTTCCATCCTTTAACTTCCTTAAATGCTGTGAGACGGCAGGAATGCTGATACCTAGAATGTCAGCCAGGTCGCAAGGGCATAATTCCTTTTCTGTTTCAAGCAGGTAGAGCATTTTTAACCTTACCTCATTGCCCGCTAAGGCTAATATATTGGATAGGGCTGTCAAGGATTTTTGGGCTGTTCCCAGCTTGTTTTTACAATTCCTAATTTGGCCTTGATCTGCAAATATGCGGCTGCAATTTTTATTATTCATGCAGCAAAGATATAGGAAACAAGTATTTAAGCAAATACTTAAATACAAAATTCTTAAGAACCTAACTTATAAAAATCGTATCAAAATAAGTCTCCCTTACAAAACCCTTTCATACGCTGTCCTATAGAATAATTAAAATCAGCCTCAATGTATCATATAAAGCAGTAGCATAATCTGATACAGACAGCAAAAGGAGAGAGGATTTTGCAGAAAAATGCTTTTGGATGGAGTTTTAATGGATGTGTTGCGCCCTCATTCGCACCCTAAACTTAACAAAACGTATTTAGACTCATCAGAGGCATATTTTACAATCCTATAAAGATTGTAGGCGATTTGGTAGTTATAAGCCAATCTTTGAATCCACATACTTAAATTCCGAATCCGGATCGTTGCAAACCTTAAGTAACCTTTCATAGTCACTACTCATTGCATAAAATTCGTCCTTACTAATGACCGGAAATTGAAACTCTGATCCCAGTGATTCTTTGTCACCTCTTCGATCTCGTATTTTCTCAAGCCTTTCATTCATATATTTTACAATAAACTTTATGTGATGAAATTGCTGTACTTCTTTTAATGAACTGTGAATCAATATATCACTCTCTATCTTTTCAATAAACATTGATATAACATTCAACCTTTTACTAAAGATGGAAATGTTTGTTAAGTTCCTCAGTTCATTGGCATAAAACCCATTTTCAGATTTAGATGGATAATGTGTATTTGGCGGAGTAGATTGCCCTATCAGTTGAATGAGTTTACTCAATTTCGTTTTAGTCTTCCATTCGTCTAATTTGCGATCAATCCCATACTTGATGTAGAGTGCCATAACCCCAAACCCAAATGCAGTTAATGGTCCAATAATAGTCCCGTAGTCTTTAAGTATATCTTTCATTTCTCAAAATTGTTTATGGCACGTGTAGACAATGAGGTGGCGCCAGACGAGCATTATGCTTGTAAATTATTAGCATATAACATATATCTATTTTATAGAGGTTAAATCTTTAGATCTCATTATCTATCAGATTTAAGGTATCTAACACAAAACCTGCAAGCTCAGTAACATTCATTGTATTTGGGTTTGCACCAAGTGTATTAAAGTCTGGTATAGGCTCACCGTGATGTGGCTTACAAGAAATACCATTAATAGCCTGTAGTTTTGATATGATTCCCGCCCTATTTGCATTATTTCTAAACACAACCCCTTGGCTATCTAAAGTTGTGATAAGATTACCAAAGGTTTGATTATTAGCCGGCAAGCCTCTTAGTTGTCTATAGAATTTAAAGCGTAGATGCGCTTCAAGTACATTGCGCAGCCATCCTAGAACAATGTCTTTCTTAGCAAGGTCAGGGTCCTCCAGAAACTTTTCTAGCTCTTTGACATGCTTAAAATATTCATTCTCAACCAAAGTCTCTAAAACTAAGGGTTGAATTGTAGAAGCCTTAGTCAAATAGTTTTCTGCTATCCTTAGAGTTTTTTTATCCCCAGCACCAAACCCTTTAGAGAGTTCATATAGGAAATACTCGTTATGACTAAGAACGATAATTTGCTTAATGGTCGGGAATAGATCCTTTATTAGCTGAACAGTATACATTCTTCTGTTGCTGTCGAAGCTTGAGAGGGGATCATCAAATACTAGAATCTTGTTACTAATGCCAGGGTCAATGTCAAGTTTAGAGAGGAAGAAAGCCAAGGCAATGGTACTCTTATCACCTTCGCTCAAACAGTCCTTCACATTATTCTCTTGCTCGGGTTCAAAGGATATATCCTGCCCATCAATGGTGAGCTTATAGCCGATTTTACTCTGTGTTGCTTTGCCTTGTGGCGGTACATGTACTACATCCTCGATTTTGAACAAAGTTTTAAATACCGTTACCAGATAGTGGTTGATCCTATCCTTATAGCTTGTAAAGAATGTATTAGCAGCCTGCTGTTGCTGCTGAACAAGCAGAGGATAGGCAGTTTCTAACGTACGAAGTGATTGCTTTTGGGCAATAAGTTGGCTGCACAACAAATCAATAGCTGGCTCAAATCTGGCCTTCGTTCTTTTTAATCTATCAAGCTCTGCCTGAGCCTGAGGAACAGATATGATTCCATTCTTAAAAGCTACAATGCTGGCATTATATGAATCTACTCTCTGGTTATATTTAAGGATTTTTGAATTAACACCCTGTAACAATTCTTTCACTCTAACGGAAATGCTACCCGATAGAGGTGCTGACGGGTTCTGAAGTTTTTGCTGGAGTATAGTAGTTAAAGAGTGGAGTTCTATTCTTATCAACTCTTCATCGATCAATACATCAAAGTCAGGCGCCTGTACTGTAGCAGGTAAGTAAGCAGACCAACTTGCAGCACGACTTGTGTTTAATTCATTTATGCTGTATATAGTTTGTATAACAGCTTCTAAGCCAAAGGCCTGAACCGCTCTTACATGAAGTGTCAGTCTATCTACAAGTGCATTAAATTCCTGATTAAACTGAAGAGCATATGTACTTACCAAGCCTATAGTATCGTCTATAGTATGCTTACAGAATGGGCATTTAGTGGGAACAGGGGATTCGCCAGGTGTCTCTTTAGTCTTATTTTTTAAATAGGTATACCCTTTTTCAAGCCAACCTTCCGGATTTGCAATTCCACCGTTTGATAATTCATCACAATGATTGGCAAATAATTGTTTCAGCGCTGCATCCTGTATCGTTTGTGTGGTTGTTTCAAGATCAGAAATCAGACCATTAATATCAATTCCAGAATGGATAAGGTTGAGGTGAGATAAGGATTGCAGGGTTTGTATAATGGTGTTTCCGGTTGCACCTGCCAATACAGTCTCTGCATCCCCTATAAGCCTTTCTATATTGTTGGGTTGTGGCCTTTGAAGAGAAAGGAAGGAGGAAATTAGGGTTGATGTAAGATTGTTGCCTACCTGTTGCAGTAATTGGGACTCAGTAGTAGTAATATTATCTCTAATAGCGGCTTTATCTCTTTTATTTTCCTCAATTTGGTGTTGAATCGCTACACCTTGCGCACCTATTACAAATTGATGAAGTTGCTTTTTATGTCTGTCGTTAAATTCACAGCCTGAATAAACATTCTCATCAACAAAGTGCGTGTCAAATATCTCAATGTCAGGATAAGGTGCAGCCCAGCCTGTTCTATGGTTGAAAGTATGCCTAGTATCACCTGAGGTGTTTCTCTGAATAATTTGTGCTGCCTGATTTGCAGCCAAGTTTGTAGATTTTCTTCTCCTTATTAACTCAGGGTTATTTTGATTGAGGGAGCGCAATATTGATGTTAATGTAGTTTTACCACTGCCATTATCAGCATAAAATAGTGTCAGCTTCTTAAATGCCACATCACCTGTTGCCTGGTAATTTCTGTACTTACCTATAGAGGCAAGTCTTTCAATTTTATGTATCATGAGTTAATTTGGATATACCTGCGCTTTACCAGAGTGACTTATAGGTTCTTGAAGTCTTAAATGGAGAGCTTTATATACAAATATATATATTCTTATATGATACATAATACTATTTAATCGTAATACATCTTAGTATAAACCTACTTATCTATTGATGCATTATTTATCCTGTAGACAATCCCGATAATGTGTGGAAGATATTCTGTCATACCAAAAGCCAAAGGACGCTCCAAGACATCCAAGCTTTTGGAAAAGCATTTGCAGGAAGCTAATTATAACGCTGCTCCCAGCCAAGCACTACCTGTGGTCACCAATACCCAACCTGACAAGCTGCAGTTCTTCTCGTGGGGTCTACAGCCTTTCTGGGCCAAGGATGCCAAAGCAGTCAAGCGCTCGATCAACGCAAGGGCAGAAACGCTTACAGAAAAGCCTTCTTTCCGCAAGCTGCTGACATCTAAGAGGTGCCTAGTGCCAGCTGATGGCTTCTTTGAATGGCAAGTGGCCGACCATGGCAAAGTACCTTATAGAATCCTGTTAAAGAGCGAGGAGTTGTTCTCCTTTGCAGGCCTGTGGGACGAGTGGACTGATAAAGAAACAGGCGAGGTGCTGCATACCTTTACCATTATCACAACGGAAGCCAATGACGTAGTAAAGCCTATCCATAATCGTATGCCTGTGATGCTCTCGCCTGAAGCAGAAGAGTTGTGGCTCGATGCCCATGAATCACAGCAGGAGTTGCTCTCGTTGCTGCATCCCTATAAGGCAGCAGACATGAAAGCTTATCCTGTCTCACCTCTGGTCAACTCCCCGCTGAATAATGTGCCTGAAGTGCTGAATTCTCTATAGATTAAGATGGTGGTTATAGAGGCCAGTTTCTTGACATGGGAGCATTATATAATGCATTATAGGCATAGATTAATTTATTTACAGGATACATGCTTCACTTATTGATAAATCATTGACGCTTTTTTTGGGATGCACCAAAATTTCATGTAACATTGCTGAGCGTAACATACCTGTAATACAGACAGTAAACCTAAATTAGGTTATAAAAAAGGTGTAGGCCTTATGACCTACACCTTAATAAATTTACTGTTTAAGAATGATTGAGAGTGTTAAATCGATATCCAATATAAACTGGAATTCGTATCCAACATCGTAATCAAGCAATGACAGTAAATACCCGAAGCCCAACATTAGGGCTTCTTTCATGAATCTGGAATGCGCAAAAGTTTTGGCGAACCCACGCACTCTGGATTTTACACTTCCCTTACTGGGGGACTGGGGTAACTCAGGATCTAGGTCAGATGACTTCGAGGAATTGCACTTCCTTTGGTCGCCTGACCTTTTCCTTTTGCCACCCTTCTTCAACTTTCTCATCGTTTCTGAATTTATGGTGAAAAGTAAATTATTTGTTCTGATTATCAGAACGTTGTAAACTCAAATATAGAGAATTGAACTTGAAACTTGGGGCTAAAGTTGTTCAGTTTATACACAAATATATAAGTGATTGTAAATGTGTTAATTACAACGAAATACACAAAGTTATACACATGGTGTGACTACTATATTAGGTCGTTGATATATTGGTATCAATAATATTTTTGTTTAAATAATACAATTAAGGTGAAATTTATATAGGTTTGATTATATCAAATGGGTTCTTTCATCCTCTATTGTCAAATAAGTTATATTATTTAAATACAAGCTACTGTACATAAGTATACCTGTTCAGAACAAGAGTTGATAAGCTAGAACAACCACAACCGACTCAAAATGCTTTAAATCAGCATTATATCACAGATTTATATTCTGTAAATATATGCTATGTCTGTTTCAACACAGTTTTCCACAATTAAATATTCTATTTTTTTTACCTCAGATTGTAAGTAGCTGAGTTAAAAAATAGTATGATTTTACTCTATTATCAATAGGCAAAAGAATTGTAATTTAAAGAACGCTTAACCTGTCTTGTACCCCAAATTATGTTGTAAAACGGAATCCATTTGCTACCTAGTCCAACATTAATCTAAAGGGGGCGTTGTGTTTACTATACCTATTACCTTTTAAAATGAAGCTGTTTACCCGTTCTACCCGTTACCTTTCAATTCTTGTCTTATCCCTGCTTGTCTTCAGCTGCGAGGACACCGAAGTTACACCTGATAGGCCGCTCACGCTGGAAGAAGAGCAGCTGCTTTTAGGCAACCCCAGCCAAGCCAGTGATACCGATGCCAATAACTACCTGATTACGCGACCACAGTATGCCCTCTCCTACAGCAGGGACCGCGGCACGCCTAACTGGGTCAGCTGGCATGTAGAGCAAAAGTGGCTGGGGCAGGCAAATCGACAGGACGACTTTCGAACAGATCCCACACTTCCGCAGGGCTGGTACCGTGTAGGGCCATCAAGCTATACCGGCAGTGGCTTTGACCGTGGGCATAACACGCCTTCAGCAGACCGCACCAGCAGTGTGGAAGATAACTCAGCTACCTTCCTGATGACGAATATGATCCCGCAGGCACCTAACCACAACCGCGTGCTATGGGCTGACTTGGAGGAATACACCCGTGAACTGGTAGAGGATGGTATGGAAGTGTATGTGATCATGGGCAGCTATGGCGCTGGCGGCACAGGCAGCAACGGGGCAATGCAGAGCATTGACCAAGGCAGGGTCATCGTGCCAAACCGCATCTGGAAAGTGTTGTTAGTACTGGAAGCAGGAGAAGATGATCTGGAGCGTATCTCTGCTTCTACCCGCGTGATTGCAATCAATACCCCCAACAGCAACAGTGTTAGCGCAGACTGGGGATCGTACCGTACCAGCGTGGATGCCATAGAGCAGGCAACAGGTTATGACCTGCTTTCCAACATACCCCCTGCTGTACAGCATTCACTGGAGGCTAAGGTAGACACCGGCCCTACGCAATAGGGTGTGAGTAGAGCGGTAATATGCCTTGTTCTGAAGCAATTTAAATAGTTTAAGTGATCGTGAATTAAAGGGTTTCAATAACCTATTCTATTAGTGCTGTGACGAAGGCAAGCTAATACCATGCGCAAATGCAGGCCCTGCAAAACAGACCTACCCAGTCCACCCCAAACTGTTCCATTTCCCCAAGACTCCCCCACCCCTAAATTACAAGGCTCTAAAACGGAGGTGTGAGATATTTTTTTGGGATTTTTTTTTAATTCCAGTTGAGTATGCCCTCTCCTATCAAATACAGCTAGCTAGTTTTAACTGTCTTTAATTTCTCAATTACTGCTATTGTATCACATCTCCATTAGAACTACATTAGTAGTTCTATACAAAATATCCACACTTAAATCCCATTACATGGAACCACTCTTACTCATTGTCTTGGTAGTCATCATAGCCATTTGGCTAACAGGCAGAAGCAAACTTAAGAAAGATAATCTCACCTTAACCTTACTACTGCAGAACACCAAGCAGGACAATCTGAAACTGCAAGGCGAGGTAACCAACCTGAATGGTAAAGTCTCAGAACTGGAGCAACATAACAATGTCTTAAGCAAGTATCAAGGCATTGTTGATGCTGACTTGGCGGCAAGAGAGCTGCTGCTTAGAGCAGAGCTGGAAGCTACCACCCTCACAACGGATGCCCAGGCGGAGCTATCCCAAGCGCGCTCTGAAGCCAGAACAATTCGAGCCAGAGCCAAGGAAGATGCACAGGTGACAATAGACAAAGCAGAGAAGTTTTTGTCTACTGCATCCGTGGAAGCAAAGAGCATTGTGGAAGCTGCTAAAGGCAGAGCAGAAGAGATTGCCGGTGAAGCCTATTACGCCCTTAATAACGCGGGTGAACTGGAGCGTACTGCCAAAGCCATGAAGAACATTGTCGATGGCTATGGCGACCGTTACCTGGTGCCAACTTTCTCCTTACTGGATGACCTTGCTGAGGAGTTCAGTCACACCGAAGCAGGTGAACGCCTGAAGGCTGTAAGGCAGGTAACGCGCTTGATGATCGAGGATAACCGAGCAGCAGCCTGTGAGTATGCAGAGCCAGCCAGAAGAACCACAGCCATACGCTTTGTACTGGATGCCTTCAATGGCAAAGTGGATTCAATCCTATCCAATGTCAGCAAGGACAACTACGGCACGCTAGAACAACAAATTAGGGATGCCTATCAGGTGGTGAATAACAACGGGAAAGCCTTCCGTAATGCGGTTATTACGCCTGAATACCTGGAGGCCAGGTTGCAGGAACTGAAATGGGCAGTCGTGGCACAGGAACTCAAGTGGCAGGAGAAGGAAGAACAGCGCCGTATCCGCGAGCAGATCCGTGAAGAAGAGAAAGCCAGAAGGGAATTCGAACGGGCCATGAAGGAAGCCCAGAAAGAGGAAGACACACTGAAGAAACTCATTGAGAAAGCCCAACAGCAGGCCAGTCATGCTACCGAAGAACAAAAGGCCCAGTATGAGCTGAAGCTGCAGGAGCTGGAAGGCAGGTTGAAGGCAGCAGAAGACAAGAACCAGCGTGCCTTATCCATGGCGCAACAGACCAAGTCCGGTAATGTGTACATTATATCGAATGTCGGTTCCTTTGGGGAAAATGTTTACAAGATCGGTATGACCAGACGCCTTGAGCCACTGGATCGCATCAAGGAACTGGGGGATGCCAGCGTACCCTTCGAATTCGATGTACATGCCATGATCTACAGTGATGATGCACCTGCCTTTGAACGTGAACTCCACAAGAAATTCCTGCGCCTGCAGGTAAACAAGGTGAACCCGAAGAAAGAGTTCTTCCGCATTGGACTAAAGGACATACGGGATGAAATCGAACGTCAAGGTATCAATGCTAAATGGACTATGACTGCAGCAGCACGGGAATACCGTGAGAGCTTAGCTTTGGAGCAGGAACTGCTCACGGATACAGTAAAGCAGGCGGAATGGGAAAGATACCAGCTAGAGCAGGATTCTGTGACAGTGGATACAGAAGAAGAATTGGAAGCTTAACCTATAGGTGATACTTACAGGTAGACTAGGAACCCTGCTGACTGGCGGGGTTTCTTGCTTTATAAGTTAAAAGTGAGTTCTGATTACCATCCTTAAAATTGCTAGAATAGAGACTGTAAAATAAACTGTGTCAACGGATTAGGAGTATTACTTTTAACACAGTTGACATGGAAGAAAAAAACGAGCTGGATCTGGAAAAGATCAAGCGCCAGTTCCTGGAAGAGTTCTGGAGCGGCAAACCCACCTTTGGCAAAGACGGCGCCCTTGGCCCCTTGCTAAAACACTTCTTAGAAGCCGCCCTGGACGCGGAGATGGACCTGCATCTGACAGATGAGCAACGCAAACAAGGTAACCGCCGCAATGGCAAGGTCACCAAGCAGGTCCGTACCTCAGACGGTGTGATCGAAGTGGAGTCATCCCGCGACCGCTCGGCTAATTTTGAGCCGCAGATCATCCGCAAGCGTGAGACAGTGCTGGCCGAGAACCTGGAGCCCCGCATCCTGAGTATGTACGGTTTGGGCATGAGCCTTCGTGACATCTCAGCGCATTTGAAGGAGCTATATGATATGGACATCTCCCACGACACCCTGGCGGCCCTCACCGAAAAGATCGTTCCCCAGGTAAAAGAATGGCAGGCCCGGCCGCTGGATAGGCTCTACTGCATCGTCTGGCTGGACGCCATGCACTACAAGGTCAGACAGGAAGGGCGCACCATCTCCAAAGCCGTTTATAACATTCTGGGCATTGACCGCCACGGCCACAAAGAGCTGCTGGGCGTGTATGTGTCCGAAAGCGAAGGGGCTACCTTTTGGCTCAGTGTTCTTACCGATCTACAGCAGCGGGGTGTGGAAGATATGCTCATCGCCTGCATTGATAACCTCAAGGGCTTTGCCGAAGCCATCTGCAGTGTTTTCCCGCAGGCTGAAGTACAAAGCTGTATTGTCCAC
Source organism: Pontibacter vulgaris (assembly GCF_022758145.1). Taxonomy (GTDB): domain Bacteria; phylum Bacteroidota; class Bacteroidia; order Cytophagales; family Hymenobacteraceae; genus Pontibacter; species Pontibacter vulgaris. Next base: position 981,414 of record NZ_JAJVDH010000003.1, read on the forward strand.
CAGATCCGCAATAGCATCAAGTATGTGGGCTCCAAGGACCAGAAGGAATTCATGCGGGACCTCAAGCCCGTGTACCGGGCAGAGACAAAAGAACTGGCCGAACTCAGGCTATTGGAGCTGGAGGAGAAATGGGGCAAGAAGTATCCTAAAGTGCTCGAGAGCTGGCAGCGGAACTGGGACAAGCTCTCTACGTATTTTAAGTACACCGAGCCGATCAGAAAGCTGATCTACACCACTAACACCATTGAGGGTTTTCACCGCCAGGTCAGGAAGGTGACTAAAACAAAGGGGGCTTTCCCCTCAGACATGGCCCTGCTGAAGCTGATATACCTGTCTCACCAGAATATCAGCAAAAAATGGGTTATGCCACTTAGTAACTGGAGTCAGACAGCCCAGCAGCTCTCCATTTGGTTTGGCGAGCGTATGCAGCTGGATTTGAAGTGAGACGCACTTTAAAGTTTGGCCCTGTTGCTGTAAGGATTCACACCACTACACCAACAGGGCCAGTAAATGAAAAGATGGAAATGACACAGTTTAAATTACACTCCCCTAGAATACGTTTCCTAGCCCTTCTTCCTCCGGTAGGGTGTAGTTAACCAGTTCAGTAAGCGGCACCTGAAGCCCTCGTGCCAGAGAAACCAGCACATCAAGCGTTACAGAAAACTTAGCCAACTCTGCCCTTTGTACAGTCAGTTTAGAGACATCCGCAATATCTGCAAGCTCCTGTTGGCTCATATCTTTGCTCTCACGAAGCTTTCTTAAATGCGCGCCAAATGCCTGTACAGCTGCAGGATTCTTCATGCCTTAAAGGTGGCAGACTTATCTCTATCGACTGGTATCACATATGTATCCAAATACTTATATTTGCGTAAGTATTCCGACCCTCTAAGCTTTTCTGGTTACAGCTCCCTTGCTTTAGGAAAGTACATGACCAGACGGGATCAAACCAAAACAGTGCAGGCAATGGAGTTAAAAGTTGATAAGGCCGACTATGAAAAAGGCGGCATCTACATGATCACCAACACAATTGATGAGCGCGTCTATATAGGACAGGCGCAACACTTCTACAAACGCTACCTTTACCACAGGGCAAACCTAAAGGCCGGCAAACACCCCAACCTGCTTCTGCAAAATTTTGTACTGGATCACTCAGTGGATGAACTGGAGTTCTCTGTACTGGAAGTGACAAGGTATCTGGATGCAAGGGAAATGCATTACATAGAATTATATAAGTCCATCTTTGTGGGCCATGGGTTCAACATCGCCAAGTGCAATATAAAGACCGCGGGTTTCGATGAAAAATTCAGGCTCAACTCCCTGTACCTGCACTATATCAAAAAGGGACATCAGGTGGAGTTAGACAGGCTTGAAGGGGTACTGGAAAAATACCGGGAACATTTCAGGAATATAGCGGCTTCCAACCTTTCCCTGTCTGAAGCAACGGAGGATGCCCAGTACGAGGCAAGGCTGTACCGGGACTTATACGAAGCCGCTCAGGAAGACCGTGATCTGTGGAAGCAGCGCTTTGACGTACTTGCTAAGCAGTTCAACAATAACGACAAGCAATCAGGACGCAGATTTGACATAGTATCAAACCAACTCTGCATATTTAGCTAAACTTAAATATCTTTGAGAAGACTGATAAGGTGAATGCATTTCTCCTGAGCCTTCTAAAAAAAATTGTCCGATATATGTCCGAACAAAACAAAAAAGCGCCGCAAATACTTGATTCACAGCGCTTTAATATAATTAAATGTGGAGATGCAGGGATTCGAACCCTGGTCCAGACAAGGAAACCGACGGGCTTTCTACATGTTTAGGTTTATTCGGATTGTCGGGAGTTTGCAAGTATAAACCAGGCTTATGCGCCCTCCTTAGATGCTTAGTTTCGCCTGTGCACCGCACCCTTACACAGACTAGTAAATCGGATCGAAGCCTCTGATGTGCAAGCAGATTTACGAAACCTGCACGAGACTATGGCTAGTGCTTAATACCTAGATTAAGCAGCCATGGCGTAGTTATATTCGCCAGTTATTGTTCGAACGGATTTTTAACAGGTGGTACGTTCATCACCCGACATGCTTACACGCAATCTGCACAAGCTGTCAATTCCGGTCATCCCCATAAGTTAAAGAACAAATTCCTGATTTTATACTTCAGGAGGTATGCCACAAACATACGCAATTTTACAGCATTATGATCGTGGTTTCTTAAATATTAAACACATTTATACCTGCAAAAAGTTTCAGGTTAAGTATAAAGTATAGCTGCGCATTTCATAAAGTATCATAAAAAAACCGACCCTTCCTCGGCATGCAACAGGCACACCTCGGAAGGGTTTGGGTTCTCAACTTTAACTAATCTAAAACGGTTTATACCTGTTACTTCAGGGCTGTTGTCTGCTTATTCTCAATTACCGGTGCCTGGTAAAAATCTACTATCGAGTTGGTATACTTGCAGTAGTTGATCGGATTTGTGATCTGGAAAATGGCTGGCTGTTTTGCGCCAACTGGTATCAGCATCAGCGAGTGTTTACCGTCTACTGTCTGGCGCTCAAACGCTACACCTTCGCGGTTATCGAAGCGCACATCAAAGTAGTACAGGTATGGGTAGATCCAGTTTACATATTGCGCTTTGCTTGTACCTGAAAGGCTTCTGATCTCTAGCTTGTTATAGTTGTTGGCAATTGCCTGCTGAAACTCCACTGCGTTAAGCGGCACATTGTTCAGCACAGGCATCACATCAAACTGGCCATCCAGCATCACCCATTTTTTCAGGTCGGGCAGGTATACTTCCAGCAGCACGTGGCCGGCACCATATTGCGTGGTTTCCACATCTTTTGTTTTAAGATTCAGGCGACGGGCTGGTAACCCAATGGCGTTAAGGCTGGCTGCTGTTACAATGCCGTATTCCACGCAACGGAACTGCTTTCCTTCCTTTACTTCGGCAAGTATAGTCAAGGCATCCGGGTTTGATGGTTGGTTCATGCCGTTATGCTCCCACTGCTTGTGTACCCAATTCACCATACGCAGCGCTTTTTCGGTATCGTTGGCAGCGCCTTTTACAATCTCATCCAGGTTATACTGTTCGCGCAAAGTGTTCAGGAAATTGTTATTCTGGTTCTGCTCATAAGTTAAAGTATAAGCTGGTATATTATTGGTTCTGTTAAACTTCTGTTCTTCAAAACCATAACCTTTAATTTCGGTAAGGGCGTAATCTTTACCGTTCAGCAGCACATAAAACTTATGCGATTTACCCGGCTTAACGTTAAAACTGATAGAATCTGAATCGGTATAGAAACTGAACTTTACTTTATTGTTAGGCACAGGCACCTGCATTACATCCACTGCTATTTGCGGCGAAACATTCCAGCTGCCTCTCACCCACTCTTTGTCAATTTTATAGTCAGCTGCAGTTGCTTTGGCGTTAATTACAGGCAGGCCTTTGTAAGTGTTTTGTGCAATGGCGTTAGCTGCCAGTGCCATAAACACAAGCAGAAATGATAATGATTTTTTCATGGTTTTATTTTGTACTAATGGTTGTAGATCAGAATGCTTGAACTATAGTTTATTTTGCTGCCAGCTTCTGGCTTTTCAGGTGTTTTAAGGCGCGGTCCAGTACAGGGTCCTTTTTCTGGATGTAGTCCTGCAGGGTCATTTTAACTTCTATGTCCGGTTTCACGCCATAGCCTACAAACTCGCGACCGTCGGGGTAAGTGTCTTTTTTGGTGCAGATGCGGGCCATGGCGCCACCTGGCAATTCAAACATAAACGGCTGGCCGGTGCTGCCAAAAGAGTTCTCTCCTAATTTGGTCATGTGCTGCTGGTTATCGGCATAGATCAGGAAATCTTCGGCGGCGGAGGCTGTGCGGTGCCCGATAAGTATAGCAGTAGGAACGATCACTTTATCGCTTTGCTTTACCTTGTTGCGGGCAGGCTTGTAGTCAAAATTATGCATCAGTCTATCCTGGTAAGCATTCAGCGATCTGGCAGCCCAGGCATCACCAACTGTATCTTTCGGGTTTTCGATAAACTTACCCCAGGCCTTAAAGCTGGCCAGGTGCTGGCGCGTAGAGTTTCTTGAACCATACAGCAGCGTATCCGGGCTCAGGTAATCCAGAATTTCACGACCTATACTTGTAGAGCCGCCACCGTTATAGCGCAGGTCAACTATAAGCGCTTTGGCTTTGCGAAGCTCCGGCAACACCTGTATAAATAGCTCATTTATCTTCGGGTCGTGGAAACCGTTAAGGGCCAGGTAAGCAGTCTGGTTTGGGTACCATTTCAGCTCCAGTAGTTTCATCTCCTCGATGGCCGGGTATACTTCCTTTTCTGCGGTCTTGGCATGCGTCAGCGTCAGGCTTTTCACCTTACCTTTCGGCGTTTTATACTTGATGTTATACTTCTCACCTTTCAATCCTTTCAGCATCGTTTCAATAGCCCGGTCCATCAGCACGTAATCTGTAGACGACGCGATGTACGGCAACACATTCTGCTTGAGGTGCTCCATAGTTGGCAGGCCATTTACTTCAATAATTTCGCTTCCGATCGGCAATTCATCCTTTGCGCTCAGGTTAGTTCTGGTAATAATGGCTTTGTTATCGATGTTGGTCAGAAAGATTTTATACTTACCGAACATACTGGTATACAACAGGGTATCGATACGTTGCGGGAAGTAGATATTAGTATGGCCGTCGTTCAGGCTGGCGCAGAATTTTTGCAGCTCACGGTAATATTCGTAGTCATTTGGGGTGTTTTGCACAGAGGTAATAGCCTTGCGGTAGTCGTTTTCCCACTTGGCACGGTCCACTTTATCCAGAAACACGAAGTTATAGTTTACTTCCTGCCAGAATTTAGACAGGCCATATACTTTATCTTCAGCAGATAAGGTGTTGGGCAATTGTGCGTTTGCTACTAAGGCAAAAAGCAGCATTAAAGGTAACAGAAGCTTTTTCATGGTTTTATTTTATACTTGGTGCAGTTACTTACTTATTCAGTTCTGAGGGACGTGATCGGGTTAGCTACCGCTGTTTTAATGGCATGGAAACTGAGCGTTACCAGCGCGATCAGGAAGGTGGCAATACAGGCCACGGCAAATACCCACCAGCTCAATTCCGTGCGGTCTGCGTAATCCTGCAACCAGTCATTCATCAGGTACCAGCCTAGAGGCAGCGCCACCACATTGGCCACCAGCACCAGCTTCAGGAAATCCTTGCTCAGCATAAAAACTATACTTGCTACCGAGGCTCCTAACACTTTGCGTATGCCAATTTCTTTGGTGCGTTGCTCCGCTGTAAACAGGGCCAGGCCAAACAATCCAAGGCAGGAAATAAAGATGGCAATGCCTGCAAAGTACTTGGTCAGCTCGCCTATTATAGCTTCTGTTTTATATATCTGCTCATAATCGTCATCCATAAAATGATACTCGAACGGGAAAGCCGGATTATGCTTTTTCAGGATGCGCTCGATGGCAGCCAGTGCTTCGGTAGTTTTTCCCGGCTCTATGCGGGCCAGCATGGTATTGTTGTTCTGTGGCGCTAGTCTCATTACTAATGGTTGCACTTTTACTTGCACCGGTGCCGTATGGAAATTTTTGATCACCCCGATAATGTGGCCTTTATTAACCCATTCCATCCACTCTCCTACTGGTTGCTGTAATTGCATCAGGCGGGCTGCTTCTTCGTTTATCATATAAGCCGCCGTATCGGTACCAAATTCTTTCGAGAACTCGCGGCCACTTTTCAGTTTCACATCCAATGTTTTCAGCAGGTCATAATCCACGGCCATCACACTGAACAGGATATCTGCATTCGGGTCTTTTCCTTTCCAGTTTATACTTGTTGAGTTGCCTACTTCTATCGGGCTTTGGTCTGTTGATGACACCGCAACTATACCCGGCGTATTCATCAGCTCACGTTTCACCACTTCGTAGCGGTTTCGCAATTCCCCTTCCAGAGGCATATACACCAGGTTATTGCGGTCCATGCCAATGTTTTTGGTGCGGATAAAGTGTAGTTGCAGGTAAACTACCAGCGTACTGATAATAAGCAGGCCTGAAAGTATAAACTGGAACACCACCAACCCTTTTCGGAACACGCCTACGCCTTTGTTCATTTTTATAGTTCCTTTCAGTACTACCACCGGGTTAAACGACGACAGGAAAAAGGCCGGGTAGCTGCCCGAAAGTATACCGGTAAGTATAGCTACGCCCAGCAACATAGCCATCAGAGACGGGTTAAGCAGGTCCAGCTCAATAAACTTACCAGTTAGCTCATTAAATTTCGGTAACAGTATACCTGCCAGGTTCAGGGCCAGGAACAGGGCCAGAAATGCAATAAGCACCGACTCTACCATAAACTGCTTTATCAGCGACGACTTATTGGCGCCAATGGCTTTGCGCACGCCTACTTCTTTGGCTCGTTTAGCCGAGCGGGCCGTGGCCAGGTTCATGAAGTTGATGCAGGCAATTACAAGTATAAACAGTGCAACTATAGTAAACAGTCGCACATTCCCAATTCTGCCGCCACCCACTTTACCAGCCCTGAAATCATCGTAGAGGTGCATATCAGCTACCGCCTGCACAAAAACATCCGATTTAGATTCTTTGCTGTGGTTACGTATGATCGGCTCTATCTTTTTATTGAAAGCATCTTTATCGGTGCCCGGCTTTAACTGCACAAACGTCCGGATACCATAGCCATCCCAGCTTTTTGTCCATTGGTGCATGGGCTGCGAGGCAAGGTCCTGGTACGGCATCAGGTAATCGAACTGCAGCGATGAGTTTTCCGGAATATCTTTTAAAATACCTGTTATGCGGTAGCTTTCCTGGTTATTTACTTTCACCATTTTATCCAGGGCCGCATCAGCAGAACCAAACAGGTTTTTAGCCTTTTCTTCTGTAATGACCATGGTATTTGGCTGGCTCAACACCTGCCCCGCACTGCCCTGCAGCAACGGGAAAGTAAATATTTGCATGAAGGCAGGATCTACGTAGCGGCCTGTCAGTTTAAGGGCTTTATCGCCGTAAGTAATAAGCTGCATCGATGGCCAGTTCATGCGCGCCGTTTCTTTTACTTCGGGCATTTCCTGCTCCAGTGCCTCGGCCAGCGGGCCAGGGTTGGCATCGGTGTTCAGGTCTTCGGCGCCCGGGTAATGCTGAATTACACGCACACGGTACAGGTTGTCCAGGTCCTGGTGGAAACGGTTAAAACTAAGCTCATCCCGAACCCAAAGCAGGATAAGTATACTACAGGTCATACCCAGCGCCAGCCCCGAAATATTGATCAGGGAGAAAACCTTGTGGCGCATCAGGTTGCGGTAGGCCATTTTGAGATAGTTCTTAATCATAGTCTTGGAAATTTATCTGCACCAATATTAAATCTCAGTTTTGAACAGAAGCAAGTATAAGGCTGCCTCCAGACAAACTGGCAAGAAATTAAAATGCCAGTTTTTCATATTACTGATTATCAATAAGTTAATAGAAATATAAAATTAAAAACTGTACGCTTCCGATACACATTTCGGGAGAACAACTGTGCGGTTGCGTTACAGCATTTTGAGAGGCAGAATACTATAAATTGTATTAAGCTAACCTTTGTGAGATGGCAGCAGGCTCCCTGTTTGCAGGCTATAAACTAGAGAAGTATAAAACTCCGGATAAATTATTTAAATTCGGTATCAGAACCAGAATTGCTTGCACTATGGCCACAGGAAAAACCGGCAGAGTTTTAATAGTTGACGATGAAACCGACGTGCTTTTTGCGCTGAAAATGCTGCTGAAGACGGAGGTAAAGGAAGTTGTAACCGAGAAAAATCCGGATAACCTGCTGAGCTTGCTGGCAAAAGAAAAGTTTGATGTCATTTTACTGGACATGAACTTTAAAAGTGCACTTAACACCGGCAACGAAGGCCTGTACTGGCTGCGGCAGATTCTGGAAAAAGACAAGGACGCTACGGTTATATTGATCACGGCCTACGGCGATGTGGAGCTGGCTGTAAAATCTTTGAAACAAGGCGCTTACGACTTTATAGTAAAGCCCTGGCACAACGATAAATTGCTGGAAACACTGCACAATGCCCTGCAGGCTAAAAGCGGCAAAAAGTCAGGCAAGGTAACAGAAAGCACCACTACCCATACCTCTATACTTGGCCAGTCCGAGGCAATACAGGATATACTTTATAAGATCGAAAAGATTGCACCCACCGAGGCCAACGTGCTTATACTTGGCGAGAACGGAACAGGCAAAGAACTGGTAGCACGCGCGCTTCATGAGAAATCTTTCAGGGCCAGCAAGCCTTTTGTAAGTATAGATGTTGCCGCCCTTACCGATACCTTGTTTGAGAGTGAGCTTTTCGGGTTTAAAAAAGGCGCTTTTACCGATGCCAAAGAAGACCGCAAAGGGCGCTTTGAAGCTGCAAATGGCGGCACTTTGTTTTTAGATGAGATTGGTAACATCTCCCCAGCCATGCAGGCCAAACTGCTTACTGTTCTGCAAAACCGTCAGGTAACGCCGCTGGGCTCCAACACGCCTGTGCCTGTCGATATCCGGTTAATCTCCGCTACCAACGAGCCCATTTACGAACTGGCCGCTAAGAACCTGTTCCGTAAAGACCTGATATACCGCATCAATACCGTAGAAATTACGCTGCCACCATTGCGCCAGCGCCACGGCGACGTAGAATTACTGGCTCGTCATTTTGCAGGAATCTATGCTGAAAAGAACCACAAACCTGTTCCCGAATTTGCACCCGCAACTATACAAAAACTAAATCAGCATAGCTGGCCCGGCAACGTGCGCGAGCTGCAACATTGCGTGGAGCGCGCCATTATACTTGCCGAAGGCAATGTGCTGCAACCCCAGGATTTCAGTTTCTCGGCTATGGAAATGGCTACTGCAACACAGGCTGGCCCGATTTATACTTCCGACACCAGCATGCCACTAAGTGAGATTGAGCGCGAAACCATACGCCGTGTGATCGAGAAGAACAAAGGCAATATTTCTAAAGCTGCCAAAGAACTTGGTCTAACCCGCACTGCTCTTTACCGCCGCCTGAACAAGTATGATATCTAAGCGACTGGAACTCGGGCTGTTTGTCCGTTTTATACTTTTGCTGGGCATGATGTATGTCACGCTCCAGTACCTGGTGCAGTTTACCTGGCTACAGGTAACATCGGGCGTACTGGTTATGCTGGCACAGGTCTGGGAAATGGCCCGTTACGTAACCCGCAGCAACAACGAGCTGGCCAGGTTCCTGGAGGCCGTAAAACAACGCGACTTTTCGCAGCGATTCAACGAACATTCCAATACCTCGCTGCAGGAACTGCATAAAGCCTTTAACCTGATCAATAATACATTTAAGCAGTTGCACATAGAGCGCGAAGCGCAGTTCCAGTACATGCAAACTATACTTCAGTTGGTGGATACCGGCATTATAGCGGTTGATGCAGAAACCGGCGAAGTGGAATGGGTAAACGATGCTTTTAAAAAGATACTGGGCGTGCCTTACCTTAAAAGTATAAACTCCCTGGAAAGCCGCTACCCTAACTTGTTTGAGTCGCTGCAAAGTATAAAATCCGGTGAAAGTATACTTGTGAAGCTGAAGTTACCAAGCGGGCAGTCGCAGTTACTGGTTTCGGCTACAACGTTTACTATGCAGCACCGCGACCTGCAGCTTATAGTACTTAAAAATGTAAGCGCCACCGTAGATGCCACCGAAACCGAAGCCTGGCAAAAACTGCTCCGCGTGATGACACACGAGATCATGAATTCGGTTGCGCCAATCGCTTCATTAGCAGACACGTTGGGCAAACATTTACACTCGGAACGCGAACGCTATACTTCAGAACCCGATACGCCACTGGATGTAGAGCTGTTGGAAGATACAGAAGAAGGTATTGGCATTATTAAAAAGCGCAGCGAAGGACTTTTACGCTTCACGCAGTTTTACCGCAATTTAAATAAACAGCAGAACCTCAACCTGACTACCATTTACGTGCAGGAACTGTTCAAAAGTATAGATGCCCTGATGCGCCCGCGCCTGGAAGAGGAAGGTATAGAATTTATCTGCAAAGTATCGCCTACCGACCTTACTATAAACGGAGATGTGAACCTGCTGGAACAGGTACTTATCAACCTTATAACGAATGCACAACGAGCTGTACGCGGGCGACCATCACCGCAAATTATACTTGTAGCCAAACAGCAGGACGGCAAAGTAACGATTGAAGTACACGACAACGGCACCGGCATACCCGAAGAACTGCTGGAAAACATTTTTATACCTTTCTTCACCTCACACAAAGACGGTTCCGGCATCGGGCTCAGCTTGTCCAAACACATCATGCACCTGCACAAAGGAAGTATACAGGTAGAAAGCGAAGAAGGCGTTGGCAGCACCTTTAAGCTGGTGTTTTAATTCTGTACAGACACCATACTTTGCGTCTTGGGGCTACAAAACACAGAACCCTCCTTTCCCAATTTCTTCCATCAGTCAGATTTATACTTATACTTTATTTAAACTTCTAGCCCTTTAAAATCCAAAAACAATTTTACTTAAATTATCTTTTTATAGATTTTTCGAAGTTATATATAGATAAAATCTATGAACATAACCTTACAAGATAGAGTATATCGTTTTAGCAAACTTATTCACTATCAACCGGTAACGCGTTATGAAAGAAAAAAAAAAGTATCGTACTGCAACTTCAGGAAACGGCCATAAAGGCAACGGAAAAGATAACTCCCGCACACTCACCACCCGCCAGGGCCACCCCGTAACCGATAACCAGAACATTAGAACGGTTGGCAATCGCGGCCCTGCCACTATGGAGAACTACCACTTCATTGAAAAGATATCGCACTTCGACCGCGAACGTGTGCCGGAGCGTGTTGTGCATGCCCGTGGCGCCGGTGCGCATGGCGTTTTCCAAGCATATGGCACTGTGGGCAGCGACCCGGTTGAGAAATTTACCCGCGCAAAAGTTTTCAAGAAAGGTAAAGAAACGCCGGTTTTTGTACGCTTCTCTACGGTTGGCCACGGTACGCACTCACCGGAAACACTCCGCGATCCGCGTGGCTTTGCTGTTAAGTTCTATACCGAAGATGGCAACTGGGATCTGGTAGGCAATAACCTGAAGATCTTTTTCATACGCGATGCCATGAAATTCCCGGACCTGATCCACTCGCAGAAACCCGACCCCGTAACCAACATCCAGAGCGCTGAACGCATTTTCGATTTCTTCTCTGGTACCCCTGAAGCTACTCACATGATCACGTTCCTGTATTCGCCGTGGGGCATTCCGGCTACATACCGCCAGATGCAGGGCTCGGGTGTGAACACCTATAAATGGGTAAATTCTGATGGCGAAGCAGTGCTGGTGAAATACCACTGGGAGCCGATGAAACAAGGTATCTGCAACCTGACCCAGAAAGAGGCGCAGGAAATACAAGGCAAAAACTTTAACCACGCTACCCAGGACCTATATGAAGCCATTGAACGCGGCGATTTTCCGGAGTGGGAACTGAATGTGCAGATCATGAGTGACGACGACCATCCGGAACTTGACTTTGACCCGCTGGATGACACCAAACTATGGCCGAAAGAGCAATTCCCATGGCATCCGGTCGGCAAAATGACCCTGAACCGCAACCCTGTCGATTACTTTAACGAGGTAGAACTAGCCGCTTTTGGTACAGGTGTGCTGGTGGATGGTTTGGATTTCTCTGACGACAAAATGCTGCAGGGCCGTACCTTCTCTTACTCCGATACACAACGTTACCGTGTGGGAGCCAACTATCTGCAGTTACCAATAAACGCTCCTAAAGTACATGTGGCAACTAACCAGCGCGGAGGTCAGATGGCTTTCGATACCGATTTTGCTGAAGGCCAGAACATCCATGTAAACTATGAGCCATCTATACTTGGTGGTTTGCAGGAAGCCCCGAAAGCCGGAAAAGATTATACCCCACGCTACGAAGCGAATTTGGTGCGCCAGAAAATAGACCGCCAGAACAACTTCGGGCAGGCCGGCGAAACGTTCCGCAATTTTGAAGATTGGGAACGAGAAGAACTGATCAACAACCTGGGTAACGACCTGGCCAAGTGCGACACCCGCATCCAGGAGAAAATGCTGGAATATTTTACCCAAGCCGACGAAAACTATGGCCGACTGGTAAAAGAGAAAATTGCAGAAGTAACCAAAATGATGAAGCAGAAACAGACACCTGGCACCGATGGACCGCTAGGCAATGTAACCGGCGAAGAAGGCGTAAAACATGCGCAGAAAAAATCACACTCGGCCAAGCCGTATTAAGCTATACTTAACTAAAGTGTAAGTCTGATTTAAAACCGTGGCCAGCCAATTCAGAAGCTGGTCATGGTTTTTTTGCGTTTATACTACCCCAAATTTCACCATAAAAAAATGCTTCCCGCTATTACAGCCCGGTTTTCGTACATTTCTCTAAGTGCTTATTCTTAGAAAAGCAGAAACATAGGCTTAATTGAATATTTATTTAGCCATAACGCGCATCAATTTATCGGAATGCTTACATTTAGGCCCGTTATACTTAGCCTACTATGAAAAAACATTATCGCTCTGATAAAACCTGCCTGAATTGCGGCACCACCGTTGCCGATAAATTTTGCCCAAACTGTGGCCAGGAAAACCTGGAATTACATGAGAATTTCCTGCACCTGTTAATGCACAGTGTAGGCCATTACTTCCATTTCGAGTCGAAGTTTTTTAACAGCATCGTGCCGCTTTTAACAAAGCCGGGTTACCTGACGAAGGAGTATTTTGCGGGCAAACGCGCCTCGCATCTCAACCCGATCAGCATGTATATTTCTATCAGCATTGTTTTCTTTTTCTTGTTCACGGCCAACTCTAACAGCAACAAAAAGGATATACTGAAAGAGAAAGCCACAGAAGAAAACACGATATCAAAAGCGGATGCCGAAGAGGCAAAAGCTATTATAAGCAATGTAGTATCTGAAAAAGCAGGAAATCATACTTATACACTAATAAATAAAGCCCGGGAAACTACAGACAGCGCCAATAACCAAAACAAGGAGTTTGCGTCGAAGCCTGCAACAACCAAGGCTGACAAAGCAGGAAACACATTTACGTTAATTGATAAAACGTCTTTACCACAGTCGTTGAAGGATAAAGTAAAAAATCTGATGGAAGATGACACGAGCCAGCAGCTTTTCATGAATAAGCTGACAAGCCATTTGCCAAAAATGATGTTCATTTTGCTGCCATTGTTTGCCCTCATTCTAAAGTTGGTAAACTTCCGGTCAAAGAAATTTTATGTCGAGCACCTGATTTATTCCATACATGTGCATTCGTTCCTTTTCCTCTTTGGGTCTATACTTATTATTTTAGGCTGGATTTTACCTTTCCTTGACGACTGGATAATGCTGTTTGGCCTTATAGTAATAATCTGGTACATCTACCGGTCTATGCGAAACACGTACAAAGGCTCTCGCTGGCTTACTGTCTATAAATTTTTCATGCTGGCAGTTGCCTATACTTTCCTGATGCTGCTTAGTGGACTTGTGGTTATTGTTGCCACGCTTTATACCATCTAAAAACCAGTTTATCATCAATTTTTCAGTTATAGTTTACAGCAGAACATAACTGTATTTCAACTATTATACTTCACCCGCGTTCATACCTATACTAGTGTAAAACAGTATTTTATACTTAATAAAGGATCATGAGCGCTCCAACTCTAAAGCAGCAGGTAGCCGGTATTTTAGCCACAGCAGATGTTAAGATAAACGGCCCTGATGCGTGGGATTTGCAGGTACATGACGAGCGGTTTTACAAGCGCATACTTACCGAAGGAACTCTGGGTCTGGGCGAATCTTACATGGATGGCTGGTGGGATTGCGCAAGTATAGACCAGTTTGTTTTTAAAGTTTTGCGGGCTGATCTGTATAAAAAAGCAAAGCTTGGCTGGCGATCGGTGTTACAGGTATTGCTGGCTAAACTGCTGAACATGCAGGCCAAAGGCAAGGCCGCCCGCAACGCCCAACGCCATTACGACATAGGTAATAAACTATACCAACTGATGCTCGACAAGCGCATGACCTATAGTTGCGGCTACTGGAAAAATGCTGATACTCTGGACCAGGCCCAGGAAAACAAACTCGACCTTATCTGCCGGAAACTATACTTGCAACCCGGCCAGCGCGTGTTGGATATTGGCTGTGGCTGGGGCAGTTTTGCCAAATATGCTGCCGAAAAGTACGGCGCAGAAGTAGTAGGCATAACCGTATCGCGAGAGCAGGCAGCGCTGGCCCGCGAAATATGCAAAGGCCTGCCCATAGAAATTCGCCTGCAGGATTACCGCGACGTGAACGAGCCATTTGACCAGGTTGTATCAGTGGGAATGTTTGAACACGTAGGTTACCGCAACCACAGAACCTTTATGCAAACCGCTTCACGCTGTCTGAAAGATGATGGGCTGTTTCTGCTACATACCATTGGCCACAACTTTTCCCAAACATCCGCCGACCCGTTTACCAATACCTACATTTTCCCGAATTGCCTTATACCTTCTATAAAACAACTGGGCGGTGCCATGGAGCACATTTTTATTGTAGAGGACTGGCACAACTTCGGATCTTACTACGACCCAACTTTAATGGCCTGGTTTAATAATTTTAACAGCAACTGGGAGCAGCTACAGGGCGAATATGGCGAGCGATTTTACCGAATGTGGAAATATTACCTGCTTTCCAGCGCTGGTTCGTTCAGGGCGCGCCGCAACCAACTATGGCAACTGGTACTCTCTAAAAAAGGAATCGTGAATGGTTATGAGGCTGTGAGGTAAGTATAAATTATACTTTAAATGGCCTCGTTACTCTAAAATAAAACGAACAGAAGTTACTTCCTCCGCTGTAATCAACCTGCCTATGTAGGCGCCTGCCGGGAATCGTCCTTTCTTAAACAGGAATGCAAATTTTTCATTGGTTTGTCCGGCACCTTCGGCCAGCACAGTAACAAAAGCACCATTCCTATCCAGAATTTCCAGTTTATAGTTCCCGTCGTGGCGCAACGCAAAGCTTAAGTATGTTTTAGAACTAAATGCCTTTGGCAACGCTTTAAGCGTTAATCTTTCAAATTCTGTTTCAGCACCTAAAGTAAAAGACCTGGTCAGGTTATTATCAGATTTAGATTGACTTTTGGCCTTCGTTACGTCACTTGTAGCAGTGCTTTTATTTCCTGTTTTACCTTCTGTTGAAGTATCGCTTTGGGGCAGATTGGCCAAATACTGATTGGAAGCTGCATTATCCGCCAATGCCAGAGTATCATCGTTCCTAAGTACAGCCGCTTTATTGTTTTTTTCTTTCGCTCTATACTTTTCCTGGCCAGAGACAAAATCCACCCTTATCAGGAAACAAAATAACAGCAGAAGCTTTAAGTAAGTGCTAAGGTATGTTTTCATGCCAGGTGCTTTAGAAGTATAACAATAGCTGCCAGAACTTATGCCTAAAGCATAAAGTTCAGCATCCAAATATAATTCTTTCAATAGCTCTTAAAACAGGAATAAAATCGCAGGTTAGTAACTTTCAAACCTCAGCCGATTAAAGCCTGTGGCTAAACGCAGTCGGCTTAAACCCTGTAAATCCAATAATAAGGAGCTACCAAAACGCTTATAAAGTAACGCTACCGGCTTTCAGGCAGCAGCAACTTAAAACGATTGGCTTTTTGCAAATGTTAAGCTATAAACGGAGCACCGGGCGTGGATAACTCTATGGAAAACTACTGTAAAAATACCGCTCCCATCTGAGCTTCAGATTGATTATCTTTGTAGTAATGGAAAATTTTGTAGTATCAGCGCGTAAATACCGTCCGGCCACGTTCGATAGCGTGGTGGGGCAGCACCATATAACCAACACCCTTAAAAACGCCATCAGCAGCCACCATCTGGCGCAGGCATTCCTTTTTTGCGGGCCACGTGGTGTAGGTAAAACCACCTGCGCACGTATCCTGGCAAAAACCATTAACTGCCAGAATATAACCCCGGAAACCGAAGCCTGTAACGAGTGCGAATCCTGCCGAAGCTTTAACAGCAACAGCTCGTTCAACATTCATGAGCTCGATGCGGCATCAAACAACTCTGTGGAGGATATAAGAAACCTGGTAGAGCAGGTACGCTATGCGCCACAAAGCGGGAAGTATAAAATCTACATCATAGATGAGGTGCACATGCTCTCGAACCAGGCTTTCAACGCATTCCTGAAGACCCTGGAAGAGCCGCCTTCCTATGCCATATTTATACTTGCTACCACCGAGCGCCACAAGATCATCCCGACTATACTTTCGCGTTGCCAGATCTTTGATTTTAACCGGATCAGGATTGATGACATGGTACGCCATTTGGGAAGTATAGCTCAGAAGGAAAGCATACAGGCCGAACCGGATGCCCTGCACCTGATCTCGCAGAAAGCAGACGGCGCCCTGCGCGATGCCCTTTCTATTTTCGACCAGATGGTAACTTTCTCGGGCAGCAATGTTACTTACAAAGCTACCGTAGAGAACCTGCACATACTGGACTATGATTATTACTTCCGCTTAACCGACGACCTGCTGAATCAGAACCTGTCGGGCTCATTGCTTTTGTTTGATGAGATCCTGAAGAATGGTTTTGATGCGCATAACTTCTTGGTAGGTATAGGCGAGCACTTCCGCAGCCTTTTGGTTTGCAAAGACCAGGCAACTATACAGTTACTGGAGGTATCAGACAACATCAAAGCAAAGTATGCAGATCAGTCTGTAAGAGCTTCGGTATCTTTTCTGCTATCGGGCCTTAACCTGGTAAGCACCTGCGACATGCACTACAAGAGCAGCAAAAATCAGCGCCTGCATGTAGAGCTTTGCCTCATGAAGATGGCACACCTAAACGCTGCACTTAGTTTTGCACAGGAAGGTTTTGAGCCAAAAAAAGCTAAGGTAGCGGCGCCGGCACCAGCCCCTACCACCCCAACAGGTGCCATACCCGCTGCACAACTACAGCCACTGAGCCCAGGAACAGTGCCATCGGCAAGTATGCAGCAGCAAAGCCAGACCATACCATCGGCAGGTTTACAGCAACCTGTAACTGGTTCTGTGCCATCAGAGAGTTTGCAACAGCCGCCTAAGCCACAGCAGGTAACCCCGGATGCGCATCTGGCTCCTCCGCAGGCCAGCGCACCTGCCCAGCGCCCAAGCACGCCGGTTCCGCCTCAGAAAAAGCTAAGCAAACTGCCTAGCATGAAAGACCTGCAGAACCAGGCACAGGCATCTGCAGCTACTTCACTGGTAGCCGAAGAGGAAGAGGAAGCAAACTATGGCACGCTTGTACCTGTAGACCAGGCAAAGCTGAAAACGGTTTGGTTTGATATTCTGCGCCGCAAGAAAACAGAGAACATGATGGAGTATACTTTGCTCAATCGTGCCTACCACATCAGCGACCAGAACGAACTTTTACTGCACGTAGAAAACCCTGTTCTGATAGATCAGTTTAATAACGTGCGCCCGGCGCTGCTTGCCGAGTTAAAAGAGCGTGTGGGCAACCGAAGTATAAAACTGCGCGCCGAAGTAATGGAATTACAGCAGGATGAGCGCAAACTTTATACTTCGCAGGATAAGTTTAACTATTTGGCAGAGAAATATCCGGTAATCGTCGATATGAAACAGCGTCTTGGCTTAGACACTGATTTCTAATCAAGTATAAATTTTATATTTGTATAGTTCTAGTTCCATCCTAAAACAACTATGCCCGTGAAAAAAGGATTATCGTTGTTTTTGGTTGCGTTTGCTTTCACGTTCACGCAATGCAAAAACGAAGCATATCAGTCGCAGTCTGCAACAGACACCGCGGCCTCCTCTGTTCAGAAACAGAAGGAGTACAAGTATGAAACCGTGGCCGGCGACCCGCTCAATGCCCGCGTTTATACTTTAGACAATGGCCTGAAAGTATACCTGACGGATTACGAAGATGCCCCACGCATTCAGACATACATTGCCGTTCGCGCTGGCAGCAAAAACGACCCGGCCAATGCAACCGGCCTGGCGCATTACCTGGAGCACATGGTGTTTAAAGGCACTTCGGAGCTGGGTACGCAGGACTGGGCGAAAGAAAAAGTAGAGCTGGATAAAATAGAAGCACTTTACGAAAAGTACAGAGCTACGAAAGACGATGCAGCCCGCAAGAAGATTTACCACCAGATTGACTCAGTTTCAGGTGTAGCTGCCAAATTTGCCGTTGCCAATGAGTATGACAAGATTCTGGGAGCCATCGGTGCTAAAGGAACCAACGCCTATACCTGGGTAGACCAGACAGTATATGTAAACGATATCCCTACTAACCAACTGGAACGATGGGTAGCCCTGGAAGCTGACCGTTTCCGTGATATGGTGCCGCGTATTTTCCATACCGAGCTGGAAGCAGTTTACGAAGAGAAGAACCGTACTTTAGACAGCGACGGCCGCAAAGTAGCCGAAGTTATCAATACAGCCCTGTTCCCGACGCACCAGTACGGTACGCAAACCACTATCGGTACAATCGAGCACCTGAAGAACCCGTCTATCACGGAGATAAAAAAGTACTATAGCACCTATTACGTTCCGAACAACATGGCCATTGCCATGAGCGGTGATATCGATTTTGACCAGACCATCCGTTTGATAGACGCTGAGTTTGGCAAGTTAGAGAAGAAGCCATTACCTGAGTTTAAAGTAGCGCAGGAGCAGCCAATTCAGAAGCCAATCGTGAAAGAAGTACTGGGGCCAGATGCTGAGAACGTGTCTGTTTCGTATCGTTTCCCAGGCATCAACACACGCGATGCGCTGGTGCTGCAAATGATCAGCGGTATACTTTACAACGGCCAGGCTGGCTTAATAGACCTTAATCTTAACCAGCAGCAGAAGGTATTGCAGGCCTATGCTTACGATACACAAATGAAGGACTACTCTACGTTCAGGGTAGGTGGAGCGCCACGTCAGGGCCAGACATTAGACCAGGTAAAAGATATGGTGCTGGCACAAATTGAACTGGTAAAGCAGGGCAAGTTTGAAGATTGGGTGATTCCGGCCATCGTAAACAACAACAAGATTGGTTTAATGGAATCTTACGAAGACAACAGCAACCGCGCCGATGCTTTCGTAAGTGCCTTTATCTACGGCATGGACTGGAAAGACTATGTAAACCGCCCGAATGAATTTGCCAAGATAACGAAGCAGGAAGTAGTGGATGTTGCCAATAAGTACCTGAACAACAACTACGTACTGGTATACAAGCGCACCGGCAAAGACCCGAACGCACAAAAAGTGGAGAAACCAGCCATCACGCCAGTTGCTGTTAACCGCGATGTGCAGTCGGCTTACTACAAGGCGTTTATGGCCAAAGAAGCTCCTGCCCTGCAGCCGGTATTCGTAAACTATAAAGAAGACATTAAGGAATCGAAGCTGAAGAATAACATTCCGCTGCTTTATACTAAGAACAGCGAAAATGGCCTTTTCCAGCTATACTACATCCTGGACATGGGCACCAACAACGACCCTAAACTGGGTATGGCTGTTAATTACCTGAAGTACCTGGGCAACGACAAGTATACCGCGGAAGAGCTGAAGAAAGAATTCTACAAGCTGGGCACTTCGTTCAACGTTTTCTCTTCCGGCGATCAGGTGTATGTAAGCCTGACCGGTTTGGATGAGAACTTCGAGAAAGGTCTTGCTCTGTTCGAAAGCCTGTTGCAGAACCCTAAACCTGATCAGGAAGCCCTGAATAACATGGTAGCTGGTACTTTGAAAGCCCGCAGCGACGCCAAGAAAAACAAGAGCGTGATACTGAACCAGGCCATGGTAAACTACGCCAAGTATGGGGCTAAAAATCCGTTCACAACGATACTGTCAGAGAAACAACTGAAGGCAGTGAAGCCGCAGGAATTGGTAAACATTATTAAGAGCATACCAACATACGAACACCGCGTGTTATACTATGGTCCACGTGAAACTGATAAACTGGTAGCTTCCCTGAATGCCGGACACAACGTGCCTGCCAAACTGAAGCCAGTGCCTGCCGAGAAAGTATATGCTGAGCTGGATATTAAAACACCAACTGTATACTGGGCTGATTATGACATGGTACAGGCAGAACTGTTATTCCTGAGCAAGTCTGTGCCTTACAGCGCGGATATTGTACCTGTAGTAAGAATGTACAACGAGTATATGGGCGGCATTGTATTCCAGGAGCTGCGCGAGTCGAAGGCATTGGCTTATTCTACTTACTCGTTCTACAGCCCTGCCAGCAAAAAGAACCGCTCTAACTACCTGCAGTCGTACATTGGGGCGCAGGCTGATAAGCTGCCAGAAGCTATGGTAGGTATGCAGGAATTACTGAACAACATGCCACTGGCCGATGCTAACTTCGAGAACGCGAAAGCTTCCCTGAGAAACAGCATTTCATCAGAGCGTATCACCAAGTCGGCTATCCTGTTCGACTATGAGCGCGCCAAACGCCTGGGCATTGAGCACGACATCCGCGAAGATGTGTACAAAAGCGCCAATAGCATGACTTTCGACCAGATGAAGGAGTTCCAGCAGAAGTATATCAAATCCCAACCACAGGCTATACTTGTGATCGGTTCTAAAGACCGGTTGAATTTCAAGGAACTGGAGAAGTATGGCAAGGTGAAGCAGTTAAAGCTGGAAGAGATTTTTGGGTACTAGTTTAGACTTTAGACTGTAGACAAAAATAAAAGCGGCAGCCAAAGTATGGCTGCCGCTTTTTGTTTTACTACTGCTAGTGCGAGCTTGCAGCTCGTACTTTACTCATTCTAGCTGTATGGCAAGGAAAAGGCACGAGCTGCAAGCTCGCGCCAGCAGGGCAAAAAACTATAGTTGGAAGTATAGATGCTTTTAATTAATTAAAAACAAAAAAGGCTGCCCGATCTCTCGGGCAGCCTTTTTTATACTTTACACTTCTGATTAGAAATTAGCTAAAGCAGCATTCAGCGTTTCGCTTGGGCGCATGGCTTTGCTGGTTTTCTCTTCGTTCGGGTGGTAGTAACCGCCGATGTCAATTGGTTTGCCTTGTGCTGCGATCTGCTCGTCCACGATCTTCTGCTCGTTGTCGGTTAGTGCTTTTGCTAAGCCAGCGAAGCGGTCTTTCAGCTCCTGGTTCTTGGTTTGCTCGGCAAGTGCCTGTGCCCAGTACATAGCCAGGTAGAAGTGGCTGCCACGGTTGTCGATGCCTCCAACTTTACGTGCCGGCGACTTATCTTTCTCCAGGAACTCAGCATTGGCTTTGTTCAGGGCTTCTGCCAGTACTTCAGCCTTTTCGTTCTTGGTTTTGTAAGCCAGATCTTCCAGAGATACAGCTAATGCTAAGAACTCACCAAGCGAATCCCAACGCAGGTAGTTTTCTTCGATAAACTGCTCCACGTGCTTCGGCGCAGATCCACCGGCACCAGTTTCGAACAAGCCACCACCATCCAGCAACGGAACGATAGAAAGCATTTTAGCGCTTGTGCCCAGCTCCAGGATCGGGAACAGGTCAGTCAGGTAATCGCGTAGTACGTTACCGGTTACAGAGATAGTGTCTTTACCAGCTTTGGCACGCTCGCAAGTGTAACGGATAGCCTCCACCGGAGACATGATCTTGATCTCAAGACCGTTGGTGTCGTGGTCTTGCAGGTATTTCTCTACTTTCTTGATCAGGTTCGCATCGTGTGCACGCTGCGGATCAAGCCAGAAAATAGCAGGAGTGTTAGTAATTCTAGCTCTTGTTACCGCCAGTTTCACCCAGTCCTGAATAGGCAGGTCTTTGGTCTGGCAAGCTCTGAAGATATCGCCTTCCTCAACTTTCTGCTCCATCAGCGTGTTACCGTTCGCATCAACTACACGAACAGCACCAGCAGCTTCCATCTGGAAAGTTTTGTCGTGCGAGCCATACTCTTCCGCCTTCTGTGCCATCAAACCAATGTTCGGAACTGTACCCATGGTTGTCGGGTCGAAAGCGCCGTTCTCTTTGTTGAACTGGATCACTTCCTGGTAGATACCCGCATAAGAACGGTCCGGGATGATTGCTTTTGTATCATGCAGTTTGCCATCCGGTCCCCACATCTGGCCAGACGAACGGATAGCCGCCGGCATAGACGCGTCAATGATCACATCGCTTGGCACGTGCAGATTGGTAATGCCTTTATCAGAGTTCACCATCGCCAGTTCTGGGCGCTGCGCCATCTCCGCTTTCAGGTCAGCTTCAATTTCAGCACGCTTCTCAGCTGGCAGGTTCTGTATCTTAGCGTAAACATCGCCTAAACCGTTGTTTGGGTCAACGCCAATTTCTTTGAATGTAGCAGCGTGTTTAGCGAAAGTATCTTTAAAGAAAACGGTTACCGCGTGGCCAAACATAATAGGGTCAGACACCTTCATCATGGTCGCCTTCAGGTGCAGCGATAAAAGTATACCTTGCTCTTTTGCCTCAGCAATTTCCTTTTCCAGGAAAGAACGAAGCGCGTTTTTGCTCATCACAGATGAGTCCATCACTTCGCCGGCCTTCAGGGCAATTTTGTCTTTCAGCACTTTGGTTTCGCCGTTCGCGCCTACAAACTCGATGCGTACTTCGGTTGCGTTATCAACTATAACAGACTGCTCGCTGCCATAAAAGTCGCCGCCGGTCATGTGCGCTACGTGTGTTTTAGAGTCAGCAGACCATTTGCCCATCGAGTGCGGGTGTTTCTTAGCGTACTGCTTCACAGCATCCGCCACACGACGGTCAGAGTTACCTTCACGCAATACAGGGTTTACCGCACTACCTAAAATCTTCGCATAACGTGCCTTTGCATCCTTCTCAGCATCGTTTTTAGGGTCAGATGGGTAATCCGGGATGTTGTAGCCCTGCAACTGAAGCTCTTTAATCGCCTCTGTAAGCTGCGGAATAGAAGCACTGATGTTTGGCAATTTGATGATGTTAGCCTCAGGCGTTTTAGCCAGATCGCCCAGGTAAGCCAGGTCGTCGTTCTGCTTCTGCTCTGCTGTCAGGTTCTCCGGGAAAGCTGCAATGATACGGCCCGCCAGGGAAATATCTCTTGTTTCTACTTCAATATCAGCGGCTTTGGTAAAAGCCTGAACTATAGGCAAGAAAGAACGCGTAGCCAAGGCCGGCGCCTCATCGGTAATGGTATAAATAATTTTCGATGCTTTTGTCGTCATGTTATTTCAAAGTTTAATTTATACTACCAGCAGCTAAGAGGCATTTTCTTCTGAATAGCCAGGCTTCTCCCTTGCAACTAACGGCTGGATCGGGTAGCAAATATAACAGACTTTTTGATAAAGGTCAGCCAATATACCAGCTCAGAATTACTGCAGGTAAAAAGTTAATTAAGCACCTATAATTTACCCTGAAACCATCAAGCTGTGATAGCTGACCTGATGAAGAAAAGTATAAGACTGACAACTGTGCCTGAAACCGGCAAGAAACGGGAAATTTATACTTGCAGGAAGTATAGAGAAATCCTCTGAAATAGCCTAAGCAATTATACTTACCCCGAAATTTATACTTATTCTCGTGCTTTATTGATTTTGCAGCAGGTCAATCACTTCTTCATCACTGACCTGGTAAAATTCCTGGTAAAACTGGCCTACGGCATAAAAATCTGGTGGGGCGAGCAGGCAAATCATATCATCAACCATAGCACCAATATGCTCCACTGCCGATGGCGGGGCAACCGGCACAGCTACTACTATCTTCTTGGGCTGTTGTTTTTTTACAAGATTAATGGTGGCGATCAGCGTATTTCCTGTGGCAATGCCGTCATCCACAAGTATAACTATGCGGTCTTTCAGAGGCTGCGGTGCGCGGTTGCCCATAAAGAGCTTATACTTTTCGCGGAGCAATTTACGGATGCGCTCTGTTTCGGCCTGAATATACGCTTGCGGTACATTTATTTGCTCATTGATCTGCATGCTATCCAGGCTAACCGAACCAATGGCAAACTCGGGATTGGAAGGATGGCCTATCTTTTTTGAAAGTATAACCTCTAAAGGCATTCCCAAACTTTTAGCGATGATTGCACCTATCGGAACTCCGCCACGCGGTATGGCTAACACAACGCCATCCTGACCTTTATACTTTTCCAGCCTGTTGGCCAGCAGCAGGGCGCCTTCCTCGCGGTTACGAATCATGTGCATACACAAGCGTTAAGATTCAGAAGATAAATAAACTGTAGTTACCTTGTAGCAAATCAAACCATAGTTAAAGGTATTTTTTAAACCAATCGGTGGCTAACTCAGCTACTTTTTCCAGGGTGCCGGGCTCTTCGAAGAGGTGGGTTGCACCAGGCACAATTTCCATTTCCTTTTCACATTCCATCCTGTCATAGGCTTGTTGGTTCATCCCGATAACCGGTTCGTCGTTGCCGCCAACTATAAGCAAAGTTGGCGCCTTTACCTGGGGCAGTACTTCATCTGCCAGGTCAGGTCTTCCGCCACGGCTTACTACAGCTTTTATAATATCATCGCCAAGTGCAGCCGCAGCCCCCAATGCAGACGCCGCTCCTGTACTGGCCCCAAAAAAGCCAATGTTCAGCTCATTTATCAGCAGGTTTTCCTGTATCCAGTAAGCGGTATCTACCAGGCGTTGGGTAATCAGCGGTATATCAAAACGTTTTGCCGGGTCCTGGTCTTCTTCAGGCGTAAGCAGGTCGAAAAGCAAGGTGGCAAAACCAGCCTGTTGCAGGTGTTCGGCCACAAACCGGTTGCGTTTACTTAGCCGGCTGCTGCCACTGCCATGCGAGAAAACCACCAACCCTTTCGCACCTTCCGGCACAATCAGATCTCCGGTTAGCGCGACATTATGTATATTAATTTGTACCGTATCGTTAAAAGTATAGTTTGCCATAGTTTTATAGTTTAAGTGTGCAGTCTGGTTACAAAAGGCCTATCTATTTTGTACGCCCCCGCTATGGCAGAGTTAATGCGTTCACGACTCTAATTCAGCGCTTTACGTACTCCTGATAAAGTTTAATAACTATGCAAAAACTTTGGTGGTGCAGTGTGCTCTGGCTAACTATAACAAGCTGTAACACAGACACTAAAATTACAGATAAAACTCAGCCTGATAAAAGTACAGACTCGCTGGAGGCAGTGCAGGAAGAACCCTTGCGCCAGAAATCTGCGACTCCCGATACTCTGGCTTTTGTTATTAGTTTCAAACAGTTCTTTACGGCCTTACAAGCTGCTGATACTGCAACTATAAACCAATTCATTCATCCGAAGTATGGCTTGTGGGTAATTGAACAACCGGGCGCTTTACCAAAGATGACGCACGTTACCAGCATCACTGATTTTAAACGCGAGTACCAGGACCGCTCTTTTTTTACAGTGCGTGAAGAGGTAAAAGCCTGTGATCTGAAGGAGGAAGTATGGCCAACCTTCGACTGCGCTGATATGGATTACGACAAGAAAACGTCGGGCTTTTCGAAAGATGGCTGTTTTGTATCCGGCCCCGGCAAATTCCCAAAAACCGGCTACTGGGATTACGCCAGCCTTTCAGAAGCTGAAATTGAAAGTATAAAATCTACCTTACCACTTGTGCAGAAATCTGTATTGCACACCGCTACTTCATTCGAGTTTCATTTCGGATATATAGATGGCCACTGGCGCCTGCTGTTCACAAAACTCATTTACCCCTGCAGCGCTTAGGTTAATTTTGAATAACTGAATTTCGAATGATTGAATGCAAACTGCGTATGATGTGAAACTGAAGAAAGGTTTATCCAAAATTCAGTTATTCACTCATTCAAAATTATACTATGGCTTACTACCGACGATTTGATTATCCTGCGCCAGACCCGGCTATACTTGCCCGACTTACCGAACAGCAGCGCGAGATGCAGGAACGTATCATCATCCAGAAGCCCGACTTTGACCTGAAACTGATTGCCGGCTGTGATTCCTCTTTTATTGGCGAAGACCAGATACTTTCGGCTTTTATACTTCTCTCCTACCCAAACCTTGAAGTGCTGGAAAAAGTATGGCATGTCGGTTCAGTGGAGTTACCATACATTCCCGGTTTCCTGGCCTTCCGCGAAGCACCCAACCTGCTAAAAGCCTACGAGAAACTGCAACAGAAACCAGACCTGATCATGGTTGATGGCCATGGCATTTCGCACCCGCGCCGGTTAGGCATAGCCACACATTTGGGTCTTCACCTGAACAAACCCACCATGGGCGTAGCTAAAAAAGTGCTGGTAGGTAAGTATAAAGAACCTGCTGTTACCAAAGGCTCTGTTTCCCCATTAATTTATAAAGACGAAATCATCGCCAACGTGCTCCGAACCAAAGATAATGTAAAGCCCGTGTTCGTTTCCCCCGGCCACCTCATGGACCTGGAATCTGCCACAAGTATAGCCATGGCCTGCACCACCAAGTATAAACTTCCCGAACCCACAAGATTAGCAGACCATTATGCAGCGGTGTTTAAGAGTGAGGTGAAGTAGCGATGACCTCACAGCGTCTTGCAGACCTGTGAGTGTCTTGTCCGTTACGAAACAGGCTACTTGCTCAGACACTCACAGGTTTGTAAACACTGTGAGGTCGTTTGAGCAACTGTTTCCGTATAGGCAAACATGCAGCAAACAGTATTTTTAGAGCCGGATAAATTTTACCACGTTTACACACGGGGCAATAACAAAGAGAGTATATTTAAAGACGAGGCAAATTATTTCCATTTTCTACAGCTTTTCCGAAAGTACATTTCTCCTTATGCCAACACTTATGCTTACTGCTTACTCCCAAATCATATTCATTTTCTAATTCAGGTTAAGCCTGAGGCACAAATAGATTTGCAGAAAGAAGACACAACTCAAATTATAAGGAATAAGCTACAACGCCAATTCTCACATTTATTTAATGCTTACACCAAAGCAATCAATAAAAGGTATAACCGAACAGGTAGCTTGTTTCAGGAACGTTTTAGACGTAAAGAAATAACTTCAGAACTATACTTTACAAGGTTGATCTATTATATCCACTTTAATCCCCAGCACCACGGTTTGATTGATAACTTTAGCGACTGGCCATATTCATCTTATCACAGTATTTTATCAAAAAGCAAAACATTGCTACACCGCGATGATGTGCTAAAATGGTTCAGCAGTAGAGACTGGTATAGAAAGTTTCACGAAGAAAATGCAGCAGATTTCAGTAGTATAGCTCCACTAATAGAAGAAGATGATTTATAGTACTAGCTCCCAAGACCTCACAGTATTTAACAAACCTGTGAGTGTCTGAGCAAGTAGCCTGTTTCGTAACGGACAAGACACTCACAGGTCTGCAAGACGCTGTGAGGTCATCGCAAACTTTCAGACAATTTGGCCGATTATCTATAAAAATCCTAATTAAAGCCTGCCATAATTACATAAAAATCACCATAAAACACCAATGGTTTACCCTTTGCTGTAGGTCTCGTAGAATTTAAAACTATAGGAAAACAGGCGAAGCGATATGAACTTTAATAACTATACCATCAAAGCCCAGGAAGCCATACAAAAGGCGACCGAGATAGCAGGCGGCTTTCAACAACAGGCTATCGAAACCGGGCACATTTTGAAAGCAATACTGGAGACAGACGAGAACGTAACCAACTTCCTGCTCCAGAAACTGAATATCAACGGAAATATCCTGCATACCAAACTCGATGAGATTGTAGCAGGTTACCCGAAAGTTAGTGGCGGCAGTCCGTACCTGGCAAACGATGCAAATGCAGCCCTACAAAAAGCTACTTCTTACCTGAAAGAATTTGGCGATGAATATGTGGCCATCGAGCATATGCTGCTGGGTATTCTAGCTGGCCGTGATCGTGTGGCGGGTCTGATGAAGGATGTTGGCTTTAATGAGAAAGACCTTAAGAAAGCGATAAAAGAACTTCGTGGTGGTGCCAAGGTAACTGACCAGAATGCCGAAGCCAAGTATAACTCACTAAAGCGTTATGCCCGCGACCTGAATGAAATGGCTCGCAGCGGTAAGATTGACCCAGTTATTGGTCGCGATGAAGAGATCCGCAGAGTACTGCAGATCCTGAGCCGCCGCACCAAGAACAACCCGGTGCTGCTGGGTGAACCTGGTGTTGGTAAAACCGCGATTGTAGAAGGTCTGGCGCAGCGAATAGTATCTGGCGACGTGCCGGAGAACCTGAAAAATAAAACCCTGATGAGCCTGGACATGGGCTTACTGGTGGCAGGTGCCAAGTATAAAGGCGAGTTCGAAGAGCGTCTGAAAGCGGTGATTAAAGAAGTGGTGGATGCTGAAGGCGATATCGTACTTTTCATCGATGAGATCCATACTTTGATTGGTGCGGGTGCGGGTGGCGAGAGTGCCATGGATGCTGCCAACCTGTTAAAACCAGCTTTGGCCCGTGGCGAACTTCATGCCATCGGTGCCACTACCCTCAAAGAATATCAAAAGTATATCGAGAAAGACAAGGCTTTAGAGCGACGTTTCCAGGCGGTGATGGTGGATGAGCCAAGTGTGCAGGATGCCATTTCCATACTTCGTGGTATTAAGGATAAGTATGAAGTGCACCACGGAGTACGCATTAAAGACGATGCCATTATAGCTGCAGTAGAGTTATCGAGCCGTTACATTACAGACCGCTTCCTGCCAGACAAAGCCATTGACCTGATGGACGAAGCGGCTGCAAAACTGCGTATTGAGATCGACTCGTTGCCGGTGGAGCTGGATGAAATTCAGCGCCGCATTATGCAGCTGGAGATCGAGCGCGAAGCCATCCGTCGTGAAAATGATAAGGATAAGGAAACTATACTTTCGAAAGAGATTGCCGAACTATCTACGAAGCGCGACGACCTGAAAGCCAAGTGGCAGAATGAAAAGCAGATCATCGAGGGCATTCAGAAAGAGAAAGAAAATATAGAGAACTATAAACTGGAAGCTGAACAGGCTGAGCGTAGCGGCGACTATGGCCGTGTAGCTGAACTGCGTTATGGTAAGATCCAGGAAGCGGAGGAGCAGTTAAAGAAACTACAAGAGCAGGTACACCAGATGCAGGGCGAAAACCCGATGCTGAAAGAGGAAGTTACTTCTGAAGACATAGCCGAAGTAGTTGCTAAATGGACAGGTGTTCCAGTAAGTAAAATGCTGCAATCTGACCGCGAGAAGTTACTGCACCTGGAAGAAGAACTGGGCAAACGCGTAGCTGGTCAGGAAGAAGCTATTGAAGCTATTTCGGATGCGGTGCGCAGAAGCCGTGCCGGTATGCAAGACCCGAAACGCCCGATTGGTTCATTTATCTTTTTAGGTACAACTGGTGTGGGTAAAACCGAACTTGCCAAAGCGCTCGCCGATTACCTGTTCAACGACGAAAACGCGATGGTGCGAATAGATATGAGTGAGTACCAGGAACGCCATGCGGTAAGCCGTATGATCGGAGCGCCTCCGGGCTACGTGGGTTACGATGAAGGTGGCCAGTTAACCGAAGCTGTTCGCCGTAAGCCATACTCTGTGGTGTTACTGGATGAGATAGAAAAAGCGCACCCGGATGTGTTTAACATTTTGTTGCAAGTGCTCGACGATGGACGCCTGACTGATAGCAAAGGCCGTGTGGTGAACTTTAAGAACACCATCATCATCATGACTTCGAACATCGGTTCACACATTATCCAGAGTAATTTTGAGACGATGGATGAGTATAACCACGACGAGGTGATTGAGCGCACCAAAGAAGAAGTATTCGAGTTGCTGAAGAAATCGGTAAGGCCAGAATTCCTGAACCGTATTGATGAGCTGGTAATGTTCCGTCCGCTAAGCCGTGGCGATATCCGCAAGATTGTTACCATCCAGTTCCGCCACATCCAGGACCGCCTGGACGAAGCCGGAATAAGGCTTATTGCTACGGACGAAGTGCTGGATTACCTGGGTGAGCAGGGTTACGATCCGCAGTTCGGCGCCCGACCACTGAAGCGTGTGCTGCAGCGCCAGGTACTGAATGAGTTATCGAAAGAGATTCTGGCTGGCACTATCAGCAAAGATTCTGTAGTGGAAGCTGTGCTGGAAAATGGCAAGATCAGGTTCAATAACATTGATGTGGAGATTCCGACAGAGCGGTAAGTATAAATTAGATTAGTTTAAAGTATAGCTGAAACGAGAGCGTCAGTCCAATTGGACTGGCGCTTTTTTGTTTTAATAAGCATCAATCATATAATTTAATATTTTATATAATTAATTAAACTATACCAATAATAAATTCGTATTTTCCAATTCAATCAACAGTCTGCTATTATCAAACTAACTTCTTTGCTATGCTTCAGCAGTTTAAAAAATATTATCCGGACAACGCGCAAATCAATCACAGGCCTTGATGTAAAAGGAACCGGAGAATTTTCGAGGCGGCTTTACAAGCGGCATAATATCTTTTGGAACTCACCTGACGCAGAACTGATCAGGAATAAAGCCATGCAACCGGAATCGCCGCTAGTGGCATGGAAAACTGGAGTGAACTGGCAGCGCAAACTCAGCAACAAGTATAATGCGCGCCTTTTTGCACAAATGCATGGCTGTAAAGTCGCGAAATTATATTGGAAAGGCAGAAACCTGCACGAACTGGATTTTGAAAAGCTCCCTGAGCAATTTGTGATCAGGCCAACTATCGGTTTTTCCTGTAGCCTTGTATTCCTGATGGATAAGAACTTCAACCACATGGATCAGCAGACCTATACTTACCGGCAGCTTAAGGAAATTATGGCCGAAGCACTGGATCAGAACCCGTACCAGGAATTCCTGGTTGAAGAGTTTTTAAGGTCCGAGCAGGGAGAGTATAAAATTCCTAAAGATTATAAAATATGGGCCTTTAACGGTAACATAGCTGCCATAACAGTTATAAACAGAACAAGTGCAAAAGGCGGTTTATCTAACAGCTATGATGAGCATTGGAACGTGGTAGATGACATTGGAAGAGTATACGAGTTAGCCCCTTACCAGGAGCCGCCCGCTTGCCTGCAGGAAATGGTAAGTGCCGCAAAGAAACTCAGCAAGGCTTATGAAATATTTGTGAGGGTAGACTTTTATGCCACAGACAAAGGGGCAGTATTCGGAGAGTTTACACCAACCCCGGGGAGAGGAAATGGCTTTACACCCAACTCAGATAAGATGCTCTTAAGTTTTTGGGATAAGTATTGCAAAGATATGGTTTAACCTGATTTATACTTCTTAACCAATAAGCTGAGAACTGCTATCTCATGAAAACCTGGCTGGTACTGCTTTTGCTGCTAAGTATAACTTTTGGCACAAATGCGCAGGCTTTACCTTCTTCTAAAGCAACATACTATAACTGGGTATACTTAAACAACAGCAGCCGGGTACTAAAAGGTATGATTCTGGCAACCAATGATTCTTCTGTTCAGTTTGTAAACAAATCTTTCCTGGTTAGAGGCAGGGTAGCCGCGCAGTACTCGCCTATACTTATTCCAATTTCTGTTATAGAAAAAATAAAATCCAGAAAACGGAACAGCCTGACATATGCCACATTACTAGGTGCAGCAGGCGGAGTAGCAGCAGGTGCTTTAATCGGCTATGCCCAAGGCGATGATGTTTGTGGTAGTGGAACATGGTGCATTTTTCAATTTTCTGCTGAAGAGAAAGCCAGGCTGGGCGCTGTACTTGGCGTAATTCCGGGACTAAGCATTGGTTTACTGCTAGGCAGCAGCAGACAAACCATTCATATAAATGGTAACCTAAACGTGTATAGTTTAGCCCGGGATGAACTAAAGAAATATACTTTAACAGAGCAGTAAATATCTACCAGCTCGCACGGTTTATCAGCATTACAACACAAAAACCTTTTTTCTTATCTGTTTCCCCAGTTTGTACTTCAACAACTCCCGCAAAATCCATACTTTGCAGCAGCTATATTTTTAACCTGCACCATGCAAAAGAAACTTTATACTTTACTTCTGCTCTTCAGCTTAACCATACTTACAACACAGGCTGCCAAAGTAGATACCCTTGTCATTAACAGCCCTGCCATGCAGAAAACCTTAAAGGCAGGCATTGTTACACCAGATGGTTATAAAAAGAGAAAGAACGGCCCTTACCCGGTTTTATACTTGCTGCATGGCTACAGCGGCAATTTCAGTAACTGGCTAAAGGTACCGCCGCAAAAAGACCTGCTTAAAACTATGGCTGATAAATACCAGGTTATTATTGTAACGCCCGATGGTGGCTACAGCAGCTGGTACTTTAACAGCCCCACAGACAGAGCCAGCCAGTACGAAACATTTATCACACAGGAGCTTGTAACTGATATTGACAAGAAGTATAAAACCATCAAAGAAAAAAACGGCCGTTTTATTTCGGGCTTAAGTATGGGCGGGCATGGCGCCTTATACTTAGCTGCGCGGCACCCGGAACTATACTTGGCAGCCGGAAGCATGAGTGGCTCGGTAAACATTGCCGCCATCGATAGGGCTAAACTCCTGAAAAGTATAGAAGCCGTACTTGGCCCGAAACAGGAAAATCAGGAACGCTTTCAGGAAAACTCTATCGTGCACATGGTGCCGCAGCTAAAGCAAAGTGGTGTAAGTTTTATGATTGATTGCGGCGTAGACGATTTTTTAATTGAAGACAACCGCGAACTGCACCGCCGTTTGGTAGCCGAAAAAGTACCACACGATTACACAGAGCGCCCGGGAGCACACTCCTGGGGGTATTGGGGAAATGCGCTGGAGTATCACCTTTTATTCTTCCGTAAAGTAAGAGCATCCGCAGAAAAACCTACTGCATTAAATTAAGCCTAACTTAAGCAGCTATCCGGTGCCGGAACTGCCGGAGGGCTTTCAGAATATGCACCCGGGAGATGTCGTAGAACATGGCAACAACCAGGATGCCGGCCGGGATAAAGAATATGTGGTACGAAAGCAGCGGGTACAAATAACCACCAGCTACAGCACCCGCCAGGAACATGAAAATAATAACCAGGCGGAGCGTAATTCTTTGCTGAAGCCCGGGCTTGTGCACGGAAGCCGGCAAAGTGGCAGCTGCCAGGTCTATTCCCAGGTCTGTAAAAATACCAGTTAAGTGAGTAGTACGTACCACCGAGCCTGAGATCATCGATACCATGGCATTTTGAAGGCCCATCGCGAAAAGCAGGCTACCAGCATAAATTTCCTGCTCCGGCACACTCCCACTATATCGTTTGCCATAAATGGCATTCAAACTCAGCACACCAATCTCTATCAGAATAGGCAAAGTATAAGCAAATGTCTGGTTGCGCCCTACCCTGTTTATGATAAAGCTCGATGCAAAAGCTCCTAACAGAAACAAAAACATCCAGAGGCCAATAATGCGAGCCAGCCGGAAATCGGCCTGCGAGAGGCTATCGGCAAAATAAGCAATATGGCCTGTAACATTAGTTGTAAGTACAGCAAAGGCAAGCAGGCCGGCAATATTCACAAAGCCTGCCGTCAGGCAAAGCAGTGCCGCCAACCTGATATTGTGCTTAAAATTTCTGCGATGGCCCGTGTGTCGTAACATTAACAAAAGTTACGAATTTCTATACTTGAGTATAATAATCAGATGTAAAAATTCTGCTGTTATACTTGCCTGGGTTTATTGAAGGCTCCGGTTTAATATTTCATACTTAACCGGCATTAAAACAAAAGAACCGGCCCATTTCAGGCCGGTTCTTTTATATAACCTACAATTTCTATTTACTTCGTAACCATCAGAGAGCCTGACTGAACAGATTTCCCGTTTACGAGCCTGTAAATGTAAATGCCGCCGCTTAATTTATTTGTCTTAAACACCTTGGTATAGGTAACTCCAGGGGTAGCATCGCCATCAAACAGAGTAGCTACAACACGGCCCGTAATGTCATAAACATTTAAGGAAGTATAACCACTTTCTTTTACAGTAAAGCTCAGGTTAGTACTCTCGCTGAATGGGTTAGGATAACTGGTGATAGAAGTAGATGGCAATTTTTCAGCTGCTACCTCAGAAGCAAGAGCAGTTGCGCTTACTGTATTGCAATCTCCAAGCTTATCACCATGGCTCAGGTGCGATTGTACGTCTTTTGTATCGATACACTGTACTTTTCCTCTGTGGCAAACCAGCACTTTATTGTTTTTAGGCCCGCAACGCACATCTACCACATTTATAGTAATGGTTTTAGTCTTGATACAATTATCGGCATTCTCGGCTGTAACCGTGAAAGTATAAGTGCCGGCAGCAGTTGGTGTAAATACCGGGTTAGCAATGGCTGCATCGCTTAAACCTGTTGCAGGGCTCCAGCTATATGCGTTGGTTGCATCGCCGCCTGCTTGCAGCATCACACTCTGAGGGCCATACCCTAAGTATAGATTTGTAGCAATGCCACCTGTATAAACTGAAGAAGACTGCACCGCAGTAACTGTAAGCGGGGTTGTACAGGCATAAGCAGAAGGTAAATCAAAGGCCTCTACCTGGTCGGTTCTGCTGGTATTTGCCCCCTGCGATGCACTAAAACCTAAGCCTCTTCTGGCAAACGCTTTCCAGATAAGTTCCTGATTAGCACCCTCGTTATTCTGGCGGTCAGCTAACAATATGGCATTACGGGCGTCTACAAAGCCGGGTCTGCATGGTTGCATTTTAAGGCCATCTATAACCAGTTGCATAGCCATGTTGTTACCACCTTTGCCATTGTACAGGTCTGCGTCAAAGCCATACTTATCAATCAGGTCCCAGGTTACTTCCCAAAGAGCTGTGGCCCATACAAAGCCAACACCATGTGGTGCAGCAAGCGCTGTGTTGTTAGTGGCGCCGTAAGTATAATTGTTTACTGCAAAATCTGTGCTGTACGGAGCCGGGCGAATACCTCTGCCTGTAGTTGGCTGTGCCGATGCGTATGTACCGATACCTCTGATTTTATCGCGGGTATCTCCTGGTCTCA
The DNA here is from genome assembly GCF_022758145.1 of Pontibacter vulgaris. Lineage (GTDB taxonomy): Bacteria > Bacteroidota > Bacteroidia > Cytophagales > Hymenobacteraceae > Pontibacter > Pontibacter vulgaris. The sequence continues at coordinate 1,016,347 of NZ_JAJVDH010000003.1, forward strand.
TGGTCATCATCAGGCCAAACCAATCGCTCCAGCCTTCGCCACCTTGTTCAGCATTGCCCAGGCAGCTGGTAGTTGCGGGGCCACCCGTTAACCTGTTAGAGATACCATGGCCATATTCGTGCACGATAATACCGCTATCGAAATCACCATCAAATTCCGGCCCTGATCCATCGTCTTTTAAGCTGACCATTACTTCTTCGCCGTTATTCAGCAGTGTTCTGATACTTGCGCCTGTAACATCGCTAACCATAACAGAAGAAATCAGAATCAGGTTTGCAGGTACGGCACCGGCACCCATTGCAATAGGAGCTCCGGGCTGGTTATTGATCACGACCACAGCAATAGCACCTGCCAGCTGGGCATTGTATACTTTTGTGCTAAAGTCGCAGGCACCTCTGTATACTACCGCTATGTTTCCGGCCACAGCTGCTGCATTTGTTAACGTACCGCAACCTTCGGCAGGGTTAGTAGATGCACCCCCGATACCCTCCACCAAAACAAGCTTTCCGGAAACAGGGACAGGAGTAAGCCTTGGACCAAACGCTGCCTGAACTGCAGGATAGCTTCCTGCAATAGAACCTGGTGATGTAACCCTGAACATATCCGGATCTGGTATACCACTCCATAGGTACATCTGCATGCGGGGCCTGAAGCCATCTACAGGAGTTGCAAAATTGGCATTATTACGTGTGGTCAGAATATTACGGCTGTCCTGCGCTTCTGCCATTACGTGGTCTGCGCCCAGGCCACCATTATCATAGTTGCTTGTCTGGAAATTACCACTCATTTCATCAAAGCCATACTGGTACCATACATCATGTATAATATTATTCCAGTAAAACAGGTTTGTGATAGCTGCATCTCTATAGGCAACCGGCTGCTGGGTAAAATCAACAGGGTAATCAAAGCTGAGAGAGCTTCCGCCATCCGGGCTATAACCATACATGTCCTGTTCTAAGCCGATATAACCTGTATTATCAGGGTCTTCGTAGGCATACACATTATTGCCTCTGGTTATAGTATAATTGGTAACACCGGTTGAGTGCCACCCATTTGGCGAGGCTGTGGCATTGGCTACCGAATTGCTTACAATAGAACGCGGGCCGTGGTTCGGGCTCTCAAGCGGCATCGCAAACACATTGTAGCCATTGCTTACCTCAACTGCTGCAGCCTCAGCTTTCGGGCTGGCCACATAAGGCGACAGCAGCGAATGACTATGGTCGTTATGCAGGAATTTACCGCCGGGGCCATCGTTATCGAACTGGCATTGTACCACCATATTGTCTTTATCCAACACTGCACCTGTATTAGCATCCAGCCTGATGTTCCACCAGTTCTGGGCATCTAATTCGTAAATAGATACTTCCCAGGCCAGTCTTAAACTGCCATCTTCCATGGGCTGATAAACAAGTTTGGCAGGTATAGGCTCAAGCGAGATACCACCGTTAGAAAACAACACTTCTTTGTTTCTGCCTGCAGTTTTTTCTTTTACTACAAGTGGTTGCCTGATAGAAGTATTCAGATGTTTTGCAGCAGCAGCTACAGCGGCTTCGGCATTAAGGCCTGCCTGGTTGGTATTAACTTTTTTCCCGATCTCTTTATGAAAGCGGTTACCCATGTTAATTACCTTGCCCTCCCTGTTTATACTCATATTGGTGATGGCACCGAAAATCTCGATACCCTGGTAGGTTTGCTTCAGGTATACATGTTTTACACCTGACTTTTTGCTCTCGGTCTCGCTGCTAAGCTCCAGCTCGGCAATGTCTTCATCCTTCAGCTCCAGCTTCTGCTTATTCTTTTTAATATACTCAAGCGCCGCTGCCGGTACAGGCTTTTTCTCTTGCCTAGCCTTTCCCTGGCTAAGTGCAGCATTGCTGCTGAGCAGAAATACAGTTATTAATAACAACTGCAGTAAGTGCGATAAATGTTTTTTCATAATTTGTTCCTTTTGTTTAGTGAGTAGTTTAATACAGTGCAATTGAAAATTTCCGGCAAAGAGTTTAACAACCAGATATTTACATATGAATATTATAAACTTCTCCGGCACATCCAGCACTTGCACACCTGAGCCGAGTAGCAAACAAGGGAACGCTATTAATGAGAGGGTAAATGGCTTTAATTCAATGGTTAAATCCGAAAAAAATTTTACCCGAAAAGTCTTTATAAACCTTTAAAGTACTGTTTCTTCCGGAAAGCCCAAATCAATGTTTAACTAGTGATTATCAATATTTTAATACGTAAATTATTATTCTAAAAAGTATACCTTAAGGATAGTGCAATTTTAGAAGGGGCAAGTATAAAAGTTGTTTATTGCAATTTATACTTCATGGTACTTGATAGTTTTCAGAAAACTCTGGCTAAGCTTTAAGGTGTTTTACATTAAAGCTTTAAATTGCATCTTAGCTTTTTCGATCACCCTATACTTTATACTTTGTGTCTTCTGTATTTTATACTTACCTGCAGCTGGGCTTTAATCATATATTTGATTTCAAGGCCTACGACCACATGCTGTTTTTACTTGCCCTGAGCGCTATTTACACTTTAGGCGACTGGCGAAAAGTGCTGGCATTGGTTACAAGTTTTACCATTGGGCACTCTATTACGCTGGCGCTTTCCACGTTCAACATCATCAGATTTGATACTGCCCTGATAGAGTTCCTGATACCGGTAACTATACTTATTACTTGTGTTACCAACTTTTTTAAACTGAAAGGCGCAGCCTCTAAGCAGCATGTCATCTGGTCGTTGCATAACCTGATGGCTATTGCATTCGGGCTTATACATGGCATGGGGTTTTCGAATTACCTGAAGTCGTTGCTGGGCCGCAACAGCGATACCTGGCTGCAGTTACTATCTTTTAATGTAGGAATAGAGCTGGGCCAACTGCTGATAGTAAGTATACTCCTGATCATCGGATTCCTGATCATCAACGGGCTTAATGCAAAAAAACGCGACTGGATTATGGTACTTTCGAGTGCTGCTGCCGGCATTGCCTTGATTTTGATCATGGAAACTAATATCTTTTAGCGTTCAAACACCGACACCTTACACAAACTAAACTAAATCACAATCCACTAATGAAAAACCTTCTCACCGGGTTAGCATTTTTCGGTCTGCTTGCAGGCCCGATGGTAGCCCTGGCACAGGATACCAAGTTCGGGCAACTGGGCCAGGAATTGCCAACGCCAAATACTTACCGCACAGCATCGGGTGCACCCGGCCACCAGTACTGGCAGCAACGCGCTGATTATGTTATTAAAGCAGAGCTGAACGACGACAAACAGTCTATTACAGGTTCTGAAACGATTACTTATACCAACAACTCACCGGATGTACTTACTTACCTGTGGGTGCAGCTGGACCAGAACATTTTCGAGCCGAAGTCGATGGCCAACATGACACGCACTGCCTCCCTGGACCAGCGCATGTCGTTTACAGCTGTGGAGTACCTGACGCGTGAAGAATTTGACGGTGGCTTTAAAATTAAAACAGTAAAAGACCGCAACGGCAAAGCGCTGAAGTATACCATCAACAACACTATGATGCGCATAGACCTGCCTTCGGACCTGAAACCGAAGCAGAGTTTTACCTTCAGCATCGACTGGAACCATAACATCAACAACCAGAAAACACTGGGCGGGCGCTCAGGTTACGAGTTCTTTCCGGAAGATGGCAACTACCTGTACGAGATGGCGCAGTGGTTCCCGCGTATGGCTGTGTATGATGATGTAAATGGCTGGCAGCACAAGCAGTTTTTGGGAGCAGGCGAGTTTGCTTTGCCTTTCGGCGATTATAAAGTAAGCCTTACCGTACCTGCCGACCACGTAGTTGGTGCAACCGGCGAGCTGCAGAATCCAAACCAGGTGCTTACTTCGACGCAACAGAAACGCTGGAACGAGGCTTCTAAAGCTAACAAACCTGTAGTTATAGTGTCGCAGGACGATGCCACCAAAGCAGAAAAGAACAAAGCGAAAGATAAGAAAACCTGGGTATTTGCTGCGAAAAACGTGCGCGACTTTGCCTGGGCCAGCTCTCGTAAGTTTATCTGGGATGCCATGAATGTGAAGGTGGGTGGCAAAAACGTAATGGCCATGTCGTATTACCCGAAAGAGGCAAACCCGCTGTGGGGCAAGTACTCTACCGAGGCAGTAGGCCATACGTTACGTGTATACTCTAAGCATACTATAGATTACCCTTACCCGATCGCAATTTCGGTACATGGCCCGGTAGGTGGCATGGAGTACCCGATGATTTCCTTTAATGGTTACCGCCCCGAAACTGATGGTACCTACTCAGACCGTACCAAATATGGCTTGATATCTGTAATTATACACGAAGTAGGCCATAACTTCTTCCCGATGATCATTAACTCAGATGAGCGCCAGTGGACGTGGATGGACGAAGGCCTGAACACGTTTATGCAATATCTTGCCGAGCAGGAATGGGAGCGTGATTATCCGTCTGGCCGCGGTGAGCCTAGCAAAATTGTAAGCTACATGAAGGGCGCTAAAAATACACAGGTGCCAATCATGACAAACTCCGAATCTGTACTTCAGTTTGGCAACAATGCGTATGGCAAGCCTGCCACTGCCCTTAACATCCTGCGCGAAACTGTAATGGGCCGCGAGTTATTTGACTATGCCTTTAAAGAGTATGCAAACCGTTGGGCTTTTAAACACCCGATGCCTGCTGATTTCTTCCGTACCATGGAAGATGCATCCGGCGTAGACCTTGACTGGTTCTGGAGAGGCTGGTTCTATACTACCGACCACACTGATATTTCAATGGATGATGTGAAATGGTATACAGTGGATTCGAGCAACCCGGACATCGAAAATGCCAAACGCCGCGAAGCCCTGAACAAAGAGCCTAAAACATTATCGAAGCAGCGCAACCTGCAAAGTATAACTAAAACGCTGGTAGAGCAGAAACCCGAGTTGAAGGACTTCTACAACAACTACGACCCGCTGGCTACAACTGATGCCGACAGAGCAAAGTATAAAACATACTATAACACGCTTTCAAAAGATCAGAAAAAAGCCCTTGATTCCGGCCTGAACTTCTATGAAGTTGGTTTCAGTAACCTGGGTGGCCTGGTAATGCCGATAATTGTAAGAATGGAGTTTGAAGATGGCACGGACGAGATCGTGAACATTCCGGCCGAGATCTGGCGCTATAATAACGAGCAGATAACAAAAGTATTTGTAACCGAAAAGCCTGTAGTAAGCTTCACCCTGGACCCGTTCCTGCAAACAGCTGACACCGACCTTTCGAACAACGCTTTCCCTCGCCGCCTGGCTCCATCGCGCTTCGAGCTGTTCAAACAAAACAACCGCGAACAGCAAAATCCCATGCAGCGTCAGCGCGATACCACAAGCAACAACCCTAACACAACCAACTCGGGCAACTAAGCTATAGTTGGTAAACAAAAAAGCCTTCGGACCAAAATCCGAAGGCTTTTTTTATTGTTAGCTATACTTTATAAGTATAGAATACGCTGTTATTCGGTTTCATACTTGTTAATGAACTGCCGTTTAACCCGGTCGCCTTTCCGGACAAATGGCCTGATAATAAGGCGCGTACCATTCTCGTAGGTAAAGAATTTGTATATCCAGTTACTGAGCACCACCAGTTTATTACGGAAACCAACCAGGTACATAATGTGCACAAACAGCCATGTTAGCCAGGCAAAGAATCCACCCAGGTGAATGTTTTTCGGCAGATCGGCCACGGCACGGTTACGGCCAATAATGGCCAGCGAGCCTTTATCAAAATATTCAAAAGGCTCTAACTTCTGGTTGGTAATCAGGCGCTTCAGGTTTTTAGCAAGCAGCTGACCTTGCTGGATGGCTGGCTGCGCTACCCCCGGGTGCCCTTTCGGCCACTTCTCCGTTTTCATGAAGGCAATATCGCCGATGGCAAAAATATCATCAAAGCCAAGCACCTGGTTAAAAGGATTTACAAGTATACGACCTCTCTCTACCGATTCGGCCGGCAAGCCATCAATTAATGCGCCCTGCACACCTGCGGCCCACACCAGTGTTTGTGCATTTATCTGCTCCCCTCCTTTTATAGTTGCCACATAACCATCATAGGACTCTACGAGCGTATTCAGCTTAACTATAACATCAAGGTCCTGCAGGTATTTCAAGGTTTTTGCACTCGACTCCGGCGACATAGGTGGCAGCACACGGTCCATACCTTCAATCAGGTAGATCTTCATTTTGGTAAAGTCCACACCAGGGTAATCGTTTGGCAGAATGTGTTTGCGCATTTCGGCAAGGGCGCCAGCCGTTTCTACACCGGTTGGGCCGCCACCCACAATAACAAACGTAAGCAGGCTCTGGCGTAAAACCGGATCGGCGGTCATGGTGGCTTGCTCGAAGCATTGCAACAGCTGGCTGCGCAGGTTAAGCGCATGCGGAATCTGCTTCAGCGGGAAAGCGTTTTTCTTCACCTGCTCATTGCCAAAGTAATTCGATTTTGTACCGGTTGCGATAACCAGGTAATCGTAATGGAGCTCGCCGATAATGGTAGAAACTGTTTTAGTAGCCGGGTTAACGCCCGTAACTTTTACAAGCCTGAAATGGAAGTCTTCAAACTCATCGCTGCTGAACATTTTACGAAGCGGCTCTGCAATAGAATCCGGCTCGAGGCCGGCAGTGGCAACCTGGTATAAAAGTGGCCAGAAACCATGGTAGTTCTGGCGGTCCAGCAGCACCACCTGGAAATCTTTGCATTCCAGTTTCTGAGCCAGGTTAATGCCTCCAAAACCTCCGCCAATTATAACTACTCGCGGTTTTTTTGTATCGGGTATATTAAGCGACAGCTTATCAATATCAAGCATAAGTACATCTGTTTAGAGCTTTTGCAGCCGGCAGAAAAAACGTATTTGTTTTGCCTCAGGCTACTATAGCAGTATACGCATATATTTCTCATGCCGAATAACGCAGCTGTGCTTAGTTGGTTTCTTTTATGTTGCTTATGGCTTCTCAGTGGCTGAAATGCCTGCAAGCGTATACTTATACTTATACTTATACTTTAGAAAACTTTGCCTGAAGTATAAAACATCAAAAGCCCGGCACAATCAGAGCCGGGCTTTTGATGTTGTAAAGTATAAAGTGCTGTATTTACTTCTTTTTGAAATCGCCGTTCTTTATCATGTTGATTAATGCAGGAATGGCAAACGGACTGATGGTCGGGAACATCTTGGTTTGCTCTATGCGCTGCACATTTTGTTTGTTCCATACCTTAAAGTTGGCGCCGCCATCCATGGGGGTAGTTCTGAAAAGCTCCTCCAGCAGGGCCGGGTCCAGGTTGCGGTTGGCTACAGCACGGCCCTCGTCGGGTAGTTTCACATTTAGCAAAGCCTGTTTAAAATCGCGCTCGGTTGGCCACGGAAAAACTGCCACCTCCGGTAGTTCTATCGCTTCTTCCTGCATTTGCATGATGATGGAGTACCCGTTACTCTTATAGTTTTTAGGGATGATAAGGTATTGCTTTTTGTAGCCCAGGGCGCTAAACACTACGCTATCGCCGGCAAGCACGGGCAGCGAGAAAAAACCGTACTGGTTTGTTTGTATGCCTCTTGTAGTATTAGGCACATATACACTCACGCCGCTAACGCCGTACAGGCTGTCACCGAAGGTAACAAAGCCCGATAGCTGCACCACCCGCTGATGCCCCTGCGCAAGTGCTTTTCCAGGTGTACCTGCAAGTATAAACGCCAGCAACAGAACCGGCAGCAATAACCATTTGTAATTTTTTGAGGGCAAAGTATGGCGTGGCAATAGTAGCTTCATGTAGTACAATTATACTGGTTATTATTTTATTATAGCAGCTTTTGCCTAATTTTGTTTATGTTGGTACTGCATCTATGAGGCTCAAACACTTTAGTCTTTCTTTTGGCGAACAGGTTTTTAAGGCACTGGCCGACGAATCCCGTATCCGTATACTTAACCTGATTCTGCGCAACAAAGAAATGTGCATTTCGGACCTTGAGCAGGTGCTGGATTTTACTCAGACCAAGACCTCGCGCCACCTGGCTTACCTACGTGCCGCCGGCCTGGTAGCTCCACGCAAACTCGACCAATGGGTATACTATTCGCTAAAAGACGAAGCAGCCGACCTTGTAAACCAGATATTCGGTTACCTGGAGCGCGACAACGTATTGCTAAAAGACCAGGAAGTATACCAGATATTGTTTTCTAACCGCGAACTGGCAGCTAACAGATTGCATACCCGCCGCTGGACTACACCCTGACTACAACCTCAACTGCTGCTTATTAACTTACATTAAACCAAAATATTGCACAAACATATTATTATACTTCAATCGAAATAACCCTGCACATGCAATTTTAAAACAACTGACGCTGTTTCAGGTTTAGCAATACAGCGCAAACTATCATACATGAAAACATACACACACATACTTTTTGACCTTGACCATACGCTTTGGGATTTTGAAAAAAACTCTGAAGAGACACTTTATACTTTATATGAGCAGTTTGGCCTGGCCAGCTACAATAAATTTGACTGCGATTCTTTTTACCGCAAGTATAAATTTGTAAACAACCTGCTCTGGGACCTGTACAACAAAGGCAAAATAGACCAGCAGGAGCTGCGCGAAAGTCGCTTTGTTAAAACCCTGACCGGGCTTGGCCTGGAACCCCACGAAGTGCCGGCCGGAATTTCAGAAGCCTATACCGATATCTGCCCTACCAAAACGGCCGTATTCCCGCATACTTACGACCTGCTTACTTACCTGCAACCAAAGTATGGTCTGCACATTATTACCAATGGGTTTAAGGATATTCAGTATATTAAAATGAGTGCTTCTAACCTGCATGGGTATTTCGGGGAGGTAGTTACATCGGAGTGTTGCGGCCATAAAAAACCGGACAAGCGCATTTTTGAACACGCGCTGGAGCGCATCAACGTAAACCCGGCAGAATGCCTGATGATAGGCGACAACCTGGAATGCGATGTTGAAGGAGCCCGTGCAGCCGGCATAGACCAGGTATTCTTTAACCCGGAGAAAACAAAAACAAAGCTGCGCCCTAAACCAACCTATGAAATAAACTGCCTGAGCGAGCTTTACGAAATTCTATAAACTGCTTAGGTATGGCGAAAACAAAAATCCCCCGGCAACTGAGCTGCCGGGGGATTTTTATAAGTATAAACCTGGTTGAGTTTATACTTTATACTTAGTCTTTTACGTCCCCTTTAGTTTCAAGAGCTCTCAGCTCGCCCTGCAGCAGCTTTATTTTGGCTTTATCATCAGCACCAAGCTGTTTTTCGAGGGCATTTTTTCTGGCATCCAGCTTATTTATTACGGCGTGTACTTTATTCCAGTCCTTGTCTGTCCAGGTGTTTTGTTGGGCACGTGCATTCTCCAGTAAGGTAATGTAAGCCTGGCGCAGGTTAAGAGCCGAAATCGTATTTACTTCAGCATAAGTACCCAGCAGATTTTGCTCCCACTGCTTTATACTTGTTGTATCCTGCTGCATCACACCTACGTTCGTTTTCACAGTTGTTTTAGATTTCACTGTAGCCTGGGCACTTGCCTCCGTAGTCAGGAAGGCACCAAAAGCCATCACTAACGCCGCTTTACCAATCATTTTATGCATCTTTTTCATAGCTTTCAGATTTAAGGTTTTACATTCAAACCACCGTATTTACGGCAGGCAGTGTAAAAAGATTATAATCCATGAGCTTCAGAAATATTCAATAAAGCTGATTTTAAAAGTATAAACACTTCTTAAAGCAAAGTGTAAACAAGTATAATTGCCTGAAACGGATGCAATTTAAAACCAGGGTTTGATCTGTGGCCTTGCACAGTTTTTTTGGCAAATGCCGGCTTATAGTTTGGCCTTCGGGCTTTAAAGCCAGGGGCATTAAACTTTTTAAAGAAATAGCTTTACCTTTGCAATAAGGCCACTGCTCAGGCAGTTTGCTTAACCATAAGTATATCTTAAATCTGTAACTATAAACGAATGGCAACCGGATTTTTTAAAGTACCAACCCCGATAAACGAACCTGTAAAGTCTTATGCCCCGGGCTCGCCGGAGCGCGAAGAACTGCAGCGTACTTATAAAGAACTGAAGTCGAAAGAGATTGATGTACCGATGTACATTGGCGGCGACAAAGTATTTACTGACAGCAAAAAGCCAATGCTGCAGCCACACGACCACCAGCACATCCTGGGCCATTTCAGCGAAGGCGATGCGACACACGTGGAACAAGCTATAAACGCAGCTCTTGCCGCGCGCGAAATGTGGGCGAACATGGGCTGGGAGCACCGTGCAAGCATTTTCTTGAAAGCTGCTGAGTTACTGGCTGGCCCTTGGAGAGCACGATTGAATGCTGCAACTATGCTGGGGCAATCTAAAAACGCTTTTCAGGCTGAGATCGATTCTGCGTGTGAGCTAATTGACTTCCTGCGCTTTAATGTGCAGTACATGACCGAAATTTACCAGATGCAGCCTGAATCTTCTCCAGGAATCTGGAACCGTATGGAGCACCGCCCACTGGAAGGTTTCGTGTTTGCCTTAACCCCTTTCAACTTTACAGCCATTGCCGGTAACCTGCCATCTTCTGTAGCCATGATGGGTAACGTAGTGGTTTGGAAGCCTGCCAACACACAGATCTATGCAGCCCAAATGATCATGGAGATTTTCCGTGAAGCTGGTTTACCGGATGGCGTTATTAACTTGGTGTATGTAGATGGCCCTACAGCTGGTGATGTTATTTTCAATCATTCAGATTTTGCCGGTATTCACTTTACAGGCAGCACAGGCGTATTCCAGAACATTTGGAAAACGATAGGAAACAACATCCATAAGTATAAAACTTACCCACGCATTGTAGGTGAGACTGGCGGTAAAGACTTTATACTTGCCCATAGCTCTGCACATGCCAAAGCGCTGGCTACAGGTATAGTTCGTGGTGCATTCGAGTACCAGGGCCAGAAATGTTCTGCTGCTTCGCGTGCTTATGTGCCTAGCAACCTGTGGGATGAAGTAAAAGGCTATATCCTGGAAGATGTAAAGTCATTCAAGATGGGGGCTCCGGAAGATTTCACTAATTATATCAATGCTGTTATCGACGAGAAGTCTTTTGACAAGATCGCCAAGTACATCGACAATGCGAAGAATAGCAACGAAGTAGAGATCATTGCAGGTGGCGGTTACGACAAATCGAAAGGTTATTTCATAGAGCCAACCGTATTGCTGGCGCACAACCCGCAGTATATAACCATGTGTGAGGAGATCTTCGGGCCTGTTATCACGATCTATGTGTACAACGAGAACAATTTCGAAGAAACGCTTGAGCTGGTAAACTCAACTTCGCCGTATGCGCTTACTGGTGCCATCTTTGGCCAGGACCGTTATGCCGTTGAGCTTGCTACTAAAAAATTAGATCAGGCTGCCGGTAACTTCTACATCAACGATAAGCCGACAGGAGCCGTGGTTGGTCAGCAGCCGTTTGGTGGTGCGCGTGCTTCGGGTACTAACGACAAGGCCGGCTCTATGCTGAACCTGTTGCGTTGGGTATCTGCGCGTTCTATTAAAGAAACATTTGTGCCGCCGGTAGATTACCGTTACCCTTTCTTAGGCGAGAATAAATAAGGTATAAACAGCCTTAACTATACCTGGAGCCATGTTCTGAAAAGAGCATGGCTTCATTATTTTATACTTTATCAGAACAATCCAACTTATACTTTTAAAACAGCTACACTAACCCTGCTTTAGGTACAATTTACAAGCTAATTATACTTTTGATTATTAGTATTTATACCTAATTTTGCTCCCAAATTTACGAATCGACTACAATAAATATGGAAACTACTGTAAATCAGTACTTACCGTCAGACTACCTGCCTATACTTATACAATTTGCGGCGGCTCTTGGCTTTGTAATTTTCGCACTGGTAACAACGCACCTGTTGGGCCCTAAGCGCAGCAGTGCTGTAAAAGACGCAGCCTGGGAAAGTGGTATCGAATCTGTGGGTGATGCGCGTACGCCAATCTCCTACAAATATTTCATGACCGCCATCCTTTTCGTGCTGTTTGATGTCGAGATCATCTTTTTGTATCCGTGGGCAGTTAACTTCAGAGAGTTTGGCATGGAAGGCTTTGTGCAGATGATGGTATTTATGGTACTGCTCTTAACAGGCTTCTTCTACGTGCTGAAAAAGGGTATCCTGAAGTGGGAGTAAGTATTAAACTTTTACAAGTACAGCGGTGTTTAAAAACAGCTAACGCTTATTTGTAGATATAACAATCCTTAACATGAGTGATTCAACTAACGATATTAAAATGGCAGAGGCACCAGATGGCATATCAGGTGCTGGTTTCTTTGCTACTTCTTTTGAAAAAGTAATTGGCCTGGCCCGTAAGAACTCGCTTTGGCCTTTGCCATTTGCTACTTCGTGCTGCGGTATCGAGTTTATGGCAACCATGGGCTCGCATTACGATATTTCCCGCTTCGGATCTGAGCGCCCAAGCTTTTCGCCACGCCAGGCAGACATTCTGCTGGTAATGGGAACGATTGCCAAGAAAATGGGGCCGGTAGTAAAACAAGTATACGAGCAGATGTCTGAGCCACGCTGGGTAGTAGCTGTTGGTGCCTGTGCTTCTTCCGGCGGTATTTTCGATACATACTCTGTACTGCAGGGTATAGACCGCGTTGTGCCGGTAGATGTTTATGTACCTGGTTGCCCTCCTCGCCCTGAGCAGATCCTGGATGGTCTGATGCGCGTGCAGGACCTGGCAGCAAACGAATCGCTGCGCCGCCGCAACTCACCTGAATACCAGGCCCTGTTAGCCTCTTACAATATTAAATAAGCAAATGGAGCTTACGAACGAAAACGTACTCGGCAAAATCATTAGCAAGTTTGGTGAAGATAACATCTGGGATGCACTGAATCCGGATGGCATCATGACCATTACGACCAATCGTGAATCGATTATTTCGCTGATCCAATACCTGCACGACGATGAGGAACTGCAGATCCGCTTTCTGACTACCATGTGTGGCATTCACTACCCGGAGCAGAAAGACAAGGAACTGTGTGTGATGTATCAGTTACACAGCCTGCGCCACAACTACCGCATTCGTATTAAGGTGTTTATACCTTCCGCTGACCCGGTAATGCCTACACTTACCAATTTGTATGCAGCCTCCAACTGGATGGAACGCGAGACTTACGACTTCTACGGTATTATTTTCACAGGTCATCCTAACCTGACCCGCATCCTGAACATTGAGGAAATGGAATACCACCCTATGCTGAAGCAGTATCCGCTGGAAGATCAGACAAGAGAAGATAAAATAGATACCTATTTCGGACGATAAGCCAGTTAGCTGTACTTGCTTACACTTTAGCAGGTAGCAGCCAACAACAAAGAAGATAAGAATGGCTACTGAAAATAAAAACGTTGCGCTTACAGAGCTGGAGCAATTCCGTTTAGACCACGGACTATCGCTGCAGGAAGAGCGCCCATTGACCACGCTGAACCTGGGGCCAACGCACCCGGCCACGCATGGTATTTTCCAGAACATCCTTCAGATGGACGGTGAGAAGATCATGGACGCAGTTCCGACGATAGGCTACATACACCGTGCTTTTGAAAAAATAGCAGAACGCAGACCGTTCTACCAGATCACGCCGCTGACTGACCGCATGAACTACTGTTCATCCCCTATTAATAACATGGGATATCACATGACGGTAGAGAAGCTGTTAGGTATAACTATACCGAAGCGTGCGCAGTACATCCGCGTGATTATGATGGAGCTGGCCCGTATTTCGGATCACCTGATCTGTAACTCCATACTTGGTGTGGACTCTGGTGCCTTTACTGGTTTCCTGTATGTAATGCAGGAGCGTGAGCACATCTACGATATTTACGAGGAAGTATGCGGCGCCCGTTTAACTACGAACATGGGCCGTATCGGTGGTATGGAGCGCGACCTTTCGCCTAAAGCCTTACACCTGATCGGTGAGTTCCTGAAGCGCTTCCCTAAAGTATGGGCTGAGTTCGAGAAAATGCTTACCCGTAACCGTATCTTCATCGACAGAACAACCGATGTAGGTGCTATTTCAGCGGAACGAGCCCTTAATTACGGTTTTACAGGACCTAACCTGCGTGCAGCCGGCGTTGACTACGACGTGCGCGTGATGAACCCATACTCATCGTACGAAGACTTTGAATTTGATATTCCGGTAGGTACAAAAGGCGATACTTATGACCGCTTCCTGGTTCGTAACGAGGAAGTATGGCAAAGCTTACGCATTATTGAGCAGGCTTACAAAAACCTGCCTGAAGGTTCATACCACGCGGACGCGCCGCATTATTACCTGCCTCCAAAACAGGAAGTATACCGCAACATGGAAGCCCTGATCTATCACTTTAAAATTGTGATGGGTGAGACAGATGCTCCGGTTGGCGAAGTATACCATTCAGTAGAGGGTGGTAACGGCGAACTTGGTTTCTACCTGATATCAGATGGCGGCCGCACACCTTACCGTCTGCATTTCCGTCGTCCTTGCTTTATTTACTACCAGGCTTATACTGAGATGATCAAAGGTGGCCAGCTGGCTGATGCTATCCTGACACTGAGTAGCCTGAACGTTATTGCCGGCGAACTAGACGCTTAATATTTTAGAATTAATTACCATTTAACATTGGTTGCCTGAAACAGCCAATGACAACTATAAAATGGCAGAGACTATAAACGAAGTGAAGTTTTCTGATGCAGGCATGGCCGAGATCCAGCGCTACATCAGCCATTACCCGGAAGGACGTCAGAAATCCGCTATTCTACCTATCATGCACGTGGCACAGGCAGAATTTGGCGGCTGGCTAAGCCCACAGGTGATGGATAAAATTGCCGAAATCCTGAACATTCAGCCGATCGAAGTATACGAAGTGGCTACGTTCTATACCATGTTCAACCTGAAGCCGGTTGGCAAGCATGTGCTGGAAGTATGCCGTACGGGTCCTTGCTGTCTACGTGGCGCCGATCAGATGATCGACATGCTCAAAGAGAAGCTGAACATACAGGAAGGCGAAACCACTGCCGATGGTATGTTTACCCTGAAGCCGGTAGAATGCCTTGCTTCGTGTGGAACAGGCCCGATGCTGCAGGTGCGTGAGAAGTTTTATGAAAACATAGATTCAGAAGAAAAGCTGGATCAGTTCCTGGAAACACTGCGCAACACCGAGGTAGAAACTCCTTATCATCAGAAGTAATTTTTGACTAACAAGGTAGCGTGCAAGTATAAAAGGCGCTGCTGAGCTATATATCCTGCTACAATGGGAATTAAAATATTAACCGAACATATAAACGTACCAGGCATCGAGACCCTGGAAGTATATCGTAAGCATGGCGGCTACCGCTCGGTAGAGAAAGCCCTGAAAACGATGACTCCGGACGAGGTGGTGGAAGAAGTAAAGACATCAGGCCTGCGCGGTCGTGGTGGTGCCGGCTTCCCGACTGGTATGAAGTGGAGCTTTTTGGCTAAGCCGGAAGGTGTTCCGCGTTATCTGGTTTGCAACGCCGATGAGTCTGAGCCCGGAACCTTTAAGGACCGTGTGTTCATGGAGAAAAACCCGCATGCACTGATCGAAGGTATGATCACATCGAGCTACGCGCTGGGTGCGAACACATCTTACATCTATATCCGTGGCGAGTTGATGTTTGTGCTGCGCATACTGGAGAAAGCTATTGCTGAGGCATACGCAGCCGGCTTGCTTGGTAAAAACATACTTGGCTCAGGCTACGATCTGGACCTGCATGTGGCTCCGGGTGGTGGTGCTTATATCTGCGGTGAAGAAACTGCTCTGCTGGAATCGCTGGAAGGCAAGCGTGGTAACCCGCGTAACAAGCCGCCATTCCCGGCTGTGAAAGGTTTATTTGCTTCGCCAACAGTGGTAAACAACGTGGAGTCTATTGCTTCAGTGCCTTGGATCGTGAACAACGGCGGTGCGGAGTATGCAAAGATCGGTATCGGTAGAAGTACTGGTACAAAACTGATCTCTGCCAGCGGTAACATTAACAACCCGGGTGTTTACGAGATTGAGTTAGGTGTTCCGGTTGAAGAATTCATTTACTCTGACGAATACTGTGGTGGTATCTGGAAAGGCAAGCAACTAAAGGCAGTCGTGCCAGGTGGTTCTTCTGTTCCGATTCTACCTGCTAACCTGATAACTAAAACTGCAGCCGGCGAAGATCGCCTAATGACTTACGAATCGTTATCAGACGGTGGTTTTGTGAGTGGTTCGATGCTGGGTTCAGGTGCATTTATAGTTTTTGATGAAGACCAGTGCATTGTGCGTAACACGTGGAACTATGCGCGCTTCTATCATCATGAGTCGTGCGGTCAGTGTAGCCCATGCCGTGAAGGTACAGGCTGGATGGAGAAAGTATTACACCGCATCGAGCACGGCCACGGACATCAGCAGGACATCGACCTGTTGGTAAGCGTTGCCAAACAAATTGAAGGAAATACGATTTGCCCATTAGGTGATGCGGCAGCATGGCCGGTAGCTAGTGCCATCCGTCACTTCCGTGAGGAATTTGAGTGGCACATCAAGCATCCGAAAGAAGCAACTTTACCGGGTGCTGTATACCGAGGCCAGCTGGCAACTATAGAAGCATAAGAATTAGACATAAGACACAGGACAAAAGACTAATCAAGACTCCTGTGCTCCTTCTTAATTAAAATATCCTGAAAAGGAAAGTATAGCTTAAATCGTTTGAATGTGTTCGCGAATAACGAACAACGAAAACGAACAACGATAATTAAAATGGCTAAAATAACATTCGATGGTATTGAAGTTGAGGTAGAAGACGGAACTACCATACTTCAGGCCGCCAGAAAAATTGGTGGTAAAGTAGTACCGCCTGCCATGTGTTACTATACTCCTTTAAAAGGCAGCGGCGGTAAGTGCCGTGTATGCCTTGTTAAAGTAACACAAGGTTCTGCCAAAGACCCTCGCCCTATGCCTAAACTGGTTGCTTCGTGCATTACGCCGGTACAGGATGGTATGGTGGTAGAAAATACTACAAACGAAGAAGTACTGAATGCCCGCAAAGGTATTGTAGAAATGTTGCTTATAAATCACCCGCTGGATTGCCCAATCTGCGACCAGGCCGGTGAGTGCAACCTGCAGGATCTTTCTTATGAGCATGGTGTTAGCGCTACGCGTTACGAAGAAGAGCGCCGTACTTTCAACAAAGTAGACCTTGGTCCATACATCCAGCTGCACA
This sequence comes from Pontibacter vulgaris, assembly GCF_022758145.1. Taxonomy (GTDB): domain Bacteria; phylum Bacteroidota; class Bacteroidia; order Cytophagales; family Hymenobacteraceae; genus Pontibacter; species Pontibacter vulgaris. Next base: position 1,033,630 of record NZ_JAJVDH010000003.1, read on the forward strand.
TGACACGCTGCATTCTGTGCTACCGTTGCGTGTATACCGCAGATCAGATAACTGAAAAGCGTGTACACGGTGTACTTGGCCGTGGCGATGCTGCTGAGATCGGAACTTACATTGAGAATGTAATTGATAACGATTTCTCAGGAAACGTGATCGATGTATGCCCTGTGGGAGCTTTAACGGATAAGACCTGGCGATTTAAAAACCGTGTATGGTTTACAAAGCCGATGGATGCGCACCGCGATTGCCCAACCTGCTCTGGTAAAGTAACTTTATGGGGACGTGGAGATGAGGTACTTCGTGTAACTGCACGCAAGGATGAGTATAGCGAAGTAGAAGAATTTATCTGCAACACCTGCCGCTTCGACAAAAAAGAAATGAGCGACTGGACAATAGAAGGTCCGCGCCACATCGAAAGAGCTTCTGTAATTTCTGCCAACCACTACGAACTACCTGTAGTGAATGTGCCGATAGTACCGAACTTACCAATATCTACTAAGAAAAACCTGCCACAGGAATAACATATGGAGTCTGTAGACCTAATATATAAAGGAATTTACATTCTGGCGATCTTCGGCATTACCCTGCTGATAGCAACATATTCTACCTACTTTGAGCGTAAAATTGCTGCTTTTATTCAGGATCGTGTGGGACCAAACAGAGCAGGTCCGCTGGGCTTGCTGCAGCCTTTGGCTGATGCCGGTAAATTGTTTTTTAAAGAAGATTTTATACCTGCCAAGTCAAGCAAAGCACTATTTATTATTGGTCCTGGTATCGCTATGCTGGTTGCTACAATGTCCAGTGCTGTTATACCGTTTGGCGACAAACTGATAATTGGCGGACATGAGCTGTTCTTACAGGCTATAGAAGTAAATATCGGTGTACTTTATGTATTCGGAGTAGTTTCATTAGGCGTTTATGGCCTGATGATCGGTGGTTGGGCTTCAAACAACAAGTTCTCGTTGTTAGGCGCCATACGTGCAGCTTCTCAGAACATCAGCTATGAACTGGCCATGGGTCTTTCCCTTATAGCAGTACTTATGCTGAGCGGCTCGCTTTCATTAAGAGAAATTGCAGAGCAGCAACATGGCTTTAACTGGAACATCTGGTACCAGCCACTTGGCTTTATCATTTTCCTGGTATGTGCTTTTGCAGAAACTAACCGTACGCCATTCGACTTACCGGAATCAGAAGCAGAACTTATTGGTGGTTACCACACAGAGTATGGCTCTATGAAACTGGGTATGTACCTGTTTGCAGAATACATCAACATTTTTGTGGCATCTGCAGTTATGGCCACACTATACTTTGGTGCTTACAACTTTCCGTTCATGGAGGATCTTCGTTCCGCTATCAGCGACCCGATTTTAGCTAACAATGTGGTTACGCTGGTTGGTGTGGCTGTTATGTTTGCCAAGATCTTCTTCTTCATCTTTTTCTTCATGTGGGTTCGCTGGACACTTCCGCGCTTCCGTTATGACCAACTGATGAAACTGGGCTGGCAGATTCTAATTCCACTTGCCATCCTGAACATTATGCTGACAGGTGGCGGTATTCTGCTAAAAGAGTATTTATTTTAAACTATAGTACCGAAATTTGAATGTTGCCCGGCAGCAACCTGTTATAAAAACAAATTATACTTTAACTGCCAGCGCTGCACTCATAATCGATAAGAGATGGAACCACTATCAAATAGAAGAAAGACCGTTGCAAAAAAGGAAATGACGTTTGCTGAAAAAGCGTACTTACCTGCTATTGCACAAGGCCTTGGTATAACATTAAAGCACTTCTTCAAGAAAAAAGCTACCATCCAGTACCCGGAGCAAACGCGTGAGCGCAGCGATATCTGGAGAGGTTTGCACGTACTTAAGCGCGACGAAGAAGGACGTGAGCGCTGCACAGCCTGCGGCCTTTGTGCCGTAGCCTGCCCTGCCGAAGCAATTACCATGACAGCTGGCGAGCGCAAAGACGGTGAAGAACATTTATACCGGGAAGAAAAGTATGCTGTTACCTACGAAGTAAACATGCTGCGTTGTATTTTCTGCGGTCTGTGCGAAGAGGCTTGCCCTAAAGCGGCTATTTTCCTACAGGACGACAAGATTGCACCGGCACGCTACGAGCGCGAAGAATTTATTTATGGTAAAGACCGTCTGGTAGAGCCTGTTAAAAATACCGAATCAAAATAATCACTCCGATGACAGAGAATCTGTTTTATTTCCTTGCTTCGCTTACACTGCTTTGCGCCCTGATGGTTGTAATCTCAAAGAACCCGGTACATAGCGTGTTGTTCCTGATCATTACGTTCTTCAGCATTTCAGGCCATTATATCCTATTGAATGCGCAGTTCCTGGCAGCGGTAAACATCATCGTTTATGCCGGCGCTATCATGGTTTTGTTTCTGTTCGTGATCATGTTCCTGAACCAGAGCAAAGGCTCTATGCCAGAAATGAAGACTTCAACATTAAGTAAAATTGCCGGTACTATTGCAGGTGGTATGCTTTTCGTGGTAATGATTGCGGCTTTAAAAGATGCCAGCGTTGCAGGTTTGGATGCTGATAGCTATAACTCGCAGATAGGTATGGTAGAGAACCTGGGTTTGATTCTGTTCCGCGATTACCTGCTCCCATTTGAATTGGCTTCAGTGTTATTCCTTGTAGCCATGGTGGGTGCTGTAATGCTTGGTAAGAAAGAAACCGGCGAACAGCATTTCTAAGACTTACTTTTTAGCTATAAACAGAAAGGGCTGCAACTTATACTTGCAGCCCTTTCTGTTTATAAATGCTCTTCTGAGGTAAGAGCAAATTGAGCAAGCTTGGCTGAGAAGAATATGATATAGTTTCATAATTACAGCTTTTGTTAATGCTAATCAGGCTATACTTTTATACTTACTGTTTTCCTCAGTTATACTTGCCTATCGTTTAATATTATACTTTGGCTCGCTCCAAGCCCGCGGGGCTCGTCCTCGGGTATCGCGCTGTCAATTTAAAGGTGGGCCCTGTACCCCCACAAGGACTAGAATTAATACTGCTTCGTTAGCGGTTTTGCAACTAAAAACGATTCCCCTCCTCGGAGGGGCAGGGGTGGGTTTATACTTTACTCCACTGTAAAATCAATTTCCAGCAGCTCTGAATGGCCTTGGTCGTCATCTGTAACAACTACTATTTTATACTTACTCTTATCTGAAAAGCTTTTTACAACCAACGACTCCGCTTTTCCTTTAAATACATTACCATCAGTTTGTGTAATTAAAGCAGCATTGATAATTGCCGGAGAAGCAGGATCTGTAGCATCGGACAACGACTTTAACGGAATATACCCGACATAACTACCCAACACTTCACCATCTACAATAGCATTAGGGGCACTTTCGATAGATGAGGAGAAAAACAACTTTTGATCAAAGACATAAGCTCCTGAAAAACCCGCCTGGTACTGTTGCAGTTTTGGTAAAGTGAAAAAGTAAAAAGCAGGCGTTGGTACAGCAGCACCTTCAATTAAAAAAGAAGCAAATTCATCAATATTATACACAATAAGCACATTTAAGCCAGCTCCTAAAGCTCGGTGCATTAAGTATACTTTATAATTACTAAAGGCCATACCTTCGATATTCAGCACATCCTCCCCTACCACTTGCTTGTTTTGCTGCAAAGGATAGTATAATTCATCAAGCTTTACTTCTTTAACCTGCAAAGCATTATCTGAAACAGCTGGCAAAGGCAAAATATAAGCTTTGTTGCGTGGCTTGGCAGAACCAGAACCTAGAGCCACCAGGTAATCGTTGCCTTTATACTTCAAGGCAGCCATACTTTCCAAATCAGGTTTAACGGGTTTTGGAATGCGGCCGGAAACAAAGCTGCTTGTATCAAACATAGCCAACCGCCGAACCAATTTATACTTACTATCCAGCTGGTAAAGGAAAGGAGAATCATCTCCGTTGATGTAATAATGATCTCCAACCATCTCCAGACCAGACGCAGAAGGGATATCAGCATAGAAAACTTTCTTTACTATAGTTGCTTTCATGGTAGAACGGGAATTGGAGCTAACATCAGAAGTATGGCAGGAAGTATAAAGCAAACTGCTTAATAAAATTAAATAAAAAGTAAGTTTAGCAGGCATAAGTATAAATGCTGGTGAAAAGCCGAGCCTGTATACGGAAAGCTGATCTAAGCAGCTAATTCCTATTAAAACTACAAATTCACTGATGATATTCAGCTCTGTTATCAGCCAAATAACAAATCAAACACAAGGGATGATTTGGCATTACTCTCCATAATAAAGTAAAAGAGTGACTTATTAAGTGGAACGGCCCACTAAGATTGCACAAAAAGGCACTGAAAGTATACGTTTCTGAGTCTGCCAATAAGTTTGCTGAGCCTAATCATTTGTAGCTAAGAAGAATGGAAATATGTTATGGATTTATGAAAAATGAGGATAACTTTGCGGCACGAATTTTTGGACTATAATATTATCAGTAAATCCGTTCAGCCCACTAATGATGAACCAGATACCTGAGGTTATCAGAACCGTTCCTTTAGAATATTACTTATACTTTAGCACCGCACTGTTTGTGATCGGAGTGATTGGTGTACTTACCAGACGCAATGCTATTGTAATTTTTATGTGTGTGGAGCTTATGCTTAACTCCGTAAACCTGCTTCTTACAGCATTGTCTGCTTACCGCTCAGACCCTAATGGTCAGGTATTTGTGTTTTTTATCATGGCTGTAGCGGCCGCCGAAGTATGCGTGGGCCTTGCTATTATAGTTATGATATACCGCAACATCCGATCTACGGATGTACAGTTGCTGAACTACCTGAAGTGGTAATAGTATCTAAAGAATCCCTGAATTAGCTTAATTAAATCATACGCTACATGCCAGAAATAGTAATGCCCAACAACAACCAGGAAATGGCGCTGCTGTGTTTGCTCGTTCCGCTCCTGCCGCTGCTTGGCTTTATCCTGAATGGGTTAGGAAACCGAAAATTGGCCAAAGGGCTCGTTTCTCTTATCGGTTGTGCTACCGTACTCGCTTCATTCCTGATCTCGATTTACCTCTTTTTAGATTTCACAGCTAATGGCAGCAAGCCATACCTGGTAGATTTCTACGACTGGATCTCAGTGGGTACGCTGCAGATCGGTTTCTCTTTTATGATCGACCAGCTGACGCTGCTGATGATGCTGATGGTTACCGGTATTGGCTTCCTGATCCACGTTTACTCGGCTGGCTACATGAGCCACGACGAGAACATGGGTAAATTCTTCGCTTACCTGAACCTGTTCCTTTTCTCGATGCTACTGCTCGTGATGGGCTCTAACTATGTGATGATGTTCGTGGGTTGGGAAGGTGTAGGTCTTTGCTCTTACCTGCTCATCGGTTTCTGGAATAAGAATACTAACTATAACAATGCCGCCAAAAAAGCCTTTATTATGAACCGTATCGGTGACCTGGGCTTTTTGCTAGGTATTTTCCTGATATTCATAACTTTTGGCAGCGTAAGCTATCCGCAGGTTTTCCTGGAAGCTTCTAAAGTTACCGGCATCGATACACCTGTTATGATTGCCATTACATTGCTACTTTTTGTAGGTGCAATGGGTAAGAGTGCGCAGTTGCCGTTATTTACCTGGTTACCGGATGCGATGGCTGGCCCTACGCCGGTTTCTGCCCTGATACACGCGGCAACCATGGTTACAGCTGGTATTTACATGGTACTGCGTTCTAATGTGCTCTATGTATTGGCTCCGACAACGCTGGATGTGATTGCAGTTATTGGTCTGGTTACGGCACTTGTAGCTGCAACTATAGGCCTGGCACAAAACGATATTAAAAAGGTACTGGCTTATTCTACAGTATCTCAGCTGGGCTTTATGTTCCTGGCGCTGGGTGTGATGGCCTTTTCTTCTTCCATCTTCCACGTACTTACACACGCTTTCTTCAAAGCATTGTTGTTCCTAGGCGCTGGTAGCGTAATCCATGCCATGAGCAACGAGCAGGATATCCGTAGTATGGGTGGTCTGAGAAAATGGTTACCAATCACGTTTATTACCTTCCTAATCGGTACACTGGCTATTTCTGGTATTCCGCCGTTTGCCGGTTTCTTCTCTAAAGATGAGTTATTGGCGCACGTGTATGAACACAACAAGATTATGTGGGTTGGCGGTTTGCTGGCCTCTTTCATGACAGCTTTCTACATGTTCCGCCTTCTGTTCCTGACTTTCTTCGGCAAGTTCAGAGGTACAGAAGAACAACGCCACCACCTGCACGAATCGCCGGCTTCGATGACATTCCCGCTGATTGTGCTGGCTATACTTTCAACTATAGGTGGTTTCCTGGGCTTACCGGCTGTGTTTGGCGAGAATATGCACGTGCTGCAAAACTACCTGAATCCAATCTACGACTTTGCCAGAATAGCAAACGGCGCAGCTTTAGAGGCTCCTCACATGGACCATGCAACTGAATATATGCTGATGGGTATTTCGGTAGCAGTTGCTGTAGTTGCCATCATCATTGCTTATGTAATGTATGTGAAGAAAGATACCGTACCGGCTCCGGAAACGGCAAAGCTTTCTCCTATCCATAACCTGATCTACAACAAATATTACATCGACGAGCTTTACGATGCGATCATCGTTCGTCCGCTGATGGCTATTTCTACAGCATTCCATCGCTTTATTGATGTGATACTGGTGGATGGTATTGTGAATGGCTTCGGCAAATTTGTAATGTTAAGTGGCCGCACATTGCGTTATGCACAAAGCGGCGTTATCAGCTTCTATGTGCTGGTAATGGTATTCAGCATTGCCCTGATTCTATTTTTAAACTTCTTTATCGGATAAGGTTCTTAGAAGATGATTACAGCTCTTTTACTTTTCTGGCCTGCCTTAGCTGCCCTGGTGGTGCTTCTGCTAAAAGGACAGGGTGCCAAGAAAGTGGCTTTTGTAGCGGCACTCGTTGAGTTTGCCATTGCTTTGTTTGCTACTGCTGGTTTTACGCCTGAAGTTACAGCACCACAGTACGCGCTTGATATTCCGTGGATAGCAAGTGCAGGTATCGGTTTCAGCATTGGCATGGATGGCATCAGCCTTCTGATGGTGCTCCTGACTACTTTCCTTATTCCGTTAATCATACTTTCGGCTTTTAAACACGATTATAAGAACCCGAATGTTTTTTACGCCCTGATCCTGTTCATGCAAACCGGCCTTATCGGAGTGTTTGTATCACTGGATGCCTTCCTGTTCTACTTCTTCTGGGAAGTGGCGCTTATTCCGATCTACTTTATTGCAGCTATCTGGGGTGGCGAAAATCGCATTAAGGTTACATTCAAGTTCTTTGTATACACGATCTTTGGCTCGTTGTTTATGCTGGCTGCGTTCGTATACTTATACTTCCAGACTCCGGGCACACATACTTCAAACGTAAACGCCTTCTACCAACTGGCACTCGATAGCAGCTCGCAAGGTTGGATCTTCTGGTTCTTGTTCCTGGCTTTTGCTATTAAAATGCCGGTATTCCCATTCCATACCTGGCAGCCCGATACTTATACAGAGTCTCCTGCTCCGGCAACGATGCTTCTTTCAGGTATTATGCTGAAAATGGGTATTTATGGTGTCCTGCGCTGGTTATTACCTGTAGTGCCACTTGGTGTTAGCCAGTGGGATGAAGTGGTACTTATACTTTCCATTATCGGTATAGTTTATGCCTCTGTCATCGCTATTCGCCAGCAAGACCTGAAACGCCTGATCGCTTATTCTTCTATCGCGCACGTTGGTCTTATCTCTGCCGGTATCTTTACACTGAATGAGCAGGGCTTACAGGGTGGCGTTATCCAGATGCTGAGCCACGGTATAAACGTAGTTGGTTTGTTCTTCATCATCGACATTATTTACAGCCGCACCAAAACAAGAGAGATCAGCAGCCTGGGTGGTATTACACAAACAACACCAGCGCTTTCTATCTTCTTTATGATCCTGCTGCTGGGTTCTGTGGCACTTCCGCTTACAAACGGTTTCGTGGGTGAGTTCCTGTTGCTTTCCGGTGTGTTCCAGTTTAACAACTACTTTGGTGCCATTGCCGGCCTTACAATTATACTTGGCGCGGTGTATATGCTGCGTATGTTCCAGGGTGTAATGTTCGGAAACAAATCTACTCATACAGAAGGCTTTACAGACCTGACATTTACCGAAATGGCTGTACTTATACCTTTGGTGATCATGGTGTTCTGGATCGGATTGTTCCCAAATACTTTCCTAAGCATTTCAGAGCCTGCAGTTATCAACCTGTTAAGCATCATCAAACGATAGACAATATTAATACAGGAAATAAGACGACATGACTTCGATTATACTTCTATCTGTTTTCGGGATTATTAACCTCTTTGTAGGTTTCCTGAAGTCGAACAGAATATTGTTGCCGCTGGCGCTGCTCTTCCTGGCAGTGGTGTTTGGTGCCAACTTGTTTAACTGGAACGATACGCAGAGCTATTTTAACAACATGCTCACCATCGATAATTATGCGGTGGCATTTACAGGCATTATGGTACTTTCCACCTTGCTGCTTATCCCATTCTCACAGCGCTACATCGATACAAAAGATGAAAACCTGGCAGAATACTACTCGCTGCTATTATTCTCGCTGGTAGGTGCTGTCATGATGGTAAGCTACGAAAACCTGATCATGCTTTTTGTAGGCATCGAGATCCTTTCAATCAGCATGTATGTACTGGCAGGCAGCGACAAGAAGAGCCTTCGTTCTAACGAGGCAGCTTTAAAGTACTTCCTGATGGGTTCTTTCTTTACCGGTGTGCTTTTATTCGGTATGGTAATGATCTACGGCGCAACAGGTTCTTTCAACATCACGGAAATTGGTGCTGCACAGGTATCGGCTGACGGTGTTACAAACACCATGTTCGTGCTTGGCCTTTTAGTAACCATTATCGGTATTTCGTTTAAAATTTCTGCTGCTCCTTTCCACTTCTGGACACCGGATGTATACCAGGGTACTCCAACGCTGTTTACTTCGTACATGTCTACTATAGTAAAAACGGCAGGTGTCGCGGCATTTTATAAGTTAATGGCATCTGCTTTTGCAGCATCTTATACTACCTGGTTCCCGACACTAATTGCAATTACAGTACTTACTTTAGTAGTAGGTAACATTGGAGCTGTAGTTCAGAAGAATGTAAAACGTATGCTGGCATACTCCAGTATCTCGCACGCTGGCTACCTGCTAATGTCGCTGATCGCGTTTAACGAGCGTTCTGATTCATCTATCTTCTTTTACTCGCTGGCCTACTCTACAGCAACTATAGCTGCCTTTGGGGTACTAAAGTTAGTAGCAGACCAACGCAAGGATGAGACATTTGAAGCCTTCAATGGCTTGGGAAGAACCAACCCGCTTTTAGCTTTTGCAATGACCGTATCAATGATGTCTTTAGCAGGTATTCCGCTAACTGCCGGCTTCTTTGCTAAGTTTTTTGTATTTGCTTCGGTATTAGAAGATGCAAACCTGATGTGGCTTGTAGTTATTGCAGTGTTACTGGCTGCAGTTGGTATTTACTACTACTTTAAAGTAGTTATAGCCATGTATATGCGCCCGGCAGAAAACCAGGAAAAGGTTGGAGTAAACAGCTTCACTTCTTTCACTTTGATATTCATAACCATACTAACTATACTTCTGGGTATAGTTCCAGCTCTGGTAAGCGATATACTGTAGATTCTATCTGCTTTTAAAATAAAAGGCTGCCCGAACAAAGCAGCCTTTTGTTTTGCCGGCTAGGTTATAAGTATGTAGTTTCAAGTATAAATTAGAAAGCTGAAACTCATCTTTAATTAAACAACTATCTGCTTGTGCACAACTCAAGGATAAGACCTTGGCCCTGTAGAAAATGCCATAAACAGAAACGCCTGCCACATTTATACTTGCGGCAGGCGTTTCTGTTTAATTATATACTTTCCTTCTAGTGAGGGAGATTCTTTAGCTTGATATGCAGCTCTTCTAATTGCGCATCGGCAATCGGAGAAGGTGCGTCTATCATTACATCGCGGCCTGAATTGTTTTTAGGGAATGCAATGTAATCGCGGATAGAATCGGAGCCACCAAACAGGGAGCACAATCTGTCGAAACCAAAAGCGATGCCACCGTGAGGAGGTGCACCATATTCAAATGCATTCAGCAGGAAGCCAAACTGAGCTTCAGCCTCTGCTTTTGAGAAACCAAGTAGTTTAAACATCTGCTCCTGCAACCTGCGATCGTGGATACGGATAGAACCGCCACCCACTTCCACGCCATTAATTACCATATCGTAGGCATTGGCACGGATCTCGCCAGGCGTATCGTCTATAAGTTCGATATCTTCCGGCTTAGGCGATGTGAACGGATGGTGCATGGCATGGTAGCGCTGAGAGTCTTCGTCCCACTCCAGCAACGGGAAATCAACAACCCAAAGCGGAGAGAAAACATTCTTATCACGCAGGCCAAGGCGCTCACCCATTTCCAGGCGAAGCTCGTTCAGGGCTTTGCGGGTTTTATCTTTAGCACCAGCAAGTATAAGCAACAGGTCGCCAGGCTTGGCATTGAAAGCAGTTGCCCAGGCAGCAAGGTCTTCCGGCGTATAGAATTTATCTACAGATGATTTAACAGAGCCATCATCGCCAACACGGGCGTATACCAGACCTGTTGCGCCAACCTGCGGGCGTTTTACAAAATCAGTAAGTTCATCGAGTTGCTTACGCGTATAGTGGGCTGCACCAGTTGCGTTTATACCTACAACCAGCTCGGCATCGTCAAAAACTTTGAAGCCTTTGTGTTTCACCAGTGGGTTAAGCTCTACAAAACGCATTTCAAAGCGCGTATCAGGCTTATCCGAACCATAATACTTCATGGCATCCGCGTAGGTCATACGCGGTAATTTATTAATATGCACGCCCTTAACTGTAGAGAAAAGGTGTTTTACCAAACCTTCAAATGTGTTCAGGATATCTTCCTGCGTTACAAAAGAAAGCTCGCAGTCAATCTGGGTAAATTCCGGCTGGCGGTCGGCACGCAGGTCCTCGTCGCGGAAGCATTTTACAATCTGGTAATATTTATCAAAACCAGAAACCATCAGCAGCTGCTTAAACGTTTGCGGCGATTGTGGCAGCGCGTAAAACTCACCCGGGTTCATGCGGCTTGGCACCACAAAATCACGGGCGCCTTCCGGCGTAGATTTTATAAGGACCGGGGTTTCTACTTCAATAAAGTAAAGATTATCCAGGTAATTGCGGGTTTCACGCATCACACGGTGACGCAGCTCCAGGTTGCGGCGCACAGGTGTACGGCGCAGGTCCAGGTAGCGGTACTTCATGCGCAGGTCGTCGCCGCCATCGGTTTCGTCCTCTATCATGAAAGGCGGTAACTTGGCAGCATTCAGCACTTCCAGTTTCGTCACCTTTAGCTCTATCGCTCCGGTTGGTATTTTATCGTTTTTAGATTCGCGCTCAATTACTTTACCAACCACTCTTATCACGTATTCACGGCCCAGGCTGCGTGCCTGGTTCAGTAAAGCTTCTGGTGTTAAACCTTCTTCGAAGCTTAGCTGCGTAATGCCATAGCGGTCGCGCAGGTCTATCCAGAGCATACCACCTTTATCGCGCTGGCGCTGTACCCAGCCGGTAAGTATAACTTCTTCGCCTACATTATCTATTCGTAGTTCGCCACAAGTATGAGATCGGAGCATAGTATCGTTTATAGTTTTGATAGAGCAAAAGTAATGATAGTTTTTCTACGATGCTTGGAAAACAAAGGTCAGTTAACAGGGTTTTATGGATGATTTACCAGAAAGTATCTACTGTTTGCAGTCAGGAATTTATACTTTATAAGCAGCTATTAACCTAGGAAGGCACTATAAACGTCGTAATTTATACTTCCTGCTACTGTAATTGATGAAGTTGTTTCAAAACTGAAAAGCCGCGTGGTTTAACCAACCAATCAGGTACTGCGTTAAGTATCCGTGCTTTACCAGGTATAAGTATATTCCTAAACCATACTTTAAGCCAATGCAACAGCCTCAGTCTGAAGTAAACTATAACCAACACCGGCAACAAATATCAGCGCATCCGGCACAGCCTGCTGAGGTAAAACCTATGCCTTTGGGTGTTATACTTACTATAGCGCTTGCCATCCGGTTGCTGGCTGCAGTTTTTTCCAAAGGTTATGCCTTCAGCGACGATCATTTTGATGTGATAAAGATTGCCCAGAACTGGCTCTACGACCTACCCTACTGGCTAAACACCGATATGCCGCCCCGCCACAGTATGTTTTATACCGGCCTGCATTACTTTATATTTTATACTTTGGAAGCGGCAGGTATAAATAGCCCGGATACTAAAATGCTGGTTATTCGATTGCTGCATGCTTTTTATTCATTGTTAATAGTATACTTTGGATATAAGATTACAGAATTGCTCAGCTCAAAAACAAATGCCCGACTGGCAGGCCTGATGCTGGCATTGATTTGGTTTATGCCCTTTATGAGCGTGCGCAACCTGGTAGAAATGGTTTGCATTCCGCCGTACCTGGCAGCTTTTTACCTGATGCTGAAGTATGAAAAGCAGGCGCTGAATAATTGGAAATGGCTGCTACCCGGTGCCCTGTTTGCGCTTGCCTTTGTGCTGCGTTACCATACGGCACTGTTTGTAGCCGGCGCAGGTTTTGTATTGCTCTACCGCAGGCAGTGGGCGCAACTTGCTTGGCTTAGCTTCGGGTTTATACTTGTTGCTTTCCTGATTCAGGGAACTATAGATATTATCTTCTTCGATTACCCTTTTCACTCAATTATTACTTACTTTTTTTACAACGCCGAAAATGCCTATGGCTTTAATACTGGTCCGGCTTACAGGTTTTTACTTACTGTTCTGGGTTTTTTAGTGCCGCCTATAAGCGTTTTTCTGTTGATGGGTTATGCCCGTACTCGCAGGCTCGCACCCATGCTTTTCTGGGCAGGTCTGCTGTTTTTTGTGGTGCATTCGCTCTTCCCGAACAAACAGGAACGGTTTATTTTTCCGCTTTTACCACTTATAGTTATACTTGGTGTAACAGGCTGGCAAAGTTATGTGCAACACAGCCCTTTCTGGCTAAAACACAGGCGCTGGCTTGCTTATAGCTGGCGGTTTTTCTGGGTTTTAAACATAGCCGCCGCCATTGGCCTGAGTTTAACCTATTCAAAAAAGAGCCGCGTTGCACCGTTGGTGTATCTTTCAGATAAAGAAAATGTTGAGGCCATAGTTCTTGAAACCGGAGAAGGTGGTGTAAAAAATCCGCCCCTGTTTTACCTGGGCCACATGAGCGCTACTTACCAGGAGTATCAGGATGATAATTACCAGGCCTGGGCAAAGTATAAAAATGGCCAGCCACTGCCTCACAACTTTATTATGGTGTATACTTTAGATGAAAACACAACGCTGGCGAAATTACAACAGCAAATAGCGCAAATGAAACGGAAGCCAACATACGTGGTAATGGCTGGCAATAAAAACCTCGAGCAACGACTTGCAAGGCTCCGTAAGTTATACCCTGCTCTAACTTTAGAAACAAGTATAAAACCATCGCTTTACGACCAGGTATTGCAACGCCTGAACCCGGGTGTGCACAAAGATGAAAGCGTACAGATTTACCGCATCGGCAAAAAATAGCCAGGCTATACTTTAAATGTGAAAAGGTAATTAGCCGAAAAATTCCAAAGCATGACTAAACCAATGGCGATCAGTTTGGCAACATAAAAATTAAGACCAAGCCGGTCGTGCAGCAGGTATACCAGCAAATTACTTAGCCCGAGCCCAACCACCGATACCGTTACAAACTTCAGGTATTGCTGCACTACAGCGGTGTCGTAATTCTGAAATGTCCAGGTGCGGTTAAGGATGTAATTAGAGGTGCAGGCAACTATAAAACCCAGGCTGTTCGCTACATACTTGTTCCAGCGTAGCTTCTCTTTTGCCAGGTAGGTTAGTCCGAAATCAATAGCAAGCCCACTCAAGCCAACCAGCCCGAACTTAAGAAACTTTATACTTAAACTCGCTATGCTCTCTGACATTAACCGCTGGTTTTTACTGGTGGTTTCTACAAACGAGAGAAAGCAAGGTTATAGTTGCCCTTTAATTGAAATTCTCACCGCCAGGCAATCCTATACATGCTTAAACGTCCACCCTTCCTTCCACATAAACCCAGTCAGGCCAATAGGCATCCTTTGTCGACAAATCAGGCACGTTGGTATAGTTTATTTTGATGGCGCTATTTGAATGATTTAATTCAACAGAAACAAACAATTAAGCTGCTACAAAATAAAACTATGAATTATATTGATTAATAACTACTTAGAAGCTATTTGCAACAATATGTCAAAAAAGTTGCCTTTCGGTTGGTTGCCTATATCAATTCAATCGATTTATGCCGTATCTTTGTGCCAAAATAAGGCCCTATTATAGCATAGAGCAACGAATTGGTTCGAGAATATCAGACTTTAAGATAGCAACTGATAACTCCTACAAAAACTGCCTGACCGGAAGTATAATTTAACCCAGGATCGGGATCTGAGCATATAAAGATAGCTGCGTTGAACGATTGGGTAAACACAGCTGTTCTTGCCTGGGAGTAAGTAGATCGGATTTATAGTATATGATAAAACGGTATAGCCCTTACCATATACTGACAGATGATAATACAAAGACATTGCCGCGCCTCAAAAGCCGGTAATTATAGGCATATCTTGTTTAAGGTGAGATGTAAGTAAGATGCCTTCCGCACCAAATATATCTACAACATTATTAAAAGAAGCCATACCTGTTGGGTATGGCTTCTTTGTTTTTATACTTGCTTTAGCTACATTTTATACCTGTTACTACTTAAACATACCGCCTAACTTATCGCCCAGGCCACCTGGCAACTTTTCCTTCAGTCCGCCGCCCAGCATACTCATCAGGTCAGATTGGCCCACCTCGCCGGAATTAACTTTGCCGGATAACTTACTCATCAGGAACTGCATTACATAAGGACCTATTTGCGTGGCTACGCCTACTGGTATACCTAACTTTGCGGAAAGAGATTGTATGTAATTTTGGGTCATACTGTTTACAGCAGGATGGATCCCAGCTTGGTTACCTTTCAGCATGTTCATAATACCGCCGAAGTCGCCACTGCCTGCTTCTTTCTTCAATCCATCGGTCATGGTATCCTTTGCCAGGTCTACAGAGCGGTTTGCCTGATCAGGGTTCAGGTTGAATTTACTTTGCAAGTCGCCGGTTAACTGGCCTTTTACGCTATTGATGATGTTTTCTAACATAGTTTTATACTTTAAATGGTTTATAAGCAGCTTATAAGTATAGGGGCACTATTTGGCTCCTGATTTTGTTACTTTATTTAACGAAAAACAGTAACCAGTAGATTTTCAACACGATACAGAAACAAAGGCAGCTAAATATGCTTTTGGCAAAGAAATTGTAACGAAGCTGGCAGCACCAAAAGAATATATAGTTTATAAGATTTTATAGCTTTGTCTATCACTAACCCATGAACATGCGATTTATAGCCCTATTAGCAGTTATCCTATTGGCAGGAGCGGCATTTGCCTCTACCAAGCTTAAAAAAGTAGACATTACCAAAGAGATCAGCGTAATGCTGCCACGCGATTTCTCTCCTCTACCCGATGAAGGCATCGCCCGGAAGTACCCGGCTACAACAAAACCGTTAGCAGTTTATTCCAGCCCAAGTGGCCAGATCGATTTCAGCGTTACCCAGAAGCAAACCCGCTTCCAGGCAACCGACCTGCCTATGCTGCGTGAGTTTTACAAGGCAAACCTGGTAGAGAGATTTACCAAAGTTGATTTTATCCGGCAGGAAGTAAAGCAGGTAAAAGGGCAGGATTTTATAGTTTTTGAGTTCGTATCTACCCTGGCCGATGAGCGCGGAGCAAGTAACCTGGCCCCTGTTCAGAAATACAGCATTATCGAGTATACTATAAAAGGCAACCAACTGCTGATATTTACACTGCATGTACCTTTTGCTATGAAAAATGATTGGCAGGCACCAGCCCGTGAGATCATGGAATCTGTAAAATTAAAGTAACGTATACTTTCGCTTTCAAAGCCTCTCCTTTTCGGGAGGGGCTTTTTTTATTTTTATACTTTTGCAGTAAGCCTGAGTATATAGATCAGGCTTCGATCACAGCTTACTAATTAACCAATCACCTATGGAATTTTTATCTCTTTACAGCGACGAGTATTTTATGCAGGAGGCTTACCGGCAGGCACAGTATGCTTTTGAAGAAGGCGAAATTCCGATAGGTGCTGTGGTGGTTTGCAACAACCGGATTATTGCCAAAGCTTATAACCAGACTGAAAAACTAAACGACGTAACGGCCCATGCCGAAATGCTGGCACTTACTGCCGCTGCCAACTACCTGGGCAACAAGTACCTCTCTGATTGTACCCTGTATGTTACCGTAGAACCCTGCATTATGTGCGCCGGCGCAAGCTATTGGGCACAACTAAAGCGAGTGGTTTTTGGCACTGCAGAACCCAAACGCGGCTATCGCAAAGCGGGCAATTTACTCCATCCTAAAACAGAAATGGCAAGCGGCATACTGGCTGCCGAGTGCGCCGAACTGATGGCTTCCTTCTTTGCACGTAAAAGAAATTAGCTATATTTGAAACTAAGTTTTCGAAGGCATACGTACACCTAAAATCTGTACGCATGCTATTTTTCACATATAAAATTCTATAAAACTATGGCTTTCGAACTACCGAAACTACCTTATGCCTACGACGCACTGGAGCCGCACATAGATGCACGCACCATGGAGATCCACCATACAAAACACCACCAGGCTTATACTGATAACCTGAACAAGGCTATTGCCGGTACTGAGATGGAGAACATGAGCATTGAAGAAATCATGCGCAGTGTGAAAGAAGATAATAAACCGGTTCGTAACAACGGTGGTGGTTTCTACAACCACAACCTGTTCTGGACAATCCTTTCTCCGAACGGTGGCGGCCAGCCATCTGGCGAGCTGGCTGATGCAATTAATGCTTCTTTCGGCTCATTCGATCAGTTTAAAGAGAAGTTCAACAATGTTGCTGCTACACGTTTCGGCTCAGGCTGGGCCTGGCTTTGCGTAAAAGATGGCAAGCTGGAAATTTGCTCAACTCCTAACCAGGATAACACCCTGATGAGCTTTGCAGAAGGCTGCGGTGGCCAACCTATACTTGGCCTGGATGTTTGGGAGCACGCTTATTACCTGCACTACCAGAACCGTCGCCCGGATTACATCAACGCTTTCTGGAACTTGGTAAACTGGGAAGAAGTAACTCGCCGCTTTAACGAAGCAAAGTAATTCTTTCAGATATTAGATATCAGACACAAGATTATAGATTTCTTGTATCCTTGATAAAAGAAAAGCCCTATCATTACGATGGGGCTTTTTTTTTACAGGCTATTTTTTCAAGGGATGTGCTTGAACTATGGAGCTTACACAACCCTGCTGTAAAGTATAAATCCCCTGCTATAGCAACAACTACGGCAGGGGATTTATACTTTATACTTTAGTGATACTTACTTCTGGGCTACTTGCTGTTTGGCTTTATAAGTTGCTACGCCTTCATCCAGGAACTTCACAAAATTCTCAACACTCAGGTCGTAAGCAATTGGCTTTACCAGTACGTTTTCGTTCTCATCCATCAGCACATAGTATGGCTGGGCGTTTACGTTAAACTTCGTGATCTGGTAATCGGCATACTTTTTACCAAGTGTCTTTTTCTCTTTGCCATCCTGCTTCGATGTATACCATTCATTCTGTGGCAGTTCGGTTTTATCATCAACATACAATGCAGCAATTACATAGTTCTCACGCAGGCGCTTCAGCACTTCCGGGTCAGACCAAACGTTGGCTTCCATCTCGCGGCAGTTTACGCAACCGTGGCCGGTAAAATCTATAAAGATCGGTTTGCCTTGTTCGGCAGCGCACTTCTTGGCTTGCTCCAGGTCGAAGTAACCTTGCAGGCCATGCGGCAGGTGCAGGAAATCGGCGTACTTGGGTTGTTCGCAGAGCTGGTTAGTGGCAACAGTTGCAGTACCGCCTCCGCTCTGGCGTACAATTGCGTTCAGATCGAAGTCGTGGGTACTTTGTGGTGGCAGGTAACCAGACAGGGCCTTTAATGGAGCACCAAACATGCCCGGCACCAGGTAAATCACAAAAGCAAACGTAGCTATAGCCAGGAACAGGCGAGGTACACTTATAAAATTAAGGTCAGAATCGTGTGAAAACTTAAGCTTGCCCAGCAGGTAAAAGCCCATTAAAGTAAAGATAATGATCCACAACGCTAAGTATACTTCACGGTCAAGTATACCCCAGTGATATACCTGGTCGGCTACGCTGAGGAATTTAAGCGCCAGCGCCAACTCTATAAAGCCCAGCACCACCTTTACAGAGTTTAACCAGCCACCAGACTTAGGCAGGCCGCTCAACCACGACGGAAAAATAGCAAACAAGGTAAATGGCAACGCAAAGGCAAGCGAAAAACCAAACATCCCTACTACAGGGCGTATGGTTTCGCCACCAGCCGATGCCACCAGTATACTTCCTACAATAGGGCCGGTGCATGAGAAAGAAACCAAAGCCAGTGTAAATGCCATAAAGAATACACCTATCCAGCCGCCTTTGTCAGCCTGGGCATCTACTTTAGTAAGCCAAGAACTTGGCAATGTTATCTCGAACATGCCAAAGAATGACATGGCAAATAGAAGGAAAATGGCAAAGAAAAGCAGGTTTGGCAGCCAGTGGGTACTGATGAAGTTTGCACCATCTGCACCGAATAATTTAGCAACTATCGTACCTGCTATAGTATAAATCGCGATAATGGACACACCATAAACCAAAGCTTTTAAGATAGCCTGGCTACGGTTTTTGCTGCTCCCGGTAAAGAAACTGACGGTCATGGGCACCATCGGAAAAACGCAAGGCGTAAGCAAAGCCACCAGGCCAGAACCAAAAGCCAGCAACATAAAGGCCCACAAGCCACTGCCCTCGGCAACCGGTTCAGCAGCAGGCAAGGCAGGAGTTACAACAGTTTCCGGCTTAGTAACAGTATCGGTAACTTGTGCGGTAGCTGATGATGCGCTATCCTGCACAAGCGGTGCTGTTGTATCTGAAGTGGTTGCAGCAGCGGCTGAAGTAGTAGGTAGTTGTGGCGTGGTTTGCAGGGTTTGTTGCTGCTGCGTAGAAGTCTGGGATGAAGCCGGTGCAGCCGTAGCAGCAGTTACCTGTATCTGGTTATTGGTGAATGAAAAATCATCGTCGAACGGAATACATTTGCCATCGATATCAGTACAAACCTGGTACTCGTAAGTGCCTTTTACCAGCAGGGTTGGCTGCAGCACTTTCACCTTTTGCCGGAACTGAGCGGTGCCTACAAAGTAAGTATACTCGCCGCCCCACAGCTCATCATACTTTTTCTTTGGTTTTACAGGCTTAATTTTGCCTACCAGCTCATAAGAAGGGTGTTTAGCAAATTTAAACTCCGTTACCATCGGACCCAGTTCAGGGTCAAAATCAGAAGAGTACAGGTACCAGTCTTTATCTATGCGAACATTGAAAATCAGTTCTACCTCCTCGCCTACTGCTACCTGCTTTTTAGAAACATCATAGCTCCAGGAAGCTGGTTTCAGCACCTGTGCCTGCGCTGCCACCGCAACTATAAATAGCAACAATGCGAGCGCTACCTGTTTCATGTTTATGTGTTTATTCATCGGGTGTATATACTTAATATGTATTCCAACAGCACTCTGCGAAAATGCCGGTTTAAATGCTTTACAAAAGTATAGTTTTTTATTTTACAGTTTCTCTCTGTTTGCTACTATACCAGCTTTACATGACAGACAACAAGAGAACCGCTGTTAAAACTCCATGCTGCACGGTATAAAAAACTATAAATGCCATATCGGTTGTAAGTTTATTTAAAACCACCTTAATAAGCAGCATTCTCAAATGTGATTTTAAAATAAATCAGTGCAAAAATAAGGGAGCAATTACGAAGGTCATGATTTATGTAATTTGCTCATAAACCTGTTTATACCCTTGCCACGCATTTTCTGAATACGAACAACTGGCATTTCGGCTGACTCCCTTTTTCAAACGCACAACATAAAAGCACAATTTTACAAATTAATAATAAAATAATACCATATTTATATATACTAAAAATTATATGTCTCGTATAACAACTCCATACTAATCAATGTGTTACAATTACCTTTTGCATTCGCTTTCAACTTTTACCAATACACCCTTAAAATTCAGATGTTCACGAACAAACACTATTTATAAGGTCATTACCGGAATTTTTGAAGGTCTTAATTTGTATATCTATTACAGAAAAAATATAACTTTACATAGTTAAATAAAGATAATGGAGGACAACTTGTATACGACTCAGGAGTTAGCTTTAAAGACCGAGTGCGGAAAAGAATTTGACGGCTTGTTTAAAGCTATCAAGCTTATCCGCGATGAGAAGCATAACTTTCATGTAGTGTATAAGACGTTTTCAGATGAGTACATCTACTCATTTTGCAATCCCTTCCAAGATACTTTTTCTGTAAACACCTATAAGTTGATCTCTGAGGAAGAGGCAAAAGGAATTTTCTTGAGCCGCCTTTCACAGGAAAATGCCCGCGAGCTGTTTAACACCGCCGAGGCATCTGCAGTTGGTTTTCACTCCTGATTTACAGAAAGTATCCGAGAACGAAAAGGTGCCACCCGGCACCTTTTCGTTATTATAAGCTATTTATACTTCATGGTTTTGCCATTTCGGTGGTAGTTGCGTACTTTGTATGAAATATAATAAGCTGGACGCACTATACTTGCGGCTATACATACTTTTGGCGTAAAACAGAAAACGCCTGCCGCTGCCACAGCCTGCTAAAAACTATGATCCTAAACATTATAATTACCATTTTACTCGTGTTGTTAAATGGTTTTTTTGTTGCTGCTGAGTTTGCTATTGTAAAGGTACGTTCGTCGCAGATAGAGCTGCGGGCACAAACCGGCCATACCATGGCAAAAATGGCCCAGCACATGCTCACCCACCTGGATGCTTACCTGTCTGCCACCCAATTGGGAATCACACTTGCCTCGCTAGGCCTGGGTTGGATAGGCGAAAGCGTAGTATCAGAGATCGTTATTAACACCATGGTTTTCTTTGGCTTTAAAGGAAACGCCGTGCTTGCCCATAGCATTGCCCTGCCAATATCGTTTGCCATTATTACGGTGCTGCATATTGTGTTCGGCGAGCTTGCTCCAAAATCTCTTGCTATTCAGCGCTCAGAAGCTACAACATTGGCGGTAGCGCTGCCTATGCGCTTTTTCTATATCACCTTCAGGCCTTTTATCTGGGTACTGAATGGCTTTGCCAGCACAGTCCTGCGCTGGATGGGAATACGACCGATGCACGGCTCAGAAGTACATTCTGCCGAAGAACTGCGCCTGCTGTTTGAGCAAAGCGCCGAGAGCGGAGCAATTAAAGAATCGCAGCAGGAATTGCTGGATAATGTATTCCAGTTTAGTGAGCGCATGGTAAAACAGATCATGGTGCCGCGTACCCGCATGGTAGCCATTGACGTGGAAATTCCGGAAGAAGAGCTGATGCAACTTATCCATACCGAAGGATACTCCAGGCTACCGGTTTACAGAGGCTCGATTGATAATGTAGTAGGTGTGCTGTATGTGAAAGACCTGCTTACTGTTATGCGCCTCGGCGAACCGATTAACATTGAAACGCTGATGCGCCAGGCCTACTTTGTGCCGGAAACTCAGAAGATAAACCGTTTGCTACAGCAGTTTCAGCGCCGCCACATGCACATTGCCGTAGTTACCGATGAGTTTGGTGGCGTATCGGGTATTGTAACCATGGAAGATATTATAGAAGAGCTCGTAGGTGAAATACAGGATGAGTATGATGAAGAAGCACCGATTGTAGAGCGCCTGAACGATTTTGAGTATAAGGTGAATGGTGCCGCCCCAATCTCCGATGCAAACGATTTCCTGCCTTACTCGCTGCCTGAAGGCGAAGACTATGAAACAGTAGGCGGTTTGATAACCATGGTATACGGACAAATCCCGGAAAACCTGAACGAAGTAGCCAGTTTTAACCAATACGATATCCGGGTGCTTGAAAAAGCGGATCGCCGCGTAGAATGGGTGCTTTTTAAAGTGAAAGAAGAATTCCGCGACGAGATCTCTTAATTATTTGCTGCCTGCATGAAACGCCACGAAAGCCTTGCCCCGGTATCGCGCCAGCACCACAACGGGTTACTGACGGCGAGGCTGCTGCAGAAAGATGCCCCGGCTTATAAAGGCATGCCTACCACGCTGGCTGGCAAACGCGACTATGTACTACGCTTTTTAAAAAGTGAGCTAGAGCCTCATTTCGCTGTAGAAGAGAAAACCATATTCATACTTGCCCGCACTGTTTCAGAAGAGCTGAAAGTACAAGCTGATGTATTAGAAACGGAGCATCGGCAGCTGGAAAAGCTCATAAACGATTTACTAAGCCTTACTGACGAATCTATACTTGCCGATAAACTGCATGAAACAGGAAAGCTCCTGGAGCAGCACATACGCAAGGAAGAACGCATCTTCTTCGAGTTGCTACAACAGGAGCTCCCGGATGAAAAACTACAGGAATTGAAACTGCAGATAGAACAGCACCTGCACTAGTTATACTTACTCTTTGCCCGTAAACCAGCCGCTATACATCACATAATTATTTGCCACTTTATCCAGCCCGTTAATCTGCTCCTGGCTTAGCTGCTTTACCTTTTTACCCGGAATGCCCGCATAAATCCACCCCGATTCGCAGACTGTATTTTCGAGTACGATAGCACCGGCTGCTACTATACAATTTTGCTGTACTACAGCGTTATCCATTACAATTGCGCCCATACCTATCAGCACATTGTCGTGCACGGTGCAGCCATGTACTATAGCGTTATGGCCGATAGACACATTGTTGCCTATAGTAGTGGCGGCTTTCTGGTAAGTACAATGTATAACTGCGCCATCCTGTATGTTGGTCTTATTACCTATGCGTATGGCATTCACATCGCCCCGGATTACAGCATTAAACCACACAGAACACTCGTTGCCCATTACCACATCGCCCACAATAGTGGCGTTTTCGGCTATAAAACAATCTTCGCCCATCTGGGGTTTTACACCTTTTACAGGAAGTATAACTGGCATATCTTTAATTGTTGATTGCTAAATTGATTAATTGCTAACCAGACAAAGTTAGAGTTTTAATTGCGTAGTCCGGATTGCTTAATTGTTGTTGTCTGCAAAACTGGATGTGTTATCCGCATAAATGATAATACGGGGATCAGGAAATCCCCGGCAGCTGGCTTTCGGACTGGGAAGTCCGAAAGAGCTTATTCATACAGAAAACCAATTAACAATCATCAATTAATTAACCTCTTCCAGGTGCCTTTGTGCAGGTTATACTTTAGCGTGCTGGGCAGGGCTTTCCAGAAGTACTTGTTTATTTCTACGGCAAAGCTGGGTTGCATGTAACAATTAATCGTGCAGCCTTCGCAGGCAGGCAATCTTCCCTCCTGTTTTTTCAGATCTTCTACGGCCTGTGAAGTATAAAGAGCCTGCAGGTTACCATTTATCGGGAAGCTCTGCGCGCCCAGATGGTAGCAAGGTAAAACCAGTTCGTTCTCCGGAGAGATTACCAGCGTAGTGCTGGCAGCTTTACAGACAGGAGCATTTATGTGGTTGCCTCCATCGCGGCGCAACTCTATAAAACCTTCGTTCAGGTACACGCCTTTGCGCCTTCCAAACGCCGATAGGTACTCCAGTTCTTCCTTTGTTAGCTGTTCGCCGGTCTCCACTGCATTATACTCAAAGGCAGGATTAAGTATAAGCATGAGCTTGTTGGGCTGAGTTATGGTCTGGTACACCTCTTCCAGCTCATGCAGGTTGTGCCTGAACACCGTAAACAAAATATCAGGCCGCTCGCCAAGCTCTTTCGCAACTTTTACCGACTCCATTACAAAATCGTAGCAGGCCACGCCGCGGCCTTTGTCGTGCACATCTTTTTTAGCCGAGTCAAGCGAAAAATGCAGCATATCTACTTTGCCCTTTAACCGTTCAGCCAGCTTTGGATATAGCAGGCCGTTAGTGGTAAGCGTGGTGATAAAACCCATGTCGTGCGCCATTTTCAGGAACACATCAATCTCGCGGTGCAGCAGCGGCTCGCCTCCGGTAAAGTCAATTACCTGCACACCCAACTTTTTAAGATCGCGCAGGTTGCGGGCCACATCCTCTGTCTTAATATAAGGCGATGGTTTTTCCCAGATATCACAGAACGAGCACCTGGCGTTACAGCGGTAGGTAACGTAGTAATTGCAAAGTACCGGTTTCGAGGTCAGGCGCATGGTTCTGAGTTGTGAATCCAAAATTAGGAATTATGAATGAAGGCGGAAGCTTTATATCTTAACCTTTACAATAACTCTTTATTTATACTTAAACTATAATTCAGCATTTGGGGCTAATTTATACTTTAAAACTATGAACAGACAAAACATTTCGTCGGGTGCCGTATGGGAAGATAAGGTGGGCTACAGCCGCGCAGTAAGAGTAGGCAACATAATTGAAGTAGCCGGCACCACCGCTACTAACGGTTCTCAAATAACAGGTAAAGGCAGCGTTTACGAACAGGCAAAGTATAGCCTGCAAAAAATTGAACATGCCTTGCAACAGGTCGGTGCCACTTTACAGGATGTAGTGCGCACCCGAATGTTCGTAACCGATATCAGCCGTTGGGAAGAAGCAGGCAAAGCGCACGGCGAATTCTTTAAAAGTATAAAACCTGCTACCACCATGGTAGAAGTACAGGCGCTCATCCACCCCGACTTATTGGTAGAAATTGAAGCCACTGCCATACTCACGGATCAAGTATAAAAAATCTACTTTTAGCAGCAACCTCACGCTCATATTTAAGTATCTATATCTATAAATTTTGCACAGCCTGCCTGTTTAACAATTCCGCATGGCTTACCCCGAATTAGCTTAGATCATGATAAAGAAATTTGCGCTGAAGGCACTGCTATTTACGTTAACCCTGCCTGTTTTATACTTTGGTGCTATTGTTTGCCTGTCGGTAATTAGTCAGGAAGGCCCCTTACCCAACATTCGCTCCACTACCGGAGGAGTTGGTTTCTCGTTGCTGCGCATGCGCGAAGTACAGCAGGTAAAGCAAGTTGATTTTTTGTTTGTAGGCTCTTCGCATGTATACCGTGGTTTCGACCCGCGTATTTTTGACCAGCAGGGCATCCGGAGCTTTAACCTGGGCTCTCCTCTGCAAACGCCTTTCAATTCCTACTTTGTGCTTAAAGAGCACCTGCCCAATATAAAGGCAAAGTATATTGTTATGGACCTTTACTGGGATATTATGGCCGGAGATGGCGTAGAATCAAGTATAGACCTGGTTTCTAACATGCCGGTTAGCGCCAATACTATTTCCATGACTGCCTTAAATAACGAGCTGATGGTTACCAACAGCCTGTTATATGCGATGGCCAAAAGGCTGCATACGCCGCTAACCCACGAAAAACAGAAAACCATAAAAACCGCCGTTTACACAGGCCGGGGCTATGCCGCATCGCTTAAAACCAGCAACCAGCACCTTGATGATTTACGAATGGCCGAGCCGGTTAATGTAGAGCCTAGCGATATGCAACTCAGGTACCTGCAAAAGATCATTAGCCTGGCAGAAGAACAGGGAGCGCAGATGATATTTGTACTGACGCCGGTAACAAAAGAGTATAAGAACACAGTAGCCAACTATAAACAGTTCTCGGAAAGTATACATAAGTTAGCTGCGGCCAATGGCATTGTATTACTGGATTATAACACCCGTACCGACCTGAAACTTTCGTCACTGCACGACTTTTACGACAAACACCACCTGACCCAAGAAGGTGTTCAGAAATTTAATACAACCTTTATCCGTGACTTACAGAAACTAGGGTATATACAGGTAGCAGCGCCCAAACTGGCTGCCAACGATGATTTTGATCAATAAGAAAATCCAATCGAAATTATAAACCGGCGCTATACTTTCTATATTTGCCGCAACAGGCGGGTGCGAAAATTTCAGCTAAAACGCATACCTTCGCCTTACGTCAAATTAATTCCGGATCATGATACAACCGTTGCGCCGCGGCGACAAAATAGCCATACTTTCTACAGCCCGAAAAGTAAGTTTACAGGAACTTGAAGCTGCCATCCAGACATTTGAGAGTTGGGGCCTTTACGTAGTGCTGGGGCAAACCATTGGAGCCAGTTACAATCAGTTTGCCGGCGACGATGCCCTCCGCCTCCAGGATTTTCAGCAGATGCTGGACGACCCAGGTATAAAAGCCATTGTTTGCGCGCGCGGCGGTTACGGCACAACCCGTATCATAGACCAGGTAGATTTTTCAGGATTTAAAAAGAACCCCAAATGGCTTGTGGGCTTTAGTGATGTAACCACACTGCACAGCCATATCCATAACCTGGGCGTCGAAACCATACATGCTACCATGCCTGTGCTTTTTTCTAAGGAAGGCACCGCCGAAGCCATTGAAAGTATGCGCCAGTTGCTGTTTGGCGAAGAGCCGCAATACAATGCGCCAGCCCATGCCTTTAACCGCACCGGCACAGCACAGGGCCAGCTGGTAGGTGGTAACCTCTCTATGTTGCACACGCTTACCGGCACCCGCTCCGATATTGATACACGCGGCAAAATACTGTTTCTGGAAGACCTGGACGAATACCTATACCACATAGACCGCATGATGGTGCACCTGGACCGCAGCGGCAAACTCAGCCAGCTGGCCGGCTTAATTGTAGGCCACATGAGCGACATGCACGACAACGCTATCCCCTTTGGTAAAGATGCCTACGAGATCATAGCCGAACACACCGGCAAGTATAATTATCCTGTTTGCTACAATTTCCCGGTTGGCCACGAAGCGCATAACCTGGCTGTAGTATGCGGCAGAGAAGCAAAGCTTGCAGTAAGTGAGAACGGCAGCAGTTTGGTGTATTGTTAACAGGCATTGAAATTTGCAACATTCTTAAAGAGAAGACACATTTATACTTTAACTATACTTTCTCTATCAGATCTTAATGGTTTAATATCGCTGAAGTATAAAATATACCAGCTACTGGCAAGAACCAAATTACAATCACCCTACATTAGATATTATATTTCCCGCTATCTTGTTAGCCATCTTATCGCATTCAACTGTTTGATTGTAGAAATACAGTGGAATCAACTATGTATATAGTGCAGAAAGTGGGAGTAGGTACTCCTGCTTCACAGTAGTTGGGTGTCATTAAAATTATGAAATGAAAAAATATATACTTGTTGTTGCACTTGCTACTACATTACTTGGCTGCAAATCTGCCCAGAGAATGACACCTGTTGAAGCCGCCAATAAACTTGGACCCAATCCACACTTCATTATAGACGGGCAAGCATCTGATAAATCTGCAATGCAAACAATGGAAGCGGAAGATGTCGCCTCACTGACCGCTTACTATGGTAAGGACGCCACAAGCCGATACGGGGACAAAGCCAAAGACGGAGCCGTTGAGATTGAAACCAAAGCATATGCTAAGGAGAAGTACCAGAAAGTGCTAAAAGAAGCAAGCAGTGAATATAAGAGCAGACTTGAGGCAGAAGGGGGAGATGACAACTTCCAGTATGTCCTGAACGGCAAAGCGTTGACAGAAAACTACGCTGGTGATTTGGCAAGTATAACACCTGATCTACTGAAAGAAATCAGGATAATTGAAAGCGAGGAATTAATTAACAGTTACAATATAAATGGAAGAGCTGTTACGGTCGTTATTACCGCAAATCCTCCCAAAAATCTCTATAACAAAAAAGAAAAATACAACCAAAAATAACGTCACCCAACCCAGTTCAGCCTTAACCTTTGCTACGCCTCAGGCTTCGGCTGCACAAATCCGTTAACGGCAATGAAGTTTATAATAGAATGCTCTCAAAAATGGACTGGAGTAAAGTGGACAAGTATGGTGGAGTGGTACTCCTCTGCATGTTATTTGGGTACATTTTCTATCAATCATATAGCCAAACTTATGAGCTTGCTTATAAAACCCGATATACTGTAGGCAAAATCACAGAGCTTTCCAGAAGTGGTTAATTAATAAAAAAGGTAGATTATAAATACCATGTGAATGATGTGGAGTACACAAGAAGGGGAAACTATTAAGGGGGGAAGTTGAAAAAATTACTTCGTTAAATTTTCTTCGCAGCCATCCAGTGGCAAGTATAATTCCTGCCTGAATGACTTACGATTGAGGCAATACCTAATAAGGTACAGCATTGCAGCGTCAGCCATGCGTAAAAATTAATCGGATTATTTAAAGAAATACCCACTCCCTGATCAGCACCTCCTAAGAACTGAATTAATAATAAAATGCAATTTTTTGACCGGGTGCTGCTAGGTTGCCATACTTAGTCCAGCTATTCCCTGCCGGTTTAACTGCTGCTCCCAAATCGGATCCATCAAATTAAAAGCACGTCTTATGCTACATGCTAGCAATAACCTGGCTACTCACCAACTATCAGTACAAACGTATATTTATTCTTAAATTATATTTTTTAAATAATATTTATAACTTTAAAACTTATAAATCTGTACCGGCGTATCCAATACGACCTGATATTTTGATTGGTAACTATATAAAGTGCTGTACCTACACATCATAGACTATGTGCTAAAGCGGCATAATAGCGACACTGTACAGGTACAAAGCATAGTTAGAGCAATCCATAACCTCAATCCGGAAAAGATTTGAAATAAACTTATACTTTTTTGACATGACTGTTTCCCAGGCCGATATACAACAGACGTGCAGCTTTCTGACAGAACTTCTGGAGCAAGCGACTTCCCCGGAAGGTTTGCAATGGCTCACGAAAAAGATGGAAAAAATAAACACTCCGAGCCCTGACAAAGCGTTGCAACTGGCCTTCAGTGCAGCACCACGATTTGTCGGGAAAACAAAACTTGCGTTAACCAAAGAACACCGTCAGGAGGCAAACAGGCTGCGCAAAGGCTTTAACCCCGGTAACTGGACGGCCGATCAGGCAGCAAGAGTTTTACTGCTTCTCTCCCTGCCTCACAACGAGGAAAAGGCTTTTCTGGAAAGTATAAACAAACTGTTTAGTGCAGCTGATTTGGGAGAACTGGCGGCTTTGTACGCTAGCCTGCCACTGTTGCCCTACCCGGAAGCATTCCGGTTACGGGCCGCAGAAGGCGTCAGAACGAACATGGGCACTGTGTTTGATGCCATCGCACTAGAAAACCCCTACCCTGCCGGTTACCTGGAGGAAGGCCCCTGGAACCAGCTGGTGCTCAAGACAGTGTTCGTTGGCAAGCCCCTTTACCGCATTTATGGGCTGGAGGAACGCAGCAATCTGCGCCTTGCCCGCATTCTTTCTGATTATGCCCACGAGCGCTGGGCAGCCGGACGTACCGTAACACCAGAGCTCTGGCGTCCGGTAGGCCCGTTTATCGACGAAATTATCCTGAAAGATATCGAGCGGGTATTCAACCATCCCGACGAGATACAGCAGGAGGCAGCCGCGCTGGCCTGCTTCAGCAGCAGCTATGTACCCGCACAGGAAATGCTGGAGGCACACCCACTCCTGAAACATAAAATTGAATCGGGAGAACTGACCTGGGACCTCATCGGGAACAGGAACCTGGCTTTTGCTTAAAAATTTCACCTTTCATCCTTACCGATATGCTTTCAAACAACATGATGTTCATCGACCCGCACATTCACATGACCTCCAGAACCACGGATGATTATGAACGGATGCGCAATGCCGGAATTGTCGCTATCATAGAGCCGGCTTTCTGGCTGGGCCAGCCCCGTACCGAAGTAGGCTCTTTCAAGGATTACTACAGCAGCCTGGTAGGTTGGGAACGTTTCCGGGCCAGCCAGTTCGGTATCAAACACTACTGCACCATCGGCCTTAACTCCAAAGAGGCCAACAACGAAGCGCTGGCCAAACAGGTAATGGAGCTGCTACCGCTTTTTGTATGCAAAGAAGGCGTGGTAGGTGTCGGCGAGATAGGCTACGACGACCAGACGGCAGCCGAAGACAAATACTTCCGCCTGCAGCTGGACCTGGCCAGGGAGGTAAACATGCCGGTACAGATCCATACCCCGCACCGCGACAAAAAATCCGGCACCATCCGAAGTATGGATGTTTGCCAGGAACATGGCATAGCACCTGGAATGGTGATCGTGGACCATAACAACGAGGAAACCGTGCGCGATGTGCTAGATAGAGGCTTTTGGGCTGCTTTTACCATCTATCCGAACTCCAAAATGGGTAACGAGCGGATGGTAGAGATTGTGAAGCAGTATGGCACAGAGCGCATCATCGTGAACAGCTCTGCTGATTGGGGCGTAAGCGACCCGCTATCAGTGCCCAAGACTGCTTCCCTGATGCTGGAACGTGGCATTCCGGAAGAGGCCGTTCGTATGGTCTGCTACCAGAATGCACTAGATGCCTTCGGGCAGAGCGGCCAGATGAAAGAAACTGACTGGCTGGATGCGATGCAGGTAGACCAGACGGCAAAGTTCTCTGATAACTCCGTGCTGCGGGGCGGGCAAACGCCGTTTGTCAGAAACATGTCCGCAACAGAAAAACCGGCAGACAACCTGGTACGATGACACGTGTGGGAGCCTATATCCGGCTGATGCGTCCTGCCAACATCATAACGGCTGTTGCCGATATCCTGCTGGGCTTTGCCGCATCCGGTGCACTGCTGTCGCTGGCCAATAACACTTTTACCTTTGCAGACCTGCAGCCGCTGTTCTGGCTCATACTTGCAACGATAGGTCTTTACGGCGGTGGTGTAGTTTTTAACGATGTGTTTGATGCAGACCTCGACCGCGTGGAGCGCCCCGAAAGGCCTATTCCAAGTGGCAGTGCAAGTATAACCGGAGCTTCCGTGCTTGGTGTTCTACTGCTGGCAGGTGGCGTTCTGGCAGCCTGGCAGGTATCGCTGCTCAGTGCTGGCATTGCCTGTGCGATAGCTTTCTGCGCCTTGTTATACGACTGGAAAGGGAAACATCATCCAGTAATTGGCCCGATTAACATGGGTACATGCCGGGGAGGCAACCTGTTGCTTGGCATCAGCGCGGTGCCGGCAGCAGTGGAGCAATACTGGTACCTGGCCCTGATACCGGTGGTGTACATTTCGGCCATTACCATGGTGAGCCGCGGGGAAGTACACGGGGGCAACACCGCTGCCCTCAAAGGGGCCGTGCTACTGTATGCACTGGTCATAACGGGCATCATCAGCCTGACCTTATTGCCGCAGTTCAACGTGCTTTACAGTGTTCCTTTTTTGCTGCTGTTTGTTTACCTGATCTTTCCGCCGCTCCTCAAAGCCATGCCTGCCCGTGAACCGAGCCTCATCATTAAAGCAGTGAAAGCAGGCGTACTGGCGCTAATCGTAATGAATGCAAGTATAGCTGCTGGTTTTGCCGGCTGGCAATATGGCCTCTTTGTGCTGTTGTTGCTGCCCCTCTCTGTTTATTTAGCCAGGAGCTTTGCCGTGACGTGATGGAAGTATAAGATTTGGCTGGTGGTAAATTCCAAGGCCTTTCACCCCTATAGGTATGAAAACAATTCGACAGAAATTTGAAGTACAGTTTACATATAGCGTCAGTTTTACCCAGGGCCTTTTTAAGCCGGAAAATAACATGCTGGCGGATGTGCTGCAGCAGGATGGCCGATCAGGGCCGCGCAAGGCGCTGTTTGTAATTGATAGTGGCGTAGCCGCTGCACACCCACACCTTACAGAGGAAATCGCAGCATTTACAAGCAAGTATAAAGATGTGCTTTGGTCCGTTACAGCGCCACTGATCATACCGGGCGGAGAGGAAGCCAAGAATAACCCTGCCCTGCTGAACAAGCTGCTGGAGGCTGTCAACCTGCATGGCATTTGCCGTCATTCCTATTTGATTGCCATCGGTGGTGGCGCCCTGCTGGACCTGGCTGGTTTTGCTGCGGCCATCGCGCACCGGGGCATCCGCCACATCCGCATCCCGACCACCGTGCTTTCGCAAAATGACTCGGGCGTAGGCGTGAAGAACGGCATCAACGCTTTCCATAAAAAGAACTTCCTGGGCACGTTTGCTCCGCCGTTTGCCGTTATCAATGACAGCGATTTTCTGCTTACCCTCGAAGAAAGGGACTGGCGCTCCGGCATTTCAGAAGCGATCAAGGTAGCCCTGATAAAAGACGCTGCTTTTTATCAACGAATCAAACAGGATGCCTTCAGGCTGGTAAACCGTAACATGGAGGCGATGCAGGAATTGATCTATCGTTGCGCCGAGATGCATGTGGAGCACATCGGGGGCCGCGACCCCTTCGAAACCGGCTCTTCCCGCCCCTTGGATTTTGGCCACTGGGGCGCTCATAAACTGGAACAGCTTACCAATTACAGGCTGCGGCACGGCGAAGCGGTAGCCATCGGCATCGCTCTGGATACTACCTATGCTATGCTGGTTGGCATGCTTAGCCCGGCGGAGCGGGAGGATATACTGAACTTGTTATCTGACCTGAGCTTTGAGCTTTACGTACCGGAACTGTCTATGGAATCAGAAGATAATAAACTCCGGATCTTGAAAGGCCTTACCGAATTCAGAGAGCACTTGGGGGGTGAGCTGACCATCATGCTGCTCAGTAAAATAGGTAAAGGCATTGAAGTACACCAGGTAAACGAACATCTGATGACCCAGGCGGTGCAGCTACTGCAGCAGTGGCAACATAAACGCCTGAGGCTGCATGTGTAACTGGCATTCATACTTTAAATCTGCAAAGTAAACATCATGCTACTGAATCAGGCATACCACCTCAGCTATTGTACCAATATCCACCCCGGAGAGACCTGGCAGGAGATATTTGATAACCTGGTGCGCTACCTCCCTGGCATCAAAAAGACGCTATCGCCTGAAAAGCCATTCGGTATCGGCCTACGCCTGTCGGATGTAGCCAGCCAGGAACTGCTGGAGCAAAACAAGCTGCAACAGTTCCGCAAGTGGCTGGATGACATTGGCCTGTACGTGTTTACGTTGAACGGCTTTCCGTATGGCGGTTTTCATCGCCAGGTAGTGAAAGATGCAGTCCACCAGCCAGACTGGACTACCACAGAAAGGGCCGCCTATACGATCAGACTGGCCACCATTTTAGCTGCCCTGCTTCCTGAAAGTATGGCGGGCGGCATTTCTACTTCCCCCCTTTCCTACAAACCCTGGTACACCGGCAAACCGGACCAACTGGAGCAGGTGTTTTATACTTCTACCGCACACCTCGTTCAGGTTATACAAGCGCTGCAAAGTATAAAAGAGGCTACCGGCAAAACCATTCACATTGACCTGGAGCCGGAGCCCGACGGGCTGCTGGAAAACACGGGGGAAGTGATTCGTTATTTCCAGGACCGGTTGCTGCCACAAGGTATAAAAACACTGATGGCCTCTTCTAACTTAGAGGAAACAGAAGCCCGGGAAGTTATACTTGAGCACCTGCAGCTTTGCTACGATGTGTGCCACTTTGCCTTAGCTTACGAGGAACCTGTCACCGCCTTTGCCAGGCTAAAGGCCGCAGGTATAAAAATCGGGAAGATACAGTTGAGTGCAGCCCTGAAGGTACAGTTGCCACCAGGTACAGCGGCGCGCAAGGCAGTGGCTGAAACGCTTGCGCCCTTTGCTGAATCTACTTACCTGCACCAGGTGGTGGAGCGAAGTATAAACGGCCAACTGATACATTACACCGACCTGCCGCTGGCCTTACAGCACATCCAAAAGCCGGAAGCCCGGGAATGGCGCACGCATTTCCATGTGCCATTGTTTACTGCCTCCTACAACAAGCTGCTATCTACACAGGATGATATTGTGAAAGTGTTGGCGCTGTTGCAACAGGACCAGATCACGCAGCACCTGGAGGTGGAAACCTATACCTGGGAGGTGCTGCCCGAGGGCCTGAAGAAAGACGTATCCGAATCCATACAGCGGGAGCTGGATTGGGTTATCCATACTTTAAACCAGACACACCATGCAGAAAACGGTCGTATTGAACGTAGTAGGGCTCACGCAGTCACTGATCGGTAAACACACGCCTTTCCTGGCAGAATGGGCAGCCAGTGCTCAGGGTGCCACCATTCAGCCGGTACTGCCTGCGGTTACCTGTACCGCACAGGCCACCTACCTGACGGGAAAGTTTCCAGAAGAACATGGTATTGTGGGCAATGGCTGGTATTTTAAAGATGAATGTGAGATCAAGTTCTGGCGGCAATCGAACAAGCTGGTGCAGGCCGAGAAAGTATGGGAAGTAGCCAAAGCGGCCAACCCTAATTTTACCTGCGCCAACATGTGCTGGTGGTACAACATGTATTCTTCAGCCGATTATTCCCTGACGCCCCGTCCGCAGTACCTGGCCGATGGCCGCAAACTCCCCGACTGCTATACCTACCCGGCCGAACTGCGGGATATCTTTCAACAAAAACTGGGCACCTTCCCCCTGTTCAGTTACTGGGGGCCCAAAACATCTATCGAATCCAGCCGCTGGATCGCGGAGGCCTCCAAGATCACCGACAACTTGCTCAACCCCACTCTCACCCTCGTTTACCTTCCGCACCTCGACTACAACCTGCAGCGGCTTGGACCCAGCGACCCACACATTGCAACAGATCTTCATGGGATCGACGCTGTTTGTGCCAACCTGATCAGCTTTTATGAGGCCAGGGGTGCCCATGTGATCGTGCTGTCAGAGTATGGCATTTCGGACGTAAGCAACCCGGTGCACCTGAACCGTGTGCTGCGGGAACAGGGCTATCTTGCCGTACGGGAAGAACGCGGCACTGAGCTACTGGATCCGGGTGTGAGTACAGCCTTTGCCGTAGCAGACCATCAGGTAGCCCATATTTACGTGAACGACAAATCGAAAATGGCGGAAGTGAAGCGCCTGGTTGAACAGGTACCCGGTGTTGAAGAAGTGTTGGGAGGGGAAGCGCGTACTAAATATAACCTGGCCCATGATCGCTGCGGTGATTTGGTAGCCATAGCGGATAGCAACGCCTGGTTTACTTACTATTACTGGCTCGACGATAAACGAGCTCCGGACTTTGCCCGCACCGTGGAGATTCACAAAAAACCCGGCTATGATCCGGTAGAGCTATTTGCCGACCCGAAGATCCGGTTCCTGATGCCGTTGGTGGCGGGCAAGTTGCTCAAAAAGAAACTGGGTTTCCGCACCCTGATGGACATCATCCCGCTGGATGCCACGCTGGTAAAAGGCTCACATGGCAGAATACCAGAGGATAAACAGGAATGGCCGGTGTTGCTTACCCGGAACATGCAAATGCCCCTTCCCTCTTCTATACAGGCCACCGACGTGTTCCATCTCATACTTGCCCATCTGAATGTTCAGCAGAAACAAGAGGCAGTGCCGGCCTAGGCTTGGCTGCTTATTGCGACAGCAACCTCGTAGGGTAGCTTTTTGTAGGTCTGTCCATTTGCGTAGATTGGCGTGTAGTTCTTCTTCTTACCTTCGGGCTGTGACAGAAGCAGGAAACTGTTGGCCACGAAGCGCATAACCTGGCTGTAGTATGCGGCAGAAAAGCAAAGCTTGAAGTAAGTGAGAGCGGCACCAGTTTGATGTATTGTTAACAGGCATTGAAATTTGCGATACTCATCAAGCAAGGGCTCATTTATACTTTAACTATACTTTCTCTCTCAGATCTTAATGGTTTAATATCGCTGAAGTATAAAATAAACCAGCTACTGAGAAGAACTAAATTAGAATTACCCTATATTAGATATTTTATTTCCCACTATTCTGTTGGCCACTTTATCGCATTCAACTGTTTGATCGCAGAAATACAGTGGAATCAACTATGTATATAGTTCAGATAGTGAGAGTTGGCGCTCCTGCTAGTTGTCGTGCATTAAAATTATAAATTGAAAAAAATTTTAAACATATTAACTATACTTCTTCAGGCGGGTCTAACACTTGTATTTGCTTTTTGTGTGTTTATGGTTTTTGCTCTATTTGATTACAAAGGCGGCGTTGCAAATTTTGTTGGATTGGCGTTATTCCAGCCTATAGCTGCGATAGTAGCCGCAGGGTTAACTGTTGTTTTCTGTTTTATTATGGGGCTTCCAATACGGCTGAATAAACGACTAAATATTTGGTGGAGAAAACACTTTTATGTTTCTCTAATCTTAGCTTTTATTGGAATCAGTTTCTGTGCAGCTTCCTTAGCACCGCAGTTTATTGAAGTAATAAGTTACAGAATGGACGGAATGGATTTTGAAGATACAGTTCCCAATAGATTTCTATCTATAACGGGTTGGTTTCTTCTCTCATTTGGAACGTTACACCAGTTCCCTCCATATAGACTTCAGCAAAAGCTGGAGAATATTGTAAGTGCTGTCTTTGAAGGGGAAATAACGAAACCACAACAAGGTGCATAATTTAGGCTTCGGCTACGCCTTGCCCATACTATGCACTAGTAACGTTAGTGCTCATTTTAAAAACATTTATTATGCCGCAAATTTAGCGCCAGCGTAACTTGTGTCTAACTTTGATTCCAAACTACCTGTTACCGCTTCGCTCAAACTGGCGGTATAGTTAGTATATCCTTCTAGGCTTTATAACTCAAAACTATAGTTTTAAAGCTTCTCTATTTTCTTCAAATCACAACTATCGCCATACCTTCGTACTAACCTCATGAAAACCGAAAAAGAGAAAATGCTGGCCGGGGAGTTGTACGATGCGCTGGATAAGCAACTATCGGAAGAGCGGCTGCAGGCACGGTTGCTGCTTAAACAACTCAACGACTCCCGCGAAGATTACCCCATAGAAAGAGGCCGCATTATTAAAGAGCTTATACCCAACGCCGGCGAAGGCCTATGGCTGCAACCACCTTTTTACTGCGATTACGGCTATAATATCATAGTTGGCGAGAAAGTGTTCTTCAACTTTAACTGCGTGGTGCTCGATGTAATGCCGGTAACTATAGGCAGCCGTACGCTTTTCGGCCCCAATGTACAGATCTATACCGCAACGCACCCGCTCAACTATAAAGAACGCGCCACCGGGCTGGAGTTTGCCAAACCCATAACTATAGGCGAAGACGTCTGGATAGGCGGCAGCGCAATTATTAACCCCGGCGTAACTATAGGCAAGAGAAGCGTTATCGGGGCGGGCAGCGTGGTTACAAAAGATATTCCGGCAGATGTTTTTGCGGCTGGCAACCCGTGTAAAGTAATCCGCGAACTGGAACAATAAAGTACAAACTCCCGCACAATGGAGCCAAGAATCGAAACCCTGACCGAAAAGAAGCTTATAGGCAAAAGCCTTGCAATGTCTTTAACTAACGATAAAACACCCGTGCTCTGGAAGAGCTTTATGCCAAGGCGAAAAGAAATTCAGAACAACAGTGGCACAGAGCTCTATTCTTTGCAGGTATACGATCCTTCATATTTTCAGAATTTCAACCCAACCACAGCTTACACAAAATGGGCTGCCATTGAAGTTACAGACTTTGAAACTGTGCCTCCCGAAATGGAAACCTTTATTGTGCCGGGCGGTTTATATGCCGTTTTCCTGCATAAAGGCTCCAGTACAGATACCAGCACATTCCATTATATTTTCACCAACTGGTTGCCAAAATCAGATTATGTGTTGGATAACCGGCCACATTTCGAGATATTAGGAGATAGGTATAAAAATGGGGACGCCAGCTCGGAAGAAGAGGTCTGGATACCGATAAAACTGAAGCAATAATGTTGGCAGCTTACAACAATTTACCAATGCCATACTTTACCGTACATCTCTAAACTGGTGTTTCTGAAGAAATAATCCTGATAACTAACCCAACATGAAAACCACTACAAGCCTCCTGCTCTCTCTTTCTGTTTTTTGCCTGATAGGCTGCTCAGAAAAGAAGCCTGCTGCTACCACTACCCCTGGCACAGCTGCGCCTGCCACCACTATACAGCAACCAGCTAACGGGGCAGTAGCGCTAAACCCGGCACACGGGCAACCCGGCCACCGCTGCGATATTGAAGTTGGCGCACCGCTTAACCTGCCGCCACAGCCAAGGTTAAACACGGCTCCGCCTGCCCTATCAACGCCGCCGGTTTCTACGCCGGTTCCGGTACAAAGCAATGTTGCCGCTGGCACTAATCCGCCGCACGGCCAGCCAGGCCACGACTGTGGCATACCAGTAGGCGCTCCGCTAAACAAGTAAAGTATAAAACAATGCAGCTAAGGGCGGCAATGGCTTCTGATATACCCGGGGTGCGCAAACTCCAGGATGTATATTTGTTCGATAACCTATCGGAGGAAGAGCGGTTGCAGGGTTTTGTGACCACGCCGTTTACAATTCCGCAGCTGAAGCAAATTATATCGGAGGGCGGCTTATTTGTGGCAACAGATAAGAGCGAAGTAGTAGCCTATGCCTTTGCCGGTAGCTGGGATTACTTTTCACAATGGCCCATCTTTCCGTATATGGTTTCGCGCTTTCCGCAGCTGAAGTATAAAAACGTTGAGGTCACTTCTGAAAACAGCTTCCAGTACGGGCCGGTATGTATAGCAATGGATTACCGCGGCAAAGGCTTACTAAACAAGCTGTTCGAAACCATGCGCCTGGAGTTGTTAAAGCAGTACCCGCTAAGTATAACCTTCATTAACCAGGTAAACAAACGCTCGCTAAACGCGCATGTGCACAAACTGGGCTGGACAGTGGTCGATGAATTTGAGTTCAACAATAAAAACTACTATGGCCTTGCCTTCGATATGCAGGAGTCGGTTT
This sequence comes from Pontibacter vulgaris, assembly GCF_022758145.1. Lineage (GTDB taxonomy): Bacteria > Bacteroidota > Bacteroidia > Cytophagales > Hymenobacteraceae > Pontibacter > Pontibacter vulgaris. The sequence continues at coordinate 1,072,574 of NZ_JAJVDH010000003.1, forward strand.
TATAGTTACAGCAGGCAAGTATAAAACCGGTTGTCAAAGTATAATCATCGCGCAAGTATAAATCTATCAGGCAGCTTTATCTATACCTTTAGCCCGCACATCCTGGTAGTAATTGCATATATGGCTTAGTACGCATTCTTCGCATTTTGGAGTATACCAGGTACAGATCTTCTGGCCATGCCGCAGCATGTGTATGTGGAAATTAAAGAGCTCTACGGGATCTTCAGGCAGCATTTGCAGCAGTATGTCGTGGGCTTTGTTGGCAGTAACCTTCGCCCCGATAATTCCTACCCGCTGGCTCACCCGGAACACATGCGTATCTACTGGCATAACCGGTTTCTTAAAATTAAAAAGCAGCAGCAGCGTAGCTGTTTTCAGGCCTACGCCCGGCAATTTGGTTAGCCAGGCCATTGCCTCGTCAACAGGCATATCCTTCAGGAAATCGATATTCATTTCGCCCCGCTCCTCTTTTATGAGGCGGAGTGTCTGCTGAATCTGGGGCGCTTTCTGGCCGGGGTAGCGAGTCGTCTGGATGGCATCGGCCAGTTCATCAACATCGGCATTCATGACGCCTTCCCAATCGCCGAAGCGCTCAAGCATGGTATCGTAGGCTTTTTCTTCGTCTTTATGTGTGGTACGGTGCGAGAGCATGGTACTGATAAGCTCGTGCATGGGCGTACGGCGGCTAGTATCCAGAGTCAGGCGTTTATAGTTCTGGTTCAGCAGCTCATGTGTTTGCAGGGCTTTTTGTTCCGGTGTGAGTTCGTGCGCATCCATCGTGACAAAGTTTAAAACTCTCTTTACGGCCCATCAGTATTTTCTGTTAAAAGCTCCGGAAGTATGAGAGATTTTTATACTTGCTGCTTACCTAATTTATACTTTATCAGCTACCTCAAGTATAAATTAATGGCCTGATACAACCATTTAAAGCCATTCACGCTATATGCTTTAGCCAAAGCAGCAACACGTAATGCTTTTCCGGTTCTGAAAATAAAATATATGCAGATAAAATTCTTAGGCACAGGTGGCGCTTTCGATGTGGATTACCTTAACTCCGCAGCAATATTGCATTTCAGGAACAGAAACATACTTATAGATTGTGGCTTCACCGTTTTCCCGACGTTGGTAAAGAAAAACCTCATTAAGAAGGTGGAGTACATCTTGCTTACGCACCTGCACAACGACCATAGCGGTAGCCTGGCCAACCTGCTGCTGTATAAAAGTATAGTAGAACACAGCAAGCGCCCCATTATTATTTACCCGTCAGAGCAGTTTAAGCAACATATATTCGATTTACTAGAGATACAGGTAAAAGATCCTGAAAAGTATGCCGAGTTTGTTCCCCTCGACCAGTTTCCGGGGATACAGGCAATAGATACGTTCGGGCAGCACTCAGAGCGTTACCAGACCTATGCTTATGTGTTTGAAGATGAAGACTCGCGCCTGGTATACTCCGGCGATTTAGGTAAGCCGGATGCGCTATTTGATAAGCTGGATAAAATGGCTGTTATGAAAACCTGCGTTTACCACGACATAACTTTTGAACCTGATAATACAGGCCATACTTACTATAAAAAACTGTTCCCGTACATTAGCCGGTATGAGATATTCGGCTACCACTGCGACCCGACCTTAAACCCCGCCGATAACCCCTTCCGGCTTGTGTTTTACCAGAAGGAGCTGATGGCTTAGCGGGTTACTTCAAGTCTGATGCTTTAATTTCGTGTTGCCACATTTCTTTACCTGCAGCGTTGTAAATTGTTACTTTAAACCTGCGGTCTGTGGCAGGGCCGCTAACATTAACAAGTCCAAAATTGCGTTCTGTTACCAGTGTGCCCGGCATACGCAAGGTGTTTGGCTCGTCTTTCGGGTCTACCTGCCCGGCCGTAAGCGGCGAAATGGTAAAGTCATATAGCGGATAGGTGCCGCTGCGCTCCTGTTTGGTAAGCTCGGTAAAGTGGCGGTCGCCATCCATAAAGATCACACCTTTTATCTTCGACTTCTGAATGGCATCTAACAATTGCTGGCGCTCTTTGGGATGGTTGCTATAGTTTTCTTTTTCCTCTGCCGGGTTTAGTACCTGGCCCCCAACACAAATTACTTTAAAAGTAGCGCTGCTTGCGTGAAGAGCATCTATTAGCCATTGCAGTTGCTTTTCTCCTAAGTAAGCTTTCGCGTCTGGACGGTTGTTTGGGCTCTTGTACCAGCGGTCATCCAGCATAAAAAACTGCACATCGTTCCAATTAAAAGTGCTCGTTACGCCGGCATCTTTAAAAATATAGTTCGGGTTTGCCCAGAAAGTTTTAAAGGCCTCCAGTGTCATGTTTTTTCCCCAGAAACTGCGGTCTGCGTTGTTGGGGCCATAGTCGTGGTCGTCCCAGGTGGCGTAATTGTGCACCGAACCCAGCAATGGCTGCAGTTCTGGCAACGAGCGTGTGTGCGTGTAACGGTACTGTATGCCTGTTTTAGTGTTCCAGTCTGGCTCACGCAGGTATGTGTTGTCGCCAATCCAGAGCATCAGGTCTGGTTTTTTCTGGTAAATGGTATTCAGTATCTCGAAACTGGTGCTGCCGTATGGTTTGCCCGGCCGGTCAGTGGGCGTATCGTTCACATAAAAGCAGCTGCCTACAGCAAAGGTAAAATCAGGAGCATCTTTGCGCCATTGCCATAATTCCTGGGTTTTAAACTCCAGTGCATAAGGCCTTGCTGCTTTTTTATTGTTGATATAAAGCTCATAGTTATACTTGCGGCCCGGTTGTACTTTATTAGCTAACAGATGGGTGGCAAAGGCATTGTCTGCTTCGGTTTTAACTTCTTTTGTAGTATAAACCTGCTTCGGATTCTCTTTGTCCCAGTACTTGATCTTTACTTTTGCGGCTTCTTTAGTCTGTACCCAAAGCATTACTTCTTTCATATCGGCATAGCCCACCATTGGGCCCGACTGCAGCAGTTTAACCTGTGCCGTTAGCGGCAATACACAGCACAAACCCATGCATAGCAACGCTATTAATCTTAATTTCATAGTATAGGTTTTAAGTATAAACATGCGTTTTTAAGGCCCAAAGATAAGCGGGCTGCATCAAAATAATAAAAACATGTGTATTACTTTTAGGTTAATGCTCCAGACAAATAACTTCAGATAACATGAATGTTACCACGCTTGCTAAGCCTGAAGCACGGGTGCCGTTTCTGCACCAGCCGTTGCACGTAATTTATACCGTGGCTTTCTTTGCTTTCTGGGTTTATACCGGCATCACTACAACCGACCTAATTAACTGGTTACTCGAAAACACGCTCACGCTGTCGCTGATCATTTTTGTGGTGGCGTTTTACAATATTTTCCGCTTTTCAGATACCAGTTATACTTTGATATTGCTGTTTCTGCTGCTGCATGTGTATGGCAGCCAGTACCAGTATGCAGGCAACCCGTTTGGGGAGTGGCTTAAACTAAGCTATGGCTTGGGCCGCAACCAATACGACCGCTTTGTTCATTTTGGTTTCGGGTTATTGCTGGCTTACCCTATGCACGAAGTCTTGGCACGCGGTTTCCGGCTTAGCCGTTTTCTTGCTTTACTGATGCCTCTTGAGATTATACTTTCTATGAGTGCACTCTATGAGTTACTGGAGTGGGTAGTAGCCGATATGTTTTTTAACGAGGACAAGCATGCTTTGGCATATTTAGGAACGCAGGGCGATGTGTGGGATGCTCAGAAAGATGTTGCGTTGGCATTTTTGGGCGCCTTCCTGGCTATAGCAACTACTTCGGCTATACTTAAGCTTAGCAGACGCTAATACTATACTTTTATACTTGCTATGAGCTGGTCAGCATTTATTTGCTTTCTTCCAGGCTGGCGCTGCCGTCGTTGGTTTCTACTTTCAGTTCGCCGGCTTCCATTTCAATTTTCACAAACTCGTCCTGGTATTTTACTTCCTCAAACTGGCTGTAATAATTTTTACGGCTTTGCATGTAGCCAGCATACTTTACCAGGGGCATGGTGCGGGCAAGCTGGGCATCAGCCTCCAGTTCCTGCTGCAATTCGGTTTTCCGGGTAATATCTGCTTTTTCTGGTGTAGGCTTGGTGGTAATTTGGGTAGGAATCAAACTGGCATATTCTGTATCTTCGGCCGCTTTGTTCATTCGTTCGCAGGCACTAAAAGCAAGCGTAATCAGCATGCTTAGCAGCGCCATATTCATAAACCTTCTCATCTTTTAAACAAAACAATAAAGTACTCGGGTAATTTTCAGGGATAAAAATACCAGCCGCGCTACGGGCACGGCTGGTATCTCAGTAAACATCAACAAGTTTTATTATAGCTGGCCTTTTTCAGCAGCTTTTTTCATTTTCTCGTTAGCGAAGATGGCAATCTCTACACGGCGGTTCTGCTGGCGGCCTTCGGCAGTGCTGTTATCAGCAACCGGCTGGTCGAAAGCATAACCCTTTGTTGTCATGCGGCTGCGCGACACACCCTGGGATGCTGTATAATCTGCAACAGACTGTGCACGCTGCTCAGATAAACGCTGGTTCAGGTCGCGGCCACCGGTATTGTCAGTATGGCCTTCGATTACGATGTTAGTGTCTTCATACTTCTTCAGTGTTTCGGCAAGTTGCGCGATCTCTGTTTGAGCGCTTGATTGCAGCTGTGCTGAGTTAGTTGCAAACAAAATACCTGAGTTGAAAGTAATTTTGATACCCTCGCCTACACGCTCCACTTTTGCATTCTCAAGATCACGACGCAGCTCTTCTGCCTGCTTATCCATGTGGCGGCCGATGATAGCACCTGTTGTACCACCTACTGCAGCACCAATAATGGCGCCTGCTGCTGTGTTACCAGCTGCTCTACCAATTACACCACCAACTACAGCACCAGTACCAGCACCAATAATACCACCTTTAGCAGTTTTGCTCATAGGTTTTTTCTGGGTAGTAGTTGTTTCTGTGCCCGTTTTCTGGGCAGTGTTACATGATGTAGAAAGGAGGCCAAAAATGGCAAAAATGGATAAATAAATTTTTAAGTTTTTCATAATATTGGTTGATTAAAATCCAGCTTTACAGAATCAAAAGATTCAGCACTTAATACTCCAAACGATTCAATTAGTTATGCATTTTAAGACAAACTTATTGAATAAAACTTAGCGAGCAATTCTGTTTTATAGTTATATATTGATTGTGAGCACTTTATATTAGCTATACTTTATACTATAAACGTCAGTAATTACTCGTAGGTTTTGAGTGCAATTCTTTTACTGCCCCGTAGCCAGTAAACACAATGTGCCCACCTTAATTAAAAGGCAGGCACACTTACTAGTAAAGTTAAATTATTTTACTTCGCCGCTTTCGGCAGCTTTTTTAAGTTCTTCGCTTGCAATAATAATGATCTCTACACGGCGGTTCTGCTGGCGGCCATCGGCAGTAGTGTTATCAGCAATAGGCTGATCGAAACCATAACCCTTCGACTCCATACGCGACTGATCTACGCCACGCGTGCGGGCATATGCCACTACAGATTGTGCACGGCGCTCTGATAAACGCTGGTTAAGCTCGCGGCTACCGGTGTTATCGGTGTGGCCTTCTATTACAACGTTGGTGCCATCATACTTTAGCAGCGTTTCAGCCAGCTTGTCTATATCCTTTTTGGCATTGGCGTTCAGCTCGGCAGAGTTTACAGCGAACAGGATACCTGAATCGAAGTTAATGCGGATAGCTTCGCCTACGCGCTCCACTTTTGCATTTTCCATACTCTTTTCTAGTTCCTCTGCCTGCTTATCCATACGGCGACCTATTACGGCTCCGGTTGCGCCACCTACCGCAGCACCAATGATAGCGCCCGCAGCTGTGTTGCCCATTCTGTTGCCAATAATACCGCCAATAACGGCACCTGAGCCTGCTCCTATTATACCACCCTTCGTGGTTTTCTTCATTCCTGTTTTTTCAGTTGTTGAGGAATCTGTATTACCTGGGTAGGTTTGTGTTGTGGGCTCAGAAGAAGAACCAGCCGCAGGTTTAGACGATTGGCACGAAGAGAACAGCATGGTAACTGCCAGCAATGATGTGAGTGAAAATTTCAGAACTTTCATAGTGGTTGTTAAAAGTGAATTATTAAACTATTTCGTTTTTAATGGCTTGATTTAAGCGGGCGCTTTGTGCGCTTGCCTACGTGAACGCAATACTGGTGCCAAAAGTATGTATAGCGTTTTCACTATACAAACAATGCAATAAAATACTTCTTAAATAGCAATTCAGGCAGTATTTGTGAGCAAATATGTAAAAGAGGGACCACTAAAAACTAAAAAGCCTGCCCAGGAATTGGGCAGGCTTTTTATACTTTGTTACAACGTGCTTAGGAAGCTTTGGCTGGTTTAGCAGCCTTTGGCGTTGCATCTTCGGCAGGTGTTGCCGGGCGAAGCATTCCAAACAGATCCGTCAGTCTTTGCTTGAGTTCTTTACGATCAACTATAAAATCAAGGAAGCCGTGCTCCAATACAAACTCGGCACTCTGGAATCCTTTTGGCAGATCTTTACCTATAGTTTCTTTGATAACGCGCGGGCCGGCAAAACCGATAAGTGCACCTGGCTCTGCGATGTTAAAATCGCCCAGCATGGCATACGATGCTGTTACACCACCAGTAGTTGGGTCAGTCAGCAACGATACGTAAGGCAGTTTTTCCTCGGCAAGCAAAGCCAGTTTAGCAGAGGTTTTAGCCATCTGCATCAGCGAGAAGCCAGCTTCCATCATACGGGCACCACCCGATTTAGAGATCATCAGGAAAGGGGTGCGGGCTTTGCGGGCATGGTCAATGGCGCGGGCAATTTTCTCACCTACCACTGATCCCATAGATCCACCGATGTAAGCGAAATCCATACAGGCAATGGTAACGTCCTGGCCATTCATTTTACCGTAGGCGGTGCGTACTGCATCTTTCAGGCCGGTTTTGCGCTGAGTAGCTGCTGTACGCTGCGGGTATGGCTGCGAATCCACGAAATTCAGCGGGTCGCCGGATGTCATGTTCTCATCCAGTTCAACAAACGTATTGTCGTCAAATAAAATACTGAAGTACTCTTTTGAGCCGATACGGTCGTGGTGGTTACACTTAACGCATGTATTCAGGTTCTTGCGGTGCTCGGCCATACTGGTAACGGCTTTGCAGCTCGGGCATTTATACCATAAGCCATCCGGCGTTTCCTTCTTTTCCTCTGTAGGCGTGTGAATTCCTTTTTCTACTCTTTTAAACCAAGGCATCATAGATGAATAGCGTGCTTACCGCACTTTAAGGTTTATAGCTATACTTTTTATTAAAGGCCTGTACCATAAAGTATAACGAACAATATGGCCTGCCCTTGTATGTCTCTTTTTAACAGAAACAAAAAGGCAGGCCACAAAATTACTTAATTAAAAAGAGATGTGCTATAGCTTAGGCCAATGTAATCTCATTTGATAAATAAACATCCTGGATTGCGTTCAGCAGTTCAACGCCTATTTTCATATCTTTCTGGAATGCTTTACGGCCTGAAATAAGCCCCATACCCCCGGCGCGCTTGTTAATTACAGCTGTTCGTACTGCATCTGCCAGGTCTGATTCGCCTTTAGATTCGCCACCAGAGTTAATTAAACCAGCACGGCCCATGTAGCAGTTTGCTACCTGGTAACGGGCAAGGTCAATTGGGTTATCGCTGCTCAGCTTGTCGTACATGGCTTTGTGCGATTTGGCAAAATTAATGGCTGTAAAGCCACCGTTGTTTTCCGGGAGCTTCTGCTTAATAATATCTGCCTGAATTGTTACACCAAGGTGATTTGCCTGGCCTGTAATGTCGGCTGCTACGTGGTAATCTATACCGTCTTTTTTAAAGGCGTTGTTACGGGCGTAGCACCAAAGTATAGTTGCCATACCTAGCTGATGGGCTCTTTCAAAAGCCTCTGCCACTTCCATTATCTGGCGCGAAGACTCTTCAGAACCAAAGTATATGGTAGCACCAACTGCGGTTGCGCCCAGGTTCCAGGCTTCTTCCACAGACCCGAACATGATCTGGTCGAACTTGTTAGGGTAAGTAAGCAGCTCGTTGTGGTTTATTTTTACTACAAAAGGAATTTTGTGCGCGTATTTTCTCGACATCATGGCCAGGTTGCCAAATGTAGTAGCAACAGCGTTACAGCCACCCTCAATAGCCAGCTTAATAATGTTCTCCGGGTCGAAATAAATAGGGTTTGGTGCAAACGATGCGCCGGCAGTGTGCTCTATACCCTGGTCTACCGGAAGTATAGACAAGTAACCAGTACCACCCAAGCGGCCATGGTCGAATAACTGCTGCAGGCTGCGGAGTACCTGCGGGCTGCGGTTAGACTGAGTAAAGATCCTGTCAACAAAATCCGGGCCCGGGGCGTGCAGCTGCTCTTTTAAGATTGTTTTGCTTTCATACTGTAGCAGGCCTTCTGCTTCAGAACCAAGTAAAGAAACGATGTTATCGTAATTCATTTTGTCTTAATAGTTTATGATAGAGACACTTTAAATTGGTGATACAAATATATAAGCTAATCCTAATTGAGACTATACTTTAACAACATAATATAGCACAAAACTATACTCCAGATCAGCATGGCGGATATACTTTTATAGTTATTGGAATGCATTAAAAAGAGGGATTAATCCAGCAAGCATACTTGCTCCGGCTAAAAAAGTTACCAGCTTACAAATTCTTTTTCTGCCACACACCCGCCTTTTTATTCAATAGCATCCTTTTTGGCAACACAAATCGGCAAGCATACTCGTTAAAATATATAACAAGCTCTTAATCTGATGAATACAGCAATAATAAAACCATTCGCCCCTAAAAAGCTGATGTTATACTTACTGCAGTTGCTTGTATTTATACTTGCATCAGGGTGTGCATCATCTACCAGGATTACAGGCACCTGGAAAAGCCAGGAGGCAGGCAGCCATAAGTATGATAAGGTTGTAGTGGCTGCGCTTACAGATAATGTGCGGGCCCGCGAGAAAGTAGAAACCGACATGCAGGCGCAGTTGCAGATGCGTGGTATTACCGTAGCCAGAAGTATAGATTTTTTCCCGCCAACGCTTTCGAGCAAAGATGGCCCCGGCGTTGATGCACTGATTGAAAAGCTTAAAAATGAAGAGTATGATGCTATTATGACCATCGCGCTGCTCGACGAGAAAACCGAATCGCGCTATGTGCCCGGTAACTATAGTTACACCCCTGTCACGCGGTTCGGATGGTATGGCAGGTTCAGCGGATATTATACTTACTGGTACCCTACTCTTTACAATCCCGGATATTACACCGAGGATAAAATATACTTCCTGGAAACAAACCTCTACGATAAGGAAAATGAGAACCTGATCTGGTCAGCCCAATCTGAGTCTTACAGCCCGGCAAGCTTAAGAAAAGCATCTGAAAAACTGGCAGAGATTACAATAGCCAGAATGGCGCAGGATGGAGTAATAAAGTAATATTTGTTTATTAAAGTATTCGGGTTCAATCGAAATAAAAACGGCGCACCATATTCAGAGTGCGCCGTTATACTTTATACTTCAAAGCAGGTATACTTACTCATTATATACCACATGCAGTACGGTCTGGCCTACTGCTTTCAGCGAGTTTTTACTGATGATAGACATGCTATCGGCGTGGCGGTGATGATAAGGACCAAAGTAATCGCCGTCTGCTGAGTTCAGGTTATACTCTATAATATCGATCATGCGGATACCGGCAATGGTATTTACATAATGATGATCATCAATAATGCCCGGTGAATTGATATATTTAAAATAATCTGAGTAGCCGAGCTTGTTTCCGGCTTTCCATACTTTATCAACTACGTCTTTTGCATATTCCATGGATGTACCTTCGCGGGCATACTTGGCGTTTGCGGCGCCTACCATATCCAGCAGAATACCAAACTGCGCTTTATAGTTTGGCGTGTGCATGTTTTTGCTCCAGTATTGTGAACCCAGGCACCAGGTATCGTCTTTATAAGGCAAACCGCTGTTATCCGGCTGGCCATAGTCTTCGCCATCAAAGAAGATAAGATCTACGCCTATATCCGGCTTTTGCTGTGCCTGGTTTATAGTTCGGGCAATTTCTAAAAGTATACCTACACCGCTGCCGCCATCATTGGCACCATCTATAGGTTTCTTCGGATCTTTGGCATCTTTATCGGCGTAAGGGCGTGTATCCCAGTGGGCGGCCAGCATTACACGGTTAGCAGCATCCGGGTTATAAGATGCGATAATGTTACGCAGGTTTAGCATGGTGCCATCGTAAGCACGCATCTGGAAACTCTGCACTTTAACATCTGCGCCATTCTCTTTCAGCTTGCTAATGATCCAGTCGCCGGTAGCCTGGTGTGGCGGTGTGTTAGGAACACGAGGGCCAAACGCCACCTGCTTTGCTACAAACTGATAAGCCGAATCTGCATTAAAATCCGGAGCTTTTACAGCCGGGGTTGTGTCTGTCTCTTCTACCTGTGCTTCCTGCTGTTCTGCGCTTTTTTCTGCTGAGTCGCAGCTATACATGGCAAGCGAACCGCTCAGCAGCAAAAACAATAGTTTCATTTTATTCTTCATAAGCCCAGTCGATACCGGTTTTTAAATCTTTAATTACAATGCCCTGCTTTTTCAGCTCTGCCCGAATCACATCCACTTTATCGTAAGCCTTGGCTTCTTTGGCTTCTTTGTAGAACTCCAGCACTAAGCTCAGCATTTCTTCCTGATCGCCAAGCGGTTCTTCTTTCAGGCCAAGTATATCAAGTACCAGCGTGTTATAAGTCTCCCGGATGGTGTCAAATGTTCCACGCGTGAGGTGGCTGATCTGCAACTGCCCTAAGTATAAACTGTTTATCTTTTTCAGCAGGTTGAATAGTGACGCGATTGTTCTGGCTGTGTTCATGTCGTCGTTCAGCCCACGGAAGCAATCTTCGGTAAGTTTCAGCAGCTCTTCGTTCAGTTTCTCGTCCGGCGTTACTCCTTCCTCAGGGTACTGCATTTTGTCCAGCACACGCAATCCGTTCATCAGTTTGGTATAGCCTTTTCGGGCAGCCTGCAATGCTTCGTTGCTAAAATCGAGGGTGCTGCGGTAGTGCGCCTGAAGTATAAAGAAGCGAACCGTCATCGGGGTATAGGCCTGCTCCAGCAATTCCTTGTTGCCACTGAACAGCTCGCCCAGGGTAATAAAATTACCTAACGATTTACCCATCTTCTGACCATTTATCGTGATCATGTTGTTGTGCACCCAATACCTGGCTTCATCAGATTTGCTGTTGCTGGCCTGGCTCTGCGCAATTTCGCATTCATGGTGCGGGAACATCAGGTCCAGCCCGCCGCCGTGTATATCAAAGGTTTGGCCCAGGTATTTGCGGCTCATGGCAGAGCACTCCAAGTGCCAGCCCGGGAAACCATTGCCCCAAGGCGAAGGCCAGCGCATGATATGCTCAGGCGAAGCGTTTTTCCAGAGTGCGAAATCCAATGGCGAACGCTTTTCGTGTTGCCCCTCTGTTTCGCGGGTATTACTCAGCAGATCCTCTATAATGCGGCCTGACAGCTTGCCATAGTTATGGTTCTTGTTGTAAGCCGGTACATCAAAGTATACCGAGCCGTTTACTTCGTAAGCAAAACCATTGGCAATAATTTCCTGGATCATTTCGATCTGCTCGAGGATGTGGCCAGATGCACGCGGCTCGATATCCGGCGAAAGTATATTCAGCAGCGCCATATCCTCGTGGAAACGATTTGTATAATGCTGCACTACCTCCATTGGCTCCAGGTGCTGTACCTTAGCTATTTTGGCAATTTTGTCTTCACCTTCGTCGGCGTCGTTCACCAAATGGCCTACATCGGTAATGTTGCGCACGTAACGCACTTTATACTTCAGGTATTTCAGATAGCGGTAAAGTACATCGAAAGTAACATAAGCACGGGCATGGCCCAGGTGTGCCTCCCCATAAACCGTAGGGCCGCAAACATACATGCCCACAAACGGAGCGTGTAACGGTTCAAATACTTCCTTCTTGCGCGTAAGCGTATTGTATAGATTCAGTTTCTGTTGCATAGTATAAGTATAGGCAGCAGTGCCGCCGCACTTTATAGTTTATCAGCCTGATGCGGCCGGTTTATAGTTCAAAATTAAAAAGATTGCCTTCTAACTCCTAACGGTCAGCTGTAGTATCCTGCCCCAGCACATACTTTGCCGAAATCGGGAAATGATCCGAATACCCCATTTCATGGTGCGTCCTGAACTCATAGGCACGCAAACCTTTGCTGTAAAACTGGTTATCGATGCGCAAAAATGGTAACGGGCCGTTATAGGTAGAGCCCACTCCGTTGCCGGCCACTACAAAAGCATTACTGAGTTCCTTAGCCATTTCGTTGTAAGTATAGCTGAAAGGAATATCATTAAAGTCGCCGCTCACAATCACATCATAGGGCGATTCGCGAATGTGCTGCAGCAGTTTCTCTATCTGGTAACCACGGGCAATAAATCCTTTGCGTAAACGCCTTGCCAGGTTGCGGCCCTCCTTTTCAAAGCTGTCCTGGTTGCCGATAGAAGAATAAGTATTCTCGATATCCTCTGCCTTAATACTCATAGATTGCAGGTGCACCGCATATACTCTTACTGTATCGCCTTTAACATTCAGGTCTGCCCAGATTGCCCGGTTCGCACTCGACTCCTGGCTAAATGAGATCATGCCCTTGTCTATAATCGGGTATTTAGAGAAAATGATAATGCCGAAATCAGCCTTCTCGCGGTCTACGCGCGATACAGAGAAAAAACGGCGTTTATTATAGCGCGTACCAATCTTACTGATTGTGTTGAACACGCTGGAGTTGCGTTTGCTGTAAAATTCCTGAAGGCAGTACACATCGGCAGGGTGCGTGGCCACCCATTCTATCATTTCTTTAGAAGTTTCTATACTAGAATCGTCGAGCTTGCCGTAGGCATTAAAAACATGCACATTGTAGCTGAGCACCTGTAAGGTATTGGCTCCGGCAGGTACCGGGTCTTCTTTAAAGTTGATCGGGAAGAAACGGGCATACTGGTTCCAGGAAAGTACCAGTGCGGCAATGGGTAAAATAACAAACCACTGGCGGCGCAGCAACCAGTACAGCAGGAACAAAATATTAAGCACCAAAGCCCCAGGCAAAGAAAAAGCAAGAAATGCTGACGGCCAGAATTTATGGGGCGGAACCTGCAGGCATACCAATCCCAGCAACATCCAGAACACCACTGCGATGTTCAGTATGAGCCAAAATCTTCTCCTTATTCTTTTGAATGTGTCTGACACAATAGCAAACTTACAAATTATGCTTTTATCTATACTATCCTATACTACAGAATATCTCTCTTTTGCAGAATAAGCAAAACTATAACAGAACGAACTATAATTAATTGTGTCGTGTTTTTTATCTGACGCCCCTCCCAAAGCCACTGCACTTGCAGCTGCTTTTTCCCTTTATAATTGGTGATGATAATTTAATACAAGCTGCCTAAACAGTGTATGTTGTTTATATAATGTTTTTGTAGTAAATTTGTGACATTATTTCCAGGGAGATGAGGGGACACGAAGTCCCCTTCTTTATTTCTTATTAGTTAACTATGGGACTTACGGCACAAACTATTCTGGCAATGGCCGAGGACAGCATCCGCGACACCGACCTTTTTATCGTAGATGTGGCAGTATCTGACTCAGCAGTTCGCCCAAAAGTAACAGTGCTTGCCGATGGCGAGCAAGGTATAACAATAGACCAGTGCGCTACTATCAGCCGCCGTATCAGCAAGAGAATTGAGGAGGCTTTTGGCGAAGAGTTAAGTTATACTATAGAAGTAAGTTCGCCGGGCGTGGATTTTCCGCTGACGCAGCCTAAGCAGTTTCAGCGTAACGTAGGCCGCAACCTGAAGCTTAAACTACAGGATGGTGCCGAGAAAACCGGCAAACTGGAAGAAGTAACAGAAACCGGCATTAACCTGCTGGAAGAAATTAAACAAAAAGGCAAGAAGGCAACGTATGAGCCTGTGCAAATACCTTTCGGGGAAATTGTAAAAGCAAATGTTGTAATATCTTTTAAATGATAAAATAATGAACAGTTCAGTCCTGATCGAGTCGTTCGCTGAGTTTGCGAAATTCAAGAACATTGACCGCCCGACTATGATGCGCATCCTGGAGGATGTATTCCGTACGATGATCCGCAAGAAGTGGGGCACCGACGAGAACTTTGACATCATCCTGAATGTGGAAAAGGGTGACCTGGAGATCTGGCGTAACCGCGAAATCGTGGACGACAACTCAGAAGACATCTGGGATCATGATAAGATCAGCCTTTCCGAGGCCCGTAAAATAGAACCTGATTTTGAAGTTGGTGAAGAAGTATCGGAAGAGATACAACTGGAAGACTTCGGTCGCCGTGCTGTTCTTACTGCCCGCCAGACGTTGATCCAGCGCATCAAGGACATGGAAAAGGAATTGTTGTTCCAGAAGTATAAAGACCTTGTTGGCGAGATCATTTCAGGTGAAGTATACCAGGTATGGAACCGCGAAGTGTTGCTACTTGATCAGGAAGAAAACGAACTATTAATTCCAAAAGGCGAACAGATCCCGAAAGACCGTTACCGCAAAGGCGATGTAGTGCGCGCTGTTGTTCAGCGGGTTGAAATCGTGAACGGTAATCCTAAGATTATACTTTCACGTACTTCTCCTACTTTCCTGGAGCGTCTTTTCGAAAACGAAGTACCTGAAATTTTTGATGGCCTGATCGCTATCAAGAAAATCGTTCGTGAGCCGGGTGAGCGCGCTAAAGTTGCCGTAGAATCTTTCGACGACCGCATCGATCCTGTTGGAGCCTGCGTGGGTATGAAAGGCTCGCGTATTCACAGCATTGTGCGCGAACTGGAAAACGAGAACATTGACGTAATTAACTATACCGATAACCTGGAACTATACATTCAGCGTGCCCTTAGCCCGGCTAAGATCACCAGCATGAAAATAGACCAGGAAAATGGCAGAGTTTCAGTATTCCTGAAGCCAGACCAGGTATCATTGGCTATTGGTAAAGGTGGCCAGAACATCAAACTTGCCAGCCGCCTGGTTGATATGGAGATCGATGTATTCAGAGAGTCTGAAACATACGAAGAAGATATCACACTGGATGAATTCTCTGATGAGATCGAAAGCTGGGTGATTGATGAGTTCAGAAAAATTGGCCTTGACACTGCAAAGAGTGTACTGGCTGTAACAAAAGAAGACCTGCTTCGCAGAACAGAACTGGAAGAAGAAACCATCGACGATGTACTTTCTATTCTGCGCGAAGAGTTTGAATCAGAAGATAACCAATAGTTGTGAGTTGTGCTCCGTTCGTATAATTTTGAAAGAAATATGAACGGAGCACATCCTGCATTGGGTTACAATTAGTAGTATTTAAGATTAAAATAAGAGACAGCATATTAGAACATGGCAGAAGAAACAACAAGGAGGCTTAAACAGGTTGCAACTACTTTGAACATCGGGGTATCTACGATTGTAGATTTCCTGTCTGCTAAAGGTTTTGACGTGGAAAATAAACCCACTACCAAAATCACCGCAGAACAGTTCGGTATGCTGACTAAAGAATTTGCTTCCTCCATGCAAGATAAAGCAGTGGCGGGAGAGCTTAATATTGGCAAAAAACCTCATAGCAACCAGGTAATTGAGCCAGAGCACCACGACATTAAAAAAGTGAGCGAATCGGATCAGGAAATTCTGATAAAAAATGCTCCCCAGCCAAAAGCTGAAGCAGAGCCGAAAGCCGCTGCACCTGAAGCTCCTGCAAAAGCAGAAGAACAGGCGCCAACTACAAAACTTCCTGGGTTTAAAGTACTGGGCAAGATCGATCTGGATGCAAAAGGGCGTCCGGTACCGAAGCAACCAGAACCACAAACGCCGAAAGCTGAAACTGCTACTCCAGTAGATGAAGCGCCAAAACAACCGGTTACTCCACCTGCTCCTCCTAAGGCGGAAGAAAAACCAGTTGCGGCAGCACCTAAAGCAGAAGAAAAACCAGTAGAAAAACCTGTTGCTCCAAAAGAGCAGCCAGAGAAACCAGCTGTTGAGCCAACCGCGCCACTTGCCGAGGCTCCGGCAGCACCAAAAGCAGAGGTTCCGGCACAACCTGTTACGCCTCCGGCCCCAGCCGAAGCGAAACCAGCAGCCCCAGCCCCTGCACCAGTAGCAACAACTCCGGCACCAGAGCCAACAGCACCGGAACAACCTGCTACACCGTCTGCAGAAAAATCACCAGAACAAATAGAAACGATCACAGCAAAAGCAGACCAGTTAAAAGGTCTGACTGTGTTGGGTAAAATAGAATTACCTGACCCACGTAGAAAAGGCACTAAGCCTGTTGCTTCTTCCGACGACAGGAAGAACGACAAAAAGAAAAAGCGTAAGCGTATTATAGTTGCCGGCGAAGGCACCCAGACGCAACAGCAGGGCCAGGCCCCACAAGCTGGAGCGCCAGGCCAGCCACGTCCACAGGGAACAGGCTACCAGGGCAACCGACCACAAGGTGGTGCCGGATACCAGGGTAACAGGCCACAGGGTGGTGCTGGCTACCAAGGTAACAGGCCACAAGGTGCCGGATACCAGGGCAACAGACCGCAAGGTGGCCCGGGCCAGCGCCCAGGAGGACCAGGAGGCAACCGAAATGCACCTCAACCAAGAGCAGAAAAAGCAGAGGTTACAGATAAGGAAATCCAGGAGCAGATTAAAGCAACGCTTGCTAAGCTGAGCGGAGGCAAAGGCCAGGGTGGAAATCGTGCGAAATACCGTCGCGAGAAACGTTCTGCAATTGCCGATGCAACGGAAGAGCGCAGAATGGCCGAGCAGGCAGAGTCTAAGACACTGCGTGCTACAGAGTTTATCTCTGCAAACGACCTGGCATCTATGATGAATGTGAGCGTAAACGACGTTATCAAAGTGTGTATGCAACTTGGTATGTTCGTTTCGATCAACCAGCGCCTTGATGCAGAAGCTTTGACTGTTATTGCTGATGAATTCGGTTATAATATTGACTTCATTACTTCTGAAGAAGAACAAGCACTAGAGCAGGTTGAAGAAGAAAATGAAGCAGACCTGCAAGAACGTGCTCCGATTGTGACTATTATGGGTCACGTTGACCACGGTAAAACTTCACTTCTTGACTACATCCGTAACTCTAACGTTACAGCCGGCGAAGCTGGTGGTATTACGCAGCACATTGGCGCTTACAAAGTAAAAACTGAAAGCGGCCGTACGGTTACGTTCCTGGATACGCCTGGTCACGAAGCCTTTACAGCGATGCGTGCCCGTGGTGCTAAAATTACGGACGTTGTTATTATTGTGGTAGCCGCTGACGACTCAGTGATGCCTCAGACAAAAGAAGCAATCAACCACGCACAGGCAGCCGGTGTACCGATTGTAATTGCACTGAACAAAATAGATAAACCTGCCGCTAACCCGGATAAAGTTCGTGAAGAGCTTGCTCAGCTGAACATCCTGGTGGAAGAATGGGGCGGTAAATACCAGTCGCAGGAAGTATCGGCTAAAACCGGCCTTGGTATACCTGAACTTCTGGAAAAAGTATTGCTTGAATCTGAATTACTTGAACTGAAGGCAAATCCTAACAGAAATGCTGTTGGTGCTGTAATTGAAGCCGCCCTGGATAAAGGTCGTGGTTATGTAGCTACTGTAATGGTACAGACAGGAACATTACGTATTGGTGATGTGGTACTGGCTGGTTCGCACTATGGTAGAGTAAAAGCGATGACAGACCATCGTGGCAGAAAAATGAAAGAAGCAGGTCCATCAACACCGGTACAGTTACTAGGTCTGGATGGCGCACCGCAGGCTGGTGATAAACTGATGGTAATGGAATCTGAGCGTGAAGCGAGAGAAATTGCATCAAACCGTACCCAGTTGCAGCGTGAGCAAAGCTTACGTACCCGTAAGCACATTACTCTGGATGAAATTGGTCGTCGTTTGGCAATCGGTACTTTCAAAGAGCTTAACGTGATCGTAAAAGGTGACGTGGATGGTTCGGTTGAAGCACTTTCTGACTCATTACTGAAATTATCTACACCGGAAGTACAGGTAAGCATCATCAACAAAGGGGTAGGTGCTATCTCCGAATCTGATGTTCTGTTAGCCTCTGCATCAGATGCGATTATCATTGGTTTCCAGGTACGTCCTTCTCAGAATGCGCGTAAACTGGCAGAACAGGAACAAATCGACGTTCGTCTGTACTCTATCATCTACGATGCAATAAACGAGGTGAAAGATGCGATGGAGGGTATGCTTGCTCCTACCCTGAAAGAGGAAATTACGGGTAACGCTGAAGTACGTGATGTATTTAAAGTAAGTAAGGTAGGTACAATTGCCGGCTGTATGATCACAGATGGTACTATCTCCAGAAACTCGAAAATACGCTTAGTACGTGATGGTATTGTAGTACATAATGGTGAGATCCTGGCCCTGAAACGCTTCAAAGATGATGTATCAGAAGTAAGACAAGGTTATGAGTGCGGTATCAGCATTAAAAACTATAACGAGATACAGTTAGGTGATATAATTGAAGCTTACGAAGAGAAAGAAGTTAAACGCTCGCTCTAAGCAAGTATAAATAATAAAAAAAGCCCCGTTGGTAATAACCAGCGGGGCTTTTTTTATACTTCCTGGGTAAAGAGGAGCATTTCGAAGTATAAAGTATAAAGGCCGCACCAATTGAGGTGCGGCCTTTATACTTTACTTAAATAGTAAAAACGAATCAGGACTGCCTGGCAAGCCGGCGTTTATCGCGCTTATGCTTTTTGTGCATTTCCTTCTCTTTCTTAAGTATAGCCTTCATGCGTTTGCTATGCTTAATGCGGTCTTTTGCAAAAGTATTGCGGCGTCCGTCTTCATACTTATTCCAACGGGAGTCCAGGCCTTCACCGCGCCTGCCGACAGCATCTGTAGACGCGGCAGGAGATTCAGTTTTAGCAGTTCCCCAATATTCATCTTTAGAGCTGCTTTGGCTGGTCTGAGCATTTGCCTCAGAAAATGCCAGCGAAAATCCGATAAACAGAATTGATAAAAATAACTTCTTCATATTCTTAAAACCTACAAAGTATAAAACGAAGTATCCCCGTAAAAAATATAAGTAAACAGATCAAATATTCAGGCCTGGTTACTTCTTGTTCTAGAATTACTTCTGACATAACCTGCAAAAGCGATACCAGGAAAAACTGAAATGTACTTTTTATTAAAGCAAGGAAAGGTAAAAGGAGTTCAATACTAACTCTAAATCTAGCATTTCAGTTTTTAACGAGAGCATAAAACCTCGAAAAATATTTCGCTCATGCCACAAGTGGCGTTTACAGCCCTACTTAGCTAATAGCCCAAACGCGGTAACAAATAGCAAAACACAATAGCTATTAAGGATTTAATGATTTCATTATATTTGTACCAGAAAAAAGACTTGAACTGAGCTGAAAGAACTATGGCACCATTTGATAACCTGCTGCTTCAACTAGAAAACGGCATCCTGACAATAACTATAAACAGAGCTGATAAACTCAATGCACTAAATATAGAGACAATCAGGGAAATTAAAACTGCCATTCAGCAAGTTTACGACGACCCTGCTATCAGAGCAGTTGTATTTGTTGGTGCCGGCACGAAAGCTTTTGTAGCAGGCGCGGACATTGCTGAAATTGCTGAATTAAGCGATGTAAATGCCCGAAGTTTTGCAGAACGTGGTCAGGAGGTTTTCAGCATGATAGAAAACAGCACCAAACCTGTAATAGCAGCTGTAAATGGCTTTGCTTTAGGCGGTGGTTGCGAATTAGCTATGGCTTGCCACATGCGCGTAGCCAGCAACAATGCAAAATTTGGTCAGCCGGAAGTTAATCTGGGCCTTATACCTGGTTATGGCGGCACGCAGCGCCTTACACAACTTATAGGTAAAGGCAAAGCCGTGGAATTAATGATGACCGGCGATATGATTTCTGCTGATGAAGCAAAAGATTTAGGTTTGGTAAACCACGTAACAACACAGGAGGATTTAATGCCAAAGTGCTATGAGATACTGAACAAGATCCTTACAAAAGCACCCCTGGCAATTGGTTTGGTTATAGATTGTGTAAACGCAGTGTTTGATAAAGAAGAAGACGGTTACCAGACAGAAGCTAACTCATTTGCACGCTGCTGCACCTCACAAGACTTTATTGAAGGTACCAATGCCTTCCTCGAAAAAAGAAAGCCTGAATTCAAAGGCAACTAATCTATACTAATCTATCTATACTTCATCCGCCCCTCAGACCAAAAGTATGAGCATAGCCAAGAAACTGGTCGGGCAGACTGCTGCCTATGGTTTAAGCAGTATTGTAGGCCGGGCGCTTAATTACCTGCTTGTTCCGGTTTATACTGCCGTATTCCTTCCCAACGAGTATGGTGTAGTATCGTACCTGTATGCCTTTGTTGCTTTTTTCAACATAGTGTATACCTACGGCATGGAAACAGCCTACTTCAGGTTTGCAAATAAAGCTGATGCTGATAAACCAGCCCTTTATAACCGGGTGCTCACGCTAATTACACTTTCCAGTTTAGCTTTTTCCGGTATACTTATACTTGCATCCGGGCATATCGCAAGTTTTGTTGGCATACCTGAAAAACCGGAATACGTGAGCTGGTTAGCTATTGTGCTGGCCATAGATGCTATAGTTGCCATACCTTTTGCTTCGCTGCGCCTGGAAAACAAAGCCATTAAGTTTGCCTCCATTAAGCTAATCAACATACTAATTACGGTTGGCGCCAACATGTTTTTCCTGGTACTCTGCCGCGATGTCTACTTAGGCAAGTATCTGGCACCATTAAAACCTATAGTCGACAGTATTTACAGCCCAACCTTCGGAATCGGTTACATATTTCTAATAAACCTGGTTGCCAATGCCCTGCAAATACCATTGCTATGGCGTGAACTGAGCAAATGGCGGTTTAACCTGGATATGGAAGTGCTGCGCCCAATGCTTTCCTACGCTTACCCGCTGCTTTTTATGGGTTTGGCAGGTATGGTGAACGAAGTGATCGACAGAATTCTGCTAGAGCGCCTGCTGCCTGATAATTTTTACCCCAATACTACAAGTATGGCAGCGGTGGGCGTATATAGCGCCTGTTACAAGCTCTCTATTTTTATGTCACTGGCCATACAGGCATTTCGTTATGCTGCCGAGCCTTTCTTTTTCTCACAATCACAGGATAAAAGTTCGCCGCACACCTTTGCTCTGGTTATGAAGTGGTTTGTGATCGCTTGTGCCTTCATTTTCCTTTTTATCAGTGCCAACCTGGAAGATTTTGCTTTACTGTTGCGTAGCCAGGCTTACCGAGAAGGTATAATGGTAGTACCGGTACTGTTGCTGGCCAACCTGTTCCTAGGCGTATACTATAACCTATCGGTGTGGTTTAAGCTAACAGATAAAACAAAGTATGGCACCTACATCAGTTTTGGCGGAGCTGCTATAACAATACTTTTCAACCTGCTGCTGATACCAGTACTTGGTTACATGGGCTCTGCGCTGGCAACTTTTTTATGTTACTTCGGGATGGCACTGGCAAGCTACCTTTTAGGCAACCGCCACTACCCTATTCCTTACCCTGTTAAAACCATTATGGGCTATGTAGTGCTGGCCGTTATACTTACTGTAGCAGCTTTGTATATCCCGATCGAGAATTTCTGGGTGCGCCATGCGGTGCATCTTATCTTATGTGGTGCCTTCGTGCTGGTAGTGTTCCTACAGGAGCGTCCGCACTTCCGGCTAAAAAATTAATCTTTATTTTTAAAAGATGAACAACAAGAACTTGCTGGTTAACGTCATTAACCAATCAAAGCATGCGCTTCCTAATTACCAGACTGAGCACTCGGCAGGTATGGACCTTCGCGCTAACTTAGAAACAGCTGTAACCCTTAAGCCATTGCAGCGCGCACTAATACCAACCGGCTTATTTATAGCATTGCCTGAAGGTCACGAAGCGCAGATCAGGCCAAGAAGCGGACTGGCTTATAAACATGGAATATCGATTGTTAACAGCCCGGGCACAATCGATGCTGATTATCGTGGCGAAATAAAAGTATTGCTTGTAAACCTCTCCGATCAGGATTTTGTGGTAGAAGATGGCGAACGCATAGCCCAGATGGTGGTAGCAAAGTATGAGCGCGTAGCCTGGGCCGAAGCTGAGACCCTGACGGATACAGAACGTGGCGCTGGCGGCTACGGCAGCACGGGCACGAAATAACGTAAGCAATATTTCGTTTTCCGTGTTTGGGCAAAGTATAGCCTATCAAAACAACAGGCATAACTAAGTATTTAACGCTGCAGTAAAAGCTGTGGCATCATTATAACTAACGAAACAAACAGAATTGCTATGAGGATAATAGTACCAATGGCAGGTATGGGCAAACGAATGCGCCCGCACACACTTACAGTTCCTAAACCACTTATACCTATAGCTGGCAAACCAATTGTGCAGCGCCTAGTTGAAGACATTGCAAAAGTATGCCAGGAGCCGATTGAAGAAGTCGCTTTTATCATCGGCCGATTTGGTGAAGAGGTAGAGAAGAGCCTGGTAAGTATAGCTGAGTCTGTAGGCGCTAAAGGCAGCATCCATTACCAGGACGAAGCACTGGGTACGGCGCACGCAATCATGTGTGCTCAAAATTCGCTGGAGGGTAAAGTAGTGGTTGCCTTTGCAGATACACTTTTTAAAGCGGATTTCCAGTTAGATACGAATGCTGATGGCACAGTATGGGTGCAGCGTGTGGAAGACCCTAGAGCTTTCGGCGTAATTAAGCTGAACGAAAACCATGAGATTACTGACTTTGTGGAAAAACCACAGGAGTTTGTATCTGATATGGCCATTATAGGTATATACTACTTTAAAGATGGCGCTTACCTGCGCAGCGAATTGCAATACCTGCTGGATAACGACATTAAAGAGAAAGGCGAATACCAACTGACAAACGCGCTGGAAAATATGAAAAACAAAGGCACTGTGTTTGTGCCTGCGCTAATTTCTGAATGGCTTGATTGCGGAAATAAAAACGCAACAGTTTATACCAATCAGCGCTATTTAGAGTATATAAAAGATGAAGAAGGATTAGTGTCTTCTTCGGCTCAGCTGAATAATGCAGTTATTGTGCCGCCGGTATTTATTGGAGAGAATGTGGTTATTCATAATTCTGTAGTAGGACCGCACGTTTCTATTGGTAACAACACCAGCGTGTACGACTCTGTATTAAGCAATTCGATCATTCAGGAAAATACGGTTCTTAAAAACGGGAACATTTCAAACTCTATGGTCGGCAACTTTGTTTCTTACAAAGGGCGCCAGTCTGATCTCAGCATTGGCGACTACAATACGCTTATAGATTAGTATTCAACATGATTCGATTCAGAAACATTGTTCTCGCAATTTGCTGCCTGACCCTGGTTGCATCAGGCGAAAGCCTTGCGCAATCCAAGCGCAAAAAGGCAAAAGCTGCAAAGCAGGCAGCCGCAGTTGCTGCCCCTGTGCCGCAACCGTCCGAGCAGGAAATGCAGATCAGCGAGACATTGTTTCTGGATGGATTGAAATATTATATGCTCGAGGATTATGACCAGGCACTTAAATTGTTTCAGAAAGCCTACGTCCTCACGCCCAACAATGCGGCCTTAAACTATAAATTAGCCGAAACATATCTGCAGCTTAAAAACCCAAAAGATGCTGTACCATTCGCCCAGGCCGCTATAGCCCAGGATAGCAAAAATGAATACTATTACCTGCTACTTGCTCAGCTTTATACGCAACAGAAACAAGTAGCTGAAGCAGCCCAGGCATATAATGCATTACTGCAAAATGTACCCGATTCAGACGATTACCTTTTTAACCTTGCTGATTTATACTTAGCGCAAACCCAATACGACGATGCCCTGAAAACTTATGAGCGCATCGAGAAGAAATTCGGACCGCTGGAGCAGGTGTCTATAAACAGGCAGCAGATTTACCTGCGCCAGAAAAACATTACCAAAGCTATACAGGAAGGTGAGAAACTGCTGGCAAATAACCCAACAGAAGTACGTTATTTCCTGGCACAGGCAGAACTATACAATGCCTCTCAAAAACCGGATATTGCTATCGAAACGCTGCAACGAGCGCTTCGCCTGGAACCAAACAACCCGTTTGCACACTTAATGCTCTCTGACCTTAACCGCCAGAAGGGCAACCTGGAAGAGTCTGAAAAACAAGTAAAAATTGCATTCGCAAGCCCGGAACTTGACATCGACACCAAAGTGCGTATTCTGGTTGATTTTATCCGGCAGTTGCCAAACCCGCAACTGGAAGGTATATCTCTGGAGCTGGTAGACTTAACTATACAATCTCACCCGCAGGAGGCTAAAGCCTACGCTGTAGCCGGCGACCTGCAAACTATAGTTGGCAAAAAAGAAACAGCACGAAACAACTATCTGAAAGCTGTTGAGCTTGATGATTCCCATTTTAAGATCTGGCAGCAAATCGTGCTTTTAGATGCTGAACTTTCACAATCGGCTGCCCTGATAAAGCACTCAGAAGAGGCATTGGAGCTTTTCCCGAACCAGGCTGTCTTCTGGTTTTATAACGGTACCGGCCACCTGATAGAGAAAAATTTTGAGAAGGCTATAAAATCACTGGAGTATGGCAAGCGCCTTTCGGCAAACGAACCTGAACTGGTAGCACAATTTAACATGCAGCTTGGCGATAGCTATCACTCCCTGAAAGAGTATAAAAAATCGAATGAAGCCTACGATGCCGTGCTCGCTTTTGATGCTGATAACGAATATGTGCTCAATAATTACAGCTATTACCTATCGCTGCGGAACGAAAACCTGCAGAAGGCAAAAGAAATGGCAGGCCGTTTAGTAGCCAAGCATGCCGATAATCCTACTTATTTAGATACCTATGCCTGGGTACTATATAAATTAGAAGACTATGAAGGTGCCCTTAAATTACTGGAAAAAGCTATTGCTACCTCTGACGATGCCACCATTGTAGAGCATTATGGCGATGTTCTTTTTAAGCTTAATCAGCAGGAAGAAGCCGTAAAGCAGTGGCAGAAAGCCAAACTAAAAGGCGAAGCCTCTGCCTTCATCGACAAAAAAATAAAAGAGAAAAAACTGTATGAATAAACAGCTCCTGCTTTGCCTGTTAGCTTTTACAATGCTAACAGCGTGTAAGAAAGAAACTGTACCTACTACTGCCTCTTCTACCACTGAAACTATAGGCAAAGTAACTGTCCAGAATTTAGACTTCAATTATTTAAGCGCAAAGGGCTCTTTAACATTGGACGACCGCGGCGAAAGCACCACTTCGGGTTATTCTATGCGCATCAAAAAAGACAGCGTGATCTGGGTATCGGTGCAGCCAGGCTTAGGTATAGAAGCTGCCCGCCTCAAAATAACCCAGGATTCTGTGTTTGTAATGAACCGCCTGCGCCGCGAATTTACAGCCACCAGTTATACTTACCTTAGCAATAAACTTAAAGTTGATGTAAACTTTGATGTGCTCCAGGCTATACTTTTAGGTAACTACCAGCCAAACGGCCAGGAAAAATCAATAGACGAAGCCGGCCAACAGCATGTGCAGCAGCTTCGCGAAAATTTATTGTTCGACTATTTTATTGGTAAACAGAACCAGAAGCTGCAGCAACTTAATGTTAAAGACCAGCAAACCGGAAGCACTATTACAGTAAAGTATAATACCTTCCAGCCTATAGGTGATGTGCCTTTTGCCCATGCTTTGGTTGCCCAAGTACAGCAACCTGACCAGATTTCCAGCTTTAATCTTATGCACAGTCGCGTTACAGTTACAGACGAAATTCTGGATTTCCCTTTCGCAGTTCCGTCAGATTATAAAAGGCTATAGTTTAATAAAATCAGGAGGCAGTTGGTTCTTCGTGTTTAGTTTTGCCATATTTGTAAACTTAGAGTCGAAGAACCCATAGCTTAATGATAGCCCTTTACAGATTTGCCTTCTTCTTGGCCCTGCTGATGCTCCCTTTTGCCACTCAGGCGCAAAAGAAAAAATCAAAAGCACAGTTAGAAAAGGAAAAGAAGGAAAACCTCGCCCGTATTAAAGAAGCAAACCGCATTCTGCAGCAAACAAAAGTGCAGAAACAGGCTTCTATTGGCCAGCTTACTGCCATACAGGAAAAAATTACCGTACAAAAAGGAGTTATCAAAAACGTATCGCGCGAGATAAACTATATCGAGTCGGATGTTCAGGAAACAGAAGGTATAGTGGGTGCCCTGCAATCAGATCTTGATAAGCTTAAGGCCGAATACGCTACTATGGTGTATGCCGCCTCTAAAACTGCCAACAGCTATAACAAGCTCATGTTCTTATTTGCTGCAGACTCTTTTAACCAACTGGTAATGCGTATGCGCTACCTGCAGCAGTATTCGGAAGCTCGTAAAAAGCAGGTTGAACAGATAAATAAAGTACAGGCTGCGCTTACAGGCCAGTTAGACATACTTGAGTCAAAAAAAAGACAGAAGCAAAATCTGTTGAACAAACAGCTGGTAGAAAGCAAAAATCTGCATAATCTTAAAAGCCAGCAGGATAGCGTAATTTCGCGCCTGAGCAAACAGGAATCTAATTTACAATCAGAAGTAGCGCAACGCCAACAGGCAGTACGCAAGCTTGATAACCTGATTGCCGATATAGTACGGGAAGAAATTGCCAGGGCTGCACGTGCTGCCAGAGCCGAAGGCCGCAAACCAAGTACCAGCACAAACAAAATTACGTTAACCCCGGAAGCAGCCCTTGTTTCGTCTTCATTTGCAGGTAACAAAGGTCGTTTGGCCTGGCCGGTAGAGCGTGGTTTTATTTCGCAGCGTTTTGGTCGCCACAACCACCCGGTACTTAAGGGCGTGGTTATCGAAAACAGAGGGATTGATATTCAGACATCAAGCGGAGAGCAGGCACGCGCTATTTTTGAGGGGAAAGTGTTAACTGTGGCCAGCGTACCCGGCATGAATAACATCGTAATGGTACAGCACGGCGAGTATTTTACAGTTTATGCCAAACTTAAAACTGTAAGTGTAACCACTGGCCAAACTGTTAAGCTAAAAGATGTTATCGGCACTGTTTATACCAACTCCGATGGCACCACCGAACTGCAATTCCAGATCTGGAAAAATAATGCCAACCTTAACCCACAAAGCTGGATCAAAAGCAAGTAAAATACAGGAAAGTATAATCCGATAATTTACTGCGCTGCTTCTGCTAGGGCCTATATCCTATAGTTTATACTTTAGGCCTTACTTAAAATAGCTTGAAAATTATTGCCACCAGGTATAAAAAGAAAAAAGCACTCTACAAAGCAGAGTGCCTTTCCAAGCTATGAAAACAAACTTAATTTTATATTCTTTCGCAAACTCAGGTAAAACCTTTGCCTGCAACAAAATATCATTATAAATATACATCCACTTTTGCAATTGTGCAATAGCCTCCCCTACTCTACTTTTGTTTTTCAGTTATTAGGCTCTTAATTTTCGCACTGCTTTATTGCGGATAAACCTACCTAAACAAGTTACAGGCCAAAAAATAACTAAATCACAACAAACTGATTATCAATCCAATTACAATCAACCATTTGGCAATCATTCTCTATTTGGGAAAAACAAATTCCTATAACAGGAAGAAATACATAGGAAATTTACTATGTAATTTATTTTATCCTTAACAAATTTCACCTCACTGAATATTCTACTTTACAAAAGATAGCTAGTGTAAGGGAGGTATAGCCAGGTAAGTCTAAAGGGCGGTCTGCATCGTAAGTATACTGTTTACATAAAAACCTGCATATGCATAACGGCACATAATAAACTAATGTGTCCTTTTGTGGGTTTATTTAAAATATTAACTCTAATTTTGTAACCAATACATTTTAACATCTAAAACAATGGGTATCACCAACATTTTTGCTTTTATCGGAGGCCTGGGTGGCACAGAGGTAATTCTTATTTTGTTTGCCATTCTATTACTTTTCGGTGCTAAGCGCATACCTGAGCTTGCAAAAGGTTTGGGCCGCGGCATTCGTGAGTTCAAAGATGCTGCCAAAGACATCAAAAACGATGTAGAGCATTCAGCTAACGACACTAACAACAACAAATAGTACTTTTTAAATTAACCATTTAAAAAGAAAATATGTGCTTAAATACAATTTTCCTCTTCCTGGGAGACCTGGGAGGCGGAGAGATGCTTGTTATACTAACAGCCATCCTGCTATTGTTTGGTGCTGATAAAATCCCTGGTATTGCGCGCTCTTTTGGCCGCGGTATTCGTGAGTTCAAAGACGCAACAAACGAAATA
Source organism: Pontibacter vulgaris (assembly GCF_022758145.1). Classification (GTDB taxonomy): domain Bacteria; phylum Bacteroidota; class Bacteroidia; order Cytophagales; family Hymenobacteraceae; genus Pontibacter; species Pontibacter vulgaris. The sequence goes on from NZ_JAJVDH010000003.1 coordinate 1,100,954, forward strand.
AAGCACGAATTAGAACGATCAATCGACGACGACAAGAAGCCAAAATAGTTTGAGACAGTATCATTCGTTACGTGACATCCGCACAGACATTGCCAGCGGGCAGGTTTCGTGCAAGCAACTGGTAGATCATTACCTACGCAATATTAAGAATAATGCCCACCTGAATGCCTTTTTAGAGGTGTTTGAGGAGGAAGCTTTTGCCCAGGCTGATACCGTAGATCAGAAAATTGCCAGCGGAACCGCAGGCAAATTGGCGGGTATGGTTATCGGTATAAAAGACGTGCTAGCTTACGAAGGCCATAGTTTACAGGCATCAAGCCAGATCCTGAATGGCTTTAAATCTTTGTATACGGCCACGGCTGTACAGCGCCTGATTGCTGAGGATGCTATTATTATTGGTCGCCAGAACTGCGACGAATTTGCTATGGGTGCCTCTAACGAGAACTCTTCTTTCGGTCCAGTTTTAAACGCCGATGATGTTACCCGAGTACCGGGTGGTTCATCAGGTGGATCGGCTGTTGCTGTACAGGCAGATCTATGTTTAGCTTCAATCGGTTCTGACACCGGAGGCTCTGTGCGTCAGCCAGCTTCGTTTTGTGGTGTTATCGGACTTAAGCCAACATACTCCCGCATATCGCGCTATGGCCTTATCGCTTATGCTTCTTCTTTCGACCAGATCGGGATTATGAGCAAAAGTGTGGAAGATGCTGCGCTTTTACTGGAGGTAATGGCCGGCAACGATGACTATGACAGTACTGTGAGTCAGCGCGAAGTACCCGCTTACAGCGAGCTACTGGCCACCGACAAGAAGTATAAAATAGGTTATATCCGCGACTGTTTCGAGAGCGAAGGCCTTGATAAGGAAGTTAAGGAAAGTATACTTTCGGTAAAAGATATGCTGAAAGATGCCGGCCACCAGGTTGAGGCTGTGGAGTTCCCATACCTTGACTACATGGTACCAACTTATTACATCCTGACTACTGCTGAAGCAAGCTCCAACCTTGGCCGTTTCGACGGTGTAAAGTATGGCTATCGCAGCCACAATGTTACAGACCTGACTTCGTTATACAAAAAAACAAGGTCTGAAGGATTTGGCCTGGAAGTACAGCGCCGCATTATGCTGGGTACTTTTGTACTTAGCGCCGATTATTACGATGCTTATTACACTAAGGCACAACGTGTTAGAAGGCTTATAAAGGAAAAGACTGACGAATTGCTTCAAAAGTATGATTTCCTTATATTACCTACTGCACCTACTACAGCTTTTAAATTAGAGGAGAACACTGCCAATCCACTGGCTATGTACCTGGCCGATATTTTTACGGTTCAGGCTTCGCTTGCAGGTGTACCAGCTATCTCTATTCCGGTTGGTCGCGATGCAAACGGCCTTTCCATCGGGTTACAGCTAATGACCCGCTCATTTGAGGAACCGCAGTTGCTGGCTTTCTCAAATTATATCTTGGATAAGATAACCGTTGAAGCATAACATATAAAATGACCTACACTAAACTCTTTACAGTTCTTGCGGCTATAGTTGGCAGCATGTGGGCTTTCTGCGCCCATGCCAACAGCTTTGGCCCTGGGTATGAAAAGCCAATAGCGGAGGATTCGCTTAAACCTCAGGTAGAAGATACCACACTCTTTACACCCGAGGAAATTGACCTGATGATCGAATACATCCCTAATGAGCCCAATGAGGTTATTAAGGACAGGTTAAGCTGTATCGAATCTGATTTTCCGCTTACTTTTAATCCGTTCGTAAGGGGTTTTATAGATTATTTTACTATCCGCAACAGGAAGTATACCCGCACCATGATAAGCCGCGAGAATGTATACTTTCCACTGTTCGAGAAGTACCTGAAAAAGTATAACATGCCGCAGGACCTGAAGTACCTATCTATTGTAGAATCAGGCCTTAATCCTAAGGCAAAATCGGTAGCAGCAGCTGTTGGCTTATGGCAGTTTATAGGCTCTACAGGCAAGGAGTATGGCCTCGATCAGAATGGGCATATTGATGAACGCATGGATCCGGAAAAGGCTACTGACGCTGCTATGCGTTTCCTAAGCCGCCTTCACCGCTATTATGGCGATTGGGAACTTGCAATGGCTGCTTATAACTGTGGTCAGGGCAATGTAAACAAAGCTATTCGCCGGGCTGGCGGTGGCAAAAAGACTTTCTGGGAGATCTTTCCTTACCTTCCTAAAGAAACCCGCAGCTATGTACCTTCCATGACGGCCGTAATTTATACTATGAAGTATGCGCCGGAACACAACATTTTCTCTGATTCTATACTTTACGCAACAGATGTAGAGCACCTGGAAGTAAACCAGGCATTGGATCTGGAGAAACTGGCTGTGGAGCTGCATGTAGATACTAAATCTTTGCTGGCGCTGAACCCGGAATTAAAGACAAAGATGCTACCAGCACATACCCGCAACTATAAGCTTCGCATTCCGGCACAACGTGCAGCCTTGCTAGCCACTGAAACTGACCGAAGCTGTATTATGCTTGCCGCCACACCAACGCAACGCATTCCTGACCCGGTAAAAGAAATAACACCTGCGCTGGCGCAACCTTTACTTGCTACTGCCAAACCAGACACAGCCGAGAAAAAAGCAGCCGCCGACAAACTTACCTATATAGTTAAACGCGGCGATAACCTTACAACTATTGCAAACCGACACCAGGTAACAGTAGAACAGCTGAAGGAATGGAATAAACTCGGCAAGAGCAGCATCATACCAAACCAGAAGTTGTTTGTGTTCGGAACTGCAACAGAAGAGCCTGCCCTGTTAGCTTCAGCAGAAGAGAAAGCCGAGCCGAAAGAAGTAAAGAAAATAGCAAAAGCTTCAACTAAAAAATCACCAGAAACGGCCAGAGAACAAAAAGAAAGCGCTGTACACCATGTGCAACCAGGCGATACCCTCTGGAATATTTCGCAGCGGTATAACGGTATCAGCGTTGATCAGATAAAGAAACTGAATAAGCTAAAATCAAACGAAATTAAGCCAGGCCAAAAACTGATCATCAGTTAAGCCAGTTATTTTACATAACAAAAAAGCACCTCCCTAAACGGCAGGTGCTTTTTTGTTATAGTTTTTGAGTATAAAACAAGGTACTAACATAAAAAAACCATACTTTTTGTGCCTGCAAAGCACATACAGCTTATCTTTGGAGGCTGCACTTTGATTAGCCGCAAATTCTTAGGAAATTAGCCTTTATCCCTATTTTATACTTTCTTAAGTAGATAGGGCTGGAAGCAATTCCAACTACACAAACAACAACGCATACCATGATTAAAGTAAACAAACAAGACGCCCTGAATTACCACATGGAGGGTAAGCCCGGAAAGATTGAGGTAGTACCAACCAAAATGGTAAGTACACAACACGACCTTGCACTGGCTTATTCACCGGGAGTTGCAGAGCCTTGTAAAGAAATTGCCGCAGATAAAGACAATGTATATAAGTATACAGCCAAGGGCAACCTGGTTGGTGTAATATCAAATGGTACTGCCGTACTGGGCCTGGGCAATATTGGTCCTGATGCCTCCAAGCCTGTAATGGAAGGGAAAGGAGTACTCTTCAAGAAATTCGCAGGCATCGACGTATTCGATATCGAGATAGATTGCACTGACCCTGCTGAGTTTGTGCGCATCGTAAAATCGCTGGAGCCTACTTTCGGAGGTATAAACCTGGAAGACATCAAAGCCCCGGAAAGTTTTAAAATAGAAAATGCGCTGAAAGAGCAGATGAACATTCCGCTCATGCACGACGACCAGCATGGTACTGCTATCATTTCTGCAGCCGCTTTGCTGAATGCGCTAGAACTGGCTGGCAAAAGTATAGATAAAGTACAGCTGGTAGTAAATGGTGCCGGTGCCGCAGCTATTGCCTGCGCTAAACTGTATGTAGCGCTAGGTGCTAAAATGGATAACATCGTTATGTTCGATAAAGACGGCATTATCCGTCCGGAGCGCGACGACCTGGATATCTACAGAGCGCAGTTTGTGACTTTACGTAAGATAAACACATTGCAGGAAGCGATGCAGGGTGCCGATGTATTTATTGGTTTATCAGCAGGTAATGTGCTCCCTCCGGAGTATGTAAAACTGATGGCCGATAACCCGATCATATTTGCACTTGCTAACCCGGACCCGGAAATTCCTTACGATGTGGCGATGGCTACGCGCCCTGACCTGATCATGGCAACCGGCCGTTCCGATCATCCTAACCAGGTAAACAACGTTCTTGGTTTCCCTTACATTTTCAGAGGTGCACTTGATGTAAGAGCTACCGAAATAAACGAGGAAATGAAACTGGCTGCAGTGCGCGCACTGGCAACGCTGGCTAAAGAGCCTGTTCCGGAACTTGTACACAAAGCTTACGGCGATAATACGATCTCTTTCGGCCGTTTCTACCTGATCCCTAAGCCACTGGACCCACGCCTGATTACAACAGTGTCGCCGGCTGTGGCAAAAGCAGCTATGGAAAGTGGTGTAGCCCGAATTCCGATTACTAACTGGGAGGCCTACGAGCATGAGTTACAGGAGCGCATTGGTATAGACCAGAAACTGATGACGCGCATTACTAACCAGGCGAAGAAAGATCCGAAAACGGTAGTATTTGCAGAAGCAGACCATTATAAAATTCTGAAGGCAGCACAAACTGTAAAAGAACAGCAGATTGCGAACCCTATACTTCTTGGCAACCGCGAACGCATTAACGAAATTATTAAGGAGTATAACCTGGATTTGCAGGGCTGTACTATAGTTGACCCTTTTGAGGAACACGAAAAGCGCGAAGAGTTTGCCCAGTTACTTTACAAAAAACGCCAGCGCAAAGGTTTTACTTTATTCGATTGCCGCCGCCTGGTACGCGACCGCATATACTTTGGTAGCCTGATGCTGGAAACCGGCGAAGCTGATGCACTCATATCCGGACTAACCCGCGACTACTCCAGAACTATACTTCCGGCCATACAGGTCATCGGCGTGGAAGAAGGTGTAAACAAGGTAGCAGGTATGTATATTATCCTCAACAAAAAGGAGCCGTACTTCTTTGCTGATACCACCGTAAACGTGAACCCTACAGCCGACGAACTGGTGGATATAATCGGCCTGACTGCCCGTACTGTCCGTTTCTTTGATACAGAACCACGTATGGCAGTATTATCGTACTCTAACTTTGGCTCTGTAAAAGGAGATATACCTAATAAAGGATCTGAAGCAGTACGTAAAGCCAAGCAACGCTACCCTGACCTGCTGATAGATGGCGAAATGCAGGCGAACACCGCCCTTAACCGCGATATGCTGCGTGAGAATTATCCGTTCAGTACATTAGCTGAAAAAGGAGCGAATACGCTGGTGTTTCCAACGCTTACTGCCGGTAACATTGCTTACAAGCTGTTACAGGAAATTGGCGGCGCTGAAGCAATTGGCCCTGTATTAATGGGTATGCGCAAACCTGTTCATATTCTGCAACTTGGCAGTTCTATCAGAGAAATTATAAACATGGTAGCCATTGCTGTCGTAGATGCACAGAACTATAACAACAAACATATATAGATGATAGCCTATATTGATGGCAAATTAACTTATAAAGATCCAACCTATGTCATTATCGATGTTAATGGCATAGGTTACCAGATCAAAATATCGCTCGGAACGTATTCGGCGCTGCCTGATGGTGAGCGTTGCCGGCTGCATACTTTCCTGCATATAAAGGAAGACGCCCATACGTTGTATGGCTTTATGACAGCAGCAGAAAAAGAGACCTTCCTGCATCTGATCTCTATTTCGGGTGTTGGCCCGAATACAGGACTGATGATCTTATCATCACTGTCGGTAGAGGAAGTGCAGCAGGCTATAGTACGCGAAGATGTGCGCACGATACAGCATGTAAAAGGTATTGGCGCTAAAACAGCACAGCGAATTATACTTGAACTGAAAGATAAAATGAAAAAAGAAGTGTTGCTTTCAGATGCAGGCGTATCCGCACCTGGAGTGGCATACAATACCAACCGTTCCGAAGCGTTATCTGCTTTGGTAACATTGGGCTTTGCCAAGAATGTGGCCGAGAAAACTCTTGACTCAATCATCAAACGTGAAGGCAGAGAGCTAAGCGTGGAAGAGATGATAAAGTTAGCATTGAAATCTTCATAAGAGATATACCCAATTTGATCTGGAAAAGTAAAAAAAACAACCTGCTACTGGCATCGGTTGCTGCTATCTGTTTGCTGGCTTTATGGTCGCAGGCCGAAGAAGTGCGCTCGCGTAATAGGTTTAACTATTCTCTTTTCAAAAATCTGCTTTTACAGGATACTATTAAAACAGATTCCTCTAAACTGCAAAAATATATCCCGAGCCGCCGCCCTACGTTTGTACCCCGCGACCGCCGTGGCAACCCTTTCAGTACCCGTTCTAATGCTTCTCCCCTGCTATTGGGCCAGCCTGGCAATGTAGAGCTCAATATGCAGCTGGATGACAGCCTGCAACAATATACTATTGATGAAACTATAGGCGACCTCGATTACAGATTGCCTTCTTCAATGACGTTGCAGGAATACTCAGAGTGGCAGCAGCGCCAGTCTATACGAGATTACTGGCGGAGTAAATCCGCAGGCCTGGATGGCGAAAGCGTAGTAAGCAGCAAACGCCTGGTGCCTAAGATCTATATCAGCCCTGTTTTCGATCGTATTTTTGGTGGCAACTTTGTAGATATCCAGCCAAATGGTAACGTATCGCTGAAGTTTGGCGCACGGTTTAACCGCAACGAGAACCCAACTATACCTTTGCGCCAGCAACGCACCGGCGACTTTGATTTTGAGCAGAACATATCGCTGAACCTGGTTGGTAAGATCGGTGAGAAAATGCGCATCAACTTTAACTGGGATAACAACGCCAATTTCGATTTCGAAAACAACATGAAGCTGGATTACACCGGCTACGAAGAGGAGATCATACGCAAAGTGGAAGCGGGTAACGTTAGCCTGCCGCTTAACAATTCGCTTATTACGGGTGCCCAAAACCTTTTTGGTATAAAAACACAGCTGCAGTTTGGTCGCTTGGGCGTAACCGCTATTGCCTCTAACGTGCGCGGCCGCAACGATGAAATTGTAGTACAGAACGGGGCGCAGAACAAACCCTTTGAAATTCGGATAGACCAGTACGACCGCGATCGCCATTACTTTTTGTCGCAGTTTTTCCGGGGCCGGTATGATAACACGCTTAAAAACCTTCCGCTGGTTAATTCCGGAATCGTAATTCGCCGTTTAGAGCTATATGTAACCAACAACACCCGCTCTACCGAAAACCTGCGCAACATGGTAGCCTATATGGACCTGGGCGAAGCGGACCCGTACCGCGACCAGTTCCAGGGCAGCAATCCCAATGCCCCGGCAAACAACAATGCTAACCAACTCTATAGTTTAATAGCCAACAATACCGCCGCCCGCGATAATAACCGTGTAGATGATTACCTGACCAGCATCGGCTTACAGAAAGCAGTTGATTTTGAACACGTACGCGCGCGCAAACTTGACCCCCGTGAGTATAAATTTAACCCGCAATTGGGTCATATTTCACTTAACACAACCCTGTTGCCAGATCAGGTACTGGGTGTAGCTTTTGAATATACTTACAATGGCAAAACCTATAAAGTAGGCGAGCTTATAGAAGACTACCAGAACCGCTCCGACGACCAGGTAATTCACATGAAGTTGCTGAAGGCTACCAATCCATCATTACAATTCCCGACCTGGGACCTGATGATGAAAAACGTGTATAGCCTGGATGCCACGCAGCTTAACCGCCAGAATTTCCAGTTCCAGATCATTTATAAAGACGACGAGACAGGTGTAGATATCACAAGTATAAAAGAGCCAAGCGCTATCCAGAATATACCTTTGATTGAAGTACTGAACCTGGATAATGTAAACACCAACAACGACAAACCACGCGACGGCAACTTCGACTTTTTGCAGGGCATAACTATAGATCCTGAAACAGGGCGTATTTTCTTCCCGGAGGTAGAACCTTTCGGTAGTTACCTGGCCGGTAAGTTAGCTGGCAACCCGGAACTAATAGAGCGCTATGTATTCCAGGAATTGTATGAACAGACCCAGACAGATGCTCAGCAAAATACTACCAAGGCTAAGTTTTTCTTAAAAGGCCGCTTTCAGGCCACTTCAACCGATGAGATCGTACTTCCGGGCTTTAGAATAGCAGAAGGCTCTGTAGCTGTATACTCTGGAGGTACGCGCCTGGAAGAAGGCACTGATTACCAGGTATTTTATGATCTTGGCCGCATCAAAATTCTTAACCCAAGCTACATCAGCTCTGCCAGCGACCTGCGGGTGACCTACGAAAAGGCTGAGCTGCTGAATATTCAACCGCGTGCTTTACTCGGAGCCAGATTCGATTACAGGCTGAACAACGATGTAAACCTTGGTGCCACCGTTTTACACCTGAGCGAGCAGCCATACATAAACAGGGTAAGTATAGGCGACGAACCGAGCAACAATACCATTTATGGTTTCGACGTCAACATAAACAAAGAGTCTCGTTTCCTGACCAAGCTAACCGACAGAATCCCGCTTATCCAGACAAAGGCGCCATCCAGCGTAACGTTTAGCGGTGAGTTTGCACAGCTGGTGCCAGCTCCTTCCAAATCTCCTGTAAATGAAGCGGGTACTTCTTACGTTGATGACTTTGAAGGAGCAGAAACACCTTATAACCTGGGTGGCTTTAACAACGCAAGCTGGCGCCTGGCTGCTACTCCTGCCCCACTTGTACAAGGTCCGGGCCTACAATATTCTTACAACCGGGCTAAACTGGCCTGGTATACTATAGACCAGATCTTTTACCGCGACAGCGATAACCTGAAACCGGGCAACATTACCAAAGACGATCTGAAAAATCATTACGTGCGTGGCATACGCCGCAACGAAGTTTTCCCGGGCCGCGACCCGGAAGTAGCCAACACCTACGAATATACCTTTGACCTTGCTTACTACCCGCGAGACCGTGGCCAGTACAACTATAATCCCAATCTGGATGCTCAAGGCCGTTTATTAAGCGACCCTAAGAAGAACTGGGGTGGTATCAGCCGCGATATTACCTTCGATACCGACTTTGATAATGCTAATATTGAGTACATGGAGTTCTGGCTCATGGATCCTTTTATTACAGGGCCAAATGGCCGCAAAGATGACCAGGGCAACCAGATTACAAGTACTGAAGGCGGTGAACTTATACTTAACTTAGGTAGCGTATCGGAAGACATATTACGGGATAACCGCTATTCATTTGAGAACGGCTTGCCAACCACCGCCGGCGATGTGCAAAGTATACAGGAAACGATCTGGGGCCGCGTAACCACACAGCAGTTCCTGACCGATGCCTTTACAGGTGTTCCGGGCGGGCGCCAGTTCCAGGACATTGGTTTGGATGGTTTAAACGATGCCGACGAGCGTAACAAATTCCAGAACGGATTCCTGGACCAGATTCCGGGCACAGTGCCGCAATCTGTGATCGATGACCCTTCCGGCGATAATTTCCTGCACCACTTGGACCCGGTTTACGACCAACGCAATGCCGGTGTACTTGCCCGTTACAAAAACTTCAACGGCATGGAGAACAACTCACCGGAAAACAGCCGTTTCTCAAACTATGCTTTCCCGGATAAAGAAGACATGAACAAAGACAACGTTCTCAGCGACCTGGAGCAGTACTTTGAATATAAAATCAGTTTGAAGCCGGGGCAACTAAATGTTGGCCAGAATTACGTTGTAGACCAGGTAGTACACGAAAACATAAATGGCGATAAAGTAACCTGGTACCAGTTCCGTATTCCGGTACGCCAGCCAACAGCCAGTGTAGGCAACATCAGTAGCTTTAAGTCTATCCGGTTTATGCGTATGTACATGACCGAATTTGCCGACCCGGTGGTGCTACGCTTTGTGCAGTTCCAGTTTGTGGCTAACCAGTGGCGCACGTTCCTGCAGCCTATAACGGATGGTAACCCTTGTCTTACCTGCACAGACGATGCTAAAACCTTTACAGTTTCTACTGTTAACGTCGAAGAGAACAGCGAGTCGGCTGATGGCACCATACCTTATGTACTACCACCGGGCATAGAACGCCTCCGCGATTACGCCTCTACCAACGATCGCCGCCAGAATGAGCAGTCGCTGCAGCTTTGTGTAGAAGACCTGAAAGATTCTTTCTCGAAGGCTGTATACAAAAACCTGAGCCTGGACATGCTCATCTACAAGCGCCTGAAAATGTTTATACATGCTCAAACAGATGATGTAAACACACAAGACGATGATGTGCAGGCTTTCGTGCGTATCGGCACCGATTATACCCAAAACTACTACGAATACGTGGTACCGCTTAAGATATCGCAACCAGGCAGCAACACCCGCGAAGCCATCTGGCGAGCTGAAAACGAAATTGACATTGCCTTAGAAGACTTTGTAAATGCTAAAAACGAACGTAACAGGGCTGGTTTTGACAGAAGAATTCCTTACGAGGTAACTATAAATGGCAAAACAATACGCATAGTAGGTAACCCTGATTTCAGCGAAGTACAAAGTGTAATGATAGGCTTGCGTAACCCAACCGAAGCAAACGACGATGGCCGTCCGCATTCGGTATGTGTTTGGGTAGATGAGCTACGTGTAACTGACTTTAAAAACCAATCGGGCTGGGCTGCCAATGCACGCCTGAATACCAAACTGGCAGACTTTGCTAACCTAACCGCAACAGGAGCTTATACTACAGTTGGTTTCGGAGGCTTGCAGCAGAAAATAGCCCAGCGCTCGCGCGAGAACACAGCACAGTTTGATGTAAGCGCAAACATTGTAGCCGATAAGTTTCTGCCTGAAAAGTTAGGTGTTAAAGTACCGGTGTCGGTGCAATACGGCACCCTGAGCAGCGAACCGCAGTTCGACCCGCTGGATAAAGACGTGCCACTGGAGGAGTCACTAAAACGCTTTGACTCGCCATCAGAAAAAAGAGACTATAAACGCGAAGTAATTACCCAGGAAACACGCAAAAGCATAAGCCTGCTGAACGTACGCAAAGAGCGCACGAACCCGGAGGCGAAAGCCAAACCTTATGATATCGAGAACCTGGCTTTCTCCTACTCTTATGGCGAGCGCCTGTTTACCAACATCGAAACCGACCGCGACTATACTAAAACCTATACGGGTGGTATAGCTTATACTTACACCGCTACGCCTAAAAACTATACACCGCTGGCAAAAGCTAAAGCGCTTAACTCGCCATACCTGCGCCTGATAAAAGACCTTAACTTTACGCCGCTGCCAAGCCGTTTTGCCTTCCGAGCCGACCTGGACAGAAGGTATAACGAAACATTCCTTCAGCGCCGCGATCCGGGTTCAGGTTTGATCACCACAAGAGGTATTGAACCTACTTTCCAGAAATACTTTTACTTTAACCGCATTTACGACCTGAAGTGGGATATGAGCAAGAGCCTCTCGCTGGACTATACGGCTACCAACCGTGCTGTTGTAGATGAACCGGATTTCCGGATCGATAATGACATAGACTCACTTAAGTATAAAAACAAGATTATTTGGGAGAACCTGCGCCGTGGCGGCCGAAACACTAACTTTAACCAGTTAGCAGCTATCAACTATAAACTCCCGCTGGATAAATTCCCGCTGACGGATTGGCTGGGTGCCGAAACGCGCTATGCCGCTACTTATATCTGGACAGCCGGGTCTACGGCCCTAAACCAGGACGCAAACTTCAGACTGGGTAATACAGTTGAGAACAGCACCGAGTTCAGCGTAAATGGCCGCTTCGATCTAGTAAAACTTTACAACAAGGTGAAGTTCCTGAAAGAAGTAAATACGCCTGCACCGGCAGCCCGCCCTAAAACACCAGCGGATACAACAGCAAAACCAGCCGGCTCTGATATGAAGGTTGCCAGGTCGCTGGCTCGTGTGCTGATGATGACGCGCTCTATCAACTTTACATACTTACAGAACCGTGGTACCATGCTGCCTGGCTACCTGCCAACTACCAAAGTGCTGGGTTTTGATGATGGTTTTGATGCCCCTGGCCTGCCGTTTATACTTGGCAGGCAGTATGACCTTGATAACCTGTATAACCGCGCTTTCAGCAATGGCTGGTACACTGATAGCAGCCAGTACCTGAACACGCCGCTAAGCGCTATAAATACAGAAACCTTTACAGCTCGTGCTAATCTGGAGCCATTTAAAAGTTTTAACCTGCAACTGGATGCCCGCCACAACAAATCGGAAATTGAGGAAGTATTTTACCGCAAAGAATTTAATGATTTCGGCGAAGTAGGTGAGATCAACCAGCGTCAGAACCCGATCAACACAGGCTCTTTCAGCACATCGTTCCTGGCTCTGGGCACTTTATTCGAAGCGAACGACAGGGGTACTTCCGCAGCGTTTGAAGATTTTATCCGGAACAGGTATAATGTGCGCGATAAGTTAACCAATGCCAATGCCGCTGCCGGCGACTCAGGTTATACTTTGAACTCGCAGGATGTATTGCTGGAGTCGTTCCTGTATGCGTACCAAGGGCGCGATATTAACGGTTACAAGGCAAGAGATAAAAATCCGTTCAGCCGACTGCCAATTCCAAACTGGCGCATCGATTACAACGGGCTGTCACAGTTGCCTTTCTTCCAGCAGTGGTTCAGCCAGGTTAATCTTACGCATGCTTATAACTCCAGCTATAACATCACAAGCTTTACATCGTCGCTGGCTTACCAGAGTGCGCCTGCTGGTTATCCAGACAATAAAAACGACTTTGGCCAGATTGTGCCTTACTATATTGTGAGCCAACTGACAGTTGTAGAGCGCATGGCACCGCTGGTAGGCGTTAACTTCCGTACGAAGACAAACTTCACAGGCCGTGTGCAGTACAACATGGAGCGTAACCTGTCGCTAAACCTGACCAACGCGCAGGTAACCGAAACCAACGTGAAAGATTACGTACTGGGTTTTGGCTACAGCACCACCAATTTCAGAATACCATTCAGAATTGGCGGCTCGCGCAAAGTATTGGAGAATGAACTGACCATGCGCCTGGATTTCTCGGTGCGTGATAACCAGACAGTACAGCGTGCCATTGCCCGAGACGATGCCGGGAACGAGCGCAGCCAGAACCAGATAACTAACGGAACTATGCAACTGCAACTGCGCCCTACCGTAGATTATGTGCTCAGCCAGCGCGTAAACCTGCAGTTCTATGTGTTGAGAACCGTATCAGACCCTAAGATCTCCACCTCATTCAGAAGCAGTGTTTCAGAGGGCGGTGTACAGGTACGAGTTAGTTTGCAATAATATTTTGGCATTGCGAAAAAGGCTGTATTTTTGACGAGTCATAATTAACAGAAATAACAAATGAACCTACCTGAAAACCTAAAGTATACAAAAGACCATGAGTGGGTGCGTATCGAAGGCGATGTAGCCTATGTAGGCATCACAGATTTTGCGCAGAGCGAACTGGGTGACATCGTGTATGTAGACATCGACACTGTAGACAAAGAGATCAGCAAAGAAGAAGTTTTCGGTACTGTAGAGGCCGTTAAAACTGTATCTGACCTTTACAGCCCATTAAGCGGTACTGTGCTGGAGTTTAATGATAAACTTGAGGCTAGCCCTGAACTGGTAAACTCTGACCCTTACGGCGATGGTTGGATCATTAAAATGTCTGTAAGCAATACTGGCGAAGTAAACGAGCTGCTTACTGCAGAAGCTTACAAAGAGCTGATTGGCCACTAACAAATAAATAAAGTAGGTTGATTTTAAGGTATAACCTATTTACCATTTTGTGGGCAGCAATGATCCTTTTAACGACATTGCTGCCCACTTCTTCTATGCCGCAGTCCCTCTCTATCTGGGACCTCCTCTCCTTCGACTCTTTTGCCCACGGGTTCATGTTTGCCATACTTACCTTCCTGATGATCGTAGGCATGTCTAAACAATATACTTATACCAAACTACGCCATTACGCCATCCGCGTATCTCTTGCCACATGCTTCCTGTTTGGTGTCACCATTGAGCTGATTCAGCATATTTCGCAAGCAGGCCGCCATGGCGATATCATGGATGTGCTGAGCAATACGATCGGCTGTTTCCTGGGCATTCTGCTTTTCAAGATCATCTACAAACGCTGATATTTTCTGGTAGCAATCTAAACTATAGCTGCTTATCTTTCGCAGATGAAGCAAGTTTATACTTTATACTTAGTGCTACTGCTTTGCCTGCCGGCAACACTTATACATGCACAGCAAATGAACCGCGTGCGTCAGACCATTGATACGCTGTGTTCGCCAGCCATGCATGGCCGCGGCTATATTTTTGATGGCGATAAAAAAGCAGCAGATCTTATCAGTTATACTTTCCGCTCGGCTGGCCTCAAAAGTTTTGGGAGCAGCTATTTCCAACCTTTCAGCTTAACAGTAAACCGTATTACCGCCACTCCGCAACTACAAGCCGATAAAATTAAATTAACTGCCGGTGAAGATTTTGTTGCGGGTGCCGCCTCGGCTTCGGGCAAAGGCAAGGCGAAAGTGCTGGCCCTGGATACACTCGTTTTTACAGATACCACCGTTGCCAGCAAGTTCTTCTCTCAGCCCCTGAAAAAGAAAGCCATACTTTACCGACAGCAGGACAAGCAGAAGCTAATTAAACTTCCGGAGCCCTACCAGAAACAATTGCAGGCTGCTAAGCTGCAAATTATACTTCAGCCTAAAGAACTCTTAACTCCGGTGGCACGGCAACAAACCCTACCAGTATTGGAGGTAAAAACAACAGCCTGGCCTACCCAAACCCGCAAAGTAAAGTATAACATTCAGGCTGATATGGCGCAGAACTATAAAACCCAAAATGTGGTGGCGTTTGTGGAAGGTAGTATAAAACCTGATTCTTTCATTGTTTTTTCGGCGCACTACGACCATTTGGGCGGTCAAGGTAAAGATGTATACTTTCCGGGAGCAAACGACAATGCCAGCGGCACGGCCATGTTACTTGAGTTAGCACACCACTATAGCCAGCCCGAAAACAAACCAAAGTATAGCATGGCCTTTATAGCATTTGCAGCCGAAGAAGCAGGTTTGCTGGGCTCTTATCATTTTGTGCAAAATCCGCTGTTTCCGCTAGGCCAGATCAGGTTCCTGGTTAACCTGGATTTGCTGGGCACCGGCGATGATGGTATGATGGTTGTGAATGGAAGTATACATCCGAAGGAATTTAACCTGCTAACCCAACTCAACCAACAGCAGCATTACCTTACTCAAATCAGAAGCCGCGGCAGGGCAGCCAACTCCGATCATTTCCCTTTTTCAGAAAAAGGTGTGCCTGCTTTCTTTTTTTATACTTTGGGCGGCACCACTGCTTACCACAACACAAACGACAAAGCTGAGCAACTACCACTTACACGCTTTCCGGAAGTGTTTAAACTAATAACAGCATTTACAGCGCAATTGCAGTAGCGTTTATACTTTAGCCAAAGTCAGCCAGGCTAAATTTATCAGAAATATTGATTCATACTATACTCCAGGAGCTTGCCTTTGCAGGGCCAATTCATTAGATTTAATATTCTGCTTTAGTGCCTTAGCCGTTTATACTTACAGCTTACCTGTCTATGAAACCAAAACGTATGCGCTTACATGCTTTGCCGGCTTTTCTTGGGGCGGTACTTTTATCCTGCCTTCCGTTAGGGCTGTTTGCCCAGAAAAAAGACAATACGTTTTTAGACCAGACAGAACAAAAAAAATTAGCCCCGGCATTGCAGCAAAATGATGCCCGGCAGTCCTCAGCAGGCAAATTCCGCGTGCAGGTTAAGGACAGCGCTCTGTTTTTAAAGTGGCTGCAAGAGCAAAAACTAAGTATTAACACGACCAAAGTAGCCGGTTATAAAAATATCATACTTGTATCAGATGTAGCCGACAGCGAACTGAAGCAGCTTATATCCAGCCCGTATGTTACGTTTATTGATAAGCCCAACCGTAGCCCACGCGAAGAATCTGAATTTAAGGATGCAGACCTTACCTTTAACAAAATCAACTATGTGCACAGCATTTACCCACAGGTAAACGGCGAAAACCTGGTTGCATCGGTAAAAGAAGATGCCTTTGACCCTACCGATATTGATTTAAAGAACAGAACACTGCCATCGCCGCAGGCCAGCAGCACCCAATCTGCACATGCAACAACTATGGCAACTATAATAGCAGGCGCAGGTAATTCTTCGCCCTTAGGTAAAGGAGTTGCCCGCAAAGCCAAACTGGTTTCTTCGGATTTTAAGGAACTGATGCCTGAAAGCAGCGAGCAACTTTTAGCTGTTGGCGTTTCGGTACAAAATCATTCCTATGGCGTTGGAGTAGAGAACTATTATGGGTTAGAAGCCGCTGCCTACGACAAACAGACTTATACTTACCCGCAACTGCTGCACGTATTTTCGTCGGGTAACAGTGGCACAGAAACTGCCGTGGACAACCCATACAAAGGCATTGCAGGCATGGCTAACCTGACGGGGCAATTTAAAACATCTAAAAATACGCTGAGTGTAGGTGCCATTGAGGCTAACAGACAGATTGGTGCGCGCAGCTCAAAAGGCCCCACTTACGATGGCCGTGTAAAGCCCGAACTTGTTGCTTATGGCAAAGGTGGCACTTCTGAGGCTGCTGCGCTGGTATCTGGCGTATCGCTGCTGTTGCAGCAAAGTTACCGCGACAACCACAACGGCACCTTGCCTCCGGCAGCATTGGTAAAAGCCATACTTATAAACAGTGCTGATGATGCAGCCCGGCCGGCCGTGGATTTTGATTCGGGTTTTGGAAACACCGATGCAAAGGGAGCGCTGAAAACTATGTTGGATAAACGGTTTGTAATTGCTGCTGTAGCTCAGAACGAAGAAAAGACGTTTACCATTACAGTACCAGCTGATGCACATGAGCTGAAAGTTACCCTGGTATGGCACGACCCCGAAGCAGAAGCCAATGCTTCCAGAGCCCTCATCAACGACCTGGATTTAACAGTACAGCAAAGCGGTACCGGCCTGACCTGGCAACCATGGGTTCTCAGTACTTTTCCTCATCCCGACTCGCTTAAACTACCTGCCAAGCGCCGTGCTGACCACTTGAACAATGTAGAGCAGATTACCATTTCTGCTCCGGAAGCAGGAACTTATACTTTGAAAGTTAAAGGCTACCAAGTTAGCGAAGGTGCAAAAGATTTCAGTCTGGTTTATGAATATGAAAAAGGCCTGGAATGGACATACCCGGTGCAGGGAAGCAGCCTGATACCCGAAAGTATAAACCGCATACGTTGGGATGGCTCCAAACAAGCTGCCACCGGCAAACTGGAATATAAAAGCGCAGGCAGCAATACCTGGACGCTGGTAAATGATGCAGTTGATATAGCGACAGGCTACTTTGATTGGCAGGCACCCGATAATGTGCAAGTTGCGCAGCTTCGTTTAAGCGCTGGCAGCCAAAGTATAACTTCCGGCAGTTTTATACTTGCAAATGAACTTGCGCTAAAAGTTGGCTACGATTGCGATAACAAACTAATGCTGTTCTGGCCAGAGGCTGCCGGGGCACTACAATACCAGGTATACCAGCTCGGCGATACTTACCTGGAGCCACTGGCCCTTACCCCCGATACTATACTTGTAGCAGATAAAAGCCAGCTCACAAGCAGCCGGTTTACGGTAGCGCCAATTGTACAAGGCATTGAAGGCGCTTATGGCAGTACCATCGCTTCTGATCGTGTTGGTTATACTTGTTACATTAAAAATTTCCTGCCGCGCTTTATAGTTGGCAATACCATAGTTTTTAACCTCGAACTGAGCACACTATACGAACTGGCCTCTATAAGCTTGGAAAGGGCAGATGAAAAAGGTATGTTCCAGACAATCAAAAGTATAAATCCGGTTACACAATTAACCTCCGAGCTTTCAGACCCTGCACCAAAACTGGGGCAAAATATTTACAGGGCCAGAGTAGTCAGCAAAGCCAACCAGTCATACTACAGCCAGTCTGAAACAGCATACTTCGTAAATGAAAAGTTTATGCAGGTGGCACCTAACCCGGTAGCTTCAGGGCAGGATTTAAGTGTTCTGGTAGAGGCCGACCCGGTAACATTACAGCTTTTTGATCAGTTAGGCCGGTTGGTGCGGGAATCTACAGAGTTAGGAGCTATTAAAACACTATCTACACTTAACCTGCCCGCCGGACTTTATATTGTGCGTGCACGGAGCGAAAACGGAAAATTCACTTCTTCAAGCCGGGTAATCATACTTTAAGCTAAAAGCTGCTAAAACAAAAAAGCCCTGCAAAACTGCAGGGCTTTTCTTATGCAAAACTACTTGCTGCTTAGTACAGGTAGTTAAGAGCTGTTCTGTCGTTAGAGTTGAAGTAACGGTTCACACCAGATCCGATACAAGCCAGCATCCAGGAATTAGGATCTGGGCCAGCTGGCGTTCCTGGGATCTGGATTGCACCTACAGTAGAAGCTCCTTCGTTAGAGTAAGCACCACCGCAAGAGTAGCTACGATCCATGTAATCTGTGTGGCGGAAACCAATGCAATGGCCAGCCTCATGTGCCAGAATAGTAGCCAGGTAGTTGGTACCCGGGTTAGAACCCAGGTAATCAGAATTAACCTTTACGCTGTTGTAAGGGTTGCCACCTGATGGGAAACCAGCAGAAGCCAGGTAAGAAGAACCTGTTGGCGCTTTCGAGAAAAGGATCTCGTAACCAGAAGATACGCGCTGGAATTTAATACGCAGGTTCTCGGCATTGTAACGACGGATAGCTTCATCAAGCGCAGTTACATACGAAGACGGCAAGCTGGTAGTAATCGCCACTTTGATAGTACGGGCAGTAGAGCCTACACTTACTAGGTTTGTGGTGCGATACTGCTCGGCTTCGCCTACACGTAACGCATTAACCTTGCTTCTCTCGGCAAGATCAGCATCCGATAACATGATGTCGCCTTCTACAAGATAGCCACCCTCTACGCGCTCAACACCCTGGGTGCTGAAGCCCGCCTGGGCGATCATGTCTAGTGTAGTCTGCGACACTTTGTTGTCTGCTACTTCGGTTTCTTCCTGCTGGCAAGAAGCGAAGCTGAACATTGCCACGAAAGCGGCTCCAATGAGTAATCTGTTTGTTAACATAGGTTTTAAAGTGGTTAAGTGAAACATGTACTAATATATATAAATATACTATATATTAGCAAGTCTATTACTCACTTTAAACCAATTAGTTACATTAAATAAATATGAAATAAACACAATAAAATGTGTCTAAACACTAAATAATGCGATTGCATTTAGCCAGTAAGCTTTTTATCTAAATCAGGCGGGATTGATGTGCTAACATCGCTGCAAAAATATTTTTAAGAAATTTTATAATTACCTTATACACCAGGCACATAACAGCAGTTTATACTTTACTTTATACTTAAAATTTGCTTATCATACTTTGAAGCTGATCACATTGTAACGATTTATCTTAGCATACTACCCTACAGAAATAATAAGGGCTGCCCACACATGTGTGGGCAGCCCTTATTATTTTATACTTAAACGGCCTTAGTACAAATAACCTAAAGCGCTTCTATCGTTGCTATTGAAAGGACGATCCTGGCCGGAACTGATACAAGCCAGCATCCAGGAGTTAGGATCAGGGCCTGTTGGCGTACCTGGAATATGTATAGCGCCTACAGTGCTGGCACCTTCGTTTGAGTACGATCCACCACAAGAGTAGCTGCGGTCCATGTAGTCAGTGTGGCGGAAACCAATGCAATGGCCTACCTCGTGCGCCAGAATAGTAGCCAGGTAGTTGGTACCCGGGTTAGAGCCCAGGTAGGTAGAGTTAACCTTTACACGGTTGTAAGGATCTCCATTAGAAGTAGGGAAACCTGCTGAAGCTAAATAGCCGGCTCCTGCTGGTGCCTTAACCAGCGAGATATCGCCTCCTGAATTTACCCTGCGGAAAGTTATCTGCAGACTTTGCGCATTGTAACGTCTGATAGCCTCATCGGTAGCTGTTACATAAGCACTCGGCAACTGGCCTGATACGCTAATAGTAATTACACGTGGCAAGCCTTTTACCAGGTTTGTGGTGCGGTACTGCTCGGCTTTGCCTACGCGTAAAGCATTAACCTTACTTCCTGTTGCAAGCTCAGCTTCGGTTACTACAATGTCGCCTTCTACGAGGTAACCTTCCTCAATGCGCTGCACATTGTTGGTGTTAAAACCGGCTTTTGCAATCTGATCGAGTGCCGCCTGAGAAACAGCATCATTGGTAACCACATTTTCGTCATGCTGGCAAGAGGCAAAACCAACTGTAAGCGCCAGGGCTAACCCGAGTTGTAAATACTTTGTTCTCATAAGATGAAAGAGTTTAGGTGAAACAATAAAAAAGACAGTTTATATAGTAGGTATATATATTTATTGCTCGTTATCAAGTGGTTACCTTGATCAGGATTTGTTATACTTCTATATAAATATTAAGTTACTTTGCTTCACCTATTTATTTTTAAATTTTAACTTCATAACATCCTAGCTTCCATATACCTATAAAATAAAAGGGCCTGCAAATAATTGCAGACCCCTTTTTAGCTAAGTTTTTAACTTCTTAGTACAGGTAGTTCAAAGCAGTTTTATCGTTTGCGTTGAACGGACGGCTCTGGCCAGAACCGATACAAGCCAACATCCATGAGTTAGGATCCTGTGTAGATGGAGTACCTGGGATCAGGATAGCGCCTACTGTAGAAGCACCTTCGTTTGAGTAAGAACCACCGCAAGAGTAGCTACGATCCATGTAGTCAGTGTGACGGAAACCGATGCAATGGCCCATCTCGTGTGCAAGGATGGTAGCGAACCAAGCCTGGTTAGGAGCAGTACCAATGTATCTTGTAGCAACTTTTATTTGGTTATGAGGATCACCTGCAGAAGTAGGGAAACCAGCAGATGCTAAGTACTGAGCGCTTTTTGGAGCAGCAACAATATCAATAGCTCCACCAGATGCTACACGCTGGAATGTGATCTGCAAACCTTCTGCATTATAACGGGCAATAGCCTCATCTAAAGCCGGAAGGTAAGAAGATGGCAATGAAGTAGACATGCTAACAGTAATCACACGTGGCAGGCCTTGAACCAGGTTAGTAGTGCGGTACTGCTCAGCTTCACCTACGCGTAAAGCATTAACTTTAGCAGTGCTGCTAAGTTCGCTATCAGATAAGAAGATATCACCTTCTACTATATAGCCACCCTCAGCGCGCTGCACATTGTTTGTATTGAAACCTAATTGAGAAATCTGCTCAATGGTTTTTTGATTTACGGCGTCCTGGCTTGTAGCCTCTTCTTCTTTCTGGCAAGACACAAGAGCGAATGATGCCATTACAGCAGATGCGAACAGTAAGCGTGTTAATTTCATAAAGTTTTAAAATTTTAAGTTAAACATAAATGAAATATAATATATATAAATAAAGTATCAAAATGTTTTAAAGCTTATTTAAGCGTTTTTTATATAAATATTCAGGTGTTATTACATCCATGTTGTACCACTAAATAATATGATTATTTAATCACTTTAAAACATCAAATTTCCGATAAAGTAGATGGAATAACATTAATTTCTGATGGTTTGCACCTTCTCAGAGCAGGCTTTATTATCAAGTTTTATTATCCGGTAGTAGGTAAAGTATGGAAGGGTTAAAAAGAATAAACTACACTTTGTATAAGCATAAAAAACGGCTGTTACTTTGTAAAAGCAACAGCCGTTAGCTATACTATAATAAGGTATAATTAAAGTATGTTATTTATCTGCTCTTTTATCTTCTCCAGCTCTTCCTTCATCTCTACCACATAATGCTGTATGGTTGCATCGTTAGCCTTGGAGCCTATGGTATTTATTTCGCGACCAATTTCCTGGGCAATAAAGCCAAGTTTCTTACCGGTAGGTTCTGGCAAGTATACGGTTTCAGTAAAATAATGCAGGTGGTTTATCAGGCGCACTTTTTCTTCGGCAATATCCAGCTTCTCCATAAAGTATATCATCTCCTGCTCAAATCTGTTCTTGTCGAAATGTTCAGAGGTACCGATATCTGTTAAATGGCCTTTAATACGTGCACGAATGTGCTCCATACGTACCGGGTCGTGCTTTTCAATTTCGGCCAGCAAAATCCGGATTTTATCTACGTATGACATGATCTCGGCAGTTAGCGCTTTGCCCTCATCGGCACGGAAAGTATTTATATTGGCCAGCGCCTCTTCTACCAAAGGCTGCACAATGCTCCAGTCTGCGCCGGTGCTTTCGTCTTCGCCCTGGTCCTGCTGCAAAACATCAGGCATGTGCAGTGCTAACCGGAAAAGATCATTCTTCTGCCCACCCACCATATCAGCTGCTTCGTTCAGTTCGGAATAATAGGCACGAAGCAATTCTTTGTTAATAGTGCTTTTAGCTTTCTGGGCTTTATTTTTAGTATAATCTATACAAATGCTTACTTTACCACGAACCAGCGCTTTTGTAAGCATATTTCTTATTTCGTACTCAAACTCGCT
This sequence comes from Pontibacter vulgaris, assembly GCF_022758145.1. Taxonomy (GTDB): domain Bacteria; phylum Bacteroidota; class Bacteroidia; order Cytophagales; family Hymenobacteraceae; genus Pontibacter; species Pontibacter vulgaris. The sequence goes on from NZ_JAJVDH010000003.1 coordinate 1,123,544, forward strand.
TAAAAAACGGGGCAGGCGCACACCTAAATCCATACTTTTAGAATTAAGCGAACGGATTTCTACTGAAATGGAATACTGATCGGCATCTTGCCGGGCACTTCCAAAGCCTGTCATGGATTGTAACATAAGCTCTTTTTATAATAGTGATACTCTGGCAAATTAAGTATAATTCTTCAGATTTTAGTGCCTGCACAGCTTAAAGCTATTAAATGCAAACTTATGCGTGCAGCCCTATTAATATTTATTTAACTTTGAAGTATGAAATTTGGTGTAGTCGTTTTCCCGGGGTCCAACTGCGACCAAGACCTTGTAGATGCTCTAAGCGTGGGCATGCAACAGGAAGTTGTTAAACTATGGCACAAAGACCACGACCTGCAGGGTTGTGACTTTATACTGCTGCCAGGTGGTTTCTCTTATGGTGATTACCTGCGTTCAGGTGCCATTGCCCGTTTCTCGCCTATTATGCAGGAAGTGGTGCAGCATGCCAACCGCGGTGGTTATGTAATGGGTATCTGCAACGGTTTCCAGATTTTAACGGAAGCCGGTTTGCTACCAGGCGCACTGCTGCCTAATGCAAACCGAAAATTTATCTGCGACAACGTATACATTAAGCCGGTTACGAATGGTTTGTTACCAACACGCCACCTGGACCTGGACAAAGCTTACAAAATACCAGTTGCCCATGGCGACGGCCGCTACCACGCCGATAAAGACACGCTGCGCAAACTGGAAGACAACGACCAGATCATGTTTAAGTATAGCAGCAACATTGCCGATACGCACGAGATCTACAACATAAACGGCAGCTTGTTAAACATTGCCGGTGTAGCCAACGAGAAGAAAAACGTGTTTGGTATGATGCCGCACCCGGAACGCGCTGTAGACGCTGACCTTGCTAACACTGACGGCCGCGCTATTTTCGAATCTATACTTGATATGGTAAACGCGTAGGTTAGACGCCAGACTTTAGACTCAAGCCATTATACTTTATAGTTTATAGTTTATACCAGAAGCCCCGCTTGCTACAACAGGCGGGGCTTTTTATACTTATCCTTTGCCGGATCTTAATGAAACAAGGATGAAGGCTTTTCGATTTCAGCCAGTATGTTTTTGCAGCTGTGGCTATGGCCGGTATACTTCAGATATTGGTTGGCCTGTTTAAGCTGGGCAAATTTATCAGGCTGGTGCCGCAACCGGTAATGTATGGTTTTGTAAATGGCCTGGCGGTTATCATTTTTACCCCGCAACTGGGGCAGTTTAAAACGATAGTTAACGGCCAAACTACGTGGCTAACCGGCGAACCGCTCTGGATCATGCTTGGCCTGGTAGCGCTAACTATAGCAATAATACTTCTCTTCCCGAAAATTACCAAAGCTATACCTGCCTCGCTGGTCGCTATTATAGTAGTGTTTATAGTAGTGCTGGGTTTTAACATCGATATCAAAACAGTAGAGTTATGGCCCGCTGTTCTTTGGATCTGTAACGGCCTTCTCCGAAAAGTTTGATGTGCAAAACGACCTGCGGAAGTGATCATTGATTTTAAGGTAAGTCGTGTGGCCGATATGTCGGGGATTGATGCGCTGAACAAATTAACCGAGCGGTACCGGAATGCCGGTAACAAGCTGCACCTGCGCCACCTCAGCGAAGACTGTCGCCGCCTGCTTGCCAACGCCCAGGATGTAATCGATGTGAATATTCTCGAAGACCCACATTATGCGGTATTAACTGATAAGCTATAAAACAAAAGCCCTGAAGTTATACTTCAGGGCTTTTGTTTTATAGCTTGCTGTTATACTTAACTTCTAGCTAACATCAGTTTATTAACCATACTATAGCTAACCATAATACACGCAAAGAAAGCAACTGCTAAAATAAGATCATCCAGTAACGGGAATTTTTCAAACAGGGTGAAAGCTGCAACAGCCAAAGCTAATAAGACCACACCTGCAATCAATCTGGCCATAAAAGTAGTAGATGCTATCAATCGGGTTTTAACAGTAATTAAATGTGTAATTAGGGTAACTATGATCAGGGGTAATATAACTCTTGGTAAACCTGTACTCAAAGCTTTACCAATCAAATCGAATCGGTCAGATACAGCTAACTCTGCAACTATAAAAAGCGACAGTAACATTAATGCGAGCAAGGAGCTATAAGATACTTGTTTCATGGGTTTGCGAAGTTTGTTCAAGTTAAATTATATAGTATAAACTAAATATACAATTCTTAAAACATATATACTACTACTTCACTACCTCATTCACTGCATCAATCATTGTCAGCACTTCGCTTGGGTGGTTGTTAATTCGTTCGCCGCGTTGTTTGCCCAAGCGTACTATAATAATTTCTTTTTCAGGCATAACAATAATATACTGCCCAAGTATACCACGCGCATAAAAAACACTTTGTCCTTTATAGTTAGGGAGCAGCCACCACTGGTAACCATAAAAATCTGTTTTCTCACCGGTCAGAGCATCTGGCAAACCGCTTGGTGTTAAAGATGCTTTTACATAAGCCGGATCCACTATAGTGTCGCCATTCCAGATGCCATTATGTAAGTATAATTTACCGATGCGGGCAAAATCGCGGGCGTTACTAAAAAAACAGCAGTAGGCTTTTTCGTTACCTCCCGGATGGTCAACGCTCCATTCTGCGTTGTGGTCTGCGCCAATGCGTTTCCATAATTTTTCTTCGGCATAGTCGCTCAGGTGTTTGCCGGTAGCGGCCTCCAGCACAAACCCCAGTATCTGCGTATCACCACTTTTATAGCTGAATTTTTTACCGGGTTCATCTACTGCCTCCAGGCTCTTGATCACTTTTTTCAGATCGGAGCCATAGTAGGCCTCAGTAGTTACAGAAAGCGGGTTCATGTAAGATTCGTCCCAGTTCAGGCCGGAGCTCATCCAGAGCAGGTGCTTTAATCTGATCTTTGCTTTCGCTCCTTTTTTAAAATCCGGAAGAAAATCAGCAACAGGCTGCTCTATACTTTTAATGGCACCTTCCTCCAAAGCCACGCCTACAAGTATACTTACTATACTTTTAGCCATCGAGAAAGAGTTACTCTTTGATTTTTCAGAATAGCCATCCCAGTACTGCTCATAAAGGATAGAATCTTTGTGCACCACCAGAAATGCCACCGATTCTAATTTCTCGTGCAGCTTTGCTAATTCAGGCGGTAACTTTACTTTATTATAGTTTTTGGCAACAGCCCAGGCAACAGGTTTTGCTGGCGCTTTTATTTTGCGCTGCTGAAAAATCAGGTGATCATCTATATCGGCAAAATTGTGGTAAATGGCTTTGTACACATAGTTTTTATCAGCCATGTGCAGCCATGCAGCCAGAAGACCTAACAGCAACACCGTGCCAAGCCCAAAGCGTTTTGCTCTTCGGTTCATGGGCAGTTGCTTAAAAATCGTAACCGAGTGTTACGTAAAATTTAGGGCCATTGCTCTTATAATCTTCTTCGCCCCAGGCAACATCCAGTTTACCATACACTCCAAACAAAGTAGTGCGTGCACCAAAACCATAGCCCAGCAGGAACGGGTTGCGGTAATTGATAACGGTAACTTCAAACGGATCGGCCTGCGTTGGGCTTGTGCGGCCACCAACTACGCGCGTATTGATAGAGTTATTGCCTGTGAACGGGTTAGCACCATTATAAGCCGAACCCGCATCGCCGAAGGCAGTAAGCTGCAGGTTACGGAAGAAGCCCGATGGAATAGGCCCGTTGTAAATATACTGCACAATAGGAATGCGCAGTTCTGCATTTGCCAACAGGTATTTGCTGCCGTTGCGGGTGTTATAGTTAAAGCCGCGTAGCGGTGTGGCATATTGCAGGTAAAACAGATCGGCAGGCGCCCTTACAACAATATCGTTCTCATCTGTTGCATCATCATCCGAAGCAAAAAGCCAGTTATCCATACCCCCGATAAGGAAGCGCTTAGGCGAATTACCGAAGAACGACCCATAACTCAGGCGCGTGGCCAAAATTATCTGGCGGTGCAGTTTCTGGTAATGCCGCAAATCCAGGTAAAACTTATTGAAGTTAACATCCGAATTGCCGAAGCCTTTCAAGGCAAGTATACCAGCTTTCATACGGGTGCCTTCGAGCATGTTTACACCCGTTGCTACCGTGTTATCATATACCACCTCCACGTTGCCGCCGCCAAAATTATTTACGCTGTCAGGCGTGGCAAAACTATTAACGAAAGTAAAGCGGGTGTTCACAAATTTAGGCTTCATCCGGATGCTGGTGCTGTGGCTTAGCGGATAAACCAGCGTTGGCGAAAATTCATGCTTCCCAAAACGCAGCACGGCACCTGTTTCTTCTACCTGCGTTACAATCACATCGCGCTCGTATTGCATGCCAATATCGAAACGGTTTTTCAGGTTCATGTACTCGGCAAAGAAACGGCTTGTCTCCAGGTCGGTGCGCAGGAAGGCATTGCCCCTGATGTGATGATTTTCAAAAAGATCGCTCATGTTTACACCTGCCACTATACCAAACCCAAGCTGTGGATCGGAGTAGACGGATGAAACAATTTCCTGCACGCTAAACCGCAGGTCGTAATCCATAGGGCCCAGTAACTGGGTGCCATCGGATGTGCTGGAGCGTTTTACAGAAGTAACAGGTTTTTTAACTTCTGTTGTTTTAGCTTGCTCCTGCGGCTGATCGGTTCCGAATTCGTAATTCTCAATATTTACTTCGCCTTCTTTCCTGGCTGGGTTTTGCTTTTTAGGGTCGTTTTCGAGGAGTTTGCGTGTAGGCCCGGGGGCAGTAACCGGAGTGCGTGCCCTTGCTTCCAGAATAATCTGCCGCGATGTTTTTGGCAGGCTGTCCAGTGAGGTTGCTGTATAGTTTGGTACCAGGTATACAAAGTTTCGGGCACCATCATTGGCAACTATGGCCAGCGTACTTTTGTCGCTGCTGTAATCGAAATCGTCTATACTTTGCAGGAAGTTCGTAAGCGGTTTGCTCGAGCCAGAAGCAACATCAAGCAAGTATAAACTTCTGATACCGTTTTGCTCGCCTATATATGCCAGGTTATCATCAGCTGTAGGCCGTGGGCGTAATTCGCTGGCTATAGAGTTTGTTAGTTGCCTGAAGTTAGCCTGTTTGCCTTCTCTTGTCAGCAAAAAGATGTCGTAATTGTTTACCACGCTCTGGAAATCAGCCTTTGGCGTAAGGCCGGTTGTATCTATCCAGCGGTTAGAGCTAAACGCAATGCTGCCATTTCTCAGGAAAACCGGATTAATGTCGTCGTAAATATCATCGGTTATCTGCTCTAAGCTACGCCCGTTGCTACGCAGCACATACAGGTCGCTCTGCCCATCGCGTACCGCGCTCACAACTATACTTTGCCCGTCTGCAGAATAGCTCATGTCGCGCACCTGCGAAAAATCTTCGAGCGTGGCGGCTGGCTTCATTATATCGTCATAGTATGGAATAAACGACTTGCGATCGTTGGCAGCTACCTGGCGCAAGGTCATTTTGCCACGCCGTGCTTCTATAAAGCCAAGCTGCGAGTTTGAGCGCCATGCCAGCACCGGTAGCTTATAATCTACATGCTGGTCCTGGGTTTTGTAACCATTCTTCCAGACAATGTGGCTGCGCTTACTGCGTACATCCTGCACAATAATGCGGTAGCCACCGCGGTCGTTTTCGGCATATGCCAGCAAAGTACCGGCAGGGTTAAACACTGGCTCTGTGTAGCGCAGGTTGCGTTTATTCTTGCTGAAAAGCTTATTATCGGCTGGCAAGTTCACCAACGGGTTATCGGAACGTTGGTTTATCTGCACATAGTAGTTGCGCCAATCCTGCAGAAAACGCTTGTAAGGGATGTTAAGGCTGCTTGTTACACCTACTTCCACATCGCGGGTTATGCGTGTCAGGTTCAGGATATTCTGGATAGAAGTATAGCCGTAGCGCTCGGCAATGTAGTTCCAGATGGTCTGGCCGGTTAGCTCCTGGTTACGCAAAAAAAGCTGCTCATTTCTGATACTCGGATCTTTTAGCATCATATCGCGCACGTAATTATCCATACGCATGCTCCATCCTTCGGCAGTATAAGCTGCTACGCCGCTCACAAACCAATCGGGCAAACGAAGCAGGTAGCTACTCTGTAATGCTTCCTTTAAACTACCGCCATACATCATATCGTTCAGCAGTAGTTCTGTAAGCTGGTAACTCAGGTCGCGTTTAAAATCGGTTTGGGTACCATCGAAAGCAAGCTCAATTTTGTTCTTCAGGAATAGTGTTTCTCCCCCGGTCTGGAACTGGTCGTTATCGAGGCCAATGTTGCTCTGCTTTAAATCGGTGGCAGAGTTATAAAGTATAAGCGTTATTTTAGAATAAGGATAATACCCGATAAGGCTGGTAATGCGCTTTAGTTCGCGTTCGGCGTACTCAGCTGCGTGCTGTGCCGTAGGGTCGCCGCCTTTATAGAAGTACAGGTTAAAGTTTTGGGTACTATATAGCTTCCAGTCGAAGTTCTTGTATTGGATACGGCTCTTTCCAAAAACATCGCGGTTGGGCTGCGCTACTAAAGCGCTGCTACTGCACACACAGAGTAGAAATAGCAACAATAACCTTGTATTAAAACGCATGCGCTCAGGGTTATGGGGTTTGGTGTTTTATATAGTTGTAATATAACGAAAAATATCTCGAAATGTGTACTTCCGGAAGCAATTCTGTTTCGCCGGCAAGTGCATCTGCAAAGTGCTGCGACAGGTAAGGCGCCATTAATACACCTTTAGAACCCATACCGTTAAACACACTCAGTTGCTTATAGTTTGGGTGCGTGCCCGCCAAAGGTCTGCGGTCGCGGACGGCGGGCCGTATACCTGCCCAGTGCCCGGTAACCGTAAACTCCTGCGTGGTAATTTGCCGGAACCGCTCTGCCAGCTCTTCTTTTCCCTGCTCCGTTATTTCTTCATCAGGATTTCGCCAGTCGTAGGTAGCTCCTATTATAAAGCGACCTCCTCCTTCCGGAACAACGTAAACGGCTTTGTTATAGATGCATTCGGGGCTGAAATTCTGTTCGGTCTGTACTTCTAGCACCTCGCCTTTGGTAGGTTGCAAGGGCAGCCACGCAAAGTATGGGTTATTTACTATCTGGTAACCTTCGCAAAAAACAAGATGCTTCGCTTCTATACTTTTATACTTCACACCACTTTCTGTCAGTTGCAGCTCACTTATCTCAAACCGCTCCGGTAGCATCAGGTGTCGCTTCAGCAGGTCTTCGGTCAGCAGATCGAGCATAGCATATACATGCAGAAAGCCACCTTTCTCTATCATAATCCCGCCAAACGGATCATCTATGCCTGGCTGGTTTATACTTTGCGTATAGGTTGCTGAAATATACGCATCCCAGTTGCCTCCGGCGCTTTTGGCCATCCAGGTGTTCTGCTCTTCTATACTTGAAAAGATTTTATAGATAGGTTTATGGAAAAACAGTTGCTGCCCATAACGTGCTTCCAGCGCATCGTAAAAGGCATCGGCAGCAGGTATAAATGTATCCACGAGCCACGATTTGGCAAAACGCTTACCGGCAACCGGATTTAACAGACCAGCCGCTACCCGCGACGCCGAGTTCTCTTTTGGCTCATCTATCACTAGTACGTTCTTGCCGCGACTTCGTAAGGTTTCTGCTAAAATGGCACCAGCCAGGCCGTGGCCAACAACTATAAAATCGTAAATCATGTGGGCAATTTACGACAAGTATGCCTTAAATTTGTAACTTAGATGCCGATTTTGTGGGTTAGCCTGCACTTTAAAAGTATAAATTATGAAGGTTACCTGCCTTACCTTTAACCAGTTTCAGGAAAACACTTACCTGCTCTACGACGACACCAAAGAGTGCGTGGTAATAGACCCAGGTTGCTACGAAAAGCATGAGCAGCAACAGCTCAAAAACTACATCGAGCAAAATAACCTGAAAGTAGTAAGACTGCTGAACACGCACTGCCACATAGACCATGTGCTGGGCAATAAATTTGTAGCCGATACTTACAACGTGCCACTGGAAATACATAAAGATGACCTGCAGACGCTACGTTCTGTTCCGGCCTATGCGCCTGTGTATGGCTTTCCGATGTACCAGGAAATACTTCCGGAGGCTTACCTGAAAGAAGGTGATACCATAAAGTTTGGCAATACAGAGCTGCAGGTGATTTTTGCACCGGGCCATGCGCCGGGCCATGTGGTATTTTACAACGAGCTGAAGAAAATCTGCATTGGAGGCGATGTGCTGTTCCAGCAAAGTATAGGCCGTACCGATTTACCCGGCGGCGATTTCGATACGCTTATCCAAAGTATAAAAACAAAACTTTTTACGTTGCCAGATGAGGTAACAGTTTACCCGGGCCATGGCCCCGAAACCACCATCGGTTACGAGAAAAAGTATAATCCATTTTTGCGCTAATTACTGCGCCAACCTTTACATGAAGAAACACATACCCAATGCCATAACCTGCCTGAACTTATTTACAGGTTGCCTGGCTTTATACTTCGCTTTTAAGGGAGAGCTTGTTTACTCGGCTTACCTGATCGGGATTGCTGCTATATTTGATTTCCTGGATGGCATGGTAGCCCGTGTGCTGAACGCTTATTCCGAAATAGGAAAACAACTGGATTCGCTTGCAGATATGGTTTCGTTTGGCGTGGTGCCGGGCACGATCATGTTTAGCCTGCTAAGCAGATCCGGAGAATCTATACCTGGTATACCTGCCGATATACTTCCGTTCTTCGGTTTCCTGATAACTATTTTCTCGGCACTGCGCCTGGCTAAATTTAACATTGATACCCGCCAGACTACTTCTTTTATTGGTTTGCCAACGCCAGCCTGCTCGCTGTTTGTGGGTTCGTTGCCGCTTATACTTGCCGGAGGGTCGTTGCTATCTTTCGAGTTTATCCTGAACCCTTATCTACTGGTAGCGCTTACTATTATACTTTCGTACCTGCTGGTGGCTGAGCTGCCGCTATTTGCGCTTAAGTTTAAAAGTCTGCGCTGGAAAGACAACGAAGTTCGTTTTATTTTCCTGGGCATGTCGGTTATCTTACTTGCCCTTGTTAAATTCGCAGCGATACCACTAATCATCGTGTTGTATATCCTTTTATCTATCGTTAAAAAAACATCTCACTCATGAAATTTATTGCCGAAATCAATGTAATGCCTCGTCCGGAGTTGTTAGACCCACAAGGTAAAGCGGTGCTGTTAGGTTTAGAGCACCTTGGCCTGGACCAGGTTGGTGACGTGCGCATTGGCAAACACATTAGCCTGCAACTGGAAGCAGAAAATGAGCAGATTGCGAAGGAGAAAGTGGAAAAAGCCTGCAGCAAACTACTGGCTAACCTTATAATGGAGTCTTACAGCTACGAGCTGAAGCAACAATAATACACCTTGCTGCACCGCTTTACTGGCCAGGCAGTTAAAATTTATACTTCGGATGATGGCTGTTGTGTAACATAAACACGCAGCCATCATCCTTGTTTTTATTACCCGCTAACTTAGTTTTATATGAGGCCTTTTAGTTTCGTATACATGTGCCTGTTGCTTTTTTCAGGCTGGCTATCTGGCGAGGTAAAAGCTCAGAACGCACCCGCACCTGCGCTTACAAAACTAACTTGGCAAGGCTATGAAATGGTGTTGCCCAACGGGAACATGCCCGGTAAAATTCCCTCTTTTAGCGGTGCCAGCCTCGATTATGTGGAGCGGCTGCCATACTATAAAATCAGCATTCCCAACCTCCGTTTACAAAATTTTATACTTAACAGCACCAGCTACGAGCCCTTCTCAGCTGACGATGCCAAACTTTTTGATGTTGAAAGTATACATCCGGAACCAGCCATAAGTATAGTTAATGCCACAGAAAATAAAGTACCTGTTGCTATAGTTACGATACTTCCGATCCGGAGAAACAAGCAAACCGGCAGACTGGAGAAACTCATAAGCTTCAGTTATACTTATACTTCACAAACAACCGCAACACAAAGCACTACTGCCCGAAAAGCTGCTGACCTTACTAATTCTGTTCTGAGTTCTGGTAATTGGTACAAGCTGGGAGTTACTTCTTCGGGTATCCATAGAATAGACAAAGCTACGCTGCTGGCGCTGGGCATAAACACGCAGAACCTGGATCCCAAAACAATTCAGCTTTTTGGCAATGGCGGCGGCATGTTACCACAAGCTAACAGCGCCCCCCGCCCCAGCGACCTGCAGGAAAACGCCATTTGGGTATCGGGCGAAGCCGACGGTAAATTTGATGACACGGATTATGTTCTTTTCTATGCTCAGGGCCCGCACACCTGGACGTATAACGCCGACCAAAAACTTTTTAAACACAACTATAATATTTACTCCGACTCGGCTTATTACTTTTTGCGGGTAGGTTATACTTCTTCAGGAGCACGCATTAGCAGCAAAGGCCAGGCAGCAAACCCATCGCAAAGTATAAGCACCTATAACGAAAGGCTTTTTCATGAGAAAGACCTGCGCAATATGGTATACTCAGGCCGCGAATGGTATGGCGAAGAGTTCAGCTCTTTTACCCCAAATCGTGAAATCACTTTCCCGGTGAGCGATGTGGTAGCTGGCTCTGAAGTAAAGTTAACGGCTACGCTTATGGCAAACTCGCCGGCTGCAACCACTTTTACACTCAAGCTGAATAACCAATTGCTGGGCACGCAAAGTATAAACGGCCGTGGCACTTACGAATATCACCCTGAAGGCGTTAACAGCATTAAAACGTATACTATAAACCAACAGGACCTGGGCAATATTACAGACCTGAAAGCTTCTTTGGCCTTTGCTCCCGGTGGCAGTACAACCGCTATTGGTTACCTCAATTACCTGCAACTGAACTTTGAGCGTCAACTTAAATTATTCGGAGAGCAAACCAGCTTTCGCAGCATTGTAAGCCTCAATGCACCCGTTTCTACTTTTAAAGTCTCAAATGTTCCGGCTAATACCATTGTCTGGGATGTAACAGATCCGCTGCGACCAGTACTGCAACAAACTATACTTGGCAGTGATCTAACTTTTAGCGCTGTCACTTCTGTACTTCGCGAGTTCGTCGTATTTCAGCAAAACATAACTCAAAAACCTACTCCTCTGGGCAAAGTTGCTAACCAGAACCTGCACAGCCATAATCTTACTGCCGATGTTGATTTTGTGATCGTAACGCACCCTAAGTTTTTGCAGGAGGCTAATCGCCTGGCAGCCCACCGAAGCAAGCAAACCAACATGAATGTGCTGGTAGCCACTACTACCCAGATCTATAATGAGTTCTCATCAGGAGCACAAGATGTAACTGCCATCCGCGATTACGTGCGTTTGGTATATAACCGCAGCAACAAAAGTGGCAGCAATAAATTATACTTGCTACTCTTCGGCGATACTTCTTACGATTACAAAAACAGGCTTTTTAACAATACTAACTTCGTTCCTGTTTACCAGTCGCGGCAATCGTTACACCCTATTACCAGCTATTCTTCAGAAGATTATTATGGCTTTATGGATGAAGAGGAAGGCGAATGGGAAGAAAATAGTAACGGCGACCACCTGCTGGACATAGGCATTGGCCGGTTGCCGGCTAAAACTGCTACAGAAGCTGCCGCACTTGTAAACAAGATCATCACCTACGAAAGTCCAACACATTTCGGGGAGTGGCGTAACCAACTCTCATTTGTAGCAGATGATGGTGATTTTAACGAGCACCAAAACGATGCTGAATACCTGGCTAACTATGTAGAGCAACAACAGCCAAGATTTAATACAAACAAACTATACTTAGATCTTTTCAGGCAGGAAGCTGTTGCCAATGGCCAGCGCTCTCCAGAGGCGGTAGCTGCTATTGAAAATGCCGTGCAGCAAGGGTCGCTTATACTTAATTATACCGGTCATGGCAATGAAATAAGCTGGGCATCAGAGCAACTGCTAACAATTCCGCAGATCAACAACTTGCGTAATAAAGACAGGCTAACATTTATGTTAACAGCCACCTGTGAGTTCGGCCGTTACGATGACCCAGAAAGGTCATCTGGCGCTGAGGCTGCTCTGCTTAATTCCGAAGGCGGTGCGGTAGGCCTTATTACAACTACCCGACCTGTATACTCCAGTGGCAACCGCGTTCTTAACCGCAATTTCTTTAAAGGTGCTTTTACGTCTGTAAATGGGCAGATGCCGCGTTTAGGCGATCTTGTATTATTGACTAAAAATAACAGCATCACAGATAATACCAGCGGCTCACGGGGGGTAAACAATCGCAATTTCACACTCCTCAGCGACCCATCGTTACAACTGGCCTACCCTGCACTTCAGGCAAAAATAACGCACATGAATGGCAGGGAAATTACAACAGATACTCTACGTGCCTTAGAAAAAGTAACACTCACAGGCATTATCGCTACTGCAAATGGTACTATAGCTCAAAACTTTGACGGGAAGCTCCATATTACAGTTTTTGAAAAGCAAACTGTCAGCACAACCTTTGGAGATGAAAATGCTTCGCCAGAACAAGTAAAACAGCGTAAAAACATACTATATGATGGCCAGGCATCAGTTTCTAAAGGCTTGTTCCAGGTAAATTTTGTTGTACCTAAAGATATTAACTATCAGTACGGTAGCGGTAAGATCAGCCTATATGCCAGCAATGCTACAACAGATGCTGCCGGTGGAAATAATTCTATACATATAGGCGGCAGTGCCAATAATATCAGCACTGACAACACGCCCCCAACAATAAAACTACACCTGAACGACGAGTCTTTCGTATCAGGGGGGCACACCGGTCAAAATCCTGTTTTACTGGCAAAGATCTTTGATGAGAATGGCATAAATACCGCAGGCATAAGCAGCGGGCATGAGCTTTCGGCTATATTAGATGAAAATAGCGATAACAAAATATTTCTAAACGACTATTATACTTCTGACGTAGACAATTACCAATCCGGCACTATAAAGTTTGCTCTGAAAGACGTGAAAGAAGGCGCTCATACTATTAAATTAAAAGCCTGGGATACTTACAATAATTCTACTGAAGAATATATAGAGTTTTTTGTATCTAACAACAGCAAAATTGCGTTAGAGCACCTAGTTAATCATCCGAATCCGTTTTCGTCTAAAACAACCTTCCATTTCGACCATAACAGGGCAGGCGAAGATTTAGACATACAGATTCAAATATTTACAATTTCAGGAAAATTGATAAAGACCTTACAAACAACAAGTTATTCCAGCAAAACTCACGTTGCCGAATTAACCTGGGACGGCCGGGACGAGTATAAAGATATGCTTGCGCGCGGTGTATACGTTTATAAGGTAAATGTTCGTTCTCATCAAGATGGTGCCAAGGTTTCTAAATTCGAGAAACTTGTAATTTTGAATTAGTATAATCCTCATAATATATTTCTATATTTGATATAGCTATCAACACCCTACGTATGTATAAAAGAAGTACACTATACAAGGCCGCCTCATTTATGCTGGCCTTTGCCTCGGCACCACTTGCATTTGCACAAACACCTATTGGTCAGGATAATGAAGTAAAGGCTGTAACAACTGCAGTGCCTATACTCACTGTTGCACCAGATGCAAGGGGAGCTGCTCTAGGAGATGCTGGTATTGCGCTTAGCCCCGATGCTAACGCACCTTTCTGGAACCCCGCTAAACTTGGCTTTGTAAAGAACGATGTTGGTATTAGCTTTTCGCACTCGCCATGGCTGCGAAACATCGTAGACGACATGTCTTTAAGTTACCTGTCAGGCTATAAAAAACTGAACGAAACGTCTGCTATCTCAGCTTCTTTGTTATACTTTGATTTAGGAGAAATTCAGTTTATTGACGAGAACCGCAACCCTATACAAGATTATAGTCCAAAAGAATATGCTATCTCGTTAGCATACGGTCAGGCGCTAAGTGAAAAACTGAGTTTAGGTATTGGAGCCCGCTTTATACATTCTAACCTTGCAGGTAATGTTAATGTAGGTGGCTCAACCACATCTTTCGAATCTAAGCCTGGTAATACAGCGGCTGTTGACGTGGGCGTGCACTACATGACAGATATTAACGATAAGATCAATCTGGCTTTGGGTGCTAACATCTCTAACATTGGTGGTAAGATTGCTTATACAAATGCTGACCAAAAAGATTTTCTGCCAACTAACTTAAAGGTTGGTACTGCCGTTACAATGAATCTGGATGAGTTTAATGCGCTTACATTTGTGTTAGATGCAAATAAACTTCTTGTTCCATCGCCGGGAGCCGATAGTACACAAACTGTAGTAAGCGGTATCTTCACCTCTTTTGGAGATGCTGAAGGTGGCGCAAGCGAAGAGTTACAGGAAATAACTTTGGGTGGAGGTCTGGAGTATTGGTACAACCAATTATTTGCTGCCCGTGTAGGTTATTTTTATGAAAACCCTGAAAAAGGGGACAGAAAATTCCTGTCACTTGGATTAGGCCTTCGTTACCAGAAGTTTGGTGTAGATGTGGCTTACTTGGTGCCTAACGACAGCGGCAACCCACTTGCACAAACTTTCCGTTTCAGCATTGGGCTAAACCTGGAGTAAAGAATAGCATATAACATAATAATACATAATGCTTGATAGAAAAAAAGCACCAGCAACATACGAAATAGATGCCGTCTCGCTTCCGAGTGCAGAAGTTACAAAACTTGGCAATGGAGCTAGACTACATATCATAGAAAACAAAACCCAGCCCGTTATAAGGCTGGATTTTGTTTTTAAAGCCGGTAAGTGGTACGAACCAGCAACAGGCATTTCTGATCTTACCTCAAAAATGCTTTTAGAAGGCACAACTACTTATACAGCAAAGCAAATAGCAAATAAAGTAGCTTTTTATGGTGCTTCTTTTGAAAGTAACCATGGCTACGATAGAGTAGAGTATACACTTTATTGCCTTTCTAAATATCTGAAGGAACTGCTGCCTTTGGTTTTGGATGTACTACAAAACCCAACTTTCCCGGAAGGAGAGTTCGAATTGCTAAAACAACGTACTATCCAGAATATAAAAGTACAACGTCAGAAGAATGCGTACTTAGCAACTAATAGCTTCACAAAGCTTATATATGGAGCAAACCATCCTTACGTATTCGGATACGAGGAAACAGCGCTGAATAATATTTCCCTAGATGAACTAAAAAGCTTTTACAAACAGCAATTAAGTACACAAGGAATGGAAGTCTTCGCTTGCGGAGACTTGAATACAGAATCCAATATCTACCTTAAACAATCAATTGACGCCTTACAGCTTACTGATAAAAGTATAATTGATAATGGAAACAAAACTATAAATCTTAACTCAGAAGCTAAGTATAACTTTGTAGATCTACCAAACAGCATACAATCATCTATCAGAGTAGGTAAACATTTCCCATCTATACAGCATCCGGATTATCTTAAGCTAACAGTAGTTAACGAAATACTAGGGGGTTATTTTGGTTCACGTCTGATGAGAAATATACGTGAGGATAAAGGTTATACTTATGGTATTTATTCTGCCATGTCTCCTAAAGAACATGATACACTGTTTTATATAGGTACAGATGTAAACTATGAAGTAACCGAAAATACACTGGCTGAAATAAGAAAGGAAATCGAGTTGCTTCAAAAAGAAGCAGTATCAACAGATGAACTTGATGTGGTGAAGAATTACATGCTGGGAAAATTCCTTAATGATATCGCTACTATTTTTGATCAATGTGATAAGTATAAACACATCACACTTAATAATTTAAGTAGTGATCATTTTAATAATTTGCTACATACTATAAGAACAATTGATCAAAATGAAGTTCAAAATTTAGCTCAACAATATCTTTCGCTGGAAGAACTTAGTACAGCTATTGCTGGAAAGAAATAGATAGAACAAGAATTTACTAAAACAGAAAGAGCTGCTTATAAAAAGCGGCTCTTTCTGTTTATATGATTTGTCTCATTTTATATTCATAAGAAGAATTGAGAACATCGTTTAGTTGATAAAACTAAATCAACATTAGAAACCATCCCTTTTCAGTTATTATAAAAATGAAGTGACACCTGATTGATAAACTTAGAGTTGATCAGGTTTTCGATCTATATATAAACAGTGCTGCTTGTATTGGACCGGCTTGCTCCTGGGCTATTGCAGGTGGCGGGATGCTTTGCCTTCTACGCCCCAATGAGCAGGTGGTATAAACGGCAACACCCCTTGCTCAAGCAGAACAAGGGGTGTTGGTTGATGGGTTGGCGGCTACCTACTCTCCCGGATGTGACTCCAGTACCATCGGCG